>NZ_JASPFL010000001.1:0-627500 GCF_036855945.1 Sphingomonas sp. LR59
TGTAAAATAGTGTTTGACGGTATGGCGAGGTGGTCTTAGAGGGGTGTCACCGCAGCGAAGTGCCTTAGTGGTTACCGCGGTGGTCGCAAAAAACTAGATGCTGCAAGCTTTCTCGGAAGGGAGGGTTATGCGAGTGTCGGTATTTTTGTCGGCTGTTTGACATTGTAGGTTAAGATGAAGGGACATGTGGGCGGCGGCTTGCGGTTCTCGGGGTCCTCAAGGCTTCGGGGTATCGTTTAAAGCTAAGTCGTTCTCATATGTCCTTCACATATTCCATATGTAATGGACGCTCTGTCTTGGCTGTTGGCACCGGGGCGGTCGTCTGAATGATATTGTGCAGAGCGGCTCCTTGAGATGAGCTGGTTGATCGTGGAATTCCACTGCGATTGGCTGGTGACATAAACTTGAGAGTTTGATCATGGCTCAGAATGAACGCTGGCGGCATGCCTAACACATGCAAGTCGAACGAAGGCTTCGGCCTTAGTGGCGCACGGGTGCGTAACGCGTGGGAATCTGCCCCTTGGTTCGGAATAACAGTTGGAAACGACTGCTAATACCGGATGATGACGTAAGTCCAAAGATTTATCGCCGAGGGATGAGCCCGCGTAGGATTAGGTAGTTGGTGTGGTAAAGGCGCACCAAGCCGACGATCCTTAGCTGGTCTGAGAGGATGATCAGCCACACTGGGACTGAGACACGGCCCAGACTCCTACGGGAGGCAGCAGTGGGGAATATTGGACAATGGGCGAAAGCCTGATCCAGCAATGCCGCGTGAGTGATGAAGGCCTTAGGGTTGTAAAGCTCTTTTACCCGGGATGATAATGACAGTACCGGGAGAATAAGCTCCGGCTAACTCCGTGCCAGCAGCCGCGGTAATACGGAGGGAGCTAGCGTTATTCGGAATTACTGGGCGTAAAGCGCACGTAGGCGGCTTTGTAAGTAAGAGGTGAAAGCCCAGAGCTCAACTCTGGAATTGCCTTTTAGACTGCATCGCTTGAATCATGGAGAGGTCAGTGGAATTCCGAGTGTAGAGGTGAAATTCGTAGATATTCGGAAGAACACCAGTGGCGAAGGCGGCTGACTGGACATGTATTGACGCTGAGGTGCGAAAGCGTGGGGAGCAAACAGGATTAGATACCCTGGTAGTCCACGCCGTAAACGATGATAACTAGCTGTCCGGACACTTGGTGTTTGGGTGGCGCAGCTAACGCATTAAGTTATCCGCCTGGGGAGTACGGCCGCAAGGTTAAAACTCAAATGAATTGACGGGGGCCTGCACAAGCGGTGGAGCATGTGGTTTAATTCGAAGCAACGCGCAGAACCTTACCAGCGTTTGACATGGCAGGACGACTTCCAGAGATGGATTTCTTCCCTTCGGGGACCTGCACACAGGTGCTGCATGGCTGTCGTCAGCTCGTGTCGTGAGATGTTGGGTTAAGTCCCGCAACGAGCGCAACCCTCGCCTTTAGTTGCCATCATTTAGTTGGGCACTTTAAAGGAACCGCCGGTGATAAGCCGGAGGAAGGTGGGGATGACGTCAAGTCCTCATGGCCCTTACGCGCTGGGCTACACACGTGCTACAATGGCGGTGACAGTGGGCAGCAAGCACGCGAGTGTGAGCTAATCTCCAAAAGCCGTCTCAGTTCGGATTGTTCTCTGCAACTCGAGAGCATGAAGGCGGAATCGCTAGTAATCGCGGATCAGCATGCCGCGGTGAATACGTTCCCAGGCCTTGTACACACCGCCCGTCACACCATGGGAGTTGGATTCACCCGAAGGCGTTGCGCTAACTCGTAAGAGAGGCAGGCGACCACGGTGGGTTTAGCGACTGGGGTGAAGTCGTAACAAGGTAGCCGTAGGGGAACCTGCGGCTGGATCACCTCCTTTCTAAGGATATCGGCAGAAAGCGCTGATAGGCCCGCATCTTATGGTGCCACCCTGTCGGAAGAGCTTCTTCCATTCCAAAGAACATTAGCCGCCGTCCTCATGTCCCTTCATCACTAGGTTAGTCTACGAGACGAATAGCTTTGCTATTTGGCACGTGGGCAAGCTCGGCCAGCGCGCGAAGCGCGCCTCTTGGGCGCAGTTCTGCTGCGTCTGACGGGCGCAGCGGGTGTGGGCCTGTAGCTCAGTTGGTTAGAGCGCACCCCTGATAAGGGTGAGGTCGGTGGTTCGAATCCACCTAGGCCCACCACACACAAGTGCGTTTGGGGCCTTAGCTCAGCTGGGAGAGCGGTTGCTTTGCAAGCATCAGGTCATCGGTTCGATCCCGATAGGCTCCACCATTTCGCAGGAGACGAGACGAGGCAGCAAAGCTGCCGCGCACGTCGCCAAGAACGGCCAGCGCCGCAAAGCGCGCCCACAAGGCGCAGCTTCGCTGCGACTGACGGGCTCGCGGGCAACGCACCATCAGCACAACCTAGAGATGAAGAGAAACGGTTCGCCGTGCGAGAGCACGGTGATTGGGTCGAGACGACCCGTATTTGACATTGTGAATGGGTTTTTAAAATCGATGCCGTGAGGTGCTCGATTTTGGAGACGAGGATTGCTTCGGCGGTTCGTGAGGCACTCTGTGCAGCGCGATCTGAACGAGCGGTTCGAGGCTCCAGATATCGACATCATCATACTAATAATCTGGCTGAGATTATAATCATCCGCACCTGACAAAGGCCAACGCGCACTGCTCTGCCGAGTTGGTGACGTTCTTCGGAACGCACCCAGTGATGTCGTTGGTGGTGTGGACTCTCAAGCGTGAGGTAAGGGCAATTCGTGGATGCCTTGGCACATACAGGCGATGAAGGACGTGGCACGCTGCGATAAGCGTCGGTGAGCTGTGAGCAAGCTTTGACCCGACGATTTCCGAATGGGGAAACCCACCTATCCCGATTAATCCAAGCCGTGCGGTAACGCAGGGTGTTGGGTTAATTAGGTTAGGTATCACTTAGCTGAATACATAGGCTTCGTGAAGCGAACCCGGCGAACTGAAACATCTCAGTAGCTGGAGGAAAAGACATCAACCGAGATTCCGTTAGTAGTGGCGAGCGAACGCGGACCAGGCCAGTGCCTGAATTTCAACTAGTAGAAGTCTTCTGGAAAGAGACGCCATAGCGGGTGACAGCCCCGTATACGAAAGTGAGAATTCAGGACTCGAGTAGGGCGGAACACGTGAAATTCTGTCTGAACATGGGGGGACCACCCTCCAAGCCTAAATACTCGTATGTGACCGATAGCGAACTAGTACCGTGAGGGAAAGGTGAAAAGCACCCCGATGAGGGGAGTGAAACAGTACCTGAAACGGATTGCCTACAAGCAGTTGGAGGGCTTTTATGGCCTGACAGCGTACCTCTTGCATAATGGGTCTGTGACTTAATGTATCAAGCAAGCTTAAGCCGATAGGTGTAGGCGCAGCGAAAGCGAGTCTGAATAGGGCGCCAGAGTTTGATGTATTAGACCCGAAACCCGGCGATCTAGGCATGACCAGGATGAAGGTGCAGTAACATGCACTGGAGGTCCGAACCGATTAACGTTGAAAAGTTACCGGATGAGTTGTGTTTAGGGGTGAAAGGCCAATCAAGCCGGGAAATAGCTGGTTCTCCGCGAAAACTATTGAGGTAGTGCCTCGCACGAACACCTTAGGGGGTAGAGCACTGGATGGGCTAGGGGGTCGCGAGATCTACCAAACCTAACCAAACTCCGAATACCTAAGAGTGATATGCGGGAGACAGACGGCGGGTGCTAAGGTCCGTCGTCAAAAGGGAAACAGCCCTGACCTACAGCTAAGGCCCCCAAATCGTATCTAAGTGGGAAAGCATGTGGGACTTCCAAAACAACCAGGAGGTTGGCTTAGAAGCAGCCATCCTTTAAAGAAAGCGTAACAGCTCACTGGTCTAAACAAGAGGTCCTGCGGCGAAGATGTAACGGGGCTCAAGATACGTGCCGAAGCTTAGGGTGTACCACTGATGTGGTACGCGGTAGCGGAGCGTTCCGTAAGCCTGTGAAGCGATCTGGTAATGGGTCGTGGAGGTATCGGAAGTGCGAATGCAGACATGAGTAGCGATAAAGAGGGTGAGATGCCCTCTCGCCGAAAGACCAAGGGTTCCTGCGCAAGGCTAATCCGCGCAGGGTGAGCCGGCCCCTAAGACGAGCCCGAAGGGGGTAGTCGATGGGAACCACGTTAATATTCGTGGGCCTGGTGGTGTGTGACGGATCATGTGTGTTGTCATCCCTTATCGGATTGGGATGGCTTCGAAATGGTTCCAGGAAATAGCCCCACCGTATAGACCGTACCCGAAACCGACACAGGTGGTCAGGTAGAGTATACCAAGGCGCTTGAGAGAAGTGTCCTGAAGGAACTCGGCAAATTGCCTCCGTACCTTCGGAAGAAGGAGGCCCTCACTATGCGCAAGCACTTTGAGGGGGCACAGGCCAGGGGGTAGCGACTGTTTAGCAAAAACACAGGGCTCTGCTAAGTCGGCTTCAAGACGACGTATAGGGCCTGACGCCTGCCCGGTGCCTGAAGGTTAAGTGGAGGGGTGCAAGCTCTGAAATGAAGCCCAGGTAAACGGCGGCCGTAACTATAACGGTCCTAAGGTAGCGAAATTCCTTGTCGGGTAAGTTCCGACCTGCACGAATGGCGTAACGACTTCCCCACTGTCTCCAGGACATGCTCAGCGAAATTGAATTCTCCGTGAAGATGCGGAGTACCCGCGGTTAGACGGAAAGACCCCGTGCACCTTTACTGCAGCTTCAGAGTGGCATTAGGAAGAAACTGTGTAGCATAGGTGGGAGGCTTTGAAGCATCGGCGCCAGCTGATGTGGAGCCATAGGTGAAATACCACCCTGTTTGTTTCTGATGTCTAACCTCGTTCCGTAAGCCGGAACAGGGACCCTCTGTGGCGGGTAGTTTGACTGGGGCGGTCGCCTCCTAAAGAGTAACGGAGGCGCGCAATGGTGGGCTCAGGACGGTCGGAAACCGTCTGTTAGAGTGCAATGGCATAAGCCCGCCTGACTGCGAGACTGACAAGTCGAGCAGAGACGAAAGTCGGTCATAGTGATCCGGTGGTCCCTCGTGGAAGGGCCATCGCTCAACGGATAAAAGGTACGCCGGGGATAACAGGCTGATAACCCCCAAGAGCTCATATCGACGGGGTTGTTTGGCACCTCGATGTCGGCTCATCACATCCTGGGGCTGGAGCAGGTCCCAAGGGTTTGGCTGTTCGCCAATTAAAGTGGTACGTGAGCTGGGTTCAGAACGTCGCGAGACAGTTTGGTCCCTATCTGCCGTGGGCGTCGAAATTTGAGAGGAGTTGACCCTAGTACGAGAGGACCGGGTTGAACATACCTCTGGTGTACCAGTCGTTCCGCCAGGAGCGCAGCTGGGTAGCTATGTATGGACGGGATAACCGCTGAAAGCATCTAAGCGGGAAGCCTCCCTCGAGATAAGATTTCATAGAGCCGTCGGAGACCACGACGTTGATAGATCGGATGTAGAAGTGCGGTAACGCATGGAGCTAACCGATACTAATTGCTCTATTCGCGCTTGAGAGTCTCACACCATCAATGACAACACTGGGTCACCAGTAGCGACAAACGATGCGTGCGGATGATTAAGACGACGCCAGATTGCCAATCCCCTCGCCGTCGAGGGATTGGTCAAATACCACTACAAACCTTGCACGGTATCGATTTTAAAACCCTGTCCCGGCGAAAGCCGGGGCCAGGGTACCCATAGCATTCCCCAACGTATCGTCGCACCGGCTCCATTGCCTGGTGGCTATAGCGTCGGTGTCCCACCCGATCCCATTCCGAACTCGGCCGTGAAACCCGACTGCGCCAATGGTACTATCGCTCAAGCGATGGAAGAGTAGGTCGTCGCCAGGCATTGAAGCCCGTGCGGCAATACGTAACACAGAACGCTTGAAACCCATTCACCATGTCTCATACCCCCTTCGCGAAAGCGAATGTCGCGGGGTGGAGCAGCCCGGTAGCTCGTCAGGCTCATAACCTGAAGGTCACAGGTTCAAATCCTGTCCCCGCAACCATCTACAATAGCCCCGCCCACAAAGCGGGGCTTTGTCGTGTCTGGCCGACACACACCGCTCGCAAACTCCAGCATGCGTACAGCCCACCGTTAAGGTGCGGATGTCGAATGGCGTAATGTCAGCACCGCAGGAACTGTCACGGGAGTGGTCGTTGCCAGTCGGGCGTCGAGATCCGCGATGATCAGTGCAACCGCACGCGCGGTGACTTCGGCGATCGGCTGGACGATCGCAGTCAGCGGTGGATGCGCGAGACGAATGATCGGCGTGTCGTCGAAGCTGATCAACGACAGATTGCGAGGGATTGCTAAGTCGCGCTCGCGCGCCAATTCGAGCGTCGCAAGCGTCATCTGATCGTTGCTCGCGATGATCGCGGTCGGGGGCTCGGCGAGCGCCAGGAGTTGCATCGCCGCCGCGCGTCCCGACGCGTGGCTGAAGTCGCCGACCGCCAACAGATCATCGCATGCGACCCCCGCCGCCTGCATCGCCGCGCGCCAGCCATCGACCCGCCACGCGCTGAGTTCATAGTCTGCCGGCCCGGCGATGAAGCCGATGCGCCGGTGGCCGAGTTCGAGCAGATGCTCGGTGGCGATGAATGCGGCCCGCGTATCGTCCATGATCAGTCGGAGGCCAGGCCCTTCGATCAGCGAGCCGATCCGTGCAAAGCTGATGCCATGGGCCTCGAGCAGGTTGATGATCAGCGGATTGCCTGAATGCGGCGGCGTCAGGATCACGCCATCGGGCTGCAGCGCGGCGATCGCGGCCTGCAGCTCGCGCTCGATATGGTCGCTATGCGTGTCGACGAGTTCGACGATCAACCGGTACCCGTGTTCCGCGCACGTCAGCATGCCGCCGAGCATCATCTGGTCGAACCAATCGGTGCCCTGTCGCGCGCGCCAGTCGGCGATCGTCCGCTCGCGGTCGTTGAGCGCGAGGATCAGGTACGAGCGCGATCCGCCCATGCGTTGCGCGGCGATCGACGGGACGTAGCCAAGCTTGTCGATCGACGCCTGGACGCGGGCCATCATCTCGGGGCGCACGCCCGAGTCCTTGTTGACGACGCGACTGACGGTTTGCAGCGAAACGCCTGCATCCGCCGCGACATGCTTGATCGTTACCGCTTGACGTCGCCGTGCCATGCGTCTGAATTCAGGCTGTGAGGACGGGCGAGGGAGTGGGGGCGTTGCCGCAGTAGCGCGCGACATAGGCGGCGTGCTCGGGCAGCCCGGCAACGGTCGCGTTGGTGCCGTCGCGCAAGCCACCAAGCAGCCGCGCCAGTTCCTCGTCGCGCAGCTTGGTGGCGATCGGGTGATAGCTGCGCGGCACGATCCCCTGGCCGAGCATCACCTGCACCCAGCTGTTTTCCGCGAACAGCTCCTCGTTCTTGCGGAACACGCGGCCGGTCGCGCGGAACAGCTCGATCTTCTGTTCGAGCGAGGCGGGGATCGGCATCGCCGCGCATTGCCGCCAGAACGCGCTGTCACGGCGCTCGGTCGCCTTATAATGCAGGATCAGGAAATCGCGGATCTGCAGCATGTCGGTATGCTGCTGGTCGTTGAATTCGGCGACGTCGCGGGGGCTCACCGCCCCCGACGGGAACAGCCGCAACAGCCGCAGTACCGCGCGCTGGATCAGGTGGATGCTGGTCGATTCCAACGGCTCCATGAACCCACCCGACAGCCCGATCGCGATGCAGTTGCGATGCCATTGCTGCCGCCGCGCGCCGGTCACGAAACGGATCACGTTCGGCTCGGTCAGCGTCTTGCCCTCGATATTGCCGAGCAGCCGGTCGAGTGCTGCGTCGCGGTCGAGATAGCGGCTGCAATAGACGATGCCGTTGCCGGTCCGATGCTGGAGCGGGATGCGCCACTGCCAGCCCGCATCATGCGCCATCGCCCGCGTATAGGGCAAGGCAGGCCGCACGCTCTCGGTCTGGATCGCGATCGCGGAATCGCACGGCAGGTAATGCGTCCAGTCGTCGAACCCGGCGTGCAGCGCGCCCTCGATCAGCAACGCGCGAAACCCCGTGCAGTCGAGGAACAGGTCGCCCTCGATCCGCACACCGGACTCGAGCACCAGCGCGGCGATGTCGCCACTCTCGCCGTTCAGCTCGACCTGCGCGATCCTGCCTTCGAGGCGGCGCGTGCCGTCGGCCTCCGCCATTTTCCGGAGGAACTTGGCGTAGCGCGTCGAGTCGAGCTGGTACGCATAGTTCATCCGGTCGTCGGGCAGGTGCGCGAACTTGCCCTGCAACGCCGCACGCAGTTCGAGGCAGTAATCGTCGTAGGGTTGCGCGTGACCCTTGGTCAGGCCGTGCAGCCAGAAATGCTGGAAACCTGCGGACCAGTGATCCTTGCCGGTGATCCCGAACGAGTGGAAATAGCGCTCGCCGCGATCCTTCCAGTCGTCGAACAGGATACCGAGTTTGAACGTCGCCTGCGTCTCGCGCATGAACTCGGCTTCGTTGATCCCGAGCAGGCGGTTGAAGGTGATCATCGGCGGGATCGTCGATTCGCCGACGCCGACCGTGCCGATCGCATCGGATTCGACCAGGGTAAGCTCGATCGTGCTGCCCATCGTGCGCGCGATTGCGGCGGCTGCCATCCAGCCTGCGGTGCCGCCGCCCGCGATCACGACGCGGCGTATAGGGTGTTCGGTCATCGGCTGAGCGCTCTCAGGAGGAAGGCGCGGAGGCGACCCGCGGTGTCGGCAGTGAGCGGCGCGAGCACGCCGCGCGCCGCCTCGGGAATGTGGTCCGTGACGTCGGGGCCGTTGGCGAAGACATACTGGTCGAACATCTCGCGCCAATGCGTCTTCTCGTCCGCGGGGAGGTCACGGATCGCCAGCATCGCGTGGTTGAGCGCATCCTGCGGCTGGCCGAGCCACCGCGGCGTCTCGCGCCACCAGTAATTCACCAGCACGTTGAAGTCGGACAGCCCCTCGACATGGTGCCACCACATCGCCGGGATGTAGAGCGCGTCGCCAGCTTCCAGTTCCGCGACCTGGCCGTGCTCCAGCGCCTGTCGGAAACGGGGGTGTGTGGCGAAGTCCGGATCGTGGAAATCGACCATGCTGACCGCGCGCCCGGCCGGCGTGTTGTCGACAGGGCCGAGGTAGAGATTGCGGAACTGGTCGCGCGGAAAGACCGTGAAGCGCCGCCGCCCGACCGCGACGCAGGCGAGATTGTCGGGCACGTCGTTATGCGCGGCGATCCGCGTCCGGGTGCCCATCCAGATGCTGGCGAGCGGCGTGCGGTCGCCGAGATCCACATGGTTCGCCTCGTGCAATCCGACGAAGAATTGGTGCATGTCGATCGACGCGAGATAGATGGCATGCGCCTCGGCCGCGCCTTCGTTGGAGTCGATCCGCGCGAAGATCTCGGGCAGTTTCGCGCGCAGCATCTGGAAGTTCATCGCGTGCGCCGCGTCGTAAAACAATCGGCCGCCGCTGTCGGGCATCGCGACTGAAACTGCGAAAGGGAGGTCGCGCGCGTGGGCCTGGATATAGTCGCGTGCGGCCTTCGCGGATTGCACCCCGGCGCGGACCATCGGCCAGTCGGCGATTAGCCCGCGCACGATGAACGGCGTGGTCGCCTCGCGCAGATGCACGTCCAGATCCGTGGCATCGCGGATGACGATCTCGCGGATGCGCGGCATGGTCGCGAAGATGCCGGGCTCCGCGTCAGCCACGCGTCATCCGCCGGTTCTTCCGCGCGACGAGATCGCCGATGTTGCCGAGCGAGGCGAGCGCCATGAAGATCGGCATCATGTGCCCGGCAGCGTGCAGGTCCGCTACCGCAGCGCCGTCGAGCGCGGCCAGCCGGTCCTCGTCGATCACGTGATAGCCCACCAGCCGGTTCTTCGCGCCATCGTCGAGCGTGACATCGAGCGTCAGCGGTTCCAGCAGCTCGTAGCGGCGCACTGCGGCGAAGAAATCCGCGGACGCGACATAGTCGGTGTCGAGCGCCCGGAGCTGATCGGTGATCCGTTCGAGATACGGCGTCGGTCGGCCCGTATCGTCGAACACGCGCATGCCTTCGTCCGCCCCGATCCGCGGACTCGCCATGTCGATATGGACCTGGCGGACGTCGCCGGCGCCGCGGCCGACCAGGAACGGCTGGCTGTCGATCGCGAGCGGACGATAGCGCGCGTCCCATCCGGCGTCGGTCAGGAACAGGTTCTCGCCCGGCTCGAACCCGAACATCGCCAGCGCGGTGAAGCTGTCGCGCTCCGCGTCAAGCTGGAACAGGATCGGATAGTGCGTCTGGACCCGCCGGAACTCGCTCGGGACGGTGATGCACGTCATCACCGCGTCGCCCAGTTCGGGGGCGCGTTCGGTACGGATACGCAGGTCGCGGTGGTCTTCGGCGGTAAGGATGACGTGGTCGGACATCAGGCTGACAATTCCATGGCGGGAGCGGTCGCGTGCCGCAGGGCATCGAGATAGGCACGGTTGGTCGGCAGGCCAGCGGCGAGCATACGCTTGCGCTGATCGACCTGCGCCAGCAAGGTTTCCGTCCGCGTACGGTCCGCCGTGGCGATCGGTCCGCGGGTCGGCACGGGGAAGCCCATGCCGTACAGGACATATTGATAGCTCGCGGCCGGGAAGATCTCGTCGATCATCGGGAAATCCGCGCGCGATGGCGGTTGGTGGCGCCAGAGCGTCAGCAGTTCGGCGAGGCGCGGCGGGATCGATGCGGCGTCGCGGTGATCGCGCCAATAGGGTTCGTCGCGCTCGCTGAGCACGTAATGCAGCTTCAGGAACTCGACGATCCGGTCCCAGCGGTAGCGAAACAGCGTGTTGAAGCGCGTCGCGTGAATATCCATCGCGCCGCGGTGGCTGGGGAAATTGTCGAGTAGCGCATCGAGCGACAGTTCGATCAGGACGATCGCCGACGCTTCGAGCGGCTCCAGGAATCCGGCCGACAGCCCGACCGCCAGGCAATTGCGTTCCCAGAATCGCTCGTGATGGCGCGACTGGAACTTGAGTTGGCGGAAAATGGGTAATGCGGCGTCGGGCACGGTGGTGCGGATATAGCGCGCAAGCGTCTCAGCCGCCGCGTCGTCGCTCAGATGCGCTGAGGAATAGACGCAGCCGATGCCGCGGCGGGTGGGCAGGCCGATGTCCCAGATCCAGCCCGCGGCGTGCGCGGTGGCGTTGGTCTGCGAGGCGATCGCGCTGTCGGGCGCGACGGGCATCTGCACCGCCAGCGCGCGATCGTTGAACAACTCGCCACCGCGGTCGATCGTGGCGATGTCGTAATGCCCGCCGATCAACAGTGCTGCGTGACCGGTGCAATCGAGGAACAGGTCGCCCGCGATCGCACCCGACGCGCGCGTCTGGACCGCGGCGATGTCGCCGTGCTCGGTGTTGTCGATGCCGACGACGTGGTCGCGGATGTGGCGGACACCGAGCCGCTCGGTTGCATGGCGCGTCAGCAGTGCGGCGAGCTTGCCGGCGTCGAGGTGGTAGGCATAGTTCAGCGTGCCCGCGTAGTCAGGCATCGCCCGCTGGCGGGGCGCGAGGTCGCGGTGGCAGATCTCGCCTTGCGCGCCGACACTGTTCGCGAACTGACCGCCATGCTCGGCCCAGGCTGCGACGATGTCGCGCGGGTCGCCGTCGACGGGTGCGGTGAAGGGGTGGAGATAGCTGTCGTCGGGGGCGCCGGTCCGCCAGCCGTCGAACCGCGATCCCTGTTTGAACGATGCGTCGCAGGCGAGGATGAAGTCGGCCTCGGCGATACCGATGCGTTCGAGCGTGCGGCGCATCGTCGGCCATGTGCCTTCGCCGACGCCGATCGTCGGCACGTCGGGGGACTCGATCAGGGTTACCTTGAGGGGGTGTGCGGCGCCGTGATCGGTGCGGGCGGCGATCAGGCAGGCGGCGAGCCAACCGGCCGTACCGCCGCCGACGATCACGATGTTCGTGATCGGGTGGTCGTTCGTTGCTTCGGGGCCGGTATTCGTGGCCATCGTTTGCTGCCTGTTTCCCTCATTCGAGTGCATCTCGACTTGCCTTGCCATCGCCGAAAACGCCATCTTTCCCCGGTCATTGCGGTCGCTCGAATCCTCCCCGCCAGGAGGAGGTGGCTGGCTCTTGCCAGACGGAGGGGGAGGTAAGGGTAACAGCGGTCCCGTGTTCCTCCCCTCCGTCGCCTCCGGCGCCACCTCCCCCTTGCGGGGGAGGATTCCAAACACCCGCCTCAGAAGTTGAAGCGCAGGCCGGCCGAGTAGCGTGCGTAGCCCGGCTGCGCGAAGGTTACGAAATTGTCCGAGCGACGATGCCCGCGACGCCCTTGGCCGGTGAGGTTGATGACCTCGCCGAACACCGCCAGCCCCTTGGTCATCTGGACGCTCGCGCTCGCATCGACCTGGCCGTACGCCTCGACATAGGTCGGGTCGAACGCGCCGCCGGCATAGAATTGCCCGCGCCAGTTATACGCGACACGCGCCTGGAAGCCGTTCTTGTCGTAATAGCCGACCGCGTTGGCGCTGTCGCTGAGCCCGGTCAGCGCGAACTGGCCGATATTCGGATCGAGCGCGTTGTCGTACTTCGCGTCGCCGTTGACGATCGTGTAGTTCAGGATGACGCCGAACCCGGTTTCCCACAGGCGGTGCTGGATCGCGAATTCCCAGCCGTTGATGTTGGCGGTCTGGTCGCTGTTGAACGGCTGGCTCACCTGGAAGTTGAACAGATCGTCCTGCGGCAGGCCGAAGATATTGCCCGTCAGCAGCCCCGCATCGCTCGTCCCCGTGACCTGCGACGAGGCCGGGAAGTTGCGCAGGATGTAATCGCGTACCAAATTGTTGTCGGTCGATCCGAGTGCCGCCACCGCCTGACGATAGCGCGGGCCCGAGCCTGGGTTGCGCAGATCGAATGCCGGCGTGTTGATCTGCGTCGTGCCGATGAAGTTCTGTACGTCCTTGGTGAAATACCCGACCGAAATATAGCTTTCGCGGCCGTAATACCATTCCGCGGACAGATCGATGTTCTTCGACTTGTACGGGATCAGGTTCGGGTTGCCCTGGCTGCCGGTGCCGCCACCGATCCGCGGGTTGGAGTCGATGTTCAGGCCGCCCTGGAGGCTGCCGTAATCCGCGCGCGTGATGGTGTGGCTGTACGACGCGCGCAGCTTGACGTTGCGGACCGGTTCGATGTCGAAATCGACCGCGGGCAGCCAATTGTGATAGCGGCCCTTGAGCGTCGTGAACGCGGCGTTGGCCGCATAGGTCAGGGCGAATTCGTTCGCCCCGGTCCAGCGTGTACCGGTCGGGATCGGCACCAATGCCGACGAGTTCACCTGTGTCTCGTCGTAGCGGACGCCACCGATGATGTGCGCCGGTCGATCGAAGACGTCGAACTTGCCGTTGAACTGGATGTAGGGCGAGATCGTCCGCTCGCGGATGCGGCGATCGTTGGTGTAGTTGGCAAGGCAAGTGCCAGGCGCGGCGGTGCCGGTCTGCGGGGCGCTGCAGATATTATACTGCGACCGCAGCAGTTCGGCCATCTGCTCGAAATTGAACGTGTAGATCGACTGCGGGATCGCCGGATTGTTCGCGCCCGATACGCCCTTGAACTTGTCGGGGATGCTGGTGAGGTTGAAGAAATCGTCGGGAACCGCCGCTGCACCGGCTGCCGCGCCGCGCGGATCGATCCCGCCCCAGGTCTCGTTCTGGATAAAGCCGTAGGCCGAGCGGACCTTGTTGTCGACGTACGAGAAGCCCCAGTCGATGCTGTCGAGGAAATCGCCGTCGTGGTCGTAATGCCCCTTCAGCTGGAGCTGGTTGATCTCGTCCTTGAAATACGCGTTGCGGAACGCGTTGCCGGTCGGCGTGATCAACGACGCGTTCAGCGGGTCGATGCCGGGGTACATCTGGTACGAGATAATCGGCAGGTCGTTCTCGAAATTCACGGTCTGCGACTGGACGCCGAAGATCGCGCCGCCGATCGACGTGCTGCTGCCGTAATCGTTGGTCGGCTTCGAGACCGCGGTCGAGTGATGCGCGTCAAGCGACATCGTGACATTGCCGGGCGCTTCCCAGGTCAGGTTGCCGCCGATCGACTTGTTCTCGGATTTGTTCGCGGTCAGCGAGCTGCTGTACGACAGATCCTTGCCCGGCGCGAAATTCTCCGAATAGAAAACCGGACCGGCTGCCGGCCCATTGGTCCATGCGCTGCGCGTGTCGCCGAAGTTGAACCAGATGCCGACGCTGCTGTCGCGCACCTCGACCTTGTTGCTCGAATAGGTGAGGTCGAGCGTCGCCGTCAGCGTGTCGGTCGGCTTGGCCTGAAGGACCAGCTGGCCGTTGATGCGCTCGCGGTCGATGTCGATGACGTCGTAGGCGGCACTCTGCGGGATCTCATAGACGTCGGTCGGACCGGGGCGGTTGGTGATGTTGGCGGCGCCCGGCGTGCCGGGCTGTGCCAGCGTGCCCCAGTTATTCTCAGCCCCCAGGAACCCGTCGCGGAAGCCGACGCTCGCCGAGTTGTTGCTCGCCTTGCGACGCTGATACGCGCCGCTGAACAGGATACCGATCCGGTCGTCGGCGAAGGTGGTGGACAGGATGCCCGACACTTCCGGCGTGATCTGGTCCTTGCCGTTGCGCGAGCTGTCGAGCACGCCCTTGGCGGCGATGCTGCCACGCGTGCCCGGCTTGTCGAGCGGGCGCGGGGTGCGGATGTTGATCGTCGAGCCGATGCCGCCCGAGGGCACGGCGGCGCGACCGGTCTTGTAGACCTCGACCGCGGCGACGCCTTCGGAGGCGAGGTTGGCGAAGTCGAACGAGCGCGAGGCGGGCGCGCTGGCGCCGTCGCCGAGTGTCGAGGTCGGCATCTGGCGACCGTTCAGCGTGACGAGGTTATATTCCGGGCCGAAGCCGCGGACGGTGACGGTCGAGCCTTCACCGTTCGAGCGGTCGATCGATACGCCGGTGATGCGCTGCAGTGACTCGGCGAGGTTGGTGTCGGGGAACTTGCCGATATCTTCCGACGAAATCGCGTCGACCACGCCCTGGCCATTGCGCTTGATGTCGATCGCCTCGCGCAGCGATGCGCGGATGCCGGTGACGACGATATCGTCGGTGGCCTCGTTCGGACCGGTGGGGGTGGCCTGCGGTACGATGTCCGAAGAGCCTGGATTGCCGACCGTTGCGGCAGCGTCCTGCGCCATGGCGATGCCGGGCAGGCCAACTAAGGCCAGTGCCGATGTGCCGATGACGAAACGCGAAAGCGAGCGAGCTGTGAAGCCACGCATGATAGTCCTCCCCTGTAGACGGCGCTATGAGCTGCGCCTTCCCCGTGAACGTTCACATTCTCTGTCCGTCACAGTGTGTCAAGCACGGTAGCGCTACCGTTGTGAACGTTCACAAAATATGTCGATTATAGTGTCCGCGCTGCAACATATCGGGGTTCGAAGCGGCCGCGCGTCGGGTCGTGCGGTGACGCAATGCATCACGCCAAGGGCCTTCGAGACGCCCCATGTCGGCGACGGACGGAGGTTGCCCTGCTGGTATCGCGCGGCCTAGGAACAGCGCAATGGCGCGCCATCCCGCTCTCCCGACCGCGCCGCTACCCGATCGTCGGTCAACCGGCTTTCTGCTGGTTTTCGCGCTCGCTTATGTCGGTGGAGTCATCGGCTACCTGCCGTTTTTGACGTTGCTGTTGCCGATCAAGGTCGCTGCCGTCGCCGGGGCAGGGCGGCTGGGCGTCCTCACCGTGATCGTGGTTGCCGGCGCGCTTTCGGCCAGCGTCGCCAACATCGCGTTCGGTTGGCTGAGCGACCGATCGGTCGCCCGCGGCGGCGGGCGTCGCAAGTGGCTCGCCGGCGGGCTCGTCGCCACGACGCTTTCCTATGCGGCGATCGGCGCGGCGACGTCGTCGACCGGTCTTATCCTGTCGGTTGTGACGTTCCAGGTCGCGGTGAATGCAGTGCTCGCGCCGCTGCTGGCGATCATGGCCGACGAGGTGCCCGATGCGCAGAAGGGTCTGGCCGGCGGTCTGCTCGCGGTGGCAAGCCCGGTCGCCGCGGCGCTGGCGGCGGCGTTGATGGCAACCGCCCTGCTCGGCGAGGCGGCGCGGCTGGCGATCGTGCCGCTCGCAGTGGTCGCCTGTACGATGCCCCTGTTGCTGCAGCGCGCGCAGCCGGTGGTGCCGGACGACCCGCCACGGCCGGCGAGGGCGGTGCTACGGCGCGACCTGGCGCTGGCCTGGACCGCGCGGCTGTTCGTCCAGATCGCGGGCAGCGCGCTGTTCGTCTATTTCTTCTACTATCTCGAAAGCGTCACGCCGGCAGTCGCACCAGCGACGATCGCGGCGCGGATGGGAACGGTGATGATCGTCGCCTATTCGGTGCCGCTGCCGATCGCGGTCTTCGTCGGTCGTCTTGCCGATCGTTCGGGTCGGACCAAGCCGTTCCTCTTCGCGGCAACCGTCGTCGCGGCTGCGGGACTATTGGGAATGGCGGGCGCGCAGAGCTTTACGGGCGGTGCGGTCGCGTTCTGCGTCTACAGCACCGGGACGTCGGTGTTCCTGGCGCTCCATGCGTCGTTCGCGATGCAGCTGTTGCCCGACGCCCGCCATCGTGGCCGCGATCTCGGGTTGCTCAACCTGACCAACACGCTGCCCGGCCTGCTTGGACCGACGCTGACCTGGGCGCTTGCCACGCCGACCGACTTCGATGGGGTGATGCTCGTGCTCGCCGCACTGACGCTGTGCGGCGGGCTGGTCATCCTTTTCGCACAGGGCCGCCGGTGAAGGGGCTTTGGTCAGCGCTGCCAGTAGCGGACGTAATCGATCGCCATCCGCTGCGGAAACGCCACGTCGTCGATCCCCTTCTGGCCACCCCAGTCGCCACCCACCGCGAGGTTGAGGATCAGGTCATAGGGGCGCGTGAACGGCCACGCCGCCTTGCCGCCGGGCTGGTCGTTGGCGACGCGCATGATCGCGCGGCCATCGACACCGATCGTGATCGCATCCGCGCGCCAGTCGAGCTGATAGCGGTGATATGCCGTGCAGGCGGTCGCGAGTCCGATCTGCGCGCCGCGTTGCGTGCCCTTGGTGTGATTGAATGCCGCCGTGTGGAGTGTCGCATGGACGACGTTTGCATCCCAGCCGACCATCTCCATGATGTCGATCTCGCCCTCGTCGGGCCATTTTCCGCCCGACGGCAGCAGCCAGATCGCCGGCCAGCTGCCACGCCCGCACGGCAGTTTCGCGCGGACTTCGTAAAAGCCATACCCACGCGGGGTGCGCGAGACGAGCTTGGCTGAGGTGTACGCCTGACCGCCCCAATCGGCGAAGCGCGCCTTTGACAGCGTCTCGCGCCGCGCCTCGATCACCAGAGCGCCGTTTTCGATCCGCGCATTTTCGGCCCGGTCCTTGGCGTAATATTGGCGTTCGTGATTGTACCATCCTTCGGCGTTGCGCGACACGTCGAAGCGCCATTTGGTCTGGTCGATCGCCTTGCCGTCGAACTCGTCGGCAAAGCTCGGGCGCCCTTTGGGTACGGGCATCGGTGCATCGACGCTGTAATTGGTCGCGCCCAGCGTGGCGGCTTGCGCGGCAAGTATCAGCAGGATCATCGGATCGCCCTCGCCATCATGATGCGCCCGATCGACCCGTCCGGCACAAACCGGTGCGTTGGTTGCTGGTCCATGCGGCACCTCTCCCAATTCGCCCCGGAGCCGTCACCGCATGATGCGGATGCGTTCGGGTAGCACGGCAAAGCTATGTCAATTGGCACGGGAGCTCAACTCCGGCCCTACCAAGGCGCGGTGTACCTGGCCGAGCGTCGGTGGTATCGGCGGCGGTCGGCTGGCGTGATCACCGTGGCCGGCCGGGAAACGTCGGCAGGCCTGCGTCGCGTGCGAGAGAATGCGAGAAGCGTGTGGCGGACAAGATCGTAAAGACCTGGGACGGGGCGGTGGCCCGCAAATGGCTGGAAAGCCGGGTCGTTGCGGCGCGCGCGGATCAGGTCGTCGCGGAGCGCGGCGGGCGGGAGCTTCAGGACGATTGCGACAAGGCGAGCGCCGAGGAGATGGTCTGCTCGCTGATCCTGAAGGCCAAAGCATCGCTGGATACGCAGGAGGCGGTATCGAACCTCCTCCGCGCGCTGCTGGAGCGGGACGACTATATCTGGCGCGGCGTCTAAAACGACACGCGCTTCGACCGCCATGTCCGAAGCTATGTGAAGAAGGTGATCCGGATGGTGAAGCTCAACGATGGCTTCGAGAAAGTCACGCATTACCAGTGAACCGGGACCAGTAAATCGGGACCAGTAAACCGGGCGTTGCCGATTTGCCGTCCCGCCGGATGCTCTGCATGGTCGCTTCGCGGAGCCGAGCGTGCCATACCGGGCAGGGATCACCATATCGGTGAGCCCGACCTACGATGATCGCGAACCGTCGTGAAGAAAGATGCCGCTGCGCCCTATGATGCCGACCGACGAGACATTGGAAGATCTTGGCTGGGATGACCATTTCAGCGCCCAGCTGTCGGACGAGGACCTGCGCGACCTTCATCCCGTCCGGGTGATGTCGGTCCATCGTGGTCAGATCGCGGTGGCGGGAGCCGGCGGCCGGCAGCTCGTGACGCCCTATATCGCGGGGGCGCAACCGACCGACGATCATCCGACCGTCGGCGACTGGGTGCTGATCGAGACGTCCACCGGCTTGCCGATCCGCGTGCTTCACCGCAAGAACCTGTTCAAGCGTCGCGCGCCGGGCGATCCGCGTCGCGAGCAGATGATCGCCGCGAACGTCGATACGGTATTCCTCGTCGCATCGTGCAACGAAGACTTCAGCGTCGCGCGGCTCGAGCGCTATCTGGTGCTGGCGCACGACGTGGAGGTTACCCCGGTCGTCGTGCTGACCAAGGCGGACCTGACCGACACACCGGACGTTTACGTCGCAGCGGCGCGAGCGATCGAGCCCGGCCTGAGGGTCGAGATCGTCAATGGGCGTGATCCACACGCCGTCACCGGCCTCGCGGACTGGTGCGGCCCCGGCCAGACCGTCGCGTTCCTCGGCTCGTCCGGGGTCGGCAAGTCGACGCTGGTCAACTCGCTACGCGGCTCGGACAGCATCGCGACCCAGGCCATTCGTGCGAACGACTCCACTGGCCGCCACACCACGACGGTGCGCGAGATGCACCGGCTGGCGCAGGGAGGGTGGCTGCTCGATACGCCGGGCATGCGCGAGTTGCAGTTGGCCGACGCGGCCACCGGGATCGCGGAGATCTTCGACGATTTCGTCGCGGCTGCGGAGGAGTGTCGTTTTTCCAACTGTTCGCATAGCGTCGAACCCGGGTGCGCGGTTCAGGCCGGGATCGCAGCGGGACATCTCACGCGTGCCCGGTTCGAGCGTTGGCAGCGGCTGGGCGCCGAAGAGCGCGCGAACACCGCCAAACAGACTAAGCGAAGGTCTCCTAAAGGAGTGTAACAGCCACCGGCGCGCCCCCGAACGCTGGCCCCAAAGCTGATTGCATCTGCGTCTGCTCCTCCATCCCCTCCTGCTATCGGCCTGACAATGTTGAAATCCCGCATGAAGCGATTGACGATCGAGCGTGACCAAGCCGTCATAGGTCTGGCGGCGATCAAGGCCTCGGTCTCCGCATTGAACAATGAAGACGTGCTCGACCTTGCGGATATCTTTGCGCAGGCGCCGGGCTCTCCGCTCGCTGCCATGGCGGCTGCCGAGATGGAAAAACGGAATCTCCGCCTGTGACGATACCGAGTATCTCGAAAGAGGCGTCATGAAGCCGCGCCCGTCCCGACTCCGTCGCCTCGACGATGCGCTCGCCGACCTGCCGCTCGAAGAGCCGATGCTACTGACCGAGCTCGACGGGTTTCTCACCGGGCTGCTGGTCGGACCCGAGCCTATCGAGCAAGGCGAATGGCTGCAGAGCATATGGGGGCTCGATGAGGACGGCATCGCGCCGTTCGAGGATCCGCTCGACGTGCAATGGTTCGTCGACGCCGTCATGGCACGATACGCCGAGATCGCCCGCGATCTGGAGCGTGGCAAGCTGCGTCCGATCTTCGACGTTGACGAGCGGACCGGCGACGTCCTTTGGGAATTGTGGATCGACGGGTTTGCCGAAGCGATGGCGTTGCGACCCGAAAGCTGGGATGCCGTGGCGGCTGGCGAGGATGCCGAGGCGGTCGATGGTCTCGCGCGTCTGTCGGTGTTGATCGCGATCGCGCGCAACGAAAGCGCGCTGGACAGCATGGAGATCAACGAACGCGAGGACCAGGCACCGGCCGATCTCGCCACGAGTGTCCTCCAGCTCCATGCGTCCCGATTGCGGGCAGCTGCCGCCGTTCCGCTGCCAACGGCCGGCGCAGCGCGGGTCAAAGCGGGACGGAACGATCCCTGTCCATGCGGATCGGGCAAGAAGTCCAAACGCTGCTGCGGGTGACGGGCGTCATTTGCGTGCCGCGCGGGCCCTTCGCCACGCCAGCGATTGCCGATTGAGTACGGCCAGATCCAGTTCGCCTGCCAAGCTCGCTTCGGCGAGCGCGATAGCGCGATCGAGCACCACGCGGTCGGCGCGCGCATGGCCGGTCGATCGGGTATGAAGTCGTACCAGACGCCGCCACAGGCGTTGTCGAGGAAGATACGCTGGAAGCAATGATCGGCCCGGACCGGCCAGCCACGCGTCGGCGCCGCTGTCGGCAGGATGTCGCGGGTCAGCGTCAGCCAGCGAGCCTCGACTGAAGACCGGTCATTCGGGGCCATCGGATCGCACCGGTACCGCGCCGTCAGCCTCGATTGCCGGCGCGGCGGCAATCAGGGTCGGCGCGTCGCTGACGAAGGCGTCGAGCACGCCGTCCGCGATTTTGATCGGACCATCGAACCGGGTCGCGCCGGGGATCGTCGTGATCGCAGCCGCCTCGCGCGCCAGTGTCCGCGCGTTTGCGAAATAGCGCGCGGCGGCAGTGCTGCCGCTATTGGCGGCGCCGAGCCCGGCGGCCGTCAACTGGAGCGCGCGGCCCCAGCGCTGCATCGCATCGAGCCAAGGCCGCGCCTGCACCGCGGATCCGGGGTCGATCGTCCCGGAGCGGATGATGTCGGGCGCGTTGGCGATTGCGTCGGCACGCGTGGTCAGGTCCGCGATCGCCCGCTCCCGCGCCGCCGTATCGCCATCCGCCAGCGCTTCCCGGACCGCGTCGAGCGCTGCCTTCAGTCGCGGTGCCTGCTCCTGCCAGGGCTGGCTGCCAAAGGTCGGCGCCATGTGCTGCGTATCGAAGAAGGTGAGCAAGGCCGCGGTCGCGCGTTCGTCGCCGCCCGCCAGTTCACGCGCGGAAAAATGCCAGGTCCGCTCGGCATCGTAGGCGGTGTCGTTCCAGCCGAACGCGGCAACGCCGGTCACCGCCGGGCGGCTCGGGGCCTCCTGGTTCATCGGGTTCGACAGGATGCCGGTCAGCTCGCCCGACAGCCCGGCCTCGCGCCGCGCATAGGGCGCCATCAGCAGCCGACCGGTGGTCTGTGCGTAATCGTTGACCGGATAATTGTCCCACAACAGCGTCTTGCGGCCGAATGCCTTGGTCGCCGCCTTGGCATCGGGGATCGAGATGGCGGGCGGGACGACGTCGGTGCCGGTCCATTGCACGACGATCCGCGGATCGAGATGCTTGCGCAACGCCGCCTTGTACGGCGTTTCCTTCGCATCGTAATATTCGGTCGGCACCATGATCAGCGGGCGCGCGCCTGGGTCCTTGGCGCTCAGGCTGGCCTGCACCGCGTTGAGCAATTGCGCCTGCGCGACGCCGGCCGCCTCCGCGCCCGAGGGGCCGAACGCGGTCTTGTCGCGCTCGCAATTCCACTTGGTGTATTCGATGTCGTCGAGCGCGACGTAGAAGCTGCCGACACCGATCGCCCGCAATGCGTCGAACTTGCGTTCCAGCGCCTGCACATCGGCGGGGTCGGAGAAACAGACCGATGGCCCGGGCGAGACCGCGTAGACGAAGTCGACATGATTGCGCCGCGCGGTCTGGGCCAGCGTGCCGAGCGCCGACAGCGTCGCGGCGGGATAGGCCTCGCGCCACCGATCGCGCGCGTATGGATCGTCCTTCGGGCTGTAGACATAGGTGTTCGCCTTCACCGTGGCGAGGAAGTCGAGATGCTTGGTGCGATCCGCCATCGACCAGGGCGCGCCGTAAAAGCCCTCGATCGTGCCGCGGATCGGCATTGCCGGATGATCCTGGATCACCAGCGTAGGCAGAGCGGGGCGCCGGGCGAGCTGGCGGAACGTCTGGACCGCGTGGAACAGGCCATCGGCGTCGTGACCGGCAAGCGTGACGATGCCCGCGCCGGCCGCTACCACGGCGAGGGTGTAGCCTTCGGCATGCGTGTCCAGCGTGGCCTTGCTGCGTGACAGCGAGTCGCGCACGACGCCTGAGTCGCCAAGCCCGAGGACGATGTGAACGCGATCGAGCGCGACGGGCAGCCGGCGCGCCGATGTGATCGTCTTCACCCCCGCCGCCGTCAGGATGTCGCGGACCCGGGCAATGGTTTCGGGATCGGTACCCGGCGCTGTGATCAACACGACGGAGGTGCCCAAGGCGAGTGTGTCCGAAGTCAGCACCATCGAAGTGGGCGCCGGGAAGATTGCGGGGCGCGTTACGGGATGTCCCAATGCATCGCTCGGCACCGCGATCGCCAAGCTCGCGGACGTCACCATCAGCGCTACGACGGCGCCAATCTTTCCGCTACGTCGCGCCATCCGTTGCTCCCCGGTATCAGATTGGTCTTGTTGCAATTCGATAAGGCTATGACGCGGATGCGGCAAGGGAGGAGATCCCGTACGACAGTATTTGGAAGGGGTGGTGCCGGTTGCAGGAGCCCAACTAGCTGTTCGCCGTTATTCGCAGTTCTTCGGCCAGCCCCTAGCGTTCCCGATTGATTCACGTTCGGCGTTTTGCCTTTGTTCGTTGACCTTCGCTACTCTTCGCGCGATTGTGTGGGAGTAGGTGAGGGAGCGACATGGGCAAGCTAAGTGCGTTGGGGGTGAAGAACGCGAAGCCTGGCCGGCATGGGGACGGAGACGGCCTATACCTGCTCGTCAGTGCGACCGGTGCCAAGTCCTGGATGATCCGTGTCCAGCGCGATGGCAAGCGGCGGGACATCGGCCTGGGGTCGTTGGCCGCTCTCAGTTTAGCGGACGCTCGCACGAAGGCGGCTGACCTGCGCAAGCATGCCCTCAACGGTCGCGACCCGATCGAAGAGCGTGATCGCGACCGCCGTCCGACACCAACGTTCAACGACGCCGTCAAAGCGACGCACGAGGCGCTGAAAGCGGGTTGGTCGGCGAAAACTGCGGCGGATTTTCTTACGTCGCTCGAAACCTATGCAAATCCGGTGATCGGCAACCTGAAGGTCGACACGATTGAGGCGTCTCATATTCGTGACCTCCTGGCTCCAATATGGACGAAGGTGCCTGAGACGTCCCGAAAGGTGAAGGTACGGATCAGCTCGGTGTTGAATTTCGCGCACTCGAAAGGCTGGCGCCCGACCGAGGCGCCCCGCAAGTCGGTCACAGTGGGGCTGTCGAAACAGGCTAAAGGCAGCAATTATGCAGCCATGCCTTACGCTGACGTGCCCGCCTTCGTGCAGCAGATGCGCGACAAGGTCCCGTCGGTTGGACGCGACGCGCTCCTTTTTCAGATCCTGACCGCCGCGCGCACCGGCGAAGTAAGGTCCGCGAAGTGGGCTCATATCAATCTGAAAACTGCGGAATGGCACCGTCCAGCTGCGTTGATGAAAAACCGCGAACCGCATACCGTCACCTTGAGTGAGGCGGCGGTGGATCTGCTCAAACGTCGGCACTTGGAGCGCAGGCCGAAGCATGATGACCACGTGTTCCCTTCGGCCAAAGGCGTGATGATCTCTGACATGACGCTGTCCAAGGTCATGAAGGATGCCGGGCAAGCCTTTACGCCGCACGGGTTCCGCAGCTCCTTCCGCGACTGGGCGGCGGAGAAGATGCACCAGATTCCAGACGCGGTCGCAGAAGCTGCCTTGGCTCACGTTGTTCCTGACCGCGTAGTGCGCGCTTACAAGCGAACCCAGTTCTTAGAAATGCGCCGACAACTGCTCGACGCTTGGTGTGCATTCGCGACCTGAAGCGCCTGAGCTGATTTATAACCACTTTCTGGGCGCAAAAATATGTGAACATTGGCGGGCGGTCATGAAGAGCCGCGGACAGCGGCTCAAGCGAGGAGACCGCACGATGGAAACAGTCACCGTCACAATCGAAGGCGCCAAGCGCGCCCTAAGCGTTGGGCATACGACGCTTTACAAGTTAATCGGTGAGGGCCGCCTCACTACGGTGAAAATCGGTCGCCGGACTCTGGTTCATACCAGTAGCATCCGTGCGCTGGTCGAGACCGTTTGACCCGTTATGCCATCCGCAAGGGCACGGGCGCCTCAACCCGTAAGTGAGAAAGGCCGCCTGGCAGGGCGACCTTCTCGGGATCTTCAAAACGTCAACTACACTGTAGATACTATTTCCGTGCTTCGTCTGCAACGGCTTCATGTTGTCGGTTTGCAGGGATGTAGCGCGGCGCTCGTCGCCGCCCTCGCGTGGGGAGACCTGCAGCATGGTTGAACACCAACGCGCCGCGATGTCCTTGCTCACCGCGGGCGTCACCCTCAAGCCCCGCGAGGGGCAGTTTCTCGGCGGTGTCGCATTCGACGCGACCCCCTGACCGAGAAACAGCGCAACTGGCTCGTGATCTTGCTCGACAAGCACGGTCTTCCCCTCTCGCCGATGGAGGCGACGCATGAGCCGACATCGTACTGACACCAGCGCCGCCGCCTATGCAGGTATCGCCCCGATGGCCGACCACCTCCGCGCGATCGTTCACAAGGTACTTTGCGCCCATCCCGACGGTCTTACCGTCGATGAGACGTGCGTGATCGCAGGCTACAAACGGTACTCGCTCCAGCCGCGGTTCACCGAGCTGCTGAAGAAGGGGATGATTCGGGACACCGGTCTGCGCCGGCGGAACATCTCGGGTGCCAACGCTATCGTCTGGCGCGCCACCGTTCTCGACCGACAGGAGGACGCGGCATGACCTCCCTTTGCACATTCCCCGGTGAGATCGTCCGCGCGATCGTCATCGAGCAGCTGAACCCCGACCAGTGGCACGCCACCGTGCAGGGTGAGGAGGTGCCTGGCGGGTCGTTGGAGGCCGCAGGTACCGGAGTCGGCTCTTTTGCCTCAACAGCATCGCGCGCCGTCGATGTTGCTGATCTGACTGGGTTGCCGGTCATGGTCGCCCGGTACAACGATGTGCCGAAGCCCCTCGGGCATTTCGAGCCGTCGCGCGCCTTCTGGCACCAGCGGTTCCGCGGTCGGTCAGACCTCGACCATATTCTGTACGGATCGTACGGGGAGGGCGCAGCATGACGGCGCAGGTTTACTCGGCAGCTGCATGGGTTCGCGCTCGCGCTGATCGTGCACTGTCTGGCAAGGCTCCGCGGCTCGCGGTGATCCGTATGCTCGTGATCCGGCAACGCCCGGATGGCGGGTGGGGCGTCGGACTGATGGAACGTCGTTATGGCATCTGGAAGAAGCCGGAATGGTTGTGCGGTGCCACGTCCTATGCCGCCGCCCGCGCTGTAGCGGAGAAGGCTTGGCGGAAGCACCGCCTGCCGATCGCCTATGTCCGCCCCGGCGAGCGTAGCATGCGGCCTTTCCATATCAATCGGCCTGAGCCGATAGGGGGTGCCGCATGAACGAACGCATGGACAGCACCGCTTTCGCAGCAGTCACCCAGCAGATCCGTGACCGTTTCCCGGTGTCCGGCGTCGCGACCAAGGCGGGGGTGAAGCTCTCTCGCGCCGGTCGCGAGTGGAAGGGGTGCTGCCCGTTCCACCAGGATAAGTCGCCATCGTTTACGATCTACGCGGACGACCGCCGGTTTCAGTGCTTCGGGTGCAGCGCCCAAGGCGATGTCATCGACTTCGTCATGCGCGCTTATAACGTGAAGACCCGCGAGGCGATCGGCATGCTGGACGGCGGCGCCTTGCGTGAGCTGGAACAGCAGCGCGCACCAGCTAAGCCGAAAACCGACATGCGCCCGATCGCGCAGCGGATCATCAAGGAGTCGGTCCCGATCAAGGGGACGCCGGCCGCGATCTATCTGCGGTCGCGCGGCATCACCATCGACTTGCCGCACACGCTGCGGTTCGCCCGCCTTGCGCCGCCCAAAATCGAAGGGAACGGGGTACTGGCGGCGAACGGTCCGGGGTTGTTGCCGACGCTAGTCGCGATCGTCACGGACGCCACCGGGGATCTCGTCGCGCTACAACGCACGTACCTGACGGAAGACGGGTGCAAGGCCGCGACGAAGGCGACGGACACCGACCGTAAGCCCAAAGTCAAGTACAGCCTCGGCAACGTCATTGGCGGCTCCATCCAACTTGGGCCACCCTCAGCCAGCATCCTCGTTTGTGAGGGCCTGGAGGACGGACTGACGCTGGCGCAGGGCTTGGGGCGATCAGTCTGGGTCGCGGCAGGTACGTCTATGATGCCAGCCATGATCTTCCCACCCGCAGTGCGCTCGGTCGTGATCGGGGCGGACGGTAACGCACCCGGTGAGGCGGCGGCACAGAAGGCGGCTGAGGCGTACGCCGCATCGGGCCTGTCGGTTCGTATCATGCGCCCGACGCCGCCCTTCGTCGACTTCAACGCCGAATTGATGGGGGTGCGGTCATGAACGTCACCGCGATGCAGGCGAGCTACGAGGACGCCCGCCCGTTCTGTCCCACCCCGTTGATCGGCGGCGGCGCACTGAAGCCGAAGCCCGAACCCGTCAAGGTGGTCGCCACGCCTTACGTCTGGCGGGACCCGGCCACGATCAAGCCCCGTGAGTGGGTCTATGGCCGGTCCATCCAGCGTGGGCATGTCCGTGCGATCCTTGCGCCTGGCGCGGCCGGCAAGACCATCCTGAGCGTCGGTGAGGCACTCGCAATGGCCACGGGCCGTAACCTGCTCGGGCAGGAGGTCCCGGGAGGACCGAAGCGGGTCTGGCTCTGGAACCTCGAAGACGATGCAGAGGAGCTGGCCCGCATCATCCAGGCGGCGTGCAAGCACTGGTCGATCGGTCCTGAGCACATCCGCGATCACCTGTTCGTCGACAGTGCCTTGGAGGGGGCGATCCTCAAACTGGCGACCTCGACCGCAGCGGAAGGGCTTGTCATCAACCGCCCTCTCGTCGCCGGCCTGACTGACGAGCTGCTAGACCGTCGCGTCGACTACCTGCACGCCGATCCCTTCGTTTCGTCCCATTCGGCCAACGAGAACGACAACATGGAGATCGACTCCATTGCCAAGGAATGGGCGATGGTCGCGAAGAACGCCAAGTGCGGGATCGGTCTTGCGCACCACGTCAGCAAGGCCGGCGCAGCAGAGGTCACCGCGCTGTCCGGCCGCGGCGCAGTCGCACTCATCAACGCCTGTCGGTCGGTGCTGGTCCTTAATCGCATGGGTGAGGAAGAGGCGAGGATGTGGGGGATCGAGGAGGAACGCCGCCGCCGGTTCTTCCGAGTGTATGACGACAAGAACAACCGCGCCCCGCCCAGCGACAAGTCCGACTGGTACACGATGGCATCGGTGAGCCTCGGCAACGGCGTGAACGACGACGGTGACAACATGGGTGTCGTTATCCCGTGGTCACCGCCCGACGCGTTCGAGGGCGTCACAGCCGACCACCTGCTTACCGTGCAGCATGCAATCGGCCGCGTCGCCAACGCGCAGCGGTACCGCGCTGACGCCCAGGCCAAGGCATGGGTTGGCAAGGTCGTCGCCGACGTGTTCGGGCTCAGCGCCGACAGCAGCGTGAAGGCTGATCGCGCCCGTATCAACAAGATGCTCGGCACTTGGTTCGCGACCGGCGCGCTCGTGAAGGTCGACGGCAAGGACGACAAGAGCAACGACCGGACCTTCGTCGAGGTCGGCACCTGGGCACTGCAGGACGTTCCCCCCACCTCGTCAGGTGAGGTGAGGACGGGTGGGGAAGGTGGGGGACCAAATCGTCCTCACCCCACCTGCCCCCCTATAGGGGCAGGGGTGGGGAAAGGTGGTCCCCGGGTAGAATACCAAGGTGGGGAAAACCCAGGTGGGGAAGACGAAGCGGCACCCCGCACCCCGACGGTCTTCCCTGCAGGCAATCCCGCACTCCGCCCGATCCTCGCACCCGGTGAGACAGGCAACGAACCGATACCAGGATATGAGGACTTCGAATGACCGAGCCGCGTAAACCCCGCGCAGCAACGCGTGGTAGGCCGTTTGAGCCGGGGAATCCCGGTCGAGTGGCGGGAAGCCGTAATCGAACCACGATCGCGATCGAAGGGCTTTTAGAGGGGCAGCATGTGGCCCTGACGAAGGCCGCTATCGACAAAGCGCTTACAGGTGACCCGACGGCTCTGCGTCTATGTCTCGACCGTTTGGCGCCGCCTCGGAGAGACGCCCCGATCTGCATCAGCCTGCCACCGGTCCGATCTGCGGCTGACGCAGTTGAGGCATCAATTGCCGTGCTGGATGCTGTTGGAGCGGGCGAGGTCACACCGGATGAGGCCGGCCGCGTGATGGCGCTCCTGACGGCACACAAGACGATCGTTGAAGCAGGCGATTTGGAGAAGCGCATTTCAGCGTTGGAAGAAAGGGACACGAAATGATGCAACTGGAACGCAGGGTTTCGCAGCTCGAGGGCGGCGGCAAGCATTCAACGATCGGGGACATGCTCGACGCGATGGCCGAAGTCGGCGGCGGGGGCGTCGTGGACTGGTCGGGCATTACGGTCAGTCCCGCGCTGCTGCGGGCTCTTGATCAGATTGGCGATGGAGAAACAGCATGAGACTGGAAGCGCGCGTCGACCGGCTCGAAGAAGCCGTACCGCCCGACCATAGAACGCACGTGATCTTACGCGCTGACTGGCAGCCAGAGGACCGAGCGTTAGACGGTTACGGCCGGCATCGCGTCGAGCCAGGCGACGAGGTCAAATTCATCGTGCTGACGGGCGGTGACCAATGACGCCGCTGGCGCGCCGTGTCGCATCTCTGGAAAGCGCCCGCCATCCACGCGGCACTTACCTAGTAGAAGGCGTTGTGATGGATTTGGCGGCTGTGATCGGGTGCTTCCGACGGCGGCACATCAATGAGGCGGACCGGCAGCGTGATTCCTGCTGGACAGGCAGTATGCTGGAAAACCAAAGGGCCGGGCAATGACGATCAAGCGCAGGTTGGCTGTTTTGGAGAATGCAGCAGGAGATTTGAGCCGTTTCATCGTCGCGATTGGCCCGGCCGGCTTTGACTACGAAGCCGAGTTCCGCCGCCGCCGCGGAGTAGCACGGACCAAGCTAGATCTCCTTCTCGTGGTCTCCAAGCCGAAAAGAGGTGCAGCGCACACAGTTACGGTTGACGGCGTAAGCCGAGCTTTAGCATAAATATTAAGCCATATATCAAACAGTTTGTGCGCTTCTCGCATATTCGCCAGTCTGTTGACTACACACGCTATAATAAAGACGGAAGAGGGCGTAACATGCACATCGATCTATTCGACACCGGTCATTCGACTGATGAGGTTTATCGCGCGCTATGTGAGCACCAAGCTCGCGATGCCCGCACGTTGCGCATACTAGACATAGCGACTGCTGCGGCGCTTATCGGCGCCCTCACTGACTTCAACGGCTGGGGGATGGGTCTCTGGGTCGCAGCAGCATTTCTCGGGCTCAGTTCGACTCGATACTTCGTCGATACGAGCAACCGGAACTTCCTCATGCACCGGATGGACTGGGACGCGGCGGCGTTGCGCGAGGCGGCGAAGCGGTGATCAGCCATTGCAAACACGACAGCGCTTGCCCGTCCAGCTTGTACCACCTCCCCGAAAGTGCTACTAAAGTAACGCTTTTCAAGGTGTCACGTTCGCCCGTAAACGTTTAGTTATCTTCCTCAGATAGGAAGCAGGCGGAAGCCAACAGAGATAGCCCGAGCGGGCAAGAGGTTTGGAACCTCGAGCAGTTTGTCTCGCCAGTCGCGAGCCTATGCAACCGCTGAGGTTTATCATGGCATCTTGCGAACCACGCCAATCTGTTCACGACAACAGTATCCAATTCCGGGTCAGCGCTGCGCTTCTGGGCCGCGCAAAGCACGCGGCACGGACCGCCGGCGTCAGCCTATCCGAGTTTGTAAGAACCGCCCTCCGCCACGAAGTGGGCCGCGGGTGATGTCCAAACTCTTCTATTTGCCGTTCCGCCCTGTCTTCAACTCTCGCGGGCTGCCGGTCGGCGGAGCCAAGGCTTTCTTCTACAAGTCCGGAACCACCGAGTTAGCGGCGGTATACGCCGATAGCGATCTTGCAACACCGTTGACCAACCCCGTCGTCACCGATGGTCTTGGTCAACTGCGTAACATCTATCTGCGCGATGATGCCGTTTACCGCGTCCGGATCGTGGATAGAAACGGGCTCGCTCTCGGCACCGACATCGATCCCTATTATCCTGGGCAGGCGGTGATCAACACGCCAGATCTGCCCGAGCTAATAGCAGCCGACGGATCGTCTAAGGTCGGCTTCAGGCAGAATGATGTAGGCGCCGTCACGCTTCGTTTAGATGGCCTGCTCAACCGCACCCGCCGTGCCCAGTCGTTCGGTTTGGTGCAGAGCGACGGCAATAGCGGCAACGGACAGGCTGCCGCTCTCCAGCGCGGCATAGACGCAGCATCGAGCTACAACGTCGGGCTCGGCGGGCACCTCGAGATCCCGTGGGGGCTCTACTACCTCGATGCGTCCCTGACCGTCAGCGATTACACCAGCCTGCGCGGTGAAGGTCCGCGCGCTACGATTCTATATAACGAGCAGCACCCGCTCAACGCGCCAGCGATCCTCCTGGGGTCGTCGGTACAGGTCGGGTTTACCGAGATCGAGGGCATCGGCTTCCGAGGTTATACCGCCGGGATCCGCGTGCTGGGGGCGACAGATGGCCTAGCTTTCCGCCGGCTACACATGCTGCGATGCACGTACGGGATTTTGCTGGAGGGCCTCCTTCAGACGACGATGATCGATGAAGTCGAGTTCGACGCGTGCCCCACGGCGATCTTCTCAACATCCGCAGTCGCCAACCGCGTGACCGTCAACCAGTGCGGGTTCAAGAACTGCACGAACAGCCTGGTCGTGTTGGCTGGTGCCGAAGACTTCCTGTTCATTGGTGCTCGGTTCGAGGGTGGCGGGATGCTGGGCAAATCGACGCTCGACTTCGGCGCCGTCCGCCTGATTGCGTTCATCGGCGGGTACATGGAAAGCACACACCAATACGCCATGCGGTTGGTCAACTCGCCGGGCGGGGTCGTGTCGTTCACCGGCTTCCATTGGACCGGGACGGGCGTCAAGAACACCGATCTATCCTATGAATGGCTGGTCGACGGCACCGGCACGATCGTCTTCCGCGATTGCCAGTGCACTTATCCGATGCGGATTCCGCCGAACTCGCGTGTCGAGGGTGAGTGCCCCGGCCTGATCCGTTCCGAGTGGCGCGGCAGTGACCGCCGTATGCCGTACCGCCCCGCCTCGACGACGTTCGACATCTGCAAATTCACGCGCCCCGATGCGGTGAACGACCCAACGAACTTCAACAACCTGTCGGGCGTGCTGACGATCAGCGGTCTGTATTCGAGCGCAGATGGCGGTATCTTCGGCACGTTCAACCGGCGCATCCCGTTCAACCTGAACACGCAAGGGTCGGCTGACGTCACGTACACCGCCGGCGCCGAGATCGCGGTCAACACCGGGTCGGGCGCGAACTTCGCCGTCAGCGCAACTGGCGCATCGCCGTCCATGATCATGCTGCGAGGGGCAATCGCTGGCGTGTCGGCCGGTGCGCTTGCCGTGTTTCAGGTCGGGTTTGAGATCGAGTGGGATCAGTTCGCCACGCTCGGCGACGGTCTGCGCAACAACTTTTCCGTGGAGAAACAGTAATGGATATTCCTGGTTGGAAGATCACGACGACGGGCTGGAACGTTGACGGAGAGCCGACCGCGGGTAGGTTCCGTCGCGGCTTCATATTGATGCGGTGCTTTGAGCGCTATTCAGGGTCGTATGTTGGGGCGGAAGAGGATGCGGCGCTCGAGGCGTTCGTCCGGGCTAAGGCTGCAGCACTTTTACGATAGTGCATATCAGAGGATAAGCTGCAGCGGGTGTCGCGAAGAGTAAGGCGCTGAATCATGCGCTAGTCGGAGACCGACTAAATGCCGAATCCGAGAACCGTTCGCGAAGCTCGTAAATCTCAATCCGTTCCTTAGATACATTGTTAAGCAGCGCAAATTTCTCAGTAAACTGCTTAAAGCTACCTTGGCCATGTCCGAATAGACAATTTAATGCTATAATTAGCTGTTCTGAGTCGCTGAGTTGTGCACGCAATATCCTGACATATTCGTATGCATCTTTACCGAACTTGGTATCTGCAAACTGGATTATGCTGTAGGTAAATCGGAAATAGTGACCTAGAGCGTCGAAATGTCTTTCGAAGGCGGCGCGAATTCTGTCCTCATGGGAGGATAGGCCATCAGCTCGTAATTCACGTTTGCTGGAGTACTCCAGAAGAAACTTACTAATCGCAGCAGTTCCAGTGTATTTTGTATCTTTAAGAAGGTAATCCGAAGCGTCCGAAAACGTGATCTGAACATTGTCCAAGAGGGTAAGCCGGGAGTCAAGCAATCGGAAAAACGTGCTTTCTGCTGCTGTTTTTCTCTGCGAAAGGTCTCGATCAGACTGCCTTTTGAGTTCGGCGTCCATTCGAACTAAGTCTTCTCCGTCTCTTTTTGCTTCCCTAATACGCAATCGAGCGGTTTCCTCCCTCTCGAGACTCAGAGTGTCCCAGGTGAAAACGGCTGCGGCGGTTGCCATCGCAGCACCAACTACACCAAACGCATCACCGAGTTGGCCTATTCGCTCAAAATTGAGGGCTAAGTTTAACGGATTAAATCCTGCACCTGATGCCAGAACGGCAAGCCCCCAAGTGCCATAGATGAAAGCGCCAGCTGCCAATAGCCTACGAAGACCCCATTTGCGCCCCCGTGGAATATTATTTTGGTTACCCAATGATTCTTCCATGAGGTTTTCTCCATAAGATGCCGTGAGTACAATGGCGCGATCCAATGGCTATCAGGATTGGGTCGATCAAGGGGAAACGTAGTTCGAAGGCGTGACCAGGGCGGATTCGCGATTGCACGACACTGCGGACACCTCGTAGCTGAAGGCGTGGGCCGACGCGTTCGGCTGCGCCATCTGGGACGATGCGATGACGGCCCATCCTCTCGCCACCTCGAATAGCAGCAGTAAAACGAAGAAACCGATTTTCCAACAATACGGGGCTTCGACGCGACTGGCTGGTCGCCATCGCTTGCACTCGCAGTCGCCGTCATGAGCGACACGCGCCTTGGGAGACCAGCACGCTGTTCCCCAAGCTAACGACCTCGGTTGCTCGACCAGCCGGCCCGATCTTCATGAACACGCCGCGGCCTATGATATCGAACGTAGTGAATGCTCCGGGCCCTACCGTGACGGTCGCCTCATAGTCGTCGCACCCGTTCCGATCGCAACGGGAGTATCTCCCACGGCTCGCGTCGGCGACAGCCCAGACCTTATTCGGTGCTGGCTTGCATGCGGCGTCGGGATCGCATTGCTGCTTCATTGTCCATCGACATGTCATCGATGTTGCGCCAGTTGGTAGCAAGACTAGCGGCGAAACCGCAATGCTAAGGACTTCGAGCGCGACAGCAAAGCGCACGGCTAGACCCCGTACCGCTTGTTCCCGCCGCTGGTGATGCAATACCGTCCACCACGCGGGCCGACGCAGATGTTGCGGCCAGAGCACGGACAAGACCCGCCACCATAGTTGTAGCTCGGCGCACTGCGCGCGCGGCTCTGTCGCCGGGTTGAACGGTGAGGCGTGCTGGACCAGAACGAGGAGCGGCGGCTAGGCCGGCTGATGCGCTCCCTGTTCGTGTAAGCACCACGGCTTACGGCACTTGTCTGACGCAAGCTTGCGCGGTTGGCGTCCGCGGTGCTCTGCTCACCGAGATAACGCGATGCTACCCAGCAGCTTCGGGGCGTATGGCGGATCAACGACCAATCATCCTGGCGCCGTTCTACGGACACGTCGGTACCGGCAGGGATTCGGGCGACGATCCGCGTAGTGGCCTTGGGCTGGTTTCGGCAGTTGACGTTGCTCGTCACAGTCGTCGCGCTTGCGGTTCCGGAAATTAGCCCGGCGATGACCACCAGGCATCTCATAATACCGCGCATTCACCACCCCCGTGTTTATTAAGCATCCGCCCTCCCTGATTAGGCTGCAAGGGCGCATCCCATGTCAATCAACGATCACCGTTACATCCAATTCGGATGGGAATTTATCGTTGACCGCGAATGACTTGCGCGACACGCTCGGACATCGGCCTGGGGAGGCCGAATCAGGAGGGGTTATCTTATGAAATTTACAATTGGCGCGCTCGCGTGCGCGCTTACTTTTGCTGCGCCTGCCGTTTGGGCCCAGAGCTTCTCACCTATCGCGTCGCCGACCACTTCGAGTGCAGTCCTTCGCACTGGCACCGAGGTTCCTCTGAAATTGACCGAGGAGTTGACGACCAAGGGGAAGAAGCTCCGTGTTGGTCAGCGTTTTCATATGGAAACTGCGGAAGCAGTCGCTGTTCAAGGCGTAGTCGTCATTCCCGCCGGAAGTCCAGCAGTCGGAGAGATTACCGACATCCGCAATAAGGGGATGTGGGGTAAGTCTGGCCATCTAAATGCTCGGATTATGTACGTCACGGTGAACGGACGACAAATCCGCTTGAGCGGAGCCTTCGATGACAAGGGTACGGCTGGTGGCATCGGTGCTACTGCAGTTTCAGCGCTAGTATTCTTGCCGGCCGGCTTTTTCATGACTGGAACCAGCGCGCGGATCGCAATCGGCGCCCAGGTAAAGGGCTTCGTTGATGAGGACGTTGCATTAGCTATGCCAGCGGCAGGGCCTGCTCCGCTCGTTGTAGCCGCGCCGGCCGCGCCCGTCGCGGTATCCATAGCGCCGGCCTCACCACAACCCGCTACACAGCCTGCCGTCCTTCAGACGATCTCGACGAAACCCAAGGCGAAGTAAGTCTCGTGTGCCCCCGTGCTACCGGGGGCACACAGTTCACCGATCGAATCGGCCTTTCAGACCGGCTTTGCGCCGGCCGTGCCGCATTTCGCGAACTTGCCGTTCGCACTCTTGCACCGGACGGTTTTGGTCGGCGCTTTTGGGCACTTGGTGAAGCGGCCCTTGGCGTCCTTGCACGGCGCAGCCAGCGAGGGCGCTCCGACGAGCAACGACAGCGAAGCAGCAGCGAACAGCAGTTTACGCATCTGGCATTCTCCTGCCCGAGGACCGGGCATCTTGAAACTGCGGCGTCCTAGGCCGCTCGTCAACGGCTGCGTTCCGACGCCCGAAGGGAGTGCATTTCGGATCGACGGAGGGCTATTCAGGCGCTTGGTTGATCGGTGTTATTCCTGCTTATCCTATCACCGGTTCAGGACGTCGGCGGCTCGGTTCCTCATACGGACGAGATGGAACGATATTTCCTATATCTGAACGAGCCGGGTTCCCGGATAGCCGACGATGAAGGGTTCTTAGCAGTGGACCTGAACGACGCCATTCGAGTAGCCACTGCGGGTGCCCGAGAAATTATGGCAGCTGAAATTCTATCTGGTAGGCTCTGCTTCGCCACCTCTATTCAAATCCTAAACGGTCGAGGCGCAACGATGCATACTGCCTGGTTCAAGGATTTAGTGCTCGTAACCGATCGCTGACTGCGGCGTGAACTGCGGCGCGCATCGCCTGCACCGCGTTGCCCCCGCCCAAGCTCGCTGCGCGTGCGGCGTTCATCGCGGCCAACTCATCTACCGTCAAAGGTCGACCAAAGGTACGTTCTAGGTACGGCTGAACTTTGCTGGGCTTCATTGCGGGAACATAGATCAGGCCGTTGCGACAACCTAATGCTGTGTTCCGGTCTCGGCGGGGTCAGTTTGATGACCGGACGTCTAGCGCCGATCGCTGGCCCCGGTGCCTCGCCATGTTACCTTTATCATAGGATGGGGCGTTTGTGCGCCTCGTCGGTTTGCTCATGGCTGGTGCGGATTACTCCAGCCGAACCAGCCGGCCCGCCTCGCGTTTACACGGGCGCTTGAGGCGGGACGTTATTATGGTGAAACCGTAGCTCTTGTGAGTTCGTATCTGGAGCGCCGGGATGGATCCTCCCAAATGCACGTTCCGGCCGGCTCGCCCTTTGTGACCTTTGGGCGGGCCGTTTTTAAACTGAACGACGGCGCGCCAGTGCTCCACGCAGGCCCGGTATGATTGTGCGTTCCTTCCTATGTGAAGCGAACCCGCTCGTAGGCGCGTATCTATCCGGCCAGTGCAACCCCAACATACCCTGGTCGGCTCGTCCTTGGATTCCGCCAGGGGCGAGCCGTTTACCAGTGAACCTCACGCATGCTTTTGCGTTTTCGTTCAGCCAGGTGCCCGGAAAGTGACTGGCCGGCTCGCCCTCTCTCCCTTGTCAGGGCGAGCCGTTACCGACGGCATCGTCAGTGGCGGTTTCGAAGTACGTGACTGGAGACAATCGCCAATCTGGAGGCTACCCGTGGCCGAATGATCAAATCCGGCGGAGGTAGAAGCGATTCATGAAGCGGCAGGTGTCGGTCCATGGGCAACGCACAGAAGTGTATGTCGAGGAAATTGAACCGGGACGATGGAAGGCGACGGGCGAGTATGCTGGAAAGATCTGGAGTGTGACCAGCACGTCGGCGAACCGGGCGGCATCGAACTGGGGCGTTGCCGTGAGCAAAAGAGATTTTACCTGACTTTTGAAAGCGAGCGCCTGTTCCGGTGATTGAGGAACGCCCTTCATATGGAGCCGTGATGAACCACCCCCGAGAATGGTTTCAGCCCAAAGTCGTGGGCATCGGCTGGACACCGCGGACCTGGGAGGGTTGGGCGATCATTGTCGCCGTGATCGCGGTCGGCGCCTTCGTTGGTCGGGTGAATCTATAATGTGTAATCGCGCCCGGTTCGACGGCGAGCCGGAGACCATCGCCGAACGGTTCGGTGCCGAATGGCTTGCCGACAAGCCGATGGACAATCGGTTCGATCCGAAGGAGCTGCGCCCGTTCGGTCGGGCATATGTCGTGCGGAACGAAGGTGACCGCCGCGGGCTCGACGTTATGGAATGGGACGTCCTGGCGGGGCAGGCGAAACAGGCCGGCCGCAAGGTTGCGCAGACGAACGTCCGCACGCTTCATCTCCCGCAATGGCGGTCGCTGGTCACTGATCCAGCCAACCGCTGCCTGATCCCGCTGACGGAGTTCTGCGAATGGGCGCTCGAGCCCACCGACCTCGGCGACGGCAAGAAGCCGATCAAGGGGGAGATGTGGTTCGGGGTGACCGACCAGCCCGTGTTCGCGATCGCAGGTTTCTGGCGGCAGGTCGGCGAACAGCGCTACTTCGCGATGGTCACTTGCGACGCGAACGAACTGGTGGCGCCGATCCACCCCAAGGCGATGATCACGATCCTGCGACCGGACGATCACGAGCGGTGGCTGACCGGTAGCTATGACGACGTCCTGTCGTTGCAGCGGCCATATTCGGCCGACCGAATGACGGTGCGGGGGCCGGTGTTCCCGACGCGCACGGTGACGCCTCGGCTGATCTAAGCACGGTCAACTTCGGCCGGCTCAGGTTTTAGCCAGACCAGGCTGGGCCGGGTCGACCTTCACCTCCGTGTCGCTGGGCTCGAAGCGGATCGTCCAACGGGGATACCCGTCCGGCGAAACTTCAATGTCGGGCAGGCCGATCGGATCGGTACCGGTTTCCACCCAGCCGGCACCGTGGCACCGATCGCATGCCGTTCGCTTGCATCGGAAGCTGACGAGATCGATCTCGGTATTCCACTGCCCGCGGCCTTTGCAGACCGGACACATCGCATCGAGGCTGCCGTTGCGTGGCTGAAGCGGCACGACGTCGAACGCGTGGGGGCTGTCGGGTCCGTCGCAGAAAACGATATTACTGGCGTGGGGCATGCGATCTCATTTCTAAGTTTCGTACTTTAACGCCGTGTTTCGTCGTCCAGGTCCCGTTACGTTGTCACCTCCCTTTGGAAAATTCGTCTCATCTACCGCCGTCTGAATGTTGTTCAGCTTCCGCCCAAGGTGTCAGCGCCAGCCGCTGCCGGAACTCATCAAGGCATTGGGCGCGACGGGTCGGCTCCTCATCGTGTAGGTAGCGCCGCATGTCGGCCTCAAGTCGGGCTGCAGCGGCAAAGCTCCCGTCTTTGGTGGAAGTTATCATTCCCCGGATCGCCGCGATGTCTTCCTTCAGCTGCTCCTGCTCACCGTGGGTGAATGCGTCACTGTCTACGATCAGCTTGGCCGACATGATTGCCGTCATCATGGGGAAAGCGAAGCCTGGACCGAAGTGCATGAGGAAGAGCGCTACGGCCCGACCGGTCTTCGTGACGGGGTAGATGTCGCCATAGCCCGTGGTCGTCGCGGTGGTGAACGCCCACCAGAATGAGTCGACCGCGTCATACTTACCCTCGGCAATCTCGAAAATGATCGCTGATGTAGTAACGGTGAAGAAGTAGATTACCGCGACGAGGAGAAACGATCGGCCCATTAGCGATGCGAGTTTCTTCATAGCCCACCCTCGTTGGCGCCCGCCCCCGGACCGCTGCGGTAAAGCGTATCGCTGTTCGCTTCATTGATCCACCATGTCGTGGACGTGAGCTTGAAGGGAACGCGACTACGCTCGAACCGTCGGCACCTGCCCAATGTCCGTCGTCCACGCCGGCGAGCGCATCTCCGACCGCATTTTCCACTCGCGCTTGAACCCCTGCGTCGCCGTCACCGCGGTCCACGTGCCGAACTTGCCGTTGATCGCATCGAGCGCCCCCATCAGTCGGTCCCGCTTGGCCGTGTCAGCTTCGAACAGTGTGCGGGGCCGCTCATCCTCGGGAAGCAGATCGTCGAGCATTATGCCCGCCTTCGTGTAAGCGTAGCCGTCGCGCCATGCCTTCTCGGCACCGCGCCTGGCCGCCGCGACCAGCTCGAGACTGTCGTTCGTCATCGGATGCAGCGTCACCATACGCGACCCGCCGTACTGGGGCCGGTCGGGCTTATGCTTGTTCGTGTGGAAGAACGCGGTCAGCCGGGCCGCGACCAACCCGTGCGATCGCAGCTTCTCGCCAGCCCGCAGCGCGTATTGCGACAGCGCGCCCATCATCCGCTCGAAGTCGCAGATGGGCGTACCGAATGACCGGGTGACGGCCATCCCCTTCCGCCGCGGCTCGACGGATTCAACGGCATTGGACGGGACGCCGCGCAGCTCGGCAACCAGCCGCTCAAGGACAACCGTTCCGACGGCGCGCGCCTGCTTCATAGGCATGTCGCGTAGGGCGCCGGCGGTGTGGATGCCCAGATCGGTCAGCTTGCGTGCGGTCGCACCACCGACGCCCCACACGTCACCCACTGCGAAGGCGTGCATGACATCGCGCCGCACGTCGTTGTCGCGAAGATCGGCCACCCCGTCGAACTGCGGGTTCTTCTTGGCAACAGCGTTCGCCAGCTTCGCCAGCGTCTTCGTCTCCGCAATGCCGACGCAGGTCGGGATCGTCGTCCATAGCTGGACCTGGGCACGCATCGCGTTCGCGTGGGCGATAAGATCACGGCTCTCGAACCCCGCCAGATCCAGAAACGTCTCGTCGATCGAGTAGATCTCGAAGTCACGGGCGAAGGGCTCGCAGGCGGCGATCACCCGACGCTGCATGTCACCGTAGAGCGCATAGTTCGACGACCGGACCTGAATGCCGTGCCGCTTCACCTTGTCGCGCAAGTGGTGAATCGGATCGCCCATCTTGATCCCGAGCGCCTTCGCCTCGGCCGATCGTGCGATCGCGCATCCGTCGTTGTTCGACAAAACGATGACCGGGACTCCGACCAGGCTGGCGTCGAAGGCGCGCTCGCAGGAGACGTAATAGTTATTGCAGTCGATCAGGGCGATTGGCGGGCTCATGCCATCTTGCGCGCGACGCCGACGACCGTGCCCCATATCTCGACATGTTCGTCGACCAGGATGTCAGCGAACCCTTCCGCCTCTGGGACGAGCCAATGGCGGCCATCCACGTAGCGCAACCGCTTCAACGTTCGGTCACCGTGCACCAGTGCCACGACGATCGAACCGGCTTTCGGCTTCTTGGCACGGTTCACGACGATCATATCACCATCGTTGATCCCAGCGCCCGACATCGATCGGCCATCGACGCGCATGATGTAGCTCGCAGCTGGATGCTCGACGAGCCACGCGCCCAAGTCGATGGGTTCCTGCATGTCGTCCTGCGCAGGCGACGGGAACCCGGCCTGAGTGTGGACGAGGAAGAACGGCACTTCGCACGGCACCAGTTCGAAGGGCACGTCGTGAAGCCGTAGCGCATCATCACGACGGTTCAGCGGGACCACGACCGGGCGGCCTGGGTGGGTCACGGGCATGACCTAGAGGATTGCGGCGAAAAGGAGCTGCTCGTGCCGAGCAGCCAGCACGGACCGTGCATCCTGAGCGGCGCCCACCGCTTGCCGATACTCCACGGTCCCGAATCGTTCGGCCTCGTCGAAACTGAATGGGGCGGAATCCGCGGGCGGATAGACGTTCTCATATATGGCGCGCGCAGCCGCTCTCAGCCGCAGATCATGCTGCATTTCGTTGCTCCATCAGTGTCGAGTCGCCGCGAGCGGCATGCCCATAGCTAGGCGCGATCCTGATTGATTCGCAAGAACATTGCGGGAACATCAATCTGATGCGATGAGCGGGCCAACGATTCGAAGGACACGATCATGGCAAATTACGACGACGACCAGCAGGAACCTAAGCCATCGTTCGGGAAGTGGCTGCTATCACAGCGGGACCGAGGTGATTGGGTTGATGGCATCGCCGACGCGGCGCGCGCTGATCGGACATTCCCGAAGAACGGCGACCCGGAAGCAGTGCGTGGGCATCTCCGCAAGCAGCAGGCCGACGGTGACGCCTTCGCGGCGATCGATGACGCCGAGAGCGACTGGATGGCGGTCTAGACGGTGCTGCTCGTGATGCTGGCCCTATCGGCCGTGACCCCGACAACGGCATTCACGTGCACGGTGACCCGCGTTCACGATGGCGATGGCCCCCTATGGTGCTCGAATGGCACCAAGGTGCGGATCGCCGGAGTGCAGGCGCCTGACTTCGAAAGCGCGTCACCTTGCCGCGCGGCGGATCCACGACGCGTGAACTATCGTTGCGACAACGCTGCCGCCAATCGCAGCCAGCAGATCGTCGAGCAACTGGTGATACGGAAAACGCTCCGATGTGAGGCGACTGGCAAGAGCTACAGCCGTGTCGTGGCGCGGTGCACGTTGCCCGACGGTCGGTCGCTCTCTTGTGCGGCAATTGCGTCTGGCGCGGCAGTTCGTTGGGATCGATATTGGCGGCAATACCGAATGGGCGACTGCCAATAGCGCCGGCTCCCGCGGTGGGTTGTCTAGAACGCCACCCCGCTCCGCCGTTGGTCTCAGGACCCTCGCCGCATGGCCATAAACCTCTGCTGAAGACCGATCGGCAGTTCGTCCATGTCATTTGCTGGAAGGTCGGTCAGTTCAGCAGCACGTTCGAAGCCGTTGATGGCCCGCAACACATTGATTGCCTCCAACGGTAGAGCGGCCAAGGGCACGGTGCGGAGGCTCAGCCTGAAGGCGATCGCATGTTCGATCGTCTCTTGCAGCGCATCCATGGCCCGCTCGGCCGTTCGCCGTTCCGCTGCGGCCTCGAGACGGTCCGTATCGGTGTCGATCCGCGCGATGGCCGCGTCACGGCGGTCCATCTCCGCGTCTTCTACAATGCCACTGACTGCGCTCCGGGCCGTGTTGATGTCCGCCCGAGCGCGGCGGATAACCTCCTCTTGGAGCCGGATCTTCTGTTCAGCCGCGCTGACACGCGCCTCACGATCATCAATGTTCATCCTGCTCCGCTCCTGTCGTGTTAGTTCTTCCGTCAGTTGGTCAGCTAGCCGCTTCGCTTCGCGCTCCGCTCTGCCCGCTGCATCTGCGGCGGTGAGCGCGTCAGCCTTCGCCTTTTCGAGATCAGCCAGTTCCTGCAAGTAAGGTCGATATTTCCCGCCGCCGCCGGATCGACCGCGCTGCAAGCCGAGCGGTGCCATCGCTTCGGCGTAGGCGTCGTGTGCGCGCTGGTATTCGCCCGGTCCACTGATGACGCGGCCGTTCAATGTCCAAGTCTTGCCGCGCTGTGGCCAGCGTTTGAAGATCTTCTCAACGAGAGGGACAAGCACGACGTGTAGGTGCGGTGTGTGCTCATCGACGTGCAGCACCATGGACGCGATGCGGTTCTTGCCCCAGTGCCTGCATGCGAACTGATAAGCCGAGGCTATCCAGCGGCCCAACCGTGATTGGGCGTCGGCGCCGGCGACGAAGAAGCTGTGGGTGGCGGTCAGAATGACCTCGTAGGCGATACAAGCGTTCTTCCTGAGCGTTGCAGGATCGATGCCGTGCTTACGGAGCGATTGCTTTACGTCCGCGATCAGGCTTCCAGTGCCGCAGATATGGGCCGGTGGTGGTTCCGTCGGATCGCAGTTCAGTTCCTGTTCTGCACGCGTGTTGTGCGAGTTGATGGCACTGAGACGCGCCCATGACTTGATCGGGCCACGATCATCGAAAGTCAGCACACCGAACTGTTCCATCACGATCACCTCCCGCTCGCCAACTAGTGTCGAGCAGCCGGCGATTTTTCGCAACCACCCCCTTCGAATATTATTGAGCGTGATAACACGTCGCAAATGTCACGGGCGGATCTACGGAATCGCTAAGCCTAGTAGCGGTTTGACAGGATCATGTAGCTTACCAGCGAGATGAAAACCGCGATGCGGTCAGTTGCTCGCTCGGCGCACGCCTTCGCCGCCATTCGGCGAGGCCTCACCAGCAGCAAGGAGAACGAGGCCAGCATCAACAATAGCAGTCGCAACAGCGGACACCGTGGCGGCCTGCATGACCTGGCCAGCCTCCAGCCGCTTGATCGTCGCTGTTCCTAAGCTTGCCGCTGACGCCAGGTCCTGGACGGACCAACCCAAAAGCGCGCGAGCAGCGCGGCACTGATCCGGCGTTATCATCGTGATCTATTTAGCATCAATTAGCCGTTGCAGGCCAGTATAAACACTGATACTGATTAGATCATAAGCAGCCGAACGGGGAAATTGGACCTTCCCCGCCCGGCTTAACCACCACCGATCCTAAGGAGATCGATTATGGCTACCCCCGCCTATAGCATCGGCGCGTCCGCTGCTGCCACCCCGCATCTCGCGCTCGTCCCAAGCGCTGCCTCGCCCTGCTGGACTGCAGATCCCCGCGCCGCAAAGCTGCTGGCTTCGTGTGCTGCGCTTCCACCCGTCATCCTCGAACACCGCAGCCGGTTCGGCAACGCGGTCGATCGCTGGACGGCCTTCGCCGGCTACCGCGTCGAGGCACTGGAGGCGATCCGCATGGAAGTAGGCGAACGCCTATTGCAGGCATACCACCAGCAGGGACCGGACGCTTACGAGCCGTTCCGCGACTGGTGCGAGCAGCCGAACGCGAGCGATGCCGTCGCCGCCGTCCTCGCTTCCAGCACGGAGCATTGAGCGATGACGACGCAAACCACCCGCCGCGCCCTTCTGGGAGGCGCCGGCCTCGCCGCTGCCATCGCGATCGTCCCGGCTGTTGCCGCGGTATCCGCGTCCACCGGCTCCACCGCGTTCCGTAAGGCACTGGACGCAAGCGATGCAGCCGCTCGACGTTTCAACACCCTGCCGGTGAACCTCGAGACCGACGACGAGGCGGCGCACACACGTGAGATGGACGCAATGATCGCCGCCGCCCGCGTGGCGGATCGCGCGACCCCGACGACTTGGGCCGAGTTTGTGCGCCTCTTCGATCACCAGTGCGACGGCGGGTTGAGCAGCCTTGATGATGACAACGCCAAGAGGCTGCTGGCCCACGCCAAATGCCTCCTGAGCAAGGGAGCCTGAGCATGGACAACATCACCACACGCCGCAACCTCTTGCGCGTCGGCACCGCCGCAGCGGCCTACGCGGCCAGCGCATCGGTCGTCACCGGGGGTATCACGCTCGCGTCCCAAGCGAAGGGGCGGGGCCCAGCGTCTCCCCAGAGCTCGCAAAGCTACTCACCGAAAGAGACGCCGCCGACGCGGTCCTAGACGAATGGTATGAGGCGGTATGGAACCCCGCTGTTGACCGGAGTGTAGCCGCTACATCAGCAGTGCCACACGTCGAGGTAGTAACGCCGCCTTTGCCGGGCTCACCCCTAACCCTATCATATGGTCAACCGCGAACAGGGCGAGCATCGGCTATGCTCGAGGGATCGCAGGCATTGCGGCTGATCGGCAGAACCAAGGGGAAGCGTGGCAGACTCGGCGCCGCGACGCTCGGAAGTTCACCGCTGCGCATCTTCGCCGGGAGCGCGCGCTTGCCCAAGCAAGCCGCGAAACCAAGCTCCTTCGCGTCGAAGAAGACAAGTTGTGGGAGCCGATTACGCGCTGCGATCGGGCTATCGAGAGCTTCCCCGTGTCATGCCTAGCGGACCTTTCCTCGAAGCTGGCTCATCTTGAAAAGATAGGGTCCGAGCCTGACACGCTGCTCCGCACCGTCCAGGCTGACGTGAGCCGTCTACTTGGCCAGGAGGGCCGCTGACATGGCCCAGGCAGTCATTACCCCCGATATTACGACAACTGCTGGCACCAGCACCGATCCGCACCGCGCATGGCTCGACGATCGCAACCAGATCTTGGCAACGATCAACAAGGATGGTGCCCTTACCGAAGCCCAGATTAACGGCCTGCTGGCCACGATGATTGCGATCGAGAAACGCATTGAAGAGACGCCGGCGCGGACGTCGGATGCGCTTTTGGCGAAGATGGTTCTCGCCCTCCAGGTGACTGCGGAGGGGCACGAGCTTTCTCAAGAATCGGCGGCCGATCTGGTCCGCGAGGCGCAATGCCTGCTGGACATCGGCAGCCTTGCCGGCGCGTCCGACGAGATCCAGATGCGGAGGGCGGCATGAACCACACGCCACGGGGAGAGGCTTCGGCCTCTCCCACCTTCAACCCGGCGCGCTGGCTTCACTCCCTAGTGCAGATCGGCGGCGGCTACGCCCTCGCGTCCGACAAGCGCTTATGGCTCGTCGTCGCGGAATGCCCGGCCGATGAGTTGACCAGCGTTATGGCGCAGGTGGTGGGGTATCCGGATCGGCAGGATGCGGTGCGGCTTACCATCGAGCGGCGGCAGAACGGGGAGATGGCATGACAACGATGATCACGCCTCGCAGCCTGCTCCTTGGGGTCCGCCGATACTGTCGGGCTCGGCACATCACTACGACGAGTTTTAGCAGCAAGATGGTGGGAGATGCGCAGCTCATCGCCGCCCTGAAGAAGGGTCGCAGACCTCGGAGCACGGCATCGAAAGTCTGCCGCTCCATCGTATCGCATCGCCCTACGCCCCAGCCACCCTGTGACGAGGAAGTATGATGATGGGCCAGCTATCCGCCACCGCTATCCAGACCCGCCGCTCCGCTCGCCCTTGGACACGATCAAGGCGACGTGCCTGGCTGCGACCGAACGACCTTGCTTCATCGTCCCGCCTGTTTGCCGCGATCCCGTCGCTGCCGCGAGCCGAGCTGGCGAGGCTTACCATGCAGATGATCGACCGCATGGATGACATCGACGGCGATCCGGACCTCGAACACCTTCGCGACGAGGACGAGGACAATCACGACCACGAACGGGAGCAGGCATACGAATAGCACCGCACTTCGGCCGGTATCACCCCGGCCGCTACAGCATCAGCCCGTAGCCCGCAGAACCCGGTCGGCGGGTCTGATGCGTGTGCATCGGTTCCAAGAAAGCCTCGACCTATCCGCAGAATACGGACCGGACTGGTGGTTGCCGATTTACCGGCGTGCTTTCCCGACGCTCATGTCCGCGGTCGCGGTGTCGGATGACGGCTGGGCGCAACGTGGGGGGATCGATCGGCTGCTGACGCTGGCCTGCGGGCGGACGTTCACGGTCGACGAGAAGATCCGGACCCAGGACTGGCCCGACGTCCTGCTTGAGCGCTGGTCGGACGAGACGCGCCGATCGCCGGGGTGGGTCCAGAAGCCGTTGGCCTGTGACTTCATCGCCTATGCCTACGCGCCGGCCGCAACCTGCGTCTTGCTACCGGTGCCCGCGCTGCAGCGTGCCTGGCGTCAACATGGCCGGCAATGGATCGGCCTGTACGGAACGCGGCGGGCGGCTAACCAGGGCTACACGTCGGTAAGCGTACCGGTGCCGCGCGGGGTGCTGATGCAGGCGATCGTCGAAGCGATGTTCGTGAGTTGAGGGCCGACGGGAGTGTTCGTTCGCTGCCGACGAGAGCGTCCAGACTGGCGCATATTACTTTACGTCGTCGGCTCGGCATGCGACCGTTTTAAATCGCACATGTCACAGGTGAACCAGCAGAGCGCTAAGCGTAAAGGGGTTCCTGGCTTTGTCGTCGTCATCGGCGGCATCGTTGGGCTCAACATGCTTGCATCGTACAGCATGGAAGCCGCTGGCATTGTCGCCGCCTCGACCGTCTTATTGGCCGCTGGATTCTTCGTTGCCGCTGTCTTGCGGAAACATTGAACCCTGCCGTTCCGGCGTAGGTGAGTGGACCGCCTCTACCTCAATTACGTTCCGGTCGACGATCTGCCAGACGCCATCGGTAAGACGCTCGCGGGTCTCGAGAACAATGTCCATTTCAATGCCGCCCCGCATTGGAACGCCAACTTGGCCGCGGACGGTCCGGTCAAGAAACTCCTTGTCCTTTACCGCTGCCCCGAACTCACCTTGAGCGGTGGCAAACTTCCATCGCCTATTGCCGGTATCAAGGACCGGGCTGACAAGGGTAACATGAAGAGAACCAGTAGTCGTTCGATCGAGCTCGCTGGTTACGTTTTCCTCCCGGCCTGAGAACGCGGCAAACTTTGAATGTGGGACCAACAGCGGCGGGCGAACCTTCTCGATGTTAACCCCTGCGGCGGTGATTGATGTGTCACGATCAAGCGCTCTGAACGCTGCTTGGCGCTCCTTCTCCGCCACTTTATTCGCAAGCACACGACTGATGGCGGAGGACTGTTCGTCACGTTCTGCCGGCGTAGCTTCAGGCAGATATTTGTCGAGGATAGGCCTCCACTGCTCGCCTCGTATCCGCTCGAGCGGCGGCTGTACGAACCACACGATAGAGGCAGCAGCTAGTTGATAGAGGCGTTTGCGCTTTGCGTATTCGGCTTGCGCTCGCAGATACGTATTTTGCCAATAACTGCCCTCGGTACTTGGACGCAGAGCCACCTGAAAATCTAGTGCCGGGTCCAAGAGAAAGGCGATCTCTTTGATACCCTGCACAAAAGCGATTGTTGCTTGGGAGACCACAATCGCGTCGGGGTAATCGCCCTGACGATGATCGAGGTAAAGTCGGAGGGGAACGCCATCGAGTGGTTCGATAGAATTTATCATCATCCCGGCATCTTTGCCGAGACTGTTACTAGAGTCGAGTCGGGCCGAAGAAACTGGCCTCCTCGCTGATTGGCCATACCTGGACTTGTTCGGTTAGGCGGCGGCCACGGAAGAGCACGCGTTAAGCGCAAAATGGGGCGCCCCGACATCGGAGCGCCCGACTTTGCTAGTTTCCGCGCGGACATTACGCCACCGCGACCTTGGTGCGGGTCGAGGTATGCCCGCCAGAACGATAAAGAACATCGGCAGCATCGTCCGTGCTGATGCCTGCGGCGCTGGTATCGACGGAGACAAAAACGCCGCCCTCGTTGATCCGGCCTTCGTAGTAGCTTGCATCGACTTGGCTGACACCGTGATCGGTCATCACCTTCTCCAGACCGCCAACAGCACCGCCGAGTACCGCACCAGTGACGGCTCAGGTATTATCAGTCGCTGATAGTCCAACCTAGCTTGGGCTCGCGGCCACGAACGGGCTGGGCTGCTTTTAGCGCCTGCTGGAAACGTGTGTTGGTCGGCGCTTCGAGGGAGCGGGAGTGTTGAACAACGGGCTGTGCATACTTCAACGCTGGAGGAGCCACCGCCTCAGCCTTCACTTGCGCAGGGGCCGTGGGAACGGCGACCGGAACGAACCCATCCCGAACTTGCAGAGGGCGGCCACCCCGAATGCGTAACTTGCCGTCGACGATCGTCGTCACCTGGCTGCGCACCACGCCGCCTGGAATCAACGAAGTAATCCCCCGGTCCCATACCCTGACGAAAACACATCCCGGCCGAACTCGTCTCGGCCTGCTAATATAGGCACACCTGGCTGTGATCCTCCCGGGCCACCGAGGATGCGCATAATTTCGATCACGTCCGCGGTGTAACAGCTCGTCACCTTCTTAGAACGGCAGCCGATCGGCGGCACAGCATCACGGCTCGGTCGGGCGTAGACCGTTGCCATATCCAGGCCAGGCGTCTTCGATCCGTTACCACCTAGGAGGAAGAGGTAGCGGTAGCCGAGCTCATGCGCACGCTCTGCAGCTCGGTATAGGGCCATGTCTATCGCATCAGTCCGACCGTGGACCGCGGCATCAATACGCCACGATCCGTCTTTTTCGGTTCGGTCTTTGTAGCCGGTTTGGAAGCCGATGATGTTCCAGCGCTTCATTGGGCCGTAGTATGGCGCATCATCGCCACCGGCTTGCGCAGGCTGGGCAATTGCCAACAGAACGAGGCAAGACAAGAAGCGCTTCATCGCAGATCCCTTTAATGGATCTCCGTGCGGTAACCGCCGATAGTTAAGGTCCTGTTGCGTTGGTTACGCCTCATCGGTGGAGCTCGGCTTGCCCGTCGCCATCTGCACCGGCTACCCTTGGTTGTCGCTAGGACGTGACAGTCCTTCAGATCGCCGCGGCGTAAAAGCCGAGATGACCACCATCAGCATGCTCGAATACGAGGACCGCACCAAGGGCGAGGCGGTCGGGTTGGAGTGCTTGACCCCATATTGCCCATGATGTCGCGCGGAAGGCTATCGCCGCTCCGATTTGTCGGCTTCGACTTCTAGGCGATCTGCCATCACCTCCATTGCTTCCTCGCCTTTGTCAGTCGCCCTCGGCTCGGGCGGTGCTAGCGCCTCAAGGCGCACTGCATCCGCTTCGAACTGGCGGGCTTCTGCAACAGCCCGAGCGGATGCTGTAGCAGCTTGGTCAGGTGTGACACCGACCTTGCTCAGCGCCTCGGCGCGTTGTGGGATCGGAAGGGCGGGATCAAAGACGATCACTGTCGCGCCACTACGGCTCAGCGCGGTACGAACTCTCGCTCCCAGGGCTGAAGGCAAAGCGACGAAGACGCGCGATCCGACAAGACCGCCGGCTGGCGCAGCCTGCATAGCCTCGATCAGCACTCGGGCCAACGCCTCGGGGGCGGAGGGGCTCGCAAAGGCTATGTCGTTCGTTTCGTCCGACCCAGTAAATGCCTCGGCGATGTTCTTTGCCCGCTCTGCAAACTCCGGCGCCCCGGGTGCCGGAAGGACCCAGACCGGATCGAACCCCATTCGCTCTTTCTTCGGAGCAAGACGCTGGACTGCCTGGTAGAGATACCGGTTCCAATCAATGTCTTTGGTGCCCAACGGCGGCGCGAGGGAGCGATCATTTGCGCGCGCCAAGTCGCCTCCTGGGCCTTCGAACGAGCCGCGATAGGCGCGGCCGCTGCCACTGCTCGAGCCCATGCAGGGCCCGCGAGCTTCTCTACCGCCCCTGTCGCGAGATCGATCCTCACATCAACATAGCCGCGCGGCGCGCCGACTGATCCGCGGCTGCTCGGCACGACGACCTTCAGCACCACTTGCCTGCCATCGCGCGACAACTCGTGCTCGCCACCCCATCACATCGAACTCACGCTCGTTGGCAGGGCTCGCACGTAATCGTCGGGGAGGATGTCGGCTAGCTTCATCGACCGCACCAGCGATCCGTCACTGCGATAGATCACTACCACGTTGTCGCCGAAGCCGACCGAATGCCAGTTGTCAAAGGTGACAATGTTTCCGCCGCCGTTCGCGACCAGCGCGTGCACGGGCGCCACCTCGTTAACGAGCGGCATCTCCCACACTTTGGTCCACGTTTGGCCGGATCGCCGCTCTAGAATTCCGAGCGCACGAGGTTCGCCGCCGCGGCGCTGGCCTGCAGGCTCTTTGCCGTCGACCTTGTCAGTAAAGTAGGCGAGCGGGGTCTCTATATCTCGCGGGACCACGGTCAGCCGCGTTGCCTTATCAGGCGAAAGGTAGCTCGTTCGGGTAGCTGGTATCCAACTATCCGCAAACACCGGCGAGGCCGCGACCAACGCCACAGCGCCGACTAGCTTAACCAGCCATCTCATCCCGTTGCCTCCCCGATAACTGACGCAGCGTGGCGCAGCGATCAGGCGCTGTCGAGTTGAAGATGGCTCGGCAACGATGCCGGGCCAGCTACCGGTTCAGGTCGTAGGTTGTGAGTAAGGGAAGGCGAGGGGGCGGTTGAACCGCGCGAAGAGATGAAAACGGTGTCGACGCTGCGCGGTCGACGCGTCGGCTGGAGAGCCGAAATGAAGAGCATCAGAAGAACAATCCGCGGGACCGTCTACATCCCGGTCCACGATCCGGCGCATCCGGACATCGGTTGGGGAGTGCTCCGCCGGCAGGTCGACGACACGATCAACAATCTGCCGGCGTTCGTCCAGACGAAGCTGCAGCCGATGAAGCGCGAGACCGCGACCGAGGCATGGGAGCGGTCGTGCTGGCGTGACGACGTGTTGCTGCCACCCGTCGCTAACGACGACCTATGTGACGTGCGTGTGCTCAGCGAACGGTACGAGTCCTCGGCTTTGCCCGAGACCAAGGACTTGGCCATCGTAGCCACGATCCGCCTGCATGGCGCCGAGCCGATGCACGCCTACTGGGAACGGGTACGCAGCTTCGCGCACCAGCGTCTTGCAGTCGACAGAAGATTGGCGGTGATCTTAGTCGAACATGTCCCCGCGCATGCGGGCAGCCGCGCGGCGAATCATATTCACATGGTCATCCCGGCCCGCGAACTGACAGCTCAGGGATTCGGAGCGGGTCTCGGACGTTTCGCGAGTGACCGCGGGTTGCCTGTGTTCGCTACCGGATGGGCTTCTTGGAGGCCGTAAGGCGGTCTGCGCATTTCGCAGTTGTTCGCCGCTAACCGCGTCTGAATGTGGGAGTAGCTGAGGGAGTGGCGCCCTCACATCGACCATATTCTACAACGTTATCAAAGCGTTAAGGCAAGAAAGGTGGTGCCGGTTGCAGGAATCGAACCCGCGACATCCAGTTTACAAAACTGGCGCTCTACCAACTGAGCTAAACCGGCCCGGTGCGTGTCAGGCCTAACCGCCCAATGCTTCAAGACACGCCGAAGGTCCAGCCCTCGGTTTGCGCAATATGCGGTGTCATCGCGGTCGGTGTCCAGAGGTCTGGGCGGTGCGCTGCCGTGCGGAGCCAGGCGGCGGTCAGGATCGCGTCGGTGGCGTGATCATCATAGTGGGCCAGAGGATCATGCGGCGCGCTGCCGAGCGCTTCCAGCGCGGTATCGAGCGCGCCCGCATCGCGCATCTTGCTGAGGCCCTTGCGGATACCCGCGGCGCGCGCGGCGATCGTGGTATAGATCTCGACGATCGCTGGTCCTTCCGAGGGCAGCGGATCGAACGGCCAGACGGGGACGCGGCCGGCGAGGCTGTGCAACACGCGCATTCCGGTGAGGCTCGACTTGCCGACCTGCGCCGCACCGACGAGGTTGAAGCAGCTTGTCGGCGAGAAACCCATCGCGCGCTGGCCGTGCTCGCAGACGCGCATCCGGCCCGCTCCGCCGGGGAACAGGTCGCCGCAATCACGGTGCTGGCGGAAGTGGCGGCGGAGTTCGGGATCGGTGAGCAGGCTCGAGACGGCGAGGTGCGGGTCGGCGGCGGAGGCTTCATCGACCATCGCCCAGAGCGCGCGGGCGTCTGGGGGGCTGTCGGGCGCGCCGGGGAAATAGCCGTCAAGGTCGACGAACGGGAAGGCGGGGGACAGGTCGAGACCGATCAGCGTCGGCGTGTCCTGGTCGATCAACCAGTCGAGGACATCCTCGCGCGACCATGCCGACGCCCCCGGTGGCGCGACCAGTCTCGGCGCGGCATCACCGGTTTCGCAGATCGCGACCGCGATGCCCTTGTGACGATGCCCCTGCGCGCCGGACCAGTCGATCGCCGCAAACCGCGTAAACCGTGGCTCAGCCATTCTTCTCGGCGCGCAAGCCGTCCCAATAGGCGAGCCGTTCCGACAGCCGCTTCTCGAAGCCACGTTCGGTCGGCGTGTAGAAGGTCTGCGGGCTCATCTCGTCGGGCCAGTAATCCGAGCCGGAGAACGCATCCTCGGTATCGTGATCGTACGCATAGCCCTTGCCGTAGCCGATATCGCGCATGAGCTTGGTCGGTGCGTTGCGGATCGACGCGGGGGGCATCAGCGAGCCGGTCTCGCGCGCCGATTTCCACGCCGCCTTCTGCGCCTTGTAGACCGCGTTCGATTTGGGCGCCGTGGCCAGATAGACGCAGGCTTGGGCGATCGCGAGTTCGCCTTCGGGACTGCCGAGGAAATCATAGGTGTCCTTGGCGGCGATGCACTGGACCAGCGCCTGGGGGTCGGCGAGGCCGATATCCTCGACCGCGGCGCGGGTCAGGCGGCGGAGCAGGAACAGCGGTTCCTCGCCCGCGGTCAGCATCCGCGCGAGATAATAGAGCGCCGCCTGCGGGTCGCTCCCACGGATCGATTTGTGGAGCGCGGAGATGAGGTTGTAATGCCCCTCGCGGTCCTTGTCGTACACCGCGACGCGACGTTGCAGGAAGTTCGAGAGGCCGGCGGGATCGAGCGGTTCGGGCAGGTTTACCGAGAACAACGTCTCCGCCTGGTTGAGCAGGAAGCGGCCGTCGCCATCGGCGCTGGCGATCAGCGCGTCCTTGGCGGGCGGGGTCAGGGAGGGGGCGCTCCATCTCCGTCTCGGCGCGGTCGAGCAACTGTTCGAGCGCACCCCGGCCGAGGCGTTCGAGGATCAGCACCTGCGCGCGGCTGAGCAGAGCGGCGTTGAGTTCGAACGACGGGTTCTCGGTGGTGGCACCGACCAACGTCACCGTGCCGTCCTCGACATAGGGGAGGAAGCCGTCCTGTTGCGCGCGATTGAAGCGGTGGATCTCGTCCACGAAGAGAAGCGTGCGCTTGCCGATCTTGGCGTGCTCGCGCGCTTCGGCGAAGGATTTCTTGAGGTCGGCGACTCCGGAGAACACCGCGGAGATCGCAACGAACCGCAGGTCGACCGCATCTGCGAGCAACCGCGCGATCGTCGTTTTTCCCGTGCCGGGCGGCCCCCACAGGATGATCGAGGACAGCCGCCCAGCCGACACCATCCGCCCGATTGCGCCTTCGGGACCGGTGATATGATCCTGTCCAACCACCTCGCTCAGCGTGCGCGGGCGCAGACGGTCGGCGAGCGGCGCGTTTTCGGGATGCGGTTCGGTGGGGGCGGCGGGTTCGAAGCCCGCGAAGAGATCGGCCATGCCGGCAAGATAGGGGCGGGGGCCGGTTTGCCCATCCGTCTGCCATCCGGGCGTAATCGTCCCCTTCCCCCGTATCGTCACCGTCACACGCATCGTCATCCCCGCGGACGCGGGGATCCATACTGGCTGACGGCATGCATGCTCGCTCGGTTCGAGGGTCTGGGTCCCCGCCTCCGCGGGGATGACAGAGGAAGAAACATGAAAATTTGCCGCGCACCACTTGAACCGGAAACATTCTGCGATATATCTTAAATCATGAATAAAGATATATCGGAGAACACTCAAATGCGTTTTGGTATGGGATATGGAGCTTGGATCGGTGGTCCGCGGGCTGACGGCGAAGGCCGCGGTCGCCCCGGCCACGAAGGTCATGGTCGCCACGGCCATCGCGGTGGCCCCGGTGGTCGGCGTCGGCTGTTCGATGGCGGCGAGCTGAAGCTCGTGATGCTGAAGTTGATCGCGGACGCGCCGCGCCACGGCTACGACCTGATCCGCGAGATCGAGGGGTTGACCGGCGGCGGCTATGCGCCGAGCCCGGGGGTCGTCTATCCGACGCTCAGCATGCTCGACGAGATGGGGCTGATCGAGGAGCAGCAGTCGGAAGGCGCGAAAAAGCGCTTTGCGGCGAGCGACGAGGGCCGCGCGCATCTGGCCGAGAATGCGGCCGTGGTGGACGGCCTGTTCGCGCGGCTGGCGGCGGTCGGGGCTGAATCCGAGCGGACCGATGGCGCGCCAATCCGGCGGGCGATGGGCAATCTTCGACAGGTGCTCCAGCACCGGCTGATGCGCGAGGACGTCAACGAGGACACGCTGCATGAAGTCGCCGCGTTGCTCGACGAAGCCGCGCAGAAGATCGAGCGCTTGAAGTGAGCGTCTCGGTCGCAAGGGTGCCGACGCATTCGGCCAGCAAGTATCTCCAGCAACTGGCCAAGCATTGGAGCCACAAGATGGAGGTCACCTTCTCGGAGGAAGAGGGCCGCATCGCCTTTCCGAACGGCGCGGTGCTGGAGATGCGCGCGGACAGCGAAACGCTCGACGTTGCGCTGACCGTGCCGGAGGGCGACGACGTCGAGCGGATGCGCGGGGTGGTGTCGAGCCACCTCGACCGCTTCGCCTTCCGCGAGGCGCCGCTGACGTTCGACTGGGCGACGGTCTGACATCGTCCCCCAAACCGTCATCCCGGCCCTCAATCGTCATCTCAGCGAAAGCTGGGAACTCCCCATTCGGGTCGCGGCGCCCGCCAACAGGGATACCCCAGCTTTCGCTGGGGTGACGGGGAGGGAGCGGGGGAAGGTGAATTCGAAAGGTACACGTGGCAGACAACTTAGCCACCCCGCCGCGCCATCACCTCGAGATACGTATCCAGCACTGTCTGGTTGATCGTATCCCACAGATACCCGGCGGCCTTGTCGTGTCCGGCCCAGCCCATCGTCTCGCGCAGGCCCGGCTCCGAAACAATCCGCCCGATCGCGTCGGCATATCCTGCGATGTCCGTAGGTGGCACCAGGAACCCGGTCACGCCGTCATCGACCAGCCCGACCGCACCCGACGCACGCGCAGCGACCACCGGCACACCTGCCGCCATCGCCTCCAGCGTCACGTTGCCGAACGTCTCGGTCACGCTCGGATTGAAGAACACATCCATCGACGCGACCGCGCGGCCGAGATCGTCACCCGACTGGAACCCGGCGAAGACCGCGCCGGGCACGCGCTCGGCAAACCAGTCGCGCGCCGGACCTTCACCGATCACCAGCACCTTGTGCCGTACCCCGCGCTGCTCCAGCGTTCGGATCACGTCGGCGAAGACGTCGAGACCTTTCTCTTTCACCAGTCGCCCGAGAAACCCGACCGCGACCTCGCCGTCTGCGATCCCCGCGCGCGCCGCCGCTCTAGGTCGCGGCGCGTTGGCGTAAAGCGGTCGTGGTTAACGCCACGCGACCAGATCGCGGTCGGCGTCGTCACGCCCCAGTCACGGACGATCTCCGCCATGCCGCGCCCGGGCACCAGCACTTCATCGACGCGGTTGTAGAAGCGCGTCAGGATCTTCACCATGATCGGCTCGAAGAACGCCATCTTGTAATAGCGGAAATACGTCTCGAACCGCGTGTGCAGCGACGCAACCGTCGCGATACCGTTTCGGCGTCCATAACTGATCGCGCGGTGGCCAAGAAAATCGGGCGCTGACACGTGGACGATGTTCGGCGCGAACGCGTCGAGATCGCGGCGGATCGCCGCGGGCAGCCCGCGCGCCATCTTGTATTCGCCGCGCCCCGCCGGCAGCGGCAACGACGGCACCGCGACCAGATCGCCGGTCGGCGGGAAGGCCGGCTTGGCATTGGTCGGCGAATAGACACGCACCGTCGCGCCCTTCGACAACAAATGACCGACGAGCAGATTCAACGCCTGGTTCGCGCCGTCGCGGACGTAATTATAGTTGCCGCTGAACAGGGCGATGCGCAGGTCGGTGGCGTGCATCATCGCGCGGATAACGCCGTGCGCCGTCAAGCGCCACTAAATCCGCAACATAGGTCGTATGCCGGCCATTGATGTTCCCGTATCGTTCTCGTACATCGCTCGGATGGCGAAACCCCAGAAGCGTTACGTGTGTCAGGCTTGCGGATCGGTGTCGCACCGCTGGGCGGGGCAATGCGCCGATTGCAACGAGTGGAACACGCTGGTCGAGGAGGCGAACACCGCCGCCACGCCGTTCCATTCGAAGCATAATCTCCAGACCGGCGGCCGCGCGATCCAGCTGGTCGGGCTCGATGCGGAGATCAAGCTGCCCGACCGGATGGCGACCGGCATCGCCGAACTCGACCGTGCGCTGGGCGGCGGGTTCGTCGAGGGTTCGGCAACGCTGATCGGCGGCGATCCTGGGATCGGCAAGTCGACGCTGCTGTTGCAGGCGGCGGCGAAGATGGCGCTGGCGGGGCAGTCGGTCGCGTACGTCTCGGGCGAGGAAGCGGCGGACCAGGTGCGTCTGCGCGCGCGGCGGCTGGGCCTGGGCAATGCGCCGGTGCAGCTTGCGGCGGCAACGTCGACGCGCGACATCCTGACGACGTTGCAGACCAAGCCGCCCGCGATGCTGGTGATCGATTCGATTCAGACGATGCACTCCGACCTGATCGAGGGCGCTCCGGGGACGGTCAGCCAGGTCCGTGCCTCGGCGCAGGAATTGATCCGCTTTGCCAAGGAGCGCGGCACGGCGGTGGTGCTGGTCGGCCACGTGACGAAGGACGGCTCGATCGCCGGCCCTCGCGTGCTCGAGCACATGGTCGACACGGTGCTGTCGTTCGAAGGCGAGCGGAGCCACCAATACCGCATCCTCCGCGCGATCAAGAACCGCTTCGGCGGGACCGACGAGATCGGGGTGTTCTCGATGCAGACCGAAGGACTGGCGGAGGTCGGCAATCCGTCGTCGCTGTTCCTGACGCACCGCGACGATGCGATGACGGGGGCGACGGTGTTCCCGGCACTGGAGGGAACGCGGCCGGTGCTGGTCGAGATCCAGGCGCTGACGGTCCGGCTGGCGTCGGGCGCGACTCCACGGCGTGCGGTGGTCGGCTGGGATTCGGGGCGGCTCGCGATGATCCTTGCGGTGCTGGAAGCGCGGTGCGGGCTGAGCTTCTCCAACGCCGAAGTCTATCTCAACATCGCCGGCGGTTACCGCGTCCAGGATCCGGCTGCGGATCTGGCGGTGGCGGCGGCGCTGATCTCGGCGATGTCGGAGCGGCCGGTGCCGGTCGATGCAGTGGCGTTTGGTGAGGTCGCGCTGTCAGGGGAAATCCGTCCGGTCGCGCATGGGCCCTTGCGTTTGAAAGAGGCGAGCAAGCTCGGCTTCGAACGCGCGCTGGTGCCGGCGTCGATGACGGGGGAGAAGAGCGGGATGAAGCTGTCGGGGTTCAAGACGCTGGCGTCGTTCGTCGATCACATGATGGGGCGGGGATAACGAACACAAGAAGGTAGCTTGTTTCCCCGCGAAGGCGGGGACCCAGACTGGGGTCCCGCCTTCGCGGGAGAACAAGGAAACGGTGGTGATTGTGCTGGGCCGTGCGGACAGGTCCGATCGGGGGGCTGCGTTCCCATCAGCGTATCGCGTCATCGTGGACTCGTTTGGCACTGATACCCAATAGATGAAGCCCCACCCCGGCGGAGGCCGGGGCCCAGTTGGGGGACGTTGCTGGCGACCGCTGCGCTTAATTACCACGACCTTTCCAACTGGGCCCCGGCCTTCGCCGGGGTGGGGCGGTGATGGCCGTTGTCGGTCATCAGTCGATCGAACCGCACACAGCACCATCGTCGCGGCAGGTTCGGTCACGCGGCGAGCGCATGGCCTCTCGCGACAGCCATGCTAAGGCGCCCGCATGGCGAACACGAAAAGCAATACCGGTACCGTCGAGGTCGATGGCACCCGATACGATTGGAACCTCGAGCGCGAGCCGCAGCACACGGATGCCGATGGTTGGAAGGGCATGACGATCTCGCTGTTGCAGGACGATGCGCAACGCGAAGCGCTGCTGGAATTCCCCGCGCCTAAGCGTCTGTTGAAGGGCTTGCCACGCGGGCGGCTCCAGATCGACGACGCGACGATCGTGCGCGGCGTGCGGGCCGCCTTGCAGGCGGGATGGGAGCCGATGTCTCGGGGCAAGCCGATGGTCTTCACGGTGGATTCCGAAGGAATTGAACCGTGGATCGGCGTGACATCCCGACCCAACCGCACGCCGATGTGGAAACCACGCTGCTGGGACCGATCCTTCTCAATCGCGAGTGCGGTGATTGCACCGCGTGCTGCACCGAACTGACGGTGAAGACGCCAGAGTTCGCCAAACCCGCGGGAACGCCGTGTATCCACCTCTGCGACCAAGGGTGCGGTATCCATGCGATCCGCCCGCGCATCTGCCGGACGTGGTTCTGCGTCTGGCGCCGGGTCGCGAGCCTGCCCGACGCGGCTCGGCCCGACCGGTCCGGGCTGCTCGTGTCGCTCAATTTCGTCGACAAGCCGCAGACCTGTCTCGAAGGCGTCTCGATCCATGTCCGTATGCTCGCCGGCAGCGATGCGATCGCGAACGGCATGGCGGCGGCGGTATTGGACGCCGTGTGCGACCAGCTAGTCCCGGTGTGGTTCAGCGACGGGGCGGAGAAAATGCTGATGCATCCCGACAACGACGTCGCTGGCTTTGTCCTCTCGGGAGAGGCAGCGCCCAGGCATCTGCAGGGCGAAGTCGCCGCGTGGCGCGAACGCTACGGTGTTTTCGGCTTGAACCGCTAAGACTCGTCGGGCGCAACCCGCACTAGCGGTTCGCCTCCCGCGTCCCTATTCCAGAAGCCATGAACCTTTCCGCCCTAGACATCGTCGTCCTGCTCGCCGTCGCCGGCTCGGCGGTGCTGGGGCTGATCCGCGGGTTCGTCACCGAAGTGCTGTCGATGTTCGCCTGGGTGGCGATGGTGGCGATGCTCAAGCTGTTCCACATCCCGCTCGCCGCCGCGCTGTCGCCGATGATCGGGACGGTTGGTGGCGCCGCGGTGCTGGCCTTCGCGATCATCACCGGCGTCACCTATATCGGCGGGCGGCTGGTCGCCAATGCGATCGGGGCGCGGACGCGGACTTCGATCCTTGGTCCGGTTGACCGTGCGCTTGGCTTCGGCTTCGGGGCGTTGAAAGGGTTGATCCTCGCCAGCCTCGTCTTCCTGCTCGCGACGCTGGTCATCGACACGATGAGTGGCGGACCATCGCGCCGGCCGGAATGGATGACCCGGTCACGGACGTACCCGCTGCTCAACGCGACCAGCGCAGGGATCGCCGATTTCGTCGACCGCCGCCGCCGCGGTCAGCCGGTGTTCGGTGCCAGAACGCCGCCTTCCAAATCCGATAACGCAAGCGAACCAAAGCCATGAGCGCGCCCCTCTACAACGCCGAGATCCTCCGCCTCGCCGCGACGATCCCGCATCACGAACGCCTGCCCGAGCCGATGGCGACCGCGGAGAAACGCTCGCCGATCTGTGGCAGCCGGGTGACGATCGACGTCGCGGTGGACGGTGAAGGTCGCGTCAGCGAGGTCGGCCTCTTGGTCCGGGCCTGCGCGCTGGGGCAGGCGTCGTCATCGTTGCTGGCGGCGAACATCCTCGGCCGCACCCCTGCCGAACTCGCCGCGACCCGCGACGCGCTGACCGCGTGGCTTGCGCGCGAAGGCGATGCGCCCGATTGGCCGGGGATGGATATCTTCACCCCCGCGCTAGACTATACCGCGCGCCACCCCTCGATCCGGCTAGCCTTCGAAGCCGCCGCCGAGGCTGCCGACACCGCTGCAAAGGCGAAAGTCTGATGGCGGAGGGTACGGCCCCGTCGCTGCTCCGCGACGGCGTCGTATTGCTCGGTTTCGGCCTGATGTTCGTGCTGCTGTTCCGCCGGCTCGGGCTCGGTGCGACGCTGGGTTACCTGGTCGCGGGCGCAGTCGTCGGGCCGCATGTGCTGGGACTGGTCGGCGATGCGGAGTCGAAGCTCGGGTTCGCCGAACTGGGCATCACGCTCCTGCTGTTCATCGTCGGGCTCGAACTGAACCCGTCACGCCTCTGGAGGATGAAGGAGGAGATCTTCGGGCTCGGCCTCTTGCAGGTCGCGATCTGCGGGCTCGCAATCACCGCGATCGTCTGGGTCGGGGCGAAGTTCTCGCTCCCCGCCGCGCTCGCGCTCGGGCTCCCGCTCGCGCTGTCGTCGACCGCGCAGGTGCTGCCGATGCTGCGCTCGTCGGGGCGGATGCGGACGCCGTTCGGCGAGCGCGCCTTCTCGATCCTGCTGTTCCAGGACCTCTCGATCGTCCCCCTGATCACGATCGTCGCGGCGATGAGCCGCAACCCGGCCGATGCCAACGCGCCGCCGGGCTGGCTGCTCGCGGTTTATACGGTGCTGGCGGTCGTCGGTCTGGTGATCGCCGGGCGCTTCCTGCTGCGGCCGTTCTTCCGCCTGATCGGCAATCTCGGCGAGCGCGAGATGTTCGTGTTTGCGGGGCTGTTCACGGTTATCGCCAGCGCGGCGATCATGGAATGGCTCGGGCTGTCGACCGCGCTCGGGGCGTTCATCGCGGGCGTGATGCTCGCGGACAGCCCGTATCGGCATGAACTGGAGGCCGATGTCGAGCCGTTCCGCTCGATCCTGCTCGGGTTGTTCTTCCTCGCGGTCGGCATGGTGCTCGACCTGGGCGCGATCGCCGAGCGGCCGTTCTTCGTGATGGCGATGGCGGCGGCGCTGATCCTGACCAAGACCAGCGTGATCATGCTGATCGGCATGGCGTTCAAGATGACGTGGCGGCAGGCGTTCGCGCTCGGCCTTTTACTCAGCCAGGGCGGCGAGTTCGGCTTCGTGCTGTTCGCGCAGGCGCAGGCGGGGCTGTTGATCGAACCGCAGGCGGCCAGCCTGTTCGGCGCGATCATCACGCTGTCGATGGCGACCACGCCGTTCCTGATGGGTATCACACGCCGCTTCCGGACCGAGCCGATCGCCGAGGGGCAGGAGCGCGACGGGCCCAAGGTCGACGGCGCCAATGCGATCATCGTCGGCTATGGACGGTTCGGCCAGACAGTCGGCCAGATGCTGCTCGCGCAGGACATCCCGGTGACGCTGATCGACACCGATATCGAGATGATCGACATCGCCGGCGAGTTCGGCGCGAAGGTCTATTATGGCGACGGCACGCGGCTCGACCTGTTGCGACAGGCGGGCGCGGCGGAGGCGGAGATCATCTGCTTCTGCATGGACGGCGACCAGCTCGATCCCGACACGATCGAGGGCGTGCATGAGGCGTTCCCGGACGCCGCGATCTATGTCCGTGCGTTCGATCGCCGCGCGCTGGTGAAGCTGAAGAACACGTCGGCGACCGCGGTGGTGCGCGAAGTGATGGAGTCCGCGGTGAAGATGGCGCGCCTGGCGCTGCGCGGGCTCGACGTGTCGCCGGCGGATATCGACCGTGCGGAGGAGCAATACCGGTCGCGCGACAAGGAGCGGTTGCAGTTGCAGATCGACTCCGGCGACATGCGCGCAGCGCGGGCCGAGACTGCCAAACGCTTTCCCTGGGGGAATGATACGCAATGATCATCGCCATTCTTGCAGCCTTGTCGGGCGCGATCGCGGTCGCGGCGGGGGCATTCGGCGCACACGGCGCGAGCGGGTCGGCCGCGGAATGGTTGAAGACGGGCGCACAATATCAGCTCGTCCATGTGGTCGCGGCGCTGGTCGCCATCCGGATGGAGGCGCGCGGGCCGGCGTGGCTGTTCGTGGTCGGTGCGGCGATCTTTGCGCTGACGCTGTACGCGATGGCGCTGGGCGCACCGCGCTGGTTCGGCGCGATCACGCCGATCGGTGGGGCACTGCTGATCGGCGGCTGGTTGTGGCTGGCCTGGACCGCGCGCGGCTAAACCTTTCGCGTGCAGATCAGCGCAGTTCCTGCTGCCATAACCGCATTTGCTCGATCGGATCCGTCTCGGCGATGGCGGTGGCGATCGCCGCCCGATAGCCGCCGGGCCGCAGCCCATAGCGGGCCAGAAACGCGCGGCTCGCATGGCTTTCGGTGACGAGCCCTGCATCGAGCGCGATGTCCGCGAATGAGCGTCGTTCGGCGGCGTTGGAGAGCGCCCGCCGAACATGCTCCAGGCGGCGTGCAAGTATGAAGGCCGCAAGCCCGCGTTGCGGCCGCAGCATCCGGTACAGCGTTGCGCGCGAGACGCCGCTTTCCGCAATCGCCGTCTCGGGATCGAAGGTCGGGTCGCCCAGCCGTCCATCGACCAACGTGCGAAGCTGACCAAGCCGCCGCCCGTCGCGGCTGCCTTCGACCACGGCGTCGTGCAGACCATAGGCTTCCAGCGCAACCTTCAACAGCGTGCACAGCGCGGAGGTCGCAGCCGGAAGCGACGACGTCTTCATCGTTGGCAGGTTGGATAGCAGCGACCCGACGAAATCGGCGTAAAGCCGGCAATGATCGGCGGCCAGCACGCGCCCATGGAGCGCGCCGATCGGGCCTACGGTCTCCTCGATCCGGTCTTGCGCGATCGCCAGCGTCGCGATCCGCGCGTCGCGCATCATGTTGCGTGTCGCGCGGCTGACATCGATCAGGACGATCTCGCCGGCCCTGATATCCAGCATGCCATCGCCGAAATCGACCTGCAACAGGCCTTCGAATACCAGGGTGACGGTCCAGTGCGTGAACCCGTCCTGACCGACCCGCTGTTCGCTCCGACTATGGCTTATGTCGTTCAGCCGCCGGTTGTAGAGCAGCGCGCGGTCCAGTCGCCACGCCTCGAACGTCGCACGCGGGTTGGGGCCGACCTGCGTGACGTCGGCGCCGATCGCATATAATGCGCGATAGCGATCCATCCGTTCGTCCGGCGGCAACGCCTCGCTGTCGAACGCGACCCGCTCGGGTGTTTCGGGGCTGGTCATGCGGCGCAGTGCTGGCGATAGCGATATCGTACCGCACCGACGGCCATGGCGCAGACGCAGCTTGCGATGACGCCCGTCGTGAACAACGCTGTGCCGAGCGCCCCGGCCGGGGACATGGTACCCGCCCCGATCGTAGCGGGACCGCTATGGGCAAAGGTCGCCAGCGCCCCCGTCAGCAACGGTCCGATACCCACGCCGACCAGCGTGACCAGCGCGAAGAAGATGCCGTTGATAGTGATGCGTGCCGACACCGGACTGAGCATTTGGACACCGAACAGCCCGCAAAACGATGCGATCCCGAGCGTAAGGTTCGCGATCGCCACGCCGACGCCCGCCCCCGCCAAACCAGGCGCCCAGACCAGCGCCGCCAGCGGCAGCAATGTTGCGATCAAGCTGACCAGGATGATCGCCGGGACATGACGGTGCCAGGATGCAAAGCGCGTCATCAGCCAGCCGCCCGCAAGCTGGCCCGCGGGCGCGGTGAATAGCGTGATGGCCCCCAGCAGCATTGCCGCCTGGGCGGGCAGGATCCCGCGGTCTCGTACAAACAGAGTCGGCAACCACGCGCCCATCGCCTGAATAAGCATTATGGGCATGATCGCCGCCGCAAAGAACAGCGCGATGGTCCCCCATTGGACACCGGCGTGTGCCGACGCCCGGGGTGGCGCTCGTAGCGCAGTCGCCGATGGGCTGGGGAGCATATCGGGCATGGGATCATCGAACGCAGGCCCGACGGAGCGGTGGCGCACGTCTCTCTTGCGGAGACCGGCGAGCAGCGGGATCATCACGATGTTCGGCAACGCGGTGATCATGAAGAGCAGGCGCCAATGCGCGATGCCGCCGAGAGCGCTTGCAGAATTACCGGGGTGATGACGGTCAATGCCGAAAGCAGGGCGCCGATCGTCAACAGCGCGGTGCTTCGCCCGATCGTCGACCCGCTCGTGAAGAGCGACAGCGCGCGTGCGCGACCGTCGATGCCTGCAACGTCGACGAGCCAGGCGATCGCGACCGGCACGAACATCGCCTGACCAATGCCGAGCCCCGCTCGCGCCAGCATCAGCGCGGCGGTGGACTGTGCTGCGCCGGTCACGAGCGTGGCAGCGGTCCAGATCGTCACGCCGCCGATCAACCACCATAGCGATGCTCGCCGCCCGCGGAGGATCGTCGCCAGCACCAGTGCGGTCACGCCATACGGCAAGGCGAACGCGGTCCCGATCAGCCAACCCGCTCCGGCATCGGTCATCGGCAGGTCCACACGCATCAACGGCAACGCGCCACCAATCATGGTACGATCGATGAACGCGAGACAATGAAGCGTGGCGAATATGGTAATAATACGCCTGATGACCCGCGCCCCCCGGCGTTCGATATTTCCAATAACAGCAGCGACTTGGTCTTCGCCGTCGCAGGGGTCAAGCCTTGGTCGCGACCGGCCGGTGGCCGTGCGATCAGGCGGCGGTGGCTTGTGTGATTGTGACAAGATCGTGGGGGCGGGGGGCAGGACTAGCGTGGCCGAATCTTGTCTTCGGGTAGAGTATAAAAACATCCAAATCGGGCTGGTTTTTATAACCAAGGTTTTGGCGACCGGTCTGGGATAAGTATTGTTATGCTTGTTGCAGATATCGCGAAAACTGGTCGAGCAATCAGCGCAAATGGCCCTGCAGAGTATAGTTAATCGATAGAGTGATGCCGATCTTTTGCCCAGGCGACGATGCTTGCTTGGCTGGCGCCGGCGTCTAAAAGACCCGGTGCAGGGGAGTAGGGCATGGCATATCGAACGACACGCAGGACGATGCTCGGCGCGATGGGCGCAACCCTCGCCTTTCCGCTGGCGGCGGCGGCGGCGCGCGCATCGAGGGCAGCGAGCCTCGCACCGAGACTGATCGCTGGAACCTATGCGCGCGAGGGCGGCAAGGGTCTGTATCCGATCGCCGGAGAAGGCGATCGATGGCGGGTCGGGACGCCGGTCACGGGGATCGCGGATGCATCGTTCGGGATCGGCGGCGGTCCGGGCGGCATGTGGTATCTGGTCCGTGAGCAGGCGCAGGGCGAAGTGTCCGCTTATGCCACTGGCTGGGCCACCGGCTGGAATCGCCGCGCGACGGTGTCGACCGGTGGCGCCGACCCGTGCCACCTGGCGCTCGATCGGCCATCCGCTTGCCTCGCCGTCGCGAATTATTCGAGCGGCAGCGTCGCGTTCATCCAGCTCGATCGGCGTACCGGGGTGCCCGCACCCGCGACGGTGTTCCGCCATGCGGATACCGGTATCGGCGCGGGTATCGGTACTGGGAAGGACCACGACCGCCAGGAAGCGCCGCATGCGCACTGGGTCGGGTTCAGTCCGGACCGGCGCTGGCTTCATGCGGTCGATCTCGGGGCCGACGCGATCTTCGCCTATCGCTTCGATCCGCAGGCGCGAAGCGTGGCGCCGCCGGTGGTCGCATGGCGTGCGCCGGCCGGGGCGGGCCCGCGTCACATCGCCCGGCACCCGCGGCAGCCGCTGGCCTATGTCGTCTGCGAGCTGTCGAACACGCTTTATACGCTCGATGCGCGCACGGACGGGCACTTCGTGACGCGTCATAGCATCTCGACCCTGCCCAAAGGCCATACCGGCGCGTCACAGGCTGCGCATATCGCGATCGATCGCGCCGGGCGGCGGCTTTACGTCTCGAACCGCGGCCATGACAGCATCGCCGTGTTCGCGCTCGATGCCGCGGGCGTGCCGACGCTGCTCCAGCACATCGCCAGCGGTGGCCACTGGCCGCGCGTCTTCGCGCTGCTCGATGACGAACGGCAGCTAGTCGTGGGCAACGAGCGATCGGGGACGCTGGTGGTCTTCCGGGTCGCCGGCGATGGCCGTCTCGCGGCGACCGGGGAGACGCTGTCCGTACCGGGCGTCGTGTTCCTCGGGCGACCGGAATAGCCGTATCCGACGCGACCGGGGCGTCGATCTGCGCGTCGTTTGAGCCAGCGGCGGCGCGGACATTGCCCCGGCTTTGCGATTATCCCGCGACCTCCTATGTTCACCGAGCTTTGGTGTCCGATAGTGGCGCGCCGGGCGAGAGGAAGGAGTGCCAATTGGCACAAGACGACGACCTGCCGACGCGGGCACGGACAGGGATCGACGGGCTCGACGATATCCTCAATGGCGGACTGACCCCGGACCGGATGTATCTGATCGAGGGGACGCCGGGCACGGGAAAGACCACGCTCGGGCTGGGGTTCCTGCTGGCTGGCGTGGAGGCGGGTGAAATCGGCCTGTATATCACGCTGGCCGAGACCGAGGTCGAACTGCGCGCGGTCGCCAAGACGCATGGCTGGTCGCTGGACTCGCTGGTGCTGTTCGAGATGGTCCCTGCGGACGGGTTCAGCGAAGATCACGAACAGACGTTGCTCCACCCGAGCGAAGTCGAACTCGGCGAAACGGTCCGCGACGTGATGGCAAAGGTCGACGAAATCCGCCCGGCGCGGATCGTCATCGACAGCCTGTCCGAATTGCGCCTGCTCGCGCAGAGCCCGATCCGCTATCGTCGCCAGATCCTCGCGCTGAAGCACTTCTTCTCGACGCGCGACTGCACCGTGCTGTTTCTCGACGACAAGAGCGGCAGCGGCAGCGATCTCCAGTTGCACAGCATCGCGCACGGTGTGGTGTCGCTTGAGCAGACGCTGTCCGGCTTCGGGTCGCAACGGCGGCGGCTGCACGTCGTCAAGATGCGCGGCGTGCGGTACCGCGGCGGCTATCACGACTTCGAGATCGAGCGAGGCGGGCTTCGCGTCTATCCTCGACTAGTCGCGTCGGAGCACGGCGATCCCTATTCGGACGAGGCGATGTCGACCGGGTCGAACGAACTCGACGCTTTGCTTGGCGGCGGGCTCATTCCCGGCACGGCCACGCTGCTGACCGGCCCGGCGGGCGTCGGCAAGACCACCGCATCGGTACAGTGCATGATCGCAGCGCTGAAGCGCGGTGAGCGCGCCGCCTATTTCCTGTTCGACGAGCGGTTGCCGACGTTGCTCAAGCGGAGTGACGCGCTCGGCATGGACATGGCGCCGTTCGTCGACAGCGGGCAATTGCTGTTGCGCGCGATCGACCCTGCCGAAATGTCGCCGGGGGAATTCTCGAACGCGGTGCGTGCGGCGGTCGAGGTACACGGTGCCAAGGTCGTCGTGATCGACAGCCTGAACGCATATCTGCAAGCGATGCCGAACGAGCAGTTCCTGATCCTGCAGATGCACGAGATGCTGACCTATCTCGGCCAGAAGGGGATCGTCAGCCTGCTGATTCTCGGGTTGCACGGGATCACCGGCGACGTCCGGTCCGATGTCGACCTGAGCTATCTGTCCGACACGATCGTCCAACTGCGCTATTTCGAGGCGCATGGCGAAGTCCGTCAGGCGATTTCGGTGATCAAGACGCGTACCGCACGGCACGAACGGACGATCCGGGAGTTTCAGATCGGCAGCAGTGGTCTGCATGTCGGCGAACCTCTCCGGCATTTCCAGGGCGTGCTGACCGGCGTGCCGACATTCTCCGGTGAAGGGAAAACACTCATGGCTAGCCGGATCGGGACCGAGGACGCGCAGCGCTAGCATGCAGGATCGGGTGCTAATTCTCGCGCCGCGTGGCCGCGATGCGGCAATTGCGGCCGACCTGCTCGACAGAAACGCGATCGTTGCGACGATCTGCGACGATCAAGCGGCGTTGCTCCGACACCTCGATGTCGGGGCGGGTGCGGTGCTGCTCACCGAGGAAGCGCTGACCGCCGAGGATTCGACCGCGCTGACCGCCTGGGTGTCCGCGCAACCAAGCTGGGCGGATATCCCGTTCGTCGTGCTGACAAACGGCACCAAGACGCCGCGGACATTGCACGCGACGCAGCGCCTGCGCGATCTTGGCAATGTCGTGCTGCTCGAACGGCCGCTCCATGCCGAGGCGATGCTGGGCGCGATCCGGTCGGCGCTGACCGCACGCAGTCGGCAATATGAACTGCGCGATGTCGCGGTCACGCTCGAGCGCGCGGTCGAGGATCGTACCGCCGAACTCCGGCTGGCGCGTGAAAGCCTCGAAATCGCGCTCGATGCGGCCGGGATGGGCAGTTGGGACTTCGACCTGAAGACCGGGGAAACGCGCCGGACCCAGCGGCATGACGATATCTTCGGGTATCCGCACGGGGTTGCGCAGTGGAACCTCGACTCGTTTCTTAAGCATATCGATCCCAAGCAGCGCGACGACGTGAAGCATGCGGTCGACGAGGCATGGCGGATCGGGACGCTCGATCTCGAATGCAGCATCGATGCGGCCGACGGCGTCAAGCGCTGGGTTGTCCTGAAAGGCCGGGTCCGCCACGATCCCGAAGGTGCCGCGGTGCGGATGTCGGGCGTCATCTCCGACGTGACCGATCGCAAGGAAGCCGATGCACAACTCGCGCAGGCGCAGAAGATGGACGCGATCGGCCAGCTGACCGGTGGCGTGGCGCATGATTTCAACAATCTGCTGACCCCGATCGTCGGCAGCCTCGACCTGATGCGACGGCGGCACAAGGATGACGAGCGGACGCAGCGGATGATCGGGGGCGCGCTACAGGCGGCCGAGCGCGCGGCGACGCTGACCCAGCGCCTGCTCGCGTTCGCACGGCGCCAGGCGTTGCAGCCGCGCGCGGTCGATATCGGCGCATTGATCGACGGGCTTGTCGACCTGATCCGTCGATCGCTCGGACCGTCGATCACCGTGGTGCTCGAAGTGCCGCGGCATCTGTCGTCCGCGCGGGTCGATCCCAACCAGCTCGAACTGGCGCTTCTCAATCTCGCGATCAACGCGCGCGATGCGATGCCGGGGGGCGGGCGGCTGACGCTGTCTGTCAGTCAGTCGGTGGTCGACGATCGCAATATGGTCGGGCTCGCGGCGGGGAGTTATGTCCGGCTGACCGCGGCGGATACCGGAACCGGGATGGACCGCGCGACGCTGGCACGGGCTACCGAGCCCTTCTTCTCCACCAAGGGCGTCGGCAAAGGCACCGGGCTCGGCCTGTCGATGGTCCATGGTCTTGCCGCACAATCGGGCGGCACGCTGCGCCTGACGAGCGAGCCAGGCGCGGGGACCGCAGTGGAGCTTTGGCTGCCCGCGACGACCGAGACGCCCGTCGATACGATCGAAACCGCGTCCGAACCCGTCCAGGCGCGACAGGGCGCGAAGGTGCTGCTGGTCGACGACGAGGATTTGGTGCGCGCGGCAACCGCGGATATGCTGCGCGACATCGGCTATGTCGTCATCGAGATGGCATCGGCGAGCCAGGCGCTGTCGGCGATCCGATCGGGCGTCGATGCCGATATTCTCGTCAGCGACTACCTGATGCCGGGGATGACCGGGGGCCAATTGATCGGGGAGTTGCGATCGTCAGGCAACCGCATGCCGGCGCTGCTCGTCACCGGCTATGCGGCGGCGGGCGAGGATGTCCCCGACGACATCATCCGGCTCGCCAAGCCGTTTCGCCAGGTCGACCTGGCCGCGCGGGTCGACGAATTGCTGCGGCAATCGCCCGCGGGGCGGCCGAAACTGCGCGCATCCGACTAAGGCTGATCGCGCATTCGATTTGAGATTGCCACCTCGGCTTTCTCACCGTCATGCCGGACACGGTCCGGCCTGCAAGGTCTGTAAAATCGACGGCCCCGCGCCCTGTTCTTCCGCGAAGGCGGAGCCCGGTCTGGATCCCCGCCTTCGCGGGGAAACAGGCTTGCTTACTCGAAAAGGATACTCAGCGGATCATGCGCGCGATCGTCTTGGCCGCCGCCGCGCCGTAAGGCGGCTTCAACCCAGCGAGCTTGGCGACATCCAGCCGCGATTGCTTGAAGACCGCGCGCGCATGGCTGAACGTGCGGAAGCCGTCGATGCCGTGATACGCGCCCATGCCCGACGGGCCGCTGCCGCCGAACGGGAGGTCCTCCATCGAGATGTGGAAGATCACGTCGTCGAGCGTCACCCCGCCCGAGATCGTCCGGTCGAGCACGCGGCGGCGTTCCGTCTTGTCGTTACCGAAATAATAGATCCCGAGCGGCCGGTCGCGGCGGTTCACCTGCGCGATTGCGTCGTCGATGCCGTCGTAGCGGCGGATCGGCAGGACCGGGCCGAAGATCTCCTCCTGCATGACGATCATGTCGTCGGTCACGTCGCGGACGATGTGCAGCGGCATTTTCCGCGAATTGGCGGCGCCGAAATCCTCGTTGGCGGGGTTCACGACCTCGATCGTCGCACCCTTGGCGCGGGCGTCGGCGATCCAGTCGGTGAGGCGCTGGTGGTGGCGATCGTTGACCACCGATGTGTAGTCGGCGTTGGCGAGCAGGGTGGGGTACATCGCGCTGGCCGCGGCCTTGATGCCGTCGACCACCTTGGCCTCGTCCGCCGAGGGGACGAGCATGTAATCCGGCGCGAGGCAGATTTGTCCCGCGTTCATCATCTTGCCGAGCGTCACGCGTTCGGTGGCCTTCGCGATATCCGCCGATGCGCCGAGGATGACGGGCGACTTGCCGCCGAGTTCGAGCGTGACAGGGGTCAAATTGTCGGCGGCGGCGTGGAGGATGTGGCGGCCGATCGCGGTCGCGCCGGTGAAGATGAGGTGATCGAACGGGAGTGCGGAGAACGCCTTGCCCACCTCCGCATCGCCCGAGACGATCGCGAGTTCGTCCTGCGCGAAATACTGCGCGGCGAGTTCCTCGAACAGCGCGGCGGTCGCGGGGGTGTACTCGCTCGTTTTCGCCATCGCGCGATTGCCCGCGGCGAACACGCCCGCGAGCGGCCCGACCAGCAGGTTCACGGGGAAATTCCACGGCGCGATGATGCCGATCACGCCCTTGGGCTGGTATTCGACCCACGCCTTCGCGCCGAGCAGGCCAAGCGGGAACTGGACCGGACGGCGGTCGCGCTTCATCCAGCGGTCGAGATGCTTGGCGGCATGCGCGATCGGCGCGAGCGAGGCGCCGATATCGGTCATCATCGTCTGCTCTCGACTCCGGTGGCCGAAATCCTCCGAAACGGCGTCGCAGAACCGCGCGGCGTTATCCCTAACCATCGCCGCCGCGCGCTTGAGGCGGTCTAGGCGGACGGCCTTGGTGACGGGCATCTCGGCCATGAACGCTTCGCGCTGGGTGGTCAGGATGGTGTGCATGTCGGTCATCGGGACATCCTAGGAATGGGGAGTTTTCAGGCATTCGAGCGCATGATTGGTGATGCTATTGATATGTTCTGAGGTACGCCGTCGGGATATCGACCGCGTACAGCAAGCCGGACAAGGCCGCGATTACAAACGCGCCGAAGACGACGCCGAGACTACAGAAAGCCGCCAACAGGCCGACTCCCAACCGTTGGCTTCGGGCGTATGTCAGCCAATAGGCCGCGCACCCCAGATGCGTGAAAAGCGCGGTGATCGCGAGCAGGTAATAGGGCGCAAAAAACCAGTAGAATCCGGCGACATGAAAGCCTGCCGCAGCGAACCGAAAATCGGTGTCGAGCGCGAGCACGATCCGCCCGTAGAGTATGGAGGCGACATGATTGAGCAGAAACGCCGACAGGTACAGACCGGAGATGGCCTGAAGCCAAGCCACGATGCCCGTTCTTCCGCGCCAGCCGCGAATGACGAGCGTGATACCACTCAACACCTGGACTATGATCAGCGTGAGAAGGATCGGCTCCACGACCGGGTTGCGATAGACGGGGCGGATCGAGGCCATGAACGCGATATGGTCGGCCTGACCCTGCAGGCCCACCAAGTGATTAGCCATGTGCAGGACGGCAAACGTCAGCAACACCAGGCCGGACGTTCTATGCGCGACGCGAAGCGTTGACTTGTACGGGCGGCGCGTCGTTCGATCATCACCGTTATCAAGTATGATGACGGGATGATCGCCAGTCATCGGCGACGATCAACGGCTAGGGCGCGATTGCTAATGTTCATGCCCCCACCGGCAAATCCCGGAACGCCTGGTCCTTGTCGACGCGGATTTCGCCGGGGAGGCCGAGGACGCGTTCGGCGATGATGTTCTTGAGGATCTCGTCGGTGCCGCCGGCGATGCGCAGGCCGGGCGCCCACATCGTGGCGGCATGGAACGCGCCTTTCAGCGGGGTCAGTGCGGGGTCGGATATGATGCCGTATTGATCGCCCGCCTCGACCGCGGTGTTGCCGATGTCCTGCAACTGGTTGGCGGCGACGATCTTGCCGATCGAGCTTTCGGGGCCGGGTACCTGACCCTTCGACAACGCGGTGATCGTCCGCATGCGGGTGTTGCGCAGGCCCTCCGATTGCACCCACCAGTCGGCGAGCGTCTGGCGGAACGCGGTGTCCTTCAGCAGCGGGCCGTCTGCGCCATTGGCCTGGGCGGCGAAGGCGAGGATGTCCTCGGGGCCGACGCCGCCGCTCGTGCCGATCGCGAGGCGCTCGTTCATCAGCGTGAACAGCGCGACCTTCCAGCCGCCGTCTACGGGGCCGAGGCGTTGTGCGTCGGCAATCCGGACATCCTCGAACCAGACTTCGTTGAAGCTCGACCCACCGGACATCTGGTGGATCGGGCGGATCTCGATCCCCGGCGCCTTCAGGTCGAGCCAGAACATCGTCAGGCCCTGGTGCTTGGGCACGTCGGGATTGGTGCGGACGAGGACGATGCCATAGTCGCTGTAATGCGCTCCCGAGGTCCAGACCTTCTGGCCGTTGATCACCCAGTCGTCGCCGTCTCGCACCGCACGCGTGCGGATCGCGGCGACGTCGGAGCCGCCGGCGGGTTCGGAGAAGAGCTGCGACCAGATCTCGTCGCCGCGCACCGCTGGGCCGACGAAGCGCCGCTTGGTCGCGTCGTCGGCATAGGCCATCACCGTCGGCACGCACATGCCGAGGCCGATCGTGAAATAGCTGCCGTCGACCGCGTGGCGCGCTTCTTCCTGCCCGAAGATGACGCTCTCGATCGGCGTTCCGCCGCCACCGCCCCATTCCTGCGGCCAGGTTATGCACGCATAGCCGCCCGCCGCCTTGCGCGCCTGCCACGCCTTCGCCTTGGCCATGTCGTCAGGGTAATGGCCCGCGTCATGCTCGGCGATATTTGCGTCGAGCCAGGCGCGCGCGGCGGCGCGATAGGTGGCTTCGGCGTCGCTATCCTTGAAGTCCATGTGCTGCTCCGATCAGGCGGCGTTGCGCATTTCGAGTTGGCCGACGAGGCGTTCGCGCCACGCCGCGGGGCTGCCGGCGACGAGCGCGAGCTGGCGCGAGCGGCGGTAGTATAGGTGGCAATCGGACTCCCAGGTGAAACCCATCCCGCCATGCGTCTGGATGTTCTCCTTCGACGCGAACCAATACGCGTCCGACGCAGCAACCCGCGCGGTCGCGGCGGCGAGCGGGAGTTCGGCAGCGCCTGCGTTCAACGCCCACGCGCCATAGTACGCGTTCGAGCGCGCGAGTTCGTTCTTCACGTACATGTCGGCGAGCTTGTGCTTGATCGCTTGGTAGCCGCCGATCTGCCGGCCGAACGCATAGCGATCGAGCGCGTAGCCCTTCGCCATCTCAAGACAGCGATCCGCGCCGCCGAGCTGCTCGAACGCGAGGAGCACGGCGGCACGGTCGAACACCGCCTGCATCGCGGCGATGCCGTCGTCGGTGCCAAGTCTTTCGCAGGGCGCGTCGGTGAAGGTGAGGCGGGCGGCGCTGCGGGTCGGGTCGAGCGTTTCCAGGACTTCCGCAGTAACGCCCGCGCCCTTCTCGACGAGGTACAGGCCGTCGCGCGCGAGGACGAGGATCAAGTCAGCCACATCGCCGTCGGTGACGGGGATCTTCTCGCCGGTGAGCTTGCCGGCGGAGACGGTGGTACGGATCGAGCGTGCGGTGACGGGGCCGGCGCCTTCGGAGGTGGCGAACGCGCCGATGACGTCGCCCGCCGCGATCCTCGGCAGCCATCGGACTTTCTGGGTGTCGCTGCCGTACAGCATCAAGGCTTCGGCAACGAAATAGATGGTCGAGGCGAACGGGATCGGGGCGCAGGCCCGCCCCAGTTCCTCGGCGATCGCGCAGAGTTCGATATGGCCGAGGCCTAGTCCGCCGAACTCTTCCGGGATCGCTGCGCCGAGCCAGCCTTGTGCGCCGACGGATTTCCAGAGATCTGCGTCATACGCGGTGGCGGGATCGTTGAGCACTGTGCGGACACGGTCGCTGCCGCAATGTGCGCCGAGAAACTTGCGCGCTTCGTCCTTGAGGAATTTCTGGTCGTCGGTATAATCGAAGTTCATGCGGACTCCTTCGAATGCGCCCAATATTCGTCGCGGAGCAGGCGCTTGTAGAGCTTCCCCGTCTCGTGCCGCGGCAGCGTCTCGCGCAAGTCGATCCGGCGCGGCGCCTTCACATGGCTGAGGTTCGCGCGGGCGAAGGCGCTGAGTTCGGCGGCAAGTTGCACGCGATCCTCGGTCGGGTCGGCGGGGCAGATTATCGCCACCACCTGTTCGCCCATCTCGTCGTCGGGCGCGCCGATCACCGCGACGTCGGCGACCTTCGGGTGAGTGACGAGGAGATTCTCGATCTCGGCCGGATAGATGTTCACGCCGCCCGAGATGATCATGAAGCTCTTGCGGTCGGTGAGGTAGAGATAGCCTTCCTCGTCGAGCCAGCCGACATCGCCGAGCGTCGTCCAGCCATGCGCGTTGGCCGCCTCCGCGGTCTTGGCGGGATCGTTGTGATATTCGAACGCGCCGCCGCCCGCGAAATACACGTCACCTTCCGCGCGTGGTGGCAGCGCGTTGCCGTCCTCGTCGCAGATCATCGTCTGCGCGGTCAGGTTGCGGCCGACCGAGCCCTTGTGCGTCAGCCATTCCGCGCTGGAGATCGCGCAGAACCCGTTGCCTTCGGTGCCGGCGTAATATTCGCCGATGATCGGCCCCCACCAGTCGATCATCGCCTGCTTGACCGGGAGCGGGCAGGGGGCGGCGGCGTGCCAGACGGCTTTCAGCGACGACACGTCGTAACGCGCGCGGACTTCGGGCGGCAGTTTGAGCAGGCGGATGAAGTGCGTCGGCACCCATTGCGCGTGCGTGACGTGGAACCGCTCGATCGCGGCCAGCGCGGCCTCGGGGTCGAAATGCTCCATTACGACGACGGTGCCGCCGACCTGATGCACCGCCATCGACCAGCGCAGCGGCGCGGCGTGATAGAGCGGCGCGGGCGAGAGATAGACCATCTCGGGCGTAAACCCGTACAGCCCCTTGCCGAGCATCACGAGCGGCGAGACGTTGGTCCCGAACGGCTCGTCGGACAGCGCGTGCTTCACCCCCTTGGGCTTGCCGGTGGTGCCCGACGAATAGAGCAGGATGCCGCCGGGCGAGGGATCGGCAATAGGCGCGGCGGGTTTCGCATCGCGCGCGGCTTCGTAAGACGCGTACCCGTCGACCGCGCCGTCTACGACGTAGCGCCGCACGTCATTGAGCATTGGAACGAGGGCCGCTGCCACCTCTGCGCAACCTTTACTCGCGATCAGCACGCGGCAATCGCCGTCGCGAATGATGTAGGCCGCTTCGCTCGCGGTCAGTTTCGACGACAGGCAGGTGCAGTACACACCGGTGCGTTCGGCCGCCCACATCACCTCCAGATAGCGCGGCGAATTGTCCATCAGTACGGCGATGCCGTCGCCGCGCTTCAGCCCGAGCGACCGGAGCAGATGCGCGCCTTGGTTCGCCCGCACATCTAAGTCCCGATACGTCACCGTCTCGCCCGTCGCCGCCATAATATAGGCGGGTTTGTCGGGCGTCGTCAGCGCGTGCGCGACGGGGTGCATCAGACGCGCTCGATGATGATCGCCGGGGCCATCCCGCCGCCCGCGCACATCGTCACGAGCCCGCGCTTCAGGTCGCGGCGTTCGAGCTCGTCCAATATGGTGCCGATCAGGATCGCGCCGGTCGCGCCGATCGGATGGCCGAGCGCGATCGAGCCGCCATTGACGTTCACCTTGTCGCGGTCAAGCTTCAGGTCGCGGATGAACTTCTCGGCGACCACCGCGAACGCCTCGTTGATCTCCCACAGATCGATATCGTCGACCGTCAATCCAGCCTTCGCCAGCACTTTTCGCGCGGCGGGGACGGGGGCGTTAAGCATCAGCGTCGGGTCGTCGCCCATGTTCGCCATCGCGACGATCCGCGCGCGCGGTTTCAGTCCGTGCTTGGCGGCATAGTCGGCGCTGGCGAGCAGCACGGCGGCGGCGCCGTCGACCACGCCCGACGAATTGCCGGCGTGATGGACGTGCTTGATATCGACGTCGGGATAGCGGCGGTTGATCTGCTTGCGGTACGTCGTGCCCTTGTCGTCGAGCGGTATGTCGGCAATCCCGGCAAACGAAGGGCGCAACGCCGCGAGGCCCTCGGCGGTCGTATCGGGACGCGGATATTCGTCCTTTTCAAGCACCAGCGCGCCGGTCGCGTCGGTGACCGGGACGAGGCTGCGGTCGAACCGCCCTTCGGCGATCGCCACCGCGGCACGCCGCTGGCTCTCAAGCCCAAGTGCTTCGAGCGTTTCGCGGTCGATACCCTCGATGCTGGCGATCGCGTCGGCGCAGATGCCCTGGTTCGATTGCGGATGCGCCGCGTCGAGTCTCGCGTTGCCCGAGCCGATCCCGAGCGGGCGCTTCCCCGCGGCCATGTCGTCCTGCATCATCGTCGTGGTCAGCGACATCATCTCGGTACCGCCGGCAATGACGAGGTCTTCCATCCCGCTCATGATCTGCGCCGCGGCGAAGTTTACCGCGGTAATCCCGCCGCCGCAGAACCGGTCGAGCGTCGTCCCGCTCGCCTTGACGTCATAGCCCGCATCAAGCGCCGCCATCCGCCCGAGATCGCCGCTCTGTTCGCCGCGCTGCGTCGAGGTCGACCAGATGATGTCGTCGACATTGGCGGTATCCAGCTTGTTTCGCTCGGCAATCGCCTTCAGGACGGTCGCGGCGAGATGTTGGGGGTGCATGTGCGCAAGCGCGCCCTTGCCGGTCTTGCCGATACCGCGCGGGGTACGGACGGCGTCGATGATCAGTGCCTCGGCCACATCGCTCTCCTGTTGCACCCGCCGGTTCGGTCGTGGTGCCTGAGCCGGATTGCGTCCGGCTTCGGTACGACGTAACATTCGTTATGGGGAATGGCTTGTCAAGCAGGGTATTGGTGGACGAGGCGACGGCATCGCGGGCGGATCTGGCGCCGCGCGATTGGCTGGAAATCGGCTTGCAGTTGCTGAAGGATGGCGGGCTGCGCGCGTTGAAGCTCCGAGGCCTGGCGCAGACGCTTGGCGCGTCGACGGGGAGCTTCTACCATCATTTCAAGGACTTCGATGGGTATCATGCGGCGCTCGCAGGGTATTTCGTCGAGGCGCATATCGATCCGTTGATCGTATCGCTCTCCGCGTCGGATCTGTCGCCGGTCGAGCGTATTCGTGCGTTTGCGGACCATGTCCGCGATCACGACATGGCGCAGCTGGCGCTCGCGATGCGGGCCTGGGGGAAAAGCGACGTGCGGGCGGCGGCGGCGATCCGCGAGCACGATGAAAAAGTGATGGCGTTCCTGATCGCGGAGCTGGCCGCCCATGGGTTCGAGCCGGTCGAAGCCGGGATCCGCAGCTATGCGCTGCTGGCGATCGGGCTCAGTCAGGTCCACGCGGACGAGGGGATCGAGCGTAGCGTGTTGCGTGAGGGATTGCTGACCCTGCTGTGCGAGCGCTAGCGTAGCGAACTGACGCGACTCCGTAAAAAAGCGGAGCGTGAACAAGAGGATGCGGGCATGCAGACGTATGACTACGTAATTATCGGCGCGGGCTCGGCCGGCTGTGTGCTCGCCGCGCGGCTGACCGAGGACCCCGATGTTAGCGTGCTGCTGCTCGAGGCGGGCGGGCGCAACGACGGCGTGCTCGTGCGGATGCCCGCGGGCGTCGGCGAACTCATCAAGAGCAAGAATGCGAGCAACTGGGGCTTTTCGACCGAGCCCGAGCCGCATCTCGACAATCGCCGCCTGTGGTGGCCGCGCGGCAAGGGGCTGGGCGGCAGTTCGTCGATCAACGGCATGATCTACACGCGGGGCCATCCGCAGGATTACGACGAGTGGCGGCAGATGGGGCTGCCGGGCTGGTCGTTCGACGACGTGCTGCCGTATTTCAAGCGGCTCGAGGGGCATCATCGCGGCGAGTGCGCCCTGCACGGTGGCGGCGGTCCGCTGACGATCTCGGGCGGCGAGTCGGACAGCCCGTTCTACGACGCGCTGGTCGAGGCGGGACGGCAGGCGGGGTACCCGGTAACCGAGGATTTCAATGGGGCGAGCCAGGAGGGGTTCGGGCGGTACGACCTGACCGTCGCGGACGGGAAGCGGTGGAGCACGGCGGCGGCGTATCTGCGGCCGGTGCTGACGCGGCGCAATCTGACCTGCGTGACCGGCGCGCGGACGACGCGGATCCGGATCGACAGGGGCGTGCCGTCGGTGTCGACTATGTGCTCGACAAGGGGGCGCGGGCGGAGTCGGTGACGGCGGCGCGCGAAGTGTTGTTGTGTGCGGGGGCGGTGCAGTCGCCGCAGATTCTCCAGTTGTCGGGGATCGGCGATCCGGATCGGCTGACCGCGGCGGGGGTTGGCGTGGTGCATGCGCTGCCCGGCGTCGGCGAAAATTTACAGGATCATCTCGACGTCGTGATGAACTGGAAATCGCACGGGCTGAGGACCGGATACGCGATGACCAAGGGTGTCGGGATGATCGGGGTCGGGCTCAATTACCTGTTGCGCGGCAAGGGCGCGGGGCGGCAGCAATTCCTTGAAGCCGGTGCGTTCGTGGCGTCGCGTGAGGGGCTGTCGCGGCCCGACGTGCAGATCCACGCGGTGCTCGCGATCATGCAGGATCACGGCAAGGTGAAGGCGACCGAGGACGGCTTCACGCTACATCTGTGTCAGTTGCGGCCGGAAAGCCGGGGTCGGATCGGGCTAAGCTCGGCCGATCCGTTCGCCGATCCGGTGATCGTCGCGAACTATCTCGCGACCGCGGAGGATCGGCGGGTGATGCGGGCGTGTGTCGGGATCGGGCGTGAGGTCGCTCGGCAGGCTGCGCTCGATCCGTACCGTGCGGGGGAATTGTCGCCGGGCGAGGATGTGCGGACCGACGACGAGATCGACGCTTGGGTAAGGCGGACGGCGGAGACGATCTATCACCCGGTGGGGACGTGCAAGATGGGCACCGCGGACGACAAGCTGGCGGTGGTCGATGCGACGTTGGCGGTGCGCGGGTTGCAAGGTTTGCGGGTGGTGGATGCGTCGGTGATGCCGACATTGATCGGCTCGAACACCAACGCGCCGACGATCATGATCGCGGAGAAAGCGGCGGATATGATCAAGGGGCGGCAACTGGCGCGTGCTGCTTAGAGGGCGATCGGTATTTGCATCCTCCCCCGCAAGGGGGAGGTGGCACCGTAGGTGACGGAGGGGAGGACACGGAGCCGGCGTTTCGCTTTCCTCCCCTCCGTCTGGCAAGCGCCAGCCACCTCCACCTGGCGGGGGAGGATTAGCAGGTCGCGTTCACCTGGACGGAACGACTTGGCCCCTTGCCGCCTTTTCCGTGGGAACGGTGAGGTAGATCCTACCGAGGCGCCATCCGGATCGCGCCGTCCAGCCGCACGTCTTCGCCATTGAAATACCCGCATTCGATCATCGTCAGCGCGAGCGCCGCAAACTCCTCAGGCCGCCCCAAGCGCTTGGGGAACGGCACCGATGCCGCCAGCGCATCGCGCACCGGCTGTGGCGCCGCCGCCAGCAGCGGCGTGTCGAAGATCCCCGGCAGGATCGTGTTCACCCGGATCCCTTCGCTCATCAGGTCGCGCGCGATCGGCAGGGTCATCCCGACCACGCCGGCCTTTGACGCAGAGTACGCCGCTTGTCCCATCTGGCCATCCTCCGCCGCAGCACTAGCGGTGTTGACGATAGCGCCACGTTCGCCGTCCTCGCCGGGTTCCAGCGTCAGCATTCCCGCCGCCGATTTGGCGAGACAGCGGAAGGTGCCGACCAGGTTGATCTGGATGATCCGGTCGAACGCATCGAGCGGGAAATGCTTGATCGAGCCGTCCTGCTTCGAGCGCCCCGCGGTCTTCGCCGCATTCCCCGTGCCTGCGCAATTGACCAGGATCCGCTCCTGGCCGTGCGCCGCGCGCGCCGCCGCGAACCCCACATCGACACTGTCGTCGGACGTGACGTCGACCTTGCAGAACACCCCGCCGATCTCCGCGGCGAGCGCTTCGCCCTTGTCCGCCTGGAGGTCGAAGATCGCCACCTTCGCGCCCTTGGCGGCCAGCGCGCGCGCGGTTGCTGCGCCCAATCCCGACGCGCCGCCGGTCACGACGGCAGCAGTGTGTGCGAGGTCCATGCATCTCTCCTGTCAAAGCCCCGGGATCCGCGCCCCGGTTGCAGAACAATAGTTATGCCCGTATCCTGGCGTTGCCAAGCCGGCATGTCGCTGAGGATCCGTCGATGAGCCACGCCATGTTGCAGAACGCCAGCGCGCACTGGCTCCCGCGTCAGCGTAAGGGCGCGCTCGATCACATCCCGGGCAATTACGGCCTGCCGTTCGTCGGCAACACCTTCAAGTTGCTCGCCGATCCGATCGCGTTCTCGGAGGATATGGCGGCGCGCTATGGCCCGGTGTATCGCAATCGCGCGCTCGGCGGCACCGGCGTCAATCTGCTCGGTCCCGACGCGAACGAGCTGGTGCTGTTCGACCGCGACAAGATCTTCTCGTCCGAACAGGGTTGGGGACCGGTGCTCAACCTGCTGTTCCCGCGCGGCCTGATGCTGATGGATTTCGACAAGCATCGCGCCGACCGGAAGACGCTGTCGGTCGCGTTCAAGCCTGAGCCGATGCGGCATTATGCGACCGAACTCGATGCGGGGATCGAGGCGGCGATCGGTGGCTGGGCCGGGCAGACGTTGCGCTTCTACGACGTGGTGAAAAAGCTCACGCTCGATCTCGCCGCGACCAGCTTCCTCGGCGTGCCGCTCGGCGCGGAGGCGGACCGGATCAATCAGGCGTTCGTCGACGAGGTGCAGGCAAGCGTGTCGCCGATCCGCAAACCCTGGCCCGGCACGCAGATGCGCAAGGGCGTGAAGGCGCGCGCGTACCTCGTCGACCTTTTCGAGCGTGAAATCCCTGCGCGGCGGACCGGCGACGGCCAGGATTTCTTCTCGCAATTCTGCCGTGCGACCGATGACGACGGTGCGCCGCTGTCCGCGCTGGCGATCGCCGACCATATGAACTTCCTGATGATGGCCGCGCACGACACGATCACGTCCTCCGCGACCAGCCTCGTGATGCTGCTCGCGCGCAACCCCGAGTGGCAGGAACGGCTGCGCGAGGAAGTCGCTGCGCTGGACCCGGCGCTGCCGCTGACCGAGCAGCTCGATCGTCTCGTGCTGACTGAATATGCGTTCAAGGAATCGCTGCGGATGATGCCGCCGGTCCCGTCGATCCCGCGCCGCGCGCTGAAGGCTTTCAGCTTTGGGGGTATGACATTCCCGCGGGCACGAGCGTCGGGACGGCGATCACCTATACGCACCGGATGCCCGAATACTGGCCCGATCCCGAGCGGTTCGACCCGTTGCGCTTCACGCCCGAGGCATCGAAGGGCCGCCACCGGTTCGCCTGGGTGCCGTTCGGCGGTGGCGCGCATATGTGCATCGGGCTGTATTTCGCGACGATGCAGATGCGACTGCTGATCGCGCATCTGCTCACGCGCTACCGGATCGAGGCGGCGGCGGGCAGCGGCGACACATGGCAGGTCTTCCCGATCCCGCGGCCGAAGGATGGTTTGCCGGTGACGTTCGTACCGCTTGCCACCCCGTAATAGTGTGTCATCTTCGCGCGGTTCATTCGAAGGAGCCGTTCGTTGCGCTTGACCCTTGCCCTCCTCCTGCTCGCGGCAACGCCGGCCTTTGCCCAGCAACAGCCGGCCGCGCCGATACCTGACGGCCCGACACGCAGCTTCACCGGCAGCGACCTGTTCGGCCTGACGATCGCCGCCGACCCGCAGATCAGTCCGGATGGCAGGACGATCGTCTACGTCCGCCGCACGGGCGACGTGATGACCGACAAGATGCAGTCCTCGCTCTGGCTGATCGACGTCGCAAGCGGTCGCCAGACGCCGTTCGCCACCGACGGCAGCAGCCCGCGCTGGTCACCCGACGGGGCGCGTATTGCCTACGCCGCGCGCGACGGCGAGGGATCACAGCTGTTCGTCCGTTGGATCGGCGGTGCGCAGAGCGCGCGCGTGACCAGTTTCCCCGGCGATCCGCAGGCGCTCGCCTGGTCGCCCGACGGCACCAAGCTCGCCTATATCGCGACGGTAGCAGGCGAGGGCGCCAAGCTCGGCACGCAGCCGCCCAAGCCCGAGGGCGCGAAATGGGCCGAGCCGCTGACGATCATCGACCGCGTCAACTACCGCAACGACGGGCCGGGCTATGTAAAGCCGGGTTACGACCACCTCTTCGTGGTCGGCGCGGACGGCGGCGCGGCGCGGCAACTGACATACGGCAAGTTCGACGATGGCGGCCCGCTGTCGTGGACGCCAGACGGCCGCAGCATCGTCTTCGCCGCGATCCGTGGGCCCGCCGCCGATCGCCAGGTGATGAACTCCGACGTGATCGCGGTCGACGCGACGAGCGGCACGATGCGGACGCTCACGACGCGTGACGGTCCCGACGCGCAGCCGCGCGTATCGCCAGACGGCAGCAAGATCGCGTGGCTCGGCTTCGACGACAAGCGCCGCAGCTACGAGAACACGCAACTCTATGTCGGCGACCGTGACGCGGGATCGCCCCGCTCGCTGACCGCCACGCTCGACCGCGCGATCGACGATGCGGTGTGGTCGGCCGATGGCCGCAGCCTGTACGCGAGCTATGACGACCACGGCCAGCGCCGCGTCGCCCGCGTCGGTGTCGACGGCCGCGTCACGCCGCTGATCGACAATGTCGCGGGCGGCGGGCTCGACCGGCCCTATACCGGCGGCGAGTTCTCGGTCTCGAAGGGTGGGACGATCGCCTATACCGGCGGCGATGCGAGCACGCCCGCCGACGTCTGGGTGCTGGCGGGCGGCAAATCGCGACGCCTGACGATGCTCAACGCGGTGCTGACCGGATCGAAGGCGCTCGCGCCGGTACGCAAGATCGCGGTGACCGCACCCGATGGTCGCTCGATCGACGCGTGGCTCGCGACCCCGCCGGGCCGGGTTGTGGGGCAGCGCGTGCCGCTGATCCTCGAAATCCACGGCGGTCCTAACGCCGCCTACGGCCCTGGTTTCGCGACCGACATGCAGCTCTATGCCGCCGCTGGCTATGCGGTGCTTTGGACCAACCCACGCGGATCGACCTCCTACGGCGCCGAGTTCGCCAACCTCATCGACAAGACCTATCCCGCTGCCGATTACGACGACCTGATCGCCTCGGTCGACGCGGCGATCAAGGACGGCACCGCCGATCCCGAAAACCTGTTCGTAACCGGCGGCTCGGGCGGCGGGCTGCTGACCGCGTGGATCGTCGGCAAGACCGACCGGTTCAAGGCCGCCGCGACGCAGAAGCCGGTAATCAACTGGATCAGCGAGGCGCTGACGATGGACAACACGCTGTTCACTTCACGCTACTGGTTCACCAAGCTGCCTTGGGAGGATCCGATGAGCTATTGGAACCGCTCGCCGCTGAGCCTGGTCGGCAACGTCAAGACGCCGACGCTGGTGGTGGTCGGGGGCGACGATTACCGGACCCCGGTGAGCGAGTCCGAGCAATATTATGCGGCGCTCCAGATCCGCGGCGTGCCGACCGCGCTGGTGAAGGTGCCGGGCGCGAGCCACGGTGGCCTTGCCGCTCGCCCGTCGCAATCCGCGGCGAAGGCATCGGCGATCATCGCCTGGTTCGATCGATACCGGAAGCCGGCAGTCGCAACAGCACCGGCACAGGGAGCAGCACAGTGACGATACGGTACATGATGCTCGCCGGCGTGGCGCTGGTCTCGACGGCGGCGGTCGCGCAGGTCCAGCCGCCGCGCGTGGCGAAGAAGCCGTTCCAGGTGACGTCGCCCAACGGCGCGCGCGAGGATGATTATTACTGGCTGCGCGACGATACGCGGAAAAACCCCGAGATGCTCGCCTATCTCGCTGCGGAGAATGCGTACGCCGATGCGCAACTCGCGTCGCTGAAGCCGCTTCAGGCCAAGCTCTACGAAGAGACCGTCGCGCATATCAAGCAGGACGACAGCTCGGTCCCGTATGCGAAGAACGGCTATTATTACGGTTCGCGGTTCCAGACGGGCGCGGATTACCCGATCCTGGAGCGTCGCAAGGGCAGCCGTACCGCGCCTGCCGAAACGCTGTTCGACGAACCGGCGATGGCGAAGGGCCATAGCTTCTTCGCGCTGAGCGACTGGGCGGTAAGCCCCGACAACGCCCGCGTCGCCTGGGCCGAAGACACCGTCGGCCGTCGCCAATATGTCCTCAAGGTGAAGGACCTCGCGACCGGCGCGACGATCGCCGACTCCGTTTCGAACATCGAACCCAACGTCGTCTGGGCGGACGACAACAAGACCTTGCTCTACGTCGAAAAGGACCCGGTGACGCTGCGTGGCTACCGCGTGAAGGCGCACGTCCTCGGCTCGCCGGTCGCCAGCGATCGGCTGTTGTACGAGGAGAAGGACGACACCTTCTCGATCGACGTCTCGCGCACGTCCGACGACAAGTTCGTCTGCATCGGCGTGAGCAGCACGGTCAGCGACGAGCAGCGCTGCGCCCCAGCCGCCGCCCCGACGAATTTCACGATCGTCGCGCCGCGCGCGCGCGAGTTCCGCTACAGGTCGGATCACATCGGCAACCGCTGGATCATCCGCACCAACAGGGACGCGAAGAACTACAAGCTCGTGACTGTCGCCGACGCCGATCTGGCCAAGGGCACGGCGGCGTGGCGCGACCTGACTCCCGCCAGCGACACCGTCTTCATCGAGAGCTTCAAGCCGTTCGACGGGTTCGTCGCGATCGACCAGCGCGAGGGCGGCAACCGGATGATCCGCGTGCTGAACGATGCGGGCAAGTCGACCGCGGTCACCGCCGACGAACCTGCCTATCGCATGGCGCTCGAGGTGAATGAAGAGACGGCGACGCCTTGGGTTCGCTACACCTACGGCTCGCTCGTCACCCCGACGACCACCTACGAGGTCAACGCGAAGACCGGCGAGCGCCGCGTGCTGAAGGTCGCGCCGGTGCCGGGATACGACCCTGCGAAATACGCCACCGAACGCGTCTGGGCGCCTGCGCGGGATGGCACGCGCGTGCCGGTGTCGCTGGTCTACGCCAAGGGCACCAAGCGCGACGGCACCGCGCCGCTCTTCCAATACGCCTATGGCAGCTACGGGATATCGAGCGATCCGGGCGTCGATCCGGGCCGCATCGGCCTGCTCGATCGCGGCGTGGTGTATGCGATCGCGCATATCCGCGGCGGGCAGGAGATGGGCCGTGGCTGGTATGACGACGGGCATCTGCTCAACAAGAAGAACAGCTTCACCGACTTCATCGATGTCACGCGGTATCTCGTCGCGCAGAAATACGCCGCCAAGGACCGCGTCGCGGCGATGGGCGGCAGCGCGGGCGGCCTGCTGATGGGCGGCGTCGCGAACATGGCGCCGGCGGACTACAAGCTGATCATCGCGCAGGTGCCGTTCGTCGACGTTGTGACGACGATGCTCGACGCGTCGATCCCGCTGACGACGTTCGAGTATGACGAGTGGGGCAACCCCGCGCAGAAGGCGTCGTACGACTATATGCTGAGCTATTCGCCGTACGACAACGTCAAGGCCAAGGCGTATCCGGCGCTCTACGTCGGCACCGGGCTATGGGACAGCCAGGTGCAATATTACGAGCCGACCAAGTGGGTCGCCAAGTTGCGCGAACTGAAGACCGACAAGAACCCGCTGCTGTTCCGGGTAAACATGGAGGCGGGGCATGGCGGCAAGTCCGGCCGGTTCGAGCGCTATCGCCAGAATTCCGAGTGGCAGGCGTTCATGTTGCAACAACTTGGGCTGGCTAAATAGCGGCCTGGCACTCGGAGCGGTGCCGTATCGAAACGAGAAGGTGCGCGGATGCTGGTTCGGATTTTCATGGGCGCGAGTTGGGCTGCGGCAGACCGGCAAGAGGATTACGAGTTCGATGCGCTGCCGTCGGTCGGGCACAAGCTCGCGATCGCGTATGACGATGGTTGGGAGGTGGCGACGGTGCGCGACATCGTCCATCGGCTGACCGATCAGGAGACGGCGGCGGATATCGCGGTTCTGGTGTCGGCGCCGGTTGCGAGCGGGAATGCGGCGGATGCGCTGCCGCTCGCCGGGTTGGATGGTGTTTCCGCGAAGACGCCGGGTGTGTCGGTGCCGAAGACGGCTAGCCCTTGGGGTTCATGAGGCTCTGTCGTTGCGAAGCGTCACGCCACAGTTCTGAAATGGTTGTCCGAAATCACCCGGCAAAACCCGTCATCCTGACGAAAGTCAGGACCCAGAGCACCAAACGTTGTCTAACGTTGACTACTGTAACCCTGGGTCCTGACTTTCGTCAGGACGACGTGGAGGTTCGCGGACGTCTGATACTTGAAAGTCTACGCACCTGCGTCAGTCAGGGTGTCGAGCTGGTCCTTCGACAATTCAAGCGTCATCGCGGGCAGCAAATCCTCGACCTGCTTCACGCTGGTGGCGCTGGCGATCGGCGCCGTCACGCCCGGCTGTGCGATCAGCCAAGCCAGTGCCACCTGCGCGTGCGTCGCACCAGTGGCTTCGACGACCGCGTCCATCGCGTCGAGCACGGCCTTGCCCTTGCCTTCGAGCAATTCGCCCATCCGGCCGCCGCGAACGCTCTGGCCGAGATCGTCCTTGGTACGGTATTTGCCGGTCAGGAAGCCGGAGGCGAGACCGTAATAGGGCAGCACGCCGATATTCTCGGTGACGCAGTAATCCTGCAATTCGCCTTCGAACTTGGTCCGGCTGACGAGGTTATATTCGGGCTGGAGCACATGATAGCGCGGCAGGTCCGACGTCTTCGCGGCCTCGACAGCGGACTTGAGGCGGGCGGCGTGGAAGTTCGATGCGCCGATCACGCGGACTTTCCCCGCATCGACCAGCTTACCGAACGCTTCGAGGACGGCTTCCCGCGTCTGCGAGTCGTCGTCCTGATGTGCGTAATACAGATCGATGCGATCGGTGCCGAGACGCTTGAGCGAGGCTTCGGCCGCCGCGGCGATACGCGCGGGGGCAAGCTTTTCGCCGCCCTCGCCGGGGAGCATGCCGACCTTGGTCGCAATCAGCACGTCGTCGCGCTTGCCGCTGGCCTTCAGCCATTCGCCGATCATGCTCTCGGATTCGCCACCCTTATGGCCGTCGACCCACGCCGAATAGACGTCGGCGGTATCGATCATTGTGCCGCCACCCGCGACGAATGCGTCGAGCACGGCGAAGCTGGCGGCGCGGTCGGCGGTCCAACCGAATACGTTGCCGCCGAGAACGAGGGGGCGATCTTCAGATCGGTCGAGCCGAGGCGGCGAAGGGTCATCGGGTCTGATCGCTTTGATTCGAGAGGGGATTCGAGAGAGAATTCGAGGATGCTTCGGTGTCGGGCGCAGTGTCGTCAGGAGCGGCGGCGACCGCGTTCAGCTCGACGCTGTTGGCATCGAGCATCGCGGCCGCTTCGTTCAACTGATGCGCTTCGTCGGCGGTAACGGCACCGGGATCGCTGGCGGGTGAGCAGGCCGCCAGCGAAGAAATAGCAAACAGCGCCCCCACCATCACACCGTCATGCCAGCGAAAGCTGGTATCTTTCCGTGTCGGTCGTCGTGACCCGAACCGGAAGATCCCAGCGTTCGCTGGGATGACGGGGAGGTGGGGGCGCCTTGGCAAGGCTTAGTCCTTGATCGCGTTGCCGGCGCGGGTCAGCGCGTTGCCGGTGGCGTCGGCGGCGCGGTCGGCCCCGTTGCTGATCGAGGCGCCTGCGCGGTCTGCACCGGCTTCGATGCGGTCACCGGCGCGATCGGCCTTCACATCGAGATTGTCGGTGGCGTTGTCGAGCTTCGCACCGGCGTTGTCGAGCGAGCGCTCGGCCGAACCCAGCGCGCGATCGCTGGCTGCGCTGACGTCGTCGACCGCGTTGGCGGTGGTCGCGCTGGCGTCGGCGGCGATCGCGTTGGCGGCCTGTGCGGTCTGGTCCTGCGCGTTGTTGCTGCAAGCGGCGAGACCGGCGGTGAGCGCCAGGGCGGGGATCAGGAACTTCTTCATAGGTATCTACTCCCGTGGATGTCGTCTTGTGGACCGGGGAATCCCCAGCCCATAGCGCAATCGAACGCGGAGAAAGCGTTTCCGATCCGTCACGATCGCGCGCGATGCGATAAGTCGCAGAGACCTATGGCGGAAATGGAAGATGCGCACGCCCGCGTTGACCTCATATAAAGAAATCTTTATATGAACTTTCATGACGATGGCGCTCGAAATCTTCCGTGCACTGGCGGACGCGACCCGGTTGCGGATCCTTGCGCTGTTGCGGCGGATGGAGCTGTCGGTCGGCGAACTCGCGCAGGTGCTCGGGCAGAGCCAGCCGCGTGTCTCGCGGCATGTGAAGATCCTGTGCGATGCAGGGCTGGCCGAACGTCGCAAGGAGGGCAGCTGGGTGTTCGTCGCGCTCGGCGCGCCGGACGTGGTCGAGCCGGTTGCAGGCGCGCTCGATACCTGGGCGAAGACCGAGCCGGATCATTGGGCAGTGGCGGACGCGGCGCGGCTCGCGGCGGTGCGCGCGGATCGGGCGGCGTCGGCGGCGGCGTGGTTCGAGGGGCATGCCGACGAGTGGGACGCGATTCGGTCGTTGCATGTCGCGGACAGCGAGGTCGAGGCGGCGATGGCGGCAGTGCTCGGCGACGCGCCGGTGGGGACGCTGATCGATATCGGTACGGGCACCGGGCGGATGCTCGAACTGTTTGGCGGGCAGGCTACGGTCGCGCTCGGGATCGATCGCAGTTCGGAGATGCTGCGGCTGGCGCGCGCCAAGCTGCACGACATGACGCACGCCGAACTGCGTCAGGCTGATTTGTACGCGTTGCCGATGGCCGATGCCGCGGCGGACGTCGCGATCCTGCATCACGTGCTCCATTTCGCGCAGCAGCCGGGAGCGGCGGTTAGCGAGGCGGCGCGGGTGCTCGCACCGGGCGGTCGGTTGCTGATCGCCGATTTCGCGAGCCACGACCGCGAGGAATTGCGGGTGCGCGATGCCCATACTCGTCTCGGGTTTGCGGACGAGCAGATGGCGGCGTGGTTCGAGGCCGCGGGCTTGCAGACGGCGCGCGTGGAGACGCTCGAGGGCGGTGAGTTGACGGTGAAATTATGGCTCGGCCGAAAGATCGGCGCGGGCTTGCGTGAGGTGAAGGCGGCATGACGAACATTTCGATCCCCCAACTGGCCGAAGCGCGCCGTGCGCTCGAAGAACCGCTGTTCGCGGATCTGGCGGGCGATGTCGGGCTGAGCTTCGAATTCTTTCCGCCGAAGAGCGAGAAGATGGAGAATCAACTCTGGGAGGCGATCCGCACGCTGGAGCCGCTAGCGCCCGATTTCGTATCGGTGACGTACGGCGCGGGTGGGTCCACGCGCGAACGGACACATGCGACGGTCGCGCGGATCCAGCGCGAGACATCGATGAACGCCGCCGCGCATCTGACCTGCGTCGAGGCGACCAAGGCCGAGATCGACCAGGTGGCCGAGGAATATTGGGCAGCGGGCGTGCGCCACATCGTCGCGCTTCGTGGCGACATGCCGACGCTGGGTCAGCCCTATCAGGCGCATCCGGGCGGGTATGAGAACGCCGCGGCTTTGGTCGCGGGGTTGCGGAGGCTGCATCCGTTCGAGATTTCAGTCGCGGCGTATCCCGAATGCCATCCGGAATCGGGCGGGCATGACGCGGATATTGATAATCTGAAGCGCAAGATCGATGCCGGTGCGACCCGCGCGATCACGCAGTTCTTCTTCTCGCCCGAAGCGTATTTCCGGTTTCGCGACCGGGTTGCAGCCGCCGGGATCACCGCGCAGATCCTGCCGGGTATCCTGCCGGTGTCGAACGTCGCGCAGACGCGGAAGTTCGCTGGGCTCTGCGGTGCGGAGATTCCGGCGTGGATGGACCGGTTGTTCGAAGGCCTCGACGATCATCCTTCGGCGCGGCAGCTCGTGGCCGCGACGATCGCGGCCGAGATGTGCCGGCGGCTCTACGCGGGCGGGGTGAAGGACTTCCACTTCTACACGCTCAACCGCGCCGAGCTGGCGTACGCGATCTGCCACATGCTCGGTGTTCGCGCGAAGCCGAGCGAAAAGGTCGCTGCGGCGTAGCGACCACTCCGCTTGCGGGAGGGGTCGGGGAGGGCGTGGCCCAACCCGACCGTCTCGTTTGCGGCACTTCCCTCCCCGACCCCTCCCGCCAGCGGGAGGGGAGGAGATTGACGATGACACCACGTGAACGTTTCAACGCGGAAGCCGCCAAGCGCATCCTGATCACCGACGGCGCGTTCGGCACCGAGATCCAGAACTGGAAGCTCGACGAGGCGGCTTACGCAGGGTCGCTCGGCTTGTCGCACGACCAGAAGGGCAACAACGACATCCTGGCGATCACCAAGCCGGACGTCCCCGAAACGATCACGCGCGAATATCTCGAGGCGGGGTCTGACATCGTCTCGACCAACACGTTCAGCGCAAACGTCATCTCGCAGGCCGACTACGGCGCAGAGCATCTGGTGCGCGAGATCAACGTCGAGTCCGCCAGGATCGCTCGCGCGCTCGCCAACGAATACGAGGCCAAGGACGGCCGTCCGCGCTTCGTCGCCGGCGCGATCGGGCCGACCAACAAGACGCTGTCGCTGTCGCCCGACGTCAACGATCCCGGCTTTCGCGAGATCGACTTCGATTATCTGAAGGGCGTGTACCGCGAACAGATCGACGCGCTGCTCGAAGGCGGCGAGGGGGTCGGTGTCGACTTCATCCTGATCGAGACGGTGTTCGACACGCTCAACGCCAAGGCAGGCATCATGGCGGCGATCGAGGCGGGCGATGCGCTCGGGCGCGACGTGCCGATCATGATGTCGATGACGCTGACGGATCTGTCTGGGCGCAACCTGTCGGGGCATACGGTCGAGGCGTTCTGGCATGCGGTGCGGCACGCCAAGCCGATCACGATCGGCCTGAACTGCTCGTTCGGTGCGGAGCAGCTTCGCCCGCACGTCAAGACGCTGAGCGCGATCGCGGACACGCTGATCATGATCTACCCGAACGCCGGGCTGCCCAACGAACTCGGCGAGTATGACGAGCAGCCGGCGACGACGGCGGGGCTGGTCGGCGAGTGGGCGGTGGCGAAACAGGTCAACGTGCTCGGCGGCTGCTGTGGCTCGACGCCGGCGCATATCAAGGCGATGGCCGACGGCGTGCGCGGGCTCGAACCGCGTGCGGTTGCGCGGCCTGAAGTGCGGACCAAACTCGCCGGCCTAGAACCGTTCACGATGGCGGCGTAAATCCTCCCCGGCACGGGGAGGGGGACCGCGCCTGAAAGGCGTGGTGGAGGGGCTCTCCACCAAGCGTAACGTTCGTGGAGAGCCCCTCCACCGCTCTGCGAGCGGTCCCCCTCCCCGTACCGGGGAGGAATTGGAAAACCGATGACCACGACTTCCTCCTCCACCTCTTTCGTCAACATCGGCGAGCGCACCAACGTCACCGGCTCGGCGCGCTTCAAGAAGCTGATCATGGCGGGCGACTATCCCGCCGCGGTCGAGGTCGCGCGCCAGCAGGTCGAGAGCGGCGCACAGGTGCTAGACGTCAACATGGACGAGGGGCTGCTCGACGCGCATCACGCCATGACGACGTTCCTCAAGCTGATCGCCGCCGAACCCGATATCGCGCGCATCCCGTTCATGGTCGACAGTTCGAAATGGAGCGTGATCGAAGCCGGGCTGAAGTGCGTCAGCGGCAAGCCGATCGTCAATTCGATCAGCATGAAGGAGGGCGAAGAGCAGTTCCTGGCGCAGGCCCGCAAGTGCATGGCGTACGGTGCGGCGGTGGTCGTGATGGCGTTCGACGAGGTCGGCCAGGCGGACACCAAGGACCGGAAAGTCGAGATTTGCGAGCGCGCGTACAAGCTGCTCGTCGGGATCGGCTTCCCGCCCGAGGACATCATCTTCGATCCCAACGTCTTCGCGGTCGCGACGGGAATTGAGGAGCACAACAACTACGGCGTCGACTTCATTGAGGCGTGCAAGGAGATCAAGGCGCGCTGCCCGCACGTCCATATCTCGGGCGGGCTGTCGAACTTCAGCTTCTCGTTCCGCGGCAACGAACCGGTGCGCCGCGCGATGCACAGCGTCTTCCTGTATTACGCGATCCCCGCGGGCATGGACATGGCGATCGTCAACGCCGGCCAGCTCGACATCTACGACGATATCGATCCCGAACTGCGCAAGGCAGTCGAGGACGTCGTGCTCAACACCGATCCCGAGGCGGGCGATCGGCTGGTCGCGCTCGCCGAACGCTATCGCGGCACCGACGTGGTCGCGGAGAAGGCGGCGGCGGAATGGCGCTCGCTGGGTGTCAACAAGCGGCTCGAATATGCGCTGGTCAAGGGCATCGACCTGCACGTGGTCGAGGATACCGAGGAAGCACGGCTGGTCATCGCCGGCAATGGCGGGCGGCCGATCGAGGTCATCGAAGGTCCGCTGATGGACGGCATGAACGTCGTCGGCGACCTGTTCGGATCGGGCAAGATGTTCCTGCCGCAGGTCGTGAAGTCGGCGCGCGTGATGAAGAAGGCGGTCGCGCATTTGCTCCCGTATATCGAGGCGGCCAAGGAGCCCGGCGCGCGCGGCAAGGGCAAGATCATCATGGCGACCGTCAAGGGCGACGTGCACGATATCGGCAAGAACATCGTCGGCGTGGTGCTGCAGTGCAACGGCTTCGACGTGGTCGATCTCGGCGTGATGGTGCCGTGGTCGAAGATCCTCGAATCCGCGAATGAGAATGATGCGGACATGATCGGGCTCTCCGGACTGATCACACCGAGCCTCGACGAGATGGTCACGGTCGCCGAGGAGATGAAGCGCGCGGGGATGACGATGCCGCTGCTGATCGGCGGCGCGACGACGTCGAAGGTGCATACCGCGCTGCGGATCGCGCCGGCGTATGATGGCCCGGTGGTGCATGTGCTCGACGCGAGCCGTGCGGTCGGCGTCGCGTCGACCCTGGTGTCGGACACGATCCGCGACGAGTTCGTGACCAAGACCGCGGACGAGTATGAGGCGGTGCGGATCTCGCGCGCGAACAAGGGGCAGAGCGAGTTGCTGCCTCTGGCGACCGCGCGCGAGCGCGCGTTCGTTGCGGATTTCGCGCTGAAACCGCCTGCGCCGGTGAAGCCTGGCGTGCATGTGTTCGCGGATTGGGATCTGTCGGATCTGCGCGACTATATCGACTGGACGCCGTTTTTTCGCGCGTGGGAGTTGGCGGGCAATTTCCCGGCGATCCTGACCGACGAGGTCGTCGGCGAGAGCGCGAGTTCGCTGTACGCGGATGCGCAGGCGATGCTCGACACGATCGTCGCGGAGAAGTGGCTGACCCCACGCGGCGTCGCAGGGCTGTGGCCGGCACGCCGCGTGGGGGATGACATACTTGTATCCTCCCCGGCACGGGGAGGGGACCGCGCAGCGGTGGAGGGGGCGTGCCACACAGCGTCCCGCTCGCGGAGGCCCCCTCCACCATCCTGCGGATGGTCCCCTCCCCGTGCCGGGGAGGAATATCGGCTCCCCATGCTGCGCCAGCAGATCGCCAAGCGCGAAGGCCGCGCCAACATGTGCCTCGCCGATTTCGTCGACACGCAGGACGACTGGTTCGGCGGCTTCGCGGTCGGCATCCACGGGATCGACGAGCACATCGCCCGCTTCAAGGCGGACAACGACGATTACAACGACATCCTGCTGAAAGCACTCGCCGACCGCTTCGCCGAAGCCTTCGCCGAACGTCTACACAAGCACGTCCGCACCGATCTCTGGGGCTATGCCCCCGACGAACAGCTCACCAACGAGGCGATGATCAAGGAACAGTATCGCGGCATCCGCCCCGCACCCGGCTATCCCGCCTGCCCGGATCACAGCCTCAAGCCGATCCTGTTCGACCTGCTCGACGCCCCGACCGCGACCGGGCTCGAACTGACCGAGAGCTTCGCGATGTTCCCGACCGCCGCCGTCTCCGGCTTCTATTTCGGCCATCCGCAGGCCGAGTATTTCGGCGTCGCCCGCGTCGGCCGCGACCAGCTCGAAGACTATGCCGCACGCCGTGGCGCGGACCTCAAGACCGCCGAACGCTGGCTTCGTCCTAACCTCGACTAAGGTCCGGGCTCGCGCGCGGAACAACCGCCGCGAGCCCGCGCTTATTATGGGTCGACATGCGGAGACCCGATGACCGTTCCCCAGTATCTCTCGATCGCCACGCTGTTCGGGATGATGGCGCTCTTCATTTGGGGCAGGTTCCGCTACGATGTCACCGCGATCCTCGCGTTGCTCGCCAGCATCGCGCTGGGCATTGTCAGCCCGGAGGACGCGTTCAAGGGCTTCTCCGACGACATCGTCATCATCGTCGGCTCGGCGCTGGTGATCTCGGCGGCGGTGCAGCGCTCGGGAATTATTGAACGCGCGCTCGCCAAGTTCGCCAGCCGCGTGACCCGCGTCCGCTCGCAACTGCTGCTGCTGACCGCCTCGGTCGGGTTCGCCTCCGCGCTGGTCAAGAACATCGGCGCGCTCGCGATGCTGATGCCCGCCGCGTTCCAGATGGCGAAGAAGAACGACACCTCGCCCTCGGTCTTCCTGATGCCGATGGCGTCCGCGTCGCTGCTCGGCGGGCTCATCACGCTGGTTGGCACGTCGCCCAACATCATCGTCAGCCGCGTCCGCGAACAGATGACCGGGCACCCGTTCGGGATGTTCGACTACGCGCCGGTCGGACTCGGCCTGACGCTGATGGGGCTGATCTATCTCCGCTTCGCCTACCGGCTGCTGCCGCGCGATCGCCGTGCCGCGCCGACGATGGGCGAGGCGCTCGACATCAAAGGCTATGTTACCGAAGCGATGATCCCCGACGGCTCGCCCGCGGTCGACGAGACCGTCGATGCGTTCCTCGACCGCCACGACCGCGAGGTGACGATCACCCGCATCCTTCGCGCCGGGATGCGCAGCGCGCCGCACGACCACACACATCTGCGCGCGGGCGATACGCTGATCCTCGGGGGCGATCCCGATGCGCTCGAACGGGTGATCGCGCGCGATCGGCTGAAGCTGGAAGGCGAGGACCGGGAGAAGGCGGACGAGGACGACGACGACGAGGTCGGCGTGATCGAGGCGGTGATCGGGCTCGGCTCGGCGCTGGTCGGCAAGACCGCGGCGCGGCTCGCGTTGCAGGCGCGCTACGGCGTGAACCTGATCGCGATCTCACGGCAGGGCGAGCATCTCTCGCGGCGCCTCGCCAATACCGAATTGCGCGCCGGCGACGTGTTGGTGCTGCAGGGGCCTCTCGAGCAGTTGCCGAGCAAGCTGCGCGATCTTGGCTGTCTGCCGCTAGCGCAGCGCGAGATGCGGCTCGGCGTATCGAAGCGGAGCTGGCTGCCGATCGCCATTCTCGCGGTGGCGATGAGCGCGACGGCGATGGGGTTCGTGCCGGTGGCGGTCGCGTTCTTCGCCGCGGCGGGTTTGATCATGGCGACCGGCGTGCTGCCGGTGCGCGAGGCGTACGACCATGTCGAATGGCCGATCCTGATCATGCTCGGCGCGTTGATCCCGGTCAGCGACTCGTTGCGCACGACCGGCGCGTCGGAGGTGATCGCGACGTGGCTGTCGTCGACCGCGGCGACGCTGCCGCCCTGGGGCGCGGTCGCGCTGATACTGGCGGCGGCGATGGCGGTGACGCCGTTTCTCAACAATGCCGCGACCGTGCTGGTGATGGCACCGATCGCCGCGACTTTTGCCGGCGATCTCGGGTTCCGGCCCGAGGCTTTCCTGATGGCGACCGCGGTCGGGGCGGGATGCGATTTCCTCACCCCGATCGGCCACCAGTGCAACACGCTGGTGATGGGGCCGGGCGGGTACAGGTTCAGCGACTACGCGCGGCTCGGCGCACCGCTGTCGCTGCTCGTGCTGCTGGTAGGCACCCCGCTGATCGTCGCGGTCTGGCCGATGCACTGAGTCACCCGTCATCCTGACGAAAGTCAGGATCCAGTGTTACGCGCGCCGTCCTATCGGCTCTGGATCCTGACTTTCGTCAGGATGATGGAGGGTTGCAGGGTCAGGCCCCGGCTTCGGCCGGCCTTCCCTCGCGTACGTCACCCGGCAGGCCGGTGATTGTCTTTACCTCCATGAAGTCCGTCAGCCCATAGCGCCCGTTCTCGCGGCCGTTGCCCGATTGCTTGTAGCCACCGAACGGCGCGCCGATGTCCGGGCTCCACGAGTTGATCGTCACCAGCCCCGCGCGCAACTTTGGTGCGACCTTCGCCGCCGCCGCCGGATCGCCCGAGATCGTCGCCGACAGGCCGTATTCGGTCGCATTGGCGATGCGGATGCCCTCGTCCTGATCGGCATACGAGGTGATCGTCGCGACCGGGCCGAACGTCTCCTCCTGCGCGATCCGCATGTCGGGGCGGACGTCGGTGAACAGCGTTGGCTGGATATAATACCCCGCATTGCGCCCGTCCGGCCGACCTACGCCGCCGGTCACCAGCGTCGCGCCTTCGTCGATCGCCGACTGGATCAGCCCCTGGATCTTGTCGAACTGCGCCTTGTTGACGACCGGGCCGATATGCTGACCCATCTCCGCGGGATCGCCGACCTTGGTCTGCTCCATCATCGACTTCACGATCGCGGTCGCCTCCGCAACCTGGCTCGCATGGACCAGCAGGCGGGTCGGCGCGATGCAGCTCTGGCCCGAATTGGCGAGCACGCCAGCAACCGTCGGCGGCAACACAGCCGCAAGATCGGAGCCTTCCAGCACGAGGTTCGCCGCCTTGCCGCCAAGCTCCTGATGCACGCGCTTAACCGTCGGCGCCGCCGCGAGCGCCACTGCGATCCCGGCGCGCGTGGACCCGGTGAAGCTCACCATGTCGACCTCGCGGTGCGCGCACAGCGCCGCGCCGACGCCTGGACCGTCGCCGTTGACGAGATTGAACACCCCCGCCGGCACGCCCGCCGCATCCATGATCTCCGCCAGGATCACCGCGCACGACGGCGCCTCCTCGGACGGCTTCAGGATCATCGTGTCGCCCGCCGCCAGCGCAGGCGCGACCTTCGCGCAGATCTGGTTCAGCGGCCAGTTCCACGGCGTGATCATCGCGACGACGCCAAGCGGCTCGTGCACGACGGTCGCCTTGCCGATGGTCTCGGAGAATTCGAACGCCGCCAGCGCCTTCGCGGTCGCGGAGAAATGCGCGAGCCCGGTGGGCGCCTGCGCCATCGACGCGAGCGCCATCGGTGCGCCCATCTCCTGCGACATCGCCTTCGCCAGATCGGGCATCCGTGCCTTGTATTCGGTCATGATCCGGCCGAGCACGTCGAGCCGTTCCTGCACGCTCGTCTGGCTCCAGCTCTCGAACGCGTCGCGGGCCGCGGCGACCGCCTTGTCGACATCCGCGGCGGTGCCCAGCGTGATCTCGGTGCAGGGCTGTTCCGTCGACGGGTCGATCACCTGATAGACGGTGCCGCCCTCGCTCTCGACCCACGCGCCATCGATATACTGCTTCAAATAGCTTTTCATCGTGCCTCTCCGCATCTTGTCTCGCCAAGGAATGGGCTCGGCGGAGATCGGTTGCAACCCGAAACGCATGCCGTAGGTTGACCGGGAAATTCATTGGGAGGCCGGCATGGCGAGAGTGGCATTCATCGAGAAGATCGGCGGTCCCGAGGTCATCCAGTGGCGTGACGTCGAACTGCCGCCTCCGGCCAAGGGCGAGGTCTGGATGCGCAACACGGCGGTCGGCCTGAACTATATCGACACCTACCACCGCAGCGGGGTGTACCCGGTCGACCTGCCCTCGGGGCTCGGCAGCGAGGCGGCGGGCGTGGTGATGGCGGTCGGCGAGGGCGTCACCGACTTCGCGCCCGGCGACCGTGTCGGCACCTTCGGCCCGTCGCGCGGCGCGTATGCGACCGAGCGTAACGTGCCTGCGAACCAACTCTTCAAGCTGCCCGACACGCTCGACGACCGCACCGCCGCGGCGATCCTGCTCAAAGGTACTACCGCCGAGTTCCTGGTCGAGCGCTGCGCCAAGGTGCAGGCGGGCCAGACCGTGCTCGTCCACGCGGCCGCGGGCGGCGTCGGCCACATCCTGGTCGGCTGGCTCAAGGCGATCGGTGCGACCGTCATCGCCAGCGTCGGCAGCGAGGACAAGGCGGCGCGTACCCGCAAAGCCGGCGCCGACCACGTCATCCTCCACAAGTCCGAGGACATCGCCGCGCGGGTCCGCGAGATCACCGACGGCAAGGGTGTGCCCATCATCCTCGACGGCGTCGGCGGCGCGACCTGGAACGCCTCGCTCGACAGTGCGGCGAAACGTGGCCTGATCGTCAGCTACGGCAATGCGGGGGGCGTGGTCGAGGGCGTCAACATCGGCATCCTCGCGCGGAAAGGGTCGCTGTTCGTGACCCGGCCGACTCTGTTCGATTACTATGTTACGCCCGAGGAGAGGCAGACCGGCATCGCCCGCCTGTTCGCGATGCTCGACAGCGGCGCGATCACACCCGAGATCGGCCAGACCTTCGCGCTCGAAGACGCGGCCGATGCGCATCGCGCGGTCGAGAGCGGGCGTACCTGGGGAGCACGCTGCTGCTGCCGTAAGGCCCTGTGATCGACTGGCTGATTGAGCGATAGCGAAACGGTGACCGATACGTTAACTGCCGCCTAACGCATTGTACCTACGTCGAACATATGGTTCGTTCTTACAATTCCGCGGTGGCGATCTGCATCGCCGCACAGGGGATCGCAGTCGTCATCGGCTTCGCGGTACTGATGGCCTGGCCGCCGCGTCATGGCGAATATCTGCTCGTACCGGTCGGCGCGAACGCGGCCGCGAGCCTGTTGCCGACCGCGGTCGCGGGCCATGCCCTGCTGATCGGTGCCGGGCCGTTGCCGAACAGCTACATCGTCAGGGGCGATCGTGCGCAATTGGCAGGGCTGATGATGGCGCATGGCGTGGTGCTGCTCGGCGCGTCGGCCGCAGCCTGCGGCGAAACGGCGGTCGCGGCATGAACCCCACCGACCTCCAGATCTTCCGCGCGCGCGGCATCGCCATCGTCGCGATCGCGGGCTGGGTCTGTACGCTATGGCTTGGCGTGATGGGCCTGTGGCTCGATGCCGACGGGCTCGTGCCGGTGCTGGTCGTCGCGGTGCTGGTCAATCTCGCGCCGACGCTGATGGCGGTGCGGCGGCGTCATGACCCGGTTGCGCGGCTGGTCTCCGGCACGCCCGCCGCGGTGTATCCGGCGCTCGGCGTCTATCTGTTGCAGGGGCATGCCTGGCAGATGGATGCGCACATGTATTTTTTCGTCGCGCTCGCCGCCCTCGTGGTGCTCTGCGACTGGCGGCCGATCGCGCTCGCCGCGGGCCTGATCGCGGTGCATCATCTGGTGCTGGAGACGGCGGCACCCGGGTGGGTGTTCACGGGCTCGGGCAATATCGGCCGCGTCGTCATTCATGCCGCCGCGGTGGGGTTGCAGCTCGCGGTGCTGGGTTATGTCACCGCCCGTCTGCGCAGCCTGATGATCCGCCAGGAGACTGCACGCTGCGAGAGCGAGACGCTCGCGAACGAGGCGATCGACAGCCGCAACCGGATGGAGGAGGCGATCACCGGGATGCGCGCGGCCGAGGCACGCGAGGCGCGCGAACGCCAGCGTCGGCTGGAGATCGAGCGCGAACTCGCCGCGCAGCGTGCCGCCGAGATGCTGGCGTTGGCGGAGGCGTTCCAGGCGTCGGTGGCCGATATCGTCGATTCGGTCGGGTCGGCGTCGTCCCGGCTCGACGGATCGGCGCGCGCGCTGAACGAACTCGCGCAGGTCGCCACCCGCCAGACCGAAGCGAGCGCCGCCGCGGCTACGCAGTCGTCGGAGAGCGCGGGGCGGTTGTCGGCACAGATCCATGCGCTGACCCAGTCGGTGACGTCGATCGCAAGCGTGGCCGAACAGCAGGTCCAGCTCGGGACCGAGGCGCGTACCGCATCGACGCTCAGCCACACGGCGATGATCGCGCTCGTCGAACGGACGCAGACGATCGGCAGCTTTGCCAACTCCATTCAACAGATCGCCGCCAAGACCAACCTGCTCGCGCTGAACGCGACGATCGAGGCGGCGCGCGCGGGCGATGCCGGCAACGGGTTCAAGGTGGTCGCGAGCGAGGTCAAGCAGCTTGCCGGGCAGGCGACCGGCGCGTCGAGCGAGATCCGTGCGCTGGCTGGCTCCGCGGAGCAGGGGGCGGGGGTCGCCAACGATGCGCTCGGCCGGATCGCGACGATGATCGGCCACCTCGCGACCGCCGCGGACACGATCCAGGCGGAGGTGCGGCATCACCACCAGACCGCGGCGTCGATCGAGCGCACCGCTGACAGCACCGCGGCGGGGATCGACAGCATGGCGGACGAGTTGCTTGGGATCGCGCGGGTCGCAGGCGAGACCGCGGGGCTGTCCGACATGGTCGCCCGCGCCGCGACCGGGCTGCTCGATACCGCGCGCCAGCTCCGCGCGGCGACCGACCGCTTCGTGATCCAGCTGAAGGCCGCGTAGCGCGCGGTTTGCCTGGGGGGCGAAAGCGCGGTAGGGCGGGGCCCCATCCAAGTGATCCTTTCGGCGAGACGACGATGAGCCTGAACCTGTTGCTGGTCGAGGACGATGCGGTGTTCGCGCAGGCGATGGCGGAGGAACTGCGCGGGCTCGATCACCGCGTCACGGTCGCGGTCGATGGCCGCGAGGCGCTGGCCGCGGTCGACAGCGCGCCGTTCGATGCGGTGGTGCTCGACCGGATGCTGCCCAAGGTCGACGGGATGTCGGTGCTCGCGCGGCTGCGCGGCGGCAACATGACGGTGCCGGTGATCATGCTCACCGCGCTCGGCCGGTCGGTCGAGAAGGTCGAAGGGCTCGAGGCGGGGGCGGACGATTACGTGGTCAAGCCGGTCGCCGCCGCCGAACTCAGCGCGCGGCTGGCCGCGGTGGTACGCGGACGCGGCTGGACCGGCGGTAGCGCAGACACGATCCGCGCGGGCGACATCGTCGTCAGCCCGACCAAGTTCCGCGCATGGCGCGACGGCATCGCGCTCGACCTCGGCAAGCTCGAGTTCAAGCTGCTCGCCGAGTTCGTTGCCAATGCCGATGCGGTGCTGACGCGGGCGATGCTGGTCGAGCGCGTCTGGGGCTACGACTTCGCGCCGACCACCAACATCGTCGACGTCTATGTCCGCCACCTCCGCGTCAAGCTGACCGCGGCGGGCGGCGAGGACCCGATCGTGACGGTGCGCGGCGTCGGTTACATGTTGCGCGGCTGATGCGGTTCCGGTCGCTTCGCACGCTGACCGGGGCCTTTCTGCTGGCGTTCCTGGTCGCGACGATCGGGACCGGGGTCGCGATCCACGGTATCACGCTGCAGACGATCGAGCGGTTGGTCGATCGCCGTATCCTGGTCGTCAGCGACGCGATCGCGGGCGTGCCGGGCGACCGGCGATCGGCCGACGTCTTTCGCCGGATCGACGCGGCGATGCGCGAACGCGACACCGGCGATATCGGTTTGTTGCTGGTCGATGCGAACGGCCGTCGGCTCGGCGGCAACATCACCTTGTCGCGCCGCCTGCCGCTGGGCTTCTCCACAATCGCGCGCGACGACCGGATCGCCGGGCTGTCCGCGGGCCGTGCGCTGGTCCGTACCGTCGGCGGCGGAATGACGCTGACCACGGTCGCCGAGACCGAGCCGTTCGACGACTACAACGCCGCGCGCACGCGGATCTACCTGATCGGGTTCGGCTCGATCGTGCTGATCGTGATTGGCGGCATGGTCTTCTTCGTCGTCACGATCGGCCGGCGGATCAGTGAGACGCGGCGCACGGTCGAGGCGATCATCGACGGCGACATGACGCGACGCGTGCCGATCCACCCATCGGGCGGCGAGTTCGCGCATCAGGCGATGGCGTTCAACCGGATGCTCGATCGCATCTCGGACCTGATGGCGAGCATCAGCAACGTCTCGAACGACATCGCGCACGACCTGCGCACGCCGCTCGCGCGGTTGCGCAGCCAGCTTGCGCTGACTGTACGCAGGGCCGAGACGGCGGCGCAGCGCGAGGATCTCGAAGCCGCAATCGCGATGAGCGACGAGCTGCTCGCGATGTTCGCGGCAATGCTGCGGATCGCCGAGGTCGAGGGGGCGATCGTCGCGCCGCGTTCGCGGCGGTCGATGTCGCCGACTTGGTTCGGGAGGTCGGCGACATGATGCAGCCGGTCGTGGTGGATAGCGGTCGGCGGCTCGACATCGTCGTGAAGGAACCAGCCCCTATCGTTGGAGATCGCCAGTTGCTGGGTCAGGCGACGGTCAACCTGATCGAGAACGCGATCCGCCATACGCCCACGGGCACGCGGATCGAGATCGGCGTCGTCTCGACCAAGGTCGCGACGATGCTGACGGTGACCGACGATGGCCCAGGCATCCCGGCCGACCAGCGCAAACTGGCGCTTCGCCGGTTCGGGCGTCTGGACATCAGCCGTCACGATGTCGGGCACGGCCTGGGCCTCGCGCTGATCGATGCGATCGTTCGCCTGCACCGCGGCACGTTGTCGCTCGAGGACGCGGGACCTGGGTTACGCGTGGTGCTGAGCTTGCCACGCGGCTGAGCCAACAAGTAATCCTCCCCCGCGAGGGGGAGGTGGCAGGCGGAGCCTGACGGAGGGGGCGGGGGCGACACCCTATGTTTGGTATCCTCCCCTCCGTCGCCTTCGGCGCCGCCTCCCCCTTGCGGGGGAGGATCGTGAGGTCAGAACTTGACCGAGGCTTCCATGCCGTAGGTGCGCGGCGCGTTGAAGTTGCCATAGTCGCCCAGCACGTTGTTGACGCTGCCCGATGTGAGGTTGGTCGTCGGGGCGCCCGGCAGGCTGTTCGACGGATCGCGGCGGAACACATACTGCTTGTCGAACAGGTTGCGGACCCAGGCCGAGATCGTCACCGCATTGCTGCCGCCGACATGGATGTTCGCCAGTGCCAGACGCGCGTTGGCGATGAACGCCGGATCGTTCTTGGTCGCGAACTGGTCGAAGGTCTGCGTGGCCTGCGAGTAGTTGCCGTCGAGGTGGAACTTCAGGTCCATGTCGCTGATCGGCATCGTGTAGTCGATCGACCCGTTGGCGGCGTTGCGCGGCGTGAACACGATGTAGAAGTTCTGGTACACCCCGGTCGACGCGATCAGCACCGGCGGGATCTTCGTGTAGGTGTACGCATAGCCTGCGGTCAGCGTCAGCCCGTCGACCGGCTGCACGGTCAGATCGGCCTCGATCCCGCGGATCTTGGTAATCCCCGGCGCATTGATCGTCACGAGGTTGTTAAAGCTGCCCGACGCGGTCGTCTGGATCGAGCTGATGTCGACCTGGCTGTTCTTGCGATCCATGATGTAGCCGGCAAGGTTCAGGCGCGCACGGTGGTTCCAGAAATCGGTCTTCGCGCCGATCTCGTACGACTTCACGTCCTCCGGGTTGAACGTCTGGTAGTTCGAGGTGCGCGAGCTGGCACCGCCGGCGCGATAGCCGGTCGCGTATTTGGCGTAGACATGGACCGTGTCACTGGCATCATAGGCGAGCGTCGCCATCGGATTGAACCGGTTCCAGGTGGCGTCGAGCGGCTTGTAGCCGGCCGCGGTCAGCTGAGCGGCAGTCGCCGTGTCGTAGTTCAGGTTGCGCGAATAATGCAGCACGCCCTGCTTTTCGTCGCGCGTGTAACGGCCACCGGCGGTCAGGTGGACGCGATCGGTCGCGTTCCAGGTGACCTGGCCGTAGCCGGCATAGCTCTTCGAATGCACTTCCGAGGCACGATCGATCGATCGACAGCCCACGAGCGAGCCGAACCCGCCCGACCCGGTGCAGGGATCGAGCACTGAGATCGTCGTCAGCGCAGAATTGAACGCCAGCGAGTTCGGCGTCGCCGCGTCGTCGCTGATATGTTCGTTGAAGTAATAGAGCCCGGCGACGTAATCGAACTGGCCGACCGTGCCGACTGCCTGGAATTCCTGGCTGAACTGGTTCTGATGCAGGTCGGCAAGGCTGTAGCGGCTGAAGTTGCACGCACTGCCAACGCAGCCAGCGGCAACGACGGGGACGCGGTGATAGCCGCCGCTATTGTCATACTGGGTCGCGTTCACGCCGCGCCATGCGGTGATCGAGCGGAGTTCGATCTCGGGTGCGACATCCCAACGGATGTTCGAGGTGAAGCCGTGCGTCTTGTCGACACTAGGCTGCTGTGGCACGCCGATATCGGCGACCTTCGCGCGGCTGGTGCCGTTGACCACGACCTGGCTCGGAAGCGGCTTCACGGTGCCGGTAAGCGTGGTGTAGTTGGTGCCGGGGAGGGCACAGGCGGACGATGCCGATTGCGCCCCCGCCTTGCACCCGTTCGGGTTCACGTTGAGCAGCTGGCTGTAGAACGGGCTGTTCGAGTCATAGCCGTTATCGTAGCTGAAATCGGCGGTCATGCCCGAGATCGGGTGGACCCGCGCGGTCGCCTTGAAGCCGCGGCGATGATAATAGTTGAAGCCGGTCTGGCCCTCGAGCGGGTTCTTGGTGGTCGCATCCTGATGCTGGATGACGCCGTCGAGCTTCAGCGCAACGCCGTAGGTTTCCGGCAGGTCGAGATGCAGCGTACCGTTGTAGCTGCCGTAGTTCGCGATCCCGCCGGTCGCGCTGCCGCCCCATTTGCCGCTCGGGCCCTTGGTGACGATGCTGAGCGCGCCGCCTTCGGTGTTGCGACCGAACAGCGTGCCCTGCGGGCCCTTGAGCACTTCGATCCGGTCGACGTCGAACAGCGCTGCGTTCAGGCCGTGCTGGCGACCGAGATAGACGCCGTCGATATAGACGCCGACGCCCTGCTCGCGGGCGGGCTGGTTGGCGTCGAGCGGCACGATGCCGCGGATGCCGATCGTCAGCGCGGACTGGCGCGCCTCGAAGGTCGCGACACGCAGCGACGGCACCGCGCCGTCGGCGAGATCGTAAAGGCTCTGGACGTGGCGATCGGTCAGCGCCTGGCTGCTGAGCACGTTGATCGCGATCGGCGTCTTCTGCAGGTTGGTCTCGCGCTTGGTCGCGGTCACGACGATCTCGCCCAGGCCGGTCTGGTCGGCAGGGTCGGCGGTCACGGGGGCGGCAGGATCGACGGGCACGGGATCGGCGGCGGCGACGGTCGCCGTATCCTTGGTGGCAGTCGGCGTGGCGGCAGCGGCGAAGGCGGGCGACGCGATCGCGACCGTCAAGGCGGCGCCGGCCAGCAGCCGCAAGCGCAGGCTTGCTGAATTCAACATCGAGGAGTTCCCTTTTCGGCAGTGTTTGCCTTGAAGGGCGCGATAGGCGGCGGTCGTGGCACGTCCGTTACGATTATAAGAATCGCGTGTCCGACGTTTTTAATGTTGGCTTAATGCGCGTCGCCAGCGTCGCGCGAGATGACGGGGCTGTCATGTTCCTGTCACGCACGCGTAACGCGGCTGCCATCCGCAGCGGCTACCGCGCCTCCCAAGCCGGCTGGACAAAGCCGGGACATCCGGGGACCCATCATGACATCCAACCTGTCGCGCCGCTTTCGCGGCCCTGTTTTCGCGCATGGCTTGCTCGCTGGCTGCGCGCTGATGCCGTTGAGCATCGCCGCCGCGCATGCTGGCCCGATTGCCGCCCCGATCGCCGCAACGCCGGTCGCGGCAACCCCGGTCGCCGTAACGCCAGTCGGGCGCCGCGCGCGCCTGGATCAGTTACCGGCACGGTGTCGCAGGCTGGTAGCGGCGACTATCTCGATGGCGCATCGGTCTCGATCCCCGCGCTCGACCTGTCGACGGTCGTCGATCGCACCGGGCGGTTCTCGCTGAACGGCGTCCCCGCCGGCACGCACGAACTCGTGATCCGCTATGTCGGCTTCCCCGATGCGCGCCGGACCGTCACGGTCGCCGATGCCCCGGTAACGCTCGACGTGGCGATGACCGCGGCCGTTGGCACGGATGCGGGCGCAGGCGAGGGGGCGGAGATCGTCGTTTCCGGCTCGCGTCCGATCGCGGAATCGGAAGCCGCAGCGCTCCAGATCCAGCGCACCAGTCCGTCGCTCGTCTCGGTCATCGCCTCGGATTCGATCGGTCGCCTGCCTGATCAGAACGTCGCACAGGCGGTCAGCCGGTTGCCCGGCGTCGGCGTCCAGCGCGACCAGGGCCAGGCGCGCTACATCACGCTGCGCGGCGCGCCGATCAACTGGACCACGCTGTCGATCGACGGCATCAACGTCGTCAGCCCCGAAGGTCGCGACGCCCGGTTCGACTCGATCCCGTCGGCGATCGCCTCGCAGATCATCGTGCGCAAGGCCGTCACCCCCGACATGACCGGCGAAACGATCGCCGGCAATGTCGACATCATCACGCGATCCGCGTTCGATTATCCGGGCATGAAGGTGCAGGCCAAGGGCGGCCTCGGCCATGTCGAACTCGGCAAGAAGACCGAATATGAAGGCTCGCTCGTCATCTCCGACCGGATCGACACCGGGATCGGCGAGTTCGGCATCGTATCCTCCGCCAGCCTGTATCGCCGCGGCATGGTCACCGACAATTTCGAGACCGATTTCGAGGCGGTCAAGGAAGACAAGCGGCCCGGCTATCAGACGCGCAACTGGGCACGCGAGACCGAGAACAAGTTATACCGGCTGACGCGGAAGAACTACTCGCTGTCGACCCGGCTCGACTGGCGCCCGGCGCCCGGCCACAAGCTGTTCGCGGAGACGATCTACTCGGCGTTCCAGGACGACGAGCAGCGCAACAACTACATCTTCGATCTCGACGACCAGCAGTCGCGTGCGCCGACCGGCAGCGCCGCCTGCACCGTCAACGCTCGGCCCGCATCGGGCACCACCGGCTATGCCGACATCTGCACCGGCAACACGCCGCTGCTCGGCACCGTCTACGGCGTCGATCTCAACGCGAACTTCACGGTGCGCAAATACAAGCAGTCGGTGTTCACCAACACGGTCGGCGGCGATCACGAACTCGGCGAGTGGAAGGTCGCATGGCGCGGTAATTTCACGCGTTCGATCGACGACCGAACGCAGCCGGCGCAGCTGAACTACGAAAGCCCTAGCTTCACGAACGCCACCAACCGGCTGACCGTGGGCTATGACCTGACCGACCCGCAGCTTGCCAAGGTCCAGCTGTTCCGCACGATCCGCAACGCCGACGGGACGTTCTCGCGCGGGGCGCAGGTAACCGCGATCGAGGATTTCCCGACGTCGCTGACCCGTCTCCGCTCGCTGAAGGCGCAGGACGTGACCGAGGCGTACACCGCCAAGCTCGACGTCAGCCGCGAGGCGTCGCTATTCGGCGCGCAGACGGTGTTCACCGCCGGCGTCCGCTATGACGATCGCACCAAGACCGCGAACGAGGATCTGCTCGATATCAACAGCGCAGCGCAATTCGCCGCCGCAGGAATCTCGACCAACTATTCCGCGATCGCCAAGTCCGGCGGGTTCCAGGGCGAGATTCCGCTCGGCTACACCTTCCAGTATTTCGACCGCGACAAGGTGCTCGGGTTGGTCGACCAGGCGAAGACCGTCGCCAGCTATCTGCCGGTCGACGCGAACTATTATAAGGTCGGCGAGAAGGTCTATTCGGCGTACGCGATGGCCACGGTGACGACCAACTGGGGCAGCATCATCGGTGGTGCCCGCGTCGAGCATATCCGCAACGACGCGCGGGCGTTCTCGATCAACGCCGCTACGAGCGTGGCGACGCCGGTCGAGGCGAAATCGAGCCAGACGCTGGTCTATCCGAGCCTCCACCTCAACTGGGACGTCAACGATCGGATGAAGGCGCGGCTGTCGTTCAACACCGGCGCCGCGCGGCCCGATTACGATCAGCTGCGCCCGAACCTGACCTATAACGACGCCAACCTGACCGTGTCCGGCGGCAACCCCGACGCGAAGCCCGAAAAGGCCAAGGGCGTCGATGCCTATGTCGAATATTACACAATGCCGCGCGGCTTCCTGTCGATCGGTGCCTATTACAAGGACGTCACCAACGTCCTGTTCGACTCGGTGCAGACCTTCGGCAGCACGATCCTTAACAGCGGCAATACCGATCGCTCGCAATATCAGTTCTCGACCGTCCTGAACGGCGGCAAGGGCTATATCATGGGCATCGAGGGCGCGATCCAGCAGCAGCTCGATCCGTTTACCGCCGCTCTCGGCCTGCCGGACTGGATGGGTGGCTTCGGCATCCAGCTCAACGCGACGATCAACAAGAGCCGCGCGGACACGCCGGGTACGGATGATATCCCGTCGCGGAAGGTACGGCTGCCCGGCGCGTCGGACGCGATCTACAATTTGATCGCCTATTACGAGAAATACGGCTTCTCCGCGCGCGTCTCGTACCAGAACCGCTCGGCATGGCTCGATGCGATCGGATCGGTCGCGAAGGTCGGTGACACCGTCCGCGGCGTCGATGGCGGCGACTTCTACTGGGCCAAGGACAATGAGCTCGACGCATCGGTGCGCTACGCGATCAACGGCAATGTCGAGATCTACGGCGATTTCGCCAACCTGCTGAACGGTCCCGGCCGCCGCTATGTCGGATCGTCGGCGTACACGATCGAACATGAGACGTTCGGGCGGCGCTATACCGGCGGCGTGCGGGTGACGTTCTGATGCGCGCGCTTCCGTTTGCGGCGCTGCTCCTCGCGGGATGTGCCACGACCTCGGTCCCGGTCGCGGTCGAGGCACCGATGGTTGCGGCGACGGCGGAGACCGATCCGGTCGATACCGCCGCCGATGCCGCCGACGATCCCGCGATCTGGCGCAACGCGAGCGATCCGGCGAAGAGCCTCGTCATCGGCACAGACAAGAAGGCGGGCATCCACGTCTACAGCCTGACGGGCAAGCGACTGAGCTTCACGCCCGCCGCGCGGCTCAACAACGTCGACCTGCGCGATCTTGGCGGCAAGACCGGTGGGCGCGTGATCGCCGCTGCCAGCGACCGGGCCGACATCGCCACCGCACACGTCTCGCTGTTCACCCTCGACACGGCGGCAGCAAAGCTCGTCCCGCTCGGCCGCTTCTCGGTCGGGCCGGGCGAGGCCTACGGCATGTGCCTCTGGACCCGCGCGCGCGACCACGCGCTGTTCGGCTTTGTCGTGCTGAAAGACGGCCGCATCGACCAGGTCGCCATCGACCTCTCCGGCGCAGCGCCCAAGGTCACGACGGTCCGCTCGATGAAGCTCGGCACCCAGTCCGAAGGCTGCGTCGTCGATGATCGCACCGGGCAGCTATATGTCGCGGAGGAAGACGTAGGGCTCTGGCGGTTCGACGCCGATCCGTCCGCACCCGTCACCGGGACCCCGATCGCCAAGGTCGACGGCAGGACGCTGGTCGCCGATGCGGAGGGTCTGGCGCTCGCACCCTCGGGCAGGACCGGCGGTTATCTGGTCGTGTCGAGCCAGGGCGACAACGCCTACACGCTCTACCGTCTGCCCGGCGTCACCTATGTGGGCCGATTCCGGATCGGAGGCGGCGGGATCGACGGCACCAGTGACACCGACGGCATCGACCTGATGCTCGGCGATTTCGGGCGCGCCTATCCACGCGGCCTGCTGGTAGCACAGGACGGCGACAACGCGCCCGCCACACAGAATTTCAAATATGTCGGTTGGGATGCCGTCCGGCGGGCGCTGAAACTGCGCTGACCGCCGCCACGCAGGCGCGCGCTATGCCGCCGCGATCGACAGCTTAGGTAGCTGGTCCGCGACCACCACATGGTCGCGACCGGCGCTTGGCGCGGTACGGCGCGTTGTCGGCCAACGGGATGAGGGTCGATCCGTCGTGCGCGCCCCTTACGATAGCCGGGCTACGATCACACCACATCGATGAAATTTGGAGCGGGTGAAGGGAATCGAACCCTCGTCACTTGCTTGGGAAGCAAAAGCTCTACCATTGAGCTACACCCGCCGACACGCGTCGTTCGAGGCGTGGTGCGGTGTCCGTACCCGGCACGATCGCGAAGTTCAAGTATCAAGCGCACACGGAACGTCCGCGGGCGTCCGACGCTGTAGCACCACGGGCGTCGTGCCCGAAAGGACCAGGGCATGTCGACCTCCACACCGATTCACACCGACCCGTCGGACGTTGCGCTGACCGATCCGTCGCGGACCGGCGTGTCGCGGACGGGCTTGTCCAAGCCGGTTGCGGCGTTGATCGTGGCCGGCGTGCTGGGCGCGAGCGCAGTGTTGGGACGGCGTAACGCGCCCGATCCCTCGCACCCCAAGACGCGGCGCTGGTACAAACGGCTCGACAAGCCGGGCTTCACGCCGCCCGACGCGGTGTTCGGCGCGGTCTGGCCTGTGCTCGAAACCGGGCTGGCGGTTGGCGGCTATCGCCTGATGCGCGCGCCGGCCGATCCGCGTCGCAACGCCGCGGTTGGGCTGTGGCTGCTCAACACCGCAATGGTCGGTGGCTGGACCGAGTTGTTCTTCCGCAAGCGCGCGCTGGAGACGAGCGCGATCGCGGCAGGCGGGATGGTCGTCACCGGCGTCGCCTATGTCGCCACCGCCGCCAAGGTCGATCGCCCGGCCGCAGGACTGGGCGTGCCGTTCGTCGCCTGGCTCGGCTTCGCGACGGTGCTCGCGACCCGGATCAGCCAGCGCAACGACACCCGACGATGAGCCGGCTGACCGTATGGCATGATGGCGACTGCCCGCTATGCCGGCGCGAAATCGCGCTGATGCGGCGGCTCGACCGGCGCGGCGCGATCGAGTTCATCGATGCGACCGATGGCGACGCCTCCTGCCCGATCGACCGACGCGATCTGCTAGCCCGGTTTCATGCGCGCGAGGACGGGCATTTGCTCTCGGGCGCGGCGGCATTCGCGGCGATGTGGCGGGCGATCCCGGTTCTCCGCCCGCTGGGTCTGGCTGCGCGCCAGCCGATCGTGCTGGGCCTGCTCGAGCGCGTCTATATCGGCTTCCTGCGCGTCCGACCCAAGTTGCAGCGCGCGCTGCGACGGCGCGAGGCGGTGAAGCCATGACCGTCGCCCGTGATCCGGTGTTGCCCGGACAGACCAGCGTCTGGGACTTCCTCGTCCTGCGATCGCCGAGCGATGTGCGCGCCACATCCGCATCGAGCATCGTGGGCAGGTCATCGCGGATACGCGCGCGAGCGTGCGGACGCTCGAAACCAGCCACCCGCCGAGCTATTATATCCCGCCCGACGACGTGACGATGGCGCTGCTTCGGCGCTCCACGCATCGGTCGTTCTGCGAGTGGAAGGGCGATGCGGTCTATTACGATCTCGTGCTCGACGGCGAGACGCACCGCGACATCGCCTGGAGCTATCCCGCACCGACCCGCGCGTTTGCGGCCTTGCGCGACCATCTCGCTTTCTATGCTGCACCGTTCGATGTGTGCACCGTCGATGGCGAGACGGTCGTGCCGCAGCCCGGCGGCTTCTATGGCGGCTGGATCACCGCGGATCTCGCCGGGCCGTTCAAGGGCGTGCCCGGCAGCCGCTATTGGTAAGCCTTATTTGAGTCCGGCGGCCCGGCGCACCGCGAGTCCTGCGCCGGCCCAGTCGACGTCGTCGCCCTCCAGCGCGATCGCGGTGCGCAGATGATCGCGGACGATTCCGAGCAGCGGCATCGGCGTGCGCGAGGTGCTCGCGGCGGCATCGACGAGGTTCATGTCTTTCAGGCCCAAGGGGGCGGCGAAACCGGCCGGCTTGAACGCATCGGCCACCAGCATGTCGCCATAGGTCTTGTAGACGGGTGCCGAGAACAACGTGCCGGTCAGCACCTCGAGCAGGGTCGCGCGATCGACGCCGCCCTTCTCCGCCAGCGTCATCGCTTCCGCCATCGCCTCGACCGCGGCCATGATCATGAAATTGCCGCTGAGCTTGACCAGATTGGCGGCCGACGGCGTGGTGCCGACGCGAAAGACGCGCTGGCCGATCGCCTCGAACAGCGGTTCGCAGCGATCGATCAGATCGTCCGCGCCGGCTGCGACGATGAACAACTTGCCGGCTTCGGCGGCGGGCGGGCGACCGAAAACGGGTGCCGAGATATAGCGATCCGAGACCGCTGCGAGGCGGTCGGCGAGCGCGACGCCGATCGTGCTGTGCGACACGTGGAGCGCGGGCGCGTTCAGGATGCCGTCGTCGCCGTACACCACGGCTTCGAGCGCGGTGTCGTCCGCGAGCATCGTCATTACCACGTCGCCCTGCGCGGCCGCCGCGGGCGTTGCGGCCAGCGTCGCGCCGGCTGCAACCAGGTCCGCCGCCTTGTCGGGCGAGCGGTTCCACACCGTCACCTCATGCCCTGCCTTGACGAGATTGGCGGCCATTGCGCTGCCCATCTGGCCGAGACCGATGAATCCGACTTTCATGCTCGATCCTTCCGACTGTCCGTAGCGGGCCAACGCACGCCGCAGCGGATCGCTGCGTCAGGCGCGCAGCGGCAGGCTGAGACGCGCGATCAGTCCGCCGGTCGGTGATCGGCCCAATGCGAGGCTGCCGCCGTTGAGTTCGGCAAGCTCGCGCGTGATCGACAGGCCGAAGCCGTGACCGTCGCTGCGTTCGTCGAGCCGGCGGCCGGGCAGCATCGCTTCCGCGATCGCGCTGTCGTCGAGGCCGTCGCCATCGTCGGCGATGCCGAGCGTCACCATGCCGTCGGCGGCGCGCGCATCGATCGTCAGCGCCGATCGCGCATGGCGCCAGCCATTGTCGAGCAGGTTGCCGATCATCTCGTCGAGATCCTGCGGGTCGATCGCGACCGCAAGATCGGCGGGGATGGCGCGTTCGACCGCGATCGGCCGATCGGCATGGATCCGCCGCAGCACCGCGAGCAGGTCGTCGACCGCGGGGGCGATCTGGGTTCGAACGCGTGCGCCGCCGGTCGCATCGGCGCGCGCGCGACCGAGATGATGGCGGACGCGGCGGTCGATCTGCTCGACCATGTCGCGGACGTCGTCGTCCGCGCCGGTCTCCGCCAGCTTGAGCGACAGCGCCGCCAGCGGGGTCTTGAGGCCGTGCGCGAGATTGGCGACATGCTGGCGTGCGTGCGCGAGCCCGGCGGCGTTCTGGTCGATCAGCGCGTTGAGTTCGGTGACGAGCGGTTGCAGTTCACCGGGCTGGTCGTCGGGGACGTGACGCTCAGTACCGGCGCGGACGGCGGCGAGCGCCGTGCGGAGGTCGCGCAGCGGACGCAGGCCGAAGCGGAGTTGCACAAACGTCGCCAGCGCCAGCCCGACTCCGAGCAGCGCGAGCGAGCCGAGCAGCGGGATCATCGCCTCGCGCAACGGGTCCTCGACGATCCGCCGCGGCCCGATCGCGGTGATCGTCACGGAGCCGCGCGGCGTGGCGACATCCATCGTGCGCGAGTGGAGGCGATTGCCGCTGCGATCGCGCGTGTCGCCGGCATGGAGGGCGTGATCTTCGGGACCGCCGGGGCCGGGAGGATGGGGACGCTCGGGATCGGGCTGCGGGGCTGGCGGTACTGCGTCGATCGGTGGCGCCGGCTTGGGGGCGGGCGGTGTGATCGGGGGCAGGGGGCGGGTCGTGCCGCTATCGAAGCGACCGGCGGGGCCTTCGACCTGCCACGACCAGTCCGATCCGGGCTCGCCGAATTCGGGCAGGTCGACCGCGCGCGTCCGGTCGAGCGTCGCGTCGGGACGGACCGCACGCGCCAGCACCGCGACCTGCGCATCGAGCCGCTCGTCGAGTCCGCGTGTGACGAAGCGTTCGAGGACATGACTGATCGTCACCCCCGCGAACAGCAGCGCGAGCCCGGTCGACAGCCCTGCGATAACGAGCATCCGCCCAAAGAGCGATCGGGGAATGAGGCGGAAGCGGGTCATCGCTGGCGCCCGTTAAAGTGAGATGATCCGTGCTTTACACGCCACCCCGGCGAAGGCCGGGGCCCAGGTGGAAAGGCTTTTATAATGGCGGACGACGCTCCGTTAGCACCGTCCCCCAACTGGGCCCCGGCCTTCGCCGGGGTGGGGCCTAAGTTACAACGCGTGGTCGGTGCTATCGCCATCACGCCCCATCCGCGGTCAGCCGATACCCACGCCCGCGCACCGTCTCGATCATCTGCGCCCCGATCTTCCGCCGCAGCCGACCGATGATCACCTCGATCGAGTTCGAATCCACATCCGCATCGCCCTCGTAGACCCGCTCGATCAAGTCGGCGCGTTCGATCACCACTTCGCGGCGGAGCATCAGTGCCGACAGCACGCGCCATTCGAACGCGGTGAGCTTCAACGGCAGGCCATCGCGCTCGAAGGTGCCGAGTTGCGCATCGAACGTCAGCGGCCCGCACGTCACGCGCGCCGCGGCATGACCGGCGGCGCGGCGGACCAGCGCGCGGAGGCGCATCACCACCTCCTCGACGCGGAACGGCTTGACGACATAATCGTCCGCGCCCGCCTTGAAGCCCTCGACCTTCTCCGACCAGCCATCGCGGGCGGTGAGGATCAGTACCGGCAGGTCGCGCCCCGCCGCGCGCCAGTCGCGAAGCACCGAAAGCCCGTCGCGCTTGGGGAGGCCAAGGTCGAGCACCGCCGCGTCGTACAGTTCGGTGGCGCCGAGATGGCCGCCATCCTCGCCGTTGCTCGCGACGTCGACCGCGAAATGCTCCGCGCGCAACGCTCGCGCCAACCCGTCGGCGATCGCCGCATCGTCCTCGACCAGTAATACCCGCATGCGCCTGTCCCTATGTCCAAGATCACAACGGAAACTGAACGGCTTGGTTCAGCGGGCGTCGGCAGCGTGCGCCTAAACGGTGATTCGTCAACCAATGAGAGGAACGACGCAATGACCGAACATTCCCACACCGCGCCCAGCAAGCGGTTCAATCTCCGCCGCAACCGCCTGGCACTCGCCGCCGCCGGCTTGCTCGTGGTCGGCGGTGCCGCCGGCGCCGTCACCGTCGCCGCCACCCGTCCGAGCGTGACGATGGCGCCCGCAACCCCAGTCGCGATCCGCTCGCTCCAGTCGGACGGCATCGTCACGATCCGCGGCACCGTCGCCGAGCAATACGGCAACAAGTTCGTGATGGCCGACCGCACCGGCCGCGCGCTGGTCGATCTCGGTCGCGGCGGCGAGGGTAGCAACCTGGTCGCGACCGGGCAGCCGGTGACGATCCAGGGTCGGTTCGAGGATGGTTTCGTCCACGCCTCGTTCCTGGTCGCGCCCGGTGGCAAGGTGACCGCACTCGGCCCGGTCGGTGGCCCACCGCGCGGTCCGCATGGCCCTGGTCCTGATGGTCCGGGTCGCGATGGTCCTGGTGGCCCCGGTGGCCCCGGCGGTCCGGGTGCTCCCCGCCGCCGCCAGCAGGGGTCGCACCGCCCCCGCCAGCCGGCATGGCACCGCCGCCGCCGCCGATGGCGCCGGGTACAGCCCGCGCACCAGCCGGGGCACCCCCGCACCGGCAGCGGCACCAGCCCCGCAGGCGACGCCAGCGACCTGAAGTCTGTGGAGCCGGGTAACACCGGCTCCATTTTTCAATCGGCACGAACTCTACAATCCTCTCCCTGGCGGGGAGGATTATTCTTTAGTGGGCGATCGACGCGGCCCTTGGCGCTTCGGCGGGGCGTGATTGCGTGATCGGTGTGCGGACCCAGTAGCGGCCGGTCACGACCAGCGGCAGCGCGAGCAGCAGGCCAGCGCCGACATCCCAGACGCCGTCGCCGATCAGGCCTGCGCCGAGCCCGGCACAGGTCGATACGCCCAGCAGGATCGGCAGTGCGAAGATCTGGCGGTTGGTCTTGTGGGTCATGCGATTTCTCCCGCCATCACGACTTCGCGGACGCGCTGGTCGCTCGGACCGCCGCGACGACGCAGCCAAAGATACAGCCCGCTGCCGAGCACGATGATCGTCAGTATGTCGAAAATGGCCCAGACGATCTTCATCGCGAGGCCGCCGTAATTCCCGAAATGCAGCGGCTGAGCGAGAAGCATCGCCTGCATGTACCAGGGCATCGGCACGACCGCGTCCAACCGTCCGGTCGCGGCATCGACGAAGCCGGGCAGCAGCAGCTTCGACGTCAGCGGCGTCGCGCCCTTGAGGAACACGGCGTAGTGATGCGGGCTGCTGAAGACGACGCCGGGGAAGGCGATGAACTGCGGCTTCATCTCGGGCGCCTTGCGCTGCACCGCGTCGAGCGCCGCCTGCACCGATGCGCGCTGGACCCCGAGCGGGGTGCGCGTTTCGCTGGTGATGATCTCAGCGAGGCCGTTCGACTTCCAGATGGCAGTGATCGGCACGACGAAGGTGTTGATCGTCCCCGTCACGCCGACGACGCTCGCCCACACCAGAGTGACGATGCCGAGCAAATTGTGGCGGTCGAGCCATCCGAGCCGCTTGCTGCGCCCGCGTCGCAACGTGCCGAAGTCGAGCTTGGCCATGAACGGAGCGTAGAGCACGACGCCGGACACGATCGCGGCGAAGAAGAGCAGGCCCATCACGCCCAGGAAGATCTCCGCCCAGAAGCCGAGGAACATGTCGGTGTGGAGTTTCAGGATGAATGCCATCACGCCGGGGACGTAGGGCGGCATCTTAGCCCCGGTGCGCGCGTCGAACGCGAGGAAATGCATCGCTGCGGGCGCCGCATCTGCGGTGGGGCCGGTGGTGACGTAGACGATCGGGCGCTCTTCGTCGAAGCTGATGTAGAGCGGGAGTTCGCCGGGGGCCGCCTTCGCCGCGCAGGCGAGAATGGTGTCGAGCGAAAGCGATGACGTATTCGCGGGCAGCGTCGCCATCGGTGCGGGCGGGTTGAGCCAGCCATCGATCTCCTCCTCGAAGATCAGCGGCAGGCCGGTCACGCACAGCATCAGCAGGAACGCGGTGCAGATCAGGCTCGTCCATTTATGGACGAGATACCAGGTCTTGATCGTGCCGCGGGTCATGTGCGGGCAGCGGTTCTGACGAGGGATATGATCTTCCGGGCGGTCACCGGGATACAAGTACAGAATTGATAACGATGTGCAATAGCGACGTTAGGGGCCTTACGAACTGATCCTCCCCCGCAAGGGGGAGGTGGCTGGCCCTTGCCAGACGGAGGGGGAGGAAAGGGCAACTGCTGTCGCGCGTTCCTCCCCTCCGTCACCTTTGGTGACTCTCCCCCGTCACCTTTGATGACACCTCCCCCTCGCGGGGGAGGATTCTGCGTCAAGCTACGCCTGCGCCGCCCGTGACGCCGTAGACCTCGCCCGTGATATAGCTCCCCTCCTGCGAAGCGAGCAGCACATACACTGGCGCGATCTCGACCGGCTGGCCCGGGCGGCCGAAATGGCTCTTCGACCCGAAGGTCTCGACCATCTCCCGCGGTTGGCCGCCGCTCGGCTGAAGCACCGTCCAGAACGGCCCAGGCGCAACGACGTTGGCGCGGATGCCCTTTTCGATCAGCTGCTTGGCGAGACCCTTGGTGTACGCGACGATTGCCGCCTTGGTGGTCGCATAGTCGAGCAGATTGTCCGACGGATCATAGCCCTGCACCGATGCCGTCGTGACCACTGCTGCGCCGACGGGCAGATGCGGGACGGCGGCCTGGACGAACCAGTGCAGCGCATAGACGTTGGTCTTCATCGTCTGGTCGAAATCGTCGGTCGAGATATCGGCCACAGTCGGCCGCGTCTGCTGGCGACCGGCGTTGACGACCAGCACGTCGAGGCCACCGAACGCATCGACCGTCTGCTGGACCGCGGCGCGACAGAACGATTCGTCCTTCACGTCACCGGGCAGCGCGAGCGCCTTGCGACCCTCGGCCTCGATCAGCGCAACGACTTCTTTCGCATCGGCCTCCTCGGCGGGGAGATAGACGATCGCGACATCGGCGCCCTCGCGCGCATAGGCTATCGCCGCGGCGCGACCGATGCCGCTGTCGCCACCGGTGATCAGGGCTTTGCGCCCGGTCATCTTGCCCGAGCCCTTGTAGCTCGTCTCGCCGTGATCGGGCTTCGGGTCCATCTTCGACGCGATGCCCGGCGCTTCCTGCGGCTGTTGCGGGAAGGGGGCTGCGGATATTGCGTGCGCGGATCCTGCATCGTGAGCCGGTCGGCCATGGGAAGCTCCTGTCTGGGGGAACAGGGGCAACCGATGGCCGACCGATCGGGTTGCGCTTTACTTGAGCAGGATCAACGCCTTCGACAGCGTCATGTAGATCCCCCAGAGGATCGGCAGCCCGACCGCGAGCCACGCGAACACGACCACCGGCGAGGTGCCGGTAGCCGTCGCGACCGTCCCGCCGGCCACCGTCTCGACCGCAATCGGCCTGTCGTCGGCGGGCATGTGGAACTTGGCGACGACCGGCCGGACGAACAGGTTCGCGACGAACCCGGCGACGAGCATGGCCGCCAGCACCCAGAAGATCGGCGGGTAGATATCGCCACGCGGCACGCCCGCCGCGATCGCGCGGTCACGCATGTTGGCGACGAGCAAAGGCCCGACCACGCCCGCGGTCGACCATGCGGTCAGCAATCGCCCGTGGATCGCACCGACATATTTCGTCCCGAACAGATCGGCGAGATACGCAGGCGCAGTCGCGAACCCACCGCCGTACATCGACGCAAGAATGCAGAAGACGAGGATGAACAGGCCCAATGTGGTACCCGCCAGTGCCGGTGCCGCGAAACCGTAGAGCACCGCGCCTGCCGCGAGGATCGTCGCGAACAACGGTTTGCGGCCGATCCGATCGGACAGCCATGCCCAGAAAAATCGCCCGCCGATGTTGAACAGGCTGATCGCGCCGACGAAGCCTGCGCCGACCGCCGCCGCCGCCTTCTTCTGGTCGTCGTCGAACGCCGTGAACAGCACGCTCGGCGCGTCGATCAGGCGTCCGCCGAACAGCTCCTGCAACATCGGCGAGGCGATACCGATGATCCCGATTGAGGCGGAGACGTTGAAGAACAGCACCAGCCACACCAGCCAGAATTGTGGCGTGCGGTGCGCATCCGACAGCGCGACGTTGAAGCGGCTGATCGAGGCCTTGGCGCTGGTCGGCGCGGTCCAGCCGGCGGGCGCCCAGCCCTCGGCGGGCACGCGGTAGCCGATCGCGCCGGCCATCATGAACACGAAATAGACGCAAGCGAGCACCAGGAACGTCTGCCAGACGCCGACGCCCGTCGGGCTTGCGAAATGCTTCATCAACAGATCGGCGAGCGGCCCGCCGATCATCGCGCCGCCGCCAAAGCCCATGATCGCCATGCCGGTCGCCATGCCGCGCCGGTCGGGAAACCATTTGATTAGCGTCGAGACGGGCGAGATGTAGCCGAGCCCAAGCCCGATGCCGCCGATCACGCCCGAGCCGATCCAGATCAGCCAGAGCTGGTGCATCGACACGCCGATCGCGGCGATCCCCATGCCGCCACACCAGCAGAACGCGGCGACGACGCCGGCTTTGCGCGGGCCGGCGCGCTCGAGCCAGCCGCCCCAGATCGCGGCCGACGCGCCGAGCACGACAAAGAACAGCGTGTACGTCCAGACGAGATCGCTCACCCGCCAGTCGCAGGTCGTCGTGGTCAGCGCGCCGAGCAGCGAAAGGTTCTTGCAGACCACCGGATCGGTGATCCCGATCGCGCGCGACAGCGGCAGCCAGAACACGCTGAACCCGTACGCCATGCCGATGCACAGGTGGATCGCGAGCGCGCAGGGGGGCCAGCCAGCGGTTGAAGCCGGGGCCTGCAACCGTGCGCGCCCGGCTTAGAAAGCCGTCCGCGCCCGAATCTCGTCCGCCAAATTCGCCTGTTTCAGCCATGTGCCCCCCGATTATCTGCTTATATTCGGGGACGATGGCCGATCAGGCGGTGAATGTCACCTCAAGCGGTTCGAACCCTTCGATCGTCGCGCGCACGGTCTGTCCGCGCTGGATCGGGCCGACGCCGGCGGGGGTGCCGGTGAAGATCAGGTCGCCGGGCGCGAGTTCGACGAAGGTCGACAGCGTCGCGATGATTTCGGGGACGCTCCAGATCATCATCGACAGGTCTCCCGACTGCCGCGTCTCGCCGTTGATGGTCAGCGCGATGCTGCCCGATGTGGCGGGGACGCCCGGCGTCAGCGCCGCAACGGGAGCGGAACGATCGAAACCCTTCGCCATGTCCCACGGCCGCCCGATCTTCTTCGCCGCCGCCTGGAGATCGCGCCGCGTCAGGTCGATGCCGACGCCTGCACCGAAAATCATCGCCGCGGCATCCTCCACGGCGACGTTCTTGCCGCCTGTGGAAAGCGCGACGACCAGTTCGACCTCGTGATGCAGGTCCTGGGTCTGCGGCGGGAAGGGCAGGGTGCTGCCGTTCGCCACCACCGCGTCGGCGGGCTTCGAAAAGAAGAACGGCTCCTGCCGGTCGGGGTCCGATCCCATCTCGCGCGCGTGATCGGCGTAGTTCTGGCCGACGCAGAAGATCCGGCGGACGGGAAAGCGGTCGGTCGTACCGGCAATGGCGATCGTCGGGGCAGTGACTTCGGGAATGTGCATGATGGCTCCTTTGGCGGCCTTCATCACGTGCCCGGCCGCGGTTTGCAACGCAGGCGGAACGTCCTCGGGCACGATGGGTTGGGCCTGCATACCCCACGAAAACCTGCATTCGCAGTGGAGATACCGATGCCCAGCACCCAACCCGTGCGTTTCGACCCGTCGGTCGAGACGATCGCTGCCGATGAAGCGGAGACGTTGCAGGGCATGAAGGACTCGTTCCGGGAAATCCTGGAAACGACGTCGCAGGATTACGGCCATGCGGTGCGCGCGGTCCATGCCAAGGCGCACGGCATCGCACGCGGATCGATCACGATCGCCGACGGCCTGCCGCCGATCCTGGCGCAGGGCATCTTCGCGACGCCTGGCCGGCATGAGGCGGTGATCCGTATCTCCACCAATGCGGGCGATATCCTCGACGACAGCGTCAGCCTGCCGCGAGGGCTCGCGTTGAAAATCCTCGATGTCGCGGGGGATCGCCTGCCGGGGTCCGAAGGCGATACGACGCAGGACTTCATCATGGTCAACGCGCCGGCCTTTTCCGCCAAGGATCCCAAGGCGTTCGGCAAGAACCTCAAGCTGCTGACCAAGACGACGGATCGGTTCGAGGGGGTGAAGAAGGCGATGTCGGCCACCTTCCGCGTCGTCGAGTCCGCGCTGGAGGCGGTCGGCGCGCAGTCCGCGACGCTGACGACGCTCGGTGGCGCCAAGCCCGTGCATCCCCTGGGCGAGACCTATTATTCGCAGACCGCGTTCCGGTACGGCGACGCGATCGTCAAATTCGCGCTGTTCCCGGTATCCCCCGAACTGACGAAGCTGACCGGCAGCCTCGTCGATATCACCGCGCGACCGGACGCCCTGCGCGAGGTCGTCCGCGACGCCTTCGCCGAGCATGGCGGGACGTGGGAGTTGCGCGTGCAGATCAATACCGATCTCGATGCGATGCCGATCGAGGACGCGTCGGTCGTCTGGGACGAAGCGGTCAGTCCCTATGTGACGATCGCCAAGCTCGAAATCCCGGCGCAGGTGTCATGGGATCAGGGCAGCAGCGAGCGGACCGACGACGCGCTGGTCTATAGCGTGTGGAACGGGATCACGGCGCACCAGCCGCTTGGCGGGATCAATCGCGTGCGCAAGGAAACTTACGAGATGTCGGCAGAATTCCGCGGCAAGTTCAACGGGTGCCCCGTGCATCAGCCATCGACGTTGTCCGACCTTGCCTGACGCATCGGCCAAGGGGGCACGTCGTTGAAGCTGTTCCATGTCAGCGACGTACATTTCGGTGCGGAAGACCCGGCGGCGATCGCGTGGTTCTCCGAGCGGGTCGCGGTCGAAAAACCTGACGCGGTCATCATGACCGGCGACCTGACGATGCGCGCGACCAAGGACGAGTTCCAACGTGGCGGCGACTGGTTGCGGTCGCTTGGCGTGCCGGTGACGCTGGAGGTCGGCAATCACGACATCCCCTATTATTGGGATCCGTTTCGGCGGCTGTTCGCACCCTATCAGCGTTACGCCGCGGTCGAGCAGATGATCGAGCGGCCGCTGGAGCTTCCTGGCGTGACCGTCGTGCCGCTCAAGACGACGGCGCGCGCGCAGTGGCGGTGGAACTGGTCGAAGGGTCGCGTGAGCTCCGGTTCGCTCAAGCGCGCGCTGGCGATGATCGCGGACGTGCCGAAGGGCAATTTGATCTTCATCGGTGCGCATCATCCGTTGATCGAGGGCGGGACGACCGGGACGGCGAAGACGCGCAATGGCGACGAGGCGCTGACCGCGCTCGCCGAGGCTGGCGCGCATGCGGTGTTGTCGGGGCATGTCCACGATCCGTTCGACGTGCCGGTCGAGCGCGAAGGGCGCATCATCCGGATGATCGGTGCCGGCACGCTGTCGAAGCGCACGCGGGGAGTCCGCCGGCGTTCAACGAGATCCGCGTCGAGGGTGGGCGTTTCGAGACGTTGGCGCGGACGCTGTCGGACGAGAAGAAGCACTCGATCACGAGTGACGTCTGAAGAAATCTACGATCCTCCCCCTGGCGGGGAGGATCGAGGACTGACCTTAGTCCGGCGCCTTCCCGGAATTGAACTCGATATCGATCTCGACCCAGCCGCCGAGGATCTGCTTGCCACCTACGCGTGGCGGGCGGACGCGGAATTGCCACGCCGCTTGCCGCATCGCGCGGGCCAGCCCCGACCCGACCGGCGACTCGCTCAGCGCACGGCAATTCTCGACCTGGTAGTTGGCGATCATCCGGCACGCGATCTTCGCCCAGCTGTTGGGCGGCGGCGGGCTCTTGAGGTAACCGTTGAGCTCCGCGTCGGTCGGGCGCCGATACCATTCGACCTTGTACAGGCGCTCGCCACCAGGGCCTTCGCCGGGACCATAGGCCGACCCGCTGTCCTTGCCCTTGCCCGAGCCGCTGCCACCGTCACCACCGGCAAGCTGGTCGTCGGGGTGCGACGGCATCTTCGAGATATCGGCGGCGTCGAACATCTCCATCCCGCCGAGCATCTTGATCGGCAGGGGCGGGGGCGACTTCGGCGGCGCGGGCGGTGCCTGTGCGGACTCGGCACGCGGCGCAGCGCGCGGCGGCGACCCACCGCTGGCCCGCTTCTGCTTGGTCGGCGACGGTGTGCGCTTTTGCGGTGTGGGCGCAGTCTGATCGGGCGCGATCTGGAATGTGACCGGATCGCGGCGCTCCTCGGGCTTCGACGTAACCGAGGGAGCCAGTCGCAACAGCAGCAGGAGAATAAGGACATGCGCGATGACGGTGAGCACGAACGCGCCGCTGCGCCGGCGCGCCGAGCCGCGCGTCTCGATCGACGAAGGATAGTACGCCGACCGCATCGGCTGATCGCCTAGCTGCGCCAAGGCGCGACGGCAACGCCTGGCGTCGATGATCTTTTTGTCACCATGGTCACTGAAAACTGTCGACCAATTCAGCCGCGCTCATCGACAAGCGCGGCGATCGCGTCCGCGGCCGCCTCCGCGCCGTTCTCCCGCGCAACCTGCGCACCGACCTGCGCGGCCGTCTCGCGCATCCGGTCGGTCAGGATGGCGGTGATAGCAGCACCGGCGCGCATGATCGTGAAGTGCTTCGACGACTGCGTCTTGCCGACGCCGATCGATTGGATGCGGTGCGCGTTGTCGTACTGATCACCCATGTGCGGGACGACGAGTTGCGGCTTGCCGGCCCGCAGCGCCTGGCCGGTCGAGCCCGCGCCGCCGTGGTGGACGATCGCGCTGGCCTGGGGGAACAGCAGCGAGTGCGGCGCATAGCGGCAGACATGGATATGTTCGCTGGCCGTTGCCTGATCGTCGCTGCCTGTCAGCAGTACCGCGCGTAGGCCAAGTGCTCGCGCGGTCGCCGCTGCGGTGGTGTAGAAGTCGCCCGGCGCAAACGTCGCAAAGGATCCCAGCGTGAAGACCAGCGGCGGTGGACCGGCGGCGAGGAACGCCTCGAGCGCGGGATCGAGCCTTTCGGGCGCCCCGGTATCGCTGTCGAATATCGCAAAGCCGGTGACGCGCGCGATGTCGTGGAGGTCAGGCTGGCGCGGTGCGATGGCCGGCGAATAGCAGCACAAGGTCAGGTCGGCGCTCGCGGGCGTCTCGAGCAGCAACGCCTGGCGTGACGGCGGCAGGCCGCGTGTCTTGCGAACCGTATCGACGTGCCATCCATACCGATGTCGCAGCACGCCGCGCATGACCCGGTACACCGACCGGTTCCAGGCGCGACCGATCGGCCCGGTCGGTGCGTGGGCCATCATTGCGAAGTCGGGCGTGCGGGGTGGCGTATAGGCGGAGAAGGTCGCCATCGGCTGGAGCAGAACGTTGACCAGCGGCACGCCGCGCGTCTCGGCGACGATTGGCGCGGCGAAGACGAACAGCGAGGCGACCAGCGCGACTGCCCCCTCCATCGCGTCGTCGAGCGCCGTGGTGCTGTCGGCTAGCCACGGCATCAGGATTCGGTTCATCAGATAGGTCTGATCCGACATGATGCGCTTTGCGACCTGGTCGGGCGGCATGCCCAACGTTTCGGTCAGCGCGTCGAACCCGCCGACGATGGCGATGCCGGTCAGCCCGGCGGCTTCGACCTTGGCGACGTGATCGGCAGGTACCGCCATCATGACCGCGAACCCACGAACCTTAAGAGCGAGGCCGATCGCGATGAAGGGATGCAGGTCGCCGAGCGAGCCGATCGTGGCGAGGACGATCTTTCGCATAGGCTCGGTGTTGTCCTTCCCGGTCGCTAGTTTCCACTGCACCCGCCGCAGCCGTACAGCGGGAATGCGACTCCTTTGTTGCGGGGAATTGCCGGTGCCGTGGCGCGGGGCATGAAGCCAGATGCGCTGGGGGTAGGGCCGATCTACGGTCAGTTCGAACCGCAAGATCATATTTCCCCGTCATGCCGAACAAGTTCCGGCACCCACGGTGGCGCAAAACCAAAAGACTTTGTCTTGCGGAGGTGAACGCCGGACCGCTTCGGTATCCCTCTTGAGTAAGAGCCGGCTCGCAGTCCGACGGCGGCACACCCTTCCGTGTTCTCCTGCGAAGGCGGGAGCCCAGTCTGGATCCCCGCCTTGGCGGGGAAACAAGCTTGCTTGCCATAAACAGATACCTGCCGAACCCGCGTGGGGTGACCGCGAAATCTTGGACTGGGGCACTCCCAGAACTTTGAAGGTCGATCGGTCCTGATCTTGCGCTCACGCCAGCCAATGAAAAGGCCGCCGCCCGGTATCCCGGACGGCGGCCTTTTTCTTAGTCAGCGCCGAGGCGTCTGACGAAACCGATTACTCGGTCTCGTTCAGATACTCGCCGGCATCCGCATCGGTGCCGGTGCCCGAGGTGACGACCGCTGCGAGCGGATCCTCACCCGTGCCGCCTGCATCGCGCGGCGAACGTGCCAGTTCGGCGGCATGCTCGTCGGCAGCCGACATCGGTGCCACGATCGACACCTCCGCCATCTTGCGCTGCTGGACGCGCATCGCGGCGTCGCGGCTATTGGCCACGACACGCAGGCGGTTGAGGCCTGCACCGGTGCCTGCCGGGATGAGCCGGCCGACGATCACGTTCTCCTTCAGGCCCATCAGCATGTCCTGCTTACCCTGGACCGCTGCCTCGGTGAGGACGCGGGTGGTCTCCTGGAACGATGCCGCCGAGATGAAGCTGCGGGTCTGCAGCGACGCCTTGGTGATGCCGAGCAGGATGGGCTTGCCCTGTGCGCGGGTCTGCTTCTTCTCCAGCTTCTCGTTGGTCGCGTCCATTTCCTCGCGATCGACCTGCTCGCCCTTCAGCAGCGTGGTGTCGCCGCCGTCGGTGATCTCGACCTTCTGCAGCATCTGACGAACGATCGTCTCGATGTGCTTGTCGTTGATCTTCACGCCCTGGAGACGATAGACCTCCTGGATTTCCGACACGAGATACTCGGCGAGGGGTTCGATGCCCATCGTCTCGAGAATGTCGTGCGGATCGGGCGAGCCGCCGATCAGGTTATCGCCGCGCTTGACGTAATCGCCTTCCTGCACGTCGATGACCTTCGACTTCGGCACCAGATACTCGACGACGTCGCCGCCATCCTCGGGCTGGATGCCGATCTTGCGCTTCGCCTTGTAGTCCTTGCCGAACACGACCCTCCCTGAGATCTTGGCGATGATCGCCGAGTCCTTGGGGATACGTGCCTCGAACAGCTCGGCAACACGCGGCAGACCACCGGTGATGTCGCGCGTCTTGGCGCTCTCGCGGCTGACACGGGCCACGACGTCGCCGCCGAACACCTGTGCGCCGTCCTCGACCGACAACGTGGCGCCGATCGCCAGCATGTAACGACCGGTCTCGCCCGACGTCTCGTCGAGCAGGGTCATGCGCGGACGCAGATCCTCCTTCGACTTGGTCGCCGCACGATATTCGATCACGACGCGCTGGGCGATGCCCGTGGCTTCGTCGGTCTGCTCGGTGAGCGTCTTGCCCTCGATCAGGTCGACATACTTGATCGTGCCCGGGTTCTCCGTGATCACCGGCATGGTGAACGGATCCCACTCGGCCATCCGATCGCCGCGCGACACGATGTGACCATCGTCGAACAGCACGTATGCGCCGTAAGGGATGCGATCGACCGAGAGTTCGCGGCCGTCCATGTCGACGATCGCGATTTCACCCGAGCGGCTGAGCACCACGCGACGGCCACGCTGGTCGACGATGATACGCAGATCGCGGAACTGCACCGTACCGTCGGCATGCGCCTCGAGGTTCGACGTTTCGTTGAGCTGCGCCGCGCCACCGATGTGGAACGTACGCATCGTCAGCTGCGTGCCCGGCTCACCGATCGACTGCGCGGCGATGACGCCGACAGCTTCACCGATGTTGACCGGCGTACCGCGGGCGAGATCGCGCCCGTAGCACTTGCCGCAGACGCCGATCTTCGACTCGCAGACCAGCGGGCTGCGGATCTTGCACGACTGCGTGCCGAGGCCTTCGATCGTCGTGATCATCGGCTCGTCGAGCAGCGTGCCCGACGGGATGACGACCTTGCCGGTCTTCGGATCGACGATGTCCTCCGCGGTCGTACGACCGAGGATGCGCTCGCCGAGGCTTGCGATCGTCGAACCACCCTGAAGAATGGCCTTCATCTCCAGCGCGCGGGTCGTACCGCAATCCGGTTCGATGATGACGCAATCCTGCGACACGTCGACCAGACGACGCGTCAGGTAGCCCGAGTTCGCCGTCTTCAACGCCGTATCCGCGAGGCCCTTGCGAGCGCCGTGGGTCGAGTTGAAGTACTCAAGGACGGTTAGGCCCTCCTTGAAGTTCGAGATGATCGGCGTCTCGATGATCTCGCCCGACGGCTTGGCCATCAGGCCACGCATACCCGCAAGCTGCTTGATCTGCGCCTGCGAACCACGAGCACCCGAATGGGCCATCATGTAGATCGAGTTGATCGGCTTTTCACGGCCGGTCTCCTCGTCGACCTTCACCGCACGGATCTCGTCCATCATGGCGTTCGCGACCTGGTCGCCGCAACGGCTCCAGGCGTCGATCACCTTGTTGTACTTTTCCTGCTGCGTGATCAGACCGTCCTGATACTGCTGCTCGAAGTCCTTCACGAGCGCCTTGGTGTCGTCGACCAGACCAACCTTGGCGTCCGGAATGATCATGTCGTCCTTGCCGAACGAGATGCCGGCGCGGAACGCGTGGCGGAAGCCGAGCGACATGATCGCGTCGGCGAACAGCACGGTCTCCTTCTGGCCGGTGTGACGATAGACCTCATCGATCACGTCGCCCACGTCCTTCTTGGTGAGCAGGCGGTTGACGGTGTCGAACGGCACCTTGTGGCTGTGCGGCAGGCACTCGCCCAGCAGCATGCGGCCCGGGGTCGTCTCGTACCGCTTGAGGTACTGCTTGCCCTTCTCGTCGGTCTGCGGAACGCGGCTGATGACCTTGGTGTGCAGCGTGACCGCCTGAGCGTTCAGCGCCTGGTGCACTTCGGCCATGTCACCGAGCAGCATACCCTGGCCCGGCTCGTTCTCCTTCATCATCGACAGATAATAGAGACCGAGGACCATGTCCTGCGACGGAACGATGATCGGCTTGCCGTTGGCGGGCGACAGGATGTTGTTCGTCGACATCATCAGGACGCGTGCTTCGAGCTGCGCCTCGAGGCTCAGCGGAACGTGCACGGCCATCTGATCGCCATCGAAATCGGCGTTGAACGCGGAGCAGACCAGCGGGTGAAGCTGGATCGCCTTGCCCTCGATCAATACCGGCTCAAACGCCTGGATGCCGAGACGGTGAAGCGTCGGCGCACGGTTCAGCATGACCGGATGCTCGCGGATCACCTCGTCCAGGATATCCCAGACTTCCTTGCGCTCCTTCTCGACCCACTTCTTCGCCTGCTTCAGGGTCATCGACAGACCCTTTGCATCGAGACGGGCGTAGATGAACGGCTTGAACAGCTCGAGCGCCATCTTCTTCGGCAGGCCGCACTGGTGCAGCTTCAGCTCAGGCCCGGTCACGATGACCGAACGACCCGAATAGTCGACGCGCTTGCCGAGCAGATTCTGGCGGAAGCGGCCCTGCTTGCCCTTGAGCATGTCGGACAGCGACTTCAGCGGACGCTTGTTGGCGCCCGTGATCGTGCGACCGCGGCGACCATTGTCGAACAGTGCGTCGACGGCCTCCTGGAGCATGCGCTTCTCGTTGCGGACGATGATGTCCGGCGCGCGAAGCTCCATCAGGCGCTTCAGGCGGTTGTTGCGGTTGATCACGCGGCGATACAGATCGTTCAGATCCGACGTCGCGAAACGACCACCGTCCAGCGGCACCAGCGGGCGCAGCTCGGGCGGGATGACCGGAACGACCTCGAGGATCATCCACTCGGGGCGGTTGCCCGAATCGATGAAGCTCTCGACGACCTTCAGGCGCTTGATGATCTTCTTGGGCTTCAGCTCGGACTTGGTGACCGCGAGCTCTTCGAGCAGCGCGGTACGCTCACCGACGAGATCGAGCGATTCGAGCATGATGCGGACCGCTTCGGCGCCGATACCGGCCGAGAACGCGTCCTCGCCATACTGGTCCTGCGCGTCGAGGAGCTCGTCCTCGGTCATCAGCTGGTACTTCTCGAGCGGGGTCAGGCCCGGCTCGATGACGATGTACGCCTCGAAGTACAGCACGCGCTCGAGCTGCTTCAGCTGCATGTCGAGCAGCAGGCCGATGCGCGACGGCAGCGACTTCAGGAACCAGATGTGAGCGACCGGCGCGGCGAGCTCGATATGACCCATCCGCTCGCGGCGGACCTTCGAGACGGTAACCTCGACGCCGCACTTCTCGCAGACGATGCCCTTGTACTTCATGCGCTTGTACTTGCCGCACAGGCACTCGTAGTCCTTGATCGGACCGAAAATGCGCGCGCAGAACAGGCCGTCACGCTCGGGCTTGAACGTGCGATAGTTGATGGTCTCGGGCTTCTTGATCTCGCCGAACGACCACGAACGAATCTTGTCCGGGGACGCGATGCCGATCTGGATCTGGTCGAACGTCTCGGTCTTGGCGACCGGATTGGCGAAGGGGGTCATCTCGTTCATGAGCTGTCCTTAGGAAAAATCTTCCCCCTACCGCTTGCGGGAGGGGGAGGGGCCCAGCCTCTTCAGGCTGGGAGGGGTGGGCGCCCGGCATCGACGTCGCGCTTCGCTGCCGGCCGGGAGCCCACCCCTCGGTCCCCTACCGGTAGGGCCCCATCAAAGTATTACTTTGATGGGAACCCGTCGCGGGAGGGGAGGGCAAAGGAACTACTCCGCCGCGATCTGGATGCCGTCGCTGTCGAAGCCGGGCTCCGACTGCTTCAGGTCCACATTCAGGCCGAGCGAGCGCATTTCCTTGACGAGCACGTTGAAGCTCTCCGGGATGCCGGCCTCGAACGTGTCGTCGCCCTTGACGATCGCCTCGTAGACCTTGGTGCGGCCGACCACGTCGTCAGACTTCACCGTCAGCATTTCCTGCAAGGTGTACGCCGCGCCGTAGGCCTGGAGTGCCCAGACCTCCATCTCGCCGAAGCGCTGCCCACCGAACTGCGCCTTACCACCCAGCGGCTGCTGCGTGACCAACGAGTACGGCCCGATCGACCGTGCGTGGATCTTGTCGTCGACCAGATGGTGGAGCTTCAGCATGTAGATGTAGCCCACCGTCACCTTGCGATCGAACTGATCGCCGGTGCGGCCGTCGAACAGGTCCGACTGACCCGACGTGTCGAGGCCCGCCAGCGCCAGCATTGCCGAGACGTCGGCTTCGCGGGCACCATCGAACACCGGCGTCGCCATCGGCACGCCGCCCTTCAGGTTCTTGGCGAGCTCGACGATCTCGTCACCCGTGCGGGCGTCGATCTCGGCGTGATACTGCTCGCCGTACACCGTCTTGAGGCGATCGCGGACCGCCTCGGGCATCGCACCCGGCTTGGCGTCCGGATTCTCTTCACGCCACGTCTCGAGAGCCGCGGTGATCGACTGGCCCAGGCCACGTGCGGCCCAGCCCAGATGCGTCTCGAAGATCTGACCGACGTTCATGCGCGACGGCACGCCCAGCGGGTTGAGCACGATATCGACCGGCGTACCGTCGGCGAGGAACGGCATGTCCTCCGCCGGCAGGATGCGGCTGATGACGCCCTTGTTGCCGTGACGGCCGGCCATCTTGTCGCCCGGCTGCAGCTTGCGCTTCACCGCGACGAACACCTTGACCATCTTCAGCACGCCCGGCGACAGCTCGTCACCACGCTCGAGCTTCTCGCGACGATCATGGAACTTGTCCGTGATCAGCTTGGCTGCGTCGTCATACTGGATCTTGACCGCTTCCAGATCGCTCTGGACCTTGTCGTCGGCGACCGCGAACTTCCACCACTCGTGGCGATCGACGCTGTCGAGCAGATCCATGTCGATCACGACGCCCTTCTTGACGCCCTTCGGCGCCGAGGTGGCGGTCTGGTCGAGCAGCATCTCGCGAAGACGCGACCAGGTCGCACGGTTCAGGATCGAACGCTCGTCGTCCGAATCCTTCTTCAGGCGCTCGATCTCCTCGCGCTCGATCGCCATCGCGCGCTCGTCCTTGTCGATCCCGTGACGGTTGAAGACGCGAACGTCGACGACCGTACCCGACACGCCCGGCGGCAGGCGAAGCGACGTATCGCGCACGTCGCTGGCCTTCTCGCCGAAGATCGCACGGAGAAGCTTCTCCTCCGGCGTCATCGGCGATTCACCCTTCGGCGTGATCTTGCCGGCGAGAATATCGCCCGGCTCGACCTCTGCACCGATGTAGACGATGCCCGCCTCGTCGAGGTTGCGAAGCGCTTCCTCGCCGACGTTCGGGATGTCGCGCGTGATGTCCTCAGGCCCGAGCTTCGTGTCGCGCGCCATCACCTCGAACTCGTCGATATGGATCGACGTGAACACGTCGTCCTTCACGATCCGCTCGGAGATCAGGATCGAATCCTCGTAGTTGTAGCCGTTCCACGGCATGAACGCGACGAGGCTGTTGCGACCCAGCGCCAGCTCGCCGAACTCGGTCGACGGGCCGTCGGCGAGCACGTCGCCGGCACGAACCGCATCGCCCACCTTCACCAGCGGACGCTGGTTGATGCAGGTCGACTGGTTCGAACGCTGGAACTTCATCAGCGTGTAGATGTCGACGCCCGACTTGCCGGCATCGATCTCGCCGGTTGCGCGGATCACGATACGCGCCGCGTCGACCTGGTCGACGATGCCCGCACGCTTGGCCGAGATCGCTGCACCAGAGTCACGTGCGACCGTCTCTTCCATGCCGGTGCCGACGAACGGCGCCTCGGCCTGGACGAGCGGCACGGCCTGACGCTGCATGTTCGAGCCCATCAGTGCACGGTTGGCGTCATCGTTTTCCAGGAACGGGATAAGCGATGCGGCGACCGAGACGAGCTGCTTGGGGCTGACGTCCATCAACGTGATGTTGTCCGGCAGCGCCATCAGGAATTCGCCAGCCTGACGCGACGATACCAGTTCCTCGACAAAGCCGTTCGACGAATCGAGCTCGGCGTTGGCCTGCGCGATCGTGTGCTTGGCCTCTTCCATCGCCGACAGGTACACGACGTCGTCGGTCACCTTGTGGTCGACGACCTTGCGGTACGGAGTCTCGATGAAGCCGTACTTGTTCACCCGCGAGAAGCTCGCGAGCGAGTTGATCAGACCGATGTTCGGGCCTTCCGGCGTCTCGATCGGGCAGATGCGGCCATAATGCGTCGGGTGAACGTCGCGGACTTCGAAGCCGGCGCGCTCACGCGTCAGACCACCTGGTCCAAGTGCCGACACGCGACGCTTGTGGGTGACTTCGGACAGCGGGTTGGTCTGATCCATGAACTGCGACAGCTGCGACGAGCCGAAGAATTCGCGGACCGCGGCAACCGCAGGCTTCGCGTTGATCAGGTCGTTCGGCATGACGGTCGAGACGTCGACCGACGACATGCGCTCCTTCACGGCGCGCTCCATGCGGAGCAGGCCGACGCGGTACTGATTCTCGAGCAGCTCGCCGACCGAACGGACACGACGGTTACCGAGGTTGTCGATATCGTCGATTTCGCCCTTGCCGTCCTTGAGGTTCACGAGCGTCTTGATGACCTCGAGAATGTCCTCGGTGCGCAGCGTCGTCACGGTGTCCTCGACGTCGAGGTCGAGGCGCATGTTCAGCTTCACGCGACCGACGGCCGACAGGTCGTAGCGATCCGGATCGAAGAACAGGCCCGAGAACAATGCCTCGGCCGTCTCCAGCGTCGGCGGCTCGCCAGGGCGCATCACGCGGTAGATGTCGCTGAGGGCCTGCTCGCGCTCCTCGGCCTTGTCGACCTTGAGCGTGTTGCGGATCCACGGACCCGTCGCGACGTGATCGATGTCGAGCAGGTCGAGACGCTCGATGCCTGCCTGGTCGAGCAGTTCAAGGTTCTCGGACGTAACTTCGTCACCGGCTTCGATGTAGATGCGGCCGGTCGACTCGTCGATCAGGTCGTAGGCCGAATAGCGGCCGAAGATTTCCTCGGTCGGGATCAGCAGGTCGGTCAGGCCGTCCTTGAACGCCTTGTTCGCAGCGCGTGGGGAAATCTTCTGGCCGTTCGGGAACACGACTTCGCCGGTCTTCGCATCGACGATGTCGAACATCGGCTTCTGGCCACGCCAGTTCTCGACCTGGAACGGAACGATCCAACCACCCTGGCCGCGGACGAACGTCACGCGGTTGTAGAAATAGTTGAGGATCTCTTCCGACGTCATGCCGAGCGCGTAGAGCAGCGCCGTGACGGGCAGCTTGCGCTTGCGATCGATGCGGACGTTGACGATGTCCTTCGCGTCGAACTCGAAATCGAGCCACGAACCGCGATACGGGATCACGCGCGCCGCGAACAGGTACTTGCCCGATGCGTGCGTCTTGCCGCGATCGTGATCGAACAGGACGCCCGGCGAACGGTGCATCTGGCTGACGATGACGCGCTCGGTGCCATTGATGAAGAACGTGCCGTTCTCGGTCATGAGCGGCATGTCGCCCATGTACACGTCCTGCTCCTTGATATCGATGACCGACTTGGCCTCGGTATCGGGATCGACCTCGAACGCGGTCAGACGCAGCGTGACGCGCATCGGCGCGGCGTAGGTGATACCGCGCTGGCGGCATTCCTCGACGTCGAACTTCGGCGGCTCAAGGACGTAATCGTCGAAATCGAGATAGGCGGTGCCGGCGAAGTCCTGGATCGGGAACACGCTGCGCAGCGTCTTCTCGAGACCCGAGACGTGGCCGATCGACTTGTCGGAGCGCAGGAACTGCTCGTAGCTCTCGCGCTGGACTTCGATCAGGTTCGGCATCTGCACGACTTCGTGGATGTTGCCGAAAACCTTGCGGATACGGCGCTTTGCAGTGCCGTGTTCGATCGCCTTGGAAGCCATAGGTTTTGTTTCGCCCTATAAAAACTGACGGATCAGTCGTAATTTCGTGCTTGGGAACCCCCAAGCGGGACGCACGTTCACGCAAAAAGGCCGCGCGCATCAGGTGCGGCGGCTCTCAGCGTATGAAACCTCGGTATCCAATACGATCGACACGCTGCGCGACGGCATGTCATTTCCCGGATGCTGTGGTGAGATGCGGATATAGGCGTAGCACGGCGTCATGTCAAAGGGCGGATGTCGATGTGTGACGCAATGCTCTACCTATCAGCTATCGAGATTGAGGGCCGAGATTGAGGGCGGGTCGTTTTGAAACGCCGAGAGTGTCGAAAATACTATAGATTGTGGATCGCCTGCAACGCTAGGCGCATCCGCAGTAGAGTGTCGATCGTATACGTATGGGGGATACGGCAGGATGAACGACAAGGTGACAACCGACAGGGTGATGGTCCACGCGGCCTCCGACGAGGATCGCGCGAACTGGGCGCAACTCCTCGATGATCACAAGCGGATCGCCGAGCAGTGCGTCGTACTCGCCGATCTGGCGCAAGGGTCGCGCGAGCAGAGCGGCATCGCGTCGCGCAAGCTGATCGAACTCGCGATCACCGTCGCCAAGCATCTCGACCTTGAGGACGAAGTGATCGATCGCACGGTGATGGCGATGGAGGCGAAGTATTCGCCCGACACGATCGCGACGATGGAGGAGAATCTCGACATCCTCCGCTCCGACTGGAAGGCGTTCATCGGTCGCTGGCTGCCGATCATCGCGCCCGGCGAATGGGAAAAGTTCGGCGTCCAGGCGGAGTCGATGCTCGATCGGCTGTCGAGCCAGGTGATGCTCGAGACCGAGATCCTGTACGACCATGCGCTGCGCGACGGTGTCGTGCGTCCGGGTGGGCTGGTGATGCACTGAGGGACGGCGGGGCGACTAGCTGGTAATGTCAGGGCGAGTCCGCCAGATAGTACCACCCCGGCGAAGGCCGGGGCCCAATTGGTGAGGTGGTCGTAAAGGAGCGCCGCGCTAAATCATCGGCGCCCCCAATTGGGCCCCGGCCTTCGCCGGGGTGGAGCCATTGTGGATCGTCAGCGAGGCCTCGGCGCTGTCTACCGCCGCTTCTTCTTCGACGGCACGGCAACCACAGGCGCCACCGGCACCGGCGGTTGCGCCACAACCTTCACCACCAGCGGCAACACCCCGGGATCGGCCGGATACAATCGCCGAGCCCGCGCGAACACGAACCGCGCCTTCGCCGCGCCCGGGGCGGCCTCGGTGGCCCCGACCCAGCGCCAATGCCACGGCTCCCACTTCACATGCTGCTTGTTGCCACCGGGAAAGCTCTGCTCGAACCCGAACCGCGGCGCGTTCACCCGGAGCCAGCGCGCAGCAGGCGTCGCGGCCATGCACGCCTCCGCATCGGGGCACCCGTTCGCCGGACGCACCGCGAAATCCAGCGCATAGCCAGTCGAATGCTCGCTATACCCCGGCGGTGCGACCGAGATCGCGCGGTCGGCCGGGCTGCTCGTCTCGCCGCGACAGAACACGCTGCGCTGACGGGCGATCGACCGCTGGCACGACAGCGCGCGAAGCTGACCCATCACCGAAGGATCGCCCTGCGCCGCCGCGAACAGCCGCAACAGATCGGGCAATATGTCCGCCCGCACCACGCACGGATTGCCCACGGAATATTCGGACGGCAGCGTGACCAGCTCGGTTTCGGGCGCGTCGCCATATGGCAAATGCCCGAACGCGCGACCGTCGGGGGCGATCGCCGCGCTCTGGCCTTCGCACAATTGAGCCTCCGCGACGGTCGGGGCGAAGAGGAGCGCGAGAGCCAGCGTGCGGTGCAACATCGACGCGGGCTCTGGCACGCAGGCGCTAATGATGGCAAGGGCGGCGGCATGCATGGTGAACGCGTACTCTTCCTCGACGGCGAGGCCCTGGTGATCGACAAGCCCGCAGGGCTGCCGGTCGATCCGCCCCGCGATGGCTCGCTGAGCCTCGAAAATCATCTCGAAAGCCTGAAGTTCGGCTTCCAGCGCTGGCCCAAGGCGGTGCACCGGCTCGACCGCGACACGAGCGGCTGCCTGCTCTTGTCGCGCAACCCCAAGGCGCATGCCCGGTTGCAGCAGGCGTTCGAGCAGGGCCTCGTCTCGAAGCGCTATGTCGCGCTGCTCGACGGCGTCGTCGAGGGCACGTCCGGCCTGATCGAGATGGCGCTCGGCAAGGTCAGCACCGCCGAGACCGGCTGGCGGATGGTCGAGGACCCTGACGGCAAGAAGTCGCGCACCAAGTGGCGCGTGCTCGAGATCAGGGACGGGCGTTCGCTGGTCGAGTTCCTGCCCGAGACCGGCCGTACGCACCAGATCCGCGTCCACGCGGCGAGCGGCCTCGGCGCGCCGGTGGTCGGCGACGGCGTCTACGGCAAGGCGGACGGGCTCGGCATGATGCTCCACGCGCAGCGCCTGATCGTGCCGCGTCCGGGCAAGCCCGACGTGCTGGCCGAAGCGCCGTTGCCCGAGCGGTTCGCCAAGGCCGGTTTTGCCGACGAGGCGGCTCCGGTCGCCGACGTCGCTCCGGCTGCCGATGCGGTAACGGCGCCCGACTCCGCCGACGACTGAGCAGGCGAGGGGCTGATGGTCGCGATCCCGATCACCCGATCGATCTCGATCGACGACAGCGAGCTGATCGAAAGCACCACGCGCTCGGGTGGCCCCGGCGGTCAGCACGTCAACACCACCGACAGCGCGGTGATCCTGCGCTTCGATGTCGGCCTGTCACCCGGCCTGCCGCTGGCAGTGAAGAACCGCATCGCGGTGCTGGCCGGATCGCGCCTCACGCGCGACGGCGTGCTGGTACTGCGCAGCGAAGGCTCGCGGTCGCAACTGCTCAACCGCCAGGAAGTCCGCGAACGGCTGGTGGCGCTGATCAAGGAAGCGACGATCGTTCCAAAAGCCCGCCGCGCGACCAAGCCGTCCAAGGCGGCGAAGGCGCGGCGAGTCGATACGAAGAAGGTACGGAGCGGGGTCAAGGCGGGCCGCGGCAAGGTGCACGATGACTGAGTAACACTCTTTGCCGCTCACCCGCCCCTCAAAGCCCGTTGCCGCTCACCCGCCCCTCAAAGCCCGTTGCCGCTCACCCGCCCCTCAAAGCCCGTCACCCCAGCGAAAGCTGGGGTATCCTTGAGGAACGGACCGCCGGCGCCAACATGGAGATCCCAGCTTTCGCTGGGATGACGAATTTTGGAGCGTGCCAGTTCCGTCAAGTCGCCGACCAAGGAAGACAGATGTACCAGTTCGATATCGCCGCCGGCACCAAGGCCGATCTCTACCGCGACCTTCTCGCCGCGCTCGACGCGCTGACCGCAGACGAGACCGATCCGATCGCCAACATGGCCAACGCCGCCGCACTGGTATGGGAATATCTCCCCGACCTGAACTGGGCAGGCTTCTACCGGTTGGTCGAAGGCGAACTCGTGCTCGGCCCGTTCCAGGGCAAGGTCGCGTGCATCCGTATTCCGGTCGGCAAGGGCGTCTGCGGGGCCGCCGCCGCGACGCTGAAGACGCAACTGGTCGAGGACGTCCAGGCGTTCCCCGGTCACATCGCCTGCGATGCGGCCAGCCGTTCAGAACTGGTGGTGCCGGTCACCAAGGACGGCACGCTGATCGCAGTGCTCGACCTCGACAGCCCCGAACCCGCGCGGTTCGACGCCGAAGACGCGGCAGGGTGCGAAGCACTCGCGGCATTGCTCGCCGAACGTCTCGCGATCTGATCCGTTTCGGGACGGCACGCTCGCTGGCGAGTCCCTCCCGGCTTTGGTAAGCAACCTGTTAAGATATTCGGCGTTTGCGCGGGATAGGGTGGCGAAACCAGGGAGACGGACATGCGGAGGCTTTTGATCGCAAGCGCGGGGATGGCACTGGCGAGTGGCGGCGCAGCGGACGCGCAGCACCGCCCCGGCGCCAACTACGACGTCCCCGGCACGGCGATGCAGGCGCCGATGCAAACGCCGCACCGGCCAGGACCGATCGCCGCCCGCCCGCCCATCGTCTACACGTCGTCACAGCCTGCCGGTCACCGCGCGCCGCGCTGGGGTAGCAAGATCGGCGGGCGCTGGTGGGGCGGGGCGAACGCGCCCGGCGGCTGGGCCGCGTACCGCCGTCCGCATCGGGGCTGGGCGGTGCCGGGCTATTGGAACGCACCGCGCTTCTACGTCAACGACTGGTCGCGCTATGGCCTGCCGCAGCCGCCACAGGGGTATAACTGGGCGCGCTATTACGACGATGCCGTCCTGATCGATCCGCGCGGTTCGGTGTACGATACGGTCAGCGACACCGACTGGGACCGCTATGATTCCGGTGGTTACACCGCGGTCGCGCCACGGGATTATGCGCAGAACGACTCGGTCTATGCAGGCCCGGCCGACCGCGGTTATGCCGCACCCTATGACGACCGAGCACCGCGGCGCAACACGGGTCTCGGCGGCGCGGCGATCGGTGCGGTCGCAGGCGGCGTTGCAGGCAATGTGATCGCAGGACGCGGTAATCGTCTTGGCGGCACGCTGATCGGTGCCGGCGTCGGGGCAGCGGCGGGCTATGCGATCGACAAGGGCGAAGATCGCGGTCGGCGCGCACCGCCGCCACGGTCCGATTACGGCGCGGGCTATGCGCCGCCGGCTACTTATGCGCCCGTCTACGCACCCCCGTCTCCTATGGCGCTGGCTATGCACAACCGCGTGGCTACGCCGCGGCGCCCGGTGGAAGCTGGGTTTCGCCCGACGGCATGACGACGGTGACGACGACCAGCGGCAGCGTCTATCCCGCCGGCGGAACTACGGTCGTGGTCCAGTCCGCCCCGATGGTGACGACGACGACCACGACCGAATATTACGACACGGTGTCGTACACGCCGCGAAAGGCGTGGCGAAAGCGCGTCCGGGCGCGTCCGACCTGCAACTGCCGTTGACCGCGATTTGCTGCCGCTCAGCCAGCGGATCAGCCGGAAATCAGCGCACGTCCTTAGGGGCGTGCGTTTTTTTGGCCTGTCACCCCTGTCGCGAGCCCGGTTCCGGTTGGAGCCCAGGCGCTCCCGAGACCATCACCACCCAATCTACTCAATATGAATATAGGATATCGTATATTATATTTGACATAAACTCGGTGACGTGATGGATTGCGCGCAACATCCAAACAGGGGCGCGGGCACTCATGACATTTTTGGTCGGAAAACTTCGTAATCGGTCGAGCTTGGGCGCGATGGTCGCGATGCTGCTCTCGTCGAGTGCCTATGCGCAGGTCGTGCCCGTGCCGCAGCCAAGCGCCGAAGCGGGCGCAGACGACGCCATCGTGGTCACGGGTACGCGCATCCGCCGCCCCGATCTGGCCAGCAACAGTCCTATCACCTCGGTAACGGACCAGGAGATCAAGTATCAGGGCGCGGTCAACGTCGAGAACGTGCTGAACCGCCTGCCGCAGTTCACCGCCGACGCGAACGAGAACGTCTCGAACGGGTCGGACGGCACCGCCAACATCAACCTGCGCAACCTGGGCTCGAACCGCACGCTGATCCTGCTCAACGGCCAGCGCTTGATGCCGCAACAGGCGATCGATCTGAACTTCGTGCCGTCGGCGCTGATCGACCGGGTCGACGTGGTGACCGGCGGCGCGTCCGCGGTCTACGGCTCGGACGCGGTCGCGGGCGTCGTCAACTTCGTGCTGAAGGATCATCTCGACGGGCTGCGGATCGACGTCCAGTCCGGGCTTGGGTTGCACACCAACGACAACAGCGGGGTGCGCAACGTCCTCACCACGCGTGGCTATGCAAACGCGCCGGGCCGCGTCGCCGATGGCGGCAAGCAGGATCTGAACGCGGCGTACGGCAAGAATTTCGCGAACGGGCGCGGCAACATCACCGTCTATGGCGGCTATCGTCACACCGATCCGGTGCTCCAGGCGAACCGCGATGTCTCCGCCTGCGCGCTCAACCCGTCGGATGCGGCGGGCAATGGTTTCATCTGCGGCGGATCGAGCAACACGCCGATCGGAACGTTCGTGCCGCTCGGCGGGCCCAATTCGGGCAGGACGCTCACCAACAACGCCAACGGTACGCAGACCTGGGTGCCCTACACCTCGGCCTATGCGTACAATTACGCACCGACCAACTACTTCCAGCGCTCCGACGAGCGCATCACCGGCGGCGCGTTTGCTAAGTTCGAGATCGCACCGATCGCCGAAGTCTATGGCAGCTTCATGTATATGAAGGATCACACCTTCTCGCAGGTCGCACCGTCCGCATTGTTCCTCGGCACCACCTTCACCGTCCCCTGCAACAACCCGCTGATGAGCGCGTCGCAGCAGCAGTCGCTGTGCGGCGCGGCGGCGGGGACGAACGCGACGCAGGACACGCTGATCGGTTATCGCCTCGGCTCGGGCCAGTCGCGTCGCGACGATCTGCGCCATCAGGACTATCGCTATTCCGCAGGTGTCCGCGGCGATCTCGGTCACGGCTTCCGCTACGACGTCAACTATCTGCATTCCCTGGTGCGCTACAACGAGACGTATCTGAACAACGTCGACAATGTGAAGGCGCAGCGTGCGCTCGACGTGGTCAACGTCGGCGGGGTTCCGACCTGTCGCTCGGTCATCGATGGCAGCGACCCGGCGTGCGTGCCGATCAACGTGTTCCAGGCGAACGCGATCACCGATGCGCAGGGCGCGTACCTGTTTTCGGAGAGCAACACCGCGTCGCGCAACGTGCTGGACGTGATGTCCGCGAACGTGAATGGCGACCTCGGGACGTTCGGCATCTCCAGCCCCTGGGCGAAGCGCGGCGTCAACATCGCGCTGGGCGGCGAGCATCGTCGCGAGACGCTCAACTTCACCGCGGACGCGATCGCGCAGCAGGGCGGCACGACCAATTCGGATGGCCGCATCACCGTCAATGAAGGCTATGGCGAGATCGAGATCCCGATCCTGCAGGACCTGCCGTTCGCGCACGAACTGACGCTCAACGGCGGCCTGCGCTATTCCGCGTATCGCAACAGCCAGCAGTCGACCGGGTTGAAGTCGCAATACAACGTCTGGACCTACAAGGGCGAGGCAAGCTGGGCGCCGGTCAAGGATGCGCGGTTCCGCTTCAGCTATAACCGGGCGATCCGTGCGCCGAACATCGGCGAGCTGTTCGGCTCGCGCTCGATCGGCAACGTCTCCGCACAGGATCCGTGTTCGGGGACGTCGCCCACCGCCTCGCTCGATATCTGCCGCCTGACCGGCGTGACGCAGGCGCAATATGGCAACATCGTCGAGTGCCCGTCGGATACGTGCTCGGCGCAATATGGCGGCAATTCTGCGCTGAAGCCTGAAAAGGCCGACACCTATACGCTCGGCATGGTGCTGACGCCGCGGATGGTGCGCAACTTCACGCTGTCGGTCGATTATTACCACATCAAGGTGAAGGACTATATCAGCTCGGTCGATCCGTCGCTCGCGATCAGCCAGTGCGTCGCAGCGAGCGATCCGTTCTATTGCGGGCTGTTCACGCGCGATCCGCGGTCGGGCGCGCTGTTCGGCAGCAACGGCTATATCGTGTCGACCACGTACAACACCGGGTCGCTCAAGACGTCGGGGATCGATCTCACCGCCGATTACACGCTGGGGATCGGCGCGCTCGGCAAGCTCAACCTCAACATGGTCGGCACGCGGCTGATCTCGCAGGTATCCGAGCCGCTGAAGGGGCTGGGCAGCTATGACTGCAAGGGGTTGTTCGGGTACACCTGTGGTCAGCCCAACCCGAAGTGGCGGCACGTGATGCGCACCACATGGCAGATGCCGCAGGGCGCGAGCGTGTCGGTGTCGTGGCGGCACATCGACCAGGTCAAATTGTCGTCGCTGTCGGACAACACCTTTCTCGCGGGGACGCCGAGCGTGATCAATCGGAAGATCTCGGCATATAACTACATCGATCTCGCAGGCACGGTCGCGGTCGGCGAGGGGCTCCAGCTTCGTGCCGGCGTCAACAACCTGTTCGACAAGGATCCGCCGGCGATCGCCTCGGGCATCCTGTCGTCGTTTGGCAACGGCAACACCTATCCCGGCGTGTATGACGTGCTGGGCCGCACGCTCTTCGTCGGCGCGACGGTGAACTTCTGACGCTGGGATAGCGCTATGACGAACCTGGTCCGCCGCGACGTTTTGAAGACGGGCGGCGTGACCGCGCTTGCCGCGATCGTTCCGGCCGTGCCGATCGGGGCGGTCGGAACGATCTCGACGGCCAGTACGCGCGAGATCGTGTCGCTAGGGACCGGCTGGCGGTTCCACCTTGGCCACGCGAGCGATCCGTCGAAGGATTTCGGCTTCGGTCGCTCGCACGACACGTATGGCAAGTCGGGCGATGTCGGCACGCCGGTCGCCGAACCGAAATTCGACGACAGCACATGGGAGGCGGTGACGCTGCCACACGACTGGGCGGTCGACCTGCCGTTCGAACAATTCGGGCCAGCGGGGAGCGAGGCGGACCGCACCGGATCGTTCCAGGGGTTCAAGCCGGTCGGGCGGATGTGGCCGGCGACCAGCGTCGGCTGGTATCGCCGCGTGCTCACGCTGGCCAAGGCGGACGCGGGGCGGCGGTTGCTGCTCCAGTTCGACGGCGTGGCGCGCGATTGCATCGTCATCCTCAACGGTTTCGTCGTGGGATCGAACGAGAGCGGCTATGCGCCGTTCGAGATAGACGTCACCGACTTTGCCAGGCCGGGCGAGGACAATGTGCTCGTCATCCGCTGCGACGTGAGCCTGGGCGAGGCGTGGTCGTACGAGGGGGCGGGGCTCTACCGCGACGTGCGACTGGTGAAGACCGCGCCTGTGCATGTCCGGCGATGGGGGGCGACCGTGCGCTGCTCGGTCGGCTCGGATGGCGCGATCGTGCGGGTGTCGACCGAGATCGACAATGACGGTCCCGCCGCCAGTGCGCGCGTGCGGTCCACGGTGGTCGGGCCGGACGGGAAGACGGTCGCGGTGCTGTTTGCGGACCCGCTGGACTTGCCGGCCTGGGGGAAAGCGAGTGCGGCGCAGGACACGCGCATTGCTACGGCTGCGCTGTGGTCGCTTGAGACGCCTCACCTCTACACGCTGGTCAGCGAGATCCTGGTCGACGGCGTGGTGGTCGACCGCGACGCGTGCACATTCGGTATCCGCACGATCCGGTTCGACGCGACGCACGGCTTTTTTCTCAACGGCAAGCCGATCAAGATCAAGGGCACCTGCAACCATCAGGATCATGCCGGCGTCGGCTTTGCGGTGCCCGACAGTCTGCAAGTCTGGCGGCTCGAACAACTGAAGGCGATGGGCAGCAACGCGTATCGCTCGACGCATCATTCGCCGTCGCCCGCGATCCTCGCTGCGTGCGACCGGATGGGCATCCTGATGATCGACGAGACGCGGCAGATGTCGAGCAATGCCGAGGGGCTGGGGCAGCTCGAACGGATGGTGCGGCAGGGGCGCAATCATCCGAGCATCATCCTGTGGAGCATCGGCAACGAGGAGATCCACCGCGGTACCGAGACCGGCGCGCGGATCGCGGAGACGATGAAGCGCAAGGTATACGAACTCGACGGGACGCGGCCGGTGACGGAGGCGTTCAACGGCAAGTTCGGCGAGGGCGCGTCGCGCGTGCTCGACGTGATGGGGTGCAATTATTACCTCGACGCGATCGATCCGTACCACGCCGCGCACCCCGACATGCCGATGATCGGTACGGAGACGGGCAGCACGGTGATGACCCGCGGCGAATATGCGCGGGATGACAAGGCGGGCTTCGTGCCCGCCTACGACCGCGAATTTCCCAAATGGGCGACGACTGCGGAAAAATGGTGGAGTTTCTACGACGCGCGGCCGTTCCTGAGCGGTGGGTTCGTATGGACCGGGTTCGACTATCGTGGCGAACCGACCCCGTTCGAGCGCTGGCCCGAGAACGTCTCGAACTTCGGCCAGATGGACCTGTGCGGCTTCCCCAAGGACAATTACTTTTACTACCGCGCGTGGTGGAGCGGCGAGCCGGTGCTGCACCTGTTCCCGCACTGGAACTGGGCGGGGTGCGAGGGCCAGCCGGTATCGGTGTGGGTGCACAGCAACTGCGAGGCGGTCGAACTGGTCCTGAACGGGCGGAGCCTCGGGCGGCAGGCGGTGGTGAAGAACAAACATCTCGAATGGCAGGTGCCCTATGCGGCGGGGCGGATCGAGGCGCACGGGTATCGCGGCGGCAAGCGCGTGATGCACGCGGTGCGCGAGACGACCGGGGCGGCGGCACGGATCGGGCTGTCGAGCGATCGGCGGCAACTGGCGCCGGGCGAGGTCGCGGTGGTGCGGGTCGCGATCCTCGATGCGAAACGCCGCGAGATGCCGACGGCGTCGGATCGCGTGACGTTCGCGCTGACAGGTGATGCCAAGCTGCTCGGCGTCGGCAATGGCGATCCGCGGAGTCTGGAGCCCGATCATGCGACGTCGCGCTCTGCGTTCAACGGCTTGTGCATGGCGCTGGTGCAGGCGGGTGCGAAGGGCGGGCCGATCCGGCTGGAGGCGCGTGGCGACGGCCTCGCGCCGGCGATGCTGCCGCTCATCGGTCTGACCAAGGATATCCGATGACTGCACGTCGTTCGTCGCGGGCGCTCGCGCTGATCCTGTTGTGTGCTTCGGCGGCGGCGCAGGCCGCGCCCGACGAAGCCGCGTTCCGGCGATCGATCGGACTGCGCCGGGCGTGGCAGGATCTGACGCGCGACGTGGCGTGGCCCGCGCGCTGGACGCCGGACGGGCGTCGCTTTTCCTATCGCAAGACGGTGGCGGGCGGGTTTGCATTCGAGACGGTGGATGCGAAGACGCTCGCCAAGTCACCCGCGTTCGATACGGCCAAGCTCGCGGCGGCGCTGGGCGATGCGCGGCACGATGCGGTCGATCCGATGCATCTGCCGTTCGCCGAATTCGACTACGTGGAGGATGGCAAGGCGATCGCGTTCTCGCTGGACGAGACGCGCTGGCAGTGCGGGATCGTCGTCTATCGCTGCGAGGCGGCGGTCGATCGCAGCCGACCGCGCGGATTCGGCGTGGTGCGCGACATGGCGGTGCCGGCGGACAATAGTCCGAAGGTTTCGCCCGATGGGAAATGGACGGCGTTCGTACAGGGCGACAACCTCGTCGTGCGCAAGTCCGGCGATGCGGTTGTCGTGCCGCTCAGCGTCGATGGAAGCGCGGGCGATTTTTACGATCCGGAGACGCTGCGCTGGTCGCCGGACAGCCGCCACATCATGATTTATCGGGTCAAGCCGGGCTATCAGCGGCGGGTATTGCGGGTGGAATCGTCGCCGCGCGATCAGCTCCAGCCGGAATTGCAGAGCCAGCTTTATCCGAAGCCCGGCGACGCAATCGACCAGGAGCGGCCGGTGCTGTTCGACGTCGCCACCCGGCGGCAGACGGTGATCGACGACGCGCTGTTTGCCAACCCGTACGAACTGTCCGCGCCGCGCTGGCGGGGCGACGGACGGAGCGTGGCATTCGACTATGTCCGACGCGGTTTCGGGCAGGCGCGCGTCATCGCGGTCGAAGCCGACACGGGCGTTGCGCACGCCGCGGTGACCGAGGATGCGAAGACGTTCGTCTATGCCGATCGCCGTTATGCGCACGAGGTCGGCGCGGATGGCCGCGAGATCGTCTGGGCGTCCGAGCGCGATGGCTGGAACCATCTGTACCTGATCGACGGCCGCACCGGGGCCGTAAAAACCGGATTACGACCGGGGACTGGGTGGTGCGCGACGTGGTCGCTGTCGACGACGCCAAGCGCCAGATCGTGTTTGCGGCGAGCGGGATGAACGCGGGCGAGGACCCGTATTTCCGCCACGTCTACCGGATCGATTTCGATGGCCACCACCTGACCGCGCTGACGCCGGCCAAGGCCGATCACGACGTGCGGTTCTCGCCGGACGGGACGCAGTATGTCGACACCTATTCGCGCGTCGACTTGCCTACGGTCAGCGAACTGCGCCGGTCGAGCGACGGCGCGCTGGTCGCGACGATCACCAAGGGCGACGACAGCGCGTTGCGCGCAGCGGGGTTTCGGCCGCCCGAGGTGTTCGTTGCCAAGGGCCGTGACGGCAGGACCGACATCTGGGGCGTCGTCGTTCGTCCGCGCGACTACGACCCGCGCAAGAAATACCCGGTGATCGAGAACATCTATGCGGGACCGCACGACAGCTTCGTGCCCAAGCAATATTGGCCGTTCGGCTTTCATTCCGGCGGGGACAAGGTCGTCGGGATGCAGGAGCAGGCCGATCTTGGTTTCATCGTCGTACAGATCGACGGGATGGGGACCGCCAACCGCTCGAAGGCGTTCCACGACGTCGCGTGGAAGAACCTCGCGGACTCGGGCTTTCCGGACCGGATCGCGTGGCACCGCGCGATGGCGGCGAAGGATCCGTCCTACGATATCGACCGGGTCGGGATCTATGGCGCGTCGGCGGGCGGGCAGAGTACGCTGAACGCGCTGCTGTTCCACGGCGATTTCTACAAGGTCGGGGTGGCCTATGCGGGCTGCTACGACAACCGGATGGACAAGATCAGCTGGAACGAACAGTGGCTCGGCTGGCCGGTCGACGCGAGCTATGCCGCGGCATCGGGCGTCGATCATGCCGCGCAACTGACCGGCAAGCTGCTGATGATCGTCGGCGAGCAGGACAGCAACGTCGACCCCACCTCGACGATGCAGATCGCCGACGCATTGATCCGCGCGGACAAGGATTTCGAGCTGCTGGTGGTGCCAGGCGGCGAGCATAGCGTTGGGCGATCGACCGGACCGATCGACTATGTCGCGCGGCGGCAGTTCGGGTTTTTCGTTCGGGAGCTGGCTGGGGAAGCCGTGCCGGAGTGGAATGGGGTCAAGTGAGGGCAGACTGAGATACATGCCCCTCAACGTCCCACCCCGGCGGAGGCCGGGGCTCAATTGGGGGACGTCGCTGACTGTGGACGGTCCTTCGTCACGGTGACCTCTCCAATTGGGCCCCGGCCTCCGCCGGGGTGGTGTTCTGACTATTGAGGTGAGAGGCTGAGGTCTGTCGATGTCGATCTCAGCGGTGCGGTGTAGCCGCCGCGTTCGATCTGCGCTCCCGTTACCGTGTAAGGGCGGCCGGTCTTGGTAGTCGTCTCTACGAAGAGACGCGCTACCGGATTGATCCTCGTCGCCGCATCGAGCGTCAGCGTGACCGCCCCCGTCGTCGGCACATACGTCGCACGCGCGATCTTCCCAGCTTCCAGTGTGATCCATAACCCGGCGGGGGCGATGAACAGGCGGGTGCGGGCGCCGTCCTTCGGGGTGATGCTGACCGCACCCGCCGCCTGGTCCACATTGCCGCCGAAGCCTAGCCAGCCAAAGGTCGGGTCGTTCACCAGATAGCTCGCGGCGGTGATCGCGTGGCCGTAGAAGCCCATGCCGTAGTCGCCGCTATACGGGTCCCATTTCATCATGTCGGGCGCGGAGTGGAACGCGGCCGACGAGAAGCCGTCGCGGTCGATGTTGGTGATGCCGCCCATCATGCCGCCATAGGCGATGCGGAGCAGCCGCAGATCGGTCGGGTCGGCGCGGTAGGCATCGAACAGCGGGACGGCGTTGAGCGTCGAGCCGTAATGGTGGAGCTGGCGTTCGATCCGCGGGTATTTGCCGCCGTAGAGGAAATCCCAATAGCGCCGTGCGTTGCCGTTATAGCCCCAGCTCGGGATCGTCGGGTCGTAGGCGAGGATCACTTTCCGCGTCACGTCGGCCTGCGGCTGATAGCCGAAATAGCGCATCCAGGCGTAGACCTCGGGCTGGCCGGTCGAATCCCACGCCATCTCGCTGCCGAATGGGTAGCGGAGCGTGCGCCAGTGGTCGGCACGCCGTTTCATCAGGCGCTCCATTTCGGTCGCCTCAGCGGTCAGGCCCTCGCGCTTCAGGTCCTTGAGGATGTCGACGAACACGTCGCCCTCCATCAGCCCGAACTGCGTGTAATAGGGCGCGTCGCGCATCATCGCGGTGGTCGTCTGGTACGCGTGGTCGAGGTACCAGCGCCACGGATGCGCGGTGACCAGGCCGGGGTGATTGCGCGCGACGCGGTACAGCACCCAGTGGCCGATCGCGACGTGCGGGTAATTGTACGCGCGGCCGAGATCGCCCGCGTCCTTCTTCGACCAGGACGTCCAGGTCTTCCAGTCGACGGTCGGATCGTAATAGCCGGGATGCGCGGCGGGGTCGTAATAGAACAGGCTCTTCCGCACCGCGCCGGCGTGCGGCCCGTCGGGGACTTGCAGGTCGCCCTGGATCGTCTCGTCGACCAGGCGTTGCAGCTTGGCGATCTCCGCGGGGTCGGGGTTGTCGAGCTGCTTTGAAATCGCCGCGACCCAGCTGCCCGCGCCGCCTTCGTCGCTCATCCCCGAGATCCAGACGCGCGGGTCCTGCGTGACCATCTTACCGGCCTCGCGGTCGTAGGTGAGGATCGCGGGGTTGCGGCCGAACGGGTCGGCCTTGTCCTCATACCATTGCTTCGTCGTCGAGAACCGGCCGAGATCGGCCATCGTCTGGTCGAGCGGCTTGGTGATGTAATAGCTGACCGTCTGGACGCTGCCGTCGGCATAGGTGATGGCGAGGCTCGCGCGGCCCCAGCCCTTGCTGCGGACGGTGTAGCGTGCCCAGCCTTTCGCGCTCGCCGCCGGTGTCGCGACGAGTGCGCCCGCGGGGAAGCTTTCGATCTTGGCGATCGGTTGCGGCGGCTTGAGGAACAGCGAGGCTTCCTGGTCGGTCGGAACGACGTAGCCGGGGATGCCGACCGCGACGGGGCGGTGGTTGGCGACGAGCGTGTCCTCGATGGCCGCGATCGACGGCGCGGTGACGAAGCGGACGCCGATCGTGCGCGCCGCGCCGGGGGCGAGCGTGAAGCTGGTCGGGACGTTCCATTGCTCGCCGGCCTTCGCCCATTCCTTCTCGGCAAAGGCTTTGCTGGCGACGGTCCAGTCGTAGAAGCCTTCGGAGGTCTGGCCGCGCTTGCTGCGGTCGGTGAAGATGTCGCCCTTGGGCGCCTTGGCGGCTTCGAGGATCGGGCGGTAGGCTTCGAGCGGCGTGCCCTTTTCGGGGAGCACGAGCAGCGCCGGACCCGCGCCGTTGAGCCGGGTGACCTGGAGGTAGCCGGCGTCGCGGCCGATATACGGATCGACGAAGCTCGCCTGCGCATGCGCCTGTTCGAGGCTGCGGTCGGTGATGATGTTGTCGAACACCATCGGCAGCCCGAGCGCGCCGATCTCGACGGGGGCGGTCGTCGTGTTGGTCAGCGTGAAGCGGAGCGCGAGGACGCCGTGGTCGTCGATCCAGCGGCGCTCGACGCGCAACGGGCTGGCGGTCCCGAGCGAGGCGGTGATGTCGGCGGCGGCGAGCGTCGCGCCGGTCGCGGGCAGGCGGCGGATCGCCTTGCGGTGCTGCGCGGAGGCGAAGTCGGTCCAGGCGCCGCCGGATTGCCGCACACGGAGGTGGATGTCGCCAATATGGACATAGCCGTCGGCGGCGCGCTCGGCCTCGCGCGCGCCGGGGACGAAGTCGAAACCCGGCTCGGCGGCGGGCGAGAGCCGGGCGAGCGTCTGCGTGTCGGTGCGGAGCGCGAGGCGGAAGGCGGGGGTGCGAAGCGCGGTCTGCGCGATCGGGCGGTAGCTTGGCTTGGCGGTCTTGGCAGGCTTAGGTTCCGCATACCCGGGCAGCGTCGCGGTGCCGAGCAGGAGGAGCGCGAGGACGGGGCGGAATGCGGTCATTGATGGCTCGCTCGGGCTCGACGGTGGGTGCGAAATGGCGCTTGCACCACTTCTCTGGAAGTATAGTATACGATATCCGAATGGAGATAAAGATGTTCGCAAACCGCCGGGATGTATTGATGGGGACGACGGCGGTGGCGCTGTTGTCGGTGGGCGAACAGGCGTTTGGCAAGGGGGCGACTGGCAGGGGGCCGACGCTGCTCCCGACCAAGGCCAAGCCTTTGCCGTTGTCCGCGGTGCGCTTGCTCCCGTCCGCCTACGCGACCGCGGTCGAGGTCAATCGCGCGTATCTGCTGCGGTTGAGCGCGGATCGGTTGCTGCATAACTTCATGGTCTATGCCGGGCTGCCTGCAAAGGCGCCGCTCTATGGCGGGTGGGAAAGCGACACGATCGCCGGGCATACGCTCGGTCATTATCTGACCGCGCTGGTGCTGATGCACGCACAGACCGGTGATACCGAGTGTCGCGCGCGCGCCGATTACATCGTTGCAGAACTGGCGCGGGCGCAGGCGAAGCGCGGCACCGGCTATGTCGGCGCGCTGGGGCGCAAGCGGAAGGACGGCACGATCGTCGATGGCGAGGAGATCTTCCCCGAGGTGATGCGCGGCGAGATCAAGTCGGGCGGGTTCGATCTCAACGGGTCGTGGTCGCCGTTGTATACCGTGCACAAGGTGTTCGCGGGGCTGCTCGACGTGCACGCCGCGTGGGGCAACACGCAGGCGCTGACTGTCGCGACCGGGTTGGCGACCTATTTTTCGAAAGTGTTCGCTGCGCTCGACGATGCGCAGATGCAGACTTTGCTCGGGTGCGAATATGGCGGGCTGAACGAGAGCTATGCCGAACTGTCCGCGCGGACCGGGAACAAGCAATGGCTCGACGTGGCGGAGCGGTTGTACGACCGCAAGATGCTCGATCCGATGGTCGCGGGCGAGGACAAGCTGGCGAACTTCCACGCCAATACGCAGGTACCGAAACTGGTCGGGCTGGCGCGGATTCACGAATTGAACGGCAAGCCCGCGCCCGCGAACGCCGCGCGGTTCTTCTGGACGACCGTCACGCAGCATCACAGCTATGTGATCGGCGGCAATGCCGACCGCGAGTATTTCTCCGGCCCCGACAGCATCGCCAACCACATCACCGAGCAGACCTGCGAGCATTGCAACAGCTACAACATGCTGAAGCTGACGCAGCAGCTCTATGGTTGGGCACCGGACGGCGCGATGTTCGACTATTACGAGCGGGCGCACCTGAACCACATCATGGCGGCGCAGGACCCGAAGACTGCCGGCTTCACCTATATGACGCCGCTGATGACGGGCACCGCGCGCGAATATTCGACGCCGAAGGACGACGCGTTCTGGTGCTGCGTCGGTACGGGGATGGAGAGTCATGCCAAGCACGGCGAGGCGATTTTCTGGGAGGGCGGCGATACGCTGCTGGTCAATCTCTACATCCCGGCGGAGGCGCGGTGGCAGGCGCGGGGGCGGTGCTCAGGCTCGATACGCGCTATCCGTTCGAGCCGGAATCGCGGCTGACGCTGACCAAGCTCGCCAGGCCGGGGCGGTTTCCGATCGCGCTGCGCGTGCCTGGCTGGGCGAATGGGCGTGCGACGGTGACGGTCAACGGCGCGGCGGTCGAGCCGGTGCTGGCGAAGGGCTATGCGATCGTCGAGCGGCGGTGGAAGGCGGGGGATGTGGTCGCGATCAGCGTGCCGCTCGACCTGCGGCTGGAAAGTGCGCCAGGCGATGTCGATACGGTCGCGGTGCTGCGCGGGCCGATGGTGATGGCCGCCGATCTCGGGCCGACCGAGGCGAAATGGGAGCAGGCGGATCCGGCGATGGTCGGCGCGGATCTGCTCGCGGCGTTCACGCCGACGGCTGGCGCCGCTGCACGCTATGCCACGCGCGGCATCATCCGGCCCGCCGACCTCAATTTCGTGCCGTTCTACAGCCAGTATGACCGGCGCAGCGCGGTGTATTTCAAGCGCTTCAGCGAGACCGCGTGGAAGACCGAGGAGGCGGCGTTCCTGACCGAGCAGGCGCGGCTGAAGGATCTCGCTGCGCGGTCGGTCGACGTGATGCACCTCGGCGAGATGCAGCCCGAGCGCGATCATGCGCTGACGTCGGAAATCTCCTATCCGGTCAGCTATCGCGGGCGGAACGGGCGCGATGCGCGGTCGGGCGGATATTTCGAGTTCGCGATGAAGACGCGGCCGGGGCCGCTGGTGGTGCAGGCGACCTATTGGGGCGACGAGCGCGCGCGCGATTTCGACATCCTCGTGGATAACGTGAAGGTCGCCACGCAGCATCTCGAGGCGGACCAGCCGGGCAAGTTCTTCGATGTCGAATATCCGCTGCCGATCGGGCTGACCAAGGGCAAGGCGAGCGTGAAGATACGGTTCGTGCCGCATGACCGGTCGTCGGCCGGGCCGGTGTTCGGGGTGCGGATGGTGGCTGCCAAGCCAGGCGCAACCGCATGAGCGAAGACGTACCAATGACGCTCGACGAGGTGCGGGGGCTTGCGCGTAAAGTCCTGCTCGGGACTGGCCTGTCGCGTCCGCATGCCGAGGCGGTGGCGGAGACGATGGTCGCGGGCGAGCGCGATGGCTGCGCGAGCCACGGCATCTACCGGCTGCTGGTCGCGGCGAACAGCATCGCCAAGGGTGTCGTTGCGCTCGATGCCGAGCCGGTGGTGAGCGAGCCGGCGCGCGCGCTCGTGCGGGTCGATGGCGGCGGCGGGTTCGCGCAACTCGCGTTCGCGCGCGGGCGGCAACGGTTGGCGGAGAAGGCGCGCGCGTATGGGATCGCCGCTATGGCGCTGAACAACGTGGTGCATTTCGCGGCGTTGTGGCCGGAGGTCGAGGCGCTGGCGGAGGACGGGCTGGTCGCGCTCGCGGTCACGCCCAGCCATGCCTGGGTCGCGCCGGCGGGGGCACCGAACCCGTGTTCGGGACCAACCCGATCGCGTTCGGCTGGCCGCGGCCTGGTGGGCATCCCTTTGTGTTCGACTTTGCAACGAGTGCGGTCGCGCGGGGTGAGATCGAACTGCACCGGCGCGCGGGGAAGGCTGTTCCCGACGACTGGGGCTATGATGCGGATGGCCAGCCGACGACCGAGGCCGCGGCGGTGCTGAACGGTGCGATGCGGACGTTTGGCGGGCACAAGGGTTCGGCGCTGGCGGCGATGGTCGAGCTGCTCGCCGGGCCGCTGATCGGCGACATGACCAGCCGGGAGTCGCTCGACGCCGATGCTGCGCGCGGTGGATCGCCGATCGGGGGCGAACTGATCATCGCGATCGATCCGGTCGGGTTCCTCGGCGATGCGGTCGCCGAGCACCTTGCGCGGGCGGAAGCGATGTTCGGGGCGATCGAGGCGCAGGGCGCTCGCCTGCCGTCGCAGCGCCGGTACGCGGCGCGGGCGCGGAGTGTGACCGAGGGTGTGGTGATACCCGCAGCCCTGTACCGCGACATCATGGCGCTGGTTCCAGGAGAATGACGATGAAGGCTTTGATCCTGTTGCTCGCGCTGGGCTCGACGGCGGTGGGGGCGGTGCCTCCAAAAACTCCGAAATCGGCCGTGGCGACGTCGGCGGATGCGCGGTTCAAGGCGCTCTACACGGCGGAATATGCGTGGCGACAACTCCAGTTCGCGCAGGGCGAGGACAACCCGACCGCCCCGCCGCGCCTCCCCGATGTCGGCCCCAAGGCGCAGGCCGAGCGGCTCGCGCGGTGGACCGACGTATCGCGGCAACTGACTGCGATCTCATCGGCGACGCTCTCGCCTGCCAATCGCGTCAATTATGCGGTCTATGCGCAACAGATCGACGCCTTGCTCGCCGAGCAGCGCTTCCGCGATTACGAAAAGCCGCTGACCGCGGATACGAGCTTCTGGGGAGACGTCGCCGAGAGCGCGCGCGGCACTTTCAAGTCGGTGAAGGACTATCGCGACTATATCGCCGTCATGCGCCAGATTCCGCGCTATTTCGACCAGCAGACCGGCAACATGCGCGCCGGGCTCGCGCGCGGATTCACGCCGGCGCGGGTGACTCTGACGGGGCGCGACAACGGCGTCGCGCAGGTGGCCGAAGCGAAGACGCCACAGGACTCGCCGTTCTACGAGCCGTTCAAGGCCTTCCCGTCGACGATCCCCGCCGCCGATCAGGCTGCGCTGAGGGCGGAAGGCGCGGCGGCGATCTCGCAGTCGGTCGCACCGGCCTATGCGACGCTGCTGAAATTCCTCCGCACCGATTACATCCCGCACGCCCGCGAGGGGCTGGCGGCGTACGACCTGCCGGACGGCAAGGCCTATTATTTGTCGAAGGTCCGCGAATACACCACGCAGGATATCACGCCCGAACAGATCCACGCGCTCGGGCTCGCCGAGATCGCCAAGATTCGCGGCCGGATGGACGGCGTGATGCGGAGCGTGAAGTTCCAGGGCGATCTGCAGGCGTTCTTCAATCACCTGCGCACCGATCCGCAATTCTATCCCAAGACGCCGAACGAGCTGCTGTACCGCGCGGCGTGGATCGCCAAGACGTTCGACGGCAAGGCGTCGTCGTGGTTCGGGCATCTGCCGCGCAGCCGGTTCGCGATCAAGCCGGTGCCTGCCGACATCGCGCCGTTCTACACCGGCGGTCGCGGCGGGCCGGGGATCTATCTGGTCAACACCTACGACCTGCCATCGCGACCCTTCTATTCGCAGGTCGCGCTGACGTTGCACGAAAGCGCGCCTGGACACGCGTTCCAGATGCCGCTCGCGTCCGAGAACAAGACCCTGCCCTCGTTCCGGCGCGACACGTATCTGTCGGTCTATGGCGAGGGCTGGGCGCTGTATTGCGAGACGCTCGGCGAGGACATGGGGATGTACGAGACGCCGTACGACCTGTTCGGGATGCTGAGCTATCAGGCGTGGCGCGCGGCGCGGCTGGTGGTCGATACCGGCATCCATGCCAAGGGCTGGAGCCGGAAGCAGGCGCAGGACTATCTGCACGACAATACCGCGCTGTCGAACCACGAGATCGAAACCGAGGTCGATCGCTACATCGCGTGGCCGGGGCAGGCGCTGTCCTATTACATGGGGCAGATCGCATTCCAGACCGCGCGTAAGAAGGCGCAGGACAAGCTCGGCGCGAAGTTCAACATCCGTGCGTTCCACGATGCGATGCTCGAGATGGGATCGGTGCCGGTGCCGGTGATCGAGGCGCGTACGGATGAGCTGATCGCGGCGGGTGGTAAGGGGCCGTATCCCGACGAGGAGTGAAGGCGGGCTCCCCATCATCCCGGCCCCGTTATCTTCGCCCCGTCATCCCAGCGAAAGCTGGGATCCAGAGCCACGAACGCTGGCTTGCGTGGCTCTGGATCCTGGGTCGAGCCCAGGATGACGGAGAGCGGGGTATCCTGCGTTAGCCGAACGGGCGGTCGATCGAGGGCTGCGGTTCGGTGAACCAGGCGGCGCCGGTGTCGGTGACGTGGAAATGATCCTCTAGGCGAATGCCGAAGCGGTCCGGCACGACGATCATCGGCTCGTTCGAGAAGCACATCCCCCGAGCCAGCGGCGTGCGGTCGCCGCGAACGAGATAGGCGGGTTCGTGGATCGACAGGCCGATGCCGTGGCCGGTGCGGTGCGGCAGGCCGGGGAGGCGGTAGTCGGGGCCGAGCCCGGCTTTCTCCAGCACCGCGCGGGCGGCGGCGTCGATCGCCTCGCACGGCACGCCCGGCTGGACCGCGGCGAACGCGGCGGCTTGCGCCTCATGCTCGATGTCCCAGATCGCGCGCGCTTCGTCGCCGACGTTGCCGAACGCATAGGTCCGCGTGATGTCGGAATGATAGCCCTCGACCTGGCAGCCGGTGTCGATCAGCACGAGCTGGTCCTCCTCGAGCAGCTGATCGCCGGGCAGGCCGTGCGGAAACGCGGTCGCGCGACCGAACTGGACGGCGCAGAAATACGAGCCCGACGAGCCGATCGCTCGGTGTGCGTCGTCGATGAAGCGGATCACCGCGCTGGCGGCGATGCCGGGGTGGAGGATGCGCGCGGCGCGGCGCTGGATGTCGAGCGTCATCGCCTTGGCTTGGCGTAGCAGCGCGAGCTCGGCAGGGCTCTTGATCATCCGGCAGGCGTCGATCACCGCCGCGCCGTCGGCGACGTCCAGCCGCGTGGCAGCGAGCGCGCTCGCCATACCGTAGGGAAGTTGCGGGTCGAGCAGTAGCCGGCCAGCTACCGCGTCCGCCACTAGCGCATACGGGCTCTCGTCCTCTTCCCAGAGACGCGGATCGGCGTCGATCTCGACCGCGGCCTCCAGCGAGCCCTGTTCGAACCGCGGACAGATCAGGATCGGCTGGCCCTTCACCGGCAGCAGCAACGCCACCAGCCGCTCGGTCGCACCCCAAGGGATACCCGCGAAATAGCGCAGGCTCGCACCCGCAGCGATCAGTAGCGCATCGGCGCCCGCCGCCTCGGTCAGTGCGCGCGCCTTGTCGAGACGCGCGGTACGCTCCGCCGACGTGATGCGCGGCGCGCGGTCTGCCCAAGGAGCGATGGTCGCGAGTTCGTCGGCTATCGAAGATCCGCCGATGGTCATGCGTGAGGTCCTTTTTGCCGAAACGGTCGAGGTCGAACGGCGCGAGCGGCACCGCCGGAGTTTCTCCTGCCAACATCGCCGCGACGAGCATCGCGGTCACCGGCGCGAGCGTCAGCCCGAGATGTTGATGACCGAACGCATAAGCGAGATTTACGTGACGCGTCGAGCGGCCGATCGCGGGGAGATAGTCGGGCAGCGTCGGCCTGGCCCCCATCCAACGCGTGAACGGCCCCTCGATCGGCAGGCCTAGCGACCGGACGTGATGTTCCAACCGGTCCCATTTGCGCGGATCGGGCGGACCGTCGGGATCGCCGAGTTCGACGAAGCTCGCCGCCTGCACGCACTCGGCATAGCGCGTGACGATCATCGAGCGGTCCTCGAACACGACCGGCGGCAGGTCGGCCGGCCAGCCATCGGCACGCGCGCGGATATGATAGCCGCGCTCGGCGATCATCGGCACGCGGTAGCCGAGCAGTTCGAGCAGCGCGCGGGAGCGGACGCCTGCGGTTACCAGCACCTGATCGACATAATGTCCGGCGATAACGATCCGATCGGCGTCTTCCACCAATCGCGCCGCCTGGCGGACGATCTGGCCACCCCGGGCTTCGACCGCGGCCTCAAGCGTCGTCGCAAGCTGGCGCAGTTCAGTAATCTGGCCGCTGCCGGTGAAGCGAATCGCGCCGCCGACCGGATCGGCGAGGAAGCCCAGTCGGTCCAGCAAGGCAGGCTCGGCATCGATGATCCGTGCCGTTCCGATCGCGGTTTGCGACCAGCGCTGCCGGCCGGTCCGTGCGCTCGCGGCCGAATCCCAGACGACGATGTGGCCGTCTTCCCGCAGCAGATCAGGGGCGTCGAGCGCTTCAACCAGATCGCGCCACGCTGGCATCGCGCCGGCGAGCAAGGGGGTCAGCGCGGCCGTTCCTGCCGCGAACTTCGCCGGTGTCGACGCCGCGGTTAGCCGTGCGGCGAACGGCAGCCATTGCGCTGCCATCGACGGCGGCAGCGCGAGCGCACCACCCGCGCTGAACAGTCGCTTCGGCACCGATCGCAGCGCGGCGGGGGAGGCGAGCGGCTCTACCTGTTCGACCGCGATGTGCCCGGCATTGCCCCAGGATGCGGCGTTGTAATCGGTGTCGCGTTCGAACACACTCACGCCATACCCGCGATCGAGCAGCGCGACGGCGCAACTGAGGCCGACTACGCCGCCTCCCACGATGCCGATCGTTTTCAACCCATTTCTCCTGTTGCACCGCACTGATCGATTTCGTATACGGTATATATATTGAAACGCAGGAAGGTCGATACCGAATGTCTGTCGAATGGAAGGGCGTATTTCCGGCCGTAACGACGCAGATCCGCGAGGACATGAGCGTCGATCTCGCCGACACGCAGCGCGTCGTCGACGACCTGATCCGCGACGGCGTGACCGGGGTGATCGCGCTCGGCACGGTCGGTGAAAATAACTCGTTCGACTATGATGAAAAGGTCGAAGTCCTCACCGCGATCGTCGAAGCGGTCGACGGCCGCGTACCGGTCATCACCGGCGTGTCGGAATACGACACGCGGCGCGCGGTGCGCTACGCACAGGCAGCCGAGAAGGCCGGCGCGGACGGCCTGATGCTGTTGCCGCCGATGGTCTATGTGCCCAAGCCGCATGAACTCGTCGCACATTTCAAGGGCGTGGCCGAGCAGGTCGGCCTGCCGATCATGCTCTATAACAACCCGCCAGCGTATCGCACGCTGATCGACAACGACGTGCTCGCCGCGCTGGTCGATGTCGCGAACATCGTCTCGGTCAAGGAATCGGCGCCCGACACGCGGCGCTTCACCGACGTGAAGACCGCGTTCGGGGATCGCTACGTGCTGTTCGCCGGACTCGACGACGTCGCGCTCGAGGGGCTGTATCTGGGTGCGCAGGGCTGGGTCTCGGGGCTGACCAACGCATTTCCCCGGAATCGGTCGAGCTCGTCAACGCTTTCGCGCGCGGCGATCACGCCAAGGCGATGGAGATCTATCGCTGGTTCATGCCGCTGCTTCATCTCGATGCCGAGCATGACCTGGTGCAGTCGATCAAGCTGGCCGAGCAGGTCATGGGGCGCGGCTCCGAGCGCGTCCTGCCGCCACGCTATCCGCTGATCGGCGAACGCCGTGCCGAGGTGATCGCGATGGTCGAGAAGGCGGCGGCGACGCGCCCGACGCTCTCGAACTGATGCGCCACACCTTCTTCTGCATCGACGGCCACACTGCCGGCAATCCGGTCCGCCTCGTCGCGGGCGGGGCGCCGTTGCTCAAGGGCGCGTCGATGTCGGAGCGGCGGCAGGATTTCATGACCCGGTTCGACTGGATCCGTACCGGACTCTGCTTCGAGCCGCGCGGGCACGACATGATGTCGGGCGGGTTCCTCTATCCGCCGACGCGCGACGACACCGACATCGGCATCCTGTTCATCGAAACGAGCGGGTGCCTGCCGATGTGCGGGCACGGCACGATCGGAATGGTGACGTTCGGGCTCGAACACGGGCTGATCCAGCCTGCCGTACCGGGCCGGTTGCGGATCGAGGTGCCCGCGGGCGTGATCGACGTGGCCTACGAAACCGAGGGCGCGAAGGTGACTTCGGTGCGGATCACGAACGTGCCGGCGTATGTCGCGGCACGCGGGATCGCGGTGGATGTCGAGGGGATCGGTCCGCTCAGCATCGACGTCGCCTATGGCGGCAATTACTACGCGATCGTCGAGCCGCAGGGGCGCTATACCGGGCTCGACGATCTCGGCGCGGCGGAGATCATCGCGCTCAGCGGTCGTGTTCGCGAGGCGGTGCGGGCACAGTTCGAGCCGGTTCATCCGCTCGATCCGACGATCCGTGGCGTCAGCCATGTGCTGTGGGCGGACGTGCCCCGTGGAGACGGAGCCGACGGTCGCAACGCGGTATTCTACGGCGACAAGGCGATCGACCGCAGCCCGTGCGGCACCGGTACGTCGGCAAGGCTCGCGCATCTGGCGGACAAGGGGCGATTGGCGGTCGGCGACCGGTTCGTCCACGAGAGCTATATCGGCAGTCGCTTCATCGGCCGCGTCGAGGCGGAAACGTCGCTCGGTGACACCCCCGCGATCGTCCCGTCGATCGAGGGATCGGCGATCGCGACCGGGTTCAACACGATCTGGATCGATCGCGACGATCGTTTCTGGAACGGTTTCCAAGTTTCATGACATTTCGGCTATGCTGGCCCGGTAATCCCGTTTTCGGAGCCGTCCATCCATGAGCATCGTCGTCCGCACCCTGTCCGAGCAGGTGTTCGAGATCGTCCGCGAGCAGATCGTCACCGGCAAGCTCGCCGGCCATACCGCGATCCGCCAGGATGCACTGGCGACCGAACTCGGCGTCAGCAAAATCCCGTTGCGCGAGGCGCTGGCGCGGCTGGAGCAGGAGGGCCTGCTGACCAGCCACGCCAACCGGGGCTATTCGGTCCAGCCGATGTCGGCGGACGAGGCGGACGACATCTTCGCGCTGCGCCTCAGCATCGAGCCGCAGGCTGCCGCCTATGCATCGACCGTCGCGAACGACAACGACCGCGCGATCGCGATCCTCGCGTTCGAGGAACTCGACAGCGCGGCGAGCGAGCGGCTGGCCGAAGTCGCGATCCGCAACCGCGTGTTCCACACCGCTCTGGTCCGGCCGGGTCGGCGCCTGCTGACCACGCAGATGGTCGAGCGGCTGGCGATCCTCGCCGAGCGCTACGTCGTCGCACATCTTCGACCGGCTGGGCGCGAGGACCGCGCGCATCTGGAACACCGCCAGCTGCTCGATGCATGGCTCGCACGCGACGACGATCGCATGCTGACGCTGCTGACCAGCCATATTCAATCGACGCTGACCGATCTGCGCGCGCAGTTCGACACGGCCCGAGACTAGAGATCACAGGGGATGGGCAATGTTTGGACCGCGTAAATCGTTCGAATCGTCTGCCCATAACCGCGAGCACAGCCTCGCCAAGACGCTGAGCTGGCCGCATCTGATCGCGCTCGGGGTGGGCGCGATCGTCGGCACCGGGATCTATACACTGGTCGGCGTCGGGGCGGAACGCGCCGGGCCGGGCGTTATCCTCGCCTTCGTGATCTGCGGCGTGATCTGCGCGTGCGCGGCACTCGCCTACACCGAACTCGCGACGCTGATCCCCGCCGCAGGCAGCGCCTATACCTTCAGCTATACGGCGCTCGGCGAGGGTGTCGCCTGGGTAGTGGGCTGGAGCCTGATTCTCGAATATTCGCTGGCCTGTTCGACCGTCGCGGTCGGTTGGTCGGGTTATCTGGTCGGCTGGATCGAGGCGGCGGGGATTCACCTGCCGCACGCGCTTTTAGTCGGGCCGCATGGCGGCGGGATCGTCAACATGCCCGCAGTGCTCGTGTCGCTCGCGGTGATGGGAATGCTGATCCTCGGCACGCGGCAGAGCGCGACGCTCAACATCGTGCTGGTGCTGATCAAGCTGGTCGCGCTGACGATCTTCGTCGTCTACGCCGCGCCCGCGTTCAAGGCCGAGAACCTCCACCCGTTCATGCCGTACGGCTTCGGCTCGACCGAGCTTGGCGGGCACAAGAGGGGCGTGATGGCGGCGGCGGCGATCGTGTTCTTCGCCTTCTACGGCTTCGACGCGGTCGCGACCTCGGCGGAGGAGACCAAGAACCCCAAGCGCGACCTGACGATCGGTATCGTCGGCTCGATGCTGGTCTGCACGGTGATCTACATGGCGGTGGCGGTCAGCGCGATCGGCGCGCTGCCGTTCACGCAGCTCGCCAATTCGCCCGAACCGCTCGCGCTCGTGCTGCGCCAGTTGAGCCAGCCGTTCGCCGCGCAGATCATCGCGCTGGCCGCAGTGATCGCGCTGCCGTCGGTGATCCTGGTGATGATGTACGGGCAGAGCCGGATCTTCTTCGTGATGGCACGCGATGGCTTGCTGCCGCGCGGTCTCGCCAAGGTCAGCAAGCGGACCGGGTCGCCGACGCTGATCACGCTGCTGACCGGGCTGTCGATCGCCGCGGTCGCCGGCTTCTTCCGGCTCGACGAGATCGCCGAACTCGCCAATGCGGGGACACTGATCGCGTTCATCTCGGTCGGCGTGTGCCTGATGGTCCTGCGTCGGACCGCGCCGCAACTGCCCCGCCTGTTCCGCTGCCCGGCGGCCTATGTCGTCGGTACGGTGACCGTGCTCGGCTGCCTGTATCTGCTCGCGAGCCTGCCGACCTCGACGTTGGTCCGGTTCGTGATCTGGAACGTCGCCGGATTTTTATTGTATTTCGTCTATGGCCGACGCAACAGCGACGTCGGCAATCCGCACGCGACCGCGGTGTGACGGGCGCGCATCACCGCTTCTTGCGGCACGCGTCTGAGCAGTAGATCACGCTGTCCCAGTCGCGCGCCCACTTTTCCGCCAGGTGAAGGGGCGCTCGCATGCCGGACAGACCTTGGTCGGCAAATTCTGCTTGGCGATCCCGTTGGGCATCAGCGGGGCTGCGCGTCGAGGAAGGTTTCGACGTCGGCGAGGTCGACCGTCTTGTCGAGATACGTCTGGCCGATCCCGCACGCGAGCAGGAAGGGTAGCGTGCCAGCCGCCATCTTCTTATCGTGGCGCATGTGGTCGACGAGGCGGGCGCCGCTTGCGCCTATCTTCGCCGCGGCAAGCCCGTCGGGAAGACCGACATCGCGCCAATGTGCCGCCACGCGCGCGGCCTCTTGGTCCGAGCAGATGCCCTGTGAGGCCGAGAAGCCGAACGCCAGCGAACAGCCCGCTGCTACGCCTTCGCCGTGGATCAGCGCCTGCGAGAACCCGGTCTCCGCCTCGAGCGCGTGCCCGAACGTGTGGCCGAGGTTGAGCAGGGCGCGCGTCCCGTTGGTTTCATGCTCGTCCGCCGCGACGATCCGCGCCTTTGCCGACACGCTGTGGGCGATCGCATATTCGCGGAGGGCGATGTCACCGCCCAGCAATGCGGCGCCATTCGCCTCGCACCATTCGAAGAACGCGAAATCGTCGATCAGCCCGTATTTCACGACCTCGGCATAGCCGGCGCGAAGTTCGCGGAGCGGCAGCGTGTCGAGCACCTGCGGATCGATCAGCACCATCGCCGGCTGGTGGAACGCGCCGATCAGGTTCTTCCCCGCCTTCGTGTTGATCGCGGTCTTGCCGCCGACCGAGCTGTCGACCTGCGCGAGCAGGCTCGTCGGGATCTGGACGAAGTTGCATCCGCGCTTGAGGATCGAGCAGGCGAACCCGACAAGATCCCCCATCACGCCGCCGCCCAGCGCCACGACATGATCGCCGCGCTCGACGCCGAGTTCGAGCAGCCGGTCGCACAGTGTCTCCAGCGTCGCCCAGCTCTTGCTGCCTTCACCCGGCGCGAGGACGATCGCCTCGCTCGCAATGTCCGCCGCGGTCAGCGACGTCTGCAACGTCGCCAGATGCACTGATAAATTTTTGTCGGTGACGATCGCTACGCGCCGACCCTTCGCGAGCGGGGCGAGAAATTCGCCAGCCCGCGCGAGAATTCCCGCTTCGATGTGGATCGGGTAGGTCCGCGAACCCAGCTCAACGGTAACGGTCTTCATCGGCCAAGCGCTCTCAGGATTGCGGCGACGGTCGCTTCGTGCGGCGTCTTGTTGCTGACGATATGGATGTGCGCCTGCGCGTAGATCGGGTTGCGCACGCGCGCCAGTTCGGCGAGCACTTTGCCCGGATCGCGGTTGCGGAGCAGCGGTCGCGTATCGCGCCGCCCGACGCGCTCGACCAGGATGTCGGGATGCGCACTGAGCCACACCGAGATGGCGTCGCGTAAGATCAGCGCCCGCGTGTCGTCGTTGATGAACGCGCCGCCACCGGTCGCGATGATTTTCGGTGTGCCGTCGATCAGCCGCGCGATCACCCGGCGTTCGCCGTCGCGGAAATACTCCTCGCCGTATTTGGCGAAGATCTCGGCGACGGTCATGCCCGAAGCCGCCTCGATCTCGTGGTCGGCGTCGACGAACGGCAGGTTCATGCGCAACGCGAGCCGTCGGCCGACGGTGGTCTTGCCGACGCCCATCAGCCCGACGAGCACGATCGGTCGATCGATCGGGGCAGGGGCAGGGCCGCCTGCGGGCCCGCCTGAGGGGTTGTGGCTTTGCAACATCGTGAGGGGCGCTATACAGCGGCACCGCGCGAGGGCAAAAGCTCTTGGCGCCTGTTTTGTCCGCTTCCCCGTCCACTACAAGGTTACGCCGCCATGTCCCGTTTCATCGTCTCGGTCGTCGTCGTTCTTGTCGTGGTGGTCGGCGGCCTGTTCCTGCTGGCAGGGCGCGCGACCGAGCGTCCGCAGAGCCGCATCGAAAAGGCCGTGACGCTTGCGAACCTCTCTTAAGGCAACGCTTGCGGCGGCGGTTGCCGTCGGGGCCTTGGTCGCGCTTGCTCCCGCAATCGGGCAGGACCGGCCTGAATCGATCCTGCCGCCGGGGTTTGGCGAGCCGACGCCCGCGCCTGCGCCGCGCCCGACCGCTCCGGCCGGGACGCAACCAACGCGCCCGACGGGGCCATCGCAGCCGACCACCCCGCCGCCGAGCGCCGCCCCTGCACAGCCGGGCGCGATGATCCAGCCTTTGCCGCCGACGACGCCGGGCGACGCACCCCTGGTGCCGCCTGTCGCGGCGCCTGCGCCAGTCGATCCTGCCGTGCTAGCGCAGTACGAGATGCCCGAGTCCGCGCGTCGCTCGCTCGCGACGGTCGGTCCGGTTATGGCGAGCGAAGGCGGGCTCGATACCGATGCGTTTGGCGCTGTCGATGGCCAGTATGTCGAGACGCTCATGCGCCGACTGAATGCGCCGTTGCCGTCGCGCTGGATGTCGATCCTGCTGCGGCGGGCGCTGGTGTCGCACGTCGATACGCCGAGCCGTACCAACGGCGCGGACTTTGCGGCCGAGCGCGCGTGGCTGTTGTTGCGGATGGGCGAATCGGTCGCCGCGCGCGCCGTCACGCAGAGTGTCGATACAAACAACTACACGCCGAAGCTATACGACGTCGCGATGAACGGATCGCTGGCGACCGGCGATCCGGCGGGGCTGTGCCCGCTGGTACCCGGCGCGATGCGCTATGCGGCGGCGCGCGGCTGGACGATGGCGCAGGCGATGTGCGCGGGGCTTTCGGGCAATCCGGCGCAGGCGACCCCACTGATCGCGACCGCCAAGCGTCGCAATGTCGCGAGCGGCGTCGACATGCTGCTCGCGCAAAAGGTCGTCGGTGCCGGCGCGCAAGGGCGTCAGGCCGTGACGATCGAATGGGATGGCGTCGATCAGTTGACCGCGTGGCGGTTCGGGCTGGCGATGGCGACCGGCGTCGCGGTGCCCGACGACCTGTATGCTAGCGCTGGTCCGCAGGTGAAATACTGGCAGGCATTGTCGCCCTCGGTTCCGCTCGGTGCGCGACTGGCGCCGGCGGAGTCCGCGGCGGGGCAGGGCGTGCTCTCCAGCGCCGCGCTGGTCGATCTCTATTCGGCCGCCGCAACCGACGACGACTCGCAAAGCACGGCGACTGCGACCGCCAACGATCTCCAGACCGCCTATGCCGATCGCAGTCCCGATGCGCGGCTGAATGCGCTGCGCCAATTGTGGGGCGGGGCGGATACCCGACCGTCCTATGCGCGCCTCGTCCTGACCGCGCGGGCGGCGGCGCGGATGAACCTGGCGCTGGCGAAGGCCGAGGCCGATCATCTGATCGCGTCGATGCTGTCCGCCGGGCTCGATCGCACCGCCGCGCGCTGGCTCGGGACCGTGCCAGCCGGTGGGGATGCCTGGGCGATGATCATGCTCAGCGATCCCGACGCGTATCGTCGTCTCAGCTATGCCGACCTCGCCTCCTATTCGGGCGGCGAAGGCGATTCGGCGTTGAAGCAGCGGATGTTGTTCGCGGGGCTGGCGGGCCTCGGACGGCTCAACTCGGGCGACATCGAACGTGCTGCGCAATCGCTCGGCGTTCGGATCGGCGCGGACAATGCCTGGACGCGTGCGCTCGATCGGGCAGCGCGCGACGGGCAGGCTGGGACGGTCGTCGTTCTCGCTGCGATCGGTATGCAGTCGCCCGACTGGAAGGGCATCCCGCCCGAGGCACTCTACCGGATCATCGGCGCATTGCGCGCAGTCGGGCTCGATGGCGAGGCGCGGATGATCGCCGCCGAGGCCATCGCACGGGCGTGACCCACGCCACCGACCGCGCGCTGATCGACCGGTTCCTGGAGATGATGGCGGCGGAAGCGGGGGCGGCGCCCAACACCGTCGCCGCATATCGCAGCGACCTGACGCTCGCTTCGCAGGTGCTCGACGGCAGGCTGGTCGAAGCGGATGCGGAAGCGCTTGCGACGCTCGCCGGTGGCTGGTCGGCGCTGTCCCGCTCGACCGTCGGACGAAAGTCCGCCTCGCTCCGCCGCTTCTTTGCGTTCCTCGCCGACGAAGGCCACCGCGCGGACGATCCCGGCAAGGCACTCCTCGACCCGGCACCGCGCGCACCTTGCCCAAAGTGCTGACCCATGCCGATATCGACCGATTGTTCGCCGCGATTGCCGAACGCGCCGCACGCGATCCGCTGGATCCCAATGACCTGCGGCTCTCAGCCTTGTTTGAACTCCTCTACGGCTCGGGCCTGCGCGCGACCGAGCTCGTCAGCCTGCCACGCAACGCCGTGCATCCGGATCGCCCGTTCCTGATCCTGCGCGGCAAGGGCGGGCGCGAGCGGCTCGTCCCGATCTCCGACCGCGCGCGAGCGGCGGTGGCGATCTGGCGCACCCATATCGCGGCGGATCGCCTGTGGCTGTTCCCCTCGGGGAAGGGCCACCTGTCGCGTATCCGCCTGTACCAACTCGTCAAGGCGCTCGCGGCGGAGGCCGGCATTCCGCCCGATCGTGTCAGCCCGCACGTCCTTCGCCACGCGTTCGCGACGCATCTGCTCGCCGGCGGGGCGGATCTGCGCGCGCTGCAATCGATGCTCGGCCACGCCGATATCGCCACCACCGAGATCTACACGCACGTCGATTCGAGCCGTCTCGTCGAACTGGTCAACACGCGTCACCCGCTGGCGGATATGCCGCCGCGTTGACGCGAGCGATCCCGCGCCGTAACCGCCGCTGATGCCAAGCTTCCTCGACTTCGAGAAACCGATCGCCGAACTCCAGGGCCGGATCGACGAACTCCGCGACACCGCCGCCGAAGGCAGCGTCGACCTTGCCGCCGACATCGCCCGCTTGCAGGCGAAGTCCGACAAGCTGCTGAAGGACACCTTCGCGCGGCTGACCCCGTGGCAGAAGACTCAGGTCGCGCGCCATCCGGAGCGCCCGCACTTCAAGGATTACGTCGCCGCGCTGTTCGACGAGTTCGTGCCGCTCGCGGGCGACCGCGCGTTCGGCGACGACCAGGCGATCATCGGTGGCTTCGCGACCTTCCGCGGGCGGAAGATTATGGTGCTCGGCCACGAGAAGGGCGACGACACCGCGAGCCGTCTCCGTCACAATTTCGGCATGGGCAAGCCGGAGGGTTACCGGAAGGCGATCCGCCTGGTCGAGCTCGCCAACCGATTCGGCCTGCCGATCGTCACCTTGGTCGATACCTCGGGCGCGTTCCCTGGCATCCAGGCCGAAGAGCGCGGCCAGGCCGAAGCAATCGCGCGCTCGACCGAGGCGTGCCTCAACGCCGGCGTCCCGATCGTCTCCGCGATCGTCGGCGAGGGCGGCTCGGGTGGCGCAGTCGCGCTGGCGGCGGGCAACCGCGTGCTGATGTTCGAACACGCGATCTATTCGGTGATCAGCCCCGAAGGCTGTGCGTCGATCCTGTGGCGCACCGCGGACAAGGCCCCCGAGGCGGCCGAAGCGATGCGGATCACCGCGCAGGACCTGAAGGCGTTCGGCGTCATAGACGACATCGTGAGTGAACCGCTGGGTGGCGCACACCGCGACCGCGCGACGGCGATCGAGTCGCTCGGCAACGCGCTGTCATCCGCGCTCGCCGACCTTGCATCGCTCGCGCCTGCCGATCTGCGGAAAGATCGCCAGGCCAAATTCCTGAAGATGGGCCGACTCTAAGGAGCTTTGCCGGATTATCTGCCGCGATTCGAATGCAATATGAAAAAAGGGCAACGGAACCGAGGTTTCGTTGCCCTTATCTGGCCGTGTGCTTGAGAACGTACGCGACCGAGTTTCAGTCGATTAGGTGGCCTTCATGGCCGTCGCGACGTTGTTGAACGTCTTGTTCAGGCTGTTGCCCAGGCCCTGCATTGCAGCGATGGCAGCGACGGCGATCAGAGCGGCGATGAGGCCGTACTCGATTGCGGTTGCGCCCTTGGAATTCTTGAAAAACTTGCGGATCGTCTTCATTCCGGTCTCCATGGTTGGATTGCTTCAGTGTCACCCGGCTGGACCGGACAGGCCGGATCAGCACGAGGACAGATAGAAGTTGTGAGTTGAGAAAGACTTAAGGTCGGAGCATTTCGTCGGGTAATTCACGAGGCCCAATGCGGGCGATCAGCGGGCGTTGGCGACCTTCGTATCGACCTTGCCCCACATTCCGATGGTCGAATCGGCAAGGTTGGTCAGGCCGACAATGAGAGCGATGACGACGAAGGCCAGAATCAACCCATATTCGATCGCGGTCGCGCCGCGGCTATTGCGCAGGACGCGTCGCAACGTTCGACCCGCGATCGTCAGCATGGACTTGTCAGACTTCATAACGATCAGTGTAATCGAGGAAAATTAAGGAATGACCAACGATCGCGCCATTCCAACCGCGCCATCCCTTTTACCGGTCGTGGCAGCGGCGATGGTTGATCTCGAGGGACGCGTGCTGTTGCAGCAACGCCCCCAGGCAAGTCGCTTGCCGGGCTCTGGGAATTTCCCGGAGGCAAGGTCGAGCCCGGTGAGACCCCCGAGGCGGCGTTGATCAGGGAGCTCGAGGAGGAACTCGGCATCGCGGTGCCGCATGCGTGTCTTGCCCCCGCAGCGTTTGCAAGCGCGCCGCTGGGTGATCGCCACCTCGTGCTGCTGCTTTACATCACGCGGAAATGGACGGGCGTGCCACGCGCGCTGGAGGCGACGGCCTTGCGCTGGGTGCGGCCGAGCGCGATGCACGCGTTGCCGATGCCGCCCGCCGATCGCCCGCTGATCGGGTTGCTCGATGCACTGATCTGACCGAACGCCGCACCGAACGGCGATAACCCCGACTGCGGGCCTCCGCGTACTTGGCGTTCGACAATGGAGTGTTGATCTCCTGCGATGCGTGCCGCAGTCAAATGGGTCAGCGTGCGTCCCAAGACCGCGCGGGCGTTGAGCCACGGCTCGCGCGAGCAATTCCCTTTTCTCGAGTGAGCCGTTCCGGTCGCGCAGCCGCCGCTCGACGCAGCGAGTTCGCTGGCACCGTTCCCCGCGCATGCCGCTGCGGGGTGCTCTATCTGTCGATGTTGTGAAACGGAAAACCGCTGGAGGCCCGACCGGGAATCGAACCCGGGTGCGAGGATTTGCAGTCCTCTACGTCACCACTCCGCCATCGGGCCTCGATGCGGACGGCGCAAATGCGTCGTTTTGTTAGCGCGGTCAACCACGACGTGTAGCTGGACACGAATTATCCTAATTCGACGCGGCGCGCAGGACGCAAGGGCCAGTCGCAAGGCCCGCCATGACAGGACCCCACGAACCGCATTACGCCGGTCCGAAAACGTCCCTCGTCCCATTTTGGGCGACGGCGGCGGCATTCGCTGCTAGGAATCGTCGCAGAGGTAGTGCCGTGGTCTTCCGCATGCGCCCTCGACGTCCCGCCCGCGACATCTTCGGTGTCACACGGGCGGGCGGGGCGTCTACACCGCAAAATCGTTCGATCTCCGACCCGCTGCGCGCAACTGCGACTTGGCGCAATCGTCGGCGCGCGATACATATCGGCGCGACAACTAGTGTATTGCGCAACTAAAACAGTTGTGCGACAGGATGGGTTATGACGACGATGAGCCTCGATACCGCAACTGCCGCTTCGGCCTACGACACCATGCGGCATGCGATGGTCGCCAGCCAGCTGCGCACCAACGCGGTGAACGACCAGCGGGTGGTCGCGGCGATGGCACGCGTGCCGCGCGAGCAGTTCCTGCCCGAGGGCGTCCGCTCGATCGCCTACCGCGACACCGCGATCGCGCTCGGTGGCGGGCGGTACGCCAATCTGCCGATGGCGACCGGCCGGCTGCTGACCGAGGCCTATCTGACCGCGACTGATCGCGTGCTGCTGATCGGTGCCGCGACCGGCTACACCGCTGCGGTGCTCAGCGAGATCGTCGGATCAGTGGTCGCGGTCGAGAGCGACCCGGCATTGCTGGCGATGGCGCGCTCGGCGCTCGCCGGGGTCGACAATGTCGAGCTTGTCGAGGCACCGATGCAGGACGGCCACGCCGCCGGCGCACCTTATGACGTGCTGATCGTCGATGGCGCGATCGAGGCGATGCCCGACGAGCTCGTCGCGCAGGTCCGCTCGGGTGGTCGCGTCGCATCGGGGCTCGCCGAACGCGGCGTCACGCGGCTCGCGTCGGGACGCAAGACCGATGGCGGGTTCGCGCTGGCGGCCTTCGTCGACGTCGAATGCGTCGCGCTGCCCGGTTTCGACATCCCCAAACCCTTCAGGTTCTGAGCCCTATGATGCCGCGCACCGCTCGTTTCCGCCGCTTGCTTGCGAGTGTTGCGCTGCTCTACATCGCTGCACCAGCGGGTGCGGAGACGCTGCGCGAGGCGCTGGCCAAGGCGTATACCACCAATCCGATCCTGACCGGACAGCGCGCCACGTTGCGCGCGACCGACGAGAACGTGCCGATTGCGCGGGCGACGGGGCTCCCCTCGGTCAACGCGACCGGCGACTACACCGAGTTTGTCGTAACCGCGGCGAACAGCTTCACCGCCTTGCCGCGTCAGGCCGCGGCGCGCGCCAACGTATCGGTGCCGCTGTACCTGGGCGGGCAGGTCCGCAATTCGGTTGCGGCCGCCAAGACCCGCGTCGAGGCCGGCCGCGCGACGCTGCGCGGCACCGAGGCGGATCTCTTCACCAACGTCGTCGCCGCGTACATGGACGTGATCCGCGACGAGGCGATCGTCGGTCTCAACACGCAGAACGTCCGCGTCCTCGACGTCAACCTGCAAGCCAGCCGCGATCGATTCCAGGTCGGCGACCTGACCCGTACCGACGTCGCACAGTCCGAAGCCCGCCTCGCCCTCGCCCGTGCGCAGCTCCAGTCGGCTGAGGCGCAGCTGATTTCCAGCCGGGAGAATTACATCCGGTACGTCGGCACGCCCGCCGGGATGCTCGAAACGCCACCGACCTTGCCGCATCTGCCCGACAGCCCTGCATCCGCCGTAACCGTCGCGATCGAGAATAATCCGGTCCTGATCGCAGCGGCGAAAGAACGTGACGCGACGCGCTATGATGTCGGTGTCGCCCGGGCGACCCGTCTGCCACAGATCAGTGCGGTCGGCGGTGCCACCTATACCAACTATCTCGGCTCGGCGTCGAATGCCGACGGCAGTGTCATCACGTTCCCCAACGTGAACAAGACGGTCCAGGCCGGACTGTCGCTGACCCTTCCGCTGTTCCAAGGCGGTCGCCCCGCCGCGCAGGTCCGTCAGGCCGAGGCGTTCCAGAGCCGCGCGACCGAGAACGTCACCGCGACCGAGCGCAATGTGATCTCGCAGGCCCGGTCTGCCTTCGCCGTCTGGCGCTCCTCGGAACAGGTCATCCAGTCCTCCGAGACCGCGGTCAACGCAAACAAGCTCAGCCTCGAAGGCGTGCGCGCGGAGAACGGCGTCGGCACGCGAACCATCCTCGACATCCTCAACGCCGAGCAGGAACTGCTCAACAGCCAGGTGACGCTCGTCACCGCACGGCGCGATGCGTATGTCGCCGGCTTTGCGCTGCTCGCCGCGATGGGGCAGGCGGAAGCGCGCGATCTCGGGCTCGATGGCGGCGTGCTGTACGATCCGGTCGCCAATTATCAGCGTGTGCATCACAAGATCTGGGACTTTGGCGGCGATGGCGAGCCGGTGCCGGTCGGCACGCGCACCGCGCAATCGCCCGCACAGGATGCGCATGTCCAGCCGCAGCGCGATCCTTTGCTCGATACGCCAGTTGACAGGAACCCCGCCTTGACGACAGGTAAGGACGCGCCGAGCCGCCAATAGGGGTGCGCGCGGCTACGGGGTTTGGGATGGTCCGGATGGGGGACGTGAACGGCGAGCCGTCGATGGAGGAAATCCTCTCGTCGATCAAACGCATCATCGCCGAAGAGGGCGACACGCCCGGCCGATCGCGCCGTCCGGCGCGGACGATGACGGCACCGGTCGATCAGTATCCCGCCGATCGCGATGTCGCCGGTCACACGCCCACCTATCGTGAAGCCGCCTATCTCGACGACGAGATGGACGATGACGAAGTTCTCGAACTGAGCGATCCGATGCCGATGGTCGACCGTACCCCCGCACGCCGAAATCCCCCGTGCTGACCTCGGTCGACGCCGCGCCCGAGCCGCGCGTGTCAGCGGCCAAGCCGCAACCTCAGGTGCAGCAGCCCGCCGCAGAGGCACCATCCGAGTCGATTGTTTCGCGCGAGACCGCCGCTGCAACGCGCGCGCCGCTCGAGGCGTTGACGCGGATGATGATCAAGCCCGAATCGAACAGCGACGGCACGCTCGAGGGATTGGTTCGCGAGATGCTCCGGCCGATGTTGCGCGAATGGATCGACGCGAATCTGCCACACATGGTCGAGGACATGGTCGCGCGCGAAATCGCCAAGATCATGAACCAGCAGCCCTGACAGCCGGCCGTTTCCGCTACTCCGGCGGCCCTATACGATCCCCCCGCCAGGGGGAGGTGGCACCGAAGGTGACAGAGGGGAGGACACGGAGCAGCGGTTTCCCTCCCTCCGTCTGGCAAGGGTCAGCCACCGCCCCCTGGCGGGGAAGGATCGAACGTCTCCCTGTCGGCGATGCAAACGCTACGGAACAACGCCGCCCGATGCCGGGTTTGGCACGCATGTCCGAAACCGAGATCATCGTGCCCGCTGAGAAGCCCGACCGCCCCGCATCGCACGGCGGACGGAACGATTTCTCGCCCGCTGAGGCCGGCAGTGATATCTTCTTCGCCGCGGTGAAGACGACGCGGATGCCAATGGTGGTCACCGATCCGCACCGCGACGACAATCCAATCATCTTTTGCAACGAGGCGTTCTCGTTCATGAGCGGCTATTCGCAGGATGAGATCCTCGGCCGCAACTGCCGCTTCCTGCAGGGCCCCGAAACCGATCGCGCCGCCGTCGCCGAAGTGCGCGCCGCCATCGCCAAGCGCGAAGAGGTTGCGGTCGAGATCCTCAACTACCGCAAGAACGGCTCGACTTTCTGGAACGCACTGTTCGTCTCGCCGGTGTTCGGCGAGGACGGCAACCTTAAATACTTCTTCGCCAGCCAGCTCGACATATCGCGCCGTCGCGAGGCGGAGGAGGCGCTGCACGAGGCGCAGCGGATGGAGGCGGTCGGCAAGCTCACCGGCGGCATCGCGCACGACTTCAACAATCTGTTGCAGGTCATCCAGGGCTATGCCGACATTCTCGACGCGCGGATCGATCCCGACGACCGGTCGGCACGCCGCGCGGTCGATGCGATCTCGACCTCGGCGACCCGTGCGGCGACTTTGACGCAGCAGCTGCTCGCGTTTGCACGCAAACAGGAATTGCGTGATCGGCTGATGAACCTCAATCAGTTGATCGGCGATTTCCGCACGATCCTGGAGCGCAGCATCGGCAGCGGCATCACGCTCAGGCGCGACCTTGCCAACGATCTGTGGAATTGCCGCGTTGATCCGGTCCAGGCCGAGATGGCGCTGCTCAACATCACCGCCAACGCGCGCGATGCGACCGGCGGCGCGGGGACGGTCACGATCGCTACGCGCAACGCGGTGCTGCCCGAGGATGCGAGCGTCGCCAAGCTCGAACCCGGCGAATATGTCGTGGTCAGCATCTGCGACGACGGCCCGGGTGTCGACCTGACGATCGCCGACAAGCTGTTCGAACCATTCTACACCACCAAGGAAATGGGCAAGGGCGCCGGGCTCGGCCTCGCCATGGTGTACGGCTTCATGCGCCAGTCGGGCGGCCTCGCCACGGTGCGCAACGGGGCGGGCGGCGGTGCGGAATTCTCGCTGTATTTCCCGCGCGCTAGTGGTGCGGTCGAGCGCAAGCCCGCAGGCCCGGTCGCACCGCGCACCGGTGGCGCCGAGGGCGTGCTGATGGTCGAGGACCAGATCGAGGTCGGCGAGCTTGGCCGCACCATTCTCGAGGATCTCGGCTACGAGGTCGTACTGGTGAACAGCGCACGCGGTGCGCTCGACACGCTGGCGAACGATTCGGACTTCAAGCTGCTGTTCACCGATATCCTGATGCCCGGCGGGATGAACGGCGTTGCGCTCGCGCAGTCGGTGCGGCGCGATTATCCGCATACCGCGGTGCTGCTGACCACCGGGTTCGCGGACGAGGCGATCGACGAGGGTAGCCGGTCGTTCGAGCTGATTCGCAAGCCGTACCGGCGTAATGAGTTGAACGAGCGGCTCCGTCAGGTGCTCGACAAGCCGGGCGCGCGTACCTGAGGCTGGCCTAGCCCCGACACGCTCGCTAAGGCCATTGGCATGAGCGAGCTTCCCAAAACCTTCGACCCGGCCTCCATCGAATCGCGCTGGTATGCGCATTGGGAGGCGAGCGGCCAGTTCCGCCCCGACCGTCCGAACGCCGAGCCGTGGACGATCGTCAACCCGCCGCCCAACGTCACGGGCTCGCTGCACATCGGCCACGCGCTCGACAACACGCTGCAGGACATCCTCACGCGCCACGCGCGCCTGAAGGGCAAGGATGCCTTGTGGGTGGTCGGCACCGATCACGCGGGAATCGCGACGCAGATGGTGGTCGAGCGCCAGATGGGCGCGCTGACCCCGCCGCAGAAGCGCACCGACATGACGCGCGAGGAATTCGTCGCGAAGGTCTGGGCGTGGAAGGAAGAGAGCGGCGGCGAGATCACGCAACAGCTCCGCCGGCTCGGCTGCTCGATGGACTGGGCGAACGAGCGCTTCACGATGGACGAGGGCTTTTCGAAGGCCGTCCTGAAGGTGTTCGTCGACCTCCACAAGCAGGGCCTGCTGTACCGTGACAAGCGTCTGGTGAACTGGGATCCTGGTCTCGGCACCGCGATCAGCGACCTCGAGGTCGAGACGCGCGAGATCAAGGGCAGCTTCTGGCATCTCCGCTATCCGCTAGAAGACGGTTCGGGCTTCATCGAGGTCGCGACCACGCGGCCCGAGACGATGCTGGCCGACATGGCCGTGGCGGTGAACGGCGCGGACGAACGCTACACCGCGCTGATCGGCAAGCAAGTGAAGCTGCCGATCACCGGACGCCTGATCCCGATCATCGCCGACGATCATGCCGATCCGGAACTCGGCTCGGGCGCGGTCAAGATCACGCCGGGACACGACTTCAACGACTTCGAAGTCGGCAAGCGGGCAGGGATGGCCGCCGGGTCGATGCTCAACATGCTCGATGCGAAAGCACGCGTTGTCCAGGTGTCCGACGGGCTGATCCCCGAAGAGCTGCTCGGTCTGACGACGGCGGAGGCACGCAAGGCCGTCGTCGCGCGGCTGAAGGCTGAAGGTTTCCTGATCGCGCATGTCGACAAGGACGGCGAAGAGCACGACGCCGAGCCGCGCACGATCCAGACGCCGTATGGTGACCGCTCGGGCGTGGTGATCGAGCCGTGGCTGACCGACCAATGGTATGTCGACGCGAAGACGCTCGCGCAGCCGGCGATCGAGGCGGTGCGCGTCGGCGCGATCGATATCGTCCCGAAGACCTGGGAGAAGACGTTCTTCAACTGGATGGACAACATCCAGCCCTGGTGCGTGTCGCGCCAGCTGTGGTGGGGGCACCAGATCCCGGCGTGGTTCGGGCCGAAGAAAACTGCTGATAACAACGTGTCGTACTCAGCTACCGGAGATTGGGAATTCTTTGTCGCTGAGACAGAGGAAATGGCGATTGCTCAGGCCGTAGAATACTATCGTGAAACAGGGCGGTCAGACGTTCGCGTTGTTTCTGATTTTGCAGAGATGCTGGTTACCCCTCTCTATCAAGCCAGTGGGCAATTGCCGCCTGGAACAATATCATTATTCCGCGATCCCGACGTGCTGGACACGTGGTTCTCTAGCGCCTTGTGGCCGTTCGCAACGATGGGCTGGCCGGAAGAATCCGATCACACGCTCGGCGGGCGCTACCCCAACGACGTGCTCATTTCCGGCTTCGACATCCTGTTCTTCTGGAACGCGCGGATGATGATGCAGGGGCTGCACTTCATGAAGGACGTGCCGTTCCGCACGCTCTACCTCCACGGTCTCGTCCGCGCGGCGGATGGCGCGAAGATGTCGAAGTCGAAGGGCAACGTCGTCAACCCGCTCGGGCTGATCGACACCTACGGCGCCGACGCGCTGCGCTTCTTCGTGGCGGCGATGGAGAGCCAGGGCCGCGACATCAAGATGGATGAGAAGCGCGTCGAGGGCTATCGCAACTTCGCCACCAAGCTGTGGAACGCAGCCCGGTTCGCACAAGCCAACGGCATCGTCGCCAGCACCACCCTTGAGGCACCGCGCGCGGAACTGGCCGTCAACAAGTGGATCATCGCCGAGACGATCGCGACGGTCCAGACGGTCGACCTCGCGCTCGCCGATTACCGCTTCGACGGCGCCGCCAACGCGATCTACCAGTTCGCATGGAGCCGCTTCTGCGACTGGTATCTCGAACTGATCAAGCCGCAGATGGTCGGCGACGAGCGCGGCGTCATCGATGCCGAATCGAAGCTGGTTGCGGGCTGGGTGCTCGACCAGATCCTGGTGCTGCTCCACCCGTTCATGCCGTTCATCACCGAAGAACTCTGGCACGCCATGGCTGATCCCGCCCACCCGCGCGACCACGACCTGATCGTCGCGCAGTGGCCGATGGCGGATGCGCGCTCGCTCGATCCCGAAGCGAGCAAGGAGGTCGATTGGCTAATCCGCCTGGTGCAGGAAATCCGTACCGCGCGGAATGAGTTGAACGTGCCGCCGGGCGCGCGCCTGCCGCTTCATGTCCGCGATGCGAATGCGGCGACGCTTGCGCGGCTCGAACGCCAGGCGCCGGCGCTCGCGCGTCTCGCCCGCGTGACGCATGCAGACGGTGAAGCCACCGGCGGCGCGGCGCAGGTCGTGGTCGACGAAGCAACCTTTGTCCTGCCCCTCGAAGGCGTCATCGACCTAGACTCCGAACGTGCCCGCCTGACCAAGGCGATCGCGGCGGCGGAGAAGGAGCGCGACGCGCTGTCCGGCCGCTTGGGCAATGCCAGCTTCGTCGAACGCGCCAAGCCGGAAGCGGTGGAAAAGGCCAAGGCCGACCACGCCGACAAGGCCGCCGAAGCCGCTCGCCTCCAAGCGGCCCTCGGCCGCCTGGGCTGACCTGCTCCCCTCCCGCCTGCGGGAGGGGTTGGGGAGGGGCGTGCCTCAAAAGCCGGACGCCAGTACGTACGTCGCGCCCTCCCTGCCCCCTCCCGCAGGCGGGAGGGGATTGCGTGGTTGGACAGCGCCCCGCGCTAACCAACCATACGCCCGTACGTCCGACCATCCGTCCGTTCGTCCGTCCGACCATCCGTCCGTCCGTCCGTCACCCCAGCGAAAGCTGGGGTATCCCGGTGAGCAAACGCAACGGCTACCCGACAACGGGGATACCCCAGCTTTCGCTGGAGTGACGGTTTGGGTGGGGCGCTGGATTGTGTGGGCTGGCCATGTCACCCCTTCGTTGTTCTCCCGCGAAGGCGGGAGCACAGTCTGGATCCCCGCCTTCGCGGGGAAACAGGATGCGCTTGGTTCGGAGCAGGGGACTTGGTGCCTTGTTCCGGAACCCACTCCGCGGCTAGGCGTACCGTTGACAGGCGCGCGCGCGTACACCGGTGGATGCCGGAACGAGTCCGGCATGACGGAGTGACTGTGTGAGCGATCTGCAATCCGACCGGCAGCCTGGCGGCAACCCCGGCCTGGCCTCTGATTCAGGCGCACCTAGCCGCCCCCGCGGCAAACCCGGCCAGCGCGACCTTACCACCGGGCACATAGGCCGCACGCTGCTCGCGTTCGCGCTCCCGACGCTCGGCTCGAACATCCTCCAGTCGCTCAACGGCTCTATCAACGCGATCTGGGTCGGGCGCTACCTCGGCGAGGGCGCACTTGCTGCCACCTCGAACGCCAACATCATCATGTTCCTTACCTTCGGCGCGGTGTTTGGGTTCGGCATGGCGGCGACGATCCTGGTCGGGCAGAGCTTCGGTCGTCACGACCTGGAGGGTGCACGCCGCGCGTTCGGCTCGGCCGTCGGTCTCGTGCTCGGCGGCGCGATCGTGATCGCCGCGCTCGGCTGGGTGTTCGCGCCCGAGATACTGCACCTGCTCGCTACCCCCGGCGACGCGATGCCGCTCGCGCTTGCATACCTCCGCGTGATCTTCCTCGGTCTGCCCGCGTCGATGATGATTGTGCTGCTGATGATGGGCTTGCGCGGCACCGGCGATTCGATGACGCCGCTCTGGTTCATGCTACTCAGCGCGCTGCTCGACAGCGGGCTCAACCCGCTGCTGATCGCCGGCATCGGCCCGTTCCCGCAGATGGGGATCGCCGGCTCGGCGATGGCGACGCTGGTCGCCAGCCACGTCTCGTTGCTCGGGTTGATCGCCTACATTTACAAGCGCGACCTGCCGCTGAGGCTACGCGGCAACGAACTCCGCTACCTCATCCCCGAGCGCGCACTGACCGGCACGATCGTCCGAAAAGGCCTGCCGATGGGCGCGCAGATGCTCGTCATGTCGACTGCCGGCCTTGCGATGGTCGGACTGGTCAACCGGCTCGGCGTCGACACCGCGGCGGCCTACGCCGTCTCGCAGCAGCTGTGGACCTATATCCAGATGCCCGCGCTGGCGATCGGTGCCGCGGTCAGTTCGATGGCGGCGCAGAATATCGGCGCGGGCCGCTGGGACCGGGTCGGCGACATCACCAAATACGGCCTGTTGTTCAACGTCGCGCTGACCGGGGCGATGGTCGCCGTGGTGATCCTGTTCGACCGCCCTGTGATGACGTTGTTCATCGGCAGCGACAGCCCGGCGCTGCCGATCGCGCGGCATATTCAGCTGATCGCGAGCTGGAATTTCATCCTGTTCGGCATGACGATGGTGCTGTTCTCGACCGTCCGCGCGAACGGCGCGGTAATCGCGCCGCTGATCGCGCTGATCGTCGCGCTGTATCCCGTGCGGATCGGCTTTGGGTTGCTGGCGAAGCCGTGGCTTGGGGCGGATGCGCTGTGGTGGAGCTTTCCGCTGGGGTCGCTCGCGACGTTGGCGATCGCGATCGGCTATTATCGCTACGGGAACTGGCGGAAGGGCGCGCTGGTGGTGCCCGACGATAGCGAGGAACAGGCGCACGGGATGAGCGAGCCGGGCGGGCGGTTGCAGCCTACGGGGTGAGTCCGGTTCCCGTCATCCTGACGAAAGTCAGGATCCAGGATATCCGCGCGCGGCCCCTCGTGGCTCTGGATCCTGACTTTCGTCAGGATGACGGGAGTTACCGCAGCCGCTTGACGAACGAACGCCCACCTTCGCGCCGCTCATGCTGGAAGTTCGGGATCGTCTCGATCAAATCCGACAATCGGTTGAAGCCGTAGTTCCGCGCATCGAAGCTCGACCGGTTACCCGCCAGCTGGCCGAGTTCGGCGACGCTGGCATAGCCCTTCTCGTCGCGCTTCACCGCATTGTACGCGTCGATCAGCAGCTTGATCACCTGCTCGTCGATCGGCTGCGCGGTCTTCGGCCGAGCGACCGGTGCCGGCGCCGCAGCCTTCTCGCCAGCGACGGGGGCCGGGGTCGGCGCGGGCATCGCCTGCGACGTCTCGTTCAGCGCGCCGACGTCGATGAACCGCGTGCACGCCTGGCGGAAACCCTCGGGCGTACGGCTCGTCCCGAAGCCATACACCGGGATGCCATCCTGTCGGATGCGCGTCGCGAGCGGCATGAAATCGCTGTCCGACGACATGATGCCGAAGCCGTCGATGCGCCCGCGGAACAGTAGGTCCATCGCGTCGATCGTCATCTTCATGTCGGTCGCGTTCTTGCCCTTGGTCAGGTCGAACTGCTGCTGCGGCTCGATGCCGTGCTTGATCGACATGTCGCTCCACGCCTTCAGCGCGGGCTTCGACCAGTTGCCATAGACCCGCCGGACGTTGACCGTGCCGAGCTCGGCAAGGACGGTCAGCACCGGGTCGAGGGTCGCCGCGGACGCATTGTCCGCGTCGATCAGGAGGGCGACGTTGCGCGTTGTGGTATCGATCATGCGCGCAGGATTAGCCGCGCGCGCGCCCGCGTCCACGCTCCACGCGCCGCCACCGGCCGCGGCAAGGTACAGGAAGACGAAGCAGTAGAGCACCGCGGGCTCGCCGCCATTGGCGATCGGGAAGGGGCCTTGCGGGAAATGCGCTAGGAAATAGGCGACCGCGGACATGCCCGACAGCACGAACGCCACTGGCCGCGTGAACAGGCCGATGATCAGCATGCCGCCGCCGACGACTTCGAGGATCCCTGCGACGTAGAGCAGCGGATTCGTCGGAATCGGGAAGGGCGGCAGACCGAAGAACTTCGAGATTCCGTGGCTGAAGAACACTAGCGCGACGACGATGCGCATGACGCTGAGCAGGCGGACGGACCAGGTGGCGGGTATCGGCATGGGGAAGTCCTCGGGTGTCGTTGCGTGAGCGAAACGTCACACGGGCGCGGGGCGGGGTCAATCGACTGAAACCGAAACGGACCGTTCAGGGATAGGCGATCGCGATTACCTCATATTCGCGTTCGCCGGCGGGGAGGTCCACCCGCCGCACGTCACCGATCGCTGCGCCGCGCAAGGCCCGTGCGAAGGGCGAGTTCCAACCGATCCGCCCGTTGCTTGCGTCTGTCTCGTCATCGCCGACCAGCGTCAGCACCCGCTCGACGTCGTCCTGGTCCGCGACCGTCACGCACGCGCCGAACCAGACGCGCGAGCGGTCTTCCTGGGTGGCGGGATCGACGACCTTGGCCGCCTTCATGCGCTTCGACAGCCACCCCAACCGCCGGTCGATCTCGCGGAGACGTTTGCGTCCGTAGATATAGTCGCCGTTTTCCGAGCGGTCGCCGTTGCCGGCGGCCCAGGAGATGACTTCGACCAAGGCGGGGCGCTCGGTCGACAGGAGTTGCTCGTATTCTATACGGAGTACGGTGTAGCCGGAGGGAGTGATGTAGTTCGGGCGGTCCATGCGCGAGGCTATACCGCCTCGAGTTCGGTCACCCTAGCCGGAACAACCGTCTTCTTGACCGCAACACTCGTCATCTCGGCAGCAACGCCCGTCATCTCGGCAGCCCCGCCCGTCACCCCAGCGAAAGCTGGGGTCTTCCGCGGCCCAAGTCCGACCGACAACCGGCAGACCCCAGCTTTCGCTGGGGTGACGGGTGTTTGGGGCGGGGAACACTCTTAAGGGATCTAAGTGATCAACCGGGCCGGTTCTTCCCCAGATACCACGACAACCTTGCCGCCCCCCGGCTCTTCGCCCGCGCGGGGTTCATCAGGTCGTACACCACCGCATTCTCCAACACGCGCTGCACATAGTTGCGCGTCTCCTGGTACGGGATCGCCTCGACCCAATCGACCATGTCGACCGCCCCGGTCCGCGGGTCGCCGTTCGCGCGGAGCCATTTGTTCACGTTGCCGCCGCCTGCATTATACGCCGCCACAGCCAGCGGATAACTGCCGTAATTGGCGTAGACTCGCTGAAAATAGCTCGAGCCCAGCATGATCGACATGTTCGGATCGGTCGTCAGTGCCGCCTGGTTGTAGGCGAGGCCAATCTTGCCCGACTGCTCGCGCGCAGTCGCCGGCATCAGCTGCATCAACCCACGCGCACCCGCATGCGAAACCGCAGCCCGATCGAACTGGCTCTCCTGCCGCGAGATCGCGTGGATGATCGTCCAGTTATCCTCATACCCCGACGGCACCGACACCATCGGGAAGCCGACCGCAGAATAATCGCTGAGCCCGTTCGCCAGCGCACTACGCCCGACCATCACGCCGAGATCGGGGCGGTTGATGCTCTTCGACAGTTCGGCGGCGAGCAGATGATCGGTATCGGTCGTCGCATCCGCGGCGATCTGGCGGACGAACGCGGTCTGGTCCTGCCAGTCGGCGATCTGCCCGAGGAACTTGACCGCGCGCACCGTCTCGCGCCGATCGAACGCAGCCCGCGCCGCCGGATCGACCGCCACCGACGCGACCGAAGGCGGCGCGACCAGCGCGCGCCCGGTCCGCTCGTTGGCGAGCTGCCCATAATATTGATCGCGGTACCCCGCCGCCTGGCCGTAGAACGCCGCCGCCTGAGGCGCCAACCCAGCCGCTTCCGCCGCACGCCCCGCCCAATAATAGCCCTTCGACCGCACCTGAGGCGATCGCGAGCCGCGCGCGTACCGGTCGAACAGCGTCATAGCGTCCGCTGGGCGCCCGAGCTGCTTCATCGCCACGCGTCCACCGAGCCAGGCGAGATTGGTGTATTCGTCGCGCTCGGCATAGGATTTCGTCGAGACGTCGGTGCCGAACGGATACGCGTCGTCGATCTGCCGCGCGATATCGTAGGCGACCTGATACTGCCCGTCGTTCGCTGCGCCGTTCGCATTGGTAACGAGCACCTCGTACCATTCCGCCGCGTTGCCAGGCCGCGTCGCCAGCGACCGGGGCCGCGCCAGCCACGCGCGCGCCGAAGGGCTTGCACCCGAATTGCGCAACCACTGCGCCCGGTCCGCGACATAGCCAGCGTCGTTCGCATACAGGGTCTGCGTCGAAGCCGAGATATCCGACGCGTTCGGCGCATTCGTCCGGAACGCGAGCCGTGCCTCGAATACGGGACGCCTTGCTGCACTCGTCCACACCAATTGCCGTTGCGCCGCAACGGTCTGGCCCGCCCACAACAGCGCGTCCATTCGCGCGTCCTGGTCGTCCGGCGTTAGCGCACCGGGGAAGCCCGACACCACCATCGCCTCGTCGGTCGGCGTCAGCCCGGCGCTGCGCCACGCCGTCCGCACCGCTGCGTAGGCCTGATCCCGCGCGCCGGTTGCCTGCAAAGCCCGTGCGTAGGCGACGCCGCCGGATGCGGACTGCGGGGGATACCGGCGGAAGAACGCGACAACGCTATTGGGCGAACCGGTCGCCGCCTTGCGCTCGGCCGCGCGCCGGTTTGCCGTCTCGTTCGGCCAGCCCGGATGCGCCATCAGGAAGCCTGCGTAACTGTCGAACGGCAGCGCGTCGGTCTGCTGCAACGCCCGCCACTGGGCGATCGTCGAGGCGATCGCTCCGTCGGTTGCCATCGGCTGCGCGTTCGGCCCCATATTGGCCAATTGCGTGCTGTACCGATCGAGCGTCTGTTGACCCGCGCCTGAGGAAACAGCGGTCTGTGCGACGACTGCAAGAAGAAGGCTCGTTTTCAACATCGATGCTACCATGTGGACAGCATACGCTTCGAACCCGTATCTGTCCTGAACGAAATCCGGATTTCACCCGGTATTTGGCGCAACAGGCCAGACTTCTCTTCTAGTATGGACGCAGGCTACCGCATGTTTTCAGGATCGATCCCCGCGCTCGTCACGCCGTTCGCCGCCGATGGCAGCTTCGACGAACCGGCTTACCGCGACTTCATCGAATGGCAGATCGCCGAGGGCTCGTCGGGCCTCGTCGCGTGCGGTACCACCGGTGAAGCGGCGACCCTGTCGTACGACGAACACTTCCCCGTCGTCCGCGTCTGCGTCGACCAGGCGAAGGGCCGCGTGCCGGTGATTGCCGGAGCAGGCTCGAACGATACGCGCGTCGCCTCCGCCAATCTGCGCGCTGCGAAGGACGCCGGCGCCGACGCCGCGCTGATGGTGCCGCCCTATTACAACCGGCCGGGGCAGGAGGGTATCTTCCGCCATTTCGAAGCGCTCGCCGCGTCGACCCCGCTGCCGATCATCCTCTACAACGTCCCCGCGCGGACGGTGACGGATATCCAGCCCGCGACGCTCGCACGGATCGTGAAGGCGTTCCCGGACGTCTTCGTCGGCGTGAAGGATGCGAGCGGCGTCCTCGCCCGCGTTTCCCAGCATCGCGCGTCGTGCGGGCCGGACTTCTGCCAGCTGTCGGGTAACGACGACCTCGCGCTGGCGTTCAACGTTATGGGCGGCACCGGCTGCATCTCGGTGACGGCCAACGTCGCGCCGAAGCTCTGCGCGGAGTTCCAGGCAGCATGCCAGGCCGGCGATTTCGTCAAGGCGCTGGCGTATCAGGACCAGCTCTATCCGCTCCACGAAGCGCTGTTCACCGACGCGTCGCCGGGGCCGGTGAAATACGCGATGACCAAGGTGCGGGAAGGCTTCCCCGAAACGCTCCGACTGCCGATGACCCCCGCCGGTGAGGCCTCGCGCGCGGCGGTTGATGCGGCCGTGGCGCACGCGCGTCTCGCCTGAAACCCACTCCGTCATCCTGACGAACGTCAGGACCCAGAGCCAAGCAGGGCATCGCTCCGCAATCCTGGGTTCTGACTTTCGTCAGGATGACGGCGCGTGAGGGAATAAACGGAAGCGCAAACACCGCCCCCGCTTCCCCTAAGCCCTCCGACCTCCTACATCGCGCGTCCCATGGCACGTCCCAAACCCCCGACCTTCGAGAAGACCAAGATCGTCGCCGAGAACCGGCGCGCGCGGTACGACTATTACATCGAGCAGGTGTTCGAGGCGGGCATTGCGCTCACCGGCACCGAGGTGAAGGCGTTGCGCGGCGGCGAGGGATCGATCGCCGAGGCCTATGCCGAGGTGAAGGGCAAGAATGTCGTCCTGGTCAATTCGAACATCCCCGAATTCAGCCACGGCAACCGCTTCAACCACGAACCCAAGCGGCCGCGTAAATTGCTGCTGCACGAGCGCGAGATCAACAAGATGTTCGGTGCGGTCGCGCGCCAAGGCATGACGCTCGTGCCGCTGATGATCTACTTCAATTCGAAGGGCCGTGCGAAGATCGAACTGGCGCTCGCCAAGGGCAAGCAGAACCACGACAAGCGCGATTCGGTGAAGGAACAGGACTGGAAGCGCGAGCAGGGCCGGATCATGCGGGATCGCGGATAACCGACGTGGCGCCGGTGTCGATGACCCTATCGTCTTGAGCATATTCGGGCGTCTCGCGGCGTGGTCGCATCGTAATCTGCCGACCCGCGAATCGATGGAGCGGAATCGTCTCCTTCGCCCGGTCGCGCACCGCGTGCTCGCACCCGAACTCTGGCGCTTTACCCGCCGCTCGGTCCCGCGCGGCGTTGCGCTGGGGATGGTCGCGGGCATCCTGATCCCGGTCGCGCAGACGCCGGTCGCGGCGATCTTCGCATTGCCGTTCCGCGCCAACGTGCCGACCGCGGCGCTGACCACCTTCATCACCAATCCGCTGACGACGCCGCCGCTCTGGATCGCCGCCTATTGGATAGGATCATCAATGCTTCGGCTCGACGAGCATGTCCCAGGCCAGCCCGTCGCCGACGCCGCCGCGCGCACCGAATGGATCCCGTGGCTGATGCAGGCGGGGCCCGCCACTGCGCTCGGCCTGCTGGTCATCACGGTGGTGTGTTCGGTCGGCGGCTATGCGCTCAGTGCGCTTGGCTGGCGGCTGTGGATCGCGCGCAAGTGGCGGCATCGGCATGATAATCGTCACGGTCATGTTTCGTAACATTTGACACCGGTTGGAATTGACGGACCGTCCTATCGGCGTAGAACACACCGCATCCTGACGATCTTTCTCCGAGGTTCTTGATGCGCAAGTCGATTGTTACCGTGATCCTGCTCGCGTCCGCGGCGTCGGCTTTCGCCCAGACGAAACCCAGCACCAACCGCCCATCGCCTGTGCTGGCGAAGGCCGCGAAAGGCCCGGTCGCGGCCAGGGACGCGAACAAGCCGCAGATCGGCGATTTCGGCTTCGACATGGCCGGCCGCGATACCAGCGTGACGCCGGGCACCGACTTCTTCGATTACGCGAACGGTGGCTGGGTGAAGACCACGCCGATCCCTGCCGATCGCTCGTCCTACGGCATGTTCCACGTCCTTCAGGACCTGTCGCTCGAACGCACCCGCACGATCCTCGACGTCTCCGCCAAGACGCCCGGCGACAAGGTCGGTGATTTCTACACGAGCTTCATGGACGAGGCGGCGGTGAACGCGAAGGGCGCCACGCCGGTCAAGCCGATGCTCGCCGCGCTGAAGGCGACCCAGGACAAGACCGCACTCGTCACCGAGATTGCCAAACTCCAGCGGCAAGGTGTCGGCGGCCTCGTCGGCGTCGGCGTATCGCAGGACGACAAGGACCCGACCACCTATGTCGTCCAGCTCGGCCAGAGCGGTATCGGCCTCCCGGACCGTGATTATTACCTCAAGGACGACGCCAAGCTCGCCACCATCCGCACCGCGTACGAAGCGTATCTCACGCGGATGTTGACGCTCGCCGGCGAGCCCAACGCCGCCACCCGCGCCGCCGCCGTCTTCAATATGGAGAAGGGCCTCGCGACCGCGCACTGGACGCGGATCGAGAGCCGCGACGCCGACAAGACCTACAACAAATGGACCGCCGCCGACTTCGCCGCGAAGGCGCCTGGCTTCCCGTGGGCGCAGTATATGACCGCGATGGGCGTCACCGGCCGTCCGTTCTACCTCGTCGCACAGCCGAGCGCGGTGACCGGCGAGGCCAAGGTCTTCGCCGACACGCCGGTCAACGTCCTCCAGGACTATGCGATGCTCAAGGTGCTGCGCGCCTACGCGCCGTATCTGTCGAGCGACTTCGACAAGACCAACTTCGCGTTCTACGGCACCACGCTGTCGGGCACGCCCGAGCAGCAGGTCCGCTGGAAGCGCGGAGTCTCGACCGTGTCGGGCGCAATGGGCGAGGCGATCGGCCAGCAGTACGTGGCCAAGTATTTCCCGCCCGCGTCGAAGGCCGCCGCCGACGACCTCGTCAAGAACGTCATCGCCGCGATGGGCGAGCGTCTCCGGAACCTCGAATGGATGGCGCCCGAGACCAAGACCAAGGCGCTTGCGAAGCTCGCCGCCTTCACCCCGAAGATCGGCTATCCCGATAAGTGGCGCGATTATTCTGCGCTCCAGATCCAGCGCGGCGACCTCGTCGGTAACGTCGCGCGCGCCAACGCGTTCGAGTACGACCGCGACCTGAAGAAGCTGGGCCAGCCGATCGATCGCGGCGAGTGGTTCATGACGCCGATGACGATCAACGCCTATGCCAACCCGACGATGAACGAGGTCGTCTTCCCGGCCGCGATCCTGCAACCCCCGTTCTTCGATCCGAAGGCGGACCCGGCGGTCAATTACGGCGGCATCGGCGCGGTGATCGGTCACGAGATCAGCCATCATTTCGACGACCAAGGCCGCAAATACGACCTCAACGGCAAGCTCACCGATTGGTGGACGCCGCAGGACGTCGCGCGCTTCAAGGTGTTCACCGACGCGCTGGTGAAGCAGTATGACGCGTACGAGCCCTTGCCCGGCCAGCACATCCAGGGCGGCCTGACTCTCGGCGAGAACATCGCCGATCTTGCCGGCCTGACGGTCGCGTACGACGCGTATCACAAGTCGCTCGGCGGCAAGCAGGCGCCGATCATCGACGGCACCACCGGCGACCAACGCTTCTACTACGGTTGGGCGGGTGTCTGGCGCACCAAGTGGCGCGACGCGGCGCTCCAGCAGGCGTTGCTGTCGGACCCGCATTCGCCGGGTCATCAGCGCGTCCTCACGGTTCGCAACCTCGACCCGTGGTACGCCGCATTCGGCGCCAAGCCGGGTGAGGCGAGCTACCTCGCCCCCGCCAACCGCGTCCGTATCTGGTAACTGACGCCGTCCCATAGAGTCCCGTCATCCTGGGCTCGACCCAGGATCCAGAGCCACGCACGCGCTGCTGTCGGCTCTGGATTGTGACTTTCGTCAGGGTGACGAAGTTTGGAGAGAAACATGAAGTCGTTCATCGTCGCCGGCCTGCTGGCCGCAACCGCCATCACCGGCGTCACCGCCGCCATCTCGCAAACGGCTGAGCCAACGCCAGCCGCTCCAGCCACCTCGACCGGCGCCCAATACGGCACGTTCGGCTTCGACGAGAAGGGCATGGACAAGACCGTCCAGCCCGGCGACGACTTCTACACCTTCGCCAACGGCAATTGGGCGAAGACCAACCCGATCCCGGCGGACAAGTCGAACTACGGCTCGTTCAACCTTCTCTCCGACCTGTCCGAAACGCGCACCCGCGGCATCCTCGATACCGCCGCGAAGGACCCGAACTCGAAGATCGGCCGCGCGTACGCGACCTTCCTCGACACCGGCACGATCGAGGCGAAGGGCCTCGCGCCGATCCGCCCATGGCTGAAGAAGATCGCCGCGCTGAGCGATCGCGCGCAATATCCCGCGCTCCTCGCCGAGGCGGACCGCGCTGGGATCGGCGGCCCGTTCGGCGGCGGCGTCGGCCAGGACGACAAGCAGCCTGAGCAATACGCGCTCTCGCTGGGCCAGTCCGGCCTCGGCCTCCCCGACCGCGATTACTACCTTAGCGCCGACGCGAAACTGGTCGAGGCACGCAACGCCTACCGCGCGCACATCGTCAAGATGCTGACCCTCGCTGGCGAACCCAATGCCGAGGCCCGGGCCACCGCCTTGCTTGCGTTCGAGACCGAGATCGCCAAGGTCAGCTGGACCCGCGTCGACAGCCGCGACGCCACCAAGACGTACAACAAGATGACCGTCGCTGATCTCGCCAAACGCGCGCCCGGCTTCGATTTCGCGGCGTATTTCAAGGGGATCGGCACGCCCGTCCCGACTGTCATCGTCGCACAGCCCTCGGCGATCACCGGTATCGCCAAGCTCGTCTCGACCGCGCCGATCGGCGTGCTCAAGGACCAGCTGATCCTGCGCTCGCTCGACGGCTATGCCGACGTCCTCCCCAAGGCGTTCGATGCCGAGCAGTTCGCGTTCTACGGCACCGTTCTCGGCGGCACGCCTGAGCAGGAAGCCCGCTGGAAGCGCGGCGTCCAGTTCACCTCGGGCGCGCTCGATGACGAGGTCAGCAAGCTCTACGTCGCACAGTATTTCCCGCCCGAGACCAAGGCCGCGGCCGACAAGCTCGTCAAGAACGTGCTCGCCGCGATGGGCCGCCGGATCGACAAGCTCGAGTGGATGGCGCCCGAGACCAAGGTGAAGGCGCACGCCAAGCTCGCCGCGTTCACGCCGAAGATCGGCTATCCGAGCCAGTGGAAGGATTTCTCTGGCCTGACGATCACGTCGGGCGATGCGTTCGGCAACGAATGGCGCGCGAACGAATGGCAGCACCAGGATAATATCTCCAAGCTCGGCAAGCCGTTGCAGCGCTGGGAATGGGGCATGACGCCGATGACGGTGAACGCCTACGCCAATTTCGGCATGGTCGAGATCGTCTTCCCCGCCGCGATCCTGCAGCCGCCGTTCTTCGATCCGAAGGCCGACGACGCGGTCAATTACGGCGGCATCGGCGCGGTGATCGGCCACGAACTGAGCCATCATTTCGACGACCAGGGCTCTAAGTATGACGCCAAGGGCCAGCTCACCGACTGGTGGACGCCGAAGGACATCGCCGGCTTCAACGCGCTCACCGGCAAGCTCGGCGCCCAGTATGACGCCTACGAACCGCTCCCCGGCATGCACGTGAAGGGCCAGCTGACGATGGGCGAGAACATCGCCGATCTCGCGGGTCTGACGGTGGCGTACGACGCGTACCACACCGCACTCGGCGGCAAGACTGCGCCGGTGCTCGACGGGTTCACCGGCGACCAGCGCTTCTATCTCGGCTGGGCGCAGGTCTGGCGCCGCAACTACCGCGAAGCCAACCTTCGCAACCGCCTGCTGACCGATCCTCACTCGCCGTCGCAGCAGCGCGCCTGGGTCGTGCGCAACCTCGACCCCTGGTACGCGGCATATAAGCCGACGCCTGGCCAGAAGCTGTATTTGGCTCCGGAGCAGCGCGTTAGAATCTGGTAACGGGTGCACCGGCTACCTCTGGTTCCCCCGCGAAGGCGGGGGCCCAGGAGCCACAAGCGTTGTCCTCCGTAACCCTGGACCCCCGCCTTCGCGGGGGAACAGCGGGGGTGATGATCGTGACGGCCTATCATAGCCGCCACCCCGGCGAAGGCCGGGGCCCAGTTGGGGGACGGTGCTAAGGACGGACGGCGCTTCGTTACGACCATTTTTCCACCTGGGCCCCGGCCTCCGCCGGGGTGGTGCCGTTTCAGGAAGCGGTGGGGATCAGGGCCGTCGCTACCCCCATCACACGCATCGCGCTTGACGCCCAACCCCGCTTGAGCGGATGACTCCGCCGATGGCATCGTTCGCTAAACCCACCCCCGCCCGCAACGCCGCGCTCGTCGCCGCGCTCGCCGGTATTGCCGCCGCCGGGATTGTCCTGCTGCTTGTCGGCAGCTGGATCGCCGCGGCCGGATTCTTTGCCGCTGCCATCATCGTCGTCGGTGCGGTCATCGCCTGGCGCCTGCTCAACCCGGTGATCAGGGACGCGCCCCGCCCGGTCGACTGGGACCTCACGCGCGCCGTCGCCGAGGCCGGCACCGACGCGATCGCGATCACCGACCGTGCCGGGCGGCTGGTCTGCGCGAACGACGCCTACGAAGCGCTGTTCGAAGGGTTTCCTACACCGCCGGGCCTGCCGCTCGACGAAGCCGGCGTCGCGGATCTCGCCGACGCCGGCCGCGCCGCGTGGCGTGACGGCACCGCGCAGGTCGACCGCCTCAACGCCCGCGGTATCTGCCTGTCCGCGGCCATCGCCCGCGCCGGCGACGACGCCGACATGCTGGTCTGGCGTTTCGTCACCGCGCAGGAACACGACCTCGCCGAGACCCTAGCCGTGCTGCTCGCGGGTCCGACCGGCGACCGGCTCGGCGGCAGCGGCATCATGGCGGCATTGTTATCGCCCGATGGCCGCGTCCGCACCGCCAACCGGGTGTTGCGTAAACGCGCTTGCGGCAACGATTACGAGCCGATCGAGGGCCGCGACTTCGCCCGTTTTCTCATCACCGACAGCCGCGGCCTCGTTCGGTTCGAACGCGAAGGCCTCGAAGGGACGCCACTCCGCGTTCTCCAGATCCCGTTCCTCGAAGGTGACGACGCGCCCGTGCTGGTCGCGCTGCTCGACGACGAGGAGGACGCGCCCGCACTCGGCGCCAGTGCCTCCGCGCACGTCCGCAGCCTCGTCAGCATGATGCCGTTCGGGATGGCGCTGGTCGATCGCGACGGCCGCTTCCTGCAGATGAACGATTCGTTCCTGCGCGCGGCCGGCGTCAACGCGGTCGCCCCGCCGCTCTATCCCGGCGACCTCGTCGTCCGCGAGGACAAGGCCGCGGTCGCCGACGCGATCCGCAAATTCGCGAACGGTGCGACGCACTCCGCCGACATGGCCGTCCGCCTGAAGGATCACCCCGACGAGCCGGTCGCGCTGACCATCGCCGGCGCGCGCGGGCTCGGCGATGCGGCCGTCCTGCTCAGCCTCAAGGACAACAGCGAGGAGAGCCGCCTCAAGCGCGAGGTCGCTCAAGCCACGAAGATGCAGGCGGTCGGCCAGCTTGCCGGCGGCGTCGCGCATGATTTCAACAATATCCTGACCGCGATCATCGGCCATTGCGACCTGATGCTGATGCGCCATTCGCCCGGCGACAGCGATTACGATGACATCCAGCAGGTCCGCACCAACTCGAACCGCGCCGCCAGCCTGACTCGCCAGCTGCTCGCCTTCTCGCGCCAGCAGACGCTTCGTCCGCAGATCCTCCAGCTGCCCGACGTCGTCTCCGAGGTATCGAACTTGCTCAAGCGCCTGATGGGCGAGAACGTCCGTCTCGACATGACGCACGGCCGCAATCTGGGGCCGGTCCGCGCCGATCCCGGCCAGCTTGAGCAAGTGGTGGTCAATCTCGCGGTCAACGCGCGCGACGCGATCGTTTCCGCCAACGCGCGGGGCGGCGGCGTGCTGACGATCACCACCCGCGCAGTGCCGGCATCGGAAGTGCGCGAGATGGCGTCCGACATCCTGCCCGTCGCCGACTACACCGCGCTGATCGTGCAGGACACCGGCACCGGCATCCCGCCCGATGTACTGCCCAAGATCTTCGAGCCGTTCTTCACCACCAAGGAGTTCGGCAAGGGCACCGGCCTCGGCCTCTCCACCGTGTACGGCATCGTCAAGCAGTCCGGCGGCTACATTTTCGCGGACAGCAAGCCGGGGCAGGGCGCTACCTTCTCGATGTACCTGCCGGTCCACTCGGCCCCCGCCACGACGCGCCCCGCGGTGGTGAAACCCACGCCCAAGCCGGTCGATCTCTGGGGTACCGGCACGATCCTGCTGGTCGAGGACGAGGACATGGTCCGCGCCGTCGCCGAGCGTGCGCTCGCGCGGCAGGGCTATACCGTGCTGACCGCGGAGAACGGCGAAGTCGCCCTGGAAGTGCTGGAGAAACACGGCCGCCCCGACCTGCTGATCAGCGACGTCGTCATGCCGCAGATGGACGGCCCGACGATGGTCCGCCATGCGCGCGAGAAATTCCCCGACCTCCCGATCCTCTTCATGTCGGGCTATGCCGAGGAGCAGTTGCGCAAGTCGATCGACCTCGACAACGTCGCGTTCCTGCCCAAGCCCTTCTCGGTGCAGGAACTCGCGGAGGCGGCACGAGACGTGCTGGCCGCGCGGTGATTCGAACAAGATGTTGGCAAGTCGTAACAATCCCGACTATGCGCATGGCATGACCGCTCCCCAGCAGATCCTCATCGTCGAGGACGAACCGTTGATCGCCATGATGCTCGAGGATTTTCTCGAAGTTCTGGACAAGGGAGTCGCAGGCTCGGTCGATACCGTAGCCGACGCCCTGAAGCGGATCGAGGAGGGCGGCGTTGACGGCGCGATCCTCGATGTAAACCTGCGCGGCGGTGAAAAGAGCACCGCGGTTGCCGAGGCCTTGGCGGCAAAAGGCGTCCCCTTTGTCTTCGCCACCGGCGGCGGCGATGACGGCGTGGCGCCCGAATTCCGCGATCGTCCGCGGTTGCAGAAGCCCTTCACGATGGACGGCGTAGCGAAGGCGCTCGAAGGCCTTTAAACCTCCTTCGCTGGCCCGCCCCTCTTTCGTATCCTCCCCTGCCAGGGGAGGTGGCAGCGCATAGCGCTGACGGAGGGGTGCCCGCCCTTGATAGGCCATTACCCCTCCGCCGCTGCGCGCCACCTCCCCTTGCAGGGGAGGATCTGGAATGAGCCCGAGGGAAGCAGGCGTCGCCCCACCGAAAATTCAACGCAACTCTCTTGCGCAAATGGCCCCTCCCGCGACATAGGCGGTCGCCATGAGCAACCGTTTCGACAAATCACGCCTGCCGAGCCGCCATGTCTCGGTCGGCCCCGAGCGCGCCCCGCACCGCAGCTATTATTACGCGATGGGGATCCCCGAAGAGGATATCGCCAAGCCGTTCGTCGCCGTCGCCAGCGCCGGCAACGATAGCGCGCCCTGCAACATCACGCTCGATGCACAGGCCGATGTCGCGCGGCTCGGCGTGATCCAGGGCGGCGGCATGCCGCGCCGGTTCAACACGATCACCGTCACCGACGGCATCGCGATGGGCCATCAGGGCATGAAGACCAGCCTGGTCAGCCGCGAGGTCATCGCCGACTCGGTCGAGCTCAGCGTGCGCGGCCATTGCTACGACGCGCTGATCGGCTTTGCCGGCTGCGACAAGTCGCTGCCCGGCATGATGATGGCGATGCTGCGGCTCAACGTGCCGTCGATCTTCGTCTACGGCGGCTCGATCCTGCCCGGCCGTTTCCACGACAAGGACGTGACGGTCGTCGACGTGTTCGAGATCGTCGGCAAATACGCAGCCGGCGCGTGCCCGCTGTCCGAAGTCCACGCGCTAGAAAAGGTCGCCTGTCCCAGCGCCGGCGCGTGCGGTGGCCAGTTCACCGCGAATACGATGGCCTGCGTCGCGGAGGCGATCGGATTGTCGATGCCGAACAGCAACATGACGCCCGCACCGTATAGCAGCCGCGAACAGATCGCGCATGCCGCCGGCGTCCAGATCATGGAGCTGATCGAGCGCAACATCCGCCCGCGCGACATCTGCACGCGCGAGGCGTTCATCAACGCCGCGCGCGTCGTCGCCGCGACCGGGGGCTCGACCAACGCCGCGCTGCATCTGCCCGCGATGGCGCATGAGGTCGGCATCGAGTTCGACCTGTTCGACGTCGCCGAGGCCTTCAAGACCACGCCGTACATCGCCGACCTCAAGCCCGGCGGGAAGTATGTTGCGAAGGACATGTACGAGGCCGGCGGCGTCTACATGCTGATGAAGACGATGCTCAGCGGCGGGTTCCTCGACGGCAATTGCATGACCGTGTCGGGCAAAACGCTCGGCGAGAATATCGACCAGGTGACGTGGAATCCCGACCAGAAGGTCATCTATGACATCACCACGCCGATCACCCCGACCGGCGGCGTCGTCGGCCTACGCGGCAGCCTCGCCCCCGATGGCGCGATCGTGAAGGTCGCGGGCTTGCACCGCCTTCAGTTCAGCGGCCCGGCGCGCGTGTTCGATTGCGAGGAGGACACCTTCGCCGCGGTCGAGAACCGCGAGATCAACGAGGGTGAAGTCATCGTCATCCGCTACGAAGGCCCCAAGGGCGGCCCCGGCATGCGCGAGATGCTGTCGACCACCGCCGCGCTCTACGGTCTGGGCATGGGCGAGAGCGTCGCGCTGATCACCGACGGTCGCTTCTCCGGCGGCACCCGCGGTTTCTGCATCGGCCATGTTGGTCCCGAAGCAGCCGACGGCGGCCCGATCGCGCTGGTTGAGAACGGCGACATCATCCACATCGACGCCGAGGCCGGCACGATCGACCTCGACGTTCCCGAGGACGTGATGGCGGCGCGGCGCGCGGCGTGGGTGCCGCGCGCCAACGATTACGGCTCGGGCGCACTCTGGCGCTATGCGAAGACCGTCGGCCCCGCGTACAAGGGCGCGGTCACGCATCCTGGAGCCGCAGCGGAAACCCATGTCTACGCGGATATTTGAGACCACGCGGATAGGCAAACGAGACGCGCGCTCCACCCGTCACTCCAGCGAAAGCTGGGGTATCCCGGCTGGCGCGCGCCGCGACCCGAACGGGGAGATCCCAGCTTTCGCTGGGATGACGGATGGTGGTTCAGATATCGGCTTCGGTAAGACAGTGAACCGCCTCCTGTGCCTCGCCCTCTTGTCGTTCCCCCTCGCGGCATGCGGGCCAGGCAAGCCATCCAGTACGCAGGTCGCGGCCGGGCAGACCGCCAAGCAGGCCAAGAAGTCCGCCGGCGACCCCCGCATCCCCTGCGCCCGCGGGCCGCAGCGCTCGAAACGGTCTGCACGATCGAACAGGCCAAGGGCGAGACTGGCCCGATCCTGACGATCCGCCATCCTGATGGCGCGTTTCGCCGCCTGCTCGTCACCCACGACGGCCGTGGTGTTGTCGCGGCAGACGGGGCAGAGGTCGCAAAGGTCGGCCTGATCGAGGGCAACGGTATCGAGGTGTCGATCGGCGACGCTCGCTACCGCCTCCCGGCCACCGTCAAGAGCGCAACCAAGTCATCATGATTCACATCGAGGGCCAGGCGATCCTGACCGCCGCCGAAATGCGCGCGGCGGAAGACGCGGTAATCGCCGGCGGCGTGTCGGTCGAAACGTTGATGGATCGTGCCGGTACTGCAATCGCGGCGGCTGTTCGCCGGTTGGCGGGCACGAACGAAGTTCTGATGCTGTGTGGTCCCGGTAACAACGGTGGCGACGGCTATGTCGCCGCACGGGTGCTGGCCGAGATGGGCGTTTCGGTTCGCGTCGCGGCGCTGTCCGAGCCCAAGACGGATGCGGCAAAGTCGGCAAGGGCACGGTGGTCCGGCCTGGTCGAAACGCTGGCCGAGGCGATGCCCGCCCCGATCCTGATCGACGCGCTGTTCGGCACTGGACTGACCCGGCCGCTCGATTCCGATACGACATCCACCCCTAACCGTTCCCCCGCGGACGCGGGGCTCAGCTAAGTTCCGAGCGCTCACCCAACGGCCTATTCTGGGCCCCCGCGTCCGCGGGGGAACGGTCTGTGGTCGAGTGCCTTCACGCACTCGCCAACGCCGCCCAACTCAGCATCGCAGTAGACCTCCCCAGCGGCCTCGCTACCGACTCCGGCCAAGCCCTCAGCACGCCGCCCGTCTTCCACCTCACCCTTGCGCTCGGCGCTGTAAAACCAGCGCACCTTCTCCAACCCGCCGCGCGCTATTGCGGCCAGATCCGCCTCCTCGACATCGGCGTCCCCACGCTCAGCCAAGCCGAAGTCCTCAAAGCCCCAATCCTCCCGACACCCGGCCCGGACTCGCACAAATACACCCGAGGCATGGTCGCGATCATCGCGGGCACCATGTCGGGCGCCGGCGACCTCGCAGTGCTCGCCGCGATGCGCGCCGGCGCCGGCTATGTGACCCTGCTCGGCGACAGCCAAGGCCCCCGCACGCGCTCGTTCGCATGCCGTTTTCCGATCACGCGCTTGCCAACGATCGCATCGGCGCACTGGTGATCGGTCCCGGCCTCGGCCGCGACGATACGGCCAAGGCCCGCCTGGACGCCGCGCTGTCCTCGGGCCACCCGCTGATCATAGACGGCGACGCGCTCCGCCTGCTCGACCCCGCGCGGATCAAGGCCCTGAAGGCCCCCGTCATCCTCACCCCGCACGCCGGCGAGTTCGACGCGCTTTTCGGCAAATCCGACACCGACAAGATTACCCGAGCCCGCGACGCCGCCACCCGCGCTAATGCCATCGTCGTCTTCAAAGGCGCCGACACCGTCATCGCCGCCCCCGACGGCCGCGTCCGCATCGCGCAAGGGGCCAGCGACTGGCTCTCCACAGCCGGCACCGGCGACGTTCTCGCCGGCGCGATCGGCGCGATGCTCGCCGCCAGGCTCGATCCGATCGACGCAGCCTGCGCCGGAGTGTGGCTCCACGGTGACGCTGCCCGCCGATTGGGCGCGGCTTTCATCGCCGACGACTTGGCGGAAGCGCTCCGGTCCGCCAGAGCGGCCCCATGACCACTGACTCGACCTCTGAAACGAATATCGACACCATCGTCCGCGTCGCGGCGCGCGGCGACGGGATGACCGCCGACGGACGCCACGCCGCCTTCTCGGCCCCCGGCGACACGCTCTCTGCCGACGGCACCGTCACGCCTGGCCCGCACCACCAGACTCCCCTGCGTGCATTTCCCGACCTGCGGCGGGTGCCAGCTCCAGCATCTCGACGATCAAGCCTATGCCGAGTTCGTCACCGACCGCATCGCCTCCGCGCTCGACGGCCAGGACCTGTCCGCGCCGATCCGCACGCCGCACATCTCCCCCGAGCGCAGCCGCCGCCGTGCGACGCTCCACGCCGAGGCCAAGGGGGCAAGATCACGCTCGGCTTCACCGCGGAGAAGGCGCACACTATCGTCGACATCAAGGAGTGCTGGATCCTCGATCCGCGCCTGTTCGCGCTCGTCCAGCCCTTGCGCCAGCTGCTCAAGCGCCTCAACTTCCGCCGCCGCGCGGATATCCACCTAACGCTCGCCGACCAGGGCGCGGACATCCTGATCACCGGCTTCGCCCCCGAAGGCCTGCCCGCGGCCGAAGCGCTCACCAAATTCTGCGAAGACCACAAGATCGCCCGCGTGGCGTTCGACGATGGCCTCGGGCCCGAGACGCGCTGGGAACCCGACGCGGTCACGATCACGCTCGGCGGTGTCCCCGTACCGCTCCCGCCCGCGTCGTTCCTCCAGGCCACGCCCGATGGCGAGGCCGCACTGACCGCTGCTGTCCTAGAAGCGATCGGCAAACCCGCGACGGTCGCCGACCTGTTCGCGGGTCTCGGCACCTTCACTCTCGCGATCCCCGCCAAGGTCTACGCGGCCGAGGGCGCACGCGACGCACTTGGCTCGCTGAAGGCCGCCGCGCACCGCACTCAGCGGCCCGTCTACCCGGAGCACCGCGATCTCTATCGCCGGCCGCTGACGGTGGCCGAACTCGACCGGTTCGACGCGGTGGTGATCGATCCGCCACGTTCGGGCGCGCGCGAACAGGCAACTGCGCTGGCCGAGTGCAAGACGCCCGTGATCGCCTATGTCTCGTGCAATCCAGCCAGTTTCGCGCGGGATGCGAAGGAGTTGTGCGACGCGGGTTGGCGGATCGATTGGGTCCAGCCGGTCGGCCAGTTCCGCTGGTCGACGCATGTCGAGCTGGCCGCGAAGTTCGTCCGCTAACCGAAGAAGCGTGTTCCCCCGCGAAGGCGGGGGCCCAGACTGGGTCCCCGCCTTCGCGGGGACACAAGCTTAAGGGTAGACGGCCGCAACGAAGAACAACCCATCAGGCGGTGCATTCAGCCCAAGCATCGCCCGATCCTTCGCCGCCAGCGCCTTGGCAACATCGCCAACCGCCCAACGCCCCATACCCACCAGCGCGAGACACCCGACCATCGACCGCACCTGATGGTGCAGGAACGACCGCGCCGCCGCGTAGACGAACAGCCGCTCCCCCTCCCGCACAACCTCAAGCCGGTCCAAAGTGCGCACCGGACTATCCGCCTGACAATGCGCCGACCGAAACGTCGTGAAGTCATGCCGCCCGACCAGCGCCCCCGCAGCCTCCGCCATCGCGTCTACATCCAGCAACTGCGGCACCTGCCAAGCCAACCCAGCCTCGAACGTCAGCGGCGATCGCCGGTTGACGATCCGATACTCGTACGACCGCCCGACACACGAAAACCGCGCATGCCAATCGTCATCGACCACCTCGCACGCCAGCACCGACACCGGCGCCGGCTTCACCAGCGCATTCAAACCCTCCATCAACCGAAACGCCGCGAGCGGCTTCGCGATGTCGACATGCGCGCGCATCGCCATTCCGTGCACGCCCGCATCGGTCCGCCCTGCCGCCTGCACCGACGCGGTCTCGCCGGTCATCTTGAGCACGGCCGCCTCCAGCGCCGCCTGAACGCTCGGGCCGTGCTTCTGCCGCTGCCAGCCCATGAACGGCCGCCCGTCGAACTCCACCGTCAACGCGAACCGCGTCAAAGCTGCGTCCCCGACGGGATCGCAAACCCACGCAGCAATTCCGTGGCCGAGGTGACGCCACGCCCGGCGCGCTGCACCAAGGTCGGCCGAATCGCCCCATCGCCACACCCGATCGTCAGTTCGGCGTTGACCGTCAGCCCCTCGCACCCAAGAAACGAGAACGGCAACACGTCCGCCGCCAGCACCTTCAAGCGCTCGCCGGCATGCTCGAACCACGCCCCCGGCGCCGGGTTCATCGCGCGCACGAGTCGCTCGACCTCGACCGCCGACCGCTCGAAATCGATCCGCGCCTCCGCCTTGTCGATCTTGGCGGCGTAGGTGACGCCCTCCTCGGGTTGCGGCCGGGCAGGGTGGGCGTCGAGATCGCCCAGCACCTCGACCATCAACCGAGCCCCCATCGCGGACAGCTCGGACGTCAGGTCCCCCGCGGTCTTGCCGACGATCGGCGTCCGACCCTCGAGCCGAACCGGGCCGGTATCCAGCCCAGCCTCCATCTGCATGATCCCGACGCCCGTCTCGGCATCGCCCGCGAGGATAGCCCGCTGCACCGGCGCCGCGCCGCGCCACCGCGGTAACAGCGACCCATGCACGTTCAGGCACCCGAACCGAGGCGCCTCCAGCACCGCGCGCGGCAGAATAAGACCATAGGCCGCGACAACCGCCACATCCGCCCCGAGCGCTGCAAACGCCTCGCGAGCCTCAAGTCCCTCCCGCAAAGACGCCTTGAACGACACCGGCGTTCGCACCTCGATCCCCAGCGCTTCCGCCCGAACCTGCACCGGCGACGGCACCAGCTCGCGCCCGCGCCGTCCGCCCGGCCGAGCCGGCTGGCAATACGCCGCCGCCACGACATGCCCCGCCGCGACGAGGGCCTCCAGCACCGGCACTGCGAAGTCCGGCGTTCCCATGAAGATGATCCGCATGGCCTCTCTCGAACACGCTGGCGGGGAGCCGCGCAACCCCTATCTGTTCCAGATGGCATCCCCCGAGATCGAGGCGCTGACGCAGGCGCTGGCCCGGCTCCCCGGCCTCGGCCCCCGGTCCGCACGTCGCGCCGTGCTGCATCTGCTCAAGAAGCGCGACGCGGCACTGGGCCCGTTGCGCGAGGCACTGACCGCGGTCGACGAGCGGCTGGAGAACTGCTCGACCTGCGGCAACGTCGACACCACAAACCCCTGCGCGATCTGCGCCGACCCGCGCCGCGACCAGCGTTCGCTCTGCGTCGTCGAGGAAGTCGCCGACCTCTGGGCGCTCGATCGCTCGCGGCTGTTCCCCGGCCGCTTCCACGTCCTCGGCGGGCGCCTGTCCGCACTCGAAGGCATCCGTCCGGAGGATCTCAGCATCGACAGCCTCGTCCGTCGTATCGAAGCCGGCGGCATCGACGAAGTCGTCCTCGCGATGAACGCCACGCTCGAAGGCCAGACTACCGCGCACTACATCGCCGAGCGCATCGAACGCTTCCCCGTCCGGGTCACCCAACTCGCGCACGGCCTGCCGGTCGGCGGCGAACTCGACTATCTCGACGAGGGGACGTTGGCGCAGGCATTAAGGGCCAGAAGGCCAATGGCTTGACGCCCATCGGCTTGACGTGATGCCCACGCGTACCTTAGCGGACGCGCTATGACCGTCATGACCGTTCTCGAAGTCCCCGATCCCCGCCTGCGCCTCGTTGCCGAGCCGGTGGAGACGGTCGACGACTCCACCCGCACGCTCGTCGCCGACATGATCGAGACGATGTACGACTTCAACGGCATCGGCCTCGCCGCGACCCAGGTCGGCGTGCAGAAGCGCGTCCTCGTCATCGATCTCCAGGAGGAGAAGGACGAGGAAGACAAGCCGATCAAGAATCCCAAGGCGTACATCAACGCCGAGATCCTGTCGGTCAGCGACGAGGTCTCCACCTACAACGAGGGGTGCCTCTCGATCCCCGAGCAATATGCGGAAGTTGCCCGCCCGGCGCGCTGCCGCGTGAAGTGGCTAGACGAGACCGGCGCGGCGCACGAGGAAGACCTCGACGGCCTGCTCTCGACCTGCATGCAGCACGAGATCGACCATCTCGACGGCGTGCTGTTCATCGACCACATCAGCCGCCTCAAGCGCGACATGGTGCTGAAGAAGCTGGCGAAGCAGCGCAAGCTGGGGTGAGGGGGCGTGGCGTCGCTGCTGTCTGTGCTAGAGTGCGTCCCTGAGAGCGCGGCTCATTCCCCAACACGCAACCACCCCGGCGAAGGCCGGGGCCCAGTTGGAGAGGTCGCAGTAACGACGCGCTGCGCGAAGTTGGCAACGTGCCCCAACTGGGCCCCGGCCTCCGCCGGGGTGGTGCCGGTGTGTGGGATCGCAACGCGCCCCTAGTTCCCCCGCGAAAGCGGGGGCCCAGGACCACGAGCGCTACCGCTTGTAACCCTGGACTCCCGCCTCCGCGGCAAAACAATATTCCGATTGTCCTGCATCAACCGTTCGACGTATGTTCCACACATGACGTTCCCATTCGCTCACCAAATCCGCCCGCTAACGCGCCCATCTCCCCCTGAGGAACTGCTGCGCCAGCGTCTGCACTTCCTATACTTCACACCAGTTCCGGCCCCGCAAAATGGCTGAGTTCGCCATAATCGCCGTCCTCGCCCTAGCCGCCGGCACACTCCTCGGCTGGCTCCTAGCCTCCCGCCGAGCCGCCACCCTGGCCAGCGAACTCGCCGTCGCCCAAACCAAGGTCGCCGACGCCGACCTAATCCGCACCGCCCGCGACGCCGTCGAACGCGAACGCAACGCCGCGATGCAGGACCTCGCCACCCTCCGCGCCCAGAACGCCGAGCGCGCCACCGACACCGATCGCCTTCGCCTGGATCTTGCAACGATCCGCGCCGATCGAGACGCCGCCCGCACCGAAATCGCCACGCTGAAGGCCCAAGGCGAGGCGTTCGAAGCACGCCTGCTCGAACTCCGCGAGGCGAAGGACGTCATGGCCGCGCAGTTCGGCGACGTCGCCAACAAGCTGCTCAGCGACGCGCAGAAGACCTTTCTCGAACGTGCCGACGCCCGCTTCCGCCAGTCCGAGGAGTCCGCCGGCCTCAACCTCAAGTCGATGCTGCAACCCGTCAGCGACCGCCTGCAACGCTATGAAGAGGGCGTCGCCAAGGTCGAAGCCGAACGCCGCGACGCGTTCGGCGATCTCAAGGGCCAGATCGAGCAGATGCGCCTGGGCCAGGAAAAGGTCTCGACCGAAGCCGCCAAACTCGTCAATTCCTTACGCAACGCCCCCAAGTCCCGCGGCCGCTGGGGTGAGCAGCAGTTGAAGAACGTTCTCGAAACCTGCGGCCTCAGCGAACACACCGATTTCCAGACCGAAGTCTCGGTAGCGGTGGGCGACGACGGTGCCCGCCTCCGCCCCGACGCGATCATCCGCGTTCCCGGCGGTCGGGCTCTGGTGATCGACGCGAAGGTCTCGCTCAACGCCTACCAGGACGCATTCGGCGCGGTTGATGATGCCGAACGCCTGATCGGCCTAGCTGCCCACGCAGCCTCGATGCGCGCACACGTCAACGGCCTCGGCAACAAGGCCTATTGGAGCCAGTTCGCCGACACGCCCGACTACGTCATCATGTTCGTCCCAGGCGAACATTTCCTCTCCGCCGCGCTCGAACACGACCCGACGCTCTGGGACTTCGCTTTTGAAAAGCGCGTGCTGCTCGCCACCCCCACGAACCTGATCGCGATCGCCCGCACCGTCGCGGCGGTCTGGCGCCAGGAAAAGCTCGCCAACGAAGCACGCAAGATCGGCGAACTCGGCAAGGAGATGCACGACCGCCTCGCCAAGGTGGCGGACGACCTGCGGAAGGTCGGCGTCGGCCTCAACAGCGCGGTGAAGAATTTCAACGGCTTCACCAATTCGTTCAACGGCCGCCTGATGGTAACGGGTCGCAAGTTCCGCGACCTGAACATCGAGACGGGTGCGCGAGATCTTGAGGACGTATCCTCGGTCGACGCGCTGGCGCTAGGCGAGGGGCCCGCTTTGATCGAGAAGCCGGAGAACGTCGAAAGCTGAGACTAGCAGTTGTGAACCACCCCGGCGAAGGCCGGGGCCCAATTGGGGGCCCGAATGATGGACGCTGCGATCCGTTACTCCAGCTTTCCCAATTGGGCCCCGGCCTTCGCCGGGGTGGGATACCGAGAGGAGCGGCAAACTTTTAAATACCGCAGAGTCAATTTCCTAATACCGATCGGTACAAAATTCGTTCACCTCTCAGCAACCTTTCCACACCCCGAGCATTAACCGGACAACACCCCCCAAAGAGTCACCCGGTCATGAAACACCTAGTCCCCATCCTCTGCGCCCTCATCCCCTTCGCAGCCATGATCGGCGCCTGCGTAACTTGCCCCTGACGCCCGTCGCGCAGACACAAAAGAAAAGGCCCGCCCGGATCACTCCGGGCGGGCCTTTCTGTATCGGCTAGAAGGGAAGCGAAGGGATCAACCCTGCGTCTCTTCCTCCTGGTCGCGCGGTGCTTCGGCGGTCGCGCCGGGCTCTGCGTTCGGATCGTAATCCTCGACGAAGCCAGCCTCGTCCCGCTCGAACATCGACGACATCACGTCGACGCCCGAAGCCTGCATCTCGGCCTCTTCAGGCGACCGGGCGACATTGACCTTGACGGCCACCGACACCTCGGGGTGCAGCGAGACCTTGACGGTGTAGACACCGATCGCCTTGATCGGCTTGTCGAGCACGATCGCCGACTTGCCGACCTTGTGACCGTCGGCCACCAGCGCATCGACCAGATCGCGAACCGCGACAGAACCGTAGAGCTGGCCGGTGTTCGACGCCTGACGGATCAGGGTCACGGTCGCGTCGTTGAAGGTCTTCGCTTCGGTCTCGGCATCGCTGCGACGCGATGCGTTGTCCGATTCGATCTTCGCACGGTTCGACTCGAACACCTTGCGGTTGGCTTCGTTCGAACGAAGCGCCTTCTTGTTGGGAAGCAGGAAGTTACGCGCGTAACCGTCCTTGACCTTCACCACGTCGCCGATAGCACCAAGCTTTTCGACGCGCTCAAGCAGAATGACGTCCATGTGGGCGCTCCTTACTTAACGATGTAGGGCAGCAAGCCCAGATGACGCGCACGCTTGATGGCTTGAGCCAGTTCGCGCTGCTTCTTTGCGGCCACCGAAGTGATACGCGACGGGACGATCTTGCCACGCTCGGACACGAAGCCCTGCAGCAACCGGACGTCCTTATAGTCGATCCGGGGAGCGTCTTTGGCGGAGAACGGGCAGCTCTTGCGGCGGCGGAAGAATGGACGTGCCATGATTATTCAGCTCCCTCTTCGCGGTCACGACGGGGACCACGGTCCGGACGATCGCCACGATCGGGACGGCCCTCACGGCCACCTTCACGGTCGCCACGACGCTCGCGGTCACGATCCTGCTTGCGCATCATCACGGTCGGGCCCTCTTCGAGGGTGTCGACCTTGACCGTCATGTAACGGATGATGTCTTCGTTGATCTGGGTCTGGCGCTCCAGCTCTGCGATCACGCTGCCGGGGGCATCGATCTCGAGCATGACGTAGTGCGCCTTGCGGTTCTTGGCGATCTTGTACGCCAGCGAACGCAGGCCCCAGTTCTCGGTCTTTACGACCCGACCTTCGTTGTCGTTCACGATCTTGGTGGCGATTTCCGCCAGTGCGTCCACCTGCGCTTGTGCCAGATCCTGGCGCGCAAGGAACACGTGCTCGTAAAGAGCCATGTCTTGTCCTTCGTCTTGGCCGATCGCTGATACACGCCCCATGCGTGCACCCCTCCGGCTGTCGTCTAGAATGCAAACAGGGGCGAGAGACGCGAATCTCTCACCCCGGTTGCAGAGGGCCTTAGCCGTTTATCGGAGAAAGGCAAGGCTGGTGTGCTTCGTTCAACTAGTCCCGTCATCCTGACGAAAGTCAGGATCCAGAGCCAGAAATGCCGCCGCTCGTAACCCCTGGATCCTGACTTCCGTCAGGATGACAGGGCGTGGAGCGAGGGGGCGTACTTATTACGCCCCCAAAGATCCGCTCCTACCGATTTACCGGAACGCGCCGCCACGAACCTGGACCACGTTGCCGCGACCGTTGATCAGCAGCGCGTCGTTGCCCGAGCGAACCCACTGGCTGCCACGCGGCGGGGCGGCAAGGCGATAGTTGCGATACGTCGTGATGACCCGGTAGTTCTGCGCCTGGCGACGATCGAAGCGCTGGCCGGCGCGCCAGTTGCGATACTGCGGCGTGCGGACGACGGTGCGCTTGGTGACGACGGTGCGGCCGTTGTTATCGTTGTGGCGCACGGTGGTGACTTCGCGACGCTGCTGCGCTTCGGCAGGCGCTGCGGCGAGCAGTGGGCTGGCGACGAGCGTGACGGCAAGCGCGCTGAGAATGAACTTTTTCATGATAATCTCCCGTTTGAAACACGGCGCCGTTGCTGCGGCGTCCTCCATAATCTGGGAGCCGATTGTCGCAGGCGATTGTCGCAAGGTCGGCGAAATGGTCGCATATTGTCGCAAGGCCGCCGGGTTCGTTCAGGTTGCAACTCGACGCGCACCTTTATAGGCCCCGCGCTCGAACGAAGATCCAACACAGAGGAGAGGCCATGCGCGCGTTCATCTTCCCCGGCCAGGGGAGCCAGTCTGTCGGCATGGGCAAGGCGCTCGCCGACGCCAGTGCCACCGCCCGCGAGGTCTTCGCCGAAGTCGATGAGGCGCTCGGCCAGCACCTGTTCCGCCTGATGAGCGAAGGGCCCGCGGACGACCTGCTCCTCACCGAGAACGCCCAGCCCGCGATCATGGCGAACGCGATCGCCACCTTGCGCGTCGCCGAAAAGGAAGGCGGCCTCCGCCTCGCCGACAAGGCCGATTACGTCGCCGGCCACAGCCTCGGCGAATATACCGCCTTGTGTGCCGCCGGTGCGCTCGACCTGTCGACCACCGCCCGCCTCCTTAAACTTCGCGGCCGCGCGATGCAGGCGGCGGTTCCGGTGGGCGAGGGCGCAATGGCCGCGCTGCTCGGCACTGATCTCGAAAAGGCGCAGGTCATCGCCGGCGCCGCAGTCGACGCGATCCTTGCGGAGGGCGGCCCCGAACTGATCTGCACCGTCGCCAACGACAACGACCCGTCGCAAGTCGTCATCTCCGGCCACCGCCTCGCCATCGAAAAGGCGATCGCACTGGCCAAGGACCTCGGCGCCAAGCGCGCGGTATTGCTCCCCGTATCCGCCCCCTTCCACTGCCCCTTGATGCAGCCTGCTGCCGAAGCGATGGAAGCCGCCCTCCTGGACGCCGACCTCCGCGCGCCCCTCGTTCCCGTCTTCGCCAACGTAGATGCCACCGCAGTCGCCGACCCAGGCGCAATCCGTCACCTGCTGGTGCAACAGGTAACCGGCATGGTCCGCTGGCGCGAATCGGTGTTGGCGATGCATGCGGCGGGGGTCGACCACTTCGTCGAATTCGGCGGCAAGGTGCTCAGCCCGATGGTCAAGCGCATTACCCCCGACATCGAAACGACGAGCGTCATTACGATGGACGACATCGAGGCGCTTGTTCGGAGTTTGTAGATTAAGAGTGGTTCGCGCAGAGGCGCGGAGGCGCAGAGGAGATTGCGATGGTGGATATCGATCGGATCACCGGCGACGTCATTGATGTCGCGATCCGCATCCACCGCGACTTAGGGCCGGGACTGCTCGAAAGCGTTTATGAAACCGTCTTGGCGGGCAAGCTCGCCGCGATGGGATATCGCGTGGAACGACAGCGTTCGGTAGACATCGAATTCGAAGGAATGTGTTTTGCTGCCGCCTTCCGTATCGATCTGTTGGTGGACGAGCGACTGATCCTCGAGATCAAATCGATCGACCAGCTGAGTTCGGTGCATGCAAAGCAACTGCTGACCTATCTGAGATTGACCAAGCAGCCTGTCGGCCTGCTCATCAACTTTGGAGGCGAAACGCTCAAGGAAGGCGTGCGTCGGCTCGTCAACAATCACTATCCTCTCAGCGCCTCTGCGCCTCTGCGCGAACAAATTTCTTGAATTTGGAGACCAAAATGTTCGACCTCACAGGTATGACCGCCCTCGTCACCGGAGCATCCGGCGGGATCGGGTCCGAGATCGCCAAGGCCCTGGCCGCCCGAGGCGCACGCCTCGCCGTGTCCGGCTCCAACGCCGACAAGCTCGAAGCCTTCCGCGCCACCCTTAAAGGCGACCACGTCGCGCTCCCCTGCAACCTCTCCGATGCAGCCGCGGTCGACGCGCTCGTCCCGCAGGCCGTTGAAGCACTCGGTGGCAAGCTCGACATCCTAATCAACAACGCCGGCGTCACCCGCGACAATCTCGCGATGCGGATGAAGGACGACGAGTGGGACAGCGTCATCCGCGTCAATCTCGAAGCCGCGTTCCGCCTCATGCGCGCCGCCGCCAAGCCGATGATGAAGGCAAGGTTCGGCCGGATGATCTCGGTCACCTCGATCGTCGGCGTCACCGGCAATCCGGGCCAAGCCAACTACGCCGCGTCGAAGGCCGGCCTTATCGGCATGTCGAAATCGATGGCGCAGGAGCTCGCCAGCCGCGGCATCACCGTCAACTGCGTCGCGCCCGGTTTCATCACCTCGCCGATGACCGACGCGCTGCCCGACGCGCAGAAGACCGCGCTCACCGCGAAGATTCCTGCCGGTCGGCTCGGCGAAGGCGCAGACATCGGCGCGGCGATCGTGTACCTCGCCAGCCGTGAAGCCGGTTACGTCACGGGACAAACCGTGCACGTGAACGGCGGGATGGCGATGATCTGAACTTGCGCGCTGAACTGCCGCGTTCTAGGTGCGTTCAGGAAATACCGAAAACCCCCAGATTTGAAGAGGGAACTACCATGAGCGAGACAGCTGACCGCGTGAAGAAGATCGTCGTCGAGCATCTCGGCGTCGAAGCCGACAAGGTGACCGAGGACGCGAGCTTCATCGACGACCTGGGCGCAGACAGCCTCGACATCGTCGAACTCGTCATGGCGTTCGAGGAAGAGTTCGGTGTCGAGATCCCCGATGATGCCGCCGAGAAGATTGCGACCGTCAAGGACGCGATCACCTACATCGACGAGCACAAGGCCTGATCAGGGTCTAGGGTTCAAAACTTTGGACCTGCCCTGAAGGGTGTGATTTGAGCGGCTCCCCGTCCTTGGGCAAAGAGGGCGGGGAGCCGTTTCGTTTTGAGAGCAGACGGAGTTTGAAGCCATGCGGCGTGTCGTCGTAACCGGGCTAGGCCTGGTCACCCCCCTGGGGGCGGATGTTGAAACGGCCTGGGCGAATATCCTCGCCGGCAAGTCGGGCGCGGGCCCGATCACGCGCTTCGACGCGTCGGATCAGGTGTGCCGCATCGCCTGCGAGGTGAAGCCGGCCGACCACGAGTACGGCTTCGATCCGGCCAAGCGCGTCGACCACAAGGTCCAGCGCCAGGTCGATCCGTTCATCATCTACGGCATCGATGCCGCGGGTCAGGCTCTGGAAGACGCCGGGCTGACCGAGATGACGCTTGAGGAAAGCTGGCGCGCCGGCGTTTCGATCGGTTCGGGCATCGGCGGACTGCCGGGCATCGAAAGCGAATCGATCGTCCTCCATACCAAGGGCCCGCGCCGCGTGTCACCGCACTTCGTCCATGGCCGCCTGATCAACCTAATCTCGGGGCAGGTCTCGATCAAATATGGCCTGCGCGGTCCGAATCACGCCGTCGTCACCGCCTGCTCGACCGGCGCGCACGCGATTGGCGATGCCGCGCGGATGATCGCGATGGACGACGCCGACGTGATGCTCGCGGGCGGCGCGGAAGGCACCGTCTGCCCGCTCGGCATCGCCGGGTTCGCACAAGCCCGCGCGCTGTCGACCAACTTCAATGATTCGCCCGAAAAGGCCTCGCGCCCTTACGACAAGGACCGCGACGGCTTCGTGATGGGCGAGGGCGCGGGCGTTCTGGTGCTCGAGGAATACGAGCACGCCAAGGCACGCGGCGCGAAGATGTATGCCGAGGTGATCGGCTACGGTCTGTCGGGCGACGCATACCACGTGACCGCGCCGCATCCGGAAGGCGACGGTGCGTTCCGCTCGATGCAGATGGCCATCAAGAAGTCGGGCCTCAAGCTCGAGGACATCGATTACATCAACGCGCATGGCACCTCGACGCCGCTGGGCGACGAACTCGAACTCGGCGCAGTCCGTCGCCTGTTCGGCGATGCGATCTCGGGTCTGTCGATGTCGTCGACCAAGTCCGCGATCGGCCATCTGCTCGGCGGTGCCGGCGCGGTCGAGAGCATCTTCTGCATCCTCGCGCTGCGCGACCAGATCGTCCCGCCGACGCTGAACCTCGACAATCCAAGCGACAGCTGCGTGGGCGTCGATCTCGTGCCCCACGTCGCCAAGAAGCGTGAAGTCCGCGCGGTGCTGAACAACTCGTTCGGCTTCGGCGGCACCAACGCGTCGTTGGTGATGACGAAGGTCCGTTAAGTAGGTTTGTTCCCCCGCGAAGGGTCACCCATCAAAGTAATACTTTGATGGGGCCCAAGGCGGGGGCCCAGACTGGGCTCCCGCCTTCGCGGGAGAACAAGAGGTAGTGATGCGCAAGGTCGGCTGTTTCGGACTCGTCTTAGGCCTGGCGGCCGTCGTCGCGCTGTTCCTCGTAGTACAAGGCTGGGGCGGCTCGGGCCCGGCGCCCCGCACGCTGACCGTGCAGATCGGCGAAGGCAGCACGCTGGCCGGCGCTGCCACCGAACTTGAAAAGGCCGGCGCCATTCCCTCGGCCCGCCGCTTCCGCCTCTACGCCCGCGTGTTCGGCTCGGGCGACCCGATCAAGGCCGGCGAATACCGCATCGCGCCGCACGCCAGCCAGTCCGACATCCTCAAGCTGATGCAGGGCGGCAAGGTCGTCCAGCGCCTCGTCGTCGTCCCCGAAGGCTATCCCTCGGTGCTCGTCCACGACGCGCTGGCAAAGGCGGACGGCCTGATCGGCACCGTGCCCGTCCCGGCGGAAGGCTCGATTCTCCCCGACAGCTACGCCTTTCAGGCCGGCGACACCCGCGCATCGGTCGTTACGCGGATGCAGGCGGCGATGAAGACCTACCTCGCCACCGCCTGGGCCGCGCGCAAGCCCGGCATCGCGGTGACGACGCCCGAACAGGCGATCATCCTCGCCTCGATCGTCGAGAAGGAAACCGGCAAGCCCTCCGAACGTCGCACCGTCGCTGCGGTCTACGGCAACCGTCTCCGCAACGGCATGCCGCTCCAGGCCGATCCAACCGTGATCTACCCGATCACCAAGGGGCGCCCGCTAGGTCGCCGCATCCTGCGCTCGGAACTGCGCGCGAAGAACGGCTACAACACCTATGCCGAGGCTGGCCTGCCGGTCGGCCCGATCGCCAACCCCGGCCGTGCCTCGATCGACGCGGTGCTGGACCCGGCGCAGACCCAGGCGCTGTATTTCGTCGCGGATGGCACCGGCGGCCACGTGTTCGCCAACACGCTGGCCGAACACAACGCCAACGTGAAGAAATGGTACGCGATCCGCAAAGCCCGCGGCGAGATGTAATCCTCCCCGGAACGGGGAGGGGGACCATCCGCAGGATGGTGGAGGGGGCTCACCGCGCGCGTACCATTAGTGGCATGGGATCCCCACAGGCGGGACGCTCGTGGCGCTCCCCTCCACCCCGCCGCTACGCGTCGCGGTCCCCCTCCCCGTGCCGGGGAGGATTACCCCGCAACGCGTTCGCCGCGCGCGCCTTGATCTCGATCTCGGCCATCGTCCCGCCGGTCACCCAGCTCCCGCCCACGCAGAGCACCGGCTTGAACGCCAGCCACTCTGGTGCGCTCGCTTCGGTGATCCCGCCGGTCGGGCAGAAGCTGCACTGATAGAACGGCGCGGCCAGAGCCTTGAGTGCCTTCAATCCGCCATTCGCTTCGGCCGGAAAGAACTTGAAGTGCGTCAGCCCCAGGTCGAGCCCGGTCATGATATCCGCCGCGTTGGCTATGCCCGGCAGGAACGGAATGCCGCTCTCGATGATCGGCGTGGCGAGGCGCTCGGTCAGGCCGGGCGAGACAATGAACTCCGCCCCCGCATCGCGGACCTGTGCGAACTGCTGCGTGTTCACCACGGTGCCTGCGCCGACGATCGCGCCCGGCACCTTCTTCATCTCGGCGATGGCTTCAAGCGCCGCGCCGGTGCGCAAAGTCACTTCGAGCACGCGCAAGCCGCCCGCGACCAGCGCTTCGGCGAGCGGTCGGGCGAGCGCCGCGTCCTCGATCACCAGCACCGGGATGACGGCGCTGGTCTGCATGATGTCTGCGATAGTGGCGGTCATTGGGTGTGTTCCTGTGCGAAGGCTGCCGCGGCGCCGAACAGGCCGGGCTGGGGATGGGTGATGAGCTTGACGGGCATCGCCGCCATCATGCCCTGGAAGCGGCCCTTGGCGACGAAGCGCTGGTCGAAGCCTGAGCGGATCAGCCGATCCTTGATCCGGAAGCCTAGGCCGCCCGCGATCACGACCGCCTTGGCGCCCTGTGCGAGCGCCAGATCGCCCGCGACCGCGCCGAGCGCGAGGCAGAACCGATCGAGCGCGGCGAGCGCGATCGAGTCGGTGCCGTCGATCGCTTCGGTCCAGATCGTCTTGTCGTCATGGCTGGGCACCGCGCGGCCTTCCAAAGCGGCAAGCGTCTCATAGATCGCGACGATGCCGGGCCCCGCGACGACGCGCTCGGCGGATACGCGTGTGAAGGTCTTGCGCAGGCGGCTCAGCAACGCATCCTCGATTCCGTCGAGTGGGGCGAAGTCCATGTGGCCACCCTCGGTCTCCAGGACTTGGTAGCCGTTCTTCCGTCGAAGCAACTGGGCGACGCCGAGCCCGGTGCCGGGGCCGCAGATCGTCGTGATTCCCTCGGAAGGCAGCGGCGTATCGGGGCCGCAAAGGTGGATGAAGTCGCTGCTCGGCACCTGCGCGACGGCATGGCCGACCGCGCCGAAATCGTTGACCACCACCCACTGGTCGGCCTTCAGCCGCTCGGTGATCAGCGACTTGCGGATGATCCACGGGTTGTTGGTCAGCCGGATGACGTCGTTCGCGACCGGCGACGCGACCGCGATCGCGAGCGCGCGGGGGAGGGGCGACCCAAGCCCGCCTCGAACGCCTGATATGCGGTCTGGAGCGACGCGTGGTCCGCGGTCTTCAGCGTCGCCGGCTCGCCAAGCGACACGACGCGGCCGTTCTCGACCTCGGCGATCGCGAAGCGCGCATGCGTCCCGCCGATATCTGCCGCTACGATTTCCATGTCATCCTCCGTCTATTATTATTGTCCCCCGTCATCCCAGCGAAAGCTGGGATCTCAGGCCGCATAGTCCGTCCCCGTGGCGCGAGGTCCCGGCTTTCGCCGGGATGACGGGAGTGTGGCTGAGGCGACGGCGGCGTTTGAGACTTGTTCTAAAGCCCAGCGCCCGCCAGCATCGCCGACGCACCCTTCTCGGCCTCGTCGGCAAGCCCGCGAAACATCCCGAAAAGCTCGCGGCCCATGCCGCTAACCGGTGGCGGTATCGCGACCATGCGGCGCGTCGCCCACTCGTCGGCATCGACCAGTGCCTCCAGCGTGCCATTCACGGCGTCCACCCGAATCATGTCGCCATCGCGGATCAACCCGATCGCGCCGTCGAGCAGCGCCTCGGGCGAGCAATGGATCGCGCACGGCACTTTGCCGCTCGCGCCCGACATCCGCCCATCGGTGACCAGCGCCACCTTGAACCCACGATTCTGCAACACGCCCAGCGGCGGCGTCAGCTTGTGCAACTCGGGCATCCCGTTCGCGCGCGGCCCCTGGAACCGGACGACGACGACGACGTCCTTCTCCAGCTCGCCGCGCTTGAACGCCTCGATCACGTCGAGCTGATCATCGAACACCATTGCAGGCGCCTCAACGATCCACCGCTCGCGCTCGACCGCGGACACCTTGATGCACGCCCGGCCGATATTGCCCGCGAGGATCCGCATCCCGCCATCCGGCGAGAACGGCGCAGTCGCAGGGCGCAGGATCGTCTCGTCGCCACTATCGGGCGTATCGCGCCAAGCGAGTGTGTCCCCCTCGACGACCGCGGTCTTCGCGTACGCTGACAGATCCTCGCCACCGATCGTCATGATGTCGCCGTGCAACAGCCCTTCGCCGAGCAGCTCGCGGATTACATAGGGCATGCCCCCGGCAGCTTCGAACGCGTTCACGTCCGCCGAGCCGTTGGGATAGACGCGCGCAATCAGCGGGACCGCGCAGGAGAGGCGGTCGAAATCCTCCCAGTCGATGATGATCCCTGCCGCGCGAGCGATCGCCGGCACATGGAGCAGATGGTTGGTCGAGCCCCCCGTCGCGAGCAGACCGACCGCGGCGTTTACGATCGCCTTCTCGTCGACGCAATGTCCGACCGGCCGATACGAGATCGCCGCGCGCACCGATCTTCGCCAGCCGGTGCACCGCCGCCCGCGTCAGTTCCTGGCGCAGCTTGGTACCCGGATTGACGAACGCCGCGCCCGGCATGTGAAGGCCCATGACCTCCATCATCATCTGGTTGGTGTTCGCCGTGCCGTAGAAGGTGCACGTACCCTTCGAATGATACGCGCCGATCTCGGCCTCGAGCAGCTCGTCGCGCCCGACCAGCCCCTCGGCGAATTTTTCGCGGACCGCCGCCTTCGCCTTGTTGGGAAGCCCGGTCGGCATCGGCCCGCCGGGGATCAGCACCATCGGCAGATGCCCAAAGCGCAACGCACCCATCAGCAGACCCGGCACGATCTTGTCGCAGATGCCGAGCAGCGCGGCGCCTTCGAACGTCCCATGCGACAGTGCAATCGCCGTGCTCAGCGCGATCGTGTCGCGGCTGAACAGCGACAGCTCCATGCCGGGATAGCCTTGCGTCACGCCGTCGCACATCGCCGGCACGCCGCCCGCGACCTGCGCCGTCGCACCCGCTTCGCGCGCCCAGATCTTCATCAGCTCCGGGTAGCGATAATAGACGGCGTGTGCCGACAGCATGTCGTTATACGCGGTGACGATGCCGATGTTCATGCCGGCATCGGCCTTCATCGCGTCGCGGTCTTCCTCGGTCCCGGCATAGGCGTGCGCGAGGTTCGCGCAGCCCAGACCCGGACGACGGACCTGCGCCGCCGCCTCGCGCTCGATCAGCGCGAGGTAGGCGGCGCGGCTGTCGCGAGACCGCTCGATGATCCGGTCGGTGACCGCGGAGACGACGGCGTTCAGCATCGTCACGGCGCCCAGTGCACGTCGACCGGCAGCTCGACCTCGGCCAGCACGCGGCCGATCGGATAGGACGACGACGGCCCCTGTTCGATCGCCTGCTCCAGCACCTTCTTCTTCGCGTCGCCGGTGATCATGATCATCAGCGCCTTCGACGATGCGATGGCGGCAGCCGACAGCGTCACTCGCGCCAGCGGCGCTTCGGGCGGCAGCGGATCGGGCATCACGCCAAGCGCGCGGCGTTCCTTGGGACCGCTCAGCGCCTCGTCGTAATCCGGGCCGGGGAAGATCGACGCGGTATGCCCGTCGCCGCCCATGCCGAGCAGGCAGAAGTCGAGCGGCCAGTGCAGGTCCTGCATCAGAGCATCCGCCGAACGACCAGCCGCCTTGTAGTCCGACATCGCCTCGGGAACGATCGGCTTCACGCGCGCGCCCTTGGGCAGGAAGATCTTCGCCAGTGCGGTCACGTTCGACAACGGATCGCCGAGCTTCACGATACGCTCGTCGCCGGGGATGATCGTGACCTTCTTCCAGTCGAGCTTCGCCTGGGCGAGCTTCTCATACGCAGCGAACGGCGTCTTGCCGCCCGCCAGCGCGATCACCGCCGAGCCGCGCGCGTCCAGCGCGCTCTCGATGACGAACTGGATATCGCCCGCGACTGCGTTGGCGAGCTCGTCGGAATCCTCGTAATCCCACCATTCGATTTCGGTCATAAACTTGAACTCACTCAGAAAATTGCTGTCAAAAATGCCGTTCGTGCCGAGTTGGGATCGAGCGAAGTCGAGATCCGTATCGAGGTACAATGCCACAAACGGGCCGATCCCTCGATACGCCTTCTCGACTTCGCTCGAAGGCTACTCGGGACGAACGGAAGAAAACAAACTCAGTCGTCCTGCCAGGTCACCCCGTCACGCTCGGTCAGCGCGATCGCCGCGGACGGACCCCAGCTGCCCGAGGCATAGCTCTTGGGCTTCATCGCGTTGGCCTTCCAGCCCTCGCGGATCGCGTCGATCCAGGTCCATTGCGCCTCGACCTCGTCACGCCGCACGAACAGCGTCTGGTCGCCTTCGATCAGGTCGAGCAGCAGCCGCTCATAGGCGATGCGCCGCCGCGTGCCGGCAAACTCGGCGTCCATGCTGAGGTTCAGTGGGACTTCGCGCAGGCGGACGCCGTCGCGGTCGAGACCGGGCTCCTTCGCCATCACAAGTAGCTGGACATATTCCTCCGGCTGGAGGCGGATGATGAGCATGTTGGGCTGCAACAGGCCACCGCGCCCGGCGAACATCGAATGCGGCACCGACTTGAACTGGATCGCGATCTCACTGCGGCGCGCGGCCATGCGCTTGCCGGTGCGCAGATAGAAGGGCACGCCGCGCCAGCGCCAATTGTCGACATGCGCCTTGATCGCGACGAACGTCTCGGTGTTCGAGGCCTCGCCGAGTTCGTCAGAGTAGCTCTTGACGAACTTCCCCTTGACCGCGCCTTCGCCGTACTGGCCGGTGACCGTGACGTTGGGCACTTCCTCGGGCTTGATCAGGCGTAGCGAGCGGAAAACCTTCGACTTTTCATCGCGGACGTCGGTGCCCTCGAAGCGCGCAGGCGGCTCCATCGCGATCAGCGCGAGCAGTTGCAGCATATGGTTCTGGACCATGTCGCGCAGCGCGCCGGCGCTCTCGTAATAACCGGCGCGTTCCTCCAGCCCGACGGTCTCCGAGATCGTGATCTGGACGTTGTCGATCCCCTGCGCATTCCAGACCGGCTCGAAGAACGAGTTGCCGAAGCGCAGCGCCAGGATGTTCTGGACGGTTTCCTTGCCGAGATAATGATCGATCCGGTAGGTCCGGTCCTCGGGGAAGGCCTTCGCCACAGCGTCGTTGATCTCGCGGCTGGTGTCGAGGTCGTAGCCGAGCGGCTTCTCGAGTCCGACACGGACAGTCTCGCCGGCGAGGCCGACCTTGTGCAGCCCTTCGATTGCCGATTCGAACAGCGACGGCGCGGTCGAGAGGTAGATTGCGAGGCCGCCGGAGATGTCGCCGATCTTGTCCGCCAGCGGCTGGAACGCGGCGGGGTCCGACAGGTCGGTCGCCTGATAGAACAGCCGGTCGAGGAACGTCCCGATCGCGCTCTCGTCCTTGCGATCCTCGGGCAGAAACTCGTCGAGCGCCTTCTTGGCGAACTTGCGGTAATCCTTGTCGTCATGCTCGTGACGCGCGGCGCCGGTGATCGTCAGTTCCTCGGGCAGCAGGCCGTCGGCGTGCAGGCCATAGAGCGACGGTAGCAGCATGCGCTGCGCTAGATCGCCGGTCGCGCCGAACAGGAGCAGCTTGGCTACGGGATTACGGTGCATGAAAGCTCCTGGAACTAGCCGGTTTCTTTAGAAAACCAGGCCGGCGACCGGGTCGACCCCGGCCATGATGTTGAGGTTCTGGACCGCGGCACCGCCGGCACCCTTGCCCAGATTGTCGAGCGTCGCGATCAGCCGTGCATGGCCGACCGCATCGTTGCCGCAGACCCTCAGCGTCAGCCGATCGGTCCCCGCATTCTCCTCGATATCGACCGCGCCGATATCGCCGGGGGCGACCGAGACGAGTTTCGAGCCATCGAACGCCGCGCGCAAGACGTCGTCGATCGCAGCGAGCGACGGGCGGCCGGGCAGGGCATGGAGATGCAACGGCACTTCGACGACCATGCCGCGATACGTGTTGACCACGGCAGGCGCGAAGATAGGCGCGTGCGTTAGGCCCGCATGCTGCGTCATCTCGGCGATATGCTTGTGCGCGAGGCCTAGCGCGTAGGCGCGGAAGGCTGTCGCAGGCTCGCCGCTCTCGAACGCCGCGATCATCGCCTTGCCGCCGCCCGAATACCCAGAGGTTGCATTGGCGCTCAGCGGGAGGTCGGCGGGGATAAGCCCGGCGCTGACCAGTGGCGCGACCAGCGCGAGGAAACCGGTCGGATAGCAGCCGGGGTTCGACACGCGCATCGCGGTCGCCACCTTCTCCGCCTGACCCGGCAATTCGGGGAAGCCGTAGGTCCAGCCAGCGGCGACGCGGTGCGCGCTCGATGCATCGATGACTCGGGTGCGGTCATTGTCGATCAGCGTCACCGCCTCGCGCGACGCGTCGTCGGGCAGGCAGAGAATGACGAAATCGGCATCGTTCAGCGCCTCGCGCCGCGCCGCAGGATCCTTGCGTCGATCCTCCGGCAGCAACGCCAGCGTGATGTCACTCCGACCGGCAAGCCGTTCGCGAATCTCGAGGCCGGTGGTGCCGACCGCGCCATCGATGAAAACGGTCGTCATGCCGCGTCCGTCATCGAAAGATCGAGTGCCGCTGCCTCGACATAGCCGACCAGCCCGCTCGGGCGCGCAACGCCCCATGCGGAAACGCCGGCAATCTCCAGCACTTCGAAACTGTCGCCAGGCTTGAGGTCGACCATCGTATCGCTCGCTTCGTCTCGTCCGCTGCGCAACAAAGCTGTGCGCGCGACGGGCCGTATCATCGGCACCGCATAGTGTGGAGCGAATACGTATTCGGCGAGGCGAATATCGGCGATATCGCGGCGAACGGCGTGCGTGCGCGGATCGAGGTCGACCGAACGGCCCGTCAGCGCGAAGCTGGTCCGGGCCTTGTCGTCGAACGGCTCAAGCGTGAGCGGCGTGACCGTTGGAGCCGGCTGGGGCGGGGCCGTCGCCGATGAATTGCCCGAACTCTTCAAGAAAATCTGCCCCTTCGGTGGTGCGCGCGACGAAGATGTTACGCTTGTCGCTATCGTCGCGTTGGCGGCGCAGATAGCCGAGGGCACCCAATCTGTTCAAGGCGCGCGTGACGACGGGCTTCGATACGTTCAGCGCACGGGCCAAGCCGCGCACCGTATGCGGCCCCGGTTTCAAATAAACCAGCAGAAGAAGCGCCATCTGACGATTGGTCAGATCGGGTTCACCCGAGCGGACATAATCCACCAGAGCGGTCATCCAGGTCGATAAGGTATTGGCTGCCATTGATGCCACAGCGTTGATCCGCCATCTGAATTTATATGCACGATACCCAGTCATGAGCGTCATTACGGGGTCACAACGCCCCCGGACGTCATGTTTCCGTCGTTTTGCGATTGGCTTGCGATATGCGGAGCCCGTGTTGCGGTTGATCGAAACCTCGGTGTCGCCTATGTGCGCGCCTTCGCAAAAGTTCCGGGGTTTTCCGCGCAATGTTCGCCTTTCTGCTCGTCATCCACGCGATCATCGCGGCCGCCCTCGTCACGGTGATCCTCATGCAGCGGTCGGAAGGCGGCGGTCTGGGCATGGGCGGTAGCCCGTCCGGCCTGATGTCGGCCCGCGGCGCGGCCGATTTCCTGACCCGCGCGACCGGCGTGCTAGCGACGATGTTCGTGCTGTTCTCGATCCTGCTCGCGGTCCTCGCGGCGAGATCACCGCACCACCACGATCGACACGTCACTCGCGCGTACCCCGGCGGCGGCAACGGCAGTCCCGACCGCGCAGCCCAAGGGCGACGCGGCACCGTTCGCTGGTGGCGCCGAGAATGCCGGCGTACCAGCCGGCACGACTAAGCCTGCCGACAACGGCGCGGTCCCGCTAGCCAACTAAACACTCCATTCGCCGATAAAAGGCCCCTGCGTGATCCGCGGGGCTCTTGTCGTTCGTCCCCAACACACGCTACGAGACTCTTCCCATGGCTCGGTACATTTTCATCACCGGGGGCGTGGTTTCGTCGCTCGGTAAAGGTCTCATGGCGGCATCGCTTGCCGCTCTCCTCCAGGCACGCGGGTATACCGTCAGGATTCGGAAGTTCGATCCGTATCTGAACGTCGATCCGGGCACGATGTCGCCGTATCAGCACGGCGAGGTCTACGTCACCGACGACGGTGCCGAGACCGATCTCGACCTCGGCCATTACGAGCGCTTCACCGGCGTTCCCTCGCGCCAGTCGGACAACGTCACCTCGGGCCGGATCTATCAGCAGATCATCACGCGCGAGCGTCGCGGCGATTATCTCGGTGCGACCGTGCAGGTCATCCCCCACGTCACCGACGCGATCAAGGCATTCGCCCGCGCCGAAACCGACGATATCGACTTCGTCCTGTGCGAGATCGGCGGCACCGTCGGCGATATCGAATCGCTGCCGTTTATCGAGGCGATTCGCCAGCTCAAGAACGAGGAAGGTCGCGGCAACGCGATCAGCATCCACGTGACCTTGGTGCCGTACATCGCCGCCGCTGGCGAGCTGAAGACCAAGCCGACCCAGCATTCGGTCCGCGAACTCGCCGCCTTGGGTGTGCAGCCCGACGTGCTTGTCTGCCGCTGCGAACATCCGCTCCCACCGTCTGAGCGCGCCAAGATCGCACTGTTCTGCAACGTGCCCGCCAGCGCCGTTATCCCCGCGCTCGACGCGAAGAGCATCTACGCGGTGCCGCTCCAGTATCACGGCGAAGGCCTCGACATCGAAGTGCTCCGCGCGTTCGGGATCGAACCCGCCGAGGCACCCGACCTGTCGCGCTGGACCGAGATCATGGACCGCCTGACCAACCCTCAGGGCGAGGTCACGATCGGCGTGGTCGGCAAATATGTCGGCCTCCAGGATGCGTACAAGTCGCTCAACGAGGCGTTGGTCCACGGCGGCATCGCGAATCGCGTGAAGGTCAACGTCCGCTGGATCGACGCCGAGCTGTTCGAGAACGCCGAGAGCGACATCGCCGGACAGCTCGAGCCCTGCGATGCGATCCTCGTCCCCGGCGCGTTCGGCGAGCGTGGCGCGGAGGGCAAGATCGCGTCTGTCAAATTCGCGCGCGAGCGGAAGATTCCGTATTTCGGCATATGCTTCGGGATGCAGATGGCCTGCGTCGAGGGCGCGCGCGATCTCGCCGGAATCCCCAATGCATCGTCGACCGAGTTCGGCCCGACCGACGAGCCGGTGGTCGGCATGATCACCGAATGGATGGGCCGCGAAGGTCTCGAAACGCGTGCGGCCGAGGGCGACATGGGCGGCACGATGCGGCTCGGCGCGTATGACGCGAAGCTCACCGGCAACAGCGTGGTGGCGTCGATCTACGGCGGCACCGAGATTTCGGAGCGTCATCGTCACCGCTACGAGGTCAACACCGGGTACAAGGAAGCGTTGGAGCAGGGCGGGCTCGTCTTCTCCGGCATGTCCCCCGACGGCACGCTGCCGGAAATCGTCGAACGCCCCGACCACCCCTGGTTCGTCGGCGTCCAGTTTCACCCGGAACTGAAGAGCAAACCCTTCGACCCGCACCCCCTGTTCGCCAGCTTCATCGAAGCCGCCGTCAAGCAAAGCCGCCTGGTCTAACCTTCGATCCTCCCCCGCCAGGGGAGGTGTCTGGCGCTTGCCAGACGGAGGGGGCGGTAAGCGAAACCTCTGTTTCGTGGTCCTCCCCCTCCGTCACCTTCGGTGCCACCTCCCCTGACGGGGGAGGATCAGATCCTAGGCCTGAATTCCGCATTCCTGCCTGAAAGTCTGAATCACGAGCGCCACGAAGCCGCGCTTTCTCCGCTCCAAGACAAGCTCGCATTGAATATCCCCTCAATTACTAGACTTTGCGCGGCGAGGTTAAGGGGAAAACATTCATGTCGCTTACGCTTGCGCTGTTGCTTGCCGGTCAGACCGCTACCGTATCAACGCCGCCCGTCGCGCCGCAGGCGCCTGCCGGGACGCAGGCTGACCCGCAAGCCAACGGCCGCCTCGGCAACCAGCAGCAGGGCGGAGGCGGCGATATCGTCGTTACCGCACGCCGCCGCGCCGAGACGATCCAGACGGTCCCCATCGCGATGTCCGTCATCGGCGGCACCGCGCTCGCCGAGACCGGCGCGTACAATGTCAGCCGCCTGACGCAGCTCCAGCCGACGCTGCAATTCTACTCGACCAACCCGCGCAACTCCGCCGCCAACATCCGCGGGCTGGGCGCGCCGTTCGGCCTGACCAACGACGGGATCGAGCAGGGCGTCGGCATCTATGTCGACCAGGTTTATTACAGCCGGATCGCCTCGGCGACGTTCGACTTCACCGATACCGAGCGGATCGAAGTCCTCCGCGGACCGCAGGGCACGCTCTACGGCAAGAACACCACGGCCGGCGCGATCAACATCACGACCCGCAAGCCCAGCTTCACGCCCGAGGCACGGATCGAACTGACCACGGGCAACTATCAGTTCATCCAGGCCAAGGCCTCGGTGTCCGGCCCATTGATACCCGACAAGCTGGCGATCCGGCTGTCAGCTGCAATTACAGAGCGCGACGGCACGATCCACAACGTCGCGACCGGCAAGGATCTCAACGCGCAGGACAATAAGAGCGTCCGCGGTCAGCTCTACTGGAAGCCGACCGATACGCTCGATCTCGCCTTGTCGGGCGACTACGGCCAGCAGAACCCGAATTGCTGCGTGCAATATTACGCGCGCACCGGCGCGACACAGCGGCCGCTCAACCGCCAATATGCCGCGCTCGCCGCCGCGCAGGGCTATGTCGTGCCGTCGACCAACGCGTTCGACCGGGTGACCGACGTCGATACGCCGTTGCGCGCGAAGCAGGAACTGGGCGGCGTGTCGCTGCTCGGCAATCTGGATTTGGGCGCGTCGACGATCACCTCGGTCAGCGCATGGCGGTTCTGGAACTGGGATCCGTCGAACGATCGCGATTTCATCGGCCTGCCGATCACTACCGTCTCCGCCAATCCGTCGCAGCAGACCCAGTATAGCCAGGAGTTGCGGATCGCTTCGAACGGCAGGCACACGCTCGATTACGTGCTCGGCGCGTTCTACTTCTACCAGACGATCGATACCCAGGGGCTTCAGGTGCAGGGTCCGGCGGCGAGCCGCTTCCTGCTCAATCCTGGCGCCAGCGTAGCGCCTGGTGCCAGCGGCTGCGCAACCGCCACGACGGCAGCCTGCAACCCGGCAGCGTTGAACGGGCTGACTTCGCGCAACACGATCGGCTTCACCAACACCAGTGCGGCGCTGTTCGGCAAGTTGACTTGGAACGTCAGCGACCGGTTCCAGATCGCGCCGGGCCTGCGTTTGAACTACGACAAGAAGAAGGGCGACTATGTCTCGGTCGTCACCAATGGCACAGGCACGGCGCTGACCGCGGACCAGCGCGGCGTGCTCGCGCCGCAAAGCTATCAGCCCGATTTCGACAACTGGAACCTGTCGGGCGACATCACGGCGGCCTACACCGTGACGTCTGACATCCACGCCTATGCGACCTACGCGCGCAGCTACAAGTCGGGCGGCATCAACCTGTCGGGCTTGCCGCTAGATGGCAGCAACAACCCGATCCTGTCGGCCGCCACGGTGAAGCCCGAAAAGGTGAACCATTTCGAATTGGGGCTGAAGACCCAGTTTCTGGACCGCCGGGTTACCCTGAACCTCGCAGGGTTCTGGACCGAGATCAGCGACTATCAGGCAACCGTCACCAACGGCCAGCTTGGCGTGTTACGCGGCTATCTCGCCAATGCCGGCAAGGTCCGGACCCGCGGCCTCGAATTCGATTCGGCGTTCCGTCCCACCGACCGGTTCAGTTTCTACGCGAACGGGGCGTATACCGACGCGAAATACGTGAAGTTCGTCGATGCCCCATGCCCGCCCGAACTGTCCAGTGGCACCACCACGACCGCCGGCCAGACGCCGAGCGCACCCGGTACCGCCGGCGGCATCAGCCCGCAAAATTGCGACATATCCGGTCAGCGCCTGCCCGGCGTATCGAAATGGGCGTTCTCGTACGGGGCGGAATACGACCTGCCGGCAACGCTCGGCGGTCTCGATGGCCAGGTGTATCTTGGCTATGACGGCAGTTACCGGTCGACCTTCTCGTCCAATCCGTCGCGCTCGGCTTATACCGATATCAACGGCTACGCGCTCAGCAACTTCCGCCTCGGATTCAAGGCGAAGGACAGCTGGAACGTGTTCGGCTGGCTTCGCAACGCGTTCGACGAGAAATATTACGAGGTGCTGGCGCTGCAGTCCGGCAGCACCGGCCTCGTCGTCGGCCAACCCGGCGATCCGCGCACCTATGGCCTGACCGTCTCGCGGTCGTTCTGATCGTTACGTCAAAGTCGTCACCCCCTGAACGTCACCTCCTGATCGTCACCCCTGATCGTCACTGCGCGTTCAGGTTTGACGTCTTATACGGCGGGATACGGCCCGGAGAGACATCGCAGTCGGAAGCTCCCGATGTCTCTCCGGTTCGGAGCAATCGACGTCCCCAAGCTGCATTGATGCGCGTCCGACGCCATCCCCTTGCACGCAGCCCCTGCGAAGCGCAGTCTGTTGATCCAAAGCAATAGGCTCAGGCAAATCGAGCCGGACTAACGAGGGTGGCGGCATGTTCTTCGTACGACAGGGGCCCTTGTGGTTTCGGCTGACCACGGGCGCCCTCGTCGCCTGGGGGCTCGCCGGCTGTTTCATGTGCCTGCAACAGGTGCGACTCGGCGCTGATGCGATGGGGAGGGCGAGTGCCTATGACCGGGCGCTCTACGCGGCGTTGCCGAACTGGTACGATCCGCTGTTCGCCGTCGCGGTACTGGCCGGGCTAATCGGCGCCGTGCTGTTGTTCATGCGCCGTGCCAGTGCCCGCCCGTTCCTGATCGCATCGCTCGGCGCTACGATCGTGCAGTTCGGCTGGCTCTTCGCCTCGACCGACATCGTCGCGCAAAAGGGGCTAGCGAGACGCTTGGTTTCCCCTTCGTCATCATCGGTATTGCCGCGTTCACGCTCTGGCTCGTCGGCCATGCCAGGCACAAGGGCTGGGCGGTTTGAACCGGGCGAGGCCGCGAAGACTGGGCGAGCCCAGGGTCGCACGCTAGAACGCGCGCATGTCCACGACCTACACCCTCGACACCGCGACGAGTCGCGCGAACCCGACGCCCGCGCCGCTCAAGCGCCTGACGATCCCCGCGATCCGTCGTCAGAAGGGCAAGACGCCGCTCGTCATGCTCACCGCGTACACGGTTCGCACGGCACAGCTGCTCGATCCGCACTGCGACATGCTGCTGGTCGGCGACAGCCTGGGGCAGGTAATCTACGGCCTGCCGTCGACCGTGCCCGTCACGCTGGAGATGATGGCGGCTCACGGCGCAGCGGTGGTCCGCGGCAGCTATCACGCGGTGGTCGTCATCGACATGCCGTTCGGCAGCTATGAGGCGTCGCCCGAAAAGGCGTTCGAGAGCGCGGCGTGGTTGCTCAAACAGACCGGCGCGGCGGCGGTGAAGCTTGAGGGCGGCACCGCCATGGCCCCGACCGTCAGGTTTCTCACCGAGCGTGGCATCCCCGTGGTGGGCCATGTCGGCCTCACGCCGCAGGCGGTCAACGTGCTCGGCGGCTACGGCGCGCGCGGTCGCACGCCCGAGGAAGCCGCCAAGATCGTCGCCGACGCGCAGAGCATCGCCGACGCGGGCGCGTTCTCGCTGGTGATCGAAGGCGTGGTCGAGCCGATCGCGATCGAGATTACCAACACCGTTGCCTGCCCGACGATCGGGATCGGCGCATCGGCGCAGTGCGACGGCCAGGTGCTGGTGACGGAGGATATGCTCGGCATGTTCGACCGTACCGCCAAGTTCGTGAAGCGCTTCGCCGATGTCGCCGATACGATCTCGACCGCCGCGCAGACCTATGCCGAGGACGTCCGCGGCCGCGTATTCCCAGGGCCCGAGCAGGTCTACGCTCCCAAGGATTGATCCGCTTCCGTTTCGGTCCCGGCGCGGCTAAGGTCCGCGCCGTCCATCCCCCAAATATTCCGGAGCTGTCCTTGGCCCTCCCGCCGAAAACCGATGAAGCATTTTTGCGCGAGGTCGACGAAGAACTCCGACGCGACCAACTCGCCGGGTTCTGGACGACGTGGGGCAAATGGGTCGCGATCGGCGTCGTTGCCGCGCTCGCCGCGTTTGCCGGCTTCCTCTACTGGCAGCATCACAATGGCGAGGCCGCTGGTGTCGAGGGTGAGCAGCTCCAGGCCGCGTACGACTCGCTTGGTGCGAACAACGCCGCCGCTGCGTCGAAGCCGCTCGCGGAACTCGCCAAGTCGAACCGCGATGGCTACCGCGCGCTCGCGCTGTTCACGCAGGCCGACGTGCTGCTCCAGAAGGATGACCTGAAGGGCGCCGCCGCCAAGCTCGGCACGATCGCTGCGGACACGTCGCTGGCCAAGCCTTTCCGCGATCTGGCGCTCGTTCGCCAGACCTCGGCCGAGTTCGATACGCTGAAGCCGCAGGTCGTCGTCGAGCGTCTCCGTCCGCTCGCCGTCCCCGGTGGTCCGTGGCTGGGCAGTGCTGGCGAGATGGTCGCGATCGCGTATCTCCGCATGAACGAGCGCCAGCAGGCAGGCACGCTGTTCGGCCAGATCGCGCGCGATACCGGCGTCCCCGAGACAATTCGTCAACGTGCGGTTCAGATGGCCGGCGTACTGGGCGTGGATGCTGTTGCCACTGGAGCTACGGCCAGGGTGATCAATCCGGCTGCATCAAACGAGGATACCAAGGCGCAATGATGAAGACATATCGGGTGACGGTCGCCGTCGCCGCGCTGGTGGCGCTCAGCGGTTGCGGGATCTTCAAGGGTAGCGTCAAGAAGACGCCGACGCTCGGCGACCGCGTCTCGATCCTCGTCTCGGAAAACGAGGTCGAGACCGACAAGACGATCGCCGACGTCCAGGTCCTGCTGCCCGCGCCCGCGGTCAACGACGCCTGGGCGCAGCCCGGCGGCAACCCCGCCAAATCGATGGGCCAGCTCGCGCTCGCCGATCAGCCCAAGCGCCTCTGGCAGTCCGGAATCGACGGCGGCTCGAACCGCGAGCGTCTCGGCGCGGCGCCGGTCGTCGCCGACGGTAAGCTGTTCGTGACCGACGTCACTGCGACGATCCACGCGTTCACCGCCGATACCGGCGCGGCGCTGTGGAGCGCGGGGATCACCGAGGGCAAGATCAACCGCTCGGCACGGTTCGGCGGCGGCGTTAGCTATGACGACGGCAAGCTGTACGCCACCGATGGCGTGGGTGACGTCGTTGCTATGAACGCGGCCGATGGCGCGATCCTGTGGCGCGCCAAGCCCGGTGCGCCGCTGCGTGGTTCGCCGACCGTCGCCAACGGCGCGGTGTACGTCCTGACGCAGGACAACCAGGTCTTCTCGCTCAACCAGGCCGACGGCAAGGTTCAGTGGGTCCAGTCGGGCACGCTCGAAACGCAGGGCGTGTTCGGCGTCGCGGCGCCTGCGGTCAGCCAGGGCACCGTGGTCGCCGGCTTCTCGAGCGGCGAGCTCAGCGCCTATCGCTACGAGAATGGTCGTATCCTCTGGCAGGACGCGCTGTCGCGCACCTCGGTCACGACATCGGTGTCGAGCCTGTCGGACATCGACGCCGCCCCGGTGATCGACGGCGGCCGCGTCTATGCGGTCGGGCAGGGTGGCCGCATGGTCGCGCTCGAGCTGTCGACCGGCCAGCGCCTGTGGGAGCAGAACTTCGCCGGCATCTCGACGCCGTGGATCGCGGGCGAGTGGCTGTTCGTGGTCACCGACGATGCGCGCCTGGTCTGCCTGTCGCGGTCGAACGGCAAGGCGCGCTGGATCGCGCAGCTGAAGCGCTTCCAGAACGAGAAGAAGCGCAGCAACGCGATCACGTGGTTCGGCCCGATCCTGGCAGGCAACCGTCTGGTCCTCACCAACTCGCGCGGCGAGATCAATTTCGTCTCGCCGACCGATGGCACGGTAAGCTCGACGATCGAGACGAAAACGCCGTTCTCGCTGCCGCCGATCGTCGCGAACTCGACGCTCTACACGCTCGACCAGAAGGGCAAGGTCACCGCGTACAGGTGACGCCGATTCCCTCTCCCCGGCGGGGAGAGGGACTAGGTGACCTTTGCCGCGACACGCGCTAAGGCCCCCTCATGTCCAAACTCCCCGTGGTCGCGATCGTCGGCCGCCCAAATGTCGGCAAGTCGACTCTGTTCAACCGCCTCGTCGGCAAGAAGCTCGCGCTGGTCGACGACCGGCCCGGCGTCACGCGTGATCGGCGCGAAGGTGACGCGTCACTGATCGGCCTCGAATTCCGCATCATCGACACCGCCGGCTACGAAGATCACGACGCGCAGACTCTGCCTGGCCGGATGCGCCAGCAGACCGAGGCCGCCGTCGCGCAAGCCGATGTCGCACTGTTCCTGTTCGACGCCCGCGCGGGGATCGTGCCCTTGGACGAAGAAATCGCGCGCTGGCTCCGCACAGCCGATGTCCCCGTCCTCCTCGTCGCCAACAAGGCCGAAGGCCGCGCCGGCGAAGACGGCATCCTCGAATCGCTCGCATTAGGCTTTGGCGATCCGGTCCAGCTGTCGGCCGAACACGGCGAAGGCATGGGCGACCTGTTCGAAGGCCTGCTCCCGCTGCTCGAAGGTAAGGAAGAGCCGCCCGAGGAGCAGCCCGACAACGAATACGAAGGCCCGCTGAAGCTCGCGATCGTCGGCCGCCCGAACGCGGGCAAGTCGACGCTCGTCAACCGCATCCTCGGCGAAGACCGCATGATCACCGGCCCCGAAGCCGGCATCACCCGTGATTCGATTAGCGTCGATTACGACTGGCACCCGACCGGTGGCGAAGCGCGCAAAGTCCGCCTGATCGACACCGCCGGCATGCGCAAGCGTGCCAAGGTGCAGGACAAGCTCGAGAAGATGTCGGTCGAGGACGCGCTCCACGCGGTCGATTTCGCCGAGGTCGTCGTGCTGCTGCTCGACGCCACGCTGGGCCTCGAGGCGCAGGATCTCCGGATCGCCGACAAGGTGCTGCAGGAGGGCCGTGCGCTCGTCATCGCGCTCAACAAATGGGATATCGCCGAGAGCGCGTCGTCGCTGTTCAACGGCGTCAAGCGCGCGCTCGAAGACGGCCTGAGCCAGGTCAAGGGCGTCACCGTGATGACCGTGTCCGGCGCGACCGGCAAGGGCATCGACCAGTTGCTCCAGGCCTGTTTCGACACCCGCGACGCCTGGTCGAAGCGCGTCGGCACCGGCGAGCTCAACCGCTGGTTCGAGCGCGCGATCGAGGCGACTCCGCCACCAGCCCCAGGCGGCAAGCGGATCAAGATGCGCTACGTCACGCAGGTCAAGACGCGTCCGCCCAGCTTCGTCATTTTCGGCACGCGCGTCGATCAGCTGCCGGCGAGCTACGAACGCTATCTGGTCAATTCGATGCGCAAGGACCTGGGCTTCGGTGCGGTACCTGTCCGGTTGATGTTCCGTGCGCCGAAGAACCCCTATGACGACAACGGCAAGGGCGGCGGCGGCAACTAGGCTGCGCGATGTCCGGCGTGGTCCGTATCGATGCCAGGGGCATGCGCTGCCCCTGGCCGGCGCTGCGGCTCGCCCGCGCGTTGCGTGATGGTGCGCGGCGGGTCGAGGTCTTGGCGGACGATCCGCAAGCACCGACCGAACTCGCCGCCGTCGCCGACGCGGCCGGCGCGACGGTAAAGATCATTTTGGACGAATTTTACCGGACCTTTGTCGTAACTTGTCGGTAGTATGACAACAGTGTGTTTACCTGAAACGGGTAAGATACGATTTAATCTTGATGGCGCTACTGCTCAACGGGAGAAGGCGACAGTGTCGTTCGAAGGAAGCACCTTGATCAACTGGCCGGCGTATTCGCAAGCCCGAAGTGAACTGGGTGCGGGATTTGTCCGTATCCTGGGCTATTTCCGCGAGGATGGCGTGAAGTCGGTTGCGGCGATCGAAGCGGCGATGCGCGCGCTGAATGCCGCGGCGATGGTGATCCCGGCGCACACGCTCAAGGGCGAAGCGCGACAGTTCGGCGCCGAGCCGCTGGCGGATCTCGCCGAGGCGATCGAGACGATCGCACGCGATTGCGTGGAGCTGCAGGATACGCCTGAGGAGGCGCTGGAGCATATTGTTCGCCTGCGCCCGCTGTTTGGCGAAACGCTGACGTTGCTGGAGCGCGAAGCCAATCCGATCGTCGCGCGCAAGCCTGTTGTAGGTGGCGGGTTCGGTCGTCGTGCGATCCCAACGGGGTTCGGCGACTGAGAGTCGTCGGGTATTTCCCTAGAAATCTACCACCCCGGCGAAGGCCGGGGCCCAATTGGGTAGGTGAAAATAACGGCACCCTACCCTTTGTTACCGCCGACTCTCAATTGGGCTCCGGCTTCCGCCGGGGTGGTGATTAATATGGAGCGGAGCGGCACCGCGTTAGCGATGCCGCCCAGATCACCTCACCCCTTCAGATACGGCGCCGCGCCAGCCTTGGGCGAGTCATGCTCCGAGATCGAGTTCAGCTGGATGTAGTTGTGGATACCCATCCGCGCGATCATCTCGAACTGGCGCTCGAGCGTGTCGACATGCTCTTCCTCGCTGGCAAGGATGCGGGCGAACAGGTCGCGGCTGATGTAATCCTTGACCTCTTCGCAGTACGAGATCGCACCCTTGAGCTGGACGGTAGCCTCGACTTCGAGCGCGAGATCCGACTTCAGGACCTCCTCGACGGTCTCGCCGATGCGGAGGCGGCCGAGCAGCTGGAAGTTCGGCAGGCCATCGAGAAACAGGATGCGCTCCGACAGCCAGTCGGCGTGCTTCATCTCGTCGATCGATTCCATCCGCTCATACTGGGCGAGCTTGTAGACTCCCCAATGCTCGAGCATCCGGTAATGGAGCCAATATTGGTTGACCGCGGTCAGCTCGTTCTTGAGCGCCTCGTTCAGGAATTCGATTACTTGGGGGTCGCCGCGCATGGCCATATCTCCGTCACCTCTGAGGAGCATGTAGCGGGCTGACACAGATTAGCACAACCCCCAAAAATGGCGGTTTTCCGGGCTTTTTTAGCTGTTGTGACGCTTATGCAGCGGCGCGTTCCTCGTCGATAATAGCTCGCGCTATCGACGTGCACTGGCCGCATTTGGGTTTCCGGCCCATCGAACGGAAGGCCTGGCACGGTGTCGTGCAACCGCCGCGTGCGCAGTTGCGAACGTCGGATTCTCGTATGGCATTGCAAACGCAGACGACCATGGGAACTCCCTAGCTGTAAGCACGGGATACGGATAATGCGAACCACTCGCAAGCTGTTTTGCGTCTTATTCGCAACTAGTCCGATCGGTTCGTCGTGAACGCCGAACCGCGCATCGGCTGCCACGCGAATCGCGACAGGCTGCGCCACAGCCATTCGAGCGGACCATAGCGGAAGCGATCGAGCCACGGTTTCGACCATAGGAGCATCAGCAGGCAGATCGGCACGACCACGAGATAGAGCTGGGCTCGCGACAGTGCACCGTACAGCCCGAACCCATATCCATAGAACAGCGTGGTGCAGAGGATTGTCGTGCCGAGATAGTTGGAGAACGCCATTCGACCTGCCGCCGCGACTCGGGTCGTCAGCCAGCCGCTGGGCCGTGCGAGCAGGATGATCGCCGCGGCGTACCCCATGATCGTCAGTGGGCGAAGCGGGGTTGCGAGCGCGAGCCACGACAGCGCGACATAGCGCGCGTCAAACCCGTGGGCGATGTCGAACGCCGCGATGGCCGCATAGCCGATCCAGCCGAGTCCGATCCCGACGACCGCAATCACGGTGTAGCGTCGCCGCGACCATTCCCCCGTCAGGAACCCCGATCGCAGCCCTGCCATGCCGAACAGCATGAAGCCTAGCGTCTCCGGACCAGTGGCGGTCAGCGACGTGATCGGCCCGGCGGCGTGCGTCCAGCGCCACGCGACCAGATCGCGCCATCCGCCACGACCGATGGCAAGTTCGCGGGTGACGGCGGCGGGGGAGGGCTGGCCGAATTGATCCGCCAACAGCTGCCAGTTCGTGATTGCGCGCGCCGTTGCGCCGGGCCGGTGCGCGGCGCCGTAGAGGTCGAACGTGTAGGCGACGAGCGTCGTCAGCTCGACCGTCTGGAACGCGATGCAGGCGAGTCCGACGCCGATCAGCCAGCGAACCGGCAACCGCGCGAACATGTACGCGATGGCGCCGACCATTGCGTAATGCGCGAGGATGTCGCCCCACCACAACAGGTACAAATGCGCGATGCCGAACACGAACAGCCACGCCATCCGGCGCAGGTGGACGGTCGCCGGGTCTTCGCCATTCGCCTCGGCCCGGTCGATGACCAGCAGCATCGACGCGCCGAACAGGAACGAGAACAACCCGCGCATCTTGCCGTCGATGACGATGAATGTGGTGGTCCAGGCGATCAGGTCTGGCGTGCTCGGCGCGCCCATCGAGGCGGGGGTCATGTAGGCGAAGTCGGGAAAGCCGAATGCGGCGATGTTTGATGCGAGAATGCCCATGACGGCGACCCCTCGGATGAGGTCCAGCGTCGCGATCCTGGTGGGGGCGGGGGTCATGCGGGCAGAGTGAAGTATAGGAAGTACAGACGCTCGCGCAGCATCTCACGGGAGCGGCGCATCGCCTGGGATGAGGCAATCCTAACGGCGGCCTTGCTGGTGACGGCGACGCCACGGATGAGGTCGAGCGTGGCGGTTCTGGCGGGGGCAGAGGGCTTGCGGGAAAAGTGAAGTATAGAAAGTGTAGACGCTCGCGCAGCATTTCCGTGAGACCGTCGTACATGCTGGAAGACGGCATGATCGTGCTCGGCGGCGTTGCAAGAGTGGCGGCCACGGCTGGGCCGGCCCGACACAGGTCGTGCTTGGTCTACGCTCGGATCCGGTCGACGCGCCTTGGTAGCGCTGTAGGTTTGGAATGCTTCGCTCATGGTTCGACGCTGGCATATCGAGGTGGTGTAGGACAGGCCGCATTGAGGGGCATCTCGGCGTCAGAAGCCTCACCGCTCTATGTATCCGCCACCCGGTCGTCACCTGCTTGACCTGTCGTCCTGCGCAATACCCCGCCGTATCTCGCCTGTTGTCCTCCTGGGCTGTCGCCGCCGAAACCGATCCGACCCCGTCACTCCAGCGAACGCTGGGGTATCCCTGTTGGCGAGCGCTGCGGCCCGGTGCGGGAGATCCCAGCTTTCGCTGGGATGACGGAGAGGGGGAGGTGGTCAAACCTGACGTGCGCTCGATCGGACGACATCTTTCCGCTCCTTGTTCTCCCGCGAAGGCGGGAGCCCAGACTGAGTCCCCGCCTTCGCGGGGAAACAAGCTATGGTTTGGAGCTATCCCGCTTTAAATCCGCCACCCCGGCGGAGGCCGGGGCCCAGTTGGGGAACGGCGATGACGAGCGCAGTGCTCCGTTACCTCGGCCTTCCCAACTGGGCCCCGGCCTTCGCCGGGGTGGTGCTTGTGGGGGCAGGCAGCGGTAGTCGGCAGCGGACTGCGCTTCAGTTCGCCCGCCGCCGCGTTGCCTTAAGCCAGTGCTGCATCCACGCCCATCAGCTTCGGGAAGAATCCCTCGTGCGCGGTCCGCAGCGTATCCAACGCGATGACGTCGTCGCGGTCGGGGCGTTCGAAGATCAGGCGCTTGCCGCCGATGCGACCCAGGGGTTCGGCCTCGACGTCGGCAGCGTGTGCCGCGCCGAGGAAGTCGAGCAACGAATGGTCGTCGACCGTGACGATGTAGACGCCCTGGTCCTCTGCGAAGAACGAGCGTGCGCAGTCGAACGGTTGCTTCCGGTCGATCATCGCGCCGATGCCGCCGGCGAGCGCCATCTCGGCGAGCGTCACGGCGATGCCGCCGTCGGAAACGTCGTGGACCGCGGTCAGCTGGCCGAGCGCGATCGCTTCGCGGATCAGGTCGCCGACGCGGCGCTCGGCAGCGAGATCGACCGGCGGCGGGGGGCCGGCGTCGAGCTGTTCGCGGCCGTGGCATTCGCGCAGCCAGAGCGACTGGCCGAGATGGCCGCCGCGCGTGCCGACCGCGAGGATGATGTCGCCCGAGCCCTTGAACGCGATCGTCGCATTCTTCTGCCAGTCCGCCAGCAACCCGATCGCGCCGATCGCCGGGGTCGGCAGGATCGCCGAACCGCCGCCGGTCGCCTTCGATTCATTGTAGAGCGAGACGTTGCCCGACACGATCGGGAAGTCGAGCGCGATACAGGCGTCGCTCATGCCTTCGAGGCAGCCGACGATCTGGCCCATGATCTCGGGGCGCTGCGGGTTGGCGAAGTTGAGGCAGTTGGTGACGGCCAAAGGCAGCGCGCCGACCGCGGTCAGGTTGCGCCACGCTTCGGCAACCGCCTGCTTGCCGCCCTCGACCGGATCGGCGAAACAGTAACGCGGCGTGCAGTCGGTGGTCATCGCCAGTGCCTTCTGCGTGCCGTGGACGCGGACGACCGCGGCGTCGCCACCGGGGCGCTGCACCGTGTCGGCGCCGACCATGTGATCGTACTGCTCCCAGATCCAGCGGCGCGAGGCGATGTCCGGCGAACCCATCAGCGTGAGCAGGTCGGCGGCGATGTCGCTGCTGTGCGGCGCGTTTTCGAGTGGCGCGGGCTTCGGCGTCGGGACGTGCGGGCGATCGTAGAGCGGCGCTTCGTCGGCGAGCGGCCCGAGCGGGATGTCGCAGACGGTCTCGCCCTTGAACGTCAGCACCATGCGGCCGGTGTCGGTGACGCGGCCGATCACCGCGAAATCGAGCTCCCACTTCTTGAAGATCGCCTCGGCCTCGGCTTCGCGGCCGGGCTTAAGGACCATGAGCATGCGCTCCTGCGATTCCGAGAGCATCATCTCGTACGGCGTCATGCCGGTCTCGCGCTGCGGCACGTCGTCCATCGTCAGCTCGATGCCGACGCCGCCCTTCGACGCCATTTCCACGGCCGACGAGGTGAGGCCCGCAGCGCCCATGTCCTGGATCGCGACGATCACGTCGGTCGCCATCAGTTCGAGGCAGGCTTCGATCAGCAGCTTCTCGGTGAACGGATCGCCGACCTGCACGGTCGGGCGCTTGGCGTCCGAATCCTCGCCGAAGTCCGCGCTGGCCATCGTCGCGCCGTGGATGCCGTCGCGGCCGGTCTTGCTGCCGACATAGACGATCGGATTGCCGATGCCGCTCGCGGCCGAGTAGAAGATCTTGTCCTGGTCGGCGATCCCGACGGTCATCGCGTTGACGAGGATGTTGCCGTCGTACGCCGAGTGGAAGTTCACTTCGCCGCCGACGGTCGGGACGCCAACGCAATTGCCGTAGCCCCCGATGCCGTGGACGACGCCCGAGATCAGGTGGCGCATCTTGGGATGATCGGGGCGGCCGAAGCGGAGCGCGTTGAGGTTGGCGATCGGCCGCGCGCCCATCGTGAAGACGTCGCGCAGGATGCCGCCGACGCCCGTCGCAGCACCCTGGTATGGCTCGATGTACGACGGGTGGTTGTGGCTCTCCATCTTGAAGATCGCCGCCTGATTGTCGCCGATATCGACGACACCCGCGTTCTCGCCAGGGCCGCAGATGACGCGCGGACCCTTGGTGGGCAGCTTCATCAGGTGGATCTTGCTGGATTTGTAGCTGCAATGCTCGGACCACATGACCGAGAAGATGCCGAGCTCGACCATGTTCGGCTCACGGCCGACGGCGCGCAGGACGCGCTCATATTCTTCGTGGGACAGGCCGTGGTCGGCGACGATCTGCGGTGTGATCTCGGTCATGGGGCGCAGATAGCGGCGCGGACGGTCCGCGTCACCCTTTGTACGTCAGATTCTGTATGGCGTAGTCGTGCAAGCGGGTGTCGGGGGTGTGTCGTGCGGAGGTCGGCGGTTTCGGCCGGTTCGATTCGGACCCAATCCCGCTGGACTCGACAGTCTTCGTATGTGGAACTCCAATAGCGGATCAGCATAGATCCTCTGGAGGAAATATTCATGACCGAGGCAGTCGGATATTATATAGTAAAGCTGGACGTTAAGCATGGCGGGTTTGCCGGTGCGCCAACGCTTCATCTCGATCTGGGTGTGAATGCCGTGACCGGACAAGTTTCCGGCTCGGCACAGATCACGCAAGCATTACCGCCACCCTATGGAACGACGATCGTCCCGTATGTTACCGGTGCGATCCTTCACACCGGGTTTGGGCAGGACACCCTGCTCGTGCACCTGACCGGGCAGTATATCGTGTCGGTACCGCCACCAGCGATCGGGTCCTATCTCGCGCACTTCAGCGTGGCGCTGGCGGTGGCCAAGGACTGGAACGGCAAGGGGTCGTTCGAATATAACGGCCACGTCATCACCGACTGCACGGTGAAGAACGTCTCCACCGGCTGATCCTATACGTAAGGCGGCTGCGTGTACCCCTTCGGGCTCAGCGTGAAGATCTCGCAGCCGTCTTCCGTGATGCCGATCGAGTGCTCGAACTGCGCCGACAGCGAGCGATCGCGCGTCACAGCGGTCCAGCCGTCGTCGAGCAGTTTCACGTCGGGGCGACCGATGTTGATCATCGGCTCGATCGTGAAGATCATGCCGGGGCGAAGCTCGGGACCGGTGCCGGGCTTGCCGACATGGACGACCTCGGGCGCATCGTGGAACAACCGGCCGACGCCGTGCCCGCAGAAATCGCGGACGACGCCGTAACGGTGCTTCTCAGCATGGCGCTGGATCGCGTTGGCGACGTCGCCCATGCGGTTGCCGGGCTTGGCGTGCTCGATGCCGATCATCAGGCATTCGTAGGTGACTTCGACCAAGCGGCGCGCCTTGATCGGCACGTCGCCGATCAGGTACATCCGGCTCGTGTCGCCGTGCCAGCCGTCGAGCAAAGGCGTGACGTCGACGTTGACGATGTCACCCGATTTCAGCGTCTTTTCGCTCGGGATACCGTGGCAGACGACATGATTGATCGAGATGCAGACGCTGTGCGTGTAGCCGCGATAGCCGAGCGTCGCGGGCACGCCGCCGCCGGCGATGATGAAGTCGTAGATCAGCCGGTCGATCTCGGCGGTGGTAACCCCCGGCACCATGTGCGGCACGATCATGTCGAGCGTCTCTGCGGCGAGCCTGCCCGCCTTCATCATGCCTTCGAAGGCGGCGGGGCCATGCAGCTTGATGGCGCCGGTGCGCGCGTCGGGCTGGTCCGAGGTGACGGTTACATATTCGGTCATGTCGCGCGATATAGCGTGGCTGGCGCGCTTTTGCGAGGCTATGCGAGGGGCATGGTAGAGGAACGCATCTGGACGGCCGCGCTGACGATCATCGGCGACGAGATCCTGTCGGGCCGCACGCAAGACAAGAACGTCGCGCAGATCGCGGCCTGGCTCAACGTGCAGGGCATCCGCCTCGCCGAGGTGCGCGTGGTCGCCGACAAGACCGAGGCGATCGTCGAGGCGGTCAACATCTTGCGCGCGCGCAACGATTACCTGTTCACGACCGGCGGGATCGGGCCGACTCACGACGACATCACGGTGGATGCGATCGCCGAGGCGCTGGGCGTCGCGGTCGAGCATCATCCGCGCGCGATGGCGGTGCTCGAGCAATATTACGCGACGCGCGGCGGGTTGACCGAAGCGCGCGCAAGGATGGCGCGGGTGCCGGTCGGGGCGGACCTGATCGACAACAAGGTGTCGGGCGCGCCGGGGATCAAGATCGGCAACATCTTCATCATGGCGGGCGTGCCGCACATTACGGCTGGGATGCTCGACGCGCTGACGGGGACGCTCGAGGGCGGCCGCCCGGTGGTGTCGAAGACGATCGGCTGTTGGGTGGCCGAGAGCGAGGTTGCGGACATCCTGCGCGATGCCGAGAAGACTCACGAAGGCGTCGCGATCGGGAGCTACCCCTTCTTCCGCGACGGCAAGACCGGCGCGAACTTCGTCGTGCGGAGTTCGGACGAGGCGCTGGTCGACCGCTGCCTCGCCGACCTGACGCGCGATCTCGAAGCGACCGGGCGGGTGGTTACTGCACAGGGGATTTAAGGCGATTGGTGATCCTCCCCCGCCAGGGGGAGGTGGCGCGTAGCGACGGAGGGGGAGGGGGCGACGACCTCTGTTGTGTGCCCCCTCCGTCCGGCAAAGTACCAGATATCTCCGCGGGGGAGGATCAGGAGTTCACGCCCCCACTCCGGGCCTTCGGGATCGGGATAGAACGCGTCCGAATCGAAGGGCGCGGCGCGACTGCGTGACCGGGCCGCGAGTCCTCCTTCCACAAGATCCGGTAGCGTCGGCGCACCGCCGCCGAAGCGGATGCGGACATAGCCCATGCTGCCGACCAGCGCCTGAAATACGACGACATGCTCCTCCTGCTGGATGCGGCGCCCGATCAGCGGCGCGCGTTCGGCGGAGAGATAGCCCATCTGGATGCCGCGCAGGCTGAACACCGCGACCGCGTTGGCGTCGTGCGGGTTCTTCGGTTCGCAGCGCAACTCGACCGGCTCGCCGGGGGCGCAGAGCAGCAACTCCATCCGCCGGTTGCTCTTGCTGCGATCCGTGTTGGGGAAGTCGATGCCGACCACGCCGAGCGTCAGTTCGTCCATCCCGCGAATCTCCCAGCCTTGATGCATGACGCCTTGGCGCACTTAGCCTGGGTGTACAGCGCGGTATCGCGAATCGTCAGGCAGCGATGAACCGCGGACAAAAAAATAGCGGCCCGAAGACCGCTATTTCCTTCAACGAAGTCGTTAGACTTAGTTGCTGTCCGAGTTGTCGTCGTTGTCTGCAACGATGACGATCCCGGCTACGACTGCTGCCGCTGCCAGGATTGCGACGATAACGCCGCCGCCTGCCAGCTCGTTCTTGTCAGCCGAAACCGAACCCGAACGAACCGACTTCGAAACCGACAGGCTTGCCGGTGCTGCCATGGCCGGAGCAACTGCCATCGTGGCTGCTGCTGCGGTCAGGATGTACTTCCCAAGACGCATGATGAACTCCCTTTGTGCTCGTCGCCCCGCAATTGGCACGAAACCAACCCCAAGGCAACCGCGGTAACTGGCACGAAACCGAAGTGTTCCGCACTGTTGCGGCAGTGCAACATGCATCTGCCTTCCGGGGTGCATAGCCGTTGCCGAAGGCCGGAGAAAGGGGCGTATCGCCCCCGTTGCCGTAAATTCCCGCCAAAACGGCAGGCGCTTCGCCAGAATCTAGGACGTCGCATCGGGGGCACGCGACCCCGTCGTCTGCACCTGCCACGTTTCGCCGCCCTCCAAACCCAGTGCGGTGAGTTTGCCGGACGCGTACGCGCCTGTATCGACGCCTATCCGATGGTTCCGATAGTCGACCTCGTCCGTCATCGTATGACCATGAACGATGATCTTCTCGAGCTTGTTTCGGTGATCGAGAAACGGATCGCGGATCCATCGGAGATCGGAAGGCCGTTGCCGATCCAGCGGCGCGTCGGGGCGCACGCCAGCGTGCACGAACGCGTAGTCGCCGATCACGATCATGTCCTCGAACGCGCTCATGAAGTCGCGATGCGCCGGGGGGACCAGGTCGCCGAGGCGCTGGACGAGCTCTTCATAATCCAGCCGTTCATATTCGGCGGCGTCCATGCCGTAGCTCAATATGGTCTCGCGTCCGCCGATCCGGCAAAACAGGCGCAGGGCCTTGGGTTCGCCGTCGAGCGCACCGAGAAAGATTTCCTCGTGATTTCCGAGCAGAAACCGCACCGTCCCGCGGGTTTCGGTCAAGCCGCGCAAGCGCTCGATCACGGCCGCGGACGCCGGACCACGATCGACGATGTCGCCGAGGAAGATCAGCGTTGTATCGGCGGGCCCGCGTTGCGCATCGTCCGTATCGATCAGCGCAATCAGTTCGTCGAGCAGATCGACGCAGCCATGAATGTCGCCAACGGCATAGATCCGCTGCCCTTCTGGCACAAAGGATGTGGGGGCTTTTGCGGCGGTACGCGACTTGAAAAGCTTGGAAATCATGATGCCGACAATGTGTGGAGGACGGTATCGAACGGCAATACCGGGAAAGCGCCGCGCATACGGGGTAACGCGTCGGGTCGCAACATACGCTCGCCGATCCGTTGGCCATCATATGGTGGAGGCATGACGTGTCGGGCGAACGCGGCTATTGCCCGATCATGACCCTCATCACCCGGCTGATGCCGCTTCTCCTGCTGACCGCGGCGGCGCCTGCCAAGGAGCCCCTCTCGCACCTGCATTTTTTGATGCGTTGCGGGTTGCGGATCTCCGCCTGGCGACGATCGCCTATCGCCTGACGACGGCCAATGCGCCGCTTTGCGACAGGCTACAGCCACAGATCGGCATGCCAATTCATGCGCTTAGCCAATATGCCCCGGCGGCACGCGCGACCGCGACGGCGGTCTTTGGATTCGAATCGCTGATCGGCGTCGAGGCGGTGGTGGCGGGTGCGCCGGCGGATCGTGCAGGTATCGCCGCGAACGATTCGCTGGTCGCGATCGGCGAGACTGCGCTGCCCGGACTACCGGCCGCGAACGCGCCGGAGAATGCCGCGGCTCGGGATCGCGCCGAGGCGGCGATCACTGAGGCTCCGCTGCGCCAGCCGCTGCGCCTGACCGTGCTGCGCAAGGGGCAGCGTCACGCGATCGCGGTGACTCCGGTCGCAGGCTGCCGATCGCGCTTCGAGATTCTGCTCGGCAGCGGTCTCGATGCCAGCGCAGACGGTTCGGTGGTCCAGATCGGCGAGCGCTTCTTCGAAGGCTATACCGATGCCGAGATCGCGGTGGTCGTCTCGCACGAACTCGCGCACAACATCCTGCGTCACCGGAGTCGGCTCGACGCGGCAAAGATCAATCGTGGATTGCTGGCTGAGCTCGGTCGCAATGGCCGCCTGATCCGCGAGACCGAGGATCAGGCCGACCTGCTCGGAATCTATCTGCTCGCCAATGCCGGGTTCGACCCGATGTCCGCGCCGAAATTCTGGCGGGACAAAGGGGGCGCGGTCGATGGCGGACTTTTTCGCAGCCGTACGCATGCCTCGTCCAAGGCGCGCGCCAACGCGCTCGAAGCCGTCGCGCAGGCGATCGCGGCCAACCCGGTCCGGCCGATCATCCCGCCGGTCGTCGCGACGCGGGACGTGCCGTTGCGCTGACGATCGATCGCGGCTGGTCGGGCCAGATCCCGCGCGTGTCGAGCACCGCTTTGTCGGCGCGCTCCTCGAGCGGAATCGATTTGAAGACGTCGTGATCGACCAGCACGACCATGATCGGGCAGGTCTCGATCGCGGTATCGACGTCGATCAAGGTCGCACCGGTACCGGCAAGTGCTGCGGGCAGGGTCCTGGCATAGGGCTCGACGATCCGGACGCGGTCGCCAAAGGCGTCCGCGACGGCTTGCGCGACTTTCAGCGCAGGGCTTTCTCGGAAATCGTCGATGTTCGCTTTGAAGGCGAGGCCGAGGCACGCCACTGGCGCGCCGGGCATCGATTCTACCAATGCCGCCACCTGCGCGATGACATGGTCGGTTTTGCCGTCGTTTACCTCGCGTGCGGTCCGGATCAGCGGGGTCTGGTCGGGGGCGGCGTGGACGAGGAACCAGGGATCGACCGCGATGCAATGCCCGCCGACGCCCGGCCCCGGCTGAAGGATGTTCACGCGCGGATGGCGATTGGCGAGACGGATCACCTCCCACACATCGACCCCCATCGTGTCGGCGATCAGTGACAATTCGTTGGCGAAGGCGATGTTGACGTCGCGAAACGCATTCTCCGTCAACTTCGTCATTTCGGCCGCCCGTGCGGTGGTGGTGACGCACGCGCCACGGACGAAGCGCCGGTAGAAGGTGAGTGCTTTGCGCGCGCAGCGTGGTGTGATCCCGCCGATGACGCGATCATTGTCGATCAATTCGACCAGGATGCGGCCGGGCAGGACCCGTTCGGGGCAATAGGCGATCGCGATATCCGCCTGTTCGCCGGCGCGGCCGGGAACGCGGATGTCGGGACGCAACGTCGCCAGCAGATCGCGGACCTGTTCGGTGGTGCCGACCGGCGAGGTCGATTCGAGGATGATCGTGTCACCCGGTTTCAGCACGCCGGCGATCGTCGTCGCGGCATTCAGGACATAGCCGATGTCGGGTGCATGATCGTCGTCGAACGGCGTTGGTACCGCAATGACGAACACGTCCGCGGGTTCGATCGTCGTCGAGGCGCGCAGCGTTCCCCGCGCGACGACGCCGGAGACAAGCCCATCGAGATCGACCTCCTCGATATGCACGCGCCCCGAGTTGATCGTCTCGACCACCGATTCGGTTACATCGACGCCGAGTACGCGCGCGCCGGTGCGCGCTATCACCGCAGCAGTCGGGAGCCCGATATAGCCCAGGCCCATGACGACGACGGTGAATTCAGTCTCGGTCAGCATGCGTGTCCTGTCCCTTTGCGATCTCGGTTGTGTCTCCGGGAACGATCCCGGGCGCGATGAAGTTCGTGACGATGGCGGCGATACGCGCGGCGGCGCGGCCGTCGCCGAACGGGTTGTGCGCCCGCGCCATCGTCGCATACGCGGCCTTGTCGTCGAGCAGCGTGAAGATTTCGGCAACGATTCGCGTCTCGTCGGTTCCGATCAGACGGGCCGTGCCGGCGGCGACGCCTTCGGGCCGTTCGGTCGTCTCGCGCATCACCAGCACCGGTTTGCCCAGCGCGGGCGCCTCTTCCTGTACGCCGCCCGAATCGGTCAGCACGATGTCGGCCATGCCGAGCGCGCGGACGAAATGCGGGTAATCGAGCGGCTCGATCCGGGCGACGTTCGCGCGATCGCCGAGAATTTCGTCCATCACCGAAACGACGTTGGGGTTGGGGTGGACCGGGAAGAGAACGGCGACGTCGTCGCGTTCCGCGATCCGTCCGATCGCGCGGGCGATCGCCGCCATCCCGTCACCGAAATTCTCGCGGCGGTGCGTCGTCACCAGGACGATCCGCTTTCCCGCAAAGCGTGCGGCAATCGCGTCCAGCCCGGCGGCGAGCGATGGGTCGGCGACGACCTTGGCGCTGGTCCAGTGCAGCGCGTCGATCACGGTGTTGCCGGTGACGTGGATCGTGTCGGGCGCGATCGTCTCGCGGCGCAACGCCTCGGCCGACGTCTCGGTCGGTGCGAGATGCAGCGCGGCGATCGGTGCGACGATCCGGCGGTTCACTTCCTCTGGCCAGGGGTGGTAGATATCGCCTGAGCGCAAGCCGGCCTCGACATGCGCGACCGGGACCTTGCGGTAATAGGCGGCAAGCGCACCGGTCATCGCGGTGGCCGTGTCGCCCTGGACGATGACGAGGTCGGGTCGTTCAGCGTCCATCACCTCGCCGATCCCCGTCAGCAGCCGCGCGGTCAGGCGATCGAGCGACTGGCCGGGCTCCATCAGATCGAGGTCGATATCGGGCGCGAGATCGGCGATCGCCAACACCTGATCAAGCAACCCGCGATGCTGCGCCGTGACGCAGGTGCGCACCGACAGGCTCTGGTCTTCAGCCAAGGCACGGATAACCGGGAAGAGTTTGATCGCTTCGGGACGCGTGCCGAATATGACGAGAATTTTGGACATGGAACCTTCGTAGCGCATCGCGTTTAATGACGCGCTAACCGGCCATGACGTTTGATCGATTGGTCCGCCCGATTTGCACTGATCCGTAACGACCGATAAACACGCCGGAAAGATTGCCGATCCGACTATAATCCTGGAGTTCAGAATGACTATAAAGCCACTGCGCAAGGCTGTATTTCCGGTGGCTGGACTTGGCACCCGCTTTTTGCCCGCCACGAAGGCGATGCCGAAGGAAATGCTGACCGTCGTCGACAAGCCGCTGATTCAATATGCGGTAGAGGAAGCCCTTGAGGCTGGGATCGAGCAGATCATCTTCGTGACCGGGCGCGGCAAGGGCGCGCTCGAAGATCATTTCGATATTTCGTACGAGCTTGAGGATACGATGCGCGCGCGCGGCAAGTCGCTCGATGCGATCAGCCATATCCGGATGAAGCCGGGCTCGCCGGTCTATGTCCGCCAGCAGGAGCCGCTTGGTCTTGGCCATGCGGTATGGTGCGCGCGCGAGATCGTCGGTGACGAGCCGTTTGCGGTGCTGCTCCCCGACGAACTCATGGTCGGCAAGCCCGGCTTCATGAAGCAGATGGTCGAGGCGTATAATAAGGTCGGCGGCAACGTCATCGGTGCGCTCGAAGTGCCTGATTCGGAAACCGACAAATACGGCATCATCTCGCCGGGCGCGATCGACGGCCGACTGACCGAAGTCACCGCGCTGGTCGAGAAGCCCAAGCAGGGCACCGCGCCGTCGAACCTGATGATTCCCGGCCGCTACATCCTCCAGCCCGAGGTGATGCGGATCCTGGAGACACAGGAAAAGGGTGCGGGTGGCGAGATCCAGCTGACCGATGCGATGGCGCAGCTGATCGGCAACCAGCCGTTCCACGGCTTCACCTTCGATGGCCAGCGCTACGATTGCGGCGACAAGGGCGGGTATATCCAGGCCAATCTGGCGATCGCGTTGTCACGCGATGACATCGGTCCGGGTGTCCGTGCGTTTGCCGAGCGTTTGCTCGCGAACTGATCGAGCCGATACGCCTAGCGCGGATCTAGTATCGTGCGATCCTCCCCCTGGCGGGGGAGGATCCTCGAGCCCGCACCGTAACGTATCACTTCAGCGCGATGGTCGTTTCCGAAGGCGTCGCCGCCACCATCGTGGTCTTCGGCATGTCGAGCCCCGCAGCGCTCCACTGCGCCGCCGTCTTGCACGTCCTGTTCTGAAGGTGGCTGCCGGTAACGGCCGGATCGGTCACGCAATATTTCTGCATCTTCGCATCGTATTTCAGCTTCGTCGTCGGCTGCGACCCGGCCGCGAGGCTCGGCGTGGCGGTGACGAGAACGGTGGCGGCGATGAAGCTGTTCAGGATGAGCGATGGCATGATGGCGTCCTTCGGATCGTTGGTGTCGCAACCCGATCGGGTTACAGGACGACCAATGCACCGAGTGTGCCAGTTTGCTAATACGGTGCTACACGAGGTGTAACTCGTTGAACCTGCTAGGCATTTCGCGATTGCCGTGTCGCGCTATGGAAATGACCGCTCTGTACACGGTACCATGATCTGGCGCGACGTACGGTAGATTGGCGCCTTTAGCGTTCCAGCAACCGCGGCATCAGCTCGACGAAGTTGCAGGGGCGGTGGCGGCTGTCGAGCTGATCGCGCAGGATCCCGTCCCAGCCGTCCTTCACGGCGCCGGTCGAGCCCGGCAGCGCGAAGATATACGTGCCATGCGACACGCAGGCGCACGCGCGCGACTGGACCGTCGACGTGCCGATCGTCTGGTAGCTGAGCATGCGGAAGAGTTCGCCGAAGCCGGGAATCATCTTCTCCGCGACCTGCTCCACGGCCTCGGGCGTCACGTCGCGGCCCGTCACGCCGGTCCCGCCCGTCGTGATGATGCAATCGATCTCGGGATCGCTGATCCAGGCGTGGAGACGCGAGACGATCGTCTCGACATCGTCCTTCTCGATCCGGCGATCGGCGAGCACGTGTCCGGCTTCGGTCAGCCGCGCGACCAGCGTGTCGCCCGAGCGATCCTCTGCCAGCCCACGCGTATCCGACACGGTCAGCACGGCAATCCGCACCGGCAGGAATATGCGGCTCTCGTCGATCGGCATGAAACTCAGTCCGCGCGCGTGACAGTGGTGGATTGCGGGCCGACGCTGGCATTCACCGCGACGGTGGCCTGCAACGGCGCCGTGCTGGCCCGGTATTGCGTATAGGGTCTGGCGGCCATCCGCACCGCGGTCGCACCCGGCAGGCCGGGGAAGCGCGGCCACATGCCTTGCGCCAGTGCATTACGGCTGACCGACGCCTTCTTGCCGCCCTGCGCTTCGTACATCCAGTAGTTGCGCAGCACGGTGGTCACATAGCCGCGCGTTTCCCAGTACGGGATGCTCTCGATGTACATCAGCGGATCGCCGTTATCGTGGACGATCGCGTTCCAGTCGCCGACCGGGCGCGGACCCGCGTTATAGGCCGCGATCACCTTCGGCAGCAGCCCGCCGGTGACGCCCGCCATGTCGCGCAGCCGCTCCAGATGGCGCTGGCCGATATCCATGTTGGTCGACGGCTTGGTCAGCGCCTTCATGTCGATCGAGGTGCCGCGCTCACGCGCGAAATCGGTCGCGGCGGCGGGCATGATCTGCATCAGGCCATACGCGCCGGCCGGGCTCTTCACGGTGTTGCGGAACCGCGATTCCTCGAGCGTGTGCGCGTAGACGAGCGCCTTGTCGATGTGCCAGCCGCTGTCGGGCGTCCAGTTCGGCGTCGGATAGCGCGCCTCGGCAGTCGACGTGACCCCTTGCGGACAATTATGCGCAAGGAAGACGGTCGTCGCCGGCAGGCTGAGCGCTTCCGCCACGCGGACCAGATTGCCGAACTCGCGCGGGTCGCCGATCTTCGCCTGCTGACGGATCACGGTATCGGCCAGATCGGTCTCGCCTACCTCGACCAGCGCCGCGGCGACGCGGACGTTCGGACGCTTGCCGACGACCTTCCAGTCGCTGGCGACGAGACCCCCGACCGACGTGCCCTTGTCCTTCATCGCAAGCTGCTGGCGCGCGAGCTGGCCATAGAAGCTCTCGCTGAACTGCGCCGCCGCCTTGAGGCGACCTTCGATCTTGTCGGGACGCGAGCACACCATGTCGGCACGCGATGCCCAGTACAAAGCCGCCGCACGCAGGTCGACGTCGCCCGCACGCGCGGCGACGCCCTCGAACCCGCTCTCGGCATTCGCGCAATCATTCTGCCGCCACGCCGACAGCGCGTTGACCCAGCGACCCTGGACCGCCCAGTCGCCGACGCCGTCCTGCGCCTTGGTCGCCATGACCCGCGCGTTCACGTCGTCGCCCTGCAGGAAATAGATCCACGCGATCTTCTGCTGCCATTCGGTCAGCGCCTCCGGGGTAAGACCCGGCGTGCTCTCCAACAGCGACTGCGCCTCACGGCCCATGTCCGCCTTGACGTAAGGCTGCATCTTGAGCGCCAGATCGGCGGCGATCATGTCGCCCTTCAGGCTCTTCGCGCGGACGCGACGCGGCGCGCCGTCCTGCCAGATCAGCCGCTGTGCCACCGGCAACGGGGGCAGGCCGACCGCACCGCGCATCGACGCGAGCCGCGCAATCTGCTCGGCCTCGGGCAGCTCGGGCGCTTCGTTGAGCAGCGCCACCAAAGGCTCCATCTCGACCTTGGGCGAGCCCTTCGCCGTATACATCTCGGCGCGCGCGATCGCGTGCAGCGGGCCGGGCTTCATCGTGTCGAGCTGGATCTGCGCGTCGGTCCACTTGCCGTCGCGGATCGCCGCGAACACCGTCTTGTACGCCTCGCGCTGGCCCGCATCGAGCTGGTCAGGAATCTGCTCCAGCGTCGGTGCGCCGACCAACTGCGTCGTCCCGAGCCGGGCATCGCCGCTAGGCTCGCCGGCTACGGTCGCTGCCAGAGCTGGGAAGGGAAGGGCGCTCAGCCCGAGAACGATAGCTAGAGTCCGGATCATCTCACACCCTCTTGCGTCTGTCCGCGCATCAGCATCTGCAAATCCTTCCACGCCTCGGCCTTGGCCGCCGGCTTCTCGATCAGGAACCGCGGATGAAAGCTCGCGACTACGCTCGTTTCTCCGGTCTTATGGTTAAATCCGTGTAAACGCCCGCGCGCCGCCTGTAATTCCGTCCCGAGGATCGCACGGCTCGCCGCATTGCCCAGTAGAAGCAACTGCTTGGGGGCGACCAGGCCGATGTGATGCTTGGCGATTTCCGCGAGCCGCTCCTCGACCTCGCTCTGGATCCGCCCCGCGGTCGGTCGCTTCGCGCAGACCGCCGCAAGGTGCACTTCGTCACGCGTCAGACCAATCGCGCCAAGCATCTTGTCGAGCAACCGTCCCGACGCGCCGCTCAGCAGGGCACCCGAATCGCCGTCGTCGCGGTCCGGGCAATCGACAAGCACCATGACCGTAGCGTCAGCCGGGCCCACGGCCGAAAGCGAAACCCCGCTCCAGTCCGCCTCGGGAACCTCCGCACCGCTTCGCCAGTTGAGGAAATCGGCCAGCAAATGCGGCATCGCAGACGGTGCCACGGCCGGTGCGGCAGGCGCCACGGCGGGCACGACAAGCGGTTCAGGCGCCGCAAACCAGTCGCGCGGCGCGTCGTCGACGAGCGTGTCGACACCAGCCTCGTGCCACCAGTCGAGCGCACTCGCCGCAGCATTTCGCCAGTCGATGGTTTGGTCCGCCCCCACGCGGTAACCTATGCTGCACGGTTGACGTGGCGGTCAACTCGCGCAATCGCCATATTGGATAAGACGGTGCCGGCCCGAGCCCGAACGAAGGGCAGGGGCGGATAGACTGGGCTAGAGGGGACATCCCCCGGGAGACGATGATGACGACACGTGAATCGATGCCCTATGATGTGGTGATCGTCGGCGCAGGTCCGGCGGGGCTTTCGGCAGCGATCCGTCTCAAACAATTGGCGGCCGAGAAGGACGCCGAGATCAGCGTCTGCGTGCTCGAAAAGGGCTCCGAAGTCGGCGCGCATATCCTGTCCGGCGCGGTCATCGATCCCAAGAGCCTCGACGAGCTGCTGCCGACCTGGCGCGAGGACGGCTGTCCGCTCGCCGAGGTCCCGGTCACCGAGAACCATCACTGGATCCTCAGCAAGACGAAGAAGAGCGAGATGCCGCACTTCGTCACGCCGTCGTTCCTGCACAACAAGGGCACGTACACCGGCTCGCTCGGCAACCTCTGCCGCTGGCTCGCGGGCAAGGCGGAGGAACTCGGCGTCGAGATCTTCCCAGGCTTCGCCGCCGCCGAAATCCTGTTCAACGACGACGGCTCGGTGAAGGGCGTCGCGACCGGGGACATGGGCGTCGCGCGCGACGGCACGCACAAGGGCGACTACACCCCGGGTCTCGAACTCCACGCCAAATACACCTTCTTCTCCGAAGGTTGCCGCGGTCACCTCACCAAGGAGCTGATCCGGACGTTCGCGCTCGACAAGGACAGCGATCCGCAGGTCTACGGCCTCGGCATCAAGGAATTGTGGGACATCGATCCCGAACTTCATGTCCCCGGTCGCGTCATCCACACGCAGGGCTGGCCGCTGTCCGAAACCGAAGGCTCGAACGGCGGCGGCTGGATCTATCACCAGGCGAACGGCCAAGTCTCGATCGGCTTCGTCACGTGGCTCAACTACACCAACCCGCATCTCTCGCCGTTCCACGAGATGCAGCGCTGGAAGACGCACCCCGAGATCGCCGCGCTGCTGAAGGGCGCCAAGCGCGTCAGCTACGGCGCACGCGCGATCAGCGACGGCGGTTTGCAGTCGATCCCCAAGCTGGTCATGCCTGGCGCAGCGCTGATCGGCGACAGCGCCGGTTTCCTCAACGTGCCGCGGATCAAGGGTACGCATACCGCGATGAAGTCCGGCATGATGGCCGCCGAAGCTGCTGTCGAGGCGATCGTCTCGCAGCGCGGCCATGACGAACTCGCCGCCTATCCCGAGGCGTTCGAGAAGTCGTGGGTCAAGAAGGAGCTGTCGGTCGTCCGCAACGTCGTGCCGCTGGTCAAGAAGTTCGGCGACCTGATCGGTTCGGGCCTTGCCGGCATCACGATGTGGCTCGAGCATCTAGGGATCAAGGTCCCCTTCACGATGCACCATCATCCCGACCATGAGAGCCTGTGGCGCAAGGACCTCGTCAAGCCGATCGCCTATCCGAAGGCGGATGGCGTCCTGACGTTCGACCGCCTCTCGTCGGTGTTCATCTCGAACACCAACCACGAGGAGGACCAGCCGGTCCACCTGACGCTCAAGGACCCGGCGGTACCGATTACGTACAACCTGCCGATGTATGACGAGCCAGCGCAACGCTATTGCCCGGCCGGCGTTTACGAGGTGGTGGGCGTCGAAGAGGGCGATCCCAAGTTCGTCATCAACGCGCAGAACTGCGTCCACTGCAAGACCTGCGACATCAAGGACCCCACCCAGAACATCAACTGGGTCGTACCCGAGGGCGGCGGAGGCCCCAATTATCCCAACATGTAAGCCCGTATTCTTCGCACTCGGTCTCGTCCTGGCAGCGCCTGCCACGGCCGGGACCGGTGATCTCTCCGCCTATCTGAAGGCCCGCGCCGCCGACGCCGCGGGCAGGCCGGACCTCGCCGCCGCCAGCTATGCCAAGGTGCTGGCGGCATCGCCCGACGATCCCATCGTCGCGATCCGCGCCTACCGCGAGGCGCTGGAGGCCGGCAACATGCCGCTCGCGACGCGCGCCGCCGCGGTGCTAGGCAAGGCCGGCGTAGCCCCCGCCGACGCCGCGCTTCTCCCGCTCGCCGATGCCGCGCGACAGGGCGACACCAAGGCCGCGAGCGCCGCCATCGCCACGCTCGCCACCGGTCCTCTCGTGGTGCTCGCGCCCTCGCTCTACGCCTGGGTCGCGCACGCCGAGGGTCGCGACCCCGAACCGTCGCTCGCCACCGCCGCGAAGGACCCCGTCGCCAACCGCTTCGCCACCGAAACGCGCGTGCTGATCGCCGCGGCGCCGGCCAAGCAACCGCTCGCGATCGGCGTGTCGCGCCTGCTTGCTCGCCTCGCCAGCGACCTCGCCGCGGGCGAACCCTCGCCGCTGTCGATCGCGCTGACGCAGGCCGCGCTGCGCGCCGACCCCCGCTATGACGGCGCGCGCATCCTCCTCGCCGACGCACTCGCCCGCAACAAGGTCGTCGACCGCGCGCTCGCGGTCCTCGACGAGATCGACCCGAAGGGCCCGTCCGCCGGGGCCGCCGCCGCCGAGCGCATCGACATCCTGTCGAACGCCGATCGCGACGGCGAAGCGCTCGCTGCAGCCAAGAATCGCGCCGACCAAAAGGGCGCGGATGCCGCCGACTGGCAACGCTATGCGGACTTGCTGCTGACCACCGGCAACCCCGCCGAAGCCGCCACCTGGTATCAGCGCATTATCGCCGCCGACGGTGACAAGGGCGGCACCTGGGGGCTTGGCTGCAATATGGTGGTGCGCTCGACCAAGCCGGCCGCTGGCCCGAAGCGCGCGACGCTTTGGAAAAAGCTGTCGCCCGCGGCTCTGCGCAACCGCTCGCGCTCAACTATCTGGGGTTCGCGCAAGTCGAGCACGGCGACGACATCCCCGCCTCGATCCGGTTGCTCGAACGCGCCACCCGCCTCGACCCGACCAACGCCTCGATCACCGACTCGCTGGGCTGGGCCTATCACCTCTCGGGCAACACCGCGCGCGCGCTCCCGCTGCTCGAAACCGCCGCGCAGGCCGAACCCACCAACGCCGAAATATCCGATCACCTAGGCGACGCGTACTGGAGCACAGGCCGAAACTACGAAGCCCGCTACGCCTGGCGCGCGGCGCTCCTCACCGCCGAACCCGCCGATACCGCACGCATAACCGCAAAGATCGCCAACGGCCTTCCGGTCAACGCTCGCCGCTAAATTCCTGCCCCACCGGGGAAGGGGAAGGGCCCCACACTACCAAAAACGTCACCCCAGCGAAAGCTGGGGTATCCCACGAGGCACGCGACGCTCGCCAAACCACGAGATCCCAGCCTGCGCTGGGATGACGGTCTTTGATCGGCTGAACTGCCTCGAAAGCCAACCACAAAACCACCCCAAAAAGCCGTCCCCCCTTCCCCGGTCCCGTCGCCCCAGCGAAAGCTGGGGTATCCCAAGAGGCACGCGCCGCCTGCCAAACCACGATATCCCGGCCTCCGCTGGGATGACGGATGTTTTGTGGCTAAGCCGATGCACAACGCCGGACACCGGCCAAGTCCGCCCAAAACCTCGAGACCCCGCAATGCCCGCCATAACCGAATCCGCGCCCGCCAAGATCAATCTGGCCCTCCACGTCCGCCGCCGCCGCGCCGACGGCTATCACGACCTCGAAACCCTCTTCGCCTTCGCCACCGACGGCGACCTGATCACGGTAGAAGCCGCCCAAACCAATAGCTTCACCATAACTGGCCCCTTCGCCGTCGCACTCCTCCCAACCCCCAACACCCCCCGGCGAAGGCCGGGGCCCAATTGGGAACGGACAGTGAAGACGCGCACGGCTTGCCCAACGCCACCCAAGGCAGCGCCCCTTGGAACGGCAATCTCGTAACCGCTGCCGCAGACGCCTTCACCACCGCATTCGCTCCGAACACCCACCACGCCATAACTCTCGAAAAGCACCTCCCGATCGCCTCGGGCATAGGCGGAGGATCAGCCGACGCCGCGGCCACCCTCCGAGCGCTAGCCCGACTCCACGGCGTCCCGTCAACCGACCCTCGCCTTCACGACATCGCCGCAAAGCTCGGCGCAGACGTCCCCGCCTGCCTCGCCAACCGCACCACGCTCGGCACCGGCAAGGGCGACACGCTTACCGAGATCGAAGGTCTCGTCGGCACGCCACTGCTCCTCGTGAACCCCGGCGTCGCCGTCTCCACCGCCGCTGTCTTCAAAACCTGGGACGGCAAGGACCGAGGCCCGATCCCCGAAGGTGACCTCCTCGCTCGCGCCCTCGAAGGCCGCAACGACCTCGAGCCCCCGCGCTAGCGCTCGCCCCCGAAATCGCGGAAGTGCGCACCCTTCTCGACACAGCGCACGGCGTCCTCCTGTCCAGAATGTCCGGCTCGGGCGCCACCTGCTTCGCCCTGTTCGAAACCCTTGAGGCCAGAGACGACGCCGCCACCGCCGCCCAAGCCCGCGGTTGGTGGACCCTCGCAACGACGCTCGCCTGATCAAATGCGAGCCCGAATAAGCCCACCCTCGTAAGAAAGACTGACCGAATTTCGATCAAAGATCGCCGCCCCCACCCCGTCATTCCCGCGAAGGCGGGAACCCATACTGGTTGGCGTCGCAATAGGATCGCTGGCCCTTCAGGCTATGGATCCACGCCTGCGCGAGGATGATGACCGATCATATATTAAGGCGGCCGATTTCGTGGCGCCGTGCCCAGCGCATCCGTGACCACGACCAAGCTCTAAATCTTTTCGCCGCCAACCCACTGTTCCCTACTTGTTCCGTAAGAACAAAGAGAATACATGGTGTTTGACGCGTTGAATGGCACGCGCGCTTGCTTTAGCGATGGGAGCTCATCAATGGCCGCTAATCTGAAAGTGATCGACACCGGCATGGCAACCGCAACCAACGACCGGCAGAAGGCGCTCGACGCCGCGCTCGCGCAGATCGACCGCGCCTTCGGCAAGGGCTCGGCGATGCGCCTGGGCTCCAAGGAAACCATGCAGGTCGAGGTCATCTCGACCGGCTCGCTCGGTCTCGACATCGCGCTCGGCGTCGGCGGCCTGCCGCGCGGCCGCGTGATCGAGATTTACGGTCCGGAAAGCTCGGGCAAGACCACGCTCGCGCTCCACGTGATCGCCGAAGCGCAGAAGGGCGGCGGCACCGCGGCGTTCGTCGATGCCGAGCACGCGCTCGACCCGGTCTACGCCAAGAAGCTCGGCGTCAACATCGACGAGTTGATCGTGTCGCAGCCCGACACCGGCGAGCAGGCGCTCGAGATCGTCGACACGCTGGTCCGCTCGAATGCGATCGACGTGCTCGTGGTCGACTCGGTCGCAGCCCTCGTGCCGCGTGCCGAAATCGAAGGCGAGATGGGCGACAGCCATGTCGGCCTCCAGGCGCGTCTCATGTCGCAGTCGCTACGCAAGCTCACCGGCTCGATCAGCCGCTCGCGCTGCATGGTGATCTTCATCAACCAGCTCCGCATGAAGATCGGGGTCATGTACGGCAACCCCGAGACGACGACCGGCGGCAACGCGCTGAAGTTCTACGCCTCGGTCCGCCTCGACATCCGCCGCATCGGTGCGATCAAGGCCGGCGAAGAGGTCACCGGCAACCAGACGCGCGTCAAGGTCGTCAAGAACAAGGTCGCCCCGCCGTTTAAGCAGGTCGAGTTCGACATCATGTACGGGCAGGGCGTCTCGAAGCTCGGCGAGATCCTCGATCTCGGCGTGAAGGCGGGCTTGGTCGAAAAGTCCGGCGCCTGGTTCAGCTACGACAGCGTCCGTCTTGGCCAGGGTCGCGAGAACTCGAAGACCTTCCTCAAGGACAACCCCGAAACCGCCGACCGCCTCGAAAAGCAGATCCGCGCGCGCACCGACAAGGTCGCCGAGGAAATGATGGCCGGCCCCGACGCCGAAGACGACGCATAAACCACTTAACCTCTCTCCCTAAGGGGAGAGGGAGGGGCCCATTGCCTTCGCAATGGGAGGGTGAGGGCACACGGTTGGTCGTGCAGGGAGCGTGGCGGCGTCGGGCTTGCATCGGCGTCAGCCTCGGCTTTGCGCCGGCGAGAATCTCTACATAGGCATCGCACCGCACCGCACCGCACCGCCCCAACACACCACCCCGGCGAAGGCCGGGGCCCAGTTGGAAAGGTGGTAATAACGAAGCGCGATCTTTCGTTACGACGGTTCCTCAACTGGGCCCCGGCCTCCGCCGGGGTGGCGGCTTCTACCGGACGGCATCACCCCCTTATTCTCCCGCGAAGGCGGGAGCCCAGTCTGGATCCCCGCCTTCGCGGGGAAACAAGGATGCAGACGGGCGCACAAAGCAACGCAACGACCCCGGCGACACCTCCAATTACCCCAACGCCAAACCCACGCGAGCATCTATACTTCCTATACTTCACTCTAAACCGCCGCCCCCGATCAAACCATGAGGCACCACAACCCATGACCACAGCCTATGACTGGACCGGCAGAATAGGCGACGTCTGGGCCGAAGAATGGCGACGAACCGACCGCAGCTTCACCAACCTGACCCCACATTTGAACGCAGCGATCCTCGCCGCCGCCACCCCCCAAACCCGCAAGATCATCGACATAGGCTGCGGCGCCGGCGCGACCTCACTCGCCACCGCGCCAGCCCTCCCGAACGCGACCGTAACCGGCATCGATCTCTCGCCAACCCTGATCGAGATCGCGAGACACCGCAGCGAAACCCAGGCCAACGCCAGCTTCGAATGTGCCGACATCACCGTTGCCGCCCCGAACCACGCCCCGACAGACCTCTACGTCTCGCGCCACGGCGTCATGTTCTTCGCCGACCCCATCGCCGCCTTCACCATATTGGCCGAAGCCGCCGCCCCCGACGCCGGGCTCGTCTTTTCCTGCTTTGCGGAACGCGCCGTAAACCGCTGGGCCACTGAAATCGTCACCGCAACCGGCGGCGATGCTCACTCCCCGACGTCGACCACGCCGGGCCCGTTCGCCTTCGCCGATCCGAGCCATGTCGCCACGATCCTAGAGGAATCAGGCTGGCATGCCGCCACGCCGCAGCGGATCGCCTTCTCTTACCGAGCAGGCGAGGGCACCGATCCCGTAGCCGACGCCGTCGACTATTTCTGCCGTATCGGCCCTGCGGCCTCCGCAATCCGCGACGCTGCTCCAGGGGAACGCGAGCGCCACATCGCGCGTCTCACCCAGGTCTGCGAACGGTATTGCGACGGCGACACGGTGGAATTCCCCGCCGCCGCCTGGATCTGGACCGCGCGCAAATCGGCGAATTGAAACCAGGGGGCCCAGCATGATCATCGTCCACCACCTCGAAAACTCGCGATCGCAGCGGATCCTCTGGATGCTCGAGGAACTCGGTCTCCCCTACGAGATCAAGCGCTACGAGCGGAACAAGGCAACGATGCTCGCGCCGCCCGAACTCAAGAAGGTCCACTCGCTCGGCAAGTCGCCGGTCATCGAGGATGACGGTCAGGTGGTCGCCGAAACGGGCGCGATCGTCGAATATCTCGTCGACAAAGCGGACGGCAAGCTCGGCGCCCCTGCCAACCGCGCCGACGCGCTGCGCTACCGCTTCTGGCTCCACTATGCGGAAGGCTCGATGATGCCGCCGCTGTTGCTGAAGCTCGTGCTCGCGCGCATTCCGATCATGGGCAAGGTCGCGGTCAAGAAGATCCAGCCGATGATCGACGTTCACCTCGACTATGTCGAATCCGAACTGTCGCAACGTCCCTGGTTCGCCGGCGCCGAGATGACCGCCGCCGACATCATGATGAGCTTTCCCTTGGAAGCCGCCCGCAGCCGCGGTGGCCTCAATGGGTCCCGCCCCGCTACGATCGCCTGGCTCGCCAAGGTCCACGCGCGGCCGGCGTATCAGGCTGGGCTCAAAAGGGCGGGCCCTACGCCTACGCGTGAGTAGCGCAAGTAGGGAACCAAAGCGGGGCCAAGAAGACGACCTCTTCCCAAACACCACCCCGGCGAAGGCCGGGGCCCAGGCGGAAAGGTCGAAATAACGAGGCGCTACGGTGATCACCGGCGTGTCCCAACTGGACCTCGGCCTTCGTTGGGGAGGTGCTTCTTTATTAAACCGCCAGCGTGGAAGGGCATCCTTGAGACGTCGTCAGCTCAACGCCGTCCAACCTCAAACCTGCCCCGGTCCGATCTTCTCGTAACTATCCACGACGACCTTCGGCCCATGCCCGCTAGGCGCATGCGGAAAGTCCCGGTCCGCCGGTTCCCGCTCATCAAGCCCGCCCTCCCACTTCGCCACCACGGTCGCCGCCACCGCATTGCCGATCACGTTGGTCGCCGAGCGCCCCATGTCGAGGAAATGATCCACCGCCAGGATCAGCAGGATCCCGGCCTCCGGAATCTTGAACATCGACAACGTCCCCGCGATCACCACCAGCGACGCGCGCGGCACGCCGGCGATGCCCTTCGACGTCACCATCAGCACCAGCAGCATCGCGATCTGCTGCCCGATCGGCATGTGGATGCCATACGCCTGCGCGATGAACAGCGACGCGAACGTCATGTACATCATCGACCCGTCGAGATTGAACGAATAGCCCAGCGGCAGCACGAAGCTCGCGATCCGCGGCGGCACGCCGAACCGGTCGAGCGCTTCTAGCGTCCGTGGATACGCCGCCTCCGACGACGCCGCCGAGAACGCCAGGATCAACGGATCGCGGATATACCGTACCAGCAACCGCGTCCGCGGCCCGATCAGCAGGAACGCGATCCCGATCAGCATCGCCCACAGCAACGCGAGGCCGATATAGAAGGTCAGCATGAAATAGCCGAGCTGGCCGAGAATGGTCGGCCCCCGCTCGGCAAGCGTCGCGGTCACCGCCGCGAACACCGCGAACGGCGCGAACCGCATCACGTAGTTAGTGATCTGGAGCATCACCGCGACCAGCGCTTCGATCGCCTTGACCAGCGGCGCGGCCTTCTCGCCGACCGCGGTGATCGCGACGCCCACGAACACCGAGAACACGACGATCTGGAGGATCTCGTTGCCCGCCATCGCCGCGATCATCGAATCGGGGACGATATGCGTGATGAACTTGGCGAGATCGAACGCAGCGCGGTCGACGCCGCTCGAAGCGGTGGCGGGCGGTATCGCGAGCGCGAGGCCGACACCAGGCTGCAACACGTTGACGAGGATCAGGCCCAAAGTAAGCGACAACAGGCTCGCGCAGATGAACCATCCGAGACTACGCAATCCGACCCGCCCGAGCGCACCGGTATCGCCCATATGCGCGATGCCCACGACCAGCGTCGAGAACACCAGCGGCGCGATGATCATCTTGATCAGCCGCAGGAACAGCGACGTCACGATCGAGAAATAGCCCGCGATGTCCTTCAGCCGTTCGGCGGACTGGGCCGTGCCGTTGTCGATCGACGCGTTCAGGATCCAGCCGACGACCATCCCCGCGACGAGGCCGAACAAGATGTAATAGGTTAGCCGCTTGGCCATTAATCGCTCCCGAGAAGTGCGGACAGGGAAGGGGATTGCGGCGCCCGGGTCAAGGACCCTATCGTCCGGCGATGTCGACCGCACGCCACAAGCCCGCCTTCAGCCCCTCGCGCCGCGACCTGCTGAGCCTCGCCCTCGCGGCGCCATTGCTGTCGACCAGCGCGATCCTCCGCGCCGCCGAACCGGACCTGTCGGCGCTGTCCGACATCACCGGCGCGACCAGACCGATCGACGCCACCGAACGCGCCGCGCGGCTGGTCCGTGCGCAATCGCTGATGAAGGCGGCTGGCATCGGCGCGGTGCTGATCGAGCCGGGATCGTCGATGATCTACTTCACCGGAGTCCGCTGGCACACGAGCGAGCGGCTGACGCTGGCGATCCTCCCGGTCGAGGGCGAGCCGTGCATCGTCACGCCGTTCTTCGAGGAACCTTCGGTGCGCGAGACGCTCGCCGTCCCCGCCGAGGTCCGCGTGTGGCAGGAGGACGAGAACCCGCTCGCCGTGGTCGCCGGCTTCCTGCGCGACCGCAAGCTCGCCGCGCGGCCGATCGGCCTGGAGGCGGAGGTGCGCTACTTTGCCTATGCCGGGCTCGCGCGGGTCCTGCCTGACGCCAAGATCGTCTCCGCCGACCCGGTCGTTCGCGCCTGCCGGATGATCAAGACCCCCGCCGAGATCGCGCTGATGCAGGCGGCGACCGAGGTTACGCTGGCCGCGTATCGGTGGACGAAGCCGCGCGTCGAGAAGGGCATGACCGGCCCCGAGATCGGCGCGCTCATGAACGCCGCGACCAAGAAACTGGGCGGCGCGCCCGAGTTCGCGCTCGCGCTGATCGGCGAGGCGTCGGCCTATCCGCACGGCAGCCGCGAGATCCACCGCGTCGCCGAAGGCCAGGTCGTGCTCATGGACTGCGGTTGCACGGTGCAGGGCTATCAGTCCGACATCTCGCGCACCTGGGTCCACGGCACCGCAACCGCCGACCTGCGCAAGACGTGGGACCAGGTCGCCCGCGGACAGCAGATCGCGTTCGCCGCCGCGAAGATCGGCGCACCCGCCGGCAGCATCGACGATGCGGTCCGGCGGCATTATGAAACGCTCGGCTACGGCCCGGGGTACAAGCTTCCCGGCCTGTCGCATCGCACCGGCCACGGCATCGGCATGGACGGCCACGAACCCGTCAACCTCGTCCGCGGCGAGACCACCAGGCTGGCCGCGGGGATGTGTTTCTCCGACGAGCCGGGCATCTACATTCCCGGCAGATACGGCGTGCGGATCGAGGATTGCTTCCACATGACCGACGCCGGCCCGAAATGGTTTAGCGAGCCGCCCAAGTTGCTGGATGCGCCATTGGGGTAGTGGACGCCCAACGAATGCCCCCACCCCCCCCAACACCACCACCCCGGCGAAGGCCGGGGCCCAATTGGGGAACGGCGATAACGAAGCGCTGCTTTCCATTATTTCCACCTCTCCAATTGGGCCCCGGCCTTCGCCGGGGTGGTGCATCGGGGCAAACGGCGGCTCTCAACGAACCGCAGCACCCGCCTCCTTGTTCTCGCGCGAAGGCGGGAGCCCAGTCTGAATCCCCGCCTTCGCGGGGAAACAAGCTATCTTCGTTTCAATGCGATACGTGCGAGGGGAGCGCCACACCTCCACTTGAGCGAACCGCCCCGCTCGCCTAAGTCCCCGCGCATGACATCGACGAACGACATCCGCCGCGGCTTCCTCGACTATTTCGGATCGCAGGGGCACCAGATCGTGCCCTCCGCACCGCTCGTGCCGCAGAACGACCCGACGCTGATGTTCGTCAACGCCGGGATGGTGCCGTTCAAGAACGTCTTCACCGGCCTCGAATCGCGCCCCTACACCACCGCGACCTCGTCGCAGAAATGCGTCCGCGCCGGCGGCAAGCACAATGATCTCGACAATGTCGGCTACACCGCGCGCCACCACACCTTCTTCGAAATGCTCGGCAATTTCTCGTTCGGCGATTATTTCAAAGAACAGGCGATCGTCCACGCCTGGACGCTGCTCACGCGCGAATGGGGCCTCTCGCCCGATAAACTGACCGCCACCGTCTACCACACCGACGACGAGGCGTTCGACCTCTGGAAGAAGATCGCCGGCCTTCCTGATCACCGCATCATCCGCATCCCGACCAAGGACAATTTCTGGTCGATGGGCGATAACGGGCCGTGCGGGCCGTGCTCGGAAATCTTCTATGACCACGGCGACCATATCTTTGGCGGTCCTCCAGGCTCCCCCGACGAGGACGGCGACCGCTTCGTCGAGATCTGGAACCTCGTGTTCATGCAATACGAGCAGGAGAATGCCGAGATCGTCGGCAACCTCCCCAAGCCCTCGATCGACACCGGCATGGGGCTCGAGCGCATCGCCGCGGTCATGCAGGGCGTCACCGACAATTACGACACCGACACGTTCAAGGCGCTGATCGCAGCCTCGGGCGCGCTGACGCACACCGCGACCGACGGCGCCAACACCGCCAGCCACCGCGTGATCGCCGATCACCTGCGCACCGCGGGCTTCCTGATCGCGGACGGCGTGCTGCCCGCGAGCGAGGGCCGCGGCTATGTCCTGCGCCGGATCATGCGCCGCGCGATGCGCCACGCGCACATCCTCGGCGCCAAGCAGCCGTTGATGCACCGGCTGGTCCCCGCGCTCGTCACCGAGATGGGCGCCGCCTATCCCGAGCTGTCGCGGGCGCGTCCGCTGATCGAAGCGACGTTGCAGCAGGAGGAGACGCGCTTCCGCCAGACGCTCGACAAGGGGCTGAAGCTGCTCGACGAAGCGACCACCGGGATGACCGACGGCACGCTGGCCGGCGACGTCGCGTTCAAGCTCTACGACACCTACGGCTTCCCGTACGACCTGACTGAGGACGCGTTGCGCGAACGCAACATCGCGGTCGACCGCGAAGGTTTCGACACCGCGATGGCCGAGCAGAAGCGCGCCGCCCGCGCCGCCTGGAAGGGCTCGGGCGCGAAGGCTTCGGACGACGTCTGGTTCGACATCGTCGAGCAGACCGGCGGCACCGAATTCCTCGGCTACGCATCCGATACGGGCGAGGGCGAAGTCGTCGCGCTGGTCAAGGACGGCGCGCGCGTCGACCACGCCATCACCGGCGATACGGTGTCGATCGTCGTCAACCAGACGCCGTTCTACGGCGAGAGCGGCGGCCAGGTCGGCGACGCGGGCCACATTTCCAACGATACCGGTCTGCGCGCGAACGTCACCGAGACCTCGAAGCAGCTCGGCCGCGTGTTCGTCCACCACGCGATCGTCGACGCGGGCGAGATCAAGGTCGGCGACCCGGTCAAGCTCCAGATCGACGTCGCCCGCCGCGCGCAGATCCGCGCCAACCACTCCGCGACGCACCTCCTGCACGAGGCCTTGCGCGAACGCCTCGGCACGCACGTCGCGCAGAAGGGGAGCCTCGTCGCGCCCGATCGCCTGCGGTTCGATTTCTCGCAGCCGGTCGCGATGACTCCCGCCGATATCGCGCAGGTCGAGGCCGACGTGAATGCGCAGGTCCGCGGCAACGGCGCGGTGACGACGCTGCTGATGACCCCCGACGACGCGATCGCGATGGGCGCGATGGCGCTGTTCGGCGAGAAATACGGCGACGAGGTTCGCGTCGTGTCGATGGGCTCGACCGAGGACGGCACCTACTCGATCGAGCTGTGCGGCGGCACGCACGTCACCGCGCTCGGCGACATCGGCCTGTTCAAGGTCGTCGGCGAAGGCGCGGTCTCCAGCGGCATCCGCCGTGTCGAAGCGCTCACCGGCGAAGCGGCGCGTGCATATCTGACCAGCCGTGACGACCGCCTGCGCGAGGCAGCCGCCGTCCTGAAGTCGACACCTGACGAGGTCCCGGCACGCGTAGCATCGCTGCTCGAAGACCGCCGCCGCCTCGAACGCGAACTCGCCGACGCGAAGAAGGCGCTGGCGCTCGGCGGCGGTGGCTCGGGCGAAGCGGCTGGCCCCGAACAGGTCGGCGGCGTCGCGTTCATCGGCCAGGTGCTCAACGACTTCGAAGCCAAGGGCCTGCGCGGCGCGGTCGACGAAGCCAAGCAGCGCTTGGGTTCCGGCATCGCGGTAATGGTCGCGATCAACGACGGCCGCGCTTCGGTCGCGGTCGGTGTGACGGGGGACCTTGTTGCCAGCCACAACGCGGTCGACCTGCTCAAGATCGCGGTGGCAACGCTCGGCGGGCAGGGCGGTGGCGGCCGTCCCGACATGGCGCAGGGCGGTGGTCCCGATGGCGACAAGGCTGCGGACGCCGTCGCGGCGGTGCGCGCAAAACTGGAGGCGGCCAGCGCTTGAAGCTCGCCGCCGTCGTACGCTAACCCCCAGCAGTGTTCCCCCGCGGACGCCGGGGCCCAGCTAAGTACCGTTAGCTGCCCTGGCTCCTGGACCCCCGCCTTCGCGGGGGAACAGAGCCTGCACTGATGGGTCACCCCCTACAATTACCTCCACCCCGGCGAAGGCCGGGGCCCAGTTGGCACGTCCGGAGTAACGGAGGGCGGTGCGTCGTTACTGCCGTCCCCCAACTGGGCCCCGGCATTCGCCGGGGTGGTGCTCGTGTCGAGCGTTCGGCATCACTTTTGGATACAGCTCAGCCCCCGCGCACCTTCGCCAATGTAGTCCCCGCGGTAATCGCCTCGATATCCGTCACCAGATGCAGCATCCGCACCCCGCCGCGTCCCATCGCCCGGTCCAGCGTCTCGGCAAAGTCCTCCGTCCGCGTCACCGTCTCAGCCCAACACCCATAAGCCTGCCCCAGCGCGGCAAAGTCCGGGTTGCGCAGTGCCGTCCCAGACACCCGCCCCGGATACTCCCGCTCCTGATGCATCCGGATCGTCCCGTACCCGCCGTTATCCACGACCAGCACCAGCATGTCCGCACCGTGCGCCACCGCAGTCGCCAACTCCTGCCCGTTCATCAGGAAACACCCGTCGCCCGCGAGCGCCACGACGGTTCGCTCCGGATGCCGCAACGACGCAGCAACCGCCGCCGGCACCCCATACCCCATCGCCCCGGCGGTCGGCGCAAGCTGCGTACCCGGCCCAGCATACGCCCAATACCGATGCCACCACCCCGAATAATTCCCCGCGCCGTTACAGATAATCGCATCCGCCGGCAGCCGCTCACGCATCGCCGCCACGCACGGCCCCAAGTCCATCGCCAGATCCCGCGGCGCCGGCGTCGACCACGCCAGCCACTCCGCATGCGCCTCCGACCCGGCAGTCCGCGGCGGCAGGTCGACCGCCAGCAAAGCCTCCGCAAACTCCGCCATCCCCGCACACACCGCCACATCCGCGCGGTACGCTCGGTGCAGCTCATCCGGATCGGGATGCACATGGATCAGCCGCTGCCCCGGATGATCGGGCGTGATCAGCGCATAGCCATCGGTTGTCGCCTCCCCCAGCCGCGGTCCGACGACCAGCAGCAGATCCGCCGCCTTAACCCGCTCGACCAGCTTCGGATTGGGCCCATACCCAAGGTTCCCCGCCCATACCGGACAGTCGTTCGGAACAGCATCCTGCCGCCGAAACGCCGCCGCTACCGGAATGCCGTTACGATCCGCCCAGGTCGCGAACGCCCCCGACGCGGCCACATCCCAGCCCGCACCGCCAACAATCGCCACCGGCCGCTCGGCGGTCGTGAGCAGATCGGCGAGCAGGTCCATCGTATCGGCGTCGCAGCCCTGCGCCACTCGCTCGACCCGCGGCCGATCGACCGCGTCGACAACATCCAGCAGCATGTCCTCAGGCAACGCCAGCACCACCGGCCCAGGCCGCCCCGACATCGCCGTCGCATAGGCGCGCGCGACATATTCCGGAATCCGCCGCGCATCGTCGATCCGTGCCGCCCATTTCGCGATGGGTGCGAACATTGCCTGGAAATCGATCTCCTGGAACGCCTCGCGGTCGCGCGTGCCGCGGTCGATGTCGCCTACGAAGAGGATCATCGGCTGCGAATCCTGCATCGCCACATGCACGCCGATCGACGCGTTGGTCGCGCCCGGCCCCCGCGTCACGAACGCCACCCCCGGCCGATGCGTCAGCGTCCCGTCCGCGCACGCCATGAACCCGACGCCGCCCTCCTGCCGACACACCACAAGATCTATCGCCGGCGTATCGTGCAACGCATCGAGCACCGCGAGGAAGCTCTCCCCCGGCACGGTGAAGATCCGGTCGCAGCCCTGTGCGACGAGTTGGTCGACCAGGATGCGGCCGCCGGTGCGTGGTGTGATCATCGGCGCATCCTGCCGTCCGTTGCGCGCGAAGTCGAGACGCGGTTACGCTGGCGTCGAAGCCGGGACCAACCCGACTCGCCCGGAGAGGATCATGACAGACTTCACCACCGTCGCCGACGGCTTGCGCTTTCCCGAAGGCCCGGTGGCGATGCCCGACGGCAGCGTCATCCTCGTCGAGATCGAGGCGGGCCGCATCACCTGCGTCGCTCCCGACGGTACCAAGTCGACCGTAGCCGAACCCGGCGGTGGCCCCAACGGCCTCGCGATCGGCCCCGACGGCAAGCTGTATTGCTGCAACAATGGTGGCTTCGCCTGGCGCGAGGCGAACGGCTTCCTCACCCCGCACGGCCAGCCGGACGACTATTCCGGCGGCCGTATCGAGCGGATCGACATCGCCACCGGCGCGGTCGAGATCCTCTACAGGGACGGCGATTTCGGCTGCTCGCTACGCGGACCCAACGACATTGTCTTCGATCTCGCACGGCGGCTTCTGGTTCACCGACCACGGCAAGACGCGCGACCGCGCACGCGACATCACCGGCATCTTCTATGCGAAGGCCGACGGCAGCCACCTCGAGGAAGTGATCTTCCCGAGCGAAAACCCCAACGGCATCGGCCTCTCGCCCGACCGCAAGACGTTGTACGCGGCGGAAACCTACACCTGCCGCCTGATGGCGTTCGATATCATCGCGCCCGGCAAGGTCGCCAGCGCCTCGGGCACGCCGCTGTACCGCCCGGCCGGCTACAAGTTCTTCGACTCGCTGGGAATCGAGGCCGGCGGCAACATCTGCGTCGCCACGATCGGCGAATGCGGGATCAGCGTGATCTCGCCCGCCGGAGCGCTGGTCGAGTTCGTTGCGACCGACGACGTGTTCACCACCAACATCTGCTGGGGCGGTGCGGACGGCATGGACGCGTACATCACCTGCTCGGGCAGCGGCCGGCTGGTGAAGACCCGGTGGAAGCGGCCGGGCCTGAAGCTGGCGTATTGAAACTCCCGTATCCTCCCCCGCCAGGGGGGTACCGAAGGTGACGGAGGGGGAGGACACGCAACAGAGGTTTCGCTTCCCTCCCCCTCCGTCTGGCAAGAGCCAGCCACCTCCCCCTGGCGGGGGAGGATCGTAAGATGTCCACCTAGTCTACGTTGCCGACCGACCGCAGGCACTTTAAGCGAGGCCGAAGACCTTAGGAGGATGCATGGCGAACAAGCGCTACACCGACGCGGCGGCGGCACTCGAAGGCGTGCTGTTCGACGGCATGACGATCTGCGCGGGCGGGTTTGGGCTGTGTGGTATCCCAGAGCGGCTGATCGACGCGATCGAGGCGTCCGGCGTGAAGGACCTGACGATCGCCAGCAACAATGCCGGGATCGACGGGCAGGGCCTCGGCAAACTGCTCCGCTCGCGCCAGGTCAAGAAGATGATCTCGTCCTATGTCGGCGAGAACAAGGAATTCGAGCGGCAGTATCTGAGCGGCGAACTCGAGGTCGAGTTCTGTCCGCAGGGCACGCTCGCCGAACGCTGCCGGGCAGGGGAGCGGGCATTCCCGGCTTCTACACCAAGACCGGCGTCGGCACGCAGGTCGCCGAGGGCAAGGAAACGAAGGTCTTCGACGGCCAGGAATACATCCTCGAACGCGGCATCCGCGCCGATCTCGCGATCATCAAGGGCTGGAAGGCGGACGAAAGCGGCAACCTCATCTTCCGCAAGACCGCGCGCAACTTCAACCAGCCGATGGCGACCGCGGGCAAGATCTGCGTCGCCGAGGTCGAGGAGATCGTCCCCGTCGGCAGCCTCGACCCGGACACGATCCACCTGCCGGGCATCTACGTGAAGCGGATGATCGTCGGCGCGCCCTACGACAAACAGATCGAATTCCGCACCGTCCGCGAGCGGGTTTCCGCGTGAAGCAAGGCGTGATGGTTGATCGTAAACGCTCCCCGTTCTCCTGCGAACGCAGGAGCCCGGGGTCACGAGCGCTGCGGGTGGTAGCCTGGACCCCTGCGTTCGCAGGGGCACTGACGCTCCAGGGCTGCGTCAGCGTGTCCGCGCCGACCTCGATTGCATCCACGCCGGCGATCTCCGCACCCGTCACCGTCGATGGCGTCCCCGCCGGCATGCAGTATCTCTACGCGTCGGGCGAAGCCGCAGCGGTCAGCATCCAGGCCTGGAACGCGCTCGTCGGCTATGTCCGCGCGCAACGCATGCCGACCTCCGTCGTCCTCGCCCAAGGCGCCTCGCTTGCCGCCCCCACCTGGACCCCCTGCGGCACCAAGCCCAAAGCTGCGGTGTTCGACGTCGACGAGACAATCCTCCTCAACCTCGGTTTCGAATACGACGCGTCCTCCGGCCAGCCCTGGTCCGATCCCCGCTGGCAGGACTGGGAGCGCACCGGCGTCAAGCAGGTCGCCCCCGTCCCCGGCGCGCTCAATGCGCTCACCCAACTCCGCGCGATGGGCGTCACCGTGATCTTCAACACCAACCGCTCCGCCGCCAACGCCGCACAGACCGAGGCCACGATCGAAGCCGCCGGCCTCGGCCCAGCCCGCCACGGCGAGACGCTGTTCCTCGCCGGCGACGACGCGATGGGCTCGAAGAAGGACGGCCGCCGCGCGACGATCGCGGCGAAATACTGCGTCGTCGCGATGGGCGGCGACCAGCTCGGCGACTTCAGCGACCTGTTCAACGCCGGCCAGACCCCGCCGCGCGTCGCGCAACAGTCCAGTCGCCCGCGATCGCAGCAAAATGGGGGGCAGGGTGGTTCGTCCTCCCCAACCCCGTCTACGGCACCGCGCTCAAGGGCAACCGCGACGAGGTATTCCCGCCAGCAGTCCGCTGGGCCCCGACTGGAGGCGTACGCTGATGGCCGACCATCCCAACGCGATCGCGCTCGACAAGGGCGCGCAACTCACCAGTGAATCGGTCGAGGTCGCGCGCATCTGGATCACCAACGGCGCTGGCAGCAACGTGCTGATCGACGCGGGTATCCTCGAGGATCCGACCGTGTTCGGTTACCTCCTCGCCGACACGATCCGCCACGCCGCGCGCGCCTATGCGGGCACCTGGGGGCTCGACGAGGACGCCGCGTTGCAGGCGATCGTCGACGGCGTCGGCACCGAGCTCCGCGAACAATTTACGACCATCACCACCATCCAGGAAGGAATGCACTGATGCCCTGGGACCGTAACCAGATGGCCGCGCGCGCGGCGCAGGAACTGAAGGACGGCTATTACGTCAATCTCGGCATCGGTATCCCGACGCTGGTCGCGAACAACATCCCCGAGGGGATGACCGTCACGCTCCAGTCGGAGAACGGCATGCTCGGGATCGGGCCTTTTCCCTATGCGGGCGAGGAGGACGCCGACCTGATCAACGCCGGCAAGCAGACGATCAGCGAACTCCCCTCGTCGGTGTATTTCAGCTCGTCGGACAGCTTCGCGATGATCCGCGGCGGCCATATCGACCTGACGGTGCTGGGCGCGATGGAGGTCAGCGAGGACGGCGACATCGCCAACTGGATGATCCCCGGCAAGATGATCAAGGGCATGGGCGGCGCGATGGATCTCGTTGCGGGCGTCAAGCAGATCATCGTCGTGATGGACCACACCGCCAAGGACGGCACGCCGAAGTTCATCCCGTCGTGCACGCTGCCGCTGACCGGCAAGAACGTCGTCGACATGATCGTCACCGACCTGGCCGTGTTCCGGCGCCCCGATCACGACAGGCCGTTCAAGCTGGTCGAGATGGCGCCGGGCGTCACCGCGGACGAGGTCGCCGCGAAGACCACCGCGCGCTACACCGCCTGATGGGTTACACCCTCGTCACCGCGAACCGCAATTACTCGAGCTGGTCGCTGCGGCCCTGGGTCCTGATGAAGGCGCTCGGCATTGCGTTCGAGGACCGGATCGAGCCGTTCCTGGCGCCTGTCAACTACGAGGCGTTCCGCGCCTTCTCGCCGACCGGGCAAGTGCCGGTGCTGATCGACGGCGAGCGAACCGTGTGGGATTCGCTCGGCATCGTCCTCTACCTCGCCGAGCGTCACGACGGCGTCTGGCCGGTCGATGCCGAGGCACGCGCGTGGGCGATCTGCGCGACCGCCGAAATGCATGGCGGGTTCTCCGCGCTCCGCAACGAGCGCACGATGAACGTCGGCGTCCGAGTCGATGCTGCGCCCGGCAGCGACGCGCTCGACCGCGATGTCGCGCGGATTACCGAACTCTGGAGCGAGGGACTCGACCGGTTAGGCGGCCCGTGGCTCGCTGGTGCCGAGTTCACCGCCGTGGACGCGTTCTATGCACCGGTGGGGTTTCGCGTCCGGACCTACGGGATCGACGTCGGCCCGGCAGGTCTCGCCTGGGTCGAGCGGATCATCGCGCACCCGGCGATGCGCGAATGGGAAGCGACCGCGCTCGCCGAGACATGGCGCGAGGAAAGCCACGAGGCCGACCTCGCGACATGCGGATCGATCACCGCGGATTTCCGCCGCTGATGCGCCGCGCTGCGATCGTCATAGCGCTGATCGTGATCCTGATCGCGGGCGCGGCGTTCACGGCAGGCCCCGGCACGCTTAGCGTCCTCGACGGCGTGATGGGCGGCGGACGCGGCACCGCGCGCATCCGCGAAGGCGTCCCGTTCGGCACGCACGGGCAGAAGCTCGACGTCTGGCGCCCGTCCGGTGGCGCCAAGACCGGCCTGCCGGTGCTGATCTTCTGGTACGGCGGCGGCTGGGTCCACGGCTCGCGCGGCGCCTATGCGTTCGCCGCCCGCGCCTATGCGAAGGCGGGCTACGTCGTCGTCATGCCCGACTATCGCAAAGTGCCCGACGTCCGCTTCCCCGCCTTCCTCCAGGACGGCGCCGAAGCGGTGAAATGGACCCGCGACCACATCGCAGAGGCCGGCGGTGACCCCAACCGGATCGCCGTCGCCGGCCATTCCGCGGGCGCCTACACCGTCGCGATGCTGACGCTCGACGAGCGCTGGCTGAAGGCGGAGGGCGTCGACCCCCACATCGTCAAGGCCGCGGTCGGCCTGTGCGGGCCGTACGACTTCTACCCCTTCACCGCCAAGCGCGCGATCGACGCGATGCAGGGCGCCGCCGACCCGGTGATGACCCAGCCGATCCACTTCGCGCGGCCGGACGCCCCGCCGATGCTGCTGATCACGGCCGGCGACGACACGCAGGTAAAGCCGCACAACGCGATCAACCTCACCGCACGGCTGAAGGCACTCGGCGCGCCAGTGACGCACATCGATTACCCCGGATTGAGCCACGAGAACGTCGCGATGGCGCTCTCGAAGCCGTTCCGCGGGAAAGCGCCGGTGCTCGCCGACAGCGTCGCATTCCTGAACAAAGCGATGCCCCCGCGGTAATCCATCGTGTTTCCCCGCGGAGGCGGGGACCCAGTCTGGGCTCCCGCCTCCGCGGGAGAATAAACTTCCTTCGAACGTGTCCCTGCCTCTTCCGAACGACCGAAAATTACATACAACCTTGGCGCAGCATCCCTTTTCGGTTACCGCGCCCCCATCATGGCCACTCCGCAAACGCTGTACGAAAAGATCTGGGCGGCGCATGTCGTCGAACGCCGCGACGATGGCACCTGCCTGATCTATATCGACCGCCACCTCGTCCACGAAGTCACCAGTCCGCAGGCCTTTGAAGGTCTTCGCGTGGCAGGCCGCAAGGTGCGCCGCCCCGACCTGACGCTGGCCGTCCCGGATCACAATTTGCCGACCACCGCGCGCAAAGACGCCGCCGGCCGCGTCCTGCCGATCGCCGACCCGGAAAGCGCGCAGCAGCTCGACGCGCTCCGCCGCAACACCACCGAGTTCGGCATCGACTATATCGACGCGACCGCCGCCGAGCAGGGCATCGTCCACGTCGTCGGCCCCGAGCAGGGCTTCACGCTGCCCGGTACCACCCTCGTCTGCGGCGACAGCCACACGTCGGCGCACGGCGCACTCGGCGCACTTGCGTTCGGGATCGGCACCAGCGAAGTCGAGCACGTCCTCGCCACGCAGACCTTACTGTTGTCGCAGGCCAAGACGATGGAAGTCCGCGTCGACGGCGAACTCGGCTTCGGCGTCAGCCCGAAGGACGTCATCCTCGCGATCATCGGCAAGATCGGCGCGGCGGGCGGCACCGGCCACGTCATCGAATTCACCGGCAGCGTCATCCGCGCGATGTCGATCGAGGGGCGCCTGACGATCGCCAACATGTCGATCGAGGCGGGCGCGCGTGCCGGCCTGATCGCGCCCGACGACACGACCTTCGCGTACCTCAAGGGCCGCCCGATGGCCCCGACCGGGGAGAACTGGGACAAGGCCGTCACTTGGTGGCGCAGCCTCGCGACCGATCCCGGCGCGCGTTACGACAAGTCCGTCACGCTCGACGCTGCCGATATCGCGCCCGGCCTCACTTGGGGTACCAGCCCCGAGGACGTCGTCCCGATCACCGGTTTCGTCCCCGAACCGTCGAGCTTCGCCGATCCCGCCAAGCAGGCCGCCGCGCAGAAGTCGCTCGATTACATGGGCCTCACCGCCGGCACGGCGATGCGCGACGTCACGATCCAGCACGTCTTCATCGGCAGCTGCACCAACAGCCGTATCGAAGACCTCCGCGCCGCCGCGGCGATCGCCGACGGTCGCCATGTCGCGACCGGCGTCCGCGCGCTCGTCGTCCCCGGCTCGGGCTTGGTGAAGCGCCAGGCCGAAGCCGAGGGGCTCGACCGGATCTTCATCACCGCGGGTTTCGAATGGCGCGAGCCAGGGTGTTCGATGTGTCTCGCGATGAACCCGGACAAAGTCCCTGCGGGGGAGCGTTGCGCTTCCACGTCGAACCGTAATTTCGTCGGCAGACAGGGTCCCGGAGCGCGCACGCATCTGGTATCACCCGCGATGGCGGCAGCGGCGGCGGTTACCGGTAAGCTGAGCGACGTCAGAGAGTTGATGGGGGAAAGAGCATGAAGAAGGTATTCGTATTGCTGGCGGCTGGGGCAATGCTCAGCGGCGTAGCGGCCTATGTCGCATCGGCACGTGTGGTTCCGGAGCGCACGGAACAGCGATGACCCCCGTCACGACCGTCTCGGGCCGCGCCTATCCCTGGGGCGCGAAGAACATCGACACCGACGTCATCATCCCGGCGCATTGGCTGAAGACGATCACGCGCACCGGTCTCGGCCGCGGCGCGTTCGAGACGGTCCGCGCGCAACCCGGCAACATCTTCGACGACCCGCGCTATGCAGGCTCGCCGATCCTCATTGCCGGCGATAATTTCGGCTGCGGTTCCAGCCGCGAGCATGCCGCGTGGGCGCTCGCCGACATGGGCATCACCGCGGTGATCGCGCCGAGCTTCTCCGACATCTTCTCAGGGAACGCGTTCAAGAACGGCATCGTCCCCGTCGTGCTGCCCCAGGAGGCGATCGATCGTTTGCTGGAGGTCGCCAAGGACCAGATCGTCACCGTCGATCTCGAGACGATGACAGTCACCACCCCGTTCCAGGATCGCTTCACGTTCGAACTCGACGCATTCCGTCGCCAGTGTCTCATGGAAGGGCTGGACGAAGTCGGCCTGACGCTGGCAAGGGATACCCAGATTTCGAAATTCGAGGAGGCGGTCGCATCGAATCGCCCCTGGACGACGGTGGAGAGCGGGTATGCGAGCATTGGTGTCGAAGGCAGTCGGCGGACCTGAAACTCTGGAAATGGTCGCGCTGCCCGATCTGGTAGCCGGCCCCGGACAGGTCGTCGTCGCGGTCAAGGCCTGCGCGATCAACTTCCCCGACGTCCTGATCATCGAGGACAAATACCAGTTCAAGCCACAGCGTCCGTTCGCACCGGGCGGCGAGATCGCCGGCACGATCGATTCGATCGGCGAAGGCGTCACCGGCTGGGAAGTCGGTGACCGTGTGATCGCGATGCTCGGTCACGGCGGCCTGTGCGAGAAGGTTATCGCCGACCCCGCCAAGCTCTACCGCCTTCCCGAAGGCCGCAGCTTCGCCGAGGGTGCCTCGCTGATCCTCACCTACGGCACGACGATCCACGCGCTGCTCGACCGCGGCCATATCAAGGCCGGGCAGACTTTGCTCGTGCTCGGCGCGGCCGGCGGGGTAGGGCTCGCCGCGATCGAACTCGGCAAGGCGTTCGGCGCAAAGGTCGTCGCCGCGGTCTCGTCAGAGGAGAAGGCCGCCGCCGCCAAGTCCGCGGGTGCCGATGAAACGCTGATCTACGCCCGCGCTCCGTTCGACAAGGACCAGTCGAAGGCGCTCGCCGAACAGTTCAAGGCCGCGGTCGGCCGCGACGGCGCGCACGTGATCTACGATCCGGTCGGCGGCGACTATGCCGAGCCCGCGCTCCGCTCGATCGCGTGGGAGGGCAAGTATCTCGTCGTCGGTTTCCCCGCCGGTATCCCGCGTCTGCCGCTCAATCTGACTTTGCTCAAAAGCTGCGACGTATGCGGCGTATTCTGGGGCGCGTTTGCCGCGCGCGATCCGAAGGCCAACCAAGCGCACATCGAAACGCTTTTCGCCTTGTGGGCGGAAGGCAAGATCGCGCCGCGCGTGACCGAAACATTCGCGTTCGAGGATGGCGGCAAGGCGATCGCGAAGATGGCCGCGCGCGGCGCGATCGGCAAGCTGGTGGTCGAGGTCGGCTGACCGCAACCCGCCGAAGCAGCGGTGATTATTGCGCGCGGGCGGTCGCCGACCTATCTCAGGCCGGTGTACGAGACTGAACGGGGACCTGCGAAATGACCACATTCGACGATCGCGAACGCGCCAGCGAGGCGAATTTCGCGCGCGAAGAGGAAATGGCGTTCCGCATCACCGCGCGTCGCAATCGCCTGCTTGGCGGCTGGGCCGCGCACGAGATGAAGCTGACCCCCGAAGAAACCGATGCGTATGCGACCGCGCTGGTCCATGCCGACATGGAGGGCGGCGGCGATGACGACGTCGTCCGCAAACTGGTCGGCGATCTGACCGCGGCCGGGCTCGACCATGACGAGGCGACCGTCCGCCGCGCTCTCGCGCAGCAGATGATCGAGGCCCGTCGCCAGCTGTTGGAGGCGCAACAACATGCCGATGGCTGCCGACGATATCGCGACGATGATCCGCGACGCGATCCCCGATGCGCAGGTCGAGATCACCGATCTCGCCGGTGACGGCGATCATTATGCCGCAAAGGTCGTCGCGCCGAGTTTCGCTGGCATGAGCCGCGTGAAGCAGCACCAGGCGGTCTATGCCGCACTCGGTGGCCGCATGGGCGGCGTGCTGCACGCGCTTCAGCTTACCACCGCAATTTCCTGAGGACCCAGAGATGACCCAAGATATGACCGACGACACCAACGCCCGCATCGACGCAGTGGTCAAAGCCAGCCCCGTCGTTTTGTTCATGAAGGGCAGCCCGCTGTTCCCGCAGTGCGGCTTCTCCAGCCGCGCGATCGCGATCCTCAACCATCTCGAAGTCGAGTTCGAGAGCGTCGACGTGTTGCAGGACCAGGGCATCCGCCAGGGCATCAAGGCCTATTCGGATTGGCCGACGATTCCGCAGCTGTACGTCGATGGCGAGTTCGTCGGCGGCTCGGACATCATGATGGAAATGTACGAGAGCGGCGAACTGGCAGAACTGTTCGTGAAGCAGAAGGCCGGCTGAGGCGCGCGCCGCTTTGCGTATCCTTCAACCTACACTGACAAACGTCGCCCCAGCGAAAGCTGGGGTATCAACATGAGGCGGGCGACATCGGCATCGATGGAGACCCCAGCATTCGCTGGGGTGACGGACTTGCGTCGCAATCAGCCGCCAGCACCATGTTCGACTGTCCATGATTGGAAATGTCACCGGGGCGGGTGGATCGACGCGAGACCGGACGGTAGCGGTCGATCCACCCTGCTTGAACGCTGCGGCGTTCGGTGACGTGGCAGACGATGCAGTGCGTATGCCAAACGCGATTTATCGCGGATTTGTGCGACATTTGTTAGTTAATGCCCGGACGCGCCGCTGCCGAGCTGTAAAAAACGGCGACACATCCACCTGACTAGAGGATCTTGTCATCGCCGACAATCACGGCCATCTCGGTCCCATGGCTGAGCATCCGACCGGTATCCCGATCCAGCTTGAGCCTCTCGTCATCCGCGTGCTCGCGCCGAATCCGTCGCCCTACACCTACACAGGCACGCAGACGCACGTCGTCGGCACGACCGATCTGGCGGTGATCGATCCCGGTCCCGACGATCCCGCGCATGTCGCCGCGCTGATCCACGCGATCGACGGTCGTCCGGTTACCGCGATCGTCGTCACGCACCATCACCGCGATCACAGTCCTGCGACGCGGCCGTTACAGGCAATCACCGGCGCGCCGATCGTCGGGGCGGCGCCGTTCGCTCTCGATGACGCGAGTGCGCGGGCGGATGCATCGTTCGACGCGGACTATGCGCCCGATCGCGTGCTCGTCGAAGGCGATACGATCACCGGCGACGGCTGGACGCTGGCGGCGATCGCGACACCCGGCCATACCTCGAGCCATCTTGCCTTCGCTTTGCCCGAGACCAACGCGCTGTTCTCAGGCGATCACGTCATGGGCTGGTCGACGACGATCGTCTCGCCGCCCGATGGCGATATGGCGGCGTACATGGCGAGCCTCGAAAAGCTGATGGGTCGCGACGACCGTGTCTATTATCCCGGCCACGGCGAAGCGATCGACAAGCCGCAGCGGCTGGTGCGCGGCATGCTTGGCCACCGCAAGCAACGCGAGGGGCAGATCCTGCGGCTGTTGCGCGCCGCGCCGCAACCGATCGGGCGGATCGTCACGCAAATGTATGTCGGGCTCGACGCGCGGCTCGTTCCCGCCGCCGAGCGTTCGGTGCTGGCGCATCTCTACGACTTGCAAAACCGGGGCTTGGTGATCGAGGAAGGCGAAACATGGCAGATCAAAAATTGACCGAACCGCGGCAGGGCGCTGGGATTGGCGGTTTCCTCGCCAAGGCGGCGGGCTTCGTCGTCATCCTCGTGCTTGCCGGGTTGCTCGCGCTGTGGGGCGTGCAGCGGTATGTCAGCGACCGCCTGACCCCCGATCCGACGACGATCGCCAGCGCCAGTCTGGAAGGCCTGCGCGAGCAGAACCGCCTCTCCGCGTTCGCCGCGCGCTATGTCGCGGTCGTGACCTCGAAACAGTCGCAGCTCGGCTTCACCACCGAGAAGACGCTGATCATGCCCGGCATGGTGCGGTACGAGGTCGACATGGGCAAGCTGACGCAGGCCGATGTCGCGTGGGACGGTACCAGCAAGACGCTGTCCGTGCGCCTGCCCGCGGTCGAGGCGGATGGCCCGCAGGTCGATCTCAACGCGGTCCGCGAATATGGCTCGGGCGGCGTCCTGACCACCTTCACCGACGCCGAGAAGAACCTCGATGCCGCCAATCGCCGCGCTGGCCAGATCGAACTTATTCGGCAAGCCCGCGAACCCGCGATGATCAAGCTTGCGCGCGACGCCACGCGCCGTGCCGTGGAACGCAGTTTCGCGATGCCGCTGCGCGCCGCAGGGATCGACGCGACCGTCGCGGTGCGCTTCGCCGACGAACCGATCGCGACCACCGAACGCTGGGACACCTCGCGCTCGTTGCAGGACGTGCTAGGGAATCGTCGCTAGAAGACGGGCGCTAAACTCGGGATACGACCATGGAATTGAACCAGAACTTCGCCGGCATCGACATTCGCGCCGAGATCGAGCGCCTCCGCAAGGAGAAGAACGCGGTCATCCTCGCGCATTATTACCAGAAGCCCGAGCTTCAGGATCTCGCCGATTTCGTCGGCGACAGCCTCGATCTGTCGCGCAAGGCCGCCGCCACCGATGCCGACGTCATCGCGTTCTGCGGCGTGCGGTTCATGGCCGAGACCGCCAAGATCCTGTCGCCCGACAAGATCGTCGTGCTGCCCGACATGGACGCCGGCTGCAGCCTGGAGGACAGCTGCCCGCCCGAACAGTTCGCGGCCTTCCGCGCGAAGCACCCCGATCACATTGCGCTGACCTACATCAACTGCTCGACCGAGGTGAAGGCGCTCTCCGACATCATTGTGACCTCGTCGTCGGCGGACACGATCCTCGCGCAGATCCCGCCCGAGCAGAAGATCATCTTCGGCCCCGACCGCAATCTCGGCGGCTATCTCGCGCGGAAGACCGGTCGCGACATGCTGCTCTGGCCAGGCGTGTGCATCGTCCACGAGGCATTCAGCGAGACCGAGCTGATGAAGCTCAAGGCGCAGCATCCCGGCGCGCCGGTCGTCGCGCATCCCGAATGCCCGCCGATCATCCTCGATCATGCCGATTACGTCGGCTCTACGCGCGGCATCCTTGATTACGCGTTGGCGATGCCCGGCGACACGCTGATCGTCGCGACCGAGCCGCACATCATCCACCAGATGGAAAAGGCGTTGCCGAACAAGCGGTTCATCGGCGCACCCGGCGCGGACGGCAATTGCAACTGCAACATCTGCCCGTACATGGCGCTTAACACGCTGGAAAAGCTCTACGTCGCGCTGCGCGACTTAAGCCCACGGATCGAGATCGAAGAAGGGCTTCGCCTTCAGGCCAAGAAGAGCCTGGATCGGATGCTGGAGATGGCGTCGAACACGGTAGGGAAAGGCGACCTGGGCCCTAAATAACGACCGTGCACGCCGGATAAACGAGCCGGGCGGGCCTCAACCCGTCCGACCGTGCCTCTAATTCAGGCCGGAACGACGTCCAGGCTGAGTTGGGACAGCGCCTGATCGATGTGGATGGCCGCCAGCGGCATTTGCAGGGCATCCGCCAATGCGAGGGCCTCATCGAGCAAAGCGTTCAAGCGTGCGACATCGGCCATCGTTTTCGTAGGCATTGTTAGATCCTTGAGTAACAGTCCTGCAACTCGCCAATCAGCCGTTTGTTCCCAGCATCGTCAAAAAATTATTCCGAGTCATCCGTCGGCGGTATCTGCTGGTCCACATCATCGCTTTTTGGCAATCGAGCCGGCATCGCCGGTCGGTAATATTTGGGAGAATCTACGTGAACGCAGCATTGCCCGAATCGTTCGATATCGACGGGTTCGTCGCCGCGACCCTGGCGGAGGACCTTGGCACGATTGGGGACATCACCTCCGCCGCCGTCATTCCTGCCGATGCCCGCTTTACCGGTGTGATGGATAGTCGCGATCCCATCGTCGTGGCGGGTTTGGCGCTCGCCGAAGCGTTTTTCCGGGCGCTCGATCCCAGCGTACATATCGAACGTCTCGTGCAGGACGGCGAATCGGTCGCGGCCGACACCGATCTGCTTCGTCTCGAGGGTGCAGGCCGAGCCTTGCTGACGGCAGAGCGATCGGCGCTCAACACCGTCCAGCATCTGTCGGGAATCGCGACGATGACGCGTCGCTATGTCGACGCCATCGCGGGAACAGGCGCTATCCTGCTCGACACGCGGAAAACAATCCCGGGACTGCGCGTGCTGGAGAAATATGCGACCCGCATGGGGGCGCGCAAAACCATCGCATGGGGCTGTGGGACGCAGCGATGATCAAGGACAACCATGTCGCGGTTGCCGGCGGCGTGAGCGAAGCGGTGCGACGCGCCAAGACGGCAGGGATCGCGCATATCATCGTCGAGGTCGATCGGATCGACCAGATCGAACCCGCGCTCGCGGCGGGTGCGACGCACCTGTTGCTCGACAATATGGCGCCAGCGATGTTGCGCACGGCGGTGACGTTGGTCGACGGGCGGGTGCCGACCGAAGCCTCGGGCGGCGTCGCCCTGGATACGATCCGCGCAATCGCGGAAACCGGCGTCACCTATGTCTCGGTCGGCCGCTTGACGCAGTCCGCACCGGCGGCGGATATAGGGCTCGATTTCACGACAACATGACGCCTCATCCGCGTGGCTACGCATGCGTGACGCGACACCGGGCAGGGGGCCGAGACAATGAACAGATCGCCATCGATATTCTGGCCCGATCAGCGGCGGCCCGATCAGCGGCGTTTCGCGGAGAAGGGCCTACTGGCGCCGATTATGTCCGCGATCGGTCGGTCGGGTCGGGCCGTAACTATCAGTGCCGATTCGACCTCACGGGCATCGATGCCTGTGTCCGGTCTACGGCGCGGATTGGCTGGAACGAGCCTCGTAGCCGCGGCGCTCGCATTGCCGGTCGCGGCGCAAGCTCAGACCTATCAATGCTCGGCGCCGTCATCGGTCGAGCGTGTTCGTCCCGATCTACCGTCGGACAGCCAGCCGAAACGCGATATTCCGATCGGCAGCTATACGCTGGCGATCACATGGGCACCGCAATATTGTCGCGACAACGGCAGTCGCACGGGCTCGACATTTCAGTGCGCGGCGGGAAATCGGTTCGGCTTTACGCTGCACGGGCTGTGGCCCGATGGCATCGGCAAGGACTGGCCGCAATATTGTCATGACGCGGAATTCGTACCGCCTCCGGTGATCAAGGCGCATCTCTGTACGACACCTTCCGCACAACTGCTTCAGCACGAATGGGCCAAGCACGGCACCTGTATGCCGGGGTACCGTCCCGCCAAATACTTCGCCCAATCGGCTGCACTCTATGGCAAACTGAAATTCCCCAACATGGACGCCTTGTCGCGAACGTCACTGACGGCGGGGCGGTTCGCGGCGGCGATGGCCAGCGCCAACCCAGGCCTGAAGGCCGACATGATGCGTGTAACCGCGACAAAGCAGGGGTGGCTGGACGAGGTCTGGATCTGCCTCGATCGGCGTTTTCGCTACCGCCGCTGCCCGGTGCATCAGGGTGGTCTGGCGGTAGGTGCCCCGCTCGAGATCTGGCGAGGCTCTCGCTAGCCGCCGCCGCACCGCGATCGACGGCGCCGTCAGATTTCGAGCGTCGCCGTCGACGGATGGTGCTTGTCGAGATGCTTCTTGATGATCCGCAGGTTGCGCGTGTTCGAGCGGAAGAAGAAATCGGGGATCGCGCCGACGAACGGGATCATGCCTAGCGCCCAGTCGACCCCGACATTGCCGAACATCCGCGCCATCTGAATTTTCGACATGCCGATGTTGCGGGCCTCCCACGCCATCCACGCGCCGACCGCGGCGGCGATCGTGCTGCCCACGAACGGGATGATGTCGAGGATCACGTCCATGCCGACTTTGCGGTTGGTGCCGGGAATCGTGACCAGCCCCTCCATCACGCGCTCCATGGCCTCGACACGACGGCGAACCGACAAGGCGTCGCGTCCCATCGGAAGCGTATCGAGGATCGATCCAGGAGCTATGCGCGTCGGGCGTTGGGTCATGGCTGTCAGTTGGTGTCGGCGCGCAATCGGTTCAACGGGTGCCAGGCTCGCGTATTGGGCTGCCATTGTCGTAACCGGGTCGATACGAGCGACCATCGCAGCGGCCGCGCGAGCGGGATGAAGGCGACGTCGGCGTTCATCGCGACATCCGCGGCGGCGATCCGCTGCGCCCTCTCCGCGAGCGTCGGCGCCTCGCGCGCTGCGGTGATCGCCGCCTGCGCGGTCTCGCCACATACGACGCAGGCCGTTGCCAGATACCAGCGCGCGCTATCATAGGGCGCGACCGCATCGACCAGCATCAGGTCGGCGTCGCTACCCAGCGCGACGCGGTACGGCGTGATCCCGACTGCGATCAGCGAGGCCGCCACCTGCGCATACAATAATGTCGCGCCAGGCCCGTTCGGGAGGGCGATTCGCAACGTCACCGGTCCGCCACCCCATCCAGCAACCCGCTGCCGCGCGGCAACACGACGCTCGTCCTGCGTCAGCAGCGTCCAGGCGGGCACCTGGGGCAGCGCGGCCGAATCAAGGATATCGGGAAGAATACGATCGGCCGCGTCCCAGGCTGGAGCGATCGCCGTCGTCAGCGCGGTGCGATCGATCGCTTCCGCCACGGCCTCGCGGTTCGCGGCATCTGCAAGAAACCCATCGCGGCGAATGATGGCCAGTCCGAAGAGTCCGGCGGCAGGGTCGACGCGGATGGTGGCGGGCGATATCTCGGTGGTCGCGAGCAGGGGCCAGTCGACGAAGCTGCCACCGCTGACGAGGTCCGAGTCCCGATGGGCGAACCGCGCAATCGCCCGTGCCGCCCGTTCGCCGATCAGCCGGACATCTTCTTCGGGCTTGGTCACCCGCTGGTCTTCGGGATCGGCCTGGTTGGGATCGAAGGCCGGGCGCAGCAACGGCGCGCGCCCGCGTCCGTGCGGCGCAACCCGAAACGGTCCGCTCCCGCCGGACGGCGTCAGCCGCAGCAAACCAAGCTCGGGTTGCGCGAACAGCTTCAACAGATCGGGACGCGGGCGGCCGAGTCGCACTTCGATAACCTGCGGCGTCATCGCGACGATCTCGTCGATCGCGGTCAGAAAGGGTGCCAGCGGATTGCGCGAACCGGGTGCGATCTGACGGTTCAGAATGGTTACGACCTGATCCGCCGTCACCGGCGTGCCATCGCCCCAATCGCCCTCCCGCAGGCGAAAGATGTAGCTCATGCCACCGTCGATCACGATCCAGCGTTCCGCGAGGCCAGGCTCGATCTGTCCAGCGGCGTCGAACCGGACGAGGCCCTGTGCGGTCGAGTCGATCAGCAACCGGCTTGGCGTGTCGACCGGTGCACGGCGGGCATCGACGATGTGAGGTGGGGGCCCGATCGCGCTGACGATCACCGCGCCGGTATCGGGGCGACGTCGCTCGCACCCCGTCAGCGTCGCGGCAAGCACGACGCAGGTCGTTAAAAGAAGGGCCGCGCTGGTGCGGACGGCGGGACTCGAACCCGCATTCCTAGGGAGGAGATTTTAAGTCTCCTGCGTCTACCGGTTTCGCCACGTCCGCACACGCCCCCAACAAGACGACGCCGTCCGCCGGGTCAACCCATCGCAGGGACAAACACGGCCGATCGGCGCCAGATCCTGAAATTTATGCGGGGTCACACGTTCAGGCGTGCGCGCATTTCCTTGCCCGGCTTGAAATACGGAACGCGTTTCGCATCGACCTCGACGACTTCGCCGGTACGCGGATTTCGGCCGGTTCGGGCATCGCGGGCGCGCGTTGAAAACGCACCGAAACCGCGCAGCTCGACCCGTCCGTCCGCTGCAAGGCGTTTCGAAATCTCGTCAAAAAACGTGCTGACGATAAGCTCGACTTCGTTCGGTTGCAGGTCCGGATGCGCCTCGGCGATCTTGAGGACCAGTTCAGATCGAATCATTCGTTTTCCCGCTCATATGGCAGTTCCGCTAATTGATGTAAGTCAACTTGCGAAGCGTTAGCACTAATCTGAGCGTAGTCAAAACCAAAGTGAGATAGTCAATAAAAAGCCCGGCATGTACGAGACATGCCGGGCCAATTTATCGTTAAGTCGTGAGACTTACTTCTTCTCGGCGTCCGTGCGAGCCTTGAGAGCCTCGCCCAGGATGTTGCCGAGGGTCGCGCCGGAATCCGACGAACCGTACTGCGCAACAGCCTGCTTCTCTTCCGAGATCTGCATAGCCTTGATCGAGAAGGTCGGCTTCTTCGAGCGATCGAAGCCGGTGACCATCGCGTCGAACTTCTGGCCGACCTGGAAACGCTCCGGACGCTGCTCGTCGCGATCGCGACCCAGATCCGTGCGCTTGATGAAGCCGGTCGCACCATCGTCGCCCTGCTGCACTTCGAGACCCGCGTCGCGGACTTCGAGAACGGTCACGGTAACGATCGCGTTCTTGTTCAGCTTGTCGCCTGCTGCTGCGATGCCGCCGGCCGATGGCCCGCCGCGCTCGAGCTGCTTCATGCCGAGCGAGATACGCTCCTTCTCGGCGTCGATGTCGAGCACGACGGCCTCGACGGTCTCACCCTTGCGATGCAGGTTGAGCGCGTCCTCGCCCGAAACACCCCATGCGATGTCGGACATGTGGACCATGCCATCGACGTCGTTGTCGAGGCCGATGAACAGGCCGAACTCGGTCGCGTTCTTGACTTCGCCTTCGACGGTCGAACCGATCGGATGAGCGGCAGCGAAGGCCTCCCAGGGATTGGCCTGAGCCTGCTTGAGGCCGAGCGAGATGCGACGCTTCTCGGAATCGACTTCGAGGACCATGACGTCGACTTCCTGCGAGGTCGACACGATCTTGCCCGGATGGACGTTCTTCTTGGTCCAGGACATTTCCGACACGTGGACGAGGCCTTCGATGCCCGCTTCCAGCTCGACGAACGCACCATATTCGGTGATGTTCGTGACGCGGCCGGTGAGCTTCGCGCCGACCGGGTACTTGACCATCGCGCCATCCCAGGGATCGCTCTCCAGCTGCTTCATGCCGAGGCTGATGCGCTGGGTGTCCTTGTTGATGCGGATGATCTGCACCTTGACGGTGTCGCCGATGTTCAGGACTTCGCTCGGGTGACCGACGCGCTTGTAGCTGAGATCGGTGACGTGCAGCAGGCCATCGATGCCGCCGAGATCAACGAACGCACCGTAATCGGTGATGTTCTTGACGACGCCGTCGATGATCTGGCCCTCGGCCAGGCTGAGGATCAGGCCCGAACGCTGCTCTGCGCGCGTCTCTTCGAGAACGGCACGACGCGACACGACGATGTTGCCGCGCTTGCGGTCCATCTTCAGGATCTGGAACGGCTGGGGGATATCCATCAACGGGGTGACATCGCGCACGGGGCGGATATCGACCTGCGAACCGGGCAGGAATGCGACGGCGCCGTTCAGGTCGACGGTGAAGCCACCCTTCACGCGGCCGAAGATCACGCCTTCGACGCGGGTCGTCTTGGAGAATTCGGTTTCCAGCTTGTCCCATGCGGCTTCGCGACGGGCGCGATCGCGGCTGAGCATCGCTTCGCCGTGGACGTTCTCGACGCGGTCGACATAGACTTCGACTTCGTCGCCGACCTTAAGGTCAGCCTTCTGGCCCGGCGCTGCGAATTCGCGAAGCGGCACGCGGCCTTCCGACTTAAGACCGACGTCGATGACGGCCATGTCGTTCTCGATGCCGGTCACGGTGCCATGCACCACGCGGCCCTCGAAGCTGTCGGCGTCGCCGAGCGTTTCGTTCAGCATCGCCGCGAAATCGTCGCGGGTCGGCATTACCTGGGTTGCCATAGAATTCAGTAATCCTAGTCTGTTTCCGGCCAAGCGGTTGGGTCCGCTGGTCTTGGCCTTCGTTGCCGCGACGACCGAACGCCGGCGCAGCATCCGGACGGCACGAAGGCTGCGGAGGACGTAGACGCTGAATGCGAAAACGGCGCGTGAGACTCGAGGGTCTCCGCGCCTTCCTCCACGAGCATCGCCCGCCGGACGCTTCCGTATAGCCGAAACCCCGTCTCGGAGCAAGTTCGCCGCTGCTTCGTTAAGGGCCGCTCACAACAGGAGCGAAGATTTGAACGAACGCGGCATTCTCGTGCTGGGCTGGGTCGCCACCGTGACGGCGATCGTGATGTACCTGTCGTACATCGACCAGATCATGCTGAACCTCGCGGGTCAGAAAGGATCGGTGGTCCAGCCGTTCGCGACGATGGTGAATTGCGCGTTATGGGTGGGGTACGGGTTTCTGAAGGACAAGCGGGACTGGCCGATCGTCGTGGCGAATTTTCCTGGGGTGGTGTTCGGGGCGGTGGCGCTGGTTACTGCGCTTTAGGGCGCGTGGGTCACATCGCTGTGAGCGGGCGGGGCTAGGGGATATAACGCGCGACGCCCCCGCTTCCTTGTTCTCCCGCGAAGGCGGGAGCCCAGTCTGGGTCCCCGCCTTCGCGGGGAAACAATATTGGGTCGCGGTAGCTACCCCAACAGAGCAACCACCCCGGCGAAGGCCGGGGCCCAATTGGGGGACGGTACTAACTGAGGATCGCGCTTCGTTGCCGCGGACGTTCCAATTGGGCCCCGGCCTTCGCCGGGGTGGTTGCCGCTGAGGACAGGGTAGAGACTAAACCGAAGCCGCCCTCTTCGCCCGTTGCGCCTCCACCAACGCAACAGCCCGCTGCACCGAAGCCTCAATCGACAGAAAACTAGTATCCAGCAACGCAGCATCCGCCGCCATCACCAGCGGCGCAGTCGACCGCCCACTATCCCGAGCATCCCGAGCCCGAATATCGGCCAGCACGCGATCCTTGCTCGCAGTCCCACCCCGAGCCTGCAACTCGGCATGCCGCCGCTGCGCGCGAATATTCGGCGTGGCCTTCACGAACAGCTTGGCATCCGCATCCGGCGCGATCACCGTTCCGATGTCGCGCCCGTCGAGGATCGCGCCACCCTCCTGCGCCGCAAACCGCTTCTGCCGGTGCAGCAATGCCGCCCGCACCAGCGGATGCGCCGACACCACCGACGCCAGCGCGCCGATATCGTCGTCGCGCAACGCAGGGTCGCTCAACAGCGCATCGCTGAAATCGCACGCCGCGACCGCGTCCGCCTCGGTCTCCGGATCGAGCCCCATCCGCGCCACGCTCAACGCTACCGCGCGGTAGAGCAGCCCGGTATCGAGATACGGCAACCCATAATGCTTGGCCAAGGCGCGCGCGATCGTACCCTTGCCCGATGCCGCCGGACCGTCGACTGCGATGATCATCTTAATTCCCCCGGCCGGTAAGCGCATCGAGCGACCGGAAGAACACGGGATAGCTCGTCGCCACCGGCGATACATCATCGATCGTGACGGGCTCAGCGGCGCCAAGTCCAGCCACCACCATGCTCATTGCGATGCGGTGGTCGAGTTTCGAGGCGATCCGAGCGCCACCGCGAATCGCCGCGCCGCCCGACCCGGTGATCGCCATGCCGTCCTCATACTCCTCGCAAACGACCCCGCATGCTTCGAGCGCGATCCGCATCGTCGTGATCCGGTCCGATTCCTTGACCCGCAACTCATGCGCGCCGCGCGCGATCGTCTTGCCGGTCGCGAAGGCGGCGGCGGCGAACAACACCGGATATTCGTCGATCATGCTCGGCGCGAGATCGGCCGGCACCTCGATCGCGGTCAGCGGAGCATGCCGCACCCGCAGGTCGGCGACCGGCTCGCCACCGACGATGCGCGGGTCGAGCTCGGTAATATCCGCGCCCATCATCCGCAAAGCCGTGACGATCCCGATCCGCGTCGGGTTCAGCCCGACGTTGCGCACGACGATGTCCGACCCCGGCACGATCGACGCAGCGACCAGCCAGAACGCCGACGACGACGGATCGCCCGGCACGACGATATCCTGCGGCCTCAGCTCCGCTTCGCCGGTGATCGAAATGATGCGGCCCTGGTTCGTCTCCTCGACGGTCAGCTTCGCGCCGAACCCCGTCAACATCCGCTCGCTATGATCGCGCGTCGCGACCGGCTCGATGACCCGCGTGATCCCCGGCGTGTTGAGCCCTGCCAGAAGGATCGCCGACTTCACCTGCGCCGACGCGACCGGCAGCGTGTATTCGATCGGCACCGCCGGACACATCCCGCGCACCATCAACGGCAAGCGTCCGCCCGGCGAAGACGTGATGTCCGCCCCCATCTGCGACAGCGGCTCGATCACCCGCCCCATCGGCCGCCCCGACAGCGACGCGTCGCCGGTAAAGGTGCAGGTAATCGGATGGCTCGACACGAGGCCCATCAGCAACCGCGTCGACGTGCCAGAATTGCCCATCTCCAGCGCGGTCTCGGGCTGGAGAAGTCCGCCCACGCCGACGCCGTCCACGGTCCAGATACCATCCTCGCCTCGCTCGATCGTCGCACCCATCGCGCGCATCGCCGCGGCAGTGGCGAGCACGTCCTCGCCCTCCAGCAGCCCCTCGATTCGACTGGTGCCGACCGCCAAGCTCGCGAACATCAGCGCGCGGTGGCTGATCGACTTGTCGCCGGGGACCGCGATCGAACCGGTCAAAGGACCGCGTGCGACGACGTCCATCGAAGTGGGGAGGGGGTGTGCCATGGGGCCGCGCTTTTGACAGTGGCCTTGCGCTATGGCAAGGCGCGCCCACTTTGCGAGGGTATCCCCCGCAATCCATTCATCCGAAAGGTTCTATCGGCATGATCAAGCCGGAATGGGGCACGAAGCGTTCGTGCCCGAAATGCGCGACGCGTTTCTACGACCTCGAAAAAGCCGACCCCGTGACCTGCATCGAATGCGGGTATGCATGGGAGCCCGAGCCCATCCTGAAGTCGAAGCAGCCGCTGCCGTTCGAGGTCGCCAAGCCCGACACCAAGAAGCCCGACGCGGATCTCGAGGGTGACGAGGAAGAGGACATCGCCTCGATCACCGGCGAGGACGAAGAGCCGTCGGCGGACGACGAAGTCGATCTCGGCGGCGACGACGACCTCGGCGTCGAGACGCCGCAGGACGAGCACGAGCGTTAAGTTTGAATATTTTTGGCAGGCGGCATTTACGCCGCTTGCCAACCCGGGCGGGTCCGGTTAGTGACCCGCCTCCCAACGGGAATGGGGCCGTAGCTCAGCTGGGAGAGCGTTCGCATGGCATGCGAAAGGTCAGGGGTTCGATCCCCCTCGGCTCCACCATTTCCGTTGATGACCGGTCGATTGGACCGTTGTCCCAGATAGCGCGATCAGGTCTGACGGAAACGTCGTTGGCCTGTTGCCTCAGCCCGCCTCGAACGGTGTTCGGGACGCGGCGCCTCCACATCCCGAACACCGTCGCCACGCAGCTAGAACGCGGCGGATAGCCCTGCGAACGCCGAGACGCTGTCGCGGTCGTCGCGCAACGCGTAGCCGGCGACACCCGCGCGGAGCGACAACTGCCCCGCGACATTGCCGTCCACACCCATCGCGTAGCTCATGTAACTGCGATCGGCACGTTCCACCGTGCTCGTGAAGCTGATCGGAGCACCGGTCGGGGTCAGCGTCAGTGTCCGCGGATCGTCGTCGAACTCGCGCTCGTAGCCGGCGCGGGCGAAGAATCGCACGGGTTCGCCCGGGACGGTTCGGACCACCGCGCCGAACCGGCCGGTCAGGCTTTTCACCTCCTGCTTGCCGAATGCCGCCGCGGTCGAGAACCCGCCGGTCTCGACATAGCCGGCGATCCGGACCCGGTCGTATTGCGCCGCGAGGTCGGGGCCGAACGCCACGCTGCCGAGCGTGATCAGATCGAACGCGGCGGTGACGCGGCCGGCGACATAGGTGCCGTCGGTTTCGCCCTCGTGCGAGCGGATCGCCGGGCCAAGCTGGACGGTGCGGCGAATGTGGCGATAGTCGATCTCGCCGTACGTCCCGTCCGCGAGCAGGCGAACCGGGCCGAGTTCGCCGCGCGCGTAGCCGCTGACCGACCACGCGCGCGGCTTGTAGGTGCCGGCGCCGGCCTTGAAGTCGCCGGTGCCGTCCGAATAGCCGCCAGCTACGCCGACTCCCGACGCGTCGCCGATCGCGAGGTCGGCACCCGCGGTACCGCTAAAGCCGCGCTCGGTGATCCCGACGCGCTGGGCGGAGGTGCCGCTCGCATAATAATGATAGCCCGCACTGCCGAACAGCGACAGCGCATGGCCGCTACGCTGCGCGCCGCCGCGCTCGGCGCCTTCGAACAGGTCGCGCTGGCCGCGGAACATCGCTTGTGCGGCATAGCCGAGCCCGGCGATCTGGTCGGGGGCCTGGACGAGGCTGGCCACTGCCTGCCCCTGGATGCGCTGCGTCTTGCCCGACGGGTGGACGCTATCGGCCAGGATATACGTCTCGTTGGCGTCGGGCGAGACGAGCGTCGCGCGCGTGCAGGCCAGCGACGAGGGCACGGTGCAGGCGACGCCGGTGATGTTGGTGTAGCCATAGGTCGCGGGGCTGGCGACGAGTTCGCCGAACAGCCGGTCGGTATCGAAATACAGCGCGTTCACGTTCGCCGCCGCCAAGGCCGCCGCGTAGGTCCGGTTGAACAGCTGGAGCCCGGCCGCGCCGCCGGTCTGGACCGCGAGCGTGACGATCCGCGTGGCGCCCGCCGTCTGGAGCCGGCTGACCTGCGCGGCAAGCTGGGTCGCTGCCGTCGTCAGGATCGCGGTGTTGGTGCTGCCCGCCGCCTGGAACGCGAAATAGTCGTTTCCGCCGCCCTGGATATAGACGAGATCGCGCGGACCGAACGTGCCGCCGGCGGCGAGGAAGTTGCTGATCTGGGTCGTGACCGGGATGGAAAATCCATTGGCCGCCGTCACGCGTGCGCCGCCGACCGCGTAATTGGTCCCGCCCTTGCCGTAGACCGGATCGAGCGGCAGGCCGAGTCGCGCCGCGAGGACTTCGGGCGAGACCGGGTCGGGGTTGGTCGTGAAACTGCCCGCATCGCGCGGCAGGCTTGGATCGAGCGTCAGATAATAGCCGCCGTCGGCGAGGCTGTCGCCGAACACTATCATGCGGTTATAGGTCTCGCTCGCCGCGACGCTCGTCGGGCTGGCGGTCTGTGCCTGGCCCGGACTCGCCACGCTTAGCGCGGTCCCGACCAGCAACGCCGTATAGGTCGTCTTCATGATGTCCTCTCCCTGGCGGCGAGGGATCATTGTCCTTCGCTCGACCGGGAGTGTCGGAGCCGGTTACGGCTGCGTCAATAGACTGTCGCTTAGGGGTGGCGGGCCGTTCAGACGAACAGCCCGACCAGCAGATAGGTGCCTGCGCCGATCAATCCGGCCGCCGGCAGCGTCAGCGTCCAGGCGACGACGATGTTGCTCGCCACGTTCCAGCGCACCGCAGACAGGCGCCGGGCGGCGCCGACGCCGACGATCGAGCCGGTGATGGTGTGAGTCGACGAGACCGGGATGCCCCAGAAGGTCGCGGCGAACAGCGTGATCGCGCCGCCGGTCTCCGCGCAGAACCCTTGTGCCGGTGTCAGCCGCGTGATCTTCGAGCCCATCGTGTGGACGATCCGCCAGCCACCCGACAGCGTGCCGAGCGCCATTGCCGCCTGGCAGGATAGCACGACCCAGAGCGGCACGTGAAACTCGCCGCCGAGCAGGCCCTGAGAATAGAGCAGCACGGCGATGATCCCCATCGTCTTCTGTGCGTCGTTGCCGCCGTGGCCGAGCGAGTAGAGCGCGGCGGAGATCAGCTGGAGCTTGCGGAAGCGCTTGTCGACGCCGAGCGGGGTGAGCTTGAGGCTGGTCCACGCGACGATCAGCACCAGCACGAGCGCAAGCATCAGGCCGATCGCGGGCGACGCGAAGATCGCGAGGACGGTCTTGATCACGCCGCTCCAGACGATCGCGCCAAAACCGATCTTGGCGATACCCGCGCCGAGCAGCCCGCCGATCAGCGCGTGGCTGCTGCTCGACGGGATACCGAGCACCCAGGTGATGACGTTCCACGCGATCGCGCCGATCAGCGCGGCGAAGATCACCTGCGCATCGATAACGTGCGCCTGGACGATCCCGGTACCCACGGTCTGCGCGACGTGGAGGCCGAACACCGCGAACGCGATGAAGTTGAAGAACGCCGCCCATAGGACGGCATACTGCGGTTTCAGGACGCGCGTGGAGACGACGGTGGCGATCGAGTTCGCCGCGTCATGCAGTCCGTTCAGGAAGTCGAACAGCAGCGCGATGCCGATGAGGCCGATGAGAAGGGGAAGGGAGAGGATCATGCGGTTGCCGCCCTATCCGCTACCATTTCACCCCCGGCGAAGGCCGGGGTCCAATTGGGAAGGCTTTAGTAACCGCGCGCCGTCCTCAATTCCGTCCTCAATTATCGCCGTCCCCCAATTGGGCCCCGGCCTTCGCCGGGGAGCTCCGTGGGAGGCCTGGGACCCGAACGACACATCAAGCATGGTCGATGACCAGCCCCTGAATCTCGTTCGCCACATCCTCGAAGCGATCGACGATCTTTTCCAGGCTGCTGTAGATCTCGCGGTTGATGATGAAGGTCATCGGGTCCGCACTGATCTTCGACGCCTGGAACAGCGCGCGCAGGCCCGTGTCGTGGATGTCGTCGGCATGCCCCTCGATCTGGATCAGCCGCGCTGTCAGGTCGTGCAACCGCCCCGCGTTAGTGCCGAGCGACCGCAGCAGCGGAATCGCCTCTGCGGTAATCCGAGCGGCCTCGACGATGATGCCGGCCATGTCGCGCATCTGCGGCGAGAACTCGGTGACTTCGTACAGCGCGATCGCGTTGGCGGTGCCGTTCATCTGGTCGATCGCGTCGTCCATCACGCCGATCAAATCCGTGATCGCGCTGCGGTCGAACGGCGTCACGAACACGCGGCGGACGTCCTGCAACACCTCGCGCGTGATATCGTCGGCCTCGTGCTCGCGCTTGACGATCTCGGCGATCTGACCCTCGATCGAGCCTTCGCCGTGGAGCAGCCGTGCAAGCGCATCGGCACCGGCGACCAGAGTCGCGGCATGCGCGTCGAACAGTTCGAAGAACCGTCCCTGCTTCGGCATCAGCGACTGGAACCAGCCCAGCATCGGAATTCTCCTTTTCGCACTCGTGCGTACGACGGGTAAAATACGTTGCGCGAGCGACGCCGGGATCGGCGGCTCGCGGAAGGCAGCGATCAGCGCCTTCAGGCCGGGCTCATTGACAGCGTCTGCCGCGCGATCAAGCGTAAACCAGCGTGTGTCGCGTTGATGACGCTCCGGCCAGTCGTCGACCTGCTCGACGAACGCGAGCGGAAACACGGTGACGATCATGTCGCGGTAACGGCCCGTGCGACGGCGTTTGCGATAGGCGAATTGTCCCACGGGCGAGGGGCAGGGGATGCCGCGGATGCCGGCTTCCTCATAGGCCTCCTGCGCGGCGGCCTCGTGGCTGGCGAGGCCTACAATGGGGTTGCCCTTGGGGATCACCCAGCGGCCGGTGTCGCGCGAGGTGATCAGCATCACGCGGGCGTGGCCAGCTTCGTCGATCACATAGGGAAGTGCGCCGATCTGCTCGATGGTCTGGGTCCTCGCACCCGCAGAATCGCGGGGAAAGTCCGAAGCTTATACGCACGAAACCGGTAAGGACAGCGTCCTGCACAAGCGCTGATCTGCGTTAGGATGGCCGCAATTCCGTCCCATTCCTGGACGGCGCATATTTAACCATTTTTGCCGCTGGTCGAAATAGTAAACGCCGCGTTAACGTTTCCATCATGACCAGACGCCTAGTCCTCACTAACGAAGCCGCCCGCCATCCGCTGCGCCGTTCGTTGCCGCCGCCGGTAATCGCTAGCGCGAAGAACGACGATCAGGACGTGAAGCTGTTCCTGCTGAGCTTTGCGGCATTCTTTACGTGCTTCTACAGCTTCATTTTCTAGGCGTACGCCCCCGCTTTTCCGTTCGTGCTGAGCGCAGTCGAAGCACCTGCCTTCGGGACTCACCCTTCGACTTCGCTCAGGGCGAACGGATTTGGGTGTGAGGTTATCCCCTCAACGTCGGCAAGCACCCGACGGCATCGTCGTCACACGCGCGGTGCAGCTTCTGCGCCAGCCAAGCCGAGACCAGGCACATCGCCGCGACCAGGAACAGCATGTCCTCCGGCGTCACGCCCATCGCGGTAATGCCGATCACCAGAATCGAACCGATCGTCATCGCGCCCGAATTGACGACATTGTTCGCCGCGACGGTCCGCGCAGTCTGGTCCTTCTCGACGGTCGTCGTCAGGAACGCATAGAGCGGCACGACGAACATTCCGCCGGTGATCGCGATTGCTAGCAGCGTCGCGAGCACGGGGATCGCGCCCGGCTGATGAATGAAGCCCGCCCAGTCGTAATATTGCCCCGCCGGTGCAGGCGTCCAGTTCCGCGCCAGGAACGAGAACAGCACTACGAAGCCGCCCATCGCGATCACCGACGCCGGCGAGAACTTCGCCGAGATCCGCCCGCGCAGCATCGAGTTGATGACCACCGACCCGATCGCGACTCCGACCGAGAACACCGCGATCACGAAGCTGGCGACTCGCTCGTCGGCGGTCAGCACGTTCTTCACCAAGGGCGGGAAGACGATGATCAGCACCGCGCCGATCGTCCAGAAGAAGCTGATCGCGACGATCGCGAGAAACAGCCGCGGGATGTGCAGCGTCGCGCTGATCAATCGCCACGATGCCGTGAACGGGTTGTAGTCAAGCTTCAGCGGCGGACCTTCGCGGGGTGCGGGGGCACCTGTCGGCCGGCGAACCAGCCGACCAGCGCGACGATCAACACGCTAGCAGCGGCGCCCTCGATCGGGATCCAGCCCGCGGTCACCGTGCCGAGCAGGATCGCGAGATACGTCCCGGCTTCAACGAGGCCCGTGCCACCGAGCACATCGCACGGTTTCAGATGCTGCGGCAGGATCGCGTATTTGATCGGCCCGAAGAACGTCGAGTGCACGCCGAGGCACAGTACCGCGCCGAGCATCAGCCCGATTCCCAGCGACGGATGTCCGAAGCGCGCGACCATCAGCCCGGTCGCGCCCAGGATCATGATGCCGATCTCGACCGTCTTCACGATCCGGATGATCCGCGCCTTGTCTTCGCTGTCCGCCAATTGCCCGGCGAGCGCGGACAGCAGGAAGAACGGCAGGATGCCGAGTCCCGTCGCCAGCGCGTTGAAATTGGCCTCCATCTTCGGATCGTTGAAGACCGCATAGGTCGCGAACAGGACCATCGAGGTCTTGAACAGGTTGTCGTTGAACGCGCCGAGAAACTGCGTGGTGAACAGGGGCAGGAAGCGACGTTGCTTCAGCAACCCGAGGGCATTGAGCATGCGAGAAATCGCCCAGATCGTTGCGAAAATACGCTAAACCCTTAGCCCAGCGCCATGCTCACGCCAACGCTTAAACCGGTTTCGCCGCGCGACCGACCGGTATAGAGGTAATGGGTGCTGAGCTTGCCTAACCTCCTGACATTGTCGCGGATCGTCGCGGTGCCCCTGCTGGTCTGGTTCCTGTGGTGGCCCGACTGGGAGGCGGGGTACGGCATCGCCTTCGTGCTGTATTGCCTGATGGGCATCACCGATTATTTCGATGGTTACCTCGCGCGGTCGAGCGGCGCGGTGTCGCGGCTGGGGATCTTCCTCGATCCGATCGCCGACAAGATCATGGTTGCCGCGGTGATCCTGATCCTGGTCGGCACGCGCGATATTGCCGGCATCCATGTGATCGCCGCGCTGGTGATCCTGCTGCGCGAGATCGCGGTGTCGGGCCTGCGCGAGTTTCTTGCGCAGGTGCAGGTTTCCGTTCCCGTGTCGAAGCTCGCCAAGTGGAAGACGACGCTGCAGCTCGTATCGCTCGGCGGCATCATCCTTGGCGGTTCGGTGCCCGAAATGGTCTGGGTCCATACCGTCGGCATCGTCGCGCTGTGGGGTGCGGCCGTCCTCACGTTGCTGACCGGATGGGATTACCTCCGCGTCGGCCTGAAGCACATGGACTGAAAATGACGGTACGGATGGTGTATTTCGCCTGGGTGCGCGAGCGCATCGGTACGGGCGAGGAATCGGTCGAGCCGCCTGCGAGCGTAGTGACGGTGGCCGATCTGGTCGACTGGCTGGCGGAAACGAGCGAGGCACACGCGGGCGCGTTCGAGAACCGCTCGCGGTTGCGCGCAGCGATCGATCAGGACTTCGTCTCGCTCGATACGCCGATCGGTCGGGCGCAGGAGATTGCGATCTTCCCACCGGTGACCGGCGGATGATCCATATTTCGGTCCAGCAGTCGTCGATCGATATCGCGGCTGAAATGACGCGCGCCGAGGCGGCAGGGGCCGGCGCGGTGGCGACGTTCACCGGCCTCGTACGTGCGGACGATGGCGTCGGTACGCTCGAACTCGAACATTATCCCGGTGCGACCGAAGCGGCGTTGCTGAAGGTTGCCGAGGTCGCGATCGAACGCTGGCAGCTAAGCGGCGCGATCATAGTGCACCGGGTCGGGCCGATGCATCCGGGGGAGCGGATCGTGTTCGTTGCAGCGACGGCGGCGCATCGCGGCGCGGCGCTGGAGGCCTGTGCGTATTTGATCGATCGGCTAAAGACCGATGCGCCGTTCTGGAAGCGCGAGACCCGTGGTGCGACGGCTAGCTGGGTCGAAGCTCGCGATGCGGATGACGCGGCAGCTTCACGCTGGGATAAGCCGCAGGATTAAACTGAAGAATGTTCTCCCGCGAAGGCGGGAGCCCAGACTGGGTCCCCGCCTTCGCGGGGAAACAAAGGGGGCTGCACTCACTAATGGAGTTGCAGCCCCTCAGATCAGCCGAGCTTCGGAACGCTCATGCCATTGGTCAAGTGGACGACGCCATTCGTCTCCTTGATGTCGGCCGTATCGACATACGCCTTGATCCCGGCGGTGTCGGTCAGCTCGATGTTGCCGTTCGGGCCAAGCGAGGCGATAAGCGGTTGCCCGGCGAGCGTCGTCAGCGTGGCCTTGCCACCACCAGCAGTGATCTGCGCCTTAAGCTGGTCCGACGTGATCGCACCGGCGACGACGTGATACTTGATGATCGTCGCGAGCGTCGGTGCGGATTCAGGCTTCAACAGCGTGTCGAGCGCACCGGCGGGCAGACGGGTGAACGCCTCGTCGCTCGGGGCGAACACGGTGAACGGGCCGGGGCCTGCGAGCGTCGTCTGCAACTTTGCCGCGGTCACCAGCTTGGTCAGCGTCGCGCGGTTCGGCAACGTCGGCAGCGCAGCGGCGATCGTGGTCGTCGCCGCGGCGGTCGGCGCGGCCGGCACTGCGCCAGCAGGCGCGGTCTGCGGCGTTGCAGGTGCAACTGGCGTGGTCGTCTGTGCAGTCGCACCAGCGGCAAAGATAAGGCTCGATGCGGCTGCAATCAGAAGGTTCGTCTTAACAGTCATCTGCGACTCCAAATATCATTGATGGGACGGTTATAAGCTCAAAAGAAAATCTAGGGACGCGTCCGGTTCGTCTGCAATGTTTTCGCGGACCAGCCGCGGCATCTATGCGACGAACCGAGCCTTAAGCCTTGCGGATCAGCTCAGTTTCGGCACGATTACGCCATTGACGACGTGCACGACGCCGTTCGACTGACGCACGTCGGCGGTCTCGATATAGCTCTTGTTACCGTTGACGTCGGTCAGCGCGATGACTGCGCCGACCAGCGTCGCGGTGATCGGGTCGCCCTCGACCGTCGTCAACGTCGCCGTACCGCCGCCGGCCGCGATGCGCTGGCGAAGATCGTCCGCGGTGATCGCCCCCGACACGACGTGATACGTCAGGACCTTCGTCAGCGAAGCCTTGTTCTCCGGCTTCAGCAACGTATCGACCATGCCCGGTGCGAGCCGGCCGAACGCGTCGTTGGTCGGCGCGAACACCGTGAACGGCCCCGGACCCGAGAGCGTGCCGACCAGATCGGCGGCCTTCACCGCAGCGACCAGCGTCGACAGGTTGGGGGCGGCGGACGCGTTGTCGACGATCGTCCGCGTGGCCATCATCGGCACGCCGCCGACCGTGGGATTGGCGACCGCAGGCGGGCCGTTCGGCACCGCCAGCGCGGGATTGGTCGACGGACTGGCCACGTCGTCCTTCGATTTGCCACTGCACGCCGCGAGCGCCAGTGCGCTCGTCATCAGCAGTAGCGGAAGCGTCTTCGACATCATCGGGTCTCCAGCGGGAACTCGCGAAACATACGATCGAACGCCGAGTTGGTTGCGCATCCGTGCCAATCTCACGGCGAGCCGAGCCGGTTACTGAACGTCGGCGAGCGCCTTTGCCATCAATCGAAAGTCCTTTTCCCGCGGGCTCGCCCGCCGCCAGACCAAGGCGATTTTCCGCACCGCGTTGATCTCGTCGAGCGGCCTGGCCGTAATGTTGGTGTTGTCGAGGATGCCGGCCTTCAGCGCCATCTCGGGCAGCATCGTGATGCCAAGCCCGTTGTCGACCATCTGCACGATCGTGTGCAGCGACGTGCCCAGCATCGTCGCCTCCGCGCGCAATTCCGGCCGGTTGCATGCCCCGAGCGCGTGATCCTTCAGGCAATGCCCGTCCTCAAGCAGCAACAACCGGGTCTCGTCGATCGCCGACGCCGGGATCGCGGGCAGCGCGGTCGGCTCCTCGCCCGACGGATAGGCGACGAACAGACGATCCTCGAACAGCGTCTCGGACGTCACTTCGCCGCACGCATAGGGAAGCGCGAGCAGCACGCAGTCGGTCCGGCCACTGTGCAACCCCTCGCACGCCGGACCACTAGGCTCCTCGCGCAGGAACAGCTTGAGGTCGGGATAGTCCTTCCGCAACCGCGGCAGGATCCTCGGCAGCATGAACGGCGCGATCGTCGGAATAACGCTCATCCGCATGTCGCCCGACAGCGGCTGACCGGCGGCGCGCGCCATGTCGCCCAGTTCCTCCGCCTCGCGCAGCACGCGCCGCGCCTTGTCGGCGATCCCGTCGCCCAGGGGCGTGAACCGCACGACTCGCCGGGTCCGCTCGACCAGCACCACGCCGATCAGCGTTTCGAGCTCGCGCAGCCCCGCCGACAGCGTCGACTGCGTCACGAAACACGCCTCCGCCGCGCGCCCGAAATGGCCGTGATCCTTCAGCGCAACCAGATATTGCAACTGTTTCAACGTAGGTAGGTAGGTCGCAGCCATTAATCGCCTCTATCGATCATCAGATGATAAATAGAGCGTTGGATCGATTACACCAGCCCCCTATACCGCAATGCACAACAACCGAGCGGGCCAACCGCCGCCCTTGAGGATGCCTGGAGCCAATTATTTCCAGGAGGCTTCCATCATGTTGACCATCGGCGACCAGTTCCCATCGATGACCATTCCCGTCCAGCAGGGCACCGCCGCGCTGCCCGCCGGCGAGACGCTCGACCTGACGACGGCATATCCCGGCAAGTGGAAGGTGCTGTTCTACTGGCCGAAGGACTTCACCTTCGTGTGCCCGACCGAGATCGTCGGCTACAGCGACATCCGCGGCGATTTCGAGGACCGTGACGCCGTGCTGATCGGCGCGTCGACCGACACCGCGCACGTCCACCTCGCCTGGCGCAAGTCGGACGCGGACCTTGCCGCAGCGGACTTCCCGTGGCTTGCGGATAACGGCGCGAAGCTCGCCGACGCGCTCGGCATCGTCGACAAGAACGAACATGTCGCGTTCCGTGCGACCTTCATCATCGATCCGGACAACGTCATCCAGGCGGTCCAGGTCAACGGCCTGAACGTCGGCCGCAACCCCGCCGAGACGCTCCGCGTGCTCGACGCGCTGCAGACCGACGAGCTCTGCCCGTGCAACTGGAACAAGGGCGACGACGTCCTCCAGCTGGCTGCGTAACTAAAACTCCCCTCCCGTTCACGGGAGGGGTTGGGGAGGGCGTGTCCATACGGGCCGCCCTCTCTTTTTGTCTCCAGTCCCTCCCCGACCCCTCCCGCAGGCGGAAGGGGAGCAGAAGGAATTATCATGTCACTCAAGGAATTCGCGGGCACGCTGCCCGATTACGCCAAGGACATCCGCCTCAACGTCGGTTCGCTCCTGAACGAGACTCACCTCACCGACCAGCGCAAATACGGCCTGCTGCTCACCTGCGCACACGGCTCGGGCTACAAGCCGCTGGTCGAGGCCGCCGAAGCCGAATGCGCGCCGAAACTCTCGCCCGAGGCGGCCAATGCAGCGCGTGCAGCGGCCGCGGTGATGGCGATGAACAACGTCTATTACCGCTTCACGCACCTCGCCGGGAACCAGGAATACCGCAACATGCCGGCCAAGCTGCGCATGAACGTGATCGGCCAGCCCGGCATCGACAAGGTCGACTTCGAGCTGTTCAGCCTGGCCGTGTCGGCGATGAACGGCTGCGGCATGTGCATCGACAGCCACGAGCAGATTCTGAAGAAGGCCGGCGTGACCGCCGAGGCGATCCAGACGTCGGTACGGATCGGCGCGGTGATGGCGGCAGTAGCGACGATCCACGCAACGCTGTGACTTCTGTTCCCCTCCCGCTTGCGGGAGGGGTTAGGGAGGGGCTTCTCTTCCAACCGCGCCGGCGTATTGAGGCCAGCCCCTCCCCGACCCCTCCCGCAAGCGGGAGGGGAGTTGGTCAGTGCCAGATCGCGCGGTACAGCCCGAACAAACTCGTGATCGTCAGGATCACCCCGACCAGCACCATCAACGTCTTGGCCGGCACGCGCTTCGCCAGCATCGCGCCGAACGGGGCCGCCAGCACGCCGCCGATCAGCAACCCCACGGTGGCCTGCGTAAACGCCGCCCAGCCGAGCTGCGTGATGAATGTCGCCGAGATCGTCGCGGTCAGGAAGAATTCCGCGGTGTTGACCGTGCCGATCGTGGTGCGCGGCGATGCGCCCTGCACCAGCAGGTTCGACGTCACCACCGGCCCCCAACCGCCACCGCCCGCCGCGTCGAGAAACCCGCCGACCAGCCCGAGCGGCTCGACGATCTTCGGCTCCTTCTGCTTCGGCGGATAGCGCAAGCCCCGGTACAACAGGTACACGCCGATCGACGTCAGATACGCGAGGATGAACGGTTTCGCCGTGCTCGCATCGATGTTCGACAGCACGTACGCGCCCAGCACGCCGCCGATCACGCCCGGGATCATCAGCCGCAGGAACAGCGTCCAGTTGACGTTCTTGTGCAGCACATGGCTGATCCCCGACACAGCGGTCGTGAAGGTCTCGACGGTATGCACGCCAGCCGACGCCGCGGCCGGTGGCACGCCGACCCACAGCAGCAACGTGTTCGAAATCACCCCGAACGCCATCCCCAGCGCGCCATCGACGATCTGCGCGGCGAACCCGACCAGGATGAACGGCAACAGCGTCTCGAAGCTCAAGGTCGTCAGGTCGAACATCGGCATCCCCTCAATATCGCGCACAGAGTGCAACGCGCGGGCTTATCCCACAACAAAGATAGGCTTTACCCCGATCCCGGCAGTCCGATGTGGGGGCCTGAGGCGGCCCTTGCGCCCGGTTCTGGAAATCGGTCGTTCGATACCCTAGATACGGAAATCGCGAAGGGGACTGCGGATGTCGAGCGGATTACTGGCCTATCTGGATTCGATCCGCGCCCGCGATCCCGCCCCGCATTCGCGCGCCGAAATCATGCTGTACCCTGGCGTCTGGGCGCTCGGCTATCACCGCATCGCGCACCGCCTGTACAAGGCGAAACTCTATTTCCTCGCGCGCTGCGTCAATCACTGGTCGCGCTTCACGACCGCGATCGACATTCATCCCGGCGCGACGATCGGCCGCAATTTCTTTATCGACCACGGCTTCGTCGTGATCGGCGAGACCGCGGAAATCGGCGACGACGTCACGATCTACCAATGCGTCACGCTTGGCGGTACCAGCCCCGACAACGGCGTGCAGGGCAAGCGCCATCCGACCATTTCCGACGGCGCCATCATCGGCTCGGGCGCGCAGGTGCTGGGGCCGATCACGCTCGGCAAGCGCTCGCGCGTCGGCGCCAACGCGGTCGTTACGCGCGACGTGCCGGCGGGGACGACGGTGGTCGGCATCCCCGCCCGCGCGACCACGATCGAGGGTGGCAACGCACCCGAGATGCCGCGGTTCGTGCCCTATGGTACGCCGTGCAGCGAGTCGTTCGATCCCGCGACGCAGAAGATGGAGATCATGCGTTGCGAGCTCGAGACGATGCGCAAGCGGCTCGACGCGTTGCTCGCCGATGGTCTTCCCGAGGATCGACGCGACCGCGCATGATGGTGGATAATTGATGGGCGTCGTACCCTTTCCGATACCGTCCAAAGCGACGCAGGTCGGCTTCGAACGCCTCGAACTCAACCGGATCCTCGACCTCTACGGCCGGATGGTCGCAGCGGGGCATTGGCGAGATTACGCGATCGATCTCGGCACGGACGCCGCCGTTTTCGCCGCCTTCCGTCGCGCCGCCGAGCGGCCTGAATTCAGGATCGAGAAACGCCCGTCGTTGCGCAACAAACAGGGCATGTGGGCTCTGATCGGCGAGGGCGGCGCGGTAGTGAAGCGCGGCCATGAGCTTGGCCCGGTGCTGGCCCCGGTAGAACGCCGCTTCATGAAGCTCGTCGAGGACTGAGTTCCCGTCATCCTGACGAAAGTCAGGATCCAGAGTTACAAAGGACGTCGCGCGTTACTCTGAATGTGATTTTCATCAGGATGACGGGAGGCGGTCCGCCCGCCATCGGCGGACTGCCTTCCCCACTAGATCACGCCCGCGGGATCAAAGCCCCCACGACAGACGGATATACCCGAACTGCCCCGGCACATCATACGTGGTTGGATCATAGTTCGGCCCGGTGCAGCTGAAGCAGGCCGGCGGGTCTTGGTTGAACACGTTGTTGACGCCGATCGTCAGGCCCAACCGGTTCTCCAGCCAGCCCGGCGCCAACGTTAGCTGGACGTCGCCGTAGAAGGTGCTGTCGAGCTTTTTACCATCGGCTTCCTTCACGCTGTTGATGTAGCGCCCGGTGAACGACGCGCGCGCCGCGCCGATATCCCAGTCGATCACCGCATTGCCCTTGAACTTCGGGTAGGACTGGTCGGGGAAGCCGCGCGTCGTGCCGCGGTAGTCGGTGGTGGTGAAGCCCGTCGCCGCCGGGAACGTCTCGGTGTATTTCAACAGGATGTTGCCGTTGAGCGACAGCCCGAACGTCCCCGCCGAGGTGCGTGGCGAGCGATAGATCGCGGTCACGTCGACACCGCGCGTGCGGATCCCGCCGATATTCTGCAACTGCGCATTGATCCGCGAGATCAATCCGTTCGAGGTCCGGGTGATCGCCGCGCAACTCAGCGCATCGCCGGTTTCCGCGCACCGGCTCAGCGTTAGCTGTGCCGCGACCGGTGCGATCGCGTCGCTCACCTTGATGTCGTAGTAATTGCCCTCGAGGCTCAGCTGGCTCGCAAAGCCGCTGGTTCGAGCCCAGTTCGGCGCATAGACGCCGCCGAACAGCCAGGTCCGCGAGGTTTCCGGCTTCAACGCGCTGTTGCCGCCGGTCAGCACGCCCAGCTGGCCGCCATTGGGCTCCTGGTAACTGCCGTTCGCGGGTACGCCGTTCGCGGTGCAGTTCGCCCGCACCGTGGCCGAGCTCTGATACGGCGACCCGGCGACGTTGGTGCAGGGATCGTCGATCGGCGCATCCGACCGCGATTCCGCCCCGAACAACTCGCCGATGCTCGGGGCGCGGAACCCCTGCGCATAGGAGGCACGGAACAGCAGGTCGCTGACCGGCTTCCACAGGCCGCTGCCGGTATAGGTCGTGTTGCTGCCACTCGTCGAATAGTTCGAATGCCGCACCGCGCCGCCGACTTCGAGCGAGTGGATCAACGGGGTGTCGTGGATCAGCGGCACGCGCAGCTCGGCATAGACCTCGTCCGAGTTGAAATGGCCGCGCGCGGGCTGCGCCGGAATGTCCGCGCCAAGCCCTGCGGTGATCAGCGGGTCGGGCGTGAAGCTGCCATATTGAACGCGGTGCTCATACCCTGCGGCGATACCGACCGGGCCGGCGGGCAGGTTGAACAGGTCGCCGGAGATGTTGGCAGTATAATCCTCCAGGCTCTGCGAACTGCGCGCGCGCTCGTCGAATGCGATATAGGCGAGCATCGCCGGCGTCACCGAGCCGGCCCCGCCGAAGATGTTGAACGGGACGCATGCGCCGGTGCAATTCGCGACCGGGCCGAGCGCCTGTTGCAGCAACGCCGCATTGATGTTGCCGGTGAACAGCTGCTTGGCATCGTTGAAGCCCAGGACAGCGTTGGCATCCCAGTAGAATTTACGGCTGCCGACCATGAACGAGCCATCGAGCGTCGCGGTCGCCGACATCGTGTCGACGGTCTGCGTATAGGTGCGCTGCCCCGCTTCGACGAGACGACGACGCACCGTCGAGTAATTCGCCGGCGCATTGCCCGCGCCGCCCGCCGACAGCGTATAGCCGAACGGATTATACGGGTTGGTCGCATCGATCGAGATCGTGTCGAGCAGATTGCCGTTGCCCGCATCGGGCCCGACGAACAGCGGCAGGAACGCCGCCTGGTTCTGTGAATTGCGCCGCGTGTAGTTCATCTTCACGCGCAGGTTCACGCTGTCGGTCAGCTCCTGCTTGGCGCTGACGAAGAAGCCGTAGCGCTCCGACGGCGTCAGGAAATAGTTGAACGGTGCGAAGTTGAATCGGTCCGAGGTCGTGAGCAGACGGTAGTCGCTGTTCGCGCCGGTCGGGTTCGCCGCGTCGTAGCGCGGCCGACCGAGGATCGGTGCCGACTTCAACGTCAATGCTGCGCCGGTCAGCTGGACATAGCCGTTCACCGTCGCGCTCGAACAGCCGCCGATCGGATCGGTGCAGCTCGTCTGGCCAGGGTTGGGGAATTGCGAGATCGCGCGGTCGCCGGTGCGGACCGCTTCCTGCTTCACGTAACTCCCGCCGAACACCACGCTCGTCCGCGGCGCCTGGATCCCGTAGCTGACGTTGTAGTCCTGCGTATGCCCGTCGCCCTGACGGAACGTACCAAACTGCGCGGAGGCCTTCAGCCCCTTTTGCTGCGACTTGGTGATGATGTTGACGACGCCGGCCAGCGCGTCGGACCCGTAGAGTGGCGACTGGCCCGACTGGAGGATCTCGATCCGCTCGATCGAGCCGACCTGGATCGTGTTGAGATCGACCGTCGAGGGAATCCCGCTCGCCGACGCGCCGTTGACGAAGCGCAGGCCATCGACCAGCACCAGCGTCCGCTTGGCGGTGAGATAGCGCAGATCGATCTCCGCCGACCCGGCGCCGACGCCGCCGCCGTCGGGCGGATTGCCAATGTTCCCCGAGTTATTGGCCTTCGAATTGAGCCCCCGGCCGCACTCGGCAGCCGCTGGAGCACGTCGGCGACCGACGACAGCCCGGTCCGCTGGATCGATTCCGCATCGACCGTGATGACCGGCGAAGGCTGCGACAGCGGATCGCGACGGATACGCGATCCGGTGACGACGATCTCTTCCCCGCTGGTCTGATCAACGGGTGGCGTGGCCTCCGCCGCGGGTGTCGTGACGGTTTGCGCGTGGACCGGCGCCACTGCGACCATCGTCGCCAGGGCCAAACCACCGACGCTGGCATATCTGCTCGAATATTTGAACGTCTTCACTGCACGCATGAACCATCCCCCTGTTCGTGTTTCCGCACGGCATCCGCTCTTATATTTTGTATACGAATGATGGCTCAGGGGCGTAACGAAGCAAGGCAATACTGCCATGTGAAACAATTTTGTTGCAAAATGTGCTTGCTGTGTTGCGCGGATGCCACGTTTGGCGGGTTAGACCAGCACGGGTGCCGCGGCCCGATCGGCTTCGCCGAATACGCGCAAATAGCGCGCGATTTCGGAGGGTTCGCCGGTCGCCTTGGCGGGATTATCCGACAGCTTCACCGCCGGGCGCCCGTTCGCCTCGATCACCTTGCAGACCAGCGAGATCGGCTCCAGCGCCGCCGCGCCATCGGGATCGCAGCCGCGGAAATCGTTGGTCAGGTTGGTCCCCCAGCCAAAGCTCATCCGCACACGCCCATGGAAATGGCCATACACCTGCTCGATCGTGTCGATGTCCATCCCGTCGGAGAAGATCAGCAGCTTGGTCTTCGGATCGACGCCCTGTTGCTCCCACCAGCGGATGATCTGCTCGCCCCCCGCGATCGGCGGCGCGCTGTCGGGGCGGAACCCGGTCCACTCCGCCAGCCAGTGCGGCGCGTTGCGCAGGAACGCGGTCGTCCCGAACGCATCGGGCAGCGCGATCAGGAGGTTGCCATTATAATGCTGCCGCCAATGCTCGAGCACGCGGTACGGCGCGTCGGCCAGTTCGGCGTCGCTCTCGGCTAGCGCGGCGGTGACCATCGGTAGTTCGTGCGCGTTCGTGCCGATCGCCTCGAGGTCCGCGTCCATCGCCAGCAGCACGTTCGAGGTGCCGATGAACCGGTCGCCAAGACCTTCTTTGAGCGCCTCCACGCACCAGCGCTGCCACAGGAACCCGTGCCGCCGCCGCGTACCGAAATCCGACAGGACGAGATCGGGCAGCTCGCGCAACCGCTCGACCTTCTCCCACAGTTTCGCCTTGGCGCGCGCATAGACGATATCGAGTGCGAACCGGCCGCGATCGCGCAGGGCCGCACGCGATTTCAACTCGTTGATGATTGTCAGCGCGGGGATTTCCCACATCGTCGTGTGGGTCCACGGACCGTCGAAATGCAGCTCGTACTGCCCATCGACCTTCCGCAGGTCGTAGGCGGGCAGCTGGAACTCGCCGAGCCAGGCGAGGAACTCGGGTCCGAACATCTTCTGCTTGCCGTAGAAGCTGTTGCCCGCGAGCCAGATCAGCTCCTTCTTCGCGAACCTGAGCGTTCGGGCGTGATCGAGCTGCGCGCGCAGTTCGGCCTCGTCGACGATCTCCGCCAGCCGCACCGTCTTGGTCCGGTTGATCAGTGCGAAGGTGGCATGCACGTCCGGATAGACCTGCCGGATCATCTGCAACATCAGCAGCTTGTAGAAATCGGTGTCGAGCAGGCTGCGCACGATCGGATCGAGCCGGAAATTGTGATTGTACGTGCGGGTGGCGATATCGGTCACGGCCATGCGCGCGGGCTCCTGCGTTGCTTGGGGGTTGCGGGTGTCCGAGATGACGGGAGTGTGTCAAGCAGCGGCCAAAGGAGACGGGCGATGGCGCGGTTCGTGGTCGTGGTGGATACGCAGTGGGATTTCATGGCGGCGGACGGCGCGCTGAGCGTCGCGGGGGCCGAGGGACTGGTGGCGCCGATGCAGGCTTGGCTGTCGGCTTTGAAGCCCGGTGAAACCTTAGGTGTCCTCTTCACCTTCGACACGCATTTCCGCGAAACCTACGCCGCGTCGCCCGAGGCGGCGATGTTCCCGATCCACTGCGTCCGGGGGACGCGAGGGTGGGAGAACATGCTCGATGTGGCGTTGCTCGATCCGGCGATCCCGGCATGGCGGATCGAGAAGGGGTGTTCGACATGTGGGCCGAACCGGGGCTCGCGATCGAAGACGCACGCGATGCGAGCCGGACGATTCCCCGCGAAGAGTTCTTCGATCGCCTTGCCGCGCAACGGATCACCGACGTCACGGTCATCGGCGTCGCTGCGGACTATTGCGTCCGGTGGGCTGTCGAAGGTCTGGTCGATCGCGGTTTTGCGGTACGCGTTCCGGCCGCGTTGACGCGGGAATCGAGCGCCAGATCGACACGGTCGCAGCGCAAGATTTTGCCGGCAAGCGCCTCGAGATTTCGGCCGAACCAGCCTGACGCCACGCGTTCGTGCGCGCGCGGCGCAGGCCACGATCTTGCACGCCCGATCAATTGTCCCGCGTTTCGGATGGTGCCCTCGACAGGCATAGCATCGGTGTGTCCTCGAAATACTGCGGACAAGATTGGCGCGCAAAACTGCCTCCGGGGATCTCGGAGGGCAGTTTCATGCAGCACCAGTCAATATCGTCGCCCGAATGCGCGATCGGGCGTCACGCGCCGCGTTCGCGTCATCGGGATGTCCTGAGCGAACCGATCCAGCGATCCGCTTGTCGTCGGTGCGGTGCGACGATCGTCAAATCGGCGGTCAGCCGACGCTGGGTCATCTCCGGACTGCTCGGCTGAGATGCCCGAATTCATTATCAAAAGGGGAAAGACATGACGCCAAGGATAGTGCCGATGCTTGCACTGCTGATGGGAATGCCGGGTATTGCCAGTGCCCAGATGCAGCGGGCAGGGCCACCAAGGATCGACGTCGTGACGCTGCAACGGCGCGAGGCGGACGACATGGCGCTTCTGCTGCAGTTGCGGGCGGCGCAACGTCCGGCACTCGACGCATTTCTGCAGTCATTCGCACCGCCGCCGGCAATGCCGCACGGGGACAAGATGCGTGAGGCGATGCCGTCGGGCGGTTTCGAGCAGCATTTGCAACGCATGACGGAGATGACGGCCCAGCGCGCTGCCGATGACACCCGGCGCATCGCCGCAGCGCGAAGCTTCTATGATGGCCTGGATACGAAACAGCGCGCCGCGTTCGAGGCGTTGATGCGTCTACGTCACGGCCCCGCGATGATGGGCCCTCCCATGATGGGACCCCCGATGATGGGCTCCTCCATGATGGGACCCCCGATGATGGGACCGCCGATGATCAGGGCCATGCCGGGTAACCCGATGCGCGATCCCGACAGTGGCCCGTTTTTCGACGGCCCTGCGGGTGGCGGCGTACCGTCGCACGCAGGTTCGTCGCCGCAACCGCAAAAGGGGCCGGGCAGCGATCAGTAGACCGATACTCACGTGATGGGATCTCGGTGAACCCTCGTTATCAGGGTTGCTCCGAGTCCCTGTCGCGGTCGGGTTCGACCGGGGCATCGGATCCGTTGCGCCATGTCTCGGCCCCGGCGCGCGGCAATTCACCGCGCGTTATCGCGCCGTCGTGATTGCGGTCCAATGCCGCGAAACGAACCGTCGCGGTACTCGTGAATTCGCTGGCGTCGACACCGCGATTGCCGTCGCGGTCGGCGGTGATGACCGGCTCGGGAAAGTCGAAGAACCCGAACCGCGCCGCACCCTGACGTTCGCGGGGCACCGCAGTCTTGCTGGAACCACCATTGCCGAAGCGCATGCCGTCACCGCCGCCTCCGCCCGCGTTTCGACCGCCGCCGTTTCGACCGCCCCCGTTATCGCCACGCCGCCCGCCTCCTTCGGCCATGCGGCGACCGCCGACGACGCGGATTTCGGGGACGAGGACGTTTTCGTAAAATGCGATGTCGTCCGGGTCGATTTCCCCGTCCTTGCCGCGATCGAGCACCGCGAAAAAGCGCATCGCGTCGTGCTGGAACTCCGTCAGCGTAAGGCGTCCGTCGCCATCCGCATCCGCCCCAGCGAACCAAAGGGTTTGCGCGGCGCCGGGGCGAAGGATCGTGCGAAACGGCTCGCCCATCGGGCTGACGAACAATTGGCCGCGGCCACGCTCGGACGGATCGCCGGGGCGCGGGAGGTCGGCGGCACAGCCTGCCAGCGCGCCCGCCAGCCCGATGAGGATTACGCGTCGCATAGGAACTCCTTGTATGTCGACGGACAAAAAACGGTCAGCCTGGTAGCGTGATGCGGGCTCGCAACCCGCCTTCGGGGCGCATATCGAGTGTCGCATCGCCGCCATGCGCACGTGCCACCGCGCGGACGCTGGCGAGACCCAGTCCGATCCCGCCGGTATCGCGGTTGCGCGATTGTTCGGCGCGGAAGAACGGTTCGAACGCACGGATCAGGTCGTCGGGCTGCATGCCGGGGCCGCGGTCCTGCACTTCGATGACCACCGTGTCGCGGTCGCGGTACAGCAGCACCTCGGCATGACCGGCGTATTTGATCGCGTTGCCGACCAGGTTGCTGATCAACGCTTTTAGCGAGGGGGCATCGCCTTCGATCGTCAGGGGATCGCCGATCTGGAGCACGACGTCGTCGCCGCGGTCCGCGAACTCGTCGGTGACGCTCTCCGCCAGCGAGCGCAGATCCAGGCGTTGGCGACGAACATGGCGTGTCATGTCCCGGACGAACGCCATCGCCGCACCGATCCGATGGCTCATCTCCTGAATGTCGTCCTCGGTGGCGATGCGGATGTCCTCCGGCGCCTTTTCGAGCCGCAACGAGAGCCGCATCAACGGCGTTCGCAAGTCATGCGCGACCGCGGCGATCAGCGTCGTGCGATCCTCGACGTAGCGATTGAGCCGCTCCTGCATCACGTTGAAGGCGATTGCCGCCTCGGCGATCTCGGGCGGGCCGATCAGCGTCAACGGTTCCGCGCGCGGATCGCGGCCGAGGCGTTCGACCGCTGCCGTGAATTGGCCGATCGGCTTGACCACGCGTCGGGCGAGCGCCCAGGCGATCGGTGCAACGACTGCCAGCGCGACCAGAAACCACAGGATGATCCGGATCTCGCCACGGGCCCATGATCGCGCTGGTCGGGCGGATCACGCGCCATCTGCCGCCGCCGACGTCGATCGAAACGACGAATGGACCGAACAGCGCATTCTCCAGCGCGGCGAAATTATGATGCCGACGGGGTCCGATCGGCGGTCCCATCGGTATCGGCGGGCGCAGCGCATCCGCGAACATCGGACGTCCGGACCGCTCCGCCTCGACGACGACCGCGGTCGCGGGCAGGCCGAGGTCGGTGGCGATGATCGCGCCCAGCCGTCGGTCGCGCGGACTGTCGGTCGGGTTGGGCGCGCGGGTCGCAATCTCGGTCTTCAGCAGCTTGGCGGGATCGACCCCGGTGCGGGCGAACGCCGCTATTCGGGTGGTGGTGAAGATGATCGGCGTCGGCGGCGGCATCAACAGCAGCGTGGCGAAGTTCAGCACCTGGACCAGCAGCACGGTGATCAGCATGAGCGCGAAGATCTGCAGGAACAGCGGCCAGGATCGTTGCAGATTGCGCGCGGGCACGGCGTCCCTGCCGGTATCGTTGCCGATCGGCTTCGGAGGAGCGTCGACGGCTTGGTTCACAGCCGGACCACGCGTGGCACGAAGAAATACCCTTCGTTGCGGATCGTCCGGATGATGTCGTCACCGCGGGAGCGGAGCTTGCGGCGCAGGCGGCTGACCTGGACGTCGATCGCGCGGTCGAAGGCATCGGTGTCTGGCCCGCGTGCCGCCTCCAGCAGCGCGTCGCGCGCCAGGACGCGGCGGGGCCGCTCGACAAACGCACGCAGCACCGCAAACTCGCCATCCGTAAGATCGATCAGCGTATTTTCCGCATCGAACAGTTCGTGCGCGGCAAAATCGACGCGCCACCCGAGAAAACCGTAGGAACGCCCCTCGCTGGCATCCTGGATTTCGCGGGCGCGCAACGCCGCACGGACCGTCGCGAGGATTTCGCGCGGGCTGCACGGCTTGGTCAGATAGTGGCTGGCGCCGATCTCGAGCCCCAGGATACGGTCGGGCTCCGCGCCCAGCGCGCTCAGCATCACCACCGGCGGCCCGGCCGCACGCGCCAGGCGACGGCAGACCGACAGGCCGTCCTCGCCGGGCATCATCACATCGAGCAGGATCAGCGATACCGACTGGCGGGCCAGCACGCTGTCCATCTCCTGCGCGCTCGTCGCGGTCTCGACGTGATAGCCATGCATGCCCAGGCTTTGCGCCAGCAGCGTGCGGATCATGTGATCGTCGTCGACCACCAGCAGCGTCGGCTTCGGCACCACGCCGTCAGGGGCCGGGGCGAGCGATTCGGGGGCAGGGTTCGGCATCATGCGACGATCCTAGCGAGCGCGTGTGTTCGCGATATTTCTGCATGCGCCAAAGCGCGTCGTCCCGCATCTTTTCGTTGCAGCAACATAGGTTAGGATAACGTCGGCGCTCCAATGTTTCAAAGCGGGGCGGGCGGTGTCACATCGGGAAACATGCCGGACAAACACCGGGTGCAGGGCAGGACGCATGGCTCACCGTCTCCCTCTCCCCGAAAGTCGCCGGCGATGAACGTTTCCCAACATTACGAACCCGTATCCGCCCGCCCGCGGCACATCGCCGCGTGGCAGGACGACGCGATCCACGAGCCCGCGGACGATGCCGGCTACCAGTCGGCCCGGGTGATCATCGTCGACGACGACCCCGGTCTTCGCGAGCTTCTCACCGAGTTCCTCGTCGATAATGGGTTGGGCGTCGAGGCGGTGTCGAGCGGGGCGGCGTTGCGCGCCCGTCTCGTCCAGCGGCCCTGCGATCTCGTTATCCTCGACATGATGATGCCTGGCGAGGATGGCCTGTCCGTCCTGCGCGGGCTTGCCCAGTCCGACGATCCGCCCGGGGTCATCATGCTGTCGGCCTTGTCGAGCGAGGTCGACCGCGTGGTCGCCCTGGAGATGGGCGCGGACGATTACGTGACGAAGCCATCGACCCCGCGCGAAATTCTCGCGCGGATCCGATCGGTGCTGCGGCGGCGCAATCGGACGGTGCCCCTCGGTGCGGACATCGGTGGCATGGTCGAGGCGGGTGACGCACCGCGATTCCACACGACCTATCGGTTCGCAGGCTGGACGCTCAATTGCCGGATGCGGTCGTTGCAGGCGCCCGGCGGCGAGATCGTGTCGCTGACCGAGGGCGAGTTCCAGATGATGGATGCCTTTGTCACGCATCCCCATGCGGTCCACACGCGCGAAGACATGATCGCGCTGTCGGGGCGTGCCGATACATCGTCGAAGGATCGCACGATCGACGTCAACATCAGCCGTCTCCGCCGCAAGTTGGCGGCTTTCGACCGGACCGAGATCATCCGTACGGTCCGCGGGAAGGGCTATCTGTTCATCGCCGACGTCAGCGGCGCCTGACCAGCATATCGGACCGGCCGCGAGGCTCAGGCGGCGGCGCGGGGCGTTGTCGCCGGATCCCCCGGATGCGCGATGCACCATGCGCGGAACGGCTCTGCCGGCATCGGTCGCGCGAACAGGAACCCTTGCGCCTCGTCGCACTCCATCGTCGAGAGGCAGGCGGCGACGCCCTCGGTCTCGACGCCTTCGGCAACCACGCGGTAGCCGAGTTCGTGCGATAACCGGATCATCGTTCGGACGAGCGTCTGTTCGTCGCCGCCGCTGATGGTCGCATCGAGATCGCGCATGAAGCTCTGGTCGATCTTGACGACGTCGACGGGCAGTTGCTGAAGATAGGCGAGACTGCTGTAGCCGGTGCCGAAATCGTCGATCGCCAAACGCACTCCGGCGTCCCGAAGGGCGGCGAGCTGTTCGCGGGCCTGCGCGACGTTCCGCATGATCGCGCTTTCGGTAACCTCGAGTTCGATCCGCTCGGCACGGATCCTGTGCTTGAGCAGCAGCAGCTGGACCCGCGCGGCGAAATCGGGTTCCTCGAGATTGTTCGCCGACAGATTGATCGACAAATTACCGGTAAAGCCTTCGGCAATCCAGCGACCGAGTTGTTCCAGCGCCCGATCGACGACCCAGTGAGTCAGCGGTTTGGCGTGCCAGGTCTGTTCGATCAACGGGATGAACTCGGCGGGCGACACATCGCCCAGTACCGGATGCGTCCAGCGCAACAGCACTTCGGCACCCAGGCATTGGCGGGACAGCAGGTCGACCCGCGGTTGATAGACCAGGCTCAGCTGATCCTCGCTCGCCAACGCCGCCTCGAAATCGCGCAGCAGTTCGTAGCGACGGCGATGCGCGGTGTCGTTCGCCGACGAGAAGAAGCAGACGGTGGCTTCCTGAGCCCGCGCATCCTGCGCGGCACCGTGCGCGAACCGCAGGACGTCGGTCGGTTCGACCATGCCGAGCGTGATCGGCGCAACGCCCACCGCACCGGTGGTGGCAAAACGCAGCGACGATTTCACGCTGCACTCCGCGACCTTGTACGTCAGCAGCGTGACATAGGCGGCATCATCGACATCGGGTTCGGCGAAGAACACGAATTGCGTCGCTGCGACGTGATACGCGCGACGATTTGCAGACAATGCGTCGCGGAGTTGCAGCGCGGCGGTCTTGACCATTTCAACGACATGCTCGGAGCCGAGCACGCGGGTCATGTTGTCGATCTGATCGGTCCTCGCCAGATCGAGCATCACCAGCAGGCGGCGCTCGCCGCAGTGATCGCGCGTCAGGTCGGCGAGATCGTCGAGAAACTGCTGGCGGTTCGGCAACCCGCTGATCGGATCGATCCGGCCAAATGCATGTTGCAGCTCGATCTGCGCCATCGCCATCGCCGCAAGATCGCGCAGAGCCCCCATCTCGGCGGTGGTTGCGGTCCGCGGTTCCGAGCCGAGCACGCACAACGAGCCCAAACCATAGCCATCGCGAGTCGTGAGGGGCGCCCCGGCGTAGAATCGGGTGCCCGAGCTGGCGAGCTGGCTCGAGGCATAGAACGGATGATCGCGTAAATCGGGGATGACGAGAGGCTTGGTGGTCTCGGCGACCTCTGCACACGGTGCACGGTCGCGACCGAGTTCGGTGTGCTCGACGCCGACCCGGGATTTGAACCACTGGCGATCGTCGTCGGTCAACGAGATTGCGGAGACGGGCAGCCCGAAAATCTGACTCGCCATCCGCGTGATACGGTCGAAACTCTCGCTGGGAGGGCTGTCGAGGATATCGAGCTGTCTGAGAGCATCGAGCCGCGCCGCTTCGTTTACCAGTTTAGTCATGGCAACACTCTGTCAAATATGACTTAAGTGAATGTGAATATCAGTCACCATGAGTATAACATAAGTTAGACCAGGCGGATACTGCGCGCGGTGCGATCACGTTTTTGCGCGTATAGCGCCGCGTCGGCACGTCCCCAGGCTGCAGCGAAGTTCTGCACCGCGGAGCTGGTCGCCGAGCCATCCATAAGCACCGCCCCGACGCTGCCTCCGACCGGGAGCGTGATGCCGTCGCTGGTCATCCGCTCGCACAATGCACGTTCGATGCGATCGGCGACGACGGACAGGCGGGCGTCGTCGGCGTCGGGCAACAGGACGGCAAACTCGTCGCCCCCCAGACGCGCGAGATGGTCGCTGGCGCGGACGGCCCCGCGCAGACGCCTCGCAACCTCGACCAGAACCGTATCGCCGACACTATGCCCAAAGCGATCGTTGATCGCCTTGAACCGGTCCAGGTCGATCGCGATGATGCCGACCGCCACGCCGGGACTGGTCTGCGCGAGGCGCTGATCGAGACCGCGGCGATTGAGCAATCCCGTCAACGGGTCCGTTTCCGCGGCGACGACCGCGCGCAACTGGCGTTCCCGATCTTCGGAGATGTCGATCGTCACGCCGACGATCCGCAACGGACTGCCATCGGCGGCCCGAAGCAGCTTGCGATCGCACCGCATCCAGCGCGGGCCATTGATCGTCGACAATTCATATTCGACGGAGGCGTTGTCGATCTCACCGTCGAGCAAGGTCTGGACCGACGCCGCATCGCGGTTGGCAGGCGCGATATAGTCGCCATACGTATCGAGATCGATCGGCCCTGACCTTTCCGGTCCACGCACGAAGCGCGAGAAACTCGGGGAGGTTTCGAACCGTTTGGTTTCCACATCGATGTGCCAGAAGCCGCCGCGTACCGCCTCCATGGCCAGCGTCATCCGCGCGTTGATCTCTTGGAGCGCGCGATCGGCGCGCCGTCGCTCGGTGACGTCCTGGATATGCGCGATTACCCGGATCAGCGCGCCGTCGGGCGCGCGGACGGCCGATACCGCGAGCGACGCATGGACCGGTTCGCCGTTCTTGTGAATATAGCGCTTTTCGAGCGTGTAGTCGTCCCGCCCGCCTGCCACGACCTCGGCGAACAGCCGTGCGTCGGCCTCCTGATCGCCGGGATGCGTGATCGTCCGGAAATCGAGACCCGCAAGCTGGACGACCGTTAGCCCGAGCATGGCGGCGAACGCAGCGTTTACGCGTTCCATCCGCCCATCGGCATTGGTGACCGCCATGCCGACAGGGGCATGCTCGAACGCATCGTTGAACATGATCTCCTTCTCGGCGATGCGGGCCTCGAGATCGCGCCGGACGCTGATATCGGTCACCAGCACGACGACACCACGGATGACCCCATCGGCATCGACATCGGGGACGTAGCTTCCCTGGACGCGGCGCGCGTCGCCGCCATCGAACAGCGTATATTCGTACGTCACGGGTGTGCCGGCCAATGCTTCGGTCAACCGCGGCAGCACGGTCGGAAAGTTACCCTCGCCGACGATCTCGCGACAATGCCGTCCAACGATCTGGTCGGGCGCGATCCCGCGCCACGCTGCGTAGGTCGCGTTGGCGTAGCGATAGGTCAGGTCCCGATCGAAATACGCGACCAGCCCCGGCAGCATGTCCAGGATCGCGAGTGCGGATGGCACGCCGTCCGACGATCGCTCAGGCCCGGCCGGAATAGATCCATTTTGAGGTCTATCTGTCGCGGAGGTAGGGCGGTGGGTCATGACGCTGCATACGGGCGGCATGGTTAAGTGATAGTTCGCGTCGTCGATCGATCGCGTATCGTGATCGACACCTACCTCAAAAGCCCAATGATCCCAATGCGATGGGTGGCGAGCTCTCAGCGCTGCACGCCAGCGATTGTAAAAAGCTCATAGCTCGCGGCGTTCGACGAGGGGCGCTGTCCCTCAGCTATTTCGCGCCACCTGAAACCCTGCAAACGACTGGCTCACCGGCATGATCTCGAGCCGGTTGATGTTCAGATGCGGCGGCAGTTCGGCGATCCACAACAGCGTCGCGGCAAGGTCGCCTCCGGTCATCGGATCGGCGCCGCCATACAGCGTGTCCGAGGCGGCCTGATCGCCCGCGGTGCGGACGAGCGTGAATTCGGTTTCGATCATGCCCGGCTCGATCGATGTGACGCGCACGCCCTTGCCATGGAGATCGGATCGAAGCCCGAGAGAGAATTGTTCGACGAACGCCTTGGTGCCGCCGTACACATTGCCACCCGTATACGGATAGGTTGCCGCAACCGACGAGATGTTGATCACCGCACCCTTCCGCGCGATCAGCCCCGGCAACATCTTGTGCGTAAGCGATACGAGCGCGGTGACGTTGGTTGCGATCATCGTCTTCCACTGATCGACGTCCGCCTGATCCGCGGGCTTCGTCCCCAACGCCAGTCCGGCGTTGTTGATCAGCAGGTCGATGTCGCGAAATGCGTCGGGCAGCGCGTCGAGTGCGGCATCACGCGCGTGTTCGTCGCACACGTCGAAGACTGCCGGATGGACCATGTCTGCGCCGAGGGCGGCGACCAGCGCCTCCAGCCGTTCGGCACGGCGCCCGGTCGCAATCACGCGCCAGCCAGCCTTCGCGAACGCGTGCGCGGCGGCCTCGCCGATTCCCGAGGTCGCGCCGGTGATGAGGACGGTTCTGGTCATGTCGCTTCCTAGCCGTGGTCCGCCCCGCATCGGTCGGGGGCAGGGGCTATGTAGGAGCGATCATCGTGCTCGCAAACGTCGCACCTATAGAGCGCGTACCGCGGCCAGGATCATCCGTCCCGTCAGCCGCGCCGTCTGGTCCTCGGACAGCCGCGGGCGCGACAGGGTCCGGTGGCCGAGCCCGAACATGAAGGCGAGAATCAGCTCCTCGGCGCCTTCCAGTTCATTCTCCTGCAAGTCCGGGTTGGCGACGCAGGCGAGCTCGCGGATCATCCGCCGGAAATCGCGGCACAGGTCGGCGATCGTGTCGGCGACGTCGGCATTGCGATGCGCCTCTGCCATGATCTCGAACGAGAGCGCCTCGTCACCCTTCGACAACGCACGCCGTGCCAGTTCGACGAACCCTTCTTCGATCGAGAATCGTTCCGATTTGACCGAGTCGTTCATCGTCTGCAATTCGGCCATCTTCGCCGCCGCATCTTCCATCACGATCGCCTGGATCACGGCGTTCTTGCCGGTAAACAGGCGATAGATCTGACCGACCGACACACCCGCCGCAACGGCCAGTTCGGACATCGGCGTCTGGTGAAACCCTTGGGTCGCAAACAGATGACGAGCTGCGGCGACGATGCGCTCCCGGCTTCCCATCTCATGCTGCACTGCACTCAAAACTATATTCCCGACGCGTTTTTTGGTTGACCGGCCGCTCGCACAATCCTAGCGGGCAAGCAAGCGGAATGAACGTTCATTCCGGTGAACCTAATCTGCACGGACGTCGGGATGCTTAACATGCAGCAATTGAACCTCAAGGGATCGGTGGCGCTCTTCGCGCTCGCCCTGCTGTCGGCTTGCGGCAAGGAGCAGGCTCCGCCGCCTCCGCCCACACCGACCGTCGGCGTCGTCACCGTTGGCGAGGAAGCGGTCGTCCTCACCTCCGAGCTTCCCGGTCGTATCGCCGCGGTAGAAACCTCCGAAGTCCGTCCGCAGGTCAGCGGCGTGGTCCGCGATCGCCTCTTCACCGAGGGCGCGATGGTCAGCAAGGGTCAGGTCCTCTACGCGATCGAGGACGCCCCCTACCGCGCGGCGCTCGCCAGCGCGCAGGGCCAGCTCGGCGCGGCCCAGTCGCAGATCAACGCGACCCGTCTTCAGGCGCAGCGCTACGGCCAGCTCGTACAGCTGAACGCAGTCAGCAAGCAGGAAGCAGACAACGCAAATGCCTCCGCACAACAGGCTCGCGCCAATGTTGCAGCGCAGCAGGCGGCGGTCCAGTCGGCGCGCGTCAATCTAGGCTTCACGCGCATCAAGGCACCGATCTCGGGCCGCATCGGCCGGTCGCTCGTCACCGTCGGCGCGCTGGTTCAGACCGGCCAGACCGATCCGCTCGCGACGATCCAGCGCACCAACACCGTGTATGTCGACGTCGTCCAGTCCGCGGCGCAGCTGCTCGATCTCAAGCAGGCGATGGCAAGCGGCGGCGTGACCCGCGGCGACGGCAGCGCGCGCGTCCAGTTGATCCTCCCGAACGGCAGCACCTATCCGATCGAGGGTCGGCTGCAATTCTCCGAAGTCACGGTCGACCAGACCACCGGCGCGGTCACGCTGCGTGCGAGCTTCCCGAACCCCAACGGCCTGTTGCTGCCGGGCATGTATGTCCGCGCGAAACTGGTAGAGGGCACGCGCGCCCAGGCGATCATGGCGCCGACCGCAGGCATCACGCGCGATCCGCGCGGCGGTGCGACCGCTCTGGTCGTCAACGCGCAGAACAAGGTCGAACAGCGTAACGTGACGACCGATCGCGTCATCGGCGACAAGTGGATCGTCACCAGCGGCCTGAAGCCCGGTGACAAGCTGATCGTCGAGGGTCTGCTCAATCTGCGCCCGGGTTCGACCGTCAAGCCCGCCGCCCCTCAGCAGGTCGCCAAGCCCGCCGGTGCGCCCGGCGCTGCACCCGGAGGCGGCGACGCGTCCGGTGCGACCAGCAACAGTTCCGCGCAGGCCGGGAAGTAACCGCCCATGTCACGCTATTTCATCGATCGACCCATCTTCGCATGGGTCATCGCCATCATCCTGATGCTGGCCGGTATCCTCGCGATCCGGTCGCTGCCGATCGCGCAGTTCCCTGAGATCGCCGCCCCCAAGGTGACGGTCGCGACGTCCTATCCGGGCGCCGACGCACAGACGCTCGAGAACACGACGACGCAGATCATCGAGCAGCAGATGAAGGGCATCGATAACCTTCGCTACTTCGCCTCGACCTCGGACGGCTCGGGCAACCTCGCGATCACGCTCACCTTCGAGCAGGGCACCGATCCCGACATCGCGCAGGTCCAGGTGCAGAACAAGCTGCAACAGGCGACTCCGCTCCTGCCGCAGGAAGTGCAGCAGGCCGGTCTCCGCGTGACCAAGGCGACCGCGAACTTCCTGCTCATCATCGCCGCCTATTCGGAAAACGGCGACCACGACCAGGTCGATCTCGGCGACATGATCGCCTCGAAGCTCCAGGATCCGCTCAGCCGCATCAAGGGCGTCGGCGACACGCAGGTGTTCGGCGCGCAATATTCGATGCGGATCTGGGTCGACCCGTTCAAGATGTCGAACCTCGGCGTCACCGTCACCGACATCACCTCCGCCCTGACCGCGCAGAACGCACAGGTTTCGGCGGGGCAAGTCGGCAGTCTGCCGGCGGTGAAGGGTCAGTCGCTCAACGCGACCGTGACCGCCCAGTCGCGCCTGCAGACGCCGGAACAGTTCCGCGCGATCATCGTCCGCTCGGCGACCAGCGGCGCGACCGTGCGCCTGTCGGACGTCGCGCGCGTCGAGATGGGCTCGGAGAACTACAGCTTCCAGGCGCGCTATAACGGCAAGCAGGCGGCAGGCTTCGGCGTGAAGCTGGCACCGGGTGCGAACGCGCTCGATACCGTCAAGCTGGTCAAGGCCGAGGTCAACCGGATCGCCAAGCAGTTCCCGCCCGACGTCAAGGTCGCGTTCCCGATCGACAATTCGACGTTCGTACGGCTGTCGGTCGAGCAGGTCATCCACACGCTGATCGAGGCGATCGTCCTTGTCTTCCTCGTGATGTTCCTGTTCCTCCAGAATTTCCGCGCGACCCTGATTCCGACGATCGCGGTCCCGGTCGTGCTGCTCGGCTCGCTTGCCGTGCTCCAGGTCGCGGGGTTCACGATCAACACGCTGACCTTGTTCGGCATGGTGCTGGCGATCGGCCTGCTCGTCGATGACGCGATCGTCGTCGTCGAGAACGTCGAGCGACTGATCCAGGAGGAAGGGCTTTCCCGAAGGAAGCCGCCAAGAAGTCGATGGACGAGATCAGCGGCGCGCTGGTCGGCATCGGCCTCGTGCTGTCGGCGGTGTTCCTGCCGATGGCGTTCTTCAGCGGCTCGACCGGCGTGATCTTCCGCCAGTTCTCGATCACCATCGTCTCGTCGATGGCGCTCTCGGTGCTGGTCGCATTGATCCTGACGCCCGCGCTCTGCGCGACGATCCTGAAGCCCGCCAAGGAAGGCCACGGCGAGAAGAAGGGCTTCTTCGGCTGGTTCAACCGCACCTTCGACAAGGGTGTCGGCAAGTACGGCAACGGCCTGCGCCGCGTCGAGAAGGGCTGGGTCCGCACGATGCTGGTCTATGCCGTGATCGTCGTCGCGATGGCCTTCATCTTCGTCCGCCTGCCGTCGGGCTTCCTCCCCGAGGAAGATCAGGGCGTGATGTTCGCACAGGTCTCGATGCCGTCGGGTACGCCGATGGAGGAGACCGCCCGGACGATGGACAAGGTCCGCGATCACTTCCTGATCGACGAGAAGGCCAACACCGCGGGTATCTTCACGATCAGCGGCTTCGGCTTCGTCGGCCAGGGCCAGAATGTCGGTATCGCCTTCATCCAGCTGAAGCCCTGGGAAGATCGTAGCGGCGCGGAGAACGGCGTCGCCGCGGTCGCGGCACGCGCCAACCAGGCGCTCGCCGGGATCCGGGCCGGCATGGTGATCGGCTTCGTGCCGCCCGCCGTGCAGGAACTCGGCAACGCCAACGGCTTCGACTTCATGCTGAAGGACAATGCCGGCGTCGGTCACGAGAAACTCCTCGAAGCGCGCAACATGCTGCTCGGCATGGCCAGCCAGGACAAGCGCCTGATGCAGGTCCGCCCGAACGGCCTGGAGGATGCGCCACAGCTGAAACTGAACGTCGACCAGGCGCAGGCAGGGGCACTCGGCCTCAGCCAGCAGGACATCAACACCACCGTCAGCACCGCGTTCGGTGGCGCGTACATCAACGACTTCATCGACCGCGGTCGCGTGAAGAAGGTGTTCGTGCAGGCCGACGCACCGTTCCGCACGACGCCCGCCGATCTCGGTAACTTCTACGTCCGCGGCACGACCAGCAACGCGATGGCGCCGTTCTCGTCCTTCTCGACGACGAGCTGGAACTACGGGCCATCGCGACTCGAACGGTACAACGGCGTAGCCTCGTTCGAGATCATGGGTTCGCCAGCGCCGGGCGTCAGCAGCGGCACCGCGATCAAGGCGATGGAGGAGATGGCGGCCAAGCTGCCGCCCGGCATCGGCTATGAATGGACCGGCCTCAGCTACGAGGAAAACCTGTCGGGTGGCCAGTCGACCACGGTCTATGCGCTGTCGCTGCTGATCGTGTTCCTCTGCCTCGCGGCACTGTACGAGAGTTGGTCGATCCCGATCGCCGTCCTGCTGGTGGTGCCGCTCGGCGTCCTCGGCGCGGTCGGCGCGGCGATGATCTTCGGGCTCAACAACGACATCTATCTCCAGGTCGGGCTGATCACGACAATCGGTGTGGCGGCGAAGAACGCGATTCTGATCGTGGAGTTCGCCGAGGAGAAGATGGGCGACGGGATGAACGCGGCCGATGCCGCGGTCGAGGCGGCCAAGCTTCGCCTTCGCCCGATCCTGATGACGTCGTTCGCGTTCATCTTCGGCGTGTTGCCGCTCGCCTTGTCGAGCGGTGCCGGCGCCGGCGGTCAGAACGCAATTGGCTGGGCGGTGGTCGGCGGTATGCTGTCCGCGACCGTCCTCGCGATCTTCTTCGTGCCGCTGTTCTTCCTGCTCGTGAAGCGCGTCTTCAAGCAGGACAAGGCCGGCTCGGGGCAGGACCGCGACCAGGTGCCCGATCCCGACGGCAACCGTGACGACAACCGTGACGGCGGCACCACGCCCCCCACGACCAGCGGCCGCAGGAGGCCTGATCCAGATGTTCTCGACCAAGATCTCCAGCCACACCACGCTGACGTTCGCCGCCGGGCTCACGCTCGCCGGCTGTAATCTCGCCCCGAAATACGTCCGGCCCGAATTGTCGGTGCCGGCGGCGACGCCTTCAGGGCCCGCCTATGCCGCCACCGACGCGGCGGGCGCGATCATGCCAGCGGACACGTCGTGGGAGGTGTTCTTCACCGACGACCGCCTGCGCCGCGTGATCCGCACCGCGCTGGAAAACAACCGCGACCTCCGCGTCGCGGTCGCCAACGTGGCGCAGGCTCGCGCGCAATACAGCGTCCAGCGCTCGAACCTCTTCCCGACGATCGCGGCAAGCGGTAGCGCGACCTACCAGAAGTCGCCGTTCGGCGCGGTTGGCGGCGGGCTTGCGGGCGGTACGGGTACCGGCGGCACCGGAACGGGCGGTACTGGTACCGGCGGAACCGGCACGGGCGGTACCGGCACAGGCGGCACCGGCGGCGGGACTGGCGGGACCGGGTCCAGCGTCGTCTCGAGCGGTCGTGCCGACATCTATTCGGCGAACGTCGGCATATCGGCGTGGCAGATCGACCTGTTCGGCCGCGTCCGCAACCTCACTCAGGCGCAGCAGGAACAGTATTTCGCGGCGGAGGAAAACCGTAACGCCGCCCAGGTGTCGCTGATCGCCGAGATTGCAACGCAGTGGCTGACGATGGCCGCCGACCAGGATCGCCTAAAGATCGCGCGCGATACGGAACGTGCGTTCGGCCAGACCGTCAAGTTGACGCAGGACCGCTTCCGGATCGGCATCGCCTCCGAACTCGAAGTGCGCCAGGCGAGCACCAGCTACGATCAGGCCCGCTCGGACATCGCCGACGCGACCACGCTGATCGCGCAGGACCAGAACGCGTTGAACCTGCTCGCGGGCACGACCCTGACCGCGGACATGCTGCCGGCCCGGCTCGATACGACCAGCCCGACGCTGGAGAACCTGCCCGCCAACCTGCCGTCGCAGGTGCTGCTACGTCGTCCGGACATCGCATCGGCCGAGCATCAGCTGATCGCCGCCAATGCCAATATCGGCGCAGCGCGCGCGGCGTTCTTCCCGAACATCTCGCTGACCGCCGCCTTCGGTACCATCAGCCTCGGGCTGTCGAACCTGTTCGGCAACGGATCGCAGAACTGGTCGGTCGCGCCATCGGTCAGCCAGACCTTGTTCGACTTCGGCCGCAACAAGGGCAATCTCCGCTACGCCCAGGCGACGCGCGACGCCGCGGTCGCCACCTATGAGAAGAGCATCCAAACGGGCTTCCGCGAAGTCGCCGATGCGCTTGCCCGCCGCGGCACGATCGGCGCGCAGTTGCAGGCGCAGACCTCGCTCCGCGACAATGCGGCAGGTGCGTTCAAGCTGTCGGAACTGCGGTTCCGTGCGGGGATCGACACGTTCCTCAACACGCTCGACTCGCAGCGCTCGCTCTACACCGCGCAGCAAAGCCTGCTTGCCGCGCGCCTGACCCGCGACAGCAACTCGGTCGAACTCTACCGCGCCCTTGGCGGCGGGGTAACGACGACCCAGTCCCCGGACCCGCGCCCGCAAAACTAACCCAATGATCCTCCCCCGTCAGGGGGAGGATCGTAAGTGGCGAATGGCGGTTGGCCTCAGACCCTGTCGCCAGGCTAGCGATCGGGCCCATAGCGCGGCGCCGACCGTTGCGCCCCGGTGCAACTCTTCGAATCCCTCGACATCATCCTGCTCGCCGCGCTGGTCCTGCTGGTCCTCGCGCGCAAGCTGAACGTCCCGTATCCGACGTTGCTCGCCGTGGCGGGACTCGGCTTCGCGATGCTACCGTTCGCGCCGAAGATCGCGGTCGAACCGCATCTGGCGCTCGCGCTGTTCATCGCCCCGGCGCTGCTTCACGCCTCCTACAACACCAGTCCGCGCGCGTTGCGGCGGTTCTGGTTCCCACTCCTGTCGCTGGCGGTGTTCGCGGTGCTCGTCACCACGGCGACGGTCGCGCTGGTCGGCGTGACGCTCGGCGGGCTACCGCTCGCGGCCGCGTTCGCACTGGGGGCGATCGTCGCGCCGCCCGATGCGGCCGCGTCCGAAGCGGTACTGGGCGAAGTCGGCATTCCCCGTCGCGGCCTGCTGCTGCTGCAGGGGGAAAGCCTGCTCAACGACGCCACCGCGTTGCTGTTGTTCGGGCTCGCCAGTGCGTTCGCGACGCATTCGGATACGCCCGTCACGCCGCTCGCGCTGGCCGCTGCGGTGCCAGGCGGGATCGTCTTCGGTGCGTTGGCGGCGTGGGCGTATCTTCGCGTCACGCCGCTGTTCGCACGAACACTGGGGGCAAGCCTCGCCGATTTCGCCGTGACGTTCGGGATCTGGCTGATGGCCGAGCGTCTCCACATCTCGCCGGTACTCGGCGTCGTCACGTTCGGCATGATCGTGTCGCAGCGCCGCCCGATCAAACAGCCCGCGCGCGACCGGTTGCAGAGCGCCGCGGTCTGGTCGGCAGCGGTCCTCGTCCTCAACATCATCGCCTTCGCCCTGATGGGGCTGCAATCGCGCGACATCCTGATCCGGCTGCCGAGCACGGAGCGTTGGCCCGCGATCGGCTTTGCGGCCGCGGTCCTGGCCACCGTGCTGGCGACGCGGATCGCCTGGGTGTTTCTCGTCCGCTTCATCGAAGGCGGTATCGCCAATCGCTATGCGCCGTCCTGGTTGCCCAAGCCGCCGCCGTGGAACGCGTCGGTGATCCTGTCCTGGTCAGGGATGCGTGGCCTGCTGACGCTGGCCACCGCGTTCGCGCTGCCACGGTCGGTGCCGGGCCGTGACCTGATCGTGCTGGCCGCGTTCGGAGTAGTGATCGGCACGCTCGTACTGCAGGGACTGACGCTGGGCCCGCTGATCCGCCGCCTTGATCTCGGCGAGGACACCGGGCTTGCCGACGAGATCGCACCCGCACGCAAGCGACTGATCGATGCCGGGCTTGCCGTGCTACCAGCGCGTGCGGGCGAGGCGGCGGACGCGTTGCGCTTTCGCTACGGCGCGGCCAGCAAGGTCACCGCCGAGGCCGACGATCCGCAGGCGACCTCCGAATTCGACGAACTCCACCTCGAGATGATCGCCTGCCAGCGGGTCGTGCTGCACCAGATGCGCGACAAGGGCGAGGTGGCCGAAGACGTGTATCGCCGCCTGCAGGAGGAACTCGACTGGGCAGAGGTCGACGCGCGCGCCTTCGGGGACAACATCCTCACCGCCACCTGAAACGCCACCCTGAAATGACACCCGGAAATGCCACCCTGGAAATGGGTGCCGGGAACATCGGCGCCCGCTACGCTGTTTGAAGGAACCACCGAAGAAAGGGTCGATGCATGTCCGAGGCGAATTCGTGAGCAAGTCCGTGAAGCCCGCACCGCCGACGACGCTCGTGATCTTCGGCGCCTTTGGTGATCTGACCCGCCGCCTGTTGATGCCGGCGCTGATCAACATGACGCGATTGGGGCTGGTCGGTAACGATTTCCATGTGCTCGGCGTCGGTATCGACGAGGGTAACGACCAGTCGCTTCGCGACGCGCTCGGCAGCTTCGATGCGAAGGGCGGCGAGGGCGATAGCGAGAAGGGCGACGCCTGGGCGCGGCTCAAGGACCGCGTCGGCTATCTCCAGGGCGATTTCACCAAGGACGACGTCTACGAGCAGCTCAAGGCGCGGGTGAACGGTAACGTTGCCTTCTATTTCGCGGTGCCCGCGAAGTTCTTCGGGACGATCGTCGACAAGCTTGCCGACCACGGCCTGATGGCGGAGACGCCGCACGGATTCCGCCGGATCGCGATCGAGAAGCCGTTCGGCCACGACCTCGCCTCCGCCCGCGATCTCAACGCGCGCATCCTCGCGCGCGTGTCGGAGGCGCAGGTCTACCGGATCGACCATTTCCTCGGCAAGGAAACCGTCCAGAACATTATGACTGCGCGGTTTGCCAACATGATGATTGAGCGCGTCTGGAATTCGGACTGTATCGCGCACGTCCAAATCACCGCCGCCGAGACGGTCGACGTCGGCACGCGCGGCAAGTTCTACGACGGCACCGGCGCACTCCGCGACATGGTGCCGAACCACCTGTTCCAGCTGCTGTCGATGGTCGCGATGGAGCCGCCGGCGAGTTCTCGATGCCGAGGCGATCCGCAACGAGAAGGGCAAGGTGCTCAAAGCCGTCCGCGTCTATTCGCCCGGCAAGGCGAAGCGCAACGGCGTCCGCGGGCAATATACCGCGGGCAAGGTGAAGGGGGTCGACGTCCCCGCCTACACCGCCTCGCCCGACGTGGCGCCCGACAGCAGGACGGAGACCTATGTCGCGCTGAAGCTGATGGTCGATACGTGGCGCTGGGCCGGCGTGCCGTTTTACCTGCGCACCGGCAAGGCGATGACGTGCCGGGATACCGAGATCGCGATCACCTTCAAGCCGGTGCCGTTCGCGTCGTTCCCCGGCGCGGCGGCGGACATGCTGCCGCCAAACCGCCTGATCATCCAGATCCAGCCCGACGAGGGGCTGAGCATGGACATCAACATCAAACGCCCCGGACTCGAAGTCGCAACCGCGCCGATCGCGCTAGATTTCCGCTACGCCGACGCCTTCGATATCGGTCATCTGACCGGCTACGAGTCGCTAATTTACGACCTTTTCGTGGGTGACCAAACCCTGTTCCAGAGGGCGGATGCAATCGAGGCGGGCTGGGCCGCAGTGCAACCGTTCCTCGACCTCTGGGCGCAGGATACCAGCGCGCCCGAGCCCTACGAAGCCGGCACGCTCGGCCCGGCCGCAGCCGATGCGCTGCTCGCGCACGACGGCCACACCTGGCACGAACTCGCCCCGGCAGGACAAACCGTACCTTAAAACCGCTCCGGCGAAGGCCGGGGCCCAATTGGGCAACGTCGCTAATGGACGGCGGCGCTCGGTTCCGCCGACCTTGCCAATTGGGCCCCGGCCTTCGCCGGGGTGGCGCGTGTATTTAGCCGCCGCTCGAAATCAAACCCGCTCGGTCAGCTCGATCTCGCCCTCGACCTCCATCTCGTCCTCGTCGCCCATCTCGTCCATGTCGGGCATCGTGAAGTCGGCCTTCCAGTCGTAGATCTTCTCCACCCCGCCCTGCACCCAGACGCGGACCGCGCCCTCGGTGATCTCGCCGCCCATCGCACCGACGAAATCCGCCACCAACGAATCCGCCGCATCCTCGTGATCGGTCGCGCCGGGGATCGTCGCGGCGGTCATTTCTTCATCGAGTTCGATGATCTGCGCCCAATATTGCTTCGCCATGGTCTACTCCTGAGAAATGCTGCCGTCAGCCGGCGGTAATGATGGGGTGATCCTCGCGCAGCCGGTCCGCCAGCCGCTCGACCGCGTCGACCTCGCTTGCGCTGCCCGACGGCGTCACCGCCCAGTTGCAATGCGCGTGCGTTGCGAGGCTGTAGACCTTCACGTCGCCGACGATCAGCCGCCACCGCCGCCGATCGCCGCTATTGTATCGGACGAGGTTGGTGACGAACAGGCTCTGGAGATCCGATGCGGTCATCCGCGCCCCATAGCGACAATCGCCCGGCCGCCGCCACCGCAAATGGCGTAAGGTGGATCCCTTCCAAATTACGGCGCGTTTAGGATCGTAGGAATAACGGGAATTGCACATGGCCAGGACGGCATTGGTAGTGGGAACGAGCGGGATCGTCGGCAGCGCGACCGCCGCGGCGTTGGTGAAGGCGGGTTGGACCGTCCACGGACTCGCGCGGCGCCCGACCGAACAGGACGGCGTGCAGCCGGTCGCGGCTGATCTCCAGGATCCCGCTAGCCTCGAAAAAGCACTCACTGGCCTCAAACCCGATGCGGTCTTCATCGCCACCTGGTCGCGTCAAGACAGCGAGGCGGAGAACATCCGGGTCAACGGCGGCATGGTCCGCAACCTGCTCGGCGCGCTCTCGCCAGCGGGTAGCGTCGACCACGTTGCACTGGTGACGGGCCTGAAGCATTACCTTGGGCCGTTCGAGGCGTACGGCAAGGGCGCACTCCCGCAGACCCCGTTCCGCGAGGAGCAGGGCCGCCTCGACGTTGAGAACTTCTACTATGCGCAGGAAGACGCCGTGTTCGAGGCGGCGGAGCGGGACGGCTTCGGCTGGAGCATCCACCGCCCGCACACGATTATCGGCAAGGCGGTCGGCAACGCGATGAACATGGGCACCACGCTCGCGGTCTACGCGACCTTGTGCCGCGAGACCGGCCGCCCGTTCCGCTTTCCGGGCTCGGCCGCGCAGTGGAACGGCCTCACCGACATGACCAGCGCGACTTTGCTCGCGGACCACCTGATTTGGGCCGCAACCACCTCCGCGGCACGCAACGAGGCGTTCAACGTCGTCAACGGCGACGTCTTCCGCTGGAGCTGGATGTGGGGGCGGATCGCCGAGTGGTTCGGCATCGAGGCCGCACCCTTCGACGGTACCGTGCTGACGCTCGATGAGCAGATGAAGGACGATGCGGGCATCTGGCGCGAGATCGCGGCGCGCGAAGGTTTGGCCGAGGCTGACCTGTCGCGCCTCGTATCGCCCTGGCACACCGACGCCGATCTCGGCCGCCCGATCGAGGTGGTGACGGACATGGGCAAGAGCCGCCGCCTGGGGTTCAGAGAATATCAGCCCACCGACGACGCGTTCTTCGATCTGTTCGCGGAGCTGCGGGCTGATCGGTTGATCCCGTGAGCGTCGGTGGCGGGATGTAATAATACGCAGGCTTCGCGATCCTCCCCCGCCAGGGGGAGGTGGCTGGCCCTTGCCAGACGGAGGGGGAGGCAAGCGCAAACGGATGTTCCGTGTCCTCCCCCTCCGTCACCTTCGGCGCCACCTCCCCCTGGCGGGGGAGGATCACAGGGGTGGACGCTAGCCCTTCACTGCCACCGTAGCCGTAACCCCCGGATCATCCCGCAGCTTCAGATACAGAGTCCCGTCAACCGGCTTTGGCACGGCAAGCGTTGCTCCTGGAAACCCCTCTGGCACCCGCACGGCATCCGCAAACCCGGCATTCCCCGCCACCGACTCGATCAGAAACAATTCCGACCCCGCCAGCTTGCATGCATCTTTGCACGTCACCCCGGCCAGCGCAGGTATCCGCACCAGGCTCGTCAACGGCACCCAGTCGCCGGCGACGCCGTTCTGCACCAGCCGCCACCGCAGCGGCCCATGCGCGGACACGCCTAGTGCCTTGCCAGGCTCGACCGAGATTACCGCGATCCGCTCATCCTGTACGGTCAGCCCGCACCCCGACGCGACGGTCATCGTCGGCCCACCAGCGACCGCCCCGATCTCGACGCTATCCCCCGCCGCAAATCGCGTGGTCCCGTCGGCGCGCAGCGAGAAGGTGATCCGGGCATCCTGCGCGATTGCGGTGTCGCCCGCCAAGGTCAATGCGAGGCCGGGGAGGGCGGTGCAACCACACTCTTGGCAATCAGAGTCGCCTGGGGTCGTGCCGCGGCGACGGTGAACTTTACCGACCGCTTGCGCCCATCGGTCAGCGTGACGAGCGCGGTCTTGGTCTGACCTGCCGCGAAATTCGGCGCCGCATCCGCGGTGAGCCCCAGCAGATCGCCCTTATCCGCGCGCACCACTTCGCCCGGCTGGAACGCGACCCCGTCGGCCGTCATCGACGCGACCAGATCGAGCCGCGTCCCCGCGAGCGTCCCCGCCGTATCGCCCGCGTGTAGCGTCAGGCCATCGATCCGCCCCGCCTCGGCCAACGCGGTCAGGGCGATCTTCTCCGGCGCCTCGATCCCGTATTGCTTCACGAGCAGCGTCAGCTTCCCCGGCGCTGTCTTCCCGAGCGGCAGTGTCAGTCCGATCCGGTCGCCGTTCGTCGTCCACGCCAGCGGCACCTCACCGGAGGAACCAACCAGCGTCACGGCCTCGACGCAACTCGGCGTTGGCCCGGCCAGCGCCACCGGGTTGTCGCGCCCCACCACCAAATTCTCGGGGTCGGTATCGACCATCTGCCAGCCACCGGCGCTCGGCACCTGCAAGCGGAACCGCGGGCCGTCGAATGGCGTGAAGCCCCAGCGTCCATGCAGCGTCGCGTCGGTCACCGCGCTCAGCCCGGTAGTCCGCATCCCGACCTGATCGAGCACATAGCCACCACGCTCGGCATCGGCCTGCACCGGCAGCTCGACCACGCCCCCCTGCGGAGTCGTCACGCGCAAGCTCATGTCGTGCGCGAACTTCGTCGCATAGATCAACGGCGCACCCTCGACCGGCAGCACGAGATCGGGCTTCGCCGCGCAGACCAGCCGATCCGCCTCCGCGCGCCGCAGCGTCGGCGTCTGCGGCGTGCCCGTCTCGATCACCGGCATCGCGACGACCATTACCGATTTCGGGCTCGCGAACGACGGCGCCGCGTTCAGCAGCAACGCCATCCGGTCTTCGCGGACCCGCGCCAGCGCCGGGATGTAGCGGAACTGCGTCGACTGGAACGCACCGAAGATCTTCGCCAGATCGCGGACCACGCCGATATATGGACTGTAATAGCCGAGCCCGCCGGCCGGCGTCGCGCTGAGTTGCAACGCCAGATCGGTCGGCGCGCCGACGAGCGTATCGGCCAGCGTCGAACTCTGGCCATCCGCGAGCAGCAGCGACTCGCGGTTCTGCGTCAGGCACGACGCCTGCAGATCGGCCGTCAGATCGAGGCACTCCGCCTTCAGCTTGACCGAAAGGCTGCGCGACAGCAGCGGCGATACCGCCTCGATCCGCTCCGGCCGAGTGCGTTCGAGCGCATGGATCCCGTCGAGAAACGCATCGAGTCGCGCGCGATCGAGCGACGCCTGATCCAAATCCTGTACCGCACGCACAAACGCACCAGGCTGTTTGCGCACCGCCGAGACAACCGCATCGAACCCGCCGCTGTCGGGAACCAGGAACACCACCAGCTGGCGCGCGCCGTCCGGCACCTTCAATGCGAGCGTGGCCTTCTTCGCCTTCCACGTTTCCGCCTTGAAGAACCACGACTTCGGTGGCGGCTCGGTCGCGCCGCGCAGGAACCCCGCGACCAGCAGATAACGTTCGGCGTCGTCCCTCTTGCCGGTCGGTAAATCCGCCGCGATCGTCACGCGGTCACCGGTCGCCAGCCTCGGCACCTGCGCGATCGGCAAGGTCGTCGTGCCATGCGTCACCCCGACGCGCAGACTCGGGCCGGTCAGGTCGAACGGCGCGGGATCGGCGTTCGCGGTTGCCGGCACGAGCGCGGCTGCCAGTGCGCAGAACGGAAGAAAGCGAAGCATCATCAGGGGCGACCTCGTCGTCTGGAGCATCTCCGATGGCCTGTACCGGTGTCGAGAATAGGGCAGGGCCAGCCACCGCACGATCCTTCCCCGCCAGGGGGCACTCGCCAGACGGAGGGGAGGTAAGCGGCCACGTGGGTTGCGTGTCCTCCCCTCCGCCACCTTCGGCGACACCTTCACCTGGCGGGGGAGGATCGATCCCGCTCTTGTCCGATCACGCTTGGTGACGCACACAAAGCCCAACTCGGGGAAGGGGATAACTTCATGAAGATCGCTACGATTCTAACCGCGACGCTGCTCGCCACCACCGCCACAATCGCAGACGCGAAAACGGTGGTCGTCACCGCCGCGCACATGATCGATGTCCTCGCCGGCAAACGCGTCGACAACCCGCAGGTGACGATCGTCGACGGTCGCATCACCGCGGTCGGGCGCAAGGGCGATGCGGTCCCCGTCGGCGCCGAACGCGTCGATCTCGGCGCCCGCACGCTGCTCCCCGGCCTGATCGACATGCACGTCCATCTGACCAGCGACCCGACGCTCAGCGGCTATCGTACGCTTGAGTTCACCGACAATTTCTGGACCGTCGTCGGCGTCGCCAATGCGCGCAAGACGCTCGACGCGGGCTTCACCACCGTCCGCAACGTCGGCTCGGCGAATTACGACGACGTCGCGCTGAAACAGGGCATTGAGCGGGGCTACGTTCCCGGCCCGCGTATCGTCCCCGCGACCTACGCGCTCGGCGCGACCGGCGGCCACTGCGACGCGACCGAATTCCCGCCCTCGATCCAGGTGCCGCACCCGCAGATCGCCAACACGCCCGACGAATTCCGCGGCGCCGTCCGGACGATCCGCAAATACGGCGCCGAGGTGGTGAAAGTCTGCATGACCGGCGGCGTCCTGTCGAAGACCGACAGCGTCGGTGCGCAGCAGATCAGCCTCCCCGAGATCAAGGCGATCGTCGAGGAAGCGCACATGCTCGGCATGAAGGTCGCGGTCCACGCGCACGGCAGCGAAGGCATCAACGACGCCTTGCGCGCGGGTGTCGACACGATCGAGCACGCCAGCCTCGCCGACGCCGAATCGTTCCGCCTGGCGAAAGCCAGCGGCGCGTGGTTCGACATGGATATCTACGACGACGACTATATCCTCGCCGAGGGTGCGAAGAACGGTGTCTTCGCCGAAAGCCTCGAGAAGGAGCGCCAGGTCGGCCTCAAGCAGCGCCAGACCTTCCGCGCCGCGCACGCCGCCGGGGTAAAGATGCTCTTCGGTACCGATGGCGGGGTCTATCCCAACGGCAACAACGCACTGCAGTTCGCCAAGATGGTCGAATGGGGCATGACGCCGATCGAGGCGATCCAGGCCGCAACTTCCAGCGCGGCGCAGGCGCTCGGCAGGACGGCAGACGTCGGCGCGATCCAGCCCGGCCGCTTCGGTGACCTGGTCGCGGTCGATGGCGATCCGCTCGCCGATGTCCGCCAGCTAGAGCATCCCAGCTTCGTCATGAAAAGCGGGGCTGTGGTCATCGCACCAAAGTAAACTCGGCTCGTTTGATCCTCCCCCGCAAGGGGGAGGTGGCTGGCCCTTGCCAGACGGAGGGGGAGGAAACGATAACGCCCGCTCCGTGTCCTCCCCTCCGTCGCCTACGGCGCCCCCCTGGCGGGGGAGGATTAATATTTGACGGCGTCACCCCTCCACGTTTCACCGCTACCAAGGCGCAACTCGTCGCAACGCGGGTTGCCGTCCGGTCACGTTCAGCCTCCCCGGCCACAACGCCGCGAACAATGCGCGCAGGGGATTTTCGACGATGACGACCGATCGCGGGGCGCTGGCCGCCCTGCTCGCCACCATGACGATGCTCGCATCGGCCAGTCCGGCAGTGGCCCAGACCGAGCAGACCGCGCCGGTCCGTGGCCTGGAGGGCTTGGCGAACCCAGCGCCGCAGACCAGCACCGCGGTCCCGATCCCTGACGCGCCGACGATCGTCCTGCCGAGCCAGACGCCCGCGCCCCGCCGCGCATCGCGTCCCCGCGCTGCGGAACCAGCTGCCGCGGAAAAAGCTGCTGCGGAAAAAGCCGTCGTTACACGGCCCGCCGCGCGCAGCGGATCCGAACCGTCGCAAGCCGGTACCTCGACCGAGCCGACACGTTCATCGGACTCCACCGAACCCGCGCCGATAGCGACTCCTACGCCCCAGCCGGCATCGGCCCCGCCGCCGTCGGAAGCTCAATCGACGAAGTCCGGCCCGCAAGTCGCTGCCCCGCAACCCACAGTCCCGCAACCTACGCCCACGCCCGACGCAACGACACAATCGACGGTCACTGCACCAGAGACGGGCAGGGCGATGCCGCTCTGGCTTTCGCTCGCAGTCGTCATCGTAGTCATCGGCGCGCTCTGGCTGCTCCGCCGCAAACCCCGCGGCCGTAGGCAGGGCCGCGTAGAGGTTGAAACCGTCGTCCAGCCGACACCGGAGCCGTTCGCGCCTGAGCCCGCCGCTGCGCCGGAACCCGCCGTCGGCCCCGCCTCATCGATCGAGCCTATAGCGGTCCCGGTCGCGCCCGCTACGTCCGTCGCAATCCCCGTGGCCGCGGCGGCCGCGCCGAAATTCCTCGAACCGCGGGCAAAAACGCCACCGCCGCCGCCTGCCGTCCCGCGGGCTCGCGTAACCTGCGACCTCCGTCCCTTGCGCGCCGGTCTCAACCTGTTGAGCGCGACGGTCGAGTGCGAACTCGTCGTCACCAACACCGGCACCGTGGCCGCCGAAGCGATCCGCACCGGCGTCGCGCTGCTGACCGCGCATGCTGGTCAGGACACCGACCTCGCCCAGTTCAACGCCGCCCCGATCGGCCGCCCGGCCACGCCACCGTTCGCGCTGGCGCCTGGCGAGACCCGCACGATCCGCACCGTCGTTGCGATCGCGCGCGAGGCGATCCAGACCATGACCGCTGCCAACCGCCCGATGTTCGTCCCCGTCCTCGCCACCAATATCCTCTACACCACTGCCGGTGACGACGCGCAGACCGCCCGCGCGTGGGTCGTCGGCATCGAACGCGTCGACTCCGCCAAGCTCGCGCCGTTCTGGCTGGATGCCCCCGCAAAGATGTTCACGACGGTCGCTGCCCGGGCGCATGCGGCGACGTTCGAGCGGTGAATTAAAGGGGGCGGGGGGCGAGACGTCGCTAGCTCTCCCCGTTCGTGCTGAGTAGAGACCGAGTAGCTTCGTAGAAGCGTATCGAGGGCTCGTATCGAAGCACAGGTTCCGCGCGCTACGCCCGCGTACGCAGGACGACCCACCATCACCAGACACGAAAAAGGGCGACCCCATCGCTGGGGCCGCCCTTTTCTTAGCTGCGGCCAGCAGGGGCAAAGCCCCTGCTTCGTCGGTCGGCATGAATGCCGCCGGCCGGCCTTGCGGGAGTGCGGGCCAGTATGGCCCGTCTCTCCCGCTGCGGCTTACTTGACCTCGACGGTCGCACCGGCTGCTTCGAGCTGAGCCTTGATCTTGGCTGCCTCGTCCTTCGACACGCCTTCCTTGACGGCCTTGGGAGCCGACTCGACCAGCGTCTTGGCTTCGGTCAGGCCGAGCGACGTGATCGCGCGGACTTCCTTGATGACGTTGATCTTCTTGCCACCGTCGCCGGTCAGGATGACGTCGAATTCGGTCTGCTCTTCTGCTGCAGGAGCAGCGGCGCCGCCGCCTGCTGCCGGTGCTGCGACCGCTGCTGCGGCCGAAACGCCCCACTTCTCTTCGAGCAGCTTCGAAAGCTCAGCTGCTTCGAGAACGGTCAGTTCGCTCAGGCTCTCAACGAGCGCGTTCAGGTCTGCCATGATAAATCTCCATCTCGGGGCTCGTGCCCCATCAGTTCAAAAAGGTAACGAAAGGCCTGCAAGATCAGGCGGCTTCCTTCTCCGCGTAGGCGGAAAGCACGCGCGCGAGCTGCGCTGCCGGAGCCTGCGTGATCGTTGCCAGCTTCGTGGCGGGTGCCACGATGAGGCCAACGATCTTGGCACGCAGTTCGTCCAGCGAGGGCAGCGTTGCGAGCGCCTTCACACCGTCGACGTCGAGGGTCGTCGCGCCCATCGCCCCACCCACGATTTCGAACTTGTCGTTCGTCTTCGCGAATTCCACGACCACCTTGGCGGCCGCGACGGGATCGATGGAGCTGGCCAGACCGACCGGACCCGTGAGCATGTCGCCCAGCGAGCTATAGTCGGTGCCGTCCATTGCGATCTTGGCAAGCTTGTTCTTCGAGACCTTGTAGGTCGCGCCGGCGTCGCGCATCTTGTTCCGCAGCACAGTGGACTGTGCGACGGTCAGGCCGAGGTTGCGCGTGACAACGACGACGCCGACCTCGGAAAAGGTGCGGTTCAGCTCGGCTACGGCCGCGGTCTTTTGATCACGATCCATGCCATTCTCCACGTTTTACGGGTTCACCGCTTGCGCAATGGACCCGGTTACTAACCGGAGGCGCAGACAAACCCGCGCTTCCGGGGTGTCTCGTCGATGGGGCATGGGAGAGGGCAGGCGCATGAGGCGCTCCGCAAAATCTCATTCCCCGTCTAGGTGGGAGATTAAGCACCGGCAAACCCGCTGCACCCACTGTCTCGGACGGAGTTCGACGAGCAAGCCCGCCGAACGAAGCCGCGCCTTAGCAGAATCGGCGGCGGAGTCAATTGCCAACCTCGCTCGCCGCCGGTCTAGGCGCTGGTAGAGTCGCTCAGATCATCGGCGAGGGCGCACCGCAGGCAGCCGGGGTCCTTGGGCAACCGGATCGTGCGGAACCGCAGCACTAGCAGGTCGACCAGCAGCAGCTTGCCCGCCTGGTCGTCGCCGAATGGTGCGATGGCGCGGAGCACTTCGAGCGCGGCGAGGCTGCCGAGGACGCCGGTGACGGGGCCGAGCACGCCGTCCTCCGCGCAACTCGTCTCCGCCCGTTCGGGATCTTCGCCGACGAAGCAGCGATAGCACGGCTTGTCGGCTTCCCACCCGCGATAGGTGGCGAGCTGGCCTTCGAACTGGCCGACCGCCGCGGAGACCAGCGGGATGTGCAGCGCTTGGGCGGCATCGGCGACGCAGAACCGGGTCGCGAAATTGTCGCAGCCGTCGAGGACGACATTCGCACCGGCCAGCAGGTCCGCGACGTTGGTCGGGTCGATCCGGATGCAATGCGCGACGATCTCGACATGCGGGTTGATCCGGCGCGCGGCGGCGGCGGCGGCGTCGACCTTGGCGAGGCCGGTGTCGGCGGTCGTGAAGATCGTCTGGCGCTGAAGGTTCGAGGGCTCGACGCTGTCGTCGTCGATCAGGATCATCTGGCCGACGCCCGCCGCGGCGAGATACTGGATCGCGGGCGAGCCGATCCCGCCCGCGCCGACGACTGCAACGCTGGCCGCCCTCAGTTTCGCCTGACCGGTACCGCCAAATTCCTTCAGGACGATGTGTCGGGCGTAGCGGACGAGCTCGTCGTCGGAGAGCATCATGCGGTTCAGCTGCCTGCCCAGGTGAAGGTCATGCTGGTGCGATACCAGGTGTCGGTCTGCGTATCGTCGAGGTCGATCGCGTCGCGCGGCGTACCGACGAGTACGCCGGCAGCATATTGCTCGACCGTCGGGCAATCGATCGCGCGCGGCGTCACGCGGCGAAACCGGCCCTGCGGCGTCGCGAGGACGGCGAGGTCGAGCGTGAGCGTCCAGCCCTGCGCGGTCCGCACCGCCTTCGCACAGCGTCCCGCCATCACCTCGCCGTGGACGTACATCGAGGTGTTCGCCTGGATCGTCGCGGACCGGCGGATCGGAAGAATGGGCAGCCCGTTCCAATCCTGCGGCGGCAGGGGAACGCTGGCGGTCGGCGTGGCGGCAGATGGTGCGGCCGGCGCGACCTGCGTCGCAACGCCTGGCGGGGCGACGGCCTGGAGCAGCAGGAGAAACGCGGCGATCATCGGCCGGTCGATCCGAAGCCGCCGGTGCCGCGGGAGGTGTCGTCGAGCGTCGCGACCTCCGCGAGCGTCGCGCGGAGGACGACCGCAGGCACCAGTTGCGCGATCCGGTCGCCGCGTGCGATCTCGAATGGGGCTTGGCCGAGATTGGCGAGGATCACCTTCACTTCGCCGCGATAGTCGCTGTCGATCGTGCCGGGGGTGTTGAGGCAGGTGACGCCGTGCTTCAGCGCGAGGCCGGAGCGGGGGCGGATCTGCACCTCATGGCCTGCGGGAATGGCGATCGCGAAACCAGTCGCGACCGCGGCTCGGTCGCCGGGGGCGAGCGTCAACGCCTCGGCGGCAACGACGTCCATCCCGGCGGCACCCTCGGTCGCATAGGCGGGCAAAGGCAGGCCCTCGCCATGCGGCAGGCGCTTCAGTTCGATACGGATCATGATGCGGCTTCTAGCGCATCGGCGATGCGGTCCGCCAGTCGTGCGGCAACCGCGTCCTTGGGCATGCGCTCCCAGCTCTCGACGCCCGCGGCCGTGACGAGGTGCACGCTGTTGTCCGCGCCGCCCATCACGTCGCCCGAGACGTCGTTGGCGACGATCCAGTCTGCGGTCTTGCGGATACGCTTGGCGACGGCGTGTTCGATGACGCGCTCGGTCTCGGCGGCGAACCCGATCAGCAGGCGAGGGCGGTGCGGGCTACGCGCCAAAGTCGAGAGAATATCGGGATTTTCCGCGAGCGTCAGCATCGGCGTGGCATCGCCTTTCTTGATCTTCTGCGGGACGGACTCAACGTGCCAGTCCGCGACGGCGGCCACCATGACCGCGGCGTCGGCGGGCAGCGCGTCGTCCACCGCGTGCGCCATCTCGCGCGCGGTCTCGACGTCGATCCGGTCGACGCCATGTGGAGTCGGCAGCGTCACTGGGCCCGCGACCAGCGTCACGCGTGCGCCGAGCCGTGCCAGCGCTGCGGCGATCGCAAAGCCCTGTTTGCCCGACGAGCGGTTGGCGATGTAGCGCACCGGATCGATCGGCTCGTGAGTCGGTCCGGCGGTGACGAGTACGTGGCGGCCCGCAAGGCGCTTCGGCAGTGCAGGCGAGAGCAAGGCCTCGATCGCGGCGCCGATCGCGGGCGGCTCGGGCAGGCGGCCGGGACCGTATTCGCCGCACGCCATCGCTCCTTCGTCGGGCATCATCACCGTGACGCCATCCGCGCGAAGCTGCGCCACGTTGCGGACGGTCGCGGCATGGCCCCACATGCGGACGTTCATTGCCGGCGCGACGAGCACCGGCTTGTCGGTGGCGAGCAGCAACGTCGTCGCGAGATCGTTCGCGAGGCCGGCGGCCATGCGGGCCATCAGGTCGGCGGTAGCCGGCGCGACGACGATCAGGTCGGCCTGCCGGCTGAGCTGGATATGGCCCATCTCAGCCTCGTCCTTGAGGTCCCACAGCGTCGTGTAGACCTTGTCCTCGCTGAGCGCGGCGAGCGTCATCGGCGTGACGAAATGATGCGCTGCCTCGGTCATCACGCAGCGTACCGCGTGGCCCTCGCGTTTGAGCAGGCGGATCAGCTCGGCGGCCTTGTAGGCGGCGATCCCGCCGCCGACGATCAGGAGAATACGCGTCATGGACGGCGTCTTAGCGTATTACGCGGCGGACCGTAATGCGTCGCCCGTCGCTCGCGGCTCGCACCAGATCGCGCAGTCCGTCGGCTGCAAAGACTATCCCCACGAGCGAGGCCGGCGCGATCAGCAAGGCCCAGTAAAATGTGTCGATCCGCCCGAACAGGCCGAGCATCAGGCCATAGCCGGCGAGCAGCGCGGCCATCCGCCCGGCGAGCGGATCGTGCCAGGCGGTCCAGCCGAACGCCGCGATACCGACTATCGGCGCGGCAACCACGAGCGGAAACAGGCTGAGCGCAGAGGCATCGACGATCGCGCGGACGACGAAGCCGACCCCGAGCATGCCGGCCCAGCCCGGCGACGACGGATCCAGCGGATGCACGACGAGCGACACGGCATGCGCGTGGAGCACCAGGACGATCGCGACGATGGCGAGCGATCCGATCCAGGCGGCGGCCTCACGGCGGCTTCCTTCGACAAGTGCGAAGACCGCCATCAACACGAGATACGGCGCGGCGGTCTCGCGGATAAGCGCGGCGGCAAGGCCTAATGCGACCGCTTCGACCCAATAGCCTGGACGACGCAGCGCGAGCGACAGCGCGATCAGCAATCCTGCCCAGACCTCGTGGAACAGCACCAGGCCCGCCTGGAAGAACGCTAGCATTCCGCCAAGCAGCAGGATCATCGCGATGGCGAGCGCCGGCTGGCTCAACGCGGGGCGCAGGCGGCGATACCAGGCGATCAACGTCGCGGTCGCCAGTGCGTACAGCATGGTGACGACCGCGAAGGCGGGCAACGCTGCGGCCACGACCGCGAGGGTCGGTAGGCGCATCGTGACGAACGGCTTCATCGGATAGTTGCCCGCGCGCATCGCATCGGCCGCGACCGCATAATAGGGGCCGCCGTGCCGAACACCGTCGACGATCCCCACGTAGAGCGCCATGTCCGTGCCGTGATCGGCACCGGTTGCGCGGGGCGCGGTCGGTACCGAAAGGGCAAGCCACGTCGCCATGATCGCGATGACGAACACCGCCAGCGTCGCGCGTGCACCCGACTGCGACATCGCCGCAAACCGCGACGGTCTCGTCAGCCACAAAGGCGCTACGGGACGGCGCATCATCCGGTCCGGCAGGCGGATATCACCGCAGCAAGAGCCAGGTCGCACCCACGCTGGTCAGCGCGGTTGCGAGCGCCACCGCCATGTAGCGCCAGCCGCCGCCGATCCGGATCACTTCGATCTCGCGCAGCGGCATCGTCGGCGGCGCGCCACCGGGCGCGGGGTAATGCGCCTCGATCCGGCGGACCAGCTCAGGCAGCCGTGTGAGCGTCTGGAAGTCCGCGATCAGGCGGTCGGCGATCATCGCCTCGGGGCCGAGCTCGCCGCGGATCCAGTCGCGGACGAACGGCTCGGCGGCTTCCCACAGGTTGATGTCGGGGTTGAGGCTGGTCGCGACGCCCTCGACCATCACCATCGTCTTCTGGAGCAGCAGCAGGTGCGGCTGCGTGACCATGTCGAAATCGCGCGTGATCGAGAACAGGCTGTCGAGCATCATCCCGATCGACATGTCCTTGACCGGCAACCCGCGCATCGGCTCGCCGACCGCCCTCAGCGCGGTCGCGAACTCGGCGACGTCGTGATAGGCGGGGACATAGCCCGCCTCGAAATGGATCTCGGCGACGCGTTTGTAGTTGCCGGTGATCAGGCCGTAGAGGATTTCGGCTAGCCAGACGCGGGCGCGGCGGTCGATCCGGCCCATGATGCCGAAGTCGATCGCGGCGATGCGGTTGCCGGGGAGCGCAAACAGGTTTCCCTGGTGCATGTCGGCGTGGAAGAACCCGTCGGCGATCGCCTGGCGCAGGAACGCGCGAACGAGCGTGTTGGCGAGCGCGGGCAGGTCGTAACCGGCCTCGACCAGCGCGGGGCGGTTCGACAGCTTGATGCCGTCGATCCACTCGATCGTCATGACCTTCGCGGTCGATCGTGCCCAGTCGATCGCGGGGATGACGAAATCGGGCTCGGCGGTCATGCCCTCCGCGAGTTCGGAGGCCGAGGCGGCCTCGCGGCGGAAGTTCAGTTCGCGCAGCGTCCAGCGCTTGAACGTCTCGATCGTGAGGCGCGGACGCAGGCGCATCGCTTCGGGGCTGAGCGCTTCAAGTTGCGCTGCGGCCCAACTGTAAGTGTCGATCGCGCGCGCGAAATCGTCCTCGACGCCGGGGCGGAGGACTTTCACCGCGACCTGTCGGCCGTCGGTGGTGACGGCGCGGTGGACCTGCGCGATCGACGCGGCGCCGACCGGGATCGGTTCGATCCGCGAGAACAACGTCTCCAGCGGCTTGCCGAAGCTCGCCAGCATCGCTGCCTCGATCGTTGCATAGGGGACGGGGAGAGCTGGTCCTGGAGACGCAACAGATCGTGCGCAGCGTCCTCACCGACGAGATCGGGGCGGGTGGCGAGCGTCTGGCCAAGCTTGATCGCCGCGGGACCGATCGCCTGGAACGCATCGGCATAGCGCGGGACTGCCGGCACGCGTGCGCCGAACCGTGCGATCCGTGCGAGCCGGCGAACGGGGGCGGGCGTGTTCGGGTCACGCTCGATCCCGCGCAACGCACCGTGGCGAGCAAGGATGCGGCCCCATTTGAGGAGGCGCCAGACGTGAGTGGTGGAGGCGGTCACTTGGGGTCGGTGCCGTAAGACAAGGTTGGTTCACGCGAAGGCGCTAAGGCGCGAAGAGAAGGTAGAAATGGTTCGCGCAGAGGCGCGGAGACGCGGAGGTGTTGCGTTTCGCCGCGGCTGCGGCTTTTCATCACTGGTGGTTGATGAAGTGAAAGCTGCCGCGCGCGCGCCATCTCTGCGTCCTCTGCGCCTCTGCGCGAAAACCCCTTCGCGCCTTCGCGCCTTCGCGTGATCACTAGATCTTCCACCCGCTGTGGATCGCAACGAGGCCACCCAGCAACGGCTCGACCTTCGTCTGCACGAAGCCGGCATCCGCGATCATGCCCTTGAACTTGGGCATGTCCGGGAAGCGGCGGATCGATTCGATCAGGTAGCGGTAGCTGTCGGCGTCCTGGGCAAGCAGTTGGCCGAGCTTCGGGACCATCTTGTGCGAATAGGCGTCGTATACCTCGGCGAACCCCGGCCACACGGTGGTCGAGAATTCGAGGCAGTAGAACCGCCCGCCACGCCGCAGGACGCGGTGGGCTTCGCGCAACGCCTTGGGGATGTCGGTCACGTTACGGATGCCGAACGCGATCGTGTACGCGTCGAAGAACTTGTCGGGGAAGGTCAGCGTTTCCGCATTGGCTTCGGTCCAGACCAGGCCGTCGATCCCGCGCTTCTGGGCGCGTTCCATGCCGACTTCGAGCATCTGCGGGTTGATGTCGGCGACCGTGATCGAAGCGCCCGACGGCTCCATGCGGAACGCGATGTCGCCGGTGCCGCCCGCCATGTCGAGGATCTGCTCGCCTTCGCGCGGTTTCACGCGGCGGACGAAGCGGTCCTTCCACAGCCGGTGCATGCCGCCCGACATCGCATCGTTCATCAGGTCGTATTTGCCTGCGACGTTCGAGAAGACGCCGCCGACGCGGGCGGTCTTCTCGGTGGCGGGGATGTCTTCGTAGCCGAAGGAGACGGTATCGGGCGTGAGTGCGGGCGCGGGCGCGATCAAGTCGTTCATATCCTGCGCTCTAGCCGCGCCTTGTGGCGCGAGCAAACGCAACCTAGCTGCAAACCGTGCCAGAATTACCAGAAGTCGAAACCACCGTGCGCGGGCTGGAGCCCGTGCTGAAGGGCCAGCGCCTGACCTCGGTCGAGCCGCGCCGCGCCGACCTGCGCAAAGCGATCCCGGTCGATCTGCGGCAGCGGATGACCGGAGCGACCGTTACGCACTTGGGCCGTCGTGCCAAATACGGGCTCATCGATACCGATCGTGGCGATACGCTCGTCTTCCATCTCGGCATGTCGGGGCGCTGGCGAGTCGATCCGAGCGAACTGCTTGCGCACGATCACTTGCTGATCGGGACGGCGGCGGGGCGGACGGTCGCGCTCAACGATCCCCGGCGATTCGGCTTTCTCGATCTGTGGGCCACCGAGGACATCGCCAATTATCCGCCGTTCCTCAGCATGGGGCCGGAGCCGCTTGGACCCGATCTGACGGCGGCGTATCTGCTTGAGGCGCTCGAAGGGCGGGGGCTTCGATCAAGGCGATGCTGCTCGACCAGCGAATCGTCGCAGGGCTCGGCAACATCTATGTGTGCGAGGCGCTGCACATGGCGAAGATCGCGCCGTCACGCGCGGCGGGGCGGATCTCGCTGTTTCGGCTCGAGCGACTCGTCGAGGCGATTCGGACAGTGTTGACTGCTGCGATCCTGGCCGGCGGGTCTTCGCTGCGCGATTACGTACGACCCGACGGCGAACTCGGCTATTTCTCCAAGCAATGGCGCGTCTATGGGCGCGAAGGCGAGCCGTGCGAATGCGGTGCTACCGTGAAGCGGCGGACGGAGGGCGGGCGCTCGACGTTCTGGTGTCCGAAGTGCCAACGCGGTTGAGCCTATCAGTTGACGGGCTAGCACAAAGTGAGTAGGGCCGCGGCTTCGAGAGGGCGTAGGAGCAATCCGGCGCCCCTTTTATTCATTCGAACATCCAGAGGGCTTCATGGCGAACACGCCGCAGGCGAAAAGCGTATCCGTCGCAACGACCGTCGCGCGGAAGTGAACGGCAACCGCGTCGGCCGTATCCGTACCTTCATCAAGAAGGTCGAGGCCGCACTGGCTTCGGGCGACAAGGGCGCAGCGACCACCGCACTCGCAGCGGCACAGCCTGAGCTTCAGCGTGGCGTCGCCAAGGGCGTGCTGCACAAGAACACCGCGAGCCGCAAGTTCGCGCGTCTGACCAAGGCCGTGACCGGGCTCGCCTAAGCGACCGATCACTGTCGAAAGCGGATCACCCGTCGGGACATTCCCGGCGGGTTTTTTGCGTCTGCGAAGGGAACCAAGTGCGACGGTGCGTAACCCACGGATTCCCCGCGATTCGAGTGGTCCGAAGTCAAGTCACGGAATGATTGAATTCGCAAAAAATACGTAAACACAGCCACTTATAAAAATATCGACGCATTTCCGCGGCTTGATCAAGTCAACCCGCTTTATTTCGAAAATGTGACGCGTCGGGGTCTTGCCCGGATCGCCGATCGCTTCATAACGGGGCTCACAGCGACGGTGGTTTCCACCGCTGCATCAAACACACAGGGCGAAGATGCCGGATGACCCTTGGGGTCGTCGGGGGACCATTTTCTGTCGGGACTATATCACCCGCGCGAGCAATCTCGCGGGGTCGGAGATGCGTGCGCGTGACGAAGTGGCAAGGATCAATGACGCACGCGACCGAGGCCGAGAAGGCCTGGGCCCGCGTGCGTGCATCCTTGCGCGAGTCGGCGGGGGCGCGGCTGTTCGAGCAGTGGCTGAAGCCGATCGAACTCGTTCCGGGTGACGATCGCGACACGATCCGCCTCGCGCTGCCCTCGGCGTTCATGACGAACTGGGTCCGCAATCATTATGCCGACCGACTCGTGCTCGAATTCAAGCAAATCCTGCCCCACGTCCGCACCGTGCAGATCGAGACCCGGGTGCCGGGTCGCGCGCCCGTCGTGCTCGCGATCGAGCCGGTGGCCGATGCCATGCCGGCCAAGCCCGTCGCCGATCCGGTGCCGGTCGAGGCCAAGCCGGCTCCCAAGCCGGTCGGCGAGCCTGCGCAGGTTTCGATGAAGTTCGGCGTCGATCCTTCGCTGAAGCCTGCGCCGACGCTGGCCGTGGCCTCCGCGCCGGTCGGCGTGCCGGCCGAGCGCCCGCCGCTCGATCCGCGCTATACGTTTGCGCGATTCGTCGTCGATCCCTCGAACAAGGTGGCGTTCAACGCCGCCAAGGTGCTCGCCGAGCCGGGCCCGGTCCGGTTCAGCCCGTTGTTCCTCCACAGCGGCACGGGGCAGGGCAAGACCCATCTCATGCACGCGATCGGTCACGCGTTCCTCGAGCATAACCCGCACGCGATCGTGCTGTGCATGTCCGCCGAGCGGTTCATGTACGACTTCGTCGCGTCGATGCGCGCGCGCGATACGCATGCGTTCAAGCAGCGGCTGCGCGGTGCCGACCTGCTGCTGATCGATGATCTCCAGTTCATCGCCGGCAAGGACGCGACGCAGGAAGAATTCTTCCACACGGTCAACGAGATCATGGCGGCGGGCAAGCGCCTGGTGATCTCCGCCGATCGTTGCCCGCAGGCGCTGGAGGGCGTCGAGGCGCGGATTGTCAGCCGGATGTCGGTCGGGCTGGTCGCGGACATCAAGGCGCCCGATCTGGTGCTGCGCCGGACGATCCTAGATCGGAAGCTGGTCGATCTGCCCGACATGCGCGTGCCGACCGACGTGCTCGACCTGCTTGCGAGCCGCATCCATGCGAACATCCGCGAGCTCGAGGGCGCGCTGAACCGGGTGGTGGCGTATGCGCAGCTGACCGGGGACACGATCGACCTCGACTTCGCGGTTGCGACGTTGGGGAAGTTCTTCGTGGCGCGCAGAAGCGCGTGACGATCGACGAGATACAGAAGCTCGTGTCGGCGCATTTCGAACTGAAGCCACTCGACCTCATTTCGGCGCGACGCGCGCGGGCTGTCGCACGGCCGCGGCAGATCGCTATGTATCTGGCGAAGCGGCTGACGACCCGCTCGTTGCCGGAGATCGGCCGAAAATTCGGCGGGCGCGATCACTCGACGGTGATCCATGCGGTGCGGAAGATCGAGGAACTGCGGGATTCGGATCGCGATATCGACGCGGCGGTGCGCGTGCTGATGCGCGAGCTGGAAGGCTAGGTCAGCCCTTCCTTGTTCCCCCGCGAAGGCGGGAGCCCAGTCTGGACCCCCGCCTTCGCGGGGGAACAAGCTTTCTAACCGAAGTACACCCCTAGTCCGTCATCTTAGCGGAAGCTGGGATCTTCCCGTTTGGCAGAGGTAGCGTGCAATGGGGAGACCCCAGCTTTCGCTGGGGTGACGATCATATTCCTAGGTGACGGGCAGGGCTTAGGTCGCGAGCAGGGTTTAGACCTGCAACCCCATCGCATCCTGCGTCTGCTTCAACACCGGTGCCGCCAGCGCGCGCGCCTTCTCCGCCCCCGCCTGCAACACCGCCGTCACCGCACTGCGATCGTCCAGCAACCGCACCATATCGTCACGGATCGGCCCGAGCTTCGCCACCGCCAGATCCGCCAGCGCCGGCTTGAACGCGCCGAAGCCCTTGCCACCGAACTCGGCGAGCACGGTCGCGACATCGCTATCCGCCAGCGCCGCATAGATCGTCAGCAGGTTGCGAGCCTCGGCGCGATCTCCCAGTTCCTCGACCGTCGCCGGCAACACGTCCGGATCGGTCTTCGCCTTGCGGAACTTGTCCGCAATCGTGTCGTCGCTGTCGATCAGCTTGACCACCGACTGCTCGGAAGGGTTCGACTTCGACATCTTCGCCGACGCATCGCGCAAGCTCATGATCCGCGGCGCGGCCTTGCTGATCAGCGGGGCGGGGAGCGTGAACAGGTCCACCTTGTAATCACCGTTAAATTTGGTGGCGATGTCGCGCGCGAGTTCGAGATGCTGCTTCTGGTCCTCGCCGACCGGCACATGGGTCGCGTTGTAGAGCAGCACGTCGGCGGCCATCAGCACCGGGTAGTCGTACAGCCCGACGCTCGCGCCCTCGCGGTTCTTGCCCGCCTTGTCCTTGAACTGCGTCATTCGGTTCAGCCAGCCGACGCGCGCGACGGTGTTGAGCAGCCACGCCATCTCGCTGTGCGCGGGCACGCGCGCCTGGTTGAACAGGATCGACTTGGCCGGATCTATCCCCGCGGCGATCATCGTCGCGGCGACCTCGATCGTGTGCAACGAGAGCTCGGCGGGCGCGATCCATTCGGTCGGCGCGTGGAGATCGGCGATGAAGAACATCGACTCGCCGCCCTGTGCCGCGACATCGTCCTGCAGCGTCACCCACTGCTTCACCGCCCCCAGGTAATTGCCGAGATGGAGATTACCGGTGGGCTTGATGCCGGAGACGACGCGCATAGTGAAACCTATCTGGAACGACGCAGAAGCGTGGAGATGTCGCCCAGCCGGAACGCGCCGGTGAGCAATGTCGCGATCGCATAGACCACCCCGCCGGTGGTAACCAGCACCAGCATGGCACCCCAGCGCTGGATGCTGGTGGCGGTCACGAACGGCTGGAACAGGTCGTTGAGGAAAAACATCACGACGCCCATGATCAGCGCGGCGACCAACAGCCGCCACGTCCGCCGACGAAGTCGTGCGTCAGGCGTGAAATGCCCCCGGCGGACGAGCGTGCGGTAGAGCATCGCGACGTTGACCGTGCTCGCGATCGCGGTGGCGAGCGGCGGGCCCATATGCCCGAGCGGCTTGATGAAGGCGAGGTTGAGGACGAGGTTCACGACCATCGACATCGTCGCATAGCGAACTGGGGTGCGCGTGTCGGAGCGCGCGTAATAGCCCGGCGTGAGGACCTTCACGAGGATATACGACGGCAGTCCGATCGAGAACGCGGCGAGCGCCTGCGCGGTCAGCACGCTGTCGTCGAGCGCGAACTTGCCGTGCTGGAACAGCGCGCCGACGATCGGCACGCCGCAGACGATCAGCGCGACCGTCGCGGGCAGCGTGAGGAACAGCGCCAGCTCCATGCCGCGGTTCTGCGTCGCCATCGCCTCCGCATCCTCGCCGCGGCCGAGTTGGCGCGAGATGGTGGGGAGCAGGACGGTGCCAAGACCGATGCCGATCAGGCCTAACGGAAGCTGGTTCAGGCGGTCGGCGAAATAGATGTACGAGACCGATCCCGCCGGCAGCAGGGCGGCGGCCAGAGCGGTCGAGACGACGAGGTTGATCTGCACCGCACCGGCACCCGCCGCGGCAGGCCAGATCAGCGACATGAGCTTCTTCACGTCGGGGTTAAGCTGCGGACGCTTCAGCCGGAGCTTCACGCCCGACGCCCGGCACGCGTAGATCAGCCATCCGAGCTGCAACGCGCCTGATATCGTCACCGCGATCGCCTGGTTGCGCGCGGTCAGCAGTGGCTGGTGCTCGTGGAACAGCAACAGCGCGGCGATCAGCGTCGCGTTAAGCAGGATTGGCGCGGCCGCGTTGATCCAGAATTTGTGCAGCGAATTGAGGATGCCGCCAAGCAGCGAGACAAGGCTGATCAGCGGCAGGTAGGGCAGCATGATCCGCGACAGGTGGACGACATAGTCGAACCGCTCAGCGCTCGCGCCATTGAACCCGAAGGTCAGCAGCCACGTCATCGGCCACGCCGCGAGTTCGAACAGCACCGTCATTAGGATCAGCGTCGGCAGCAGCACCGACAGCGCGTCCTCGGCGAACGCGATCCCGTCGGGCAGCCCGCGGCCATCCTTGTCGCCGACCTTCCGATTGAACATCGGAATGAACGCGGCCGAGAACGCGCCCTCCGCGAACAGCGCGCGGAACATGTTGGGGAGGCGGAACGCGATCAGGAACGCGTCCGACGCGAACCCGGCGCCGACGAACCGCGCGAACAGCGAGTCGCGCACCAACCCCAGGACACGGCTGGCGAGCGTCAGCCCGCCGACCGATCCCAGCGCCTTGGTCAGGTTCATCTAATACCGCTCCGCCTCCGGTCGATCAGGCCTGGCCGAAATCGCCGACGTTCGGCTGGATGCCCTGCTGCTCCGACTGCGTCAGGTACAGCTGGCCGAAGTCGATCGGCTCGAGCAGCAGCGGCGGGAAACCACCGTCACGCACCGCATCCGACAGCACGCGGCGGGCGAACGGGAACAGCAGGCGGGGCGCCTCGCCGAGTAGGAACGGCTGGACATGCTCGGCCGGGATGTTGCGGAGTCCGAACAGCCCTGCGTACGAAAGGTCGACGATGAACGCGACCTGGCCTTCGCTCTCGGCGCGGACGTCGATCTTCAGCACGACCTCATGCACCTCGTCGCCGACCTGCGCCGCGCCGATGTTGAACTGCACGTCGATCGCCGGCGGGGTCTGGTTCTGGTAGACCGCGGGAGCGTTCGGGTTCTCGAACGACAGATCCTTGACGTACTGCGAGATCAGCCCGGCGGCTGGGATCGTGTCCTCGCCATTCGCGATAGCCTGGTCCGGCATGGTGATGCCGTTGTCCTGATCGTCCATTCGTCATGTCCTTGAAATGCGCAAAGATGGGACCGAAGCGGAATGCTCGTGCGTTCCATTGGGTCGAGGCGGTGCGATTAGCAGTGCCCGAGGGGCGTTTCAACGGGCGCGGGTTTGAATAACCGCAGCTTTGGCCTATGTTAGCCCGAAGATCGGAGGCACGGTTGTTTTACGTAGTACTTCTCGCGATGGTTGCAGGCTTTTTAGCGATGCGACTGTACAGCGTGCTCGGTAAGCGGACAGGGCATGAACAGCCCTTGCCGCGCGCAGCCGAAGACCGGCCTGCGCTTGCCGCAGTTCCGCGAACGGTCGATGCGACGCCTGAGCCGCGCGAGATCGTCAGCCGCAACATCGAGCCGCGCGCCGAAGCTGGCCTGCGTTCGATCGTCGCCGCCGAACCCGGGTTCGACGTCAACCAGTTCCTCGAAGGCGCACAGGCTGCGTACCGCATGGTGCTCGAGGCGTTCTGGAAGGGCGACGAGGACGAGCTTGGCTATCTTGCTGAAGACGATGTCCGGACGGCCTTTGCCGAGGCGATTGCGGCCCGGATTGCGGCAGGCGAAGTGCTCGACAACCGTCTTGTCTCGATCGAGCGTGCGGTAATTTCGGATGCGAGCGTGTCGGGTCGCGACGCGCGGATCACGGTGCGGTTCGACGCGGATATTGCTGCCGTTACGCGTGATGGCGAGGGTAATGTCCTGGCCGGCTCGCTGACCGACGCGGTCGAGACGCACGACGTCTGGACCTTCGCACGGACGCTGAAGAGCAGCGATCCGAACTGGAAGCTTGCCGACACCGACGAGGCGTGACCGTGCGTTTCAGGGGGCGGGGCTTAGCGCACTGGGTCTAGCTCTGGCACTTAGCGCGTGCGTCGGCGGCGTCGAGCCACCGCGCGCAGGCCCCGCGCCGGTCGATCGCGGCGGCAATTCCGACCGAGAGCCTTCGCGCGAGCCGGTCCGCGTCCACCCGTCGCGCGATACCGGTGCTTCGCCTAACATCCGTGGCATTCAGATGCCCGCGCGGATCGTCGGCGCTGTGCCACTGTTACCGGCTCCCGTCCTTGCACCCGCGGCCCCCGTCAACGCGGCGACTGCCGGCGTCACCGCTGGTCCGGCGATCGCGAGCCTGCCGATCGACGAAACGCAGGCGCAGTCCGCGCTCGCGGCATTCGTGACGAGTTGCCCGTCGCTGATGCGCCGCAACGATGCGTCGGGGCTGACGCGCGGTGCCGATTGGCAGCCGGGCTGTGCGGCGGCGGCGTCCGTCCCCCGCGGTGGCGCGCGGAATTTCTTCACGCAGTGGTTCGAGGCGGTCCAGGTCGGCGACGGCAAGGCGTTCGCGACAGGCTATTACGAGCCCGAGATTGCCGGTTCGATAGAGCGTCGCGATGGCTATGCGCCGATTTACGGGCGGCCGAACGATCTGATCGATGTCGATCTTGGCGCGTTCTCGACAAGCTTGAAGGGCAAGAAAATTCGCGGTCGTGTCGATCGCAGCAATCTGGTGCCCTATTACGACCGCACCGCGATCGAGCAGGGCGCGATTTCGGGGCGTGCGCCGATCCTCGCCTGGGCGCGCGATCCGGTGGAGTTGTTCTTCCTCCAGATCCAGGGGTCGGGGCGGCTTCGGCTGCCCGATGGCGAGATCCTGCGGATCGGCTACGCGACGCAGAATGGCCGCGATTACACCGGCATCGGTGCGCTGATGAAGTCACGCGGGCTTCTGCAACCGGGACAGACCTCGATGCAGGGGATCGTCGCTTGGTTGCACGCGCATCCGGCCGAGGGGCAGGCGATCATGCGCGAGAACAAGAGCTTCGTGTTCTTCCGCGAGTTGGAGGGCGCGCCTTTGGGGGCGCTTGGATTGCCGGTCACCGGTCAGGTGAGCGCGGCGGCGGACGTCAAGTTCGTGCCGCTGGGCGCACCGGTGTTCCTGTCGCTCGATCGGCAGGATGCGAGTGGTTTGTGGGTCGCACAGGACACCGGCGGCGCGATCAAGGGGAGCAATCGCTTCGACACGTTCTGGGGCGCTGGCCCAGCGGCGGAGTCGACCGCGGGTGGGATGGCGGGGCGTGGCACCGCGTATCTATTGCTGCCCATCGGTACCGTACAACGTCTCAACAGCCAGCGGTTCAACGGTCTAGCGAATGGGGCGCAAGATGGCGGGTCGACCCCTCAACCCTGACCCCCTCACCCCGGAGGAGGCGCAGCTCTGGGCGCGCGTGATGGCGAGCGTCCGGCCGATGCGCACGGTCGCAATCCGCATTCCAGAGCGCGCCCCGCCGCTGCCGCCTCCACCAAAACCGGTGATTGGCCCCAATGGCAAAGTCGTGCCGCCGCCGCCCGCGCCGATGGGGCGGGTAAAGCCGCTCGTCCGCACCGTCGTCACGCCGTTCGCTAGCCGACCGGGTGCGAAGCCGGTGGCGGCACCGCGGCCGGTTGCGAAGCCGATCACCGCGAACACGCTCGATGGCGGCTGGGACAAGAGGCTGACGCGCGGCGTGGTCAGTCCCGACAGTTCGATCGATCTGCACGGGCATACGCTAGCGTCGGCGCATGCGATGCTCGACGTCGGGCTGGGCCGGGCGATCGCGCGGGGCGACCGTGTGCTGCTGCTGGTGACCGGCAAGCCACCGCGCCCCGAAAGCGAACGCCCGCACGCGCGTGGCGCGATCCGGTCGGCGGTGGCGGACTGGCTGGCAGGGTCGCGCCACGCGGACTCGATCGCTGCGGTCCGCGGCGCGCATCCGCGACACGGCGGGCAGGGGGCGTTGTATATCGTCCTGCGCCGCGGGCGGGAGTAGGCGTTCTTTCTCGCTACTCGGAACGGGGGATAGAGAGCGTAAGGGAACGCTGACCTACATACCCTCGTCATCCCAGCGAAAGCTGGGATATTTCACGATACGCGCGTCGCATGCCAAACGGGGATACCCCAGCTTTCGCTGGGGTGACGGGTTCCTGGGGGCGTTGCGAAGCTAGCGATACGGGTCCCGTTCGCCGATCTACCGCAGCGCCCGTGTGATCACACCTGCATAGATATCCGTCAGCGTCCGCAGATCCTCGACCGCGACCGCTTCGTCGACCTTGTGCATCGTCGCGTTGACCAAGCCGAACTCGACCACCGGGCACAGCTTCGACAAAAAGCGCGCGTCGGAGGTGCCCCCGGTTGTCGACAGCTCTGGTGTGATGCCGGTGGCATCCGCAATCGCATCCGACAGCAGCGTCGAGAACGCACCCGGCTCGGTCAGGAACGCCTCGCCGGATACCTTGCCTGTCACGACCGTACCCGGCGCATGACGCTCGGCGATTGCGCGGATGCGGTCGATCAGATCCGCGCCACGGTGGCGGTCGTTGAACCGGATGCTCAGCCGCGCCATCGCCTTGGCCGGGATGACGTTGTGCGCTGGGTTGCCGACGGTGATGTCGGTGACTTCGATGTTCGATGGTTGGAACCAGTCGGTACCCTGGTCGAGCACCACGGCGTCAATCTCCGCGAGGATCGCGATCAGCCGCGGGATCGGGTTGTCGGCGAGATGCGGATAGGCGACATGGCCTTGGCGCCCCGGGACGTCGATCCAGATGTTCACCGAGCCGCGCCGCCCGATCTTTACCATGTCGCCAAGCCGTGCGGTCGAGGTCGGTTCGCCAACGAGGCACAGGTCGGGGACGATCCCGCGCGCGGCCATCCGCTCCATTAGCGCGACGGTGCCATAGGTCGCAGGGCCCTCTTCGTCGCCGGTAATGATCAGCGACAGCGTTCCCGCATCGCTGCGGCTGGCGGCGGCGGCGAATGCGGCGACCGCGCCCTTCATGTCGACCGCACCGCGTCCGTACAGCAGTCCGCCGCGGACCTCGCCGGACCAGGGCGATCCGGTCCAGCCCTCACCGGGCGGAACAACGTCGACATGCCCGGCAAACGCCAGATGACGCGGCCCCGCGCCGCGTGTGGCGAGCAAATTCTCTACCGGGCCGTCAGGCGCTTTACCGACGACGAACCGGTCGACCGCGAAGCCGATTGGCACGAGCGCCGCCTCCAGCACGTCGAACACGGTTCCCCGCGCGGGCGTTACGCTATCCGCGCGCAACAGCGCCTGGGTCAGTTGGACGGGGTCGATCATCTTGTCCTCCCGATCAAGCGGGCGTCGCCACCGGCTGTTCGAATTGTTCGAGGACCCATTCCTCTTCCTGCGCGGCGGCGATCCAGTCCTGCATGAAGGGATGTTCGAACATCGCCTGCATATAGCCTGTTGCAAAACGGGCGATCGGCAGCTGATAGGTGACGATCCGGGTGACGAGCGGCGCGAACATGATGTCCGCCGCGCCGAACTGGCCGAACAGGAAATCGCCCCCGCCACCGAAGCGCGCGCGCGCCTGGGCCCATAATTCCATGATTCGCTGCAACTCGATCAGGACGTCATCGTCGGGTTGCTGCGCGGGGAACACCTGGCGCACGTTCATGCTGTGCTTGCGACGCAGCGCGGCAAAGCTCGAATGCATCTCGGCGGCCATCGACCGCGCCATTGCACGTGCGGCATTGTCCTCGGGCCAGAAGCGCTCGCGTCCGACCTTGTCGGCGAGATAGTCGACGATCGCCAAGCTGTCCCACACCACCGCGTCGCCGTCCCACAGGATCGGCACCTTGCCCGACGACGGCGCGAACTCGTCGCCCGAGCGACGCTTTTCCCAGTCGGCGTCGTACATCGGCACGACCACCTCCTCGAAGGGAAGACCGGATTGCTTGCAGGCGAGCCAGCCGCGAAGCGACCAGGAGGAATAGGCCTTGTTGCCGATGATGAGTTTCATGCGCGCGGTGCTAGGCGAGGGGGCGGCGAGAGGCAACTCGCTCGCCGACCCCTCTTGGGGCTCCAGCGGTCAGAACAGGCCGGGAACCTCACGCTGCGCGGTGCCGGGCCGATCCGGCATCAGCAGGTCGCGCCGTGGCTCCGACGTGCGCAACGACCGTGCGCTGGCGTCGCCGGTAATCGGTGTGCAACTGCGGCCCGCCAGGAAGTTCAACGCCTGACGCGTCGACGATTCGAGCGGATCGCCGAGTTGATAGCCGATATCGTCCGAGGCCTGACAGGACGCCTCGACCTTGGTGGCGAGCCCATCATAGTAATCACCGGTGCGCGCGGCATTCTGCGTCGCCAGTGCCACCACGCGGAGGCGATCGTCGCACGCTTCCTTGTCGAGCGCGATCTGTCCGACCGGCTTGCCATAGGTGTTGGTGCCGATCAGCCCCGCGTTGGTGTGCAGATACGGCGTGAACGCGTTGATCACGAGCTCGCTCGCCGACGCCGTTCCGCCGGTGCCGATGAACGCGATCCGCGTTGGCGCGATCGATTCGGGCTGCGGTGCGAAGAACCGCGTCGTGTTGTTCGAGGCCTTTTCGGTACGGAACGTGACGTAATCGAAGACCTCCGATGTCGATCGCGCACCGCCGAGCAGATCCCCCAGATACTCCGCCGTCTCGATCAGGCCGCCGCCATTGTAGCGCAGATCGATGATGACCTTGGTCACGCCCTTCGCACGGAAATCGGCAAACGCCGTCTTCAGCGCGGGTTCCGCGGTTTTGATGAACGTGCGAAGATTGATGTAGCCGACGCTCTGCCCACCATCCTGGATGACTTTCGCACCATAGCGAGTCGACACCGGCAACAGCGAGAAGTCCGCCTTGGCGACGGTGACGGTACGCGTACCCGCGGCGTCGTTGATCTGGAGGACTCGCGAGGTTCCGACGGTATCGGGGCCAAGCGCGGCGGTCAGTCCGGCGGTACCCTCCGCGGCGACGATCGCGCTGACGGTGCGCAGATTGGCAGCCGTCGTCCCGATCGCCAAAATCTCCGTCCCGCGATCGATCCCGGCGGCAAGAGCGGGCGCGCCCTCGAACGACTCCGCCGAGAACAGGCGTTGGCCGGTTTGATCCAGTGCGAGTCGGAATCCAAACCCGGCGCTGGACCCAGAGTTATAATAGGCGGTCTCTTCCTTGATCGACGTCAGATAGGTGAAATACCGATCCTTGCGCTGCGCTCGCGCGGTGGCGGTCAGCGCGTCGATATAGTCGTCGACCGTCGTGTACGCCGCCGGGCTGAGGCTGGCGGGCAGCGTATCGGGGAACAGATACCATTCGCGAAGCTGTGCCGCGGCCCAGTCCTGGCGTTCGCGGAGCGAACAGCCCGCGGTACTTGTAGGCGTTGGCGAAGGCGTGCTGCCGCCCGTCGAGATCGAACCGTTATCGCTGCCGCCACAGCCCGACAGCATCGCCGTCATCGCCAACAGCCCCACCAATGTCCTACGCATACCCACGATCCCCTTTGACGAGAGGCTACGAAGTTTGACGGACCGTGTCAGGCGGAAATATCAGATTGATCGAAAGTCGGTTCTTTCTCGGTGCGCCGGTCATGCCGACCTTCGATCCTCCCGCTCGCGGAGGAGGATCGATGAGGACCGAATCGCTTAGCTGACCGCTTCGACGACCGCCGCACGCAGTTCGGGAATGCCCATGCCGTATTCGCTCGACGTGACGAGGATGTCGGGATGCGCGGCCGGACGCTTGCGCGCCTCGATCGCGGTGCGCTCGGTGACCTCGACGAGCTCGGACGCCTTGATCTTGTCCGCCTTGGTCAAGACCATGCGGTAGCTGACCGCGGCCTTGTCGAGCATCTCGAGGATCTCGCGGTCGACGTCCTTGATTCCGTGGCGCGAGTCGATCAGCACGAGCGCACGCTTGAGAACATCACGCCCGCGCAGGAAGTCGTTGATCAGGAAGCGCCATTTCTTGACGACGTCCTTGGGTGCCTTGGCAAACCCATAGCCCGGCATGTCGACGAGGCGGAATGCGAGCGGCGCGCCCACGTCGAAGAAGTTCAGCTCCTGCGTACGGCCCGGCGTGTTCGACGTGCGTGCCATCGAGTTGCGCCCGGTGAGCGCGTTCAACAGCGACGATTTGCCGACGTTCGAGCGGCCGGCGAACGCCACTTCCGGCACCAACGCATCGGGCAGGAATTCGAGCGTCGGCGCGGACTTCAGGAAGCCGACATGCCCCGCGAATAGCTTCCGCGCATGCTCGAGCATCTCGGGCGTGAACGGCGCGTCGGTCTGTTCGAGGTCGGGACCTAAGTTAGGGACGTCGTTCACTTGGTCACCGGCACTTTCAGGCCCGGATGGCGGGCGTACAGCAGCTTCTGCTGGATGATGGTCAGGCAGTTCGACGTGATCCAGTACACCTGGAGGCCGACCGCGAAGGGTGCCATCACGAACATCAGCACCCATGGCAGCAGCTTGAAGACCTGCTTCTGCGTGTCGTCCATCGGCGTCGGGTTCAGCTTGAACTGGAAGTACATGCTGATGCCCAGGATGATCGGCACGACACCGATCGCGATCATGTGCGGCGGCGTGAACGGCAGCAGGCCGAACAGGTTGAGCGGCGTCAGCGGATCGGGCGCCGACAGATCCTTGATCCACGCGACGAATGGCTGGTGACGCATCTCGATCGTCAGCATCAGCACCTTGTACAGCGCGTACATGATCGGGATCTGCAACAGCGTCGGCGCGCAACCGGCGAGCGGATTGACGCCCTCGGTCTTGTACAGCGCCATCACTTCCTGCTGCATGCGGACCTTGTCGTCCTTATACTTCTCCTGCAGCAGCTTCATCTTCGGCTGCACGGCGCGCATCGCGGCCATCGACTTGAACTGACGCTGTGCGATCGGGAACAGCAGGCCGCGGATCGTCACGGTCAGCAGAATGATCGCGACACCGAAATTGCCGATCATCCGGAACAGCCAGTCGAGATAGTAGAAGATCGGCTTCTCGACGATCCGGAACCAGCCCCAGTCGATCGCGTAATCGAGTTTCGCGACGCCCTGCTGATCGGTGTAGCGATCGAGCAGGCGGACTTCTTTCGCGCCCGCGAAGAAGCGCGAGGTCTGCGTGATCGCCTGGCCCGGTGCGACTTGCTTGGGCTGGAGCGCGTAATCGGCCTGATAGGCCTTGTTGGCGCCGGCGCGGAACTGGCCGTCGAACGCCTGACCTTGGTCGGGGATGATCGCGGTCAGCCAGTATTTGTCGGTGAAGCCGAGCCAGCCGCCGGTGGTCGTGAACTTCTGCGTAGCCTCGTCGATGTCCTTGTAGTTCGGACGGTAATGCGCGCCGCCATTGTCGACCGACATCGGCCCGACATGGATCGTCATCGACGACGGATCCTTCGAGATGCCGACACGGTTGACGAGGCCATAGGTGGCGACGGGGACGGGCGCGGTGCCCGCGTTCAGAACGGTCTGGCGGACCGTGAACATGTAATCCTGGTCGACCGCGATCTGGATTCGGAAGCGCTGGCCGGTGGCGTTGGTCGCGTCGAGCGTGACCGGCGTGGTCGGGGTCAGCGTGGTCGCGCCCGACGACGTCCAGACGGCATCGGCAGCAGGCGGGGTCAGGCCCTGCGCGCGCCAGCCGAAGCTTGCGAAATACGCGTCGGGCGCGCCGGCGGGCGACAGCAGGCGGATCGGCGGCGAGTTCTTCGCGACGGTCTCGTCATAGCCCTTGAGCACGAGATCATCGATCCGCGCGCCCTTGAGGTTGATCGAGCCAGACACGCGCGGCGTCTCGATGCGGATGCGCGGGGTGCTGGCGATCACGGCGTTACGATCGCCGATCGCGGCGGCACCGTCCGCAGCCGGATCGGCGGCGGGGTTGGCGATCGCTTTGGTCTTGCCACCCTCGATCTTCGTGACCGGCGGATTCGCGGTCGGGAAGAACTTGCCCTGGATCAGCGGCCATCCGAACAGGATCAGCGCCGCGATCACCGCGAACAGCACGAAATTCTGCTTGTCGTCTTTCACAGGGCGGCGTCTTTCAATTTTTTAGGCTTCAGCTCTGGGACCGGATCGGGGCCGTACCCGCCCCACGGATGGCACCGCGCAATACGCTTCGCCGCCACCCAGCCCCCTTGAGCGCGCCATAGCGCCCAACGGCCTCTATTGCATAGGCTGAACAGGAAGGATCGTAGCGGCAACTCGACGGCAGGACGAGCGAGGGGCCGAGTTGCCACGCGCGGGCGATGAGGATGAGGAGGCGGGCTAGCATGTCAAAACCGACGTTCGCCGACACCACAATATTGTTTCCCCGCGAAGGCGGGGACCCAGACTGGGCTCCCGCCTTCGCGGGAGAACAAGGGCCAAGAGGACCGCTTCGAGTGAGGCATTTCCACCCCGGCGAAGGCCGGGGCCCAGCTGGGGGACGTCGCTAACGAATGGCGGTGCTGAATCACGGCCGCTTTCCCACCTGGGCCCCGGCCTTCGCCGGGGTGGTGGCTTGCGCCGATGCGGTATCAGTGGCCTGTGGCGTGACCTTGCGGAACGCCTTGCCCAACTCGGTCCGCAGCAAAGCGAAATCGCGTTCGACACCGCCATTCCGCCCGATCAAAACATGATCGGCCCCCGCAACGCCGCGTTCCGCCAACAGCTCGCGCGCCAACGCCCGCAACCGCCGTTTCATGCGGTTCCGGACGACGGCGTTGCCGATCTTCTTGGTGACGGTGAAGCCGATTCGCATCGTCGCGTCACCGTCATCGCGGGGGCGCATGAGCAGGACGAATCCCGGCATCGGTGCACGCTTCCCCGCATTCGCCGCGAGAAAATCGCGGCGCTTGTCGAGTATGGTTAGGCCGACAGCTTCTTGCGACCGCGAGCGCGGCGTGCATGGATCACTGCCCGGCCGCCGACCGTCGCCATCCGTGCGCGGAAGCCGTGACGGCGTGCGCGTACCAGGTTGCTCGGCTGAAAGGTCCGCTTCATTGGTCATTCCCTAGGTCATCAAATAGAAAACGGCCGCCACAGGGACGGCCTTGATGGCTGGGCGCTTACGGAAAGGGCGGCAGTAAGTCAATTCGCACCGGCCTTGGCAGCAGCGCTTTTCGACGCCTTCGCTCGCTCGTGGCGCCGCATCGCGCTCTGTCGCCGCATCATCCGGTCGACGAAATGCCCGGTCCGCGGCCAGCGCCGCTTGAGCCGCGCCCATTTCAACCGCGCCCAGCGCGAATTGCGCAGGACCAGAACCATCCCGCCCGCAAACAGGAAGATGCCCGCCGGTCCCGGCAACGGCGCAAGGAGCGGCGCTGCGACGATCAACAGCATCCCGAGCACCAACTGGCCGAAGCGGAGGACGGGGAGCGGACTGCTTTCACGGAAGGCATGTGGGTCCGGTGTATTAGGATGGCAAGACGGCGCGGATCGACGGCGTTGGGCCGCGCGTCCTTGCAGACATGGCAAATCGGGTATGAATAAGGCGTGACGTCGTGTCGCGGGGGAGCGGGCATGGCGGCGATCGTGGCGACGGTGGCGTATCTGGGACTCGAAGCGCGCGCGGTCGAGGTGCAAGTCCAACTGATTCCAGGACTTCCTGCGTTCAACGTGGTCGGGCTGGCGGACAAGGCGGTCGGCGAAAGTCGCGAACGCGTGCGTGGTGCGATCGCGGGCATGGGGCTGTCGCTGCCGCCGAAACGCATCGCGGTGAACCTGTCGCCCGCCGATCTGCCGAAAGAAGGATCGCATTTCGATCTACCCATCGCGCTCGCGTTGCTGGCTGCGATGGGGGTGGTCGATGCCGAGGCGCTGGCGGATTACGTGATCGTCGGCGAACTCGGTCTCGACGCGCGGATCACAGCGTCGCCGGGCGTGCTGCTGGCCGCACTGCATGCCTCGGAAGTGGGGAAGGGGCTTGTCTGCCCCGCCGCGCAAGGCTCGGAGGCGGCTTGGGCTGGAGAGATCGAAGTGATCGCCGCGCCCGACCTGCTGTCGCTGCTAAATCACTTCAAAGGCCACGGTCTGCTTAGCCCGCCCAAGCCAGGCATCGCCGAGCAGGCCGATCACGGTCCGGACTTGCGGCAGGTCAAAGGGCAGGAGACGGCCAAGCGCGCGCTGGAGATCGCCGCCGCGGGATCACATAATTTATTGATGGTAGGTCCGCCTGGGTCTGGAAAGTCTCTTATGGCCTCCTGCCTGCCCGGCATCCTTCCGCCGCTCGACCCTACCGAGGCGCTCGAAGTGTCGATGGTCCAGTCGGTTGCGGGCACGCTCTCCGGCGGTCGCCTGACCCGCACGCGCCCTTTCCGCGCGCCGCATCACTCCGCATCGATGGCGGCGCTCACCGGCGGTGGCCTGAAGGTGAAGCCGGGGGAGGTGAGCCTCGCGCATCTCGGCGTGCTGTTCCTCGACGAACTCCCCGAATTCCAGCGCGCCGTCCTCGATTCGCTTCGACAGCCGCTGGAGACCGGCACGGTCAGCGTCGCCCGCGCCAACGCACACGTAACCTTCCCGGCCCGCGTGCAACTGATCGCCGCAATGAACCCGTGTCGGTGCGGGCACCTTGGCGATGCGAGCCTGGCCTGCGCGAGAGCCCCGAAATGCGCAGCAGACTATCAGGCCAAGGTCTCGGGGCCGCTACTCGATCGGATCGACCTCCACATCGACGTCCAGGCGGTCAGTGCCGCAGACCTGATCCTACCGCCACCAACCGAAGGCTCGGCAGAGGTTTCCGTCCGCGTCGCTGCCGCCCGCGCGATCCAGTCCGACCGCTACCGCGATCACCCGGTGCGCACGAATGCCGAGGCGGATGGGGCACTACTCGATGCGGTCGCCACGCCCGACGAAGCCGGCCGGAAACTGCTCGCCCAAGCGGCCGAGGCGATGCGCCTGACCGCGCGCGGCTACACCCGCATCCTCCGCGTCGGTCGCACGATCGCCGATCTCGCCGGCAGCGACACCGTCGGCCGCATCCACATCGCCGAAGCGCTCAGCTATCGTCGCCAACCGCCGAGAAACTGAACCGATACGTTTTCCGATCAAGACAGCTTGCGGCAAACGAAAGCTTCGTCTAGCCAACCCGCCGCTGCCCCTGTGGCGAAATTGGTAGACGCGACCGACTCAAAATCGGTTGCCGCAAGGCATGCTGGTTCGATTCCGGCCAGGGGCACCACCGCAAATAGCCGCACATTTGTGCAAGGCGAGGCCGATCTACCATCCGCGTCGGCTCGCACATTCCACGCGGCGATGTGACCGATCGCTGTCGACCATAGCCCGTTGGCTTCCCTATCGCCGGGTCCACAGATCCAGTCGGTACGATGCCGTCCGCTCCGCACACTCGACCGTGATAGCGTCGCCGATCGCCGCGGATATTTTGTCGACGGCCGCGTCTCCGGTCTGCGGATAGTCGGTGTCGCCGATCCAGTGCACCAGCAATATCCGTCCGCCGGGGACGACATGAGCCCGTAACCACGCCCCCGCGGTGGTGATGTCGTCATCGCTCCAATAATACACGACCTCGGAGAGTAGGACGAGATCGAAGGCGTTGGTCGCGGGAACCTGATCGGGGAAAACGACCTTCTCGAAGCGAACCTGTGGCAGGGCTTCGCACCGCTTGCGTGCATAATCGATCGCCTGCGCGGCGATGTCGATGGCGAGGAGATCGTCGCATAGAGGCGCCAATTGCCGTGTGAGCACACCGTGAGCGCAGCCGATCTCGAGCGCGGCGGCATAGCGACGATCGTCCAGCACGGCGATGGTGCGCGCAAACTTGGCCGCTTCATACGGGCTGCTGGCGAGCGACCACGGATCGTCGTCACCGGCAAAAATGTCCTCGAAATAGGCGGCAGTCAGGCTGCCCCCGCTTTGGGGCGGCTTATCGGGCATCGGCAATTCCGTTCAGATGAAGGACGTCCTCCGCCGGCATCCGCCAGGCGGTCCGCGCAAGGCGAAAGCCCGCGCCATAGGCTGCACCCGTCTGGCTGCGATGCGCCAGCAGTGCCCGGCGACGCTGGCCGACCGGCATTGGGCGCGTGCGAAATGTCGTACGCGCAGGGGGCACGGCGGAATCGGTCCATACGCGGTAGTCGAATATCGTCACCGTGCGCCGGGCGGCACGGATTGCGGCGAGCGCGATCGTCCGGAACGCGGTATGATCGCAATGCGGTTCGTCGGCGCCGGTGACCGCGATCGCATCGACGCCACGTGAGCGGATCAGTGCTGCAAGGCGCCGGACCGTCGCGCGCCATGCCGCGCTGTCGGGGCGATGGGGATGCGCGTCGGGCCAGTCGAGGAACACGGGCAACGCCGCATCGCGTCCGGCCAGCCGCCGGACCGCCAACGCCGCCTCACGCCGCCGCACCCGTGCCAGCCAGGCGCCGCCCACGTCGTGCGATCCGGCGCCATCGGTCAGGTAGACGATCCCCGCAAGGCGACGTGCGGCCGCCGCCTCGGCAACCAGCGCACCTGCGCCCAGCGTCTCGTCATCGGCATGCGGCGCCAGCACCAGCCAGCGCGCGCGTGCGAACCTGCTCGTCGCGAGCAGGCGGGCAATGCCTACCACAGGCGATCCTCGCCCCAGCAATCATGATCGATCCAGTCGCGCACGGCGGCGTCGCGGACCTGGTCGGGCCCTGCCTGACGCAGGTACAGGCTGAGATCGCGGATGATCTTGTCGATACGCTGCCCCTCGAACGTGCTGCGGGTGCCAACAAGCCGTGCCGCATGCTCCATCACGTCGAGCCCGGCGCGCTCGACGACGCCGCGGGTCATCCGTGCGAACGCCGCCGCGTCGGCAACCTCGCGCGCCGCGCGCACCGCCGCCTCGCGCACCCAAAGCCCGGCGGTACGGGTTGCGACGACCGCGTGCCCGAATGCCGCACGCACCAGCGGATCGGCGCGTGCTGTCCCCGAGAGTGTCGCGCGGGTCTCCGCCAGCAGCGCCTCGATCCCGCCGAGTTGGACCGCGGTGAACCGCCACGCACCCGCGGTGAAGCGCGGTTCGCGATCATAGTCGCCGGCCTGGCCCAGCAGCGCATCCTCGTCGATCGGATAGCCGGTCAGATCATAGGCGCCGCTCATGCTCGCGCGCATGCCCCGGACACGCCAGCCACTGGCATCGGTCCGGTCGGGATCGTCGGCGCCGACGATGGCCAGTCGGCGGTCGCCGCTATCGGGCTGGATCGTGACGATCGCATAGGCGATCCCCCTGCGCCGCTGGCGAAGCTCTTTGCGCCCTGCAATGTTCGCCCGCCCAAATTCTCGATCAACGCGACCCCCGGCGCCGGCTCGGTCGCCCATACGCCGAACGCGGCGCCATGATCGAGCACGCGGCGCAGCCAGTCCTTCTGGCTGGCGGTTGCATACCAGCCGAACAGCGCCATCGCGTTGATATGACCTTCGAACAACCGGCCGACACTCAGGTCGCCGCGACCGACCCGACGCAGTGCGTCGAACATTGCGCGATGGCGGGCGTCGGCGTCGGCAAACGTCTCGCCACCCGATTCGACCGGGGCGAACCGGCGCAGCAAACCCGCCTCCGCGAGCAGCGCGATGCTGTCGGCGGGATGCGCGCGCTCCGCATCATAGCGTTCGCCCAGCTTGGCGAGCGCAGCGACCAGCGGATCGTCGAGCACCGTCGTCATTCGTTCGCTCATCCGCGCTCTCCATCGGCCAGGGCCATCACATAATTTGCCAGACGGGCTGCACCATCCGGGTCGTCGAGCGCCGCCTGTGCGGCGGGATCGAGCCGCTCCGCATGCGTCAGCAGCATCGGCCAGTCCGCCGCGGCGGCATCGTCGCACATCAACGCCGCACCCACCGCGACCAGTCGCTCGGCCTTCGATCGCTGTTCGTCGAACGGTCGATCCTCCGGCAGGCAAATAAAGGGTCGGCGTGCCGCCAGCACCGCACCGACCACGCCGTCCCCTGCGCTACCGATGACGATCGCGGCGCGTGCGATCCACGCCGCGGCGTCGTCGACCCAGCCTGATTGCTCGAGATTGGTTGGCGCGTCGACAAGTGGCGGGCAATCGCCGATGATTCGCCACATACGGTCGGGCGTGGCACGCGCCGCGCGGACCCAGACCGCGGCATCGATTGCCGAGCCGCCCCTGCCGCTAACGACAAGGATCGATCGGGGTTCGATCGATGTCGTCCCGACACGGTCGACCAGGCCGGGGGCATAGACGGTCTTTCGTCGGACCCAATCGGGGGTGGCCGGATCGTCGAGTGCTTCGGCAAATGGCGCGACGATCGTGGTCGCGGCGCGAAACGCCTCGTGATGCGGGGCGTCGTCACGCCGGCCGCCTAGCCTGACGTACACGGTCGGTACCGACGCCAGCCGCGCCAGCATCGCGATCTCGCACGACACGTCGACGATCATCAGCGCGGGTTGCTGTTCGGCGATCCAGTGCGTGATCGCCGCGACCCGGCGACGTATTCCGTCATGATCAAGCGGCGCATAGTGCAGCGCCGCGGGGCGATCCGCGGCATCGTCGCGACCGTCGAACCCGCAAGCAAGCCGGTCGTCGGGAATGTCGACATAGCGGTGGGCACCGCTCCGCCCGGCGATGTTCGTGCCGATTAAAGTGATTCGCCCGTCGGCATGATCCGCGATCGCCGACGCTCGCATGCGGTGTCCGGCGCCGTGGTGATGGACGTAATAGCCGATCGGACGTCGGCTCATGAAGCAAGCAAGGGCGTGACGGGCTCGATCGAGATCGCGCCGGGATATTGGGGCAGGGGCATGTCGCCGGGCATTGGCGGCAGGTCCGCCTCGCGTGCCAGCATCGCCGCGACGCCGTGTGCGTGGCGGGTTGCACGCCGCCAATTGGCACGGGTCCGCCAATGCTCGAACGCAGGTACCCAGGGATCCGCGCCCCGATCGAGCGTTGCTGCGAGTTCGGCCATCGCGAGCGCCATGCCCCCCGCGGCACGCCCCTCGGTGCGCGCCGACACGCGGGTCCAGACCGAAGGCGGATGGACCAGCCGCCCGCCCGCTGCGACCGCGTCGATGACCATCGATCGATCCTCGCCCGATGCGATTGGCGGGACCCCGCCGATCATGCGGTACAAGGCTGCGTCGATCGCGATGCTTGCCCCTGTATGGTCGCCGTGACGCGGGGGCGGATCGTGCGGGGATGGGTCGATCGCGTCCTCGATCGCGCGGACCGCGGCCCAATATCGATCGAACCGTTCGCGCATCGCGGTGATCGCCGCATCGATCGGCTCCGCGTCGTCGAGGACGATCCGTCCACCAACGATATCCGCACCTGCGTTGATCGCGGCGAGGTTGGCCGCGAGCCAGCCAGCGGGAGGACGACAATCCGCGTCCGTGGAAATCAGCACGCCGCCGCGGTCGTCGCCGCCGATACCGCCGCCGCCGCCAATCCCACCGTCAACGACATGGCGATATCCCATCTCCATGGCGTGGCCACGCGCGCTCCCGGCATGTGCTAACGCGGGTTCAAAGGTGCGAGACTCGACCACGATGTCCAGCCGACCGGCGTACCGTATCGCGACATTGCTCATGACCCCGACGCTGTCGTCGTCGCTATTGTTGATACACAGCGCAATCGGGATACGCCCGCCGATCGTTTGCGCGGCAAGTGCCTCAAACAATATCGGCAAGCGCAGGCTTTCGTTGCGGGCAGGTACGCAGACGCAGAACGGCATCATCGGCGCAGCGCGCGGTTGGCAGGCGCGGGTCTGCTGGCGGCCAGGGCAGGCCACATCGCCGACGCCAGCGGTTCCGGGATCGGCACGGGCATGGGCGGAGCAGCAGTCTTCGCGCGCATTTCCGCGCACATCTCGGCATACAACGCCTCGTAACCGTCGATCATCGTTTCGGCATCGCAGATCGCAACGGCGCGCGCGCGGCTGTCCGATCGGGCGAGGTGCATCGCCCGTACGGCTGCGGTGGCAAGCGAGTCGACATCGTCGGGCGTCGCCAGCACGCCACTACCGTCATCGAGCAAGGTCGGGATCGCACCGCGCGCGAATGCCGCGACCGGTGTGCCGCACGCCAGTGCCTCGGCAACGACCAGCCCGTACGGTTCGTCCCAGCACGGCGTGCACAGGAATACCCGGGCACCTCCGATCAGCAACGATAGCGCGGCGTGATCGAGATGGCCGACATAGCGCACGGCATCGCCGAGATGCGGGGCCACCTCCTCGGCATAATAGTCCGGGTCGGAGATCGGACCGGCAATACGCAGCGGCAGGCCGACCTTCTGTGCCGCCGCGATCGCCAGATGAAGACCCTTTTCGGGGACGATGCGGCCATACCAGACCAGATAGGGATCGGCGTCGGGGACGGCCTGATAGGGGAAGCGGTCGAGATCGATACCGTTGCCGACGACCCGGTCGATCGGGACGATCGGCGACCACATCGTGCGGATCGCCTCCGATACGGCGACGAACCGGGTCGCTTCGGCGCGGCACAACCGAATGCCGCTCTCTAGCCAGCAGAATGGCGGGGTATGCAGCGTCGTGACCATCGGCATCGGCAACGTATCCGCCATCGCAACCGGCAGATAATGCAGTGAATTGTTGTGGACGATATCGAAGCCGCCGCGCCGTAGCTCAGACATCAGCCGCAGATAGGCGTGATGTTCGCGGAAGAACGCGATGTCGGTCGCTTCCGCGACGCCGGTCGCCATCAGCGCGGTCTCGTCGCAGATCGCGGTCAGCCCGGTCGCGGGATCGGACCGCGTCGACGCGAACAGCACGACATCATGGCCACGTGCGCGAAGCCGGGTGGCAAGAAGATGCGTGTGCATCTCGAGTCCACCGGCAAACGGCTCGACGATCGCATGCTTCAGATGAGAAATAATCGCGATACGCATGATCGAGCCGAGCGTCCCCTTTATGGTTCAGCGTCGTAACGAGCGTGCATCGATATTAGACCCATATACAGATCGTGAATCGTGCTGATGGGGATCAATAGACCCGGTATACTATAGTTTAACCGGCTAGTGCGCTCGAATACGCACAGCGCGCCGTGGAGACTATACGGGTTGTTCGCGCGAAATCTGTGTTCAGCAAAACAGTCATCCGAGGGTGTGCGATGATCACCGCACGGCCGATGCGGACCTTTTAGGCAGGATGTCAGCGATGGGGTAACGGGATCACACGCTTGGGACGAGTCAGCGGATCGACTTGTCGACTGGCTCCGTTGCGGCGGCATCCCTGGTGGCAATGCTGCCGATCTCGACATCGTCCTCGGCGACTTCGATCGCATGGTGAAGATGACAGGAGGCGAGATCGGGCCGGTCACGGTCGAGCAACGCGAGCGCCATCTTCATCAGCGAAACAGCGGTTTGAGAACGTGTTAGCATGATCTAAGTTAGGATGGCTGGTTTGAGGAGGCAAGCGAAAGCGGCGTGTTTCGTCCGGTTTGGATGCGACGGCACGGTGTGTTCTCGCCCGCACGACGCCATGCCGATCGCCCTGACTTACAGCGTCACGCACCTGTCTTGGGCACCGGCAATCAACCCAGCATACCCGCATAGGTCTGCGGCGGCGGCGGCGACAGAACCCGCGCGGCGCCGCCGCTAGCCAGTACCAGCAGAAGTACGACGATACCGGCGCGGGCGATGTGTCGCGGCGGCGCGCGATCGGCCAGCAAAACCACCGCCACCGCGGTCGCGATCATCGGCCACAGGTGATAGCGCAGGTCCGACGCGATGCTGAGGACCGCGAAGCTGGCTTCCAGGGCGAGCGCGGAGACGAGTAGCGCCGTGGCAAGATCGCGGACTGGATCGTGGGCCGGATCGGGGGCCGGATCGGCGGGACGCGACAGGCCTGTCGCCAGCGCGGTGATCGCGATCACGATCCAGCTGATCGGCCAGCCCAGCGGCGTCTCGACGATCATGGCGGTCAGGCTTTCCCAGTGCCTGGCGGCGGCGTTCGGGCTGGCGAGACCGACCGTGTTGGGCTCCGACATGGTCGGGGGCTGCGCTCGGCCAGTGGAACGGGACCAGCCAGCGATCGGTCGAGTTCAGATGCGCAAAGCGGTGCGCCGCATAGGCGATCGGATGATGCAGCGCCGATCCGGCGAGTGTCAGGTAGAGCGTACCGACGGGTAGCGCCCGAAGGCGCGCCATCGTCGTTCCGCAATGCGCGTCGTCGCCGAGCGGATCCCAGAAGAACGGCGAGGCGCAGTGGCGCGCGACCACGGCGTCCGCTTCGGCGCGGGTCAGGCCGATCGCGGTCCCGTCGGGTACGCGCGCGGCGATGCCGGCCAGATCGAACAACGCCTGCGTCGATTCCACGCCGCTACGTTGCGCGCGCAGGATCTGGTGATTGACGACCGGCGCTACGGCTAGGACGACGACTACCGCAATCAGGCCGGTGATGATCTTGGCGACGGTTCCGGCGGGGCGGGGAGCGAGCGTCACCACCAATGGCACGACGATGAAGACGGCGTTTGCGCGAACGAGGACCGCATAGGCCAGCAGCAATGCGGTCGGGACCCAGAGTGCGCGTGGCATGGGGCGGTGCGAGAGTCTGTACCAGCCGACGAGTCCGCATGCCCCGAGCATCGCGCCGGTCAGTTGCGCGTCCTTGAGGACGACGCCTTGCCACCCGAGAAACGGTGGCAACAGGCCGATGACGATGATCGCCACCGCGCTGCGGCTGCGCCCCGCTCGCGCCAGCGCGGCGGCGATCAGGCCGAGGCCGAGCCAGTAGGTGCCGAGCTGCAGGACCAGCATCGGCGTCGCACCGGCGCCGAGCGGTGCAAGCAGCGCCCAGATGCGTGCCATCGCGGGCGGATGCCAGTCGTCGTACACCCCCGACAGGACCTGCTTATATTGCGCGACGGCGTCGTACATCGCGGTGCCCGGCCAGAAGAGCGCGAGCGAGGCCACGCACAGCGCCGTCGCGACGAGCGCGATGTGGCGCGGGGTGAGGCGGGAGGCAGGGTCGATCGACATTCGCGGGTCCTGCACCGGTGGCTCATGCGCCGCGACATCCTGAGAGCCGGACGTCGGGGCAGGGCGACCTTTCGGAGGCTCGTGCGCGAGGGTCAAGAGAGTTAGGGCCGAAACGGGATGGCTTGCCCGGTCTGGTCGGTTGGTTGGGTATCACGCAACGTCATCCTGACGATCGTCAGGAGTCGGAGCCAAAAGCGTTGCGGGTGGTGCCCTGGGCCCCGACTTTCGTCGGGATGACGGGAAGGGGCATGCTCCAACTCTGATCCTCCCCCGCCAGGGGGAGGTTGCGCCGAAGGCGTCGGAGGGGAGGGCACGGCACAGAGGTTTCCCTTTCCGCCCCCTCTGTCAGGCAAGCGCCTGCCACCTCCCCCTGGCGGGGGAGGATACCGGCATTAGTAGTGGATCGCGCGGCCATAGGCGGCGAGGACGCTCTCGTGCATCATCTCGGACAGTGTCGGATGCGCGAACACCGTTTCCATCAGCTCGGCCTCGGTGGTCTCGAGCTGGCGCGCGACGACATAGCCCTGGATCAGCTCGGTCACTTCCGCGCCGACCATGTGCGCGCCGAGCAGTTCGCCGGTCTTCGCGTCGAACACCGTCTTCACGAAGCCCTCGGCCTCGCCCAGCGCGATCGCCTTGCCGTTGCCGATGAAGGGGAATTTGCCGACCTTCAGCTCGTAGCCGGCTTCCTTCGCCTTCGCCTCGGTCATGCCGACCGATGCGACCTGCGGGCGCGAATAGGTGCAGCCGGGAATGTTGGCCTTGTCCATCTGGTGCGGCGAGCCGCCGGCGATCTTCTCGACCGCGATGATGCCCTCGTGGCTGGCCTTGTGCGCGAGCCACGGCGCGCCGGTGACGTCGCCGATCGCCCAGATGCCGTCGACGTTAGTGCGGCCATAGCCGTCGGTCTTGATATGGCCGCGGTCGGTCTCGACGCCGAGCGCCTCCAGCCCGATATTCTCGGTGTTGGGAACGATGCCGATCGCGATGATCGCGTGGCTGAAGGTCTCCTCCGAAAGCTTGCCGTCCTTCGCCTTGATCTTGGCGGTGACGCCGTTCGCCGAGGGGACAAGCCCTTCGAGCCCGGTCTGGGTCAGCAGCTTGATGCCCTGATTGCTGAGCGCCTTGTCCATGAACGCGGAGACTTCCTCGTCCTCAACGGGGAGGATCCGCGGGAGCATCTCGACGATCGTCACGTCGGCGCCCATGTCGTTGTAGAAGCTGGCGAACTCGACGCCGATCGCGCCCGAGCCGATGACCAGCAGCTTGGTCGGCATCTCGGTCGGTACCATCGCGTGGCGATAGGTCCAGATCCGCTCGCCGTCAGCCTTCGCGAACGGCAGGTCGCGGGCGCGGGCGCCGGTCGCGACGATGATGTTCTTGGCTTCGAGCTCGACCGTCTTGTCGCCCTGCTTGACCGACAGCTTGCCCTTGGCCGTCACGGTGCCGACGCCTTCGACGACGGTCACCTTGTTCTTCTTCATCAGGCCCTTGACGCCCGCATTCAGCTGGCCCGCGACTTTCCGCGAGCGGTCAACGATCTTGGCGAGGTCGAAGCCGACATTGTCCGCCTTGAGGCCGTAGCTCTCGGCGTTCTGCATGTAGTGATAGATTTCCGACGTCCGCAGAAGCGCCTTGGTCGGGATGCAGCCCCAGTTGAGGCAGATGCCGCCCAAGCGCTCACGCTCGACGATCGCGACCTTTAGGCCGAGCTGCGACGCGCGGATCGCGGCGACGTAGCCGCCGGGGCCCGAGCCGAGGATGACGAGATCATAGGTATCAGCCACGGTAAGTCCTTCGATTCAGTTGATTTCGGGCGGCACAGGCCGCGGTTTGCGGTCGTCGCCGACCGCCACGAAGATGAAGCGCGCCTGGGTCACCTTGCAGCTGTCGTTGCTGTGACGAGCGCGGCGCCACGCCTCGACCTCGATCGTCATCGAGGTGCGGCCGACCGCGATAAGCTCTGCGTAGACCGACACCTCGTCACCGACGACGACCGGCATGTGGAACTTCATCGCGTCCGCCGCGATCGTAACGGCGCGACCGCCGCTACGCCGGGACGCGACCGAGCCGGCGGCAAGATCCATCTGACCCATCAGCCAGCCGCCGAAGATGTCGCCATACGGGTTCGCGTCGGCGGGCATCGCGGTGACGCGGATCGTCGGAGCCTTTTCAGGCGGCAATTCGGTCACGCTTCACTCCTGCGGGTAGTTCTGTCGAGACGGCGGGCGCGGCGCAACGGTCCCACGCCCATCAGCACGGTCGCGACCATGGCTGCGGCCCCGCAAGACCAGATCACGTCCTGCCCGAGCGGGTAGGACCATGCTGCCGCCCAGGTGATCGCGACGGCAACGGCGAGACCTGCGAGGATGTGCAGGATTTCGATGGTCGTCTTCTTCATGTCGAACACCCCCTAAACCGTTCGTGCCGAGCGCAGTCGAGGTACATGAGTCTCATGCCCTTCGACTTCGCTCAGGGCGAACGGAGTGGGGGAGGTGAAGTCCATGTCCGTCAGACTACGCCAGCATGCCCAGCGGGTTCTCGACCAGATGCTTGAACGCCTTCATGAACTGCGCGCCGTCGGCACCGTCGATCGCGCGGTGATCGAAGCTGCCGGTCGCCGACATGACGGTCGCCACGGTGAGCTCGTCGCCGACGACGTACGGACGCTTTTCGCCCGCGCCGACCGCCAGGATCATCGCCTGGGGCGGGTTGATGACTGCATCGAACTGCGTGATGCCGAACATGCCCATGTTGCTGATCGAGGCGGTGCCGCCCTGATATTCCTCGGGCTTCAGCTTGCCGTCGCGGGCGCGGGCGGCGAGGTCCTTCATCTGCGTCGAGATCGACGACAGCGAGGCGGTGTCCGCACCGACGATGATCGGCGTGATCAGCCCCGACGGCGTGCTCACCGCGACCGAGATGTCGGCACGCTGGAAGGTGATCAGCTGGTCGGGCGTGAACATCACGTTGCAGGTCGGCACCTGCATCAGCGCGACGGCCTGCGCCTTGATCAGCAGGTCGTTGACGGAAAGCTTCACGCCGCGCGATTCGAGGCTCTTGTTCAGTTCGCCGCGCAGCTTGAGCAGCGCATCGAGGCGGATGTTCACGGTCAGATAGATGTGCGGAACGGTCTGCTTCGACTCGGTCAGGCGACGCGCGATCGTCTTCCGCACGTTACTGAGCTTGGTCGCCTCGTGCGGAATGTCCGGCACGGTCGCAGGCTTCGCAGCAGGTGCCGGAGTAGCCGCGGCGGCGGTCGGAGCCGCTTCGGTCTTCGCGGCAACGGGAGCCGCACCCGGCTTCGCGCTTTCGACGTCGGCCTTGACGATGCGACCCTTCGGCCCCGAACCCGACACGGCGCCGAGATCGATGCCCTTGTCGGCGGCAAGGCGGCGCGCGAGCGGGCTCGCCTTTACGCGGTCACCCGACGAGGCCGGGCCGGCATCTACGGGACGACCGTGATCCTCGGCGGACGCTTCGGTACGCGGGGCGGGCTTGGCCTCGCTACCGGTGTCGTTGGGATCCTTCGGGTCGGGCTTGGCTTCCGATTCCTTGGCGGCGGGCTCGGGCGTCTCGCTCTTCGCCGGCGCCGACGAAACCGACGACGCATCCTCGCCCTCTTCGGCGATGATCGCGATGACGGTGCCGACCTTCACGTTGTCGGTACCCTCGGCGACGAGGATCTTGACCACGGTGCCTTCGTCGACGGCTTCGAATTCCATCGTTGCCTTGTCGGTTTCGATCTCGGCCATCAGGTCGCCGGATTTCACGACGTCGCCCTCCTTGATCAACCATTTGGCGAGGGTACCCTCCTCCATGGTCGGGGACAGCGCAGGCATCTTGATCTCGATCGACATGGATTTCCCCAGGGCGTGACGTAACGGCATGCCTACTCGCGCCCTCGTCCGCTCGGGTCAACCCCGCCGCACTTGCGAACGGCCACGCATCGGCCCAATTACCGGCAATAACGGGGGCGAAAATGCGCATTTATCTGGTGGTGATCGACGACAGTCCGGAAGCGGGCATCGCGTTGCGCTTTGCTGCACGGCGCGCGGTGAAGACCGGCGGCGGCGTCGAGATCCTGACTGTGATCCCGCCACAGGAGTTCATCGCGTTCGGAGGCGTCCAGGCGACGATCGAGGAGGAGGCGCACCTTCACGCACAGGGTCTGGTCGCGGGTGCGGCGGGGACGTTGCTGGAGGAATCAGGCTTGCGTCCGTCGATCACGGTGCGCGAAGGCGAGGGGCCGAAGATCATCCGCGAGATGATCGAGGCGAACCCGGAAATCGCCGCGTTGGTGCTGGGCGCCGCGGCAACCGGCGCGCCGGGCGAACTGATCGCGCATTTCACCGGCGCCGATGCGGGCGCGCTGCCGGTGCCGGTGATGATCATCCCAGGCTCACTGACGCGCGAGGCGATCGACCGGTTGAGCTGAGCGTCCGGAGCGGGCCGTTTGCGACAGCGGCCAGTGTCGTTGATGCCGTCAAGAAGATCGATCAGCCGACGGGTAGTGCGACCTTCTGATCCAGCAACATTTCCACCTTGTCGATACCGGTCTGCGTCAGTTGCAGCGCATCGATGCCGGGAAGCGTCGGTTCGAAGAGCGCCTTGGACTGCAGCACGCGCAGCCAACGCACGATCGTGGTCTGCGATAGCGGTATATGGCTGGCGACGGTCGCGATCGACGCGATCCGGCCCTCGGCTTCGGCGACATAGGTCAGCAGCAGGATCGTCCAGGCGTGATCGGCGAACAGGTCCGCCCCGAGGATGTCGTCACGCGCGCGCATGATATCTAGGAGTTCCCGAGCGCGACGCCACAGTCGATAGGGCGCGGGGTCTTGATCGAGGATGTCGTCGATCGTCGACAAGGTTCCAACCAGATGGCCGCCATCGGATCCCATCACCCGGGAAACCTGAACGTCCACCGCGATGATGTCTCCCCTGCCACCGATATAGCGTTTGCGGATTTTTGCGGATTGTCCGTTGGCCTGGAGTGCGGAGACCTTCGCCAAGTTTAGCGCAAGATCGTCGGGATGTGTGATCGACATATACGAAATACCGATAAGTTGATCTCGCCCGCGCTGCAGCAATGTTGCGACGGGGCCGTCGATAGCCTGTATGACGCCCTCGCTGTTCGATACTGAATGCCCGATGATCATCGATCGTCCTCTCAAGACAATCATATGTTTAGCATATATATGAAAAATTTATCATACTTCGATCAGTTTTCGACCAGTTCGAGTTTTTGTAAGGGTCTGACATCAAAGCGGAGCTTGGTCCCCCTGTCGCTATCGCTGATCGACCGGTGCCTTACTATTGGCTTGAGCAGCGGTGCCGATCGCGGCACGGTCTGCCAATGTCGATATACGCTCTTCCGTCGTGGCTAGCCGCCGCTGCCGCTGCCGCCGCCCCGCTTCCTGCTCCAACGCCATTGCCCGCACCGTCTGTGAAACGGTTGCAGGCGGACGTCACGACGATGGTCGGTTTCGGTACCCGGCATACTGCGTCGACGACGACCGATCCGAGGCGGGGATCGGCGCGGCTCGGACCTGGGCCGCAGAACGTTTCACGCAGATCGGCGCATCGTGTGGCGGCTGTATCGTCGTCGACCGGATCGCCCGCTCGTTCACCGGGCCGCGTGCACCGGCCGGGGTCGTGGTCGAGGATGTGCTGGGCATCCAGAAAGGCCGCAATCCGAACCGCGTGGTGATCGTCGGCGCGCATATCGATAGCCGCGTGACCGACGTGATGAACGCCACCTCCGACGCGCCCGGCGCCAATGACAACGCGTCCGGCGTCGCGCTGGCGCTGGAGGCGGCACGGTTGCTGTCGCAACGGCAGTTCGACGCGACCATCGTCTACGCGGTGTTCTCAGGCGAGGAACAGGGCCTTTGGGGTGCCGAATTGCTCGCCGACACTGCAAAGGCGCGTGGCTGGTCGGTCTCGGCGATGCTGAACAACGATATCGTCGGCAACACCGTCGGGCAGGGCGGAGTTCGCGTTGCCGACAAGGTCCGGGTCTTTTCCGAAGGTATCCGCGCCTCGGAGGATCTGGCCGCGCAACAGGGGCGTCGTGCGGACGGTGGCGAGGATGATGGCCCCAGTCGGTCGCTGGCGAAAATGATCGACGGAGTCGCAGGCGATGTGCCGGGCGGGCTCGACGTGATGCTCGATCGCCGCCCGGACCGGTTCGGGCGCGGCGGCGATCACGAGCCATTTCTGAAACTCGGCTATCCCGCCGTGCGCTTCTCGGTCGCCGCCGAGAATTGGGACCGCCAGCACCAGGACCTCCGCACCGAAAAGGGCGTCGTCTACGGCGACACGATCGAGGGCATGGACTTTCCGTATCTGGCCAAGGTGACGGCGATCAACGTCGCGACCTTGGCTCGGATCGCGGCGGCACCCGCGGCTCCCGAAGACGTGTCGATGGCCGGAGCATTGTCGCGCGACACGACGATCAAGTGGAACGCGGTGCCGGGCGCCGTGAAGTACAGGGTTCGTTGGCGTCGCAACGATGTCCAGGACTGGACCGATGTGCGCGAGGTGGTAGCGACCGGGCCAAATCCGCAGACGGTGCTGTCGCAGGTGCCGGTCGACGACAATTTCGTCGGCATCTCGGCGGTTTCGGCCGATGGCGCGGAAAGCCTGGTAAGTTTTGCGGGACGCGAACGCCGCCGCTGATCGCGCGTATCCAGCAGGTGGGCCTGGCGCACGCCGGGCCTGCTATCGTCCGATAGCCAGGTAGCGATCAGGCGGCGACCGCGTCTTTCCAACCGCGGTTGGCGAGCGAGCGGGCGTTCTCGGCCGACATCGGCCGCCCGAAATAGAACCCTTGCGCATTGGTGCAGCCGAGATCGCGAAGGGCTCTGAGTTCGGCTTCGGTCTCGATACCCTCGGCCGTGGTGGCCATGCCGAGGCTCGTCGCAAGGGCGATCCCGGCGCGGACGATCGCCACGGCCTCGCGCACGCCGCAAGCCGCGTCGCGCACGAAATTGCGATCGATCTTGAGCGAGGAAAAGCGCGTTCGGCTGAGATAGCCGAGCGAGGAATGACCGGTGCCGAAATCGTCGAGGCTGAGGCGAACACCGAGCTCGGCCACACGATCGAGAATTTGCGTCGCACCAAGGCCTTCATGCATGAAGACGCCTTCGGTCACTTCGAGCTCGAGCCGTTCGGGTGACACGCCCGTGCTCGCGAGCGCCGACGCGATCGTGGTCACGAAACTAGGATTGCGGAGTTGGTCTGCAGACACGTTGACCGCGATCCGCATGTCCGATGGCCAGCGCGCGGCTTCTTCGCAGGCGGTCCTGACCACCCACGCGCCGATTGGACCGATCAGCCGGGTTTCCTCGGCAAGCGGAATGAACTTGGCCGGCGATACGCAGCCGAATTCGGCGCTGGTCCAGCGCAGCAACGCCTCGAAACCGCAGGGCAGCGCGCTGTCGGTCTCGACGATCGGCTGGTAGACGAGGTGCATCTCGCCCTTCTCGATGGCGTCGCGCAAAGCCATTTCGAGTATCCGCCGCTCTTCCGCCTGAACGTGGAGTTCCGGTTCGTACCGGCGGAACACGCCGCGTCCGGCGTCCTTGGCGCGATAGAGTGCGAGGTCGGCCGAGCGGATCAGCATGTCGGCGGTGCGGCCGTCACGCGGACCGATCGCAAGGCCGATGCTGGCACCGATATGGAGTGTATGGGCGTCGATCTCGTAGGGACGCGACAGCGAGGCGATGATCCGCTCGGCAAGCCGCTCGACCGCGGCGGCGTCGCTCGCGTCGCGGACCACCACCGCGAATTCGTCCCCGCCCAAACGTCCGCAGGTCTCGTTGACGCCCATCAGCGCGTGGATCCGCTCCGACACACGGCCAAGCAGTCGATCGCCGATCGGGTGGCCAAGCGTATCGTTGACCGCTTTGAAGCGATCGAGATCGAGCATCATGAACGCATAGCGGCCGCCCCAGCGATCGGCATCCGCCATCGCCTTCACGAGCGTCTCATTCACCATCAGTCGATTCGGCAGGCCGGTCAGGGTGTCGAAGCGCGCCATCCGGTTGATCTTGTCCGCCGACGCACGCTGTTCGGTCACATCGGAGCCGACGCCGCGAAAGCCGTAGAACTCGCCGTGATCGTCGAAACGTGGCGAGGCGGCCATGCTCCACCAGCGATCCTCCCCGCCAATCTGGACGGGAAGGCGTAGATCGCGGAAGCTTTCCCGCCGTTTCAGCCGCTCAGCCAAAGTGCGCAATGCGGTATCGAACTCGCCGGTTTCCCAGCTCGGGCCGGCCAGCAGCTGCAACAGCGGCAGGCCATTGATACTGGCCGGATCGAGGCCGCACGCAAAGGCAAACCGTGGGCTGGCCTTGACGACGCGGCGGGTCGCGTCGGTTTCCCAGAGCCAGTCAGCGCCGGTGCCGTCGAACTCGCCGAGCAACAGACTGACCGTCTCGTTGCGGTCGTCTAGAACGATCTCGCTTGCGCGGAGCATAATCAGCGCGCGCGCGCGATGGATGCACGCCACCATAAGCAACCCGGTGAACAGCAACAGGCCGAGCGCGGCGGCGAAACTGCTGGCGAAGGCGAGTTGGATGGCCATTGCCACACCAAGATAACCCAGGAATACGAGCGTCGCGAGTGCGAGCGGCGCCATCGCCAGGGCCGCCGCCGCCATCAGCACCGCAAGCGTGAGACCCAGCCCCGCGGTCGTCCCGGTCGGTGCATGCGTACAGAAGAAGACCGGCACCGCAGACCAGACGAGCGCAAGAACGAAGCCGTCCCAGATCGTGTGACGAAGCTGGCGCAGGCTCGCATAGCCGTCGCCGCGATGATCGGTAGCGAGCCGGCGAAACCCCACCCACACCGCCGCAGCGGCGACCAGCGCCGCCCACGCCGCGATCTGCCAGTGCGGCACGACGCCTCGCAGCAGGAACGCGATCGCCAGCATCGCGACGATGTTGCTGGTGAGCAGGAACAGCGCCACGCGGCGCCCCGCGAACAACTGCGCCGCGCGGATCCGGCCCCAGACGACCGGATCGCCGCCTTCGCGGATCGCCAATAGCGTGGCGAGGTCGACGACGATGCGGCTCGACGCGGAAGGCGGGGTCTTGGTCACGCGAATGGCATAACCACGCGTTGGTTAGCGGAACGTATGCATCACACCAAACTGGATCTAATTGCTGTCGTTTTGGTCAAATCTAACCAGAACACGATCATTTTTAACGCGGTCGGCCTGTCAGGCGGCAATATCATACGGTTTGATGTCACCGCTGAGATACAGGTTGCGCGCCTTGGCACGGCTGAGCTTGCCCGACGACGTGCGCGGCAAAGTGCGCGGCGGGATCAGTTCGATCAGGCAGTTCATGCCCGTCACCGACCGCACGCGCTCGCGGATTTCGTCGCGCAGGCGCAGGCGTTCGGCCTCGTCCGAGCTGCGGCACTGGACCAGCACCGCGGGCGTCTCCTCGCCGCCGGGCGTGGTGATCGCGAACGCGGCGATGTCGCCCGCCTTGAAGCCGGGAAGCTGTTCCACCGCCCATTCGATATCCTGCGGCCAGTGGTTCTTGCCGTTGACGATGATCATGTCCTTGGCGCGGCCGACGATGTAGATGTAGCCGTCCGACATATAGCCCATGTCGCCGGTATCGAGCCAACCATCCGCCATGCACGCCTCGGTCGCGGCGTCGTCGCGGAAATAGCCGACCATCACCGACTTGCCGCTGCACCAGACCTTGCCGATCGCGCGATCGGGAAGCGGCGTGCCGTCCTCCTCGCGGATCTCGATTCGCATGTCGCGGACCGGCTTGCCGCAGTTGACGATCGCCCGGTAGCGCTGGGGACGGTCCCCGCCGCGCGAGCCACCCGAAAGCTGGGTTTCCTCGACCAGTTCGACGCGGATGCCTTCGCCAGGCGGCATCAGCGAGACCGCCAAAGTCGCCTCGGCAAGGCCGTAGCTCGGCAGGAACGCGCTGGCCATGAAGCCCGCATCGGCGAACGCGTCGACGAACGACTGCATCACGTCCGGGCGGATCATGTCGGCGCCGTTGCCCGCAACCCGCCAGCGCGACAGGTCGAAGCGGTCGCTTGCCTTGGTCTGCGACGACATGCGGCGCGCGCAGATATCGTAGCCGAAGGTCGGGGAGTAGCTGAGCGTCGTGCCTTCGTTGCGGCTGATGAGATCGAGCCACGCGAGCGGACGGCGCGCGAAATCCTCGGTCTTGAGGTAATCGGTCGAGACCTGGTTGGCGATCGGCGACAGGAAGCAGCCGACCAGCCCCATGTCGTGATACCAGGGCAGCCAGGAAACGCAGCGATCGGTGTCGCAGACTTCCATGCCGTGGCTGTGCGCGGCAAGATTGTTGAGCAGCGCGGCGTGGGTGATGACGACGCCATGCGGGAAGCGTGTCGAGCCGCTCGAATATTGCAGGTACGCGATGTCGTCCGGCTTGGCCTCGGGTAGCGTTGCCGCGGGCGCCTCTCTCGTCGCGAACTCGGACCAGTCGATCCCGACGGTGCCAGACAGGCGCGCGGCCTCGCCGGCCATCTGCGCGAGTTCGGGCGGAAAGATCAGCATCTTCGGATCGCAGCTCGCAAGCTGGACGCGAAGCTGCTCAATGTACGAGATCGCGGCCGCCGAACGAGGTCGGCAGCGGCAGCGGCACCGGCCATGCGCCGGCATAGACGACGCCAAAGAACAGCGCGGCGAACTCGGGGCCGGTCTCCGCGACGAGCGCGATACGGTCGGCAGGGGCGACGCCGGCGGCGATCAGGCGATCGGCCATCGCGCGGGCGTCGGTGCGAAGTTGCGAATACGGGTAGGGCTGCGACAATGTCCCGCGTGCGTCGTGAAAATTAAGCCCGCGGTTACCGCTTGCCGCGTAATCGAGGGCTTCGCCCAGCGTGCCGAAATCGGCGAAGCGGCGCGGCAGGGCGTCTTGGGTCGGCGTCGCAACGATCGTCGCTACGGTCGTGCCGCCCTTGTTGGCCGTGTCGGTCGTCATCGCAGTTCCTGCCTTGGTTGGTCGCGGTGCTCGCACACCACACCTATCTTCAGTCTAGCCGTTCAACTTCGGGTGCCAGTGTGGCACAATGATGGCGTGACCGATGATAGCCACAGCGAAAGCAACGCGTTTCCCTCGTCGCTGGATGCCGGCGACCCGGAAAACGGCGCGTTCGACGATAGCGGCACCACGAAGCGGCGCGGCGGCAAGAGCTGGGGCAAAGGCGGCGGGAAAGGCGGCAGCAAGGAGCGATCCCGCGAGCGTCCCGCGCCGAAACCGCTCGATGCTGCGGCGCTGGAGCAGATGGCGCTACGCTATGTCGAGCGATTCGCGACGACGCGGGGGCGGCTCACCGATTACCTTATGCGCAAAATCCGCGAGCGTGGCTGGGACGGGGGCACCGGCGCGGCGCTGGCGGAGCCTGGCGACCTTGCACAGCGGATGGCCGATCTCGGCTATGTCGATGACCGCGCCTTCGCCGAACAACGGGCTGCTGCGATGCAGCGACGTGGCTTGGGGGCGCGGCGGGTTGCCGGCGCATTTCGTGAGGCCGGCATCGACGAAGGCGACGCGGAGTCGGTGGCGCCGGCGATCGCGGACCGCGCGGTCGAATCGGCACTGGCCTATGCACGGCGCAAACGAATCGGACCATATGGCAGCGGCGAGGGCGATCGGAAGCTGCACGAAAAGCAGCTCGCGGGAATGCTGCGCGCGGGGCACAAATTCGATCTTGCACGCAAAATTGTTGCTACACCGCCGTCCGACACCCCCGAGTTGCTCGATTTCGAGTGAACACCACAACGGATTCATTGCGGCTGCGACGAACCGTGCTAGCAAGGCGCTCAGGGGTGTAACAATGCGTAACGACACGCAGCAGGTGCTGACATGCCGGTAGAAATGGGGCCAGTGGAGGCGGGAACGACGACGCTTGCGGGCGGTGGGCTCGCGACCGGTGGTCTTGTGGGCGGCGGCCTGACGAGCGGCGGCCTCGCGAGCGGTAGCCTCGTGGGGGACGGCGTAGCTAGTAGTAGCCTCGTGGGGGGCGGCGAGCGCGTGAGTGCCGTGATCGTCGGCGGTGTCGCGCCAGAGGCCCGTGCCATCGGCGGGGTCATCAAATGGTTCGACGTGACTCGCGGCTTCGGGTTCGCGGTCGCGGACGACGAGACCGTTGGCGATATCCTGGTGCATTTTTCCGTCCTGCAACCGCATGGCCGCCGCAGCCTTCCCGAAGGCGCGCGAGTCGAGACATTGTCGGTGCAACGCGGCCGCGGGTTCCAGGCGCGCGAAATCGTCTCGATCGACATGACCAACGCGGTCGAGGAGACGGTCCGTGCCCCGTCGTCACCCGACCGGATCGATCCGATCGCGATGATCGACGCCGCCGGACCGTTCGAAGCGGCGTCCGTCAAATGGTTCAACCGTTTGAAGGGCTATGGTTTTCTGATACGCGGCAGCGATGGCAGCGATATCTTCGTGCATATGGAAACGCTGCGCCGCGCCGGAATCGAATCGGTCGAACCCGATCAACCGCTGCGCGTGCGCGTCGTCGACGGGCGCAGGGGCCGCTGGCCGTTGCGGTCGAAAAGGATCTGGGATGAGTTTCACTGCCAAGGCCGCGTTGGCGGCGGTGCTGGCGCTGGGCGCCGGCGCCGGGGGTGTCGCGTATATGAATAGCGGCGCTGATACCGAGGTGACCAAGGACGGCACACTCGCACTCACGATCAAGAGCACGAACGGGACGCATGCGTTCACGGTCGAGAGCGCGAAGACGCTCGACGCGCAGGCGCGGGGGCTGATGTTCCGTACCGACCTGAAGCCCGATGGCGGCATGCTGTTCTGGCCCTATCCGCCGGCCGGTGGCGCGCCTGTGGTCGCGAATTTCTGGATGAAGAACACGCCGAGTTCGCTCGATATCATCTACATCCGCGCCGACGGCACGATCGCGCGGATCGCCGAGAATACGGTGCCGTTCTCGGAAACGCCGATTCCGTCGGGGGAGCCGGTCGGGGCGGTGCTGGAATTGATGGGCGGCCGGGCTGCGGAACTGGGGATCGCCGAGGGGGATCTGGTGACGTGGGACAAGGCGAAGTAGGCGCTTCCTCCGGGGTGGACTAAAACGCTCCCCCACAAGCTCGTCATCCCAGCGAAAGCTGGGATCTCCCCGTTCCAAGCCAGCGCTCGCCAACGGGGATACCCCAGCTTTCGCTGGGGTGACGGAATAGTGGGGGTGACGGAATAATGGGGGTGAGTGATTACGGTCTAAGGACGCTTGGGCTGACGGAGGGGGAGTTCGTTATCGAGGGGGCGTCACCCGTCCGTCTGGCTTCGCCAGCCCCCTCCCTTTGCGGGGGAGGATCAATCCTGACGGCATCGGTGGCTGTATTCCCCTATCATCGAGGTTGAAGCCCGCCCCCACTCGGGTTAAGCGCCCGTCATGGGCTTTCTCGCATCGACATTCACGTGGTGGAACGGCGCCACCCTCGGCACCAAATTCGGCCTGCGCAGCATGGCGAAGATGGGCGAGGACGCGCTCGGCAACGTCTATTACCAGGGTGGCAAGGACACTGCTGGCAACCCGCGCCGCTGGGTGATCTATCAGGGCGCGACCGACGCGAGCCGCGTGCCGCCGGCGTGGTTCAGCTGGCTGCATCACCAGGTCGACGACGTGCCCGATCGCGCGCTGCCGCCGATCCGTGCCTGGCAGAAGCCGGCCGTACCCAACATGACCGGCACCGCGCTTGCCTATCGCCCCTCGGGTGCGCTTGAAAAGGGCGGCAAGCGTGCCGCCGCGACGGGCGATTACGAAGCCTGGACGCCCGAAGGGTGATCATGCGCTGGCTCGCCGCGGCCGTGTTGGTCGTGGCGTTGGCGGTGGGCGGCTGGTTCGGATACCGCGCGCTGACCAAGCCTGCGACTCCGGCTGCCGCGGTCCAGCAGGACCTGCCCGGCGCGGACGACGCCGGTAATTCCTCGATCGAGACGATCGATACCGGCGCTGCCGCGATCGCCAATGGCGGCACGCCGATGGCGCAGCGCGTGGCGGTGCTCGGCCTGCTCAACAAGCGTAACGGCGAGACCCGCGAAGTGACGCTCAAGCCCGGCCAGGCGACGCGGATGGGCGATGTCGTGCTACGGCTGCGCGCGTGCGAGCAGACCGCGCCGTGGGAGCAGGAGCAGCTGACCGGTGCGTTCGTGCAAGTGCTGGTGCGCGGCGTCGACCGGCATTGGCGGCGGACGTTTTCGGGGTGGCTGTACAAGGAACGCCCCGCGCTGAACGCGGTGCAGCATCCGATCTACGACGTGTGGACCAAGAGCTGTGCGATGACCTTCCCGGCGACCGGGCCGGATACCGCGCCGCCGGCCGAGGCCTTGCCCGCCAAGCGATCGAGCGCGCGGAAATCGCCGGCGGCTGCCGAGACCCCGGCGGCGGACGAGGGCTTGAGCGCACCGTCGAGCGACGCGCCCAGCAACGCGACGTAATCCGCGCGGTCGATCTCGATCGCGCCGAGCGAGGCGAGGTGCGAGGTCTGGAACTGGCAATCGAGCAGCGTGAACCCGCCCGCGCGGAGCCGGGCGACGAGATGCGCGAGCGCGACCTTCGACGCGTCGGTGGCGCGGCTTACCATGCTTTCGCCGAAGAACGCGCGGCCGAGCGACAGGCCGTAGAGCCCGCCGACCAGCTTACCGCCGTCCCAGCATTCGACCGAATGCGCGAACCCCATCGCGTGGAGCGTCTGGAAGACGCGTTCGATGCCGTCGTTGATCCACGTCTCGGGTCGGCCCTCGACGCTCTCGGCGCAGAGTTGCACGACGCGGTCGAAGGCGGTGTCGACGGTGACCTGGAAGCGGTCGGCGACGATCGTTTTCCGCAGCGAGCGTGAGAGCTGGAAGCCGTCGAGCGGGAGCACCGCGCGGCGGCGGGGCTCGACCCAGTACACGCTGGCGGCGTCGCGGCTGTCGGCCATCGGAAACACGCCGACCGAATAGGCGCCGAGCACGAGTTGCGGGTCCAGTATGTCGCTCATGCGGCGAGCCGGTGTTCGATCCGGCGCCAGAGGTCTGCAAACGCCTGCGCGGCGGCCGATTTCGGTGCGAAGACGCCGACCGGCGCACGCTTGACCGCCATCGACTCGATCCCGCTCGCCATCGGGATGACCGGCCAGTCGGGATGGCGGGCGAGCGCCTCGGCATGCAGCGCGCGGCGCTTGTCGACCATGACGTGGACCGGGAGCAACGCCGTCCGGCCACCGAGATGGTCGACGACCGCGTCATAGGCGCGGGTCGAGAGCGGGGACGGGATCACCGGGATGACGATCAGGTCGGCGGCGCGCATCACCTGGTCCGCGGTCTCGGTCAGGCCGGGCGGGCAGTCGAGGATCACGCGGTCATAGTCGGCGAGCTCGGACAGGAGCTTGGCGAGCCGCTTCTTCTTGTCGAGATCGTGGAACAGCTGATCGAGCCCGCGCAACGACGCGTCTGCGGCGATCAGGTCGAGGTGGCGGTAGGCGGTCGGCCGCGCCTGTTTGGCGACCGGCACGTCCTTCGAGAACATCGCCTGCGCCTGATCGACCTTACCCGCACCGCCGAGCACCCAGGTCGAGGCGGCCTGCGGATCAAGGTCCCACAGCAGCGTGCGGCGTGCGGACAAGGTCGCGGCGCACCACGCCAGGTTCACCGAAAGCGTCGTCTTCCCGACGCCACCCTTGAGGCTGTAGATCGCGACTGTTGCCATGGCGGCAGCGTGCCGGTCCGCGGCGGCGAGGGCAAGAGTGCGCGGCACAAAGAAAAACGGCCGGCGGATGATCCGCCGGCCGTCTCAAGAGTCAAGAACGCGCCGATTTACGCGTGGCAGATCTGGGCCGACTTGCCCGGCGCGGTCAGCGTGACGTTGGTCTCGCTGCCGGTCATCGACCAGCCGCCCTCGGCGGTCTTCGGCGCGCCGGCGACATCCGACTTCAGCGTCGTCGGGGTGCCGTCCTTCTTGGTACGCACCACCGCCTGCTTGTCGCCCTGGAAGAACGTCACGTAGAGCAGGCTGTTGTCCTTGCAGCGCAGCGTCGCCTCGGACTTGATCGCCGGCGGCAGCTCGACCGGCGCGGCGTTGGCGAGCGTGTTGGCCATCGGATCGGGATTGCTGTCCAGCACCTCGGGCGTAGCGGGCTTGGAGTTGCAGGCGGCCAGCACGAGCAGCGCGGCGACGGCGGAGAGGGGAGGATTTTCATAGCGGAACCTCGCTTCGCGCATGCAGCATGGAGCGTCAAGGCTTATGGCCTTTCGTTCGCCCAGACGTTCGCCGCGCCGATTTTGCCTGACGACGAGCCGTGGCGTTTTCGCGACGGCGGCGTCACCGGATATGGGGCGGCACGAAATCCGGCGTGTCGCCAAACAGAATCGATCCGGTCGTCGAGCACCGCGATCGGCGTCATCAGATGCGCGGCGATCAACGTCTCGCCAAGTCCGTCGAGGAGGTGCAGCGCTTCGTCGAGAAGCGCGCGGACGTTCAGATACGGTTCCACGATGCTTTGCCTCCGCCCAGAGATGAGGCGCCGATGTAACATAGATCAAGCGGGAGACCTAAATTCGGCGGTCGATGGGTTCATGCGGTCGGCGGTTTGATACGACAAAGTTTCGCTCGCTTGCCCGGTGTCGCTCGGGACGCCACATATGCTCCATGCAAACGACACCCGACACGCTCGCCCTTATCGGCAACACCCCGCTCGTCCGGCTGAAGGGACCCAGCGACGCCACCGGCTGCGACATCTTCGGCAAGTGCGAATACGCCAATCCCGGTGCGTCGGTGAAGGATCGCGCGGCGCTGTTCATCGTCGAGGACGCCGAGCAGCGCGGCTTGCTCCAGCCCGGCGGCACGATCGTCGAGGGAACGGCGGGCAATACCGGGATCGGGCTCGCGCTGGTCGCCAATGCGAAGGGCTACAAGACGATCATCGTCATGCCCGAGACGCAGAGCCGCGAGAAGATGGACACCCTGCGTGCGTTGAATGCCGAACTCGTGCTCGTCCCGGCCGCGGCCTTCTCCTCGCCCTGCCATTTCGTCCACACCTCGCGGCGGATCGCCGAGGAGACGCCGGGGGCGGTGTGGGCGAACCAGTTCGACAACACCGCCAACCGCCGCGCGCATATCGTCGGCACCGCGGAGGAGATCTGGGCGCAGATGGAAGGCCGCATCGACGGCTTCACCTGCGCTGCAGGAACCGGCGGGACGATCGCCGGCGTCGGGCTCGGGTTGAAGGCGAAGGACGAGAATGTCTGCATCGCGCTGACCGACCCGCACGGCGCGGCGCTCTATAACTATTATGCGCATGGCGAGCTGAAGTCCGAGGGATCGTCGGTCGCCGAAGGGATCGGGCAGGGGCGGATCACCGCCAATCTCGAAGGCGCGCCGATCGACACGCAGTTCCGGATTTCGGATCAGGAGGGCTATGCCTGGGTCCGCCGTCTGCTCGACGAGGAGGGGCTGTGCCTCGGGCTGTCGTCAGGGATCAACGTCGCGGGTGCGGTGGCGCTGGCGCGGCATCTGGGACCAGGCAAGCGGATCGCGACGATTTTGTGCGACACCGGATTCCGCTACCTGTCGACCTTGTACGACCCGGCGTGGCGTGAAGCGAAGGGGCTCGGATGAGCGACGGCACGCGCGGGAATCGACAGCGGCGCGGTGGTCGGGTATCCTGGCGCGGCAAGATGAAGCTAAACCATGAACCCTCGCAGAGCATGCAGCGCATCAAGGTCGGGATGATCGGCCTGGCTGCGGTCGTGCTTCTGATCGGCCTTGCGAGTGCGATCATCGGATCGGCCAGCCGCGAGCGTCCGGTCGCGACCGCGGGGACGGCGCAAGCGGATGTGGTGGCGAACATGGCGGTCTCGAACGTGATCGATACGAAGAGCGCGGGGGAGCCTTTGGCCGAGATGGGCGTGGCCCCGAGCGCGAACGCCCAGGCGCCTGCGCCATAGGGTTTGCGCCTGATGTTGTGACCGCAATTTCGGTTTAGCGGGCCTCGCGATCGATTTGAAACGCCTTCTCGATCCGTTGGTGAACGGTTGCGCCAGATCTGACGCTGACTCGTCGCTCGATCAGCCCAGTGCCCCGATCCAGCCCGCGGCCTTGGCCCGGTTCGTCGCCACGGCCCGTCTTGTCACGTCACCCACCATCCGTCACCCCAGCGAAAGCTGGGGTATCCCGTGGGGCAAATGATGCGCGCCTCACGAGGAGACCCCAGCTTTCGCTGGGGTGACGGGTGGTTGGGTGACGGCGTGGTTGAGTGACGGGTGGTTGGGTGACGGATGGATGGGTGAGGCCATGGCCGGGTGAGACCTGGCTAAGTAAGTGATGGCCGGGTGACGTCGCAGCCCGGCTCGTCACCTAGGCCTAGCTCGTCACCCCAGCGAAAGCTGGGGTCTCCCGCGAGGCAGACGACGCACGCCTTACGATGCGACCCCAGCTTTCGCTGGGGTGACGGATGGTTGGGGTGACGGATGGCGGGGTGGTGGCGTGGTTGGGTGACGGCGTGGCCGGGTGGCGGCATGGCCGGGTGAGACATGGCTGGGTGAGGGCATGGCCGGGTGACGTCGCGGCCCGGTTCGTCACCTCGACCTAGCTCGTCACCTAGGCCTAGCTCGTCACTCCAGCGAAAGCTGGGGTCTCCCGCGGGGCAGATGGCGCACGCCTTGCGATGAGACCCCAGCTTTCGCTGGGGTGACGGATTTTTGGGTGATGGTGGCTGGGTGAGGGCGGACCTGGGCGACGGGGTACGCTGGCTTGCACGCACCGATATAACCCTATCCCCGAAAATCCCCCGCTCAGATCGCCACCACCACGCCGATGGAATCCGATCTGCACGGAATTCCTCCAAACCGACGCGCGAAACTCGTCGCAAATCCCTACAATCCCCAAAAATCCCGTTGCGTCCCCGAAGCTCTATGGTAGATGGAGGTTAATACAGGGGCACGTTCACCGTTAGCTGAAAGCGCGGTCGGGACGCGGCGATGGCCGCGTTTCGAGATGGTGAAGCGTGTGCGCCATTTCGAAGGGTTTTGGCGTGTCGGTACGGGGTCGCTATCAAGGAGACGGTATCGGCCTTGTCGACGACAAGGGCCGGGTAGCCATCCCCTCGGCACTCCGCACGATGCTCTCGGCAAATGCGCCCAAGGCGAACGGCAAGGACGGCGGGACCATCATCATCGGCGCGCATCAGAAGAATCGCTGCCTGGTCGCGTATGATCCCGGTTACGTCGACATCCTCGCCGAGCGCCTCGATCGCCGCGAATCCGAGAACACGTCCGAGAACGGTGAATACGACTACAACATCAAGCGCGCCGCCGCGTCGGGCGAAGCGGTGCCGTTCGATGGCTCCGGTCGCTTCATCATGCCGGCGTTCCCGCGCTTCTACGCCGGCATCAAGGGCCATGCGTTCTTCTATGGCGTGCTCGACTATATCGAGATCTGGGACCCCGCGACGCTGATCGCCACCGACGGCATGCCCCCCGTCGTCAAGGAGATGGCGCGCTTTTACATGGCCGAGAAGGGGTGCAGCTGTGAGCGGCCCTGATGCTCCGCATATCCCCGTCCTGCTCGACGAAGTCCTGGCCGCGCTTTCCCCTGAGCCCGGCGAGACGATGGTCGACGGCACGTTCGGCGCAGGCGGCTACACGCTGGCGTTGCTCAAGTCGGGCGCGCGGATCGTCGCGTTCGACCGCGATCCAGACGCGATCGCCAATGGTCGCGCGATGGAAGAGGCCGAGGAAGGCCTGACGCTGATCGCCGCGGACTTCTCGGCGATGGCATCCGAACTCGAAGCGCGTGGCCTCGCGCCGGTGGACGGCGTGACGCTCGATATCGGCGTGTCGTCGATGCAGCTCGACCAGGCCGAGCGCGGCTTCTCGTTCCAGTCGGATGGCCCGCTCGACATGCGGATGGCGCAGGCCGGCATGTCGGCGGCGGATTTCGTCAACGAGGCGGACGAGAACGAGATCGCCGACGTGCTGTACCAATATGGCGACGAGCCGAAGTCGCGGCGTGTCGCGCGTGCGATCGTCGCCGCGCGTCCGCTGACCCGCACCGGCGAGCTGGCGCACATCGTCCGCCGTGCGCTCGGCTACAAGGCGCACGACAAGAAGGATCCAGCGACGCGGGCGTTCCAGGCGATCCGGATCCATGTGAACCGTGAGCTGGGCGAACTCGCCGACGGATTGCTGGCGGCCGAGCGCGTGCTGAAGCCCGGCGGGCGCCTGGCCATCGTGACGTTCCACAGCCTCGAGGACCGGATGGTGAAGCGCTTCCTGCGCACGCGGTCCGGGGCTCTCCTTCAGGTTCGCGTCATCTTCCGCAGGTGAAAGCCGTTGCGGAACCTAGTTTTTCTCATGTCGGCCGCGGTGTTCGCGCCGGCGAGGCCGAGATCGCACGCAACCCGCGTGCGCGCTCGGCGACATTACGGACGGCGCGGCGGACCTCCGCGCAACCCTGGACGGAAGAGGTGACGACATGACGGCGGCGTATCGGATGAAGGGTGTGGGCTGGTTCGGGGGCTGCGTGGCCGTCGTGCTCGGTTTCTACCTCGTGTCGCTGCAGGTCGCCGCCGAGCGCAAGAAGCTGGAGGCGGTCAATGGTCAGATACGCTCCGCGCAGCGCGACATCCGTGCGCTCGAGACCGAGTTCGACACGCGGGGCAACCTCGCGCAGCTCGAGCGCTGGAACGGCGACACGCTGGCGCTGTCGGCGCCGACCGCGGGGCAGTTCGTCGTGAGCGAGGCCGCGCTCGCGGCGCTCGACGTCAACAGCCTGCGCGCCGACGGGGTCCAGACCGCCGCGCTGCTCGTGCCGTCGGGGGCGGGGTCCGTCGTCTCCACGTCGATCGTGCCGGTCACCGCTGCTCCTGCCGTGGTGAAGCTTGCTCCGGTGCAGATGGCGCAGGTTAGCGCACCGCGCGCGATGAACGTCGCGATCCAGGCTGCTTCGAAGACCGCGCTCAAGCCGGTCGTGATCCGCGCGTCGGTGTCGACGCCGCGCTCGGCCGAGGCCGCGCTGGTCCGCGCCGCCAAGACCGAACGCCTCGCCGCCGTCGCGAAGGTCCGCCCGCAGGCGGTTGCGATGCTCGACCGCAAGCTCCTGTCCGACACGACGCTGGGCGACATCATGAGCGGCGCTCGCTCCGAGAGCCGTAAGCGGCGGTGACCGCCTTGGTCGCCCGGCCCGTCTCGCAGCAACGTAGCGCCAACCAGCGTCATGCACTGGTGGCGACGGCGCATACGCGCCTGATGATGCTGATGTTCCTGTTCGGAGCGGCGGTGCTGGTGGTGGTCGGGCGGCTCGGGATGCTGGCGGTGCAGGCGTCGCTCGCCGATCCGCAGGCGCGCTCGGCGGCGATTGCGGCACGCGGCGACATCGTCGATCGCAACGGCGCGCCCTTGGCGCGGACGATCGACGCTTGGACGATCGCGGTGCATCCCAAGAAACTGATCGGCGACCCGACCGAGATCGCCAGCAAGCTTGCCGCGCTGATGCCCGAGGCGGGCGACCAAGCGCATTATTATGCGCTGCTGACGTCGGGGAAGAGCTTCATCTATCTCCAGCGACGCGCGTCGCCGGCGCTGGTCGAGCAGGTCAACGCGATCGGCGAGCCCGCGATCGTGTTCGACCGCGACACGCAGCGGCTGTACCCGCAGTCGACGATGGCGGCGCATGCGCTCGGCTTCCTGTCGACCGCGGGCCACGGCATGAGCGGGATGGAGCGCGTGCTCGACGAGCGGCTGACCAACCCGGCGCTCAACGGTACGCCGGTCGCGCTGTCGCTCGACAACCGCGTCCAGGCGGCGATGGAGAGCGAACTCGGCCGCGCGATGACGACGTTTTCCGCGCGTGGTGCAGGCGGCATCGTCCTCGACGTCGCGACCGGCGAAGTGATCGCGATGGTCTCGTTGCCCACGTTCAACCCCAACCGCGTTGGCATGTCGGGCAGCGAACAGCTCCGCAACATCACGACGCAGAGCGTGTTCGAGCTTGGCTCGACGTTCAAGCCGATCACGATGGCGACCGCGATGGATACCGGCGTGGTGACGTCGTTCGCGCGGCGCTTCGATGCGACCCATCCGCTTCAGGTCGGGCGCTTCACGATCCACGACGAGCGCGGCGATCCGAAGCGCTGGCTGAACATGGCCGAGACACTGATCTACTCGTCGAACATCGCCACTGCGCGTGTCGCCGACGAGGTCGGGCCTGCGAAGATGCAGGCGATGTTCAAGAAACTTGGCTTCGATACCAAGCCCGATATCGAACTGCGCGAGAAGGGCCGTCCGTTGTGGCCGAAATACTGGGCGCGGACGACGACGATGACCACCGCCTATGGCCACGGCATCGCGGTGACACCGCTGCATCTGGCGAGCGCGTATGCGGCGCTGGTCAATGGCGGGATCTGGCGGCCGGCGACGTTGCTGAAGGTCGCGCCGGGGCATGCGGTTGCCGGTCGTCGCGTCATCAGCGAGCAGACCAGCGCGCGGATGCGGCAGATGCTGCGGCTGATCGTGCAGCGCGGCACGGGTCGCAAGGGCGATGCGCCCGGCTACCGCGTCGGTGGCAAGACCGGGACGGCCGAGGCCGCTGTGTCGGGCGGGTATGATCATTCGCGCAACGTCGCGACGTTTGCCGCGGCGTTTCCGATGGATGGACCACGGTATGTCGTGCTCGCGATGCTCGATTCTCCGCTCGGCACCAAGGAGACAGGCGGGTGGAAGACTGCGGCGTACAACACCGCACCAGTCGTCGGACGGACGATCTCGCGCGTCGGGGCGATCCTGGGCGTGGTGCCCGACGCGCACCGCGACATCGACGAGTCTGACATCCTGCCGACTTTGTGGCAGGACCCGTCGCGTACACAGCCGACCGGGCAATGAGGACTATTGCATGAAACTCGCAGCGCTGACCGACGGGACGGAAGAAGCGCAGGTGACGGGGTTCGCGATCGATCACCGCAAGGTCGCGCCGGGCACGGTGTTCGGCGCATTCGAAGGCGCGCGCGTGAATGGCGAGGATTTCATCGCCGACGCGGTCCGGTCTGGAGCCATTGCCGTGGTGGCGCGGCCTGGGCTGACGGTCGAGGGTGCGACGTACATCGCCGACTGGAATCCTCGGGAGCGGTTCGCGCAATTGGCCGCAAAGTTCTTCGCGCCGTTTCCCGAGACTTCGGTGGCGATTACCGGGACCAACGGGAAGACGTCCTGCGTTGAGATGACCCGGCAGCTTTGGCGGATGGCGGGATTCCACGCGGCCTCGATCGGCACTCTTGGCGTTACGACCGCCGATGAGCGCGTCACGACCGGACTGACGACCCCGGACGTGGTGACGTTCCTGTCGAACGTGGCGGGGCTCGCGCGGGAGGGCGTCACGCATCTGGCGTTCGAGGCGTCGAGCCACGGGCTGACGCAGTATCGGACCGAGGGGCTCAAGGTGGCCGCGGCGGCGTTCACGAACCTCAGCCGCGACCATCTCGACTATCACGGCGACATGGCGGCGTACTTCACCGCCAAGATCCGGTTGTTCTCCGAAGTGCTGTCGACGGACGGCGCTGCGGTGGTGTGGGCGGATGATCCGCAATCGGCGCGGGTGATCGATCTGGCGCGGGAGCGTGGCAACCGGCTGATCACGGTTGGGACGCAGGGCGAGACGTTGCGGCTGGTCGGGCGCGATCCTACTTTGCTGGGGCAGGGGCTGACGATCGAGGCTGATGGCCAGACGTACAAGGTCACCTTGCCGCTGATTGGCGCCTACCAGGCGGCGAACGCGTTGGTGTCGGCCGGGCTGGTGATTGCGACCGGTGGTGACGTGGCCGCGACGATCGCCAACCTCGCGCGGTTGCAGCCGGTGCGTGGGCGGCTGGAGCGGGCAGTAATCGCGAAGTCGGGTGCCCCGGTCTACGTCGACTATGCCCACACCCCGGACGCGTTGGAAGCCGCGATCGCCGCGCTCAAACCGCATGCTGGCGGAAAGCTGATCGTGGTGTTCGGTGCGGGCGGCGACCGCGACACCGGCAAGCGCGAAACGATGGGGCAGGTCGCGGTGCAACACGCCGACCGCGTGATCGTCACCGACGACAACCCCCGGACCGAGGACGCGCGCGCGATCCGCTGCGACGTCCTGAAGGGCGCGCGCGGGGCTGAAGAGATTGGCGACCGGCGCGCGGCGATCGGCGCTGCGGTGCGGGAGGCCGGGCCGGAGGATATCGTGCTGATCGCGGGCAAGGGGCATGAGCAGGGGCAGATCGTCGGGGACATGGTGCTGCCGTTCGACGACGTGACGGTGGCGCGGGAGTGTGCGGCGTGAGGGGTACGACGTCGTCATTCCCCTCCCGCTTGCGGGAGGGGCTAGGGAGGGCACGACGTACGTACTGGCGTCCGGTCTGTTTTGTCAGCCCCTCCCCGACCCCTCCCGCAGGCGGGAGGGGAGCAGTGAGTCTCTGGACCTCGGCCGAGATCGCAGCGGCTACCGGTGGTGTGGCGTCTGGTGACTTCGCCGTCACTGGCGTTGCGTTCGACTCGCGCGAAGTTGGGCCCGGCGATCTCTTTGTTGCGATGAAGGGCGAGGCCAGCGACGGACACCTGTTCCTCGATCAGGCCTTCGCACAAGGCGCGGCGGGCGCGATCGTCTCCGAACCCTGCGACCACCCGCACGTGCTCGTGGCGGACAGTTTTGCCGCATTAAACGCGCTTGGCGCCGCCAGCCGCGCGCGCTCGTCCGCGAAGATCATCGGCGTGACTGGTTCGGTCGGGAAGACCAGCGCCAAGGAAGCGCTGTTCGCCTGCCTCGACCGCGCAGCCCCCGGCGAGGTCCATCGGTCGGTCAAGAGCTACAACAACCACACCGGCGTCCCGCTCAGCCTCGCCCGCATGCCGCGCGACGCGAAGTTCGGCGTGTTCGAGATGGGGATGAACCATGCCGGCGAACTCGCCGAGTTGACCCAGCTCGTCCGGCCGCACATCGCGATGATCACCGCGATCGCGCCCGCGCATACCGCGTTCTTCCCCGACGAAAGCGCGATCGCCGATGCGAAGGGGGAGATCTTTGCCGGACTCGAACCGGGCGGAACGGCGATCGTGCCTTATGACAGCCCTCACCGCGATCGGCTGCTCGGCCATGCTGCGCCACATGCCGCGCACATCGTCACGTTCGGCAGCGAGAAGGGCGCCGATGTCCGCGCGATTGAAGCGATGCGGCTGCCGACCGGCGGGACGTTCGTCACTGCGCGGATGGGGCAGGGGGCGGAGCATGAGCTGAGCTTCACGATCGCGCACCCCGGCGCGCACTGGGTGTCCAATGCGCTTGGCGTGCTGGCGTGCGTGCAGGCAGCCGGGGGCGACCTCGGGCTGGCCGGGCTCGCGCTGGCCGAGCTTGGTGGGCTGCAAGGTCGCGGCGCGCGGTCGCTCGTCGAGGTCGGCGAAGGCCAGGCGGTGGTGATCGACGAGAGCTATAATGCCAACCCGGCCTCGATGCGCGCGACGCTCAGCGTGCTCGGTCACGAGCCGGGCCGGCACATCGCAGTGCTCGGCGAGATGCGCGAGCTGGGCGAGGGCTCGGACGACTATCACTCCGCCCTGGCCGAGCCCATTCTCGCCGCGCGCGTCGAAATGGCGCTGCTCGTCGGTGAAGCGATGGCACCGTTAGCGCAGGTGCTTGAGGGACAGATTGAAACCGTCCATGTGGGCGACGCTGCGGCCGCGCTCGCGTCGTTACGGACGATCCTGGCGCCGGGCGATGTCGTGCTCGTCAAGGGATCGAACGGGGTTGGCCTCACGCGCGTCGTAGCGGGTCTCCAGGCTGGCCTCAAAGGCGGGATTAACTGAATGTTGTACTGGCTCGCCGAGCATCTGGGGTTTCCCGGCCTGCTGAACCTCATCCGTTACCAGACGGTGCGGACCGGCGGTGCCGTCGCGACCGCGCTGATCATCGGCCTTATCATCGGGCCGAAGTTCATCGGCTGGTTGCGCGTGCGGCAGGGCAAGGGGCAGCCGATCCGCGCTGACGGTCCGCAGACGCATCTGTCGAAGCGCGGCACGCCGACGATGGGCGGGCTGATGATTCTGACCTCGATGTGCCTCGCGATCTTCCTGTGGATGGACCTGAGCAACCCGTATGTGTGGGCGTGCGTGTTCGTGACGCTCGGCTTCGGGACAATCGGGTTCCTCGACGACTACGACAAGGTGCGCAAAGCCAGCACCGCGGGGATCAGCGGGCGGACGCGTCTGCTGCTCGAGTTCGCGATCGCCGGGATCGCCGCGACGATCATCATGTCGCAGAACGGCCCGCATCTGTATCTGCCGTTTACATCGCGCATGTACCTGGATCTCGGCTGGTTCTTCCCGGTGTTCGCGGCGTTCACGATCGTGTCGTTCGGCAATGCGGTGAACCTGACCGATGGGCTCGACGGGCTGGCGACGATGCCGGTGATCATCGCCAGCGTCGCGTTCATGGTGATCGTGTACCTGGTCGGGAACGTGAAGTTCGCGGATTACCTCGGCATTCCGCATGTCCCTCGCGCGGGTGAACTGGCGATATTCTGCGGAGCGATCGTCGGCGCGGGGCTCGCGTTCCTGTGGTTCAATGCGCCGCCGGCCGCAGTGTTCATGGGCGATACCGGGAGCCTCGCGCTCGGCGGTGCGCTGGGGACGATCGCGGTCGTCGCGCATCACGAGATCGTCCTGGGGATCATCGGCGGGCTGTTCGTTATCGAGGCGCTGTCGGTGATCATCCAGGTGTTCTTCTACAAGCGGACCGGCAAGCGCGTGTTCCGGATGGCGCCGATCCACCATCATTTCGAACAGCTTGGCTGGGCCGAGGCGACCGTCGTGATCCGGTTCTGGATCATCGCGCTGGTGCTGGCGCTGGTCGGCCTCTCGACGTTGAAGTTGCGGTGATTATTGCGAAGGCCTGGCGCGGGAAACGCTATGCGGTGCTGGGGCTGGCGCGGTCTGGGGCTGCGACTGTGCGGGCGCTTGTTGCTGGTGAGGCGAGCGTTGTTGCTTGGGATTCGGATGAGGCTCGGCGTGACGAAATCCTCCCCGGTACGGGGAGGGGGACCAGCTCTGCTGGTGGAGGGGGCTGTTCCGGGCGTTACGCTTGCGGATGGCCCCCTCCACCCCCAGCCTGAGGCTGGCGGTCCCCCTCCCCGTGCCGGGGAGGATTTGATCGTCGCACCGCTGGAGGACCTTTCGGGGTTCGACGCTTTGGTCGTGTCGCCGGGGGTGCCGCTTAACACGCATCCGCTTGCCGCCGCGGCGCGCGCGGCAGGCGTCCCCGTCGTCGGCGACATCGAACTCTTCGCGCAGGCCCGAGCCGACCTTCCCCCGCACAAGGTCGTCGGCATCACCGGCACCAACGGCAAGTCGACTACCACCGCGCTCGTCCACCACATCCTCAAGACCGCCGGCATCCCCACGCTGATGGGCGGCAATATCGGCCTGCCGATCCTCGAACAGGAAGCGCTCCCCGAGGGCGGCGTCTACGTGCTCGAACTGTCGAGCTACCAGATCGACCTGACGCAGACGCTCGATTGCGACGTCGCGGTGCTGCTCAACATCACGCCGGATCATCTCGATCGGTATGACGGGTTCGAAGGCTATGCGGCGTCCAAGGCGCGGCTGTTCGCGATGCAGTCGGCCGAGCATGACGCGGTCATCGGCATCGGCGATGCGCCGTCTGCGCAGATCGCGCGCGGGCTGTCGGCGAAGAGCGAGCATCTCACCAAGATCGCGCCGGGCGTATGCCTGTTCCAAGGCAATTGGCCCGCGCTCCAGGGGCCGCACAACGCGCAGAACGCGCTCGCCGCGATTGCCGTCGTGAAGGCGCTGAGCGTGAGCGAGGTCGATATCGATCGTGGCCTCACCAGTTTCACCGGCCTGCCGCACCGCATGCAGCAGATCGCCTCGTATGGCGGCGTCGCCTATGTCGACGACAGCAAGGCGACCAATCCCGAGAGCACCGCGCCGGCTTTGGCTGCGTTCGACCGGGTCCACTGGATCGTCGGCGGCCGCGCGAAGGGCGACGACCTCGACGCCTGCAAGCCCGCCTTCGGCCACGTCGTCCACGCCTACACGATCGGCGAGGCTGGCCCGAAGTTCGCCGAGATTTTGAAAGATTCTATGCCCGTCGAGAACGTCGGCACGCTCGACGCTGCCGTCCGAGCCGCCGCCGCAAACGCCAAGCCCGGCGACACGGTGTTGTTATCCCCCGCTTGTGCTAGCTTCGACCAGTTTCGCGATTACGAAGCACGCGGGGCGGCGTTCCGCGCTGCGGTGGAGTCGCTGGCATGACCGATATGCGCGCTGGGACCATGGATATGGGTGTGTCCGGACAGAAGAACGGGATCGTCGCGAAGATGAAGCGACGCGGCGGGCGCGGCGACCAGTCGCCGCTCGGCACGTGGTTCTGGGATATCGACCGGATGCTGCTGCTGCTGACGCTGTTCCTGATCGCGATCGGGCTGATCGCGGTCGCGGCGGCGTCCCCGGCGAGCGCGGTCCGCTATTCGGGCGAGCATCACAAGATCGCGCCGCTTTATTATTTCTGGCGGCAGTTGATGTGGGTCGGCGTGTCGCTGCCGGTGCTGTTCGGCGTGTCGATGATGCCCGTCTCGATGGCACGGCGGATGGCGATCGGCGGGTGTGCGCTGTTCGTGCTGATGCTGATGGTGACGCCGTTCATCGGGGTCGAGGCGAACGGCGCGCGGCGTTGGCTCGGCGTCGGGTTCGCGCAGTTTCAGCCGTCGGAGTTCCTGAAGCCGCTATTTATCGTCACGGTCGCGTGGCTGTTGTCGCTGCGTGCGAAGGATGCCGAACTGCCGACCGTGCTGATCACCGGCGCGATGACCGCAGGCGTCGCGGTGCTGCTGATGCTGCAACCCGATTTCGGCCAGACGATCATCTTCTGCACGGTGTGGATGACGCTGCTAATGATCGCGGGGACGCCGGCCAAGGTGCTGTTCGGGCTGATGGCGATGGCGCCGGCGGGACTGATCGCCGCGTATGTGTTCTACGGCGTGGCACGGTCGCGGATCGATGCGTTCCTGTTTCCCGGTGTCGAGGGCGAGGGCGCGGGCGACCATTTCCAGACGAATGCCGCGCATAATACGCTGACCGCGGGCGGCTGGACCGGGACCGGGCCGGGTGCTGGCGCGGCGAAGTTCGGGCTGCCCGAGGCGCATACCGACTATATCTTCTCGGTGATCGGCGAGGAATTCGGGCTGATCGCGTGTTCGGTGATCGCGGTGATCTTTCTCGCGATCGTCGTGCGCGTGTTCGTCAAGCTGCTGGACGAGCAGGATGAGTTCAAGCTGCTGGCCTCCGCCGGGCTCGCGACGCAGTTCGGCGCGCAGGCTCTGGTGAGCATGGCGGTGAACACCGGTCTCGCGCCATCAAAGGGTATGACGCTGCCGTTCATCAGCTATGGCGGGTCGTCGATGATCGCTTTGTCGGTCGGCATGGGGTTGCTGCTGGCGTTTACCCGGCGCAATCCGTTTCTCACGCGGAGCCCCTATGTCGTCCGCTGGAGTGGTGAATGAGTAAGCATTACGTCCTCGCAGCCGGTGGCACGGGCGGACACATGGTCCCGGCAGCGGCGCTCGCGGCCGAACTGACCAAGCGTGGCCACCGCGTCGCGCTGGTCAGCGACGCGCGCGGCGTGCGCTTTCCGGGGCTGTTCGAGGACATCCAGACGCATGTCCTGCCGGCTGGACGCTTTACCGGCGGGCCGCTTGGGTGGGCGCGAGCGACGCGGGAGATGTGGCGCGGGCGGGCGATGGCGCGCGAGCTGTACCGGACGTTCAAGCCCGCTGCGGTGATCGGGTTTGGCGGCTATCCTGCGTTGCCGGCGTTGCTGGCGGCGTTCGCGGACAAGATTCCGACCGCGGTGCATGAGCAGAACGCGGTGCTGGGGCGCGTGAACCGTTTCGTCGCGGGACGCGTGGATGCGATCGCGACGTCGTCCGAGCCGACCGAGCGGTTAGCGCCGAAGCTGCTGGGCAAGGCGCACCTGGTCGGCAACCCGGTGCGCGAGGCGGTGCTGGCGCTGCGCTCGCGACCGTATCCGCTGCTGGAGGAAGATGGGATTTTTCGCGTGCTCGTGACGGGTGGGAGCCAGGGGGCGAGCATATTGTCGCAGGTCGTGCCCGACGGTCTGGCGATGCTCCCGGTGACGTTCCGGCGGCGGTTGCAGGTGACGCATCAGGCGCGGATTGAGGACATCGACGCAGTGCGTGCGAAGTACGCCGAGCATCATATTCCGGCCGAACTGGCGACGTATCTGCCCGATATGCCCGAACAGCTGGCGTGGGCGCATCTGGTGATCGCTCGCGCGGGTGCTTCGACGATTTCGGAACTGACCGCGGCGGGGCGCCCGGCGATCCTGGTGCCGCTGCCGGGTGCGACCGACGATCATCAGACCGTGAACGCGCGCGAGATCACGCGGGCGGGCGGCGCGCGGACGATCGCGCAGGGAGACTTTACCGCAGTGGAACTGGCCAAGCAGATGCAGAAACTCGGGCTCGATCCGGCGGCGTTGCAGAATGCGGCGGGGCGTGCGCGCAGTTGCGGGCGGCCGAATGCGGCGAGCGATCTGGCGGATCTGGTCGAGAGCCTGGATGCACCGTTGTCGCGGATTCCGGTCGGCGCGCCCTCCAAGCCCAAGGCGCAGTTCGCATGAAGGGCGTCGCAACGGATATCGGCACCATCCACTTCGTCGGCATCGGCGGGATCGGCATGTCGGGCATCGCCGAGGTGATGAAGAACCTCGGCTACCGCGTGCAGGGGTCGGACGTGGCCGAGGGCTATGTCGTGCAGGGGTTGCGCGACAAGGGCATCCCGGTCGCGATCGGTCACGCGGCGTCGAACATCGGCGACGCCGCGGTGGTGGTCGTCTCGACCGCGATCGTGCGCTCGAACCCTGAGGTGGAGGCGGCGCTCAACGCGCGCGTACCGGTAGTGCGGCGCGCGGAAATGCTCGCCGAACTGATGCGGTTGAAGTCGACCGTCGCGGTCGCCGGCACGCATGGGAAGACCACGACGACGTCGATGGTGGCGGCTTTGCTCGATGCGGGCGGGGTCGATCCGACGGTCATCAATGGCGGGATCATCAATTCGTACGGCTCGAACGCGCGGCTGGGCGCGAGCGACTGGATGGTGGTCGAGGCGGACGAGAGCGACGGCAGCTTCCTGCGGCTCGACGGCACGATCGCAGTCGTCACCAACATCGATCCCGAGCATCTCGACCATTACGGCTCGTTCGACGCGGTGAAAGATGCCTTCGTCGAGTTCGTTGAGAACGTGCCGTTCTATGGTGCGGCGCTGCTGTGCCTCGATCATCCGGAGGTGCAGGGGATCCTGCCGCGGGTGCGCGATCGTAGGGTCGTAACGTACGGTTTCTCGGCGCAGGCAGACGTGCGCGGGGTGGAGGTTACGCCGATCCCGGGCGGCAACCGGTTCGATTGCGTGGTGCGCGAGCGGGATGGCGCGACGCGAACGATTGCGGGGATCGAGATGCCGATGCCGGGGCGGCACAATGTGCAGAACGCGCTGGCGGCGATCGGCGTGGCGCTGGAACTGGGGATCGCGGATGCGACGATCCAGCAGGGGTTTGCCAAGTTCGGGGGCGTGAAGCGGCGGTTCACCAAGGTAGGCGAAGTGGCTGGCGTGACGATCATCGACGATTACGGCCATCACCCGGTCGAGATCCGCGCCGTGCTGGCGGCCGCGCGCGAGGGCGTGAAGGGTCGCGTGATCGCGGTCGTGCAGCCGCATCGATACTCGCGGCTTGGCAATCTGATGGAGGATTTCCAGACTGCGTTCAACGACGCGGATCGCGTGCTGGTGACGCCGGTCTACGCGGCCGGCGAGGCGCCTGTCGAAGGTGTCGATGCGGCGGCTTTGGTCGAGGGGTTGAAGCGGCGCGGGCACCGGTTCGCGGGTGTGGTCGCGGACGCGGATGCTTTGGCGGTGGAACTGGCGGCGACGATCGAGGCTGACGACATGGTCGTGTGCCTCGGCGCTGGCGACATCACGAAGTGGGCTGCCGGTCTGGCCGACGCGATCGCCGCTGAGCGCGCGAAGGTGCTGGCGTGAGTGGTGCGTCGCAGATCCTCCCCGGGACGGGGAGGGGGACCATGCAAAGCATGGTGGAGGGGCTTTCCGCGAGCGTAACGCTTTGGGCGGGCCCCCTCCACCACCTTCGGCGGTCCCCTCCCCGTGCCGGGGAGGATTTGCGCGGGTCTCTGACGGCTAATGGCAGTCTGGCGGACTTCATCTGGTTTCGTACCGGTGGCCCGGCGGAGTGGCTGGTGCGGCCTGCGGACGTTGAGGATCTGGCGGGGTTGTTGAAAGCGCTGGATCCTTCGACTCCGGTGCTGCCGGTCGGCGTCGGCTCGAACCTGATCGTGCGTGACGGTGGCGTGCCTGGGGTCGTGGTGCGACTTCCCAAGGCTATGGCGAAGGTTTCGGTACAGGATGGCCGGGTTCGCGCAGGCGCCGGGGCTATGGGGATTACCGTTGCCAGCGCCGCGCGGGATGCAGGGATTGCCGGGTTGGAGTTTCTGCGTGGGATACCGGGCACCGTTGGTGGCGCGGTGCGGATGAACGCGGGCGCTTATGGACGGGATGTCAGCGATATTCTGGTCGAGGCTACCGTGGTTACGCGGGAGGGTTCGGTCGAAGTCTGGTCCGCCGAGAAGCTCGGGTTCACCTATCGTCATTCGGACCTGCCGGCAGGCGCGGTCGTGGTCGAAGCCGTATTCTCCGGCACGCCCGGCGAGCCAGCCGTGATCGGTGCGGAGATGGATCGGATCGCGGCCGAGCGCGAGGCTTCGCAGCCGCTCCGCTCGCGCACCGGCGGGTCGACGTTCAAGAACCCCGAGGGGCACAAGGCTTGGGCGTTGATCGACGCGGCCGGGTGTCGGGGGCTGACTCGCGGCGACGCGCAGGTCAGTGAGAAACATTGCAATTTCCTGCTGAACCTCGGGTCCGCGTCGAGCGCGGAGATCGAGGCGCTGGGTGAAGAGGTACGGGACAGAGTGAAGGCGCATTCGGGGGTGACGTTGGAATGGGAAATCCAGCGGGTTGGTGAATACCTCCCCGCCCGCTTGCGGGATGGGGCGGGGAGGGCGGTCCAGATACCGGCATCTTGCATCAACCCCTCCTCGACCCCTCCCGCAGGCGGGAGGGGAGCAGTGAGTGCGCCTCTTCATATCGCAGTGCTGATGGGCGGCTGGTCGGCGGAGCGTGAGGTTTCGCTGATGTCGGGTAATGGCTGTGCGGACGCGCTGGAGTCGCTCGGGCACCGGGTTACGCGGATCGACATGGGGCGTGATGTTGCCGCTCGGCTCGCTGACGCGAAGCCTGATCTCGTGTTTAATGCGCTGCATGGGACGCCTGGCGAGGACGGCTCGGTACAGGGGCTGCTCGACCTGATGGGTCTGCGGTATACGCATTCCGGGCTTGCGACGTCGGTGATCGCGATCGACAAGGTGCTCACCAAGCTGCTGCTCGTTCCCGCGGGCGTGCCGATGCCGGGTGGGCGGATCGTCAAGTCGGCGGACTTGTTCGAGAGTGATCCGATGGCGCGGCCGTACGTGCTGAAGCCGGTCAACGAGGGTTCCTCGGTCGGCGTGGCGATCGTCACGGACAGCGGCAATTACGGCAATCCGATCGCGCGCGATAGCGTGGGCCCGTGGGGCGAATTCGAGGAACTGCTCGCCGAGCCGTATATCCGTGGGCGCGAGCTGACGACCGCGGTGCTTGGCGGCAAGGCACTCGGTGTGACCGAGTTGAAGCCCAAGAGCGGCTGGTATGATTACGACGCGAAATACACTGATGGAATGACCGTTCACGTCTGCCCGGCGGAGATTCCCGACGAGATCACCGACGCGTGCAAGAGCCTTGCGCTCGAAGCGCACCGGTTGCTTGGCTGCAAGGGCGCGTCGCGGTCGGACTTCCGTTGGGATGACGAGCGCGGGGTCGACGGGCTGTTCCTGCTCGAGGTGAATACGCAGCCGGGGATGACGCCGCTGAGCCTCGTCCCCGAACAGGCGCGGCACATCGGCATGAGCTATGCCGAACTGGTCCAGGCGATCGTCGACGAGGCGCTCGCGGATCATCTGCTTGCGCAAAGCGGGGCGCCATGAGCCGCACGATCAAGCGCGGTCCGCCGCCCAAGCGGCCCGCCCCGCGGCGTAAGGTCGCGGTCAAGAAGGTGTCGGTGATGGACCGGCTGGTCGGGATGCTCCCGGTCAGCGAGGAGACGCTGAAGAAAATCGCGACCTGGTCGATCCTCGGTGCGGGCGGCGCGGTGGCGATCGCGGCGGCGACGTGGGTCGGCATCCCTGGCATGATCGGCGCGGCGCTGGCCGAGGGCGCTGGGCGCGCAGGCTTCAAGGTCGAGCAGATCGAGGTGACCGGCCTCAAGCGGATGGACCGGATGTCGGTCTATGCGGTGGCGCTGGAGGACAAGCAGAACCAGACGTCGATGCTGTCGGTCGATCTGGAGGCGGTGCGGCAGAAACTGCTGCGCTATGGCTGGATCGCGGACGCGCACGTCTCGCGACGGCTGCCCAACACGATGCTGGTCGATATCGTCGAGCGCACGCCGGCCGCGGTGTGGCAGGACAATGGCCAACTCACGCTGATCGATCTCGTCGGGCGTGCTGCTGGAGCCGGTCCAGCCCGATGCGATCCCGAATTTGCCGCTGGTCATCGGGCCGGGCGCGGATCGGCAGGAGGCGTCGTACCAGACGCTGCTCGCCGCCGCGCCGGCGCTGAAGCCGCGCGTGAAGGCAGCGACCTGGGTCGGCAATCGACGCTGGGACCTGACGTTCGAGAGTGGCGAAACGTTGGCGCTGCCGGAAGACGGTGCGCCGCGTGCGCTGGTGAAGTTCGCCGAACTGGATGGGGCGCGGCCGTTGCTGGGGCGCGGCTGGATCCGGTTCGACATGCGCGATCCGACCAAGCTGGTCGCGCGCAAACCGGGCGCGAGCCTGGCGCACAGCGTCGACGTGCCGGCACCAGCCAGCACGACTACAACGGGCACGTCAGAGACGAATACTCCGTCGCAAACGGCGGGCGCGAACGTAACGGGCGGGGAGGGATGACATGGCGAAGGTGGCACCGGAAGGGCTGATCACGGCGCTCGATATCGGGTCGTCGAAGGTTTCGGCGATGATCGCGCAGAAGGGGGACGGGGGCGAGCTGATCGTGCTTGGCACCGGCCAGCGCGAGAGCCGCGGCGTCAAGCGCGGCTATATTGCCGACATGGCGACGACCGAGGCGGCGGTGCGCGAGGCGGTCGAGCAGGCCGAGCGGATCGCCGGGATCAACATCGAGAATGTCTGGGTCGGGTTCTCGGCCGGCGGACTCGTGTCCGATGTCGCCGAGGTCGAGTTCGAGCTTGGCGGCCACCGCGTCGAGCAGCAGGATATCGATGCTTTGCTCGCCGCCGGGCGCAACTCGATCGATCCGCAGGGGCGCATGGTGCTGCACGCGCAGCCGGCGCTCTATACGCTCGACGGGCTGACGGGGGTGAAGACACCGCTCGGGCTTCATGCCGATCGGCTCGGCGTGCATATCCATGTCGTTGCTGCGGACGGTTCGCCGGTGCGCAATCTCGATCTCTGCGTGCGGTCGGCGCATCTGGAGGTGAAGTCGATCATCGCCTCACCGGTCGCGACCGGTCTTGCTTGTCTCAGCGAGGAAGAGCGTGAGCTCGGCGTCGCGCTGGTCGAGATGGGTGCCGGGATCACCAACGTGTCGCTGTTCGCGGGCGGCATGCTGGTGGGGCTGACGTCGATCCCGATGGGCGCGGCGGACATTACGGATGATATCGCCAGCGCATTCGGCACGCGGCGTCAGAACGCCGAGCGGATGAAGTGCTTCCACGGCTCGGCCAATGCCAGCCCTCGCGATAATCACGACATGATCCCGGTCATGCCGATCTCCGCTGAGGACGGCGCGGGCGAGGGCGCGCAGATCACCAAGGCGCAACTGATCGGCGTGATCCGCCAGCGGCTCGAGCATCAGATGGGCGAGGTGCGCAATGCGCTGACCAAGCTGAAGTTCGAGGGGCCGGTCGGGCGTCAGGTCGTGTTGACCGGTGGCGGTGCCGAGCTGAAGGGTATCGCCGATTACGCGCAACAGGCGCTTGGCCGGTCGGTGCGGATCGGTCGACCGCGTGGTCTGACCGCGTTGCCGGAAGCGCATGGCGGACCAGCGTTCGCGACGCTAGCGGGGTTGGCCTTCTATGCGGCGACCAACCCGATCGACCTTCGCGGGCTCGCGCCGCAGCGGACGACGGTGCATCGGCCAAAGGGTATGGGCATGATGCGCAAGTTGATTCAGGCGGCGCGCGCGAATTATTAAGAGTTTCGAAGCGTCTGGCGTTATTTCGGCTGGAACAGGCCGTGACGTTGGTGCACACAGATTAATCAGGGGCCCGGCCGTAGCGTATCTACCGGGTTGTGCGGAGAACGGCGATGAGCATCGAATTCCTTAGTCCCGAAGTGGACGATCTGGCCCCCCGCATCGCGGTGATCGGCGTCGGCGGCGCAGGCGGCAACGCGATCGCCAACATGATGCGGGCCGACGTCCAGGGCGTCGACTTCCTCGTGGCGAACACCGACGCGCAGGCGTTGAAGCAGTCGACCGCACCGCAGCGGATCCAGCTCGGCACCAAGATCACGCAAGGTCTCGGCGCCGGCTCGCGTCCAGAGATCGGTCGCGCGGCCGCCGAAGAGACGATCGACCAGCTCGCCAAGATGCTCGAAGGCGCGCACATGTGCTTCATCACCGCCGGCATGGGCGGCGGTACGGGTACGGGCGCAGCGCCGGTCATCGCCAAGGCGGCGCGCGACATGGGCATCCTGACCGTCGGCGTCGTGACCAAGCCGTTCGCGTTCGAGGGCAACCGTCGCGCCAAGTCGGCCGAAGGCGGCATCGACGAGCTGCAGAAGTATGTCGACACGCTGATCGTCATCCCGAACCAGAATCTGTTCCTCATCGCCAACGCGAACACGACCTTCAAGGAAGCGTTCACGATGGCGGACGAGGTGCTCCAGCAGGGCGTCCGCAGCATCACCGACCTGATGGTGATGCCGGGCCTCATCAACCTCGATTTCGCCGACGTCCGCTCGGTGATGCAGGAGATGGGCAAGGCGATGATGGGCACCGGCGAGGCAAGCGGCGACAACCGCGCGCTCGAGGCTGCGCAGAAGGCGATCTCGAACCCGCTGCTCGAAGGCGTCAGCATGCGCGGCGCGAAGGGCGTCATCATCTCGATCACCGGCGGCGACGACATGCGCTTGCTCGAAGTCGACGAAGCCGCGAATCACATCCGCGACCTGGTCGATCCCGATGCGAACATCATCTGGGGCTCGGCGTTCAACCAGGAGCTCGAAGGCAAGATCCGCGTCTCGGTCGTCGCGACCGGTATCGATGCCGATGCGCGTCCTCCGGAAGTTGCACCCGAGCCGACCCGTTCGTTCAGCTTCGGTGCGCGCAAGACCGACGAGAACACCTCGTTCCGCCCGAGCGAGCCTGCCGCCTCGTCGGCCGCGCCCGCTGCTTCGTCCGCCGACGAAGAGCCGCTCGACCTGAACGCGTCGTCGGAAGTCGAGCCGTCGAAGTCCGATGACGAACTCGTGCTCGGCGCCGAGACGATCGTTCCGCAGGCTGCTCCGGCACCGGCGCCCGCGCCTACGCCGCATACGCATACCTCGCCGACCTACGCGGCACAGGCACCGCGCACCTATGGCGACGAGCCCTATGGTCGTGGTCCGATCGCGCGTCCGGCCTCGGCATCGGCCGTGCCGCCGGCGCGTGCGCCGATCGCGCCGGCTATTCCGGTACCGACCCCGGCTGCCGATGAGGGTGGTGCACGTCGCCGCTGGCTCGCTCCCGGGGCCGAGGCAGCGCCCGAGGCGGTTCCGGCCGCACCGCGCGTGAAGCTGGGTGGTACGCTGTTCGAACGCATGTCGAATGCGGCACGCGGCGCGGCGAAGGAAGACGGCGAGGCGGCTCCCCAGGATCCGCTCGATATCCCGCGCTTCCTGCACCGGCAGAACAACCAGTAAGTCTGGGCGCCGTTCTCTCGGTTTGGCGGGAGAACGGCGGTACGAGATGGATTGGTCTCCAACACCTTCACCTCCCCGGCGGAGGCTGGGGCCCAGTTGGCAAGGTTGATGTAACGGAGCGCTTTCCATCGTTAACTCCGTCTCCCAACTGGACCCCGGCCTCCGCCGGGGAGGCGGCGTTTCGGAACGAACGCTTTTCCAAGATCACAGATGTAGTCTCCGCAGATCGTAGCCCTCACCCGTTGCTCACTCCTCGGCGCTTCACTCGTCGCCGCCCCAGCCCAGTTCGCCGCGCGCATGCGTTGCAGACATTGCCGGTTCGGTCGGGCTGGCGTCTAGACAGATGATCCTCATGACCCGCTCGCCCCATCATCTCCTGACCGCCGCGCTGGCACTCGTCCTCGCAGCCGTGCCCTGCGCCGCGTCCGCGCAAGCCGTCGTCCAGGCGATTCCCGGCTCGACCGATGCGGACAAGCTCGGCGACGTGATGCGTCAGCTCGCAAGCAACCCCCGCAACATCGACGCGCTGATCAAGGCCGGCGACCTGTCGATGGGCCTCGGCGATCTCAGCGGTGCCGCCGCCCTGTTCGCGCGCGCTGAAAAGGTGAACCCGCGCGATGGTCGGGCAAAAGCGGGGATGGCTTCGATCCTCGTCCGATCCGAGCGTCCGGGCGAAGCGCTACGCTATTATGCGCAAGCCGAAGCCCTCGGCCTCGACCCACGCAATTTCGCCGCCGACCGCGGCCTCGCCTACGACCTGATCGGCCAGCAGGACCGGGCGCAGCGCGACTACCGCGTGGCACTCCGCGACGCCCCGGACGACGAGACGACGCGGCGCTATGCGCTGTCGCTTGGTATTTCGGGCAAGCCCGAGCTCGCGGTCCAGCAGCTCAATCCGCTCCTGCTCAAGAGCGATCGTGGCGCATGGCGATCCCGCGCGTTTATCCTCGCGATGAACGGTGATGTCGCCGGTGCCGAGAAGATCGCGACCACGATGATGCCCGCAGGTACCGCGCAAGGCCTGCAACCCTTCTTCCAGCGTCTCCCGAACCTGCCCGCGAGCGACCGCGCCTTCGCGGTCCATTTCGGCGAAGTCCATGCGACGCCGGCACGGCTCGCGGATGCACGGATGGCGCCGCCGCTCGGCATGCTCGCGGCGGACCCGACCGCGCCGGTGCTGATGGCCGCAGTGACGCCGCAGCCCGCAGTCGCCGCGACCACCGGCAAGAAGGACAAGCGTGATCGGCGCGCCAAGCCCGGCCGAGTCGAGATGGCAGCGGCGACGCGACCATCGTCGACCGCGGTCCCCCCAACGACGTCGGCCTCGATCCCGATGGCGACCACCGCGGTGCGTACGGCTCCTATTGCCCCCGCTCCGACGACCTACCCAGCGCCCACCCAGCTTGCCGCCGCCCCGATGCAGATGGTGCAGCCGCTTCCGGCGCGCACGGTTCAGCCGGTTCCGCAGCCGGGTTATTCGACGCCGGGCGTCGCGGTTCAGGGTGCCCGTTCCACTCCAGCCGCGGAGACGAACTCCGTGGTCGCGGCCAACATCCAGCCCCGCACGTCGCCCGTGGCTTCGGCAACGACCGCACCGGTAGCGCGCGTGGTACCGGCGCCATCGACGGCCGGCACACTTCCGTCGCGTGTAGCGACGCAGATGGCAGCGATCCCGGTGGGACAAGCACGGCCCGATCCGACCAGTGCGGCGAATGCGCTCGCCGCGTCCGCAGCGGCGGCGCCATCGGTTTCGACCCTGCCGACGCCCATCCAGCAGGCTGCCCTGCCGCAGTCCTCGCCCGTCCAGAGCGCCAGCACGCCAACCCCCGGCTTCTCCAATTCGTCAACGCCAGCCCCCGCGGCATCGACGACGGTGGGCGCAGTGTCGCCGCGGACCCACGCGGTGGCGGCGAGCGAGGATTCGATCCTCGCGCGGATCGTCGCGGGCCTGTCGATCCCGGCGTCCGAACTCGACGTCGCGCCGATGCGTCCGGCACCGGTCGTGACTCCAGCCGCCATACCGGTTTCGGATGACGCCGATCGCGTGCTGGCCGAGGCGAAGGCAAAGACCGAACGCGACGCAGCGGCCAAGGCGGTTGCTGCCAAGACGCTGGCTGCGGACAAGCTCGCAGCCGACAAGAAGGCAGCACTCGACAAGAAAGCCGCAGCGAAAAAGACGATCGCCGACAAGAAGGCGCTGGCCGAGAAGAAGGCCGCCGCCGCCGAGAAGCTTGCCGCCGACAAGGCTGCGGCGGAGGAGAAGCGGATCGCGCGTGCCAATCCCGCGCGGACCTGGGTGCAGGTGTCGACCGGCGCGACTGAGGGTGATCTGCCCAAGGCGTGGAAGAAGGCGAAGGCCAAGGCGCCGACCGTGTTCGGCTCCCGCGCCGGCTGGACCGCGCCGTGGAAGGCGACCAATCGCGTGCTCGCCGGGCCGTTCAAGACCGATTCGGAAGCGCGCACCTTCGTCAATCAGCTCGCCAAGGAAGGCGTCTCGACCTTCACCTTCACCAGCGATCCGGGCGAAATCATCACGAAGTTGCCGGCGAAGTGAGTTACCGCGCGCCATGGGCATCGGACCCGGCGCGCAGCAAAGGACGGCTTCAAGAGGAACAGAACGGGTCCGTCCGGGGGCCTCGCGACGCCTTTCAACGCGACCGCGACCGGATCATCCACTCGATCAGCTTCCGGCGCCTGCGTCACAAGACGCAGGTGTTCATGGCGCCCGACGGCGATCATTTCCGTGTCCGCCTGACGCATAGCCTGGAGGTCGCGCAAATCGGCCGGACGATCGCGCGGACGCTGGCGCTGAACGAGGATCTGACCGAAGCGCTGTGCCTCGCGCACGACATCGGCCACCCCCGTTCGGCCATGCCGGCGAGGATGCGCTGAAGGCGGCGCTGACCGGGCAGGGCGGGTTCGATCACAATGGCCACACGCTGCGCACGCTCATGACGATCGAGCGGCCCTATCCGATGTGGAACGGCCTGAACCTGACATGGGAAACGCTCGAGGGGCTGGCCAAGCATAACGGCCCGGTGCGGCATCCGGGCTGGGCACTCGCGGTGGCTGACGCGGAATACCCGCTCGCGCTCACCAGCTTTTCGAGCCTCGAAGCGCAGGTCGCGGCAATTGCCGACGATATCGCCTACGATAACCACGACATCGACGACGGCCTGCGCGCGGGGCTGCTGACGCTCGACCAGCTGCTCGCGGTGCCCTTGGTCGCACGCGGCTGGGACGACGTGCGCCGCCGCTTTCCTGATGTCGCACCGAAGCGGCTGGTCGGCGAACTGGTCCGCACGCAGATCGGGACGATGGTCAACGACCTGATCGCCCAAACCCGCCAGCGGATCGCGGCGAGCGGCGTCACCAGCGTCGACGACGTCCGCGCCGCCGGGCAGTGCCTGGTCGGCTTCTCGCCCGAGATGCGCGAGGCGGAGCGTGACCTGAAGCGCTTCATGTACGCCAATCTTTATCATCATCCGCGGCAGCTGGCGGCGGCGGATGCGGCGCACGGGATCGTGTCCGGGCTGTTCGCGGTCTATCGCGACGATCCCGCAACGATCCCAGAGGAATGGCGCGAGCGCCTGCCATCGGAGGACCCCGACCGCAGCCGGCATATCGCGGATTTCATCGCCGGGATGACGGACCGGTACGCGGTGTCACGCTACCGCGACCTGGTCGGCCCGATCGACCTGCCCGAAGGGTTCTGAGGGAGGCGTAGCCGGCTCCCTCCGTCATCCTGACGAAAGTCAGGACCCAGGGTAACAAACGACGTCCTCAGTGGCTCTGGATCCTGACTTTCGTCAGGATGACGGACGTGATGTGGTAGGTCGAAGCCACACGCAAAAACGGCGGCCGGACCGAGGCCCGACCGCCGCTGCAACTACCTAAAAGCCGGTCGGCTCAGCGCGTGACCGAAGCGATCCCGCCGGCAGCGCCATTGGCCTCTGCGGTCTTGAACGCGACCGGTACGCCGCCCGACACACCCGATACGCGGTCGCCGCGGACGATCAGGTGGAACTTCTGGCCCGACGGATAGCGACGGCCGTCGATGACCTGGCGGCCACCGTCCTGCGTCGAGGTATAGACATACGTGCTGCCCTCGTGGACGAAGCTCTGCTTCGCGTCGGCGGCGATGCCGATCGTCGAGGTGAGGGCGGCGGCGACTGCTGCGATGATCTTGATGGTCGTGCGCATGATCGTATCTCCCGAAGTGCGTCGAGCCGGATCAGGTCTTCACCCAACTCTCGAGTCAGCGAGATATTGCGATGCAGCATGGGTTGCAATTGCAAACCTATCCGTCGCGATTGCACGGCGTGCAACGATGAACCGCGCCGCCGATGCGACGAGCGGCGGAGGCGACATACTTCCACGACATTTGGCGCCTAATTCGGACGCCGAAGGAGAGTGTCGTGTCTGCTTCCAGTATCGCGCTCAATCGGTTCGGTCTCGGCGCAAGGCCGGGGGATGGCCCAGGTGATACCATATCCGGCGATCCGGCGAAGTGGGTGATGGCGCAGTGCGAACGTTTCGAGCCACGCCCGGCCGTGATCGCCAGCGCCCCCTCGACGGCCGGCATCGCGGTCGGCCTCGTCGCCTATTATGCGCAGGAAAAGGCGATCCGCGCGCAGTTCGGGCCGCGCATGCCGAAAGCGATGGGTGGCATCGACCCTAAACCCGCCGTCGCTGCCTCAACGATGTCCGGTGCGATGAGCTCCGCGCCGCAGTTGCCAGGCGCTGCGCCCCCGGCAATGACGCAGGCTCCCGCTATGCCGCCGGTTATGTCGGGCGGGATCGACCCGGGCACGGCCGCACGGCAGGAGGCGCGACAAGTCATCGGCAAGCAGAGCCGCAACGATTACGGCGCGGCGGTCGCGGCACGGACGATGGCCGCGCTTACCGGCGACGCGTCGTTCGTCGAGCGCCTCGTGCATTTCTGGGCGAACCATTTTGCGGTTTCGACTGAGAAGTTCGAGGTGATGGCGCTCGCGGGGCCAATGGAGTTCGAGGCGATCCGTCCGCATGTGCTCGGCAGTTTCGCCGACATGCTGAACGCGGTCGAGCGGCATCCGGCGATGTTGCTGTATCTCGACCAGGCGGTGTCGATCGGCCCCGACAGTCCATTCGCGGTGCGCAAGACCAGGCGGCGCACCGGGCTGAACGAAAACCTCGCGCGCGAGATCATGGAGTTGCACACACTCGGCGTCCGCAGCGGCTACAGCCAGGCCGACGTCACCGAGTTCGCGCGCGCGATGACCGGCTGGACGGTCGCGGGCATCGGCCGCGGTCCCGGCGCGCGCATCCAGGACGATTCGCGAGCGGGCGCATTCCTGTTTCTCGACGACGTCCACCAGCCCGGCGATCGGACGGTGATGGGTAAGCTCTATCCCGCGGCGGGGGAGGCACAGGCGCAGGCGGTGCTCTCCGATCTCGCCGTTCACCCCGCGACCGCGACCCACATCGCGACCAAGCTCGCGCGGCATTTCGCGGGCGATACGCCGCCTCCAGCGATGGTCGCGCGGCTGAAGACGGCGTTCCTGAAATCGGGGGCGACCTGCCGACGGTCTATCGCGCGCTGGTCGCCTCGCCCGAGGCATGGGTGGTGCAACCCGTGAAGTTCAAGTCGCCATGGGAATGGTATGTCTCGACCCAGCGCGCGCTCGGCACGACGACGGTCCAGCCCGGTGTCACGGTGGGGATGATGAACCAGCTCGGCCAGCCGATCTGGCAACCGGGGCAGCCGATCGGTTACGACGACGTCGCCGCAGCCTGGGCCGGGCCCGACGCGATCATGCGACGGGTCGAGGCGGCGGAGCGATTCGCGGCGCGCGCCGGCCCCGTCGATGCGCGGGCGTTGGCGCCGACGTTGTTCCCCGCCGCGCTCAGCCCCACCACCGCGCAGGGCCTGTCGCGCGCGGAAAGCCCGGCACAGGCGCTCGCGCTGTTGCTCGTCGCCCCCGAATCGCTGCGGAGATAGTCATGCTCGACCGCCGTTCCTTCCTCTCGACCGGTACGCTCGGCGTGCTGGCGTCCGCCTTCGCCCCGCGCATCGCGTTTGCGCGCGCGGCGACCGACAAGCGGTTCGTGTTCATCATCCAGCGCGGCGCCGCCGATGGTCTCGGCACGATCGGCGCGGTCGGCGATCCGGCCTTTGCCGGCGTACGCGGCGATCTCGCGGCGGACTTTGCCACGGGGACCAAGCTCGACGGCATGTTCACGCTCCACCCTGCGATGACGGCCAGCGCCGGTCTCTACAAACAAGGCCAGGCTTTGTTCGCACACGCGATCGCCTCGCCCTACCGCGATCGCTCGCATTTCGACGGCCAGAACGTGCTCGAGACCGGCGGCGTCAGCGCGTACCAGGTGCGCGACGGCTGGCTCAACCGGCTACTGGGGGTGCTGCCTGCGGAAGAGGCGCGCGCTATCGCAGTCGCTGCGACCGTGCCGATGGCGCTGCGGGGGCGGCGCGAGGTGGCGTCTTATGCGCCGTCGAGCCTGCCGGACGCGTCCGACGACCTGCTGCAACGCGTGGCGATGCTGTACGACGGCGACCAGCAACTGCACGGCCTGTGGAGCGAGGCGATGGCGACGCGGCAACTCACCAGCGATCTCGCGCAGGACGGCGGGCGCAATGCCGCGGCGACCGGTGCGCTCGCCGCGCGGCTGCTCAAGCCCGACACCGGCGCCCGGATCGCGATGATCGAGACCGGCGGCTGGGATACGCACACTGGCCAGCGCAGCCGACTGACCGCGCAGTTGAAGGGCCTCGACGCGATGGTCGCGTCGCTGCAGGCGGGGCTGGGGCCGTTATGGGCGGACACGATGGTGCTGGTCGCGACCGAGTTCGGACGGACCGTCGCGGTCAATGGCACCGGGGGGACGGATCATGGCACGGGCACGTCTGCGATGCTGTTTGGCGGTGCCGTGAAGGGGGGCAGGGTGGTGTCCGACTGGCCCGGCCTAGCCCCCGCCGCCCTGTACGAGGCCCGCGACCTGAAACCGACGATGCAGCTCGATGCGTTTATCGGCGGCGCGGTATCCTCGCATTTTGGCGTCGAGCCGGAGCGGGCGATGGCCGCGCTGTTCCCGGCGAGCGCGAGGACCGCAGCGATCGAGGGACTGATGCGGGTTTGAGGGAAGCCCGGTTTGCCGATGTGCCAGCGACTCGTGCACCTGAAGGCATTGTCGTCCGCTGACCGCGCGGTGCTGCGCGACTTCATAATGACGCCGCGTAATCCCAACCACATCCGTCATCCTGACGAAAGTCAGGACACAGAGTACCAAGCGCTGCCCCCAGTAACCCTGGATCCTGACTTTCGTCAGGATGACGATGGATGATGGGGGAAGGGATAACGGTGAGTACGGATGACAGTGAACAGCCAGGCATCATTCTCGGCAGCAGTACCGCTCGCCCATGTCCTTCGTCGCTGCGCCCGTCCTTGTTGACGCTGTCCAACACCAACCCGCACCCAAACCCGTCATCCTGACGAAAGTCAGGACCCAGGGTACCAAGCGCTGCCCTCCGCAACCTTGAGTCCCGGCTGCTGTCAGCATGACGGGGCGTGGCGGGCTGAGCGCGAGATCTATCCCGGCCTTCTGTTCCCTCGCGAACGCGGGGGCCAGGATCTCGGGCGGAGGATGTGGTTTAGCTGGGCCCCCGCGTCCGCGGGGGAACCGTTATCGCTTGCCCATGTGGCAGATTGCGCTGGGCGGCGCGGACGGCCACCCAGCGACGGGATTAAAATTGAGCGCCGCGCCGCGATGGTCTAGAGCGCGCGTTTCCTTGACGTACCGGGACTGCCATGACGCTCTACACCCGTTTTGCCGCGCATATCGATGCGGCGCTCGACACGCTGACCGCGGCGGGCACGCTGCCGGCGGGGCTCGACCGCAAGAACGTCACGGTCGAGCCGCCGCGCGACACGAGTCATGGCGACCTCGCGACAAACGCCGCGATGGTGCTTGCCAAGCCCGCCAAGACCAATCCGCGCGTGCTGGCCGATGCGCTGGTCGCCGAGCTGTCGAAGCTGGAAGACGTCGCATCGGCAAGCGTTGCTGGCCCCGGCTTCATCAACATGAAGCTGACCGACGACGCTTGGCGCGCCGAACTGGCGGCGATCCCGGCGGCGGGAGCCGATTACGGCCGCTCGAAGCAGGGCGATGGGATCACGGTCAACATCGAGTATGTCTCGGCCAACCCGACCGGTCCGATGCACATGGGGCATTGCCGCGGCGCGGTGGTCGGCGATGCGCTTGCCAGCCTGCTCGAATTCGCCGGGCACAAGGTGATCCGCGAATATTACGTCAACGATGCCGGCGGCCAGGTCGACGTGCTCGCGCGCTCGGTCCACCTCCGCTACCGCGAGGCGCTCGGCGAGACTGTCGAAATCCCCGAGGGCCTGTACCCCGGCGACTATCTCGTCCCCGTCGGCCAGTCGCTCGCGAAGGAGTTCGGCGACCGCTATGTCGGCGCACCCGAGAGCGAATGGCTGGTGACCTTCCGCACGCAGGCGGTCGCCGCGATGATGGTGATGATCCGCGCCGATCTCGCGCTGCTCGGGATCGAGCACGAGGTGTTCTCGTCCGAAGCCGAACTCCAGGCCGCGAAGAAGCCGGAAGCGGCCGAGGCGGAACTGCGGTCGCGCGATCTCGTCTATGACGGCGTGCTCGAAGCGCCGAAGGGCGAGACGCCCGACGATTGGGAGCCGGTCGAGCTGCCGTTGTTCCGCTCGTCGCAGTTCGGCGACGACCAGGATCGCCCGATCAAGAAGTCGAACGGGTCCTGGACCTATTTCGGCGCCGATCTCGCCTATCATTTCCAGAAGAGCCAGAGCGCCGATCAGCTTATCGATATTTGGGGCGCGGATCATGGTGGTACGGTCAAGCGGATCGTGGCGGCGGTCGCGGCGCTGACCGGCGGCAAGACGCGGTTCGACGTGAAGCTGGTCCAGATGGTCCGGCTGTTGCGCAATGGCGAGCCGGTCAAGATGTCGAAGCGCTCGGGCAATTTCGTCACGCTGGCGGACGTCGTCCGTGAAGTTGGCAAGGACGTCGTGCGCTTCACGATGCTGACGCGGCGCTCGGATGCGCAGATGGATTTCGACTTCGCCAAGGTGGTCGAGGCGTCGAAGGACAATCCGGTTTTCTACGTCCAGTACGCCCATGCGCGGATCGCATCGCTGCATCGGCGCGCGGAAGAGGCGGGAATTACGCCTATTTCTGCGGACTTGTCCCGGCTTGATACGGACGAACTGGCACTTGTGCAGCTCGCGGCACAGTTTCCGCGGCTGGTCGAGATCGCCTCGACGGCGCGCGAACCGCATAGAATCGCGTTCTATCTCTATGACTTGGCCGCCGCGTTTCATGCGCTGTGGAACGTCGGCAACGACCGTCCCGATCGCCGTTTCCTAGTGATCGAGGATCCGCAGGCGACTGCGGCACGGCTTTTCTTGGCGTCCGCTATAGGGCAGATTATTCATAACGGCCTCGCCATCATGGGTGTCGAAGCGGTTTCGGAGATGAAGTGATGGCCGAAGACATGGATCTGCGCGAGGAAGACCGGCTCCCCTGGCTCGAAACCGTCGAGCCGGACGAGCAGGATACGGTTGGGATCGGTCGCGTGATCGCGTTGGTCGTGCTCGGTCTGGCGGTGCTCGCGGCGATCATCTTTGGCATTTACAAGCTGCAGCAGCGCGCGCCGACCGGTGATGGCCAGATGATCGCCGCGCAGGAGGGCGACTACAAGGTCAAGCCTGACGACGCCGGCGGCCTGAAGGTCAAGGGCGAGGGCGACTCGGCGATCGCGACCAGCGCGGGCAAATCGGGCAACGGCGCGATCGATCTTCGCGGGGTGCCGGAAGCGCCTGTCGACGGCAAGCGGGCAGTCGCGACCAAGACGTCCGACGTGGCCGGTCGCAATGCCGTCGCGCAGGTGCCCGCATCGGGTGGCCGCCTGGTCGCCGCAACCCCCTTGGCGCCGTCGAAGCCGAACGGTGCCGGAACGGCCTCCGGTGGTTCGCTGGTCCAGCTGGGCGCGTATCCGAGCGAGGCGGTCGCGAACGCGGCCTGGACGACCTTCTCCAAGCGGTTCGCCTATATCGGCGCGCTGGGCAAGTCGGTCCAGCCGGTCGCGACGGGCGGTCGCACGCTGTACCGTCTGCGCGTCAATGCGGGCAGCGCGAACCAGGCGGCGGATATCTGCGGCCGGTTGCGTGTCGCTGGCGAAACCTGCTTCGTCGCAAGCTGATCGCGCGGTACGATCGGGGGCGTCGTCCTGCAATCGCCTGTTCGGGGCGTCGGCTGGAGTTATGGCTGGCGTTCGCGGGGAACGGTTCCGGATAGGGCTACGTCCCAAAGCCGATGAAACGCTGTAGATTCTAAGCGTCGTGCTTCGCTAACGCGCCCGCGTTTGTCGGTTGCAGGTGCCCATCCAGCGAGGCGCCCGAACCGACCTTGAAGAGAAGGTGGGGGTCGCCTTCGTCCGGAGCACGGTCGCGCGATGCCGATAATTCAGCGTCTCGGGATCGCGCGTGCGGAACGCGCCTTGTTCGAATGTCTGAGACCACGGGTTACTGCGCGCTTCTGCCACCCGCATTGGGTTGGCAAGGCGCGAAAAGCTGCGCGCCCAGTACCCTGCGTCTGTCACTGTGCCTTAGTCGGTCGGCAGGCACATCCAGCCCTTCCGACGGCATGGTTGTAAGCGCCGCAGGTACGCGGATCTCGCGGGCGCTACGCTAGCGCATTAGTGCTCCCTCGGGTCCGCGAACGCGATAGGTTCGCGCATTGAGATCACGCATGCTAGCAGCGCGATCCGTTACGCAGCACAAAGCCGTGCCGCTCCCGACCCGCACTCAGATCGAGCGACGGTGCTTTCCGCCATATTTGCGGCCGATATAGTCGCCGATCTGCGCCACTTCGGTGGCGGCGGCTTTGGCACCGCTGATCTGGCAGGGGAGCGGATCGCTGGCATGGTCGTTCGCGCGTCGCTTGACCGTGTCACAGAGCTCTTCGATGTCGGCGCGCGACAGCACATTCTTCTCGCGAAGCAAGCAGATCAGGCTTTGCAGGATCACCAGATTCTTGTCTTCGGGATCGGTTTGGAGGTCCGGGTACGTTGCCATCATGGTTTTCCTCTTTTGATCGGAAAGAGGATATGCCGAATGTCGCAACAAGCAAGGTGTAAGATTTACGCAGGGTAAGCGGTGGTCCACCATGCTTCGAACGCGGCGGTTTGTTCCGCGTTCAGGCCAAGCCCGATCTTGCTGCGACGCATAATTGCATCTTCGGGTATCCTTGCCCATTCCCGGTCGTGCATCCAGCGCGCTTCGATCTCCGTCAGGCCACCGCCAAGGTCTGCGCCGAGACCCGCTGCGTCGTTCACCCCTGCAAGCATCTCGTCGAGCAATGCGCCGTAAGCATGCGCCATCCGTTCGCTGCGCGCGTCGCCGAGGAACGGCCAGCGCGCGCGGACCTGCGTGAGATAGGTCGCGAACGGAGGGATCGTGCCGCCGGGAAAGGCACGGGTACGGGTCATCGGGTGGACGGTCTCACCGAGCGCGGGGGCGATCTTGTCGAGCGCTTCCTCGGCGAGATGGCGTGCCGTCGTGATCTTGCCGCCGAATACCGACAGCAAAGGCGCTCCGCCGGCCTCCCCAAGCGTGTCGAGTTCGAGGACATAGTCGCGCGTCACCGCCTTCGCCTCGCTGGCGCCGTCGTCGTAGAGCGGGCGGACGCCGGACCAGGTCGAGGTGACGTCGGCGGGTGTAATCTGGCGCGTGAAATGCTGGTTCGCAGCGTCGCAGAGATACGCGATCTCGCCCGCATCGATCACCGCGTCTTCGGGGCGGTCGACGGGAATGTCGGTGGTGCCGATCTCGGTCTGGCCCTGATAGGGGATCGCGAAGACGATGCGGCGGTCGGCCAATTGCAGGATATAGGCGTGGTCGCCCTCGTAGAGCTTAGGCACGACGATGTGGCTGCCCTTGACCAGTCGGACGCCGGCGCTGGCGTTGATGCCGAGGCGACCGAGCAGCTCTGCGACCCACGGGCCGGCGGCATTGACGAGCGCGCGCGCCGTGACGTCGCGTCCGTCGGACAGCGTTGCGCGCCACAATGCGCCGTCGCGGCGGGCGGTGACGAGTTCGGTGCGGACTGCGATTTCGGCACCATTGTCCTGCGCATCGATCGCATTCAGCACGGTGAGGCGGGAATCATCGACGAACGCATCGGAATAGACGAAGCCGCGTGCGCCGTTCTTGAGCGGGGCGGTATAGGCGATGTCGCTCTTGCGCAGGCCACGGGACCGCTTCAGCGTCATCCGGCCGCCGAGCCAATCGTAGAGGTACAGGCCGAGCCGGACCATCCACCACGGGCGCACCGCGTTCTCGTGCGGCAGGACGAAGCGCATCGGGCGGATGATGTGCGGCGCGGCCTTCACCAGGCGTTCGCGTTCGCGCAACGCTTCGGCGACCAGCTTGAAGTCGTAATATTCGAGATAGCGCAGTCCGCCGTGGATCAGCTTGGTCGAGGCGGACGAGGTCGCACCCGCAAGGTCGCCCTTTTCGACGAGCAGGACGGCGAGCCCGTTGAGCGCCGCTTCGCGGGCGATCGCGGCACCGTTGATGCCACCGCCGACGATGAGAATGTCGTAACTTTGCGTCATGTGCAGAGCTTTAGCCGTTTGGTAATGCTGGGCCTACCGACTATCTCTGTCCCATGTACAAACCAAAAGCCGGTCTTCCGACGCGCGAGCAGATCCTCGACTTCATCGCCACTTCCGACGTGCCCGCGGGCAAACGCGAGATCGCCAAGGGCTTCGGGCTCAGCGCGCAGGACAAGATCGGGCTGAAAGCACTGCTCAAGGACATGGCCGACGAGGGGCTGATCGACAGTGCCCCCGGTCGCGCGTTTCACAAGATGGGCGGTATCCCCAAGGTGACGGTGCTGCGGATCGCGGATGTCGATGACGGCGGTAACGTCTGGGCGGTGCCCGAGCGTTGGGAAGCGGAAGGCGTCCCACCGCCGCGGTTGCGGGTGCGAGAGCGGAAACGCGGTGCGCTGGGCGTCGGCGAGCGCATCCTCGCGCGGACCGAGGAAGCTGGAAACGGCTGGATCGCGCATCCGATGAAGGTGCTCGCGCCTGCGTCCGAGCAGGTGCTGGGCGTGCTGCGCGAGGAGGCGGGGCGGCTGTGGCTGACCGGTGTCGACAAGCGCGAGCGTCGTGAGTTCGCGGTGGCGGACGCGGGCGGTGCGGCCCCGGGCGATCTGGTGCTGGCCGAACTTGCGGGCAAGCCGCCGAAGATCGCTGCGCGAGTCGTGTCGAAGCTGGGGGATCCGTTTGCCGCGCGGAGCTTCTCGCTGATCGCGATCCATAAGCTTGGCATTCCGGACGTGTTCTCGCAGGAGGCGCTCGACGAGGCTGAGCGTGTGTCGAAACTGCCGCTTGGGGAGGGCCGCGAGGATTTGCGCGACCTGCCGATCGTCGCCATCGATCCTGAGGATGCGCGCGATCACGACGATGCGGTGTGGGCGGAGGCGGACGACGACCCTTCGAATGCGGGCGGGTGGAAGGCGATCGTCGCGATCGCCGATGTCAGCTTCTACGTGCGGCCTAAGTCGGAGGTCGACCGCGAGGCGCGGCGGCGTGGGAACTCGGTGTATTTCCCCGATCGCGTCGTGCCGATGTTGCCCGAGATCCTGTCGGCGGAGGTGTGTTCGCTGAAGGAAGGCGCGGATCGCGCGGCGCTCGCGTGCCATTTGCGGATCGGCAAGGATGGTTCGCTGAAGTCGTGGCGGTTTACGCGCGCTGTGGTGCGGATCGCGGCGAACCTGGCGTATGAAGAGGCGCAGGCGATCATCGACGCGTCCTCCCCTCCCGTCTTGCGGGAGGGGTCGGGGAGGGCGGTGCTCCGCTCGATCCGACTGTGAGTCAGGAAGCCCCTCCCCGACCCCTCCCGTAGACGGGAGGGGGATATGCTCGCCGTGTTGCAGCCACTCTGGGCCTGCTGGCATGCGCTGGCCAAGGCGCGTGACGCCCGCGCACCGCTAGATCTCGATCTCCCCGAGCGCCGCGTCGTGCTCGACGAGCAGGGGCGGATCATGTCGGTGTCGCCGCGTGAACGGCTCGATGCGCACCGGTTGATCGAGGATTACATGATCGCTGCCAACGTCGCCGCCGCCAAGGCGCTAGAGGCGAAGAAGGCGCCGGTGATGTACCGTATCCACGAGCCGCCGAGCCGCGAGAAGTTGGCGGCGCTGAAGGAATATCTCGAGACGTTCGACGTGCCGTTCGCGCTCGGGCAGGTCGTGCGGCCAGCAACGTTCAACCATATCATCGAGCGGATCGGCGATGCGGACTTCCGGCCTCAGGTCATGGAGCAGATCCTCCGTACGCAGACCCAGGCCTATTACGCGCCCGGCAATCACGGGCATTTCGGGCTGAGCCTTGGCAGTTACGCGCACTTCACCTCGCCGATCCGGCGCTATGCCGATCTGCTCGTCCACCGCTCGCTGGTCTCGGCGTACGGGCTCGGCGAGGGCGGGTTGCCTGCGGACGACGCGGCGAACATGGAGTCGGTCGGCGAGATCATCAGCCGGCTCGAACGCCGTGCGATGGAGGCCGAGCGCGACACCACCGATCGCTATGTCGCGGCGTTCCTCTCAGAGCGCGTCGGCCAGGTGATGGACGTACGGATCACCGGCGTGACCAATTTCGGCTTCTTCGCGACGGTCGAGGGGATCGGCGGCGATGGCCTGATGCCGGTGCGTGATCTGGGCGGCGAGTATTTCCGCTTCGACGAGGGTGCGCGGACGCTGACCGGCGAACATAGCGGCGACGTCTTCGCGCAGGGCCAGACGCTGGAACTGCGGTTGGCGGAGGCGAACCCGGTGTCGGGCGCGCTGCGCTTCGAGATGCCCGAGGGGAAGGGGCTGCTCCCCCATGCGCGGCGGGCGGAAGCCGGTGCGTGAGATCAAGCGGCGGGGGCGCCCGGCGAACATCCGCCATCAGGGCAAGCGGCGTTAGGATTTGCGCAAACCCCTCGCGGTATGCGACACCCATGCGGGGGAGACTGGCATGTTCGGATTGGGTCTAGGCCGATCGCGGCGACGGATCGTCAACGATTTCGTCGCGGCGAAGGCGACCGTGGCGGACCGTGCGATCGCCTATGAGGCTAAAGACGCCGGGACGTTTCGGCGATTGTGCGGCTATGGCGCGATCGTCGACGACGGCGCGGGGCGCTATCATCTCGACGCCGGCAGGCTCGGCGCGTTTCGCGGTGCGGTGCGCCGGCGGGCCGCGGCGATTGCTGCGACGTCGGGAGTCGTTGCCAGCGCGGCCGCCGCAGCGACGGTGTTCGCGCTGGCCGAGTAAGGCCGGCAATTTAAGCCGATAGTCCGATACGGGCAGCGCCCGACGATCACGCGTAATCAAAAGAGTGTTTCCCCGCGAAGGCGGGGACCCAGACTGTGCTCCCGCCTTCGCGGGAGAACAAGGAAGCGGGTGCTGTCGCTGGACCAAGATCCCGGCCTCTCACCCGACCGTAAAGCTCAGCCCCGCCTTCGCCACCAGCCGATCACGCAGTTTGGCCCCCATTAGGGCGCCCGGCGTCCAGATGCCGCCATCGCCCTGCACGTCCTGCACGAGGCACAGCGCCGCCTCCGCGATCATCTTGCTGGTCGAGCCATACCCCGGGTCGCGATCCCCCGTGACGACCGTATCGATCCGCTCACCGTCGGGCATGATGCCCACGAACAACAGATCGTAGTGCCCGGCGTCGCGTTCTTCCTTCGAGGGTCCCTCGCCTGGTTTGGGCCCCTTGTCGCCTGAGAACGGATTGAACTTCGCGATCGCCTCCGCGGCGACCTTGCCGAGATCGCCGAGCCCCGCGACCATCATCTCGTCATAGACGAAGTCCGCGCCATACGCCTCGCCGAGCAGGAAATTGGTGCGGTGGACGTTCTTGGTGTTGATCGGCGCCATCACGAAGGGTGCCACCCACGCGGAGATGGTCGTGTCGTATTCGGGGATCAGCCCGGTTGGCTGGTGCGGTCCCTGGAAGCCGGGGGTGAGCGCGAACGGGCTGGTGAGCAGCTTGACGATGCCGGGATCGCGCGCGGCGGCGGCGAGCGTCGCCTTGAGGCTCGCCGCGGTGCCGCCCGAGAACGTCCCCTGCATTTTCCGCACACGACCTTTATGCGGGGTGCAGGGATGCCGTATTTCGCCTTGGCGGCGTCTTGCAACGTCAACACGCCGAGATCGAACGGGATGGAGTCGAATCCGCACGAGAACACGATCCGCGCGCCGGTTCGCGTGGCTTCGCCCTCATGCGCGTCGATCATGTGGCGCATCCAGGCCGGCTCACCGCAGAGGTCAACATAGCCGGTGCCGGTCGCGGCACAGGCGGCGACGAGGTCGGAGCCGTAGAGCTGGTACGGGCCGACCGTCGAGATGACGACAGTGCCGCGCTCCGCCATCGCGCGAAGGCTCGCGGAATCGTCCGAGTCGGCGGTGATGAGCGCTGTATCGGCGGGCGCACCGATCAGGTCGCGGACTTGCTGGAGCTTCGCCAGCGAGCGGCCTGCCATCGCCCAGCGGACGCCGGTCGGGTAGGTCTGGACGAGATATTCGGCCACCAGCCGCCCGGTGAACCCGGTCGCGCCGTACACGATGATGTCGAAGTCGCGCATGTCCATCTCCTGTTTCGCCGAGTTTGCGCGCGTGGGCGTGGCGTCGCAAGCTAAACACCGTCGTCGATGCGCCTCGCCATCGGCGCGCCGATCTGCCAGCATCGGCAGATGGCATCCGATCGCAAAACCGTCGCATTCATCGTCGACCAGCTCGCAGCGGCGGGGGAGGTCTCCGCAAAGCCGATGTTCGGCGAATATGGGCTATATTGCGATGGCAAAATGGTCGGCCTGATCTGCGACGACCAGCTGTTCGTGAAGCCGACCGCAGGCGGACGCGCGTTTGCGGGGGCGATCGACGAAGCGCCGCCCTATCCGGGCGCGAAGCCGTGCCTGCTGGTCGACGCGGATCGCTGGGACGACGCTGAATGGCTGGCGGACCTTGTCCGGACCTCGACCGCGGAATTGCCTGTGCCGAAGCCGAAGAAGGCGAAGGCCAAGAAGGGCTAGGACGCCGCTCCTTTTCAAACGCGTGCACCTCCCCGACAAAGGCGGGGGCCCAGGTGGTGAGGTCGTGGTAACGGAGCGCAGCCGTCGGCATCGACGTTTCCCAACTGGACCCCGGCCTCCACCGGGGAGGTGCTTGTCGGTCTGGTAAGGTTACCTACCCAGTCCGGGGAGACGGAGCGCTTGGGGCCTGTCGCGACCTAAAACGGCCTGCCGGCGATCGGTTCTACGCCGCCTCGTTGAACTGCAGGCTCGCCAGCCGGGCATACAACCCGCTGTTGGTCATCAGCGACCCGTGCGAGCCTTCCTCGACGATCTGCCCGTCGTTCATCACGATGATCCGTTCCGCCGCGCGCACGGTGGCGAGGCGGTGCGCGATGACCAGCGTGGTGCGGTTCGCCATCAGTCGCTCGAGCGCTTCTTGGACCAGCCGCTCGCTCTCGGCATCGAGCGCGCTGGTGGCCTCGTCGAGCAGCAGGATCGGCGCATCGCGGAGGAGCGCGCGCGCGATCGTGACGCGCTGGCGCTGGCCACCCGACAGCCGTGCGCCGCCTTCGCCGAGGAACGTGTCGAGGCCCTCGGGGAGTTTGCGCAGGAACTCGGCGGCGTTGGCGGCTTCGGCGGCGGCCCAGAGTTGGTCGTCGGTCGCGGACCAGTCGCCGTAGCGGAGATTGTCGCGGGCCGAGGCGCCGAAGATGATCGTCTCCTGCGGGACCATCGCGATCCGCGCGCGGACCTCCGCCGGATCGGCGTCGCGCAGGTCGATGCCGTCGAGCGTCACACGGCCGGCGTCGGGATCGTAGAAGCGCTGGACCAGCTGGAACAAAGTCGTCTTGCCCGCGCCCGATGGGCCGACGACGGCGACCGTCTCGCCTGGCCTCACGTCGAGCGAGAAGCCGTTGAGTGCGGCGACGTCGCGGCGCGTTGGGTAGTGGAACTGCACGTTTTCGAACGCGAGTGCGCCACGCGGCGGCTGCGGCAAGGCGACCGGGTTGGCTGGTGCGGCAATTTCGGGCTTTTCGCGGAGCAGCTCGGATAGACGCCCGGCGGCACCGGCTCCGCGCAACAGGTCGCCATAGACTTCGGTCAGCGCACCGAATGCACCCGCGACGATCCCGCCGGTCAGCACGAACGCGGCGATCGCGCCGCCGCTGATCCGGCCGGCGGCGACGTCGATCGCGCCTTCCCACAGAACGAGCGTGATCGATCCGAAGACCAGTCCGATCACGATCGCGGTCATCACTGCGCGCAACAGGATCCGTGCCCGCGCCGCGGCAAAGGTCGCGGCAACCGCGTCCGAGAACCGGATCGCCTCGCGGTCTTCCTGGCCGAATGCCTGCACCACCTTCATCGCGCCGAGTGTCTCGGTGGCGATCGAGCCGACGTCGGCGACGCGGTCCTGCGACGTGCGCGAGTAGTTGCGGACGCGCTTGCCGAGCAGCGCGATCGGCAGGATGATCAGCGGGATGCCGATCATCAGCATGCCTGCGAGCTTGGGCGAGATCGCGAACAGGTAGATCAGCCCGCCGATCCCGGTGAAGGTGTTGCGCAGCGCAATCGATACCGTGCTGCCGACGACCTGTTCGATCAGCGCGGTATCCGAGGTGAGGCGCGAGGCGATCTCGGACGGGCGGTTCTCCTCGAAGAAGCGCGGTGTCAGGCGGAGCAGGTGGCGTTGCACATTGGTGCGGATATCCGCGACGACGCGCTCGCCGAGCCATGAAACGTAATAGAAGCGCACCGCGGTCGCGAGTGCGAGCACGACGACGATCATCAGCAGATAGTGGAACGAGTTGGCGACCGATCCGCCTTCACCGGGACCAAAGCCGCGATCGATCACGCGCTTGAACCCGTACGGGATGCCGATCGTCGCCGCAGACGTCGTCAGCAATGCGAGACCGGCGAACGCGATCTGGCGCGGATAGTTCGCGGCGTGACGCCACACCATCGCGAGATCGCCAATCCGGCGGGACGTCTTTTCTTCGGGTATCGGCTTGGCCATGCGCGGGACCTAGCAGTGGCGGGGGTGGCGCTCAACGACAACCGGGCGATCGTGCGCTCGATGCATGGTGGCGGTCCTTGGAATGCCGCATTGCGCCGCAGCGGATTTGCGTTACCACTTCGGCAGCCCATATTAGGGCAAAGGATACCGCATGCTCTACGATGCTTACGAATTCCAACGATCGATGTTGTCGGGCGCCAGCAAAATGGCGAGTTTCGGTGCGGAAATGCTCAGTCATCCGGCAAACCCGTTCTCCTATTTGGGCGGTGGTTCAGTCATCGGATCGGCGTTGGAGGTGTTCGCACACGCGAATGCGACTCGCGGAAAGCCTGCCTTCGGGCTCGACTCGACGACGATCGACGGCCGCGAGGTCGCGGTCCGCGAGGAGATCGTGCTGCGGAAGGATTTCGGGCAGCTGAAGCGCTTCGTGCGGGAGGGTGTCGAGGGCGGTCCGAAGCTGCTGATCGTGGCACCGATGTCGGGGCATTACGCGACGTTGCTGCGCGGCACGGTCGAGCGGATGCTGCCGTTCGCGGACGTCTACATCACCGACTGGCGTGATGCGCGTAGCGTGCCGGTCTCGGCAGGGCGGTTCGATCTCGACGACTATATCGATTATCTGATCGAATATCTGGAGACGATCGGCGCGAATGAGGGGCAGGGGGCACGCACATGCTCGCCGTTTGCCAGCCCTCGGTGCCGTGTTATGCCGCCGTCGCACTGATGAGTGCGGACAAGAACCCGTGCCGTCCCAAGACGCTGACGATGATGGGCGGTCCGGTCGATACGCGCGAGGCGCCGACCGCGGTCAACACGCTGGCGACCGAGCGGCCGCATGCGTGGTTCGAGCAGAACGTGATTGCCACGGTGCCGGGCAATTATCCGGGTGCCGGGCGGAAGGTGTATCCGGGATTTCTACAACTCGCCGGGTTCATGTCGATGAACCTTGGCAACCACATGGTATCGCATTGGGAGATGTATAAGCATCTCGTCCAGGGCGACGGCGCGAGCGCGTCGCAGAGCCAGGATTTCTACGAGGAATACCGCTCGGTCTGCGACATGACTGCGGAATTCTATCTCCAGACGATCGATGTGGTGTTCCAGAACCATGCCTTGCCGCGGGGGATCATGACTCATCGTGGCCGGTTGGTTGATCCGGCGGCGATCACCGATATCGGGCTGCTCGCGGTCGAGGGGGAGCGTGATGATATCTCGGGATTGGGGCAGACCAAGGCTGCGCTGACGCTGGCGACCGCGCTACCTGACGAGAAGAAGCGCTATCTGATGGCTGAGGGTGCCGGCCATTACGGGATCTTCAATGGATCGCGTTGGCGGGATAAGATCGCGCCGGTGGTTGAAGAGTTCATCACCGCGAACGGATAAGGCTTTTATTTCTCTTTAATAGTTCGTCACCCCAGCGAAAGCTGGGGTCTCCTCGTTGGTTTGCGTTGAGTCTCAAACCGGGAGATCCCAGCTTTCGCTGGGATGACGGAGGGGAGGGAAGTTTCATGCCCCCTCCCCGCCGGTCTTATGCGATCGAGTTGACCACGGCGTGGCTGCTCGACTCGTCCGACTGGATCGTGCCGCCGAACAGCATCTTGAGGCGGCCGCCGATCGAGATGTCGGTTTCCCACAGCTCGGCGCTGTCGATGTCAAAGCGCAACAGCGTCAGGTTCGGGTCTTCCTTGCCGCCCGGAAACCATGCCTCGACCTGGTTGTTCCAGAGCTTGTCGATCTGCGTGCGGTCGTTCGACGTCGAGGCGTCGCCCGACATGCACGCGAAGAAATCATGACCTTTGCCGACGAACTGCGCCATCGCCGCGCCGCCCTTGGCGATGCGGTTGTCGCGACCGGCGAAGAAGAACAGCGTGTTGGGCTGATCGTCGTCGATCTGCGCGGTCATGGGCTCGGAATGCTGGCCGTCGTTGAGGCCGATCATCACGAACGGGCTAGCCTTCAGCTTGTCGATGAACTTCGCTGCGACTTCCTGCGGGGTATCCTTGTCGGCCATCGTCATTCTCCTATGGGCTTGGATTGCCTGTGAGAACGGGTGGGGCGGAGGTTGGTTGCGCGGGGGCGTCCGATCGGCGCACGAGATGTCGCTTGGTACTTGCGCATGCGACGCGTCATGGTGGCGGCGGCAGCAGTCTTGCTGCCAAACCAAGAAAGGTAAGGTGTATGCAACTTGCCGATCTGTGCCTCATCCTCGGCATGCTCTTCGCCTTCGCGACATTAGTCGTGAAGATTATCGAAGTGTCACGCAAAGGCTAGGTGCACGGGAGGGGCTCGATCTAGCAGTCGAGTCCCAAACGTATTGAGCCCCGGCCGCTAGCACGACCGAGGCCCAGACACGAAAGGCGGTGTATGCAACGCCGGTACAGTACATGCGCTAGACCGGTGTGGATTTCAAGATCACAGCACTTCGAACAACCCGGCTGCGCCCATGCCGCCGCCGACGCACATCGTTACCACGACGTACTTTGCGCCGCGACGCTTGCCCTCGATCAGCGCGTGGCCGGTCGCGCGGGCGCCGGTCATGCCGTAGGGGTGGCCGATCGAGATCGCGCCGCCGCTGACGTTGAGGAGTTCGTCGGGGATGCCGAGATGGTCGCGGCAATACAGGACCTGCACCGCGAACGCCTCGTTCAGCTCCCACAGGCCGATATCGTCCATCTTCAGGCCGAAGCGCTTGAGCAGCTTGGGGATCGCCACCACGGGGCCGATGCCCATCTCGTCGGGCTCGGTGCCACCGACTGCCATGCCGACATAGCGACCAAGCGGCTGGAGACCGCGCTGCGAGGCGATCTTCTCCTCCATCAGCACCGACGACGACGAGCCGTCCGAAAGCTGCGACGCGTTGCCCGCGGTGATCGTGAAGTCGGGGCCCATCACGGGTTTGAGCGACTGGAGCCCTTCCAGCGTGGTGTCGGCGCGGTTGCCCTCATCCTTGGTGATCGTCACGTCCTTGTACGTGACTTCCTTGGTCGCCTTGTCGACGATGGCCATGTTGGAGTCGACGGGAATGATCTCCGCATCGAAATAGCCCGCGGCCTGCGCGGCGGCTGTGCGCTGCTGCGACTGGAGCGCGTAGGCGTCCATCGCGTCGCGGCTGATGCCATAGCGCTTGGCGACGACCTCGGCGGTCTGCAGCATCGGCATGTAGACGTCCTTGTGCATCGCGATCAGCTGGGGATCGGGGGCGACGCGCATCTGCGGGGTCTGGACGAGGCTGATGCTCTCGACGCCGCCGCCGATCGTGATGTCCATATTGTCGGTAATGATCTGCTTGGCGGCGGTGGCGATCGCCATCAGGCCCGACGCACACTGGCGGTCGACCGACATGCCCGAAACGGTAACGGGGAGGCCGGCTCGGAGTAGCGAGGTGCGGGCGATGTTGCCGGCCTGGTGACCCTGCTGGAGTGCGCAGCCGAAGACGACGTCGTCGACTTCTGCGCCGTCGATCCCGGCACGCTCGACCGCGGCCTTGATCGAATGCGCCGCCAAAGTGGGGGCGGGGGTGTTGTTGAAGCCGCCGCGATAGGCGCGGCCGATGGGCGTGCGGGCGGTGGAGACGATGACGGCTGAACGCATGAAGTGGCTCCTAAGGATTTTGCACGTCACCCCAGCGAAAGCTGGGGTCTTCCAGTTGGTGAGCCTTGTGGCTCCAACCGGGAGATACCAGCGTGCGCTGGTATGACGACTTTGGTTGATGGGGTCTGGTTGCTGGTGGTTAGACGAAGACCTGGCTGATCCATTCGGCGATCAGCGCGGGCTTTTCCTGGCCTTCGATCTCGACGGAGAAGGCGTTGGTCTGTTGCCATTGGCCGGGGCGCTTTTCGTCGAACGAGAGCAGCTTGAAACGTCCGCGGACTTTCGATCCGGAGCGGACGGGGGTCAGGAAGCGAACCGAGTTGCCGCCGTAATTGACGCCCATCTTGGCACCCTCGATGGTCGGCGCATCGGGCACCTTCGACGACAATAGCGGCATCAGCGACAGCGTCAGGAAGCCGTGCGCGATCGTGCCGCCGAACGGGGTCTGCGCCGCGCGGACCGGATCGATGTGGATGAACTGGTGGTCGCCGGTCGCGTCGGCGAACTTGTCGATCATGGCCTGCGTCACCTCGACCCAGTCGGAGACGGTTTCCGTGCCGATACGGGCCTGCATCTGGGCGGTGGTGATCGTTGCCACGGGGTTCCTCTCTGGTTCGCGCTGAACGCTAATGCGTCTCTAAACGCGTCAGCAAGGCTCCTGCAAGCCTCGACCAACCTTAAAGTGGAAAAACCCGTATTTGCTAAGGTGTGGGTGCGAACCCGATATTCTAAACCTCGGTGTGCGCCGGTCTGCCTTCGGGGTACGGCATCACGACCGAGCCATCCGGCGCGGCCATCATGTTGACCTGGGTCGGGAAAGCGATCTCGATCTTTTCGTCGTTGAAGCGCTTCAGGATCGCAATGCCGACTGCGGTGCGGCCATCGTAGAAGCTCGCATAATCTGGCCCCTTGCTGTCGAACTGGACCTCGAAATCGAGGCTCGACGCGCCGAAGCCGGTGAAGCCGGCACGCGTGAAGATCTTGTCGTTGGCTTCGACGATCTCCTTCAGCATCGCGGGGATACGCGAGCAGACTTCGGGCGGCGTCGAATAGGTGACGCCGATGATGAATTTCGCGCGGCGGTGGTTGCGCTGCGTGTTGTTGAGGATCTCCTTGTTGAGGAGGTTCTTGTTCGAGATCACACGCTCCTCGCCGTCGATCCCGCGGATGCGCGTGGATTTCAGGCCGATCGCTTCGACACTGCCCGACGCCGTGTCGTAGCTGATCGAGTCGCCGCGGCGGAACGGGCGATCGAAGATAATCGCGAGCGCAGCGAACAGGTCGGCGAAGATGCCCTGTGCCGCCAAACCGATCGCGATGCCGCCGACGCCGAGCCCTGCGACGAGGCCGGTGACGTTGACCCCGAGATTGTCGAGCACCACCACCAGCGCGACCGCGAACACCACGAAGGTGACGAGCAGGCGGATCAGGCCCATCGCCGAAAGCAGCGCTTCACCCGAATAATGTTCGGACTGCGTGCGGTGCTCGATCGCGCCGAGGATGATCTCGCGCACCCAGACGGCGGCCTGGAACACCGCGGCAACGGTGAAGAGGAAGTCGATCGTCTTCGATACCTCGCCGGGCGCGGCGGAATAGCCCGACACCAGTTTCGCCGCGAGCATGACGATGAAAAAGTTGACGGTGCGCGCGATCGCCTTGCCGACGACGATGCCCCAACCGTTGAGCGCGCGCGGCCGTTCGCAGAGCTTGCTGCCGAAGCGGCGCGCGGTGTGGAGCACGATGACGATGACCGCACCGATCCCGAACGCGATCAGGATCTGGAGCCAATAGGCCTGGATCCAGGCGAAGCTGGCGGTGACGAAGCCCTGGGCGTGATCGCCGACATCGCTCGCGTCGAAGATCGGCTGTTTGGCGGCGGCAGTGGAATTGGACATGGAAATACTCGTCAGGCCGCTTTGGCGCGTGGGGATGCGATCGTGGCGGTCGCGGGCGTGCCGGCCTCGAGGAACGCGATCAGGCCGCATTCCTCCCGGCTGAGATGGCGCTTGGCGCGAGGGAGGCGGAGTGCCTTGCGGAAGGTCGACTGACCGGTCTTCACAAGCGCGATCAACGATGGGTGAACATAACTCTTTCGAGCGATCGCGTGGGTGTTGCCAAGGCGGGCGACGACGGGTTCGAGCATCGCCTTGAGGCTCAGGTCGCGTTCGGCCGACGCGAGCGCCTCGAACGCAGCGACGCTCGCGGCCCAGGTGCGGAAGTTCTTGGCGGTGAAGTCGGTGCCGGTGACGTCGCGGATGTAGCAATTCACGTCGGTCGAGGTGACCGGATGCGCGACGCCCGCGTCGTCGAGCCATGCGAACAGATGCTGTTCGTCGAGGTCCTGGCATTTTTTGACGAAGCTGCTGAGTGAGCGATCGGTGATCCTGAGCGTCCGCATCTTGCCGGACTTGCCCTTGTACTGGAGCTTGAGCGTCGAGCCCTTCACTTCGCCGTGGCGCTTGCGCAGCGTTGTGGCGCCGAAACTCTCGTTCGCCTCGGCATAGGTTTCATTGCCGATGCGGATGTGGCCGCCGTCGAGCAGGCGGATGACCGCGGCGACTGCGCGTTCGCGGGTCAGCGAGCGTTTGCGCAGGTCGGCCTCGACCGCTTTCCGCAGCTTGGGAAGGGCGTGGCCGAAGTCGGCGCAGCGTTCGTATTTGGCGGCTTCCTGTGCTTCGCGGAAGCCGAGGTGGTAGCGGTATTGCTTGCGCCCCTTCTCGTCCCAGCCGACCGCCTGGATATGGCCATTGGGCTTGGGGCAAAACCAGGCGTCGCGGTAGGCGGGGGGCAGGCCGATCGCGTTCAGCCGGTCGATCTCGTCGCGGTCGGTGATGCGCTCGCCCTTGGCATCCCAATAGCCCCAGCCGTTCCGCATCTTCTTGCGGGTGATGCCGGGCTTGGAGTCGTCGGAATACACGATCTTGATGGGCAATGCGGGGTCCTTCTCGTCTGGAAATGTTCGGGAGGACGCATCGTTCCGGAACGACCCACGCGGCGCGGGGTTGAGGGGGCACGGGATTTCACTGGAGACATGACATGACCGATCTTTCCCAAGCTCGCGTATTGATGCTCGCTGCCGACGGTTTCGAGACCGTCGAACTGTTCGAACCGAGGAAGGCGCTGGAGGCGGCGGGCGCGAAGGTTACGCTCGCGTCGATCAAGACCGACCCGATCCAGGGCATGAAGGGCGACATCAACAAGGCCGAGACCGCGACGCCCGACCTGACGCTCGACGAGGTCGACACCGACGATTACGACGCGCTGGTGCTGCCGGGCGGCGTCGCTAATCCCGACACGATGCGCCAGGAGGAGCGCGCAATCGAGATCATCACCGAGTTCATGGAGGACGGCAAGATCGTCGCCGCGATCTGCCATGCGCCGTGGTTGCTGGCCGAGGCTGACGTGATCGACGGGCGCCGCGTGACGAGCTTCCCGTCGATCCGGACGGACCTGGAGAATGCGGGCGCGGATGTCGTGGACGAGGAGGTCGTGGTCGACGGCAATTTGATCACCAGCCGCAAGCCGGACGATATCCCCGCGTTCAACAAGGCGATCATTGCGGCGCTGGAGGAAGAACTGGCCGACGAACCGGTCGATTGAGCTGTTCCCCTCCCGCTTGCGGGAGGGGCCAGGGAGGGGAACGGGCGCTGACCTTTACGGCCGCCCCTCCCCAACCCCTCCCGCAAGCGGGAGGGGAGCCTGTTGAGCCAGCGTTGGGCCGGGCGTTCAATCAGGTGGTAGAGGACGATCGAGGCCAGCAGGACCAAGCCGAGGTACAGCGCGATCTTCACTGGAGACACGGCGGTCGCGTCGCTGACGAAGGCGAGCTTGAACGCTTTCCACAGGATGAAGTGGCTGAGATAGGTCGCGTAGCTGATCTCGCCGAGATAATGCGTCCATCGTAATTCGAATGGATTGCCACGCTTGCCGGCAGTAAGCGCGAGCAGCAGCAGAGTTGTAGCGAATACCGCCGGAACGACAAGCGTCTCCGGTGCGCCCGCAACCCAAGCTGCGGCCAGCGGTACGGCTGCTAGTCCTGCCCATACCGGCCTCCAAGTCAGGTCTCGCCAGCGCAGCCACAGCGCGCAGACGATACTGCCGGTGGTGAACTCGATCAGGCAGCGCAGCAGGCCGTAGCGCGGGATGTCGGTGCCCAGCGTGGGGGCGCCCATCGCCAGATGCAGGCCGATCAGCAGCGCAGCCGCGATCGCCAGCAGCGCGAGGCTTGGCAGACGTCGCCAGTCCACCGCTATCACCAGCGCCGGAAACAGCAGATACGCTCCCAGTTCCGCACTGATCGACCAGGCGGGGTCGTTCCAGGCGAGATGCCGGGTGAAGCCCCAGTTCTGCAGCAGCAGTATGTGCAGCGGCAGTTCGGGGAACACGAATTGGGGATCGTTGCGGCCGGTTGCGCGCAACACGAGTGCCAAAGCGACCGCGCCGCCGAGCGTTACCAGATGCAGCGGCCAGATGCGGGCGATGCGTTTTTGTAGGAAGCGGGGGATGCTCGTCATGCCGCCGGTACGGATACGGCCGGACCATGTCAGCCAGATCACGAACCCGGACAGCAGGAAGAAGAAGTCGACCGCGAGATAGCCCTTCGCGAAGACGTCGCGCAGACCGATCGGCAAACCCGCGATCGACAGGCGGATGTGGTAGAACACGACGAACCACGCCGCGATCCCCCGCACGCCCGTCAACGCGCGGAGTTCGTGCACCGGAGCGCGATCCGTCACGCCGAAGATGGCGCGGCACTGCGGCGCATCGGCCGGAACGACTGTTCGCTGCGCTTGCGCGACAGATAGGTGTCGAGTCCGATCTGGGCGCCGATCAGCATGTAGATGAACGGTTGGAACGCGATCGCGATGAACGCTGCGCCGAGCAGGTAGACGATGTGACCGCTCTGGAGTGCCGCGGCGAGCGGTCCGGCCCAGGCAAACTCACCGTCCGGATCGCGGTAGCGGCGGCGCACGATCTCCATGCGGACGATGCCGATCAGGTTGATCGCGAGCCACAAAGCGAGGCCGGGATAGCCCTGTTCGCCGAGCATCTCGAAATACGCGCTGTGATAGGCGCGGGCCTTGTCGACCTCGACTTTGGGCGTTGCCGGGGCGGCGGAGGCGGGCCCGGTCGTGCCGGGTGCGGTCTTCAGATCATAGCGGATGCGGTTGCCCAGATACGCGTTGAAGCCGCCGCCGAACGGATGCGTCTTCGCGTATTCGATCGTCCATTGCCACACTGCGAGCCGCGTCGAGGCGGACTCGTCGGCGTCATAGGTCTTGATGGTGTTCATCCGGCTGGTGAAGGTCGACGGCAGGAACGGGATCGCCGCCACCCCCAGCACGCCGAGCATCGCCAGATACGCGACCTTGCGCTTTACGTTGCGGATCGACAGCAGCGCGAGCAGGCCGATGCAGAGCAGCCCGGTGCGTGTCGAAGTGCCGACCGGGATCAGCAGGCACGCGAAGACCAGCGCGAGGCAGTAGCTTTTCACGCGCCAGTCGGGTTTGAAGATCGTCCCGTGGCTCATGAACCAGATGATGATCGGGATGATCGCGATCGCCACCGCGCTGATCGTGCTGCCCTCGTAGAGCCCGCTATTATTGTCGACCATCAGGTTCAGCTGACCGTACCCGCCGCCGCCGCTGGCGATCGTTTTGATCCCGCCGACGACGATGATCGACGACGCGGCGAGGATCATGAACAGCAACAACGCCTCGATCCGGACGCGCGTCCGCAAGGTCAGGGGAGGAAGGCGGCGAAGGCGAGCGCCTTCCACACCCAGTCCCATTTCTCCTTGGCTTCGGTGGGGAAATCGGCGGCGATCGTCGTGCCCCAGCAATAGAGCAGCAGCAGCACGATCAGAACCTGCCGGCCGCCGACCCGCGTGTCGCGCTTGTCGTCGGCGAGGATCCAGCCGCCGACCGCCAGCGCGACCGCGATCAGCGAAATCGGCACCGAGTTGAGCAGCAGGTAGGTCAGCCGCTGCGGCGAGACGATGTCGATATAGACATAGACGAGCACGAGCAGGAACGGCCGCTTGAAGCCCATCGCGAAGAACGCGAGCAGAAAGGCGATGAACGCGAGATCACGCATCGCGGCGCGGCTTCTCGACGGGGGCGCGTTTCTTCTCGGGCGCATCGTGCGGGCTCGGCTCGCGATCGAGGTCGGGTCGCTTGAGTAGGAGGAACGCGGCGAGCATCATCAGCCCGTGGCTGAGGCCGAGCGCGAGATTGTCGATCATGGGTTCGGCCTCCTTTCCTCTGAGCGCTTCATCAGATTCGTGCGTAGCCATAGTCGGTTGACGCGCCGTTAAGCGATCTGTGGCAGACGACGTCGACGATGCGTATCCTTCATATCCTCGATCATGGCCTGCCGCTGCAAAGTGGCTACACGTTCCGCACCCGGGCGATCCTCAAGGCGCAGGAGGGGCTGGGGTGGACCGTCGCAGCCGTTACCGGCCCGCGGCACGGCGTGGCACCAGCGTCGGTCGAATCCGTCGACGGGCTGACCTTTCACCGCACCGCGGCGGGGGTGAAGCCGGGTCCGGTCGGCGAGGTCGTCGGGATCGCGGCGTTCGCAAAGCGGATCGAGGCGGCGGTCGATGCCTTCAAGCCCGACATCCTCCACGCGCATTCGCCGGTGATCGATGCGCTCGCCGCGCTGATCGTCGCACGCAAGCGGAAGCTGCCCTTGGTGTACGAGATCCGCGCGTTCTGGGAGGATGCGGCAGTCGGCAACGGGACGGGGACCGCGACGTCGCTGCGCTACCGTGCGACGCGGGCGCTGGAGACCTGGGCCGTCAGGCGCGCGGACGCGGTAGCGGTGATCTGCGAAGGCCTGCGCAGCGATCTGGTCGCGCGGGGGATCGCGGCGGACAAGATCACGGTGTCGCCCAATGGCGTCGATCTCGACCTGTTCGGCACCGCGCCGCCGCGCGACGATGCATTGGGGGCGGAACTGGGGCTCGACGGCGCGGATGTCGTCGGGTTCATCGGCAGCTTCTACGATTACGAGGGGCTCGACGACCTGATCGCGGCGATGCCGGCTTTGGTAGCTATGCGCCCCAAGGCACGGCTTTTGATGGTCGGTGGCGGACCGATGGAGGCGGCGTTGCGCGCGCAGGCCGACGCATCGCCGGTGGCGGACGCAATCCGCTTCGTCGGGCGCGTGCCGCACCAGGAGGTCGAGCGTTATTACGGGCTCGTCGATATCCTCGCCTATCCGCGCAAACGGATGCGGTTGACCGATCTGGTCACGCCGTTGAAGCCGCTCGAGGCGATGGCGCAGGGGCGGCTGGTGGCGGCATCGGATGTCGGCGGGCACCGTGAACTGATCCGCGACGGGGAGACGGGGACGTTGTTCCCGCCCGATGATCCGGCGGCGATCGCGACCGCGCTGGCGGGCATGTTCGCGGATCGGTCGGGTTGGGACGAGCGGCGGGCGCGGGGGCGCGCGTTCGTTAAGGATGAACGTAACTGGTCGTCAAACATTCGGCGCTATGATCCTCTTTATGGACGGCTGATCGCGGCCGCCGCACGGGAACAACGATGATCGCGCTTGGCCGCCAACCCCTGATCCGCGCGCTGCCGCTTTACGGCGCGGTGGCCGGTGGGCTGCTCGCCGCCATCGGCGTGCTGGTGATCTCGAGCGACACGCTGGAGACTCTGGTGTGGACCACCGGCGTGGCCGCACTGGTACCCGCCGCCGCGCCGCCGCTCGGGGTGATCGCGCGCGTCCTCCTGGCGCTCGGCAGCGGGTTGCTGGTGGGCGCGTTGCTGTGGTCGTCGCTGTTCCTGCTGTTCGGGCCGGGCGGCTTTCTCGTCCGCCGTGCGCCGCGCGAGGACGGCGTGCCGGTGGTGCGCCGCGCCGACGCGCATCCCGACGCGCCACCGCGTAAACCCATGTCGGCGGCGGATCTCGGCACGCCGATGATGGAGCTGGGGATCGGTGCCAACGGCGCGCGTGACGAGCGGACGATACCGGCCGATCTCGATTTGCCGCTTGCTGCGTTCGATCCGAAGGCGATCCTGCCGGTGCCGATGGAGCCGGTGCGCCCGGTCGCGCCGCTTGCGCAGCCGATGATCGCGCCAGTCGTGGATATGCCGCGTTCGGCGGAACCGGCGACGTTCGTGACCGCGCCTGCGCCCAAGCCGGTCGAGCGGCCGGTCGAAATTGCGTTGGAGGAGGATGCTCCCGAGCCGGTGCCCGAAACCATGCCCGACCCTACGCCCGAGATGATCGCGCCGACCCCGATTGCGCGGCCCGGTCGCCCGCCCGCCGAGCCGACCACACCGCCGACGATCGAGGCACTGCTCCTGCGGCTCGAACAGGGTGCGCTGAAGCGGGGGCGTATCGGCTCGCACTGAGCGTGACCGTTCAATCCTCCCCCGCCAGGGGGAGGTGTCGCCGAAGGTGACGGAGGGGAGGGTACGGAACAGATGTTTCGCTTGCCTCCCCCTCCGTCTGGCAACAGCCAGCCACCTCCCCCTGGCGGGGGAGGATTGTTGGGGCGCTGCCGTACCCGATCCAGTCGAAACCGCTGTTTCTCTCTCAATCCCTCTGATACCCATAGCTCGAAAAACATTGAGGAGGGATCATGGCGGGTGCGCAAACCATCGGGGACGAGCCGGAAAAGGCGCGTCGCACTACGCCTGGTACGTGCTGTCGATCCTGTTTCTCGTCTATGTGCTGAACTTCGTCGACCGGCAGATCATCTCGATCCTGGCGGAGGACATCAAGCGCGACCTGGGGTTGAAGGACCAGGATCTCGGCTTCCTGTACGGCACCGCGTTCGGCGTGTTCTATTCGCTGTTCGGCATCCCGCTCGGGCGGCTGGCGGACAATTGGCACCGCGTAAGGCTGATGACGATCGGGCTGTCGCTGTGGTCGGTGATGACCGCGCTGTCGGGATTTTCAAAGACCGGCGGGCACCTCGCGGCGGCGCGGATCGGCGTGGGGATCGGCGAGGCGACGGCCAGTCCGTCCGCCTATTCGATCATCTCCGACTATTTCCCGAAGCGGCTGCGCGCGACCGCGCTATCGATCTATTCCGCCGGGCTGTACGTGGGCGGCGGCTGTTCGTTGTTCATCGGCGGGCTGATCGTGCAGAGCTGGAACAAGGCCTATCCCGGCGGCGGGCCGCTCGGGCTGGTTGGCTGGCAGGCGGCGTTCATGGCGGTCGGCGTGCCGGGGCTGTTGCTGGCGCTGTGGATCGCGACGTTGAAGGAGCCGATCCGCGGGCTTGTCGAGGGTCTGCCCGAGCCGGAGAAGCATCCCGCGCCGTTCCGCGCGTTCGGTGCCGAGCTGGTGACGATCGTGCCGCCGCTGACGCTGATCGGCGCGGCGATGGGCGGTGCACGGGCGCTTGGCTATAATCTGCTGGCGCTCGCGGTGGTGGTCGCCGCGGTGTCGGGGCTGATCGCGGCGGGCGAGCCGTGGCCGCAATGGGTGGCGATCGGGATCGGCGTGTATGCGGTGTTTTCGTGGGCGTCGGCGTTGAAGCGCCGCGATCCACCGACCTTCGCGTTGATCGTCGGCACGCCGGCATTCCTGTGCACGGTGGTCGCCTATGGGCTGAACGCGTTCCTGAGCTATGCGGCGAGTTTCTGGGCGGCGCCTTATGCGTTGCGCGAGCTTGGCGCGACGCCGTCGTCGGCGGGATTCATGATCGGCAGTCTCGGCGCGACCGCGGGGTTCCTCGGGCTAACGATCGGCGGGGTGGTGTCGGATCGGTTGCGGCGGGGCAATCCGGCGGGGCGACTTTGGGTGGTGATCTTCGGCGCGGTGGTGCCGGTGCCGTTCCTGGTGCTCGCCTTCACCGCGTCGTCGCCGACCGCGTTTTATACCGGGATATTTCTCGCGCAGTTGACCGCGTCGTGTGCGCTGGGGGCGGCGGCGGCGACCACGCAGGACATGGTTTTGCCGCGGATGCGCGGGACGGCGACGGCGACGTTCTTTATCGGGACGACGCTGATCGGGCTGGCGCTCGGGCCATATATGGCGGGGCGGGTGTCGACGCTAACCGGGAGCCTGTCGATCGGGATGCTGTCGTTGCTGGTGGTGACGCCGATTACGCTGGCGTGTGCGATTGCGGCGTATCGGTTGGCGCCGCGCGCGGAGGCTACGCGGGAGGATCGCGCGAGGGCGGCGGGGGAGGTGGTCTGAGCTTTGCGATCCTCCCCGCCAGGGGGAGGTGGCTGGCCTTTGCCAGACGGAGGGGGAGGAAAGAGAAACCTCTGTTGCGTGTCCTCCCCTCCGTCACCTACGGCGCCACCTCCCCTGGCGGGTAGGATCGAGCGGTTTGGAGGTGCGTGGCTTTCCGTTCGTGCTGAGCGAAGTCGAAGCACCTGCGCGCGGGGCTGGCCCTTCGACTTCGCTCAGGGCGAACGGGGAGGGGACAGGTTGGTGCGCGGGACCTGTGCTTCGATACGCGCCCTCGATACGCTTCTGCGAAGCTACTCGGTCGCTACTCGGCACGAACGGGAAGGGTGTTACCCCGCCTGGAACACCCCGCAGGCGATCCGTCCGCCGCTGTTGCCGGCCGGATCGGTCATCAGATCGTCCGGCCCCGCATGGACCACGAACGCCGAGCCGTCCGTGTCCATCAACCCCGCCATCGTCGCGCCGGGGATGGTGATGCCGATCGTGCCGCGACCATCGGTGCCGATGATCAAATTGGGCAGATCGCCTTCGTGCGGCCCCTGTGGGTTCATGCTGCCGTGTTTCATACCGGTCGGGTTCCAGTGGCCGCCCGCGGTCGTGAAGTCGGGGGCGTCGCAGCGGCCGACCATGTGGATGTGCGCGCCGTGCGTGCCGGGGGCATCGCCTTGGCGTCGAGCGTAAATCGGAGGCCGCCCGCGACTTCGGTGGCGGTGGCGCGGCCGACATCGGTGCCGGTCGCGGTCTGGAGCATCGCGGTGGCGCGCTGGCCGCCAGCAACCGGCGTGCCGGTGTCCATGCCGCTCTTATCGCAGGCGCTCAGGCCCATCGTCGCCGCGCCGAGCAGTGCCAGTGTCGCAATCCGCATGTTGTCTCTCCCTGTTGATCTCTTGGCGAACCCTTCGCTGTCGCTCAGGTTCCACCCCCGGGTATCGAGCGCCGCGCGCGCGACGGGGTCGTCCAGCGCGCCGGCGTGACCGGGATGGTCTTCGTACAGCATGAGAACGCATGACGGGAAGGGCGCGCTAGAGAGTGCGGCACGGGCAGCACCATCGCAAAGCCGACCCCGGCCGATTGGGATGTGTAGCAGGCAGCCGCGCGGTTCGAGCGGAATGGCCCGTAGCTGAACGGCGCTAACCGCCTACTCCGCCAGGCGAATGCAGCGACCTCCCTTGCGGAATATACCCGCGCCGATCCGTCCCAAATCAGGCCCCGCCGTCGCTTGATCTACATCTGTCATAAGAATGTCATCGTAAGGGCCGACTGCACCCCCATGGCTACCTCCACATTCGCCCCCGACACGCTGACGGCTGATTCGAGCGCTGCATCGCCGCCGCGCACCGGTCCCAAGCTCGATCATTCGCTGCACCCGGCGGGGCGGTGGATCTTCCTGGCCGTCCTGATCGGCGGGCTTGCCTATGCCGGGTTCAGCATCGCGTTCGATACAGCCCAGGTCGGCGAGAGCCTGGCGGGCGGGGCGTTCGCGTTCCTCGCGCTCGCGCTGCTGATCGCGCTCGGGTTCGAGTTCGTGAACGGCTTCCACGATACCGCGAACGCGGTCGCCACCGTCATTTACACGCATTCGATGCCTGCGCCGCTTGCGGTCGTTTGGTCGGGGTTCTTCAACTTCCTCGGCGTGATGCTGTCGTCGGGCGCGGTTGCGTATTCGATCGTCACGCTGCTGCCGGTCGACCTGATCCTCAACGTCGGTAGCGTCGGCGGGTTCGCGATGATCTTCGCGCTGCTGCTCGCGGCGATCGTGTGGAACCTCGCGACCTGGGCGGTCGGGCTGCCCAATTCGTCGAGCCATGCGCTGATCGGCTCGATTCTCGGCGTCGGCCTCGCCAACCAGCTCATGAACGGCGGCGCGGACGGCACGTCCGGCGTCGACATGGCGCAGGTCTGGAAGGTTCTTTCCGCGCTCGCGTTCAGCCCGATCGTCGGGTTCGTCGGCGCGCTCTTGCTGCTTCTGGTGATGAAGCGCTTTCTCCGCGACAAGGCGCTGTACGAGGCGCCCGAGGGCCAGACGCCGCCGCCGCGCGGCATCCGCGCGCTGCTGATCGGCACGTGCACCGCGGTCAGTTTCGCGCATGGCAGCAACGACGGGCAGAAGGGGATGGGGCTGATCATGCTCATCCTGATTGGTTGCGCGCCGACCGCCTATGCGCTCAACCGGACGATGCCCGAGAGCGCGACGCCGGCGTTCGTCCAGACCGCGCAGGCAGCGTCGGCGGCGTACCGCGCGCACGCCGATGGCGCACCGACCGACGTGGGCGCGGCGCGCGCACAGGTCACGCAGGCGCTGAAGAGCAAGCATGTCGCGGACCCGGTCGTTTATGGCGCGCTGGCGACGTTGTCGGACGACGTGTCGAGCCGGATCGCGGGCTATGGCTCGCTCGGGAAAGTGCCCGCCGCGGCGACGCCGAACCTGCGCAACGACATGTATCTGGTGCTCGACACGACCAAGCTGATCGCCGCCGACAAGGCCGCGCAGGGTCGGTTTACCGCGCAGGAGATCACGACGCTCAAGAGCTATGACAGTGGGCTCGAGCAGGGCACGCGCTATATCCCGACCTGGGTGAAGGTGACCGTCGCGCTGGCGCTGGGCCTGGGCACGATGGTCGGGTGGAAGCGGATCGTCGTCACGGTGGGCGAGCGGATCGGCAAGACGCATCTGACCTATGGGATGGGCGCATCGGCCGAGCTGGTTGCGGCGTCGACCATCCTGCTGGCGGTGAACTTCGGCATGCCGGTGTCGACCACGCACATCCTGTCGTCGGGCGTTGCGGGTGCGAGCGTTGCCAATGGCGCCGGGCTGCAGCGCAGGACCGTCATGAACATGGCGCTGGCGTGGGTGATGACGCTGCCGGTGGCGATGCTGCTGTCGGGGGGCTGTACTGGCTGCTGCTGACGCTGGCGCATACGCTGGGGTATTGAAACTACTCCCGTCATCCTGACGAAAGTCAGGATCCAGAGCCAAGCAAGGCAGCGCCCGTTACCCTGGATCCTGACTTTCGTCAGGATGACGGCGGTAAGTTAGGACGGACCGGGTGCCCGGTGCCGGCGAGCGGCACGGGAACCCCTAGCCCGGCCTAAGGGTTGCCGGACCCATGCGATTGCGATGCTCGATCTGTGGCAATTGGGACTGGCTCCCGCGTGAGGACTGGTCCGAGTGTAGCCACTGCCGCCTGATGGTGCGCGACGTGAGCGAGGTCGGCGAAGTGGCCCGCGACATCGTCGCCCGGCTCGAAAGCGGTGTTGTCGATCTGGAGCGCGAGCCCGCCGAGCGCTGGACGCTCGACCCCGCGGGATTGCGCAACGCGGCATGGCGGTTCGGGTTCGAGGTAGAACCGACCGCCGTCGCGCCAAACGCAGTCCGCTTCCCGCACGACTACCGGCCTGCCCAGGCGGAGGCGGTCCCTGCGCAGACCGTGTCGCACGCCGTTGGCCTCGGCATCATCGCGCGTGCCGCCGCCACCGCCGATCTCGTCGACATCGCAACACACTATCGCAGCGCGTTTGGCCGGATCGTCGTCCTCCTCGACGCTACAGCAGACGCGGCGCGCGAACTTGCTGCAGGGCTTCCGTGGATCGAGGTCGCCCACCACCCGCTCGACGGCGATTTTGCTGCCCAGCGCAATCGGCTCCAAGACATGATGCAGACCCGCTGGGTGTTGCAGATCGACACCGACGAACGCCCCGACGCTGCCTTGCTCGATGCGCTCGGCTGGCTGGTCGCGGCGGCGGATCGCGATGGGCTGCGTTCGCTGGGACTACCACGCCGCAACCTCGTCGACGGCGTGCAGTCCGCGTCCTACCCGGACATCCAGTACCGCCTCAACCGCAGCGACATCCGCTTTGCCGGACGCGTCCATGAGCGCCCGGTCGTACCGTTCGTCGAAAGTTCGCTGGCGCTGGCCGGTGCGCTCGACCACCGGCTCGATGGCGAGCGGGTGCGCGAGCGGACGCGGATCTACGAAGCGATGTCGACTGGCGCGGGCAGGCCCGAGGACGAGGCGTTGCTGCTCGCCCCCTTCGATCCCGTGGCGGTGCGGTAGACCGCGATTGTCTGCGCGGCGAGCGTGTCGCGCGTGAACATCCCTGCGGCCCTGCGGCTCGCAGCGGCATAATGCGCGCGCAACACCGGGTCTTCGACCAGCCGCTGGATCTGCGTCGCGAGATCGTCCCCGGTGCAGGTCTTCGCGAGCAATCCGGCACCGCTTTCCCCAATGAACAGCCGCGCGCTTGGATCCTCCGCACAGGCGACGACGGGGCGGCCGAACATCATCGCCTCCTGATACACCAGCCCAAAGCTCTCGTACCGCGACGGCGCGACGATCACGTGCGCCGCCTCCATCAGATCGTGTAGCATGGCCTCGTCGACGCGGTGGTGGCAGGTCAATCGCGCACGCGCCGACGCCGGGATCGCGCCGACGTCTTCCGCGCGTACGCCGACGATCGTCAGCCGGAAATCGCGCATCCCGGCATCCGCGCGGCGCGACAGGATACGCAACGCCATGATCAGCGCGTCGAACCCCTTGCGGTGCTCGTCGCGGCCGACGAACAGCAGGTCGATCGGTTCGCCGAGCGGGTAGGTCGCCGCAGAGCCGCGCGCGACGATCTCGGGCGGCAGGCTGAGGCCGATCACCGCGTGCCGCGCGCCTTCGCCGGGCGCCGCGACGCCGTACAGAGCCGCGATCTTGTCGCCGTGAAGCTGCGTGTTCGAGATCAACGCCTTGCTGAAGCGCGCGGTGATGCGTTCCGCCAGCATCGCGGCGCGGCGATCGAACCGGTCGCGCAGGCTCGTCACGGTCTCCGCCGAAGTTGCCGCCGGGGTGGAGTTGCGCGTCACCAGAGGTGCGGGGCCGGTAAGCGCGATCGCCAGACCGGGCGCGTACCAGTTGGTCGCCTCGACGATGTCGAACGGTGTGCGGCGGTGCTCGCGCGCAACCGCCCGGCGGAATATGAAAGGCGCCACGAGATGCCCGATCCCGGCGATCTTGCGCAGGCGCGCCGCCAAGGATTTGTCGCGCAAACCGCAGCCGAACACCGAAACCCGGCCGTCGCGGCCGTCTTCGCGCCTATCCATCGCAAATACTGTGACGTCATGACCCGCTTCTGCGAGCGACTGCGCAATCTCCCGCGCGGCGCGCGTAAGTCCGCTCTTTTCAGGGGATACGCCCAGGTAAGTAGAGCAATCCTCACGATGCGTTGTCGCACGGCGACCGGCGTACCAAACAGAATGTATTAATCTGCGTCAATTCAAGGGTTTCGCGTTTCATCTGCCCGGAACTCGGCAACCCCGCGGGGGTTCCTTGTGTGAATTCCAGATGAACGGGGGAAGGGTGTTCGTACTACATATCGCGTTACAGGGGTGTCTACGCGCAACCGACGTCGAATACGGACTCACCGCGGATACCGGGGGGCATATCCGCTATTTGCTCGATCTCGTTTCTGCCAGCGGTCGCAATCCGGCGATCGACCGGATGGAAATCGTCACCCGCGCCTTCCGGCACATGGCCTATGCCGAATGCTATGCCGAGCCGATCGAGACGATCGACGGCACCACGCGGATCGTCCGCCTGCCGACGGCCTCCGATGCGTATCTGGTCAAGGAAGACCTGTGGACCGAGCATGACAGCCTGGTCGAGGCCCTGGTCGCGCATATCGCCACGCTCGACCGCACGCCCGACGTCATGCATGCGCACTACGCCGATGCAGGGTTGGTCGCGGCGCGTGTTTCGGCACGGACCGGTATTCCTTACGTCTTCACCGCGCACTCGCTGGGTCGCGTAAAGCTGGCCGCGTTCGACCGCGACTGTGCGGAGACCGCCGGGCTGGATCGGCGCATCGCGATCGAGGAAGAGGCGATCGCGGGTGCCGCCGCGATCATTGCCTCCTCGCGCGACGAGGCCGAGGTCCAGTATGCCGATTATGCTGCCTATGATCCCGGTCGGATTCGCGTATTCGCGCCCGGCAGCGACCTGAAACAGTTTGCCAACTGCCGCACCGACGCACGCGTCGACGCGTTGATCGACCGGTTCCTCGACGACCCTTCCAAACCGGTGATCCTCGCGATCGCGCGGCCTGTCACCAAGAAGAACCTCGCCGCGCTCGTTCACGCTTATGGCCGGTCGCCTGCGTTGCAGGCTGCGGCGAACCTCGTGATCCTGGCCGGGACGCGCGACGACAGCGCGACGCTCGAGCCCGAGATCCGCGACAACATCGCCGAACTGCTTCAGTTGATCGATCGCTACGACCTGTACGGCAAGGTCGCGTATCCCAAACAGCATCGTCCCGACGATATCGCTGCGGTCTATGCGCATGCGCGGACCAGACGGGGCATCTTCGTCAATCCGGCGCTCAACGAACCGTTCGGGCTCACCTTGCTCGAAGCGGCGGCCAGCGGGCTGCCGGTGGTTGCGACCGACAGCGGTGGTCCGAACGACATCGTCGAGACGTGCGGCAACGGCATCCTCGTGGATCCGCGCTCGTCGACCGCGATTACCGATGCGATCCTCAAAATCCTCGACGATCCTGCACTCTGGTCGCGCTATTCAGCGGCGGGGTCGGTCGCGATCCGGGCGTATGACTGGGACCGCCACGTACAGCTTTACGTGGGCCTGCTCGAGGAGGTCGTCGGCGCCTCCGCGGTTCCGCTCGCTGAGCGCGACCCGGCGTTGTTGCTGGTTTCGGACATCGACGGGACGCTGATCGGTTGCGCGCAAGGCGTCGGCGATTTCGCAGCGTGGCATGCGGCGCAGACTGACGTTGCGTTCGCGATCGCCACCGGGCGCAGCTTTCACAGCGCGATGGCGGTGCTCGGCCAGCACGACGCGCCACGCCCCGAGATCCTGATTACGTCGGTCGGCTCGGAGATCTATTACCGGACGGTGCGCGGTGCGGTGTACGACCGCGACACCGAATGGGACGGGATCATCGCCGCCGGATGGGATCGCGACGCGGTTGCCGCGCTGATCGGCCAGCACGCCGGACTGACCCCGCAAAGCCCGCTCGAACAACGCCGGTTCAAGCTCAGCTATTTCGCTGACGGCGACGTGGCGGCGGCCGAACGCGTCCGCGCGCTACTGGCGGAACACGGCCATAGCTGTTCGATCATCCAGAGCCACGGCCGCTATCTCGACGTCCTGCCGCACGCTGCATCGAAGGGGACGGCGGTCGAGCATGTCCGCCGCCGCCTCGGCCTCGAACCGCGGCAGGTGATCGTCGCGGGCGACAGCGGCAACGATATCGAGATGCTGCGCTCGTCGCGCCACGCGATCATCGTCGGCAATTATTCGGATGGCCTCGGCACGCGTGCCGACCTCGCGCATGGCTATGTCGCGGTCGGCCATCATGCGCGCGGGGTGATCGAAGGCGTGGCGTATTTCCGCGCCGCGGCCGAACAGTCGGAGTCGCTCGCCGCCGTACGGAAGCGGGCCTCGTGAGCGTCAGCGTCCTCACGCTCGTCCGCGGGCGTCGTGCGCATCTGGCGAACCTGATTGCCGGGTTGAACGCGTCGCGGCGCAAGCCCGACGAACTGGTGATCGCGTATATGCAGCCGGCGGCGCATATCGATCTACCCTCCACCGACTTTCCGATCCGGGAGGTGTTCGTATCAGGCGACGCGATGCCGCTTGCCGCGGCACGCAATCGTGCCGCGGCGGCGGCATCAGGCAAGCAACTTATCTTCCTCGACGTCGATTGCGTGCCGTCTTCGACCCTGGTTGAACGCTATGTCGAGACGGGATCCGAGCCTGGCGGCATTCGGTTGGGAGAGGTTCTGTATCTTCCCGCTGGCGCGATCGCGGACGGTATCGATTTCGCTGCGCTCGACCGGATCGGCAAGCGCCACCCCGACAAGCCGCCGATCGCTCTCGACGAGATCCGTCCGACACCCACGCATGGCGAACTCTGGGGCTTGTCGTTTGGGATTTCCGCCGCGGACTGGACGCGAGCCGGGGGATGGACGAACGCTATGTCGGCTATGGCGGGGAGGAGACGGACTTCGCCGCACGACTGGAGCGCGCGGGCGTCGCGATGTGGTGGGTTGGAGGCGCGCGCGCGTATCATCAGCACCACATCGTCCACACACCGGCCTACCAGCATTTCGACGCGATCATCCGCAATGCGCGGTTGTTTCGGGCGACATGGGGGCGGTGGTGCATGCAATATTGGCTCGGGCAGTTCGCCGAGAACGGTTTGATCGCGTGGGATGCGGATACGATAACGGTCTTGCGCCAGCCGAACGACGCGGAAATGATTGCGTCGAAGATGTCACCGGAGACGCTGTTCAGTTGAGGCCGGGTGCCTGCCCGACTTTACGCGTGTAGGTCGTGAATACTCTCTTTGCCGACATCAGCCTATGCTGCCTCTGCCTGCCCTGTTCCCGCTACGCATCTTCCGCTTTCCGGCATGTCCCCAATTTCGTTACCCCAGCGAACGCCGGGGAGTCTCGTGAGACAGCCGGCGGGAGCCCCATGATGAGATCCCAGCTTTCGCTGGGATGACGCGTGAAGCGAGGGGCTAGAAGGCGTCCCACTTTCGATCCTCCCCCGCCGGGGGGCGGGCTGGAACGTGCTTACCCCGCGGCCCACAAAGAAACCGCCAGCGCTTCCAGATACTCCGCCGCCACCTTCGCCGCGTCGTCGTCGTAAAGTTCGGCAAGGGCCGCCGGATCGAGTGCCTTGGCCGCATCGAGGATCCCGCGCCATGGTGCCAGCGCGCCTGGCCACGCTGGAAGCGCAACCGCCGCACCCAGTTCCGCAAGTCGCTCTGCCTTGCGCGTCTGCTCACCGAAATACCGCCATTCGGGCGCGCAAACATAAGGCCGCCCCACGCGCGCGATCTCGTGCACCGTGTTGTCGCCCGCCGATGCGATCACGACGTCCGCCGCGGCGATGTGGTCGGTCACGCCCGGTACCCAGCCGAGCTCTACGAGATTGCCGAAATCGGTTTCGTGTCCCTCGCGGTGGACCGGCCCCAGCACCAGCCATTGAGCGTCCGGCACCGCCCGCGCCGCCATCGTCAGCGGCGCATAGGGCGTGCCCGCGCCGCCGCCGCCGGTGAGTACGACGATAATCTCCTGGTTCGGATCAAGCCCGAGTTTCGCGCGCGCTTCGGCCTTGGTCGGGACCGGATCGACGGTCGTGCAAAGGCCCCCGCGTAGCATGTCTTCGCGCGCACCCAGCCTGGTGTGTCGCCTTGCTCGAGCGCTTCGCCGAAGGGCGCGAGCAGGCCGACGCTCGCCTGATAGGCGCCGAGATGCCCCGGATCGAGCCGGTCGCCGTGCATCCGGATGCTGATCGCCGGGACGCTGGCGATCCGCGCGAGCAACGCGATCTCTGCGGAGACGTCGACCACGAACAGCGCCGGATCGACGTCGTCGAGATGGTCGATGATCGTCCGCATCGTCGCCCGCGTCTTCGCCACCCCGAGCGGGACGCAGTGCATCACCTCGGGCGTGGCCTGTGCGAACAGCCCCGGCGTCGGCACCGGCGCGCCGATCATGTCGGGCAGCGCCGCGATCGTGATCGGCCGCTCGAACCCGTCGAACAACGACGGTTTGGCGGTCAGGATCGTCACCATGCGCTCGGGCGGCAGTTCGCGGATGATCGCCATCGCGCGGTTGGCATGGCCGCGGCCCTGGTGATGGATGAAGAACGTGATCGGCTGGCTCATGCCGATTGCTGTACCGGAGCCACGCGCGAAGGCGATTGATGTCGATCAGCATAGTCGGCGCTCAAGCCGAACGCGGCCTCGATCTCGGGATCGAGCCCGGCGGCGATATGCGCCGCATCCGCTGCTGCAAGATCGGGATACGCCGTCGGCACATAGGGCGCGTAGCCTTGTCCCTTGTAGCTGGTGATCGGCACGAACTGTGGATGGTGCGCCAAGCCTGCTGCCGCCGCCAACGCGCTCACGAATGCCGCCGGATCGCGCGCGAACGCGTCATAGCCGAGCAGCGCGACGTTGTGCGCGCGGTTGCTCAGCGACGACCAATGGCGCAGCTTGGCGGTCCGCTTGGCAATGCAATTGGCAAAGCGTTCGCCGGTCTCCGGATCGCGTTCGTGCAGCATCTCGTCGCCATGCATCGGATGGCCGGGCTCGATATGCCCGAAATGATCGTCCCAATAGCTGTGCCAGTCGCTGCGGATGAACGCGTCGAACGGCTTGGCCTTCAGCTCGGGGTGCGCATGCCAGGGCTGGCGGTGGAGACTGCGCGCCCAGTCATACGCATCGCGTGCCACGACCAGCACCAGCGTATCCTTCACGAACAGCGTCTGCGGCGGTACGAACCAATGCTTGAACCCGAACGCCTCGGTGATCTCGACGCCGGGCATATTCGCCTCGATCGCGCGCGTGACGAGGTTGGTCCCGCTGCAACGCTGGCCATAGATCTGGACGCGCGTGATCGGTACGTCGCCACGCCGCAGGATTCGCAGTCCCGGCAAGGGCTGCAACCAGTTAAAGGACTTGGCGGGCGATGGGGGCGATATCGACATGGCAGCATGCCGCTAGCCCCGCGTCGGGTAACGTACAATGACATCGTTTAGTCGCCGCGCGCGAATGCATCGCGCGGGGGCGCCGTGGCTAAAGCCCGATCGCGAGTCTCAGCGTGATCGCCCGCGGTCGGATCGGAACGGTCTGCGTGGTCGTCGCCAGCGTGAAGGGATTGCCGAACCCGAAGCTGTTGCCACGTCCATCGAGGAGATTGTCGATCGCGATTGACCAGTGTCGTGGTCCGTCGTCGAGCGTCGCGCCCGCGCCGATCGTGGCATAATCGCCCGCCGGCCGATCGAGCAGGGGATCGAAGCTCAACCGCGTCTGGCCGATATACCGCGCCGTGACATACCCGCTCGCCGGCATCCCGATCAGCGAGAACCGTCGTGTGATCCCCAGCCGCGCGGAATAATCGGGCACGACCGGCAGGCGGCGATCGTCCTGCCCGGCGCGATCATAGGCGCGATCGTTGGCGGGTGACGTCAGTCGCGCGCGCTGGATCGTGGTGCCGAAGTCGATCGTGTAGGGCCGCGCGTCGAACCGTCCGCCGAACTCGACGCCGTAGTTTGTGGCGTTCCCCGCATCGACCGTGCCGAACAACCCGTCAGATCCGACCACGTCGCTGCGAAGATGCTCCCAGAAAGATCCGAAGATCGCGCCGCTGAGGCTGAGCCGGTCGTCGAGGCCGTGGATGCGCCAGCCCATCTCGATGCTCTGCAACTCATCGCCGGGGATGCGTTGCTCGGTGCTGATCGATGCCCGGGTGACACCGGCGGGACGGATCGCGCTGGCATAGCGCAGCCAGATCAGTCCGACGTCGTCGCGGTGCCAGCTGAGTGTGCCGCTCGGCGTGACGCCCAGCTTGGTGGTGCTCTGGTCGTCGGGACCTTGCTGCTCGATGTCGTTGACCGTCACAAAGCCGCGCAGACCGATCTTCAGGTCGAGCGTTGACGACAGACGTTGCGTGCCCTCGGCGAACACCGCCGCTTCGAACACCGCCTCCTTGTCGTCGCGCGCGACTACGGAGCTGGCGTCGGATTCGAAGCGGCCTTTCAGGCGGGTGGTCGCATGCAGGATCGACGCGCCGACGATCCAGGGGTGGCGTGCGGTCGGATCGCTCAACCGAACCTCCTGCGTCACCAGCCGGATCGCGCGATCCTCGACATAGGCAACCGGTGCGGTTGTGCCGAGCGCAGCGGCCATGACGCTCGCATCATAGGTGCTGCCGAATTCATGCGACACGATCGAGGTGGTCGATTGCGCGTCGAGGCTGCCGATCGGGCCGTGGATATCGAGCGACCCGGACAGGAAATCATTGTCCTGCGGCTCGGCGATCGCCGTCGCGCGCGATAGCCCGCTGGTCGCATATTGGCTGTCGCGCGCATCAATCCGTTGGCCGATGCCGCTCATCGTGGCGGTCCAACCATCGCCGATCGCCCACCGCAGCGCTGCGCGGCCCCGCTGCGCGCGGTGCGGTTGACGTTGCGCGTGTTGCGACCGGTGTCGTCGATCCAGCCGGGCATCGTCTCGGTCCAGCCCGACGCACGCAACGCCAACGTCCCGGTCACGATCGGCAGGTTGAGCGTGGCGTCGAGCGCACCACCGAATGCGCCATTGTTGATACCTGTCACCTCGCCCGCGACATTGCCCGAGACCTCGTCGAGATCGGGTGCGGTCGTGACGATCCGGATCACGCCGCCTAGCGCACCGGTGCCGTAGAGCGTGCCCTGCGGTCCGCGTAGAATCTCGACACGGTCGATATCGACCATCCGGAGATCGGGATCGGGCGAGGAATAGCCGATCCGCGCATCGTCGAGATACAGGCTGACCAGCGACTGGCTGGTGCCGTTGAACGCACTGTCGGCGACGCCGCGCAGGAACACGCGGTCGCGGCCGGGGCCGAGATTGGTCGAGAAGGCACCATCGGTGGTCGCGAGCAGATCGACCAAACCGCGCTTGCCGGCGAGCCGGTCGAGCGCGGGGCCGCCGAGGATCGTGATCGACGCGGGCAGGTCGGACAGGCGTTCGTCGCGCTTGCTGGCGGTGACGATGATGTCGCCGCCCTCGACGATCGGCGGTGGCACGGCATGCGCGGTTTTGGGAGAGCGGGGCAGGGGCTCGATCCGCCAAGTCGTCGCATCGACGCGGACGGCGCGTAGATGCGTTCCCGCGAGCAGTCTTTTCAGCGCCTGCGCGACGTCGTTGGCGCGCGTGATCTTGCGGGCCGGCGCATCGGGCAGCGCGCCGGCCATGCCGATCGAGATGCCGGTCTGGCGGGCCAGCGAGATCGAGCGCGGTGCGCAGTGATCCGGCGGGTAGGACGATGGCGCGTGTCGGGTCGGTGCGCGTGGGGTCAGCGTGGGCCGGCGCGCTCGATATGGACGACACCATCAGCGCGGTGCAGGCGTAGCGGCAGCACCGCGCGAAGCTGATCGAGAAGCCGCGAGCCGTCGCCAATCGTCAAAACCCCGGAAAAACTAGCCCCGCGGCGGACGGATCGACTACCAGCGGGGTGCGTGCATACCGCGATATATCGGCGACAACCAGCGGCAACGGCACGCCGTCATAGTCGAGCCGCCCATCGGTCCAGTCCGCGACCGACGTCGGTGCGACCGTCCGGCGTGCGGCGATCCCGGTGGCAGGATCGATGTCGAGCCGCTGCCCTGCGGTCAATGTGGTCGACGCGCTGCCATCGTCGACGTGCGGCGCGACGCTGACGCTGCCCTCGGCGACCGCGACCGAGATCCGTCCCTGCGCATTGACGACCGCAAAGCGCGTGCCGACGTCGCGGATGTCATAACCGCCCGCGCGGACGATTAACGTCCGCGATGGATCGTGGCGCACGGAAAAGCTTGCCGCGCCGTCCGCGATCTCGATCAGCGGGGTCGTGCCCCCCGACACCGACACGCGCGACCCACGATCGAGCCGCATCGCGCTGCCATCGGCGAGCGTGACTGCACGGGTGTTACCGGCGTCGGTCGCATAGGTCTGCACGCCGCTATCGGGGTCGGTTAACGTTGGCCCGACGAGCAGCAACGCCAGACCTGCGGCGAGCGCGCCGCCGGTACCGGTCGCCATCCACCGCCAGCGGGTCGAGCGCGCTGGCGGGGCACGATCGGAAGCGCCGTCGTCGTTCGCGGGCAGCAACGCGGCGATCGCGGGGGCCGCGGCGGCGATCTCGGCATCGAGCAGCGCGATCGAGATCATAGGCGGCGCGGTGCGACGGATCGGCGTCGAGCCAGTCGCCGAAGCCTGCCCAGTCCATGTCGGGCGCATCGATCCGCGCGTGCCAGGTCGCCGCTGCGTCGATCGGATCCTGGGTCGTTGCATCCATTACGGCACCCTCGTTCCGAGCGGATGCCCCCGCTCGCCTCATAGACGCCACCATACGCCAGCCACCGCAGTCCGGCGCGAAAATCAATCATTTAGCGCCTTTCTGAGATGGCGGAGCGCGACCGCGATATGCTTCTCGACTGCGCTGCGGCTGATCCCGAACTCGGCGGCGACTTCGGCATGCGACAGACCGACGATCTTGTGGCGGCGAAACACGCGCATCGCGCCCTCGGGCGGACCGGCGAGCGCGGCGGCGAGTTGCGCGACTCGCTGGCGTCCGGCGACCGCGTCGAACGCCGAGGGCGCGTCGTCGATCGCCTCAGCGCCCGCGGCCAGCCCCCGGTAACCGTCGTGGTCGATTCCACATAGCCACTGTCGCGTCGCGCTCGCCGGCCGCTCGCCCGCACGCGGTCGAGGACGATGTTCATGCCGATCCGGTGCAGATAGGCGAGCGGGTTGGCGATCGGGCCCGCGACCGGCCCCGTTGTCAGCTGGGCGATATGCAGCCAGATTTCTTGCACAACGTCCTCGGCTTCGGCGACGCTACCCGTCCGCCCGGTGAAGAACCGGACGAGCTGCGGGCGATGCGCCGCAAGTACCGCCGATAGACCGGCAGGCTGAAGAGGATCCGCGTCGGCTACGACGTCGCTCCGAATGTCATGCCCCGTTCGAACATGGTTGCTCTCTAGCGCCTTGGTGGATCGGAAGTCGCGTTTGAAATGGTGGGTGACGCAGGGGTCGGCACCGAACTGTCCTCCCCGCGAAGGGGCGGGTTGTCAGACTGCGGCACCGTAAAGTCATGCGATACCCGGCAAAAATCACTATACGCTGGCACAAAGAGGAGCAGGACATGACGCACAAGGACGCGCTGGCGAAGGTGCCCGCGGTGACGCTGGGGTTCTGGATCGTCAAGATCCTCGCCACCACGTTCGGCGAGACCGCGGGCGACACCGTCAGCATGTCGATGAACCTCGGCTATCTGATCGGCACCGCGATCTTCCTGGCGATCCTGATCGTGCTGGTCTGGCGACAGATCGCCGCGCACCGCTATCACCCGCTGCTATACTGGGCGACGATCATCGCCTCGACCACCGCGGGTACGACGATGGCGGACTTCGCGACGCGCTCGCTCGGGATCGGCTATGCAGGTGGGTCCGCGCTGCTGTTCGCCTGCGTGGTCGCGGCGCTGGCGGTGTGGCGGTCGGTGCTGGGATCGGTCGCGGTCGAGACCGTGCACGAACCGCGCGCGGAACTGTTCTACTGGATTACGATCACCTTTTCGCAGACGCTCGGTACCGCGCTGGGCGACTGGACCGCGGATACCAGCGGGCTGGGCTATGGCGGTGCGGCGGTGATCTTCGGCGCGATGCTGGTGGTGATCGCGGCGCTGTATGCGTGGACCGCGGTCGACCGCGTCCTGCTGTTCTGGAGCGCCTTCATCCTGACACGCCCATTGGGCGCGGCGGTCGGCGATTTCCTCGACAAGCCGGTCGATCATGGCGGGCTCGCGTTCAGCCGGCCGCTGGCGTCGGCAGTCCTGGCGGTGGCGATCGTCGTACTGGTGCTGGCCCTGCCGTCGCAGCGTGCGCGTATCAGCCTCGGCGCAACCCGCTGATCATCCGCCACGCCAGGATGATCGCGACCGCGACCAACAGCAAGGCCGCCGCCACGAACGACAGATAAAAGAGCGGCGCGCGCCACGGGGACATCGCAACGGTCTGCGGCGTGTCGAGCACGCGGTCCTGCTCGATCCGCGTCGTTCGCGCGGTCGGTGCGACGAAACGGGACGTTTCGTTGATGATGAAGGCAGGTGGCGCAATCGCGGTCATCGTCCTGTTCCTTGCTGATACCGTCGTGTGTGATCGATCGCGGAGTCGTTGCCGGCCCCGTAGAGCGCGAGCAGTGCGTCGAAATGATCGTCCATCGTCCGGACCGGGCGGCGGCGCTGTGGCGAGGTCTCGATCGTGCCGGCGACCGCTAGGATCGCCTCGGCGGCATCCTGCGCATCGCCCGACCGGTACAGGGCGCCGTCGTTCGCGCAGGCGAGATCGGCCGCCCCGCCGCGGTCGGGGGCGATCAGCGTCAGCCCCGACGCGATCGCCTCCGCCGCGACGAAGCAGAACGTCTCCGCCTCGCAGCCGTGGATCAGCGCGTCGGCGCTCGCCATCAGGCGGGCAAGCGCGCCGCGATCGCGGACCGGTTCGAGCAGGCGGACGTGCGGATTGTCGCCGATCGCGTCGATCACCCGGCGTTGCCGCGCACCGCCGCCGATGATCAGCAGCCCGACCGGCGCCTGCGTGCCCGCGATCGCCGCGGCCTGCGCGACCATGTCCCAGCGCTTTTCGGGGGCATGGCGACCGACGCCGATCAGCAGCAGCGCATCCTCGCCGAGTCCGCACAGCGCGAGCATCTCGCGGCGTAGCTCGGGATCGCGCAGCCGTGGCGAGAACTGGCCCGGCTCGACCCCCATCGGATCGGTCGTCACTTTGCGCAGACCGCCGTCGCGCAGGCGTTGCGTCAGGCTTTCGCTCGCGCTGACGATATGATCGAACTGCGCATCGAGCCGCCGCAGATGCCGCCAATACCAGTCGAACGCGCGATCGATCGCCTGCGTCGAGGCGACGTTGCCGAACCAGCGATAGGCATAGGCGGACAGCGGGTCGGCATGCGCGATTAGCGATAGCCGCGCGCGCGATCCCGACCGCGTCCGCCAGTCCGCGACCATCGAGGCGCTGCGCCACGGCGACGACACTTCGACGACATCTGCATCCTCTTCGTCGAGCATTGCGTGCAGCGCCTCGCGATCGGCGAAATAGCGATAGGAGCGGTCGAGCGGGAAGCGGGGCGAGCGCAGCCAGCGGACCCGCGCATTGGGGCCGCGCTGTTCCTCGCGATCCTCTTCGCCGGGCGCGATCACGACGATTTCGTGACCGCGATCGGCGAGCGCGACGAGTTTCCGGTCGATATAGGTCCGCACCCCGCCGCCGGTCGGGGTGTAGAACGCGCAGACGTCGACGATCTTCATGCCGCTATCGCCAACGGGACCGGCTCGGCGACCAGATCGGCATAGCGCGACACGGTGCGGCGTTCGGCGAGCGTGCGGAGCGTGCGGTCGATGCTGGTCAGCAGCGATTCCTTGGTGACGTCGCCGGGATGGACCGCAACGCGCATCGTCGGCATCCAGTCGGGCATTGTGCGCGCGATCGCAGCGACCGCGAGCGAACTGGCGGTACGCGCCGGCGAGCGGCTGGCCCAGGTCACCACAGGGCCGCGCGCGACGATCGCGCCGGTCCGCGGCTGCCAGACGCGGAAATGATCCTCGGCGAGCGCGAAGTCGCAGGCTTTCAACGCGGCATGCGCGTCCGGACCATAGAGCCAGGCGGGGGCGATGAACCCCGCGACCGACCGGCCGATCGCCTGTTCGACCATGTCGCGGCCGGCGCGCATCCGGAGTTCCGCCTCGACCGCATCGAGCCCGAGAAATTCGCCTTCGCCCGCGGTCATATAGCGCGCCTTCAACGCGTTGGCGCCGGCCCGGTGTGCGCTGGAATCGCGGTGGAACCAGCCGTGGAGGAACATCTCGACGCCCGCATCCGCCCAGTCGCGCAGCCGCCGGACGAACGCCGGCGACTGATCGATCCGCGCGCTGCCCCAGTGATCGGGCACCACCAGCATCGCGAACCGCGGCCCGCCCAGGATCGCCTCGATCCGTTCGGCGAGCATCGCGATCGGCAGCGCGAAAGTTGGCGAGACATCGTGGATCGACACGACCAGGCGCTTGTCGGCAGGAGGCGCCCGCAATGGGGCCGGATCGGCGAATTGGGTCTGTACCATCGTATAGCTCTCGTTCGTCATGGCATCGCTGTTGACGGGACGGCACCGCGGATCTGCGTCCGCAGTCCTGACCTCGTGTGTGTCAAAAATTTATTTCATTGCAGCGACAGCCAGGGCTGTGGGGGCCGCGCACGGCGGCGTCGTTGGGCCATGATCATGGTTTGCCTGCCCGTCTCCCGTCCCGCCGATGCGCGATTCGCGAGACTTCCCAGACCCCGTATCGTTCGAAGGAACGCCGCATGAACGACATGCCGCTGACGATGACACCGTTGACGCGCGTGCAACTGCCGCAGTTGACGCCGACGACCGTCCGCAAGAATTTCCTCGGCCGCTGGCTCGCGCCGTTATTGTCCGCCGCGATCCTGATCGCCGCCTTGTGGCAGCTGCGCGGGATCGACGTTCGCGAGATGCTGCGGATGGTGCCGCACTCGCCACTGTTCTGGACGATCTTCGCGCTCGGCTATCTGGTGACGCCGTTCAGCGAATGGGTGATCTATCGTCGCCTCTGGCAGCTCCCGCCCAGCGGAATCCTCGCGCTGCTACGCAAGCGGATCAGCAACGAGATCGTGCTCGGCTATTCGGGCGAACTGTATTTCTACGGCTGGGCGCGGAAACACGCGACGATGGTCGGCACGCCGTTCGGCGCGATCAAGGACGTCTCGATCCTGTCCGCGGTGGTCGCCAACGTCTGCACCTTGGCGTTGGCCGTGGTCAGTTGGCAGGCGCTGGGCGCGCTGCACCTCGGCACCGACGCCAAGGTGATGACGATATCGGCGGCCAGCATGGCGATTCCGTCGCTCGTCACGCTCGTCCTGCGCAAGAAGCTGCTGACCCTGCCGCGTCCCGAACTGAGCCGGATCGCGGTCATCCATTTCCTTCGGATCGTCGCGACCACGCTGCTCGCCGCATTGCTGTGGGCGGCGGTGATGCCCGCCGCGCCGCTCGCCTGGTGGCTCGCGCTCGCGACACTGCGCCTGCTCGTATCGCGGCTGCCGCTGCTGCCCAACAAGGACATCGTGTTCGCCGGGCTGGTCGCGTTCACCGTCGGGCGGACGTCGGACGTGACCGCGGTGCTGACGATGATCGCCGGCCTCTGGCTCATCACCCATCTGCTGCTCGGCGCTGCGCTGACCGCCGTCGAACTCGTGACCATGGAGCGTACCAAGTGATCCTGCTTGCCCTGCTGGCGCTGGCCGCTACGCCGCCCTCGACCCCGGCGCTCGGCACCGCCGACGCGCGCTGTCGCCCGCACGAACAAGGCCCGGCGCTGATCGTCGACGTCGATGGACTGAAGGATCGCGTCGGCGTGCTGCGGGCCGAACTCTACCCGGCGAAGGACGGCGATTTTCTCGCCGACGACAATGTGCTGATCGGGCAGGGCAAGGTATTCCGCCGCGCCGTCTTGACGGTACCGGCATCGGGAGGCGTGTCGCTGTGCCTGCGCGTGCCCACGCCGGGCGCGTATGCGCTGAGCGTCGTCCATGCGCGTGACGGCGGGCACGGGTTCAGCCTGCTGCACGACGGCATCGGCTTTGCGAGCAATCCCCGACTCGGCCATTCGAAGCCGCATGCCGATCAGGCGACGGTCGTCGTCCATGACGGCCTGACCACCACGCATGTCGTGATGAACTATCGCAGCGGGCTGTTCTCGTTCGCGCCGCTCAAGCGCTAGCCGCGCCGCTTTTTCTACCTGTCTTCAAGAGGACGATATCATGCTTCGATATCTGATGGTGGCCGCTGCCGCCGTAACGCTGACCATCGCTCCCGCCGCCGCCATCCCGGCGGCGCACGACATCACGCTGATGACCTATAACGTGCACGGTCTGCCCTGGCCGATCGTCGAGGACCGCTCGACCGAATTGCAGGCGATCGGCGACCAATTGAAGGTCATGCGCGAGCGGCATGTCCAGCCTAGCATCGTCGCGGTGCAGGAGGCTTTCGTGCCCGAGGCCAAGGCGATCGGCCGGACCGCGGGCTATCGCTACGTCGCGTTCGGCCCCGCCGAGGATGCGGATGGCGCACGCGCCCCCGGCGACGACGGCTTCGTCGCGGACGGCAGCCGGCTGGTCGGCGAGCGGCTCGGCAAGCATGTCGACAGCGGACTGGCGATCTTCTCCGACTATCCGATCCTCGCGGTCCGGAGGATGGCCTACCCGGTATGTGCCGGTTACGACTGCCTCGCCAATAAGGGCGCGCTGGCGGCGCTGATCGCGGTGCCCGGCATCGCCACGCCGATCCTGGTGGTCGACACGCATCTGAATTCGAACGGCGCATCGGGCGCCCCCAACGCGAGGGCGATCTACGCGTATCGCCGGCAGCTCGACCTGCTTTCGCGCTTCATCGCCTCGATGGGCGCGGGCGATCGGCCGGTGCTCGTCGCGGGGGACTTCAACGTCGGGCGCGATCTGGCGCGGCGGGCGCAGTTCGACCTGCGGATGTTCGGGGGGAACGATTTGCTCCAGGCCGCCGCCGTGACATGCCGAACCGCGCCTGCGTGTCCAATTGCCGAGCCGCTGGCGATGGCGGAGTCGCTTGGTCGCGCAAAGGACTGGCTGATGTACCGCTCGTCGCCAACCGTCGCGATTACACCGATCGCCTTGGCAGCGCCGTTCGGCCGTCGTGCGGATGGCTCGATGCTGTCCGATCACATTGGCATCGTCGCGCAATACCGGATCGAACGGCGCTTGGTGCCGCAGGCCACAGTGATGACCACCGCGAGCCGCTAGGCTGAGGGATCAGCCGGCCCTGAGCCACTGGCGCAGTACGGCGGTGACCTCGCCCGGGCGTTCGAGCGGCGCAAGATGGCCGCAGGCACGCAACAGGTGGAATCGCGCCTCGGGGATTTGCAGCGAGAGCGAGAGTGCGTCGTCGGGTGAGCAGATCCGGTCACGATCGCCAACCGCGACCAGGGTCGGGACATGGATCGCGGCGATCGCCTCGCTGATATCCGGCCGAGCGAGCAGCGCACGCTGCTGGCGTTCGAACACCACCGGGCCGACGCGGTCCGCCATCGCCTGCGCGGGGCCACTGACGATCGTGCTCAGCAGCGGATCGGCGTGCGGGGCGGTGGCGAGCATGCCCTGTCCCGCGACGGTACGAGGCCGGACGTCCATCGATGCGCGCGTGCCGAACAGCGCGATCCGCTCGATCCGATCGGGCGCCTGGCGGACCATCTCCATCGCGACGTAGCCGCCGAGGCTGACGCCGGCGACCGCGAACCGCGGCGGTGCGCTGGCGAGCACGCGCGCGGCCATTTCGGAGAGCGTATCGTCCCGGGAGAGGTCGCCGAACTCGACTTGTGCGATCCCGGCGAGGTCGACGATTTGGCGCGCCCAGAGCTGCCCGTCGCAGCCCATCGCGGGGAGCAGCATCAACGGTGTACGCGGTCGGATCATGCGGAAGCTCCGGTAGCGGCGGGTTGCGGGGATGCTCACCTCAGGCGACGAACGGGAAGGCAAGCGCGATCATGCCAACGATGGTCATCACAACGCAGACGGCGATCGCGGGCACGAGGGTGAAGCGCTGGTGATCGGCGAGGTCGATGCCGACTAGGCTGACCAGCAGATAGGTCGACGGCACCAGCGGGCTGAGCAGATGGACCGGCTGGCCCATCAGCGACGCGCGCGCGATCGCCTCGGGCGCGACGCCGTAATGCGCGCCGGCCTCGGCAAGGATCGGCAGCATCCCGAAATAGAACGCGTCGTTCGAGATGAAGAAGGTGAACGGCATGCTCAGCACCGCGGTGATCGGTGCCATGTACGGCCCGAGCGCGGGCGGGATCACGCCGACCACCGCCTTGCTCATCGCCTCGACCATGCCGGTGCCGCCGAGAATGCCGGTGAAGATGCCAGCTGCAAAGATCAGCGACACCACCGCCAGCACGTTGCCGGCATGCGCGGAGATGCGCTCCTTCTGGTCGGCCACGCCGGGATAGTTGACGATCATCGCGATCGCGAACGCCAGCATCATCAGCACCGACAGCGGGAGAATGCCCCAGACCAGCAACGTCAGCAGCGTGACGACGAGCGCGGCGTTGAACCAGATCAGCTTCGGGCGACGCGCCTCAGGATATTGCGAAACGGCCATGCCGGTGAACTCGGTGTCCGCCGTGATCCCCGCTTCACCCATCCGGACGCGCTCTTTTCGCCCGAAATACACGGCGAGACCGATCAGGAACGCGAGGCCGGCGATCATGCCGGGGATCAGCGGCAGGAACAGCGTCGCCGGATCGAGCTTCAGCGCGCTTGCGGCACGCGCGGTCGGTCCGCCCCACGGCGTCAGGTTCATGATCCCGCTCGTCGTCATCAACAGGCAGACGAGGTACAGCCGGTTCATGTTGAAGCGCTTGTAGAGCGGCAGCAGCGCGGCGATCGTGATGATGTAGGTGGTCGACCCGTCGCCATCGAGGCTGACGAGCGCGCACAGCACGACCGTCCCGATCAGGATCCGCATCGGATCGCCGTGGACCATCCGGATCAGCCTGCCGACCAGCGGATCGAACAGGCCCGTGTCGGTCATCGTCGAGAAGAACAGGATCGCGAACAGCAGCATGACGCCGGTCGGCGCGAGGTTCTTGATGCCGTCGATCATCATCGGGCCAAGACCCGCGGCCTCGCCCGCGAACACGCCGAAGATCGACGGGATCACGATGAGCGCAACCAGCGGCGTCATCTTCTTGGTCATGATCAACGTCATGAACGTGGCGACCATCAGGAAGCCGAGCAGGGCAAGGTTCATCGCATCGTCCTAGGAAAGGGCGTGAATAGGGGGTTGGGGGTTGCAGGCATCGCAGACGTCGCCGCAGTTACTGTCGCGGGGGCCGCCACGAACACTCCGTCATCCTGACGAAAGTCAGGATCCAGGGTTACGGAGCGTGGTCCCTCGTGGCTCTGGATCCTGACTTTCGTCAGGATGACGGCGGGGTGGGGCCGGGCCGTCGTGGCAGATCGCATGCCGGCCAACATCAGAACGTAACCCCGACGCGGGCGCTTACCGTCTGGCCGCTGTCGTTGCCGACATAGTCGCCGGCGCGGTTGTCGGTGTTCCACTGGATCGCGTTCACCTGGAAACGGGTGAAGGAATTCAAATACCAGTTGACCCCGACGGTCGCCGCCCAGCCGTCGCCGCCGGTCAGCAGATTGTCGAAATCGAGGCTTTCGTAGCGCGCAGTGAGCTCGATCGCGCCGACCCCGCCGTCGAACGTCGGCTTCAACACCTTGGGCTGGCCGAAGCTGCCGAGCCGCGGGTTGTACGGCGGCAGGTCGCCGGTCAGGAACAGACCGCCCGACACGCTCCAGGCCTTGCTGACGAAATCGGGGCGTCCGCCGTCGAGCCGCGCGTTGCGGCGGCCCGCTTCGCCCATCACCCACAACGGCCCGCGATAGCCGCCGAGCTCGACGCCGTAGCCGGTCGTGCCCGTCCCGCCGATCAGCGGGCCGGTCGACACGCGCAGCGCGCCGTTGAAGCGGCCGCCGATCACCGTGTTGCGCGTCAGTGTGCCGGCGACCGACGACAGCGACTCGTCGAAGCCCCAGGCGCCGATGTGCAGCACGCCGGTGTCGGACTTGATCGGGTTCCAGTGCGAGCGGCCGAGCACCGTGCGGCTGTCGCCGACGGTCTGCGTGCCGTCGATCCGGTCGCCGGTAACGGTGACCGAGGCGTGGCCGGTCTTCCAGAAGACGCGCGGCATCACGCCGATGCCGTAGAAGCCGCGCTGCGGGATGATCGCGGTCGAGACGGTGGAGCGTTCGAGGAACGGCGTCGAATCCGAGCCAGTCGAGCCCTCGAAGCTGCGGTCATTGAACAGATGGCCGGCGCGGACGTCGTAGTCGAGGCCCGGCTTGATCTTGTTGCGCCAGCCGACGAACGCGGTGACGACGTCGACCTCGTTCTCTGAGAAGTCGCTCTCGAACTGGTAGAAGAAATGCGTGCCGACGCCGCCTTCGAGGCCGAGGCGCAGCGCGCGCATGCCGGTCGTGGTGATGTTGCGGCCGTCGTACTTCGAGCCGAAGCTGGAGCTGACGTCGGTCAGGATGCGGCCGCGCGGCTTGAACGTGTAGACGCCGTCCGCCGAGTGGAAGACGGGCAGGCCGGCGCCCCATTCGGTGGTCACGCCCGACGGATTGTCGCGCGCGGCAACTGCCTGCGCGACGCTGCGATCGGCGGGGCCGGGAGGGGCGAGCTGCGGCGCGAACGGCACGGTGCGACGCGGCTCGGAGTTCTGCGCGACTGCCTGCGGTGCGATTTGGACGGGCGGCACGGGCGCGGACACCTGCGCGACGGCGGCGTTGTTCTCCAGCCGGTCGAGCCGCGACTTCAGCGCGGCGATCTCAGCCGCCTGCGCACGCACCAGCGCGGCGAGGTCGGCATCGGTCGGAGCCTGCGCGAGTGCCGGGGTTGCTGCAATCAAGGCGAGTGCGGCGCACCCGGTACGGAAGAGGGTCATTGGGCTTTGGCTCCGGTGGCGAGAATCGCGGTCCAGTCGCGCAGGAAACGCTGGCGCTTGACGCGGTCGAGGTTGACGAGAAGTTGTGGCCCCACGCGGATCGGTCGCGCCTGGCTCGAGGGAAGACGGCGCGCGGCAACGTCGGTGCGGACCGGCCACAGGCTGCGCTTGGCGAGCAGCGACTGGCCCTCGCGCGACAGCAGGAAGTCGAGGAACAGCTTCGCCGCCGCGGGGTGCGCGGCCTCGCGCGCGATGAACGCGATCCGCGACGTGACGATCGTATAGTCCTGGAGGAACGCGACGCCGATGCGGGGATCGGTCCGCGCGCGCTCCAGGGCATAAGAGCCGATGACGTTGTACGCGATCGCCTGCCGCCCCTCGGCGACGCCGCGCAGCATCGGCTCGCTGGTCCGCGACAGCACCGGCCTGGTCGCCGCGATCGCCTCCAGCAGCGACCGCGTATCGCGGGTGATCGCCATGTCCTCGGACAGGTACAGATAGCCGACGTTGGAGCGTGCCGGGTCGAATGTCGTGACGCGGCCGGTCAGCGCTCCCACGTTCTTTCGCAGCCATGTCTCCAGCGCGGCATGCGTGCGCGGCACCTGTCCGGCGGGCACGAGGCGCTTGTTGTAGACGATCCCGATCGGCTCCGCGGTGACGCCGAAGCCCATGTTCTTCCACACCGACACCGGCGGCAGCGCAGGCTTTTCGGGGCTCGCATAGCCTTGCGCGAAGCCGTCGTTGATCAGCTTCACCTGCAGGTCCATCGCCGACGACCAGACGAGATCGGCGGACATCTTTTTCGCGCGTGTTTCGGTAACGAAGCGGCGGTACATCTCGGTCGAGCCGATGTCCGCGTACAGCACGGTGATGCCCGGATACCGCTTCCGGAACGCTGCAACGACCGGCAGCAATTCTGCGCGATCGGCATTGCCGTAGATCCGCACCTGCCGCTCGGCGCGCGCGTCGGAGATGAGCTGGTCGTAGGAGCGCGGATAGTTGGCAGGGCGCTGCGCCACGACGGCGGTCGCGGTGAAACTCGTAGCCAGCAGTGCGATCTTCAGAAAAATTCGTGCCATCATCACTCTCCTCGCCTTCCGTCTCTGTGTTCGGATAGACTGCAACGGTGGAGTACGAACCGAACCTGTCACCAACCTTTCATGGTTTTTCATGCGCATCCTGCTGATCGAGGACGACGCGGCGCTCGCGCGCAGCATCGGCGCGTTGCTGCGCGCGGGTGGCAATGCGGTCGATCACGTCGCGACCGGCGAGGACGCGCTGGCGGTGGTCGCGGGCGAGCCGTACGCGCTGGTGATCCTCGACGTCGGCCTGCCCGGGATCGACGGCTTCACCGTGCTGGAAACCTTGCGGCGTCGTGGCGAGCGTGTTCCGGTATTGATGCTCACCGCGCGCGATGCGCTCGACGACAGGGTGCGCGGGCTCGATCTCGGCGCCGACGATTACCTCCGTAAACCGTTCGAGCCCGAGGAACTCGAGGCCCGCGTCCGCGCGCTCGGCCGGCGACGCGGCGGCGATCCGCTGCCGGTGCTCAGCGTCGGCACGCTGACGATCAACCGCTCGACCGGCGACGCCGACATCGCCGGTCGAGCACTGGACCTGCGCCGTCGCGAACGCGCGGTGCTGGAGGCCCTCGCGACACGTGCCGGTCGCGTCGTCCCGCGCGAATTGCTGATCGGCGAGGTGTTCGGGTTTGACGAGCCGGTCGGCGGCAACGCGATCGAAGTCCACGTCACCCGCCTGCGCACCAAGCTTGCGCCCGACGGCCCCGGCATCCGCACCGTGCGCGGCGTCGGCTACATGCTCGATGCCGGCTAAACCCCGCACTCCGGCGCTCAGGACGCGGTTGCTGGTAGCGGTGCTCGGCCCGTTGCTGGCGGCGGCGATCCTGATCGGCGTGGTCGGCGCGACGCTGATCGCCGACGTGGTCCGCCGCACCAACGACCGCGTGCTCGGCGGTGCGCTCGGCGCGATCGCGGAGACGGTGCAGGTCGAGCGCGGCGAGGTGACGCTCGACCTGCCCGCCGCCGCGTTCGGGATGCTGGAGAACACCGAGCGCGACAACGTCTATTACCGCGTCGCCGTGGGGACCGACCTGCTCACGGGCTATGCGGACTTGCCCGCGCCCGATCCCGCGACGCTCGCGATCGACGTGCCGCGCTACCGCTTCGCCCGCTACCGCGACCAGCAGATCCGCATCGCCGAAGTCCGCCGCGCGCTCCCACGCATCGACAAGCCCGTGATCGTCCAAATCGCCGAGACACTCGACAACCGTGGCGCATTGACCCGCCGCCTGATGCTCGCGCTGCTGATCGGCGAATGTGTCCTGGTCGGTGCCGCGGCGCTATTGCTCCGCCCTGCGTTGGGGTGGTCGCTGCGGCCACTCGCGCGCCTTCGTGGTGCCGTCGAAGCGCGCGACGAACGCGCGCGTCCGGATTTCTCGCCGCTCGACACCGGTCCGTTGCCAAGCGAACTCCGCCCGCTCGCCAGCGCGTTCGACCGTCTCCTGGCGCAGCTCGACACCGCAACCGTCGGCGTCCGCCGCTTCACCGCCGACGCCTCGCACCAGATGCGCACGCCGCTGTCGGTGCTGAAGGTCCAGGTCGCGCTTGCCCGCCGCGGCTCCGACGCCGAACGCCGCGAGGCGTTGGACGAGATCGCCGATGTCGCAATCCGTCTCGAACGTCTGGTAACCCAACTCTTGGCGCTCGCGCGGGCCGAGGAAGCCGGCGTTTCGGCCCCGCTCGAAGCGGTCGATCTGCGCGAAGTCGCTTCTGCGGTCATCGCTCGGCAGATCAACCAGGCGATCAGGGCGGGTGTCGATCTGGTTCTCGAAAGCGATGGGCAAACCCAGTACATGGTCTCCGGTCACCGGACGCTGATCTTCGAAATCCTGTCGAACCTCATCGACAACGGCATCCGTTACAATCGGCGTGGCGGGATGGTGTCCGTTGCGTTGCAGGCGGATGATACACAGATCGCGGTCGTGGTCGCCGACGATGGCCCGGGGATCGCGCCGGCATATCGCGAAAAGGTGTTCGACCGTTTTGTCCGGCTTGGCACCGCGAACAGCCCGGAGGAAGTGGTCTCGGACTGGCGATCGTTCGGTCAGCGGCCACGCGTTTGACGGCGACCGTCGGATTTGTCGACGTCGACCGTGGCACGGCAATCGTCCTGCGGTTCGCTCCGCCTTCATCGTGATCCCGCACCCGTCGGCGACATGCGGGTCGCCCGACGGGTGCGGTTTAGCGTTCGCTTAGAGGACGCGGTTGATCAGGTTTTCGATCCGCTCCTGCTGGCCGGAGACCGGCTTGGGATCGATGCCGCGCTCGACGGCCAGATCCGCGATGCCAGCAAGGTCGAGCCCGCCGATTGCGCCGCCGAACTCGCCGTCCCAGCCGGCGTAGCGCTTGGTCTTGATCGCATCGATACGACCGTCTTCGATCAGCTTGGCGGCATTGAGAAGGCCCTTCGCGACGACGTCGATCGCGCCGACATGACCGTAGAACAGGTCGGCCGGGTCCATGCTCTGGCGCCGCACCTTGGCGTCGAAGTTGAAGCCGCCGGTGGTGAACCCGCCCGCGCGGATGATCTCGAGATTGGCGAGCGTCAGTTCCTCGACCGAATTCGGGAATTGATCGGTATCCCAGCCATTCTGCGGATCGCCGCGATTGGCATCGATCGAGCCGAAGATGCCGAGCGCCGCGGCAGTCGCGATCTCGTGCTCGAACGTGTGGCTGGCGAGCGTCGCGTGGTTCGCCTCGATGTTGACCTTGACCTCGTTCTCCAGGCCATAGCGCTTGAGGAAGCCGTACACCGTCGCGGTGTCGAAGTCGTACTGGTGCTTGGTCGGCTCGAACGGCTTCGGCTCGATCAGGATCGTGCCGGTGAAGCCGATCTTGTGCTTGTGCTCGACCACCAGGCTCAGGAAGCGGCCGAAATTGTCGAGCTCGCGCTTCATGTCGGTGTTGAGCAGCGTCTCGTAACCCTCGCGACCGCCCCACAGCACGTAGTTCTGGCCACCGAGACGGTGGGTTGCCTCGAGCGCGTCGCGGACCTGCATCGCGCCGAACGCGAACACTTCCGGATCGGGGTTGGTCGCGCCGCCGGCGGCGAAGCGCGGGTGGCTGAACAGGTTGGCGGTGCCCCAAAGGAGTTTCCGGCCCGATGCAGCCTGGAGCTGTTCGAGATGATCGACCGCTTCGGCGAAGAACTTGCGGTGCTCAGTGATGTTGGCGGCGTCGGCCATCACGTCGACGTCGTGGAAGCAGTAATAGGGCACGTCGAGCGTCTTGAAGAACTCGAACGCGACCTCGCGCTTCATCGCCGCGGCGGCGCTGTCGTTGGCGCCGCGGTGCCACGGGCGATCGAACGTGCCGCCGCCGAACACGTCGGAGCCGGGCCAGCAGAAGGTGTGCCAGAAGCATGCGGCGAAGCGGAGGTGATCCTCCATGCGCTTGCCGAGGACCATCTTGTCCTTGTCGTAGAAGCGGTAGGCCAGCTCGTTGGTGCTGTCGGGGCCCTCATATTTGATCTGGGGGATATCGGCGAAGAAGTCGGACATCAAAGCTTCCTACGATTTTGGGGTGATGCGGGAATAGGCTTGGCGGAACGCGGCCTTCTTCTCGGCGAGCGCCGAGACGAGGGCAGGGTCGGGGACGATGGTGTACGAGACGGGAGGCGCGACGCAGATGTCGGCGGGATCGCCGCCGTCGACGCCGAGTTGCGCGAGGCGGGCGGCACCGAGCGCGGGGCCGACCTCGCCGCCCTGGAGATAGACGAGCTCGACCTCCATCGCCGCGGCGATCACCTGCCCCCAATAGCGCGAGCGGGCGCCGCCGCCGATCACCGCGAGGCGCTCGACGGTCGTGCCGGCCTCACGCAACACGTCGAGACCGTCGGCGAGCGCGAATGCCACGCCTTCCAGCACCGCCTGCGACAGGCGGCCGGCGTCGGTGTCGTTGTCGAGGCGGAGGAACGCGCCGCGAACCTCCGGATCGTTGTGCGGCGTGCGCTCGCCAGAGAGGTAGGGAAGGAAGATCTCGGGGCCACTGGCGGGGCCTGCGGCCTCGGCGCGCGCGAATAGGTCTGCGGCACCGGCGGCACCGGTGATCCGCGCGACCCAATCGATGCACGACGCGGCCGAAAGGTGGACCGACATCTGGTGCCACATGCCGGGGAGCGCGTGACAGAAGGCGTGGACCGCGCGCGCCGGATTGGGGCGGAAATCCTTGGTCGCGACGAAGATCACACCCGACGTGCCGAGCGACAGCAGCGCATCGCCGTCCTTGACGACGCCGACACCGACCGCGCCCGCCGCATTGTCGCTGCCGCCCGCGGCGACCGGGACCTGCGGCATGCCCCAGAGTTCGGCGACCTCGGCGGTAAGCGTGCCGGTGATCTCCGTGCCCTCGTACAGCGTCGGCATCTGCGCCCGCGCCAGGCCGCACGCGGCGAGGATCTCGTCGCTCCAGCAGCGACTGCCGACGTCGAGCCACAAGGTGCCGGCGCTGTCCGACAGGTCCGACGCCTTGTCGCCGGTCATCAGCAGCCGGACATAATCCTTGGGCAGCAACACCGTCGCGATCTTCGCAAAGACCTCGGGTTCATGCTCGCGCACCCACAGCAGCTTCGGCGCGGTGAAGCCCGGCATCGCGATGTTGCCCAAGATTTTGCGCAGATCGGGGACGGCGCGCTCCAGTGCCTCGCACTCGGCGAAGCAACGGCCATCGTTCCACAGGATCGCGGGGCGCAGCGGCTTGTCGTCGGCGTCGAGCAAGGTGGCACCATGCATCTGGCCGGCGAGCCCGACGCCGCGCACCGAGCGGCGGACGCTCGGATCGATCGCCTGGACCGCGGCGATCGTCGCCTTCCACCACGCGTCCGGATCCTGTTCGGACCAGAGCGGATGCGGCCGCTGCACGGTCAGCGCGGCGGTACCCTGGCCCACCACGCTGCCATGCTGGTCGAGCACTACGGCCTTGACACCCGAGGTGCCGATATCGATTCCGACGAACATCAGTTGACGAACGGATCGATGGTCGGGATCGAGCCGTCGGGCGCGAACTTCAGCTCGGTCACCTTGACGTTGCGCAGGTGGTTCTTGTTGCTCATCTGCGTATCCGCATAGAACAGCCACCATTTCTTGTTCCATTCGACGATCGAATGATGGCTGGTCCAGCCCTGTACCGGCTTCAGGATATGGCCGCGGTAGGTGAACGGGCCGTACGGGTTGTCACCGGTCGCGTAGTTCAGGAAGTGCGTGTCGCCGGTTGAGTAGGTGTAGTAATATTTACCCCCCGCGTGAAGACCCACGACGCCTCGAAGAAGCGGCGTTCATGGTCGCCGCCGAGCACGGGCTTGCCGGCCTCGTCGAGGATCTGGACGTCGCGCGGGGTCTCGGCGAAGCTCTTCATGTCCGGATTGAGCTTGGCGATCTTGCCCGACAGCGCGGGCTGATCGTCCTTGCCGAGATCGGTGTCCGAGCCGTTGGCGTCGAACTTGCCGTCCTTCCAGCGCTGGAGCTGGCCGCCCCAGATGCCGCCGAAATACATGTAGCTGGCGCCGTTCGCGTCGGTGAACACGGCGGGGTCCATCGAGAAGCTGCCGGCGATCGGCTTGGGATCGGCCTTGAACGGGCCGACCGGGCTCTTCGAGGTGGCGACGCCGATCCGGAACGTGCCGAGGCCGTTCTTGTCGAGCTGTTTGTCGCGGACCGGGAAGTAGAGGAAATAGGTGCCGTTCTTGTAGGCTGCGTCGGGTGCCCACATCTGCTTCGACGCCCAGGGCACATCCTTCACGTCGAGTGCGACGCCGTTGACCTTCACCGGGCCGCCAATGCGATCCATCGACAGCACGCGGTAGTCGCGCATTGCATATTGGTTGCCGAGATCGTCGTCGCCGATCGCCGCATCGATGTCATGGCTCGGATAGACGTAGATCTTGCCGTTGAACACGTGCGCCGAGGGATCGGCAGTGTAGATCGACGTCACCAGCGGCTGCGAGAGATAGCGCTTGCCGTCGGGACTGCGCGGTTCGGCCTTGGCCGTCTTCGGTGTGGGCGCTGGTGCGGTCTGGGCCAGCGCGACGCTGCCGACGAGCGCGAGCGACAGGCTCGCGGCAAGGGTGGGTATACGCAGTGGCATGGCCAGTCGATCCTTCCTAATTCAAGCGATCTTCTACGAGATCTGGCTTCCGTCGTTTTGCGGAAATAGCGCTACCATAACAGTCTGTACGGGGCGGGCAAGGGGACTTGTGCCGCGTATGTTGCCGTGCGTCGACCGCGGCTTGGACGCGGGCGATGCTGCACAGGGCACCACGACCAAGGTCCAAAGTCGTCGGCCATTTCATGCGGCGAGCGGTTGCGCTAACGATATGACAAATGACCACTCCGCTTCCCACAGCCAAGCCATCACGCCGCGCCGGCGGTGCACCGACGATCAGCGACGTCGCCCGCCGCGCCGGCGTCTCGCCGATGACCGTCTCGCGCGTCATCAACGGCGAGAGCAACGTTCGCCCGGTCACGCGCGAGGCAGTCAACGCCGCGATCACCGCGCTGAACTATGCGCCCAACCCCGCCGCGCGCAGCTTGGCCGGGGCAGGGCAGACGCGGATCGGCCTGCTCTATAGTAACCCGAGCGCGGGCTTTCTCAGCGAGTTCCTGCTTGGCAGTCTAGATCAGGCGGCTCGCAGCGACGTCCAGATCATCGTCGAGAAATGCGACCTGGGCGAGCATGAGCTCGAGGTTACGCGGCATCTGATCGCGGGTGGGATCGACGGCATCGTCCTGCCGCCACCGCTGTGCGAAGCCGAGGCGATCCTCGAACTGCTCGCCGAGGCGCGGATTCCGACGGTGTCGGTCGCCAGCGGCCGTCCGTCGGACGATGTCCTTGCGGTGCGGATCGACGATCGTGAGGCCGCGCTGACGATGACGCGGCACATCATGACGCTGGGCCATCGCCGGATCGGCTTCATTACCGGCAACCCCAATCTCTCGGCGAGTGCGCGCCGTCTCGAAGGCTATGGCGCCGCGTTGCACGAGGCCGGGATCGCGGTCGACGAGACGCTGATCCAGTCCGGGCTCTATACCTATCGGTCGGGGCTCGATGCCGCCGAGGCGTTGCTCGCGCTGCCCGAGCCACCGACCGCGATCTTCTCGTCCAATGACGACATGGCCGCCGCCACCGTCGCGGTCGCGCATCGCCGCGGGCTCGATGTGCCGGGCGACCTGACGGTGTGCGGGTTCGACGACACGATCATGTCGACCGCGATCTGGCCCGAGCTCACGACGATCTACCAGCCGATCGCGGACATGGCGCGAGATCGCGGTCGAGATGCTGGTCGCGGCGATTCGTCGCCCCAGCGGTATCGTCCCCGCGGATCGCCACCGGCTGCTCGATTATACGCTGATCCGCCGCCAGTCAGATGCCGCGCCACGGCGGCGTCCGCGCGCGGACGTGGGATGAGCCACGCGGTGTAAGACGGAAATTCGCAGGGCAGACGGCAGCGGAGCACGCTTGACGTCGGCACAGGAGATGGTAGCGATACCAGCATAAATGGACGCCGACGGATCGGTGATCGTTCGACAGGAGAGTTTTGCGTGCAACGGCAACCGGTTCGGCCCTTCCGATCGCGTGACTGGTTCGCGGACCCCGCGCGCTCGGACATGACCGCGCTCTATCTCGAACGATTCATGAACTATGGCCTGACGCCTGCGGAATTGCGCTCGGGGCGGCCGATCATCGGCATCGCGCAGACCGGCAGCGACCTGTCACCGTGCAACCGCATCCATCTCGATCTGGCGCGCCGCGTTCGCGACGGCATCCGCGACGCGGGCGGGATCGCGATGGAATTTCCGGTCCACCCGATCTTCGAGAATTGCCGCCGGCCGACCGCCGCGCTCGATCGCAACTTGGCCTATCTAGGACTGGTCGAGACGCTGTACGGCTATCCGATCGACGCGGTCGTTCTTACCACCGGTTGCGACAAGACCACGCCGTCGGGGATCATGGCGGCGTCGACCGTCGATATCCCCGCGATCGTGTTGTCGGGCGGACCGATGCTCGACGGCTGGCACGAGGGCGAGCTGGTCGGATCGGGCACCGTCATCTGGCGCTCGCGACGCAAGCTGGCGGCGGGCGAGATCGACGAGGAGGAGTTCCTCCAGCGCGCGACCGACAGTGCGCCGTCGGCCGGGCATTGCAACACGATGGGCACCGCCTCGACGATGAACGCGGTCGCCGAGGCGCTCGGGCTGTCGCTGACCGGCTGCGCGGCGATCCCCGCGCCGTACCGCGAGCGCGGCCAGTTCGCGTACGAGACCGGGCGGCGGATCGTCGACATGGCGTATGAGGACCTGCGCCCCTCGCAGATCCTCAGCCGCGAAAGCTTCCTCAACGCGATCCGCGTCGTGACCGCGATCGGCGGGTCGTCGAACGCGCAGCCGCACATCCATGCGATGGCGAAGCATGCCGGGATCGAGATCACCGCCGCCGACTGGTCGGATCATGGCTATGACCTGCCGTTGCTGGTCGACGTGCAGCCCGCCGGGCGCTTCCTCGGCGAACGCTTCCACCGCGCGGGCGGCGTGCCTGCGGTGCTGAGCGAGCTGCTGGCGGCGGGCAAGCTCGACGGCGACTGCCTGACCGTCACCGGCCGAACGCTCGCCGAGAACATCACCGGCCGCGTCGCCACCGACCGTGAGGTGATCCGCGCCTACGACACGCCGTTGAAGGAACAGGCCGGGTTCCTGGTGCTGTCGGGCAATCTGTTCGACGTCGCGATCATGAAGACGAGCGTGATCTCGCCCGCGTTCCGCGCACGTTACCTGGAGCGGTCGGGTGCGGAGGACGTGTTCGAATCGCGCGCGATCGTGTTCGAGGGCTCGGACGATTATCACCACCGGATCAACGATCCCGCGCTCGACATCGACGAGGACTGCATCCTCGTGATCCGCGGCGCCGGGCCGATCGGCTGGCCGGGCTCGGCCGAGGTCGTCAACATGCAGCCGCCCGATCATTTGATCCAGCGCGGCATCATGACGCTGCCGACGCTCGGCGACGGGCGCCAGTCGGGGACGTCGGACAGTCCGTCGATCCTGAATGCGAGCCCCGAGAGCGCGGTTGGCGGCGGCTTGTCGTGGCTGCGGACCGGCGACATCATTCGTATCGACCTGAAGGCGGGGCGGTGCGACGCGCTGGTCGACGATGACGAGATCGCGCGGCGGCGTGGCGAGCCAGCACCACCGGTGCCAGCGAGCAACACGCCGTGGGAGGAGCTGTACCGCGAGAAGACGGGGCAACTCGCCGATGGCGCGGTGCTCGATTTCGCGGTGAAGTACCGCGGTATCGCGGCGCGGACGCCGCGGCATAATCACTGACCGGTTCGACGAATACACGCAAAGACGACACCAGGCCGCAACGGTCGGCGCACAGGAGAGGAACATCATGGCGAATATGCACAGCGGAGATCCGGGGGCCGGACTACAGGGGAGCGCCGCGGTCAATCACGGCTTCATTGCCGCGATCGTCGCGGTGGCGACCATTGGCGGCTTCATGTTCGGCTATGATTCGGGTGTCATCAACGGCACGCAAAAGGGGCTGGAGGCCGCGTTCGGTCTCGGCCGGCTCGGGATCGGCGTCAATGTCGGCGCGATCCTCGTCGGTTCGGCGGTCGGCGCGTTCGGCGCCGGGCGGATGGCCGACGCGATCGGTCGCCGCAACGTGATGATGCTCGCTGCCGGGCTCTTCCTGTTCAGCGCGCTGCTTGCCGGTGCCGCAACCGGATCGGGCATCTTCATCTTCGCGCGGATCATCGGCGGTCTTGGCGTCGGTGCGGCTAGTGTCATCTCGCCGGTCTACATTTCCGAAGTCACGCCAGCCTCGATCCGCGGGCGCTTGTCGAGCGTGCAGCAGGTCATGATCATCTCGGGCCTGACCGGCGCGTTCGTCGCGAACTTCGCGCTCGCCCGCTATGCCGGCGGCTCGACCGCGGACTTCTGGCTCGGCTACCCCGCCTGGCGCTGGATGTTCTGGCTGCAGGCGATCCCCGCCGCGATCTATTTCTTCGCGCTGCTCGTGATCCCGGAGAGCCCGCGCTTCCTGGTCGCCAAGGGTCGCGAAGCCGAGGCGCACGTCGTCCTCACGCGGCTGTTCGGCAGCGAAGAGGCGGACCGCAAGGTCGTCGAGATCCGCAACTCGCTCGCCGCCGATCATCACAAGCCCAAGCTCAGCGATCTGGTCGACAAGAAGACCGGCAAGATCCGCCCGATCCTGTGGGCGGGCATCGGCCTGGCCGTGTTCCAGCAGCTCGTCGGCATCAACGTCGTGTTCTATTACGGCGCGGTGCTGTGGGAAGCGGTCGGCTTTACCGAGGACAACGCGCTGCAGATCAACATCCTGTCGGGCGTGCTGTCGATCGCGGCCTGCCTGTTCACGATCGCGACGGTCGACAGGATCGGTCGCAAGCCGCTGCTGCTGGTCGGTTCGGCCGGCATGGCGGTGACGCTGGCGGTGGTCGCCTACGCCTTCTCGACCGCGGTGACCGGCGCGGACGGCGCGGTATCGCTGCCCGGCCACAACGGCATGATCGCGCTGATTGCGGCCAACCTGTACGTCATCTTCTTCAACGCCAGCTGGGGCCCGGTGATGTGGGTGATGCTCGGCGAGATGTTCCCGAACCAGATCCGCGGATCGGGTCTGGCGGTGTCGGGCTTTGCGCAGTGGATCGCCAACGCGGCGATCTCGGTCAGCTTCCCCGCGCTGGCGGTGTCGCCTGGCCTTGCGGTGACCTATGCCGGTTACGCGTTCTTCGCGGCGGTCTCGTTCTTCTTCGTGAAGGCGCTGGTCAACGAGACGCGTGGTCGCGAACTCGAGGATATGACCGGCTGATCGAGAGAAGGAGCGTGTAGGGCACCATCACGATGATTGGCACCGTCATGCTCCTGTTCGTTCTCGCCATCGGATGGTTTGCAGGCGGACGCACGGCGTCTGGCCTGCGCCGCCTGGGTTGGTCGCGGGGACTAGCGATCGGTGTCGGCGGGTCGCTGCTCGCCGTCGTGATCCTCGCGGTGTTCTGGACGACCGCGTTCTACTTCGTGTCAAAGCCGCCGGGGCCGCATGAGACGGACGCCGGGGCTATGGCCTTTGCGGCATTTTTCATCGTGGGTGGCGCACTCGCCGCATCTGCCTGGATCGGCGGCATGGTCGGCGCGATGCTGGCGGTGCGACGTTAGGCGTCGAGCGGTCGAAACGCCGATGACGTAATCTCATAGGCAGGTTGCCCCGCCACACCCGCATCGAACGTAAACACATCGCCCGCGAGCGGCTGTCGCGCGCGATCTTCGTCGCTCAATCCCTTGGACGCGGTCGTGACATAGGCGGTGCGACCATCGGCGCCGCCGATCGCGATCTTGGTGACGTTCGAGACCGGCAACCGGACCTCGGCAACCTGGGTTCCGTCGGGGGCATAGCGCCGCACGCACCAGCCGCCGTAGAACGACACCCACACATGCCCCTCGGCATCGACGATCGGGCCGTCGGGATACCCCTGTGTCGCGACGTCGACCGCTGCGAAGACGCGCGTGTCGCGCAGGCTGCCGTCGTCGCCGATCGTGCAGGCGTGGATCGTGCCGGCCAGCGTGTCGCAGTGATAGAGCGTCGTGCCGTCGGGCGAGACAGCAGGGCCGTTGGTGATGACGATCCCGTCGACCACCGGCGCGACGCCGTCCGCATCCGCGCGGTAGATCAGCCCCGATGCGGTGTTCTCACCATCGTCCATCGACCCGAACCAGAGCCGTCCTGTGGCATCGACGGTCGAGTCGTTAAGACGGTTGCCCGGCGCGTCAGGCTCGACCGCGTGGAGATGCGTAAAGCTGCCGTCGGCCGGATCGAACCGGTGGAGCCCGGTCTGCAAGCCGGCCAGCATGGCGCCATCCGCCATCGGCTGGACCCAGCCGACCTGCGCGGGGGCGGTCCATGTCCGGTGATCGCCGGTCGCGGGGTCGAAGCGGTGAACCTTGTGCTGTTTGATGTCGACGAACCACAGCGCATCGTCGAGCCACAACGGTCCTTCGCCGAGCGTCGCACCGACACCCAGAACGCGTTCCACGCCGCCGCCCAGGCCGTCGCTCGTACCGCCGTTTACCGCCATCCTGCATCCACCCAATAATTATGTCCGGTGCACATACGCGCATCGTCCGACGCAAGAAACAGCGCCATCGCGGCGATATCGGACGGCTGGATGCGGCCATCGAGACACTGCGCCTCGACGATCTCCGCCTCGCCCTCGGGGGTGTACCATTTCTCCTGACGCGGGGTCTGGACGTTGCCCGGCACGATCGCGTTGACGCGGATATTGTCGCGGCCGAGATCGCGCGCGAGGCTGCGCGTCATGCCCTCGATCGCGGCTTTGGCGGTCTGGTAGAGGATCAGTTCCTTGAGCGCGAGATGCCAGCTGATCGACCCGAAATTGACGATCGCGCCGCCACCCGCGGCCTTCATCGACGGCACCACCGCCTGTGCCGCGAAGAACACGTGGCGCAGGTTGACGTTCATCCGCTGGTCCCAATAATCCGCGGTGACTTCGCCGACGGTGTGGCGATCGTCGTTGGCGGCGTTGTTGAGCAGGATGTCGACGCCGCCGAGCTCGTCGATCATCGCCGTGAACGTGGTGTTCAGCGCGTCGAGATCGGTCAGGTCGAGCGGGTGGAAGCTCGGCGCATGCTCCGCGCCCTCGGTCAGCCGCTCGACCAGCGCGCGGCTATCGTCCTGTGCGACGTCGACGAACGCGACCTTCGCCCCCTGCGCGACGAACGCCTCGACGAGCCCTGCGCCGATGCCCGATCCGCCGCCGGTGACGATGACGCGCTTGTTGCGGAGCGAGGGATAGACGGCGCCTTCGTGGCGGCCGGCGGTTTTCTGCAGCACGTCGTTCTCCGAATAGGTCATGCCGACAACAGCCCGCGCGCGGCGAGGTTGCGCATCAGCGCGACCAGCCCGAACTCCCAGGGCGGTGCGGCCTTCGAGGTGGTCACGGTGTTGATGAGGCGCCCGAGGCCGGGCGTGGCGATCGACACGGTATCGCCGGGCTTGTGCGTGAAGCCGCGACCGGCATCGTCGCGATCCTTGGTCGGCGCGAACAGCGTGCCGAGGAACAGCACGAAGCCGTCGGGATATTGATGCTCGCTGAGCGCCTGGCGCACCAGCTCCTGAGGATCACGACTGATCTGGCTCATCGAGCTGGCGCCGTCGAGGACATAGCCGTCGGTGCCCTCGATCCGCAGCGCGACTTCGGCGGTGCGAACGTGATCCATCGTGAAGCTCTCGTCGAACAAGCGGATGAACGCGCCGAGCGAGCAGGAGGCGTTATTGTCCTTCGCCTTGCCGAGCAGCAGCGCCGAGCGTCCCTCGAAATCGCGTAGGTTGACGTCGTTGCCGATTGTCGCGCCGACCGCACGGCCGTTGGGGGCGACCAGCAGCACGATCTCGGGCTCGGGATTGTTCCAGGTCGAATCCGAGCGCACGCCGATCTGCGCGCCCCAGCCGACCGTCGACAACGACGGTGCCTTGGTGAAGATCTCCGCATCGGGGCCGATCGCGACCTCGAGATATTGCGACCACAGGCCTTCCTCGATCAACGCGGTCTTCAGCGCTGCTGCCTCGGGCGTGCCGGGGACGACGCGCGCGAGCCCGCCGCCGATCCGCTCCTCGAGACGCGCACGCACCGCGGTCGCGGCACCGGCATCGCCGCGCGCCTGTTCCTCGATCACGCGTTCGAGTGCGGAGACGGCGAAGGTGACTCCGGCCGCCTTGACGCACTGGACGTCGATCGGACTGAGCAGCCGCGGTACGCTCTCGACCGACAGGCCTAGCGTGTCGAGATCGCCGATCGCCTCGCCCGCGCTCGCGTCGAGCAGATCGCGTGCGACGAGCTCGGCCACGGTCGGCGCGACCTTGCTCATATCGAACACGGTGCCGCCTGCGACGATGACCGGGCTGGGTCCTTCACCGCGGTCGATCCGACCGATCCAGCGCCCCTCGCGCCAATCGGGTCCAAGGGCGTCGAGGGTATCGAAAGCGAATGTCACGGCAACGTCTCCGGCGAGTCTGTATCGGAAAAGGGGTAGGGCAGGAATGGGATCAGGTCGGGCTTCTCGTCGACCCGCGGGCAACGACCGACGAACGCATCATCGGCGTCGACACATCCTCTCCTCCGCGGTTCGAAAACGGTAGCGGTAACATTAGCGACATCCTGGCCGCGTTTGCAAGCTGGCAGCGTGTGAGACCGGCATTTTCACGTGCGTTCGGCCGCGGTGTACGCGTGGGTCAACGGGGAAGCGCGATCGTCGATACGGTGGTGAAATTCGCCGAGCGCGTGGGGACGCCGGTGTCGGGCTGGCCCCCGCCGACGCTCACCCGGTATCGCCCTGCTGCGACCTTGCGGACGCCATCGGGCGTGACGCTGCTCAGGTCGCGGGGTGACAGGTCGAACGTTACGGCCTTGCTTTCGCCCGGTGCGAGCGTGATGCGGCGATACCCGCGTAGTGCGACCCTCGGCACGCCGGGTGATGCGGGAAAATTCAGATACAGCTGAACCACCTCGTCGCCCGCCCGCTTGCCGGTGTTGCGGACGGCGGTCGTGACGCGGAGCCCATGCTCGGCACCGCCTGGTTTGGGCGTCAGGTGGAGTGGGGCATAGCCGAACGTCGTGTAGCTGAGCCCGTGGCCGAACGGATAGACCGGCGTGCCCGCATAATAGCGATAGGTGCGCCCAGTCATCGCGTAATCGTCGAACGCGGGCAGCGCGGCAACGTCGCCGTAGAAGGTGACGGGGAGGCGCCCGGCGGGATTGGTCGTGCCGACCAGCGTCTCGGCGACCGCGCGTCCGCCCGACTGTCCCGGATACCAGGCCTCGACGATCGCCGACGCGTTGGCTTTCGCCCAACGCAGGTCGATCGCGCTGCCGTTCATCGCGACGACGATCAGCGGCTTGCCGGTGCGCTTCGCCTGTTCGAGCAGCGCGATCTGGTCGGCGGGCAGCGACAGCGAGGTGCGATCCCCGCCTGCGAACCCGTCGACCTTGACGGGCATCTCCTCGCCTTCGAGATCGGAGGTCAATCCGACCACCGCGATCACCACGTCGGCGTCGGCGATCCCCGCGGCCAGATCGCGCTCGGGCGTCCGGGTGATGCGTTTCCAGACCAATCCGGGAATGCCCGACCCGCTCGACTCGGCTTCGAGCCGCAGCGGATAGCGCTCGCCCTTGACCAGGTCGACGTCGCTCAGGTGGAGCGGTTCGGCCCAGCGCGATGCGGTGGTGGCGGCGACGCTGCGATTACCACCAAGCGTGATCGCGCCCGTCACGCCGGTCAGCGCGATCCGGTACGTGCCGGTTTCGGGGGCGACGAGCGCGCCCGTCCAGACGATCTTGTGGCGCTCGCCGACAGTGCTGAGTTGGCCGGCTTCGGACCGGACGTTGCGCTCCGTGCGGGTCGCGATCGCTTTGGTGTCGTAGGTCGCCTTGGCCGGACCGTTGCCCGCCGAAGCGCGCGCGTTGAAATAGTCGGCGCGCAGGCCTGGCTGGCCATCGGGTGTGACGAAGGCCGTATCGGGGACCGGATCGCCATCGGTGATCGACGCGGTGAAGGGGACCAGGGTCACTTGTCCCGTCGGCATTACCTGTCGCAAGCCCGCATCGATCGAGATCGGCGGGGCGCTCTGCGACGACGAGTAATTGCCGCGCAGCACGCGTGTCGCATCTGCGAGCGGACCGATCAGCGTGATCCGCGTGCCGGGCTTGAGCGGCAGGATGCCGTCGTTCTTGAGAAGTACGAGGCTCTCGGCCGCGATACGCTGCGCCAACGCGCGGTGCTCCGCGGTGTCGATCGCCGCGACCGGGGTCGGCGTGCGCGCCATGGTCCCGTGCGCGAGATCGCCGTTGCGATAGCGGGCGGAAAACAGTCGGACGAGCGCGCGATCGATGTCGGCCTGCGCGATCAGCCCGCGGGACAGCGCCTCTTGGTAGCGCGCGCCGAGGTTCGGCGTTCCCGACAGCGTCGCGCCGTTGCACTCGTTGTCGACTCCCGCCTTCAGCGCGACTGCGACGCCTCCCGCCGGATCCGCGGCGTATTTGTGATGCTCGGAGATGTCGACGACCGCATCGCAATCGGACACGACATAGCCGCGAAACCCCCATGCGCCGCGTAAGTGGTCCTTGAGCAGCAGGTCGCTGCCGCACGCTGGCTGGCCGTCGACGCGGTTGTACGCGCACATGATCGAGCCGGCCTTGCCCTCGACGATCGCGGCGCGGAACGCGGGCAGATAGGTGTCCTCTAGGTCGTGCGGCGAGACGATCACATTGGCGCTGTGGCGCGTCGATTCAGGACCGCTGTGCACCGCGAAATGCTTTGGCGTGGCGATCACGTCGGGCAAAGCCGGGTTCGGCCCCTGCATGCCTTCGATGAATGCGACGCCGAGCGTGGCGGTCAGATACGGATCCTCGCCATAGGTTTCCTGCCCGCGGCCCCAGCGCGGATCGCGGAACATGTTGATGTTGGGCGACCAGGTGTCGAGCCCGGTGCCGATCTTCCCCAGCCGCCCGGTCGTGCGGCCGAGCGTATGCAGCGCGCGCACCTCGGTACTGATCGCGGCTGCGACGGATTTTAGCAACGGCGCATCGAAGCTCGCGGCAAGGCCGATCGGCTCGGGAAAATTGGTGGTCGGTACCGGGCCGAGCGCACCGTGGAGCGATTCGGTCCACCAGTTATACGCCGGGATGCCGAGCCGCGGGATCGCGGGCGCGACGTTGAGCAACTGCGCGATCTTCTCGTCGATCGTCAGCCTCGCGACCAGCGCCGCCGCGGCCCGATCCGCATCGGCTTCCACGGCGTCCGACGCGACCGCCGGGGCAGGGGCCTGCGCGCCGATCGGCCCGGTCGCCGCCAGGACCGCCGCGAGCGCCACGCCACCGCGCCACAAAATTGGATATGAACGCATGGCGGTTCTCTTTCGTGTCACGTCAGGGAAGCGGGATCTCGAACGGTCCGACCGGCAGTTGCGCGTCGTCGGCGAGATTGACGACCGGGCTGTCCGCCCAGGCGTAGCGGACGCGGACGACTGGCTTGCCGTCTGACGCTAGCGTTACGCGGTCGCCTTGGACGAGGCCGTCGGCGTAGCGGCAACTGCCGGCCGCGGGGCCGCAGAGTTCGAAGCCGATCGCGGTGCGCGATGCTTGCGCGTGGAGCGATCCGGTCACCCCGGTGAAGCGCAGTGTCACGCCGCCATCGGCTGTGCGGTTGGCGGTGGCGATGCTCGGGCCTACCGGCTCGCGTCCGGCATAGGCGAGCGGACGGAGGACGCGCGCGAGACGCTGGCCGACCGCATGCTTCTCGCCTGGATGGATGTCGAGCGGATCGCCGAGGTCGATCGTCACCGCGACGCCGGCATGACCGTCGCGCGCGGCCATCAGCCGCTGTGCCTCTCGGACGTCGGCCCAGCCGCTCTCGCCCGGCGCGATCGGCGGCGTGCCGTAATTGGCGAGCTGCGCGATCGCCAGCGGGATCGTCGGCTTGCCGAACTGCTGCCGCCAGCCACGGGTCATTGCCGTGAGCCGGGTCTCGTATCCGGGCAGGCCGGTGTCGGATTCGCCCTGGTACCAGGCAATCCCGGCGAGCGCGGTCGGCCCGAGCGGCGCGATCATGCCGTTGTACAGCGTCCCCGCGCCGTTGATGTCGTCCCAGGGCGAGCGTGGCGCGTTGCCCGGCACGCGCTTGGCGATCGCATAGCGCCAGCCGTCGCCGATCGGCACGTGGGTGCCGTCGGCCAGCGTCAGCATCATCGTGTCCGCCGGACCCGTCATCCCGCCATAGGCATAGACGTCGTCGTCGTTGACGGTGATGACGTTGCGCCCGGGCTTAAGTGCGCCCGCCGGCAGCGTGTAGACGCGCGCGCGCGCCGCATTGCTGTTGCCGCCGACGCCGATCCCGTTGACCCAGGTGCGGTCCGCATCGTCGACCACGCCGATCGCCAGCGTCGCCGTACCGCGTGCCTGCGCCGCGGTCAGCGTCACGACGCGCTGATACCACACCATGCCGTTATAGTCGGCGAGCGCGGGCACGCCCCATTGCTCGAAATTGCCGATCTTCGGCACCGGTTTCCAGTCGAGCGCGGCATCGGGCTGCCACGGTTCGCGACCCGGCGCATCGCCCGCGCCGCGTCGCCACCAATCCTCCCAGATCGTCGATGCGCCGCGCTCCGCCGCCACTGGATCCTTGGCGTGCAGCGCGAGCAGGTCCGCCTCGCGCGCCATCCCGGCGGAGCGCAAGGCGGCGTCGCCCATCCACGCGCTGATCCGCGAGCCGCCCCAGCTTGCGTGGATCCCCCCGATCGGCACGCCTTCGCTCCGCCGCAAGGCCTGCACCATGTAGAAGCACGCGGCCGAGAAGCTCGGAACAGTAGCGGCGCCCGCTGCTGTCCACTTCGGCCTCGCCGCGAACCGCGTAAGCGGTGTCTCGCTGCTCGCCTTGGCGATTGTCACGAGGCGCAACTTATCGTCGAGCGGCGGATGCGCATCGGGGATCAGGTCCTGCGCGGCGTTGACCGGCAGTTCCATGTTGCTCTGCCCCGAACACAGGAACACGTCGCCGATCAGCAGGTCACGCACCGTCGTGCTGCCCGTGCTACCGGCAATTTTCAGATCGTAGGGACCGCCTGCGGGCAGCGATTTCAGGCGCAGCTCGAACCGGCCATCGCGATCCGCCTTCACCGTCGAGGTGCGCCCCGCAAGCCGGGCCGTGACCGATGTGCCCGGTTCACTCGTGCCACGCAGCACGATCGGCTGGTCCCGCTGGATAACGGCGTGGTCGCCGATCAGTCCATCGAGGCTAGGGGCGATCTGCGTCTCTTCCGCCATCGCCGCCGCGCCGAGTTGCGTTGCGCCGAGCGGTACGGCGATCCCGAGCAAGGCAGCAGGCAGGGCGTTCGACGGACGGATCTTCATACGTGTGCTACTTCGCTGCGAGGAACGGGATCGGGCATGCTGCACGGCGCAGGCTGCTGGCATAGCGCCACGAGCCCGCGCAGCCGGCCGGAGATCGCACTCGGACCGTATATTTTTGCGGAGTTTTTGAACGGCACACCGAGAGCCATCCCGATCGGACGGGTCGCCATGCCGGTGCAATCGACGAACGGTGTGTTCGCGATCTCGGCGGCATCGACCACGCTATCGATATCGTTAGCCGACGCAGCTGTGATTGCTAATCGGTAAGCCACTGTCCTCACCCTCTCCCTGCGTTCGTGACGCCTCTCCGCTGCGACTGTCGATCAGGCAGAGAGCGTGAAGCGGTCCATTTTTTTACGTCACATCGGGCATCGCCCGACATCACCGTATGGTATCGCTCACACGTCGATTTATACGCGGACAAAGATCGGCAGCAACTCTTTTCTTGTATCCGCGAACCTGCCATCCTGTGCACCGTCCAGATCCCATACGAGCGGTCAGCGCGACTGCCGGGGATCGGTGCCAAGTGCTGCGAACGACGGCAGATAATGCTGCGAATGCGGGTGTCGCGAGAGGGGACATGAAGCATGGGAATGATTGACCGCAGCCAGGTAGGCCAACCTGCGGCTGACCCGATCGGGCGGCTCCGTTGCATATCGAGCGTGTGAGATCAGGGCGGGGATATTGCCCGCCGATTTCGGGTGGCGGGTGCCTTTGCGAGGAGCAGCGAAGCCGGTCCGCGAAGGATTCGCGTCTGTTAGCGGTATCAGCATCTTGGCCCACTCGGGACAGAGGTCTGATGCCATCACGTCGCGCCGAGATGCGCCCGGCTTCAACCGCCGTCCGACACTATGGCGGGACTTATTGACCAACGCACGCACGACCGCGTTCCACCCCGCCGTCGCAATCGTTTCTTCGGGAGACCTGTAATGCCGAACTGTGCCAAGTCCGACACGTCGCCCCGCCGCTGGACATCTGCGCTCGGCATGCTGTTGGCATCGACGCTGGTAGCAGGTTCTGCGACGGCCGACCCGCTCGCCCCGACCGGTCGCTGGAGCGCGAATGAACAGGGGCAGGCCGCGGTGCCGCCGATGGGCTGGAACAGCTGGAACGCGTTCAACAGCGGGATCGACGAGGAGAAGATCCTGGCGTCCGCACAGGCGCTGGTCGATACCGGGCTGTCGGCGATGGGGTATCGCTACGTCAATATCGATGATGGCTGGTGGCTCAAGCGGCGCGCCTCGGACGGACGCATGGTCATCCGGACTGCGCAATTCCCGTCGGCACGCGCGTCGGCCACATCGGGACAGGGCGCGGACACTACCAGTTTTCGCCCGCTGACCGACCGGCTCCATGCCCTGGGTCTGAAAGCCGGGATCTATTCGGACATCGGGCGCAACAGTTGCGGTCAGATCTACACCGCGCAGTTCGACAACCAGCCGGTTGGAACCGTCGCCGAACGGGAGGTCGGGCTTTACGGCCACGTCGACCAGGACATCCGCCTCTTCTTCACCGACTGGGGGTTCGATCTGATCAAGGTCGATGGCTGCGGCGTACGCGGGTTGCCCGCGGATCATCCGCGCGTCCGGTCGGGACTGTACCGCGCGTTTCCACCGATCATCGACATGCAATCGCTCGGCCGGACCAACGTCGTCGCAGTCCGCGCGCTCTACACATCGGTTGGCGCGGCGCTCCACCGCGAACGTCCGCGGGGCGACTATTTGCTCTCGCTGTGTCTCTGGGGATCTGCCGATGTTCGCGCGTGGGGCAAGGATCTCGGCAATATCTCGCGGACAAGCGACGACATCACGCCGCACTGGACGCGAATGCTGACCAACTTCGATACCGCGGCCAAGCGCGAACTCTATGCCCATCCGGGATCGTGGAACGATGCCGATATGCTGTTCGTGGGCACCGGTGAGTTCGATGCGCAGCACATGACCGAAGCGAAATCGCATTTTGCGCTGTGGGCGATGATCAATTCGCCGCTCGTGATCGGCTACGACCTGCGCAGGCTCACGCCGTCCCTGCTAGAAATATTCGGAAACCGCGACATCATCGCGCTCAACCAGGATCCGGCGGGCAACCAGGCGGTGATCGCCTATGACAGCGACGACGTGCAATTCCTTGTGAAGACGCTCGCCGACGGCAGCAAGGGCGTCGCGCTGTTCAACCGCGACGCAGCCCCGGTCGATGTCGTCCTGCATGCCGGGCAACTGAAGTTTCGCGACGACGTGCCGGTGACGCTGGTCGACCTGTGGAACAAGACGACCACAAGGTTCACCGGCGAGCAGCGCTTCACGCTGGCGCCGCACCAGACGCTGGTGTTTCGCGCTCAGGGTGCGCGGCGGCTTGGTGGGGGATGTATGTGTCCGAGCAGCCCGGTCGCGTGAATCCTGCGGTCGACGGCGTCGATACGCCGCGGGCGGACCCGACGATCCATCATTCGGTCACCGCATGGTCGGGTACGAAGGGGCCGGGCGAGCATGTCCAATATGGCGGTTGGGGCGGCGCACGGGCGGACCGGGCGGTATACGGCCAAGTGCTGCGTGTCGCCGGCAAGGACTATGACACGGGGCTGGGGGTGCTCGCGGGGTCACGGTTGGAGGTGCGCAACGCAGGGTTCCGCCGGTTTGCCGCCGAGGTCGGTATCGACGATGCCGGGCTGGCGGCAGGCGGGCCGATGCGCTTCGCGGTCTATGGCGACGGCAAGCTGCTCGCGACCTCGCCGCCGATCGACTTTGGCGATCCGGCAACCGTGCTGGAGGCCGACGTTTCCGGCGTGAAGATCGTCGAACTCGTCACGCGATCGAGCGGGCCGGGCGACGCCGTGCAACCGCGTCCGGCGGTCTGGGCGAATGCAAGGCTGCTACGATGACCGGATGATGATTGTCGCCGATCGTCGCCTCTCCAGCGAGGTACGCGACGGATCTCGGTAGCGGGAGGAGGCGGTGCGGTCGCTCTGCGGCCGCCGGCGTGGTAACCGCGGTCGTGCTAATCATGCTGTTCCGGGAATGGTGGTTCGACCGGCAGCGATCTAGCGCATGGCCTTTTGGTCGTAATCGTCGGAAGCGATCGACTTCCAGCGAGCAAAACCCGGATCGCCGAACGCTCGGTTCGAGCACTGTTGGCTCGCCGATGATATTTGTCCGGGATTGTCTTTCATCGCTTCGACGACACCTTGAGCCTGAGCGAGATGCTCCCGTTTTATCTTCGAAAAATACCACGTCTGAAGCACGTAAAGCCCTTTTTTGGCGACAGGGGTGGCGCCAAGCTCATCAGCATTTTGCTCCAGAGTCCGAATCATAATGGCGCAGTGTAGATCATCGGATGGATTGATCGCCGAAGCCCCAGCGGCCGTGCAGCCCTCCAGACCGAGCAGCGTTGCTACTACATACGCCTTGTTCATAGCTGCTCCCGATCGATCGACGCCGCAGAGTAACGCGTGAACGGTAAAAGCTTGGTTGCTCGGCAACCGTAATCGTCCCGCTTTGACTATGACGGGATCGACAGGATGGCTGATGGTCAAATCGTCGGGGAAGGCGGGCGCGCACCGCGGGGTGCGCGCCGGTTTGGCTAGAAGCGAACGCCTACACCGCCCAGAACATTCTGACGCGAGGTATGATTATGGAAGTTTGCGTATTTATACTCTGCGCTAACGTAGAAATTGCGGACCAGTGAATATTCGATACCGCCGCCAACCTGATACCCGTCCGTGCCGTGGCGAGTTTTGAAGGCCGTCCCGCCAGCCGGATCCCCGGTGAACGTTTTGCGCTGGCTGTCGCTGACGTACCCGGCCTTGCCGAAGATCAGCAAAGCCGGCGTTGCCAGATACCCCGCCCGGACCGCTGCGCCGACTTCGCGTCGCGAACGTGTGCAGACTTCCCCTCCCAGGACGCCGGCCGCGCAGCTTTTACCCTGCGTATCCAGATAGCTGGCCTCAGGGCCGATGACGATCTTGTCGCCGATGATCCCATCCCAGCCAGCAGCGCCGCCGTAGACGAAGCGGTCGTCGTGATTGCCATGAGCTTGAAGTCGATCGACGCCAGCTTTCGCTTCAATGCGAAAGCCGCGAAACGTCGTGGACTGAGCATAGGCCGAAGACCCGCACATAATCAGTGCGATAGCACCTAAATATACTGTGTATTTGCGCATCACGTCGTCCTTAATATTGTGTCGAATCAGATAAAATCATTCCTTTTGAAATGAAGATATGATGATTAGGGATTAGTTTCGACGAGATTGCTAACGTATATTCATAGTGAATGTAATGTACCATTTTTATGACTCTTGTATTCGTTTTTACCATGATAGGAGTGCAGTGTACTAGTTCGAGGTCATGATAGCCCTGTGCGCCGGTTTGTGCTTTGTCGGTGGTATCATTGGACGACTGTGCGATGCGGCATACTGCAATGTTCAGCGCGGATGCTTCATGGAGCGCGCTTGCATGACGCTGCAATCCGGTTCTCCGGGAACCTGTTCACGATGTCGATCGCAGCATTGCCGCATGCGCCTAGGCGAATAGGCAGCGTTACCGGGCGGTGGGACTGTTTCCACGCCGCCCCCAAGATGGGGCGCTAGACGAGCGCTCGGCGCCGGCCCGTCATCGGCGGCCATCGAGCGCGAAAGCGTCGATGTCGAGATAGCCGCCACGGCCGGCAGGATTGTAGCAGAACAGGCTGAATTGCTGGCCCTGGAACGTGCCCGTGCGCCAGTCGAACGCAAGCGGGAAGGGCGTGCCGAGCGGCATGAACGTCGTGCCATCGACGCTGTACGCCACCATGCCGGTGTTGCGGATGAAATCCATCTCGGTTCGTAGCGTCAGATGTGACGTGCCGATCGTGATGGCCGGGCTCTCGCGAATGGCGTGCTGGATCGTCGTCTTCGCCGGACCTGCCCGATCCTCGACGATCTGCATCGACAGCGTCAGGCGACCAGCCGCATTGCGGCCCAGTGCGATGCCGCCGCTATATTTACCGAAGACACCCGCTCCGCATCGATCGCCGCGCGCGATGTGCGTCGCGTCGATCGTGATCGTCGCGCGGCTCGATGGCGCCTGTCCCTTCTGAAGAAGCGTGTTGCGTGCTGTCCAGATCGAGCTGCCGGGTGCGGCGTGCAAGCGCAGGAAGCCGGGGCGATCGGTCAGCGACCATCGATCGGGGATCGGGTTGTGGTTCCATTGCCATTGCAGGCCGAGCGTCGGCTGCGCGAAGTCGTCGGCGGCGGCGGGAGTTTCGATAGGCATGCCCTGGATCGGCTTGCGGGCGGTCGCGGGCACGCGGTTCGGCGCCGCGGGGGTTCCCCAGATCGGCCAGCCATCGCGCCAGTGGATCGGGCTGATGCTGGTGGTGCGGCCGACCGCGCCCGCGTCGATCATGACGAAGCCATAGTCGCTGCCGTCGGGCAGATCGACGATCGCGCCCTGATGCCCGCCGGTCGTGTCGTCGATCTGGTTGCGTGTCTCCCACGGTCCCGCCAGCGCAGTGGCGCGTGAGACCGTCAACCCGAGCCGGTGCGGTATCGCATTGAACAGGTAGTAATGATTGCCGCGTCGGACGAGCTTCGATCCCTCGGCGCCCTTGATGTAGTGGATCACGCGTCGGGCGGTGATCCGTCGCAGCGTCGGGTCGAGGCTCAGCAGAGTCTCGGTCCCGTCGGCACTGCTTGCTGTGGCGATATAGGCCGTCCCGTCAGCATCGAAGAACAACCCCGGATCGAAGGCGGACTCGCTCAGCCGGTTCATCGTCCATGGACCAGCGACGTCTTTAGCGCGGTAGATCCGCGTCGGCTCGCCGACCGGCGTAACCGCAACGTAGAACACGCCGTCGTGGTGGCGCAGGCTCGGCGCGAAGATGCCGTGGCGATAGGCGCCACCAGTCTTCAGGTCGTATTCCGGGCGCCCGGTCAGCGTCGCGACGACGTGCGACGCGAACCGCCAATTGACGAGATCCTTCGACCTCAGGATCGTCAGCCCCGGCACATCGGCGAAGGTGCTGGTGATGAAATAGAAATCGCCGCCGACGCGAATAATGTCAGGGTCGGGATAGTCGGCGTTCAGTGGCGGGTTGGCGTAGGTGCCGTCGCCTCGGTCGGATTGCCACGCCTGCGCTGCCACCACCGAGGCCGATCCGAGCAACGCGATCGCGAGCAGGCCGATACCCATGCCGCGCATCTTCACCGCGTCCCGGCGGCGGGGTCATAGACATAAGGGCCGACGATCGTACCGACGAACCCACCCGCGCGCGCGGTGGTCAGCAGGTTCGCATCGAACTTCGACTTCAGCGTGCGGCGACCAGCCCGGGTCTGGTAATCGAACGTCATCTCACCGGCATCGGCACGGATCGTCAACGTGACCGGTCCCGACAGGTCCACCGGTGCAGCGGCGACGAGCGTATCGGATTGTGCTTTGTCGCGGGCATACAGCGCGACGACGGATTTGCCGGCAATCCGCGTCAGGCCGAAGAACAGGAACGACTCGTCGTTCTGCACCGCGGCGAGCCCGGCTCGTGCACCATCGGTCCCGGGTACGAACGTCACGCGCGTCATGATCGTCGCGACGTGATGCTGTTGCCGGCGCCCGAGAAACGCCGGCACGCCCTGCCGATCGCCCAGCGCGGCCCGCGAGTGCAGCGTCAGCCCGCCAGTACCAAGCGTATAGAACGGCGTGGCCGGCGTGCGGATGCCGATCCATTGCATCGCCAGGCTCTTGCCGCGGAACGTATCGCTATAACCGAAATCGCCGGTGACGGGCGTCGTCGGTCGTGGCTGTACGGGCAGGTTCGGCTTGGGGGCGGCGAACGGGATCGGGGTCTTCGGCGCGAGAATGTGCGGCCAGCCATTGGACCAGGTGACGGGCAACAGGAACGTCTCGCGGCCGATCGCATAGCGCTCGGGCGCATAAGGACGCGTCGCGAGGAACGTCGCCCACCAGTCGCCATTCTGCGTCTGGACGAACTTGGCGTGCCCGGCCGACGTCACCGGGTTCGATCGATCGGCGGCGAGCCCGCGCTGCGTCAGGATCGGGTTGCCGACATAGGGGGCGAACGGTCCGGTCAGGCTTTTCGACCGGAACACGACCTCGGAATGATTGTCGCCGGTGCCACCTTCGGCCGCGATCAGATGATAGAAGCCGTCATGCTTGATGAGATGGGGGCCTTCGATCCAGACCGGCTTGGTCGCGAGATCGACGCCGCCATTGACGATCTGCGTGCTCGGCCCGACCATCTTGCCCGCGCGCCAGTCATATTCCTGCACCCAGATCGCGCGGTGCCCGTCATAGCGCGGCGGCTCGTTCGGCGCGCGATTGTTGACGATATAGGCCTTGTCGCCTTCCCAGTAGAGCGACGGATCGATCCCCTCGAACGGCAGCCAGATCGGGTCGGACCACGGCCCCGCCGGGTCCTTCGCGGTGATCACGAAATTGCCTTTGCATTCTACGCAGGTGTTGACGATGTAGAAGACGCCCGCGTGCCAGGAGATGTCGGGCGCGAAGACGCCTTGCGACACGGCGCGCCCGGTGAAATCGAGCTGGCTGGGGCGGGAGATCGCGTTGCCGATCTGGACCCAGCTGACCAAATCCTTCGAGTGAAAGATCGGCAGGCCCGGAAAATGCGCGAAGCTCGAATTGACGAGGTAATAGTCGTCGCCGACGCGCGTTACCGAGGGATCGGGATAATAGCCCGACAGGATAGGATTGCGGTACGCGTTCGGTACCACAACGACGCGCTCCTGCGACCGGCCATCATAGCTGAAGCGGTCGAAGCGCGCAGTTTGCGCGGCTGCCGCCTGGGCCACAACCAGTGCTGACAGCGCCGTCACGAGGCGCGGTATGGATCGAGTCATAGGAACTCCTAATCTGAACGGATCCGTACCGCGCGGGTGACCTCAGTGATTGTCGCGGGGCAGGCCCATGGTCTGTGCGATGCGCTGATATTTCTCGGCGCCTTCGAGGATCGCACCCGTCTCCATCTGGCCGACGGTGGCGCGCTGGATTTCCTGCCAGGGCGTCTGCGATCGGGGATACGCATAGCCGCCAGCTTCGGTGAGTGCCCGGCGACGCTCGGCGAGGTCCTCGTCGGAGATCAGGACGTTTGCCGATCCCTTGGCGAGATCAATGCGGACGCGATCGCCGGTGCGGATCAGCGCGAGGCCGCCCATTGCTGCCGCTTCGGGGCTGGCGTTGAGGATCGAGGGGGAGCCCGACGTGCCGGACTGGCGGCCGTCGCCGATGCAGGGGAGGGCATGGACGCCTTCGCGGATCAGATAGGCGGGCGGGCGCATGTTGACGACCTCGGCCGCGCCCGGATAGCCGATCGGGCCGGCGCCGCGCATGAACAGCAACGTGTCGGTCGTGATGCCGAGCGAGGGATCGTCGATCCGGTGATGGTAATCCTCCGGGCCGTCGAATACGACCGCGGGGCCCTCGAACGCTTCAAGATCGTCCGGGTTGGACAGATAACGCTCGCGGAACTCCGGTGAGATCACGCTGGTCTTCATGATCGCCGAGTGGAACAGATTGCCGCGCAACACGATGAACCCGGCATCTTCCAGCAACGGCGTCGCGAACGGGCGGATAACGCGCTCGTCCTCGATCGTCGCGGTCCGGCAATTGTCGCCGATCGACTTGCCGTTCGCGGTCATCGCGTCTTCGTGGATCAGGCCCTGCTTCATCAGTTCGGCGACCACCGCGGGGACGCCGCCGGCATGGTAGTAATCTTCGCCCAGATATTCGCCGGCGGGCTGCAGGTTGACCATCAGCGGCACCTTGTGGCCGTGAGTCTGCCAGTCGTCGATCGGCAGGTCGACGCCGATGTGGCGTGCGATCGCGGCGAGATGGATCGGCGCGTTGGTCGAGCCGCCGATCGCCGAATTGACGACGATCGCGTTGTGGAACGCTTCCTTGGTCAGGATGTCGCTGGGCTTGAGATCCGCGGCGACCATGTCGACGATGCGCTTGCCGGTGCGATAGGCGACCTCCTGGCGGTCGCGGTACGGCGCGGGGATCGCGGCCGAGCCGGGCAGCTGCATGCCGAGCGCCTCAGCGAGGCTGTTCATCGTCGTCGCGGTGCCCATCGTGTTGCAGTAACCCGTTGATGGTGCCGACGAGGCGACGAGCTTGATGAAGCCCTCGTCGTCGATCGCACCGGTCGCGAGCAGCTCACGCGCCTTCCACACGATCGTCCCCGAACCGGTCCGCTCGCCCTTGTGCCAGCCGTTGAGCATCGGCCCCACCGACAGCGCGATCGCCGGAATGTTCACGGTCGCAGCGGCCATCAGGCACGCCGGCGTGGTCTTGTCGCAGCCGATCGTCAGCACCACGCCGTCGAGCGGATAGCCGTAGAGCACCTCGACTAGCGCCAGATAGGCGAGGTTGCGGTCGAGCCCGGCGGTCGGGCGCTTGCCGGTTTCCTGGATCGGGTGGACCGGGAATTCCAGCGCGATCCCGCCCGCTTCACGGATGCCTTCGCGCAGGCGTTCGGCGAGCACGAGGTGGTGGCGGTTGCACGGGCTCAGGTCGCTGCCGGTCTGCGCGATGCCGATGATCGGCTTGCCCGAGCGCAGTTCCTCTAAGGACAACCCGAAGTTTAGATAGCGCTCCAGATAGAGCGCGGTCATGTCGATGTTCTCGGGGTTGTCGAACCACGCGCGGCTTCTGAGCGGCTGGGGAAGCTTAGGCATGTCAGTCATCGGAGAGCTTTCTGGAGATCGACTATCAGCGCGCGACGGAGAGGCGGTAGATCATCGCATGGTGATAGGGTTTGCCTGGGTCGACGCGGGCGGAAATGAAACTGGGCTTGTTCGGCGCATCCGGGAATTTCTGTGGTTCGAGTGCGATGCCGTCGCCCATGCGATACAGATGGCCCTTCTTGCCGACGAACGTGCCGTCGAGGAAATTGCCGGTGTAGAACTGTACGCCGGGTTCGGTCGTGAGCACGTCGAGGACTCTTCCGGACACGGGATCCTCCAGCCGTGCGGCCAGTTCGGGTTTGGCCGTCAGGCCCTTGTCGAGCGCGAAATTGTGGTCGTAGCCATGGCCGTAGCGGATCTGCTGGTCTCGGCCGTCGCGAATACCCTCGCCGACGATCCGGCCGCTGCGGAAGTCGAATACCGTGCCTTGGACGGGTTGCAGCGCGCCGGTCGGAATCAGTTTATCGTCGACGGGCGTGATCGCCTTGGCGGGGATCGTCAGCCGGTGGCCGTTCGCGCCCATCGCCGAGCCCTCGCCGCCGAGATCGAAGATCGCGTGGTTGGTCATGTTGACGATCGTCGGCGCGTCGGTCTTCGCGTCATACGCAATGCCGAGGTTGCCGGCTTCGTCGAGCGTGTAGGTGACGGTGACGTCGAGGTTGCCCGGATAGCCCGACTCGCCGTCGGGGCTGCGATGACCGAGCACGAGCGTCGCGGTCGGTCCGCTCTTCACCGACACGACCGTCCAGGCGACCTTGTCGAAGCCTTTGCCGCCGCCATGCAGCGAGTTGACCTTGTCGTTGAGCGGTAACTGATAGGCCTTGCCGTCGAGCGTGAAGCGGCCACCGGCGATGCGGTTGGCGTAACGCCCGACCGTCACGCCGAAGAAATTGGGATGGTCGACATAGGAGGCGAGGTCATCGTAGCCGAGCACGACATCGGCGATCTTGCCGGCACGGTCGGGGCCCATCAACGATTGGAGCGTCGCGCCATAGGACAGGATCTTCGCGGAAACGCCGTGCGCATTGCTAAGCGTCACCGCCTCGATCGCGGTGCCGTCCTTCAGCGTTCCGGCGGGCGTGCGCTTCGCCTCTGCCGCGTCGGCTGCGTGCGCCGAAAGCGCTGCCAGCAAGGTTGCCACGATGATCCCCGTCTTCCTGATTGCACGCATTCCGGTTCCCATCCCTGATCGCCGACGCCGTTGACGCGCCTTGTTCGGCTATATAGTCAGACAATATATTTCTGGGCAAGCCGTGCGGGAAAAGACTGTTCCAGTCACCGACATGGCGCGGAGGATGAACGAATATGGCCATGCCGATACAGCCGACACAGACACAGACCGGCGCTGCACCCGTCACCGCGACGGGCAGCCCCAGTTACCGCTCCGCGCTGACGCTGCTCGCCAGCCTGTTCTTCATGTGGGGCTTCATCACCGTCATCAACAACACGTTGCTGCCGCACCTGCGCAGCGTGTTCGACCTCAGCTATACGCAGACCACGCTGATCGAGAGCGTCTGGTTCATCGCTTATTTCTTCGCCTCGATCCCGTCCGCCAAGCTGATCGAGCGGGTCGGCTATCAACGCGCGATGGTGTTCGGGTTGGGGCTGATGGCGGTCGGCGCGCTGATGATGGTGCCCGCCGCGCGGTTGCCGAGTTACGGCGTGACGCTGTTCGCGCTGTTCGTAATCGCCAGCGGCATCACCTTGCTGCAGGTCGCCGCCAATCCCTATGTGGCCGTCGTCGGTCCGCCCGAGACCGCGTCGTCGCGGCTCAATCTCGTGCAGGCGTTCAACTCGGCGGGCGCGACGCTTGCGCCGTTGTTCGGCGGCTATTTGATCCTCGGGCGTTCGACGTCGGGGACCGCGGTTGCCGGATCGACCGCGGTGCTGACCCCGGCCGAGCGGCTTGCCGATGCGCAGTCTGTGGTATTGCCGTATCTGATCGTCGCGGGCGTGCTCGTGGTGCTGGCGATCGTGATCGCGCGTTTCCCGCTGCCGGCGATGGGTACTGCGACGCAGCGCTCGGCGAAGGCGGACCGCAAGGGCCTGTCGCTCTGGTCGCATCGCAACCTCGTGCTCGGCATCCCGGCGATCTTCATCTACCTGATCGCCGAGATCGGCGTCGCCAATCTGTTCATCAACTTCGTCAGCCAGCCGCAGATCGGCAATTTGACGCATGAACAGGCCTCGCATTACCTGTTCGTCCTGTGGGGCGGGATGATGGTCGGCCGGTTGATCGGCAGCGTCGTCATGCGGACGATCCCGGCGGAGCGCGTGCTGGCGGTGGCGAGCATCGGCGCGTTCGTCGTCATGCTGATCGCGACCTTCACCACCGGCCACGTCGCGATGTGGGCGCTGATCTCGGTCGGGCTGTTCCACTCGATCATGTTCCCGACGATCTTCACGCTCGGCATCCGCGGGCTGGGACCGCTGACCGAGGAAGGGTCGGGGCTGCTGATCATGGCGATCGCCGGCGGTGCGCTAGTGATCGTCCAGGGCTGGCTCGCCGACACGTACGGGTTGCAGATCTCGTTCCTGCTGACCGCGGTTTGCGAACTCTACATCCTGTTCTACGCGGTCTGGGGCTCGCGCGTGACTGATGCGCTGCCCGATCCCGTCGCCGTTCCCTGATCTATCGGGGGATGCGGCGAACGCTTCGATGCGTGATTGCCGTGTCTCCGGATGCTCGGAGTAATCGTTCTAGCCGTACCCCGCGGAGCCGTACCTGGACGGTTCCGCGCGAGGCTTCGCGGTGGCGATTTTTCGGCTGTCGTATCTGCGCGGCATGATCCTGGTGTTTGTCAGGTGCCTTATCCTGGATGAACTCTCAGCGAAAATTTACCAACGGTTTACCCCGCAGCACTACTTCTCAGGTCGTGGGCCATCCTTAACCGGCGGGTAATCCGGGTCCATGGCTTGAGAAGGTTTGTTGCATGATCGCCTTGGATCACCAGGAAAATTTTGGGAATTTGGGTACAGCTGTGGAGCTGCCTGATTTCGATCGCAGGCAACTCCTCGCGTTTCTCTCCAGCGCGCCCATTCTGGCATTGGGGGGCTGTGGTGGCGGGAGCGGCGCAGCACCGGCCACAGATAGCGTGACGGTCGTGCCTGCTTCCGCCGCTGCGCCGGTCGCGACGCCGGTAGCGGTGGTGACACCAGCCCCATCAACGACTCCAGCGAGTTCATCGTCCAGCCTGTTCTCCGCGCAGTCGGCCTGGAACGCGACGCCGGTCAATCCCGTACTCGGCAGTGATACCCTGCCGAGCGCCAACCAGACCCCGTGGGTCGAGGAAGGCGCATACTCCTCCAAGATCTTCCGCGCAGTGGCCAGCGACAGTCCGATGACCGTCACCACGGACGATATCGCCAACCAGCTCGAAGCGGGCACCGTGACGATCCCGCGGTTTCCCGCAGCGACCATGCCGGCGACGGGGCAGGATGGCCATTGTGAGATCCTGGACACGATCGACGGTACGCTTCACAGCTTTTACCAATTGCGCAAGACAGCCGGTAGTTGGCACGCGGGCAAGTATGCGCGGACATCGTGGCAGGGCAGCGGTTGGGGCACGGTCGCCAATCCGGACAATGTGCGCGCGGCTGGCTGCTCGACGGCCGGTGGCCTGTTGCTCGCGTCCGAACTTGGTCTCGACATCGTGCCGCACGCGCTTGCGATCGGGATGGACAAGAACGCCTTCATGCCAGGACCGATCTGGCCTGCGACTCTCGAGGATTACACCGGTGCAACCACCTACAAGGGTGTGGCGGGGCAGCGTTTCCCGATGGGGGCGCTCCTCATGCTGCCAGCCAGTTTCGACGTCGACAAGCTGGGCCTCGCGGAGTCGAGGGCGATCGCGCGGACGTTGAAGAAATATGGCGGGTATATCGTCGACGCGACGGTCGGGTCGATGAACATCTACGCCGAGACCGGCAGCGGCTGGAACAAGAGCATAGTCGACGGCAAATACACCGCCTCGTTCAGTCCCGACATGCAGGCGATCAAGGCCGCGATGCGTCAGGTCGTCTCGCAGAGCGGCTATCTGGACCGGGATGGCACGCCGTTCACGCCGACCCCGTTCCGCGCGATGAACCTGCTGTCGATGCGCGGTCTTTGGCAGAGCTATAATGGCTCGAAGGTGTTCGGCCGGTACGATGCGGCGGCGGACCTCTACCAAGCCGAGGCGACCGCCGACGCCCGCACCATTCGACAGATTCTCTACACGCACGACGAGAACGATCCCGACCGCTTCAAATGGAAGAAGCAGAGTTGGAACCTCAACCCAGAGCCGGGTGCGAAATACAGCGTTCGCGCGATCGGTGACGGTGACATCATGGCGACGCTCAGCGTGAAGAAGAGCGACTACAAAGCCAATTACGGCACGACCGGAAAGCTGGCGCCAGGCCAGTCGGCGACGTTCACATGGCCTACCGATTCGGGCACCGTTACCGAAATCTATCTCGACAAGCCCGCCGGTGCCGCGGCCAACATCCGGCTCGAATTGGTCAAAGCCTGAGCGAAATTTGGCGGGCTGCAGGGGAGGGCGGTGACATCCAGCGCCTGACGGTTGCAGCGTAGCCGCGCCCGCCGCTTCACTTTCCGGGAACGGGAATCGGTAGGGTGAGCAGCGCTTCCAGATTTCGGACCACTTGGGCGGACGTCTAAGTCGTCTGCATCCGTGACGTCGGGGTGACGCAAGGCATCGCTTTCTTCGTAGCGTTCGCGGAGGGGATGCGTGGCGAACGAGACTGGCCAAGCGGGCTTCGGCGTCGTCGTCATCCTGGTAAGTTGCGCTGTGAAGCCGAAAAAAGTTTGATATGTGTTACATAGGCTGAAGAAGCCGTTTCAGAGCGGAGTCGGTATGGTGCCGTTAACCCGGCGGCGTGCATGGAAGCACGACCCGGCGGCGCGTAACCTGACGACGGTGCCTTCTTTGGGACAATTTACTACCACGAGGAATCACGGATGGGTCTGTTGCGTGCTATCTGTTCGATAGCGATTATCATATCCGCGTTGGTGGGCTACCGGCTGTACAGCAGCGGCGTTTCGATCTGGACGCTGGTCCCGCTGATGGTCGGCGTTGCTGCCCTGCTCGCGGTCGTACCCTTCGTCGCAAATACACGCCCACGGCGGACCCGCGTGATGAACGCGTGTCTGGTCTTTGCCGTCGGGGGTGGCGTTTCGTCCGTTCTCGCAATCGCGTCGCATCTGACGGCGACCAGCGTCCTGTCAGTGGTATTTCCGCTGTTCGGGCTCGCCTTGTCGGGCTGGGCATACCGGACCCGGGGTCGCTATCGCGTCGCGCGGTATGCAAACTATTACCAGGAATAGTCGGTCCAGTTGAGGATCGCAGACTGTTCGAATGTCGGGAGGCCAGTGGAAACTGGCCAAGGTCTGCAGACCCGCGTCCGCGTGAGATTGGCGCATCAAAGTGCGGCCAGTACATCTGATACAGTTCGGTGCCGACGCCGCATCACCGCCACGTCAGCGCGAGGCGCCGTGGCACTGATCGCGCTCGGGTCAATTCAGGGTGCCCTGCCAAGCCGGAACGAGATATGCCGTGCAGGTCGCGGCGAACTTTTATTCAATCGTGCTCGTCACACGTGTTCGCCGCGACAATGCGTCAAAATGGGACCCGCGGGGGATTGATTACCGCATGGGGCAGTGGCAAATTACACCAATCGCAGCGGGTTGAGCTTTCCCAAGACGCCTCCCCGCTGCGGTGTCACCCTTGATTGGCTCGTCCTTCGTCGCCGCGTCGCCGCCGGCCGCTTGAGCTAGGCCTTGACCAGTTCCAACCGGATGCTTGCCGTTGCACCGGCGGGCTTGTCGACGAAGATTTCGGTCACGGTCGCCGGATCGGTCGGCCAGGTGAACGCCACGGAACCACCGGGCGCAAGCTTTGTGGTCGCCGCATATCGTTTGAAACTCTTGGCGTTGACCGCGAGCGTGGCCGTTATGTCGCCCGCGCCGATCGCTTTCACGAGATACCGCACGCCGGGTTCGGGGTTGAGGTTCCAGCTTTGTTTCTTGTACCCGAACCGGTCGGCCTCATCATGTGTGCTCAATAACTGGCGGACGGTGCGCGACTCGGCGGTCGCCTCGGCCTGGAACAGATCGGTCGCCGCATCATACTTACCGAACGACTTCGACCCGTTATAGCTCTGCCACGGCCCGCGCATCGACAAGAGGTTCATCGAGCGGAACGGCGTGGGCGTGTAGGGCTTGCCGTCGCGATCGAGGAAACCGTCTTGCGCCAAAAGCTGGCGCAATCCCGCCTTGATCGCCTGCATGTCGGGACTGAACGCAGCCGTGTACTTGCCGTTGACGTAGCTCTTGTTCCAACCGCTGCCGATCTCCGCGTAGAAGTTGAGCGAACCGACCGTCGCGTCGACGATATACCCGCCGTATTTTTTGAGAGTCCGGGCGATCGCCCTCGATTCCGGCAGGCCGAGTTTATCGACGTCGAAACTAGCGGGCAGCATCAACAGCCTGCCCATCGGGAAGCGTTGCCCCGGCACGCCCTTGTACGTGGTCGCGCCGGTATAGTCCTGGAGCGTTGCCGGCCAGACCGGCCCCGACAGGAACGCGTTTTTATCCATGCCGATCGCCAAGGCGTGCGGCACGATATCCAGTCCCAGTTCGGACGCGAGCAGAAGGCCGCCGGCCGTCGAGCAGCCAGCCGCGCGCACATTGTCTGGATTGGCCACCGTGCCCCAGCCACTTCCCTGCGCGGACGTACGGGCATACTTCCCCGCGCGCCATGTCCCCGCGGTCCGACGCAGTTGGTAAAAGCTGTGCAGCGTACCGTCGACCGGGTCCAGGATCTCGCAATGGCCATCCTGACCGGTCGCCGGCATGGTCGCTGCGGGAAACCGCGGGATCGTCACCGCACCGGCCTGAAGCTGGTTGGCGATGTCGTCCGCAATGACGGTCATCGGGCTATCGTTTGCCGCGGCGCGGAAGATCTTGGACGAGTATGCGCTCTCTTCGATCCAGGGAACCTGCTTCGCGGTCGGCAGGGTGTTGTTGCCGAGCCGGGGTTTGATCGGCGTCGAGTTCCACGGAGATTGCGCAGAAAACAAGCTGGGCGTTGTGCTCGTCTTCGAGGTCGTGGACGCTGCCACTTTCTTTGCCGCCGTTGCCGACACCGCGTTCTGTGTGGCGGGCGAACCGGTCACGACCGTTATGCCATCCGTTGCGGAGGCTGCGCCCGTTGCAGGCGTTGCGTCGCTACCGCTGCCGCTACCGGCCGCCCATGCAAGAGCGGGGACGCTGGAGAGAAAGGCAAGTATGAGTCTGCGGTCCACATCGGGCAGATTTGCTGCGGTGCCCGAATCGTCAAAAACTTTGTCGTGATCCACACCGATCATGAAACGAACCTTCTCTTGCCAGAGGCCTAGATTTCTCGCGGACGACGTGAATGGCCCGTAGGCTTCGGGTAGGTGCTGGCGGGTTAACCCTCGGTAAATAAATGCAATAGCCGAGAGATCCGGCTTCAGTCTTGGACGCTGGCAAGTGTTTTGCGAAGAGCGGGCCGCGCGAGTTGTCGCTAGCGACGGTCGTGCTGGCGCTAATTCCTTGGGCGCAGAGTACGGCGGGGCGGATGACAATCTGATCGTGCGGTGACAACAGACCGGCCGTATCAACGCGTGAGAACGAACCGCGAATGTCATAATGTATGTAATAACGGCGGGGCGTTGCCGCCGGCCAATCTCAGCAAAAGCCGAGGATTTCCTGGCAAAAAATGGCTCCCTGAGTAGGATTCGAACCTACGGCCACTCGATTAACAGTCGAGAGCTCTACCGCTGAGCTATCAGGGAACGTTGCCGGAGGCGGCTCTATAAACGGCCAGTCGGACGATGCAAGCGGGTTTCTCCGCAAAAATGCAATGAGCGCGATAAACCGCGGTCAGGAGACGAACTGTTCCATCGTGATCCGGTCGTCGAGCGCGTGCTCGGGATCGAACAGCAGCGTCAGTTCGCGCGCGCGGTCCATGCAGATGTCGACCTGCGCGACGTCGCGGATCTCGCGCTGGTCGGCGACCGCGGAGACGGGGCGCTTGCCGGGATCGAGCACGCGGATGCCGATGCGCGCCTTGTCGGGCAGGATCGCGCCGCGCCAGCGCCGCGGGCGGAACGGGCTGATCGGGGTCAGCGCGATCATACCCGAACCGAGCGGCAGGATCGGACCATGCGCGGAGAGGTTGTACGCGGTCGAACCCGCGGGGGTGGCGACGAGGATGCCGTCACAGGCGAGTTCGGGCAGGACGATGCGGTCGTTCACCGTCACTTCGAGGTTCGCGGTCTGGCGGGTTTCGCGCAGGAACGACACCTCGTTGATCGCGGGAAGCGTGTGGGTACGTCCGTCGACGCCGAGCGCGGTCATGCTGAGCGGGACGACCTTGAACGGTTTTGCACGCTCCAGACGGTCCGTGAGACCGTGGTGGCGCCATTCGTTCATCAAGAAGCCGACCGTGCCGAGGTTCATTCCGAATACCGGCACGGGCGGCTTGCGGCGCTCCAGCATCGCGTGAAGCGTTTGGAGCATGAAGCCGTCGCCGCCGAGCGCGATGATCACGTCGGCATCCTCGACAGGCACCCAGTCGGCCATGTCGGCGAGCTGGGCCTCGGCGGCACGAGCAGGCGGGGTGTTGGACGCGACCAGCGCCCGCCGCTCGTATCGGCTCATCCGCCGGTGACGCTCATGTGGCGCGCGACGGCGGGCCCTTCGCCCTGGCCGATGCGGAAGTCGTGCGCTTTCGGCTTGGCGAACAGGCCAGCGTCGATCGCCTCGTCGAGGCCAGCGGTGCCGCCTTCGCGCAGCGCGGCCTTGAGATCGACCTGATCGTCATGGCCTAGGCACATGTACAGCTTGCCCTCGGTGGTCAGGCGGACGCGGTTGCAGCCGTCGCAGAAATTGGCGGTCAGCGGCGAGATCAACCCGAGGCGCGTGCGCGTGCCGTCGACATTCCAGTAGCGTGCCGGGCCGCCGGTCTTGTGCGCGTCGCGGGCGAGCGTGAACCGCTGCCCGAGGTCTTCGAACACCTTGGTCAGCGGCAGGAAGCGGTCGGTGCGGTCCTCGTCGATCGCGCCGAGCGGCATCGTCTCGATCAGCGACAGGTCGAAGCCCTCGTCGCGGCACCAGGCCAGCATCGGCGCGATCTCGTCCTCATTGAAGCCCTTCAGCGCGACCATGTTGATCTTGATCGCCAGCCCTGCATCACGCGCCGCGTAGATGCCGCCGATCACCTGCGACACGTCGCCGTGGCGGGTAATGTAGCGGAAGCGCTCAGGGTCGCGGCTGTCCATGCTGACGTTGACGCGGCGGATGCCCGCATCGACCATCGCCTCGGCATGCTGTGCGAGGCGCGTGCCGTTGGTGGTCATCGTGAGCTCTTCGAGACTCCCCTTGTCCATTGGCGCCGATGTTGTGGCCTAACCGCTGGACCAGTTCGGCGACATCGCGCCGCACGAGGGGCTCGCCGCCGGAAAGGCGGATCTTGGTCACGCCGCGCGCGATGAAGCGCTCGGCGATGATCGCGATCTCTTCGAGGCTCAACAGCTTCGATCGCGGCAGGAACGTCATCTTCTCCGACATGCAGTAGCGGCAGCGCAGGTCACAGCGATCGGTGACCGAAATCCGCAGATACTTGATCGTACGACCATGCGTGTCGCGCAACGGCTTCTGGTTGAGGGCGGGCGCGAGCGTCATGCCTTCAGAGCTAGGACCGGACTGTCCCGGGAACAAGGCCGGATCGGCTGGTAATGGATTGGCTGGGGGCGATACGCCAGCTAGGCTCGCACCGATGGAGCAGGGTGCGACGGATATGGAAGACATGCAGACGGCAACGACGCTGTTCGCGGTATCGTTCCGTCAACGCGGTGAAATCGCAGAGATTTTGGCGTGTGCCGGGGTCAGCGCGGACTGGCACGCGCAGGTCGTGAGCGATGCCGAAGCGATCGAAAGCCGCTTTCTGGCGAGCGGTGCGGCGGTCGCGCTGATCGACGCACGTGGGGCGTTCGACGAGGGGCTGGCGGCGACGCTGGCGCTGGGCGGATTGATTGCGACCAATGGCGCCGCGCTGCTGGTGCTGGTGTCGCGCGGCGACGTCGGCGCGGTCGGCGAGCTCTTCGATGCGGGCGCGACGCAGTTCCTCACCAGCCCGGCGAGCGACGGCGAACTCGTCCAGGCGTTGCGGTTTGCCGGGCGCCATGCGGTGCGCACTGCGGGCAGCGCGATCGATCGGCGCAGGATTCCCGGCGTGTCGCTGTACGACCGCGAGACCGGTGACGTCCGTCGTTGGATCGTCGGGCGGATCGCCGCCGACCTGCCCGTCGCGGTGGTGCTGGTGTCACTGTCGCGGCTCGATATCGTCAATGCCGCGCATGGCCGGCCTGCGGTCGATGCGCTGATCGAGGCGGCGGTGCGACGGACCGAGACGATCGCGCATGCCGCGATCGGCGTCGATTCGATCGTCGCGCGGCTAGGCGGGTCCGAATTCGCGCTGGCGATCGAGGCGTCGGGGGCTGCGGTGACCGCGGCGATCACCGCGCTCGATGCGGCGCTCGCACGGCCGTTCCGGGTGGCGGATACGCGTGCGGTGCTCGGCTGTCGGTTCGGCGTGGCGCAGCGCCAGCCGGGCGACGATGCGGCGGCGCTGCTGCGGCGGGCGAGCGAGGCGCTGGCGGAGGCGAAGGTGAGCGACGGGTCGGTGCTCCACGTCGCGCTGCCCGATGGCGTCGCGCCGATCGATGCGCTCGCGATCGACCTGCATCACGCGATCGAGCGCGACGAGATTGATCTGCGCTGGCAGCCGCAGGTCGAGATTGCGAGCGGCAGGATCACCGGGGTCGAGGCGCTGGCACGGTGGAACCACCGGACCTTGGGGCCGCTCGGGGCGGATACACTGTTCGATGCCGCCGATCGCGCGGACCTCGGCATCGCGTTGTCGGATCATATCCAGCGGCTTGTGCTCGCGCGTGCCGTGGCGTGGCCGGAGGCGCTGGGAACGCTGCGGGTGTCGCTCAACCTGACTGCGGCGGATATCACGCGGCCGGGGTTCGCGGCGCTGTTCCTCGCGCGGATCGACGAGAGCGGGTTTCCGCGCGGGCGGCTGACCGTCGAGATCACCGAGACGGGGCTGATCGAGGATCTGGCGGCGGCGTCTGCCTTGCTTGCGGAGCTGCGTGGGGCGGGGTGTCGCGTTGCGATCGACGATTTCGGGACGGGCTATTCTAGCCTCGCCTATCTCAAGTCGCTGCCACTCGATTACGTGAAGATCGACAAATCGCTGGTGCGCGATATCGACGGCAGCGCGCGTGACCGCGTGGTGGTGGCGGGCGCGATCACGATGGCGCGCTCGCTCGGCCTCGCAGTGGTGGCCGAGGGGGTGGAGACGCCGTCGCAACTCGAATTGCTCGCCGCGGGAGGGTGCAGCCTGTATCAGGGGTTCCTGCTGTCCGAGCCGGTCGGCGAGGCGGGGTTGCTCGAACTGATGGCGAGGGAATGATGCAGGCCTTGATCGTTCCCTTCGCGCTGATCGCTGCCACGGCGGCGGCCACGGCGGCGGCGCCCGTGCCCGCCGAGACCGCGATTCGCCAGGCGATGGAGGCGAGCGCGGCGGGGTGGAATGCGGGTGATCTCGCGCGGTTCATGGCGGTGTATGCCGATGATGCGGTGTTCGTGACGCCGAAGGGATTGCTGCGCGGCAAGCCGGCGATCGCCGATAAATACCGACCGAGTTTTCGCGGCGTCGGCAATGCGCGCGGCACGCTGTCGTTCGCATTCCTGGAGATGCGCGGGATCGATCCGCGTCATGCGATGCTGTTCGCGCGCTGGACGCTGACCGGGCCATCGACGACCGAAAGCGGCATGACGACGTTGGTCTTCGCGCGGCGTGGTACAGCGTGGCAGATCATCGCCGATCACAGTAGTTGATCCTCCCCTGGCGGGGAAGATCGGTCAGCGCTGACGGATCGCACCGGCGGACCGGACGTCGGCAATCGTCGGGTAGCCGTTGACCGCCATCAGCAGGTCCGCCTCCGCGAGCAGGCATTCCAACACATGCGCCGCGCCCGCCGCGCCGCCCAGCGCGAGGCCGTAAGCATAGGGGCGGCCCACCCCGACCGCAGTGGCACCGAGCGCGAGCGCCTTCACCATGTCGGTGCCCGATCGCACGCCGGAATCGAACAGCACCGGCGTCGCGCCCGACGCCGCTACGATTTCAGGCAGCATGTCGATCGCGGCGATCCCGCCATTCGCCTGCCGCCCGCCATGGTTCGAGCAATAGATCGCGTCGGCGCCCGCATCGATCGCGCGGCGTGCATCGTCGGGGTGGCAGATGCCTTTCAAGACCAGCGGCAATTTGGTCAGCGAGCGCAGCCAGGGCATGTCGGCCCAGGTCAGCACCTTGCCGAACACGCCTGCCCATTGCCGGACCGCTGCCGCGCCGTCCTCCTCGGGCGGGCGCTCGAGCATCGCGCGGAATACCGGGTCGCTGAAATAATTGGCAAGCACTTGGCCGCGGAGCTGCGGGAAGTTCGCGGTGTTGAGGTCGCGCGGGCGCCAGCCGGTCACCCATGTGTCGAGCGTGACGACGATCGCCTTGTACCCGGCAGATTCGGCGCGGCGCACGAGGCTTTCGGTCAGCGCATCGTTCTTCGGCGTGTAGAGCTGGAACAACCCGGGGGTGTCGCCGAACCGCGCGGCGACGTCCTCGAGCGGATCGTTCGACAGCGTCGACTGGCATAAGGGTACGCCGGTGATCGCCGCCGCCTGCGCCGCCGCGAGATCGCCATGGCCATCCTGCGTGCAGATACCGTTGATGCCGACCGGGGCCATGAACAGCGGCGTCGGCAGCGTCATCCCGAACAGCTCGATCGACAGGTCGCGGCGGGTGCAGTCGACCATCATCCGCGGGGTCATCCCCCAGTGCGCGAACGCGTCGGCATTGTGGCGTTGGGTATGCTCGTCGCCGCAGCCGCCCTGGAGATAGGCGAGCGTCGCTGGGGGCAATGCCGCGGACGCGCGCGCCTCCAGCGTCGCGAAATCGACCGGCACGCTCGGCACCACGCCGTTCAGCCCGGCGAAGTAGATCGCGTTCTGGTAATCGCCGAAATGCGGCGCAGTCTTCGGGGCCACGGCCATCATCCTCTCCTATGTTTTGCGGGCCTTATACGGCGCTACCGGTGACGAAGTCATTCCTTGTGCCTAAGGATGCGCGACCGATTACAGAAAGTCCGACGATGTCCCTTCGCCTGCCTCTTCTCGCTCTTCTTGCATTGTCGACGAGCGCGATCGCCCAGACGCCAGCCGCCGATCCGAACACGTATCTCGAGGATATTCACGGCGCGCGTGCATTCGAGACGGTGAAGCAGTGGAACACGCGGTCGCTCGCTGCGCTGGAGGCGAAGCCGGGCTTTGCGCGCTACCGCCAGCGTGCGCTCGACCTGTTGCAGGCCGACCGCCAGATCGCGACGCCCGACGACGTGCTCGGCGACCAGGTGCTGAACCTGTGGCAGGACAAGACCAACGTGCGGGGCCTGTGGCGGGTCGCGTCGCTGGCGTCGTTCACGAGCGGCAAGCCGGTGTGGCGGACGCTGATCGACGTTGATGCGCTGGGTAAGGCGGAGGGCAAGAGCTGGGTGTGGAAGGGCGTGACGTGTCGCTCGCCGTCCTATGACCGCTGCATGGTCGCGCTGTCGGACGGCGGCGGCGATGCGGTGGTCGAGCGCGAGTTCGATATCCCCTCGGGCAAGTTCGTGACCGACGGTTTTGTCGTGCCGATCTTCAAGACGCGGCTGAGCTGGGCCGGGCCGGACGCGCTGTATGTCGCAACCGACTTTGGCGCCGACAGCCTGACCAAGTCGGGCTATCCGCGCACCGCCAAGCTGTGGCGCCGCGGTACGCCACTGACCGCCGCAACCGAGATCGCCAGCGCGACGCAGGACGACGTAGGGATCAACGTCAGCGTGTTTCCGGATGGCGAGCAGCGCTATCCGCTGGTCGTCCGCGACACCGATTTCTTCCATTCGAAACGAAGCCATATCGCCAGCGACGGACGGCTCGTGGCATCGCCGCTGCCCGACGATGCGGTGATCAACACCGTGCTCGACGGCCGGCTAATCGCGACGCTCGCCTCTGACTGGCGCGGGGTGCCGGCGGGGGCGATCGTCGCCTACAGCATCGCCGACGTGCTGGCTGGCCGTGCGCCGACGATCGAGCGGGTGCTGGTGCCGACCGCGACGCAGGCGGTGGAGCAGGTCGATTCGAGCAAGTCGGTGCTGTGGGTGAAGATGCTCGACAACGTGTCGGGGCGGCTGGTGTCGCTCGCGCGCGGTGCGGACGGCAGCTGGACGCAATCGGTCGCGGCACTGCCTGCATCCTCGACGATCCATCTCGATGCGACCGCGGGCAAGGACGATCTCGCGTTCGCGATGGTCGAGAGTTTCCTCAGCCCGCCCGCGCTCTACGCCATCCGCCCCGCCGCCAAGCCGGTCGCGGTCGACACGCTGCCCGCCCGGTTCGATGCGTCGACGATGCAGGTCGAACAGCGGTTCGCCACGTCGAAGGACGGGACCAAGATTCCGTATTTCCTCGTCCGCAAGAAGGGCACGACCGGCCCGGTGCCTGCTCTCGTCCATGCCTATGGCGGGTTCCGCAATGCGCAGACGCCGACCTATCTGGTCGACCAGCCGTACCGGTCGGGCCCGGCGGGGCTGTTCTGGGTCGAGGAGGGCAACGCGTTCGTGCTCGCCAACATCCGTGGCGGCGGCGAATACGGGCCGCGCTGGCATCAGGCGACGCTGCGCGAGAACCGGCAAAAGGCGTATGACGATCTTCACGCGGTCGGCGACGACCTCGTGCGGACCGGGGTCAGTGCGAAGCGCAAGATCGCGGTGTCGGGGCGCTCGAACGGCGGCCTGCTGGTCGGCGTCGCGATGGAGCAGCGGCCGGACCTGTATGGCGCGATCGTGATGGGATCACCGCTGCTCGATATGCAGAAATACTCGCATCTGTCGGCGGGGGCGTCGTGGATGGGTGAATATGGCGACCCGGACAAGCCGGCGGACTGGGCGTTCATCTCGAAATACTCGCCGTATCAGAACCTCACGCGCGGGGTGAAATACCCGGTGCCGTTCATCTACACCTCGACCGAGGACGACCGCGTCCACCCCGGCCACGCGCGGAAATTCGCGGCGCGCTTGGAGGCGTATGGTGATCCGTTCTTCTATTACGAGAACCCCGAGGGCGGCCATGCGGCGGGCGCCGACAAGATCGAGGACGCCAAGCGCGCGGCGCTCGTCACCGTCTATCTGAACTCGCAACTCGTCACCGCGCCGCAGCGCTGATTATCAGGAATTCATGATGCGTAATTTCCGTCTGCTACTCGGCGCCGCGATCCTGGCGCTCCCCGTTTTGTCGATCCCTGCGCCCGTGCTCGCCGCGCAAACCGAGAACACCGCGTTCGCGTCGCTGTCGAAGCGCTATGTCGATGGCCTCGCCCGTCTCAATCCATCGTCGGCGACATCGCTCGGCGATCACCGGTTCGATGCGCAGATCACCGACATGTCCGCCGCCGGTCGGGCGAAGCGCGAGGCGTTCTCGAAGGCGATGCTCGCCGACCTCCAGCGGATCGACCGGAAAGCCCTGTCGCGCGAGGAGCAGGTCGATGCGGCGTTGCTCGACAATGCACTGCGCTACGACATCTGGGACACCGAGACGCTCGGCGGGTGGGCGTGGGATCCGCAGGTCTATAACGACATCGCCGGCAGCTCGCTCTACTCGCTCGCCGCGCGCGATTTCGCGCCGTGGCCGCAGCGCCTGAACGCGGCGACCGCGCGGATGGAGGCGCTTCCCGCACTGCTGGCGCAGGCGCGTGCGAACATCGTGGTGGCGCGCGTGCCCTCGATCTATGCGACGACGGTGGCGAAGCAGAACAGCGGTATCGTCGATATCGCCGAGAGCATGCTCGCGCCGCATAAGAGCGAGTTGTCGGCAGCGGACGCCAAGCGGTTCGACGCTGCGCTCGTGAAACTGAAGGCGGCGGTCGCCGAGCATCAGGTCTGGCTCGACAAGACTCTGGTCCCCGGCGCGAAGGGCGACTTCCGTTTGGGTGCCGCGCTCTACGACAAGAAGCTCAGCTTCGCGCTCCAATCCGACCTGACCCGCACCGAGATCAAGCGTCGTGCGCAGGCGGCGATCGTCCACACCCGCGCGCAGATGTACGCCATCGCCCGGCAGATATTCGGTGCCAAGAAGGGCGCGCTCCTGCTCCCCGACACGCCGTCCGACGCACAGCAACAGGCCGCGATCCAGCTCGCGCTCGAACTCACCTACGCCAAGCGCCCGGCGCGCGACGGCATGATCGACGCCTCGACCAAGGCGCTGGCGCAGGCGACCGCGTTCGTCCGCGACAAGGGGCTGGTCGGGATGCCCGACGGTCCGGTGAAGATCATCACGATGCCCAAGTTCCAGCAGGGCGTCGCGGTCGCCTATTGCGATTCGCCGGGCCCGCTGGAGAAGAACCTCGGCACGTTCTTCGCCGTGTCGCCGATCCCCGACGACTGGACCGAGGCGCAGGCGACGTCGTTCCTGAGCGAATATAACGACTATATGATCCACGACCTGGCGGTGCACGAGGCGATGCCGGGGCATTTCCTCCAGCTCGCGCACGCCAACGCGACGCAATCGACGCTGCGCGCGGTGCTCGGCTCGGGACCGTTCGTCGAGGGCTGGGCGGTGTATGCCGAGGGGATGATGGCGGACGAGGGCTATCTGAACGGCGATCCGCTGTTCAAGCTGACCGTGCTGAAAATGCGGCTGCGCTCGATCTCGAACTCGCTGCTCGACATCGGCATTCATACCGAGGGCATGACGCGCGAGCAGGCGATGCATCTGATGACGCATACCGCGTTCCAGCAGGAGCGCGAGGCGGCGGGCAAATGGGTCCGCGCGTCGCTCGGCTCGACGCAGTTGCTGAGCTATTTCACCGGCTATTCGGAGCACATGGCGCTGCGGGACGAGGTCAGGAAGCGTGAAGGCGCGGCGTTCGACCTGAAGCACTATAACGATGCGCTGCTCGCGCATGGTTCGCCGCCGGTCCGCTATGTCCGCGAGCTGCTGCTCGACCTGCCTATCGGTTAAGTGCCGGTCGCTTGACCGGGTCTGCGAATGCTGTGACCCTACTCCGATAATAAGCCATCGGAGAGGCGTCATGGCAGGATATCGTCTTTGGCGCGGTATGGGGCTGCGGCAATGAGTGGCCCGCTCGCCGGGATCCGGATCGTCGAGCTTGCCGGGATCGGCCCCGCGCCGTTCGCCTGCATGATGCTCGCGGATCACGGGGCAGAAGTAATCCGGATCGAGCGCCCGGACGCGAAAAGGGGCGGGCCGGGCGGCGATCCTGCCAAGGACATCCTCCTGCGATCGCGGAAAACGATTGCGATCGATCTCAAGTCCGCCGCGGGAATCGGTGTCGTCCGCGATCTGGTCGCATCGGCGGATGGCTTCGTCGAGGGGTTCCGGCCTGGCGTGACCGAACGATTGGGGCTCGGGCCGGACGTGCTGCTCGGGAGCAATCCGCGGCTCGTATATGGCCGGATGACCGGCTGGGGGCAGGATGGGCCGTACGCGCAGGCTGCAGGGCACGACATTAATTATATCGCGCTGGCCGGCGCCCTGCACGCGTTCGGACGCGCAGGCGAGAAGCCGACGCCGCCGATCAACATGGTCGGCGATTTCGGCGGGGGTGCGATGATGCTCGCATTCGGCATGGTCAGCGCGCTGCTCCACGCGCGGACGACCGGGCAGGGGCAGGTGATCGACTGCGCGATGACCGATGGTGCTGCGCTACTTATGAGCATGATCTGGAGTTTTCACGGGCAGGGCTTGTGGCGCGACGAGCGCGGCGTGAACCTGCTCGATAGCGGTGCGCATTTCTACGAGACCTACGCCTGCGCTGACGGCAGATACGTGTCGATCGGTGCGATCGAGCCGCAATTCTACGCGGTGCTGCGCGAAAAGGCGGGGCTGGCGGCAGATCCCGCGTTCGATCGCCAGATGGATCCGCGCGGCTGGCCTGCGCTGAAAGAAAAGCTGGCAGCGGTGTTCGCGACCCGGACCCGCGATGATTGGTGCGCGATCCTCGAACACACCGATGCGTGTTTCGCGCCGGTACTGTCGCTGGCCGAGGCGCCCGCGCATCCGCACAATGCCATACGGGGGACGTTCGTCGAGGCGGGTGGTGTGATCCAGCCAGCGCCTGCGCCGCGCTACTCGGTAACACCGACCACCACACCGCAAATGGCGGGCGAACAGACCGATACGGAGAACGTGCTGGCGGAGATCGGCTATACGACCGCAGCTATCGCGGCGTTGAAGACCGGCGGGGTCGTCGCCTGAGGCTCAAGGTCAGCGGTTCGGTGCGATATCGGGTTCAGCCGGTTACCGGATACCTGGCACGAGACAGAATGCGGGCCGGTGCTTGCACACCGGCCCAGTAGATTAGTTGCTGTCCGAGTTGTCGCTATCGCCGTCGATGGCGAGATACAGACCACCGCCAACTGCGATCGCGGCGAGCGCGATGATGATGATGCCGCCATCGCCGCCGACCTTGCTCTTGTCTGCGGTCTGCGAACCCGAGCGAGCAGCCTTGCTGACCGACAGGCTGGCGGCCGGAGCAGCACTTGCAGCGACAGGTGCGGCAACGAGGGCGAGGCCAGCAGTCGCCATGGCGAAGGATTTGATAAACATTACAAAGTCTCCCGAGAGCACGGCGAACACCGCCGTAGCCACCAAAAACCTACATGCAGGGTCGAATGTTCACAAACGTTAAAGACCGGGGCACTAATATTTATAAAGTTGTGGTGGGTAGTATGTCCGCCACAGTTCACCGCAAGCTGCTCCCGGCTAGATATGGCGGGCAAGCTGTTGTTATTCGAGAATTTAAAGCCACGAGAACCGCCACTAGGTTTTTAGCGAACCGGGATTTTCGATGGATCGGGGGGGGGCAGCGGCTCAGCGCAAATTATATGCCGCGCGAAATGCGGAGCAGTTGGTGGGCCCGGCAGAATCGCACTGCTTGGGGGTATCGTCGGCGCCGTTTCAGGCGATACCCCCAAATATCCCCCCATCTGCACCACTCTCTCAGTTCGCCATATGGAACGTGTGAGAAGAAAGACCCCCACAAACCACGCATTTCTGCGGCTTCTTGACGAGGTAAGGTAGTGATGATCGAGGAGATTGGTGGGCCCGGCAGGAATCGAACCCGCAACCTAGCCGTTATGAGCGGCCAGCTCTAACCGTTGAGCTACAGGCCCCACCGGCGCCTGCGTTAGCGCAAGCGATCATCGGGCAAAAGGGCGCAAAGCAAATGCGCAAAGAAAAAGGGCGCTCCCGAAGGAACGCCCTTTCCGACACTAAATCCTATCGAGCGTAGAAACGCCCGACAGATTTTAGTTCATGTTGTCGGTCTTCTCGTCGGCAGCGTCACGGACGTTGTCGGCAGCTGCGTTCATGTTGTCAGCAGCGTTCTCGAGCACGTCGGTAGCGACTGCGTTCGAGGTGTTGTCCGCCATGGCGTCCATGTTGTCAGCCTGCATTTCCATGTTGTCAGCCAGCATGTCCGCGTTGTTCTCAACGGCGGCGGCTTCTGGCGACTTGCTGCAGGCTGCGACGGACATCAGGCCGGCGGCAGCAGCGATCAGAACGATCTTCTTCATTCGAATGCTCCCAAGCATAGTTTCACTCGCGGCCGACCCGATTGCCGTCGCGAAGTCACGTCAAATAGCGGACCCCGGCGGGCGGTCAATCCGCTAAATTCATCTGTCCGCAAGGTTTGCGGCAGAACGATGACGTTTCGGTTGCTGCAACTGGTCACTTTCCGGGCACGATTGAACCGATTTCCTCAGGCGCGTTGGCGACCGTCGCGATCATCGCGGTCCATGCGGCGACGTTCTGGCGAAGCTGTTCGGGGTCGATCAGATCCAGCGTATCCTCGGGCGTATGATGGTAATCGAAGTAGCGCAGGCCCGATTGATTGAGGTCGATTCCGGCTACCCCCGTGGCGATTACCGGGCCGACATCGGTGCCACCATGGGGGGTGTCGGCACCACGGACGATCCCGAGCGGGGCGAGCGCGACAGCCAGGCGATCCTCGATGGGCTTGGCCCCGGCGGGCAGGCTGCTTTCGAACCGCCAGACGCGATCCGCGCCGAAATCGGATTCGGCGGCTGTGGCGTGACGTTCGCCGGCATGTGCCTTCGCGTAGGCGAGCCCGCCGAAGCCGCCGCTCTCCTCGTCGCCGAACCAGACGACGCGGATGGTGCGGCGTGGGCGCTGGCCGCTGTCCATGACGATCTTGGCGGCAGCCGCAGTGATTGCGATCCCCGCGCCGTCGTCGATTGCGCCGGTACCGAGATCCCAGCTGTCGAGATGGCCACCGACCAGCACGATTCCGGCCTTGGGGTCGGTGCCGGGGACTTCGGCGACAACGTTGCCGGATTCGCGCATCCCGGCCTGCTTGTCCTCGAGCACCAGTTTCAGCGTCACCGGCTTGCCGAGCTTCACCAGCCGCTCGACATGCTCGGCGTCCGCGACCGACAGCGCGGCGGCGGGGATCGGCGTCACGCCCGCGTCGAAATTGGTGTTGCCCGCGTGCGGCCCGCGGCCGTGATCGGTGCCGATCGACCGGATCACGATCGCCGCCGCGCCCTTCTTGGCGGCGACGTTCGGTCCGACGAAGCGCGCGGTGCCCTGCGATCCATAGCTCGACCCGTCCTGGGTCGGCTGCATCGCGTTCGAGACGAACGCGATCTTGCCTTTCAGGCTGCCGTCGGCGGCGAGCGCCAGATCGTTGTACGTCGCGAAATACACGATCGGCAGCGTCAGCCCGCCCGGCGGTGTCGCGCCCGAATTGCCGAGGCCGACCAGATGCAGCTTCTGCGCATAGGGTGCGACCAACTCCCCGCTCTCCGTGCCGCGCGACCATACCGGCAGCTGGTATGGCTCGACCCGCACGTTCTTGAACCCCAGCGCCTTCAGCTTGGCGACCGACCAGGCGCGCGCCCGCGGTGCCGCCTCGGTGCCGGTCATGCGCGGGCCGACCTCGGTCGTGATCCCCTCGACGATCTTGTAGGCGGTGTCGTCGGTCAGCGCCTTGTCGCGGAGTGCAGCGACCTTCGCATCCGCCGCAGTCGGCGGGGCGGCGGTGCGCTGCGCCACGACGGGAACGGCGGTGATGACGGCACAGGCCGCCAGAAGTGGTGCGATACGCGTCATCGGCTATTCCCCTTGGTAGTCGACCCACCGTTAGGTCCGAGCGCGCGCGTTGCCAACCTTCGCGCCTGCCCTTACATGCGCAGATCAATCCCGCCCTCACGAACACCCGAACGGAGACCCACGTGGCCGGCCAATACGCCTATGTCATGAAGGACATGACGAAGACCTTCCCCGGCGCGCCCAAGCCGGTGCTGTCGAACATCAACCTGCAATTCTATCATGGCGCCAAGATCGGCATCGTCGGGCCCAACGGTGCGGGCAAGTCGACGCTGATCAAGATCATGGCCGGCATCGACAAGGATTATACCGGCGAGGCATGGCCGGGCGAGAACGTCACCGTCGGCTATCTCGAGCAGGAGCCGCAGCTCGACGCCTCGAAGACGGTGCTGGAGAACGTCAAGGACGGCGCGCGCGGCGTTGCGGACATGGTCGACCGTTTCAACGCGATTTCGGCCGAGATGGGCGATCCCCAGGACGACACCGACTTCGACGCGCTGCTCGAAGAGATGGGCACGCTCCAGGAAAAGATCGACGCGGTCGACGGCTGGACGCTCGACAACCAGCTCGAGGTCGCGATGGAAGCGCTGCGCTGCCCGCCGGGCGACTGGCCGGTCGACAAGCTGTCGGGTGGTGAGAAGCGCCGCGTCGCGCTGACCCGCCTGCTGATCCAGAAGCCGGGGATCCTGCTGCTCGACGAGCCCACCAACCATCTCGACGCCGAAAGCGTCCAGTGGCTGGAGAACCACCTGAAGGATTATGCCGGCGCGGTGCTGATGATCACCCATGACCGCTATTTCCTCGACAACGTCGTCGGCTGGGTGCTCGAACTCGATCGTGGCAAGTATTTCCCGTATGAGGGCAATTACTCGACCTATCTCGAGAAGAAGGCGAAGCGCCTCGAACAGGAGGATCGTGAGGAGTCCGGTCGTCAGACCGCGATCAAGAACGAGCTCGAATGGATTCGTCAGGGTGCCAAGGCGCGCCAGACCAAGTCCAAGGCGCGTATCGCCAACTTCGAACGCCTCGTCTCCGCACAGGAGAACCGCTCGCCGGGCAAGGCGCAGATCGTCATCCAGGTGCCCGAGCGTCTCGGCGGCAAGGTCATCGAGCTCGACAACGTCTCCAAGGCTTACGGCGACAAGCTGTTGTTCGAGAACCTCTCATTCACGCTGCCCGCGGGCGGCATCGTCGGCGTCATCGGTCCCAACGGCGCCGGCAAGTCGACGCTATTCAAGCTGATCACTGGGCAGGAGACGCCGGACAGCGGCACGATCGACAAGGGTTCGACCGTGCGGCTCGGCTATGTCGACCAGAGCCGCGACCATCTCGACGACAAGAAGAACGTCTGGGAAGAAATTTCCGACGGCCTCGACTCGATGAAGGTCAACGGGTTCGACCAGTCGACGCGCGCCTATGTCGGGGCGTTCAACTTCAAGGGCCAGGACCAGCAGAAGAACGTCGGCAAGCTGTCGGGCGGCGAGCGCAACCGCGTCAACATCGCCAAGATGTTGAAGCGCGGCGGCAACGTGCTGCTGCTCGACGAGCCCACCAACGATCTCGATGTCGAGACCTTGGGCGCGCTCGAGGAAGCGATCGAGAACTTCGCCGGGTGCGCGGTGGTGATCAGCCACGACCGCTTCTTCCTGGATCGTCTCGCCACGCACATCCTGGCGTTCGAGGGCAACAGCCATGTCGAATGGTTCGAAGGCAATTTTGAATCCTACGAAGAGGACAAGCGCCGCCGTCTGGGCGATGCGGCGGATCGTCCGACCGCGCTGTCCTACAAGAAGCTGACCCGCTGATCATGCGGTTTGAGAGGCTCGACGAGGAACTGGCAGCTCACAAATACTCGCATGTCGAGCGTGAGCGGCGGTTCCTCGTCGATCCTCTGAAGCGGCCATCGCTGGCTGGTTGCCGGTCGATCCTGATCGAGGATCTCTACATTACGGATACGCGGTGCCGGCTGCGGCGGATGACCGACAGCGTCGGCGGGCGCGTGGTGCTGAAGTTGTCGAAGAAATACGACGTCCCTGATCCGCTCGCGCGGCCGCTGGTGACGACGTATCTGACGCTTGAGGAATACGCGCTGTTCGCGGCGCTGCCCGGGCTTGAGCTCGCGGAAATAGAGCAGTCGGATGCCGCCTCGCTGGACGCGGTGCAGGTGCCCGAATGGGCCCGGTCCGAGGTCACGTATGATCCGAACTTTCAGGGCGGCACGTTGGCGTTGCTCGATCCGGCAGGCGCACAGAGTTTCGTCCGGCAGGCGATGCACTGACTAAAGCGCGGTGGTGTTTACCCTCAAGTCCGAGATCGTCGTTGACTCGATTCCCGTGTCGAAGGGCACATCACGCGACTGGGTGAAGCGATCACCGACTGGCGCCCACATCTGGTGGATCATCCCGGCGCGGACGTTGACTACCCAATATTCAGCAATACCTTCGCGCGCATAGATCTTGCGCTTGCGGCCGAGGTCGTTGCGCAGCGTAGTATCGGCAACTTCGATCACCAGTGCGAGCGATGCAAGCGGGATCAGGCCCTCGCCCTCCGGCTCTGCGGTCACGGCGATATCGGGCTCCGGGACGTTGTAGGGCGGCATCGAAACCGATCCTTCGACCAACGCCTCCAGATTGATCGGCAGATTATCGAGCGCATCAGCGATCAGGCGGAACAGCCGTGACTTGATCCGCGCGTGCGGCCGGTGCTGCGCGTTCATGTAGACGATTTCCCCGTCCAGCAGCTCGGTCTTGCCATAGCCCTCGAACGCGCCGGCGGCGTCGAGCATCAGATAGTCCTCGACCCGAAGCTTTACGGGGAGCGGCACGGTGGTAAGAGGCACCATCTCGTTCATGGGGGCAATCTACCATGATCTGCAAGAGTCCCCAAGGCGTTCCGATCACGCCCCCGGACGCGTCCAGTATAGCGGAGTTCAACGTGGCTATCGTCGAAAACTCTCCCGGCGGGGATACTGCTCCGGGTGCGGGCGAGCTTCAGTATCGCCTTCGCCAGCAGTCGATCCTCGCCGATTTCGGGATCGAGGCTCTGCGCGCGCGCGATCTGCAGCCGATGTTGCAGCGCGCCACCGAATTGTGCGGCGAGGGGATGCGCTCGAAATATTGCAAGTTCCTCGAATATCGTCCCGAACAGGATACGCTGCTGGTGCGGGCGGGCATCGGCTGGGAGCCGGGGGTGGTCGGGTCGACCGAGATGCGGACCGATCTCGGATCGCCCGCGGGGTTTGCGCTGGAGACGGGCCTGCCAGTGATCTCGAACCACCTCGAGAACGAGCAGCGGTTTCGGACCCCCGAGTTCATGGCACGGCACAATATCCGGCGCGCGATCAACGTGCTGGTCGAGACGTCGGGCAAGCGCTTTGGCGTGCTCGAAGTCGACAGCCCCGACGAGGGCCAGTTCGAGCCGGCCGATTTCGCCTTCATGCAGGGGTTTGCAAACCTCATTGGCGTCGCGATCGAGCGGCAGCAGGCGGAGCAGCGGCTGAGCGAAGCGATGGAGCATCAGGAGTTGCTCACGCGGGAGGCCAGCCACCGCGTCAAGAACAGCCTTGCTCTGGTTTCGGCGATGCTCAACCTCCAGATGCAGGAGGACGATGATCCGCGGATCCGGCGGCTGCTCGGCGATGCGCAGGCGCGGATCACCGCGATCGCGCAGACGCACGACCAGCTTTGGCGCGGCGATCAGGTCGGTATCGTCGCGCTTAACGATCTGGTCTGCGGGATCGCGACCGGACTGGGCGAGCAATCGCTCAACCACCGGATCGACTGCAATATCGAACCGATCCTGATCAGCGCGGACGTGGCGATCCCGATGGGGCTGCTGGTCACCGAGTTGGTCACCAACGCGATCAAATATGCCTATGGCGACGACGGTGGCGTGATCCTGATCACCGTGCGCAGCGCGGATGGGCGGATTGTGCTGACGGTGTCTGACGAGGGCGGCGGATTGCCAGTGGATTTCGACCTGAAGGTAGCATCACGCAAGAGTCTCGGGATGCGGATGATCGGCAGCCTTGCGCGACAGTTGCGCGGGACCGTGACGATCGAAAATGCTGCGGTAGGGACGTGCGCGACGCTCGACGTGCCTGATCCGCGGGTTGAGGAGGCTGCTTAGGCAGCGTCTCTAAACTGAGCGCGGCGCTTCGCTACTGCGACCTTTCCAATTGGGCCCCGGCCTTCGCCGGGGTGGTGCGATCTCAGACGATGTTGCCCGGTAATTGTTTCCCCGCGAAGGCGGGGATCCAGACTGGGCTCCCGCCTTCGCGGGAGAACAAGGAAGTTAGAGGTGACGCTACTTGCGACCGCGCCCTTAGGCCGGCGCCATCACGCGGATGATCCCGGCCGCCACCTTCGCCGTCACCGGCGTCTTCGCCAGGACCTCGCCATCGATCGAGATCGGCAGCGGTGGGATCGTGTTGATCTTCAGGCTCTTGCCGCGGAAATCGCGCACCTTCTCATGCCGCGATTCGAGCCGGAACACGCTGGAGAACCAGTTCTGCACCAGTCGGCGCTTCACATGGCCCATCACCGCCTGCACGACGATCTCGCCCGAATCGACCGCGGCTGCATCCACCAGTTCGGTGCCGCCGTGATACGGCCCGTTCGAGATCCGCACTTCGACGACGCGGATCTTCACCGCGGTCGGACCCTCGCCGACGATTAGCGTGAACGGGCGGAAGCGCATATATTGGTACGTCGCCCAGGCCAGATAGCCGACCTTGCCGAAGACCTTTTTCAGTCCGTGCGGCACGGTCTCGGCGATCTTCGGGCTGATGCCCATCGCGGCGCAGTTCGCGAAATAATCGCCGTCGATCATGCCGAGATCGATCCGCCGTGGCTTGCCGGTGCGGATGACTTCGACCGCGCCCTCGATACTCAGCGGAATGCCAAGCGTGCGTGCGAAACTGTTGGCGGTGCCGAGCGGCAGAACGCCAAGGATCACGTCGTGGCCGACCATGAGGTCGACCAAGCCGCTGACCGTACCGTCCCCGCCGCCAAGGATCAGCAGGTCGGGCTTCTTCGCCAGCGCGCGCAGGACGGTGGACTCAAGGTCCTTCGGATCCTCGACCGCATGCGCATCGACCTCATAGGGCAGCCCCGACATCGCCGCACAGGCGCGCTTGAACAGCTTCTGGCCCTTGCGCGACTTGGCGTTGACGACGAGCGCCGCGGACGTGATCGTATCGTTCGACATAAGGCCCCCAACGCACGGCATGCGGTTTCGCACCCGTAACGCTCTTGCGTAACGCTTGATCCGTCCGCGCGCATCCCGCAAAGCTCGCCGCATGACCGCAAGCTATCCCGCGCTTCGCCTCCGTCGCACCCGCGCCTCCGCCTGGAGCCGCCGCCTCCATGCCGAGACCGTGCTGACTCCCGCCGACCTGATCTGGCCGCTGTTCGTTGCCGAAGGAGAGGGCGTCGAGCAACCGATCGCCAGCCTGCCGGGTGTGTCGCGCTGGTCGGTCGATGGCATCGTCGCGCGGGGTCGCGAGGCGCGCGATCTCGGCATCCCGTGCATTGCGCTGTTCCCGTATACGCAGGTCGAGCGCCGGACCGAGGACGGCCGCGAGGCACTCAACCCTGACAATCTGATGTGCCAGGCGATCCGCGCGCTGAAGGACGCAGTGCCGGAGGTCGGCGTGCTGACCGACGTCGCGCTCGATCCGTACACGAGCCACGGCCATGACGGGCTGGTCGACGCTGCCGGCTATGTCGTCAACGACACCACTGCGGAGATGCTCGTCGCGCAGGCGCTCAACCAGGCGAATGCGGGCGCGGACATCATCGCGCCGTCGGACATGATGGATGGTCGGATCGGCATGATCCGCAACGCGCTGGAAGCGGAGTCGCACCATAACGTCCAGATCATGTCCTACGCCGCCAAATATGCGAGCGCATTCTACGGGCCGTTCCGCGATGCGGTCGGCTCGCGCGGGCTGCTCAAGGGCGACAAGAAGACGTACCAGATGGACAATGCCAACGCGGAAGAAGCCCTGCGCGAGGTCGCGATGGACTTGGCCGAGGGCGCTGACACGGTGATGGTCAAGCCCGGCCTGCCGTATCTCGACATCATCGTTCGCGTTCGCCAGGCGTTCGAGGTACCCGTGTTCGCGTATCAGGTGTCTGGCGAGTATGCGATGATCGAGCATGCGGTTGCGGCGGGCGCGGCGGAGCGTGACGTCATGGTGCTGGAGACGCTGATGGCGTTCAAGCGCGCCGGCTGCTCGGGTGTGCTGACCTACCACGCGGCGCATGCGGCGAAATTGCTCGGCGGATGATCGAGACCAAGCGGCTGATCTTGCGCGGTTGGCACGAGGACGATGCCGCCGCGCATCACGCGATGTGCGCCGATCCGGCGGTGATGGCGTTTCTCGGGCCGGCACCGTCGCCGACCGATTCCGCCGCTTGGGTTAAGCGCCAGAACGCGATCCTCGCCGACTATGGCGCGTGCTTCTGGGCGCTCGAACGACGCGATACCGGCGCGTTCATCGGCTGGTGCGGGATCAAGCCGGGCCCGGTCGGGACGCCGATCGACGCTGAGCCGGAAATCGGCTGGAGCCTCGTGCGCGAGCATTGGGGGCGGGGTTACGCGCGCGCGGCAGCCGATTCGGCGCTTGCCTGGGGCTGGCGGGTGTTGAACCTCCCGACGGTCTGGGCAATCACGGTCCCTGCAAACACGGCCAGCCGGGCGCTCATGGAGCGGCTCGGGATGGCCCGCGTGGTCGATGGCGATTTCGACCACCCGAAGCTCGCCGAAGACGACCGTCTCCGTCGCCACATCCTCTACCGGATTGACCGACCCGCTCATGTCTGAAAGCCCTTTGATGGCGCGCTGGTGCCGGACGATGTTCGTCGCCACGATCCTTACCGGCTCGTTCCTGCTGTTCCTCGTCCAGCCGATGGTCGCGCGGATGGCGTTGCCGCGGCTCGGCGGCGCGCCGGCGGTGTGGAACTCGGCGATGCTGGTATACCAGGCGTTGCTGCTCGCGGGGTATGCCTATGCGCATTGGCTCGGGCGGGTGCGACCGCGTGCGCAGGCGGCGATCCACCTCGGCGTGCTGATCGTTGCGGCGCTGTGGCTGCCGATCGGACTGGTCGCGATGGCGCCGTCGGCGGAGGCGCAGCCGGCGCTGTGGGTGCCTTGGCTGCTAGGGCTGTCGATCGGACCGCTGTTCTTTGCGGTCTCCGCGCAGGCGCCGCTGATCCAACGCTGGTTCAGCGATGCGAGCGGCGGCGGGGATCCCTACGCGCTGTATGCCGCTTCCAACCTCGGCAGTTTCGCGGGCCTGATCGCCTATCCTTTGCTGGTCGAGCCGCTGATGGCGGTGCACGGCCAGAGCCTGCTCTGGAGCGGCGGGTATCTGCTGCTGATCGTGCTGGTGCTCGCCTGCGCCACGCGGCTGCCCAAGACTGCGGCGGTCGACCACGTCGCCGCGACCAGCCTGCCGCCAGCGACCAAACGGATCGCGCACTGGATCGCGCTCGCCCTCGTGCCGTCGGGGCTGATGCTCGCGACGTCGACCTATATCACCACCGACATTGTCGCGATGCCGCTGCTATGGGTGATCCCGCTCGGGCTGTATCTGTTGAGCTTCAGCGTGGCGTTCGCGAACGATCGCTGGCTCGCCGACCTGCTGACACGGATCGCCCCGATCACGATATTGCTGTTCGGCGGCATCATTATGGGCGGCGTCAACGAACGCCCGTTCTTCAGCGCGGGTATCGCGCTGGTGCTGCTGTTCATGATCTCGGTCGCGCTGCACACCACGCTGTACCGGAAGCGGCCTGCGCCCGATCGGCTCACCGGCTTCTATCTGGCAATGTCGGCGGGTGGGGCGCTTGGCGGGGTGTTTGCCGCGCTAGTCGCGCCGGTGGTGTTCGACTGGACCTATGAGTATCCGCTGCTGATCCTGGCGGCCGGCGCGCTGGTGCCGCAGAAGTATCTGTTCGGCCAGTTCCGCAGCATCTGGATGGCGCAGGGGCCGACCAAGTGGGTCGCGCTCGCGGTGATAACGGTAGTTCTCGCGGTGGTGGCGGGGCTGCGGATTACCGACCCGACCGGCGTGTTCGGTGAAAGCCGGCAGGGGCTCGACTTCCTCGTCATCGCGACACTCGGCTTTGCCGTCATCGGCGCGCGCGTCCCGTACATAATCGTGCTGGCGGGCGCGCTCGTCCTGTTCGGCGGGTATCGCAGCCTCGAGCTCTCGATCGAGTCGGGCGCGCGCGTCCGGAGTTATTTTGGCGTCTATACCGTGCGTGACGAGCCGGGACCCAATGGCGGCACGCGCGAGCTCGACCATGGTACGACCGTCCACGGCATCCAGTTGCGCGGCTCGACCGACCGCGAGCGCACGCCGACCACCTATTACGCGGCAGGCTCGGGCGTCGGGCAGGCGATGCAGGCCGCACCGGCGTTATACGGTCCGGCCGCGCGGATCGGGGTCGTCGGGCTCGGGACGGGTACGCTGTCGTGTTACGCGAAGCCAGGACAGCGCTGGCGGTTCTACGAGATCGACCCGGCGGTCGTCCGCATCGCGCGCGATACCGGCCAGTTCACCTATCTGTCGCGGTGCCTGCCGAACCCGGAGATCCGGTTGGGCGATGCCCGCGTGGCGCTCGCGCACGATGCGTCGAACAGTCTCGATTTGCTCGCGCTCGATGCGTTCTCGTCGGATTCGGTGCCGATGCATCTGATGACGCGCGAGGCGTTCGCGACCTATGGCAGGGTGCTGGCACGAGACGGGCTGTTGCTCGTGCACATCTCGAACCGGTTCATCGATCTCGAACCGGTGATCGCCGCGGCGGCGCAGGAAGGCGGCTGGATCGCGGTCGAGATGAAATACCGGCCGTCGAGTTTGCTGGTCGATCGTGCTTCGGCGTCGGACTGGGTGGCGTTGTCGCGCAACCCGCGGGGAATTGCGGCGTTGCGGGCGAAGGATCTGGATTGGGTCCCGCTGACACCGCGGAAAGGCTTTGCGGCGTGGACCGACGATTACTCGACGATCCTGCCGCTGCTGAAGGGGTTCTGAGTTTCTCGATCCTCCCCCGCCGGGGGAGGTGGCTGGCGCTTGCCAGACGGAGGGGGAGGTCAGTGCAACCGCCGCTCCGTGTCCTCCCCTCCGTCGCTTCGCGCCACCTCCCCCTGGCGGGGGAGGACTAGAAGGGTGCGCTTACGCCGACGGCATGCTCGCCTGGATGCGGGTGATCGTCGCGCCCTGACGATCGCTCTCCGCCTGCGCCTTCGCGCGGATCGCCGCTAGCGCCGGATAATCCGGCTGGAGCTTCGCCGCACGGTCGGTCGCCAGTGCCTCGATATCGGTCACCAGCGACGAGCCCTGCGCACGCCAGTCGTCTAGACCCGCCAGGGCGGTCTGCGCGGTAATCCATGCGTCGCTGCCGACCGCCGCACCGCGTGCCGATCGTGCCAGCGTCTCCGCCTTCGCCGCATCGCGCGCAAAGCCGGTCGTGATGGCATCGAGCTTGCCCGAGATCGCCGCGATGTCCTTGTCGAGCGCGGGATCAGGTGCCGCCACCGCCGCCTTGACCTCGGGCTCGGCAAATCCCAGCTTTTCAACTGGCCGGACGCCGAGTGACGGATAGGTGTTCGGATCCTCGCTGCACGCGCCGGTTGCGAGGACCAGCGCGAACGATGCGAAGCGGAGCGAAAAGGCGTGTTTCATGCCTGCCGCTCTATGCCGCCAAGCGTTCGTGCACAACTTTCTCGCGGCAAACCCTTGCGCCCCCGAAAATGCCTGCTATCAGCGCCCCTCCAGTGCACCCATAGCTCAGCTGGATAGAGCATCAGACTACGAATCTGAGGGTCGGGCGTTCGAATCGCTCTGGGTGCACCAGGATTTTCCGCTTCATAGCGGGCTTGTCGAACCGGACACGGAACGGCGATGCACCCATAGCTCAGCTGGATAGAGCATCAGACTACGAATCTGAGGGTCGGGCGTTCGAATCGCTCTGGGTGCACCATTCTTCATCATCGGGTTTTCGGCCACGCGGCGATGCGATCGAGCAATTGCGGCGTCGCGTCGCGTCGAGCCGAGTGCCCATCTGTACGAGCACGTGCATCATTCCGCCCTTCTGTCGATCGACTGTAACGCGGGCTTTGCCTGGCGGTCGTGTCCGGTATCGTGCGAGCTTGTCTATCTGCGGGCGCACCGCTTTCGTGGGTCGGGCGTTCGACCCGGGCGGAGAGCCTCGAATGTGTTGCGACTTTGGACTTGGTTGCGCGTTCGGGGCACAAGCGAAGTGAAGGAGATGGTGATGAGGCGGACGGGCAAGGGATTGATCGGTGGCGCGGTGCTCGCGGCGGTGTCGGGGATCGCGCTGTCGCTCTATTCTAGCCGGGTCGCGCGGCGGGCCGAGGAACTGGTGCCTGCGGAGGGGCGCTTCCTCGATGTCGCGGGCGCCCGGCTCCATTATATCGATGTGGGGTCGGGGCCAGCGATCGTGATGGTGCACGGCCTTGGCGGGCAGTTGCGGAACTTCAGCTACGCGCTCGTCGACCTGCTCAAGGACGACTACCGCGTGATCGTCGTCGACCGGCCGGGCTCGGGCTATTCGACCGCGACCGGCAACACAACGCCGGGGATCGTCGCGCAGGGCGCGATCATCGCCGACTTCATCCAGAAGCTCGGGCTCGATCGGCCGTTGCTCGTCGGGCATTCGCTTGGCGGCGCGATCGGCTTGGCTGTAGGGCTGGACCATCCGCACCTGGTCCGCGCGCTCGCGCTGATCTCGCCGCTGACCCGGCCGCAGGAAGAGGTGCCGGAGAGCTTCCGCGGGCTCGCACGCGTGCCGGCGGGCGCGCGTCGCGGGTTCGCGCAGATCATCGGGACGCCGCTGAGCCGGCTGACCTCTGCAAAGACGCTCGAAGGCATCTTCGCGCCCGAGGCGGTGCCCGAGGATTTCGCGATTCGCGGCGGTGGTGCGCTATCGCAGCGGCCAATCGCGATCGCGGCGGCGGCGGCCGATCTTGGCGGCGTGAACGATGATCTGACGCCGATGGTCGAGCGGTATGGCGAGATCGGCGTGCCGACCCGGATCCTGTTCGGGCGGCAGGATGCGATCCTCGATCCTGCGTATAACGGCCACCGGACGGCGGCGGCTATCCCGGGGGCGAAGATCGATACGATCGAAGGCGGGCACATGATCCCGGTGACGGCGCCGGAGGCTTGTGCGCGGTTTGTGAGGGCTGCGTTCGCGGCGGGGTGAGGGCGAGGGCAAACAGACCAACCTAACCGACATAGTACCACCCCGCCGAAGGCCGGGGCCCAGTTGGAAAGGTCGATGTAATGGAGCGATGCGCTCGATTAGCTACCATCTCCACCTGGGCCCCGGCCTTCGCCGGGGTGGTGGCTACTTAATCGGCATCGAACAGTCATCATCCCAAAGGCAGCACCTGGCTCCTTGTTCTCCCGCCTTCGCGGGAGAACACGCTCTGGGCTGGGTTCAGCCCGCGACGGGGAGCTTCACCTTGCCCGCGTCGTCGCGTTCCAGAGGACCGTAAGACAGCACGACTTCCAGCAACAACGGCCCGCCGTAGATGTGCGGGAACAGCTGTCCCCCGCGCGACTCTTCCCACTTCACGTCGTCGCCGAGCGCTTCGAGATCGATCGCCGCGACGTGCAGGTCCGACTGGCCGGCGAAGTGCTTGTCGACCGTCTCCGTCAGCTGCTCGGCAGTGGACAGGTGGATATAGCCGTCAGCCACATCCACCGGCGCGCCCGCAAAGCTCCCGCTTTCCAGGGTCGCCAGCTGCTCCCCCGTCAGCACCTTGTAGGCGATCGGATCGCGGCTCATTCGCCGTCCTCCGGGCCTGCTGCGTCGTCCTCGCCGATCGTCGCGCCGGTATCAGGCGCGACCTCCGGCACGGCATCCGCCAGGTTGATCTCGGCGTCTTCCTCGGTTTCCTCGATCCGTGCGGCGGAGACGACATGTTCGCCCTTCGCGACGTCGAACAGCTTCACGCCCGCCGAGTTACGGCTGATGACGCGGAGCGACGCGAGCGTCGTGCGGATCAGTTTTGCCTGGTTGGTCACCAGCATCAGCTGATGGCCCTTCGCCGCGGCGAAGCTCGCCACGACGGGGCCATTTCGCGCGATGTTGTCGATGTTGGTGATGCCCTGGCCACCGCGGCCGGTCTGACGATAGTCGTACGCACTGGACAGCTTGCCGTAGCCGTTCTCGCAGATCGTGAGGATGAACTGCTCGCGGTCCTTGAGATCGTTGTAGCGATCGAGCCCCAGATCATGGTCGCCCTCCCGCTCGCCCTTCCAAGGCGCGAATTTAAGGTAGGTTTCGCGATCGGCGGGGGTGGCTTCGACCCGGTGGAGGACCGACAGCGAGATAACCTCGTCGTCGTTCTTCAGCGTGATGCCGCGGACGCCTGTTGACGTACGGCTCTGGAACTCGCGGACGTCATCACCGGCGAAGCGGATCGCCTTGCCGAGCTTGGTGGCGAGCAGGATGTCGTCATGCTCACTGAGTAGCGCGACGCCGATCAGCTTGTCCTCAGACCCTTCCTCGAAGCGCATCGCGATCTTGCCGTTCGACGGTACGTTGGTGAACGCATCCATCGAATTGCGACGTACCGTGCCGCGCTGCGTCGCGAACATCACGTGCAGGCGGCTCCACTCGCTGAGATCCTCGGGCAGCGGGAGCACGGTCGAGATCGTCTCGCCCGGCGCCAGCGGCAGCAGGTTGATCATCGGCCGACCACGTGTGGCCGGGCCACCCTCGGGCAGGCGCCAGACCTTGTAGCGATAGACCTTGCCGAGGTTCGAGAAGAACAGCACCGGGGTGTGCGTCGAGGTGACGAACAGCTCGGTGACGACGTCCTCGTCCTTCGTCGACATGCCCGCGCGACCCTTGCCGCCACGCGCCTGCGCGCGGAACGTGTCGAGGCTGGTGCGCTTGATATAGCCCTGCATGGTCACGGTGACGACCATGTCCTCGCGCTCGATCAGGTCCTCGTCGTCGATGCCGTTGGCGGCAGCCGCAATCTCGGAGCGGCGCGGCGTGGCGAATTCGTCGCGGATCGCGATCAGCTCGCCGCGCATCACTTCGTACAGCTTCGCGCGGTCGCCGAGGATGTGGAGCAGCTCACCGATCGTCGCGGCCAGCGCCTTCAGCTCGTCGCCGATCTCGTCGCGGCCGAGCAGCGTGAGGCGGTGCAGGCGGAGATCGAGGATCGCGCGGACTTGCGGCTCGGACAGCTTGTAGATGCCGTCGGCCTGCTTGTCCTCGACCGCCTCGACCAGCGCGATGTACGGCGCGATCTCCTCGACCGGCCATTCGCGGGCGAGCAGCTTGCCGCGCGCTTCCGCCGGGCTCGACGAGCCGCGGATGATCTTGACGACCTCGTCGAGGTTGGTGACCGCGATGACGAGGCCGAGCAACAGATGCGCGCGCTCGCGGGCCTTCGCCAGTTCGAATTTCGAGCGGCGGGTGATGACCTGCTCGCGGAACGTGATGAACGCGCCGATGATGTCGCGCAGGTTGAGCAGTTCGGGACGGCCGCCGCGGATCGCCAGCATGTTGGCGGGGAAGCTCGACTGCGCCGGCGTGTGCCGCCAGAGCTGGTTGAGCACCACGTCGACGGTCGCGTCACGCTTCAGGTCGATGACGATGCGGACGCCCATGCGGCTCGATTCGTCGCGGATGTCGCTGACGCCTTCGATCCGCTTGTCCTTGGCGGCTTCGGCGATCTTCTCGACCAGGCCGTTCTTGCCGGTCTGGAACGGGATTTCGGTGAGAACGATCGAGCGACGATCGCCCTTGCCCTCCTCGACGATGTGCCGCGAGCGGACGATAATGGAACCGCGGCCGGTCTCGTAGGCGGACTTGGCGCCCGCACGGCCGAGGATGATCGCGCCGGTCGGGAAGTCGGGGCCGGGGACGATCTCGAACAGTTCCTCGGTCGTGATCGCGCCATTGTCCATGTAGGCGAGGCACGCGGCGATGACTTCGCCGAGATTGTGCGGCGGAATGTTGGTCGCCATGCCGACCGCGATGCCGCCGGCGCCGTTGACCAGCAGGTTGGGGAAGCGCGCCGGTAACACCGAAGGCTCGCGCTCCGAGCCGTCATAGTTGGGCGTGAAGTCGACCGTATCCTTGTCGAGATCGCCGAGCAGCGCGTTCGCGACCTTGCCGAGACGCGCCTCGGTGTAGCGCATCGCCGCGGGTGGATCGGGATCCATCGAGCCGAAGTTGCCCTGGCCGTCGATCAGCGGCACGCGCATCGACCAGTCCTGCGTCATGCGGGCCAATGCGTCGTAGATCGAGCTGTCGCCGTGCGGATGGTATTTACCCATCACGTCGCCGACGATGCGTGCGGACTTGCGATAGGGCTTGCCGGCGACGAAGCCGCTTTCGTGCGCGCCGTACAGGATGCGGCGATGGACGGGCTTCAGGCCGTCGCGGACGTCGGGCAGCGCGCGCGCGACGATGACGCTCATCGCATAGTCGAGATAGCTCGACTTCATCTCGTCGACGATCGAGATCGTGGCGATGCCGGCGGGCTCGCCGCCCTGGGGTTCGGCGAGTGTGGTCTCGTCGGTCAAATCTGAACGCTTTCGGCTTGTTGCGGTGTTGTGACACACCTTAGCCGAGGGGGGCACCTTACTACCCCCGCGCACGCGTACGCACGCGAGGGAAGGAGGTTTCATCGTTAATTTGAGGGTTATTTGCAGGCAGTCTTGGTCTTGTTGCCGGCGAGCGAGCAATCATAGGTGACGGTCTTGCCGTTCGCGAGCTTAGCGGTGACCATGCGGCCTTTCTTGACCGTAGTGGTGCGCTTGGCGACCTTGGTGTTGCCCATCGGCGTGGTGGTCTTGGTCGTCGTGGTGTGCGTCGCGACGGTCTTCGGCTGGACGGTCTTGGCCTGCGTCGCGGCGATCGCGGCGGTGCCGGACAAGAGCGCGCCGCCGGCGAGGATCGCGAGGGGGAGAGACTTGGTCATAGGATATCCTCTCTGTTTCGGCCTTGGTGGACGATGGTCGGAGAGTGCGCCGGGGGACCTGAACGGATTGTGGCGGACAGGTGAAATCCGCGTCATGCTAGGGGTGTGGAAGAGCTGAAGAGCGCCGGACGTCCGCCGCAGGGATTTAGGTGGCGGCCCCTGAATCGCCCACTCGTCACCCCAGCGAAAGCTGGGGTATCCCCGTTTGGCGGCCGGCGTTCGCCACACGATGATATCCCAGCTTCCGCTGGGATGACGTGAAGGAGGAGGGCGCTATGGGGTAACTTCCGCCCCATCCCACGCGAACAGCTTGCCGCTGTCCGGAGCGCGCAGGCCGTCGATGACGTCGAGCAACTGCACCGCCGCGCGGTCCGGCTTGAACAGGTTGCCTGGCGTCACATTCCCCTGGAACGGCTTCGACAAACCGGTGTCGACCGTCCCCGGATGCAACCCCACGACGATCCCGCTCGAGTTCCGCCGCTTGTCCTCGATCGAGATCGTCTTCACCAGCTGGTTCAACGCCGCCTTCGACGCACGATAGCCGTACCAGCCGCCGAGCTTGTTATCGCCAATGCTCCCAACGCGCGCCGACAACACCGCGAACACGATCCGCCCTGCCTTCGGCGTCGTCGGCAGGAAGTGCTTCGCCACCAACGCCGGCCCGATCGCATTGATCGCGAAGTTGCGCGCCATCCAGACCGGGTCGAGCTCGCGCATTGCCTTCTCAGGCCCATTATCGCCGTCGTGCAGCAACCCCGTCGCGACGATCACCAGCGTCGGAGACCCAACCCGCGAAGCCGCTGCCGCAATGCTAGCCTCCTTCTCCAGATCGAGATGCCGATCGCCGCTCTCGGATCGCGCGAACCCGTAGACCTTGTCGAAAGCCCCTTCCTCGATCAGCGCCTCTTCCAGCGCCTTGCCGATCCCGCCCGAGACGCCGATGACGACCGCGCTGCTCACTTGCGGACGAACCGGAACTGCGCGTCGCTGCTGCCCGCCGCGTCATAGGCATAGCCGTCGCTGTCGAACCCCTTGATCCCCTCGATCGTGTCGACGCGGTGCTCGACCAGCCACCGCGCCACCATCCCGCGTGCCTTCTTTGCATGGAAGCTAACGAACTTCTGCGCCTCGCCCTCGCGGAAATCGATCGCCACGACGCGTATGGAGGAGGGCAGCTTGCCGTCCGCCGCAGCCCAATATTCCTGGCTGGCGAGGTTGAGGATCGTGCCTGATCCCTCCGCCTCGACATCGTCCGCGAGCAGCTTGGCGATCCGGTCCCCCCACCAGTCGGTCAGCTTGGTTTTCCGCGGCGCCCAACGCGTGCCCATTTCCAGCCGGTAGGGCCGCATCAGGTCGAGCGGCCGTAGCAGGCCGTACAGCCCCGACAACATCCGCACGTGATCCTGCGCGTAATCCACCGCCGCCTCGTCAAGCGTCTTCGCTTCCAACCCGGTATAGACGTCGCCCGCGAACGCGAACATCGCCGGACGCTCGGGCAGCGTGTCGAAATCCCGATACCGGTCCGCGTTCAGCTTCGCCAGCGCGGGCGAGATGTGCATCAGTTCCGACAGCTTCTTCTGCGTCAGATGCGCGGCAGCGTGTGCCAGCGTTTTCGCCTCGTCGGCAAACCGCGGCGTCGTAGGCTCGAGCTTGGGCAGCGCGCTCTCGTAATCGAGCGTCTTGGCGGGCGAAAGGACAGCGATCATCCTCGCGATCTAGCGACCGCCGTGAGCGCGTTCAATCGACGTTCACCAGCTAATTTGCAGGCAGGGGATCCGGACCGCTTGCTTGAACGTATGCACCACGGACCATATAGCGTCGCGGCGCGCCACTTACGTAAGCGGGCCGACGCAGAGGGAGAGTTTCCGCATGAAGACCATTTCCAAGCTTGCACTGGTTGCGGCGTTCGCGACCGGCGCAAGCAGCATGGCGATCACCACGCCCGCCTTCGCCAAGGACAAGAAGGCTGACGCCGCTCCGACGGTTAAGCTCAGCCCCGAAGTCCAGAAGCCCGGCCTTGCCGCGCAGACCGCGCTGGCGGCCAAGGATTACCCGACCGCGCAGACCGCGATCGACCAGATCGATGCCGCCGCGAAGACCGATTACGAGAAGTATATCGGTGCCGCGCTCCGGTATCAGCTTGAGTCGGAGAAGCTCGTCGCTGCGCAGACCGCCAACCCCAACGCACCGATCAACGAGACGACCCTCGCCACGCCGCTCGACGCGCTGATCGCCAACCCGGCGACGCCCGCCGCGGATCGTGGTCGCTATGCTTATCGCCGCGGTGCGCTGGCGTTCAACGGCAAGCAGTATCCGATTGCACTTCAGTATTTCTCGAAGGCGAAGGAACTCGGCTACACCGATCCCAACCTGTCGCTGCAGATCATCAAGGCGAAGATGGATAGCGGCGACGTCGCTGGCGCCACTGCCGATCTCGATGCCGCGATCACGCAGATGACCGCGTCGGGCCAGAAGGCGCCGGAGGAATATTACCGCTACGCGATCGCCAAGTCGTACGCAGCCAAGCGCAAGCCAGAGACGATGGCGTGGCTCAAGAAGTGGATCACCGCGTATCCGTCGGCCAAGAACTGGCGTGACGTATTGATCCTGTCGGGTATCCAAAAGGACGCTTTGATCACGCTCGACGAACCGCAGAAGGTCGACATCTTCCGTCTGATGCGCGCAACCAACTCGCTCGCCGATCAGACCGACTATCTGCAATATGCGGACAGCGTGAACCGTCGCGGACTGCCGAGCGAAGCGCAGGCAGTGATCAAGGAAGGTCTCGCCTCGGGCAAAATCCCGGCGTCGAACACGATGGCCAAGGGTCTGCTCGCAGATGCGACCAAGAACATCGCCGCAGACGGTCCCTTGTCGGGTCTCGAAAAGCGCGCTGCGACGGCGCCGAACGGCAAGCTCGCCGCGGGTACGGCAGATGCGTATCTCGGTCAGAACAACTACGCGAAGTCGATCGAACTCTATCGCCTGGCGCTGACCAAGGGCGGCATCGACGCGGATGACGTGAACCTGCATCTGGGCATCGCGCTTGCGCGCTCGGGCGACAAGGCTGGCGCAGCGACGGCGTTCTCGGCGGTGAAGGCATCGCCCAAGGCGGACATCGCGAGCCTGTGGACGACCTGGCTCGGCGCACCGGCTGCGTAAGCGGTCCGGTCTCTGGCTAAAGAACGGGGTGGCAGCGATGCCGCCCCGTTTTCGTTTGAGGAGGGGAGCTTCGAAGCTTGATCCTCCCCTGTCAGGGTCCTGTCAGGGGAGGTGGCAGTCCGCAGGACTGACGGAGGGGTGTCGCGCCGTCGCGAGGGTGTCACCCCTCCGTCTGGCAAGCACCGGCCACCCCCTTGTAGGGGAGGATCGCAGTCGTCCCTTAGTCGACCACCACCGGGATCCCCGACAGCGCCTTGGCCGTCCGGATCGTCAGCGACGTCTTCACGCTCGCCACGTTCGGCGCTGGCGTCAGATGCGTCGTCAGGATTTCCTGGAAGCTCTTCAGATCCGCCGCGACGATCTTCAGGATGAAGTCGATCTCGCCATTGAGCATGTGGCATTCCCGGATTTCAGGAATATCCGCGATATGATGCTCGAACGCGGCGAGGTCGTGCTCGGCCTGGCTGCGCAGCGACACCATGGCGAACACCGTGATCGGAAAGCCCAGTCGGCTCGCATCGAGATCGGCGTGATAGCCACGGATCGCGCCTGCCTCTTCGAGCGCGCGGACGCGGCGCAGGCAGGGCGGGGCGGTAAGCCCCACCTGGTCGGCCAGGTCGACATTGGTCATCCGACCGTCGGCCTGCAACAGCGACAGGATCTGCCGATCGATCCGGTCAAAACTCATTTCACGCAACTCCCGATAGGCATCGCAAACCAAGCGATTCATTCCTCATAGCGATAAGATTGTTGCGGTGAAACGCAATTGTCCCACTATGCGACGAACCCGTATCCGCACCAAAATGGATTGTTCCTTCGATGAGTCGGCGGCGTTAAGGAATCGGTACGGAGAGCGTGGTACGCCCACCTAAGCCGGGGAACGATGTGCGGTTCGACGATAGCCTGAAGACGATCCTCGCTGCCGACATGGCCACCGGTTTCGGCGCGGAATCCGCGTGGCGGCAACTGGTCGACCTGATGGGCCGCGGGCGGACGGCGGTCGATGAACCGGCGATCGCGCGGTTGCGGCTGTTGCGCCAGACGGTGCCGGTCGAGGTGCGTGCCGCCAGTGCCCGCGCGCTCGCTTTCGCCCGGCCCGATGCGAACCTGGTCGGGTTCTTCGCCGAGGACGCGCTGGCGATCGCCGCACCGGTGCTGCGGACCGCGACTCTGGAGCCCGACGAATGGCTGGCGATCCTGCCGCGGCTGACGCCGGCTAGCCGTTCGGTACTGCGCCATCGCCGCGACTTGCCCGCATCGGTCCAACGTGGCTTGCAGAGCTTCGGTCCGACCGACTTCGTGCTGCCGCAACCCGATGTGCCGGCCGAGCCCGAGCCTGTCGAAGCCGAGCGGGTCGTTGCAGAGCCGATCGCTATCAAGCCGGCGCCGATCGCAGAGCCGACTGTGGCCGAAGAGGCGCCGTTAGCTGAAGAGCCGCCTTTAGCTGAAAACCTGGTTGCGGGGGTGTTCGACACATCTCCGGTCGACACGCCCTTTGCCAAGGCACGCGAACCGTCGCTCTATTCCGCACCTCCCAGCGAAACTCCACTCAGCGAAACTCCGTTCATGGCGCTCGGCGCGGTCGCCCGTGGCCTGCCGTTCGTCGCCGAGGCGTTTCGCCATGCCAAGCTCGCCGAGACGGAAGCGGCCGTCGCTGAACCGGCTGAACCGGCGCCAGCAGACCGCTTCGAAATATCTGACCTCGTCGCACGGATCGAGGCGTTCAATCGCGACCGCACCGTCGACGTCGCCACGCCAACACCCGCGGCGGCCGAAATCGAGGGCTTCCGCTTCGAAACCGATGCGCAAGGCGTCATCCGGATGATCGATGGCGTCGCCCGCTCCGCGCTGATCGGCGTGTCGCTCGCCTATGCCGCGCAACAGGGCGAGGCGCATCTCGATGGCGTCGCGGCTGGCGCATTCCGTCGTCGTTCACGGTTCAGCGACGCGCGGCTCGAGGTCGGCGGACTTTCGGACGCGTTCGGATCGTGGCGGTTGTCGGGCGTGCCTGCGTTCGAACACGCATCCGGCCGCTTCATCGGCTTCCGCGGCACCGCGCGCCGCCCACGTCGCGACGAGACCGCGGCGCCGGCAAAGCCCGCATCGTCGCCGGTCGCCGATTCGCTCCGCCAGCTGGTCCACGAACTGCGCACGCCGACCAATGCGATCGCCGGGTTCGCCGAACTGATCGAGACGCAGTTGCTCGGCCCCGTCTCGCCGACCTATCGCGACCGCGCGACAGCGATCCGTACGCAGGCGGGCGACCTGCTCGCCGCGATCGACGATCTCGACACCGCGGCGCGGATCGAAGGCCATGCGCTCGATCTGCGACCGACGACGGTGCCGGTCCGTGCGTTGCTCGACCGCGTCACCTCGGACCTCCAGCCGCTCGCCGCATTACGCGGGGCGAGCCTGTCGGTGGCGATGCCTGCGAGTGACTGCGATATCCTCGGTGACGATCGCGCGGTCGAGCGGCTGGTCGGTCGCCTGCTCGCCGCGCTGGTGTCGGCCGGGCGCCAGGGCGAGCAACTCGGGATCGTCGTGCGGCCGGTGGGCGACACGATCACGATCGAGTTCGATCGCCCCGCCGCGCTCGCCGCGCATGCGACCGACGTGCTGCTCAGCATCGACACAGAACAGGAGAACGACGGCGCACCACTACTCGGCACCGGCTTCGCGCTGCGTCTCGCGCAGAATCTCGCGGTAGAACTCGGCGGCGTCCTGACGATCGGCGCGGAACGCCTGACGCTGCAACTTCCCGCTGCCGATGTCGTGGAAGCGGAGTGCCCGACCGCCGATGTCGCGGAAGCGGAGCGCACCGCCGACGATCAGCGGTGACCTACCGCCCGCCGCGGCCAACCGACGCGCAGCGGGTAATCTGGCCTGAGGATTTTGGTACCCGCTTCACTGTCTTCGTGGACGTCGAGGAAGAGTTCGACTGGCGCGCGCCGCTCGATCGCCGCAACCGCGCGACGACCGCGATGGCGGCGTTTCCCGACGCGCACCGTCGGTTCGCGGAGCGCGGTGTCGCGCTCAACTGCATGGTCGACCACCCGATCGCCACCGATCCCGCTTCGGTGGCGGTCCTGTCGCGCGTCCTCGAAGATGGGCGGTCGGAGATCGGCACGCAGTTGCACGCCTGGGTCAATCCGCCGTTCGAGGAGGTAGCGACATCGGCGTCAAGCTACGCGGGCAACCTGCCGCGGACGCTGGAGGCGGCCAAGCTTGAGACGCTCACGGCCGCGATCAAGACCGCATTCGGCACCGCCCCGCGTGCGTATCGCGCTGGTCGCTATGGCATCGGCCCGAACAGTTTCGAACTGCTGGCAGGGCTCGGCTACCGGATCGATAGCTCGATCCGCCCCGGCTACGATTATAGCGGCGATGGCGGTCCGGACTTCTCGCTGGCGGATGCCGGTGCGTATCGCGAAGGCGGTATCGTCGAACTGCCGCTAACCACCGTTTTCACTGGCCACGCGCGAAGGGGCGGCGGCAGGTTGTACACTGCGCTCGGACATGTGCCGAAGGGCAGGGGCGTGTTCGCCCGCGCGCGCCTGTTGTCGCGGATCGCGCTGACGCCCGAGGACATGCCGATCGAGGCTGCGCTGGAGGCGGTTGCGGTCGCGGCGGGCGAGGGGTTGCGTCTGTTCAACCTGTCGTTCCACTCGCCGTCCTTGGCCCCGGGTAACACACCTTATGTCCGCGACGCCGCAGACCTGAAGCGTTTCTACACGTGGTGGACGACGATGCTAGACGAGTTCGACCGTCGCGGCATTCGCAATGCGTCGCTCGGCGAGATCATTGCCGCGCTAGGCTAGGCCGTCGCTTCCGAACGATCCTCCCCCGCAAGGGGGGTGGCGCCGAAGGTGACGGAGGGGGAGGGCGGAACAGAGGTTTCCCTTACCTCCCGCTCCGTCTGGCAAGTGCCTGCCACCTCCCCCTGGCGGGGGAGGATCGCCGCAGACGCGGCTTTCTATCTTGGGCTCCTGTGCGCGGCAGAACGATGTCGTCCTGCACCAATGCCCAAACCGAAAAAGGGCGGCCCGTTGCCGGACCGCCCTTCTGATACGCAGATACTGAAAGCGGGTTTAGCGCTTCGAGAACTGGAAGCTGCGACGGGCCTTCGCCTTGCCGTACTTCTTGCGCTCGACGACGCGGCTGTCGCGGGTCAGGAAGCCTGCTGCCTTCACCGATGCGCGCAGCACCGGCTCGAAGCGGGTCAGCGCCTGGCTGATGCCGTGCTTGACCGCGCCGGCCTGGCCCGAAAGGCCACCGCCCTTGACGGTGCAGACGACGTCGTACTGACCTTCGCGCTCGGTGATGCCGAACACCTGGTTGATGACGAGACGCAGCGTCGGACGTGCGAAATACACTTCCTGGTCACGACCGTTGATCGTGATCTTGCCGGTGCCGGGCTTGACCCAGACGCGCGCGACGGCGTCCTTGCGACGGCCGGTCGCATAGGCGCGGCCCTGCTTGTCGAGGATCTGCTCGCGCAGTGGCATCGGCTCGCGGACGGGTTCGTTCGAGACCGGCGCTGCGATATCACCTTCGCTGGTCGGCAGAGCCTGCTCGGCGGGGGCAGCCGGCGCGGGCTGGTTGGTCAGGCTCGCGAGATCGGCGAGCGACTGGCGGTTGTCGGACATTATGCGCCCACCTTGTTCTTGCGGTTCATGCTGCCGATGTCGAGCACGGCAGGGTTCTGTGCCTCGTGCGGATGCTCGGTGCCCTTGAAGATACGCAGGTTGCGCATCTGCTCACGACCCAGCGGGCCGCGCGGGATCATGCGCTCGACAGCCTTTTCGAGAACGCGCTCCGGGAAGCGGCCGTCGAGGACCTTGGCGGCAGTGATGCCCTTGATGCCGCCGGCATAACCGGTGTGCTTGTAATAAATCTTCTTCGCGGCCTTGTTGCCGGTGAAGCGGATCTTGTCGGCATTGATCACGACGACGTTGTCACCGCAATCGACATGCGGGGTGAACGACACCTTGTGCTTGCCGCGCAGGACGTTGGCGATGATCGATGCGGCACGACCGACGACGAGACCTTCCGCGTCGACGATATGCCACTGCTTCTCCACCTCAGCCGGCTTCGCCGACTTGGTGGTCTTCATGAGCGCCTTCATGGGCGTTAGACCTTCCAGATTGAATGCAAGCGCACCAAGGGGAAGCCCCGCAGCGCGAATGCCGGCCTAATGCTGAAAGGGGGCTTCAAGTCAAGCTTTCCGCCGGTTTCCTGACGGGTATTATTATACCCGCTGCCTCAGGCCCCGTTGATTCAGGCGGGGTGCGCTGCCGACCGCGTGCGCGGCGAACATCGCCGCGATCAGGAGGAGCGCGGCGTTGCCCTGGTGCGCGACCGCGACGTCGATCTGCACGCCGGTCATCAGCGTCGCGATGCCGAGCATGATCTGAAGCGTGACGAGTCCGACGACAAAGAATCCCGCGCTGCTGCCGGTCTTGGTCGCTTTGATAGCCAGCCAGATCAGCCCGGCGGCGGCGGCGAACGCGAACCAGCGGTGGATGAACTGGACGACGATAGGGTTGTCGACCGCGTTGCTCCAGGCGGGGTTCACCATCGGCACGTCAGCAGGGAACAGCCCGTCGCCCATCAGCGGCCAGCTGGCGAACGCGTACCCCGCGTCGAGACCGGCGGTGAACGCACCGTAGACGAGCTGTACGAACAACAGCGCCAGCGCGACGATCGCTACGGGTGCGAGGCGGGCAGGGGCGGCGAGCGGATTGCGGTGTAGCGCCATCAGGTCTAGCGCGGTCCAGACGATCCCCGCGAGGATCGTCAGCGCGGTCAGCAGATGGACGGCGAGTCGGATGTGGCTGACGTCGGTGCGCACCGACAGGCCCGAGGCGACCATCCACCAGCCGATCGCGCCCTGGAACGCGCCGAGCGCCAGCAGCGCCGACAGCCGCCAGCCATAGCCGACCGGGATGCGCTTGCGCACCGCGAACCAGATCAGCGGCGCCGCGAACACGAGGCCGATCAGTCGACCCCATAGCCGATGCAGATATTCCCAGAAGAATATCGCCTTGAACCCGCCGACCGTCATGTCGGCGTTGAACGCGGCGTATTCGGGGATGCGCTTATAGGCGTCGAACTCGGCCTGCCACTGTGCGTCGTTGAGCGGCGGGATGATCCCGCTGATCGGCTTCCACTGCGTGATCGACAGCCCCGATTCGGTCAGCCGCGTGATTCCGCCGATGACGACCATCGCGACGATCAGGCCCGCGACCGTGTACAGCCACAGGGCGACCGCACGAGGACGGGCTTTGGTGAGAAAGGCGGCACTGGGTTGAAGCATGGCGATGAGATAGTCCTTTGCGCAGCCCGGCGCCATTCCTTCATGGTGAGGCATTGCTTCATATTGCCGGACTGGCGGAGGTGCAGGGGGTGCAGCGTCCTGCCGCTCCTCCCGTCATCCTGACGAAAGTCAGGATCCAGAGTTACGCACGCTGCCGCCTGAGGCTCTGGATCCTGACTTTCGTCAGGATGACGACGGATAGCCACTACGCGATCTCTGGCGGCGATCCGACCTGACGAACCTAAAATTCCTCGCAAGAAAATCTGCAATGTAATGTTGTATCCTTTCAACTGCCCATCTATATTCGACGAACGATGACGCCCTCGGCCACGCATACCCACCGCTTCGCCGGTCTCGATCGCTATGCGATCGGGCTGTCGGGCCTGTGCATGGTGCATTGCTTGGCAACCTCCGTGCTGGTCGCGCTGATGTCGACCGCGGGCGGTTTCCTGCTCGACCCGATCTTCCACGAAGTCGGCTTGACGATCGCGATCGGCCTGGGCGCGCTCGCGCTCGGCCGCGGCGTGCTCAATCACGGCTATATGATGCCCGCCGCGATGGGTGCGCTCGGACTCGGCATCATGGCGGGCGCGATGACGCTGCCGCACGACAGCGGTGGCGGCGAGACCTTGTGGACGATTGTGGGCGTCGGGCTGCTCGCATTCGGCCACGATCTCAACCGCCGCGCGGAGACTTGAGCGGGTTGCTGGAATCCTTCCGGCATCCTACTTCATCCAGCATGGCGCACGCTCACACCCACACCGAACCGCAAGGCGCCGATCTCACCGTCGCAGCACAGTCGACGCTCGAAAAGGCCGGCGAGCAGTGGACCACGATGCGCGCCAGCGTGTTCGCCGCGCTGGCGAGCTTCGAAAAGCCGGCCTCCGCCTACGACATCGCCGAAGCCGTCTCGAAAGCCGAAGGCCGCCGCGTCGCCGCCAACAGCGTGTACCGCATCCTCGACCTGTTCGTCGGCGCGAACCTCGCGCGGCGAGTCGAGAGCGCCAACGCCTATGTCGCCAATGCGCACCCGAATTGCCTGCACGACTGCATCTTCCTGGTCTGCGACGCGTGCGGGCAGACGACGCATCTCGATAACGACACGATCACTAAGGGCGTTCGCAACGCGGCGGAGGCGGCCGGCTTCTCCCCGGTCCGTCCGGTGATCGAAGTCCGTGGGCGATGTGCCGACTGCGAAGCGAAATAGTCTCGCCATCGCCGATCCTCCCCCGCCAGGGGGTGGCTGGCGTTTGCCAGACGGAGGGGAAGGAAGGGGCAACCTTTGCTCCGTGTCCTCCCCTTCCGTCACCTTCGGTGCCACCTCCCCCTGGCGGGGGAGGATCGGGTTCTACCCCAGATCCTTCCCCATCCGGATCATCGGCACCGGGACCTCGCCCGGCGTCTCGATCCGCTCGATCGGCAGATACCCGCAGGCTCGGTACAGCGGCTCTCCGGCCAGCGTCGCCATCATCTCCGCCCTTGCAAACCCGGCCTCTCGCGCGGCAGTTTCGCAAACCAACAGCACCAGCCGCCCGACGCCCCGCCGCGTAAAATCCGGATCGGTATACATCGCGCGGATCCGTGCCGCGTCGCGCACCGGATCGAGCAACGCCGCATCGCGCAACGCCTTGCTGTGATCGCCCCCATACAGCGTCGCGCGCCGACTCCAGCCGCCACATCCGGCCAGCCGACCCGCCGCCTCGACCAGCAGATACGTCCCGTCCGCGATCAACTGCGTATCGAGCCCCATCACCGCGCGGCTCGCCTCGACCTGCGCCGGCGTCAGGAAGTCCCCCTGCAACGCGCCGATCGCCCGCGCCATCAGCGCCGAGATCGCCGGGATATCCGCCGCGACGGCAACACGATGCGTAAAGTTCATAATTGTGCACTTCCCGAGCGATTTCAGCGCGAATGCTACGTCAAGACACGGTAACAATCGACACGATACGCGCGCTGCATTAAGCCCGTCCGATGGCTGACCTTCCCTCGACACCGCTGCTCGATACCGTTTCGACACCCGCCGACCTCCGCAAGTTGCGTCCGGACCAGCTCCGCCAACTTGCCGACGAACTGCGGACCGAGACGATTTCGGCGGTCGGGACCACCGGCGGCCATCTCGGCTCGGGTCTCGGCGTGGTCGAGCTGACCACCGCGATCCATTACGTGTTCGATACCCCGCGCGATCGGCTGGTGTGGGACGTTGGTCACCAATGCTATCCGCACAAGATCCTTACGGGGCGTCGCGACCGGATTCGGACGCTGCGCCAGGGCGGCGGGCTAAGCGGCTTCACCAAGCGCAGCGAGAGTGAATACGACCCGTTCGGCGCGGCGCATTCCTCGACCTCGATCTCGGCCGCACTTGGCTTTGCGGTCGCCAACAAGATCGCGGGGACGCCCGGCAAGGGCATCGCCGTGATCGGCGACGGCGCGATGTCGGCGGGTATGGCGTACGAGGCGATGAACAATGCCGCGCAGGCGGGCAACCGCCTGGTCGTCATCCTCAACGACAACGACATGTCGATCGCGCCCCCGGTCGGCGGGCTGTCGGCGTATCTGAGCCGGATCGTGTCGAGTCGCGAGTTCCTCGGCTTCCGCGAGCTGGCTCGGAAACTCGCCAAGAGGCTGCCACGGCCGATTGCCAGCGGGATGCGCAAGACCGACGAGTTCGCGCGCGGCATGACGATGGGCGGCACGCTGTTCGAGGAACTCGGCTTTTATTATGTCGGCCCGATCGACGGCCATAACCTCGAACATCTGATTCCGGTGCTCGAGAACGTCCGCGATGCCGAGGAGGGCCCGATCCTCGTCCACGTCGTCACCAAGAAGGGCAAGGGTTACGCTCCCGCCGAGGCCGCGGCGGACAAGTATCACGGCGTGCAGAAGTTCGACGTGATCTCGGGCGTCCAGACCAAGGCGCCCCCAGGCCCGCCGCAATACCAGAACGTGTTCGGCGCGCAGCTCGTTGCCGAGGCCGCCAAGGATCCGCGGATCTGCGCGATCACCGCGGCGATGCCGTCGGGCACCGGGCTCGACGCGTTCGCCAAGGCGTATCCCGACCGGTTCTTCGACGTAGGCATCGCCGAGCAACACGGCGTCACCTTTGCCGCCGGTCTGGCCGCACAGGGGATGCGCCCGTTCTGCGCGATCTACTCGACGTTCCTCCAGCGCGCATACGACCAAGTCGTCCACGACGTCGCGATCCAGAACCTGCCGGTCCGCTTCGCGATCGACCGCGCGGGTCTGGTCGGCGCGGACGGCGCGACCCATGCCGGCTCGTTCGACGTCACATATCTCGCGACGCTCCCGAACTTCGTCGTGATGGCGGCGGCGGACGAGGCCGAACTCGTTCACATGACGCATACTGCGGCGCAGTACGACACGGGCCCGATCGCGGTCCGTTATCCGCGCGGCAACGGCACCGGCGTCGCGCTGCCCGAGACGCCGCAGTTGCTGGAAATCGGCAAGGGCCGTGTCGTGCGCGAGGGCAAGACCGTCGCGATCCTGTCGCTCGGCACGCGTCTCGAGGAGGCTTTGAAGGCCGCCGAAATTCTCGAGGCCAAGGGGCTGTCGACGACCGTCGCCGATCTCCGCTTCGCCAAGCCGCTCGATGTCGACCTGATCCGCAAGCTGCTGACCACGCACGAAGTTGCTGTGACGATCGAGGAGAATTCGGTCGGCGGCTTCGGCGCGCATGTCTTGACGATGGCCTCCGACGAAGGGCTGATCGACGGCGGCCTCAAGCTCCGCACGCTGCGTCTGCCTGATGTCTACCAGGATCAGGATAAGCCCGAAGTCCAGTATGCCGAAGCCGGTCTCGATGCGACTGCGCTGGTCGACACCGTCCTCAAGGCGCTCCGCCACAATTCGCGCGGGGTTGCTGAAGCGCGCGCATGACCGGGCCGACCAAGGGCCTCGTGATCATCGTTTTGGCGGTGATCGTGATGGTGTCGTTGAATATTGCGATGTGGCGGCGGATGCGCGGTGGTCTGGCAGCGGCGAAGGCTGAGCAGGCGGCCAATCCCGAGCTGTTTGATGAGGACGGTTCGCGGATTTCGTGAGCGGCCAACCCCAACACACCACCCCGGCGAAGGCCGGGGCCCAGTTGGAGAGGTCGCAGTGCCGGGGGATGGCGCTCAGTTAGCAACGTCCCCCAACTGGGCCCCGGCCTTCGCCGGGGTGGTGCATCTTTTGACGAGTTGGTTTAGCCGCCTAGGTAGTGCGTTTGTGCGGCGTCCGTTGCGCTCACCGCAAGGATCGACCGCGCCTTGCTCGGCGGCAGCGCCTGCCCCCGGCCATCGCCACTCGCCGCGATCACCCGCTCCAGCAGATCCTGCCCCTCGCGCCACCAGCCGATCCCGCTTGCCGCGTTCAGATGCCCCTGCGGCCCCGCGTCGACGAAATGGCTACCCCAGTCCGCCGCCATGCTGTGCGCGCGCTGCGGCGTGACCCAAGGGTCGTCGCTGCTCGCCACCACGATCGACGGGAACGGCAGCGGCGTCCGCGGCGTCGGCGAGAAGCCCTTCAACTCCGCCTGCGCGCCGCCGCGATCGACATCCGCCGGCGCGACCAGCAACGCGCCCGCCACCGGCCAGCCATAAGGCTGCGGGCTGAGTTCGGCCCACCACGCCACCGCGAGGCATCCGAGGCTGTGCGCGGCAAGGATCACCGGTGCGTCGGCGCGGCGGATCGCCTCGTCGAGGCGCGTCACCCAAGCGTTGCGGTGCGGCGTGTTCCACATGCCGAGTTCGACACGCACCGTGTCGGGCCGCGCGTCCTCCCATAAAGTCTGCCAATGCGAGGGGCCCGAACCGCCGAGACCCGGCACGGTCAGGATGGTCGGCTGGACGGAATCATACGGTGCGAAACTACCCACAGCGCTTCTCCTTCTCCAAGGCCCCGTTTCGGGGTGGCCCGTTTCGGGGTGGAAAGCGTGACCGGGGGACGCTCTAGGGGACGCCGGCTGATCACGCTTCCCAAGCCTCAACGTAATCCTACTTGATAGGTAGGCAATAGCATTGCGGCGAAAGGAAGGCAGCTTGCGGCGATCGGATCGGAGGGCGATAGGCGGTTGCATGGCAAAGTTACGGGCAGACCAGATGCTGGTCGATAGAGGGCTGGTCGAGTCGCGGACGCGCGCCCAGGCGCTGATCATGGCGGGCCTCGTTTTTGCGGGGACCAAGAAGGTCGACAAGCCCGGCCAGACGCTCCCCGACGACGTGCTGCTCGACGTTCGCGGACGCGATCATCCCTGGGTCTCGCGCGGCGGGATCAAGCTCGCGCACGGCCTCGCGCATTTTGGCTGGGACGTGACCGGCGCGGTCGCGATCGACGTCGGCTCTTCGACGGGCGGTTTCACCGACGTCATGCTGAAGAATGGCGTGGCGCGCGTGTACGCGGTCGATAGCGGCACCAACCAGCTCGCCTGGTCGCTACGCCAGGACGACCGCGTGATCGTCCACGAGCAGACCAGCGCCCGCATTCTCACGCCCGCGCATATTCCCGAACCGATCGACCTGATCGTATGCGACGCGAGCTTCATTGGGCTCGCCAAGGTACTCGAACGGCCGATGTCCTTCGCCAAGCCCGATGCAAGGCTGATGGCGCTGGTGAAGCCGCAGTTCGAGGCGGGGCGCGAGGAAGTGGGGAAGGGCGGCGTCGTCCGCGATTCCGCGATCCACCAGCGCGTCTGCGATGAGGTCGCGGCATGGCTGATCGGGCAAGGCTGGCATGTCGAGGGCGTGGTCGAGAGCCCGATCACGGGACCCGAGGGTAACGTCGAATTCCTGATTGCCGCGATGCATGGCGGTGAATCTCCCGAGCAGACCCAAACTCTCCCGTCATCCTGACGAAAGTCAGGACCCAGGATACCGAGGGCGATCCTGCTTGGCTCTGGGTCCTGACTTTCGTCAGGATGACGGAGGACGTTGTTGATGCGTGCCTAACCGCCACCCACCGTGCCGGAATGAACCACTAGCGGAACGATTCTCGCCAACGCACGGTTTACCGATCGCAAAATGCGCGCCAGGACGAGCGCGCGTAGAGACGGAAGGATTTGTGTGGGCGGTATCGCTTCGAAGGGCCAGTTGAGGATGTCGTTCCTCCGCTGGGCGGTCGTGACCGTGCCCCTGATCCTGTTGCTTGGTTTCCTCTCCGGTCGCTCGGTCAGCGTCGGTAGCGACAATGCTTGGTACATGGCCCTCGCCAAGCCTGCGCTGAACCCGCCGGGCTGGGTGTTTCCGGTCGTCTGGACGACGCTCTACATCCTGATCGGGCTTGCGTTGGCGATGATCCTCAACGCGCGTGGGGCGCGGCTGCGTGGGCTTGCGGTTGCGCTGTTCGTCGGGCAGTTCGCGTTCAACCTCGCCTGGACACCGATGTTCTTCGGCGCGCACAGGATCGGCGCATCGGTGCTGGTGATCGTCGCGATGCTCGCCTTGTCGATCGCCGCGACCTTCGTCTTCGCGCGGATACGGCCCGCCGCGGCTTGGCTGATGGTGCCGTATATGGTCTGGATCAGCTTTGCCGGCGTGCTCGCGTTCAGCATCGGGCAGTTGAACCCCGGCGCCGAGACACTTGCACCCGCCAGCCATACGTCCCAAATGCTGTGACGAACTGATCTTACGGGAATTTGAAGCAATGCAGTCCGAAAACCGCGTGTTCGACGATATCGTCAAGGTCTTGAACGGTGCGGCCGGTACGCTTGCGGGCGTCGGGCGCGAAGCCGGTTCGGGCGCGCGTGAGCGTGCCCGCGAATGGCTCGGCGGGCTCGACTTCGTCAGCCGCGAAGAGTTCGATGCGGTCAAGGCGATGGCCGCCGCAGCCCGCGACGAAAACGACGTGCTCAAGGCACGGCTCGACGCGCTCGATGCTAAGTTCGCAGCGCAATCCACAGTAAATGCGCCGTCCGGGGCGTCATACGGGGCGGCGGTCGACTGACTTTTCCACAGTTTTCCGCAGAAACGGGTTCGATGGGGTTGCCGTGGCGTTTTTGCCTCGGCACCCTTTGTCGTGCGATAAGGACCGCCAGGACCCTATGATGCTCGACCAAGTAGACCACGACCACGAAGACGCCGCCCCGATCGACATGCTTGAGAGCTACTATGCCGCGCATGGCTGGGAGCACGAGCGTCATGAGGATGAGATCGTTGCGACCGTAAAGGGTAGCTGGACGACGTACGAACTCCGCGCGCTGTGGCGCGAAGACGATAGCGTGCTGCAATTCCTCGCTTTTCCCGACATCAAGGTGCCCGATGAGCGGCGCCAGGCTGTCTATGAGACGATCGGGCTGGTCAACGAGCAGCTCTGGATCGGCCATTTCGAGCTATGGTCGTCGAGCGGCATATTACTGTTCCGGCATGCGGCGATGGTCGACGGTGGCGATGAAGGAACGATGTCGCTGGACGCCGCCGAACTGCTAGTCGAATCGGCGATAGAGGAATGCGAGCGTTTCTACCCCGTGTTCCAGTTCGTGTTGTGGGGCGGCAAGAGCCCCAAGGAGGCAATCGCTGCGGCGCTGATCGAAACGCACGGCGAGGCGTGAGCGTGAGTTTCCCCGAAGGCCCGCTGTGGCTGATCGGTTGCGGCAACATGGGCGGCGCGATGCTGCGCCGCTGGACCGCCGCGGGGCTTGATCCGGCGACCGTGACGGTGATCACGCGGAGCGGGAAGGGCGCCCCCGAGGGTGTCCGCTCGCTGACTGCGCTGCCCGACGAGAAGGCGCCTGCCACGCTGATGCTCGCGCTCAAGCCGCAGCAGATCGATGCGGCGCAGGCGTTGCTGGCGCCGATGAAGGGCGCACCGACGCTGCTGTTGTCGATCCTCGCCGGGGTCGATCATGCCGCACTGTCGGAGCGGTTCACCGCCGACATTATCGTCCGCGCGATGCCCAACCTACCGGTCGCGATCGGCAAGGGCGTGACGTCGCTCTACGCCCCCGGCGAACCTATTGTAGCGGCAGAAGCCTTTGCGGCCCCCCTCGGTCATTACGAATGGATTGCCGACGAAGCGCATTTCGATGCGGTTACGGCACTCGCAGGCTGCGGCCCCGGCTTCGTGTTCCGCTTCGCCGACGCACTCGCCAAGGCGGGCGCTGCGCTCGGCCTGCCGGCGGACCAAGCCGCACGCTTGGCGATCGCCACGCTAGAGGGCTCGGCGATCATGGCCGCCGATGCGGACGTGTCGCCCGCCGTGCTCGCGGACCGCGTGGCGAGCCCCGGCGGATCGACCCGCGAAGGTCTGAACGTCCTCGACCGCAACGATGCGCTGGTAACGTTGCTCAAGGAAACGCTAGCCGCCTCCGAACGCCGCAACGCTGAAATGGCGGCCGCCGCGCGCTAGGCCGTGGAGGGTAGGCGGGTCGTCACTCCAGCTTCAGTCGCTATCCGAACCTTGCCGTGCCATTCCAACCTTACCCCGTCATTCTAACCTAACCGCGTCATTCTAACCTTACCCGTCACTCCGCCCCTATCCCGTCACCCCAGCGAAAGCTGGGGTATCCCAGCGTGGCTCGCGACATCTGCCAAACCATGAGATCCCAGCTTTCGCTGGGATGACGGTTGAGGAGTGGGCAAGAATGGATGCGGGGTGAAGAGCAGTGGCGGCGGCAGCAGCTGACAGTCAGGCAGTCATCAGTCGGGAAAGTCTCAGTAAGGCGTGCATCAGACTTTGGTCCGGCAGGCATCGGGTATCGAGCAACATTCCGGCACGCAACGCGCTTCAGGCATCAGCACTCCGCGCTCGTGCGCTTACCCGCGCAGCCCGATCACCTGTGACCGCTCGCTCTCCGGCACCAGGCCCTCCAGAACCGCCCAGAAGCCCGACACCGCGCTCTGTCCCGCACTCGCATACGCCGCCGACATCTGTACCCGCGCCGCCTCGAACAGCTCTCGCTCCATGATCGAGCCTTCCGGCGTCAGTCTTAGCAACCGCTGCCGCCGATCGCGCTCACCTGGCCGGGTCTCGACCAGCTTGCGGTCGGCCAGTTCGTTCAGGACGCGCCCGAGCGACTGCTTGGTGATCGCCAGCAACGACAGCAATTCGCTCACCGTCATGTCGGGTTTGCGCGCGATGAAATACAGCGCACGATGATGCGCGCGCCCCAAGCCCTCCTGCGCGAGTCCCTCGTCGATCGATCGCGTCAGGTGGCTGTAGCCGAAGTACAACAGCTCCATGCCACGGCGGAGCTCGGGTTCGCGAAGGAACAGGGGTGAGGCAGGCGAAGCTGTGGCAGACATGTTGACCGGTTTAGCCATCGCCCGTAGTCGTCGGCAACCCGCCTTGAGAGAGAATTCGATGTCCGCTCCAGCTTTTACGTCGCCCTCCGCCTTTCGGCACGAACCGAATGCGACCCCGGTCGAGGCGAACGAGCGCGCGAAACGGCTGATCGACCCCGGTTTCGGCCGCGTCTTCACCGATCATATGGCGATGATCCGCTACAGCGAGACCGAAGGCTGGCATGACGCCCGCATCACCGCGCGCGCGCCGCTGACGATCGATCCTGCCTCGTCGGTGCTGCATTATGCGCAGGAAATCTTCGAGGGGATGAAGGCGTATCGCCTCGCCGATGGCGGCACCGCGCTGTTTCGCCCCGAAGCGAACGCGCGCCGCTTCCAGGATTCGGCGCGACGCCTCGCGATGCCCGAACTGCCCGAAGAGCTGTTCCTCGAATCGGTCGAGCGGCTCGTCAAGACCGACGCGAACTGGATTCCGGAGAGCGACGGCGGCGCGCTGTACCTGCGCCCGTTCATGTTCGCCTCCGAGGTGTTCCTCGGCGTAAAGCCGTCCGCCGAATATCTCTACATGGTGCTCGCCTCGTCGGTCGGCGCGTATTTCAAGGGCGGCGCCCCGACCGTGTCGATCTGGGTAAGCCAGCAATACACGCGCGCCGCGCAGGGCGGCACCGGCGCGGCCAAGTGCGGCGGCAACTACGCCGCCAGCCTGCTCGCGCAGTCCGAGGCGATCCGCAACGGCTGCGATCAGGTCGTCTTCCTCGACGCGGCCGAGCGTCGCTGGGTCGAGGAATTGGGCGGGATGAACATCTTCTTCGTGTTCGACGACGGCAGCATGGCGACGCCCGCACTGACCGGCACGATCCTCCCCGGGATCACGCGCGACTCGATCCTGACGCTCGCGCGCGCGCAGGGCATCGAGGTCCGCGAAGAGGGTTACACGATCGACCAGTGGCGCGCCGATGCGGCGAGCGGCCGGCTGGTCGAGGCGTTTGCGTGCGGCACCGCGGCGGTGGTGACGCCGATCGGCACGGTGGCGAGTCCCGAGGGTCGCTTCACAATCGGCAGCGGTGGCCCGGGGGCATTGACGATGCGGATGCGCGACGCGTTGGTGTCGATCCAGCGCGGCACCGCACCCGACGACAACAACTGGCTGCACCATCTCGCGGATTGACGTCCGCGGGGGCTTTTCAGACGCCGCCGCCCCGCTATAAGGCCGCCTCTGTTGGGGCGTCGCCAAGTGGTAAGGCAGCGGCTTTTGATGCCGCCATGCGCAGGTTCGAACCCTGCCGCCCCAGCCAGGTTTTACCTAAGCTGCTGACCTAAAGCGGTTTTGCAAGCGGTGCCGGAACCGTGGTGGGGCGTTGCTACAGCGCCCTGCTACAGAGCCGGAGCTTTGTAGGTATGGGAGGCATCCCAAATACGGTCCGACGCCGCGGCGTCTATCATTTCCGCCGAGTGGTGCCCGCGGCTTTACGAGGGCTGTTGGCGCGGGATGAATTGACATGCAGCCTCCACACGCATGAAGCTGCTCTGGCGAGGACGCTCTCGCGCTGCCTGTATCTGCGGTCGGAGGAACTATTCGGTGTTCTCGAATGTGCGCCCATGCTGAGCGACGATGATATCGCCGCGCTTGTGAAAGATTTTTACGCTACTATCCTTCAGCAGGATGATACGCAGCGGTTGCTGGCCGACGAGCCGGACGCCTTTCAGGAGCATCGCGCGGAGTATTATAGGCAACTTGCCGAACGCAGTCGGATCGACCTCGCTAGCAACGCCTTCGGGTCCGTTCGGCAGATCACCGCCGTTATGCTGGCGCGACGGTATGGCATGGAGACGACTTTCGATAAGCTAAGCGTGCGTAAGGCTGGGCAGGCGATGTTGCGCGCCGGTGTGGAAGTTGCTGAATCGCTCCGTGCGCGTGCGGAAGGGGATTTCAATTACGAGCCGCGCGACAAGCTTCTGATTGCCGCTCTGGCGGCGGTAGCTCCCCATGCGCCGGGCACCGCTCAGGCTCCTGCGTTCTCGGCTCCTGCTGAGCCACCATCAGGGCCACTTTTCTCCGTCGAGGCAGATCGCTTTCGTGAAGCGCAGGTACGGCGCGGCGAGTGGGAAAAGCAGACAGCTTTGCAGGCACGAAAATCTTACGCGTTGTTCCTCGAACACTTCGGCGATCGACCGCTTGCCAGTTTCGTTCGCACGGATGCGGCGGCGTTCAAGCAACTCCTAAGCGATCTGCCCGCAAATTACGGCAAAGCGGCGGAGTTTCGGGGCATGCTCGCGTCTGAAATCATTGCTGCCACCGCAGATCAGTCCATTGAACGCTTATCGCCTCGCACGATCCAGCGGCATTTCAATGCTTTGGCCGCTTTATGGGCAATGGCGGTTGAGCAGGGACACGCGACGACCAATATTTTCGCTAAATGGAAATTTCCGTCGGCGAAGCGCGCGCGCGACCAGCGAGAGCATTGGAGCCGTGACCAACTCGCCGGTTTGTTTGCGACTCCTCTCTGGAGCGGATGTCAGTCGCTAACCCGACGTTCCAAGCCGGGGGATTTGATCGTTCGCGACGCAAAGTTCTGGCTGCCGCTAATCGCGGTATTCTCCGGGATGCGGCAGGAAGAGATTTGCCAGCTTCGGCTTGTGGATGTTCGACGAGAAGAAGGGGTCTGGGTGTTTGACATCAATAACAGAGACGGACAGCAGCTCAAGAACGTCAATGCCGTTCGACGGGTGCCACTGCACTCCGAACTGGTGAGGCTAGGCCTGCTCGTGCATCTTAACGAGCGCCAAGAGGCAAAAGATAGGATGCTTTTTCCTGATCTGAACCCTGGCGGCGCGGATGACCGCCTAGGTCACAATTATTCAAAGTGGTTCAGCCGCTACCGCCAGGAAGCAGATGTCTACGTTTTTCGCCGCGACTTTCACTCATTTCGGCACACCGCGACAACGTTCATGCGCCAAGCGGGCGTAGACGGCCCGATAGTTGACGAAGTAACGGGGCATGAGACTGCAGGCGAGACGGCACGATATACCAAAGGATTTACGATCGATAATATCAAAGATGCCGTTGAGACGATCGAGATCGGCATCGATCTTTCCCATCTCCATTTGGTAAATATGCCATGAAACGATGGGGCAGTTGGCGTTAGTTTGCGTAGACAGAGGTGTGCTTGAAGCGCATAAGTTTTAGGCGCCCTACGCCTACCCCCTGCCTTACCGCTACCTATCTGCCTTTACCCTATACCTATACCTATACCTTTACCCTATACCTTCACCCATAACCCTTATCTCTATGCCCCGGAGGGGGATATAAGAAGGAAGGTGAAATGAGATTTGAAGATATGCCAATGGCGGCGGCGCGAGAGAACGACAGCCCGTCGATGATCCGAGCGATAGAGCGGTTGTTAATGGCGGGGGCCGAGGCCCGAAGGCCTATCGGTAATCCACATCAGATCAAGGTAACACCCGATTTGAGCTTCTACCCGACGACGGGGCGAATGCTTTTTGATGGCGGCCCAGCTCAACCGGAACGCGGCGTCGATGCGCTGATCGAGCTCCTGGCGCGACAACGCGAATAATTCGGTAAATAGGTCGCGGCCGCAGATGAATCCTCCTCGTCCGTATCGACACGGGCGTTCGTCACGGAGGACTCATGAAACCGAAGCTCGGTCAATCGAACCTGTTGCTGCCACTCGTGCCGGTCGAAGTGCTCAAGCGCTTCCATGTCCACGAACGTCATGACGACCGCCTGAAGAGCTGCCTGCGTCTGATGCAGGCGTTGTGGCTGCGCCAGCGAAAGGTGCCTACCGGCGTTCACATCGGCCGAGACGGGACGCCCCGTCGCCTCGGTTCCCGCCTCAGTGCCACGGCGGCTATGGCCGGCCGCAACTTTCTCAGCCCCGGCCTTGCGGAACTGGCGCATCGAACGATCGCCTACCGAGAGCCCGGCGCGTTCCTCGATCATGACCGGACGCTTGGGAACGCCCTATCGTCCACTAGCCTCTGTTTGAACGTTATGGGTCTCCTTGCCTTCGACCTCGATCTCGCAGCCCGCGTGTTGCGGCGGCTGTTGCCCGATCAAGATGTGGACACCGTCACCACGGTTCGTTTCGAGCATTCGCCTGCAAAGCGCGGGATCGGCGAGAATGACCGCAGCGCGCACGATTGCTGTGTCTGGTTTACCCGCAAGCGCCGCAGTCGCCACGCGCAGCGGGTCGGCGTCCTCGCGATGGAATGGAAGCTCTCTGAAAGCCTTTATGAGAGCGCGCCCTGCCGACCTGGCCGTTACGACGACCTCGCCGAGGCGTCGGGGCTGTTTAAGGAGCCCTACCATGGCGCCTTGAGGGTCAACCCGCTCCAGCAGCTATTTCGGGAGCATCTGCTGGCCCAGGCGGCTGTGATCCGGGGTGACTGGCCTTCGGGGGTTATGGTCACGGTTGCGCCCGCCGCAGCAGATCGTGTGCAACGTCAGGCGGATTTGTATGCTGCGTTCCTCAAACCCACGCTTGAGGGACAGGTGCCGTTCCACCATCTCACTCTGGATGCGGTCATCAACGCAATCGCGGTCGCCGGTGCACCTGACGCCGCGGCGGCTCTCTTCGATCGCTACTTGGATTGGGGAAAAGTCCACGCTCTTGTCGCCGCCGCATTGAAGGCGCGTGTCGGCAATTGGCAGAAGACGAAGGCAACGGTCCCCTCGCTCAAGCTTATCGGGCTGGCCGCCTCACATGAGCCGACCATCCTTCATCCCGCCTAGCGAATGGATGCGGCTCCTCGCGAATGGTCATCGCGCCAACGTATCGTCCGACGCCGATCCGTCGCCGATCTTGAAGGTCTTCTTGGCAGATGGGGGCGCGACATGGTTGCTGACCGAAGTGGACCCCGGCAACCAAGATATCGCGTTCGGACTCTGCGATTTGGGTCTTGGCCATCCCGAGCTTGGCTACGTCAGCCTCGCTCAGCTGGCAGCCATTCGCAGCAGGCTCGGTCTACTGGTCGAGGTGGATGCCACTTTCGTCGCGACGGAGCTGCTGTCTCGTTATGCGGACACCGCTAGGGCCGCGGGCAAGGTGGTTGAAATTACGGCATCAACGGCAGGAGACTTCCATTGAGCACCGAAGAAGTCTTTAAGATTGGGCAGAAGGTTTTTGGTGGACTGGACGCGGAAGTAGCGGATTTGGCGTAATTAGAGCGTTCAAAGACAACGGTCGTGTTTTGATCGACCCGGACGAGGACGCGGTAAGGGGGAGCGACTACCGCGTGTTCCCTGCCGGCTCGGCCCGAAAAGACGTCTGGAGCCCGCGTGATTATGGGGTGCTGATCCGTCAGCTGAACACACCCGCCGCCCCGTGGTATCAGGATTCCTGAGATGCAATCTGTGTGACGATCCCCGCTCGAACAGCCGTCGAGGGCGATGGGTTCATTGGGAAGCGCGTATGCCAGTGCGTCATGTCGCATATGCCGGCAGGATTTTTGACAGCCTGGACGTAAACGAGAACGGCGGAGCTGCGCGCGTCGTGTTCTCGAGCACCCTCGCGTGACGGCTATGTGGTCACTCGGCACGAGAAGCGGTTGTACGCGGTAATTTCTTGCATCGGCAGATTTATCACGCGCTTGAAAATCTCGCCTTCAAGAAAGCGTAACTCGGGCTCGACTTGCTTCATCTCCAGATCAACCCACCAGGAACGCGGACCGAAAGCCGGGGCAGTGTTCCAGCGATAACCGCGCTGTCGAAGGGTATCTCTGGTGTCGTAAGGGGCCTCTACCGCAAAGACACGCCAATATGACTTGCGTGCCATTGTTAGAATCGTCTCGAGGACGCGGCGGCTCGAACGTGGGATTATCTGAGCAAGAAGCGCTATTCCTGCCTCACAGTCATCTAAAGCTCGGTGAGCATCGAAGAATATTCCAAACGCGGCCAGTAAATCTTTTAGTCGTCGGCTTTCGAACCCTTCCTCCTTCCAATTAACATCCGACATCGTGCAGGCCCACGGTTTCGTGATGAACGCGGGTGAAATGCGCTCGGCGATAGGCCGATCGAAACTTGCGTTATGCGCGACAATGATTGCCGCGTCGGTGATGAAGTTTGCGACGGCGTTGGGATCTATGCACTGTCCGGCAACCATGTCGTTTGTAATTCCTGTGATCCTAGTAATTTCCTCAGAAATCGGTGCGGCCGGTTGGTTGAACTGATGGAACGAGGGATGGATAGCTACGATTGCTCCATCGAGCCGATACTCAAAGGGCACGATCGCCAGTTCGATCGGTTCGCATGTCAAGGGATCGAGACTTGTGCTCTCGATATCGAGAAACATACCGAGTCGCGTAAGACTGCCATCAGGTTCGGTCAGCGAGGCGGGTAGGTCCAACCGGCGAAGCACGCGGTAACGTCCCGACGCTTCAAGTTGGCGGGCAGCGGCCTCCAACATTTCCTCCGATGCCGTATTCCCAGTTAAGGTACGCACTCACGCCTCGAAGTTGGACGTGCCGCAATCGCGCGGGACGTCGATTACATTTTCGTCGGCCTCCCACGGATGCTTGTCGCCTAAATCGACGGGCACTTCGTACCAGCTATCGTCGACGTACAGCCAGTCGGTCAGAGCCGGAAGGATCAACGGCGGCGAGTAATGCCACCTTTTCTCCCGAAACGCGCCGGCGCGCCGGCGTAACCATCCAGGATCGTCGGCAAAGCAGGCAAGCATGTCGATTGCTGCTGCGGTTTTTTGCAGGATCGCCGTCCGCCGCTGCTCCACCGTAGGGTCGGGGTCGGGAACAGCACGCTCATGACGCCAACTTGGCTCCGGTGCGTCCAGCACCTCCTGTACGGCCGCAGCCGCTTCCAGAAAGCCCTTTAGCGCTCCATCGACGAACCGCTTCCGTGGCATTCGTTCGCGCGTGCCCCGGGCCTCAGGTGACGGATCGGACTCTGTCGAGAAAAAGAGCGGAAGATGCGCGACGAGCTGAAGCGATCGTCCCTGATAATGGGGACGCGGCTTAAGGTCGGTGGTGCGTATCGGGTCGATGTCTGCGATTACCATCGCCGTCTCTTTCGCGCCGAGCGCCCCGCTATGCTTGCTTTCAAGCTGGAAGATTCCCGGCGCCAGTGAGCCGTAAGGCGTCGCCACCTCCATTCCGGTCTTCCATCCGTCCAGCCCTATAAAAGCGCTCCCGCCGACACCAGCCGTTGGCTCGACTGCGTTGCAAAACGCGGTCACAAGCCCGGCTGCGAGATACTGGTTCTGCCCGAAGATGTGATAGTCGGCTGAGCGGGACGTCATGGCCGGGAGGATGATCAATGTCCGCTGCATGGCTTTGCCGCGCGAAAGTTCTGGAGGCTCCTCAACACTGCGATACGACGTCCAGCGGGCGAACACATGCATGTCGTCGTTAAGAGAATCGAGAGCGCCCGACGGCGGCCAATGTATCGCGTAGCGTGCGGCGAGAGTCCTGTTTTCCTCGAGGATCCCGATAAAATTGGAGGTGCTGGCGTGCAGGAACATCTCCGAGCACACGAGTTCCACTGTGTAGGTTCCGAGCCGGAATGGATCTTTCTCATGCGTCAGCATGGGCTGCCAGACTTCCTTCACCGAAGGTCTTATAAGTTCGCCCGCCGCCGGCGAAGGATATCGCTTGCGCCGGACCGTGCACCGAATTCGGACTTTGTCTTCGGACGCCAATGCATCGATGCAGGTCAGCAAGGCTGAATGCATTTCCCACTCTACAGTGCCGGGCGTTCCAGGTGTGATCGGCTGAAAGAAAGGCGAGGGCCCGTTCGACGGAATTGCCGTCGAGATCGAAGTGCCATCAGGAACGCGGAAAGTCCCGCACCAGATCGTGAGCGACAATTTCCTCGCTGCAAGCTGGCGGGTCAACCAATTAATCGTCTCGGCGCGCAGGCTGTATTCCGGAAGTACGAGGCCATCTACTTTGAAGCGGTCGCAGGCGCGGAGCACTTCAAGCATGATTGCTCGCCGCCGGCCTTCGGCGACAGATTGAAAGACGCCTCCGCCATTTGCGGTCTTCGCATCGATTGCCTCCCCGTCGAGCCCGCGCAACCCCTCGTGCTTTCCGCCACCGGTACCGGGCGCGTAATAGGTGTCGGCGACATCCCATTGCACCAAAGCCAAGCGCTGAATACCAGGGTCGCGCTTGGCGCGCGCGCGCCATAGGCTGTCTTGCCACTGAATGATGCGTGCCATAGCGTTGGCGGGCGATAGTGTACCGGCTGGTCCTTTGCCGTCCTTCGATGGCGCCGTGGCGAGCGGTTCGGACACCGCATCTTTAGGGCGAGAATCACTCTCCCCGTTTATGCCATCGCTTCTAGCGTCCGAGGCGGCGATTGCCGTGCCGGACCGCGCCTCGTCCGCAGCTGGGAGCTTCGGCGGCGTGCTGAGATTTTCGATTGGATCGGCTAGTAGGTTTCCTAAACGCCCTTCGCCAGCCAGCTGCTCGCCGTTGTCTGCCGGTCCCGACGAAGCGGTGAACGCGACTTCAGCAAGGCTTTGCGAAACAAGATGAAGTCCAACGACTCGATCGTTGTTCCAGGCCACGGAATAGTTATAGCGAATGCGGCCGTCTTGATCGTCGCACTCTGTCGACAACCGTCTCTCGCCCGCGACATAGGCCACGTCGATCTGCCACTCGGACAGTCGATGCGAGCTGCCATCCGCCAGGCGCAGTACCGGTCTTCCGTCGACGACTTCACCGGTCCGCGGATTAATGGTCGAACGCACGACGTCGATCCGGAGCGCCGCGGCAGCAGATAACTCGGCCAGATGGTGTCTGAGTCTCTGGGGCATCGCAGCACGAAGGGGCGTAAACGCGTTCCAGGGCCAGTCGCTGTCATCGGTGGTTTCAAGCGCCGCAGCTGCGGCAAATGGCAACAAAGCGGAGATCGCCCTTGCCGCTTGTTCGAACCCCTCAGGTGTCATGCGCCACAGGGCTGGTCGATTTTCTCCAGACGCGGTCGTTGATGGAGGTGTTACTTGCAATAGGGTCGATACGAGGATCAGCCACCCGAGCGGCGTAATCGTGTCGCGCGCCGCTGCCGCCGCAGTACGGCGACCCTCGATGATCTGCCCGAAGATTTTCAATGTGCGCTGTAACTGAACGTCCGGGTCGCCGTCGATGGGGCCTTCGTTATCATCAATCAGCGCGATTTCGCCGCCTAGTTGCGGCGTGACGAACGACAGGTCGATCGGAAGAGTTTGCAGTCGCTCGATACTGCCCAAAGGCAGGGCAGCCGCCATTTCAAAGGCTTGCGCACGCAACTCAGCCATCGTTCCGAGAAGTGTGAGCCCCAGCCCGAGCGCCGCAAGCGGAACGGCTGCAGCCTTGTCGAGGTCCTCGACCCGCGCCTCGACTCGATCGGCCGCGGCAAACCAAGCGGATGCGCTCCTTCGCTGACCAAGCGCAAGCGGATGACCGTCCGGCCACAAGCGACCTGCAGCTGGAAGAGCCCTGCTCACTCGCCGCGCAGCCCGCGCTGCGATCGCAGCAGGACGGCCGCTATGGCTCGTATCGCCGGCCGTGCTCAGCCGTTCGCTCATGAACACGCCTTCGGCCGTTGCCGCAACGAGATAGGTTGCGTGTCGGTCAGGGAGTTCGGTGGTGCCAAACGCAGTGAGCAGCCGGAGCGCCCGAGCGATACGGGTTGGTATGGCCCCGTCTTCGGATTGCAAGCCGGCGCCCCATTGATCAGCACCTGAAAGTCGGGGCAGCACGCGAGCCAAGATGGCGTCGCGGCGGTGACCCACGCGATCGAGCTTAGTATCGCCGTGGCCTTCCAAGGCCGCGATGTCCTCAGCGGGGCCTTCTGGCCGGCGGCAAAGGTCACGTACTGCCCAACCGTAACGCCAATGGTCGGCGTCGAGAAGATGAACTGGCCGTGCTTCGAGGGCGCTGCCGTTTCGCACAAAGGCGTGACCATCGACGGCCGCGCGGGGTGCAGTCCAACAAATGAGTGTTGCGCTGTGAATGTCAGGCGCGTTGTTCGCATCGACAGGGGCAAAGAACGAGAAGGCGGTTGGAACAGGTATTTGTTCGGTCGCGGCTGCAAGAAGGCCACGATAAGAACCATATCCCCCTCGTACAGCGAGGCTATATTCCGTGCATCCCAGTCAGTCTCGATCTCGACGAGCGGCCTGATATTGGCGGCCAAATCGGCTTTCCACAGATGGAGAAAATTGGGTCCGCTGGCGGGATCCTGGCGCCACTGCGCGCCGACTGGAAGCGGAGCATCGCCCCGCGGCGCAGCGAAAAGCAGTTGACCGGTCGCGCACCACAAAAGCAAGCCAGACGCTTCGAGACCTGGTGGCGACGGCAGTGCGGTCGCGTTGTTCTGGTTCGCGATCATCCGTATCAGCCGTGGCCGTGAAAATGCGACTCTTGCAAAATGTCGGTATGTTACGTTGACGAGCGTCGCCGCAGCGTCGACTTCAATCGTATCGATCCCGGCCTCTTCGGTCGCGCCGGGCCTCCAGATTTTGAGAATGTTCTCGACGACCCGCTCAATCCCCGTCGACAGGGGATCGACCGGCGCAGCCGGTGATAGATCGGGCGCTCCGCCATCGAGCCGTTGCAGGCTGACGAGTGCAACCTCTAGGCGACGAAAGGCACTGCGGGCTTGCTGCTCGGAGGGGACGGTGAGCCCGGCGAGGCCTGGATCGAGGTCTCCATCGTGCCGATAGAGCGACAGCCGCAATCCTTCCGGCAAAAGATTTGCGCCTTCGGCCGGCGATAGAAACCGCGTCAAAGCCGCGAAGGGGTGGTCCTCAACCAGAATATTCGCGTCTTCGAGGACCGCCAGCGCGAGACAGGCGATGATAGCGATTTGGCAGCAGACATCATGGCGACCCAGGAAACGCTGTGCGCCCGCACCTAGGAACGCACTGGCCAAAGGGGTAAAGATGTCGGCAAGAACCGCCCGACCTAGCCGAACTCGGCGATCTGCCCAGCAGTCGCGTGCATCCTCCTCCAACGCCTCAGGTATATAGGCGCGCAGCGCGCGCTCGATCGCTTCCAGCGCCGCAAGTGCGATATCGAAAGGAGCGTCGGCCATTCGCGCGCCGACGTCCACGCGAAGGGCTTCGGTTCGAAATGAGCGAGCAATCTCCGCCGCGCCCAAGGCCTCTTGTCCCGCCGCAATCAGCCAAAGTCGGCGGTAGGCATTTGCGCGGTCGCCAAATCGCACTTCAGTCGCGCGAAACGCACGTTCCAGTCGCTCGTAGATGCGGTCAGGGTGCCGCAGATCGTCGAGTTCCGGATCGAACAGGAGACCGAGTGCGGTGCGGCGATCGATATCACCAGCATCGGCAAGGGGATCCATCGTGTCCGTCACGGGCATGTCAGCCAATGGGCCTGAAAATCCGAATCCCATGCGGCTATCGGTAAGCCACTCGCGCGCCTCCTCGCGGGTCATAAGAGGTGGCGTCGGGTTCTTGCGATTGAGAGACAGTCCCCTCAGTTGGAGGTGGGTTTCGATCTTTCGTCGCAACAAACCGGCGACGTCGGCACTTGGGCAGATGATGATAATGTCGTCGACATAGCGGGCGTAGGCCGCACTGCACCCGCCTTGGCGTCGTGCTCGCCTAGCGTCGTCGCGGTTCGCAGGCGGGTCGCTGAAATCCTGCCGGCCTAAATCTTGGTCGCTCTCGGCCTCATTCTCTTCATAAGTTGCGTCGATACGCTGCACCTCGGCACGCATCATGTCGTCGAGGTCGAAGAGTGAAATATTGGCGAGGTAAGCCGACAGATCAGGACCTTGAGGTAGACCGCTAAGGCGTGCAAGATTGCCCGTTTCCGGATCGGCGTGCTCGCGGTGAAAGGCATGACGAAGGACGAAGTCGGTGAAGACGTTGGCGCGATTGGCCGCATCGACACCCGCATCGGGCAGGAGCATTGGTGCGAAACCAAGCGGCCCGCGGTCTGACTGTGCAAATTGGGCGAGTGCACGCTCCAGCGGCCCTTGCAGCGCGTCACCGATCACGTCGCGCCGAACATACTCGTAGAAGCCGGTGATATCGAGCCGCAGGATTTGTAGATCATCGTGCCTATAGCGGCGGATCTTACCGTCGAGATGGTCGATAAAGGCGCGCCAGCATTCGAAGTATGGTCGAAAGATGCCCTCTCGCACCGGCGGGGCTTCGCCGTTCACGATTCCCATGTCGACTTGGTAGGCGAAGCTCAGCGCCTCGGTCTCGCCCTCGGCCCCCGTCCGGTAAATGCCCTTACCGCCTGTTCGCCGATCGAAGCGGACTGCGGGAACAGAATTGGAAAATCCGGGCGCGCCAGGACGGTCGCGCAGCAGCTCGATCAGCGCGTATTGTTGGAGCAACGCGTCGGCCGCGACCGGCCCCGCTTTTAGACGGTTGCGCCCGCCTCCCTTGGGAAGATGGCGGGCGAGAAGCGGCGCCATCGGGCCATCGCCGACCCGCAGTCGCTCACGATGGATATGGAACAAAGGCGAGGCCGCAACCGCCAGCCGCTCCCATGCCTCGTCATCGAGAGGATATTCGCGGCGCTGCGTGGATGACCGGCCCACCGTCAAAGCCGTGATCAGGTCGGCTCGCGGATCGCTCGACGTCTCGCGTACTTCCAAGGGGTTCGGTGCTGTAACGGGTGCGCTGTCGCCATAGGTGCGGATTGTCGCGGCGAAATTTGCCAGTCCCCCACGAGCTCCTAGGGGCGCTAAGACTCGGTCCCAATTTACATTAGGAAGGCTGTGAGCAATGCGACGCGCACTGCTCGCCAATTGCACCGGGGACAGCGCGGCAAAATCAACTGGAAGCTCGCTCTGGCCCGTTCGCACCCCAAGCATAAATTCGAGCGCCGCATAGGCGTTCTGTTCGAGCAGAGCGACCGCATTCGCGTGATTTTGTCCGCGGAGATAGGTATCGGGATCCGCTTTGTCTGCATGCGGAGGCGGCAGCACCACCTCGATCCCGAACGCCGCGCCGCCGTCGAGCAGGCGCAGCAATGAGAGGATGAGATCGTAAGCGCCATCTCGGCCAGCGGAGTCTGGATCGAGAAATAGGCGAAACTGGAGGGGCCGATCTGCTTGGCTGGCAATGTCCGCGAGACGCGCGAGCGCCGCGACTTGACCGGGTGCCGCGCGCGATCCAAGCAGAGCGACTGCTTCGAAGTCGAGCGACTCCAGTCTCAACTGATCGAAAATCCCTTCGACGATATAGATGTGCGTCGCGGTTCCTCGCAATTCGCGCCGGCCCAGCTTAGCTTCGACGCGTTCCGAGCCATAAAGCGTGTTTCGGCGCGGAAAATCGAATGAATAGAGGTAACGGGGATCTTCATTCCCAAGTGCGCGCGCGGCGAACCCGGTGGGCGCCCCCTCGTTGCCTATTGGAAAGACGATCCGCGAGCCTGAATAAAATCCGCGTAGCCAGTTCCGTGCTTCGCTATCTGAAAGGGGTGCGGCTTCGGGACGCAAAATCCCGACACCGCAGAGGGCTTCTTCCAAGATGCGATCAGCAGACGCTTCGCGACGCAGCGCGGTAAGATTGAAGACGCCTGCGCCGATTCGCCGAAGAATCTCAGGTTCAAAGCCACGTTGCTCCGCAACGCGCGCTAATTCTTCTTCGTCGGATCCACCGCGTATCCGCTGAGCAAATTGCTTCGCGCCGCTCCGCCGATCAACGGCGGGCCTCCGAACGCCCTCGGCAAGCGACACGCCTGCGTATGGGGCCAGCCATTTGATTGCGTCCCAAAATTCGAGCCCATTTCGGCGCTGCACAAGTGAGACGACATCGCCATGCGCGCCGCACGCGAAGCAATGGAAATTATCGCGCTGGTTTGCCCGTTGATAGAGGTTAAGTGAGGGGTTGCGATCGTCATGGAAGGGGCAAAGCGCTTTGCGAGGCCGCGACTCTTTTCGATCGATCCCAATCTTAAGCGCAGCCGCGACAGCCACGATGTCGCTTCGCTGGATTATGTCCCTAACGTCGGCATTTTCCCTTGGTTTCAACGTCAATGGCCCCCTGGTTTCGATCGGCGTTCTAGATTTCCAGTTTGACGATCATCAAACTACATGCCCGAAAGGGGTCAGAGGCGCCACCACATAGCCTGCTGCTCGACGGATAACCGATTAGCGTATCACGGCCCGGCATCGACGGTTTGGACGTCGGCGGACACAACGGCAGCCGCTAGGTTGAACAAAGCTCTGTTCGCCATCAGAGCAACCAAAGACCGACCTGCACTGTAACCAGCATTCCAAAGATCCAGATCGCTTGCCGCATTCTATGAGCTCGCCTGTTCAAGCACGCGCGTCGACTTGTCGATTCATAGGATTGTTTTGCGGTGCACGCCCACGGCGAAGCTGCGGTCGACCACAACCCGGCAGGCGGTGTAAATACCAGCGTTAGCTGCGTGAACCAAGTTGCATAACCAGACATGCGGAGAGTTCATGCGGGCCGACCTCTACCAGACCATCACCATAGCGATTATTGACGAAATCGCGAAAGGAGCCGCGCCGGGTCAGTACCGGATGCCCTGGCACCGCGACAGTGGCATATCTACGCCGCGGAATGCAATCTCTGGTCGGAATTACCGCGGTATCAACACGCTGCTGCTATGGGCAGCGGCGGGCAACGCGGATTTTCCAAGCGGTGAGTGGGCGACCTATCGTCAATGGGTCGATGCCGGTGCTCAGGTTCGCAAGGGCGAGCGTGCCACGGTCGTGTTGCTTTGGAGTACCCTTGCTGCTGTGGAAGGCGACAAAAGCGACGGTGACGATCATCGCGAACCTGGTTCGCAGCGCGTGCTGGCGCGAGCTGTCTACGTTTTCAACGCCGCGCAGGTCGACGGCTATACGCCGGGTCCGGGTGCGCTTCCGCTAGCCGCCCGCTTCACAAACGCAGAGTCATTCTTCGCCGCACTGCCGGCAAAGGTGTCGTACGGCTCGGACGATCCATTCTTCGATCCGGTCAACGACAATGTGTTTCTGCCGGCGTTCGGCGCGTTCACGTCCGCTGAAGCCTACTACTCGGTCTATGCTCATGAGCTGATCCACTGGACGGGTGCAAAGGCGAGACTCGACCGCGATTTCAGTGGACGGTTCGCCTCAGAATCTTATGCTATGGAAGAGCTGGTGGCGGAATTGGGGGCCGCCTTCACAGTCGGGTATCTTGGGCTAGCGTCCACGCCGCGCAACGATCACGCGTCCTATATCGCCTCGTGGCTTAGCGTGCTGCGCGCTGATCCGCGAGCAATCGTGACTGCTGCAAGCAAGGCGCAGGCCGCCGCCGACTACCTTATTACCCTCGCGGAGCCGCCGAATCCTCAAGCGGCTACCGCGGGGATACCAATCGTCACGGTGGAGCAGGCGGCGTGAGCAGCACGACGCGTCCTCACCTTTCCAAGTCGAAGATCGCCGCATTCGAGCATTGCTCCCGCCGGCTGTGGCTGCAGGTTCACCGTCGCAGCGAAGCACGTTTTGATACCCATACGCTTGCCCGTTTTCAGTTTGGACACGACGTCGGCAAGCGCGCCGCGTTCCTCGTGCCAAACGGTATCATGGTCGAGGCTGGACCTGAGGACATGCCGGCGGCGCTTGCTCGTACCGCCGAGCTTATCGAGCAGCGACCAACCCGACCGATCTTTGAGGCGACGTTCCAGCACCAGAATGTACTCTGTAGGGTCGACATCCTTGAGCCCCATGAAGACGGCGGCTGGTGCGCAATCGAAGTCAAGGCTTCTACTCGGGTCAAAGCCTACCAGCTCGCCGACATAGCAACGCAGGTGTGGATCATGCGCAATAATGGCCTGTGCGTTCGCCAAGCAATCATCCGACATATTGCGCCGCCGTTCTCGTGGCGGCGGCCGGATATTGCCGCCGTGCGGTTCTCCGATGCCGACGTTACGCGCAGGATCGAGCGCTACCTGCGTACCCGCGACGCGGTGGCGCAACTCGCCTGTCGGGTTGTCCAAGGGCCAGAGGTCCGTCGCGAAACAGGCGGCCACTGCGAGAGCCCGTTCGCCTGTGAATTCCAGCCCTACTGCGCTCGCGCGGAAGCGATGCCGTTGTTCGCGGCGAGCAGATAGGTAGGGACAGTTTGGGCGGACAAATGTAAAATGCTTATATGGGCGCCTTTCCTGAAAATGCCCCAATAAAGGCCTCTTAGATCAACGGGTTGTGATGATCTTGGAAGATTGGATCTGCCATCGCGGCAAGTTGGCAGAACAATGACTCGCAGCTTGTTTCGCCGGTCAGAGCCGAGTTGAACGGTTCCTGCTTAGTAACGAACCTGTAGAACTCAGATGGGTAGAGCATACGAGCGTCTCGGAACCCCGCTTCCCATCGAGACTGAAAGGGAGTCTCGGTCGGGAGCGTCCACACCGTGTTAAGGCGCTCGTTTAGCGAAAGCGGCGTGGAACGATTTATATCGAATGCAGCCCAGTTCGGTTTCTGAGGCAGGCAATATTCGAGCCCTGGCGGAGAACCGATTGCCCGCTGCGCCGGTCCAAGAGAGTGACTAACACGAACACGATTGGTAAGATCGACAATACCCGGATTGACAAAAGGTGCGGCGATCAAATCACCTAAATAGATCGCTCGACCGTCAACGCAGTTTCGTCCGTCACGAACGATCACTGATCGATCATATCCCTTCAAAAGATAGCTGACGTTGATCCAGTGGCGGAGCCATGACTCTTGTTTGGGTGCTCGGGGGTAGATCGCCCGCGGGATGTGCTTACCGAACTGACGTCCAGTATATCCCCTTGCCCACTCGCGAAAATGAGCACGGAAGTCGACTACGATATTCTTGAAAGTGGGCGTCACGCCGGGCACGTGCATTGCAATATGGGCGTGGAAACCACCCGCCCCGTTCTCGATAGCATATATCCATGCCGCCGGTATCTTGCGCTGTCCACTTAGATAATCATTGCTGCATTTGAGGAAGCGGCGAACCTCACTTGCAGCACCCTGTGCCGTCGCAACGCCCATTCGTGCCAAATCGATGGTGATCATCGTATCGAGAGGTAGCTTCCATCGGGCCGCGAATTCAGCCGCCGAATGCACCTGACCGAAGCTCTCTGCGTTCATCAACGACGCCGGTTGGAGTGGATGAAGGTCATGAGCTGCTCGCCGCCGCCGCAGTTTCTGCACCAACACGTCCGGGCGTCGGCGCTGCTCGCGGCTAAGCTCGCGAAGGTACATGTCACCATCTTCGAGATACATCACTCGTCTCCCGCCCGGATCATCGATGCTTCCGCTGCTCCGACGTTACGGGGGTTTACAACGGCAGGAGTATCGTCGCGCGTTGCCTCGCTCAGCGGTCGATCCGGTCCGCACGTCGGGCGAAGCTGGCCGGTACCGTTAAAGGCCGGCGGGTGAAGCTCAGGCGGGCCCATAAGGTGGATTTGACCATCAATCGAAACGGGCGACGCGAGGATAGCTTTCAGCGGCAGCAAGCACCGAGACAGGAGATGATCGAATGCAAACACGACCAATCGCCGGGCGTCGATTGAACTGATCGCGTCGGCTTTCAGCCGCAGCTCCGCCAGCTTGCGCAAAGCGTTTTCCAGTAGAGCAGGGCAGATGACATATTTCAGAACCCGTTCCGAATACGGCGCGTAAATCGAGACCTCTCCGCGCTCGGCTTCCGAACAGATCGTCTCGAGCAGCGGAACCTCGTCTCTTGCGGTAATGACCCGACTGACGCTCAACGCGACATCGTGCGCAATGCCACGCACGGCCGCTCCGAACCCCCAGCTGTCATCGAGCGCAATGGTTGCGTGAAGGGTCCCCGCGCCCCGGGCGCGGGTGACCTCAGTCATTGCGGCAATCAGGGCAGATATCGGGTCCTGCTCCGCGACTGTCGATGCTTTCGTCCACTTACGGTGTAAGCCGACGCAACTACGCGATAGGCGTGATCTGGCATGTGGCGCTTGCAAGCGGTCGATCAACGCCTCCTCGGGAAGCGTCGTGATATCCCTTAGCGCGGCCGCCCGCATGAGCAACTCGGGTCTGAGGTCGATTAGGCGTTCGGTGTATGTCGTCACGTCAGTCTCCAACAGTAAGCGCGAATCGTCGCGCTATAGTGATAGCACTGTCTAGACATCGTCATGACAAGTTTTTTAAAACGTGAGGTACGAGTTGTCACTGTGGTTGACGAAAGGGCACGCGAAGGTAAGGTGCACGCATGGCAAATCACATCAGAGACGCTCGCGTCCGATTAGGCATTTCCGTCACCGAGCTCGCACGCCGGTGCGGGGTCTCGCGTCAGGCCGCGAGAGCATGGGATTTCGCTAGCTCTTCGCCGAAGCCGGAGATGCTGGTCAAGGTTGCGGAAGTACTCGAAACAACTGTGGACCAACTTGTTAGTCGTCCGGGTATATCAACCAAACCATTGTCGGCGCAGGGAGCTAACATTCCAGTGGGCCGAGAAGATAGCGTGGATGCTATCCTTTCTGAATGCAAGATAGCGGTTGCTGCTGTACTAGGTATTGATGAGCGAAAAGTTCAGCTTAAGGTCGTGCTTAACTACGAATAGTCTCCGATCGGTTTACGGCATGTGACTAATCGACGTAGATAAAGCCTGCCAATGAAGCCGATGAAGGCGCGTTAGCATGGCGGCTCGAATGTTAGTTATTCGCTGGGATGCACTTTATCAGCGATGCCATGCACGGCTGACCATTCGGAGAAATTGGCATGGGCTTCCGGTCAACGTTGCCAAACTTCTAGATAGGAAATTAGACGTCGCGATCGTTGCCTAGGAGCAGCTCGCTTGGGTTCATGAACCGGCTGCGCGGCGGGGGTGCTCGGGGAGACGTAAGAGAAAGTGTGCCCTTGGCGTGCCGGTGCGGTTGCCTGCTCATGATACCACAACGCTACCGCACGTCGACTTGGCACCGTTCAGCAGAGTCTGAATTATGGCTGCAGCATCATGGCTTAGGTTTGCGCCGTCCTCGGTTATCAAAAGACGATTGGGAAACCATCGGTCGTACCAGTCGCGCTTGGCGCCCCACTGTGCGGAGTAATCTCTTTGATCGAGGAGGCCCAGATGCTCCCAATAGTAAGTTGTGCCCTGCCAGGTAATGCTGAAATCAGGTAGCTTCATGGTACCATCTGGCGCGAGTAGGGGGTTTCGTAGTTAAACGGGACCTCATGCTGATGCAGAAGATTAGATATGATGACCTCAGATTTCGATCGAACCATGTCGCCACTAAGCGCGCGGTGAATTTTCCCCGACTCGTACCAGCCTTTGCGCTGCGTGAGTTCGGGAGGCGAGAAGCGAAAAACGAACAGTGACGAATTAATTTGCGGTGTCCTTGCGTTCTCCCGGCGCCGCGCATCCAGCAGGCTGGACACATCGCGTTCGACTAAAAGAGTGCAATGACGACTGGCTCGAGTCAGCGCCGTGTAAACAAGTTCTGTGGTGACGCTGCGACCGCGGTTGGCGGGAATGATGACAAATGTATGGTCGAATTCGCTGCCCTGCGCCTTATGGATGGAAACGGCGTAAGCCAGTTCCAGATTATCTTCGACCTTCTCAGTCCGGCTGACTGTTGCACCGGATTTCGTTTGAGCGGGCACGCCTTTACCGTAGCCGATGGAGAGGGTCGTCTTGCGCGCGAAGGTTACGGCGAACCGCTTGAGCCGCGCGCCATAGCCAGTCTTCAATCGCTTGATGACGCTTTTATCGAAGCCCATTGGCTTGACGATACCAATCTCCCCGTTAAACACCTCTACCGCGCGCTGCTGCCTAGTTTCCCAGTCGTACGCCCATATCGCGCTGCGGTTTGACCGGTTTCGAGTCTGAATGACTTTATCGAAAAGCGTGATGCCGCCGACCGCTCCGACACGGTTGAGTACACTGGCCGCGACACGGTTCTGGCAAGCGCGATTTAAGGATTCTACGCCGTGCAGTTCTCCCCGATGCGGGGTGAGGATCTGATAGCTGGTGGGATCGTCGCCTAGTGCGTCCTGCCAGATTTTGTAGGCGGGACGCTCGTCACCCGGCTGTGCGCCCATCTTCGTTTCGATCGCGTGTATCAGAATATCGGCGAGCTGGTCCGCTTCGTTCCAGTAGATAAGGTCTACATCCCTATCTATCTGTCCTCCGGCATGTAGCCGTTCGATCAGCGCCTCCTGCTCGAGGGTAGTCGCACGTTCGCTTGACACGTCATCAGCGTCGGCCGGGACGATGGACCGAAAATGCTCCCGGGCAAACAACTTCGATAGGCTCACGATCGCTTCGCCATGGCCTTCGACGCGGGTACGCATTTGACGCAGGTTTATCTCTAGGCGACCAAGCCCTTCGGTTCGTTCACTCGCGAGCCAGTCGAGCACGTCGGCAAACACGCGCCCGCGGCCAATCGGCGGCAGCTGGCCGGCATCGCCCACCAGAATAAGCCGGCGGATGTGCATCCAGTCGATCGCGCGGATCAGCGTTGCGGCGAGTTCGAGGTCTAACATCGAGGTCTCGTCGAGGATCAGCGTTTCGACTTGTTCCTCGTGCCTTGCTCGCGCTTGAAGGTCATGTTGTCGTTTAGCCAACCGTTACGCGCGAGCAGCGAATGTACAGTAGACGTCGCGACGCTCTTCAGGCCGGCATTGCCGAACACCTCGCGTACCCGGTCAGTCGCCTTTCCGGTGGGGGCGAGCACCAGAATGCTGGCGCCTTCGCCATCCGTTCGACGGATCGCGCGGACCAGCGCTTCGATCACCGTCGTTTTGCCGGTACCTGCCGGTCCGGTCACGGCCGCTAGCGGACGTGGCAAAAGAGCTGTGCAGATCGTGATCTGCTCCGCGACGGCTTCGTCGTACGAGTTAGACGCCGCGGTTGCGAGTGGACTGCTTGGCTTGAATATCCACGTGCGCCAGTCCGCGCTTGTCACGGGCCGCTTGAGCGAGATGTCCGGACGGGCTGCAAGCTCGCGCAGTGTTTGCTCGACCAGCCTCTCGTCTTCAAACACCGGCCGAAGGTAGACCGTTAGACCATGATCTTGTAGCCGAAGCGTCAATGCTTCCGACAGGAACTGCGCGTCGACTTTGAAATAGCGCTCCGTGAATGCCGCCTGCTTCCATTCCGGCAGGCGTGCCACCCGCATCACGATCTCAGCCAACAGATCGGCGGCGAAACGAAAGCTGTGGCTACCCTCGTTGCGCAGGTGCTCGACACAAAGCGCTCGAAAGCGCCTGGCATCGTTGTACTCGACGTCGGCGAGCGGGCTTCCGAGTTCGGGCGACGGCAGCACGCCGCGGTCGATGCCGCTCCACGCGATGCGGTCGCTCGCATCATCGCCGCAATATTGCTCGGCGAGAATATAAGGGTTGGCCGCGATGTCGGAAAGGCTGGCGGTGATGCCGTGGTCCGCTCTGTCGGAATCAATGATGTGCTTGATCGTCTCTACATTGAGGGACAGGCGCGGTAGCACATCGCGAAGCACGTCTTGCGCGCCGTCGTCCAGCAACGCCCAGTTCCGCGCGAGCTTCGCACGATCGGCGCTTCCCAAGCCGGCCGAGATGGTATTATCTTCTTTCCGCTCAAGGACCGCGAACACCTGGGAATACGCGATGCCGTGTCCTTGCGTCTCAGACACAGCTTTCGTTCGATCGATCAATGCGGAGGCGCCGGACGCCTCCAAGACCCGCAGCAGCCCCGGATAAAGGCCGCGATGGGTCCAAAGCGCGGCGATCTGGCCCGTGAGCCACTCGGCGCGAACCGCCCAGTTTTCTGAGGTGTCGCCAATCTCCTGAAGCCATCGAACCTTCGCGAGGAACTGTTCGAGTAGTCCGATGGCGTCGTCATCCGACAGATGGCGCGACCCCATTTTGCATACCATCGGATTTTCGGGATAGACCGCGAGTTGCGCAAGCATCTCCTGATCGTCGCGATAGAGATGGTAGGGTAACCGTACCCCCTCTGCTGGGTAAGCGGACGTAATATCACGCGCCCAGATCATGCCGCCGGCATAGCGCTCGGCAACCTGCTCGCTCACGTCCTCGTAATGAATCTGCTCGCCGACTTCAGTGATCCTTGACACGCCGATCAGTACGTAGCGCTGCGCATCCTCTTCCGAGAGCGGATTGGAATAATTAGCATAATAGAAAATGAGGCTGCGCCCCTTCTTGCTCTTCGTGTCTCGCTCGATTTGCTCGAAGAAAGGAAGTGTGTTCTCTCGACGCTGATCGTTGTCCAGGCGCTCGCCGGTCGATACGTTGTCCGCGTACATTGCATCGTAGGGCCACACGCAGACTGTTGAGGGCGCGAGTGTCCATTCGCGCCGCGCCGCGCCGTCGTAAAAGAATTCCGGCGGGTCGGAAGCGGCCGGCGCTTCCTCGATGCCGAAAGCATTGTAGGTGTAGCAGCAGGGCGGCACATAACCGCTTTCCATCAACTGCTTTCCACCGCACCCGGCCTGACACTTCTCCAGCGCAAGATTGCGACCGCGGGCGATCGTATCGCCGGGATATGATTTTGATCCGATGCAATAGGTATTGCGTTCGGGTTCGCGACAGACGGAGCCGTTCCAGCCGTCATCGTGCCAGGCAAGGCGAGCGGTGATATGAACGGGCATCGGTAGCTCCTAAATCTGGCTTAAGCGACAGCTTCGGCGGTCGGGGCATCCGTCATTCCCCGAAACGCGCCCGGCCAACCGCCGTGGGTCTCCACAACCGTGTCGATGTGCGGCATCAGTTCAGCGGTGCGGGTAAGGGCAACGATCATGCGACGGTAGTGAAGGATGTCGTCGTCGGTGAGTAAGCGGCCTTCACTGGCCTTCTTGCCCCCCTAGCGGCGCGATCTTTGAGCCATTTCTGAGCCGGCTGGTAGCCTCCAACTTGAAAATTCCAGGCCACCTCCGGCACGCTCTCGATCCAGCGCGTGGTGTTGATTGTTACGCGGCCAAGCTTTGAATCGTACTCCGGCTTGAACGCGATGCGGGCTTCGCCACTTCCGGCAAGGCGGATGCCCTTGGGGTCCTCCAAGACAGGCAGCGTCTCGGCTTTGAGTAAGTGGAGCGCGACGAGTTCAGTGCCAAGCGGGACCAACGCTTCGAACACCGCGCGGTTGGCGGGGAGAGGGATGCGAGCAAAGTCACTTTTCAGATAATCGGCATAGCGGGCGCGATAGGCGGGCGAATGCAGCAGCGAATAGATATAATCGAACAGGTCACGCGGGCCGAAGCTTTTGCCCGGCTTGCCACGCTCGCGCCGCGCGGGCGCGAACATCGCGACCTGCTCGGCTATTTTCGGTAGAATGCCGCCAAGTGCGCCCTGTTTGGGGGCTCCGACGCAGTCGTCGTAAGTGAGGCCGGTCAGCGTCGCGACGCGCGCAGCGAAGGCGGATGTGATGTTAGTCCGTTCCGACCCCGTAACGCCATCAGAACGAAGGTATAGTGGCATCCCATAGCTACCGTCTTTTGAAGACAAGGAGTGATTAGAAAGCGTGGCATCGGTTGCGAACGCATAAGTGTATGGTCCTGAATTCTCGGTACGTCGCACGGCGATTAAGGCTACGTTATCGCCCTTCGACATTGCGGAACTAAGTTCGGGTCGGGGCCAATCACTCAATCGCTCGTCTGCATAGAAAAATCTATTATCAAACGGCCTATAAGAAATCGGGGTAGACGTGCTTTTCCAATCCTTGGAAGATCTGAGCCACTGCCGAACGTGCGGAACCTTCCAATGCCGCGTATCGCCCGCAGGCATTTTATCCGGCTTTGACGGGCCGAAGAACGAAAGGCGGGCATCTTTGTCTGAAATCGAAGGGTCGTAGAATGCGGAAACCGTCTGGAGCAATTCCTTCTTAGTAAAGTTAACGACGAGCTCATCTCTCGAGGTTTGTACGCCTGTGCAGGTCAACGTGAAGATTGTGTTCAGTTTTGCGTAGCTATCAAACTCTGCTTCCGCACTGACCAAAGGCGCGCTGAAAAAGTCGTAGAACTCGTGTCTGGGGTAGCCCTGGCACGTCGCCAGTGAGGTCACCGTATTGTTGTTTGATATGCTATACTTTTCCTTCAACGTACCTTTCAGTCTATGATTGTACGTAACACGACCGTCGCCAACCATTGCTCCGACAATAACGGCAACTCCCTGCTGTATATCTTCAAAGACGTTTGCATCCGCGGAGTCGTCGCGAAGCGCGGTTGACTTACCTCCCAGGTCAACTAACCAACTTGTTCGATATCTTGCTTGAAGAGCGTGCCGCAACCCGCGAAAGGTTGGACCATCAGTAAAACTATTGTCCGTGATAAAGCCTAATACTCCCGTATTAGCGCGAGCAGCTATCGTTTCCGCCAATCCAAAGAACTTAACGTAGTCATTCTGAACCCACATTTTTCGTTCGCCAAGGGATATCCCGTTTATAGACCGATAAGGAGCTACCAGGGCCTGAGCAGATGCGCTGTTATTGGCTGAAGCTCCCGCATAGGGAGGGTTGCCAATTACTACTGTGAACGGTGTCTCCTTGGCTTTGTTCGCTGCCTGTGCCTCATGCGCCAATGCTGCGCTCATGAACCCGAATTGCGGTATAAGTTGCGCTGGCTCTAAAGCGTTGGTCAAATAGATTTGCGCGCGAACGTCGCTGCCAAACGTATAGCCAGTGTCAGAAAGTTTCAGGCCAAGCTTGACGTGCGCGATGGCATAAGGCGCCATCATCAACTCGAAGCCGGTTAACCGCGGTAGCAGATGCAAGGGCACATAAGCGTTCCATAGCTCCTTGATCTCGGCGTCTCGTTTGCCTGCCGCCTTCCATTTCTTGACCATCGTCTTGTGAATTAGGTCGACGCACTCAACGATGAAGGTGCCGGTACCGGTCGCCGGATCGAGAATCCGGACGAAGGCGTCGCCTTCCTTCGCGTGCTCCGGCAGCGTGATCGGTGAGCCTTCCTTGCTCTTCGACGCCGTAATTATGTCACCCCACGTCGCGGTTGAGGCAAGGCCGTCCTCCAGCCCAAACTCGGTGCGCAGAACCGCGTCGACCGAGCGCACAATGAAACCGACCACCGGGCGTGGCGTGTAAAATACTCCGCGCTTTACCTTCTGTGCGGCATCGTATTCTTTCAGGAACAGCTCATAGAAATGGATGACGGGGTCTTCGTCGGGATTCTTGCGATCAAAATCTGCGAGCACGGCTTCCATGTCGGCGTTGCGCAGCAGTTCGACGACGTCAGTGATGCCCAGTTCGTCAAAATCTAGCCCTTGCGCCTTGCCGGACTTCCGACCGCCGGCTTCAATGAAAGTGCCGAGCATTTCCTTCAGGAACGGACTCGTCCCAGCGACATTGGCGGCCATGTCATCCTGCGTCAGCGCGCCCGATGCACGGCTGATTGCGGCCGACAGCAGCCCGTAAGCGATGGTCTGTGCGTAGGTGTCAGCGAACCCCTCTGGAGTCAGGTCTTGGATCAACGCTTCCTTGAACGCCTTGTGCAACTTGACGAGCGATCCATTATCAGTTTGCGCTGCGATCAGTTCCCCGGCGCGGTCTCGGATGCGTCGGGCCAGGCCAGCAAGTTCCTTCGCCATCTGCTTGGATTCGCGCACGACTGTACGGGTGTCGGCATGCGCGAACGCTTCACTCCACTGCCGGCGCCAGTGGTCTGCGTCAGAGGGATTCTCGGGCCAATGCAATTTCGATTTGAGCGACGCTTCCGTCAGACCAAAACGGCGCGGCGTGTCGTTCGTATCCCATCCGAGCACTTTGAGTGTTGCAGCGTCGCCGTCGCCGTCGCCGTCCTCGTTGGCGAAATGTGCGAACGCCAGGCGCCTCTCGGATGCCGGGCCGGTGGCGGCGATAAACAGCAGGTCGTGCTTAGCAAAGGCCGCACGCTCTGACGGATTCGCCGATGCGCGCTTTTTGATCGCTAGCTTGCCCAAAATGTTGCGCACGAGCGTGACTGGTAGCTTGGCGCTGGGTAAGTTGAGGAAGAATATGCCCCAAGGCTGTGCACGAGTGAGCGGACGAAGCTGCTTAATTTCGATGCCGCCGCCGACGACCGAACTTTTCAGCCCGATCTCTTCGGGCGTGACGTCATAAGTTGCCTCATCCAGGCTGATATCTGCCGCAATCGGCCACTCGAGTTCGTCACGTAAATAGTCGACTAGAGACGGAAAGTCGGTAATCTTGTCGAGAGCATTGGGCATCAATTGATCTCCATCCAAGCCTTGATCAGCGGTTCAACGCCTGGTGGGGCCTGCATACGCTTCATGTATCCATTGCGGACGTACTTGAGCACGGTATCGCGGGCTGCGCGCAGCCGTTCGCGGGGTGTATCGAGATGGCGCGGGGTCTCGGTCGTGCTTCGGATCGTTTCGGCGATCTGCATGAGACCTTCGGCCACCGTGCCCTCGCCGTCCACATAGAGCCACGCAGGCCTACCGCTTGAAGCGTCCCAGCCCTCCGGCCCGGCATCCTCCGCCGCGCCCGGTTTGAGACCTGGCAGCGCCAGACAGAAGAAGACGCCTTTGACTACGCCAAGCGGACTTTCACGACCGCTGAAAATGCGATTGGGCAGCCCCGCAAGGCGAGCTGCAAGATCGGGGTTCTCGGCCTTCAGCGCTTCCCATTCGAGCTGGAGCGACTCCTCGACGGACTTGTCGCCGTCGAGGCTCACCAGATCGCGGAGATCGTCATAATCGTCGTCGCCCGTGAGCAACTGCCGACCCTCGATACCAAAGGTTTTCGAAATGCGCAGCACCTTGCCGGCCACTCGCTCATAAAGTTTGAGGTATGGCGTCAGTGCGTCGGCGGGGAGAAAATTCCAGAACACGACCGTGCGCCGTATCGCGGCCGTCTCTGGATGCGCCTTGACGAGCGCAGCTTCGGTCTGGGGGTTAAGGCGTCGATCGACGCGGCCAATCCGTTGCATCAACCGAACCGGGTTCCAGTGTAGGTCGTAGTTGATCAGTCGTGTCGCGTCCTGAAGGTTGAGGCCTTCCGACAAAACGTCTGTCGATACGAGTATGCGGGTCTCGGGGTGGCCCGCTTTTTCAGCTGGGCGCTGCTCGATCCGTTGTAATAGGGCGCGAACCGCTTGATTACCTCCCCTCGATCGAGCTTAGTCGCGGAGTCCACTTCCTCGACGTTTTCAAAGCCCGCTTTACGCAACTGATCGCGAACGTAACGCGCGGTCGTCATAAATTCCGAGAAAATTAGCACCTTTTGGGTGGCAAGCACCGGGTCCGACCGGATCATTTCCAGCAATGCCGCAACCTTACCATCCTGATCTGGTGTAAAGTCGCGCAGGATCAACAGTAGGCGCGAAAGCTGGTCCAGGTCCGCGCGGGTTTCCTCCACGATGCGGTCGACAAAATATTCCTCGTTGGACAAAGTGCGCACGTCACCAAGCAGCTCGGGCGGGATCAAATCCTCACCTTCCTCCGCTTCTTCCCCCGTCCATGCGGCTTGGGCAGCGCGCACGTGTTCGATGACCGGGGCTTGCTGCGCTTTCCATCGTTCCCAAACGCCGAGATGTTCGGCTGATACGTGATGCTCGACAAAGGCATAAAGCTTGAGGAAGAGGTTTTGACAGCTATGGTCGAACGCGGCCGTCGAGCTTTCCAGTCGCTTGAGAAACCCGACCTTGATCAGCGCAACGACCTGGCCGCGGCGGCCCGCCTCGAATTGGTCAAGCTCGGCCAAGGGATGACGGCGGAAATCTTCGTCAGGATTGTAGATTGCCAACTTGAACAGCGCCCGCGTGCTGTCGAATGAGCGAACGACCTCTTCGAGTAGCTCTGCTTGGAGTGGCGAGAGCGAATAATTGGCAACCTTGGGAGCTTCGCGCGTCGGGAAAATCGCCGCGCCTTTCGCCTCGGTCTGCTGGCTGGCCTTGACGTAAGCGCGGCTCCGCTGAACCACCAGCTCCCCGACGATCGGGTCGGTTGCATACTGCTCGTGCGCGGGGCCTGCGCTCGTCACATCCTCGTCAATATCAGGAGCGTCCTGTGCTTCGCCGAGCGCCGTTTTCACCCGCTTTTCGAGTGCACGGAAATGCCCACGTAGCGAGTGTACACCCAGCGGAGCCTGCCGCAGCTTCGCGCCGTCTCCAGAAAAAGCTCGATCAGGTGCATCAGGTCTAACAGAGAATTGTTGACCGGCGTCGCAGTCAGCAGGAAGGTCCGCTTGCCGGCCGCCAGTTCCTGCAAGATGCGGTAGCGCGACTTGCGCTTGCGACCTTCGCCCGCAAGGCCGGGATTGCGAAAGTTGTGCGCCTCGTCAATTATTATAGCGTCGGCGCGTCGGCTCAATGCCGCGATCTTTTTGTTTAGCCTGTCACTACTCAGGTCAGTGTGCGTTAGGATGTACAGTCCGGCAACACCTTCGTCTCCCATAAGGTCGGGCAGATAGCGTTCAAGGTTAGCTTCCCAGACTGACCGCCTGGCGGATTTTGGAACCAGCAGAACGACCGTCTTTCTCTCTTGTACGATCAGTCGTTCGAGCAGCATCAGCCCGACGAAGGTCTTACCCAAACCAACGCCGTCGCATAGGAACGCCCCTCCATACTTATTAGCACGCTCCATCATCATCGCGTAGCCGTCGCGCTGATAACCGTCGAGCATCCTATATATCAACGAATGCTTCTCAGCCCAAACATCCGGCGGCGGCGAATTATGGCGGAAGAGTTCCGCCAGTGACTTTGACCAAACGTCGAACGGCGTGAAAGGGATGACGTGCCGCTCAATCGTCTGCAGCATATCAGCCGTGACGTCGTCCGCTTGTTCCCAATAATGCTCGTACCAATCTTGCAGAAGTCCGACATTCGTTCCACTGACCTGAACATTGAGCTCAACATTTGAAGTAAGACCCGGCCGGGTGAAGTTAGATGACCCGACCAGCGCAAATGATCCTACAACTTCCTCACGAGAATGAGTTATATAGGTTTTCGCATGGAACTTGGTCTTTCGATACACGCGAAACTGGATGCGCCCAATCTTGATAGCCTCGACAATCGCCGGTACTCCATCAAGGAAGTCATCTCTGACTTTTTGCTCTTCAATGCTAGCGTCGAGGCGTTCTGCGAGCGCCTGCGTAAGCACGGCCTTAGTTTTCTTCGTTACTTCGTCTCCCATAAGAATGCGAATGGCGTCGACTTGCTGCCACTGGCCATCGAGGGCGAGAAGGGACCCTATTTCAAAATAGGCGCTGGCCACGTCCAGCCCCTTGGACAAACGGCACCATCCCGCCAGATAGCGCAAGACGTCCCATTCGCTGTCGGTGTTATCGATGATAAACAGGTCGCTCCCGACCTTTGATCCGCCGTCTGCCACTCGCCCCCCGCCTGATGCTGCAAGTGACCTTACCCTTCGTTCTCGAAACCGCCACCAAGAAACGGGCTGCCAACCGAATGGATACGCGGGCGGATTGCCGAAATTCCAAACCCAAGCACTGCGAAAGAATCTTGACGTCTCAACCCACCGCTCTGCTACAGACGATCATATTACTCGGTACCGTGAACAGGACAGAACGGCAGTTTCGCTGGGGACGCGAAACCTGGGTGGGGCCCCTGCCGCCCCAGCCAGTCTCGGTCCCCGACCAATCTTCGTATTCGAGACGATCCTTGCTCGACTGCTGGAGCAACCCACCCGGTCGATCGTTCGGTATCGCATGCGCCAAGCCACCACCTCGCTCACCATCGACACCCGCCGTCAGGGCCTCGTCGACGTTACCGACCCTATCGAGCGCTGGGTCCGCGATCAGCGGATGGTGGAAGGTTTGCTGACGATATTCTGCCGTCACACCTCCGCCTCGCTCCTCATCCAGGAAAACGCAGCGCCCGAGGTTCGCACCGATCTCGAAGCGTATTTTGCGCGGATCGCGCCTGAGTCGCGTGAGTATCTCCACGACGACGAGGGGCCGGACGATATGCCCGCACACCTGCGCACGGCACTCACGCAGGTTCAGCTCTCAATCCCGCTGATCGACGGGCGACTCGCGCTTGGGACGTGGCAGGGCATCTACCTGTTCGAACACCGCCGCCGCCCGCATCGGCGCACGCTCGCGCTTCACGTCATCGGCGACTGACGCAGATCATGAAAAATGCGTCAGGCCGGTGGCGCATTGGAGCGATGTCGTTCATCAACCGTTCCACCACTGACGGCTAATAAGCGGCGTTTCGCCGCATTCGCCGCGAACGGAGACGACACCATGTTCAAGATACAGGGTCGCAAGGTCGCACTCGCAGCGCTCGCAACGGGCACGCTGCTGTTGGCCGGATGCGCGACCGAGACCACTTATCGGCCCGCAACGGGGCAGGGGTTCAGCCGCACCGGCTATAGCGATCGTATGGTCGAACCGGGTCGCTTCCTCGTCAGCTTCGCCGGCAACAGCGTTACGTCGCGCGACACCGTGGAGCGCTACCTCTTCTTCCGCGCGGCCGAACTGACGTTGCAGAACGGCTATGACTATTACCTGATGGCCGACCGCGACACCAACCTCCAGTCGCGCACCTATTCGACACCGGGTCTTGGCGGCGGGTTCGGTTATGGCGGCTTCGGCGGCTATTGGGGTCCGTCGTGGCGCTATTACGGGCGCGGCTTCGGCTGGCGTAACTGGAGCCCGGGCTTTGGCGGCGGGTTCGGTGGATACGGCGGCGGCTTCGGTGGCCCCTGGGGCAACGACTTCGATGTCCGTACGATCGACCGGTACGAAGCGACGGCCGAGATCGTGATGCGCAAGGGTCCGATCCCACGCGACAACATCCGCGCGTTCGATGCGCGTAAGGTCGTCGACAGCATCGGACCGAGTGTCGTGCTGCCGAAGTGAGCACGTACTCTAGACGGCGAAAAGGCCGGGCTATTCTCGCGAATGGCCCGGCCTTTTTCATGTGCCGTGTTCCTGCGAACGCAGGAATCCAGGATTGCAGACGATGGTGCTCGTAACCCTGGGCTCCTGCTTTCGCAGGAGAACCGCACACTCCTAAATCAGGCGCTTACCCCGCTGCCTTCGCGAGTCCCTTCGACAGCTGAAGCGCCCCGTGCAGCCGCGCCTTCGGATCGCCCCACGCGCGTTGCAACACCAGTTTGCTGTCCGGCCGCAATCGCGCGACACCGTTGAGCCGCTCGACATACGCCAGCAGCTTGTCGATGTTCGGCGGCGTGTCGTTGTGGAACGACACCAGCACGCCGCGCGGGCCGACGTCGATCTTCGACACGCACGCGCGCTTTGCGTTCAGCTTGATCTCGATGACCTTGATCAGATTCTCCGTCGCGTCCGGCAGCGGCCCGAAGCGATCGATCATCTCGGCCGCGAAGGCCTCGATCTCCTGGCCCTCGTCGAGATCGTTGAGGCGGCGATACAGCCCCATCCGCAGATCGAGATCGGGCACATAATCCTCGGGAATAAGGATCGGCGCGTCGACCGTGATCTGCGGCGAGAAATCGCGCGGACGGGACGAGGTCATGCCGCCGGCCTTGGCGTCCATGATCGCCTCCTCCAGCATCGCCTGGTAGAGTTCGAAGCCGACCTCCTTGATATGCCCGGTCTGCTCGTCGCCAAGCATGTTGCCCGCGCCGCGGATATCCAGATCGTGGCTCGCCAGCTGGAAGCCAGCCCCCAGCGAATCGAGATCGGACAACACCTTCAGCCGCTTCTCGGCGGTCACCGTCATCTGCCGCTCGGGTGGCGTCACCAGATACGCATACGCGCGCGTCTTCGACCGTCCGACCCGCCCACGCAACTGGTACAGCTGCGCGAGGCCGAAGCGGTCGGCGCGGTGGACGATCATCGTGTTGGCGGAGGCGATATCGATCCCGCTCTCGATGATCGTGGTCGAGACGAGCACTTCGAACTTCTTGTCGTAGAACGCGGACATGCGCTCCTCGACCTCGGTCGGCGACATCTGGCCGTGCGCGACGACGAAGCGGATCTCCGGCACCTGTTCGCGGAGGAAATCCTCGATCTCCGGCAGGTCCGCGACCCGCGGCGTGACGACGAAGCTCTGCCCGCCGCGGTAATGCTCGCGCAGCAACGCCTCGCGCAGCACGACCGGATCGAACGGCATGATGTACGTCCGCACGGCCAGGCGATCGACCGGCGGGGTCTGGATCACCGACAGCTCGCGGATGCCCGACATCGCCATCTGGAGCGTGCGCGGGATCGGCGTTGCGGTCAGCGTGAGCATGTGGACGTCGGCCCGGAGCGCCTTCAGCCGCTCCTTGTGCGTGACGCCGAACCGCTGTTCCTCGTCGACCACGACCAAGCCCAGTCGCTTGAAATCGATGTTCTTCGCCAGCAGCGCATGCGTGCCGATGACGACGTCGATCGTGCCGTTCGCGAGCCCCTCCTTGGTCGCCTTTGCCTCGCTCGCGGTGACGAGGCGCGACAGGCGGCCCATGTTCATCGGGAAGCCCTCGAAGCGGGCGACGAAGTTGTTGTAGTGCTGGCGCGCGAGCAGGGTGGTCGGACAGACGATCGCGACCTGCTTACCACCCATCGCCGCGACGAACGCGGCCCGCAGCGCGACCTCGGTCTTGCCGAAGCCGACGTCGCCGACCACCAGCCGGTCCATCGGTTTTCCCGCAGCCAAGTCACCAAGCACGTCCTCGATCGCGCGGTCCTGGTCCTCGGTTTCCTCGTATGGGAAGCGGTCGACGAAGCTCGGATAACCGCTCGCATCGGGTTCGAGCACGTCGCCTGGATGCAGCGCGCGTTCGGCGGCGGTCGCAATGAGTTCGCCGGCGATCTCGCGAATCCGCTCCTTCATCTTCGACTTGCGACGTTGCCAGCCTTCGCCGCCGAGACGGTCGAGCGTCGCGCCTTCCTCGGACGAGCCGTAGCGCGAGAGGACGTCGATATTCTCGACGGGCACGTACAGCTTGTCGCCGCCGGCATAGCTCAGCGCGACGCAATCATGCGGGCTCTGGCCCACGGGAATCGAGGTCAGCCCCTCGTACCGCCCGATGCCGTGCTCGGTATGGACGACCAGATCGCCCGGCGTCAGCGTCGCCAACTCGGCAAGGAACGCGTCGGCGGATTTCTTGCGCTTCTTGCGGTGGACGAGCCGGTCGCCGAGCATGTCCTGCTCGGTGAGCACCGCGATCCCCGGCGCGGTGAAGCCGTGGTCGAGCGGCAGGACGATCAGCGCGACGCCGAAGCTGCGCGCGGTGTCGGCGATGCCGAGCGCCTCCTGCCAGGTCTCGGCGTGCTTGCCGCCCTTCATCCCGTGGTCGGCAAGCAGGCTCCCCAGGCGTTCGCGCGCGCCGATCGAGTAGCTGGCGAGGATCGGCCTGCGGCCCTGTTTCCGGAGTTTCTCGACGTGATCGGCGACGGCTTCGTAGATGTTCGCCTGCGCTGCCCGCTCGGGGCCGAAATCGCGCGGGCCGTCGACGTCGAAGTCGAGGACGGTGTCGCTCGGCGGTTCGTGGAACGGCGAGGTGATGTGCGCGGCGAACGCCTCGACACCGCCGGACCATTCCTGCGCGTCGAGATAGAGCGCCTTGGCGGGCATCGGGCGATAGCTGCCGGGCTGGGCGGCCTCGGCGCGCTTGCGGTTCTCGTAATAGTCGGCGATCGATTCGAGCCGGCTCTCCACCGCCGCCGCGACGCCGTTGTCGCGGACTACCACGTCGTCGGCGCCGAGATGGTCGAACAAAGTCGCCATCTTCTCCTCAAACAGCGGCAGCCAATGCTCCATGCCCGCGATCCGCCGGCCTTCGGAGATCGCCTGGTACATCGGATCGCCGGTCGCGGTCGCGCCGAACGCATCGCGGTAGCGGGTGCGGAAGCGCTTGATCGAGTCCTCGTCGAGCAAAGCCTCTGAGGCGGGGAGCAGGACGAAGCCGTCGATACGGCCCGTGGTGCGCTGGTCCGCCGCGTCGAACGTGCGGACGCTCTCGATCTCGTCGCCAAAGAAATCGAGGCGGAGTGCGTGGTCTTCGCCCGACGGGTAGAGATCGACGATCCCGCCGCGCACCGCATATTCGCCCTGGTCGTGGACAGTGTCGGTGCGGACATAGCCGTTCGCCTGGAGCAGCATGGCGAGCTTGTCGCGGCCGATCCGTTCGCCGGGGGCAAGCCGCGCGACGAGTTGGCGGATGCGGAACGGGGTGAGGACGCGCTGAGTCGCGGCGTTGGCGGTGGTCAGCAGGAGCTGCGGACCTTTGGGCTTGCCTTGCAGGCGTTGCAGCGCGGCGACGCGTTCGGCCATGATGCGGAGCGTCGGCGAGGCGCGGTCGTACGGAAGGCAGTCCCAGGCCGGGAAGCTCAGCACTTCGAGATCGGGCGCGAAATACGCCGCGGTGGAGGCGACGGCGCGCATCGCCGCATCGTCCGGCGCGATGAACACCGCGCGCGTCTTCGCAGCGCGCGCGAGGTCGGCGAGCAGCGACGGCTGGAAGCCCGACGGTACGCCCGACAGCGTCAGCGGGGTCTTCGCGGAAAGGATCGTCTTGAGGTCTGGCATATTCGCTTCTCGTTCCCCGGCGGAGGCCGGGGCCCAGTTGGGAAGGCAATGGTAATTAGGCTCGAACGTCAATCATCGACGTTCCCCACCTGGGCCCCGGCCTTCGCCGGGGAACAGTTCCGAAAATTACTTCACGACCGTCACGTAATCGATGTCGCGCATCGCCTGCATCATCGGCCCATCCCATTCGGGCGGGCATACGATCGAGCCGATCGCCCAGCCCATGATGTCGACGTCCTGCTCCTCGAGCAGCGCCTCGAACCAGTCGAGTTGCTCGGGCGTCCACGTCCGGCCATAGGTCGCGAAGAAGCCGCCGATCATCATGTCGGCCTCGCGCGTGCCGCGGTGCGAGCTGCGAAAGCCCAGGCGCTTGAGGCGGGTCTCGTGGTCCATCGTATCTCCAAACACGAAGAGCCGGCGACCCGCTGGCGGCGGGCGTCGGCTAGGCTATAGAGGCCAGATAGTCATGCGACCCGAAATCCTCAATCCGCTGTTCGCCGAAACCCTCGTCCTGAAGGGGTGGGGCCCGCGCTCGCCAAGCCGCTCGACCGGCTCGGGCTCGCGCGCGTCGTCGACGTCGCCTTCCATCTGCCGACGGGGTACGTCGATCGCCTGCCGCGGACAGAACTGATGTCGAGCGATGCGGGGCGGATCATCACGATCACGCTGACCCCGCGCGACTACAGGATCAGCGCCGGGCGCGGGCCAACGCGCGTGCAGGCGACCGACGAGCACGGCAACTATGTCAGCCTCGTCTTCTTCGGCGGCAGTTCTGGCTGGGCGAAGAAGCTGCTGCCGATCGGCGAGGCCAAGCGGATCTCGGGGCGGCTCGACGAATACGGCCAGGAATTGCAGATCGTCCATCCCGACATCGTCGAACCCGACGAGGAACTGCGCGAGCGCGAGCCGATCTATCCGCTGTCGGAAGGGCTCACATCGCGGCGGCTGGCGGCGCTGACCACGCAGGCGGTCGCGCGTGCGCCGGACCTGCCCGAATGGATCGAGCCGGGCTTGAAGGCGAAACGCGAATGGCCCGGCTGGCACGAATCGCTCGAGCGAATTCACGCCGACCCGTCGGACGCCAAGGCGCGCGAGCGGCTGGCCTATGACGAGGTCTTCGCGAACCAGCTCGCGATGACGCTGGTCCGCGCCGACACGCGCAAGCGGCGGGGCAGGGCTCTCCACGGTGACGGCCGTCTGCGTGACCTCCTGAAACTCCCCTACACGCTCACCGGCGCGCAATCGCGGACGGTCGGCGAGATCGAGGGCGATCTCGCGCAGACCGCACCGATGCTGCGGCTGCTTCAAGGCGATGTCGGCTCCGGCAAGACGCTGGTCGCGGCGATGGCAATGCTGATCGCGGTCGAGGCCGGCGCACAGGCGGCGATGCTTGCCCCCACCGAAATCCTCGCGCGCCAGCATTACGAGACGCTGCGCAAGACGCTCGCCGGGCTGCCGATCAACGTTGGCGTTCTCACCGGCCGCGACAAGGGCCGCGTGCGCGAGGCGACTCTGATGGCGCTGGCGAGCGGCGAGATCGATATCCTCGTCGGCACGCACGCGATCTTCCAGGACGCGGTTGGCTACAAGGATCTCGCTCTGGTGGTGGTCGACGAACAGCATCGCTTCGGTGTCGCGCAGCGGATGACGTTGCAGGCCAAGGGCGTCGCGCCGCCGCATCTGCTGGCTATGACCGCAACGCCGATCCCGCGTACCCTGACGCTTGCGCAATATGGCGAGATGGACGTTAGCCGCCTCGACGAGATGCCGCCCGGACGCCAGCCGATCGAGACGCGCGTCATCTCGGAGGACCGCCTCGACGACGTGGTCAATGCGCTCGGCCGGCATCTGGCGGATGGCGGCCAGGCTTACTGGGTGTGCCCGCTGGTCGAGGAGAGCGAGAAGAGCGACCTCGCCGCCGCCGAAATGCGCGCGGAGACACTGCGTGCCCGCTTCGGCGACAAGGTGGCGCTCGTCCACGGCCGCATGAAACCGGCTGAGAAGGACGCGGTGATGGCCGAGTTCTCTGCCGCGCGCACGTCCGTCCTCGTCGCGACGACGGTGATCGAGGTCGGCGTCGACGTCCCCAACGCGACGCTGATCGTGATCGAGCACGCCGACCGCTTCGGCCTCGCCCAGCTCCACCAGCTCCGCGGCCGTGTCGGGCGCGGCACCGGCCGGTCGATCTGCTTGTTGATGCGAGGTTCGTCGCTCAGCGAGACGTCGCGCGCGCGCCTTGCCCTGATGCGCGAGACCAACGATGGTTTCCGCATCGCCGAGGAGGACCTTCGCCTCCGCGGTGCCGGCGAACTGCTCGGCACGAAGCAGTCGGGCGAGATGGCGTTCCGGCTCGCGACCCCCGAAATGATGGCCGACCTGCTGCAATGCGCGCACGACGACGCGCGCCTGCTGATCGACCGCGATGGTGGACTCGAGGGACCGCGGGGGCAGGCGGCGCGGACGGCCCTGTATCTGTTCGATCGCGACGCCGGTGTCGCCTTGCTCCGCTCCGGCTGACGTCAGATGTTGCGGACCATCACCGTCAGCATGCCATAATAGTCGGAAAGCGGAATCGTCTGTTCGAGTTCGCAGCCGATCCGTCCACCGAGCGACCAGCGTACGATCGCATCGACGCCGCCAAGAATTGGCAGGGTAATCCGCAGCCGATCGCCAGCCTCGAGCGAACCCTCGCATCGCGCCATCAGGCCGTTCGCGGACATATTCACCAGCACCAGTTTCATGCTGCGACCATCGCCGTCGATCGAATGCGTGCGGTGCATCACCTCGTCGCGTGGCTCGCCGCGGTGGTCTCGAACAGCCGTGGCATAATTTCGCATCGGATGTTCCCCGTTTTCTAGGACCATCGGCTTAACGGCGTCGCTGTGAACCTCGTGCGAACGGAGATGCTTAACGGCGTGTTTTCCACAACCAAAATACCCTCCGTTACGAGGGAGTTAGCATCCCATGACGCTTTTTCCCGAGGCTCAAACGGACCGGCGCCGCGACCTCGATCGAGGCGGTCGGCTCCTTCTCGACGGCACCGTCGATCCGCACCGCACCCTCGGCGATCTTCCGTCGCGCTTCGCCGTTGGAGGCGACGAAGCCTAGCCCGACGAGCGCCTCGACGATCCCGATCGAGCCACTCGCAACGGCAAAGCTTGGCAAGGAATCGCCCGATGCACCCTCCTCGAAGGTCTTTCGCGCAGTCTCCGCTGCCTGTTCGGCGGCAGCCCGGCCGCGGCACATTGCCGTCGCATCATTGGCGAGCACAATCTTGGCGGCGTTGATTTCCGCGCCCTCGAGCGCTTCGAGACGGGCGATCTCGTCGAGTGGCAGGTCGGTGAATAGCCGCAGGAAGCGGCCGACGTCGCGGTCGTCGGTGTTGCGCCAGAACTGCCAGTAATCGAAGTTCGGCAATTGATCCTCGTGCAGCCAGACCGCGCCGGACATCGTCTTGCCCATCTTGCCGCCGTCGGCCGTGGTGATCAGCGGCGTGGTGACGCCGTACACCTCGGTGCCGTCCATCCGGCGCGACAGCTCGATGCCGTTGACGATGTTGCCCCATTGATCCGAGCCGCCCATTTGCAGGCGGCATTCGGCGCGGCGCGACAGCTCTAGGAAGTCGTACGCCTGGAGGATCATGTAATTGAATTCTAGGAAGCTCAGCGACTGTTCGCGGTCGAGGCGGAGCTTGACCGAGTCGAACGCGAGCATCCGGTTGACCGAAAAATGCTGGCCGACGTCGCGCAGGAACGGGATGTATTCGAGCGCGTCGAGCCATTCGGCATTGTCGAGCATCACCGCGTCCGTGGGCCCGTCACCGAACGTGAGGAAGCGCTCGAAGATGCGACGGATCGAGGCGACGTTGGCCTTGATCCCGTCCTCGCCGAGAAGCTTGCGCGCCTCGTCCTTGAAGCTCGGGTCGCCGATCTTGCCGGTACCGCCGCCCATCAGCACGATCGGCTTGTGCCCGGTCTGCTGGAGCCGGCGGAGCAGCATGATCTGGACGAGGCTGCCGACGTGGAGCGACGGCGCGGTCGGATCGAAGCCGATATAGCCGGGCACGACCTGCTTGCCCGCGAGTGCATCGAGCGCGGTCGCGTCGGTCATCTGGTGGACATAGCCGCGCGAGGTCAGCGTGGTGAGCAGGTCGGACTGGTAGGTCATGGTGCGTCTCGTTCCCCTTCCGCTTGCGGGAGGGGTTAGGGAGGGGCTTCCTCGCCCCCATGCCCTCCCCGACCCCTCCCGCAAGCGGGAGGGGAGATTCACGTCATCCCGGCCATCACCGTCATCCCAGCCTCAACCGTCATCCCAGCGAAAGCTGGGATCTTTGTGGGGCGGGTGCCGTGGCCCGAACCGGGATATCCCAGCTTTCGCTGGGATGACGGGAAGGGAGTGGGTTACGGTGGTGGACGGATCAGCTTCGCGGCAGTTGCGACGTCGGATCCACCGGCGTCCGCCCCTTGCGCAGTTCGAAGTGCAGTTCCGGACGATCCGCGAACCCGGTGTCGCCCGACAGCGCGATCGTCTGGCCGCGCTTCACACTCTGGCCGCGCTGCACCAGCAGTTTCGACGCATGGCCGTAGACGCTGGTCCAGCCGCCGCCATGCTTGACGATCACCAGACCGCCGAGCGCGGCGATGCCGTCGCCGACATAGGCGACCACGCCGTCCGCCGCGGCATGGATCGGTGTCGACATCGGCACGGCGATCTTGATCCCGTCGTTACGTTCGCCGCTCGCACCCGGACCGAAGCGCTTCACGAGCTTGCCGTCGACGGGCCACAGGAACCCGCCGCTCGCCAGACGCGCTGGGGCGGTGACGACTGCGTTCGACGGCAGCACGCGGCGCGGTGTCGCGATCGGCCGAGCGGGCGCCTGATTGCTCGCCAGCGCGGGCTCGCCGCCGGTGAGGATGTCGTCGATATCGAGCTTGAACGCCTGCGCGCGTTCCGAGGCACTTGGCCTGCCGCCGCCCGGAGCATCGGGGATCTGGATCCGCTGATCGGCACGCAGCACGTACGGCTCAACCAGCGCGTTGGCGGCGACGATCCGCGACCATTCGACGCCGTACGCGCGCGCGATCGCGATCCCGGTCTCGCCGCGGCGAACCTGGTGATAACGCCCGCCGGGGATCGTCAGCCGCTGGCCGGCGCGGATCGTGTAGGGCGATTCAAGGTCGTTGGCGCGCGCGATGGCTTCCATGCTCGCGCCGCTGCGGTCGACCACACGGGCGAGCGTATCGCCGGGCCGAACGAGATAGGTCGAGTCGGGAATGGTCTTCGCATCGGCGCTGACCGGCCGCGCTTCCCAGGCGGGGCGCGGTGCGGGCAGGGCGGCGACTTCGCCGGTATCGCGGCCAGGAATATCCTGCGGCGGCGTGTCGTCCCGGCGCGGCCGATCGTCGTCTTGTCGTGGCCGATCATTGTCCCGACGGGGCCGATCATTGTCCCGACGGGGCCGATCATCGTCCCGACGGGGCTGATCATCGCGCCGCGGCGGGGGATCGCGATACGGCTGGCCCGGCGCGGTGCCGTAACCGGCCGGACGTTCGACCTGCGGAATACACGCGACGAGCCCGAGCAGCGGCACTGTCGCCACCGCAAACAGGCTCGCGCGCCGCATCAGCGATAGGCCCGTTCGAGCATATCCATCGACTCGAAATGCGTCAGGTCGAGATGCAGCGGAGTCACCGACACATACCCCTCCGCGGTCGCCTCGAGGTCGGTCGCGTGCGCGGGCGTCTCGACGGTGCGGCCCAGCGCGAACCAGTGATACTCGTAGCCGCGCGGGTCGGTGTTGCTGACGATCTGCAACCGACCATAGTCGCGCAGGCCCTGGCCGACGACGCGAACGCCCTTCACCGCATCGGCCGGGCCGGCGGGAAAGTTGATGTTGACCAGCGTCCGCGGCGCGAGCGGCGCATCGATCAGCGGGCGCAATACGCGCTCGCCCCAGGCGGCGGCGGCCTCGAATGGCACGCTGTCGCCCATGCCCTCGCGGCTGTAGATCTGGCTCAGCGCGATCGATCGGATGCCGCCCAGCGCGCCTTCCATCGCTGCCGAGACGGTGCCCGAATAGGTTACGTCCTCGGCGAGGTTCGCGCCGCGGTTGACGCCCGACAGGATCAGGTCGGGCGGGCAATCCTTCATGATCTTGGCGAGCGCCATCATCACCGCATCGGTCGGCGTGCCCGCAACGGCGAAGCGCTTCTCGCCATGCTTCCGCACGCGGATCGGCCGCGACAGCGTCAGCGAATGGCCCGCGCCGGACTGTTCGTCGGCAGGCGCCACCACCCAGACATCGTCCGAAAAGGTCCGCGCGATCGTCTCCAGCACCTTGAGACCGGGCGCATGATAGCCATCGTCGTTGGTCAGCAGGATCCGCATCAGCGCTTCGGCTCCAACACTGTCAGACCGCCGAGATACGGCTGGAGCACCGTCGGCACCGCGACCGAGCCGTCTTCCTGCTGATAGTTCTCCAGCACCGCTACGAGCGTCCGGCCGACCGCGAGCGCCGACCCGTTGAGCGTGTGGACGAACCGCGTGCCCTTCTCGCCCTCGGGCCGATAGCGCGCGTTCATCCGGCGCGCCTGGAAATCGGTGCAGGTCGAGACGCTGCTGATCTCGCGATAGCGCGCCTGGCCCGGCAGCCAGACTTCGAGATCGTAGGTGCGTGCCGCGGTAAAGCCCATGTCGCCGGTGCATAGGAGCATCCGCCTGAACGGCAGCTGCAACGCGTCGAGAACGCCCTCCGCGCACGCCGTCATCCGCTCGTGCTCGGCTTCCGACATGTCGGGGGTGACGATCGAGACCATCTCGACCTTGTCGAACTGATGCTGGCGGATATAGCCGCGCGTATCGCGCCCTGCTGCGCCTGCCTCGGAGCGGAAGCACGGCGTCAGCGCGGTGAAGCGCAGCGGCAGTTCGGCTTCGGTCAGGATCTGCTCGCGAACGATGTTGGTGAGGCTCACCTCCGCGGTCGGGATTAGCCAGCGACCATCGGTGGTACGGAACAGATCCTCCGAGAATTTCGGCAACTGGCCGGTACCAAATACGGCCTCGTCGCGGACGAGAAGCGGCGGCGAGACCTGCTCGAAGCCAGCGTCGGCGACGTGATCGAGCATGAACTGGCCCAGCGCGCGCTGCAGCTTGGCGGCAGGCCCGCGAACGAGCGTGAACCGCGCGCCGGACATCGCCGCACCGGTCTCGAAATCGAGGCCGATCGCAGGGCCGATCGCGTCATGCTCGCGAGCGGTAAAGGCGAAAATCGTGGGCGTGCCGCGGGTATGGACGAGCGCGTTGTCGTCCTCGCCACCGCCCTCGGGGACGTCTGCTGCGGGAAGGTTGGGAATCGCCGCGAGCATGTCGCCTAGCTCGCCGCTCAGCCGCGCCTCGTCCGCCTCGAGCTGCGGCAGCGCCTCCTTCAGGCTCGCGACCTCGGCCATCAGCGCCTGCGCCTTCGCCTCGTCCTTCTGTGCCTTGGCCTGGCCGATCGCCTTCGACAGCTCGTTGCGACGGGTTTGCGCGGTCTGTGACTCCGCGATCGTCGCCCGCCGCTGCTCGTCGAGCGCGACCAGCGCAGCGGACTGCGGTGCGAAGCCTCGTTTGGCGAGGGCGGCGTCGAAGGCGGCGGGATCGTCGCGGATCAGGCGTATGTCGTGCATGCCCGAGGCTATGCCGAGACGGGTGCGCAGGCGCAAGGCGGGCCCTCCTAATCCCCCTTTGCCGGGAAGGATCGGAACGCGCCGCAACCTCTCGAGTTTGCGGGGCGTTCATTCATCACACGCACAGCGAAGAAGGAGATATCGCATGCATCTTCCCCATAACTCGGTCGTGCTCGTCGCGGACGGTCGGAAAATGCTGTTTCTGCGCAACGAGGGCGACAATACGGACTTCAACCTGGTCGTTGAAAAGGCACAGGAGCACGTCAATCCCGCGACCCGCGATCAGGCAACCGATGCCGCCGGGCGTGCGTCGTCACCGCGTGGCGGTGTGCAGAGTTCGGTCGAGCCGACTGACTTCCACCATCTCGAGGAGGATCGTTTCGCCACCGAAGCCGCCGATTTCCTCAAGATCCGCGCGCTCAAGAACGATTACGAGTCGCTCATCGTCGTCGCGCCGCCCAAGACTCTCGGCGAGCTGCGCAAGCATTACCACAAGGAGGTCAGCAGCCGGCTGACGGGCGAGCTCGACAAGGATCTGACCGGCCATCCGATCGCGGACATCGAGAAAGCGCTAAAGGCGGCCTGACTTCAGCGCCTAAGCAAAAGGCCCCGCCGGACATGTCCAGCGGGGCCTTTTGAATGTGTGAGGCGAAAGCGTCAGGCGGCGATCGCGGCCGGCTTGGCGAAGCGTTTGCGGGCGACCAGCGCGGCCGCGGCCGCACCGAACAGCAGCACCATCGGCGGCGCGGGAACCGGTGCAGGTGGCCCGCCGCTCGACCCCGTGCTGCCGCTCGAACTGGCGCTGCTGGCACTCGACGCGCTGCTGGCACTGCTCGCGCTGCTGGCACTCGACCCACTCGAGCTTGCCGACGATGCACTGCTGCCCGACGAGGCTGAGCTTCCCGATGATCCGTTCGAGCTCCACCCGCCGGTCGAATTCCAGCCGCCGTTCGATCCCCAGCCCTTGCTGCTCGAGCCATAGCTCGACCCGTCATGACCGGGTTTGTCAGGCTTGCCGCCGGACGAACTGCCGCTGCTGGCGGACGATGCCGAGGACGCGGAGGAGGCCGATGATGCGCTGCTCGACGAGGTCGACACGTTGCCGCTGGATGACGAGGACACATCGCCGCTGGAGCCGCCGGCCGACGTCGACCCGCCGCTCGACGTCGACGAGATGACGATACTGCCGCTCGAGCCGCCGCTTCCGCCAAAGCCGCCCCCGAAGCCTCCGCCAAGCCCGCCGCCGAAAAACCCACCGCTGCCGCCAATGACAACCGGCGCAGCACCAGCGCCGCCGCCGCCGATATACCCCTCGCCAACCGGCGCGGGGATCGGGACCGGCGCGGCATTGGCGACCGTGACGACGGTCGGAGCACAGGTCGTCCGGGTCGTGGTGGTGACGCGGCGAACGCGGGGTCGCTGCACAGCGGCAATCTGCGGGCGGGCAACGCGTTTGACGAGTACCCGCTTGGTATTGGCGGTGCGATTGGAGCTTTCCGCAACATGCACGGCGCCGCCGCCGATCAGGGCACCACCACACGCACAGGCGCACAATTTGGCCAAGGCCATCCTAACCGACATAGCGTCATTCTTTCGTTGCCGGCACCCTCGTGTTGCCGGATCCCCGTGTGCGATGATTACGACATCGCTATCCCACTAACTGCAAAACAAACCGTTAAGCGCAATAGCATTAACCACATTCGGCGGGCTGAATCACCTGTTTGCCGACATCGATGCATTTGACTCGCCGTTAACGTGCCGGCTTGGGACATCTTTGAGCGTCTGGAAAGCGAATGGGGAGGAGACATAGCCATTGGTCGGCTGCCCGGCATGAAACGCGAAATTGTATACTTGTAATATAATGTCGAAGCAGGCGATGTTTGCGCAAGTCCGGTCGCTTGTGGTCGCCTCCGTGCACGACTATAGGCCCATTCACCATTTGGGGGCGGTCCTCGGAGATCAGCGTGGTTGATCCGACGGGGCCAGAGGGAGAGTGGTATGGCAACCGTGATGAATCGTATGGACGATACCGGAACTACCAACCGAAACGCTGCGAACGACAGCGACGTGGAAGGCTATCGGCCTGATGCCGACGAACCCTTTATGAGCTTGAAGCAGCAGGCGTATTTCCGTCGTAAGTTGCAGGAGTGGAAGGAGGCGATCCTTCGGGAGTCGCAGGAGACCTTGTCGCAGTTGCAGGTGGATTCGCTGCGCGAGGCGGATCTCACGGATCGTGCGTCGAGCGAAACCGACTGGTCGATCGAACTCCGCACGCGGGATAGGCAGCGCAAGCTTGTCTCGAAGATCGAGGCGGCGATTCGCCGGATCGACGAGGGCGAATATGGCTATTGCGAGGTCACCGGCGAGCCGATCAGCCTGGCCCGGCTTGAGGCACGCCCGATCGCGACGATGACGGTCGAGGCGCAGGAGCGGCATGAGCGCAACGAGAAGGTCTCGCGCGAGGATTGATTCGGGATATCCCCTCGATCGAGCCTGAGCTAGAGTCGCGATCGGCTGGCGCCCGCCGTTAAGTATTTCGGCGGGTATTTGGTCTATACGTGAACGTGGCTTCGGCCACTGGGCCTCGACGGTGCGAGACAATGATGGACAGCTTCGATCGTACGACAGCCACGGATCGATCTTCGGATGGCGTGGTGCAGGATGCACCGTCGGGAGATTCGGGTTCCGGAAAGCGGGCATTGCCGCGCGACAGTCTCTTGCTGGTCGCGCAATGCCAACTTGGTGACGAGCGCATCGTACACGAGGTTCGCGTCCGCAATCTGTCCGAGGGAGGGCTGATGATCGAGCTGGACAGGCCAGCCGAGGTTGGCACCCGCGTCTGGCTCAATCTGCGCGGGATCGGCGAGATCGTCGGCAAGGTCGCGTGGAGCATGGCCGGACGGATGGGGATCGCGCTCGATAAGCCGATCGATCCTAAAAAGGCGCGCAAACCAACTAGTGCAACCGCCAAATCATCTGTTTCGTGAGTTTTTAGGTTTAGTGATACCCTCGTGCAGCGGCCCCGAATGCGCCTGACCGTGACGATCGCTCCTCAAGTCCCTGCCTGAAGAGCGATCGCAGGATAGGTGTGGTTCAGACCATTACAGGCTGACGATCTCTTCCTTGAGCCGCAGTTTCTGCTTCTTCAGGCTCGCGAGGATAGCAGCGTCGGGCAAGGGCCGGTGCGTTTCGGCGGCGATTCGCTGATCGAGCACGGCGTGCTTGGTTTCCAGGGCTGTCTGATGCGTCGTCTGCACAGTGAAGTACCTCCTGCATTAGGTTTGGGTCCTGAGTAAACCACCATGTCACGATAATGTCTTCATCGAAAATGGACCAAATCGATTGGGCGACCGGTTCAGGCGATGACCCGTTTTTGGGCGGTAAGATCAAGACCCATGTCGGCCGGGTCCATTTATCCGTAGTTTCGTTGCATGACGCGCTTGCGCCCGACGCGATCCTCGCGACGCTTTAGCGCTCGCCAGCGCGTCCGCATTTGCTAAGGACTCGGGCGACGGAGGATCGGCATGTATCTTAGAGACGGCGTGGACGAGGCGCAGATTCGGGTTCGGCTCGACGGGATGCGGATCGAGCACCGCGACCTCGACGATGCGATCGCCGCCCTGATCCTGCTGCCGGTCCCGGACCAGTTGCAGATTGCACGATTGAAGAAGCGGAAGCTTAGGCTGCGCGATGAGATCGCCGCGTGCGAGGACATACTCGTCCCCGATATCATCGCCTAAGCGGCGGTGATGACGAGCATCAGGACGCACTGATCACCGTCTGTGTCCAAGGTGCATCGTTTTGGTACGTTTCGTACAAACCGCCGGTTGGATCGCTGGTCATCACACTGGGCGGGGCGGAGTGGCTATGGCATCGCACCTCGATGAATGGTCTGCAGGAATCGCCTTTGCATCGGCGACTGGTCGATGCGCTGTATAGCGAAGCGATGGTGTTGGCCGATGAGGCACGCACCTATTTCGATGAGGTAGGGCGCACGGACCGGGATACGCTCGATCCGATGATCCGCGTGAGCTTCAGTTGCGAGTCGCTGAAAGTGACGACGCGATTGATGCACGTGATTGCCTGGTTGTTGACGCAGCGAGCGATCGAGTCGGGCGAGTTACACCCTCGCGATGCGCTCGATCCCGCACGACGGCTTGGAGATGCTCCGGCGACCGACCAGAGCCTGCTCGACGTCCTGCCGACGCGGGCGCGGACGCTGATCGAGGCCAGCGCCGATTTGCATCGCCGGGTCGGCCGGCTTGATCGGGGACTGGACCAGATCGACCTCGATGTCACCAGCCCCGCCTTGTCGATACAGCGCATGCTCGCACGGGCATCGTTCTAGGGCTTACCCGGCCGCAGTCACGATCCGACCGACTAGTACGGATACGCCTCGAGCCGAGGAGGCTGGGTCATTTGCTGCATCGCGCCTTCACCTGGAGAGGCGGGGTGACCCTCGCTCGCGAACGAGGCCCAGCAAGGCTTGGGATAGAGCGGTCAGAGCGCCAATCGCGTCCGCGCCGCGCGGTACTCGCGCTCCAGTCGATCGACGCGATCGGCGACGCTTTCGACCTTACTGACCGCGCCGATGCCCTGGCCCGAACCCCAGATGTCGCGCCATGCCTTCGGCTTCGAGCCGTTGCCGCCGCCGAAATCCATCGTCTTCAGGTCGCCCTCGGGCAGATTGTCGGGGTCCATGCCCGCCGCCTCGATCGACGCGCGGAGGTAGTTGCCGTGCACGCCGGTGAACAGGTTCGAATAGACGATATCGGCCGCCTTGCCCGCGACGATGCCGTCCTTGTAAGCCGCATCCGCGTTCGCCTCGGTGGTCGCGATGAACGGCGAACCGATATAGCCGAAGTCCGCGCCCATCGCCTGCGCCGCGAGCACCGCGTCACCGGTCGCGATAGAGCCCGATAGTGCGAGCGGGCCTTCGAACCACTGGCGGATTTCCTGGATGATCGCGAACGGCGATAGGCGACCGGCATGACCACCGGCCCCGGCTGCGACCGCGATAAGACCGTCGGCGCCCTTCTCGATAGCCTTCCGCGCGAACCGGTCGTCGATCACGTCGTGCAGCGTGATGCCGCCCCAGCCGTGTACCGCGGTGTTCAGGTCCTCGCGTGCGCCGAGCGAGGTAATAACGATCGGCACCTGCCACTTGGCGCACGTCTCGAGATCGCTCTCGAGCCGGTCGTTCGATTTGTGGACGATCTGGTTGACCGCGAACGGTGCCGCCGGGCGATCGGGATTAGAGCGGTTATGCGCGCTGAGTTCCTCGGTGATCCGGTGCAGCCACTCGTCGAGCATCGCCTGCGGGCGCGCATTGAGCGCGGGGAACGATCCGACGATGCCCGCCTTGCACTGCGCGATCACCAGCTCGGGGCCGGAAATGATAAACAACGGCGAGCCGATGACGGGCAGGCGCAAGTTTTTTAGAATAGCGGGTACGGTCATGCCAGTTTCCTAGCGCAACCTATTCGCCCGCGCCAGACCCGGTTTTGCCCTCCACCCCGGCCGGCGATGCGGCGAAGTGGAGGGCAGGGTATCAGGCCATCTTGCCGATGACCTTGTCGAGCGTCAGCGGGTATTCGCGGATGCGGACACCGCACGCGTTGTAGACCGCGTTGGCGATCGCCGCGCCGACGCCGCACAGGCCGAGCTCGCCGATGCCCTTGGCCTTCATCGGCGAGGACTTTTCGTCGAGTTCGTCCATGAAGAACACGTCCTGCATCGGAATGTCGGCATGCGCCGGCACATGATATTCGGCGAGGTCATGGTTGACGAAATAGCCGAACCGCGTGTCGACGATCGCGTCTTCCATCAACGCCGCACCGACGCCCATCGTCATCGCCCCGATCACCTGGCTGCGGGCCGATTTCGGGTTGAGGATACGGCCCGCGGCGAACGCGCCACTCATCCGGCGGACGCGGATTTCACCGGTCGCCGAGTCGACGCCGACCTCGACGAAATGCGCGCCGAACGTCGCCTGCGCATAGGTCTTGGTCAGGTCGCCGAACTCGATCGTGTCCTCGGCGGAGATGCCGGCATCGCCTGCGGCCTCGGCAAGCGAAACGCTGCGGTTGCCCGACTTCACCTTGCCGTCCTCGAACACGACGTCGGTCGAGTTGAACCCGAGTTTCCGTGCAACCGAGTCACGCAGCGCCATGCACGCGGCATAGACGCCCGCCGTCGAGCTGTTGCCGCCCCACTGGCCGCCCGAGCCCGACGAGGCCGGGAAGCTGCTGTCGCCGAGCAGGACGATGACCTTGTCCATCGGCACGCCCATCATTTCGGCCACCGTCTGGCCGATGATCGTGTAGCTGCCGGTGCCGATGTCGGTCATGTCAGTGGCAACGGTGACGACGCCCTTCTTGTCGATCCCGACGCGTGCGCCCGACTTCATCGTGACGTTGTCGCGGAACGCCGACGCCATGCCCATGCCGACCAGCCAGCGGCCGTCGCGGACCTGACCGGGGACGGGGTTGCGCTTGTTCCAGCCGAAGCGTTCGGCGCCGGTCTTCAGGCAGCCGACCAGATCGCGCTGCGAGAACTGACGCGTCGGCTTTTCCGGATCGACCTGCGTGTCGTTGATGATCCGCAGCTGGACCGGGTCCATCTTCAGCTTCTCGGCCAGTTCGTCCATCGCCGCTTCGAGCGCGAGCAGGCCGACGGCCTCGCCCGGCGCGCGCATCGCGTTGCCCTCGGGGAGATCGAGCACGGCGAGACGCGTCGCGGTCATGCGGTTCGCACCGGCGTAGAGCAGGCGGGTCGCATTCGGCGCCGTTTCGGGACCACCGCCGGGCAGATCGCCCGACCAGCTCTCATGCGCGATCGCGGTGATCTTGCCGTCTTTCTGCGCGCCGATGCGGAGGCGCTGGATCGTCGCGGGGCGATGCGTCGTGTTGTTCATCACCTGCGGGCGGGCGAGCGCGAGCTTCACCGGACGTCCGCCGATCGCACGCGAGCCGAGCGCCGCCATTACGGCATCGCTACGGACCCAGAGCTTCGACCCGAAACCACCACCCACATAAGGCGACATCACATGGATGTTTTCCTTGGGCAGCAGCAGCGTCTCGCTCATGTCGCCGACCGCCCAGGCGATCATCTGGTTGGACGTCCAAAGCGTAAGCTTGCCGTCCTTCCACGCCGCGGTGGTGGAGTGCGGCTCCATCATCATGTGGCTCTGGTCGGGCGTGGTGTAGCGCTCGTCGACCTTCACCGCGGCCTTGGCGAATGCGCCGGCGAAATCGCCGACGGCAGTGTCGGGGTTGCCACTCTTGGGCTTGGTTGCCGATGCTTGCGATGCGGCGAGATCGAACTTGCCCGCGGCCCGCGCGTAGTTGACGCGGAGCAGCTTGGTGGCGGCGCGCGCCTGCTCGAACGTCTCGGCAACGACTAACGCGACGGCCTGGTCGTAATGCTGGACCTCGGGCCCGGCGAGCATCCGTGCCGTGTGGTTCTTCGCCTTGCCGAGCTTGCCGGCGTTCTCATAAGTGACGACCGCGAGCACGCCCGGCGCGGCCTTCGCATCAGCCGTGTCGATGCTCTCGATCCGGCCCTTGGCGATCGCCGCGCCAAGGATGTAGCCATAGGCCGCATTCGGTGCGGCGTCGTTGCGCTCATAGGCGTAATGCGCAGTGCCGGTGGTCTTCAGCTTGCCATCGATGCGATCGAGCGGCTGGCCGAGCACCTTCATGCGGTCGGTCGGGTTCGCCGTGGCGGGGGTATCGAACTTCATGGCGATCAGGCCTTCGCTTCTTCGAACACGGCGCCGATGGTGCGTTCGACCAACGGCAGCTTGAACGCGTTCTGTGATGTGGTGCGGGCGCCGGCGAGGACGGCCGACGCGGTCGCCTTGGCGCCGTTGGGCATCTGAGCCTCGGCCGCTTCGACGCGCCATGGCTTGTGCGCAAGACCACCGAACGCAAGACGCCCGCGGCCACCCGGCTGGATCACGGCGGCAACCGAGATCAGCGCGAACGCGTACGACGCACGATCACGCACCTTCTGGTAGATATGCGTGCCACCAATCGGCTTGGGCAACGTCACTGCCGTGATCAGCTCACCGGACGCGAGCGATGTCTCGATGTTCGGCGTCGTGCCCGGTAGGCGGTGAAAGTCCGCAATCGGAATCGCCCGCGTCTGGCCGTCGGCGTTCACCGTCTCGACCGTCGCATCCAGAACGCGCATCGCAACAGCCATGTCGCTCGGATGCGTCGCGATGCACGCATCGCTCGTGCCCATCACGGCGAGGTTGCGGTTGAACCCGCCGATCGCCGCGCAGCCGCTGCCGGGCTGGCGCTTATTGCAGGGCTTGGTGGTGTCGTAGAAATACGGGCACCGCGTGCGCTGGAGCAGGTTGCCAGCGGTCGTCGCCTTGTTGCGGAGCTGACCCGACGCGCCGGACACCAGCGCACGGCTGAGCACGCCGTAATCCTTCCGCACGCGCGCATCGGCGGCGAGGTCGGTGTTACGGACGAGCGCACCGACGCGAAGGCCGCCATCGGATGTGGGCGTGATCTTGTCGAGGCCGAGGCCGTTGACGTCGATCAGATGCTGCGGCGTCTCGATCTGGAGCTTCATCAGGTCGAGCAGGTTGGTGCCGCCCGCGATGAACTTCGCGCCCGGGGTGCGGACTGCGGCGCTGGCGGCTTCCTTGGCCGAGCTCGCGCGTTCGTAGGTAAAGGCCTTCATGCGCTGCGCTCCGTACCCGCGACGTCGTGGATCGCGTCGATGATGTTCGCATAGGCACCGCAGCGGCAGATGTTGCCGCTCATCCGCTCGCGCAGTTCGTCGGTGGTAACCGCAGGCTGCGCGGCGATATCGCCGGTGACGTGGCTTGGGATGCCCGCCTTGATCTCGCCGAGCGTGGCGACTGCCGAACAGATCTGGCCGGGGGTGCAATAGCCGCACTGATAGCCGTCATGCTTGACGAACGCCGCCTGCATCGCGTGCAGCTTCTCGGGCGTGCCGAGGCCTTCGATCGTCGTGATCTCCTCGCCTTCGTGCATGACCGCAAGCGTCAGGCAGCTGTTGATGCGGCGACCCTCGACGATCACCGTGCACGCGCCGCACTGACCGTGATCACAACCCTTCTTGGTGCCGGTGAGCTTCAAATTCTCGCGCAGCGCGTCGAGCAGCGTGGTGCGCGTGTCGACGTTGAGCTTGGTGGTGCGACCGTTGACCTTGAGCGTGACCGGCATCGTTGGCGGCGCCGACTGCGTGGTGCCCTGCGTCTGTGCCTGCGCCGCGGGTGCCGCCGCCAATGTAGCCGACGCGACACCGCCGGCGATCACGCCACGGCGCGATACCGGAAAACCTTCATCCTGATGCATATAAACCCCTGTATATGTTGGCCTAACGGGTGAAGCGCGGCAAAGTTGCGCTGCTCCGCATTTGGTTCCGTGAATTCTCGGTCATGAAGCTTTGGGTAGGGTATTGTAATGCGGACGATTTCTTCCGGCGTGTCGGTCCGGCTGTATCATCTCGACGACAGCGGCGAGGGCGGGGCGGCGACGACGCTGTTCTACGGGCCGCTGGGCGAGGCGCTGGCGATCGCCGCGCAGCAGGAGGAGGATGTGCAAGCGGGGCTGTATCTGGCGACGGAAAACGACGTGGTGGCGTATCTCGATCTGGAGGAGTAGCGCTAATCTCGCGATCCTCCCCCGCCAGGGGGAGGTGGCTGGCGCTTGACAGACGGAGGGGGAGGAAAGGAAAACCGCCGCTCCGAGTCCTCCCCTCCGTCACCTGCGGTGCCACCTCCCCCTTGCGGGGGAGGATCGGTCGTGCAAAGCTTCAAGTCCCCGGCGTAAACCCGTCATCGCGATCCGGCGGAGTCGGCGCATGCACCTCGCTACAGATCGATCGGAGCGCGCCCTTCATCCCCTCCTCGAACGTCGGATGATAGAAAGGCAGGTCCAAAACCTCGGTCGCCGTCCAGCCGCTCTGGATCGCCCAGGCAATCAGGTGCGCGCTATGCTCGACCGCCGGCCCCGCCATCGTCGCGCCGGTCAGCCGCCCATCACGGCGATCCGCATAGAACCGCACCAATCCCGCATTGCATGCTTCGACCTTGGCGCGACCCTGATCGTCATACGACGCAGTGCCGATAACGCTGTCCGCATCATCGTCCTTGGCGATCTTGCCGATCACCGCGACGTTGGGATGCGTGAACGTGATCGCGAACGGCACCGTCCGTTTGCCCGGCGTCACCTCGGGATAGCTCGCCGCATTCCGCCCCGCGATCGTGCCTTCTGCCGACGCCTCGTGCAGCACGGCACGGTCGTGGTCGGCATCGCCCGCAATGAAGATTGGCGCGGTACCGCACTGCATCGTCTCGCAATCATACTCCGGCATGCCATGCTCATCGAGCGTGAGGCCGGTCGTCTCGAGCCCGATGCCCTTGATGCGCGGCGGTCGCCCGGTCGCGACCAGCAGATAATCGAAGCGCTGCTTGCCGGAAGCCGACCCACTCCACGACAGCATGACGCCATCACTCTCGGGCTTCACCTCGAGTTCGACACCCAGCAGGATCGGCATCTCGCGCGACAGGATCGCATGATACGCCTCAGCGACATGGTGATCCTTCAGTCCGCCGATCGTCGCACCCGTATCGAACACCATCGTCTCGACGCCGAGCCGCGCCATCGCCTGCGCCAGTTCGAGCCCCAAGGCGCCCGCACCGACCACACCGAGCGACTTGGGCAGATCGTTCAGTTCGAAGATGCTTTCGTTGGTCAGAACCCGGTCGCGCACCGCGTCGAACATTGCGGGGATCATCGGGCTCGATCCGGTCGCGATCACCACCGCCTTTGCATGAACCTCGCGACCATCGCTGAGCGACAGGACCGTCGCGCCAGCGAATTTCGCACGCGCCTCGATCTTCACGTCGTCGGGCAGTTTGTCGATTGAAGCCTCGACCCCGGCGACGAACGCGTCGCGTTCCTCGCGAACCCGCGTCATTACCGCGACGCCATCCACCCTACCCGACGCCTCGACCCCGAACACCGAAGCCTGCTCGACCGCATGCATCGCATTCCCCGCCGCGATCAACAGCTTGGAAGGCATACATCCCACGCTCGCACAGGTCGTACCGCCAAAGCCCTCGTCGATCAGCAGCGTCTTCGCACCATTGCGACGCGCACTGCGTTCGGCGGCGAGGCCAGCGGTCCCGGCGCCGATGATCGCCACGTCGCAGGTCAGCTTCGTCATAAGTCTCTCCGTTGCCGGAGAATTCCGGAGCCACGCTCGACGAAACCTTCGACGCCACCCAGCCGTTCCGCAGTGCAGCACATTCCCTGACGAAGGACGCTCATGTTAACCCTCCACCACCTGAACTACTCGCGCTCGATCCGCGTGCTCTGGCTGCTCGAGGAACTCGGTATCGAATACGACCTCGTCAAATACGAGCGTGACGAGAACTTCCGTGCCCCGCCCGAGCTGAAGGCGATCCACCCGCTCGGCAAGGCACCGGTCCTCGTCGACGATGCGCTGACGCTGGCCGAGAGCGCACCGATCCTGACGTACATCGACGAACGCTACGGCGACCGGCGTTTCTCCCCGCCGGTCGACAGCGACGCCGCCGCGATCCACGACGAGTGGCTCCAATATGTCGAAAGCTCGGCGGCGTTGCCGATCATGATGACGATGTTCGGCAAGCGGATGGGAGGACTGCCCGAAGGCCTGACCAAGTTCACCGGCCCCGAGGTGACCAAGACGCTCGACTATATCGCTGCAGGCGTTGGCGATGGCCCATATCTCATGGGCGAGCAGCTCATGCTGGCCGATATCCAGATGTGCTACATGCTCGCGATCGCGGAAAGCACGGGCTTGTTGAAAGAGCATCCCGAAGTCGCCGCCTATCTCGATCGCCTGCGCGCGCGCCCGGCGTTCATCGCCGCAACGGAGATCGGCGGACCGTTGATGCCAACGCGCGGCTAATCGCGTGACCGCCATCCCGACGCTGAGCCGGGGTGGCGGGCCCCGCATGGCCTGCGCATACGTATTCAGCGGCATGGTAGCGGTAGCGGCATGATTCTGTGGCACGATTGTCACGGTCCCGCCGCGCCGTTCGTTGACGCGCCCAGCATTCTCGAGTGATGCTCGATCACGGTCACCCCGCCAGCAAGGCGCGTGTGTAACCGTGAGGATGCTGGAGGACCCGATCGTCGTGACTGCCGCCGCCAAGCCCATGGGCAAGCTCACGGGAAAGCCGACTTCGTTCGACATCGCGCAACTGGCGGGCGTGTCGCAACCGACGGTTTCGCGGGCATTGCGCGGCAGCCCGACGGTCAATCTCGCAACGCGGCAACGGATCGAGGCGATTGCGCGACAGCTCAACTACACCGTCGATCGCAGCGCCTCCAACCTCCGCAACGGCACGACAAAGACGATCGCGCTGCTGTTGTTCCGCGATCCGACGCCCGACGAGACGGTGGTCAATCCGTTCTTCCTCGGCATGCTCGGCGCGATGATGGCGGCGTGCGCGTCGCACGGCTACGATCTGCTCGTATCGTTCCAGCAATTCTCCAGCGACTGGCACACCGATTACGAGGACAGCCACCGCGCCGACGGGCTGATCCTGCTGGGATATGGCGATTATGCCGATTATCGCGCGCGGCTCGAGATGCTGGTCGCGCAGGGGACGCACTTCATTCGCTGGGGCTCGGTCCAGCCAGGCCAGCCTGGTCTGACGATCGGTTGTGACAATATCGCAGGCGGCACGGCGGCGGCGCGGCATTTGCTCGAACGGGGGCGTAGGCGGATCGCGTTTCTCGGTAGTGCGACCGATCATTATCCCGAGTTCCACGATCGGTATCGCGGCTATGTCGCAGCGCTCGGTGAGCAAGGCCTGACGGTCGATCCGCGACTCCAGGTCGAATCGATCTCGACCGAGGAGGACGCGACCAGGGCCACGCACGAACTGCTCCAGCGCGGCGTTCAGTTCGACGCGATCGTCGCCGCGAGCGATCTGATCGCACTGGCGGCGATGCGCGTGCTGGCAGGGGCGGGGATCGCCGTGCCGTACGATGTCGCGATCGTCGGGTTCGACGACATCCCCGCGGCCAGCCTCGCCAACCCACCACTTACGACGATAGCGCAGGATAGCGGTCTGGCCGGGCGGCGGCTCGTCGAGATGCTGCTCGCGCGGATCGGCAATCGCCCGGTCGAGAGCATGATGCTGCCCACCCAACTCGTGATCCGGCGTTCGTCGGGTGAAGGACGCTGAATGCTGTCACGTAGAGAGAAGCCGGCCCAGGGGTTCTGGGGGCTGTGGAACATCTCGTTCGGGTTCTTCGGAATCCAGATCGGCTTCGCGCTGCAGAATGCGAACGTCAGCCGGATCTTCCAGTCGCTGGGGACCAGCGTCGACGATCTCGCCTTTCTGTGGATCGCCGCGCCGCTGACCGGGCTGCTGGTCCAGCCGGTGATCGGACATTACAGCGACCGGACCTGGGGCAAGCTCGGGCGCCGGCGGCCGTATTTCCTCGCCGGCGCGATGCTCGCCACGATCGCGCTGCTGGCGATGCCCAACGCGCCGGTGCTGTGGGTGGCGGCGGTGCTGCTGTGGATGCTCGACGGATCGCTCAACGTCGCGATGGAGCCATTCCGCGCGTTCGTCGGCGACATGCTCGGCAGCCGCCAGCGGACCGCGGGGTTCGCGTTCCAGACCGGGTTCATCGGTGCTGGCGCGGTGATTGGGAGCCTCGCGCCGATCATCCTGACCGACGTGTTTCAAGTGGCGAATACCGCGCCCGCGGGCGGCATTCCGCCATCGGTGCAATACGGTTTCTACATCGGTGCATTAGCCCTGTTCTTCGCGGTGCTTTGGACCGTGCTGACGACCAGCGAATATTCACCGGCCGAGATGGCGGCGTTCCAAGACGAGGGTGAGGTTGCACCCCGCGACACGGTCGTACGGTCGAACGCAAAGCTCGCGCCGGTGTGGATCGCACTCGGGGCAATCGTCATCGCCGCGGTGGCGCGGTTCGGGCTCGACAAGCCGGTCTACTTGCTCGGCGGCGGGCTGATCGCGTTCGGGGCGGCGTTGCTGGCCAGCGCAGCGCTGGTCCGGTCGGGCAGGGAGTCCAACGTTCTCAGCCAGATCGTCGGTGATCTTGGCACCATGCCGCAAACGATGAAGCAACTAGCCCTCGTCCAGTTTTTCACCTGGTCGGCGCTATTCATCATGTGGATCTACACCACGCCGATCGTCACGCAGCACGTGTTCGGGACGACCGACACGACGAGTGCCGCGTATAACGACGGCGCGAACTGGGTTGGCGTGCTGTTCGCGGTGTACAACGGGGTGGCGACGCTGTGGGCGTTCGTGATGCCGACGCTGGCCGCTCGGATCGGCCGCCGGAATGCCCATATCCTCGGGCTGCTCAGCGGTGCAGCCGGGTTTGCGTCATTCCTCGTGGTGCGCGACCAGTATCTGCTGATCGGATCAATGGTGCTGATCGGGATCGCTTGGTCGTCGATCCTGACGATGCCCTATGCGATCCTGTCCAACGCGCTGCCGCAGGCGAAGCTCGGCGTGTACATGGGGTTGTTCAACATCTTCATCGTGTTGCCGCAGCTGATCGTGTCGTCGGTGATGGGGCAGGTCGTGCGGACGTTCTTCCCCGGCGACGCAGTGTGGGCGATGCTGATCGCCGCGGGGGTGATGGGCGTGGCTGCGCTGGCAATGCTACGAGTGCCGCGGGCCGCCTAGTCGCTTAGAAATAGGGCGCGTCGGTCATCCGTTGTGACACCCACCAGAGTATCCCGCGCGGATCGCGGATGCCGCCCTGTCGGTCGCCATACGGCATGTCGGAGACCGGCATGATGCTTTCACCGCCCGCCGCGATCGCCCGTGTCATCGCGGCATCCGCATCGGCGACGTAGAGGTACAGCGATACCGAACTCGCCGGAAATTGGTCGGACGCTTCGCTCAGCATGATCGCCGAGGTGTCGAACAGCATCTGGCAATTGGCGATCCGGCCGGTCGGATCGCTGCTCCGGCCGATCTCGCGCGCGGCGAACGCGGCTGTCAGGAAGTCGATATACTCGTTGGCGCCGTCGACGAAGATATACGGCGTGACGACGGCAAAGCCCGCTGGAACATGCATCGTATCTCTCCCCCTGATCGGAAGACCGGTTTACTATGGGCGGATCAGCCGCCGAAGCTGCGTCCGCCGAACCCGCCACCGAAACCGCCGCGCGAGATCACCGAACTGCGCGACTGAACGCGGGCAGGGGCTCTTGCCGTGGTCGGTGTGAAGGCGTCCGAGCCCACGCGTGTCCGGCCCGTGACATAGTCGCGGTTGATACGCCCGCCGGCGCCGCCAAAATAATTGCCGTCACGATCCCGGTACATCGGCGCGCCGCGGTTGCCGAAGCCGCCGTTAAGCGCCTGCCCGACGAGGAATCCGGTCAGCAACGGCGTGAAGAAGCTGCCGCCGCTACCGTTGTTGCGCGGCTCGCACTGCGCGGCGCCGTATTGCTCCTCGCAGGTCTGCTTGTCCTCGAACCGAGGCGCGGTCTTCGCCGCATCGGCCTTGGCCTGCTCGAACGCGGTGTCGCACTGGACCGCGGACAGCGCGCCCGCCGCGCGGCATTCCGCCACCGACGCATAGCTCTGCGCCTCGACCGGCTTGCCACCGACATCGCCGTCGCACGCGGTCAGCGAGATGCCCGAGCCTGCAATCAGGCTCGTGAGAACAATTGATCTGGAACGCTTCATCGCTATGCCCCTCAGTTCGTCATGCAGGCGGCGTTGAGGATGCCGACGCACAGCGAGACGCTTGCCATATAGGTCGCCGCCGCGATTTCGCCGCGCACGATCCGGTCGTTGAAGTCGCGCATCACGAAATGCTGAACCACCAGGAACGTCACGATCTGGATCACGCCCGCAAGCAACGCCCAAACCGCGAACTCGACTAGCGAAACCGTATGCGTCAGCGCGGAGGCCAGCGGCAGGACATAGCCGAGCAAGGCCGCGCCGAGCGTGATCGCCGCAGCGGTATTGCCCTCCCGGATCAACGACTTCTCATGATACGGGGTCGCGACCTGATAGACGATCTTGAAGACGATCGTGAACGCCCCCGCCGCGACGAACGCGATCAGGAAGGCGAGCGCGCTGGCGCCGAAGCTATATTGGTCGATCATGGCAATTCCCCCGGAGCCGTCTGCGCGTGACGCTAGGCGCGGAACTCGCCGAGTTCCAGTGCCACGCCCAGCATGATCTCGAACGAGACGTCGCCGGACTCCGTCTCCATGTCGATCGCGAGTAGCAGTTCGCGGCCGTCGTCGCCCGGCAGGTCGCGGCTGAACAGCATGCAGGTCTGGAAGATGCGGCGGTCGACGACCCCGTCGCGGTCGTCGTGCAGTTCCTCCCAGAACGTCACCGGCTCCTGCTCGCTCGCTTCGGGGCCGAACCATGCGCGGCTGTATTCGGGCAGTCCTTCGGCGGTGAAGGTGCGTGCCTTGAGCCGGCTCTTCCACGCTGGACGCTCGGCGGCGGACGATGGATAGCTGCTGTCCCATGGTGCGAACAGCGTGACGTCCGTTACGTCCTGCCCATCGCGGTCGTTAGACACCGCCTGGAACATGATGTCGTCGTCGGTGTAGAACCGGTGGACGAAGCCGCCCTCGTTCAGGTCGATCAGGCCTTGCGCGACGATCACCAGCGTATCGCGGTCGAACGGAAACAGGAGTTCCGACCCAAACCGCCGCCATGCGAGTGGATCGACCGTCACCGTTCTCCCCAGCGTGACGTTGCGGACGACGGGCAGGGCGTTGCCGTCAAGCGCTGGCTTGCGGCCGAACAGGCGATCGAACATGCAATCCTCGCGTCTCTGTGGTTGGCGTGCCTCTTAGGCCAAAGCGGGCCGGCTCGCAAAGCGCAACCCCGTCATCCTGACGAAAGTCAGGACCCAGAGCCAACAGCGCCGCCGTCCGTGACCCTGGGTCCTGACTTTCGTCAGGATGACCGAAGTGGGGAGGGTGGCAGGCGCTCGCGAAAAGCCTATGTGTGCGGTCGAGCGACAAGCACGGGAGTTCTTGCATTGACCGACATCTGGACCGTCCGCAGCCTGAAGGCCGCGCTCGACACGTCCGAGCCTGCGAAAGCCGGCGAATTCACCGCGCGGATCCTGGAAGGCGCGGACCCGGTGCTGCTGGTGACGATGCACCACCACGGCGACCTCGAACTGTTCGTCAACGTCAGCGAGGCGCAGATCGCGTGCTCGACGTTGCTGTGGCCCTGCGACGAGCAGGAGGACCAGTTGGCGTTCAACACCTTCCTACTGAAGTCGCAGAAGCTGGTGCCGCTGTCGAACTTCGGGATCGGCACCGTCGATGGCCGCGATTATTACGAGCTGTTCGGCGAACTTGCGACGTCGAGCCGGCTCGATACCGTGATCATCGAGCTGCGCACGCTTGCCGAGAATGCGATCGATGCGGCCACCGACCTGCGCCACGCGCAGATTCCCGCCGCCTGACATCATCGCCTGATTTAGATACAAACGGAGAGACTGGCATGGCCATCTGGAGCAAGCTTTTCACCCTCGGTCGTGCCGGCGCGCACGAAGCGGGTGCGGCGGTCGTCGACGCGAACGCGCTGCGCATCCTCGACCAGGAAATTCGCGATGCCGACAAGGCGCAGGGCAAGGCACGCGATGATCTCGCGGGGCTGGTAGCACGTCGCCGCATCCTCGAAACCGAGGTCGAGAGCTTCCGCGCCCAGGCGACGAAGTACGAGGCTTCGGCACGGATCGCGGTCGAGAAGGGCAACATGGACCTCGCGCGCCAGGTCGCACAGCGGATCGCCGATCTCGAGCAGGACATCGCGCTGAAGTCCCCCCAGGTCAAGGACATGCGCGCCGCCGAGGAGCAGATCCACACCGCCGTCGCGCAGACCGACCGCAAGATCGAGCAGCTCCGTCGCGAGGTCGAGGTCGTGAAGGTCAACGAGTCGGTGCAGAAGGCGCAGGCGTCGGTCGCGTCGGGCAGCATGGGCGCGGGGAACAAGCTCGGCTCGGCGGCGGACAGCCTCGCGCGTATTCGTGAACGCCAGGCGATCCGCGGCGAGCGGATCAAGGCGGCGGGCGAGTTGGAGGACCGGCGTACCGGTGCCGATCTCGACGAGAAGCTGCGGCTGGCGGGGATCGGACCGGGGCAGTCGTCGGCGGACGACGTGCTCGCGCGCCTGACTGCCCCCAAGACCGGGCAGCTCGGCCAGACGTTGCAGATCGAGCAGCGCGACGACTCCAAGACGTCGGACTCCTGATGCGCCGGATCGCGGTCGACCCGCGGGGCGACTGGCGCGAGCGGGCCGACGCGATCGGGTTCGTCTATCACGACACTGATGGCGAACCCTATTGGGACGAGGGCGCGGCGTACGCCTTCACGCTGGCGGAGATCGAGGACGACCTCGAACCCGCCGCGGAACAGTTGCATGCGATGTGTCTCGATCTCGTCGACGAAGTGGTTCGCGATCAGCAGCTGATGGAACGCTTGGCTATCCCGCGCGAGCAGTGGAACTACGTCGCCGAGACGTGGCGGACGCGCCAGCCGTCGCTCTACGGGCGGTTCGATTTCGCCTATGACGGGACCGGGCCGGCCAACCTCTACGAATATAATGCCGATACGCCGACGTCGGTGTTCGAATGCGCGACGTTCCAGTGGATGTGGCTCGAGGACCTACTCGCCAGCGGTGCGCTGCCGGCGGGGACGGACCAGTTCAACAGCCTGTTCGACAAGCTGCGCGAGCGGTTTCGCGCGCTGTTCCCGAGCGGCGGTTTCGTCCATTTCGCGGCGGATGCGAGCGCCATCGAGGATCGCCAGACCGTGCGGTTCTTCGAGGATCTGGCGTCGCAGGTCGGGATCGAGCCGAAGTTCGTCGAGATGAAGGACATCGGCCTCGCCGCCGACGGGCGCTTCGTCGATACCGACGGCTTCGAGGTGCAGGCCGCGTTCAAGCTGTACCCGTGGGAGTTCATGCTCCGCGAGCCCTATGCGCCGAACCTGTTGCGCGCCGACGTGCGCTGGCTCGAGCCCGCGTGGAAGTCGATCCTGTCGAACAAGGGCATCCTGCCGCTGCTGTGGGAGCGGCATCCCGAGCATCCGAACCTGCTCCCCGCGTTCTTCGACGACGATCCCGCCGCGAAGATTCTCGGCCCGAAATATGTGCGTAAGCCGCTGTTCTCGCGCGAGGGCGCGAACGTCGAGGTGATCGGCGAGAGCGGCCACACTGTGCTCGACCAGGGCTATGGTGCCGAGGGCGCGATCCGCCAGGCCTATGCACCACCGCCGACATTCGACGGCCGCCATCCGGTGATCGGCGCGTGGATGGTCGGCAACGAAGCCGCGGGGATCGGCGTTCGGGAGGATGACACGGTCGTGACGCGCAATCTCGCGCGGTTCGTGCCGCATATCATCGAGGCGAATAATGACTGACGCGCGAGACCTGCCCCCTTGCCGCCGATGGAGCGGCTGGTCGAACTGATGTTCGACGCCGCGCGGACCGGGCGCGACGAGATGATCCCGGCGTTGTTGCAGGCGGGCGTCGATATCGAGGTAACCGACGCAAAGGGCTACACGCCGCTGGTGATCGCCAGCTACAATGGCCAGGCGCTTGCCACAGCGGCGCTTCTCGCGGCCGGCGCGCAGGTCGATGGCGCGGCGGATGCTCGCGGCAACACCGCGCTGATGGGCGTCTGCTTCAAGGGCTATACCGAGATTGCACAGATTTTGCTCGAAGCAGGCGCCGATGTGAACCGACGGAATGGCGTCGGCCAGACCGCATTGATGATGGCAGCGCTAGTGAACAAGACGGCGATCATCGACTTGCTGCTAGAGCATGGTGCGGACCCGACGATCGTCGATGCGGCAGGGAACAGCGTGCATTCGCTGGCAATGTCGCAGGGGAACACGGCTTTGGCCCAGCGCTTCGCAACGACCGGTTAGCTATCCCAAATTGTTCACCCGCGAAGGCGGGTGCCAGTCTGGGCACCCGCCTTCGCGGCTGAACAAGCTTCTGTCAGTCGTCAGCCTCTAGCTCGGCACCGGCATGAGTCTTAGGCAACACCGCCCCGACATGCGTCTCGCCCCGAGCCTCAGCCAGCCGTACCTGCCGCTCGCGCTCCGCATACCCCGCCCGCTGAGCCTCATCCCGCGCATCATGACACGCCGGGCAACTCACCCCCTCGACATAAAGCGGCGACGCGCGATCCGCCACGCTCACCGGCATCCGGCACGCATGGCACAGCACATGACTTCCCAACGCAAGCCCATGCCCAACCGCAACCCGCTGATCGAACACGAAACACTCCCCCTCCCACAGGCTCTCCGCTTCGGGCACGGTTTCCAGATACTTCAGGATGCCGCCCTTAAGGTGATACACCTCGTCCAGCCCCTCCGCCTTCAGGAACGCAGTCGACTTCTCGCACCGTATCCCGCCGGTGCAGAACATCGCGATCTTCGGCGGCGGGCCGTCCCCGACCAGCTCGTCGCGGTGCTCACGAAACCACGCCGGAAAATCGCGAAACGTCCGCGTCTGCGGATCGACCGCGCCGGCGAACGTGCCGACCGCGACCTCGTAATCGTTGCGCGTGTCGATCACGATCGTCCCCGGCTCAGCGATCAGCGCATTCCAGTCCGCCGGCTCGACATAATGGCCGACGCCTTCCAGCGGATCGATCGTCGGTTCACCCATCGTCACGATCTCGCGCTTCAGCCGAACCTTCATCCGGTGGAACGGCATCGTCTCCGCGCGCGATTCCTTGACGTCGAGGTCGGCGCACCCCGGCAGTGCGCGGATGTGTGCGAGTACCGCGTCGATGCCCTCTTCGGACCCGGCAATCGTCCCGTTGATCCCTTCCGCGGCGAGCAGCAGCGTCCCCTTCACGCCGTTCGAGCAGCAGGCGAGCGCGAGCGGCGGCTGGATCGCGGCGATGTCCGCGAACGGCGTGAAGCGGTACAGCGCCATGACGCGGATGGGCAGGGTTTCGGTCATCGGTTCATCGTGCAGGGAGGAGATGCGCTCCCTTAGCGCAAGTCGCCCGCCGCGTCAGCCTGCGGTGACGATCATCCCGTCGACCACCGCGACCGGCCAGGGCGTCAGCCGCGTTCCCCCGCATGGTCCGCCGACGCACGCGCCACTGTCGATCTCGAATAGCGCGGAGTGCCAGCTGCACGCGATCAGGTCGCCGCGCGGGGTGAGATAGTCGTCGAGCACCTGCGCGAGCGGCAGGCCCATGTGCGGGCAGCGGTCGACATAGCCGAACACCGCGTCGTCCTTGCGCACGACGAAGCCGTGGAAGCGCCCGGCACGCATCTGGAGTACAAAATTCCGCGCCTTGCCGTCGGCAATCGCGTCGAGCGGCGCGAGCTTTATCCCGCCCGGCGTGGCTGTCAGCCGTTCGCCGTCGCTCATGCGCGGTCGGCGTCCGGCTGCCGATCCGGATGCGCGGCGGCAAAAGCGGGGAGGGCGCGGGCCTTGTCGGCGGCGCTCTTGAGATGCGGATAGGGCGAGAGATCGACCGCGAACCGCTCGGCCGAATAGACCTGCGGCACCAGATGGCAGTCGGCGATCGTCGGCGTCGCACCGAACGCGAAGCCGTCACCGTGCCGCGCGACCAGCGTCTCCAACGCAACGAACCCGTCGCCGATCCAGCCTGCGATCCAGCGGTTTATCGCTGCCTCGTCCGCCCCGAACTCGGTCCGCAAGGCGTTAAGGATACGGAGGTTGTTCACCGGGTGGATATCGCACGCGATCGTCGACGCCATCGCGCGAACGATCGCCCGACCATCCACACCGACGGGGAGCAACGGTGGCTCGGGATACGCCTCGTCGATCCATTCCAGGATCGCAGGGCTCTGCGTCAGGACTGCATCGTCGGTCTCCAGCGCCGGAACGAGCCCCTGAGGATTGAGCATCCGATACTCGGGCTCGCGTTGCGCGCCGGTGCGGAGATCGTGCGCAACCTGTTCGTACGCGATCCCCTTCAGCGCCAGCGCGATCCGGACGCGGTAGGCGGTGGTCGAGCGCCAATAGCCGTGTAGCGTGAGGCTCACTTCGGCAGGACCGCCTTCGGAAAATCCGACCAGACCGCGTCGTAATCAAGCTGCGAATGCTCCAGCGCATAGGCGGTCGGCTTGTACGGCCAGCAGCTCTCCAGCATGAACGCCATGGTCCCGTCGATCTTGTGCGGCTTCAGGTCGGCCGCACTTGCACCCTGCCAACTCGCGAGATCGGGTCCGTGGCCGGACATCAGATTATGCAGCGAGATGCCGCCCGGCGCGAACCCCTCGGCTTTCGCATCATACGCGCCGGTGATGAGCCCCATCGCCTCCGACATGACGTTGCGGTGGAACCACGGCGGCCGGAACGTGCCCTCGGCGACCATCCAGCGCGGCGGGAAGATCACGAAATCGGCGTTCGCGCGACCGGGCACGTCACTCGGCGAGGTCAGCAGCGTGAAGATCGACGGATCGGGATGATCGAAGCTGACCGTGTTGATCGTGTTGAATCGCGACAGGTCATAGCGCCACGGCGCGAGATTGCCGTGCCACGCGACGACATCGAGCGGCGAGTGATCGAGCGTCGTGGTCCACAGCGAGCCCATGAACTTCTGGACAACCTCGACCGGTTCGTCGCGATCTTCGAACCACGCGACCGGCGTCTCGAAATCCCGCGGGTTGCCGAGCCCATTGGCACCGATCGGGCCGAGATCGGGCAGGCGGAACAGAGCGCCGTGGTTCTCTGCGACATAGCCGCGCGCTTCGCCATCGGGAAGTTCGGCGCGGAAACGGACACCGCGGGGGATCAGCGCGATCTGGCCGGGCGCGATATCGATCCGTCCGAGTTCGGTCAGCAACCGGAGCCGTCCAGCCTGCGGCACGAACAGCAGTTCGCCGTCCGCATCCATGAACACGCGGTTGGTCATGTCGGTGTTGGCCGCGTAAACGTGGAGCGCGACGCCTTCGAGATCGGCGGGATCGCGGTTGGCGAGCATCGTCGTCATGCCGTCGATCAGGTCGGTCTTCGGGGCGGGCGCCTCGATCGGATCCCAGCGCAGGCGGTTAGGCGCGAGCGGCGCATCGGTGGTGCCGGGCGCGAACCGCTTTGCACCGGTGTAGCGCTCGAACGGCGGATGCTCCGCGGTCGGGCGCATGCGGTAGAGCCAGCTACGGCGGTTCTCGTGACGCGGCGCGGTAAACGCGGTGCCGGAGAGCTGCTCGGTATAGAGGCCGAACGCGGGGCGCTGCGGCGAATTGCGCCCGATCGGCAGCGCGCCGGGGATCGCCTCGGTCGATACGTGGTTGCCGAAGCCGGGCCGATACGCCGCGCCGTCTTCGATCTGGCCGGCGGTTTCATTGGCTGCGTCGACTGGCTGGTGGATTGTCATGGCTTCCTCTCCTTCACCTGTTCCGATCAACGCCCGAACCGCCGGCCGTTCAAACTCTTTCTGTCCCTCTCCCCTCGGGGGAGAGGGAGGGAGACGCGCACTTGCGCGGTGGAAGGGTGAGGGCACGTGCTGGCGTAGCCCGTGCCCTCACCCTCGGCGCTGACGCGCCTATCCCTCTCCCCGAGGGAGAGGGCTTAGAACTTACGCGTCGACCGTGATCACCCCGCGACGGATCTGATCCAGCTCGATGCTCTCGTACAACGCCTGGAAATTGCCGTTGCCGAAGCCTTCATTCCCCTTGCGCTGGATGATCTCGAAGAAGATCGGCCCGAACATGTTCTCGGTGAAGATCTGCAGTAGCAACCCCTCCTCGCCGACATTGCCGTCGATCAGGATGCGGTTGCGGCGCAGGCGTTCGAGGTCGTGGCCGTGGTTCGGCACGCGCTTGTCGACCAGCTCGTAATAGGTCTCGATCGTGTCCTGCAGCTTGACGCCGCGCGCGCGCAGCTTCTCGACCGTCTCGAAGATATCGGCGGTGGTCAGCGCCAGATGCTGGATGCCCTCGCCGTTGTAATCCTTGATGAATTCCTCGATCTGGCTCTTGTCGTCCTGGCTCTCGTTCAGCGGGATCCGGATCGCGCGGTCGGGCGCGATCATCGCCTGGCTGAACAGGCCAGTTGCCTTGCCCTTGATGTCGAAATACTTCTGCTCCTCGAAGCCGAAGATCTGGCCGTAGAACTCAGCCCACGTCCGCATCTGGCCACGCTTCACATTGTGCGTGAGATGGTCGAGCAGGTCGAGCCCGACGTTGTTCTCGGCTTCCGCTTCGGCCGCGCCCGGAACCGCGTTCCAGTCGTCATACAGGCTGCCGGCCGCGCCGTGCTTGTCGACCAGATACAGCAGCGAGCCACCGATCCCCTCGAGCACACAGCTACCATCGCCCAGCGCACCCATGCTAGCATCGGCCGCCTTGGCGCCGCGGGCGAGCGCCGCGTCGAACGCTGCCTTGGCGTCATGAACACGGAACGCCATGCCGCTGGCCGACGGACCATGCGCCGCGCGGAATGCCGCCGCATGGCCACCGTCCTCGCGGTTGAGCAACAGGTTGATGCGGCCCTGCTTATAGCGGATGACGGCCTTGGTCGGGTGGGTCGAGGCGGCGACGAAGCCGAATTGCTCGAACTGCGCGGCCATCCGGTCGGGATCGGGCGAGGTGAACTCGGCGAACTCGAACCCGTCGAGACCCATCGGGTTTACGTCCATATGGTCCATGACTCGATCCTCAAATTGGTATCTGTTGTTACCAATCTGGCGGGTTGAACAACTGGTGTCAATCGTTACGATTTTGATATGCCCAACTCCGATGCCACCCGCGCACTCGTCCTGGACGATTTCATCCCGTATCGCCTGTCGATCACCTCGAACCTCGTCAGCGAGGCAGTGGCGGATACATATGAGGCGCTGTTCGGGCTGACGATCCCGGAATGGCGGCTGGTGGCGGTGGTCGCCGAGGCGGACGGCATCACGCAGCAGCAGGTCGGGCAGCAGACGCGGATGGACAAGGTCACGGTGAGCCGCGCGGCGATCGCTTTGGTCGAGCGCGGGCTTATGCAACGGCATGCGAACCCGGAGGATCGGCGATCGCATCTGCTGCGACTTACGGACGACGGCCACACGCTCTATGCGTCAGTCGCACCGAAGGCGCTCGATCTGGAGCGGCGGATCTTTGCCGGGTTCTCAGGCGCGGAGGTCGAGCAGTTCGTCGTGATGCTGAGACGGATCGATGCGGTGACGATCGACCTCGTTCAGGAATCCCACGGCGGCGTTGGCGACCAGAGGCCGCGCAGGTAATCAAGCAGTGCGGACGTGCCCGACGACACGGCACCACGAGCATGCACCGCGTAAATCCCGACGTCCGCAGACCCGGCGAGTTCAGGCAAGACGCGGACGAGTCGGCCGCTCGCGAGATCAGCGCTCACATCCCAGAGAGAGCGCAGCGCGATGCCAACGCCGGCCAGTGTGAGCTCGCGCACGACTTCACTGGAATTGGTCGCGACGTAGCTCGGGCGGTCGATCGTAACTTCGCCTTCTGGTCCGGTAAGCCGCCACGGCATCTGGCCCTTTGCTGCAAGCAGGCGGTGTTTCGTGAGATCGGCCACGTCCCGTGGCGCCACGTAGCTCGGTGCGGCGCAGAGAACGCGGCGGCTGTCGGCCAGACGATAGCCGGTCAGGCTCGGCGGTATGGCAGGCGCGATCCGGATCGCGAGGTCGAGCCGGTCGCCGATGACGTCGGCAAAACCGTCGGACAGGTCGAGGTCGAGTTCGATCGCAGGGTGCGCGTCGAGGAACGGCTTCAGGTGTGGCGCGATGTGCAGACGCCCGAACGAGGTCGGCGCGCTGACCCGCAATGGCCCCGCCGGCGTCTCGGCGCGGTCCGACACGCGCGCCTCGGCGTCGCGGATCGCGGCGAGGATTTCCACCATGTCGCGGTGATACGCCGCGCCCCGCGCGGTTAGCTCCAGCCGCCGTGTTGTCCGGTTGAGCAACCGCACGCCCAGCCGCGCTTCCAGCCGCGCGATCCGTTTCGACACCATCGCGGGCGAGATGCCGAGCGATCGCCCCGCCGCACTTAGGCTGGCCGTGCGGACGACTTCGGCGAAGAGGACGATGTCGGGATCCATTCGTTCTCCAGGCGATCAACAGCTTTCGCTTTATAGTGCCTAGTGGCGAAGGTGGCGCGCGTCTATCGTGCCGGCAGAGCATAGGAGAGCAGCATGGCCGAGATGATCGAAAAGGCAGGTCTGAAGATCGCCGCATCGCTCGTGGACTTCATCGAGACACAGGCGTTGCCGGGGACGGGTCTCGATGCCGCCGCGTTCTGGCAAGGCGTGTCCGATATCTACGCCCGGTTCGCGCCGGAGAACGCCGCGTTGCTCGTTGTCCGCGACGACCTACAGGCGAAGATCGACGCGTGGCACGAAGCCCGCGCCGGCAAACCGATCGACCAGATGGAGTACCAGGCGTTCCTGCGCGAGATCGGCTATCTGGTCGACGAGCCCGCGCCCTTCGCAGTTGCGCCGAGCAAAGTCGATGCGGAGGTCGCCTCGCTCGCCGGCGCGCAACTGGTGGTGCCGATCCTGAATGCGCGCTTCCTGCTCAACGCCGCGAACGCGCGCTGGGGAAGCCTGTACGACGCGCTCTACGGCACCGACGCCATCCCCGGCGCGGCGTCCGGCAAGGGCTATGACCCGGCGCGCGGCGCGCAGGTGATCGCATGGGCGAAGGCATTCCTCGACAATGCCGTGCCGCTGGCTAGCGGGTCGTGGACCGACTGGACCGGTGGCACGCCGCAGCTTGCCGAGCCGAGCCAGCTCGTTGGGCATGCAGGCGACAATATCCTGTTGCGTCACAACGGCCTGCACATTGAACTGGTGATCGACTCTCAGCATCCGATCGGGCGCGACGACCCCGCGAACCTCGCCGACGTGGTTCTCGAATCCGCGCTCAGCACGATCGCCGACCTGGAGGACTCGATCGCCGCTGTCGATGCCGAGGACAAGGTCGCCGCCTACGCCAACTGGCTCGGCCTGATGAAGGGCGACTTGACCGCAAGTTTCGAGAAGCGCGGCCGCACGGTCACGCGCGCGCTCGAACCGGACCGGCAGTACACCGCCCCCGACGGCAGGGCGTTCACGCTCCCCGGCCGCAGCCTGATGTTCGTCCGCAACGTCGGTCACCTGATGACGACGCCCGCGATCCTGCTCTCTAACGGCAATGAGGCACCCGAAGGCATCCTCGACGGCATCGTCACGTCGCTGGTCGCGCTCCACGACCTGAAAAGCACTGGCCCCATTCGCAACAGCCGGGCGGGCTCGATCTACATCGTCAAACCGAAGATGCACGGCCCCGACGAGGCCGCCTTCACAAACCGGCTGTTCGACGCGATCGAGGATCTGCTCGGCCTCGCGCGACACACGATCAAGGTCGGCGTGATGGACGAGGAGCGTCGCACCTCCGCCAACCTCGCCGCGTGCATCGCCGCGGTGAAGGACCGCGTTGTGTTCATCAACACCGGTTTCCTCGATCGCACCGGCGACGAGATGCACACCTCGATGCGGGCGGGACCGATGATCCGCAAGGGCGACATGAAGGCCTCGTCGTGGATCAAGGCGTATGAGGATCGCAACGTCCAGATCGGGCTCGCCTGCGGGCTCAGCGGCAAGGCGCAGATCGGCAAGGGAATGTGGGCCGCGCCCGACCGTATGGCGGACATGCTCGCGCAGAAAATCGCGCATCCGATGACCGGCGCGAATACCGCCTGGGTGCCGTCGCCGACCGCGGCCACGCTGCACGCGACGCACTACCACCGCGTCGACGTGTTCGCGCGGCAGGCGGAGCGCAAGGCCGAGCCGATCGAGTCGCTCGATGCGCTGCTGACGATCCCGGTCGCGACCGGGCGCAACTGGCAGCCCGACGAGGTTCGCGAGGAACTGGAGAACAATGCGCAGGGGATCCTCGGCTATGTCGTGCGCTGGGTCGACCAGGGCGTCGGCTGTTCGAAGGTGCCGGACATCCACGACATCGGCCTGATGGAGGACCGCGCGACGCTGCGGATCAGTTCGCAGCACATGGCGAACTGGCTGCTCCACGGCATCGCGACGCCTGGCGAAGCGGATGCAGCGCTGCGACGGATGGCGGCGAAGGTCGATGCGCAGAATGCGGGCGATCCGCTGTATCGGCCGATGGCGGGGCACGAGGACGAGAGCCTGGCATTCCAGGCCGCCCGCGCACTCGTGTTCGATGGCCTGACGCAGCCGAGCGGCTATACCGAGCCGCTGCTCCACGCGTTCCGCGCGCGGGCAAAGGAAAGGGACGCTGCCTGATGCCACTCTATGCGATCGAGGGTAAACGACCGACTTTGGCGGACGACGTGTGGGTAGCGCCGTCCGCCGACGTGATCGGCGACGCACAATTGGGCGAGGGGGCGAGCGTCTGGTTCGGCGCGGTGATCCGTGCGGACAACACCCCGATCCTCGTCGGCGCGCGGACCAATATCCAGGAGGGTGCGATGCTGCATTCCGATCCGGGTGCGCCGCTCAGCATCGGTGAAGGCTGCACGATCGGCCATCACGCGATCCTCCACGGCTGCACGATCGGCAACAACGTGCTGGTCGGGATGGGGGCGACGGTCCTCAACAACGCGGTGATCGGTGACGATTGCCTAATCGGCGCGAATGCGCTGGTGACCGAGGGGAAGGTGTTTCCGGCCGGGAGCCTGATCGTCGGAGCGCCGGCCAAGGCGGTGCGGGACTTGCCGCCCGAAGCGATTGCCGGCCTTAGGACGTCGGCCGCAGCCTATGCGGCCCGACAGCGCGTCTATGCCGAAGGGCTCGAACGGATAGACGACTAGGGGCCAGCGCATCGCGCCGGCCCCAGTCACCTTAAAGCCCGAAGCGCAGCGTCGCGCGGAAATCGCGGCCGGCGAGCGGTGCGAAGTCCTTCAGGAAGCTGGTCGCGCGACGGGCGTTCACGTCGAACAGGTTGTTCGCGCTCAGCAGCAGGGTCGTCTTTGAATCCTTGCCGAACGGGCTGAGGCCGATCGAGGCGTTGACCATTGTATAGTCGTTGGTCTTCGTCTCGAACGCGGCGATGCGGTTCTGGTCGAACACATGCTCGACCTCGACACGCCCGTTGATCCGGTCGCCCTGCGCCTCGATCCCGCCGAGCACGCGCATCGGCGGAATGCGCGGGACGGGGCCCTGGTCGACGATGTTGGCATGCACGTAATCGCCCAGCACGTCGGCGTTGACCGCATAGCCGCTGATCTGCGCCACCTTCACCGAAGCATCCGCCTCGAACCCGTAATAGCGGGCGTCGGCCTGCTGATACTGGAAGCAGGGCAGGTCGACCACGCGGCCCGACGGATTGGCCGCCGCCTGGCACACCGACGCCGCGACCTGATTCTCCGAGATATAGTTCGAGAACCAGTTGTAATAGGCCGACGCGTCGAAGCTGAAGCCGTCGCCGTGCGCGTGCAGCGTGCCTTCGAGGCCCCAGGACTTTTCCAGCTTGAAGTCGGGATTGCCGAGTTCATACGCCTGCGTGCCGGCATGCGCGCCGTTCGCGAACAACTCCTCGGCCGACGGCGCACGCTCGGTCCGCGATCCGTTCAGCCCGACGCGGATGCTGTCGGTCAGCGCATAGGACGCACCGAGCGAGCCCGATACCGAATGATAGCTCTGGCTCCCCCGGAAGAAGCGCAGATCGTCCTCGGGCGTCCGCGCGGCGAGATCGGTGATCTCGTAGCGCACGCCACCCTCGGCGTGGAACTTGCCCGACTCATACTGCTGGAGCGTGAACAGGCCGGTCTGGTTGGTCTCGTTCTTCGGCAGGAAGGCCTCGTCGCCGACCACGTTGAAGATCCGGTTGTAGAATTGCACGCCCGACGCGCCCTGCCAGCCGCCGCGGTTCGCCTGGACGACTTCGAGGCGCCCTTCGAGGCCCTTGTTATAGAACGCGGTGCCGACCGAATTGTCTTCTTCAAGCTCGAAGTGGCGATAGCTCGCCTGGCCTACACGGACACGGATCTTCGAAAATACGTCGCCGCCAGTGTCGATCTCGCCGCGCAGATCGACGCGGTTCTGAACGACGTCGAGACGCGGTGCCTCCTGCTCTTGGCCGGCTTGCGTGGCGTAGCGGATGGGCACGCCGTACAGGCTGTCGTAATGGCTGTACGACACGCCGAGGCTGCCATTGTCGGTGATGATCGATGCGCCAGCGCCCGCCGTCCAGGTCTCGGCCTGCGTATTGGGAAGCTTGCCCTTCAACTGCGCCGATGCGGCATAGTCGATCGGATCGGCCTCATTCGGGTCAACCGGCAGGGCGGCGGTTGCCAGCGCCTGGGCGCGGGCGTCGCGCGAGAGGATGTATCCGCCGGTGCGCAGGTCGCCCGACTTGAGGTACGAGCCATCCGCATGCAGCACGAGATGCTGGCCGACCGCGACGTCGCCGGCCATGCCGCCCGACCGCTCGTTCGCCGCCGAGCCATAATTGGCGATCCCGTTCAACCGGTAGCCGTTCTCGGGCACCGACCGCGGGATGCGTGTGTCGATGACGTTGACGACGCCACCAACCGCCGACGTGCCGTAGAGCAGCGCGCTGGGCCCGCGCAGGATTTCGATACGCTCGGCGAGCAGCGGGTCGATGATGACCGCGTGGTCGACCGATGTGTTCGACACGTCGATCGAGCCGATCCCGTCGGTCAGCACGCGGATACGGTCACCCTGGAAACCGCGCAGGATCGGACGCGAGGCGCTCGGCCCGAACGACGACGCGGACACGCCGGGCTGGCGTGCGAGCGTCTCGCCGAGCGACGGACGCAATTGGCGCGTGAGTTCCTGGCCGGTCAGCACCGTCGTACCCTGCAACACGTCGCGCTCGCTGGTCTGGAGCGGCGCAGTGACGATGATGTCGCGCTGGTTGGTCGAGCCGACCGATGCCGGAGTAGGGGCGGGGGTCGTGGTATCCGTGGCGACCGTCTGGGCGTGAGCCTGAGGGGCGAGGAGCGCAGCCAGGGCGGTGGCGCCGAACAGCATCGTCTTCATGAAATTCCCTTATCGTCGTCGGGGTATCGTCCCTGTACAACTCGTTGGGTAAATTTGATGATACATCATATCAAGTGACAATTTTGCCATGTACGCCTTTGGTCATCGCGCTGTTACCGCAATGCAACACAGATCAAGACCTGCGCAACGAGACGGGTCACTCGGTCAGACCAGCGCCTGCGCCACCGGCAGCACCCGGGCCAGCCGCTCGGCCCACGCCGCACATCCCTCGCTCGACCCCAGCAGATCCTGCCGAACCTCGATCTCCGCATAAAGCCGCCGCTGCGGATACGCATGACGCGGGATGGTATAGTCGATCAGGTCCATCCGGTACGGTTCGTTGTCGCCCACCACTAGATCCGCCTCGTCGCGCAACACGTCGAGCAGTGCATGCGCGAACGCGGTGTTGCCGCCGTCGTGCAGGATGCCGATATGCCAGGGCCGCGCCTGATCCCGCAACGCGCCCTTCATCGCCGGCGTAAAGCTGTGCAACGCGACCAGCACCGTCGTCATCCCCGCCGCATCGCGCCGCGCGATCTCCGCCTCGACCGCGGCCTGATACGGCGCGTGGATCTCGGCGAACCGCGCGGCGCGATCGACCTCACCAAGCGCAACATTCCCCGGCACCACGGTTCCGTCGCTGATCTCGGCGATCAGATCCGGCTGGCTCGGGCTGCGGTTGCAGTCGATCACGAGCCGCGAATAGGTCTGCCGGACGAACACCGCGTCGAGCTTGTCCGATAGCAGCGCGCCGAGTTCGCCGATGCCGATGTCCCAGCCGATGTGCCGCGCCAACTCCGCGTCGCTCAGGCCCAGCGACCCCAGCGCCTTCGGTACGGCATTTCCCGCATGATCGCCGATCAGCAGGAACGATGACGCGCCTTTGGGGTTGACCACCACGACCGGTGCGGCATCTTCGGTCCCAAGCAGCGTTTGGCTGGCAGTGCTGTTCATGCGACGTGGATCCTCGATGCCATCTCTAACGCTCTCTCATGTAACCAAATACTCGTATCGCCAACCGGTTGCGTTCGGCGAGCACAGGATCATGGTCCGGCCGCGCGAAAGCTACGACCAGCATCTGATCGACACGCAGCTCACGATCACTCCGGAGCCCTCCGACGTCCGTTGGCTGCACGACGTGTTCGGCAACGCGGTCGCGATCGCTACGTTCGACAAGCGCGCCAAGGACCTCGTGATCGACAGTCGCGTCCGGCTCGATCACACCCCCGCCGAACTCCAGAACGTCGATATCGAACGCTACGCGCGCTTCTATCCGTTCACCTATTCGTCGGAGGAGATGCCCGACCTGCTCCGCTCGATCGAGCGCCAGCATCATGATCCGCTCCGCGAGATCGACAGCTGGGCACGGCGGTTCGTCGCGCCGGGCGGGCAGACCGATACGCTCGCCATGCTGTCCGAGATGACCGCGGCGATCAAGCGAGAGTTCACCTATGTCCAGCGTCCCGAAAAGGGCACGCAGTCGCCGATTGAGACGCTCGCCAAGCGCAAGGGCACTTGCCGCGACTACGCGATGCTGATGATCGAGGCGGTCCGCGCGCTCGGCTTCGCGGCACGGTTCGTATCGGGCTATGTCTACAATCCGACGCGTCGAGAGCATCGCACCGGGGGCGGCAACACGCATGCCTGGGTCCGCGTCTATATTCCCGGCTCGGGCTGGGTCGAGTTCGATCCGACCAACGGCATCGTCGGCAACCGCGGGCTCGTCCGCGTCGCCGTCGCGCGCGACATCTACCAGGCGGTGCCCGTCTCCGGCACCTGGAGCGGCTTTCCCGGCAGCTTCCTCGATATGAGCGTGTCGGTCGACATCACCGTCGACGAAGACTCGGACGAGGCCTCCGACCACCACCAATCATCACACACTGCGTGACCAATGGCGCGACAAGGGGGACATCGATGCTGATCCGGGCTGGCTATGACATTCGTTTCGAAACCGACGTCGAAACCCCGATGCTGGCGATGCTCAGCGTGCATCCGTCGCGCAACAAGGATTTCGTGACCCCGCACCGGATCGCCGCCGATCCCGACGTGCCGACCTATGATTATCTCGACGCCTTCGGGAATGTCTGCACGCGGTTCACGGTGCCGAGCGGCGGTTTGACCCTGTCTTGCGACTTCACGATCGAGGACAGCGGTCTGCCGGATCCCGTCTCCCCCGACGCGGTCCAGCATGCGGTGCAGGATCTTCCCGACGACATCCTGATCTACCTGCTCGGCAGCCGCTATTGCGAGACCGATCGCCTGTCGGAGACCGCCTGGTCGCTGTTCGGCCACGTTCCCGCCGGCTGGCAGCGCGTCCAGGCGATCGTCGACTTCACGCATAACCATGTCGAGTTCGGCTATCATTTCGCGCGCTCGACCAAGACCGCGTGGGATGTGTATCAAGAACGCCAGGGCGTCTGTCGCGACTTCGCGCATCTTGCCGTTACACTGTGCCGCTGCATGAACATCCCCGCACGCTATTGCACCGGGTATCTCGGCGACATTGGCATCCCGCCGGTCGATGCACCGATGGACTTCTCTGCATGGTTCGACGTGTATCTCGGCGGCACGTGGCACACGCTCGACGCGCGCCACAATCGCCCGCGGATCGGCCGGATCCTGATGGCGCGGGGGCGCGACGCCACTGATACCGCGCTCACCACCAGCTTCGGCCCCGCGCGTCTGGTCGGGTTCGACGTCCACACCGACGAGGTCGAAGCGCTAGGCCGGGTCGAACAGGCGGATTAAACCGGCTATGCTTTAAGTTAGGCCTTGTCGCATGTAGCGCGTTGGGCCTAACGGCACCGATCCCCTAACTTATGCTGCGATGCACAACATGACCTCGACCCCAGACCAGTCCGCCCCATCCCAGTCTGCCCCGTCCAACGCAAACGCGTTGCTGCTGCAGGCGATCGCGCTGCGCCAGTGCATTACCGCGACCTATAACCGGATGGTCTGCACGCTGGCACCGCACATCCTCTACACCAAGCATGACGACGTGTTCGTCGACGCGATCACGCTAGAGCGCGACGGTCAGCCGCCCAAGGAGATCAAGCTCGGCACGTTCAAGCTCGCCGGTCTGAAGGATATCGAGGTCATCGATCGTCCGTTCGTCCCCGACGCGATCTTCAACCCCGGCGACATCAAATACGACCGCGTCACCCTGTTCGTCGTCGACCGCACCTGAAACTGCACTAACGATCCTCCCCCGCCAGGGGGAGGTGGCAGGCGTCAGCCTGATGGAGGGGAGGCAAGCGAAACGCCTGCTCCATGTCCTCACCCTCCGTCACCTTCGGCGACACCTCACCCTGGCGGGGGAGATCGGAATTTCCCTAAGCCGCAGGCGGCAACCACGCCGTCTCGATCTCGCCATAGCGATCGGTGAACCCGGTCGCCGCGACCAGCGCCGCCTCGTCGACGATCCGCACCCGCCGCCCGGTCCGCTCGATCACGCCGCTCTTCTCCAGCGCGCGGATCGTGCGGTTCACATGCACCTTGGTCAGCCCCAGCGCATCGCCGATATCGGTCTGTGTCAGCGGCAGGTCGAATGAGTCGACGATCCCGCCCGCCGTCACACGCAACCGCGCCATGATGTCGAGCAGCAACGTCGACAGCCGCTCGCTCGCGCCCATCCGTCCGATCGTCGTCAGCCGGTCGCTCATCGCGACGTTTTCCGCCGCGGCGATCGCATACAGCAGCCCGGCGATCCGCGGTTGCGCGCGGAACAGCAGCCCGAGTTCGGTCTTCGGCAATTCGATCACCCAGCAATCCGAGATCGCGGTCAGCGTCGCCGCTGCCTGCGACCACGCCATGCTCGACGTGCCGATCAGGTCGCCCGCATAATGGAACCGCAGGATCTGCCGGCCGCCGGTGATCAGCTTGGTCGAGGAGTGCAGCCACCCCTGGCGCACGACGTACAGCGCATGGCTCTCGCCACCTTCCGCCATCAGGATGTCGCCGGCCTTCAAGCGCCGTTCGCCGCGCTCGGCCCGCGTGATCGCGTCACGCTCCGCATCGGTCAGGTCGAGATGTCGACCAAGCCGTGCGATCAAACCGCTCAATTGCATTGCATCGCCCTGTGTGTCCTAGCCCTCTGTATCCCTCATGTCGGCGTTGCACCAACCGCGCCCCCTGCGAAAGGGGGAATGCGAGGCACACGATACGACGACGCTAGACGATGCTGCGATGGCCCCGCCAGCCGCTTGCGATCCGAACACAGAGCCGTGCACCAAGTGTTTCCGATCATTCGGCCTTTTTCAAAGCATTCTCGACGACCGGTGCGACACGGGCAGCAATCTTGTTCACGCCGTTTTGATTGGGATGGACATGGTCCGCCTGCATCAACTGCGCGTTGCCGATCACGCCGTCTAGAATGAACGGATACAGGGTCGTATCATAGCGCTTCGCAAGATCTGGCCATATCGTGTTGAACTGCGATGAAAAGTCAGGTCCGAGGTTAGGCGGCGCCATCATTCCCGTTAGCATGACCGGAATGCCGCGCCGCTTCGCCTCGTCGAGCATCGCGGTCATGTTCGTGCGCGTCTCGGCCGGCGAAATCTGCCGCAGCACGTCGTTGCCACCGAGTCCGATCAACACGAGGTCCGGTTTGCGCTTTATGTTGTCGAGCGCGAACGCGAACCGCTGCCGTCCCGCCGCGCTGGTATCGCCCGATACCCCGGCGTTTACGATCGTCGCGTTGATACCGTCCTTGCGCAACCGGTTTTGCACCGCATCCGGCAGGCTCTGCCCGCGATCGAGGCCGTAGCCGGCATACAGACTGTCCCCGAATGCAAGGATCAGGCGCTCGGGACCCTGCGGCGCTGGGGTCGCAGCAACCGGCGCGACCACGTTCGTCGCGGGCGGCGGGGCAGGGACTTCGGGTGTCCGATCGCAGCCGACCAGCAACCCCGCTTGGAGAAGCGCCAGTCCGCCCCCATAAAGAGGCCAGCGTCGCATCTGTTTCTCCAAGATATTGGTCTCCATGTCCGAACCTGCTTCCGCCGATATGGTGATCTCGGCGCGCGATGTCACGCTGACACTCGGCGCATCGACTGCCGCGACGACGATCCTCAAGGGCATCGATCTCGATATCGCCCAAGGTACCAGCGTCGCGCTGCTCGGGCCCTCGGGGTCTGGCAAGTCGTCACTGATGGCGGTGCTCTCCGGCCTGGAGCGCGCGACCAGCGGCCGGGTCGAAGTCGCCGGGCTTGATTTTGGCAAGCTCGACGAAGACGCTCTGGCCCGCGCGCGGCGTGGACGCATCGGGATCGTCCTCCAGGCCTTCCATTTGCTGCCGACGATGACCGCGCTCGAGAACGTCGCCGTGCCGATGGAACTGGCCGGGATGCCCGACGCGTTCGATCGAGCGGAAGCCGAACTCGCGGCTGTCGGCCTCTCGCATCGGATCGGCCATTATCCGACCCAGCTTTCCGGCGGCGAGCAGCAGCGCGTGGCGATCGCCCGCGCACTCGGCCCACGCCCCGCACTCGTTTTCGGCGACGAACCGACCGGCAACCTGGACGCCGCCACCGGGGCATCTGTCATGGACCTGTTGTTCGATCGTCGCGCCGCGACCGGTGCCACGCTGATTATCATCACTCACGATCCGGTACTCGCCGCGCGCTGCGACCGCATCGTCGAACTAGCCGACGGCCGGATCGCCGCGGATCGCCTGCGGTGAGCGAATGGCGGCTGGCGTGGCGGCTTGCCCGTCGCGAACTCGATCTTCGCTTTCGCGGGCTGCGGCTGCTGCTCGCCTGCCTGTTCCTCGGCGTCGGCGCGCTGGCCGCGATCGGCAGCCTGACGCAGTCGATCGACGCCGAGCTTGCTTCCCGCGGCAGCGCGATCCTCGGCGGCGATGTCGAGTTCGGGACGTCGCAGCGTGCCGCGACGCCGGAAGAGCGCGCGGCAATGGCGCGGCTCGGCACAGTGTCCGAGACCGTCCGCATGCAGGCGACCGCCATCCGCGGCACCAACAGCGTGCCGGTCCAGCTCAAGGGCGTCGACGCGGTCTATCCGCTCTACGGCACGCTCGCCGTACAGGGTGGATCGGTCGCGAAGGTCGACGATCCCAAGGCGATCTGGATCGTCCCGGCCTTGGCGCAGAGGCTAGGCGTTGGGCGCGGCGCGCGCGTACGGCTGGGGACCGCGGACTTCACCGTTGCCGGCGTGATCGCGAATGAACCCGACCGGCTGGGCGAAGGCTTCACGCTCGGCCCCGTCGCGATCGTCTCGATAGCAGGTATAGCGCGGACCGGTCTGGTCCAGCCCGGCAGCCTTTACGAGAGCAAGTACCGCGTGCGCCTGTCGCCAAGCGCCTCGCCGACGACCGCAGTGGATCGGTTCAAGGCGGCATTCCCCACCGGCGGCTGGGAAACCAAGACGCGTGACCGAGCCGCGCCTGGCGCCGAGCGCTTCGTCGATCGCATGGGGCAGTTCCTGTTGCTGGTCGGGCTGTCCGCACTCGTCATCGCCGGGATCGGCGTCGGCAACGGCGTGTCCTCCTACCTCGCCGCCCGCCGCAGCAGCATCGCGGCGTTGAAGGTGCTCGGCGCGACGTCCGGCCTAATTGCCAAGATCTACCTCCTCGAAGTGGCGGTCGTGGCGGCGATGGGGATCGTTCTTGGTATGGTCGCGGGGGCGGTGACGGTGCCGTTGATCGTCTGGCTCGCAGGCGACGTTCTGCCGGTCGCGCCGCGCTTCTCGCTCCAGTTGGTCCCGCTCGCGCTTGCCGCCGCCTATGGCATGCTGATCGCGCTGGCCTTCACCGCGCCACCCCTGATCGAGGCGGGCAGCATTCCCGCGGCGGGCTTGCTCCGCGGTGTCTTCGGCAATCGGTCGGTCCCTTTACGCCGGACCTTGCCCTGGGTCCTCGGTGCCGGAGCCGCGATCGTCGCGCTCGCGCTGTCGACCGCGGACCAGCCAGGCCTCAGCGCTGGCTTCCTCGCGGCGGTGGCGGGCGTGCTGCTGGTATTGGCGGCGTTCGGCTGGGCGGTACGCAGAGTCGCCGCAGCTCTTCCCCGTTCGCGCAAGCCGTTGCTCCGGCTCGCCATCGCGGGGCTCCACCGCCCCGGTGCGCGGACCGGCACTCTGGTCGTTGCGCTGGGGCTCGGCCTGACACTGTTCGTCCTGCTCGCCGGCATCCGCACGAGCATCGCCGCGAACATAGAGCTCACCGTACCCAAGCGCGCGCCGGCGCTGTTCGCCTTGGACGTTCCGCCCGACCGCGAGGCTGAGTTCCGGCGGACCATCGAAGGCGTCGCTATCCACCCGGTCATCCGCACCGTGCCCGCGATGCGCGGTACGATCACCGGCTACGGCACGACGCGTGTCGCCGATCTCAAGACGCTGCCCGACGGCGCCTGGGCTTTACGCGGCGAACGCGGGCTCACCTATTCTGCAACCTTGCCCGAGGGTAGCGAACTCACGGCCGGTCGGTGGTGGCCGCGTGACTATACGGGTCCGCCGCTGGTCTCGATCGACGAGCGACTGGCCAAGGTGCTCGACCTCAAGATCGGCGATCCGCTCACCTACACCTTGCTCGGCGTCGAGCGGACCGCGCACATCGCGTCGTTCCGCCGGATCAGCTGGGATACGCTCGGGTTCAACTTCGTGATGGTGTTCTCGCCCAATGCGATCGAGGACGCGCCGCATAATCTCGCCGCGACGATCGAGCTCGCGCCGGGGCAGGAAGCACCCGTCATGCGAGCATTGCTCCCGCGCTTCCCCTCGGTATCGGTGATCGAGGTTCGCGGCGTGCTTGGCCAGGTCCGCGATATCGTCTCGCAGATGGCGACCGCGATCACCGCGGCGGCGTCGGTGGCGATCCTTGCCGGGATCGCGGTGCTGATCGGCGCGATCGCGGCGGCGCGAGCGGCACGGACCTATGACGGCGTGATCCTGCGGACGCTCGGCGCGACGCGGCGACAGGTGCTCGCGGTGCAGGCGCTCGAATACGCGTTCCTGAGCATCGTGTTGTCGGTGCTCGCCCTTCTCCTGGGGCTCGGCGGGGCGTGGTATGTCATCACGCAACTCTTCAGTTTCGAATGGCGGCCGGATTATGGGACGGTGTTGGCTACGTTGCTGGGTGGTGCCGGGTTGACGATGGCGATCGGCTTGATCGGCGCATGGCCCATTCTCGGCGCGCGGCCGGCACAGGCGTTGCGGCAACTCTGACGGCACGTTTGCGTCCGCGCGGCGTTGGGCCGGAATATACCGGGACCGAGGGGCAAGACGCTGAGCAGTGAAGTACGATCCGAGAACGAGGCCACCAGCCCCTGGTCGATGTCGGCTCGCGAATGGTGGAAGGTCCTGAAGCGCACCTGGGCCGAGGGGAACGACGACAATATCGGCCTGATCGCGGCTGGTACTGCGTTCTACGGGTTCGCTGCGATCGTCCCGCTGCTGGCGTCGGTCGTCCTGATCTACGGTCTGGTTGCCGATACCGCCACGGTGGTTGCGAACATCCGCGCGCTGTTCAACGTTTTGCCGGAGGACGCCGCCCGCGTGATCGGCGACCAGCTCGCGACGGTCGTCAACACGTCGGAGGGCAAGAAGGGTTTCGGCCTCGTGATTGCGCTAGGCATCGCGCTGTATGGCGGAACGAAGGGCGCATCGTCGATCGTCACCGCGCTCAACATCGCTTACGAAGAGAAGGAGACGCGCGGGTTCATAGCGCTGAACCTGCTCGCCTTCGCAATAACTGGGGGTGCCGTTTTGCTGGCCTTGGTCGCCGCACTGTCGACCGCGGCATTCGCACTTCTCGATAGCCTGATTCCGGGTGCTCCCGAGATCCTGTTGCTGGCGATCCGTCTTGTCAGCTACGGCGTGCTTGCCTCGTTGGGCGTCACCGCGGCCGCCTGCCTGTACCGGTTTGGTCCCAATCGTCACAAGGCTAAGTGGGCGTGGCTGACCCCCGGATCGCTGGCCGCGACGGTGATATGGCTGGGCGCGACGATCG
>NZ_JASPFL010000001.1:630000-3507500 GCF_036855945.1 Sphingomonas sp. LR59
ACAATGGCGGTGACAGTGGGCAGCAAGCACGCGAGTGTGAGCTAATCTCCAAAAGCCGTCTCAGTTCGGATTGTTCTCTGCAACTCGAGAGCATGAAGGCGGAATCGCTAGTAATCGCGGATCAGCATGCCGCGGTGAATACGTTCCCAGGCCTTGTACACACCGCCCGTCACACCATGGGAGTTGGATTCACCCGAAGGCGTTGCGCTAACTCGTAAGAGAGGCAGGCGACCACGGTGGGTTTAGCGACTGGGGTGAAGTCGTAACAAGGTAGCCGTAGGGGAACCTGCGGCTGGATCACCTCCTTTCTAAGGATATCGGCAGAAAGCGCTGATAGGCCCGCATCTTATGGTGCCACCCTGTCGGAAGAGCTTCTTCCATTCCAAAGAACATTAGCCGCCGTCCTCATGTCCCTTCATCACTAGGTTAGTCTACGAGACGAATAGCTTTGCTATTTGGCACGTGGGCAAGCTCGGCCAGCGCGCGAAGCGCGCCTCTTGGGCGCAGTTCTGCTGCGTCTGACGGGCGCAGCGGGTGTGGGCCTGTAGCTCAGTTGGTTAGAGCGCACCCCTGATAAGGGTGAGGTCGGTGGTTCGAATCCACCTAGGCCCACCACACACAAGTGCGTTTGGGGCCTTAGCTCAGCTGGGAGAGCGGTTGCTTTGCAAGCATCAGGTCATCGGTTCGATCCCGATAGGCTCCACCATTTCGCAGGAGACGAGACGAGGCAGCAAAGCTGCCGCGCACGTCGCCAAGAACGGCCAGCGCCGCAAAGCGCGCCCACAAGGCGCAGCTTCGCTGCGACTGACGGGCTCGCGGGCAACGCACCATCAGCACAACCTAGAGATGAAGAGAAACGGTTCGCCGTGCGAGAGCACGGTGATTGGGTCGAGACGACCCGTATTTGACATTGTGAATGGGTTTTTTAAAATCGATGCCGTGAGGTGCTCGATTTTGGAGACGAGGATTGCTTCGGCGGTTCGTGAGGCACTCTGTGCAGCGCGATCTGAACGAGCGGTTCGAGGCTCCAGATATCGACATCATCATACTAATAATCTGGCTGAGATTATAATCATCCGCACCTGACAAAGGCCAACGCGCACTGCTCTGCCGAGTTGGTGACGTTCTTCGGAACGCACCCAGTGATGTCGTTGGTGGTGTGGACTCTCAAGCGTGAGGTAAGGGCAATTCGTGGATGCCTTGGCACATACAGGCGATGAAGGACGTGGCACGCTGCGATAAGCGTCGGTGAGCTGTGAGCAAGCTTTGACCCGACGATTTCCGAATGGGGAAACCCACCTATCCCGATTAATCCAAGCCGTGCGGTAACGCAGGGTGTTGGGTTAATTAGGTTAGGTATCACTTAGCTGAATACATAGGCTTCGTGAAGCGAACCCGGCGAACTGAAACATCTCAGTAGCTGGAGGAAAAGACATCAACCGAGATTCCGTTAGTAGTGGCGAGCGAACGCGGACCAGGCCAGTGCCTGAATTTCAACTAGTAGAAGTCTTCTGGAAAGAGACGCCATAGCGGGTGACAGCCCCGTATACGAAAGTGAGAATTCAGGACTCGAGTAGGGCGGAACACGTGAAATTCTGTCTGAACATGGGGGGACCACCCTCCAAGCCTAAATACTCGTATGTGACCGATAGCGAACTAGTACCGTGAGGGAAAGGTGAAAAGCACCCCGATGAGGGGAGTGAAACAGTACCTGAAACGGATTGCCTACAAGCAGTTGGAGGGCTTTTATGGCCTGACAGCGTACCTCTTGCATAATGGGTCTGTGACTTAATGTATCAAGCAAGCTTAAGCCGATAGGTGTAGGCGCAGCGAAAGCGAGTCTGAATAGGGCGCCAGAGTTTGATGTATTAGACCCGAAACCCGGCGATCTAGGCATGACCAGGATGAAGGTGCAGTAACATGCACTGGAGGTCCGAACCGATTAACGTTGAAAAGTTACCGGATGAGTTGTGTTTAGGGGTGAAAGGCCAATCAAGCCGGGAAATAGCTGGTTCTCCGCGAAAACTATTGAGGTAGTGCCTCGCACGAACACCTTAGGGGGTAGAGCACTGGATGGGCTAGGGGGTCGCGAGATCTACCAAACCTAACCAAACTCCGAATACCTAAGAGTGATATGCGGGAGACAGACGGCGGGTGCTAAGGTCCGTCGTCAAAAGGGAAACAGCCCTGACCTACAGCTAAGGCCCCCAAATCGTATCTAAGTGGGAAAGCATGTGGGACTTCCAAAACAACCAGGAGGTTGGCTTAGAAGCAGCCATCCTTTAAAGAAAGCGTAACAGCTCACTGGTCTAAACAAGAGGTCCTGCGGCGAAGATGTAACGGGGCTCAAGATACGTGCCGAAGCTTAGGGTGTACCACTGATGTGGTACGCGGTAGCGGAGCGTTCCGTAAGCCTGTGAAGCGATCTGGTAATGGGTCGTGGAGGTATCGGAAGTGCGAATGCAGACATGAGTAGCGATAAAGAGGGTGAGATGCCCTCTCGCCGAAAGACCAAGGGTTCCTGCGCAAGGCTAATCCGCGCAGGGTGAGCCGGCCCCTAAGACGAGCCCGAAGGGGGTAGTCGATGGGAACCACGTTAATATTCGTGGGCCTGGTGGTGTGTGACGGATCATGTGTGTTGTCATCCCTTATCGGATTGGGATGGCTTCGAAATGGTTCCAGGAAATAGCCCCACCGTATAGACCGTACCCGAAACCGACACAGGTGGTCAGGTAGAGTATACCAAGGCGCTTGAGAGAAGTGTCCTGAAGGAACTCGGCAAATTGCCTCCGTACCTTCGGAAGAAGGAGGCCCTCACTATGCGCAAGCACTTTGAGGGGGCACAGGCCAGGGGGTAGCGACTGTTTAGCAAAAACACAGGGCTCTGCTAAGTCGGCTTCAAGACGACGTATAGGGCCTGACGCCTGCCCGGTGCCTGAAGGTTAAGTGGAGGGGTGCAAGCTCTGAAATGAAGCCCAGGTAAACGGCGGCCGTAACTATAACGGTCCTAAGGTAGCGAAATTCCTTGTCGGGTAAGTTCCGACCTGCACGAATGGCGTAACGACTTCCCCACTGTCTCCAGGACATGCTCAGCGAAATTGAATTCTCCGTGAAGATGCGGAGTACCCGCGGTTAGACGGAAAGACCCCGTGCACCTTTACTGCAGCTTCAGAGTGGCATTAGGAAGAAACTGTGTAGCATAGGTGGGAGGCTTTGAAGCATCGGCGCCAGCTGATGTGGAGCCATAGGTGAAATACCACCCTGTTTGTTTCTGATGTCTAACCTCGTTCCGTAAGCCGGAACAGGGACCCTCTGTGGCGGGTAGTTTGACTGGGGCGGTCGCCTCCTAAAGAGTAACGGAGGCGCGCAATGGTGGGCTCAGGACGGTCGGAAACCGTCTGTTAGAGTGCAATGGCATAAGCCCGCCTGACTGCGAGACTGACAAGTCGAGCAGAGACGAAAGTCGGTCATAGTGATCCGGTGGTCCCTCGTGGAAGGGCCATCGCTCAACGGATAAAAGGTACGCCGGGGATAACAGGCTGATAACCCCCAAGAGCTCATATCGACGGGGTTGTTTGGCACCTCGATGTCGGCTCATCACATCCTGGGGCTGGAGCAGGTCCCAAGGGTTTGGCTGTTCGCCAATTAAAGTGGTACGTGAGCTGGGTTCAGAACGTCGCGAGACAGTTTGGTCCCTATCTGCCGTGGGCGTCGAAATTTGAGAGGAGTTGACCCTAGTACGAGAGGACCGGGTTGAACATACCTCTGGTGTACCAGTCGTTCCGCCAGGAGCGCAGCTGGGTAGCTATGTATGGACGGGATAACCGCTGAAAGCATCTAAGCGGGAAGCCTCCCTCGAGATAAGATTTCATAGAGCCGTCGGAGACCACGACGTTGATAGATCGGATGTAGAAGTGCGGTAACGCATGGAGCTAACCGATACTAATTGCTCTATTCGCGCTTGAGAGTCTCACACCATCAATGACAACACTGGGTCACCAGTAGCGACAAACGATGCGTGCGGATGATTAAGACGACGCCAGATTGCCAATCCCCTCGCCGTCGAGGGATTGGTCAAATACCACTACAAACCTTGCACGGTATCGATTTTAAAACCCTGTCCCGGCGAAAGCCGGGGCCAGGGTACCCATAGCATTCCCCAACGTATCGTCGCACCGGCTCCATTGCCTGGTGGCTATAGCGTCGGTGTCCCACCCGATCCCATTCCGAACTCGGCCGTGAAACCCGACTGCGCCAATGGTACTATCGCTCAAGCGATGGAAGAGTAGGTCGTCGCCAGGCATTGAAGCCCGTGCGGCAATACGTAACACAGAACGCTTGAAACCCATTCACCATGTCTCATACCCCCTTCGCGAAAGCGAATGTCGCGGGGTGGAGCAGCCCGGTAGCTCGTCAGGCTCATAACCTGAAGGTCACAGGTTCAAATCCTGTCCCCGCAACCACCACCATAGAACTCGACATGCCGCCCTCACGGGCGGCGTTGTCGTTTGTGGCAAAGGCGACAAGGTCTGCGACCTTCGCGACGACCTCCGCCTCCGGGCCATCCGTGCCGTTCGGGTAGATCGTCACGCTTTCGATGAGCGTCGACAAGATCTCTGCCGCCTCGCCGCGGACCGTTTCAGCGTCGAGCGCCTCGCGCAAGCGGCTGACCTTTTCCTCAAATAGTTGCTGCACTGACGGACGCGACAGAATCGTCGCGGAGGGCGCGACCGCCATTGGCGTATTCAACTGTCCTTCAAGGCGCGCTTTCTCGGCCTCGCGGTCGCCAAGGAGCTTCAGCAGGGCGGGGCTCGCCACCGCGGCCAGCATGTTGGCGGCCAGCGTGTCGATCTCGCGGGTGACTACGGCGAGGCGGTCGATGATCGATTGATCCTGCCTCGCCGACGTGCTCGTCAGCCGCGCCAGCTCCCGCTGGAACTCGTCCGCGAACAACCGCGCATGATCCTCGGTCAGCAACTGGTGTTGCAAAATCGAGAGGGTCGCCGTTTCGAGAGGGCCCTTTCGGACCGAGACCGTGTTCGAGCAGGTGCCGCGCTCCTTCTGGCCGGCGCAGCGATAATAGTCCTTGCCCGAAATAGTGTAGCCCGACCCACAGCAGCTGCAGCGGATGAGTCCCGACAGCAAGTGCTTCCTGCGGTTCTGACGGGCGATCGGAACATCGTTGCTGGGACGCGAACGCTGCTCGATCTGGGTCTGAACCGCGCTCCACTGTGCGTCATCGACGATGCGCAGATCAGGTACGGCGACCTCGATCCATTCTGAATGTTCGCGTAGGCGATAGCGTCGCTCGCGCTTCTCGCTGTCCGGGTTGCGACGCCATTGCCGGCGTCCCCATACCAGCCGGCCAACATAAAGCGGGTTGTTGAGAATGCCGGTCGCCTTTTTCGGGTCGCCGCGGACCGTCGAGGCATTCCATTGCCCGCCGCGCGGACCGGGCACGCCGTCGGCATTCAGCCTGGTCGCAATCTGGATGGAAGACGCTCCGGCCGCGAACTCGGTAAAGATCCGCTCGACGATTGCGGCCTGTGCCTTGTCGACCTCCAGCAGGCCGCGAACGCGCTCGCCGCGGTCGTCGAGGCGGATGACCCGCTTGTAGCCATAGGAGCGACCGCCGGCACACCGTCCCGCAAGCACCGCTGCCTCCATGCCGCGCAAGGTCTTGTCAATGAGGTGCTTGAGGAAGATCGCGCCCAGCAGCCCGGCGACGGCGAACTTGATCTCGTCGACATGCCCCTCGCTCACCGTGTGCAACTGCACCCGGTGGTATGCCAACTTCTTGCCGAGCCACGCCACATCCTCCGCGTCTCGCGCAAGCCTGTCGAGCGCTTCGCAGACGATCAAGTCGACTGTTCCCGACTCGATGTCCGCCAGCAGTTTCCTCAGGCCGGGCCGATCACGGCGATAGCCGGACTGCTCGGGGTCGTGATAGGTCGCCATCACCGCGCCGCCAACATAGGCGACAAGTTTCATGCACGATTCTGTCTGATCAATACTCGACGTAGCCGTTTGCATCGCGGTCGAGTGGCGCCCGTAGAGGACGATGCGGGGGGCAGGGCGCATCAGCATGGCGGAGGAGCACCTTGTGTCAGGAGTACATTAAGCAGCGGGTGTGTCGGGATCATTGGTTGCCTGCGAGGCGGATGCGCAGCGTGCATAATGTTCGGCTGCCGCCTGCCTCGCCATCAGTCGGACGAGCTTTGTCATGCCGATGGCGAAGGCTGGATTGGCAGCGTGCGATGGGTTGGCGGGAGCAGGAGTGGCAGCGGGTCTCATCCATGATGGGATGAAGGCTCGGACGATGAGCGGACAGGGTACCTAAAACTGCTGCGGCGATCATCGCCGCAGCCACTCCGCGGGCGAGATCTGAAGCAGGGCCGCACCGTGCGGCGGCTTCGAGTCTGCCAAGAGCTTAATGACCCGCTGATGCAGTTTTCTGCCCGCCTTGTTGTCGGGGTCGGTGCTCGTATCGCCGATATGCCGGTCGCAAAGGCTGATCGCCTTCAGCGCGGTGGCAGTCCGGCGCACGCGGTTGGCGGTGCCAGGCAAGGCAGGCGGTGCCGGCGCCGCCATCGACACCTGCTGTCCTTCGTCGATGGCGCGGAGTGCCGCATCCAGTCGGCCGGGCAGGGCGATAAGGTTCATGGCCAGGACGGTAACGGCCTCGGGAACCGACAGTCCGAGCTGTGCCTGCGCGAAGCTCTCCTTACCCATCCCATCGGTGCGAAGCATCTTCGGGGTGATAGCGGTCAGCGGCGCGATCTCGGTCTGGATGCTTGCAGCTATGCGCAGATTCGCTGTGGCGACGAACGCGGCGGGACCGATGCGCTGGTAGATGCGGCGTGCCATCGAAAGGAGCCGATGATCATAGGCGAGCCGGCCGCTGGCGATCGCGCGATCCAGCGTTTTTCTACCCGAGCCGCCCCCTGCCATGCCGAGAAACTGGTCTAGGCGTCTAGAGGGTTTGACGAGCCGATCAATAAGAAGGGTGCCTTGCCTCGCCCAAGCTGGATCGTCATCGACGAAGCGCGGACCCATCGGCTCGGTCGCAAGGCGTCGTAGATACTCGGCGAGGAGTCGGGCGCGGACGACACCGAGGAGCAGTGCGTGGTCGCGTACGACTGCGCGGAGAAGCGTTCGCTGGTCGGGTGAGTCAGGTGCCAGCAGGTAGAGGCCGGCAAGATCACCTCGAAGGAGAAGCCGCCAGCCGATGGCAGACGAGGCGCGAAGTGCCTGCAGGTTTACCGTGTGCCGCACGATGTCGAACCCGAGATCCTTCTGTAGTTGGTCGACGTCGGCGATCGTCGTTCCGCCCGTCAGCATGCGCGTTACCCATACGCCGATGCTGCCGGGCAGGCGATAGTGGCGGGGAAATACCAGCGGCTTGAGAAGCAGCTCGCCGGAAAGATGGCGAAGGTCTCGCTGCCGGCCCTCGACAGCAACCTTCAGTGTGTATTTCCTCCAGGTGACGTCGGCGCGAAGGGCGGAAGGCGCCACCGGCTCTTGTCGCTGATCGTTCAGGACCGAGGAGATATAGGCAGCCGCCAGATCCTCGATACGGCTCAAAGGAGTGCCGCTGGAGAAGAGGGCGTGGTTTACGAGGCTCGCGGGGCGATGACGACCGACGAACGGCACCGTGTTCAAGTATGTGTTCATAGAGAATACTCAGGTCAGCGCATGCGGTCCCTGGAACCGTATCGATCAACCCCGAAGGGCGTTTGCTGACCCGCACTCGCAGCGGCGGGAGACGGAAAGGCGGGGTTGATAGCGCGCCCCGGCGACCTGCATGCAGCCGCTCCAGGTGGCGACCATGAACCTAGTGCTTCGTTCGCGCATCTCAAAACGAAGCGCTGGATCATTAATACGTGAGACGCCTCATGTCTACAGGCGATAAATCTTAGTTGCGCCAAAAGCACTTGGCGGACTGCATCCAAACGCAAGACGGGTAAAAAAAGTGCCACCGCAGGGTCGAACGTGATCGCATGTTATGGTGAAGCGCGAAATTCTTTTTCGAAGGGTACGACCGGTGACAGCGTAATCGCTTAAGCGTAGGCAAGGCATTGGGTGTCAAAAGATAGAACAATCGCTCTCTATCCCAAGCCGGTTATTCTGTTCTGGCGAGCCACTTTACGTCATCGATGTATGTTCGAAATAAGGATACGCTGTTCCGACACACGACCGAATAAATAGGTTGATTTCCCGACTGTCGCGATCTGGCGGCCACTGAAGTCTTTCCCGGTGGAATGCCGGTTGTATCCAGTGCTCGAGAGGAGGCGTAGCTTCAGCTGATAAAGTTGTTTGGTAATGGTATGCTAGCTAACGTTAAGTTTCGGATTTTTCTTTCGCCAGTCACGATACAGTGCGACGATCTCGGACTTCGCGAGGCTGGGATTACCTGCAACGTCGCCAGTGACTCTAGCGAAGTCAAGTTGTTCCATCACGTGCTTGACGTTCCCCTGTATGAAATAATGCGCAGACGGGCTCTTAGAAAAGTCCTGATGCACTCGACCGGCCTGTCCACCTACGCGCTGAATTGCGAAATCGGCACATTCCTTCGTCGTGAATTTGAAGTCGGGGTGTCGCGTCTGGACTGGGCGCAATTTGCGGAGTTCCGGCTTGCGACGCCAGATCTGGAATACCGCTGGCACATCGTACGGCTTGGACCGGAACAGGAATGCGTCGGCAGGCACATCCCATTCGCGCACCAGATGGAAGGAACGATCAAGCCGGTTCACGATCGATGCCTTCCGGAACGTCCTTGGTAGAATGAACGCAATTACGCTGGACTGGCGAGCAGCATGGTTAAAGAATCGGACTGCTGTGCTGGAGTTCTTGCCAAAAGGCGGATTGCCGATGATTGCAATTGGTCGGTCAGTTTTGATTATAACGTCGAGAAAGTTGGCGTTAATGATGCCAGGGTATTTAGGTTCGATATCAAAGGCGATACTGCCGCTGGGCAATATCTTGTAAAACGATCCCGTCCCGGCGCTAGGCTCGACCATTCTGTATTCGGAAGGATCGAAATATTCTTTGAAACAGTCGTAGAAAAAGGCGGCGACATCTGGTAGCGTATAGTACTGATCGTACTTCCTGTCTGACGCGCTATTGTCGTTGCTTGCCGCTCGTTTCGTCATGGCTGACGGCTTTGGTTCGAACGTCAACTTCGGGGAGGACGAGGCGGCCTTCCGAAGGCCGCTTACCGGATGTGTCGAAACCCTGGAGGCTGTGGTCTTAACGTCGTTGATCTTGCCCATCGTCTTTGCTCCTCATTCATGTCCGTATGTTCGACGAAAAATCCCGGCTGCTCGACAACGTGAGCCGAGCAGCCACTCGCATTTGCTTCCCACGAATGAACTCACGCGGGCTCGTCGTTGTCATTGGAAGCGTCAGACCGCAGGCTCGCGAAGGCATCGAAAACATCGATGACGTCTGCCCGCGGTGCGGCCGGGTGGACGTCGCGCTGTTGCGCCTCGGAGGTGCGGCGTACCGCCTGTCGCTTCCTGACGGTGGGCAACCTCTGACCAGCTTCACGCGCTGCCGCGTTCTCGGCCTCCCTCTCGTCATGAAAGGCCCGAATCACCTTCAGCATGGCGCGATGGAGCTTCAGTTCGAGCGCCTGCTCGCCTGCGTAGCGGTCGAGCCGGTCGAGCATCTCGCGACTGTCTTGTTCGCGGGTTTGGCGACGCTCGTTCAGGAGGATACGCCCCTGATCGTCGAGGGCGTTTTCGAACGCCAGATCCTGCTGCAGATAGGGTGAGACCGCGCGCGCGAGGGCATAGAGAGGACCCAGCGCGATACCGGATGCCTGACGGCCAATCTCGACCATGATTCGGTAGACGACCACAGCGCGGAGCTGGTCTGCACTACGTTGACGGTCTGCTTCGGCAACTACCTGTTCCTGCTTCGCCTGCACCAGCTGCGCTTCCAGACGGGCGACTTTATCCATTGCCGACTGATGCTTGGTCGTCGCTGCTTGCACTGCGCCACGTGCGGATGGCCGGGCGCTGTTCTCCGGGTTCTTCAGACTGGCCGGGACTGGCGGCTGGTCGCCCTGTATCCAGGCAATCCATTGGCCGGCATCGATCGTTGCAGGCAGGATGCCGAACAGCAATTCGGTGACGAGATCACGTCGCGCAGGCATATCGATCAGAGCGGCGATCCGGTCCATACTCCACGGTTGCCGATTGGCCGTGATGCCTAGTTCGACGGCGAGAGCAGCGAGCACATTCGTAATGGCGGGATCGGTTTTATCGGTCATTGTCTTTGGCTCCTGATGATGCGACAGTGCGTCATTGGCCGTGTCTTAAGGCGGCTGACCGAACCCCGGACAGGGTACCTAAATCTTCATTTCACACAGGCGCGGATGTGCGCGCCTTCACCCATGACGTGCTCACCCGCACATGCGTGTTCGCGTGCACGTGTACGCGAGGGGGAGAAAACAGTGGGAAGTTCAGGTTTTTGTGCAAAGCTGCAAACAACGGCTCAAGCCGTTATTTGCGCGCGCTGCGCTATAATCGGATTTCCGCGTGCGGAAGTCGGGGGCAGGGTCGGCCTGCACGCCGAGCGCGCAGGGGTCCTCTGGCTGTGCCTCCGGAAGGCGGGGCAGGGGCAGCATATCTTGGGCGATTGTTAGTTACCCATTACTGCGTATCGCCATTCGGGCATGCTGGTTGTCGCACCATCATCCTGGACACCGAGATGCCCGTTCCCGCCGACATAACTCACATGACCGAAGCGTTGCGTCGACGTATCGATTGGCAGGAGCGGGAAGGGCTTGTCGGGACAGTCAGGCCTGGACGGCAGCGTGGAATCCAAGACGTGACAAGCCGGAAGTCTCGTTGGGTCGGTACCATCAATCTTCAACGACCGGCTGCCGGCGAACGGCCGACCGCGGCGAATGGCGCAACCAGTTTTCACACGCGCCTTTCGACGATCTCCAGAAGCGACAGCGCGACCGCAGCAGGCCGTAATTCAGTTAATGCTGCGGTAGGGCAAGAACGGTATCTTACCGACAACTGGGCCCGTGAATTGTCGAGGGCAGCTGGTTCCGAGCGCTATGTCGTCGATGGTGATCAAGCCGATGATTCAGTCAACGACCCGGACTCTCGCGTCGTCTTCATTCACTCGAACATCTCGGACGTTGGTGTAGAACGCATCGCGTTCTGGGAAGAAGCTTGGAGGGTCGAACGCAAGGCTGGCGCGCCGCGCCTGCGATTGAACCTGACCACGATGAGCGAAAGCGATTGGGAGACGCTGAGCGCCGACCCGAACGCCCCGGCAGCCCTGATCAACATTGTTGCGGCGCTCAGGAGAGGGGAGCAAATTGATCAAGGTCGCTGCTACGTCCGCGACGGTAGCCGACTGCTGGAACTCGAGCTTCGACAAGAAGATCTCGACTGGGCAGGACAGCTTGGCACAACCTACGGCGCGGACCTGAAGACACGAGGGCTGCACTTCGTTCGACCACGTTTTGGGCAAGTGCAAAAACAGTTCGTAGCATCACTGCCAGCCGAGCTTGATGCCGCCGCGCATAGGGACATCGTCACACAGTTTGGTGCAGAGCTTGACACCCTTGGCCTCCCCTTCACAGCAGCACTTCACAGACCCAATGGCTACAACCACCGCGCCAATTATCATCCTCATTTCATATTCTATCCAGCGATATGCAGGCGCGGCGCGGACGGTCGGTTTGATCTTGCTTCGGGCCGCAAGCTCCGTCCTGGCGAACTGGCGGGCTGGACGAAGGAACGTCGGCAAAGCACGTTTCATCAAACCAGTGCCAGCGCAGACGTTGTTGCCCTGCGCAAACGTTTTGCCGACATATGTAACTTCCATCTCACGCGGGCACGTTCAGGACGGTTGTACGATCCGCGCACCTACGAACAGATGGGCATAGCAGCGGCGCCGATGATGTCGCTCGGCAAGGCGGCTTCGGCGTTGGTGAAGGCGGGCATCGATGTGCCGAAAGATCGCGACAATGCGCAAACATACTGGTCTGCACGCAAGCTCGAGCTGGCCAATCATTCGCGCGAGCGCCGTGATCGTCACGTCGACATGCTTAAGGCCTTTCGAGCGGTCAAGCCGCGTGTTGGCGACGTGCCGATGGCAAAGCTGCGAGACGAGCTCACTGGCATATTTCAACATATCGAAGAAGGCCGTGATGCACTTGATGAGGTGGCTCTACAGCTTGAAATGGCTTTGTCAGCGGCAGTTCGGCTGGCCGAGAACTGCGCTCGCCTTATTGCGGATATCGATGCCGGGCTGGCGAAATCGGCGGATGTTCGAGAGCGGAGCAGGATCGCGGCCAGGCACCAGCTGGCGCTCGCCCACATAGACGAAATTGAGCAGGCCATCGCACCGTATCAAGCCACAGCGAAACACCATACCTTGGAAATGGAGCGCCTGGAAGCGCGGGCTCAAAAGCTGTGCGACCGGATTGCGTTAGAGCAGGCCTGGGTTGCCGGCTCGGTGTTGGCCGCGCGACATATCACTCGCCTGTCACCGCATCGGCACTTCGACAAACTCATCCGATATATCCACCGGCATCCACAACAGGCTGATGACGCTACGACGTTTGTTCACCTGTGGCGTGAGGACGGGCGCACGCAGTTTAAGGGGCTCAAGTCGCTCGACCTTGAGTTGCTCGTAAACCCCGCCTTTGCGTTTCGTGCAGACCGTGCTCTTGAAGCGGCAATCTTGGCGCAGACCGACGGCGTTGAGCGCCTGCTCCGCTACGTCGCGAAAGACGGTGTTGACCAACTTGAAGCCCGGACACGGCACCCGAAAACAGCCAACGATGCGATAGCAACACTTAACCGGCGTTATGGGGCGCATCCGCTGTTTCTGCGAGGCCGCTTCGACGCTGACGTTGCCTTCGTCAACAGGAATGCGCCGAACGAGAAAATCCTGATTGGCGAGCCGCATGCGACGCAAGAACGCGGCGAGATGATGAAACCCGTAACGGATCACTCGACGGTAAAACTGGTGTCGGCACTCTCGCCGCTACGTGCCGGTTCAGACGGAGTCAGCGCTGCTGTTGTCCCAGTCGCGACCCGGACGTTTCGGCCAAACGACGCCGGGCTGTTCGCAAAACAACCGACATCTGCAGAGACCAAGTCTGTGGAAACTACGGCCCCGATTACCGCCAGATGGAATCTTGACGAGGATGTCAGGGCCGCACTGGGCGCAGCAAACTTCTACCCACGCTTGAGCGGCGAAGACGATGGTGGACCGGGATCGATTTCTAGGGCGGACGTCCAGGCCCATGCCATGGAAGCTCCAGATACGAGGGGGAAGGATATAGCCCTAAGCCAGCTCTCAGAGGTAGAAATAAGCGAGAATGATCAAGCCGAAAACGAGGCGAGGATCCATGATCGTCCCTTCCAAGAATCCGGAAACATCGATTTTACTGATTCGCCAAAACTGCCGAATACCGCTGACAAGCCGATGTCGGCTTCTGCCGCTTGCATGAAGCCGATCTCGGGCGATGCGGTTGGACTAATCGGTCCCGACAACGTTGCGACTAAAGCCGCGCTCCAGAATGAGCCAGACCCACACGCGCAAATTAACGGTCTCTCGTCGGACAATCCGCTGACCCGTTCATCAGATGAAGCTTCTCCGAATGGTTCGGCTAAGCAAGCGAGCGCCGTTGATCCCAATGAGCCAGCGGCGGAGCTAACAGACGATCGCATTTCACGGCGTCCGAAACGTCGTCCAATTTCGCCGGTCATCGCGATGGATCCCGCTTCCGTCGCAGATCAGGAGACGCCGCCCTGCGGGAAGAAGCAGTCGGAGACTGAAGAGACCGAAGAGACTGGAAGCGAGGACGGGATTCGCTCGAATGCAGACAACAGCCAGATGCCGACAACGCTGGCGAAATGCGAAATTCGTGTAAAGTCATCCACAGAGCGTGCCCGCGATATCGCTAAAACTCGGACGGTTGATCGAGCGGCCCCTCCGATGCCAGTAAAAGTTCAGAACGGTGCATTGCTTGACATCGCAGGTCGTCCTGTAGACGGCCGAGCAACGCCGACGACGTCGACGCGTGGGCAAGCGACGGCTCCAAATAGCAAACCTGTCGGGCGCGCTCACTTGGCCGTTAAAGAGGCACTTTTTCCTGAACCTTGGCTCTCCAATCAGCTAGCCGCCCACCGAGAGTCACCGCAGTATCGGGCGTTGCCAAGCCCGCAGCGCGATCTTCTCGATGAAGCGGCCGCGATGCCATTGCATTACCTTGGGGCAGGTCTTGGTGCGATCGTGCGAAGCGACGATCGCATCAATATCGGCTTCAGTTCTGCAGCGGTCTGGGAAAGCTTTTGCGCGTTACGGGACATTCCCGGTGGATGGCAAATGCTCAACGCCGTTGCGCGGCCATCGTCATCAAACGATAAATTTAAGTCCAATCTTCAATGGAACCGAATACTCATCGCAGATCAGGTCGAGGCAGAAATGCCGAGTTCTGGTATTGGTAGACCTCGCGATCGCGGGCGCTGACACCGTCAATGCCTGATTAGAAATATCAAGTCCAGCCAATGTCTCTGTCGTGATTGTCCTACTACCCAGAAGATCCCTGATACGAAGTTGAAGCCTGAGGAGCGTCGGGTCGTGATGGGAAGGAGCAAAAGGCAGTTCGCCTGGGCCCCCGCGACGCGGAGGACATATGGACGGTCTCAACAACGTGCGGGCAGCGCACGAGTATTGGGCAGGTTTGCGCGGTATCGTCGCCCGGCTCGATGGATTTATCTCGTCACTGGCCGATCGAACGATCGCACAAACGGCCTGCGGCGGCGAGCAGGTCGAGTGGAGCATGACCATCACGGAGGTCGCATATCTAGCGGCGCTAGCGGAGATGGACTGTGCATGCGCGCGCCGCCAGATCGCTCAGGTGACATTGTGAGAGGCGGCCGTCGGCTTGTCCTACCGCCTCACTGGACGACCGTGCGCGGCTTGTGGCTGCGATCGTCCGGTCTGAACGGAAGTGTGCTGACAGACAGCGAAACGATCTGGACCTTTGAGCAGCGACGCGTGATTGAGGTGGATGTCCGTAGCTGGACCATCATCGAAATCATCGAATGTTTGGCGACTTTAAAGACGCCACCCTTCGCTCAGCCTGAACTGCGTCATCTCGCGGCAGCCGATTTGGAACCTCTGGTCGCCTGTAAGGCAATCGGTCACATCGAGGCGCTTCGGCTCATGGCGCTCGTTCCTGGTTGGCAACCCTGAACTAAAAGCGTCGCCCAGCAGGGTAATCAATCGTCGATGAGATGGCTAATTGAGCCGAAGATTGGAAACCTGCATTGAAGGCGCGCGCGTCTTAGAGCCCGACTCATAATTCGAGTTTAGCGATACGGCGCGTCATTCGCCTGATGGATGAGACTACCATCCAGGCCTCGGACGAGGCGATGGAGGTCTCCCAGTCCTTGGCGAGACGCCGGCATCGGTTGAGCCACGCCAGGGTACGTTCGACCACCCAGCGCCGGGGCAGGACGACGAAGCCCACAAGGTCGGAGCGCCTAATGATTTCGATCGTCAGCCGATCAATGTGCGTAACGGCTGCTTTGAGTTTCTGCCCGGCATAACCGCCATCGGCATACAGTCTGATGAGCGCGGGATACGCGTCGCAGGATCGCTCGATCAGGCCGGGCGCCCCGTCGCGGTCCTGCACATCGGCGCCGTGCACCACACCTTCGAGCATATTGCCGAGCGTGTCGGTCACGATATGGCGTTTACGACCCTTGATCTTCTTGCCGGCGTCGTAGCCGCGCGGCCCGCCTGCTTGGGCGGTCTTAACGGACTGGCTGTCGATGATGCCCGCGGTCGGTTCGGCCTCGCGGCCCTCCGCGACCCGCACCCATGCCACCAGCACCGTGTTGACGACATCGAGCAGGCCGCTGTCGCGCATCCGGTAGAAATGGTACTGTACCGTCGTGAAAGGCGGAAAGTCCTTGGGCAGTTGTGCCCATTGGCACCCTGTTGATGCGATATACTGGATCGCATCAACAGGGTCCGCGCCCTGTGCTTGTGGGGGCGTCCCACCCTGGAGGTTCGCCTCAATGACGGCCGGACGACAGCCCATTCCTCATCGGTGCAGTCGCTTGCATAGCGCAGCCTGCTTCTGTCATGCTCGCGTCGAGCGGTTTCAGTCCAGCTCATGTGATCCTCGTGGTCTTCGCAACCCTCGGTGAATCACAAGCTACTGAAATCGCTCAACTCAATTTTCGGTCGGGCTCTTAGGCCACGAAGAAAGCCTGGACACGCACGCCCGCGTCCCGGCCAAAACTGATTCGAATTGGGCCTTCGGCTACTTACTGACAAGGTTTCAGCGCCTCAGCTCGCATGCTGGCGAACAGGCCAAATCTAGGCGAGCCAGTTTACAAGCCAAGATGATCTGCACGCACCGATGAGCCGGCTGCACCGCAGCGGCATGACGTTAACTTAGAGACGAGTGAAGAGAGGGTGGGGGAGCCTTTCGGCTGGACCGGAAGGTGAAATGATCCCTGACAGGTGACGCGAACAGCCCGCGCGCCTGCTCCGTTGAGAGACGAACACAATGAACCATCATTCGAACGAGGCTGCCGCCATCGCGGCAGCGCTCATGGTTGCGCGCCTGGCGGCATTGCGCTTCGAACCGGACGTCGACGTGCCGATGTTGAAGATTCGCAACTACCTCCACGCGCGCACTGCGCGGCTGCTACTTGTGCCCTCAACCCTGTCGGACGGCAGCGATGCCGCCGCCGTGGGCGAGGTGATGGCGGCGTTCGGGTGCGACGCGCTGGTGGCGCGAGCAGATGGCGCCGATGCAAGGCGTGCCCGCTTTACGGTCGGTCTGCATGGACATCGCCTGTTCTGGTCGGCGCCTACCCGGCTGTGGCTCGGAGCAGCGGCACCGGCGCATTTTGTCCCCAATCATCCGGACGACACCGTCTTTGCCCTCTTCAGCGTAGGGCTGCGCGGTTGTGAGGTGCCACCGTGGAGCAGCGACGAGGAGCGCGAAGATGGATTCGCGCTCGGCGCCGACGCGCTTGCGGCCTTGATGGCGGGGCGCTGATATGAGCCAGCTCAAGGTGTGGGCTAGCCCCAGCGAAGCGTCGGACATGATGTTCGATGTGCGCCAGCCCGGCGTGACGGGGCTTGGTTACGCACTGTTGCGTCCCCGCTCCAAGGGGCAGGAGCGAAGTCTGTCGCGGCTTGCCTTCGCCAAGATGAATCCGATCGAGCCCGGACCGACCAGCCCGCAAACCCGCTGCGGTATGCCGACGACCGCGCGCGATCACCGGCTGCTGCTCGCGCCGGGTGTCGCAGACCCGGTGTCGCTCGAACGGCTGTTTGCTGATTATGACGCGGCGGTGCCCGAGCACCAGCGGCTGCTCGCTGCTGTCCTGACGCTGCCATTCGTTCGCGGTGAACCGCTGCACGATCAGTTCGACAAGGTGACCACCTGGGCGATGCTGCATCTGGCACGGGCGAGGCAACTCACCAGCCTTGCCGTGCTGCACGCGCCCGGTGACCAACTCGCTGTGGAAGCACCGCACGCTCACATCGTCGTGTTCAGCCGTATCCATGATGCGTGCGGATGGGCTCAGCTGCATCCGGACCTCGCTGAAAGCGAGCATGGCGCCTGGGCCGAGCGATGGCTCGACTTCTGTGAGGCTTGGCGTCGCAAGCCGGAGGCGTGAAGGTGAGGGTGCCGAGCGCCTCCGCCAATCGGCACCACCGGCATCCTGATTCCCGGTGGCGACGCTGGATGATCTCGATGGGGTAACAAGCTCGATGGAGAAAAGACGATGATCTCGCGCAATCCGCCCATGGTGTTCCGCGTCGCCGCCATGCTGCTGCTCAGTTCTGCTGCGCTCGGTCAGTGGTGGCAGCGGCAGCCGCTTGGCGCCGATGGCCATGCTTTGGTGACCATGATGCATTCCTATTGTCCTGGCGTCGGTGGCGAAGCTGGCCCGCTCACCGTGGCGGACAGCGCCCGTCTGCTAGACGGCTGGGGCTACGCCCTTCTCGGCGATCTGACCGGAAGGAACGGTAGGGATCGCTGCACGCTGCCGCGACCGCAGAAAGGGGAAGGGATCGGCAGGACAGGCAGGCGAAGCCCGGGAAGCGCAATGAAAAGCGAACGGGCCTGATCCGAACCAGTCGGTTCGGGGATCACGCCAAAAAGAAGGCCTACCGTCATGCACCGCATGCTCCACGAACCACTGCCGTCCACGTCGAACGCATTGCTCGACTATTTCCTCGCCGCGCTCGGCGGCGAAACCTACTACCCGCTCGGCGGCAACACCGGCTTGCCCGCCGGCGCCCTCGAGAGCCTGGATCACAACGTCGTGCTGGCCGCCACCCCGGTCAGCGTCCGCGTTTTCGATGAGGCGCTGCTGCGCTCGGCTGAGTATCGTGACACACTCCTCGTGCGTCACGGCTTCTACCCCGAAACGCTCGACCCGGTGCGGGTCGATGTCGCCCTCAGGTCTACCACCGGGCCGATCCTTGTCCCCGACCTCAGTCTCTTCCGCGACATGGACGGGCAGCTCCATCTCGTGCCGCAGCACCAGGACCTGTTCCTCACCGTCGGCCCCGATGGGATCTGGGTGTCGCTCATCGCACCGTTCGACCGGTGGATCGATCGTGCGGCTGGGCTTGAGCGAGCCGCTGCCGATGTGGTTCGAGCCTGTTGCAAAGCACGAGCCGGTCAATAGGTACCGAAATGCGGGCGGGGCGGCATTACTAACGCCCCGCCTCAGACTTGGATTTCGTAGTGACTTCGATGCTCAATGCAGACGACATCTACTCTGTTTGCTTGGTTTTCAAAGAGCGCCGAAGCACTTACCATAATCGGACATTATGGTAACTACAGCGATGTGCTACACAGGCGGAATGCACGGTAAATCGGATCAGCGGGCAGGTGCCGCATGAGCGAGATCGTTGTCCATCGCACCGACGGGGAGGGGCTTCCGGTCCGAGCGCGTCGTGGCATCGTCGAGCCGATCGATGTCCGCGTAACCCGGCTGCTGGGTCTTGCGCTGCCGGCTGATGCCGGCCCCGTCAGCGAGATCGGTTTCGCGGCGCAGCTCGGCGCTATGGCAGCGGCGAGCAAAGCGGCGCTGGCGTCGGACCTTGCCTGCTATCTGCGTTGGTGTGAGGACATCCGTGTCGCCCCGCTGCCCGCAGAGCCCGAAAACCTGGTCCGCTACATCGCCATGCTCGAGACGCGCGGCGCCAAGCCCGCGACGGTCGCCCGGCGGGTTGCCAGTCTTGCCACCGCACATGGGCTGTCAGGGATGCAGGAGAGGGGCATGCGCCCACCAGCCACGTCATGGTCCGTGCGGCGCTCAAGGGCCTCCGCCGGCGTCGTGGCGCTGCTCAGCGTCAGGCTGCCCCGTTGCGCTTCGGAGCCTCGCTAGATCCCCATACCAAGGGGTTCACGCTTACTGCCTTGCTCGGCGCCTGTAGCGGCGATCTGCAGGGCTTGCGCGACGCAGCGCTGCTCTCACTCGGCTATGATGCGGGGCTGCGCGTCAGCGAGCTTGTCGCCGTCACCGTCGCGCATATCGATCCGCACAGCGATGGCTCGGCGCTCCTGTTCATTCCATTATCCAAGACCGATCAGGAAGGGCAGGGGGCCTGGGGCTGGCTGTCCGCGGACACTATGCGCCGGGTCGGCGCCTGGCTGGTAGCGAGTGCGATTACCGAGGGGCCGGTCTTCCGCCGCGTTGGGGTCGATCGGCGTCGGCTGCGCGCCGCGGTTCCGCCGATGGCGTACGAGGCGATCCCGGGCCACACGCGGCACTGGCAGGAGAAGCTCAAGGGCAAGAAGGCCGAACCGGCCCGGACGGTTTACACCGTCGGGACGGTCTCGCTTAGTCGTCAGGGCGTTAACGGGATCTACCGGCGCGTGGCATTGAGTGCCTTCGATCAGGGGCTGGTCGAGATGCCGATCGCCAAGGTCGAAGATGCAGCGAGGGCCCTGTCGAGCCATTCGCTGCGCGTAGGGCTCACGCAGGACCTGTTTGCGGCCGGCGAGGACGGCGTCGGAATTGCCCAAGCCCTGCGTTGGTCATCACCGTCGACCGCGCTCCGCTACGGGCGGAAGCTTGCAGCAAGGAGCAATGTTGCAGCGCGCGTATTGTCTCGCATCAGAGCTTGAACTGCTGAAACCGAAGCCGCCAATTTGGGTATCGAGTTGGGTTCGCGATGTATGGGCGCACATTATTCTTCGTCGAGTCTCGCGAGCAAACCGCTAAACGTCGATCTAAAGTGTGCGATCGCTGATCGGATGCTGGCCAGTGATCCGAATATATTCAGATTGAACTAAGACAAAACCGACATGATCAGTATTATGGTCCTCGTCAACTTCCGCATTAAAGATATTTAAACCAGTGATTTGATAGGTTCCGCTTCCATGAGCCTTCCTGAAAACTCTCGGTATCAAGGAGGCAATGACACAGTAAGCGTCCTGCTTCATCTTCAAAATGCGATTTTGAAAATGATTGCCAAGGGTGCCGGGCTTGAACCAACGTGTACCACGCTGTGTGCAGAAGTAGAGCGGATCCTCCCTGAGGTGATCTGTTCAGTCCTGACCGTCGATTTGGCAGGCCTGCTTCATCCACTAGCCGGCCCGAGCCTTCCGGAAGTATATTCCCAAGCGCTGGATGGTTTGTCTGCAGGCCCATTAGCCGGCTCCTGCGGAACTGCCGCCTATCTAAAGACAGAAATCACCGTCGTTGATATGGAGACCGACGTCCGCTGGGCGCAGTTCAAAGACCTCGCACTTCCGCACGGGCTGCGCGCCTGCTGGTCCAGTCCGATATGTGATGCAGACGGTCGCGCGATCGCAACTTTTGCTTTCTACTATCGCAGCGCCCGCGGACCGACGGCCTTTGAGCGCGAGGTGGTGGCTAACTGCGTTAACCTCACGCAAATCGCTATCGAGCGACATGAGCGTGTCCTCGAGCACCAACGACGGGCTTTTACCGACGCCTTGACCGGTTGCCCCAATCGGGCCGCTTACCATGCCGCACTTTCCAAACTCAAAGGCGCTGCGGTGGGCAGTTGGGCACTGTTCGTGTTGGATCTCGATAATCTCAAGGTCGTGAATGACACGTTCGGGCATCATGCGGGTGACGAGCTTCTTCAGATCGCCAGCGACAGGATCTCAGCAGCGGTCAGCCCCGGGCGAACGTTTCGCGTCGGTGGCGACGAGTTTGCTGTCATTCTCCAGGCTAACGATGTCCTTCGTGACCTGGAGAAGATCGCGGATGAGGTTCTAAGTGCGCTCTCGGTTGCTGCCGACTGCGGCGGGCATAGCATCGTCCCTCGCGCTACCATCGGAGGCGCTACGTTCTCATCGGACGACGCCGGGGTTGGGAGTGTTCGGCAGAATGCCGACTTTGCCCTTTACCACGCCAAGGAAACCGGTCGTGGTGGTTTTGTACGATACTGGGCAGGGCTCCGCTCGAACATGACGCGGCGCATGGGCGCAATCAGGGATCTAAGTGCGGCTTTGCGAGAGGACAGGATCGAGGCCCATTATCAACCGATCTTCCGACTAGACACGCGCGAGATCGTCGGCCTGGAAGCGCTTTGCCGCATGCGCATCGGCGACAATCTGGTCTCGGCTGCCTCTTTTCATGAGGCGACTGCCGACGCCCAGGTTGCGACCTCGCTCACTGCCAGGATGATGGCTCTTGTCGCGGCTGACCTACGCCGTTGGCTGGATTTGGGTATTCCGTTCCAACACGTCGGTATCAACGTCTCGTCTGCGGATTTGAGTGGCGGTGCCGTCGGGCAGGTCCTTGCTGCGGCGCTCGAACGCGAGCGGGTTCCTCTCGATCACGTCATTCTCGAGGTAACCGAGACGGTGTACATGGGCCGCGGGGACCAAGCGATTCAGCAAGCGATCAGGGCACTTCGCGCTGACGGCATACGGGTCGCGCTGGACGATTTCGGAACGGGTTTCGCATCGCTGACCCACCTGCTCACCGTTCCCGTCGATGTCATCAAGATCGACAAACTGTTCGTTGACCACCTGGAACCCGACGGTGTCAGCGTGACCATCGTCGAAGGCCTGATCCGTACCGCGAAAAAGATGGGCATCAGGATCGTCGCCGAGGGGATAGAAACTGAAGAACAAGTCGAACAGCTTCGCGCGATCGGCTGTGCGTTAGGGCAGGGGTACATATTCTCACCAGCAGCCAATCGCGATACGACGACCGCCCTTCTCCTTAAGCATGCGCAGGGTATTGCGCGACCGCCGATTGCGATGCGATCTGGCATGGGCTGATTCACGATCCAGCGCTCAAAGGACTGGAGCACTCGGCAGCAGGGGCGGATCGATGAATTACCGCAGCGGCGTGTTGCCACGGATCGTCGGCGGATGATCACCGCGTTTATCAGGCCTTACGGAACAGACAACGGTCCCGGTAACTGCCGAGGGAACCACGTCAGGAGGGCGTCTGACAGCGCCGTAGCGACAACGGAGGGATCGCCCGTTAGTGTGCCACTAGCGCGCACCGTGGTCGCCTGCCCCGTCCACACGACGTGATTGTCGCAGCGCAGCGATACAGTCACCTTGAGACGGGTTACGATCAGACCGCGCAATTGGTCCTTCCCCGAAGGCAAAGTCAGCGACAGGCCTCCGAGGCCCGCTGCCATGCCCGGCCGATCCGATCGGTCGTTGCCGGACCGGACGACGCCGCGCTGTGTCTGCGATACCTCGACCTTGGCGACGTAAAGGCTGTGGTTTGCGTCGGGCAGGGGCAGGAAAGGTGTTCGAAGGAGGGTTCGCTGAACGGCGTCCGTGAAGGTTTTCGTGATAGTGGAAGACGTGGTCGGACTGTCAGCAGCAACGATCGCTATCGTGCCCGGCTTCACCACGGATCCGGCGACCGGCGATTGTACTAGGTGTTTGATCCCACGGTTTGATGGTGCGATCCTTTCGTTGGAATGGAAGGAAGCCATATGGGACAGGTACGTCACGGGAGCGCCACGACCACGCACGCCATCAGAGCAGCAATACAGCGATCGCAAGCTTCGCTCTCGACGCTGAGCCGGGAGCTTGGGATAAACCCGAAGACGGTGGCGAAGTGGCGTAAGCGAACGACGGTCGAGGATTTGAAGACCGGGCCGAAGGCCCCTCACTCCACGACCCTAACCGAAGCCGAGGAGGCAGCGGTCGTCGCATTCCGGCGTCACACGTTGCTGCCGCTGGACGACTGCCTCTACGCATTGCAGCCGTCGATCCCGCACCTGCGCCGGTCAGCACTGCACCGCTACCTGCAACGCCATGGCATCTCCCGTCTGCCGGACATCGAAGGCGACAAGCCAAAGCGGCAGCGCTTCAAACGCTACCCTATCGGCTTCTTCCACGTGGATATCGCCGAGGTGCAGACCGCCGAAGGCAAGCTTTATCTGTTCGTAGGCGTCGACCGCACGAGTAAGTTCGCGGTGACGCAGTTGGTCGACAAGGCTGACAGGCGGACGGCTTGGGAATTTCTGGAACACCTGCTGAAAGCGGTGCCGTACCGAATCCACACGATCCTGACCGACAACGGCATCCAGTTCGCCGAGCAGCCGCGCAACCGCAACACCGCCTGGTCGCGGCAGATGCGCTTCGACATGATCTGCGAAGCCAATGACATCGAGCACCGGCTTACCAAGCCGAACCACCCTTGGACCAATGGTCAGGTTGAGCGGATGAACCGCACCATCAAGGAAGCCACCGTCAAACGCTTCCACTACGAGAGCCACGAGCAGCTACGGACGCACCTTGCCGACTTCATGGCTGCGTATAATTTTACCCGCCGACTGAAGACGCTCAGCGGCCTCACACCCTACGAATACATCGCCAAGATCTGGACGTCAGAGCCGGACAGGTTCATCGTCGATCCGATCCACCATATGCCGGGACTAAACACCTAGTCGGGGCGGCACAGGGCTCGGTCGGCGGTGCCATCATGACCCTACTCGGCGTGCCCAACGCTCTTTTGTGGGCGGTCGTCATGGCGCTATCGTCGCTGCTGCCTGCCGTGGGGACAGGTATTGTCTGGGTGCCGGTGGCGATCTATCTCTTTGCGACTGCTGACATGTGGCACGGGCTGATTATGACCGCGTCTGGCCTTCTCGTGATCGGGTCGGTGGACAATGTGCTGCGTCCGATCTTGATCGGCCGGGAGACAAACATCCCGGACTTCGTGGTTCTGGTCACAACCCTTGGTGGGCTGGCGGCGTTCGGGTTCAACGGCCTGCTGATCGGACCCGTTGCCGCAGCGATCTTCATCACGGTGTGGAGTCTAATCGGGTCTGCGAATAGCCCCTCCTATCAATGAGCACAGTACCATCGCGACGCTTGAGATTGTCGGGCGCTAGTGGGCTACTGACGGACGCGTAGTACCTGTCGGAAAATACACGATAGTCGCCAATCGGGGTTGGCGACGGCGTTTTGCAACGCTCGAGAGGCTACCGTCTGGAATCACCTGTTTGTCATGCAGTCGTGATTGCGACTGGGTTTTTCACATATCTGACCGCTGAGGAGGACACTCCGCAGGCCTATGTCGAGCCGACAGCTAAGCCGTTGTTTCCAGCTCGCGTAAGCTGCGGCCTCGCGTCTCTCTTCCTGCGCGCCCGATCAGTACCGCTGACAGCGTCATTGGTACAATTAGCGCGATTGCCGCGCCCCCCATCGTCGGGATCAGCCCTGCGAAGGCGCCCAGCTGGACAGCAACGCCACCAAATTTGCTACTCCCCGCGATAAGCCCGGTGGCACGCCCACGGACCCGTAATGCGTAGTTTTCGGCTGCATAGGGAAGTAGCACGGCGATCAATCCGTTTGTGCCAACAACCAACAATGCGATCACAGCGATGAGCAGTGGTGGCCAAGCCAGCGTAGGCGCCGGCAGTAGGGCTCCGGCAAGCCCGGCGAGTGTGAGAAGCACAGTGCCGATCAGGGTGCGCTTGCTGCTCCATCGGCTGTAAAGGAAGGCCGCGATCATGATCGTGGGCAGGGCAACAAGTGCTGAGCTTGCGATGATGCCGCTCGCAAGCTCAGCACTGAAGCCTCGATCCTGGAGATCGGAAGGCAACCATAGCAGCAAGCCGAAGTTGACGAAGCTCCAAGACACGGCCGTGATCACCAGGGCGATAGTCAACTCGCGGTGGTGAGCCGCGGCGCTGCCAGCGTCCGCTGGCGCTGCTTGCGGCGCACGCCTGACGATTCCGAACTTTCGAGCCATGTCCGCTAGTTCGGCGTCCATACCCCGTTCCAACAGAAATCGCGGGGACTCAGGTATCCACCTTGCCATCGCAAGCAGCAGCAAACCGGTGGGAAAGCCCTGCAGCCACAAGCTACGCCAGCCGAACAGGGGCTCGAACAGATGCGCTGCACCGCTAGCTGCGAGGTAGCCACCGACCAGTCCCGTACCACCAACCAGCACAAGGACCCAGCTTCTATGCCGCGGAGGCATGATCTCTGCTAACAGCGTGTAGACGACGGGCAGCATTCCGCCAGCCGAGCACCCCATCAGAAAACACATGACCAGGTTCCAGCTGTAGGAAGGCATAGCTCCGCAGATGGAGGTCGAAACGAACAGGATCGTCGACAACAGGATCGACACACGTCGACCGTAGATGTCCGCAAGCCATCCCCACAAGAACGAGCCAACTGTGGTCCCCGTAAGGGCAACGAACGGAAGCAGGGCAACGGTCGATTTGGCGAGCCCATACTCGCCCCGCATGCCGGGAAGAACGAAGCCGAGCGTTGCTGGCTTCATAGTGTCGATGATGAGCCCGAGGGTAAGCACCAGCAGAACGGCCGCATGCGAGCGCGTCAGAGGGGTATCATCGGGCGCTTCATATGCGACGCCAACGCCTGCCCTGTGATCAGGCCGTTTCTTGGGTAAAGCGCCAAATATAGCTGCCGGCACGCCGACGCCGATCAGCGCCATGCCCAGGTACATCCATCCGTCCATCGGCATACCCGACAGGTGATTGCCCATCGTATGGGCCATCGCGAGCATCGGTAGGTGAAGTGCAACCCCAACGCTGATCGCCGCACAGCCTGCCCAGAAGAGCGGCCAGCGCTCGCCGACCACCGAGTTTCCGCGGCTGCTACTGCCATTCGCCATTCATTTCCCCCACCAGCAGTAGCGACATACGCCGCACGGCTTGCCTGCCGCAAGCAGAGTACCTGCCGGCGGGCACGTTGCGGCTCATGGCTTGGCGAATGGCCTTCAGGCTTGCGGATCGCCAAACTGAGTGTCCAGAAGCAAGTGTTTTCGACCGACCCCTTTTTCCGGTCAGCGTAATATTTTGGGAAGGGAAGTGCGGCAGTTTGAGTGCCGACTACAGTAATTATCAAACAGTGAAACAGCTTGATCACCGGGAGCCATGTCCTATCTAGAAAGAGCGGGCCGGGCCCCTCTGACAATTTCCCTCGGGTTATTGTGATGTCGGACCGCATCGGGTTATCTCGATATAGGCCTGGCCGCTTTGCCTCCTGTCGTCGTTGATGATCCGAGCTTTCGATCACCGATTGAAAAGAGGCTCTGAGCATGGAAACGAACAGATCGGCACAGCTCCATCAGCAGTTGGACGAGCACGCGCGTATCGCGATGGCGCGCCGAACCCCGACTTCTCCAATTGTGCTGCAATTGTAGCGCTTTGAGTTGGGCCTGAGAGGCCGCTTGTGCCCACCACACGCGAGATACCGGCCCTCCTGACCGCTGATCTCGCCCCACGTCATCATGTTTGTTAGAGGTCCCCATGCCTGAGCTGCTCTCCTTGTCATTCCTTGGTACGCCTGTCTGGATGTGGCTGGCATTTTTCGGCATCGTCGCAACGTTGCTGATCCTCGATCTGGGTGTGTTGCACCGCGGACAGCGGGAAATCGGTGTGCGCGAGAGCCTCGCATTGTCAGCAGGTTACATCACGCTGGGACTGGCGTTCGGCGGGTGGATTTGGTGGTATATCGGGCCTACTGCCGGTCTCAACTACGTGACGGGCTTCGTCATCGAGAAGAGCCTCGCGATGGATAACGTGTTCATCATCGCCATGATATTCGGCTACTTCGCCATTCCCCGCATCCACCAGCACCGCGTACTGTTCTGGGGCATTCTAGGTGTCATTGTCCTGCGTGCAGTGATGATCGGTTTTGGCGCGGCGTTGGTCGATCGGTTCGAATGGGTATTATACGTCTTTGCGGCCTTCCTGGTTTTCACCGGTATCAAGATGTGGCTGACTGCCGACACGGAATATGACGTAGCCAGTTCGCCCGTTTTACGCTGGGTTCGCCAGCGCATGCCGGTTACCGACCAACTTCACGGGGAACGTTTCTGGGTGAAAGAGCAGGACCCAGCAACTGGGCGCATGCGCCGGATCGCCACGCCGTTACTACTGGCTCTGGTCATGATCGAATGCGCTGACGTCATCTTTGCGGTCGATTCCGTGCCGGCCATCTTCGCGATCACCACGGATCCATTCATCGTCTACACGTCGAACATCTTTGCTATCCTTGGGTTACGCGCGCTCTATTTTGCGCTCGCCGCAATGGTCGACCGGTTCCATTACCTGAAATACGCCTTGGCTGCGTTGCTGGTGTTTATTGGCTCGAAAATCTTCGTTGCCGACATGTTCGGGTTCGCCAAATTCCCGCCCGCAGCGTCGTTGGCGGTAACCTTTGCGATACTGGGTTGCGGCGTCGGCTGGTCCCTGTGGAAAACGCGAGCGGCTGCTTCGGCCTGAGTTTGAACGCGTCCGCCGGCATTGAAAGCGGACCGGTCATACGCTGTGGGTATAGCCGTACTCCATTTACCGGGACTGGCGTTTACGACGCACAGGGATAAGGTGGCTGCTGATTATGACCGTCCGGCCGTCCACCAACAGGGTCAAAAAAGGGATCAAGATGCGCGCCGTTTTAGCCATCATCGCGCTAGTCTCTGCTCAACCTTGCTTCGCGCAAACTGACCCGAGGTCAAGCCCGCCTGCAGATCGGCCATTGGAGGCAGGCACTGCCGGATGGAGCATTACCGTTGGCGTTGCGCCAGTCCTCAGCCCTGCATGGCAAGGCTCGCGAGACATGGCCTTGTCGATTTTCCCCGACTTGCGGATCAACTACAAGGACGTGATCTTTGCCTCAATTCCTGACGGTTTGGGCTGGAACGTGGTGAACCACGACGGGTGGAAGGCAGGACCTCTCGCCAAGCTCCGCTTCGGGCGAGATGAGGAGCGCGGGGGATCGCCGTTCCTCATTACAGGCGGGAGTGACGCGCTACGCGGCCTCGGCGACGTAGATGCAGCTGTTGAGGTGGGAGGCTTCGTCGAGAAACGGGCTGGGCCATGGCGTGGACGGATCGAAGTTCGTCGCGGCTTCGGCGGGCATGACGGCGTTGTCGCCGACGGGTCAGTTGCTTACCAGGCGCGCCGGGGACGGACCATCATCAACGTCGGGCCTCGAGCAACGCTGGCAAGCCGCGAGTATATCGAGACGTATTTCGGCATCGATGCGCTCCAGTCGCAACGGTCCGGGCTTAGACCTTAATCTGCGTCAGGCGGACTATTGTCCTACGGTGTAGGCGGTACCGTAATTCGTCCCCTGAACCGGCGAAGCGCCGTCACGCTTTTTACTGGCCTGGATCGACTAGGTCAGAACGCAGGCGATTCACCCCTCATCCGCGAACGCGGGCGCCGGACCCAATTCACCCTAGGTCTCGGCTACGGATTTAGGTTCAACCTGTAATCGAACCAGGCGCATACCCCCGCCGTCGATATCCGGCGATCAAGCCTGCAATAACGAGGATCGCGGCAGCGCCGGTTGCTACGGCAATAGGTCCTGCAGCTTGGCCACCTGCAGCGAAGATAGCAGCAAGCGCCCAAAGGAAAACAGCTGCGTACGGTAGATTGCCACATCCTCGGATCAGCACGGTGGCCGCGATGAGTCCGGCAATCACGATCACCGCTGCACCGATCCCAGGAGCGGCTGCACCGCCCTCCACGCCGTGATATCTGAGGCTAGCCGCGATGTTGACGGTGGTAGCGACGGTCAACCATGCGGCGAGCGCGCTCAACGGAAGGTACGCACACCACCACGCGGTTTTCGACACCGTCGCATTCGACAGGGCATGATAGGCAACGATCAGGCACGTCAGCGTGAAGGTAATGATCAGAACCGATACGACGCTTAACCCGTACAGCTGTGTGTAAGCAGCCCAGAGTGCGTTTCCCAAAATGCGCCAGCTGCCGGCCAGCGCAGGTGATGAAGCAACGCATCTTGGCGCTGTGCGGGCATTGCCTGAAAAACGGCAAACACCGTGGCTCCGAGGTAGAGCGCGCCCCAGATCGAGAATGCCCAGCCTGCCGGGGTTATCAAAGTTCGGACCGCCAGAGACCGGGATCCGATAGGCTCACCGATCCTAATCTGCGGTAAAAGAGGCGTCAGAATTTGAAGCGCTGCTGTCAGCAGCACCGCGAGATGCGGCAGATTTAACGCGGTCCGTTGGGGTAAGGTATTCGTTGCCATTTTTCCACAACGGCCGATCGGCTTACGCGTTGCAATGTCACAAAGGAACTCGCTCGCATTCAGCGCTATCGTGCCTAAACGGTCCTCGGGCGCCTGACATATTGTCACTTACCCGAGGCTTCAGTGGGACGACCCAGAGACCTTTACCCACAATCCCGGTTGCGACGCGAAGGCGGTATCTTATCGTGTTCTAAAGTGCGGAGGATAAGACGCAATATACCAGCACCGGTACGCCAACCAAAACGATCAAAAGTACCAGGTTGAGCTCCATAAGTCGGCTCAGCCCGCCCTTACCTTCATTCTGTCGGGCTTCGGCATCAGCCTTAGAATAGCCTTCTACGATTTCCAGATCGAATTTGTTCGAGAAAAAGCTTTGTGGTCGCATCCGCAGGAAAGGCTGAGGTGCTGGATTGGCAGCTTGATGCTGACGGTCATCCTGACACAAATCATCGGATTTCGTGACTTGGTTTTCCACTACACGGTTTCCACTTATTCGAGATCATGGGCGCACAGAACGCGTCCCAAAGGTCAGATCGAATAATGCCCGAACTCGAACGGCAATGGCCGCGAGCTCGGGCTAAGCGCGTGCGGCGAGTTGGCCGGCGTGGTCGCGGAAACGCTTATGTGTCGCAGGAGCGTACATGCCAGTAACATTGGGGACCCGTGTCCTAATGTCAACTCCTGCAAATCCATTCGCTCTCCTATTGACCTTGACCGGCGAAACCCTAGCTTGAGGGAGCGGGCCGGGCCCCTCTGGCGATCGTCTCAGGACGAACGTGATGTCGGACCGCATCGGGTTATCTCGATGTCTAGGCCTGGCCTGTTTGCCTGCTTTCATCGCGACTGATCCGATCGTTCAATCGTTGGTTGGAGAGCGGCTTTGCCTATATTTTCTCACAAGTTGACCCAGTTGCATGCCCGGCTGGATGAGCAGATCCGCGGCGAGGTGAAGCGACGCATGCCCGATACCTTGTGGCTATTTCGGCTGAAGCGGTTGCGTCTCGACGTGAAGGACCGCCTGCACGCGCGCGCCTTGCGGCCGCAATTCAGCTGAACCGACACGCTGAACCATCGTTGTAGAATCATCGTCCGTAAGGATTGGCTTTACCGATCAGAATGGATCGGGATGGCAAAAGGAGAACGAATATGGCCTATTTTCTAACCGCCGGCTTGGTGCTTGCTGCTACCGGGGCGGCCCTCGGCATGACTGTCGATCATCAGAACCAGGTGGATCACCGCAGCGGTCCGGTCGCCGTCAAATATCGCGGTGACGTTGTCATCACGCACAAGCAGGTGGGCGCGGTTGCACCCGGCGGAAGACCGTCGTCGCTACGCTGCGACTGGGCGGCGAGCATGTCAGTGGCACGGCACGCGGTCGCGGCGTCGGGTACCAGGCTGGTGCGCAGCATCGACAGCGAACCGGTGATTTCCGGCACCCGGCCCGGCTGGTGCGTTGCGAGCCATGGCGCGATCAAGAAGGAGGTCGCGACGAAGTCCGCGGACATGCAGCAGCATCTGGTAAAGCTGGCGCAGGAAGACGAGCAGATGCTGCGCGTCGAGCTCGACCGGATCCACGGTCCGCAGCGCGCAGGATGATCCGGCGCGTTCGATTGGCGGGCGTGCTCGGTGCCGCAAGTTGCGGCCTGATCACGCCCGCGTTTGCACAAGATGTCGGGTCGGTAACCTTGGAAATGATGAGCGAAGAGGAACGGCGCGGGCTGAGCTGGAGTGAGGGACGTGCCGCGCTAGCGGGCGATATTCGCGTCTCGCGCGGCCGGCTCGATGCATCGGCGCGCGTGGTAACGCTTCGGAACAGCGTGCGACACGGTGGCGCCGATGCGGTCGTCGACCTTTCGGTGGGAACCGACTGGGATCTGGGTGCGGTGCGTATCCGTACCGACGCCACCGGCCACGCATTCGTGGGCGCGCGGGGCCGCATGGACTATGTCGAGGCCGGCGTATCGGCAAGCTATGCCTATGGTCCGCTCTACGCCACGGCCGGCGTGATCGGCGCGCCGTCGCAGCGCGCGATCGGTGGCAGCAACGTGTATGTCTATGCGAACGCCAATGCCGGTATTCCTGGTACGCCGCTGACGATGCTGGCCGAAGTCGGCCACTCGTCCGGCAGCGTCCGCGACCCCAGTCGGGTGCAGCGTCTTCGTCCGGGCGGCAGTTACACCAACTGGCGGCTGGGTCTCGAGCATCGTCGTGACCGTCTGACGATCGGCGTCGATTATATTGGGACTGACGTCTCCCGCACCGCCACTGCCAGCAGGTTTGCCGATCAACGCAACGCCGGAAACAGAATCGTAGGGCGCGTACAGGTTTCGTTCTGACGATTACCGCGGTCAGTGAGTGCCCATTAACGCTGATGTGTATACGATCTGCCTCGGCAGAACCGTCTGTATATGTTAAACAAACGGCCGGTGCGGTTGAAAAATAGCCTGACGTCGCGCTGCTGATCGTATCGACCGGGATCGAGTCCGAGAACGCCCTATCCGTCTCGATCATCGTTCGTTTGCGGGATTAGAAGTCGCGGATGGTAAGTTTTGCTGGCGAGCGAACTTGTTTGCTGCCGCCTTCACGATATCGGGCTGATTGCTATTAAAAAGGCCGTGACAAACTATCGGGAATAGCACGCAACGCGATTGCCGTTCGAAGGCATTTATGAAGATGCGCGCCTACCAACGGTTGGTCACCAGCATCCGCGACCGCCAAAGCCTGACCGAAACCCGTTATTAGACGTTCGAGGCGCTGAGCGGTTGTTTCGCCGTCCATCATGGCTTCAAAGCCTTGATCATTTTGGCGTACCCGGCAGCACGAACCAGATGAGCGATGCGAGCTGAAACGTCGTTACTGGTTTCGGCCTGTTCCCGCGCGCGCGCTTCGTTACGAACAAGAGTGCTCAGATCGCTCGAGTTGGACACGTTTATGCTCCTATCAAGCGGGAGCGCTCCAGCGTCTCTCAGTCGCCGCCATGCCATTAGCGAGTCGCGGCGATGTACCGACCCTGTACATGCCGTTAACCCGATGCCAACCTCACTTATGCTACCGTCCCCCATGGTAAACCTAACCGGCATAGTCGACGAGGTAGCGCGGCTGGACGCGCTTCGTGCTCTCGATATGCTCGACACTCCCCCTGAAGCCGAGTTCGACGCCATCGCTGTAGGGGCGCGGCACCTCTTTGGCTGCAAGTTCGCTTTCGTTTCGTCAGTTGACGCGGACCGGCAGTGGTTCAAGGCAGCGTGCGGCCTTGAGGCTAGCGAGACACCACGAGATGTGTCTTTTTGCACCCATACGATCGCTGCCGACGATCTGCTCGTCATTGCGGACACGCGCGAAGACCCGCGCTTTGCAACCAATCCTATGGTGGTGGATACACCCTTTGTGCGTTTCTATGCAGGCGTGCCGTTGCGAGTGACACCACCAGGAGGAGGTGCCGCGCTGCCGATCGGCACCTTGTGCGTGGCTGACGACAAACCGCAGGATCCGACCCGCGAAAAGCTGGAGATACTCGCCGGTATGGCGCGGGTCGTCGAAGCGCTGCTTGAGGCGCGCCGGACCAGCAAAGAGAACCTACAGCTGGCGCTTGATCGCCAGGAGGCCCTCGGTGACATGGCCCGCACGCACAGACTGCTCCAGCACGCCGAACGCATGGCAAGGATCGGGTCGTGGCGCCTCGAGCTTGAAGGCGGACGGATACACTGGTCCGATCAGACCTACGCGATCCACGGCCTGGCACCGGGCTCGCAAGCGCAGCTTGCCCTAGCTATGCAGTTCTACCCCGAAGACGATCGTGCCAAGTTGGAAGCAGCGCTAGACCGCTGTGTGCGGCAAGGGACTGCATGGGATCTGGAGCTGAACTTCACAGATGCGCAGGGGCGGCCCCGTCGCGTGCGCACATTGGGTGAGATCGATGAGCGCGCCGGTAAGCGTGTCGCCGTCATGGGAGTGATCCAGGACATCACGGACCGGTACCAATTCGAGCGCCGCCTGGTTGCGGTAGCTCGAACCGACGAACTGACGGGCATACCAAGCCGACGCGCTTTTAACGAAGAATTGGAAGCTGCGCTCGATCGCGCCCGGGAAGGCGCACCGCTTGCTATCGCAATCATCGATCTGGATCGGTTCAAGGAGGTCAACGACCGGCTTGGCCATGCGACAGGGGACAAGGTTTTGCAGGTGATGGCCGCCAAGCTGCAAGCAGTACAGTATCTGGGCGATCACTCCATCGCCCGACTGGGCGGGGACGAGTTCGTGCTGATCCTACGCGGACGGCGTACGGACGAAGAACTCGTCCAAGACATCGCGCGATTGCTCGCAGACCTACGCTACGCCGTGCCTGACGACCGTAGCGTTATAACGGTGTCTGCGACGATCGGAGCCTGTGTCTATGGCGCAAGTTATGTCGATCGGGCTTCGTTGCTTAAAGAGGCAGACGAGGCTCTGTACCGCGCGAAGCGGATGCAGCGAGGCACGGGCGCTATTGCAGGCAACAGCGCCCATATCCAAAGTTTGGTTGGTGAGCCGCGATAATCTGCTTTGACCCCGGCACCTGGTTGGCGAGAATAGGATTCAGGCATTTTGCATGTGACAATGAGCCGATGAGCACCGGACTGATGAAGATCCCCGTCTTGCTGGTATCCGGTGTCCTGTACTGGCTTTTCGTCCGCTGGGTGACAGGCGCGGCGGAACCCTGGGATGCCGACGCCTACTGGCGTCTCTGGTACCCGTCCTCGTTGGGCCTAGCTGCGCTAGCAGGGGCAGCGTTCAAGACGAGGGGGTGGATGGCAGGAGTTATCCTGACGTTTGCCCAGCTTCCTGTGATATGGCTCAACGCTGGGACTATCTCGCTCTGGGTAATCGGCCTGGCAATGTGCTGCGTCCTCGCTGTGCCGGCTGTCGCAATCTCAGCTTTTACCGGCTGGTTTGCGGCTCGCTCACGACCGTTGTGACAGGTCGCGAATGGATCCGCCGGTGCATCAGTAAAGATCATGGTAGGACCTGTTCGCCCGCGCTGGACGGTGCCCTTACCGTGTGCAGCGAGCCGGAGTGTCGACCGGAGGATGGATCGTGTTGAAGCGAGTTGGACCGGCGGTGGCGGCGATGGGATTGCTAGCCACCGCCGCGGCATCTGCCACGATACGGTCGCCCGTGGGTCTGCAGTGTACGGCGGTAACAACCTGGGCTTGCGCGGAAGCGAAGACCTGCAAGCGACGCGAAGGCGAGGCCAAGGAAAGCTACAGCTTCGACTTGGTAGCGAAGACGTATCAGGCACCGCATGATCGAGGAGCGATCGCCGCGTTCGAAACTGACGACGGCGGCTTCATGACCTTCCTGCTCAGTGGCGGCCCACGTTACGTCCACAAGAACGTCGACGCCGGCGATCCGATGACGTCGTTCCTGTACATGTCGTCGATGGATATGCGAGAACTGCGGTGCAATGCACGCTACGCGCCGGATGCATCAGCGGTTGCATCCGGCGCCAGTCGCAGTCTTACCGGTCATTACCACCTGTTAGGTGTGATGGAGACGGGATCGGAACTGCTGCTACGTCCAGATCAAAGCTTTGTCTGGTTCATGAGCTACGGCGCCGCGGATCAGGCGGCGGAGGGCAAGTGGCGGGTCAATGGCGACGCGGTCCTGCTGGAGGCCGGAACCGGACCCGGCGCTGCCGCAGAACCGGCCTTCCGGCAATTGCGGTTGCTGATTGACCATGGTGCGCTGCTGCTGAACGGCACGGATAAAGGCCGGTACGAGCGGCATGCGTAACGCTGGAGTTGATCCTGCGTACTGGCGGGGTAGTACCGCGAACATGGATCATCGTCACCACCGCGCGACCACGTCGCCGACGCGCTTCACCCTGAGGCGGTTTCCGGTGCGAGCGATGGTCGCCGTCGCGGTTGCCAGCGCGTTGGCGGCATCGCCAGCCGTGGCCCAATCCGAGCATGAGGTGCTGCCGACGCCGGCATCGCTAACGCAGGTCCTGTCCTGCCAGTCGCGCGACGCGCTCGGAACCTTCGCCGAGTTGCTTTTCCTGCAGTATCGCCCGCCAGCGTGGATGCGCCCGAGTAAACTTCCTAAGGCGCTCGACGGCATGATCGGGTTGTATGGCTTCGCGGTCGAGGGCAACGTCTCGGTGTTCGGGGAGCCGGTCGACCACGTCTATTTCATGAGCGACTGGGTCGTTGCGCTGCTACCCCGCGCAAGCGCCGAGCGGGTGATTGCTGCCCAGAAGATGACGCGGGCGCCGATCGCGATCACGGAACAATATTACCGCTTTGTCGATCCCGAAACCGGGCCGATGATCGGCGGGTTCGCGCCGACCGGTGATGCGATGGCGAAAATGTTAGTCGATGCCTTCGGCGGCGATCCGGCCGCGAAGTCTGCGAAGGTGCCGCCATCGACGGATCCGAAAATGCTCCTGGTCGGGTGCAATTACGCCGTGGCGTCGCAGGAAGATTTTCTAGATGCGGCACGTGGCGCCGAGGATACCATGCGCAAGGCAGGCGCGGATATCCGGCGGATGGCCGAAGAAGGTGAGGCTCGCCCGCCACGGTGATCGTCTTGCGGAAGGCGCAGCCGGGAGTACCGTAATTTCAGTGCGACCTGGCAGGATGCCTTCGGATTGCGCAGACCTCCCAATCGCCGAAAACCCGCATCCACGGAATGCATCATTCCGACCGTCTAGTCGACGGGAGTTGCCATCTAAAACACGGCGCGCCGATACGTCGAAGACTTTTACCGCTGTCGGACGGCCGAGAAACTAACGAAGATACCCCGAACTATTCCTGTCGCCAAACTCGGGCGAACGCCCAAGAGCAACCCTGACTAGTATCCCGAATCCTCTGGTATCCTAAACTCTCTTTAGACAGAGCAATAGCGTCATTTTCCGTCTACTTCTCGAATAATGGTGTGAAGCCACTTTAGCAGAAGCGTTGCTGAAAAAATGGCAACCCAAGAAAATATAGGATCCGCTTCTTGGACTAAACCGACCTGAGCAATCCAAATTGTGGCGGTCAGTATTGCCATTGTAAGCGATGTTAACAATATTTTTCCCGCTCTCGCTTCCGATCGCCAGAGCAAATCGCAAAACAACGCTATAAATAGTGCAAGAAGGATATTAATAGATTCTATAATCTAAAAAACTCCCGTTTGCATTACAAATATGAATTCAAAGTCAAGTTCGTGGGCGCCTGTCGAGAATTCCGCTTGCCGCCCGACTGGCCGCGTGGAACTCAACACGCCGGAACAGCAGGTCGAGGTCTTCCCGGCTCACATCGAAGGTTTCTCCGAGATCCGCGAGCGCAAGGTCGATGTCTAGGGGGTGCGGGATGCTTAACTCGGATGCAGCAAGCTTGTGACCTACTACCGGGACTGCGCGGTGCGGGTAGGAATGGCCCGAAACCCGGTGGAACGCGATGCCAGCCAAGATTAGGATCAGTGAATTAACGCCGACCGGGACGAGAGGGAAAGCGTAACCAGCTTCCAGCACTGAAGGCCCACCGATCACTGCTGTCAACGCAGCAGCCCCGCCGGGGGATGAAGGCAGCGTAGGAGCGACATGACCAGAATTGCCCCGCCCACAGCAACCCCTGCCGCCAGATACGGTATGGGTACGAAGCGGGCCGCTGTTACGCCGACCAGCGCCGATATGATGTTACCGCCGACCACTGACCAAGGTTGTGCCAATGGGCTCGCCGGGACGGCAAAAATTAGCACTGCAGAAGCGCCGATCGGCGCCACCAGCAACGGGAGCGGCCCAGATCCGTGCAGCGCCATAGCGCACACGAGGCTCGTCAGTGCGACCCCGATTACCCCCAATACACGCAAAAAGGCGGTCACGCAGGGTTGCACCAGCAAGCATCATGGGGAAAAATGGCCGTCTCATATTCTCAGATTACCTACAACGATGGAGACCAAACCGCGGTAACCACATCAACTACAACTGCTCAATTGTTAGCAGAATTGCCAAGCTCGGTGTGTCGGATATGGCAGGCACGCGACTGAGCCTCCTTACGAACTGAGCTTACGCCGAACCGGACCCTGCAACGTTCTACCGATCCCTGTGCCATGGGGGCATGATCGCGGTCCACGCTGAAGGCGTGACATTAGAACGACTACCCTGTGGCGCTTGGGCAACAGAACCTGGAGCGATCATCAGGAATGCTTGAGTGCATGTACCATCTGCAATGCATCCGGCTTGAAATCGGCCCCGATTTGCGTCTTCTTCCGCGGTAGGTAGCGGCACCGCGGACACAATCGACAATCGATCGGCTGGCTGGCGCATGGGGGGGACATATGGCTCTATCTGAGCTGAGCGTAGCATTCTTTTTGCAGGTCTTCGTCATCGTCGCCGCATGCCGTGCGATGGGCTGGATCATGAAGCGCTTCTTCGATCAACCGCAAGTCATCGGGGAGATGATCGCCGGCGTCATCCTGGGGCCGTCGCTGCTCGGGCTGCTTGCGCCCGACGTCCAGGCGATGATCTTCCCCAAGGATGCAAAGCCGGTGCTGTATGTCTGTGCCCAGCTCGGCGTCGGGCTCTACATGTTTCTCGTCGGCCTTGGCTTCCGCACCGACCATTTCCGATTGAACGCAAGGAGCGCGGTTGCTGTTTCAGTGTCTGGCATGGCCGCGCCTTTCCTCGTTGCCGTGGCGCTCACGCCGTGGCTCCTCAACCTCGATCTCTTCGGCAAAGGCATAACCAGCGTCCAGGCGACGCTTTTCATGGGTGCCTGTATCTCGATCACCGCGTTTCCCGTGCTCGCGCGCATCATTCAGGAACGCGGGCTGACGAAGACGCCGCTCGGTTCGCTGGCACTGTCTGCCGGTGCAATCGACGATGCCGGTGCGTGGACGGTGCTCGCGATCGTCCTGGCGAGCTTTGGCGGAGGTCCGGAGGTCGCCATCAAGGCCATCGTTGGCGGCGGTCTGTTTGCCGCGTTCATGATTGTCCTGGGTCCAAAGCTGCTGGCGCCACTTGCCCGTTGGGCGGAGCGTGAAGGTAAGGTCACCCCGCAAATCCTGGCCGTCGTGGTCATGCTGTTTGGGTTGAGCGCTTGGGCTATGGACGCTGCCGGACTGCACTCGGTGTTCGGAGGCTTTCTGCTCGGTGTGGCAATGCCGCGTGGGCTGCTGACCCGTGAGATTAGAAAGCAGGTTGAACCGTTTACCACAGCGCTGCTCGTGCCGACGTTCTTCGCCTTCTCAGGGCTCAACACGCAACTCACAATGGTCAACAGCCTCAACCTGGCTGCCATCGCTACCGTGATTCTAGAGGGTTCGGTTGCGGCCAAAGGGTTGGCATGCTGGGCGGCAGCCCGTGTCACGGGTCAGGACAATGCGACCGCCATGGCGGTCGGCACGCTGATGAATGCACGCGGGTTGATGGAGCTCATCATCATCAACATTGGTCTGCAAAAGGGCATCATCGGTCCTGCGCTGTTCTCGATGCTGGTCGTCATGGCCATCGTGACGACGCTGATGGCATCGCCCCTGTTCGAGCTTGTGTATGGTAGAAAAGCGCGGGCGTCTGGCGAGCTTGGCCAGCTTAATGAGGCAGACGATAACGAGGACATAGTAGCCGCCCCTGCCAAAGGCCTCGCCTGACATCTCGCGTGGAGTACATATGAGTTAGGGCAGCGCCACCCGCCAACCAGCGAGCTGCTGCGATTCAAATCGGACCTTCGATTGTTCATACGCCACAACAGACGATGCTAATTATAAGCTGTCCCGGCTCAATCATGCGGTGGCTCAAGCTGCTACCGGGTGTTCTGATCTTCATGCCCGCGGTCGGCCAGGGGCAGCGGGCTGGATTATGGGAGACCCGGGTCAGCATCGCCGGTGCTGCGCAAGTTGCACCAGTCTGACGTGACCCCCGTTTTTTCCTCCAGTTGGAGCTAGAGTCCGACCCCGGAAAGGGACGGACAGATGAAGCGGAAGCAGTTTTCGGAAGAGCAGATCATCGGCATCCTGAAGGAGGCCGAGGCGGGCGCGGTAGTGACGGACCTGTGCCGGCGGCACGGGATGTCGAGCGCGACGTATTACGCGTGGAAGGCCAAGTTCGGAGGGCTGGAGGTGTCCGACGCGAAGCGGCTGCGAGCGCTCGAGGAGGAGAACGCCCGGCTCAAGCGGCTGCTGGCGGATACGATGCTCGACAACGCGGGTCTGAAGGACCTGCTGTCAAAAAATGGTGACGCCTGCCGCGAAGCGGGAAGCGGTCGCGCATCTCCAGACGGCGCTGGGGATGAGCGAGCGGCGGGCGTGTGCTGTCGTCGGAGCGGATCGCAAGAGCATGCGGTACCGCTCGTGCCGGGGAGATGATGGCGACCTGCGGTCGCGATTGCGTGAGCTGGCGCAGCAGCGCCGGCGGTTCGGCTATCGGCGGCTGCACATCCTGCTGCGCCGGGACGGCATCACGATCAACCGCAAGAAGACCCAGCGGCTCTACCGCGAAGAGGGTTTGACGGTGCGTCGTCGCAAGGGACGCAAGCGTGCTGTCGGCGCGCGGGCGCCGGCCCCCGTGCTGGCGCTGCCCAACCAGCGCTGGAGCCTGGACTTCGTGCATGACCAGATGGCCACGGGGCGGCGGTTCCGCATCCTCAACATCGTCGACGACGTGACACGCGAGTGCTTGCGGGCGGTGCTCGACACCTCGATCTCGGGCAAGCGCGTGGTACGCGAACTCGCTAATCTGATCGCCGAGCGCGGTGCGCCCAAGATGATCGTCAGCGACAACGGGACCGAACTGACCTCGAACGCGGTGCTCGCGTGGTCGGGCGATGCCGGCGTCGAGTGGCACTATATCGCCCCGGGCAAGCCGACGCAGAACGGGTTCGTCGAGAGCTTCAACGGTCGCATGCGCGACGAGTTGCTGAACGAGACGCTGTTCTTCACCATCCGCCAGGCGCGCGCGATCCTCGCGCGCTGGGTCGACGACTACAACACTGAGCGGCCGCACTCCTCGCTCGGCTACGCCACACCAGCGGCCTTCGCCGCCGAACTCGAAAAGCAACGGGCGGGTTTAAACCCGCCCGTTGCTTCACCCGCGCTCCTGCGCGACAACAACGGTCGGTCTCTGGTTGCCGCTGGATGAAAAACGGGGGTCACGTCAGAACCTTTTCCTGCTGTTCTGGCTCAGCCTGGTGCCGTTCGTGATCCGCTGGCTCGACGAAAGCCAGTTCGCGGCGGGTGCGACTGCCGCCTACGGGATCGTCCTCGGGCTTGCCGCGATCGGCTATACGCTGACCGAGCGCGCGATCATCGCCTGCAACGGAAAGACCTCCGCGGTCGCCCGCGCGATCGGCTCGGACTGGAAGGGCTGGGGCAGCATTGCGCTCTATACGCTGGCGGTGCCGCTGGCGTTCGTCAGCCGCTGGATCGCGATCGGGCTGTACGTATCCGTTATCGCGCTGTGGCTGATTCCGGACCGCCGTATCATCCGCGTGCTCGACGCCGCCGACTGACGCGCACGCTCAGCCGCCTGAGCCCTGTACGAACGCGCGCAGGCGCGGAACCGCGAAATCGAGGAAGGCGCGCACCCGGCGTGGCAGTTCGCGCGCGCCGACCGACAGCGCGTGGACGCTTTCGGTGTCGCCGGCGGAGGGACCGGGGAGCACTTCGACTAGGCGACCCTCAGCCAGTTCGTCGCGGACATGGAAATCGGCGAGCCGCGCCAAACCGACGCCGGCAACCGCCATGCGCCGGACCGTCTCGCCGTTGTTGGCGATCAGCGATCCCCTGACGGCGCGCTCGACGATCCGTCCCCCGTCCGCGATCGGCCACGACGTGATCGTCCGGCGGAAGTTGAAGCCCAAACAGTCGTGGTCGGCAAGATCCGCGAAATCGACCGGAACGCCGCGGCGTGCGAGATAGTCCGGCGATGCGACGATGACGCGGCGTGCGGTCCCGAGCTTGTGCGCGGTCAATGACGAGTCAGGCAGGATGCCGATCCGAAACGCGATGTCGGTCCGGTCGAGATAGAGGTCGACGATATCGTCCGACAGCGAGAGATCGACGACGATATTGGGATAGAGCTGCCAGAATGAGGGCAGCAACGGCTCGATCGCGAGCGTACCGAACCCGACCGATGCCGTGATCCGTACCGTGCCACCGGGGCTAGCGGCGCCTTGCATCAACTGGCTGTCGAGGTCGTCCAGGTCCGCCAGCAGCATCTGGGCGCGCTCGTAATAGAGCTGCCCCTCGGCGGTCAAAGACAGTTGCCGCGTCGATCGCTCGATCAACCGCACCCCGATCCGGGCTTCGATCCGCGCGATCAGCTTGCTCACCGTCGACGGTGTCATCAGCAACGCCCGCGCAGCCTCGGAAAAGCTGCCGGTGTCCACCACTCGCAGGAAGACCTGCATCTCGCCCGCGCGGTTATCCATCGGCCACCTGTGAAATTGCTTCACGGGTAAAGCGCCAAGCTGCGCGATTATCAAGCGCGGGGAGCAGTCCTACCTGGGGTTTAACGGACACTGAACTAATCAAGGACATTCGCATGGACCTGAAACTTCGCGGCAAGAGCGCCCTCGTCACCGGATCGACCGCCGGCATCGGACTTGAGATCGCCCGCCAGCTCGCCACCGAGGGTGCAGACGTCATCATCTGCGGTCGCGACCAGGGCAAGCTAGATGCTGCCGCCGCCGACATCGGTGCAGCGCGTGCCATCCTCGCCGATGCAGCGACAGCCGAGGGCGCAGCGGCGCTCGTCGCGGCAGTGCCGGCGGTCGACATCCTTGTGAACAACCTTGGCATCTACGAATCCAAACCGTTCGCCGAGATCACCGACGACGACTGGCGTCGCTTCTTCGAGGTCAACGTGCTGTCCGGCGCGCGGCTTGCGCGTGCCTATTTTCCCGGCATGCTGGCGCGCGACTGGGGGCGGATCATCTTCATCTCGAGCGAATCCGCCGTGCTGATCCCGCCCGACATGATTCACTACGGCATGACCAAGACCGCGCAGCTCGCCATCTCGCGCGGTCTCGCGGCGCTGACGAAAGGCACCAACGTCACGGTCAATACAGTGATGCCGGGCACCACGCGCTCCGAAGGTATCGTGAGCTTCCTCAAGAGCGTGGCAAGCGATGCCTCGCAATCGGATGCCGAGATCGAACGCGAATTCTTCAGCCGGGACCGACCGACCTCGCTGATCCAGCGGATGATCGAGCCGGAAGAGGTCGCCAGCATGGTCGCCTATGTTGCAAGCCCGCTGGCTGCGGCGACCAACGGTGCCGCGTTGCGCGTTGATGGCGGGATCACGCCAACGATTGTGTAGCGAAGACCTGACCCATCGAACTTGATTCAGCGCGCATCGGAGCGGTTTCTTGTTTGCAGAATATGAACGAATGGCACAAGTTGGGCGCTGGCTAAGTAGGTGCGAACGTCCGTTTGTGGGTCCTGCCGTACTCGCCATCCTCAACCGCTCCCGAGTATCCGATCCGCGGTACGCAGGCTCAGCGCCATGATGGTCAGCGCGGGGTTGGCGGCGAGCGAGCTCGGGAAGACCGAATTGTCGCAGATCCACAGATTGTCGACCTCGAAGCTGCGACCCCACGGATCGACGACCGCGGTGTCGCCGTTCTCGCCCATCCGGCAGGTGCCGATGGTATGCGCGGCGCGGGGCAGGGTGACGATATCGTGCGCGCCCGCCGCCTGCCAGATCGCGGTCATCGTCGCGACCGCGTGATTGTCGATCGCCTGCTCGTTGGCGCCATAGCCGAACGTCACGCGCGCCTTGGGCACGCCGAACGCATCGGTCTCGTCGGCGAGCACCAGCCGGTTGTCGTCGCTCGGTAGGCATTCGCCGTTGATGCCGATGCCCGCGAGATGGAGGTATCTGTCCATCACGTCGACCAGCCCCTGGCCCCAGCGCCCGCCGCCGCGCGCGAACGATGTCGCCAACGTGACCGGCTGCACGCCGAGGCTCTGCATGAGATAGCCGCCCGCGAAGTCCGCGCCGTCGGGGCGCAGCATATCCTCGCTGATCAGCGATGAGGGATAGCCGCGGTTGCAGCGCATCTCGGCGTCGAAGCGGCCCCAGACCTGCGTCGCGACATGCGCCATGAAGTTGCGGCCGACCTGACCGCTCGCATTGCCGATACCCATATGGAGCAGCAGGCGCGGGGTCTCGACGCCGCCGGCGCTGAGCACGACCGCGGCGCACCGCTGACGGTGCTCCTGCCGGCCGTTGCGGTAGACTACCGCGACGATCCGGCCGGCGGCGTCGCGCTCGACCCCGGTCATCCGGCAGCCGGGGCGGATCTCGGCGCCGGCGGCGACCGCGAGCGGGAGATAGGTGGTATCCATCGACGCCTTCGCGCCGTTGCGGCACCCCTGATGGCAAGCGCCGCAATTGACGCAGGCCTGACGCAACCCGCCGCCTTCCTGCCGCCAGTCGCGCGAGACCAGCGCAGCGGGGGCGTCGGTCGCGGTGATGCCTACCGCGGCGCACCCCGCCGCCATCGCATCGGCGGGCGCATTGCGCTTGACCGCGGGCAGTTGATAGCGGCGGGCCGCGTCCCAGGGGTAATCGGCGGGGCCCGAAACGCCAATGAACGCCTCGACCTGTTCGATGTAGCGGATCAGCTCGGCGTGCTCGATCGGCCAGTCTTCTCCTTGGCCGGTCAGCGTCTTTAGGCGCAGATCGCGCGGATCGGGACGAGGGCAGAACGCGCCCCAGTGCAGCGTCGACCCGCCAACGCCGGTGCCGCTGTTGTTGCCGCCGAACGCCTGCGGCGTTGCGCCGTCGCTCAGCCGCTCGTCGATCCAGTAGATGTCGCTCGCCGCGAGTTCATCCGGCGTGTGCCGTTGGGGTTCGCCGTTGGGGCCGGCTTCGAGCGCGACCACCTTCAGCCCGGCCTTGGCGAGGCGGGCCAGCAACGGTGCGCCGCCGGCACCGGTGCCGATCACCACGACATCGACGACATCGGTCTCGGCATAGGCGCGCATCTGGTCAAGGTTCATCGTGCGGGCTCCCAGCCTTCGCGTTCGTCGGCGGCGGTCAGCGCATAGCCCTGCTTGCGGACGCCATCGCCACCAATGGCAAAGCCGTCATAGCCGACCCGCGCCATCGTTGCCGGATGCGCGAGCCACAACCGCACGGCGTCGGCGCGAACGTCCTCGAACCACAAGGTCATTTGCTCGGGGGTAAGCGGGGTCTTGGCGGACCAGTCGGCGGCTTCGATCGTGTGGAGCAGGGCGTCGCGGTCTTCACCAGCGAGTTTGGCGAAAGCCCCGTTCGCAAGTGTGTCGAGCGTGTCGAGCCCTGCGCGATAGGCGTCGGCGTCGACGGGAAGCGCGGCGAACCGCCAGCCATCGCCTTCGCCGCCCGCGAGTTGCGTGTCGATCCGCGCGGCGAGGTCGATCCCGTGCTGCGGGATCACGCGGTCGACGAGCGCGCGCAGGGTTTCGAGTTGCTTCGCCGACACGATCTTGGGTTGATAGTCGGGGTCGTCTGCGATCGCGCGTTCGGCCAGCGTCGCGCGGGTGCGCGCGCTCACGCGGTCGGAGGCGATCAGGCGTTCATAGTCGGCGGGGATGCTCGCTGCACCGACGGCGTGCGCGTGATCGCGGATCAGGTGGGCGACGCTGTCCGGCTGTTCGAACGGGAGAAGATGCGCGGCGCCGGCGATGCTCTGAAACCGGGCGTGGGTATAATGCGGCACGTTGAGCTTGCGCTGGTTCGCCTCGCCCAAATCGCCGTCTTCGGCGCCGGCGATGATCACGGCAGGGGTGTTGAGCGTGCCGACCTGATCCGACCAGTCCTCGCGATAGCCCTGTTCGAGCCATGCTCGCCATGCCTGGGGATTGGCGCGCTGAACGTCGGCGACGGCGGCGTCATAGACAGCAGGCGGCAGCGGGGCGGCGATGTTCTGGTCGACGAAGTCGCGGGCGTCTTCGATACCGACTGGGCCCTGCTTCACCCAGTCGATCATCGTCGTGCGGCGTTCGTCGTCGATCGGCTCGGGCGAGGGGGCGACGCGGCCATAAGCACTACGCCGGCCAGCCCGGAGAGGCGTCCCGCCTCCGATCGCTGCGCGAGAATCGTCGCGATCTTGCCGCCCATGCTGTGGCCGACGAGCATCCATCGGTCCGCGTTTTCCGCGCGGATCTGTTCGGCGATGGTGTCGGCCATCTCCTCCACCGTGAACCCGGTCGCGTCGGACGCATCGCCGAAGCCGTTCAGGTCGAGCGGTCGGCAGTCGAACGCGCCGAGTCGCGCGATCACCGCGTCCCACGACCGGGCGCTGCCGCCCAGCGCATGCAGGAAGAACAGCGTCGGGCGCATCACGCCGCGTCCCATGCGGCCTCCTTTTTGAGCGCGATCTCGTCGTGGTTGCCGCAGGTCATCACGGCCTGCTCCTTGCCGTCCTCCTTCAGGAAGACTGCGAAGTCGCCAGCGGCCACATCGCCTTCGATGCGGCGGTCGTCGGGTTTGGCTACGTGACCAACATAATGGAGGCTGGTGTCATACTGCCCGGTCCAGAAGAACGGTGTGTCGCCATAGCCGCCGGTGACTGCGCCGAGCAGCGAGCGCGCTAGCCATTGGCCCTGCCGTTGCGCATGGACCCAGTGCTCGACGCGGATCGGGTGGCCGAGCCTTGGGTCGGCATAGCTCGCGATATCGCCGATCGCGTAGATACCGTCGGCCGAGGTCCGTAACTGCGCATCGACCGAGACGCCGCCGCCAGCGTCCTTTTCTGCGATCTTCAGCCCTGCCGCCTTGGCGAGGTCGATCCGTGGTTCGACACCGACGCCGACCACGAGCAAGTCGCCTTCGATAGCCGTGCCATCGTCGAGCATCGCGGTGTGGCCGTCGTACTGCGCGAGTTCGCAGTCGAGGTGGAAGGTCACGCCCTTCTCCTCGTGGAGCGCCTGCACGAACTTACCCACTTCCGGCCCTGCGACCTTGGCGAGCGGTACGCTGTCCCTGGCGATCACCGTCACCGAAAGCCCGGCTTGGGTAAGCGATGCGGCGGCCTCGAGCCCGATGAAGCTCGCGCCCAGCACGATCGCGCGCTTCGCGTCCTTTGCCGCGGCTTTGACTGCGTCAGCGTCGGCAAGCGTGCGCAGCACGAACACGTTATCCGCGGCCTTCACGGTGTCCGGCGTGACCGGCGTCGCGCCGGTGGCGAGGATGAGAACGTCGTAGGGTACGCGGTCTTGGTCGGCGGTGACGACAGCGTGACCTTCTACGTCGATCAACGCGACAGCAACGCCGGTCCGGACGTTCGGCGCAGGACCGCGACCCAGGCCGGGTTCGGGGAGTGCGGTATCGTCGCGCTCGGCATCGCCTGCGAGATAGTCCTTCGAAACCGCGGTCCGGTCATAGGGCGCATCGGCGTCGTCGGACAGGATCGTGACGTCGCCGCCGAGACCCGAGCGTGCGAGCATGTCGGCGCAGGCGTGCCCCGCCGCACCGCCGCCGACGATGACGACCTTGCCGATCGACCGGGTCGACGGGGTGGCCCGCGTCTGCTCCTCCTTGCCGGTAATGGTGACGACGCCGTCCTTCTCGACCACGGTGAACGTGTCGAGCGGCGCGAACGCAGGGGCGGCGACAGCCTCGCCGTCACTGAGCGAAAAGCGCGCGTGGTGCCACGGGCAGCGCACTGTCCCGTCGATCACGAGGCCGGTTTCCAGCGGTGCGCCCTGATGGGTGCATTTGCCAGCGAACGCGCAGACCTTGCCGCGATGCCGGACCAGAATAACGTCCTCGCTGCCGAATGATCCCGCGACCGGTTTGTCGTCGTGCAGGTCCGCTGCGGGCATGCCCTTGCCGAGATCGATCGTTGCCATGTTCCAAATCTCCCAAATTCCGGAGTGAACGATGCAAATCGACATCCGGTGCCGTGGAAATTCGTTCTCGGTCAGCAGCTTCGACTGCAAAAGTGCTTTGCATCAACGATTACCAAGCTCGCCAAGTAAGATGATTCGCGCTCGGAAACCGTCTGCTACAACAATCGTGCTTAGAACCGCTTCTGGGCCTGCTAGCTGGGGCAAGCGGATCACCGACCCCTCTGCTCTGGTAATAGCGGCTGACGCTGGCCCAATCGTGGCGTCCTGAAAGCCTTGGTGCACCATAGATCCTATGGCCACCTCAGCTGACTGCGGACGTGCAGCCGGCTGAGGTTTAGCCATCAGAATCAGGAAATTGGAACCCCGCCGGTCACGGCCACGACATTACCGGACATGTAGCTCCCCTCCGCCGACGCGAGCATCACATAGGCGGAAGCGAGTTCGCCTGGCTGTCCAGCGCGGCCGAGCGGCGTGTTCTGGCCGAGCGTTTCCAGTTCCTCCGGTGACTTGGCGATCGGCTGGATTGGCGTCCAGATCGGGCCTGGCGCCACCGCGTTCACGCGAATGCCTTCGCCGGATAGAAGGTTGGACAGGCCCACCGTCAGGCTAGAGATAGCGCCCTTGGTTGCTGCGTAGACAATCATGTTCTTGCCAGCGACCTTTGCCTGTTCGCTGGTCGTGTTGATGATCGCCGAACCCGGCTTCATGTGCGGCGCTGCTGCCTTGGCCAAACGGATCATGGCAAAGACGTTAGCGGCGAACGCGGCCTGCATCTCGTCGTCGTCGATGCTATCAAGGCCCTCGTTCATTGTCTGAGCGGCAGCGTTGTTGACGAGCACATCGATGCCACCGAGTTCCGCGATCGTACGCTCAACCAGGGTTATGCAGTGATCCCGGTCGCGAAGATCGCCCGGAAGCAAAACACAACGTTGCCCCGCCTTTTCTACCCACGTCAGTGTCTCTTCGGCGTCGGCTTGCTCGTCGGCAAGGTAGGAGATCGCAACGTCGGCTCCCTCACGGGCATAAGCAATCGCCACTGCCCGGCCGATACCGGAGTCCCCTCCGGTTATCAGCGCCACCTTGCCCTTCAGCAGGCCCTTGCCGACGTAGCTCTCCTCGCCGTGATCGGGTTTGGTTCGCATCCTCGCCGTCAAACCGGGTCTTGGCTGCCGCGGCTCATCAGGAAAACTTGTCGGCTGGCTGGTACGCGGATCGTCGGTCATAGCGGTTCCTGCTGGTGGATATCAGCAGCAAACGGCTCAGGAGGAATAACGTGCCGGGCGGCCGCACGTGACGACGGCATCCCGTCGGTGTCAGCGTTTCACCGGTTGCCAGCGATAAGCAGTGCCGGCCTTGACGATCTGGCCGAGCCCTGGGAACGGAAAATGCGGGCTGAACACATGTTCGCCGCTCGCTGCCAACTTGGCCAGCTCGGCCGTCCGCCGCTGGCGCCCCTGCTCGCCGTCGGTGTCGTAGCCGATGATCCATTCGGGCCTGGCGAGAGACACGATAGCGCTATGAGCAGCGTCGCCCATGTCGAGTAGCTTCTGGCTGTCTGACGTGATTTCGTAGCCGCTATGGCCGGGCGTGTGCCCCGCCAGCGGGACCGCGCGGATACCCGGGATCACGGCCGCGCCAGGATCAAACGGCATGACCTTCGGCGTGATCGTCGCGACTAGCGCGGCATTGTCGGGCTGGCTCTGCATGAACGCCCATTCGGCGCGCGTCATACGGATCGTAGCGTTGGGAAACGCCAGTTTGCCGTCCGCGCTCGACAGGCCGCCGACATGATCGCCGTGCGAATGCGTGATGAGGACGTCAGTAATGTCCGCCGGCGATACTTTGGCGAGCGCCAGGCTCTGCATCAGGACGCCACCAACCTTGGGGCCCAGGCCAGTGTCGATAAGGACCATACGGCCCGGCATGCGGACAAGCAGCGCATCGACACCGAGCGATAGCGCGTCGGTTGGCGCGCCTGCTTTCCGCAATATATCCGCGACAGCTGCCGGGCCTTCCTTCTTGCCGAACACGCTGCCGTCGTTCGGAACGCGGTTGATCATGTCCCGCAAGGCCACAGTACGCATCGAGCCGATGCTGAACGGCACCGCCGCAGGCCCGATCGGCACCGGCTTTGCCAGCACCGTCGCCCCCAAGAATACGGCAACTCCGAGCGCGGCTATCGAACGAAGGGTCATCTACATTCCCATGATGATTGTTGGATATCGTAAGGAACGTGGCGGGTTCAGTGACCTGAGACAACTTGATGAGGTACCAGGTCTTACAGGTAAGGCCGATGGGGCGACTGCTTCACTGACCGTCGGCGATCGCTGGCTCAGGCGGGCGCCAGACTTTGGAACGCCGCGATAAGAGCCTGTTCGTTGATCGGTTTGTCGAGAACGATCATCGATGGCCGACTTACATGGCATGCTTCGCGCGTGCCGGTAACGAAGATCACGGGCGTCGGCCCATGCTCCAAGATGATGGCTTCCACCGCGGCAGGACCGGTACCGGCTGAGAGATTGACGTCGGACATGATGATGGAGGGAGGCCGCAATCTCGCGGCATCGATTGCCTCATCTTGCGAGGCGGCCTGATCAAAGGATGTGCCACCAGCCCGCTCGATCAGCTGAATGATGTGATCGGCGATGAGGAAATCATCCTCGATGACGAGCACATGGCACATATGACAGATCCCGATAAGCTGAGCTCTTAACCAATGTGGTCACGCAATGGGCCCGCCACGGCGTTAATAAATGTCAGACATGATCGAGAGCTTAGATCGGCGCTTCGATTGCGAAGCGAACACCTTCCGGCAAATATTGGATTTCCGCCCTGCCGCGGATGTGGCGTGACAGGACACGCTCAATCATTCGCGTACCAAATCCAATACGCGTAGGCACGGCAACGACAGGACCATCCTGCTCTGCCCAGGAGAAGGTAAGTCGACGTTCCGTCCCATTGCCGTTCAGGTCCCAGCGTATGCTCACCTGACCCTCCGGTACCGAGAGCGCACCATATTTGATCGCATTGGTCGCCAGCTCGTGCAGCGCCATCGACAACGCAAGTGTCACTTCCGGGGTCAGCCGTATCGTCGGGCCGACAGCGGAAAACCGTCGACCGTTGCTGTCCATGAACGGCGCGAGCACCCGCTCGACGATCTCACCGATCGCCGCGCCTTCGATCTCGTCCTTGAGCAGCAGTTCGTGGGCAGACGCTAGGCTGGCGATGCGGCCCGATACCGCATCCCGAGCCTCAGCGAGGGACGCAGCATCGCGTAGCGTCTGACTGACAACGGCACTGACTGTCGCAAGCGTGTTTTTCACGCGGTGTGTCAGTTCATGGGCCAGAACCGAACGTTGCTCCTCGGCGAATTTGCGCGCTGAAACATTGCTCGAAAAGCCCGAAACCGCCAACGGCGTGCCATCCGCACGGCGCTGCAGCGAGCCTTGGGAATGGATCCAGCGTTGCTCGCCTTCAGGCGTCAATATGCGGTATTCGACGTTATACCGCGTGCCATGCTCGATAGCGTTGTTCAGCGAGGTCGTGAGGAGGTCTCGATCCTCTGGATGAACGCATGCCAGCATACCTTTCATCGACAACTTTTCGCCGACAGGCCGGCCAAAGTTCGTCAGGCAACTTGGCGAGTAGCTGAGCCGCCATTCCGGCAGGTCGATGGTCCAAGTGCCCAGTCCGCCAGCATCGAGCGCAAGTGCCAGGCGGGCCTCTCGTTCGGCTAGCGCAACTTCGCGCTTCGCAAGCTCGGCACTCAGCGTGTCGCGGTCGCGTTCCAACTGCAACAGCCCGTGCCGCTCGAGTGTGACATCGAGCTGGGATGCCACGAAGTAGCGTAGGCTGCCGATCGCGTCATGCACGGGCGCGACCATGAGGCGGTTCCAGAACGGCGTGCCATCACGACGGTGATTCAGGAGGTCGATATCGATCGGCTTACGAAGAGCAATTGCGTCCTTCATGCGTTGGACGTCAGCCTGATCGGTCAACGGTCCCTGCATGAAACGGCAGTTCCGGCCAACGACCTCGACTGCCGAGAACCCCGTCAGAGCCTCGAACGCACGATTGACGTAAACCAGCGGGTTATCCGGTAGCGTTGGATCGCTGACGACCATTGGCGTAATGCAGTGATCGAACGCCGCAACGAAGGGGTCATGCTCGTTGAGGCGGGACGCAAAGGCATCGACAGCCTCGCGTACGACACTTGAGGCATCGTGCGGTCGAATAGGCGAAGGTGGGAGTGGCTGACGGTCCAAAGCGGGAACGTCCTAGCGGTAAGACGTTGATGGATCAACGTAATCGAATTTATGTATAACTTCTGTCATCTGTCGTCCCACTTCGTGAGGCCGTGGATTGTCGCTTATCACCCGGAAATCAGGTACTGGTCTGGGACCACTCTGCGGCAAACGCGGGCGCCGCAATGAAGCTCGCTGGCTGCGGGGATACGGGCGGTGGATCGCAGACACCCTCTTCGATGTAGCGCATTGCGGACATCAGACCATTCCGGGAGAAGGGTTTGGGTATGACGCCATGGCCACCGGCAAAGTCGGCTGGGATCTTAAGTGGGTTTGCAGTGACGAAGACGACTATTGCGTCCGCCCATCGCTTTCGGATTAGTGCACAGACATCTAGGCCGCTGGTGCCTTTCGCAAGCTGTATGTCGACAAAAGCCAAGTCCGGATGGAGATCGCTTGCCAGGTCTTCAACTTCGTAGAGAGACGCGGCCTCGCCGACGACACGGTGACCGGCGTCTTCGATCATCGCTTCAATATCCATCGCCAAAAGAGCTTCGTCCTCGACGATCAGCACATTCAACGGCGGTTGGGCACGTGCATTCATTAATCGTCCACCGGGAATGAGAGAGATACACGAACACCGGGGCGGCGTCAGACCACACGACGTCGGCCCTGACTTGCTTGGCGAGGCGGGAAATAAGCATTTTGCCAATGCCGTCCGGCTGAACGTCATTGCTGGCAAGCCCATGCCCATCATCGGTGATTTCGATCAGGGCATTATTGCCTTCTAGGGCGGTGCGGACGGAAATCGTACCGGCTCGCCCGTCGGCAAATGCATGCTTGATGGCGTTGGTCGCTATTTCGTTGAGGATCAACCCAAGCGATGCCGCCTTACTGGACGGCACCTCTATTTGCGAAATGTTCGAAACAAGCTTGATGTCGTCGCGTCGGCTGGCACCAACGACGTCGCTGATTAGATTTTCAGTAAACGCCCCGACATCGAACCGGGTGACGTCGTCCGACTGATAAAGACGGCGATGCACTGTCGCCAGCGCATCAACCCGTTCGAGCATAGTTTCAAGTTTTGATGAAACGGCCGGGTCTGATATGCTACGCGCCTGCAAACGCAGGAGCGAACCGATCATCGTAAGGTTGTTCTTTACCCGGTGGTCGACTTCGTGAAGCAGCAGAGTTTTTGCATCTAACGCGGCCTCCAGGTCTGACGTGCGCGCCTCGACCTCCTGTTCGACCAATAATTTCTGCTTTGAAATAATAGTCTGCGCTTTGACGCGGTCAGTAACATCAAGCTGGGAGGCGAAGAAGAATACAACCTTACCGGCGTCGTTGCGTACAGGACTCAGATACAATGCGTTCCAGAACGCAGATCCATCCTTCCGATAGTTTAGAAGGTCCACGGCAATGTCGGTCTGGGCGTCGATTGCCTGACGCACTTTAGCCACCTGCTCTCGGTCGGTGTCGGGACCTTGCAGGAAGCGGCAGTTACGGCCGATGATTTCACTTCGGTCATAGCCCGACAGCGTTTGAAAGGCTTCGTTGCAGAAGACGATCGGGTTATCGGTCTGCGCGGGGTCCGTAATGACCATAGGCATTCGGGTAGCCCGAACAGCCGCGGCAAAAGGGTCCGCTCGTCCGTGCTCGTAATCGAGCGCTTCCGTCAGATGCCAATCGTCTCGCTGCTTCATCACGCCTCCGTGGAGCGTGCCGACCAGCCGAACTCCATGCCGGGACTAAATCGTTTTGATCGGCTTCCGTTCCGCTGAGGGATCGAGTTCGTCTCCCTGAGGCAATACCATTGGGCGGCATGGCTTGCGCGTACAAAGCCTCTTTGAGATCGAAAATCGGCGACCCGTCTGCAGGCTGGGAGCTCAACGAACGGCAGACATGGGGAAAGAGGAAATGGCTCGTGAGTGTCCGCTTGTGGGTCGAGTGTCAGGCTGAACGAATGCGCGGCGGCTGCGTGGATCAGGTTACTTCAGCCATGCGCCATGGATGCCTGGCGGCACACAATGCGGAATACGGACGGATGCCACGGGCGGTGCCTCGAAGTTCCGCGCATCCAGTATCTCCAGCGCGGTGGTGTGCCCACCGGCGTCGATCACGAGCCCGACGAGCCAGCCATCATCCTCGCCAGAGTCCGGCGAGCGCGGCACGAACACGAACTCGCCCGCGATGCGTCCCGGTCCGAACTCGTGCAGTCGTCGCGTGTCATCTTCTAAATCATGCTTGATGAGCGGCGCCTCGCCAACCAGCGTTTCCGTCATCTGTTCGGGCAGCCCGAGCGCATAGATATGGCGGTAAGGGCGGCCATTGCGACGCTCGTCTATCGTCGGCAGTTCCTGCGGCGAGGGGTCGATCGCGCGCTGGTCCACCGATCCAGTCAAAGGGTCGATCGTCCATCGCTCGAGGCCGCGCGGCTGCTCGTCCGGTGCCAGATTGTCGCTAGCAAACATGCGGTCGTACGCGACCACGTCGAGCGCCACGCTCCCGTTCGGCAGATCATGCGCGTTGGCAGTGTGGAACACGAAGCACGGATCGAGCGGGAACCACCGGATTTCCTCCGCCTCACCGTCGCGCGGCAGCAGCCCGATCCGGGCCGGATGCTTCTCGTTCCACCGATAGGGAAACCCATGCCCCGCCAGCACAGTGCGCATCGACAGGGTAAGCGGCAGGTCCATGACGACGACGTAGCGCTGCGTGATCGCGCAGTCGTGGATCAGCGGCCCGTGCGACACCGGGATCGTCACCGATCGTCGTACCCGGCCGGCGACATCGACGACGTTGTAGCGAATGCGCTTGGGATCGGTCGCCTCGTAACACAGCGCGTGCAACTCGCCGGTCGCCGGGTCGCGGCGCGGATGGGCGGTGAACGAGCCGGGCAGGGTGCCGCCGAAATCGTCGTAGCGCTGCGTCTCCAAATGCTCGTCGAAGCGGACCGGCGTACTGCCGGCTTCTACCAGCGCCCATCCACTGCCGGCATGGTCCAGTACGCTAGTGTTGACGGTGTCGAAGATGTGCCGTGGCCCTGGAGCCGCCGGCACATGCCTGGCCGCCGCGACATCGGTCGAGCGGATCCAGCGATTCCGGTACCACCGGGCTTGCCCGTCCTCGAGCCGGATGCCGTGCAGCATCCCATCGCCCGTGAAGAAGTGGTAAGAGCGTGGGTCGGCGTCGGCGGGGTTTGGTCCGATACGAACGTAGCGGCCGTCAAGCTCAAGCGGGATGATACCCTCGACGGCAAGGTCGGTGAGGGTCAGTTCCTCAGTCATCGGCTCGTGGATGCCCGTAAGCAACGGGTGCGGCGCATCGCGGGGCGGCAGGCGGCGCTTGTTGAACGCGGCGATGCCGGTGACGATCGGCGAGGCAATTGCGCCGACGACGTTGTCGATCGCCTGCTCGAAGCGGCTGGCGAACGTCGGACGTCGGGTGACCGTCACGATGTCGTGACGGTTTGGATGACGTCGAAGCCTTCGAAGCGAGGCGGCGCCAGGTACAACGGCTTGTGGTCGCCTGCGCCGCGATGGGCCGCGCGAAACGCCTCGGACCGAGTCCAGTTTTCGAAGTCCCCGCGCGACAGCCAAACGGTATGCGACGAATAGAGGACGTGATCGTCGGCCGCGGGCCCGCGCAGCATGTGGAACTCGACGAAACCCGGGACGCCGGCAAGGTACGAGTCGCGCGACAGCCAGACCCGCTCCAACGCCCCCTCCTCACCGGGGATCACCTGAAATCGGTTCATGGCGATGAACACGGGGGCAAGCTCCTGTGTCGACTGGCAGGCCTAAGGTGGGGTTTAGCGGGACGGGATGCGAGGGCGATGATGCGCGATATGAGTTGAAAGCCTCATCTGAGCGAATGTCCGAGAGGGGAAGGCGATCAAGATGAGCTAAACGGCGGATGTGGGTCAGCGCCGGTGGGGGAGGCGGCGTGGTGTCGTCAAAAGCACGAAGTTGCGGATGGGAATGGTAGCCATCTGACCGTTGGCGCCTAAAGCCGCCCTTTGCATCACTGAGAACGTCCGGTTAAGATCACGCGCCAGGCGGCCTTTCCTTTTTCGCGTTTTCGCCGCAAGTAACGGCTAAATGGCTGTCTCACCCGACTATTATTCTGTTTTAGGTGTTCCCTCGACGGCAAGTCGCGTCACTATCCACGCCGCGTGGAAAGCGCTGCTCCGTCAATATCACCCCGATGCCAATCATGGTGTGGATGTTTCTGCTCGTGCGAAAGCGATCAACGAGGCGTATCCGTTTTGGGAAAGAAGGAAGCACGCGCCGCCTATGATCGGTCGCAGATCAGGCCGTCTGCCCACCGAGCGACCGCGGACCGACCGTTTCACCCCAGGAAAGCCGGCAGGCGCGCGATGCGACCTAGCCCCTCGATGCAGCCCGGCGGTAGCCTCTCAAAGCCGCTAGAGACCAACGAATGGCTGATGGGCCTTTTCCTGCTGATCCTCACCGCCGCACCGATCGCTACAGTCCTGGTTTTGTGGAATGAGGAATCCGGATTGGCACCTACGGTTCGACATAGCGTCGCCGCTCATCCCGTGCCTGAGCCTTTTCCAAAAGCCGTCCGCAGCTCATCGGGCACAAAACTCGGACTTGGACAGCCTGCTTCCTAAACTATCGCCCAATCGCGACATTCGAAATCGCAGGGTCAGGTGCCAAAAGCAGTCGTAACGCGGAGATGAACGAGCGGCCGAAGTTGGGAAGCTGGGAAGGGGCGGGGACGTCTGCTTCTGGGTCTTCGATGCCAAGGAGCGCATGGCGCATGTCTACGACAACCGATGGTACGAGCAGTTCGCGATGAGCGCCGACGTTGCATGCGCATTTCCAATTCGCGTGTCTAAAGGCCTAGCGGACGCAACTCGCGAATGAGTTCGATCAAAAGTTTCAGGCCAGTCGGCACTTGGCGACGGCTGGAATAATAGATGTGGTATGCCGGGCCCATCGTTGACCAGTCCTCTAGCACCGGGCGTAGTTCTCCGCGCGCGATATAGGGGGCGAAGGTTGCCTCCATGCCGTACATAAGTCCGGTCCCCGCGAGCGCCATGGCCAGCATCGCTCGCCCCCGTTGACGAGGACCTTGCTCGCCACGGGTACCGAGAATTCACCCTCGGGGCCTTCAAACTCCCAGCGATAGATATGCGCATTGCCGAGGCGGACCCCGAGGCAATGGTGGTGTTCGAGATCAGATGGATGCTGCGGAACGCCGAACTTTTCAAGATAGGCGGGCGACGCGACGACGACCCAGCGGAGTTCGCTCGACAGACGCTGCGCCACCATGTCCTCGGGCACGGTTCCGCCGTACCGAATCCCCGCGTCGAAGCCGTCTTCGATAACGTCGGTCATCTGATCGCGCGCCGCGATGTCGATCTCGATGTCGGGATACCGCTCGATGAAGATCGGCATGACGGGCGCAAGCAGTAAGGGCGCCGCTTCGGCGGCCACGTTCAGACGAACCCGTCCGGTCGGCGCGTCGCGATAGCGGTTGAGGCTTTCAACGGCCTGATCGATCGTGCCGAAAGGCTCAGCCACCTTGTCGCGCAGTTCCTCGCCGGCGGCTGTCAGGGTGACGCTCCGGTTGGTGCGGTGGAGGAGGCGTACGCCTAGTCGTGCCTCTAGCCCCTTCAAGGCATGGCTGAGCGCCGATGCGCTGACGCCGAGTTCGAGCCCGGCGAGCCTGAAACTTCGATGTCGGGAGATTGCCAGGAAGTAGGTCAGGTCGGCGAGGTCGGATCGGCTGGTCGTCATGGTGTATCCTGCGGTCTATGGGTTAGCGTCGCAAGCGATCGACGGGCGACTGCGGCTTCGGCAGGGACGTCCTCGCTCGAAGGATCAGCGTTTCGTCGGAGGAGCAACGCGCTGTCGGATCGTCACCTTCACGGCACCCGGGCTCGCGAGATCGGCGTAAGGGCCGTCGATCCGACCGAGGATCACGAGGCCGGGAGAGTGCGGGCCATCCTTGTGGTAGAGCGCGATGTTACCCCAGGGCGCGTAATAGCCGATCTCTCCGGCGCGGGGCGTGACCGCGGCCGGTGCGCCGTCGCGGGTCAGCGGTCTGGGCAGAGTGGCGACCTTTTCCGTCGCTGCATAATCGGTCAGCGTCAGATCGAGCGGCAGCTGCGCGAGGAAATCGCGTGACGACGGGGTGTCTGCGATCTGCGCGGTCCATTGCCGGGTGCCGGCATCGATTTCGATCGTCGCCATTGTTCGTGTCTCTCTGGCACTGTTTCCATTGGATACCACGGCGTTGGTTGCCTTCGCGGTCGCGGCCGGTTGGCCGCACGCCGGCAACAGGGCCAACAGGCAGAGAATGGGGCGTCCTGCCTCGATAGTGCGCATCGTCACCTTCCCCTTACGCCCCCATGGCACGCGACCGCCGCAGCTTCGCCAAGCCCGAGCCGCACGCCGTGGAGCCGCGGCTTGGTCGCCAGCGCATCGGCGATGGCGGCATCCAGCGCGGCGATCCTTGACCGGCACGTGTGTCGATCTTGATCTAATCGCCACCAGCGACCCGAACAACACGATCTTGCGTTGATGCCATGATGAGCGACGCTCAGTGTGCGACGGTATCCGCGCCGCGTTACGGCCGTCATGGACGCCTGCTCATCCGGGCGTTGAGCTGCCGCCATGCCACGATTGCGCGGGCGGATCGTAGGACAGTCCTCTCCCATCGATCGGGCGCCTCGCTCGTCCGGCGATCGCACAAAGGTAAAGTCTTGGATATCGAACCACAGGCGCGCGCCGAGCGCGATACGCTCCCCGTTGGCGCGCTCATCCTGCTCGCGCTGACCGGGTTCACCGCGATCGTGACCGAGACGCTCCCCGCAGGTCTGTTGCCCCAGGTCGCCGATGATCTGGACATATCGCGCGCGCTCGCTGGCCAGATGGTGACGGTCTATGCCGTCGGATCGGTGATGGCGGCCATTCCGCTCGTCAGTGTCACGCAGAGCTATGCGCGCAAGCCACTCCTGCTCGCGGCAATCTTCGGCCTGCTGGTGTTCGATGTCGTGACCGCGCTCTCCCACAGCTATGCGGTAACGCTCGTCGCGCGGTTTGCGGCGGGCGTTTCCGCCGGGCTCGGCTGGGGCATCCTCGGAGGCTATGCGCGCCGGTTGGTAGTGGATCGGTTGAAGGGCCGCGCGCTCGCACTGGCGATGATCGGCACCCCGCTGGCGCTGTCGGTCGGCGTGCCGCTGGGCACGTTCGCGGGCGGGGCGATCGGCTGGCGGACCGCGTTCCTGGTGCTGGCCGCGCTCGCGCTATGCCTGGCCGGGGCGGTCGCGTGGAAGATGCCGGACAGCGCCGGCCAGCCGCCCGAGCGCAAGCTGTCGAACCTGGCCGTGCTGCGGATGCCGGGTGTCGCGCCGATTCTTGTCACTGCGTTCGCGTGGGTAACGGCGCATTACATTCTCTACACCTATGTCGCGCCGTATACGGAATGGGCCGGCGACGGTAACCGGGTGAGCCTGCTGCTGCTGGTGTTCGGATGCGCCGCGCTCGCAGGGATCTGGATCGCGGGTGCCGCTGTGGACCGCCACCTGCGCCTCCACGTCCTCGCCAGTCTCGCGGTGTTCGCCGCTGCGACTGCGGTGCTCGGCTTTCTGCCGCACAGCGACAGCGTCATCCTTGTCGGCGTCGTCCTGTGGGGCCTGACGTTCGGCGGGGCTGCGACCTCGATCCAGACGGTGGCCTCCGACGCGGCGGGCGAGGGCGTCGATATCGTCGGCGCCATGCTGACGACGGTCTGGAACGTGAGCATCGCATGCGGCGGCGCGGTCGGCGCGCTGATCTATCGCAGCGCCGGCGTCGCGGCGTTTTTCCCCGCGATGCTGGCCTTGCTTGGCGTCGCCTTCGCCATTGCCTACGCAGCTTCAGCCAACGGCTTCACGCCGGGTGCGCGTACCGAACCCTGACGCGAGGGCGGCTGCGGTCATCCACGCTTTAGCGCACTAGTGTGGGTGAACGCAGCCGCGCGCCTCGCAACGCGGCTGCAGGTCTGTCGCGTCACGCGATTTCCGGCAGGCCTGCGAAGTGCTTGTCGAGGGTCACCGGATATTCGCGCACCCGAACGCCGGTGGCGTTGTACACCGCGTTGGCGATCGCCGGCGCTACGCCGACCAGGCCCAGCTCGCCGACCCCCTTGGCCTTCAGCGGCGACATCGTCGCATCGACCTCGTCGATGAAATGCGCTTCGAGATGCGGGACGTCGGCGTGGACGGGCACCTCGTAGCCGGCAAGGTCGTGATTGACGAAGAAGCCGAAGCGGGTGTCGACGGCCATCTCCTCCATCAGCGCGGCGCCGATCCCCATCGTCATCCCGCCGATCACCTGGCTGCGCGCCGTTAGCGGATTGAGGATCCGTCCCGCGGCGCAGACCGCCAGCATCCGGCGCACGCGGACCGCGCCGGTATAGCCGTCCACGGCGACCTCGGCAAAATGCGCACCAACGGTCTGCTGCGCATACTCCTTGCTCAGGTCGCCAAATTCCATGACATCCTCGGCGACGATCTCGCCGTCCCTGGCGGCGTCGGCGAGCGGCACCGACCGACCCGCCGAACTGACGAGTCCGTCCGCGAACGTCACATCGGTCGTGTTGAAGCCCATCCGCTGCGCAACGAGGTCGCGCAGCTTCGCGCATGCAGCGTAGACGCCGGCGGTGGCCGACGCTGCCCCCGCCTGACCGCCCGAGCCGGGTGTCTCGGGAAAGGTCGAGTCCCCGAGCTTCGCGGTCACGCTGTCTAAGGGAACGCCCATCATCTCGGCGGCGGTCTGCGCGACGATCGTGTAGCTGCCCTGGCCGATGTCGGTCATGTCGGTCTCGACCGTGACGTGCCCGTCCTTGCCCAGCCGTACGCGAGCGCCGGCCTTCATGATCGGTGCGCCGCGGATCGCGCTGGCGACACCCATGCCGATCAGCCATTTGCCTTCACGCCGGCTGCCGGGTTTTGCGACCCGCGCGTTCCAGCCGAAGCGGTCCGCGCCCTCTTTCAGGCACTGCACGAACGGCCGAGTGGAAAAACGGCGTTCGGGTTTTGCAGGGTCGACCTGCGTGTCGTTTGCGATACGCAGCGCGACCGGATCCATGCCGAGCTTTTCGGCAAGCTCATCCATTGCGACTTCCAGCGCCATCATCCCCGGCGCCTCGCCCGGCGCGCGCATGGCGTTGCCCTCGGCGAGATCGAGAGGGGCGAGATAGCGACGCAACAGGCGGTTCTTTCCCGCATACATCAGCTGCGTCGGAAGGGTGGTAGGCTCGGTACGGCCACCGGCGAGGTTGCCCGACCAGCTATCGTGACCGATGGCAATGAGGCGGCCGTCCTTGCCGGCGCCCAATCGAATGCGCTGGATCGTCTTGGGCCGGTGAATGGTATTGTTGAACATCAACGGGCGCTGCAAAACGACCTTGACCGGACGACCAGATACGCGCGAGGCGATGGCCGCAAGTGCAAGATCGCTCTGCGTCGTACCCTTGCCGCCAAAACCGCCGCCGATGAAGGGGGAGTGCAGGCGGATATTTTCCTTCGGCGTGCCGATGATGAGGCCCAGGTCTCGACAGCCCCAGTTCATCGCCTGGATCGACGTCCAGCACGTCAGCTTGTCGCCATCCCAGCGCGCGATGGATGCGTGGGGCTCCATCATCGCATGCGCCTGATCGGGAACGGTGTAGGTCTCGTCGACCTTGACCGGGGCACCGGCGAACGCGGACGCAAAGGCGCCGACCGACTGCTCGCTCGGGCCGCCGAACGCTTCCTTCGGCGCGATCGGGGAGGAAGGCTTCTGCGCGGCCAGATCGAAGCGACCGTTTCCGCGAGCATAAGTCACGCGTATCAATGCCGCCGCGGCGCGCGCCTGTTCGAACGTGTCGGCGACGACGACTGCCACCGCCTGATGATAATGATCGACCAATGGCCCGGCCAGAATACGCTGCGTGTAGAATTCGCCCTTGCCGATCGGACCGGAATTTTCATACGTGACGATCGCATGGACGCCAGGCGCGGCGCGTGCCGCCCCGGTATCGATGCGTTCGATACGTCCCTTGCCGATCGCTGCGCCGAGGATGTAGCCATGCGCCGCATCCGGCGCGAAGTCGTGATGCTCGGCCGCGTAACGCGCCGTCCCGGTCGTCTTCAGGGGACCCTCGACGCGCGAGTGTGCCCGTCCGACCACGGAGAGGCGGTCGATCGGCGTAGTGCCCGCAGGCGTGTCGAACTTCACGCATTTGTCTCCAGATCGTCCAGGAACTGGTCGTGCGTTATCGGGCGTGAGAACATGGGAAAGTTCTTCGTGACCGCCGCCTCCTGTTCCTCGGGGCTCAAGGTTGCCGTGCAGTCGGTCAGCGTGACGACGCGGAAGCCGCGTTCATATGCCGAGCGCATGGTCGACTCGACGCAGCAATTGGTGAGGAAGCCGGCGATCGCCAGATCGGTGATGCCGCGCTGGCGCAGGATGAAATCGATGTTGGTGCTGGCGAAACAGTCGAGACCGCGTTTGCCCTCGATCACGATGTCGCCATCGGCCGGTGCCATCGCATCGGCGATCGCCGCGCCCCAGCTGCCCTTGCGAAAGGCCTGCGCCTGCTTGATGCCGGCCAGAATGCCGTAGGGATCGGACGGCATCTCGGGATAGCCGTCCGCAAAACTGATCGGCGCGTGCATCACCGTCACGCCGCGCGCGCGCGCCTGCTCAACGACGGCCCGGCTGTGCGGCAGCATGTCGGTGTCGGCCATCACCGCCTTCACCGCGTCATGCTGCGCGCCGCCTTCGCTAACGAAGTCGTTCTGGTACTCGATCAGCAGCAGGGCGGTCTTTTCGGGTATCATCGTCTTGTCTCCCATTCGTTGCAACCGCCGCGGATCGACCGGCGTGGCTCACGCCACCGCCGGCAATCGGTCGAGATGCTTGTCGAGGGTCAGTGGATAGTCGCGGAGGCGGACGCCGGTCGCGTTGTACATCGCGTTCGCAACCGCCGCGCCGACGCCGCATAGGCCCAGTTCGCCAATGCCCTTGGCCTTCATCGGGTTGGCCTTGTCGTCGGCCTCGTCGAGGAAGATCACCTCCTGGTGCGGGATGTCGGCATGGACCGGCACCTCGTAGCTGGCGAGGTCGTGGTTCACGAAGAAGCCGAAGCGTTTGTCGACCGCCAGTTCCTCCATCAACGCGCTGCCGACACCCATTGTCATCGCTCCGATCACCTGGCTGCGTGCCGATGTCGGATTGATGATCCGTCCGGCCGCGCAGACCGCCAGCATCCGGCGCAGGCGGGTCGCGCCGGTATAGCTATCGACGCCGACCTCGACGAAGTGTGCGCCGAAGGTGGACAGCTGCCAGCTTTTGTCGAGGTCGCCATATTCGATCTTGTCTTCGGCCATCAGTTCGCCCGCAGACGCCGCCTTGCGAAGGTCGGCCGAGCGATTGCCGCTCGTGACCCGGCCGCCGTCAAAGACGGCATCGGCCGAATTATAGCCAAGGCGCTGCGCAACTGCCTCACGCAGCTTGACGCAAGCTGCATAAACGCCCGCCGTTGAATTGGCGGCGCCGAACTGGCCACCCGACCCGGCTGAGACCGGGAATGCCGAGCTGCCGAGCTTCACCACGACGGCTTCGATTGGAACGCCCATCATCTCCGCCGCGGTCTGCGCGATGATCGTGTAGCTGCCGGTCCCGATGTCGGTCATGTCGGTCTCGACCGTGACGATGCCGTCCTTGCCGAGCCGGACGCGCGCGCCCGACGTCATGTTCATGTGGTTGCGAAACGCGGACGCCACGCCCATCCCGACCAGCCAGCGACCGTCGCGGACCTGGCCGGGCTGCGCGTTGCGGCGCGACCAGCCGAACTGCTGCGCGCCCTCGGTCAGGCAGCGCACCAGCTGGCGCTGTGAGAAGCGGCGCTTGGGGTCCTTCGGATCGACCTGCGTGTCGTTCTTCACGCGGAAGGCGATCGGATCCATGCGGAGCTTTTCCGCCATCTCGTCCATCGCGACCTCTAGCGCCATCAGGCCCGGGGCTTCACCCGGCGCGCGCATCGCGTTGCCCTCGGGCAGATCGAGCACGGCCAGCCGCATCGACGTCAGGCGGTTCGCGCCGGCGTACAACAGGTTAGTCTGCAGGACGGCGGCCTCCGGGCTGCCGTTAGGCTGGTCGCCCGAGCCGCTCTCGTGCGCGATCGCGGTGATCGTGCCGTCCTTGGTCGCACCGATGCGGATGCGCTGGCGCGTGGCGGGACGGTGCGTCGTGTTGTTGGCCATAAACGGGCGACTCATCGCGAGCTTGACCGGGCGCCCCGCCGCCTTTGCGCCGAGGGCCGCCAGCACCGCATCGCTGCGTAGGAACAGCTTCCCTCCAAAACCGCCGCCGACATAGGGCGACAGGAAGGTGACCTTCTCCTTAGGCATATTCAGCGTGGTGGCGAGATCGGTACGTCCCCAGTCTATCATCTGGTTCGAGGTCCACACCGTCAGCGCATCGCCGTTCCAGGCGGCGATCGAGGCAAACGGCTCCATCATCGCATGGCTGTGATCCGGCGTGGTGTATTCGGCGTCGAGCTTGACCGGCGCGGATGCGAACGCGGTCTCGAACTTGCCAACCCGGTCTTCGCCCTTGCCGGGCTTTTCCGCATCGGTAAGCGGAGCCGTCTTCAACGCGGCGTCGAGATCGAAGCGCCCTTTGCCCCGAGCATAATCGACACGGACCAGACCGGCGGCCGCACGCGCCTGCTCGAACGTCTCGGCGACGACGACGGCGACCGCCTGATGGTAATGATCGACGTCGGGTCCGGCGAGCAGCTTGACGGTGTTGAACTTGCCCTTGCCGAGCTTGCCCACGTCGGCAGCGGTGACGATCGCGATGACGCCGGGCGCGGCCTTGGCTGCGGCCGTGTCGACCGCGTTGATGCGTCCCTTGGCAACGGCCGCGCCGACGACATAGCCATACGCGGCGTTCTCGATCTCACGGTGACGTTCATAGGCGTAGGGCGCCAGCCCGGTGGTCTTGAGCGGGCCGTCGATGCGGGTCTGCGCACGCCCGACAACCTTCATGCGGTCGATCGGGTTGGTAGTGGCGGGTGTTTCGAACTTCATGGACTTATGCCTTCGCTTCGGCGAGGACCGAGGCCAGCGCGCGGGTGGCAAGTGGCAGCTTGAACGCGTTGTCCTTGGTCGGCGTCGCACCCTGGAACGCACGCGCCGTCACTGCGGCGGCACCGCGGGGCAGCAAGGCATCCGCCGCCTCGACACGCCAGGGGCGGGGGCCACGCCACCGAACGCGACGCGCCCGGTGCCATCGGGCTGGATCACCGCGGCGATCGACACCAGCGCATAGGCGTAGGATGCGCGATCGCGCACCTTCTCGTAGAAATGCTTGCCGCCGAGCGGCTTCGGCAAAGTGACGGCGGTGATCAGCTCGCCTTGCTTCAGCACGGTATCCTGCTGGGGCGTATCACCCCACAACCGGTGGAAGTCGGCGATCGGGATCGAGCGGCGCTGACCGGTCGCATCGACGGTCTCGACCACCGCGTCGAGCACGCGCATCGCCACGGCCATGTCGCCCGGGAACGTCGCGATGCAGCTATCGCTGACGCCGATGACGCCCAACTGGCGCGAGTATCCGCCGATCGCGGCGCAGCCCGAACCCGGCTTGCGCTTGTTGCACGCCATGTTGGTGTCGTAGAAATACGGGCAGCGCGTGCGCTGGAGCAGATTGCCGGCGGTCGACGCCTTGTTACGCAACTGGCCCGATGCCCCCGCGACGATCGCGCGCGTCAGCACGCCGTAATCGCGCATAACCCGCTCGTCGGCGGCGAGGTTAGTGTTGGTCACCAGTGCGCCGATGCGCAGCCCGCCTTCACGCGTCGCCTCGATCTTGTCGAAACCGAGATCCTGCACGTCGACGAGATGCGTCGGCGTCTCGACCTCGATCTTCATCAGGTCGAGCAGGTTGGTCCCGCCGGCGATGAACTTGGCCGCCGGGTTGCCGGCGACCGCGCGCGCCGCGGCGCTCGCATCCTTCGCGCGCTCATAGGTGAAAGCTCTCATGCTTTTGCTCCGCGACTTCGGCCATGGCCTCGGCGATGTTGGAATAGGCACCGCAGCGGCAGATGTTGCCGCTCATGCGCTCGCGCATCTCGACGTTCGTCGCGGTCGGCTTGGTCATCAGGTCGCCCTGCGCATGGCTGGGCACGCCACGCTTGATCTCGTCGAGGACCGCGACGGCCGAGCAGATCTGACCCGGCGTGCAATAGCCGCATTGATAGCCGTCATGCTTGATGAAGGCCGCCTGCATCGGGTGCAGCTTGTCCGGCGTGCCGAGGCCCTCGATCGTCGTGATCTCGTCGCCTTCGTGCATCACCGCGAGGCTCAGGCAGGAATTGATGCGGACCCCATCGACCATCACGGTGCAGGCGCCGCACTGGCCATGATCGCAGCCCTTCTTGGTGCCCGTCAGGTGCAGGTGTTCGCGCAGCGCGTCGAGCAGGGTCGTCCGCGGATCGAGGCTGAGCTCGCGCTTCTCACCATTGACCTTGAACCGCGCCGGCATGGTCGGCGTGGCGCTAGCCTGGGGCGGCGTCGTCGCGACGGCGCCGGCCGGCGATGCGGCGATCACGGCTGTCGCCGCGCTGCCCGCGAGGAGCCCACGGCGCGAAAGCTCTACTTCAGATATGCTGGGCATGGGCTTCATCTCTCTTGCTGCCGTACCGCGCGTCCGCGGTAACTGTCTGATCTACATCAACGATTGTCTCGGACTGTAACGCGTCGCCGTGCCGTTTGGAGCGTGCATGATGTTCAATGAAACCATGAGGATGGCTCATGGCCCAACTCTCCGGGCGAGGCTTTTCGAGCGCCGTTGTCGCTTCATAGGCCTGGACCAATTGCGCCATGATCGAGAGCGCTAGCGTCTGGGGATCGCGTGTCGCCTTGATCAGACCGACGGGGCCGACAACCCGCGCGATATCATCGCGCTCCGCCCATGCTTCCAGAAGGCGCCGCTGACGCTCGATATGCGTTTTCATGCTGCCCATCGCGCCGATGAAGAACGGGCGTTGCTCCAGGACCTGGAGCAGGAGTGGCGTCTCCCAGTCGTGATCGTGGAACAGCGTCACGACCGCGGTCCAGGGATCGATCGCCAATCCGTCCACGCGGCCGACGAACCGGAGAAGATCCGCGGATCGTCCCTGCCGCCGTGTGTCCTCGACGAGCGAGGCCTGGGGGCTCAACAGCGTCGCGTCGGCGCCATAGGCGTGGGCGATGTCGAGCATCGCGGCGGGCTCTGCGCCATGTCCCATGACGACCAGCCGAAGGACCGGATCGTGACGTACGCTGAAAATCGTATCGAGCCACCGCGTGCGATCACCGTCGCGAGACCAAGCGGCAATGATAGTCCCGTCGAGCGAGAGGTGGAGCACGACCGGCTCGCGCCGTTCCAGAATGGCGATGGCGCGATCGATCTGCCGACGATCCGGTGTCGGCGTGAACAGCAGGTCGATGCCCCCGCCGCAGGGCAGCCGAATGTCGATGTAGCGCGAACCGTCGCCATAGCGCACGTGACGTGCGCGCCCTTCGGCAAGGGCCTCCTGCGCCTCTGCGATCACGGCGGCTTCCACGCACCCACCGGAAAACGAGCCCAGCGACCGTCCGCTTTCGGCCACCGCCATATGCTCGCCCGGCGCGCGGGCCGCGCTGCCGGTGACGTCGGTCAGCGTCACCAGCGCGGCCCGCTCTCCCCGTTCGTCACAGTCGCGCAGGAAGCGCAGGATCGCCAGCGCCTGCTTCATGCCGCTACGGCTTGGGCAGGGGCGGCGGGGCGACGATCGGCTCGGCCGATCGCGACCGCGGCGAGTGCTGCAATCGCAAGAAGGCCGGCGCTGGCGAGAAACTCGGCGCGCGGACCCGCTGCATCGAAGACGATGCCGCCCATCGTCGCGCCCAGCGTAATCGCGAGCTGCACGATCGCCACCATCAGCCCGCCGCCAGCCTCGGCCTCGTCGGGCACCGTGCGCGCCAGCCATGTCCACCACGCCACCGGCGCGGACGTGCCTGCGAAACCCCAAACCGCAAGCAATATTCCGACCGCCACGACGGACGTACCAAGCACCGTCAGTGCCGCCGCCGTTGCCGCCATCAACGCTGGCAGCACGGCAAGGGTGAGGAACAGGCCCCCGTTCAGCACCCGCCCGATCAGGACGGTGCCGATGAATCCGGATACGCCGAGAATGAGCAGCATGATCGACAGCATGGCCGGCGAGACATGCGTCACCTGCTCGAGGAACGGGCGGAGATAGGTGAACAGCGCGAACTGCCCGACGAACAGCATCGCGACGGTCAGCAGGCCGAATACCACGGGCGGCCGGCGCAGCAGGGCGAACATGCCGCGGGCGCTCTGTCGTTCTGCAACCGGAAGCGGTGGCAGCGTCAGCGCCTGCCAGATCACGGCCGCGACGGCGACCGGTACCACGCAGAAGAATGCGCCGCGCCACCCGATCAGGCTGCCGACGAAACTGCCCAGCGGCGCCGCGAGCACGGTGGCCAGTGCATTGCCGCCACTGATGACCGCGAGCGCTTTGGGGACCGCGTGGCTCGGCACCAGTCGCATGGCGATCGCAGCCGACATCGACCAGAACCCGCCGATGGCGATACCGAGCAGCGCGCGGCCGGCCATGAAGACCAGATAGGTCGGCGCAAACGCGACGATGGCACCGGAGACCACCAGCAGGCTGGTCAGGACGAGCAGCACGATCCGACGGTCCGTTTTCCCCAGTACGGAGGACAGCGACAGGCTAGTGATGACCGCGAACAGCCCGGATATGGAAATCGCCTGTCCGGCCTTGCCCTCGGTCAGATTCAGCGTGTGTGCGATCGGGCTCAGCAGGCTGACCGGCATGAACTCGGACGCGATCAGCACGAAGCTGCACAGCGCCATTGCATATACCGCGCCCCAGCGGGCGGGCCGATCGTCGATGCGCGCGGCATCCGTGTCCGCAACCGCGGCGATGGGACTTGCCATGATGGCTCTCCTGATTGTGCCAAATGCGCCCGGACCCGTCGTGGAGGGGGATCGCGACGGATCCGGGCGCTCGTGCCGTGCCGGTTCGGGGACGAACGGTTGGCTGCGAAGAATGCTAATTTAGGGAAGGACGATCCGACCGACAATTCAGCCAGACGTTGATGCCTTGGTGAGCGCTGCTCATGCACACGCCCGTAAAACCGCGAACCGTCAGGCTGGAGTGACCCGGTACCGAAGCCAGACGGTCCCGCCGTCCATGACGTCATGACTCATCAACGCCAGAGTATCGATCGGCAACCGTTCCGAAGCCGCCGTGCCGGAGCCTTCGAAAACGGCCGGAGCGCCCGATGCCCCGTCGATCGCAGGCACGAGCATCAGGCTGATCTCGTCGATGAGGCCGGCACGGAGAAAGCCGCCGTTGAGGTGACCGCCGCCTTCGAGGAGCAGGCGGTCGATCCCCAGTTCGGTATTCAGAATTTCTACGACCTCGTGCGGGTCGAGGTCGGTCTCGCCGGCAAAGACATAGCCGACGCCGTCCTCGCGCAGTCCCGCGAGATGCGCGTCCGATACCGCCTTGGTTAGCACGACCACGATAGGATCGCCGCTTACATCGCTACGCCCCCACGCGATCTTGCCATGAGCGTCCAACACGATGCCATACGCTTCCGCCGCGTGGTTCGGGAGCCAGGCGGTACGGAGAAAGCTCGCCTCCGGCTGGTCCGGATACGCGTCGCGCTTGGCGAACTCTTGGCCGGTGACACGGCCGACGAGCCATGACCCGCCTCCGAGCCTGTCATGCAGGTCCTCGTAAATATCATGCGAATGCGCGCCGCTTGGCGTCCAGCGTTCAGGCAGGATCCTGCCGTCGATGCTGCTGGCCATGTGACAGATGATATGCGGCTTCATGTACGGGCATCCCGGGCTTGTCTTTAAATCTAGTCACGAGGAACGACCGCAGCGGCCTGTCGGCCCAATGAGGCTACTGCACCGGATCGGTGAGGGGATTTCATGGAAGCGGCATCGACCGACTTCGTTCTGAACCATATCCGCGGCGATCGAGCCGCTTCAGCGCGAAGGAAATCGAGATGGCCGACCAGAACCAGAATTACGCAGGCAAGATCGCCTTCGTCACCGGCGCCGCCAATGGAATCGGGCGCACCACTGCCATCGCCTTCGCCGAGGCTGGTGCACATGTCGCCGTCGTTGATCTGAACGGAGACGGCGTTGCCGAGGTCGTCGCGGCGATCGAGGCAGCGGGGGGCAGCGCGGTCGGGATCACCTGCGACGTCTCGAAGAGCGAGGACGTTCGTACCGCGCTCGACAAGACGGTCGAGGCTTTTGGCGGCATCGACATCGCGTTCAACAACGCCGGTATCGAGCAGCAGCAGATCCTGCTGGCGGACCTCAGTGAGGAGGATTTCGACCGCATGACCGCGATCGATCTGCGCGGCGTGTTCCTCTGCATGAAATACCAGATTCCGCTGATGCAGAAGCGGGGCGGCGGCGCGATCGTCAACACCTCGTCGGGCGCAGGCGTCGTCGGAATTGCAGGGCAGGCCGGGTACGTTGCCGTCAAGCACGGCGTGATCGGAATGAGCAAGTCGGCTGCGCTCGAATATATCGGCGACAATGTCCGCGTGAACGTCATCTGCCCCGGCATCATCGAAACGCCGATGATCACCGACCGGGTGTCTGGCGGTACCGAGGAAGGCCAGAAGAAGATGATCGCGCAGGAGCCGATCGGCCGCATGGGCAAGCCCGAGGAGATCGCCGCCGCGGTGCTCTACATTTGCTCCGACTCGGCTGCGTTCATGGTCGGTCATGCGATGGTCGTGGATGGTGGACAGACGGTCGGTCTTGGCGGTTGATCAGGTACTGGCAGCGCGCGCAGCGGCCAGTCGTGGCGCCGCTGCCTCGTTCCGAGCGCCTGGAAATCGTTGAGATCCAGTCGTTGCCTCTGCTTTACCAAGAACCGCTATGTGAGATCGACCCATGACGACTGACCTTCCGATCACTCCTGACGGGCTTGCCCAGGTTCGCGCGATGCTGGCGACCGGGCGGCAGCCTCCGCTCGGGGAAAAGCTCGGCATCTCGCTGGTCGAGGTCGAATACGGGCATGCCGTCTTCGAAGCCACGCCGGACGGCACGTCCTACAATCCGATGGGAACGGTGCACGGCGGGTATATCTCGGCAATCCTCGACAGTGCCTGCGGCATCGCTGCGCACACCGGGTTGAAACCGGGCTTCGGCTATACGACGCTGGAGTTGAAGGTGTCGTTTCTACGCCCGCTGAACGATTCCAGCGGGAAGATCCGGGCGGTCGGACGCCTTGTGTCGATGGGCGGTCGCGCCGCATTTTCGGAGGCGACCCTGGTCAACGAGAAGGGGCAGCTCTGCGCGACGGCGACGTCGACGCTGCTCGTCTTCGAACTTCGACCACGAAAAGCGGTAGCAAATCCGGCTGATGGCGCCTCCTAAGAGCCTGGCCTCGCTTTAGTCGCCACCGGCAGGCGTCGGGCCGTCACGCCGCCCTGGGTCAGAACGACCGGCGCTATGCTGCCGTCTTTACGGAAATGCATCCGCTCGATCGCGACCTGACGATGATTGCCGTTCGTCTCACCCAGGGGACGTCGGTGATAGACGATATACCAATCATCCGTTCCAGGGATGCAGACAGCGGAATGATGCCCCGCGCCGCGAGCGACGCGCGCGTCCTGCTCGAGAATCTTGCCGCGCGGTGTGAACGGTCCGAGAGGGTTGGAAGCCGTAGCGTAGGCGACGCTGTACAGCGGTCCCGTCCACTCGCCTTCCGACCACATCAGGTAATAGATTCCGCGCCGCTTCAGCATGAACGGTCCCTCGACATAGTCGGCGGAGGGGGTGATCGCCTTGTACGTCTCGCCGTCCGCGAACGGGGTGAGGCTGGTGAGGTCTCGCGACAGCTTCACAACGTTGCAGTGTTTCCAGCCGCCATAATACAGGTAGCAGGTTCCATCGTCGTCGCGGAACACCATCTGGTCGATCGGCTGCGCGCCGTTGACGATGCTGCCGATCAGGGGTTTGCCGATCGCGTCGCGGAACGGGCCTTCCGGGCGGTCGCTGACCGCCACGCCGATTCCGCCGCGCTGTCGGTCGGTCTTGATGTCGTTCGCGCCGAAGAACAGGAAATAGCGGCCATCCTGCTCGATCGCCGAAGGGGCCCACACCGCATAGGCCGCCCAGTCGACGTCCTTGACGTCGAGGACGCGCGGATGGCGGGTCCAGGATACCAGGTCTGGCGAGGAGAACGCGTCGAGAAACGTCTGTCGCAGAAACGGGCTCCATATCGTCGGCGAGGCGCGTTCATGGGTTTGCCAACGGGTGAACCGGCTGGGCGGGGCGGGGACGGGCCCGTCGGCGGAATAGGTCGGATAGATCCAGTATCGATCGCCGAAAATGCGGATCTCCGGATCGGCGTACCAGCCCGGCAGAACGGGATTGGCTGCCCACGCAGTCCTCGAAGTGGCAGCGCCAACGGCGAGTCCCGCCAACAGCATTCGTCGATCGATCAAAGGCATTACTGGGTCCGTTGCAGTTTGGACGGGTGTGCTTTGAAACGGTATTCGCCGTATTTAACGCGAATGACCAGCGTGTCATCCAGACAATCTCCCGGATTTGTCGACCAATCGATCGCGGAGTCGCGTTGGATGCTGATGGTTCGGATTGATGAAATCTGTTCATCGAAGCATCAACCAGATAGCGGGTAATCTAGCCTGCCGCGTGTCCCATATTCCGTCTGCAACGTAAGCACATCGAGGTCGGCGTATCGCCGCCCCGATCAATTGCTGAAATGGAGGGCAGTGAAATGACTGACCGTATCAAAGATAAGGTCGTCGTGATTACCGGCGCCTCGAGCGGCCTCGGCGAGGCGGCGGCACGGCATCTGGCGGCGTGCGGCGCGACGGTCGTGCTCGGCGCGCGCCGTACAGGTCGCCTCGAAACGCTCGTCGCAGAGATCGTGGCGGCGGGCGGACAGGCTCTGGCTGTGCAGACCGACGTTACCGACCGTGCAGCGGTCGCCAACCTCGTCGACACCGCCGTACAGCGCTTTGGCGGGATCGACGTCCTCATCAACAATGCCGGGATTATGCCCCTGTCGGCTTTGGAAAGCCTCAAGGTGGATGAATGGGACCGCATGGTCGACGTCAACATCAAGGGCGTGCTGTACGGAATCGCGGCCGCGCTGCCGCATATGAAGGCGCAGAAATCGGGCCAGGTGATCACGACCTCTTCCGTTGCCGGCCACGTCGTCTTCCCAGCATCGGCGGTCTATTCCGGCACGAAGTTCGCGGTCCGCGCCATCTGCGAAGGCTTCCGTCAGGAAGTGAAGGACTACAACATCCGGACCACTATCCTGTGCCCCGGCGCGGTGAAGACCGAGTTGCTCGAGCAGATCTCGGACGAGGGCGTCCGCTCCGCAAACAGCGATTATGTCGGCAAGGTCGGTATCTCAGCCGACAGCTTTGCCAGGATGGCGGCGTTTGCGATCAGTCAGCCCGATGATGTCGACGTCAACGAGATCATCTTCCGCCCGACCGCGCAGCAATTATGATTTTTGGCTTCACAGCAGAGGGCCACCGCAGCGTTGCGCACTGTTTATCGAGGACGATGATGATCAGAGTTCTGACAATTTCGGCAATTCTCCTGGCGTCCAATGGCGTCGCACACGCACAGCAAGGAAAGAGCAAGATGGATATATCCCGCAAGGCAGACCTGAAGACGGTCCCCGGCCCCGACGCGTATTTCACCGGCAAGGTCACGATCACCGGACAATTCCAGCGGCCCGAGCCGTCGCGCGTCGGCGGTGCCGTGGTCCATTTCGAGCCGGGCGCACGCACCGCCTGGCATACCCACCCGGCCGGGCAGACGCTCATCGTCACCGAAGGTGTCGGCTGGACGCAGGTCGAGGGCGGACCGAAGCTCGAATTCCATGCGGGCGACCAGCTCTGGTGCCCCCTGAACACAAGCACTGGCATGGCGCGACCGCGCATGACGCCATGACTCACATCGCCATCCAGGAATCTGTGAATGGCACACCCGTAACCTGGATGGAAAAGGTGAGCGACGAGCAATATCTCGCGCCGTTGGCGAAGGGCTGAGTGGTACCGCACGTCATCGTCAAGCTATGGCCGGGCAAGTCGGACGATCAGAAGCCGGCTTGCTGACGCGATCACGGAGAGGGTGACCGGCATCCTCCGCTATGGCGATGACGCAGTATCGATCGCGTTTGACGAGGTCGTGCGAACGACTGGAGCGAACCGGTCTACAAGGTCGATATTTTGGGTCGATGGAACGATCTCGCCAAGCGACCGGGATACGGCGATCGCCCTCAGGACAGAGGCGCGACGCCTGATCCGGACGAAGCCTTCACGCGGGCGAACAGCGGCGCCATCCTAAACTGAGGCTTGGCACGCGGTCGATGGCGAGCGATCGCGTATTATAAGTTCGCTCCCGCGTCGGCAGCCCGGAAGCCGACCACAAATATTTCGATGAACAAATGTCTGAAGTTGGGAAGCCGAAAACGAACCGCGAATGACCGGCTATGGGTCTTCGCCGCCAAAGCCGGTGAAAGAGGAGGTCGGGCAGAGCCCCTGAGCTGATTTGTCAGCAGGGCCTCTGCGTTTCCGATCCTGCGTCGGCTATCGCTGCTTTTGACGAATAGGGTCAGACTTTTGCGCTTGCTCATTGATCTGAACGTTAGAACCATGCGCGATGACGAGTTCATCCGCTTGCGGGATCAGAACGAGTGACATGCGATCGCGGCTTGGCGGCATCTGCTCGCCGAAGGGCGTTTTGAATGCGCCAATTGTCCATCGAAGCACGGTGACGACGGCTCCTCCGGGCAGCGCGACGGCGGACTCGACTGCTTCGAGCATCAGAGGGACACCCTTGAACATGATGCCGAAGTACACGCGGTGAGCCTGGTCGACCTGCGCCTTGCCCTGCCAGTGCATGCCCACGATGTTCACCCAGTGCACATCATCAGCGTACAGCTTGGCCATCGCGTCCATGTCGGAGGCGTTCCACGCATCGGCGTATCGTTCCGCCAGCCGCCGCACCTTGTCAGCCGTCGTGTTCAGCATCGCTGCCCCTATCCCACTGCTCATTAACGGTCCTACCGCAAGTAGCCCCAATATCGTTTGCCGCCGGTCCATGTCGCATCCTCCATAGCTGGGACCGGATTAGCGCCGGCGACACGACCGCGATTGAACAAAAGCGTCAGCGCCCTCGGGCCCATTCTGCAAAGAAGCTGGCGGGAGGACCTCCGGCGAGGGCACGGCAATCGCGTACAAAGTGTGCCTGATCCGCATAACCGGCGTCGTGGACCAACTCCGTCCAGGTAGCACACGGCAAGCGGACCTTCGCGTCGAGTACTGCATTCAGGCGTACCGTTCGCGCGAACAATTTGGGGGTGAGGCCGACCTGCCGCTCGAACCGGCGCGTGAACTGTCGGTCACTGAGTTCGGCCCCCGGGCAAGCGCGCGCACGCTCAACCTTCCCCCGCACGTTGCAACGCCGCGGCGGAACACGCCACCGGGTCAACGGGGGATAAGGGATCGAGTTTGCTCCTCAACCAGCGCTCTGCGGCGCTGACCCGCTCATCGAAGTTGCAAGCCAACATGACTGCATCCCGCAGATCCGTCGCGGCCGGGCCGATGACGTCGCTAATCGCGACGCCTTCATTGACCAACGCGGTCATCGGCGTGCCGAACAGAGCATGGAATCCAGCAGGCTGAAATCGGATCGTGAATACGTGGATGCTGCCGGACAGGATGAGGCGTGTGCGCCGGTAGCTTTGGGGGCCGACGATCACGACTTCGGGCGCGAATGATGCTGCGCGATCATCGTGCGAAACGCGATAGCGATCCTGCAGATAAAACTCGATGAATTGATCAGGTCTCGCCGGTAAGGGTGACGTGACGGCATCCACGCCAAGCTGCGCCTGTCGCTCGGCAAAGGAACGCACGATGCCCCTCAGACTCGCATCAGCCTGGCGTTGATCGACGATCATGCTGCATCATCGCGCAACCGAACCGCGCGCGCTAGCTTCATTACTGGCAGCGAGTTCATGATCGACTTCGGCACCGTGCCCACCGTGTGAACAAGTGTCTGAAGTTGGGAGTCGGCAAACTCGCTATGAACGGCCGGTTGTGGGTCATGGAACATCGCGGTTTCTTGGCGAGCTCGGTCCGGGCTCGTCGACATCCCCCCTAAAACCGCAACGAACTTTCGACACCGAACTCCTGCGGCCGACCGGGTGTGTAGCGGTCGATGCCAAAGCCGCCGAAATACCCCGTACGGGCCTGCTGCGTCACCTTGTCCAAGACGTTGGTCCCGTAAACGCCGATCCGCCAGCGCCCGTCAGCGTCAGGTGAATAGTCGAGCCGGAATCCAACCAAGGCATAAGCCGGCAAGCGGCAAACATAGTCGGCCCCTGACTGGCACGCCGGCTTCTTGCCGACACCGCGGACGTCGACACTGGGTGTCACAAGCCCATCTCCAACATGCAGATCATAGGCTACGGCCGCGCTGTAGGTATATTTCGGTGCGGAATTGACCGGCGTATCGAGCGTCAGAGTTACGGCGTTCGGGCGAATGCTGTCATAGCCCTGCGTCAGATACGAGACGTTGCCCCGTACCGTCAGATCCCGCACCGGCCGCAGCACGAATTCGCCTTCGAACCCTGCCTCGTGAGCGGAGGCCGCGCTCTGAACCTGGCGCGTAGAGACGTTGCCGACCAGGACGTTCACGCTCGCCTGGATGTCGGTGTATTTCTGATAGAAGCCGGAAAGGTTGATTACTGCTCGCCTATCGAGAAGGTCGAGCTTCACGCCGGCTTCGTACGACCACAGCTTTTCGGGGTCGTAGGAAGACGGGAAGCGTCCGTCGGCTGAAGGTCCGCCCAATTGCTGGTTGAAGCCGCCGGAATTGTAGCCGTGTGCGGCAGTCAGATAGGTGAAGACCGTGTCGGACCAGCGATAGGAAAGCTGAAGCTTCGGATCGAAGCCGTCCCAGTGATCGGTATCGCGCGCTGTGAATGGGGCACCACCGCAGTTGGCGATCCCTCCGAGAAAGTCACCGTTGAAATAGCCGCACTGCGTCGGCACCCCGTTGTAGAGGAACGTGTTCTCTCGGCCGGCGAAGAAGACGTAGCTCGAGCCCGTCTTGCGATCATAGGTGTAACGCCCGCCGAGAGTCGCCTCGAGTTTCGGCGTGATCTTGTACGACGCCTGCGCGAAGGCTGCGTAGCTGCGATACTTGAGCGAAGCGTCGTAGACGTAGCCAAGCGGATCGATCCAGTCGGGTCCGGTATCCTGGAGGAAGTCGGTCTTCTGCTGGAAATAGAAGGCGCCGGCGAGAAACGTCAGGCGGTCGTCCAGGATGGTACCACCGATCGTAAGCTCCTGCGTGAACTGCGTGCTGCGAGTGTCATCATATTCCGCGTAGATGTCGTTCGGGGCGTTGTTCACTGGCGTGTAGAACTGGGCGTGCGAGCGGCGATACGCGGTAATCGAATGCAGGGCGATGCCGCCGCCCAGATCATATCCGAGACGGCCGTTTAGTGTCGTTGCGTCGGTGTCGTTGAAGGGGCCACGGCCCGCATAACGAGAGATACCGCCTGCATCGCCACCGCGCGCGATGTCTGTCACGGCCGCGCTCGTAGGCGCAAGGAGAGTGGCGCCGCCATAGACGGTGTAGTCCTTCCCCAACACGGGATAGGCCGTGCAATAGGGGACGGCGTGCAGGGCATCGTAGTTTTGAATGTATCCCGCGGTGGAAAGGCAGCCGACGGGTATGGTCGCGCCGCCATCGGTCTTCGACCGGTTATACTCGCCGAGCAGATCGATCGTGAGGGGCCCGCCCTTGTCGACACGCAGCTGAAGGCGGCCCGACTGATTGTTGACGTTCCCGCTGCGGTCGTCGTCCAGAACGTGCTTGATATAGCCGCGTACGCTCTGCGTGCGAAAGCTTGCCCGGGCATAGATGCCATCGGTCAGCGGCACGTTGAGCGCACCCTCGGTATCGATCCGCCTGAAGCTGCCAGCGCGGACCTGCGCAAAGCCTTCAAACCGATCGGTCGGACGCTGCGTCGTGAGCAACACCGCGCCTGCCGTCGTGTTCTTACCAAACAGCGTTCCCTGCGGGCCTTTTAGGACCTGCAGCGACGCGACGTCGTAGAAGTAAAGGTCGTTGCCTTCCTGCCGGCTGACGTACATCTCGTCGACGTAGAAGCCGGCCTTTGTGTCCGAATTGACCTGATTGAACGTCTGTCCGATCCCGCGAATGGTGAAGCTCGTGCCGCCGGACAGCAGGGGTACCAGTTCGAGATTGGACACGGCGCCGCGCAGATCCTGGAAGTTGCGGATGTTCTGCTGGACAAGGTTCCTGTCCGACAGGACCGTCGCGGAAACCGGCGTGGTCAGCAGACTCTCTTCCCGGCGGCGAGCGGTGACCGTGATCTCGCCGTCGTCGTCCGTAGGGGCGGCTTCAGCCGCGTTGGGCGACTGCGCGATCGACTGCGCGGTAACTGGCGAAGCTGCCATGCCTGCAATCAATGCAAGCGCCGAGAACGCGCGCGTCGTCGATGACGGATGTGCTGCCATGATACCCCTTTATGTCAGCGTTTGCCGCTGCTTGCCCTGTATGGCGATATCCCTATGCTGACAGTGGGGATTGTGGACAGAGCTTTTGTTTTGCGCTGCATCGCTCGGCTTTCGGTGCCTGGCATGGCATGATTTTCATCCTGCAGATCAGGTTGCAGGCAATCGAGTGGGTGAGGGCTGAGAGATGGTCATCAAGCTGGTGGTGTTGCTGTGATCAGGCCGATCTTGAAGATGGGGGATCCGCTCCTTCTACGCATTGCGCGGCCGGTGGTCGACCTCGCCGACCCGAAGTTGAGAAAGCTTATTGCTGACATGCACGATACGATGGCTGCGGCAAACGGCGTCGGCCTGGCAGCGCCGCAGATCGGCGTTGAGCTGCGCGTCATGGTCTTCGGCTTCGACGACAACCCGCGCTATCCAAACGAACCACCGGTGCCGAAGACCACGTTGATCAACCCGCAGGTCGACATCCTGACCGATGAGACCGAAGAGGGGTGGGAGGGATGCCTTTCGATCCCGGGCCTGCGAGGATCGGTGCCCCGCTCGACGCACATTCGTTACCGTGGCATCGGCGAGGGCGGTCGCGACGTCGTCCGCGAGGCCCGGGGTTTTCACGCCCGGGTCGTCCAGCACGAGTTCGATCACCTGAACGGCGTGCTGTATCCGCAGCGGATTGCCGACATGACGCAATTCGGGTTCACCGACGCTTTGTTCCCCGACAGCGACCTGGCCGCGCTCGAGACGGATCGGTGATGAGACTGGGTTCGAAAGACGCGAATGAGGTCGTCAGTCCAGACCGGGTCAGTCTCGTTCGCTCGCTCGGGCGGTGGGGGCTGACGGCGCTTACAATTAATTGCGTCGTCGGCGCGGGGATCCTCGGACTGCCAGGCAAGGTCTATGCGCTTGCAGGCGCCTCGACCGGCTGGGTCGTAGCCGGTGCAGCCATCCTCGCGTTAGCGGCCGCGCTATGCCTTGCGGAGCTTGGCAGCCGCATGGACGGAAGCGGGGGCCCTGTCGAATATTGCACGGCGGCCTTCGGTCCGGTCGCGGGGTTCGCGGCAGGCTGGCTCTTGTGGGCGGCGACCGTTTTGGCTGCAGCGTCTCTGCTCAACCTCTTCGCTACCATGGTGGCACCTGACGCACACACCATGATAGTGGTCGGTACGGGACTGGGACTGACCGTCCTGACCTGTGCAGGCATGGGGCGCTCGGCAATCGCGAGCGGTGCGTTGACCGTCCTCAAGCTCGGTTTGCTGGCGGGGGTGGCCATCGCTGGCCTTACCGCATCAGCGGCTCCCGCTACCTTACCCTCTAAAGCTGCACAGCCCGTAACGGCGCTGATCCTGATGTTCTTCGCATTCGTCGGGTTCGAACGACCAACCGCGGTCGCAGGTGAGGTGGTAGACGCGCGCCGCGCAGTTCCGTTCGCCCTGCTTGCCGGTATGGCGGTGGTCACTGCGCTGTATGCAGGCGTGATCGCCGCATGCTGGCGCGGCGTGCCGAGCCTCGCGCTGAGCGAGCGTCCCGTCGGAGATCTGCTCGCCCGCTTGTTCGGGAACGAGGTTGCGCGTGGCGCCGAGCTCGCCGCAGCGGTGATCGTGCTCGGTACGCTCGTCAGCCAATGGATCACGGCTCCGCGACTTATGCTTGCGCTGTCAGAAAGCCGCCAATTGCCGGCGATATTCGGCCGCATCGCGTCAGGCAGGGGGACGCCGGACGTGGCCATCGTAACGACCGGCATCGTCGCCGTTTTTCTGGCGCTCGGAGGCGATTTCGTCACGGGCATCGCAGCGTCAAGCGCATCGCGGTTGCTGATCTTCATGGGGTGCGCCGCGGCGCTGCTCCGTCTTCGTCGCCAGCGCGGCATTCCGGAAGCCCGCTTTCACTTGCCGCTTGGAGCGGCAGTCGCCACCTGCGTGATCCTGGTGTGTGGGGTGCTGCTCGTTGTGGCATCGGCCGAGCTTGCGCGGCTGGGTGTTCTGATCGTAGTTGGAGGATTGCTTTGGCTGATATCGAACGGGAGCCGCTGGTTTCAGCGGGTGTAGTCGACACCGCGGGTCTATCAGTCGCGCCATCCGGCCCGGTACTAGGCGCGGAAATCTCCGGCCTGCGTATCGATGGATCAATCGATGCGCCAGTGACCGCAGCTCTTCGCGATCTGCTGCTGCGCCACAAGGTCCTGTTCTTTCGGGATCTCGATCTCACCCACGAGCAGCATCTGACGCTGGCCAGGGTGTGGGGTGACCTCGAAGGGCATCCGGTCATCAAGCATGTACCGGGATATCCCGAAATCCTCGACATTCGCGGTTCGGAGGGACGCGTCGAGGACAACGCCGGCAACCAGCGCTTCCAGACGCTCGACAAGTGGCATGCGGACGTAACCTTCCGCGCCGCACCCTCGATGGGGGCGGTGTTGCGGGCACGCGAAATCCCTAAGATCGGTGGGGACACGTTATGGGCCGATGCCGCCGCGGTTTATGCGGGGCTTCCCGACGAGGTGAAAGCGCGGATCGCAGGGCGGACCGCGACGCATGACCTGCTCTTCGATTTCGGCGACCGGATCGAGCCCGAGCGCCGGGCCGCGTTCGCCGAAGAGTTTCCGCCACAGCACCATCCGATCGTCCGGGTGCACCCCGAAACGGGGGAGCAGGTCCTGTTCGTCAACGCGAGCTTCACCAGTCGGATCGACGGGATAGATGAGGCCGAGAGCGCAGAATTGCTCGGGTATCTGCTCGATCGGTTCAAGGTGCCCGAATATCAGGTTCGCTTCAGATGGTCGCCGAACGCGGTCGTCATCTGGGACAATCGAGCGACGCAGCATTATCCCGTCGCAGACTATTGGCCTGCGCGCCGCAAGATGGAACGTGTAACGATACGCGGTGACATTCCGGTCTAAACGCTTCTTCGCTTCCAGCATCGATGTGTTGCAAAGCAGGGCGGGCGCCGCACAGGCTCACAATGACGCAACCGAGATTAGCCGTCTGATGATGGGGCGGGGTGGTCATCGCAGGTTCGGGTAGCCGAAGCGGATCGCCGTTTGTTGCAGCGCGTGGATCGGGGCCAGCGCGTCGAGGTTCGCGGTGATGATCCCCGCCAGCCCGAGGCTGGCACGAGCCTCCGCAAGGCGTGGGTCCGTCATGACCTGTTGCAAGGCAAGTCGCAGCGCTGCGATCGTCTCGACGCCCGTCGCAGCGGACGTCACGAACGGCAGCGTCGGAGAGGCCGGGCTACGGGCGACGATCTTGAGGGGGCGGTCAAATCTGGTTCGTGACGCACCAGCGTCGCATAGGTGACGGTGTCGATCGCCGCGATATCCGCGTTCCCTGCGACGATCGCCGCAACGCTGCCGCGATGCGATCCGGTCTGCACAACGCGAGCGAAGAAGGCACTAGTCTCGGCTATCGGCGCTAACGTCGCGCGGAACAGGTTCATTCCTGTGTTCGACTGCGGATCGTTGATTGCGGCGCGGGTGTCGCGGTAGTCGACCAGCGACCTCCGTCCATCGTTCGCGCGCGCCACCAGTACGCTGGCATGTGTCGCGTCGCTACTCGTGAACCCCGGCATATCGTAGATCGGTAAGGCGATCACTTGCAGGGCAAGGCTATCGTCGGCGATCAGCGGATAGCCGCACGCCTGCCCGAACAGCAGGTTCGGGTCCCGCCAGAGATCATGGACGTGGCGCGCCCGGTCGAGGACGTCGGGCACGCCGTCGACCCCCCGTTTGCGCAGGATGCGGACGATCGCGGACCAGATCCGGTCGTTGGCGGACTGCTGCGCCGGATGATCGTACATTCCAAGCGATGCGACCATGCGGCTCATACGGTATGTTGCCGGGCACCAGGATGGAGCATGTCGTCATGCGATCGAAACGCGAAACGCCGGACGATCTCACGATAGCCGCGATAGACCGGCGCGCCCTGCGCCACGAACCGGTCACGGTGGCTGCTGTGATAGGACGGGAGGCGATACCAGGGGAGCCCCGGCCGTTCGTGATGCGCGGCATGGAGATTGTTGTTGAGGTACAGAAGCGCGAACAGGCCGCCGCGCTCGACGATGGCGGCGCGTCCGGGACTCGTGAGGTCGGCACGATGCTCCGCATAGGAGCGCAGCATCGTCAGCGCGGTGCCCGGATAGACGAATGCCAGCACATACTTGGCGAGGCTCAGTCCGACATGATCCAGCCACCACAAGATCGCAGCTACGCCGATCAGATGCGGCACCCAGTCCCGCGCGACAGCAACAGGGTTGCGAACGGCGCGGCGCGCCTCGCTGAATAGGAATCGTCCGATCGACAATGCCGGGCCGAAGATCATCTGGCCAACCACGGTCGATTGTAGCGAGGCGATGAGGGCGTCGTGTCGGGAGAGATGGTAGCGCGATTCAGGATCATGTCGGGGATCGGTGATCACCTCGGCACCGTGATGCGCAATATGGCTTCGACGATACAGCCGATACGGCAGCCAGAGTGACAAGGGGGCAAATCCAATTGCACTGTCGATCCGGCCGATCCCGGTCGGATGGCCCTGGATCGTCTCGTGCTGCAGCGATCCCTGCCAGGCGATAAACCATCCGCCGAGGACGATAAGTACGGGCAGCGGAACCTGCGCGTGAAACGCGGTAAGCGCGATCCAGCTGGCGTAGATCAGCACCGCGACCGTGAGCGTGGGCCACTCAATGACGGACATCCTTGCGAAGAGATTACGCATATCCAACTCCTTGGCTGATGCTAACATCCCCCAGAGTGATAGGAATTTAAAGCAAGCAAAGGTGCGCGGCTGGGATAGGTTTGCTTCGTCACGAGGATACGCGGGCTCGCCGACCCCAAACACGAAGTATGATCTTCGACAGAGCGCTCACATTGCCTGACGTTCGGCAGGTCTTACTGGGCAGCCGGCGTCCAGCTAGGCGTCCCCGATCGCCTGGATGATGCGATACGCAGCAACGACGTCGCGCTCGACGACAGCCGAGGTAAAGCGTTCGATGATGGCGCGGAGGCGGTTGGTCGGCGCCGTCGCAGCGTTCAGGAGTGGGCCATCAATGAGGCGACTGCCCCATTCTACGCCCAGGCGCTGCGCTTCGTCATCGGCGCCGACGACGATCGATGGGAAGGGCAAGCCGATTTTTGGCGCCGCGAAGTTACGTTGGTCCAAGCTCGTGCCTTCGGGGGCGACCAACAAGGCGCCGGCAACGTTCGCGGTATAGGCTTTCGGTGAGAGTCGCGCCCACCATGCGGCGGCCGCGCAGGCGCTGCCCTGCGCCAGGAGCATGACGGCACGATCAGACGCCGATACGGCGGCATCGATCCGCGCCGCCAGCGCCGTTCGCTCAGAAGCGGTACGGCTGCGAACAGCGATATGCTGCGGATCGCCAAACCGGGGAAACTCCTGAAAACGCCCGAATATAGGGTCGGCCTTTTCGGGAACGAGCGCGATGAGCATCAGCCGATGGCTATCTAGGACAGCAACAGACACAATCCGGTCTCCCTCTCCGTGAATGCGTAAGCTGCCTTCTTCCGGTCGACGACGCAACGCAGCTCCTCAGATACGCGCCAGACCGTTCTATCTCGGGCTTCGGTGGAAATCAGAGCAATCCGATTTCACACGAAATACCGTCCCAGTCGCCAAGTCACTTAAGCGGCGCATCTTCCTTCTCATCAAATAAGGGAGCAAAAAGCTTCCGTCTCGTTCAAGACCAAACATTGAACGCGAACGTGTCGCGCTGCCCCGTTCACGTTGAATCTTCTGTCTCTCAGTGCGATGCGAAGTAGGTCGCAAGATCATAAATGTAGTCGCGGCCACGATACAGGGCATCAGACGAGATGCGCTCGTTCAGTCCATGCGTGCCGGCCGTCGCAGGATCGTTCCACAGCCCGGGAATGCCATAGGTCGGGATGTTCAGCTTGCTCAGGTATGTTGCATCCGTTGCCCCGGCCGACTGGGTCGGGATGACCGGGATGCCCGGAAAATGCTTGGCGCCGATCGCCGCGATTGGCTTCAGGATCGCGGGATCCAGTGGCGGTGTCACTGCGACCGGGCGTTCCTGGATCTTGCTACGGAGCACCTTGACCTGAGGGTCGGCGATGACTTGCTCGATGGCGGCCTTGGTCTGGTCCGCGGTTTCGCCCGGCGCGATCCGGCAGTTGATCGAGGCAGTGACGCGCTGGGGCAGGGCGTTGGCGGCATGCCCGCCTTCGATCAGGGTCGCCACGCAGGTCGTGCGAAGCAGAGGATTGAGGCTCACGTCCGACAATAGCTGCGCCGCAGCCTTAGCGTCGTCAGGTTGCTTCGCAAGCTGGACCATCGCAGCCCCGATGGCATCCTTCCGCAGGGCACCGGCCTGCGCCAGATACGCCGTCGAGACCGGGTTGAGGTTCACCGGGAATTGCAGTGTGCTGATCTTGGTCAGAGCCGCAGCCAGACGATAGATCGCGTTGTCGGGTTGCGGCTGCGAACTGTGTCCGCCGCGGTTGGTGACTTCGAGGATGAAGTTGCGCGGTGATTTCTGCGACACTTGGACGCCGAGCGTCTCCGGGCCTCCGCCAGGTGCCGTTCGGCCACCGCCGCCTTCGTTGAACGCGAAGCCGGCCCTGACGAGTTCCGGCCGGTTGTCGACCAGCCAGCCGGCACCGTTGAGCACGCGTTCGTTCGTCCCTTCCTCGCCGCAGGTCAGCGCGAGCTTCACGGTACGGCGTGGCTTGAACCCCGACTGCTTCCAGCGGATCAGCGTGTCCGAGAAGATCGCAGCCTGTGCCTTGTCGTCGCTGCTACCGCGCGCGTAGAAATAGCCGTCCTCCTCGATCAGCGTGAACGGGTCGCGGACCCAATCCTCGCGCTTAGCTTCGACGACGTCGATATGCGCGAGTAGCAGCAGCGCCGGCTCCTTGGCGTTCGATCCTGCGTAGGTCGCCACGAGGCCCCCGTCGCGCGGGCGGCCGTCCGGCACGTATAGTGTGAGATCGCGGTCGGTGAAGCCGGCCGTGCGCAGCCGGGCCGCAACCTGTTGCGCGGCCTTGGTGCAGTCGCCGACCGACGAGGTCGTGTTCGTCTCGACCAGTTCCTTGTAAAGGCTGCGGAAGGCGGTTCGATCGGGACGTTCCGTTGCTCCCTGAGCGGTCGCAGCGAGCGGAAGGATCAGGGCGACGGTCGCCATCAGGGCAGGCGTAATGTGCTTCATGCTATGTCTTCCTGGTCGATGAGATTGGGTAAAGGGCCGGGAACGGTGACGCCGTCGACCCGGCAGGTGGTCTTCAGAAGCTCTTGCGGACGTTGATGCCGATCGTCCGGGGTCGGGAACTGACGTAATAGTCCGGTACGCCGGTCGCGGAGGCAACCCGGTTCAGGCCGTATTTGTTGAAGACGTTGTTGGCGAACAACGAAACAGCAAGCCCGTTCTGCGCATCGACGCCAATGCGCGCGTTGAAGATGCTGAAGTTGCCGATCTCGCGATAGAACGCATTGGTCTCTCGCAATTCGGTGTTCATCCGCCCGGTATAGGTCCAGTCGAACCGCACCAGACCTGTCAGCGTATCCGTCAGGGGCGGGGAATACTCGACACCAGCCGACGCCGTCGTCTTCGGTATGTACGCCAACGTATCGCCGGTGCGGCCGGGAGCATTGATGAACCCGGTGGAATCGACCTGGTCCGAAGTCAGCTTGGCGTCGTTGTAGTTGACGCTGCCATTGATGCTGAGGTGGCGGACGGGGCGAACGCTTGCTTCGACCTCGACACCCTCGACCCGAACGCCGGCGAGATTGTAGATGAAGTTGAAATTGCCACCGCCCTGCTGGAGCGTCGATACCGAGGTCTGTACCTCGTCCCAGTCGGTCCGATAGATCGCGACGTTGAGCGTCGCCTTCCGATCGAACCACGACGTCTTCGCGCCGACCTCATAATTCCACAGCGAGTCCGGACGATAGACGAGATACTGAGCCGGCAGATTGGGAATGTTGTTGGCGCCGCCGGGACGAAACCCCTGCGCGGCGTTGGCGTAGACCAGGGCGTCACGCGTGACGCGAAGTTCGGCGTTGAACTTCTTCACCCAGCCCTTGGCGTTGGCCTTGGTTTCCTCATAGGGGCGCGGTTCCTGGCCGTTGGTGAAGTTGTAGCCGAGATATTCGCCGCCGACGGTCTTGGTATAATCGAAGTGGCGCAGGCCGACCGTCAGGGTCAGCGGCGACAGCAACCGGTAGCCGACCTCGCCGAAGAACGCGGTCTGCTTGACGCTGGTCAGGATGTTGCGACCGCCCAGATTGTCGACCGGATCGCGCTGTCCGCCGCTGACCGGGTCGCCGGCAAAGGGCAGGGTGTCTACGCGGTCGAAGCGATCCTCGTGGAACACGCCGACGGTATAGCTGAGTGGGCCATTCCCGTTCGAGCCGAGCCGTGCTTCCTGGATGAAGTTCCGGACATAGCGCGGCTGATAGGCACCAAACGGTGCCTTCGACCGGGCATAGGCCTGATACGCCGTACGTTGTGCAGGGGTACAGGTCGTCGTCGGAATGCCCAGGGCGACGCGGGTATAGAGCGGGCACCACCGTGCGCCCGAAACCACGCTGGCGAACGCGGCATTGTTGTCGTTGGTGCTCTCCACGTTCCAGCGATACCAGGACGCACTGGTCGTCAGGGTCGCGAAGCCGAGATTGAACCGCCCGACGCCGTTGTAGAGTTGCAGCTTGTCATGCCACGGCTGGAATATCTGGAAGTCCGCGCGGAACGGCCCGAGGACCGAGTTATACTGCGCGGTGCCGTCGATATTCTGGGTCTGCAGCAGCGCGGTCGCAGTAATGGAAACATTGTCGCTCGGCGTGAAGCCCAGGATGACGCGACCGCCTTCGAGCGTCGCGCGGTTGGTGTTTTTCCGGTCGAGCAGCGTGTAGTCGACATAACCGCCCTGCCGCTCGCGGTAGCCGACGACGCGCAGCGCGAGCCTGTCCGCGATGATCGGGACGTTAATCGCACCCTTTGCGAAATAGCCGATACCGCCGTTCTGCGTGGTGGTCGCCTGGAGTTCCGCCGTACCGTCGTATTTGCTCGCATCAGGCTGGTTGAACAGCACGCGCAGGGTGCCGCCCATCGATCCGGATCCATAGAGCGTACCTTGCGGACCGCGCAGGACTTCGACGCGTTCGACATCGAAGAGATTGAGGTTCGGCGTGTTTCCGGCGGGGTCCGAATTCGTCCCGGAAGGACCGGTCAGCGGCGTTTCGCCGTAATACAGCCCGACAGTGCTTTCGCCGGCCGCCTGAACGCCGCGGATCGAAACGCGCGTGCGTCCTGAATCGCTCTCCGTCAGCTGCAGTCCCGGGACTTGCCGAATGATATCGGCAATGGTCGTCGCGCCGAGCTTGGCCAACTGGCCTTCCCCCAGCGCCGAGATGGCGATTGGCGTTGTCTGTACCGTCGATTGGCGACGGAGCGCCGTGACGACGATGTCGCCGGAAGCATCCGCACTTTCGGCAGGCGCGGGGGCTGATGGCACGTCCACGGGCACGGTTTGTGCCAGCAAGGGGCAGGGCAGAGCTACGGTCGTTAGAATTAAAAAGCCGGATCGCACGGATACTAGCATTCTGCCCCCATTTGTCGTTTCAGCGTGTCCTCTTCAGGCTCACGCTCCGGGAGAATGGACTCATATCCCATTGGCTCAATGGGATATGGAATTGGAGCTGGCGAAGATAATCCATGTTGCACAAACCTGTCCGATCGAGGCCTCGTTCGAGCTGACGACGCGGCGTGGGATACACTCACTAGAAACAGTGTTCCCCATTCGTTCGTTTTGCGATATTCAGCTCGACCATGGTCGTCGAGCCCAGCCGCAAGATCATTCACGTCGATATGGACGCCTTCTTTGCCTCCGTGGAGCAGCGGGACAATCCGGCGCTCCGAGGCCAGCCGGTTGCGGTCGGTCACGCGGGGGCTCGTGGCGTCGTCGCGGCTGCCAGCTACGAGGCGCGCGAATACGGGGTGAAGTCCGCCTTGCCTTCGGTGACGGCACAACGTTGCTGTCCGAACCTGATATTCGTGCCGCCACGCTTCGAGGTTTACCAGCAGGTGTCCCGACAAATTCACGCGGTATTCTCGCGCTACACGACCTTGATCCAGCCGTTATCGCTGGACGAGGCTTATCTCGATGTCACCGACAACAAGGTGGGCCTGCCGACGGCGTGGCTCACCGCGAAAGCCATCCGTGCGGACATATTCCGGGAGACCGGACTGACGGCATCCGCGGGGATTTCGTACAACAAGTTCCTTGCCAAGATCGCGTCCGATCACCGAAAGCCGAACGGTCAGTTTGCGGTCACTCCGGACATGGGGCCGGCCTGGGTCGAAACGTTGCCGGTCGCCCGGTTTCACGGCGTCGGTCCTGTCACCGCGGCTAAGATGAAGCGGCTGGGTATCGAGACGGGAGCCGATCTTCGCGCACAGTCGCTAGACTTCCTGCGGCGGCATTTCGGCAGTTCTGCCGAATGGTATTACGGCATCGCTCGTGCGCGGGACACGCGTTCCGTCAATCCGAACCGGGTCCGCAAGTCGTCCGGTTCGGAAACGACGTTCGACCGCGATCTGACGGACGAGAGCGAGATCGAAACCGGGGTGCTGCGGATGGCGGACGATGTCTGGAACTGGTGCGAACGGCGCCGAGCGTTCGGTCGGACGGTCACCGTGAAAATCAAATATGCCGATTTTCAGCAGATCACGCGAAGCCGCAGCCAACCGACGGTCGTGACCGTCCACGACCAGTTGCGTCAGGCGGCGATCGATCTCGTGCGTTCGGTCTTTCCCTTGGCCAAGGGCATCAGGCTGGTCGGCGTAACGGTGTCGAACTTTGCGGGGGCGACGGCGGCAGAGTTGGAGCAATTGCCGATCTTCGCAGCGCCCGCAGCGGCATAATGCTCGATCTTTTCGATATGCCGGTACTACCTGGGCTTCGTGCATGTCCCGACTTCCTCGATCGGGACGAGGAACAGGCACTGATCGTGCGGATCGACGCGACCGATCCGACCCCGTTCAAGTTCCAGGGCTGGACCGGCAAGCGCCTCACCACGTCATTCGGCTGGAGTTACGATTTCGAGGTGGGACGTCCGGTGGCTGCCGAACCGCTTCCCGATTGGCTGCTTCCGATCAGGGACCGCGCGGCACGTTTTGCCCAGCTGGACCCGACCCTTCTCGTTCAGGCACTGCTGATCCGGTATGATCCTGGCGCAGGCATCGGCTGGCACCGTGATCGACCGGTATATGAGGATGTCATCGGCATATCGCTCGGCGAGTCTGCGACGATGCGCTTCAGACGCCGGTGTAAAGGTGGCTTCGAGCGGGCTACTGCCCCGCTCGATCCCCGCGCCGCTTACCAATTAAGCGGAGCTGCTCGCCACGAATGGGAACACAGTATTGTCGAGATGGACCGACCTCGGTGGTCGATTACATTCCGCAGTCTGTCTATGATCGGGCGAAAGAATTTGGCTGGAGAACCCATATCCCGCTCTTAGAGCGTAACATGCCGTTCCGCAGAGATCTGATTAACGAATGTCCGAAACCGGACGGCGGAGAGTTACCCGCGAATGTCCACAACTGGGTCCTCCCAGCAACTGAGCGGTCGATGACAGCATTATTCAGCGTCAGCGGCTTCCTGACAGGCGCCGCCTTCCAGTTTTCTGTCGGCCTCTCAGTGTCGGGAACCCACCCACACTCTGGCCGACGGCGCATCAACCAAGACCGGTAGGAAAACAACGGCTTGAAGCTACAGCCCAAGTTCCTCCAGCCCCGGATGATCCTCGGGCCGTGGCCCGAGCGGCCAGTGGAACAGTCGCCCCTTTTCGGAAATCGGAACGTCGTTAATGCTCGCCATCCGGCGCGCCATCAGGCCATCGAGCGTGAATTTCCAATTCTCATTGCCGTAGGAGCGATGCCACGCGCCGGCATCGTCATGCCACTCATAGGCGAAGCGCACGGCAATTCGATCGCCGTCATGCGCCCACAGGCCCTTGATAAGCCGATACTCGTGCTCGCGACGCCACTTTGCGGTTAGGAAGGTGACGATAGAATCCCGCCCCCGAAGGAAATCAGACCGGTTTCGCCACTGGCTGTCCTCGGTATAGGCGAGCGCGACCCGCGCTGGATCGCGGCTGTTCCAGCCGTCCTCGGCGGCGCGGACCTTTAGCGACGCAGTCTCATGGGTGAAGGGAGGGAGGGGCAGTCGTGGCATCGAGACGGATCCTTTCAGTCAAAGGGCGTGGCAAACTCCAGACGGATCCCGCCCGGAATGAGGATCAGGAAGTGGCGCGCCGTTGATCCGGGACGGATGGCGCCCGGCGCTGCGTCGACCACGACTTCTGGATGCGCCGTCACGGCGGCCCACGCCGCTGCCAGTGCAGCATCGTCGGCGACCGAGAGCGAGAGATGATGGAGACCGATATTGGCGCGCCGGTCAAAGGCGCGGGCCGTCACGGGGTCGGCCGCGCGCCACAAGGTCAGCAGGATTGTGCCGTCCGATACGAAGATAGCAGGATAGTCGGGCACGCCGCCTACTTCATCGAATCCGAGCGTGTCGCAGAAGAAGGCGCGTGCCTGATCGAGGTTGGGCACGGTTAGCCCGACATGGTGGACGCCGCGTGTGAGTTTGCTGGTCATGATGCTACCCGTTCAAGTTGAGCGATGTGGGCTCGAAGCACCGCAATCTCGTCAATGAGCGGCTGGGAAGTGCGGCGCACTTCCGCCTCGGTGAAACGCGGCGTGATATGCTGCGGGCAGTTCCAGTCGAACCCGACGACATCGATCAGAAAGCCACGCTCCGGCTCGGCCGCGTAGCCGGACGGCATGAGCGCTGCGATGACGGCGGGGTCTTTGCTCACGTGGGCATGGCCGATGATCTTGAGGCGCCGGCGGTTCGGATAGTCCATTAAGAACAGCGCAACCCGGTCGTCGGCCGCAATATGCGCGACGGAGAGATATTGTCGGTTGCCGCGAAAGTCGGCGAACCCGAAACAATTGCCCCCGAGGTGTCTGACGAAGCCGGTTGCCCCGCCGCGATGCTGGACATAGGGCCAGCCATTTTCGGACGTGCTCGCCAGGTAAAAGCTGTCGCGGGCGGCGATGAACGCAAGTTCTTTGGCCGTAATCCGGTCGACCGTCTCCGCGCCGGCTTCCATGCGTGCGTAGGACGCTCGCGACCCCGCTGCTTCTTGCAGCGCGCGAGCGCGTGGTCCGAAAAGGGTGTGGAGATATGCCTGCGCCATGGCCACGAGGATGGCGAGTTGCCCGCGATGTGATAATTCGCAATTACTGATACGGACTATTGCGATACGGGGAATAATGGACCGCTTCGAGAGCCTTTCCGTCTTTGTCGCGGTGGCAGAGCAGCGCGGCTTCGCGGCTGCGGCGCGCGTCCTCAATCTGTCGCCTCCTGCCGTGACCCGTGCGGTCGCGGCGCTGGAGCGGCATCTGGGCGTGACGCTGTTCCACCGCTCGACGCGAGCGGTGTCCCTGACGGACGACGGGGCAAGCCTGCTCGATCGGGCGCGGCGCATACTCGCGGACATTCGTGAGGCGGAGCAGATCGCCATGGGCGGTCGCTCGGTTCCCCGGGGGCAGCTCTACGTAACTGCGCCGGTCATATTCGGGCGGCTGCATGTGTTGCCGGTCATCAGCGCGCTGCTGGCCAGCCACACCGGCCTCAACGCGCGCATGATGCTGCTCGATCGTAATGTCCGCATCGTCGAGGAGGGTGTCGATGTGGCGGTGCGGATCGGAACGCTGGCGGACAGCACGCTGCGCACCGTGACGATCGGTTCGGTCCGTCAGACCATCGTGGCAAGCCCGGGCTATCTTGCCGAACATGGCTTGCCCATCGATCATGGCGACCTGGCCCAGCATCGGTGTATCATGGGTAGCGGTGTGCGCGCCGGCACCCGATGGTCGTTTGGCGCGCGCGGCGAGAGGCTGTTGGAAATCGTCCCCCGCCTGACCGTCAACGGCATCGATGCGATCCTCGCTGCTGCGGAAGCAGGCGTCGGCCTTGCCAATGTACTGAGTTACCAGTCGGCCGCGCATATCGCGAGCGGGCGACTCATTGAGGTTTTGGCCGATCATGCTCCGTCCGCCATGCCGGTAAGCCTGCCCTATGATCCCGGTCGAGCCGCTATGCCCGCGGTCAGGGTGTTCATCGATGCGATGCGGGAACAGGGGCGGCGGGGCGTGTGGTCCTGACCGGGACCGCCGGACAAGCTATTTCGCGGCGAAGGCTCGGCAGATTTCCATTTCAGCATTCCTCCCGGTGAAGGCTCAAACGCAGGCCGGCGGCGTTCCGGCGGCGTTCGCCCATTGATCGCGGCGTCGCCGGCGCCTGAACGAACTGCAAATGTGTGGATGGGCGAGAGCGGTTCGGCAATGTCGCTTTCTGGGTCGGAGCGGTTGAAGGGCAGACGATCCGCACCTAGCCCACCTGGCGCCATTCACTTAATGCACTGGCGTAGTCATAAGCGGACAATTGTTCATAACCGGATCCGGCGTAGGTATGTCTCTCATCGATCGGTTTGAACTCTCGGTGCCCTTGATCCAGGCGCCGATGGCAGGCGTCGCCACACCTTCGCTGGCGGCAGCGGTATCCGAGGCGGGAGCCTTGGGATCGATCGGAGTAGGCGCGACCGACGCCGCCGGCGCACGGGCGATGATCGAGGAGGTGCGCAGCAGCACGACCCGCGCGTTCAACGTCAACGTCTTCGTCCACGCTGGCCCAAAGGCCGATCTGTCGCGGGAAGCGCAATGGCTGGATTGGCTTGCCCCGCTGTTCGCCGAGTACGGCGCACAACCCCCGACGGCACTCATGACCATCTACAAGAGCTTCGCAGATGATCCCGACATGGTGGCGGTACTGCTCGACCTCGCGCCGCCAGTGGTTAGCTTCCACTTCGGGTTGCCGTCCGCCGACGTGCTCTCGGCGTTGCGAGCGCGTGGTATCTATCTCATGGCGACCGCAACCAGCCTCAACGAAGCACACGCGATCGAGGCCGCCGGGATCGATGCGGTGGTCGCGCAAGGGATCGAGGCTGGCGGGCATCGGGGTGTCTTCGACCCCATCGCGCCTGACGACGCGCTCGGCGTATTCGCGCTGACCCGGCTCCTGGTGCGCAAGAACAACCTACCAATCATCGCTGCTGGCGGGATAATGGACGGCGCCGGCATCGCCGCGGCGCTCGACCTGGGCGCATCGGCAGCGCAACTGGGAACTGCCTTTGTCGCGTGCCCGGAGTCGGCCGCAGACGATGCATACCGGGCGGCCCTCACCGGTGAGGGCGCTTACCACACCGTCCTCACTTCGCTAATTTCTGGTCGACCCGCGCGTGCGCTGGCCAACCGGTTCACGGCTCTGAGTCAGTCGGTTGATGAACGCCGACCGCCTGATTATCCTATCGCCTATGATGCGGGAAAGGCCTTGCACGCGGCTGCCAAGGCGCAAGGCGAGCACGGTTTCGGAGCGCAATGGGCGGGGCAAGGTGCGCCGCTTTCTCGTGCCATGCCGGCAGCAGCCTTGGTCAGGGTGCTGCGAGAGGAATTTGAATTGCGACGGATTAGAGGCTCGGTTGAGCGTTGCGACGTTCCTTGATCGGACTGGCCGTTTCCCCACTAGAAGCCGTATAAGCAGACCTTTCAGCGTACTGAAAGCCTCAAATCATGATGAACCAGCGCCCGAAGTTAAGAAGCAAGGTAAGGGGCGCGGGCGTCCTTTTGTTGGTCTCCGCGGCCGCTGGTCGCCTGATCGCTGCATGATCACGCTCGTCTGCTCCCAAGGTCTTTCGCATCCTGGAACTCGCTGCTTTAAAAGGCTCAAAGCCTTTCCGTTTCTCCGTGTCCACCAGCCCATGTTGGGAAAGTGTATGCGGGAAAGGGTTTAGGGAAAGCGGTTTACGATGGTGAACGGTCGCGTGGTAAGCACGGGCGGCATACCAGTGAGAGGGCAGTAATGACGGACGCCACAAACGTAATTGCCGTGGACCACACAGGCTTCGCTGTGTCTTCTTTGGACGAAGCCGTTCGGTTCTGGACGGGAGCGCTCGGTTTCACACTTGAGCGGCAATCGGAGATGGGGGGCGACTTCCTGAATCAGGTGACCGGTGTCGATGATCCGAAAGTGAGAACGGCGATCGTCAAGGCACAAGACGGCTACGTGATCGAACTGTTGGAATATTCAAACGGGCTCCAGAACGGGACGGTGCCCAGCGGCGCAGGATCGATCGGAGCGGCCCACCTGGCTCTGACCGTAAAGGACATTCATGTCGCCATTGCCCGTGTCGAGGCAGCAGGATGGAAGGCGAAAGGTAATCCGCTGCCGATCCCAGGTGGTCCACGGAAGGGAACGTTGGTGGCCTACGTTTCAGGCCCCGATCATATCACGATAGAGCTTATGCAGCCGACAGCCCGTTAATGGGCCGGCAAAAGCTTTGCCGCCTCATCATCCTTTGAAAGCTGGCGAGTCAGCGTGCAGGGCCGAGGCTCAGCACCTTCTCTGCTGCAATACTGAATGGATGGCAGAAGTTGGGGAGCCAGAAAGAGGCCGCGAATGACCGCAAGTGGGTCCATTCGACTATCGGTCCTCTGACGCTACGCCATCATCGAGATTCGTCAGGAGCGGTAACGCGAGCGCTTGCGGGCGGGTGTCGGGTATCGTCCGCCGGTTCGCAACCGAGCGGTTTCTTGGATCGTTCGGTGTGGTGAAGGAGAGCAAGCATGATGACCACCCCGAAATCGGAAGACCCTGGTTTTGAAACCGACGTCAATGAACTTCCGGACGACAACAAAGGGCCGGAAGATACCTTAGAGGATAAGTCAATCGCTGACGAACAAAAGCCAAGCGATCTTGAGGAAGCGCAGAAGGAAGGCGCGGAAGAGCGAGAAGAAGGCGGCTTATATTAAAATAAGCATGTAGCCGACGTAGGCCCGGAGCGTTAGCCGCCCCGGGCCAATAGCCCGCTCGGATTGCAACCGTGCTTTTGGCACTAAAGCGCTACATCTGCAGTCGTAAGCAGGATTGGTGGCTCACCACCGAGGCGTTTCACAAATTCGCGCTGGGCGATGCGATGAATGTCGCTTTCAAATTCGATGAAGACCTCGACCGCAGTTTCCGGGTCAATTCCTTCCAGCTCTGGGTTCAGCATCTCGGCCAACGCTTCGCTGGTGATCAGAAACTCAACGGGGCCAAAGTCGGTCGCGCCGGTGAAGCCGATGCTGTCACGCTCGGCCACCCAATATCCGTCACCGCGCTCGAACCGGACGCTGGATTTCGCCATAGCTATTACTCCTTTTCGCTTGGGATAGGTGGCAGGTGCTCGGCAATTGCTGCGATAGCCTCGCCAGTGAACGTCGTACTGGAAACTCCTTCGATCTGAACGGGATGATCCGTGGTCAAGGTAGCCGTGTCTCTATGTTCAGGATCCAGCCTGACCCAATCCCGCACCGCGCGCTCAAGGTTCGTCACCTCGGCAATATCAGTTTCACCACGGGGCACGTTTTCCAATGACGCACTCTTCCGCCAGTTGATGTCCGGAGTCTTGGCGCTTTCGCCCCATGTCGCTTCTGTCATTGTCAGTCACCTTACAGGTTTAACGGCTAGAATAGCACAGGCGATCGGGCATGGTCCGCGTCTGCCGTGACCAAGCCTTCAACCCGCATCAATTGCGAGGGGTAGGCCGCGACCAAGTCCTTCAGATCGTCCCAGGGGGCGGTAAGCCACCGATCATAATCGCCGTCGTGTAGGATGACCGGCATGGCCTTGGGGTGGACGAGCGCCACGATCGCGTTCGGCTCTGTGGTCAAGAAGCCATAGGCGTTGTCGCGTTCGGTCGGTCGCCAGATGCCTGCAAACGCAAAGATTGGACGGCTCGGCACGTCAAACCAGTGAAGGGGCTTCTTGCCGTCTTCGCCGGGTGCCAATCCATATTCGGAAAAAGCTGTGACCGGAACGAGACAGCGTCGCGCAGGCGTCATCAACATCGAGCGCCAGAAGCTCGAGTTCAGGTTGCGCACGTTCGTCACGTACTTGGTGAGCTTAACCGCGGGGTCGCGCGCGCTGGGCACCTGCGTCGGTACGCCCCATTCCATCCGCTCGAGTTTACGCTCACCGCCGTCCTGTACGATCACCTTGCCGTAGAACGGCGTCTTCTTTCCGGTCGGAAAGATGTCACCGACGGGGTATTCCTCGTCCCTATCATAAGGAGGCCGGATACCGAAGGTGACCGCAAGGTCAGCTTCCTTCGCCGTCATACGATACCGGTTGCACACGAAGCGTATTCCTAGGGTTGGCGCCGACGAGATGATCCCGTCGGCGCGCGCGGCTTACATCTTGTCTTTCAGCCCCTTGGCGGCCGTGAACGCAACCTTCTTGGAAGCGGCGATCGTGATCGCCTCGCCGGTACCGGGGTTGCGGCCTTCGCGCTCCGGACGATCCTTGACGGTGAACTTGCCAAACCCTGGAATCGAAACCTCCTCACCCTTCACGGCTGCGGCCGCGATCTGGTCGAATACGGCGGTGATCGCCCTCTTCGCATCGGCTTCGTTCGAACCGGTCGCCTCAGCGACGCCCTTGGCCAGGTCACTTACGTTCATGCTATTCGTTCTCCAATGGAAAGACCGGCGGGACCTTAGCCATGGCGAACGACGAGACAAAGACCGGACTGGATGACGCGAGCGTTACGGCGTTTCGCCTCACGCTGGACAACCTCGCGGATCATGACGTCGCCGAAATCTTTGAGGCGGCCGCAGGGCGGGGGCCGATCGCAGATTTGGCGCCCAAGGCAATGCGTGCCCGAAACATCGATCTCTAACGGCCAGCGATGCGCTCGCGCGTGACGCGAGGATCCTCGTAGAGATCGCGGATCGCACGAAGCCGAAAGACATTCCACCAGCGCTGCCAGCGATGCTCGGCTGCATCGTGGATCATATGGCAGCGCTGACATAGCGCCTTGAGGTTCGAAGAGGCGCTGTTGCCCGGATCGTGATCGAGGTGCGCGCAGGCCAGGACGACATAGGTCACCCGGACCGACGCCAGGACGAACCCGGCTTTCATCGAAATACGCTTGCCCCGGTCCGACCGCCAGCACCGGACATCGGCATCCCACCAGCGTCCGTCGCCGAGATGGACCACACGGCGCAGATGGGGCCTGCTGCATCCTTCGCACCGAGCACCCGCGCGATCGAACCGGACCGTCTGCGACAGCTGCCGCCAGTCGATCGGGTAGAGCCAGCGGTTCTCGGGGCGGATCGGCATGACGATTCTATGAGTCAGCCGCGTTCAGAACGAAAGCGAATTCGTTCCGTCCTGTTTACGTTTCGTTGCGCAACCGTTCCGTACGGCGGTGAGCCGTGGTCAAGAGCAAAGAGTCTGAACTGCGGGACATAAACCCAGTTGACCAACGCCATCCGGTAACGGAACATAAAGGGAACATGTAGAGTCTAGAAATCATGATCACCGCCCTCGAGTCCCTCCCGACAACCATCGCCCACCTGCGGACAATCGCAACGCCGGTGGTGGATCACCGCATCATGCCGTTCGGTATCCCTGTGCTCGACGATCGCCTCGCAAGCAGGGGCCTTCGCGCCGGCGCGTTGCATGAGGTCGCCGCGCAAAGCTGTTCGATGGTCGACGATGCCGCAGCAACGCTGTTCCTGACAGGCATCGCCGCGCGCGAGGCGGCGCATACAGGCGGACCGGTGCTGTGGGTAAGCTGTCGCAACGATCTCTATGCACCCGGCCTTGAGCAGGCAGGGCTGGCGCCTGCCGACTTAATCCATGCGCAACCCCGTGACGATGCGGCCTTACTGGCCGTTGTCGAGGACGCGGTGCGCGATGGAACGCCGTCGGCGGTGATCGCCGAGGTAAGCCGGATGTCGATGGTGGCGACCCGGCGCCTGCAACTGGTCGCGGCCGACGCCGACATTCCCGTTCTCATCCTGCGACGCAGACGTAACCGCGACCAGGATCCGCTTGCCGAACCGTCTGCGGCCTGGACGCGCTGGCGCATCGCCAGTGCGTCGTCCGAACGGCTGGGTGTCGCGGGTGTCGGCCGATCGCGGTGGCAGGTCGAGGTCGCACGGCAGCGTGGCGGTGAAGCATTTTCGATGATTTTGGAGGGCTGCGATGAGACGGGTTGTCTCGCTGTTCCTGCCGCACTTGGCCATCGAGCGGCTGAGACGGCTGGACCGGCACGCTACGCGGCCGCCTGAGCGGCCCGCCCTTCAGCTTCCCGTCGACGACGATCCCGGTGCGTGTTCGGTACCGCGGGGCGGCGGGTGGCGGCCGGGTGCGCGGTGGGCGCGCGCTGATATGCCGACCAGGCATGACGTGGAAGGTCAGATCGCAGCGCTGCCCGCGCATGCCAAGCCGCCCATGCGTGAACTCGGCCGACGATCGGAGGCGGCGAACCATCCGTTTCACGGACCAGCGCAAGCCGACAGTCACGACAGGGTCGCGGCGACCGTTGCCGCGTTTCACAGGGCGCCGCTCGCGCTGGTGGGCAAGGTCGGCCGGCGCGAAGAGGTGGTGGCCGCGTGCGAAGGCGCTGCGGCGTTGGGGATCACGATCGGCATGGCCGCGACCCATGCGCACGCGCTGGTGTCCGATCTCGACATCCGTCCCGCCGAGACCGAGGCGGATGCAGCGTTGCTGGATCAACTCGCGCTACGCGCGGTGCGCCGCTGGTCGCCGATCGCCGCGGCCACGCCACCCGATGGACTGTGGCTTGACCTGACCGGCTGCGCGCATCTTCATGGCGGCGAAGAGCGGTTCTGTCGGCGTCTGCGTGCCTTTTGTCAGCGCGCTGGGTTCACGGCACGTGTGGCAGTCGCAGACACACCGGGTGCAGCCCACGCCGTGGCCCGGTTCGGGTCTGCCGACATCGCGATCGTGCCCACAGGGCGGACAGTCGAAGCGCTCAGCGGTCTGCCGGTCGCTGCCCTACGCCTTGCCGGCACGGCCATCACTGCGGCCCGCAAGTTCGGCTTCGAACGCGTCGCCGATCTCCTGCCTGTCGCACGCGGGCCCTTGGCGCGCCGGCTCGGCTTGGCTGCGATCACGCGACTCGATCAGGCCCTCGGCGCCGTCGCCGAACCCATCACGCCGCGCACCGACGAGGTCGTGCCGATCGTCGAGCGCCGATTGCTCGAACCGATCGTCACCGCAGACGCGATCGCGCAGGTCATGGAGGATCTCCTCGACGACATGGCCGAGCTGCTGCGTGCGAAGGGGCTCGGCGTCCGGTCGCTGCGGCTCGGTGGCTTACGCGTCGATGGCACCGAGCAGGTCGTCGCCGTCGGCACCTCACGCCCAACACGCGAGGTCTCGCACCTGTTGCGGCTTATGAAGCTCAGGATCGAGCGGATCGATCCAGGTCTGGGTCTCGAGCAATTCTATCTGGCGGCGCCGCATACCGAGCCGCTTGACGCGGTCGATCTTGGTGCGGTTCTCGCCGGTGAGGTTCTCGTGCGCGATCCGGCCCGTCTCGTCGACGTCGTTGCCGGTCGCATCGGCGCCGACGCGGTGTTCCGGATCGCCCCTGTTGAAAGTCACGTGCCCGAGCGTGCCGTCATGCGCGCCGATCCGGTGGTGGCGCCCGCGGGATGGCCGAAATGGCGGCGACCGACGCGTCTGCTGGCCAGACCCGAACCGCTGTGGGGCGTCATAGCGTTGATGCCCGATCAGCCGCCCCGGCGGTTCGAGTGGCGCGGTCGGCCGCACAAGGTCGTCGCCGGCGACGGCCCCGAGCGGATCCACGGTGAGTGGTGGCGCCGTGACGCGGAAGTGTGGGCGGTCCGCGACTATTACCGGGTCGAGGATGACGCGGGCGGTCGCTACTGGGTGTTCCGGCGTGGCGACGGATTCGTCGAGGATACCGGCGATCTCAGCTGGTGGATGCACGGCGTGTTCGCATGACAGACTATGTCGAACTCCAGGTCCTCACGCACTTTTCACTGCTGCGCGGCGCATCGAGCCCCGAGGAGCTGTTCGCGGCCGCGGCGTTGCTCGGCTATCCGTCGATCGGGGTCAGCGACATCGGCACCGTCGCAGGCGTGGTGCGCGCATGGGAAGCGCAGAAGGCGACAGGCGTTCGCTCGATCGCCGGCACGCGCGTCAATCTGTCCTGCGGCCGACAGTTGCTGCTCTACCCGACCAACCGCCCCGCCTGGTCGCGCCTGACGCGGTTGCTGACCGTCGGCAAGAAGCGGGCAGGGAAGGGCGGGTGTCTCCTCCACTGGCATGACCTCGAACCCTGGTCGGAGGGCATGATCGCCATCCTGCTGCCGGTTGAGCCGGACGAGGATAATCTGGCCGCGCTCGCTGACCTGAAGACGGTCTATGGCCGTCGCGGGTATATGGCGCTGTTCCAACGGCGCAGGCCGGACGATGCCGTGCGGATCGATGCGCTGGCGCGGCAGGCGGGCGGCGCCGGCGTTCGTGCAGTGGTGACGGGCGATGTCCTCTACCACGCGCCGGAAGAGCGGCTGCTGCAGGACGTCGTGACGGCCGTGCGCGCGAAATGCACCGTCGACGAACTCGGCTACCGGCGCGAGGTCAATGCCGACCGAGCGCTCAAATCCCCCGAGGAGATGGTCCGGCGGTTCAAGGCGTATCCCGATGCGCTGCGTGCCAGCACCGACATCGCGCGTCTGTGCACCTTCGATCTGGGTGAACTGGCCTATCAATACCCGCATGAGCGGCTGATCGACGGGCTGACCGCGCAGGAGGCCCTGCAGAAGCTGGCGGAAGACGCCGTCGGCGTGATGTTCAACGGCGCGGTGCCGGCTGCCTATGCCGAGCAGATCGCCCACGAGATGCGGCTGATTGGCGAGCTTGGCTATGCGCCGTATTTCCTGACCGTCTACGCGATCGTCCGCGAAGCCCGCCGGCGCGGTATCCTCTGCCAGGGCCGGGGCTCCGCTGCGAACTCCTGCGTTTGCTTCGTGCTTGGCGTCACCTCGATCGACCCGATCAAGCATGAGTTGCTGTTCGAGCGGTTCGTAAGTGGCGAGCGCCGCGAGCCGCCCGATATCGACGTCGACTTCGAGCATGAGCGTCGCGAAGAGATCATCCAGTGGATCTATGAAACCTATGGCCGCAACCACTCGGCATTGACTGCGGTCGTCACTCGCTACCGGGCGCGCGGCGCGGTGCGCGACGTCGGCAAGGCGCTTGGCCTGCCCGAGGACCTGACCTCGTCATTGGCCGGCCAGGTATGGGGCTGGTCGGCCGAAGGCGTCGGCGAAAAGCAGGTCAACGAATTGAACCTCGACATCGGCGATCGTCGCCTGCGCCTCACGCTCGAGCTAGCCCGCAAGCTCATCGGCGTGCCGCGCCATATGTCTCAGCATCCAGGCGGCTTCGTTCTCACCCATGACCGTCTCGACGATCTCGTCCCGATCGAACCCGCCGCGATGGAAGACCGCCAGATCATCGAGTGGGACAAGGATGACATCGATGCGCTGAAGTTCATGAAGGTCGACGTGCTGGGTCTCGGCATGCTCGGCTGCATGAATCGCGCCTTCAACATGCTCGAGGTGGACAAGGGGCTTCGGGTCGGTTTGGCCGATCTGCAGGACGATGATCCCGACGTCTATGCGATGATCTCGAAGGCCGACACGCTCGGCACCTTCCAGATCGAAAGCCGCGCGCAGATGAGCATGCTGCCGCGCATGAAACCGCGGCGCTTCTATGATCTCGTGATCCAGGTCGCGATCGTACGACCGGGACCGATCCAGGGCGACATGGTTCACCCGTATCTGCGTAGGCGTGAAGGGCTGGAGAAGCCGGAATACCCGCGGCCCGAATTGCGCGCGGTGCTGGAAAAGACGCTCGGCGTGCCGCTGTTCCAGGAGCAGGCGATGAAGGTCGCGATCGTCGGCGCGGGGTTCACGCCGGCCGAAGCCGACCAGCTCCGCCGTGCCATGGCGACGTTCAAGTTCACAGGGGGCGTGTCGCACTTCAGCGAAAAGCTCATCGGGGGCATGGTCGAGCGCGGCTACCCGCGTGAGTTCGCCGAACGCACCTTCCGTCAGCTCGAGGGCTTCGGGTCTTACGGCTTTCCCGAGAGCCACGCGGCCTCATTCGCCAAGATTTCCTACGCATCGTCGTGGATGAAGCATCATCACCCGGACGTGTTCTGCGCGAGCCTGATGAACGCGCAGCCGATGGGGTTCTATGCACCCGCCCAGATCGTTCGCGACGCGCGCGAGCATGGCGTCGTGGTTCGCCCCCTTGCGTCAACGCAAGCCGTTGGGACTGCACGCTGGAGCCGTATGGCGGGCGGTACCTCGCCGTACGGCTGGGACTCCGGCAGATCCGCGGTCTGTCCAATGCGGACGGCGCCAAGATCGTCGGCGCGCGCGAGCTGACCGCGTTCGAAAGCGTGGAAGATGTATGGCGACGATCGGGCGTCCAGCGCGCGGCGATCGAGAAGCTCGCCGACGGCGACGCCTTTCATAGCTTCGGTGCCAATCGTCGGCAGGGCCTGTGGAAGGTGAGGGGCTCGGCGAAGCGCCGCTGCCGCTGTTTGCCGCGGCCGACCGCGCGGACCAGGCCGTCAGCGCGGAAGGGATCGAGCCCGATGTCGAACTGCGCCCACTGACCGATGGTCGTGAGGTTATCGAGGACTACCGGGCGCTGCAGCTCTCGCTGCGCGCACATCCGCTGACTTTTGTGCGCGACGAGCTGGCGCGCCGTGGGGTGACCAAGTGTGCGGACCTGGCGACCATTCGCGACGGACGCCATGTCGAGGTCGCCGGCATCATCCTTGTTCGCCAGAAGCCCGGGTCTGCCAAGGGCGTGCTATTCATCACGATCGAAGACGAGACCGGGATCGCCAACGGCATGCTGTGGCCCGATCGGTTCGAGCGGCAGCGCCGCACTGTGATGTCCGCGTCGATGATCGGCATGAAGGGCAGGGTGCAGAAGGAGGGCGAGGTCATCCACGTCATCTGCGATCGGATTATCGACCACGGCGATCTGATGCACCGGGTCGGCGAGATGTCGTTCCCGCACCGGACCGGCCGCGGTGACGGCGCGAAGCATGCCGGTTCCCCCGACCGCGGTGACAAGGGTTGGAGCCCGAACCCTCGCAATTCCTACTGGCCGCCCCATGCGGACGGCATGGATCCGGAAGCTGTCGTGAAATTCAAATCTCACGACTTCCATTGATGGCCAAGCTTGTCCGTCATCAACGCGTTGTCATCGCACTATCGGTGCATATCTTGCGGGGCGGCGTTGCGCGCTGCTCGGACGCTCGCGTCGATGTCGTCGAGATCCGGTTGGCGCTGCGCTGCCTGCTCCCGCACTGCCCGGAACGCTGGCCCCTCGAGCTCTACTGGGATGCCGCCCGGCAGGAGAACGAGATCGGCAGGGCACAGGGTGTGACCGCGGCGTTCAACGGGATCGTCCGCCAGCTGCGCCGCGCCGGCTGTTATGAAGAGGTGTCTGAGCCGTGAGTATGCGATTACCGCGAGCAGCGATTGCTCGCGTTCCCGACGGCACGCGGATCGTCAGCGTCGAACGCATGTCGCGGGCTTTCACCAAATATCATCTGGATGACGGACGCGCGCTGCACCGGTTCAAGATGGAAGAGCCGCATGCGACCCCGCATGATCACCCCTGGAGCTTCGACACCGAGATCGTTGATGGCGGCTATGTCGAAGAGGTGTTCCACCTGGATCCAAACGGCGGTTGGCACAGCGAACTGGTTCACCGACCCCCTGGCGAAACCTACCACGTCGACGCTACGCACATTCACCGCATCGCCGAGCTGCCGACGGGCGAATGTTGGACCCTCGTTCGTGCAGGTCCCCACACGCGGGAAACCCGGTTCTGGCGGTTCGGAGACATCGTTCAGTCCCGGGCCTGGCATGAGCGACGGTGGATGCGCTTCGGATAAGGCGTTACGGCGAGAGCCAGTCCACTGCGACGTTCAAGACGGCGTTGGCCGGGGAAGGGCATCGAGCGCTGCGGATACCTGCAGGCGCAGATCGTCATCCCGGGTAATTTCCAGCATCGCACTGAGGCTGCTGCGGGCGCCGGCCACATCGCTTGCGACCAACTGAAGCCTGGCGCGCTCCCACCACCCATGGGCGTGCGTAGGCGCCACGATCGTCATGCGGTCGTACAGGACCAGCGCGCGCGCGGGATCCCCGGCCTGCTCGGCACGGGTTGCCTGGTTGAGCAGCAATCGAACGAGCGCCGATCGGTTCGACAGGGGAAGTATCCCGTCGGAAAACCGGGCCTGGCCTGTCATCTGCTCCAACAAGGCTTCCACCTGTGCAGGGGCAACGATACGACCATCGTTGAAGGGATCGATGATCAGCGCATCCGATGCGTCGCCAAGGCGCACCAGGACGTGGCCGGGGGTATTGAGCGGCATCGCCGACCATCCGAGACGCCGTGCCATCGCCACATAGATGATTGAGAGACTGATCGGCAGGCCGAGCCGTCGATCGACGACGGCGATCAAATCCGCATTCTGCGGATCGTCGTAGTGCACCCGGTCGCCAGAGAACCCAAACTCTTCGACCATCACGCTGCTCAGGGCCTGAGCCTGCGCGACGCTACTCACTGCGTCGCCGTCAGCGGCGCGGAGGGCTATTTCTATGTCCGTGAGCTCGTCGAGATATTCATCGAGATCGATACCGGGGTGATCGAGCGCTGCGAGTTCGAGGGCGGCCAGATCGAGTTCGATCTCCCCGTCTTCCATGAGGCCGAGATGCAGAATGCTATTGGTCATGAGCCGTTAGATGGGAGGCTGCTTCGATCGTTTCCATGGCAACGCCAGGATACGGCGCGCCTCATCCAACCAGTTTACGATACGGGAGGTGGTTAATTGCCAACGCCCAAATCGTAGGCCTGCTTTGCCACAAGAGCCCGCAATCTTTCATGTTGCTCATGCGCTATTGGATCGATGCGATAACGGCCGTTTCCTTCCCAATGGTCTACCGGTACGCTATGTTCATCACAAAAATCCTCCCCTCCGGGTGGAGGATTGAACCAGCCGAAGCCCATCGATGAATCGTTGTCAGCAATGCAATAGCAATCGAACGCTAGTTCAGGAAATAGTATGGCAAGATAATTAAATACCGGAACGGGGAAACGATTGCCGGTATCGAACGCGAAATAGTAGGTTCCGAGGATTTGTTTTATAGAATCGCGAAAAGTCCAAGTTTGGAACCCCGCACATCTTGCGATTTTTCCGAAAAGCTCAAGGCTTTCCGCTCGAGCGATCGGAAGGATGGCATCAAAGGCCAGGAGCGTCTCGTCGCCATCGTCGTCAGGTACGTCGATGAACAACTCCTTGAAGCGATCAATTTCAGCCTGTCGACCGTAAAGCGTAACGCTATTCCACATCTCGTCGCAGATCATTATGAATCCTTTTAATGCATTGCGTGACGGCAATCGCTGATGCCTTTTTGGCAACGGCCGAACGCCTTCTCGAGGGTCAGTGCCACTATTAAAAGTGAGTGTGATGGGTAACTAAAAGTTTCATCTATGGAGCTGCGCGGCGCCGGAAATCTTTCTAAACTTGGTTTGATGCAACCTCACAGCGAGCGGTGCGTAAATTAAAACGAGTTCTGCAGCGGTAAAATCCTGTCCCCGCAACCACCGCTATAGAACTACGATTGCCGCCCCTCGGGGCGGCGTTGTCGTTTGTAGCGAAGGCCATCAAGTCGGATACCCTCGCCACCACCTCCGCCTCCGGGCCGCCCGGCTCGTTGGGAAATATCGTCACGCTCTCGATGAGCGTCGACATCACTGCCGCAGCTCGGTCCGGATCGCTTCGTCGTCGAGCGACTTGCGGAGTGCCGCAACCTTACTGCGGAAGCGGTCCATAAGTACCGGGTGGGGCAGGGAGACTACGATCGGTTTCCCGGTAATTGTGCCACTCTTTGTGCCGCCAGCCGCTCCTTTTCCGCCTCTCGCTCCGCGATCATCGCCCGGAGCACCGGACTGGCAATGCCGGCGAGCAGGTTCTGGTACAGATTGTCGAGTTCAGTAGTGACCTGCTTGAGGCGGTGTTGAGCTGCGTGCTCCATGCCCGCGTCCTGGCGGCCCAATCGCTGCATCTCGTGCTCGAATTCTTCTATAAATAGGCGCACATGGTTCTCGGTCAGCAGATGCTCCTGCAGAACCGCCAGCGTCGCGGCCTCCAGAGGTTCCTTGCGCACGGAAACGCGATTACCGCACGTGACTCGCTCCTTCTGACCAGCGCAGCGGTAATAATCCTTCCCGCTGATCGTATAGTTTGCCCCGCAGCAACCGCAGCGGATTAGCCCCGACAGGAGATGCTTTGCGCGCTTGCTGCCGACCGTCGACGATGTCGTTGCCGGCCGCTTGCGTCGTTCGATTTCATCGCGCGCGGCCTCGAACAAAGTATCGTCGATGATCCGCAGGTCAGGGACCGCAATTTCTACCCACTCAGACTGGTCGCGGAGCCGATAGCGGCGTTCGCGTTTTTCGCTGTCGGGGTTCCTGCGCCACTCCCGGCGCCCCATGCTAGGCGTCCTACATAAAGCGGGCTGTTGAGGATGCCGACAAGTTTGGCGGGATCGCCGCGGATCGTCGAGGCGTTCCACTCCCCACCGCGGGGGCCTAGCACGCCCTTGTGGTTTAGCCGGGGAGCAATCTGAATAGCGGATACCCCCGCGGCGAACCATGAGAAGATGCGGCCCACCACCTCAGCCTGCGCTTCGTCAATTTTGAGCGGCCCGGGTTGAACCTCTCCGTTCGCGTCGAGCCGGACCATCCGCTTGTAGCCATAAGCACGCCCTCCGGCGAACCGTCCCGCAAGGACGGCGGCCTCCATTCCGCGTAGCGTCTTCTCGACGAGATTCTTCAGGAAGATCGATCCGAGTAGCCCTGCCACTGCGAACTTGATCTCGTCAACATGGCCTTCGCTAACCGTGTGGAGCGGGACGCGGTGATAGGCGAGCTTCTTACCCAGCCAAGCCACGTCTTCTGCATCACGCGCTAGCCGGTCGAGCGGCTCGCAGACAATGATGTCGATTTCACCAGCTTCTGCTGCGCGCAGCAACAGCTGCAATCCTGGACGATTGCGGCGATAACCTGACAACTGAGGATCAAGCTGGGTTGCCACGACGTTTCCGCCCAGAAAGCTGACTATCGGTGCGCAGGCCGCAACCTGATCAGCGCTTGATGACGCGGTTTGCATGATAGTCGAGTGACGGCCATAGAGCGCGATGCGGCGGGGTAGGGGAGGCAGCATGACTTATTCTTTCATAACTTCGAGGTGCCGGGAATCCTGCGCTTCCCGATGAGCCTCTCTTGCTGCCTGATGCGCGAGCAGCCGGACGAGATCGGCAAGCGCCTCCTGCGCCTTCTCGTCTTCCACCCACTCGATTTGCACAGCGACCATGCTGACGTTTTGGGATGGTCGGTATCCAGGGTGCGTCAACGATACAAAATCGGTAAATGCCCTAGATGACTTGCGAACGTCCGCGCCCCCGCATGCGTCTGCCTGCAGGCTTCTGTCGGCTTCGTGCCGATTTGGGTGAGATCATACGGAGCTATCGACGAGGCGAGGCGGGAATGGGCGAGCCGATTGCGCCGAAGGTTTTTGCGGTGCAGGTCGGGATCAGTCGGGTTGCGGTTTCACGGATCGAAAACGGAAAAGCGTGGCCCCGTTCCGAGACGCTTAAGCGAATGATGGCGATCTTTGAATTGGACTGGGCACAAGTGGCGGAGGTTGGACCGAACGCGGGGCCTCATCCCCGGATGCCCGACACCAACCAAAAATGGTCAGCAAGTTCATCTTTGTGATCCTCTGCGATGGGGACGCCGACGGCTTGGTTCGACGCTCGCCGAGCTCGCTCGCCGTAGCGGCGTCTCCGCATCGCAGTTGTCCCGGATCGAGCGCGGTGAGGTTACCGCTCCGCGGTGTTCATCTGGCAGCCGGAAGACGGAAACATCGTTTGTGAAGATCGGAGGATTGTGTTCGGCCACCCGCTCCTCGCTGCGGTCGCGGGGGGCAAATTGCGCCGCGCCTCATTCTGATCTTGGCGCCGATCGTTCATGCAATCTCTGCACCGTGCGTTCGAGCGGGGCGGGGTCATCGCTGATGCCGACACCGACCCAATCCGCGTTTCTTGGTTGCTCCGGCTCGACGATCGTTGTGATGAACCAACCGAAATGATGGTCCAGCATACAGATCGGCGGTCTGGACGAGGCAGGCGAATATGGAGAACAATACGTTCTCATTGCGCGACGGATCAACGCGCGATGCGGTGGTCGGGCTGATTAGCCAGACCGTCTAGCTGCAACCATTCGTCGATGGAGATGACCGGCTCCGTGGCACCTGTCCGTGGCATCTCGATGTAACCCGCAGCCTCCACGCGGCTGACACGGCATGGCAATGCTTTGCCTGCCGCGCTGGTGGTGATGCCGTCGATTGGAACATGAGGCGGGACGCAGTGGACAAAAGGCAAGCGGAGAAAAGATTACACGAATTTCGCCGTTCAAAGCAATGAAGTCGGTCGTGGCGGCACATCGTCCAAGAGTATCAACGCACACGGGGCCTTGTCTGATCGATCGGGCGTGCGGATATTAATTGTGTGGCGGATCGCCGTGACGAAACACGACCGTCCGCATTCAAAATTGGTGGATTGCAGCCCGGCCGCTTTCGGAAGGCGATGATCGTAAGCAGACGTTCGTTCAGGCTTTGGGGCATGGGCCCAACAGGCTGCTGTTAGTAGAAAGCCCCCGTCCGCTGTTAGACTTTAATCCAGCGTTCAAAGACAAATAGACGTTTGTTTACGCGTCGTTTGGTCCCTTGAACGCTCGTCCCACTGGGTTGCGAATCGGTCGCTTTGGAGTGGGGTAAGCGAGAGAAGGCTTGCGCTTGCAAGGCAGCCGAAGCCGCTCGAGTAATACTTATTACGAAAAAGGAATTGAAAGCTGCTTCGAAAGGTGGCGCGCTACTGGAATTACGATCTGCCGTCCTCAGAACATCGCAGGTGTCGATGCGACCCATCTCGACGTTCAAGTTCAAAATCCAGCTTAAGTGAAAATTAGCAAAATATAGGAATTACCTCTTAATCTGAGACATAAGAAGTTGTGCTGAGTTACTCAGCGTCGACTTAGATAATATTGTATATTTGAAATACTTTCGAGATAGCTGGCGGCAGTCTGCTACACAAGACTCGAATTTTTCTGAAAAACCTAAACATGCTGAAGGTCTGCCTTGAAGATACGAGCGTACTTTAGTTCAGGCACTCTCTGGATTTACTAAAAGTGGCCGAGTCCGAATGACGTCTGCGAGTGCGGCATGTGGGATACGGTTGCTTACGATCGGCGAGCAGGCGAGGAGGCCGTTGGGACAGTAGCGGTCGTCGTCCCAGCCGGGGTGGTCGAGGATCGGGTAGAGGCACACGCCCTCGACCGGCACGCCGAGCGACTGGGCGATCTTCACCTCGCGCAGGATCATGCGGAGCCAGGCGGGGCGGGCGCCGCCTTCGATGCCGGTTTCGGCGATGAAGATCGGGCGGCCATAGCGCGCGTAGGCGTCGGCGAGGATCGCGTGAAGCGGGCGGCTGAGGGGGTGGTCGTAGGCTAGCGGTGGGCCGCCGTGGATCCACTGGTTGTTGTGGTAGAAATTGACGCCGACGATATCGAGCAGTGGCGCGCGGCCGCCGATCTGCGGCCACGCCTTTCCGGCGATCATGTCCCAGGCTTGGTATTGCGCGAGGCGGTGGCCTTCGGCGGCGGGGGCATCGTTCGGGCGGGCAGGGTCGGTAATGACGTTGATGACCGGGTCGGCGTGTACAAAGCGCGCGGTAGGGTCGACCGCGAGGATCGCTTCCATTGCGGCGATCGATGCGCGGGCGAGTTGGACCTTCAATTCGTAGCCACGGCCTTGGGCGAACGGGTTGAGATAGGCTGCGTCACCGCCGCCCCAAGCGAAGAACGAGATCTCGTTGACGGGGGCGTAGAAGCGCGTCTCGTCGGGTGCGGCCGGGCCGATATGGCGAGACGCGGCGGCGGCGAAAGCCGCAAAGCGCGTGACGAAGGCGGGCGTCCAGATGTCGATATCGTCAGGCAAGCCATAATGAAGCAGGTCCCAGATGGCTTCGGTGCCGATCGTCTTGGCGGCTTCCAGCTGGCGATCGAGGCTGGACCAGTCGTAGATGCCGGGTTCGCGCTCGATCAGATGCCAGCGCAGGCCGTCGCGGACGGTCAGGATGCCGAGCTTGGCGAGTTCATTGTAGTCATGGGCGGCGAGGGTGTCGTGATGGCTGGCGGCGATGACGTCGACGCGCTTGCGGTCGTGCGCGCGGCGGTGCGTGGAGGATTCGAAGCCGCCTTGCAGGAAGCTGCGGAAAAGTCCGGTCGGACGAGGTAAAGGTGACCGGTCGGAGCGGACTTCGGCGAACAGTGTTTCCCAGCGGGGGACGACGGCGGCGACGGCGTACTCGCTGTCGACCTTCGCGCGGAGGGCGGTGCCGAGGCGGGTCCGGAGTGTTGGGTCTTCGAGCAGTTTGGTGATCGCGGCGGCAACGGAGGGCGGGTCTTCGTGGGGGACGAACAGGCCGCTCACCCCGTCGACGATCTGTTGTTCCGAGCCGTTGTCGCGCGTTGCTATGACGGGGAGGCGTGCGGCGCCGGCTTCGGCGATGACGTGCGGCATGCCTTCGCCGCGCGAGAGCCAGACGAACATGTCGAGTGCGGCGAGCAGGTCGGGCACGTCGTCGCGATCGCCGAGGAAGGTCAGGGCGGTGTCGAGGCCGAGTGCGTGCGCGCGGTTGCGGAGGGCGGCGGCGTATTCGGGGATGAAGGCGTCCGGTCCGCCGATCACTACGAAGCGGGCGCGGGGGTGGTTGGCGTGGACGAGCGCGGCGGCTTCGATGAAGTCCTCGACGCGCTTCTTTGGGTCGAGACGGCCTAGCCAGCCGATCAGCGGTACGTCTTCGGCGATCCCTAGCGTCGCACGGACCGGCGCGCGGCGGGCGCGGTCGAAGGCGCGCGTGTCGACCATCGATGGGATCTCGATCGCGTGGTGTTCGCGGCCGGGCATGCGGCTCGCGGCCGCGTCGCGGATCGAGGCGCAGACGCCGACATAGCGCGCGGTGAAATGCTTGGGGCCGGCGAGCGCTTCGGAGACGAGGCCGCCATGCTCGATCAGCGGCGGGCGGAGGTGCATGCGTTCGAGCGCGGGATAGATGTCCGCGACGTTCTGGCACGAGACGACGACGTCGTACGCAGGCAGCTTGCTCGCGAGGTAGGCGACGGTCTCGTCGAAGCCGAGCGCGTAGGGTGTGCGATCTACGGGCACGCCGATCGCTTCCAACTGCGCGTGCGTCTGCTCGGGCATGCCGTCTTTTCGGAAGCACGCGACGACCTCGATCCGGTAGCGCGTCGGGTCGAGCGCCTGGGCGAGCAAGCGCACCTCCGTTTCCTCGCCGCCGACGACGAGCCAGGCGAAGACGAACAGGATGCGGATCGGGCGGGCGTCGGCAGTGAGTACGGTACTTAATCGCCGACCTTGAAGACGATCTGGAGGAATTCGGGCCGCTCGCCGACCAGCCGGGCGATGAAGGCGGGGGCGTCGTCATAGGGCACGACATGCGTGATGAGCTGCGCGCGGATCTCGGGGCCGCGGGCGAGGAGAAGCTTCACCGTTTCGTTGGCGAGGCGGCGGCGGTCCCATTGGAAACCGAGCCCGCGCGGGACGCGGTTGATCTGCGCGCAGCGTAAGGAGAGGCCGTTGTGGTGGAATTCCTCGCCGAGCCGGAGCCGGTCGGCGCCGCCCTGGTAGAAAGCAAGGTCGATCACCGTGCCCTGCGGTCTCAGCGCGCGCATCGCGGCGTGGAGGCTGGCGGCGTCGGCGCGGGTCTGGAACACGACGTCCGCGCCGCGATCGTCGCCGCCGTGGAGCCAGCGTGCCTTGGCGTAGGCCCAGGCCTGGTCCTCGGTCATCGCGGTGATGCCGAGGCATTCGGCGCGCAGGCGGCGGAAGGGGGACGGGTCGGCGATCACGACTTCGCTGGCGCCGGCGGCTTGCGCGAACAGGGCGGTGAGCATGCCGACGATGCCTGCGCCGATCACCAAAGCGGGGCGGCCGCGGATGCCGTCGCCGAGATTGACGACATTGGGTCCGAGTAGCTCAACGTCCGCGTGGAGAATGCCGTTGGCGGCGATCGGACCCATCTGGCCGATATAGATGCCGAGGATCGGATCGAGCTCGGGTGGGAGCTTGGTCAGCAGGTCGTTGAACGGATCCGCGGTGTGGCCGGTCTTGTGCCCGAACACCGTGCCGACGACGTCGCCGTTGGCGAAATCGTCGACCCGGCTGTCGCTGACGCGCGCGCATTCCATGTAGCCGAGAAACGGTACCGGATAGTGCGCGCTGGGCTCGCCGGGGACGAACACGCCGCGGCCTGCGTCCCAGCGCGAGTGGAGATACGGGTTGCTGTTCTTGACGAAGGTGAGTTCGGTGCCGGCGGAAAACCCGGTGTAGAGCAGGTCGAGGCGAACCTGGCCGTCGCCTGGGGGCGCTTCGTCATAGCCGAAGAAATAAGCCTGGCCGGGGCGTTCGACGCCGAGCGAGCGGACGTGGCGCCACTCAGACATGGATCACCTCCCGCTCGCGGACGTCGATCGCGCGGCCTTCGACGGCGGAGCGTTCGATCGCCAGCGCGAGGCGGAGCGTTTCGAGCGCGGCGGGATAGGGGCAGCGGATGCGGTTCTCGCCCCCGCGCACCGCGTCGATAAAGTCGCGATCCTCCAGCACGACCGGGTCGCTGCCGGTGCCGCGGACCGGGCGGCCGCGGCCGATGTCGATCATCACGTCGCGGTCGGTGAGTTCGATCGCAAGGCCTTCGCCGAACAGGTGCAGGCCGACGCGGTGGTTCCAGTTGAGCAGGCAGGTCGACGCGAAATTGGCGATCGCGCCGCTGGCGAAGGTGAGCATCGCGGTGCTGGTGGTGGCGACGTCGAGGCCGGGGAAGGCGGCGCGGTCGACATGGCTCGACTGGCCGTAGACGCGGACGACGTCGCCGACGAGATAGCGTGCGAGATCGACGAGATGCGTGGTCTGTTCGAGCATCTGGCCGCCCGATGCGTCCTTCTTCCACCACCAGCGCGGCGGCGGCGTGGAGTCGAGCCAGTAGCCCGACAGGAGGCGGGCGGGGGTCGCCGAAAGCAGCGCCTTCACCTCGTCCACGGTGTCGAGATAGCGCCAGTGATAACCGACCGCGGTGACCAGGCCGAGCCGGTCGACTGCGGCTGCGACGTCCTCCGCGGTGCCGAGGTCGAGCGCGACGGGCTTCTCGACGAAGAACGGAAGCTTGTGCTCGATCGCCAGGCGTTCGGGTTCACCATGTGCGAAGGGCGGCACGCAGATGTAGAGCGCGTCGAGGTCGGCCGCGGCCAGCATCGCCGCGGCATCGTCGAACGCGCGGGCGCCGAAGCGGGCGGCGGCCTCGGTCGCGCGGGCCATGTCGACGTCGGCGACCGCGACGATCGCGACGTCGTCGAACTGCTCCAGCACGCCGAAATGGCGATTGGCGATGCCGCCCGCGCCGATGAACCCGATCCGTGTCCGCTCCACGCCGTCTCCCTTGTGTTTTGGTCTTGCACGGCGGCGTAGACCGCGCGCGTGTCAGCGATCATGCGATCGGCCGAGAAGAGGTCTTGCTGGCGCTCGATCGCGGCGCTGGCCATTGTCTTGAGGCGGTCGCGGTCGGTTAGCAGCGTGACGATCGCATCGGCGAAACTGGCCGGGTCCGCGGCGGTCAGGCGACCGGTGACGCAGTCCTCGATCGCTTCGGCATTGCCGGGCGCGACGGTGGCGACGACGGGCAGGCCTGCGGCCATCGCTTCGAGCGCGACCAGCGGCAGGCCCTCGAATGCAGAGGGCAGGACGAGCAGGTCGGCGAGCGTCATCAGGTCGGCGACATCGCCGCGAGTGCCGAGCATGCGGACGGTACCGGCCAGCCCTTGGGCGGCGACGGCGCGTGCGGTCTGGGTGAGGAGTGGGCCTTCGCCGGCGAGCAGCACGATCGCGTCCGGATGCGCGGCGTGGATAGCCGGCAATGCGTCGAGCAGGAGCGCGTGGCCCTTTTGCTCCGCAAACCGCGCGACCATCAGCAGGACGGGGGCAGTGCCGACGCCCCATTCGCTGCGGAGGGCTTCGCGGGAGCGCGAGGGTTTGTGCGCGCCGACGCCGTTGTGGATTGTCGCGACGAGTGCCGGATCGACGCCTGCCGCGCGGTGGGTGTCGCCGACTGCGTCCGAGACGCAGATCAGGCGTGCGAGCGCGGCTGCGGTGTCGCGATGCTCGTCGCGTTGGGCGGGGTCGGTGAGGAGATAGGGGAGGTGCTCGGTACGGATCACGGGGACGCCGGCGGCGTGCGCGGCGCGGACGGCGGCGTGGCCTTCCCAGCCTATGCCGGCGTGGACGTGGACGATGTCGGGCGCGGCGCGGTCGAGCCAGCGCGCGAGGCCTGCATCGTCGTCGAGCGCCTTGACCGCATAGCCCTTGGCGGCGGCGTGTTCGAGCAGGCCCGTGCCGGGACGCGCGGCGACGACGATCTCGTCTCCGCCCAATCCTTCGGCGAGCGTCATCATGTGCGCGCCGACGCCGGACGGGGCGAGGCTGTCGGTCAACAGGCAGATGCGGGTCATTCGGCGGCCATCACGGGGGTTTCGAGGACGGCGGACTTGGCCACCATGCGTCGATAGGTGGCGAGCGCCTGCCCCACGACCTGGTCCATGTTGTAGTAGCGATAGGTCGCGAGGCGGCCGACGAAGGTCACGCCTTCCTCAGCATCGGCGAGCGCCTCGTAGCGTTTGAACAGCGCCTGGTTTTCGGGGCGGGGGATCGGGTAATAAGGATCGCCCTCCGCGCTCGGGAACTCGTAGCTGATGCTAGTCTTCGCGTGGAGCTGGCCGGTCAAATGCTTGTATTCGGTGATGCGCGTCTGCGGCACGGTTTCGTCGGGATAGTTGACGACCGCGACCGGCTGGAACTGTGCCACGTCGTGGGTCTCGTGGCGGAACTGGAGGCTGCGATAGGGGAGCTTGCCGAAGCGGAAGTCGAAATATTCGTCGATCGGGCCGGTAAAGACGATGTGGTCGACGTCGATGCGGTCGATCACGTCGCGGTATTCCACGCCGAGATCGAGCGTGATGCCGGGGTGGTCGAGCATCGCTTCGAACATGCGCGTATAACCGTTCGCCGGCATCGCCTGGAACTTGTCGGTGAAATAGCGGTCGTCGGTCGAGGTGCGGGTCGGGACGCGCGCGGTGACGGCGCGGTCGAGTTCGGACGGGTCGAGGCCCCATTGCTTCCGCGTGTAGCCGCGGAAGAACGTTTCGTAGAGATCGCGGCCGACCGCGGCGACGACGACGTCCTCGGACGTGCGGATGTCCTCGACCGATTCCGCGCGGCTGGCGAGAAAGGCGGCGGCTTCCGCGTCGTCCTTGAGCGACAGGCCGTAGAGTGCGTTCAGCGTAGTGCGGTTGATCGGCATCGGCACGAGCTTGTCGTCGACGCTGGCGAGCACGCGGTGTTCGTACTGGCGCCAGTCGGTGAAGCGCGACAGATAGTCGAACACGTCGGCGGAGTTGGTGTGGAAGATATGCGGGCCGTAGCGGTGGATCAGCACGCCCGCCGCGTCATGCTCGTCATACGCGTTGCCGCCGATGTGCGGGCGGCGGTCGACGACCAGCACGCGCTGACCGCTGTCGCTGGCCAGGCGTTCGGCGAGGACCGCGCCGGCGAACCCTGCGCCGACGATCAGCGTGTCGTAACGTTCGCGTTTCGGCGCGGGGCGGAAGGTGCGTTTCGCGTGGAGGACGCGGTCGATCTCGGTGGCCATGGCGGTTTGCGTGCGGTCCCAGGATTGCGTGGCGAGCAGGCGATCGGCTTCGTCGCGCCAGGCGCCTTCGCGGGGGAGGGCTAGCGCGGTCTCGCAGGCGGTGACGAACGCGGGCGCATCGGCGGCGATCGTGACGGCCGCTGCGTCGCCATAGTGGCGGATCACGTCGACGATCGGCGTCGAGACGACGGGCAGGCCGCCCGCGAGATATTCCGGTGTCTTGGTCGGGCTGATGAAGCGTGTCGCGGCGTTGATTGCGAACGGCATCAGCGCGACGTCCCAGCCCGAGAGATAGGCGGGGAGTTCATTGTAGCCGCGTCCGCCGAGCCAGTGGATGTTGGCGCGGCGTGGCAGGTGCGCGGGATCGATCTTCACGACCGGGCCGATCATCACGAACGACCAGTCGGGTCGCTGAGCGGCGACCGCGTCGAGCAACGCTAAGTCGATGCGCTCGTCGATGACGCCGAAGAAGCCGAGCTTCGGGCCGGGAACGTGGCGCTGATCTTCGGGTTCGCTGATGCCGGCGCGGGCTTGTGCAAAATGCGCGACGTCGACCGCCGAAGGGAAAGCGTGGACGTCACGGTGGCGGTCGCGCTTGGCTTCGTAAAGGCTGTAGCCGCCGGTAAAGACTAGGTCGGCACGCGCGAGCAGTCGCGTTTCGCGGTCGAGCAGGGCGGGGTCGGCGAAGCGGAACGCGGACAGCTCGTCCATGCAGTCGTAGACGACTGCGGCGGCGTCGAGATGCTCGGCGAACGGGAGCATCATCGGCGTGTAGAACCAGAGCAAAGGCTTGGCGCGAATGCTCGTCGCGACCAGCATGTCGAGCAGTTGCCGCAAGCCCGCCTCGACCTGCTCGGCGTTCCACCAATGCGGCAGCCGCGGGCGCAGTGCGATCACGTTGTCGGCGGGAAACGGGTGGTGTTCGAGGAAGGGCAGCGGATGGTCGCAGGGGATGTGTTCTTCCCAGACGAACACGCTCTGGGTTTGCGCGAACCGCTTCATCAGGTGCTGCGGGCGCTGCGTGACGAAATCCCAGCGCAGGTGCGAGAAGCAGATCAGCGGCGGCGGGGCGGCATCGTCGGACTTCGAGGGCGTGAGAATAGGTCCGATACCGTGCACGCTCTTCCAATCCGCAAATCCGCGGTTATCCGCGTTGTCGATCGAACCTAAGCCCACACCCCGAACCTGACTATGTAAATGTCATTGCTTTGCATCATGTATTTGCTGGATAATTTCCCTCAAACGCACAATGCTATGCTGCCAAGTCCAACGTTCCAACACGGCGTGGCGGGGCCGATATTCTTCGTAGGTTTCGCGCATTGTAAGAATTGCATCGGCAAACCCGGTCGTCGAAGCCGTCATGCCGGTCTCGGGCAGAATGAACTGCAATCCGCAGCGTAATTCGGCGTTGGCGAGCACGGGTAGGCCCGCGAGCATGTATTCGGTGAGGATCGCGGGCGCGCCGTCGTCGATGCCGCAGACGACGCCGAACCTGGCGCGGTTCATCAGGCGGTTGACCTCGTCGATAGGCACGCCCGGCGGTCCGACGAACTCGATCGAGAGGTTCTGCTCTTGCGCGCGGTGGCGGAGTGCGTCGGCATCCTCGCCGTATCCGAACACGCAAAGCGCGCGGATGTCGCGCGGAAGCTGCGCGAGCGCATCGAACAGGATGTCGTGGCGCTTGTACGGCTGCGCGGCGGCGACGTAGATCAGGTCGAAATCCTTGGGCGTGCCGAGCGGACGGAACTGGTCGATCGCGGCGAACTCAGGCCCGACCGGCAGGATCGCGGTGCGCATGCCGGGGTGGCGGGCCTCGACTTCGTCCGACTGCCACTGTGCGCCGGTGATGACGAGATCGAAATGCTCGCTGACTTGCCGAGGTACGCGCAGCGATGGCGCGTCGATCGAATTGTAGAGAATGATGCTGTTAGCGCAGAGTTCGAGCAGGTCGGGCGCGACGCCCAAGCCGAACACGACGAGGATATGCGGCGCGCCGAATGCCTCGACGAACGCATGCATTTGCGACGAAGCAAAGGGGGCATGCTCGCCGTCGATCCGGAAAGCGCGGCGCGCCAGAACCGCGTTGTCCCTGCGGAATGGAGGCTCGTCTTCGCCACGCCAATGATGCCAGATTTCGGCCTGATCGACGATGCCGGCGGCGATCAACGCGAGGGGTAGCCGCTCAAGATATCCGCCCGTCACCTCCGCGGGGGCAAGATCGCCGGTCCACGGTTGACTGACTGGGGCGGCTGCGTGTGCCGGCAGCAGGGAGGATGGCGGACGGTCGTGCTCGGGATGCTGGCCATCGACCCAATCGCTGATGACGACAACCGATCGCCGAGCGGTCAACGGTGCCGCCATCTGTAATTTCCCCTCATCGATGGGGTGCCCAATCCTATCGAGGCTGGGCACCCCGAGCATTGTAAAACCGTCTGGCAGCCCGCCGATCAGTCCTTGGCGCTGCCGGGCTCAGCCATCTTCCGATGCTGTTCTGCGAGCACCGAACCGGGGATGACGTTGGCGAGCACACCCTGGACCTTCGTCATGAAGCCCGAAAAGACCGACGCCTTCCCGCTCATCAGCGCATCCCAGCCGTCTTTGGCGACATCGGCCGGATCCCGCTTGTTCGGATCTGTGCCCACTGACGTGTCGTTCATGTCGGCACGATCGAAGAACTCGGTGTCGACCGGCCCCGGCATCAGCGTCGTCAGCGTGACGCCGTCCGCCTCCTTGATTTCGTTGCGCAGTGCCTCGGTGAAGCTGTCGATAAACGCCTTCGAGCCATTGTAGACCGCCTGGAACGCACCGGGAATGTAGCCCGCAACCGATCCCGTCACGAGCACCTTGCCGTCATTACGCGCGACCATCGCCGGCATCACCTTCTGAAGAAGGTACAGCGTGCCCGTGATGTTGGTGTCGATCACGTTGCGCCAGTCGTCGACTGTCTGGTCAAGGAAACCGTGGCCGAGACCGTGTCCGGCATTGGCGCACAGCACGTCGACCTTCCGCCCGTTGGTCGCGGCAAGCAGCGCATCGACGCCCTCGATCGTCGACAGATCCGCCTCGACCGCCGTCACGTCGGTGCCGAACTGCTTGAAGTCGGCGGCAGCGGACTGGATCAGCGCTTCGTTGGCGACGACCAGGATGTCGTAGCCGTCCTTCGCCGCGAGCGTGGCAAGTTCGAAACCGATGCCCGTCGAGGCCCCGGTGATGATCGCGAATTTATCGGCCATGTCATGTTCCTTCTTCACCCCTCCCTGGAAGGGAGGGGCAGGGGTGGGTCGGTTCGGGGTGAGGGCTGCGATTTACCTACGAGCCAACCCACCCCCAGCCCCTCCCTTTCAGGGAGGGGAGCAAAGTCAGTTGAACCCAGGTTTAAGCACGACCTTGGTCACTTCGTTCTGGTTGTTCTTGAACATGTCATAGCCCTTGGGCGCGTCCTCCAGGTCCATCCGGTGCGAGATCAGGAAGGTCGTGTCGATCTTGCCCTCCATGATCGCGTTGAGCAGCGCGGGCATGTAATGCTGGACGTGCGTCTGGCCTGTCTTGAGCGTCAGTCCCTTCTCCATCAGCGCACCGAGCGGGAACTTGTCGATGAACCCGCCATAGACCGCCGGCATCGATACGCGCCCGCCCTTGCGACAGGCGATGATCGCCTGGCGGATAGAATGCGCGCGATCGGTGCCGAGGAAGGTCGAGGCCTTGATCTGGTCGAGCACGTTGTCGACGAAGAAGCCGTGTGCCTCCAGGCCGACGCTGTCGATCACCGCATCGGGACCGATCCCGCCGGTCATCACCATCAGCGCTTCGTAGACCGCGCTTTCCTCGTAGTTGATGGTCTCGGCGCCGAACTTCTTCGCAAGCTCGAGGCGGTGCGGGAAATGGTCGATCGCGATGACGCGCTCGGCGCCCATTAGGAACGCCGACTGCACCGCGAACAGCCCGACCGGACCGCAGCCCCAGACCGCGACGGTGTCGCCGGGCTCGATCTGCGCATTCTCCGCCGCCATCCAGCCGGTCGGCAGGATGTCGGATAGGAACAGCACCTTCTCGTCGTCGACCCCGTCGGGAATGACGATCGGCCCGACGTCGCTGAACGGCACGCGGACATATTCCGCCTGACCGCCCGCATAGCCGCCGGTCATGTGGCTGTAGCCGAACAAACCCGACATCGGCTGGCCGTAGAGTTCCTGCGCGATATCCTGATTGTCGGCGGGGAGGCCGTTGTCGCACGCCGAATATTGATGTTTGCCGCAGTGATAACAGCTGCCGCACGCGATCGTGAACGGGACGACGACCTTCTGGCCCTTCGTCAGCGTCGACTTGGCGCCGACCTCGACGACTTCGCCCATGAACTCGTGGCCGAGGATGTCGCCTGCCTGCATCGTCGGGATATAGCCGTCGTACAGATGCAGATCGGAGCCACAGATCGCGGTCGCGGTGACCTTGATGATGCAATCACGCGGATTGACGATTTCGGGATCGTCGACGGTGTCGACGCGGACGTCGTGCTTGCCGTGCCATGCCAGAGCGCGCATCAGGCGAGTTCCTCTTCATGCTGCTTGCGGTTCATCGCGGCGGTCGCGATCTCGCCGGTTTCCATCAATTGCTTGAAGCGGCGCAGGTCGCGGCGCGCCTGGATTGCGGGTTCGCGCTGAAACATCTTGGCGATCAGCTTGCCGACGATTCCGCCGGGCGGATCATAGGCAATGGTCGCGGTGACGACCGTACCCCGCGCGCCGGCATCACGAAACTCCACCCGGCCGCTGTTCGCGACATCGGCACCAGGCTCGGACGTCCAGGCGATCAATCTGTCCTGTGCCTCTTCGGTCACGACCGCGTCCCATTCGACTGTCTTGCCGGCGGGTGCCTTCACGACCCAGTGCGACCGCGTGTCGTTCAGAATGTCGATCCGTTCGACGTTCTCCATGAACGTCGGCAGATTGGCAAAGTCGCGAAAATAGGTGAACACCTCGGCAACGGGCCGGTTGATAGTGACCGCACGCGCGACGATCGCATCGTCCTTGCGCTCTGACATAGCAGCCGCCCCGAGAGAATCGCCGCGTTTCCACGTGGTTGGCGGCGCGTCGTCGCTATGTGGGTTGGTATCGTTCATGTCTGATCTCCTGTCGATGCGCGCGGCGCCAGGTCCTGGTGCAGCGATGGCCGGCGCGCAGGTGCAATCGCCGGCCATCGCGCGTCGGTCACATCGTGGACAGCTCGGTGATGTGGGTCTGCACGACCGGCGCAATCGAGGCCGCGACCGTCTTGAGCGGCGCCGCCGTTCCGGATTGTGCATAGGTCTGGTGCAGTGTCAGCGCGCGCTGATGCGCAGACTTCTGCTGTTCGACATACAACCGGTCGCGCGCAGTCCCGGTGGCTGCGCGCAAGGCCGCGACGTTCTTCGTGCCCATAGCATCGAGCTTGGGCGGCGCAGGGTGCAGGCCAGCGCGCATTGCAGCCGCCTTCACATCCGCGGTCGACTTGGTGTGATCGGTGACCATCATCGATGCGAACGAACGCAGCTTGGCGTTCTTGGTCGAGGTGAGCAGCAAACGGCTGGACTGGATTTCATACTGATCGCCGGCACCCGCCTTCATTACATAGGTCGAGGCGGCGGGGGCCTGCGCGACCGCCGCGACGGCAGGCAGTGCGATCATTGCTGCGAGCGTAAGAAGCTTTGTCATGACATTCTCCTGGGGCCTGCGGCGCGTTCAACCCACCGCTACAAACCGAACCGGCACGGATGGGCAATGTTCCAGCGATCCTGGCCATCTCAATCTGGATCAATGAGTTTGCTATCTCGGCTGACATACTGCACGAATATCGTTATCTGGTAGCTCGGTCAGGATTGGGAGGGGCAGGTCGGCCGCCGTAATTCCGCCAGGCCATTGCAATACTTCGATGCGCGGCTCGCGATAATCCGGCTCGCCCAGACCTTGCCCTTCGCCCGCGGGCCAATGACCCCAACCGCACGACCACCATGCGCTTTAGAAACGTCCACATCCGGGTATTCGGATTCAAGTCCCGTCGAAGGCCCAGCGCAACGTTTTCGCCATTTGTCGTGCACCGGACCGGACGACCGGTTTCATAAATATCGGCGAAGCCTTCAGACAATGCACCCGACGTGCCCAGTTCGGGAGAAGGTCCACCGCCGCCTGCGCGACGATCCGTTGCAGCGGTATCGCCAGAGGGTTGCTCGGTGTCTGAGCAAGGACCAACTGCGCCACCTCGCGCGTGCGACCGTCTGCGACCAGTACCGGCTGCATGGTGCGAAGCGCCTGATGTGTGCTTGCACGGTTCCGCGGGAGAGCGTCGGCACCCAGTGCGGCGCCTATGGTGGCAAACTGGGCATAATAAAGATCCTCCTGCGCGGGTGTGAGGGGACGATCCCCATAGTGTTGCCAGGCAGCAAGGAAGGACCACGCCTCGGATATGTGGACCCACGCCAGTAAGTTTGGGTCGTCGGCCCGGTAGGACGTACCGTCAGGAAGCGTGCCGCCGATGTGCGCGTGCACCGCGCGGACTCGCGCTATCGCTGCCTCGGCCTCGGTCCGCTCACCATAGGTGGTCGCAGCGATGAACCGGGCAGTGCGCCGCAGCCGGCCGAGCATGTCGGTTCGGAAGTTCGAATGGTCCCAGACGCCTGCCAGAACTGCAGGATGCAGCATCTGAAGCAGCAGCGCGGTGACGCCGCCTACCATCATGCTGACAACATCGCCGTGCACGCGCCAGATTATCGAGTCGGTCGGAAACAGCGCATCGTCGCTGCGCGTCACCGGCTCCTCGCCGCGTGCCCGATCATTAAACAGGGTCCGTACCTGCCTTACGATGCTACTCTTGGTCTGGTCTCGGATCGATAGCGGGTTGGCGTTCATGCGGTTACGAACGCCCGAGCCCGTATTTTAGCAACGGCCGATAGTTCAGCGGTATGCTCGGGTGATTTACCGCGTATCGCTACCGGAAGCGAAGCTATATCGATCGTCTTGGTGCTTCGGACCGATCCTTAACCAGCTCCGGGCCCGTTACACGCTTGGAAGTCAAGGCGCCGGTCGGCTTCGCTCGCATCAAACCTCCATGTTAGAATTCGCCGGTCGCGGTCATTGGTGAGGCGGTACTACCTCCGAATTATTGCGCTATCGCTCTTCCCTCGCATGCTGATAGTAACCGATCGAATACGACGGCGACGGAAAGCTCCACGGCATTGACGGTCAAAAGGCGGCATATTGCCATCATCGCGCCGCCAACGGCGGGCCACATCAATCCGCTAGCAGCATTGGGAACATCGCTCGTCGAAACGGGACATAGGGTCACGATACTCCACTTGGCCGAGGTCGTGTCGCTCGTGCCCGACTGTGGCGTTGGGTTTGCGGCGCTCGATCACCCCGCCGACGGCCAGGGCTTGCTGGCGGAGTATTACCGCAAGCTGGCGCAGCCATCGGGGCCTATCGGACTACCGCGGATGATCCGCGGCACCGCATCGATGACGGAACTGCTTCTGAGGGCTCTCCCGACGGCGCTGTCCAGGCTGGGGGTCGATGCCATCGTCGCCGACTCGGTCGAGCCAGCCGGAGCACTGGTGGCACGGCATCTCCGGCTGCCGTTCGTAACCGCCGTTACCGGATTGCCCTTGCTAAGGGAGCCGACGGTACCACCACCCTTTCTCGGGTGGGCGTATCGTGCCGATGCGGTGGGGCGGAATCGCAACAATGGCGGGTATGCAGTCAGCGACCTGTTGATGCGGCCGATCACGACGATGGTCGCGACGTATGCACGGCGTTGGGGGCTCGATCCCGACCCCCGATATCAATGGTCCGAACGATTGCAGATCGCGCAATGCCCCGAAGGCCTGGACTTTCCGCGCTTGGCCTTGCCGGAGAGCTTTCGATACGGCGGGCCTTGGCGACGAGACGAGCCAGAAGAAAACCTGCCGGACGACGACGGTCGACCGCTCATATTTTGTTCGCTGGGGTCGTTGCAGGGTGCGCGCCGATCGCTGTTCGCGGCGATGACGGCGGCCTGTTCCGCGGTGGGTGCCCGTGCGGTGGTGGCGCATGGCGGCGGGCTGAGCGACCGCGAAGCCCATTCGCTACCGGGAAACCCGTTGGTGAGGGCATTCTGGTCGCAGACCCGCATCCTGCCCCTATGTTCTGCCGCGATTTTGCATGGCGGGTTCAATACGGTGCTGGACGCGCTGGCGGCCGGTGTTCCGATCGTCGCCGTGCCGCTGGCATTCGAACAACCGGCGACGGCGGCGCGTCTGAAGCGGATCGGGGCTGCCCGCGTCGTCTCGGCTGCCGAAGCGGGCAAGGGAGGTCTCGAACCGGCGTTGCGGCTGGTGTTGAGCGATCCGGAATACCGTCGTGCGGCACGGAGGATGGCGACGGATATGGCGGCGGCAGGCGGCGCAGCTGAGGCTGCGGCGATGGTCGACGCGGCGCTCGGCCGTGAGACCGACGTCAGGCCGGCAGGGCTGACTCCACCCGATGGAACAACTGCCTTTGCCGCGTGAGGTGGCGGGCTGCAAGGACGGCAGGCGGTGCGAGGACAAGCCCCATGATGACGTCCACCCCATAGTGGCCGCCGAAGACCGGCGTCGCGACGATCGTCAGTATGGCCCATGCCCGGCCCGGCAGGGCAACCCGCGGCATCGCGCCGAATGCCCAGATGAAGATGGCGGCGAGCGTCGCGTGGAAACTGGGAAAGCTGACGATCCCCATGAGCATGGAGAGGTCGAGCACGCGTCGGGATCCGTCGCGAAGCCCGGATATCAGCCCCTGTTCCAGCCAGGCTATCGATGGCCAGAGATGCGCGTAGCGGGATGGGTCGAACAGGTTGCCCATCGCCGGGGTAAGGCCTGAGATCAATATGGTGACGAAACCGGACAGGATCGCCGCGCAGACCATTATCCTCAGCGTGTCGAATTTCCCCATGCCGCTCAACGCGACGATGACGACGATCATCTGCAAGGTGAGGCTGTGATACGCCAATCCAAGTAGCCAGATTACAGGAGGGCATGTGTCCAGCAAGGCGAGCACAACCGGCCAGTCGAAGCCGATTGCACGGTCGGCGGCGGCCAGCCGCGCGTCCCACAATTGTCCGGCATTCGCCGCCAACGCATACGCCAGCACGACGCCGAGCAGCGTAAACAGCGTCATCTGAAGAAACGCGGTCGCGCCGGCCGCAAGCCGCGGTCGCGCAGTGTACCTGCCGAACGCCAGCGCGCTGCCGAGTGCCATCAATGATGCGATCGCGGGGGCCGCGCGGATCGGATCCACCGTGAAGCGGTGATGATATTGGGCCGCGAGAAAACTCATCAGCATGGCTGCGATCAACAGCCAGGAGGGAGTGTCCCGGTGGTCGGCGCGTAAGACTCGGGCGATCATCGCGGTCGAACGCGGCTCGTCACCCTCCGGTGCCAGGGTGATGGGCTTTTACCGGCACGTCTCGTCGCGAAGGCCCATGACAGCGTTCTGCAAACGGCGACGACCAAAAGCCGGCCGCAGTCGTCACCAACCCGAGATTTTGTGGCGGGGCGCCCTCGCATCGAACGCCGGTAACCGTTATGTAGGCATCATGTTGAATTCGTTGCACCCGGCCATCGTCATTTCGTGCGATCGAGCACAGTGACCTGGTTCGAGAAACTCGCGATCGTCGTCTTCATGGTGTTGTTCATGGAGTGCTTCGCGTGGGCAGCGCACCGCTATGTCATGCACGGCTGGGGCTGGGGCTGGCACAAGTCGCATCACGAAGATCATGACGGCTGGTTCGAAAAGAACGACCTCTACGCAATCGTCTTCGCGATCGTGCCGATCGTGTTGTTCGTCGTTGGGCTCTGGTGGGAACCGCTGTGGTGGGCAGCGCTTGGCATTACGGTGTACGGCGGCATCTATGCCTTCGTGCACGACCTGCTCGTGCATCAGCGCGGCGGCTTTCGCTGGGTACCCAAGCAGGGGTATTTCAAGCGCCTGCTGCAAGCGCACCGCCTGCACCACGCGGTCGAGGGCAAGGACGGTACCGTCAGCCACGGCTTCCTGTTCGCGCGCAAGCCGTCGGTGCTGAAGGCGCAGTTGCGCGCGAACGCCGATCCGCAGCGGCGTGCGGTACGTCCCGACAAAGCGGGAAACCTCGTCTCGGCAGACGCGAAGAAGTGAGCGGGACGGTTCGCCAAGCGGAGGCCCTGAGGCACCAGACGCGTGTCGGCGTGTCGCTGTCCGCCGCGATCGTCGTGGCGTGGCTGGCGATCCACGTAACCGGCATCTTCTTCTGGCGGTGGAGCGCGGATACAATTCTCTTGGCCATCGGGATGGTCATCGTACAGACTTGGCTGAGTACCGGACTGTTCATCGTCGCGCATGATCTCGATGCACGGTGCGCTGGCACCCGATCGGCCGCGCCTGAACCGCGCGATCGGTGCTACCTGCCTGTCGCTCTATGCCTGCCTGTCCTATGCATCACTGTTGCCGCAGCATCATCTGCATCACAAGGAAACGGGAAGGGCGGGGGATCCCGATTTTCACGGTGGGGACCCAAGTCTCGGCGGCTGGTTCCTACAGTTCTTCAAGACCTATTATTCGCACGGGCAGATCATCCGGATCACCGTGGTGGCGCTGATCTATACGCTGCTGCTCGGGGCACCGCTCGGCAACATCGTCATCTTCTGGGCTCTGCCGGCCTTGGGCGCGGTGGCACAGTTGTTCGTCTTCGGGACGTGGTTGCCGCACCGGGAACGCGAGACCCCCTTGCCGATTCACACCTCGCGCACAGCATCGATGTGGGCCCGGTCTTGTCGCTGCTGACCTGCTTCCACTTCGGCGGGTATCATCACGAGCATCATCTCTCGCCGGGAACGCCGTGGTGGGGGCTTCCGTCGCGTCGCCGTGCGCTTGCCGTGCGAGCCGCCGATCGCAGAGTCGTCGAGGATCAAGCATGACGCTCGCCATCATCCTCTCCGCCGTCGCGATGACCGTCATCGTCGGCGTTCGCTATCTCCTCGTATCAGGCGCGTTCGCGTGGATCACGGTCCGCAAGCATCCGGGGCTGTACCTTGGGCTGGACCCGCAGGTCCGCCGCGAAATCATCTGGAGCCTGGCGTCCGCAGCGCTTTACGGGATCCCGGCCGGCGTGGTCGCTTGGGGATGGCAGCATCATGGCTGGACGCAGGTGTACTCCGACATCCACGCTTATCCGCTCTGGTACCTGCCGGTCTCGGTTTTCCTCTATCTGCTGCTGCATGACGCATGGTTCTACTGGACGCACCGCTGGATGCATCGTCCCAAACCGTTCAAGCTGGCGCACGCGCTGCATCATGCCAGCCGCCCGCCGACGGCCTGGGCCGCGATGGCGTTTCACCCGATTGAGGCGTTGACCGGCGCGGTGGTCATTCCGTTGCTGGTGTTCTTCGTTCCGATCCATATCGCCGGCCTCGGTATCGTGCTCACGATCATGACGGTGATGGGGGTCACGAACCACATGGGATGGGAGATCTTCCCGCGTTTCATGTGGTCGGGCCCGCTGGGAGGATGGCTGATCACGGCCAGCCATCATCAGCGGCACCACGAACTCTATGGCTGCAACTACGGCCTGTATTTCCGCCATTGGGACAGGCTGTGCCACACTGACCGCGGTGTCGGCGATTTCACGAAAGAGCATGCGCGCGCGGCGCGTCGCGTCGAGGTGGCGAACTCCTAGCCGTATCGATGGACGGGCGCCGGGGCGCCCGTCCGTTCGTCAGTTGATCGGCACGCCACCAGTGACCGCAATCACCGCGCCGGTCATGTAGCTTCCCTCCGACGACGCCAGCAAAACATAGGCCGGCGCGAGCTCGCCAGGCTGACCCGCGCGTCCCAGAGGCGTATCCTGACCGAGCTTCTCCAGTTCCTCCGGCGATTTCGCGATCGGCTGGATCGGCGTCCAGATCGGGCCGGGCGCCACCGCGTTGACCCGGATGCCCTTGCCGACGAGCAGGTTGGACAGCCCCACGGTCAGGCTGGATATCGCACCCTTGGTTGCGGCGTAGACGATCATGCTCTTGGTCGCGACCTTGGCCTGCTCGCTGGTGGTGTTCACGATCGCCGACCCTGGCTTCATGTGCGGCGCCGCAGCCTTGGCGAGGCGGATCATCGCGAACACATTGGCGGAAAACGCGCCCTGCATCTCGTCATCGTCGATGCTGTCCAGATCCTCGTTCATCGTCTGGGCGGCGGCGTTGTTGACCAGTATATCGATCCCGCCAAGGTCACTGACGGTGCGCTCCACCAGCGTGACGCAGTGATCGCGGTCGCGAATGTCGCCCGGCAGCAATACGCATCGCCGTCCTGCCTTTTCGACCCAGGCGCGTGTATCTTCGGCATCCTCTTGCTCGACGGCGAGGTACGAGATTGCGATGTCCGCGCCTTCACGCGCGTAAGCGATGGCGATGGCCTTGCCGATGCCGGAATCACCACCGGTGATCAGCGCGACCTTCCCTCGCAGCAAGCCCTTGCCGACATAGCTTTCTTCGCCGTGGTCGGGTTTGGTCGTCATGTTGGCGACAAGCCCGGGGCGCGGCTGCTGCGGTTCGCCGGGAAAGCTGGTCGGGTGGCTGGTGCGCGGATCATCGGTCATGGAAAGCGTCCTGCTATTCGGGTCGCTGGAGGAACGGTCATCCGATCGTTAAGTGCCGCCGCCATAAAAGTCCGTTGACGATGACGATCCATCGTCGAGGCCGATGCAATCAGCGGATCTCGGCACGGCGAGTGGGGGCGTGAAGATCCGCAGTCTTGTCGGCAATCCAGCGCAGGAAGCGACTGATATCCGGATGTGCTTTCAAGACATCGAAATCCGCAAACGTCGTCGCAAGGTCCTGGTTCAAATCGGCATATCCCTAAACACCCTTGGCTCTGAAAAAATATGATGTGACTAGGGCTTGAAGAGCTGATTTCGGCTTTGCAGCAAAGATGAACAAATGGCCGAAGTTGGGGAACGGAAAACGGGTTGTGAATGTCCGAGTATGGGTCTCGCCAGCTCCGAGCTGCCGGGCAGTTCCCCGCCCAAAACACGACGTTCAAGCCGCTCCGGGCATGCCGAAACCTGCCATGTGTTCATGTTGGTCGGCCAGGAGTTCAAGCAAGAGCCTAAGCATCGGGAACGGCCACATGTCGTGAAAGGGGTCGCTTTTAAAGCAGGCTTTCCATGTTATTTCCCGGCAGATGTGGCAGGCCCGCTCACGCTCAAAGTCATCCGCGGGCAAATTGACATTCAGGTCGGACGTCAGTGCAGGACAGTCGAGACTGGGATAAGGCTCACCATGTCGCACTGAGCCCGAGCTGTGGCGAGAGCAGTCCAGTCGTCGCCTTCCCGCGCGTCGAGAGTACGAATCCAGATGGCGCCGCCCTCGTTTTTTGCCTGATACATCAATTGATCGGCAACTCCGACGTGAGCTTTGTTGACACCGGTTTTGCTAAGGTTCAACATCAGGGCGCCCATGCTGCAGCTCAGCGCGAACGGCGTCTGCATGCAGTTCATTTGCAGATGCAGTGTCTTGGCGCGACGGTAGCCTTCAGCTTCTGTATCCACCGGCAAGAACAACAGGAATTCGTCGCCCCCGATCCGGGCGAACACGTCGCTCAATCGAATCAAATCACGGACCCCGTTCGCGAAGGCCCGAAGTGCTTCGTCCCCCGCGGCATGGCCGTCGCGGTCGTTGATCTGCTTGAAGTCGTCGAGGTCGACATAAGCGAGTACGCCCCAAGCCCGATGCCTCGCGGCCGCACCGGCGTTGTCAAAGAAGGCCTGCTCGTTGACGAGCCCGGTCAGGGGATCGCTCCGTGCGCGATTCCATTCGCGATCGTGCGAGCGGCGCGTGCCGGACATCAGTACGATGATGATCGTCACCGCCAGGATCCGCATGGCCATGTTCCAAGCAATCGCAGTTTGACCGAGCGGATAAGCCTCCAATCCGTTCGCAGCGAGGGATACCGCCACGCAGGCGGCGCTGGTCAACGCGGCCTCGCGCCACCCTAAGGTCCAGGCGGGAATGCAGACGATCAGCAGGTAGATCGGGCCGAACCACAGGGCATTCCCGGACGCGCTATCGGCGAACCCGACGACAACAACGGCTGTGGCCGTCAGGGTCAATGCCTGGACGCGAGAGAGCGCGGTCGTCCAGGCAATTAGTGCGTCCAGCCAGTCATGCCAAAGCCGAGCGGGCTGCGACGCATGAGAGGACGAAGGCGTATTCATTTTGCTACCGTAACGACAAGATAATTAAGCTTGTATTACGGTCGCTCTGCTAGGGCGCATCGAGGTGAGAAAGCTGCTTTTACATAGCCCAAAATGGCAGCTTCTTCGTTCAGTGCGCTAGCGCTCAAGGACCGAAATTAGGGCGCGTAGCGGACGTACCAAGGCGCGACAGCGAATGTCCGCTTACTCGACCCATCGCTTCAAAGCGGTCGTTCCACTATACTTCTCATTCAGCCATTCCGCTTCCGCCCAATAGCGGACAGGGACTAGCTATCTGGGTTCATCATCGTACCTCGATGCAGCGGCTGGCTTAACGGTATAGCCAGAAGGTGTCCGGATAAGGTCATCCGTCAGCGGAATGCCGCCATTTGGCATTATCGGCAGCGATGCCGTCTCAGGCCAAATCTTCTTTGTCTTGCCGATGAGCGACCCTCTGAACCGCGCGGAACGAGATGGATTTTCTCCGATAGAAAACGTAATCCAAACCCGACCGGGATGATCTTGAAAATCCATTGCGGAGGCGATCACCTCTTCATCGTCGCCCCGCCATACGGCCGCATTGAATGTAATCGGTGACACTTCAGACTGCGCTTCCATTGCGCCAGTCGTAGATGCGTCAACATGAAAACCTTGCGTCTGCGCCTCTGCTTTGAGCAGCGCCAAAAAGTTGGCCTTATCCTTGCCCGTGGGCAGCGGAACTTCATAGGCAGCAACTGTCTTTAAGCTCTCCGGCTGATGGGCGAGGCCGCAGCCTCCAAGAAGCGGCAATAGTGAAAGAACTTTCCAGATCATGCTGCGGGTATCGGAAGCGCCACGCTGTTGGTCAATGTCCGCTTTCCTTCCCCATCACGACATTTGCGAGCGGATAGCCAGGCTTAAAAATCGGTCATTTACAAATATGAACCAGCGTCCGAAGTTGGGAGGCGGGGAAGGGCGCCCGAACGGCGACTTATGGGTCGAAGGTGCCGGGTAGCAAAGCTCAGCCGGCTATACTATTGCTCGACCGATACGTTCTCAATTAGACCCAAAGTTCGTCGAGCGCGAGAGCGTATCCCAGCTGCCGAGTTCGACCTTCATTGCCTCCAGCTTCGGCTCGACTAACCCCAGTGCGTCGTCGCCGAGGAACAGCCGGACTGGTGGGCTCTCTGTCTCAATCAGCGTGAGCAATGCCTGCGCAGCCTTTTTGGGGTCGCCGGGCTGGTTGCCGCTCTTGGCCTGCCTGGCGGCGCGGATCGGGTCCATGACGGCGTCATAGTCGGCAATGGCGCGTGGCGTGCGATCCATGGACCGTCCGTCCCAATCGGTGCGGAACTGGCCCGGAGCGAGCGCCGTCACCCGTATCCCGAAACCCGCCAGTTCCTTGCCGAGCGCTTCCGAGATGCCTTCCAGGGCGAACTTGTTGCCGCAGTAGAAGGTGATTCCCGGCATGGTGATGAAGCCGCCCATCGACGTGACGTTGATGATATGCCCGCGACGCCTCTCGCGCATCCCGGGTAGCACCGCCTTAATTATCGCCACCGGACCCAACACGTTCGCCGAGAACTGCCGCTGTAGATCGTCAATGGAGGATTCCTCCAGCACACCTCATGGCCATACCCGGCATTATTCACCAGCACGTCAATAGCGTCTACTTGCCGTTCGGCGTTCGCCACAGCTGCCGGAATGGCGTCGAAGTCGGTCACGTCGAGCACCAGCGGATGAGCGCGGTCGGGTGCGAGTGCGGCAAAGGCTTCGGCGTCGGCAGCCCGGCGCACTGTGCCAATCACCCGATGGCCGGCGTCCAGCGCGCCTTCGGCGAATGCTCGACCCAAGCCGGAGCTGACGCCGGTGACGAGGAAGGTCTTAGAAATGTTGGTCGTCATAGCTAAACTCCATCCTACTAGAGTACTTATATCATGATACAGATAGTGACATGGCAGACAGCAAGATCGAACCTTTATCGACCGGTCTAAGAAGGGAGCCGCTTCGTCAGCGCGTGATCGACGCGGCCGAACGGCTGCTCCGCGACGGCAAAGCTGACTTCTCAATGCGCGACCTCGCCTCGGAGGCCGGGGTCAGCTTTGCGACCCCGTTCAATCAGTTCGGGAGCAAGGCGGCGATCATGCATACGCTCTCCACGCGTCGGATCGATACAATGGAGATACGCTTCGCCGCCGCGCCGACGCTGGTGGACACGGCCGCGCGGGTAATGCTGGCGATCGATACGGCGGCGGCGGTGATGCTAGAGGAACCGGCGATCAACCGTGCGGTCATGGGCTGGATTGGCACCGCCAGTTCTTCGCCCGGACAGGTCTGGGCGCGCTCGACGGCCCTCTGGACGCTGGCGCTCGGCGCGGGAGAAGGGTTAATGCCAGCTCGGCGGGATCAGGCGCTACGTTGCTTGCCGGGGCAATTGGCGTTCGCCTTTCGTGGGGTGCTGTCGTTCTGGACTGCGGGCGAACTGCCCGACAAAGCGCTAGCACCGAATGCCCGAGACCTCGCTTGCACAATGTTGCTTGGCTTCACCGAAGAGCGGCCATCTCGAGATCCTGGCTTATGAGGCCGCCAACGGGGTACCGCACCGCACCTTTTGGCAGCGCTGCGATGCTAAGATCGGTCAGGCAACCGAGATGAACCGATAGCAGGTTCTGCGGAGCGCTCTGGTAGTGCTGGACGTCCGCATCTGTGTCATCAGGAAGACTAACCGAGATGCCACCGTCGCGATCAAGGTGCGGGTATTCGTCAATCACATTGTCGGCAGTCTGCTGCCCATGAGTAAACAGTAATTTCCCTAGCCTTTGGGTGGGAAAGCGTCACGCCTTCGCCAGAAACGCAAACAGCGCTTCATCGTCACACATCGACACGTTGAAACGAAGGTAGTCGCTCCACGCGCCACTGGTGCTGAACACGTTGCCAGGCGCGAGCACGATGCCTTCCGCCAGCGCGGCGCGAGCGAGCGCGACCGCGTCCATTCCGTCCGGCAGCCGTGCCCAGAGGAAAATCCCCGCGTCGGGCTCGATCCACGGTTCGATCCCGACCGCGCGCAGACGCTTCACCGTCCGTGCCATTGCGCGCGCCAGTCGGGCGCGGACGGTCTCGACATGTCGGCGATAACTGCCGTCGGTCAGGACGGCGTGGAGCAGGTTGGCCGACAGCGGATTGCCCGACATCGATGTCGCGATCCGCAGATCGGCAAGCGCCTCGATCCAGTCGGGGCGGGCGACGATATGCCCGCAGCGTACGGCGGCGGAGAGTGACTTCGAAAAGCTGCCGATGCGGATCACGCGGTCGAGCCCGTCGAATGCAGCGAGCCGTGGCGCGACAGTGTGTTCGAAATCGGCGAAGATGTCGTCCTCGACGACGACCAGATCATGTGCTTCTGCGAGCTTCAACAGCTTGTGCGCGGTCGCCGCCGCCAGCGTAGCGCCGGTCGGGTTTTGGATAGCGGAATTGGTGAGGTAAAAGCGCGGGCGGTGCTCTGTCAGCGCGGCTGCGAACGCCGCTAAGTCCGGCCCCATCGGCGTCATCGGGACGCCAACCACCTTGACCCGGTGAGCGCGGAGCAGAGCGAGGAAGTTGAAGTAGCACGGATCGTCGACCAGCACGGTGTCGCCGGGTTCAAGTAGGAAGCGGCAGACGAGATCTAGCGAATGCGTGCTGCTGTCGGTCAGGAGGATCTGGCCAGGCGCGGCGTCGATGCCCTGCGCGGCAAGCCGTCGGGCCAGCAGCGCACGCAACGGGAGCGATCCCTGCGGCGAGGCATAGCCGGCCAGCGCGCCATCGTCCGTATCCCGTGCGGCGGCACGCAGCCCCTTGCGGATCGCATCGCCCGCAAGCCAGTCGTTGGGCAGCCAGCCGCATCCTGGCATCAGTCGGTTGGCACCTCCGCTCGACGACTGATTGGCAAGCGACTGGCGCAGCATCCACAACGGATCGACCTCGCGCTCGACCGCGCTACCCAGCCGGTCGAGCGCGAGCGGGGCGAGCGGCGAGGCGACGTAGAAGCCCGAACCCGGCCGTGACCGGATCGTGCCATCCGCGGCCAGCCGATCATACGCCTCGACCACCGTTGATTTGGAGAACCCGATCGTCTCGGCCATTGCCCGAACAGAAGGTAGGCGTGCGCCGGGCGTCAGCGTACGCCGCTCGATCCGATCGCGGATGACGTGCATGACCTGTCCGGTTCGCGTGTCCTGCATGTTCGTCGCCATCGTACCGTTCTCTAGCCCAATACAGTTTAGCCCGATCGTATGCTTCCGTCTCTGTCAGCGCCAGCCGCAATTCGGCATCGGTCATCGCACAGGAGGCTATCATGAAGACTATCGTTCTCGTTGCATCGGTCCTTGCCGCGCTGTCCACGCCGGGCATGGCGCAAGAGGTGAAAATCGGTCCCGCCCGCTACTCAGTCACGGTGGCGCGTGCCGATGTGTCAGCGACCACGCTGGCGTCGGCGCGGCGCGCGCTGGATCGTATCGGTCGTGCGGCGACGGCAGCATGCGGCGGTTCCGGCGGCAGTCTCCGCGAAGTGACCAGGGCAGTCGAAGCCACTACCTGTTGGCGCGAGGCGGTCGACGGTGCGGTCCGCGCGGTTGACGCGCCGCTGCTGTCGCAGGCCTGGCAAGCCCACCACGCATCGGAGAACCGCTCATGACCAGACTCTTCAAGCTCGTCGACGTGTTCGGCACCGATCCGTTCACCGGCAATCCGCTCGCGGTCATCGCCGATGCGGACGGGCTTTCCACGGACGAGATGCAGCGGATCACGCGCTGGCTCAATCTTTCGGAAACCACCTTCCTGCTGCCACCGACCGATGCGCTGGCGGACTACCGTGTCCGCATCTTCACGCTTGCGCGCGAATTGCCGTTTGCCGGACATCCGACACTCGGGACGTGTCATGCGTGGCTGGAGGCCGGGGGCATTCCGAAACGCGACGGCGTGGTGGTGCAGGAATGTGGCGTCGGACTCGTCGAGGTCAAACGTGACGGCGATCGGCTCGCGTTTGCCGCACCGCCGTTGATCCGCAGCGGAACGCCGACTGAGGCGGAGATCGCGGAAGTGGCCGAACTGCTGCGGATCGAACGGACCACGATCGTCGATGCACAGTGGGTCGACAACGGTCCCGGGTGGATCGCGGTGATGCTTGCCTCCGCCGCTGAGGTGCTCGCGGTCGATCACGCGCGGCATCACTCCCGCCGCATCGATATCGGCATCGTCGGTCCGCACCCCACCGGTTGCGACGCCGCATTCGAGATTCGTGCGATCTTCAGCGACGCGCACGGCGCGCTGATCGAGGACCCGGTCTGCGGCAGCCTCAATGCCTCGGTCGGGCAGTGGCTTTTCACTAGCGGCCGGGCGGCCGATCGCTACGTCGCTGCGCAGGGTTCGTGCATCGGCCGCGACGGACGGATCGATGTCTCGCAGGACAAGCGCGCGCAAATATGGGTAGGCGGGCGAACGATCACGCTGTTCGACGGACAGTGTAGAGGCTCAAATTCCAGCGGGAACGACCCCGTCTGCAGTCACGAGTTCGCTCCTGCCGAACAAAGCCGGCGGGCGCGCGCCGGGATCGTGCGTTAGACTAGAAGCCGTCTGATGAAGGCTGGAGCATGCACGGGTGAGTGCTCTACCGGTCTGGCCGCGCGTCACTATCGCACCATTCGGTATCAGGATCACGATCGTCGGAAACCAAAGCGGCGGCCGTTCGGTCAATCTTGCTAATTGTCGGGACATGCCGGGGCAAAGGTGGAAAATATGCTTCCGTCGCAAACAGACGTTCAGCGGTGCGAGTACGAACGACGGCTTCGTCCTACTTCTTCTCATTCTAGGGCCGCTCGTCCAAGCGTCCAGCGGACATGAAAGGATGTCCGAAGTTGGGGAGCGCGCAACCACCGCTGAATGTCGTCTTCTGGGTCCAAGCAGAAAGACCACGATGGAAGAAGCCAAGTCAGGTGCGTGAACTGCGGGGGCTGTCGTCCCACGCCGCCATTGCGTGCTTGATCCCTGATCGTATGGCGTTTGCGGGCACCGCGTCTCGCGCTTGTATCGAAATACCCAGGACGAGTCCGTCGTACAGCGCGACCAACCCTGTGACATCTGTGGCGGAGTCGAGATCGCCCGTGCTCACGCCGGCAGTAATACACCGATGTAGCGCCTTCCGGGTAACATCGCGCTCGGATCGGGTCAGCGCCCGGATCGGCTCGCTTGCCTCGGATGAGATCATTCCGGACAACGTGACCATGCAACCGGTGGGATGCGCAAGGTCGGTCTGTACCGCGACCGACGCCATCAATGCCTGTTCCAGCCGTGCACGCGGCGGCAATCGTTCGTCGTCGAGCGCGTCGACGATGCTGCCATGCCGGTCCAGATACCGCGCCAGCGTTTCGCGATACAGCGCCTCCTTCGAACCGAATGCGGCATAGAAACTCGCCGACGAGATGTCGCCCATCGCCCGACGCAGCGTGAGGAGCGATGCGCCCTCATACCCGTGCTCCCAGAACAGATGCATCGCGCTGTCCAGCGCCGCATCCCGGTCGAACCCACGCGGTCGTCCGCTCCGTGCCATAATTCTCCGCTCCTGACATTGTGGATTAATCAATCCATTATTCGTTGACAAGCGGTCTTCGGTCCTCGAATGCACTGGACCAGTCGATCCAGAAGTGAGTGTTGCGTGCGTCCAAAATCGATTCCGACCGAAGCCGGCGCGAGCGAGACGCTGCCGATCTCCGCGCTGCTAGCGCTGGCGATGACCGGCTTCACCGCGATCCTGACCGAGACGCTTCCTGCCGGGTTGTTGCCGCACATGGCAGCGGGGCTGGACGTGTCGGAGTCGCTCGCCGGGCAGACGATCACGGTCTATGCCGTCGGCTCCCTGCTCGCGGCGATCCCGCTGACGCTGTGCACGCAAGAGTGGCGCCGCAAACCGACGTTGCTGGTCGCGATTTTCGGCTTCCTGATCTTCAACTGCGTGACCGCCGTATCGACGTCCTATGCGCTGACGCTGGTCGCGCGGTTCATGGGCGGGGTCGCCGCGGGCCTCGGTTGGGGGATCATCGCGGGATATGCCCGGCGGATGGTCGTCGCGCCGCTGCGGGGCAAGGCGCTCGCGATCGCGATGGTCGGGACGCCGCTGGCGCTGTCGATCGGCGTGCCCCTCGGGGCGATGCTGGGCACGACGCTTGGCTGGCGGATGGCGTTCGGGCTCATGTCGATCACCACGCTCGGCCTGATCGGCTGGGTGCTGTGGCAGGTGCCGGATTTCCCCGGACACTCTACCGAGCAGCGATTGTCGATCGCGCGCGTGTTCCGCACACCCGGCGTACGGACCGTCTTGGTCACGCTGTTCGCGTGGATCACCGCGCACAATATCCTCTATACCTATATCGCCCCGATCGTTGCGCTGTCGGGCGTGCAAGGCAGGCTCGACCTCGTGCTCCTCGGGTTCGGACTTGCCGCGCTGGTCGGAATCTGGATCACGGGCGTGCTGATCGATCGGGCGTTGCGGCCGCTCGTGCTCGTCAGCCTGACGGTGTTCGCAGCAGTTTCTTTGGCCTTCGGGCTGTTCGCGGCAATCCCGGAGGTGACGATCGTTGTAACGATTCTGTGGGGGCTGTCGTTCGGCGGCGCCGCGACTCAGCTTCAGACCGCGCTTGCCGATGCCGCCGGAGAGGGCGTCGATCTGGCGAATGCGATGCTGACGACGGTATGGAACGGTGCGATCGCCGCGGGAGGGATCGTCGGCGGCGTGCTGCTCGATCATCTGGGTGCAGGGTCGCTCGCTTGGGCCGTCCTAGTGCCGACGCTGCTCGCCCTGGTGCTTGCGTCCCGCGCAAGCCGCCACGCCTTCAAGCCCGGTCCACGGGCGTTCGACTGAAGTACCGGTCGCGCATCAATTAACGCAGGAGACTTCGATGAAAGCCTATCATATCGGCGCCCAGGACGGCATCGACGCCCTCGTCGCGGCGACCCGCCCCGAACCCGTCGCGGGCCCCGGCGAAGCGCTGGTCGCACCGCGCCTCGTCGGCTTGATCAGCCGTGACGTTCAGTTGTTACGCGGCACCTACGGTCCTCGCCAGTCGGAGACCCGCATTCCGATGTCCGAAGGCGTCGGCGAGGTCGTCGCGATCGGAGAGGGCGTGACCGAGATTGCGGTCGGCGACCGTGTCGTCTGCGGCCATTTCGCGAACTGGCTGGACGGTGCGTTCCGCGCGGACGTGTTTGCGCACGATATCGGCATCACGCACGACGGCTGGCTGGCCGAGCGTATCGTCCTGCCCGCCGCGGCCTTGATCCGCGTGCCGGACGCGCTGGCCGACGCGGATGTCGCAGGGCTCGCCTCAGCAGCGCTGACGGCCTGGAACGCGCTGATCGAGATCTGCGACGTCAAGCCTGGCGACACCGTCCTGTGCCTCGGTACCGGCAGCGTCTCGCTGGCGGCGCTGAAGATCGCCAAGGCGCGGGGCGCGCGGGTCGCGATCACCTCGTCCCGCGATGCCAAACTCTACACGGCGCGCGCGCTCGGTGCGGACATCACGATCAACTACCGCACGTCCCCCGATTGGGCGGCGGAAATGATCGCCAAGACGGACGGCAAGGGGGCCGACATCGTGATCGAAACCGGCGGCGTCGATACGCTGGGCCATTCGATCGCAGCGGCCGCGGCGAATGCGCGGATCATCGTCATCGGCGTGTCGCCAGGCGAGGGGCCGGCGATCCCTAATTACCTGTCCCTCATCCTCAAGAACGTGACGATCCGCGGCATCGCCAACGGCAGTCGCGCGATGTTCGTCGACCTGCTCGACGCGATGGTCGCGAACGGGATGACAACCGTCGTCGATCGGACGTTCGCCTTTGATGATGCGCCGGCCGCCATCCGCTACTTCGCCGCCGCCGGACACCTCGGCAAAGTAATGATCGCGTTCTGACCACGTTCTCTGGCGCCAGCCGCCAACGCGGGCTCAAAAGGCCGTTTCATCCATTTTACAGCTTTTGTGACCGTAAAAAGCGAAATGAACGAAAGTCCGAAGTCCGAAGTCCGAAGTCCGAAGTCCGAAGTCCGAAGTCCGAAGTCCGAATGCCGAAGTCGGTGGGCGGGTAAAGTCGCGGGAATGACCGTAACTGGGTCTGGCTGGAAGCTGTAGGGCAGGGTGCCTTCCGCTCACACCCGGACGCTCAGACTGATAATCAGCGCTCCCGACAACGGCCATTCGTTAAGCTCGATCTTTCCCGTTTCTCCGTCTCCGAGAGGCCATTTCGGGAAACAGCAATCGGGAACACATTTTGGGAAGGGGGTGCCCGGGACGGTTCTCAGCGGGATCGCCCGGGCGACTGTCCCGCTACGGGTTCGTTTTCGAGAAAACCAGATCAGCAGGAAACGACCATTCGCTCGTCGCCCCCGTCGATTTCGTACCGGGTTGGAAGCCGGCGTTACGGCGCTCGGTTAACCACCGCCTCAATCCGGTATCCATCTGGATCGAACGCAAAGGCCGCATAATAATTGTTGCCATAATCAGGACGTGGCCCGGGCTGCCCGGCGCAGCATCCTCCGTGCAGCAATGCGGCAGCGTGAAATCGATCGACATGTTCCGGCTCGGACGCGGAGAATGCCAAGTGGAACCCCTCACCGGGTACGCTTACTTGGGACTCAAGATTGAGTAATAGTTTGTCACCTTGCCCGATATATCCATAACTACTGATTCATCTCCCGTAAAAACACGGGCATAGCCAAGTGGGGTAAGTGCCGCATCATAGAAAATCATAGAGCGTTTCAAACCGGTCACAGCAATTGAGAGATGATGAAGCATTATCGTTCCAGCCTTCGGAATGGTTCATATTACATGTACCGGCGGCTCTTAATTCCAGCTATTTCCAAAACGCCATCCCTCGCGGGACTGCTTGATCGGTCTCAACCGCCGTTCGTTTGTGGGAAAAGGCTAAGAACACACGTGTATCCTGATCGCTCACTGCAGGCCGCGTTCCTATCCCGTCTCGTCGGAAGCCCTGGCTCACCCGCCGGACACTGTCTGAGGTAATTTAACGACGCACGTGTCCGTCCAGCCCAGCGACCTTCCGTCTGCCGCGCGGAGGATCAACGTTTCTACTGGCACATTATCTTGCGCGTCGACCAGCAACGAATGGCGCTCGGCTGGACCGTAGAGCTCTGCTTCGCCCCACTGACGCAAAGCGGCGACGACGATATGCAAAGCCTGTCCCTTCGCCGTCAGGACGTATTCGCGATAGGCACTGCCGCCCGATACCGCTTGCGTCTCGAGGATGCCGCGCTCCACCAGTGCGCGCAGACGGGTAGCGAGCATCCCTTTCGCAATCCCCAGGCTCGATTGGAACGCGCTGAAACGCCGGATGCCTTCCATCGCATCGCGGATGATCAGGAGGGACCACCAGTCGCCGATCGCGTCCAGCGAACGCGCGACCGGGCATGGTGCATGCATAAAACTAACGCGCTTGACCAAGGCTGTTCCTCAAGTGGTTCCGATTACGAACTGGACCCATACACAGAGAGTGGTCTTATAATAAGACTATGACCTTCGAACAATCAGATACATCCCAAGACACCTGTTTCCCGTTAGCCGACAAGACTACGACCATCATGGCGATTGCGGCCGGCTTGGCGGTTGCGAACGTTTATACGGTCCAGCCCTTGCTGAACGTGATCGGTGAAAGCTTGGCAATGCGCCCTGCAAACCTCGGACTGGCGGTTACACTGACCCAACTCGGTTACGCAGCAGGACTAATTCTCCTCGTGCCGCTCGGCGATCTTTTGAACCGTCGTTCGCTGATCGTCGGCCAGACGGGATTGTCGTTCCTGGCTCTCGCAATCGTTGCCCTGTCCGATTCACCAGGGCTTTTTCTGTTCGCGCTTGCTGCCGTCGGCGCATTGGCGGTTACGGTGCAGACGCTTGTGGCGTTCGCGGGAACGCTCGCGCTGCCTGAAAGGCGCGGCGCGGCAGTCGGCAAGGTCACCGGCGGCATCGTGATCGGCATCCTCGTTGCTCGCGCCGTGTCGGGCAGCGTCAGCGAATTGCTAGGCTGGCGTGCGGTCTATGCAATCTCGGCACTTGTGAGCCTGGTCACGACGCTGGCGCTGAGCCGAGCGTTGCCCGGCGATCCTAGGCAGCCAGGAACTGCGAGTTACGGATCGATTCTGCGTTCCCTTCCGCGGTTCTTTCTCGACGATAGACTGCTGAGACGTCGTGCCGTTTACGCCTTCATCATTTTTGCAGCGTTCAGCACGTTCTGGACGGCGGTGGTATTCCCGCTGACCGACGCACCCTTTCGTCTTTCTAATACTCAGGTGGGTCTGTTCGGCCTGGTCGGCATCGCCGGAACGCTCGGCGCGCGTGGCGCGGGCAAACTGGTCGACAAGGGATCAGAGCAACGCGTCACAGGTACCGCCCTGGCATTGTTATGCCTGTCATGGGCGCCGATCGCGCTTTTGTCATTCTCGCTCTGGTGGCTTGCCGTCGGGATCGTGCTTCTCGACCTTGCAGTACAGGCCGTCCATGTCACCAATCAGACGTTGATCGTCGGTAGACACCCGGACGCTGCCGGTCGCGTGATCGCCGTCTATATGGTGTTCTATTCGCTGGGAAGCGCAGCGGGAGCCGCGGCATCGACCTACGTTTATAGCGTCTCCGGGTGGCACGGCGTCTGTCTGGCGGGCGCCACGATCAGCATCGCCGGTCTGTTATTTTGGGCGAGCACCGCCCGAACTCCGACCGACAACCTGCTAGCATTGGCCGTTTCGCCTTGTCCTGATTAAGAGCGGCTGCGGTCAATCACCACCCTCTGTAGAGAAGCTGCTGGCACGCCTGCGTATCTCCTGAAGGCGGGAGATCGCAATGAACGAATGGCCGAAGTTGGGGAGCCAGAAACGCGCTGCGAAAGACGACTTCTGGGTCGTCGCGCGGATGAGTAGCGCTGGCGGACGAATAGGGGCAGCAAGTCACCTCAAATCCTGAACTCCCCATTTGCCGCCCGGCGTAGATATCTCGCGGATGACACTGTAGCCAGTGACGTGACCCCCGTTTTTCCTCCAGTTGGAGCTAGAGTCCGACCCCGGAAAGGGACGGACAGATGAAGCGGAAGCAGTTTTCGGAAGAGCAGATCATCGGCATCCTGAAGGAGGCCGAGGCGGGCGCGGTAGTGACGGACCTGTGCCGGCGGCACGGGATGTCGAGCGCGACGTATTACGCGTGGAAGGCCAAGTTCGGAGGGCTGGAGGTGTCCGACGCGAAGCGGCTGCGAGCGCTCGAGGAGGAGAACGCCCGGCTCAAGCGGCTGCTGGCGGATACGATGCTCGACAACGCGGGTCTGAAGGACCTGCTGTCAAAAAATGGTGACGCCTGCCGCGAAGCGGGAAGCGGTCGCGCATCTCCAGACGGCGCTGGGGATGAGCGAGCGGCGGGCGTGTGCTGTCGTCGGAGCGGATCGCAAGAGCATGCGGTACCGCTCGTGCCGGGGAGATGATGGCGACCTGCGGTCGCGATTGCGTGAGCTGGCGCAGCAGCGCCGGCGGTTCGGCTATCGGCGGCTGCACATCCTGCTGCGCCGGGACGGCATCACGATCAACCGCAAGAAGACCCAGCGGCTCTACCGCGAAGAGGGTTTGACGGTGCGTCGTCGCAAGGGACGCAAGCGTGCTGTCGGCGCGCGGGCGCCGGCCCCCGTGCTGGCGCTGCCCAACCAGCGCTGGAGCCTGGACTTCGTGCATGACCAGATGGCCACGGGGCGGCGGTTCCGCATCCTCAACATCGTCGACGACGTGACACGCGAGTGCTTGCGGGCGGTGCTCGACACCTCGATCTCGGGCAAGCGCGTGGTACGCGAACTCGCTAATCTGATCGCCGAGCGCGGTGCGCCCAAGATGATCGTCAGCGACAACGGGACCGAACTGACCTCGAACGCGGTGCTCGCGTGGTCGGGCGATGCCGGCGTCGAGTGGCACTATATCGCCCCGGGCAAGCCGACGCAGAACGGGTTCGTCGAGAGCTTCAACGGTCGCATGCGCGACGAGTTGCTGAACGAGACGCTGTTCTTCACCATCCGCCAGGCGCGCGCGATCCTCGCGCGCTGGGTCGACGACTACAACACTGAGCGGCCGCACTCCTCGCTCGGCTACGCCACACCAGCGGCCTTCGCCGCCGAACTCGAAAAGCAACGGGCGGGTTTAAACCCGCCCGTTGCTTCACCCGCGCTCCTGCGCGACAACAACGGTCGGTCTCTGGTTGCCGCTGGATGAAAAACGGGGGTCACGTCACCAGATCCGTACGCGGTCGGCCGGCGCGAGATACTGCCTCTGGCTAGCATCGATCCTCTACCCGGCGTACCAAGCATCCACGTTGCGTAGCCGGTTCACCGCGTGGATCTGGCCCCGCGAGTGCGGGGAGTTGACCAGTTGCTGTCGGAGCGACTCGTTCCGCAACAGCGTCAGCCAAACCTGTCCCCAACCAAGGAAGAAGCGCCAAGCGCCGGTGAAGTCGCCACGTTCGGGGGCAGCCTTTCGATCATGCATGGTGCATCGGAGGACTACAGCTGCCATCAGCCCTGGCGCTTACTCCAAGACGTAAGAAGGGCATCCGAGTCGCCTCGAATGCCCTAATTTTGCAAGCCGCTTGGGAGCAACCTGCCTGCAGCTCTAAGCGCTCAGTCGCTTAGATGCCATTCGAAAGATTGGTATCCGGATCGTTGGTGCGCATGTCTTCCGCCTGATTCTGGCCTGTGGCGCGCACTGCGTCGGCCTTGTTCTCCAGGCTCGCTTCAGCTGCTTCGTTGCCCGTGGCGTCGGCCGCGTCTTCGAGGTTATCGGCGACGGCTTCAGTGTTCGACTCGATCTTATCGGCCGCCTGCTCGCGCGGGCTGGAATTGCAGGCTGCGAGCGAGAGCAGACCGGTAACGACGGCGACAGCAAAAACTTTCTTCATGATCAACCCTTTTTGTGGTGCGGTACGGATACACGACGGCGGTTGGAATTCAACGCCGATCCGCTTGGTGGGGTATGGCTGCCCAGCGGCCAGCAATGCTTTGTCTAAGCGATCCCTCAATAGGCAGGAACCAGTGGCCAAACCCATGCGCTCGCGTTCGCGGGCAAGGGGAAGGGTTGTGACTAGGGGCCGATGTCGATCGCCTGCGCTTCCGCCCGGCGCGCCGACGACTTGGCAAAACCCAGTTGCTCAGCGATTGGATCGTTCCATCCGTACGGGTCGGTGCGGAAGGCTATCGCCCCGTCGGCGCCGACATAGACATTGTGATAGAGCAGCCGGACCGGAATACGACGCGGCAACGGCACGAAGGTCATCTCGCCCGTCGCCTGCGCGGCCTGCCAGGCGTCCGCGACGCCCTCGTCCTCGGCGAGCATCTGCGCGAAGCCGAGCGCGTCCTCGACGCGGACGCAGCCATGGCTGAGATGGCGCTGGCTGCGCTCGAACAGGGCTGGTGCCGAGGTGTCGTGCAGGTAGATCGCCTGGTTGTTGGCCATGTCGAACTTGACGAGGCCGAGCGCATTGTCGGGCCCCGGCTGCTGGACGATCCATCCGTCACGCAGCACCATGTTGTGCGCCTGCAGATACGCGTCGTCGACATTCGCCATTTCGCCGTTCTGGATCGATTTCGGCACGGTCCAGGTCGGGTTGGCGACCAACCTGAAGATCGGCGATGCAAGCGCCGGGGTCTCGTGCCCGGGTTCTCCGACCACGACCTTTCGCTCGTCCGCCACCGTGCCGTCGCGGTAATAGCGCAACTGTGACGCCGCTGTGTTGACGTCGATCCGCGTGGCCGGCGGCGTGCGTTCGAGCCAGCGTCGGCGCTCCAGCGCAACGCCCAACGCCCGGGCGCGATCGCTGGCGCCCAGGTTGAGCACCTTCAGCGTCTCGGGGCCGACGACGCCGTCGGCGGCAATCCCGTAATCGGTTTGCAACCCTTTCAGCGCGTCCGCCAGCGCTTGCGTGTAGAGCGCCGACATGGGGGAAGGCGCGAGTTGCGACGGCTCGGTCGCTAAACCGGAGGGTGCCAGATAGTCGCTTTGCGTCAGCTGATCGGCGATGGCCGCTACCCGCGGGTCTCGATCGCCGACGCGGATCAGGCCACCGGTGATCGGCTGGACTGGTCCGGCCGCGGCCGCAGCCTGACTGAAGCGGAGATAGGCGTCGGACAAAGCCCGGTATTCTGCGTCCTGCGGTGCCAGCGACGCCAGCCACTCGGTGAGTTTACCGGTCGCAAGGGCGACGCCGAGGCCGGCCGTTACGTCGGTTTTCGGCCGGGGAGGGTATAGACTTCGTGCAACGAGGCAGGATCGATGTGTCCTCTTGCCAACGCTTCGGCATAGGAGAGGGCGGCGCGCGACCGCGCTACGTCGGCGACGGCGGGGCTTGCATCCATTGCGTCCGCGGCGGCGAAGGCCAGGTGGTCGAGACCGTGCCGGCCGCGGTCGGCGAGCGCGGACTGGAATGCCGTGATGCTTTGCTTGGACCACAAAGCTCGCCATTTCGACTTGGCGTACAACGTCCGAAGTCTGGGGTCCGTCACTTCGGCCTTGTCGATTGCAATCGCGATGGGGTCTGGACGGGTTACGGCGTCGATCGGAACGATCTGAGCGTGCGCCGCTCCGTGGGTAAGCAGGATCAGCAGCGGGACCGTGGATCGGTACAATGTCTTCAAGCGCATCCCGGACTAACGAGCCAGTCGGCAATGTGGACCAGAACGACGGCCGGTGGCAGCATAAATGTGCCGTTCGGCGTGCTATCGCTGGTCTAAAATCGATCGCCGTCGCTACTCTTGAAGGCGTCGGCCCGGCCTGTTTCACTCGCAGATCGCGCCGTGGCGTCGGCCATGCGCAACGCCCGTCAATCACCCTCGAAAGTCAGCGCCTCGTCGGCGCGCGCCGCAGCGTATTTCATCTGACGGTGCGCAATTGCGCCGACTATAGGGGGTACGCATCGCCAGGCTCTCGAGGGTCGTCCCAATTGCTGCCATCAATACGGCCCCATCGGCAACGGTTTGCCTACATGAACAAACGGGCGAAGTTGGGGAACGACAAGCCGACCCCAGCGTCCGACTATGGGTCGGCGCGAACGTCGACTGACCCGGTAATCATAGGATCCGCCTACCGCTATGGCGAAGCCGTGCGATACCCCCAAAATGGGCAATCACCGTTCGGTACTCTTGATGTCTATAATTTCGTTGTTCGAAAGACCCGCGTCTTCCTCGTGCAGGAAGTGCAAGAGTTCGCCAACTTCTTTCGGTCCAAACGTTAGGGCAAGGCCATCCATACGAATGGATATGGCTTTCTGTCTATCTGTGGACAGACCGGCGATAATTTCAACGCAGTCTTCCAGCGTTCCTTGTCCGAGCGCGTCTGAGGTCACGTCACCAGACGCATCGACCGAATAAATCGTCGCCGGCTCACTCAAGGGGTATGTCGTCATCGCGTTTCCTGACCAGTCGGTGTTGATAGGAGAACGCGCTGGGGTTCATATCGGGCGCACTGACACTCGCCGTCTCAGCCTTCTGATACCTGACAGTCGTCTAGTGGCAAAGCCGCAAGCGAACCTGAACAAGTGTCGGGTCTTGGGGCGTGACTCAGGGGGCTTCAATGTCGCTTTATGGGTCGTCAAACCCTTCGTCTGTTGCACCGACTTCGCCCGGTAGAGAGCCTGTCGGCGAACCCCACATTACGCAGGCACTCCTTGCGCTGCTGGCAGAACGACAATGTCAGACGATTCCGACCAAAGATTGATGCCACCGTCGTTGGCGGCCTTATCGATAGCAGCGAGTTCGTCGACGGAGAAATCGAGCATCTTTATCGAGTCCAAGGAGTCGTCGAGCTGTTCGACGGTGCGTGCACCAATCAGCGCCGAGGTGACCCGCGGGTCGCGCAAAACCCACGCTAGCGCCATCTGGGCGAGCGTTTGTCCGCGCTCACTTGCGATCTCGTTCAGCGTTTGAACGGCGGCGAGGTTCTGATCTGTAAGCAAGGTCTGCGACAGCGATCCGCCTCGGGTGGCTCGAGTGTCCTGCGGTACGTCGCTCAGATACTTGTTCGTCAGCATGCCCTGCGCCACCGGCGAGAAGGCAATGCAGCCGACGCCCAGTTCCTCTAACGTGGCTAGTAGTTCCCGTTCGATCCACCGGTTCAGGATCGAATAGCTGGGTTGGTGGATGAACAGCGGCACCTTTTCATCAGTCAGGATCTTGGCCGCTCGGCAGGTTAGCCCAGGCTCGTAGGAGGAGATGCCCACGTAGAGTGCCTTGCCCTGTCGATGGAGCTGTACCAGCGCGCCCATCGTCTCTTCGAGCGGGGTCGCGGGATCCAACCGGTGCGAATAGAAGATGTCGACATAATCGAGCCCATCCGTTTGAGGCTGGTCGCAACTCGCAATCAGGTATTTTTTGGAGGAGCGGACATCGCCGTACGGCCCGGGCCACATGTCCCACCCAGCCTTGGTCGAGATGATCAGTTCGTCGCGGTGGGCAGCGAAATCAGCTGCAAGGACGCGTCCGAAATTCTCCTCCGCCGAACCATATGGGGGGCCGTAGTTGTTGGCGAGATCGAAGTGGGTCACGCCACGATCGAACGCCCGGCGCAGGATGGCCCGCCCCGTCTCGAACACGTCGTTTCCGCCGAAGTTCTGCCACAGACCCAGGCTGATTGCCGGCAGCCTCAGCCCGCTGCGGCCGGTGCGTCGATACGGCATGCCGCTTTCATACCGGAGCGGCGAGGCGACGTACGGGCGATCAAACGACATTGCTGTTCCCTTGTGAACTGCTTTACCGCGCAACCCGCCAAACGTTAAGCCGCATAGGGCATTCCCCTTCCCGAAATGCAACGATCGAACAGGGCAAATGCTTCCCGGTGATGTGCAATCTCTATCGAGAGGCCACCGGGAAGGTGGCGAGCTTGGACACGTCGGACGGGTCGTGCTGGACGATGATTGTGGCACCGAGGTTGGCCGCCAGCTTCTGCAAGCGATCCATCGACGACAGGCTGTCGGCGCGTTGCGTGTTCCAGCTTGGCACGGCTGAAAGCGACCATTGCGCTTCCAGATGAACGACATCGCCGCTGAGGATGACAGGCCCGGCCTGCCGCAATCGCACGAGAAGCGCCGATGCGCCGGGCGTATGACCCGGCATGGCAAGCATGACCACCGAGCGATCGCCGAACACATCGCGATCTCCTTCGACCGGATCGACCTTGCCCTTCCCCGTCAACCATGGCGCAAGGAGCGCCGGTTCGGCACCAGCCGGTTTTCGGGTGGATCGCAATGCCGTCCAGTCCGCCGCACCGATCAGCAAGGTGGCTTTGGGAAAAGCCGCCGCCTGACCGGCATGATCGAAATGATAATGGCTGAGGGCGAGGCGCGTAATATCATCTGGCCGGAGACCCAACTTCGCCAGTTGGGTCGGAAGATCAACCGATAGGGTGGGGCTGATCGGCTGGCTATCGATCGGTTTGCCGAGCAACGTGGAGGGTAAGCCCGCGTCCCACAGCAACATCTCCGCGCCGTGACGGATGAGATAGCAGCCATTGCTGAGGCGACGGGATCGCCCATCGTAGGTTCCGGTGTCGGACAGCGGAGAGGCGTCGTTCATCTGGATCTGGCCGCAATCCAGGCGCCAGATCATGACGTCCGCCTTAGGGGCAGCGGCTTGGACCGCGGCGCTCAAGGCCAGCGACAGGCTGCCCGCCAGAAGGCGGGGCCACAGGGCAACGTACATGGTCTTCTCCTCAGGAATGCCCTGAGAATGCCCGCTTGTGAGAAGCGTGATGCGCCGGCGACGCTCATGTTTGCGCCCGAAACGCTCACTCGCGCCTTGTATCGCTCGAATGACAGGTCGATGGCCATGCAATGCCGACCGCGACCGCCGATCAGAAATGTCTGCGCACCCAGTTATTGCGCCGCCTTGCTGGTCTGGGCGCCCCCGCCGGCACTTTTGGCAGCGTACCGCACGGCGCGGGCAGCGGGGTGCGTGTCTTCGGCTATTGCATCCAAGAGCGCGAACGCATCGCACGCACCCGCATGGAGCATCCGGTGGTGGTCGTGGTGCTCAGCGGCACCAAGGAGGTCTGGCGTGGCGACATTGCCCAGACATTCGCGGCGGGTGTGCCGTTCGTCATTCCGGCCGGAATGGATTTCGACTTAGTCAACAATCCCGATCCGGTGACTGGCCGGTATGAATCGATCTGCATCACGGTGGATGAGACACTCCGCCACACGCTTCGCAGCACCCTGCGCGGGTTGCCGGTGACAACGTCCAACCCTGACCGGCTCGACGTCGATCTGACGCCGGAACTTGTCGAGGCATTCGGCCATGCCGCCAGTGCGCTGACGGGCCTGGGTGTTGCGGTGGCTGCGACCCTCGCACGTTACCGCATATTGGCAATCCTGCTGTTGTTGAGCGAAACACCCGTCGCCGGGATGCTGATCGCCGTTGGCCGCAAGGAGCAGGTCGAAGCGATCATCTGCGCAGATCCGGGTCACGCCTGGCAGGCCGACGAGGTTGCGGCGACACTGGGCATCGGCACCTCCACACTCCGCCGCCAGTTGAACGGAGCGGGCACCTCGTTCCCTGAAGTGCTGCTATCCGTTCGTATGGCCACGGCCGGCGCCCTGCTTGGCGCGTCGGGCTATTCCGTAACGCAAGCCGCCCAAGCCGCTGGCTACGTGTCGCGGTCGCATTTTTCCCGGCGCGTGCAGGCGGCCCATGGCAAAACGCCGCGGCAGTTGAAGGTGGCAATCTAGACGCGGCCAAAAGCTGAGAGCAATCTCCTACAAGCCGTGCCGGACGTGGGCGGCAAAGCCAACCAGTTTCGGGTCGACGGCTTCGGATCGGAGCTCCATTGCGGGAATGCTGTAATCGCCGCCGTTCTGTTGACGGTATGGGATCGGCGTCTCGGTGAACAAGGTGCGCATCCGATCGCGGAGAGCTTCCGACGTCTCCTTGAACCCGGCTTCGTCCATCCGATCGGCACGATAGGTCACGAAGGGAGGCAGGACGTCATACCCTGGATAGTACAGCACACCGTGGTTGATCGGGAAAAGCAGGTCGTCAATCGGGCCGTTGACGCCGCGCGGCCCATAATGCGGTTCCCACCCACCGGCTGTGACGATCAACATCGCTCGCTTTCCCGCCAGCCGCCCTTCGCCGTAACGATCGCCCCAGCGTCGTTCGCTATGTTCGCCCACGCCATACGCGAAGCCGAAGGCGTAGACGCGATCGATCCAGCCCTTGAGGATCGCGGGCATCGAGAACCACCACAGCGGGAACGCCAGGATCAAGGCGTCTGCCCAAAGTAGCTTTGCCTGTTCATCAATCACGTCGCGGGTTAGCGTGCCCGTCTTGTAGGCTTCACCTGATGCGACAGCCACACGCAACCGCTCCGATGGTGGAAGCGCTGGAAAGTCGCTGCGGTCGACCACGGCTTTCCAGTCGGCTGCATAAAGGTCGCAGACCTGTACCTCATGCCCTTCCTCCCGCAGCTGCTCCGCGGCCACGCCACTCAGCGCGTTGGTCAACGATGCGGGATCGGGATGGGCGGATACGATAAGGATGTTCATGGATCTCAACTCATCTGTGGATTGGACACCAAAGCTAGGTCGATCGACGTTCATGCGTAGGTATTGAGAATGCAAAGGACTATGCCGTTCAATGGATAGATCGATCGTCACGCTGGAACGAATGCGGAGCTTCGTCCGGGTCGCAGAGCTTGGAAGCCTTTCGGCCGCCGCGCCAGCAAGGCGTCGGACAATCGACGGTGACGCGCCACATCGCCGAACTGGAGCGCGCGCTCGGTGTCTCACTCCTCAACCGGACGACGCGGCGCGTTTCGCTGACAGACGAAGGCGCGCGCTACCTGGCGGGGGCGCGCACCATCCTCCGACTGGTCGACGAAGCGACGGACCAGGCGCGAAGCGCAGGCGGTGACCCGATCGGCAAGGTGCGCGTATCGTGCACGGCGGCCCTTGGTATCCGGCACGTCTCGCGCGGAGTCTTCGCGCTGCAGGATCGCTGCCCCGGCATCGCTATCGATCTTGGTTTGTCGGATGTTCGTATCGATCTCGTTCGCGAAGCCGTGGACGTGGCGATCAGGCTCGGGCCGCTGGAAGACAGTTCGTTGCAGCTCAAGCCGGTCGGCCAGTCGCACCGCGTGCTTGTCGCGTCGCAAGCCTATCTAGCGCGCCATGGATGCCCGAGCACACCCGACGAACTGGCGCGGCACCAGACGATCCGAATGAGCAACGTCATGGGAAGCGGCACGCTGCGCGCCCGGGGGCGGATGAGACCATGCACGCCATCGCGTTGAGCGGACGCCTTACGGTCGATCACGGGCTCGCGGCACGCGAGGCGGTCGTGCAGGGGCGTGGTATCGCAGCCTGCCACATTTGGCTCGTCGATGACCTTTTGAAGGACGGAACGGTAGAACGGGTGTTGCCCGAGCTGGTTTTGGAGCCGGTCCCGCTTTCAATCCTGTTCGTGCCTGCCCGCGCACGCATTGCCCGTGTCCGCCTCGTCATCGACACGCTCGCAGCATTCCTCAGCGAGCTTCCAGGCATTCAGAGCGCAACCGGGCAAGGCGGGCAATCTCGTCACAGTTCAGGATAACTCCCGGAATGCTTCGTCACCAAAATCGAGGGCGGCGAAAGCACCAGTAGAGATGTTTTGGCGACGCGCCGCTATTCCGCGTGAGCACGCAGTTTGCGCGCAAGCGAATCGTAATTTTCCGGCGTCGTATCCTCCATCGCTACTTCACGTGTCGTCGGGTTGTCGTCGAAGGAATTTGGCTCGGCAAAGCCCATGCGTTTCGTCCAGCCGCGACGATGGCCTTTTTGTCGCGCCCATCGATTTCATGGTCTGGTTGCGAACACGGTATCGAGATCGATGGCATCCGCCATCGCCTTGTTCCCGGCGTCGCCGGGATGAAGATGATCGCCACTGTCGAACGCGCGGGCGAGATGCCCCGGGGCCTTTGGATCGGCAAGGATCCGGTCATAGTCGACCACATCATCGAACGTGCCGGATGTTCTGATCCAGTGGTTCACTCGTTCCCGGAGCGCATCCTTCGCCGGACTGTAATAGGTCGCGGCAAGCGGTGTGCCGGGGAGCGCGTTGGCAAAGGGCGTGAGTGTCGTCCCAACGACGCGTACGTTCCCCGCATGTGCGCGTGCGACTAACGCGCGATACCCTGCAACCATCGTTTCAAAGGTCGCAGTTGGCGCCTGGGGATCAAACGGTGTTCCAGGCCATGCGATATCGTTGATACCCAACATCACGATGAGCGTGCGAACACCGGGTTGTGCCAGCACGTCGCGATTAAGCCGGGCAAGCGCGTTACGTCCCATTCCGTCCGCGAGCAGTCGTGCACCCGAAATGCCAGCGTTTACGACCGCGATATGGCGTGGCGCTGCCCGCGCCGCGAGATAATCAGGCCACCTGGTCTCGGTGTCGAGCGAGGCGCCCGCGCCATCAGTGATCGAATCGCCTAGGATCACCACGGTGCCCTCCGCGTCCGGTGCGTCGATCAACACGCTGGCAAGGAGCAACCGGGTCGCCGTCGTTTCCGCGACCGGCGGAGCGGTTCCCGCCAGTTGATTGCCCTCGAAGACATATCCGGTGCGCTTGCCGTCCCAATGGAAGCTCTCGATGGCGGGGTTTTCGGCAAAATAGAGGGAAACGGCCAAGTCCTGCCCCGCCATCACGGACATTGGAACTGGGTCGCTCAGGATCGTCGCTCCCGGGGCGATCGTCACCGCGGTGTCCCCGCCGAAACGCAGAACATGATTGCTCGCAGGAAATGTGCGTTCCTTCCCCGCCGAGAACGCAAGATTGGCCTCGGAAACAGCGACGGGCCGGCTGCCATGGATGTTGGCCAGAGCGATCCGAACATCGTGGCCGCCAATTCCGAGCCGGACAACCTGACGTAGCGTCCGGCCCTTCAGAACGCTTGGGATGTTGGTCGGGAAGAGAAAGTCGCTGCCCCATGTCGCTTGCTGGCTGGCCGTCCACGCCGGGACGACGCGGGATTGCGCGGGCTGGGACAGCAAGACGCTGGCCGCGCCAGCGACCAGGATAGCGGTTTTCATACTAAAGCCTCGTTCGATCGGGTGGTCTTTCGGCGACAGATGGCACGGGCGCTGTGCGTGTCGTCCTGTCCGCTTTGTAGCGGAACCCGAAAGGATGAATTAGAGCATCGTTCGGCATACGATCTATGCCTTGAAGGAATAGATATTTCGAAGGAGCCCAACCGCGCTGCCGAGATGATGGTGTTCGTGCGCATCGTCGAAACCGGCGACTTTTCGGGTGCAGCGCGTGCGTTGAGCATGTCGCCCTCAGCGGTCAGCAAGCTCGTTTCGCGGATGGAGGCGCGCCTTGGTGCCCAGCTATTCCGTCGATCAACCCGCCGGCTGGCGCTGACACGAGAGGGAGAAATCTTTCATGCCCGCGCACAAGCAATCTTGGCCGATATCGGAGCGGCAGAACGCGAAGCAGGCGGTTCACGTTTGCCGGCGGGTCGGATCCGGGTCAGCAGCAGCGCGTCCTACGTCCTCCGCGTACTGGCTCCGATCCTGCCGGATTTCCTTGCGCTCTATCCGGATATCACACTCGATATAATTCAGTCGGATGCGTTGGCCGATCTGGTCGCGGATCGGACCGACATCGCCATTCGTGCGGGACCGCTTGCCGATTCAACTCTTGTTGCTCGACCGTTGGGTCATACCGCATTGATAGTCGCAGCGGCTCCTGCCTGGATCGAACGTTACGGCATGCCGGTATCTGTCGAGCAGCTTGCAACTCATGATCGACTGGGTTTCGCCTATCCGCGAGCAGCGGAAGAATGGCTGAAACCCGCTCGCACTGAGTCGGATCGCGTTCGGGTCAGCGATGGCGAAGGGATCCGGCAACTCGCGCTGGCGGGCGTAGCGCCCGCACGGCTCGCTCACTTCACCATTCGCAACGACTTGACCGACGGACGATTGGTTCAATTGTTGCCAGGTCTGCTCGCGCCCGGTCTGGAAACCTTTCATGCCGTTTATCTCGGACGGTCGGAAGCGCTACCACAGCGCGTGCGCGTGTTTCTCGATCACGTTAGCAGGCACGGCACTATAAGCTGACCTAGCGTTAAGATAATCGGACGTCCGTAGTTGGAAAGGCGACAAGGGGGCTCTAACGTCAGCTTCTGAGTTTACTCAACATACGAATGGAGTGGCTTCTCGGTATCGAGCACCCGTCAGGTGCTTTGCAAGCCGGGCTTGCCGCGTTCGGTGACGAAGCTGACGTGCGTCGAGAGCATCCCGTTCCGCGTAGCGATCGTGTCCAGGACTTCCAGGTCGCCGCGCCATAGATCGCGACCGACGTCGCACAGCACATAACCGCGCCGATCGATCAGCGCCTTCAGGTTAGGGTTTTCCGCACGGGATGAGCGGGTATACTCGTCGTTCTCGCCCACGCCATCGGCACCCGAGCTGATCGAAGTCGCGAGATATTCGCTGCTGATGATCTTGCCGTTGCCGTGATCCTGAATCAGGTCGCCGGCATAATGGCGGTGCGCGTCACCGCTGACGGTCATGACGTTGCCGGGACAATGCGCGTCGATGTGCGCAAGCAGGCGACGACGGCTGTTCATGTAACCCGACCATTGGTCCATCGAGACCAGCTGCTCGGTCTGACCCACCCTGTGATAGCCAAGGTTCATTAGGCAGACCTGCTGGGCGATGAGGTTCCAGCGCGCCTTGGAGCGATCTAGGCCTTTGAACAGCCACGCTTCCTGCGGCGCGCCCGTGATAGACCGGTCGGTCGCGAAGGCGTCCGGTCCTTGCGGCGCATCGCGATCGCCATAGACCTGATCGGAGCGATATTGCCGCGTATCGAGAAAGAACGCGTCCATCAGATCGCCGAAACGAGCCCCGCGATACATCTGCATGTGCGATCCGTCGGGCATCGACGAACGGCGTAGCGGCATATGCTCGTAATAGGCTTGCATGGCCATCGCCCGCCGCGTCCGGAAGACCTCAGGCGCGGTGTTGTCCTGGTCGATGTCGCCGGCCCAGTTATTGTCGATTTCGTGATCGTCGAAGCTGACGAACCACGGCGCGGCGGCGTGCGCGGCCTGGAGATCGGGATCGCTCTTGTACTGGGCGTAGCGCTGACGGTAATCGCCGATCGAATAGATTTCGTGGCCGAGATGGCGGCGCACCAGCGGCTTCTTCGCGCCGCGCGATTGTTCGCCGCGGTCCGGCCCCTCGTAGATATAGTCACCGTAATGGAACACGAAGTCGATCGGTTCGGTCGCGATGTGCCGCCACGCGGTGTAATAGCCCTCTTCATAATGCTGGCACCCGGCGACCGCGAAGCGCACCCGGTCGAGCGGTGCGCCTGGCGGAGGCAGGGTCGCCCCGCGCCCGGCGGCGCTACGCTCGCCGCCGCAGGTGAAACGGTACCAATAGGGCCGCGCGGGGGCGAGCCCGGCGACCTCGACATGGACCGAATGCGCCAGTTCAGGATGTGCGATCGCCTCGCCCCGCTGAAGCACCTGGCGGAAGTCGGGATCGGCGGCGACTTCCCATGCGACCAGCACCGGAGCCATCATCATCCCGCCATCCGGTTGAAGCGGCAGCGGGGCAAGCCGGGTCCAGATGACGAAGCCGGTCGCGTCCGGATCGCCCGCAGCGACGCCGAGCGTGAACGGCGGCGAGGGGAAGCGTGGCGCCTCCATCAAATTGCGTGGCCGCACCTCGGCGGCGGAGGCCCGCCAAGGCAGGATACCAGCGGCGGTCAGGCTTCCCAGGGCGGACAGAAGATAGCGGCGGTCGACTTCGTACATGGTCGTGACTCCGTTACGGCTTATCAGCGCAACATGATGTGGAAAAAGGCACCCTGGCCATAGTCGTCGACTTCGCTGACGTAGCGAAGGCCGTTGCCGACCAGGAATTTCGGCTGGTCGTTGAGCAGGTTGGTGATCTCGTATTTGAACGTCACGTGCTTCGTCACGCGGTGCCACAGGCCGAGGTTGACGGTGGTCAGTTCGGCACGTCCGTTGTCGTCCTGCGCGGTCTCGCCGATGCCTTCCATATAGCTGCCGCGGTGCGTGACGGTGGCCCGGAACGCGCCGTCGATCGCGGGCAGGCGGAGCGTCGCGCCGCCGTTGACGATCCATTTCGGCTGGTAGATCAGCCGGTCGAGCGTACGCGATCCGGCATCGCTGGTGATCGACATCCGTCCCTTCAGCCAGGTCGCGTTGAAGAACGGATCGATCCGCTGCCCGAACAGGTTGACGTCATGATCGGCCGCCTGGAACTCGATACCGTAGAGCCGCGAATTGTCGGCATTGAGCGGCTGGCGAACCCGGTAGTTGACGTCGTCGATCAGCTGCGTCGTGGTCAGCGTGAAGATGTCGTCCTTGATCCACTTGGCGAATGCGCCGAGCGAGATGATGCCGTCCTTGTGGAAATACTGCTCGAACTGGACATCGAGATTGTCCGACCGACGCGGGCGCAGATCGGGATTGCCGCGGCTGATCGAGCAATCCGCCCCGCCCGAGTCCTCGTCGCCGCAATTAAGCGATTCCGGCTGCGCGATGTTGCCCGGCGTCGGACGGCCGAGCGTGCGGCTGTACGAGAAACGGAGCTTCTTTCCGCCGGCGAAGTCCTGGATGCTGGTGAACGATGGCAGCAGATACTGGTACCCGCCTTTGTTCCGCGTCATGACCGCCGACGCAGTGCCGCCGGTGATCGTCGGCTGGAACGCGGAAAACCGGGTGTGGTCGTAGCGGACGCCGGCGACCAACGTGGTATCGTCGGTGGCATAGTGCAGCGACAGATACGGCGTCACCAAACGTTCGGTGTAACGATAGTCCCCGGTGATGCTGTCGTAGGTCGAGTTGGGTACGTCCTTGGCGAACTTGGGCCACAACTCCTTCTTCACGCGCGCCCAGTCGACCCACGGGAACGATTGGGGCGCGCCGACCGGGACGTAGCCGGGATCATAGAGGTAGGCGTTCATCGCCTGACCGAGCTTGTATTCGGTCATGTCGACGTTGCGCGACAGTTCCAGATTGCGAAATTCGATCCCTGTGACGAACCCGAAGCCACGATCCTCGGGCTCGGCGTTCCAGCCATAATCGACGCGCGCATTCGCCAGCCCCTCGTTGGCCATGCGGTATGTCGTCTGCGCCGTGCTGAGCTTGTAGGGTGATCCGAGTACGAGGCCGGGCTTGTTGATTCCGGTGACGTAGGGAAGCCCGCCGGTGGCGTCATTGCCCGCTGCCCAATCGAGCGAAAGGCCGGTCGGGTAGGCGCGGACGCCGATATAGGGTTGCGTATTGTCGTACCGGGCGCGGGTGTAACCGCCGCGAACGCGCAACGACGAGCGGTCGTCATGCCATTCGACATTGCCGATCGCGCCGACCGTCGCCTTGTTCCAGGTGTCGTAGCGATAGCGCGAATAGAGGCTGTTGATGTCCGACCCGCCGCCCTCCGCGGTCAGGTCGCTGACGCTGTTCTTGGTGTAGTAATCGTTCTTGTTCATCGTCGAGGATTCCCACTGACGATAATTGAACCCCAGCAGCGACGCATAGATGTCGGTACCAAGCGGCCGCCATTCGAACTTTGCCGAACTGCCCGCGGTCTGGAGGCGGTTGGTGTAGCTGCCATAGCTGTGGTTGTAGGGCACGGCGATGCCGTTCCAGGCAGGATCGTCGGGGCCCGTCAGCTTCTTGCCGGCGTCGCTGAAGTAATATTTGGTGTCCTGCCACCATTTACGCGAGTTGCGGATGCGGTTCTCGTAGCGCGCCGACAGGACCACGCCGAACTGGTCGCCCGCGCCGAACTTGTCGGCGAACACCATCTTGCCGCCACCGCCGAAATGCGGCGTGCTGCCGTTGCCGGCATTGCTGCCGCCATCGCCCTTGAACGATGAATAGATGCCATAGCCGTCGACCATGACGTACCGGCGCTTGAGCGCAAAGGCGCTGCGCGTGACAATGTCGACGATCCCGCCGATCGCCGCGCCGTCCTGTTCGGCGGTGAAGGTCTTGTAGACGTCATTGTGAAAGGCGAGTTCCGACGGGATCTGCAGGAGGTTAACCTTGCGCGATCCTTCGCCGTCGTTGCCGATCGTCGCGAGAGTGATCCCGTCGATGGTGGTCTGGTTGAGATCGGGCGAGATGCCGCGGATGCTGACGAACCGCGGTGCATCGCCGTCCTCGATCGCGCTGATACCGGGCAGCAGAATCAACTGGCCCGCGACGCTGCCGTCGGCGGACAGCGTCTCGAGATCGTCGAATACGATCGAGTCACGTACCGACGTCGATTGCTCCTTGTCCGAGCGGATCGCGCGATCGCCCATGACGATGATGTCGGACTTGGTCTGCTCGGGGTCAGCGGTCGGGTCCTCGGCGCTTGCGGCACTAGCTACGAACAACAGCGGAAGCGCACAGGCCGCGGACGCGACCAACCGGACGCGTCTGGCGGGCGAAAGGAACAACATTGGGCCAGCATCTCCGAGAGGGCAGATAGTGCTTCCAGGAACGGAAGAGCTGGTCCTACCCATTGTGAGACCAATCTGCGGCCTCGAGCGCTTCGCCTATGATGTCGACGCGACAGAACAGCGTCAGTTATACTGTCGTTTTATGACAGCCAGCATTATTCACGCGCACTGTTCGGCCGCGTATCAAAGCTGTTCGGTACTGAGCTAGGCCTTACTCAGCAGGGCGACTAGGCAAAGCGGCCAATCTCGCATCGGTCGGGATGACTTTTGGAAGTCATCGATTCCTAGGCAGTCATTTCGACCAACCGCTTTAACCGAAGGCAAGCGCTGCCGTGGAACTCGATGGATGAACGGCGGAAGTTGGGAGGCGGGGAAGGGCGCCCGAACGGCGACTTATGGGTCATCCCTGTAGCGGACATCACCTCGAACAGGCTGACCAGCGATTACACGACGCCAGAAACAGAAATCGGCCCCAGCCACCGGCTTCCATCCCCGGCAGATACGCCCGGGCGAGCCGCACGCCGGCCATCACGTTGACCTGCCAGTGGCGATCCCAGGTCGCGTCATCAGTGTCGAAGAAATCGGCGGGCTGGAAGATGCCGAGATTGCTGACGACGATGTCTGCCCTAGGCTCCGCGGCGACGAGCTGGTCGTGGCCGTCGATGCTTCCTAGGTCGGCCGCCACGCCGCGCGCGCTGCCACCGATGCTCGCGACCGCAGCGTCCACCTTGGCCTGCGTGAGGCCGTTGACGATCACGGTTGCGCCCGCGCGAGCCAGCCCCACCGCGATGCCGAAGCCGATGCCTTCGGTCGAGCCGGTGATGATGGCGGTCTTGCCATTGAGGTCGATGTTCATGGTGTTGGTCCTTTGATGGGGGTGTGAAATACGTTGAGCTGGTGTGCCGGTGGGGATGGAGGGCGTGCCGGAGTCTTTCTCCGCGCGTGGTGACCGTAAGCGATCTTCAGGGGGCCAACGCGGCGGTGCGCTGCTGTATCCAGTTGCCGATATCGTTCGTCACGCGGTCCCGGTCGAGATCGTTGAGCAGATCGTGGTAATGCCCTTCGTACAGCTTGAGCGTCTTGTCGCTCGCGCCGGCAGCCTCGAAGAAGTCGCGGCTGCCCTGCGCGTTTGCCGCCTTGTCCGCAGTGCCGTGCAGGATAAGGACGGGCAGGACGATGCGGCCGAATTCCACCCGCAGTCGATCGGTAGCGCGCGCCATCGCGGCGACGGTCCGCACCGGCTGCATTTCGTCACGCACCAATTGATCGAGTTCGAGCTCTTCGACCCAGGCGGGGTCGCGCGAAAAGTCGGCCATCTTCAGGCGCAGCACCCGCGCGTGCAGCACGATGTGGCTGGCGCCCTTCAGGAGCGTAAGCGCAAAATCGGACGCGAACACGCGGTAGGCGAAGCTCTCGCAGATCAGGCCGTCGAGTTTGTCCTGATGGGCGAGCGCATAGGTCAGCGCGATCACCCCGCCGGCGCTGTGTCCGAGGACGTAGACCGGCAGATCCGGTGCCAGCGACCGCGCCAAGTCGATGGTGCGAGCCAGGTCCGACACATACTCGTCAAACGTGTCGACGTAAGCGCGTGCGCCTTCGGAACGGCCCCGGCCGCGCAGGTCGAGCGCGGTGACGACGAAGCTGCGCTGGGCGAACACCTCGGCGGCACGCGCATAATGGCCGCTATGCGCATGGAAGCCATGGCAGAGGACCAGAGAGGCGCCGCCCGTGCCGATCGCGGGCCAGTGCCGGACGAATAACCGTCCGGCACCCCCGTCGAGTTCATGCACCTGCATGGTGGTCGAAGCGAATTGTGGCATCTCCTGTCTCCTTGACGTGGGCGGATCAGCGCGGTGTTGCGGCGGACACGAAGGCGGTGTCGCTGGGCCCGGTGCCGGTGATGCGAACGACGGCCGCTTCGTCGCGGGTAGCGGCGAAGTGCGGCACCCTGCCGGGCTCGGAGTAGAACCCGCCGGCGCCCAGCGCGCGAAGCGTCGTGGTCGAAGTATCGGCGCCATAACCGAAGTACCAAGTGCCCGAGACCACGGTCGCCACGCGGTCGTCGCGGTGCGTGTGCGGTGCGATCGTGGTGTGCGCCGGAACGCGGATCTCCAGCGTATAGGATCCGGGCTTGGCCGGATCGCCCGACAGCAGCACCGTGCGGATCCCGGCCATGCCCGATGTGCCGGTGCCGGCTCCCGTCGTCGCGATGCGATCGACCTGTTCGCTCGAGAGCGAGACCGGCCCGAACCGCACCCGCGTCGTGACGACCGGCGCGTCGAGATAGTCGCGGATCGCCTTGACGGTCGCGTCGGGCTGCTCTTCCATCAGCCAGTGGCCCGCATCGGCGATAACGCGCTCCTGCACGTCGACCGCGCCGGCGCGGGTGACCGCTGCCATGGTCGCGCCGAACGACTTCTCGCCGCCGATCGCCAGCACAGGCATAGTCAGCTTGCCGTGCGTGGCCATCCACGCCCGGTTGTCGATCGCATCCTGGTCGAACGCGGCGAACTGCAGGAAGCCGGCATGCATGCGGCCCGGCCCGGCGTAGAGCGCCGCATAATGCGCGCGGTCTGCTTCGGTAAAGCGGGCCGGCTTGGCCGAGAAGTCGTTCCAGAAGCGATCAGGCGCTCGAAGCGGTCGGCGGCGAGAGTGCATTGCTGAAGGGCTTTGGTGGTTATCCCGACACCAATCCAATCGGCGACCGCTATGGCACGCAGGCGCCGCTCCGGTTCGGCGACTACATCGCCAAGTTCGACATCGTGCCGGAATCGCCCAACTTTCGCGCGTTGACCGACCAGAAGCTCGACGAGAGCAAGAGCCCCGACTCGATCCGCGAAGAATTGATGGCGATCTTTGCGAACGAGGGTGGTGCCTGGACGCTGCGCGCGCAGCTCTGCCGTGACCTCGAGGAGAACCCGATCGAGGACGCCGCGACGCCGTGGCCCGAGCAGGGCAATCCCTACATCCCGGTCGCGACGATCACGGTGAAGCCACAGAAGAGCTGGTCCGAGGAGCGCGTCACCGTGCTCAACGAACAGACCGCATTCCGCCCCTGGCACGGCGTCGAGGCGCATCGACCGCTCGGGTCGGTCATGCGAGCGCGCCGTGCGGTGTATCCGGTGATCCAGGATCTGCGCAGCCAGCTGAACGGCTGTCCGATGCACGAGCCACGGTCGCTACCCGCGCTCGACTGATCGGGTCTGCACGGAACCGTACCGAAACGTCGCAGGGCATTCGGGTGTTAACATCCTGATCCAGCAGGAGCTTCCCATGCCCTATCTACCCTATCGCGACGACATCGAGACGCCTGAGCCCGTCGAGCAGGAGAGTATCGACGGCATCATCAAGGGGATGACGCAGGAGAGCCAGACGGTCGAGAAGCGCGACGGCCATGCGGTACGTGCCAGCCATGCCAAGAGCACGGCCTGCGTCATCGGCAAGATGGTCGTGGCCGCCGATCTGCCGCCGGAACTGGCGCAGGGGCTGTTCGCGAAGCCGGGGACGTTCGACGTCGCGGTCCGCTTTGCACAGGGGCCGGGCGAGAAGCTTGGAGACCGCGTATCGACGCACCGCGGCATGGCGATCAAGGTCTTCGGGGTCGAAGGCGCCAAGCTGCCCGGTCACGACGCGCCGACCCAGGACTTCGTACTGGCGAGCGGCACGACGTTCCCGGCCGGCACCGCCGCCGGGTTTCTAGCGCAGGCGAAGAAAATCGGCATGACCGTGCCGATGCCCGAAGGTATGAAAAGCGCGGCCGCATCGATCGCGCGCAACATCAACAAGGTCCTGAACGCGGTCGGTGCCGAAGCAAGCCCGACGCTGGACTTTTATGGCCATCCGTTCAGCCACCCGCTCGTCGAGACCTATTTCAGCCAGTGCCCCATCCGCTACGGCGATCATGTCGCGAAACTCGGCGTGTTTCCGGTCGCGCCTGAGCAGCGTGCGCTCGATGATTGGCGGCTCGATCCGCATCAGGATGAGGATGGCTTCCGTCACGCCGCGATCGCGTATTTCGACGGCAACGACGCGGTCTTCGAACTGCGTGCGCAACTCTGGGTCGATGCCGAGACGCAGCCGATCGAGGATACGTCGGTCGACTGGCCGACGCGGGTTAGCGAATACCGCACGATCGCAACGATCCGCCTGCCGCGGCAGACCGCCTATGGGCCGAATCGCGTCCGCTATTTCGACGAGGTCATGACGTTCCGGCCAGCGCACGCCCTGGAAGCGCACCGCCCGCTCGGCGGCGTGATGCGCGCACGCATGCAGGTGTACCGCGCGCTCAGCGATTTCCGCCACCGCGAGACTGGCATCGCCGCCGCCAACACCGCGGCGATCACCGATATCCCGGCCTGACGCCGCTCACGCTTATTCAGATTTCGAAAGGACGATCATGAAGCTCCAAGGCAAGAAAATCGCGATCCTGATCGCACCCCGCGGCACCGAGGAACCCGAGTTCGCGCAGCCCAAGGCGGCGGTCGAGCAGGCGGGCGGCGCAGTGACCGTCATCAGCCTCAAAACCGGCGACGCGGAGACGTTCAACAACGACCTCGATCCCGGCAAGACGTTCGCCATCGACAAGGCGATCGACTACGTGTCGGCCGCCGACTTCGATGGCCTGGTAATTCCGGGCGGGTGCGTCGGCGCTGATACGCTGCGGTCGTCGGACAAGGTCGTGGCGTTCGTCCGCGATTTCTTCGCCGCCGGTAAGCCCGTCGCGGCGATCTGCCACGCGCCGTGGACGCTGATCGAGGCCGATCAGGTACGCGGTCGTACGCTCACGTCGTACCCGACGCTCGCCACCGACATCCGCAACGCGGGCGGGACCTGGGTCGATCAGGAGGTGGTCGTCGACCAGGGGCTCATCACCAGCCGCACCCCGGATGACTTGCCTGCGTTCTGTGCAAAGCTGGTCGAGGAGTTCTGCGAGGGCCAGCACGAGGCGCAGGCGGAGAACGCATGATGGCGCGTTTTGCCGACAAGGTCGTCGTGATCACCGGTGCCGCCTCGGGCATCGGCGAGGGGGCCGCGCGCCGCTTCGCCGAGGAAGGCGCGATCCTGGTGCTGGGCGACATCGACACCGGCGCGCTCGGCAGGTTGGCAGCCGAACTGGGCGGCACCGTCAAGACGCGGGAAACCGACGTTACCGACCGCGCCGCGTGCGAGGCGCTGGTCGAGGCGGCGATCGATCGCTTCGGTCGGATCGACGTGCTGGTCAATGACGCCGGCGTCGATCATCTCGGCAAGCTGGACGAAGGCGACTTCGCCGAATTCACCAAGGTGATCGAGACCGACCTGTACGGCGTCGTCCACATGAGCCGCGCGGCGATCGCACATCTGCGCACGTCGAAGGGCTGCATCATCAACGTGTCGTCGGTGTCGGGGCTCGGCGGCGACTGGAACCATAGCTTCTACTGCGCGGCCAAGGGTGCGGTGAGCAATTTCACACGCGCGCTGGCGATGGACGAGGCCAGGAACGGCGTGCGCGTCAATGCGGTCAACCCGTCGCTGACCTATACCGCGCTGACCGCGGGAATGAAGGAACAACCTGACCTGATCGCCAAGTTCGAGGAGCGGATCCCGATCGGACGGGGTGCCGAGCCCGTCGACATCGCCGGTGCGATCGCGTTCCTGGCGAGCGACGACGCGCGCTTCGTGACGGGCGTCAACCTGCCGGTCGACGGCGGACTGACCGCGTCCAACGGCCAACCCCCGCTGTCCTGACATCGCGAGAGCGCAGTAACGCGCTGTCGGTCCTTTTCGAGTCCATTCGGCAATGACAACCCCCGTTACCCTCCGCGCGCAGATCGGCGCCGTCGATGTCTGACGCGCCCATGGTCGCTATCGTCACCGGTGCCTCGCAAGGCTTGGGGAGGGGATCGCAGACGCGTATCGCGCGCGCGGCTGGCGTGTCGTCGGCGTGTCACGATCGATCGCAGCGTCGCAATCGGACGACTGGATCACCGTTGCGGGGGACGTTGCCGATCCCGAAACCGCGAGGCGCGTCGTGATGGCCGCGCGCGACCGGTTCGGGCGTGTCGATACGCTCGTCAACAATGCCGGCGTTTTTATTGGCGAGCGCTTTACCGATTACACGGCGGAGCAGTATCGCCAGATCACGCAGACCAATCTCGACGGCTTCTTCCACATGACGCAGGCGGCGCTGCCGCTGATGGTCGAGCAGGGCAGTGGCCATATCCTGCAGATCGTCACGACGTTGGCGGAGCACGCCAATGTCGAATTCCCCTCGGTGCTGGCGTCGCTGACCAAGGGCGGGCTGGCTGCGGCGACGCGCAGCCTGGCGATCGAATATGCCTCCCGCGGCGTACGCGCCAACGCGGTGTCGCCCGGCATCACCGAAACGCCAATGCACCCTCCCGAGACGCGCGCCGGGCTTGGAGCGTTTCACCCGCTCGGTCGGATGGGCACCGTCGCGGACGTGGTCGGCGCGGTGCTGTACCTCGAGGATGCCAGTTTCGTGACCGGCGAAATACTCCACGTCGACGGTGGGCAAGTCGCCGGACACTGACGGATCACACAGGTACGCGTCGTTTTATCTCTGGGTGGTCACGCCAATCCGCCAGAAATCCGCATGGCCCTGCGCAAGGCCTTGCCGAACTGCACGCCCTTGTCGGCGCGCACGGTTGGCGGAAGACGCAACCCATACGGATTGAGTGCCTCCACCCGAGGATCGTTGACCAGCCGGTCAGCCATGCTCGGCGTGTCCGCCGCCAGGATTGGCGTGGTCGACAGCATGGTCAACCCAAGCGCCGCGAGGAAAGCAATCCGCACGATAGTATGTCCCCCAAACAGCTGTGGTGTTCAGAACCGAAACCGGACGCCGAGCGAGTACGTGCGCTCGAGATAGAAGATCTGGCGGGCGAACTGATCGCCCGCGTCATCGAACTGGCGATAGCGTCGGATCGGATTGCCCAGCACGTTGACGATGTCGAACGCCAGCGTGACGCTCGGAACCGGCGTGACCGTTGCAGACAAATCGAGTTGCCCGCGCGCCTTCTCGATCACCCCGCCAGTGCGTTGAGCGCCGTTGACGTCGACGTCGAGCGGCTCCTGGCTGTAATATTGTACGAAGTCCGAGCGGAAATTGTACGCGACCCGCGCCGAGAAGAACGGCCGTTCGTACAGCCCGACGAGGTTGTACGTCCATTTCGATACGCCATTGAAGCGCTGCTGCTGGCCGGCGACGTTGGGTGACGTCGCGAGTGTCGACGCCAGATCGCCCTTCGAATCGACATAGGTTCCGTTGGCCTGCAGGCCGAAGCCCTTCGCCCAATCGGGCAGGCCGTCGATGTCGAGGAAGCTCGTAAAGCCGACTTCGACACCCTGGAACCGCGTCGCGCCGGTGTTTTCGGGCTGCGTGAAGCGCACGCGGCCATAAGTGGGGTCGGTGGTGAAGACGGTCGTGTTCGAGATGAAACCCTGCGCATCACGGCGGAAGATCGCGCCGGTGAGCGAACCGGTCCGCGAGAAATACCATTCGAGGCTCGCGTCGTAGTTGTTCGATGTCAGCGGCGACAGGTTCGGATTGCCCGCCGTGATATTGCGCGCGTTGCTATTGGGATCATTCGGGTTCGGCGGATTGTTCGGATCGATCGTCGGCGGTGATCCGACGGTCAGAGCTGGATTGAGGTCGAAGAAGTTCGGCCGGGTCCGGGTCTGCGTGTAGGCGAGCCGCAATTGCAGTTCATCGGTGGCGGCGACGCGGGCGCTGACGTTCGGCAGGTAGTCGGTGTATTCGTTCTTCGCGGTGATCGGCGTGATGACGAAGTTTCCGGGGGTCTGTTCGTCGCGCAGGAAGCCGCTAATCTGGTTCTTTGTGCGGATCGCGCGCAAACCGACGACGCCGTCGACGACAACGCTGCCGATGTCGAAACCGTATTTGACCTGTGCATAGGCCGCCAAGGCCTTTTCGTTCGCGCGGAAATTCTCCGAGGGATTGAACTCCGGTCGTCCTGCCGGCGCACCGTAGAAGCTCCGCAAGGCGACGAGATTATCGCGGATGCTGCTCGAGGGGATCGCGGTGAACGTGTGGATCGGCAGCGTGTTGTTATAGCCGAACCCAGCGAGCGTGCTCTCGGTGGTCACCGGCAGCGCCGTGATGGGGATCTGAGCCGGCAGGTTGAAGATATAGGGTGCGCCGCGATCGCGGTTGGCGTCGCGATCATTGTAGCGAACGCCGAACTGCAGGCGCTTCAGCAGGCCTTCGCCGATGTCGTACTGGACGTCGACGCGCGACTGGATGTCCTTGCCGCCGACCTTGGTATATTCCTGGAAGAAGCCGCGGCTGAGGTAATTGGCGGGGTCGGTCAGGTTGAACGTGCCAAGGTCGAAACTCGGGCCCCCGTCGGTTCCCGGCGACTCGAACACGACGTTGCGGACCGGCGAACTGCGGAACGTGTAGTCGATGTTGACCGCATCGAACGTGTAGGTGCTGTCGGTGTAGGCGATGTCGCCCGAGATCTGGAGCTTGTCGTGTTTCCAGATCGCGCCACCGCCGGCCTGATACGTATTGGTCGTCCCGTTGGCCGATCCGTAATAGCCATCGGGGGCATTGGCACCCGAAACGGTCGCGCTTTGCGCGACGTTCGGGTTGCCGGGGCGCGTGGTCAGGTTGTTCAGCTGGAAATCGGCGCCACCGAAGTTTGGCACGAACATGAACCGGTTGGAGTCGCGTCCACGATAGCCCTGGTAGAGACCGTCGGCATAGATTTCGAGTTCCGGCGTCGGCTTCCATTGGAATGCGGCATTGGCGGACGGGCGCCAGCGTCGACCATAGCCGAGGAAGAGCGATTGCGCGTCGGGATAGCGCACCCCGCCGGTCGTGCCGGGGGCATTCACGGCATTGGTGGTGGCCACGACCAGCGATTGCTCGCGCGTCGAATCGAGAAAATTGATGCCGACATAGGATGCGTTGACGAGCAGGCCCATCTCGCCGATCCCGGTGTCCCAGCGGTCGCTGATGAGCAGATTGCCGTTCCAGGACATCTTGCCCGACTGTTGCCAGTTCACGCCGTTCAACGATCCCGACAGTTCGAAGCCGTTGAAGTCGAACGGCCGGCGGCCGCGGACGTTGACCTGGCCGCCGATGCCGCCCTCGATCAGGTTGGCGGTACCCGATTTATAGACTTCGAGCGCTGCGACCGTGCCGGCGGGGAAATCCTGGATCTGGACGAAGCGCCCCTCGGCTGTGAAGATTTCACGGCCGTTATAGGTGGTGCTGAGATCGGGCAGGCCGCGCACGGTGACGCCCGCCGACTCACCGCCACCGCGCGTCACCTGCACGCCCGACACGCGTGCGAGCGCGGACGACGCGAACGTATCCGGCAGCTTGCCGATGTCCTCGGCGACGATCGCATCGACGATGCCGTCGGAATTGCGCTTGATCGCCTGCGCCGACTGGAGGCTGCGACGAAGTCCGGTCACGACGATCTCGCCGTCGCCCTCGGTCGGGCTTTCCCGGAGCGACGGTTGTGGTGCGGCGGGGTTGGCATTCTGGTCCGAAGCCGTAGTCGGTTTGGGCAGGTCCTGGCCGCCGACCTTGGTCTTCCCGGTCGCATTGTCGGAAGTTTGTGCGGTTGCCGGCGTCACGGTAGCCAGCGTCATCGCGGCTACGGATGCGCACAAGCGTGCTTTCGTGTTCATATCTCTCTCCCCTAAGTGTCGCTGGTTCTCCATGCGACTTGGCGTCACGCTAAAACGATCAAACGCCGTATTCAATTGTTTTGTAGGACAAGACTTCAACAATCTTTGCGGGGTCTTGTGGATCCGAGGCATGGCCCGCTAGGGTTGCGACGGATGCGGCAACCGCACCGCGGTGACGTTGCGTATCGTCGACACGACGAGCGGCGAACCCGTTGAACAGGAGAGGAACGCCAGTGCAACATGGCAATTTAGCGCGGATACCGGCAAAGCGAACCGGGGTTTGTCGGACCGGAAGAATCGCGGCTGCTGGAAAATCACTCTGTCTCGTCTTGCTCGCTACCGCTGCGCTAGCCGCAAGTCCGGCCGACGCTCGGACGCGCTGGACCGAGACGCAGGCGAAAACCTGGTACGCGGCACAGCCCTGGCTGGTCGGCGCCAACTACGCGCCCGCGACCGCGATCAACCAGCTCGAGATGTGGCAGGCGACGACCTGGGATCCCAAGCGGATCGATTACGAACTCGGTCTTGCGCAGGGCATCGGCATGAACACGATGCGCGTGTTCCTCCACGATCAGCTCTGGCAGCAGGATCCGGAAGGCTTCAAGCAGCGGATCGACGCGTTCCTGACGATGGCCAAGGCGCGCAAGATCAAGCCGTTGTTCGTGCTGTTCGACAGTTGCTGGGATCCCGATCCGAAACTCGGGCCGCAGCATCCGCCGATCCCCGGCGTGCATAATTCGGGCTGGGTGCAGGGGCCTGGCATGCTGGGCCTGCGCGATCGCACGCGCTATCCCGGCTACAAGGCGTATGTGCAGGGCGTGATCGGCGCTTTTGCCAAGGACGACCGGATTCTCGGTTGGGACGTCTGGAACGAGCCCGACAATGGCGCCGATCAATATAAGGGGCAGGAGGGCAAGGAGCCGCTGGTCCGCGCGCTGCTGGCGCAGGTGTTCGACTGGGCACGCGATGCCGATCCGTCGCAGCCGCTCACCTCCGGGGTGTGGATCGGCGACGACTGGACGCCGGGCGGCAAGACCTCGCCGATGGAAAAGCTCCAGCTCGCGCAATCGGACGTGGTCACGTTCCACGACTATAGCTGGCCCGAGACGTTCGAGCGGCGGATCAAGCAGTTGCTCGCCTATAATCGTCCGGTGATCTGCACCGAGTATATGGCGCGCGGCAACGGCTCGACCTTCGATGGATCGCTGCCGATCGGCAAGCGGTACAATGTCGGGATGATCAACTGGGGGTTCGTCGACGGCAAGACACAGACGCGGCTACCCTGGGATAGCTGGCAGAAGCCGTATGTGCTGGCCGAGCCGACGATCTGGTTCCACGAGGTGTTCCGCAACGACGGCACGCCGTATCGGCAGGCCGAGACCGATCTGATCCGGGGAATGAGTGCAGCGCCGAAGGGCGTCGTACCGGCGGCTCTTTCCGATGCGCCAGCGGTACGGCGCCAACGGTGATACGCTGTGCAGCATCGCCCTCACACCGGAAGGCGATGCTGCATCGGTATCAGTGATTGTCGCGCGGCAGGCCCATGGTCTGGGCGATACGCTGGTATTTCTCGGCACCCTCGAGGATCGCGCCGGTCTCCATCTGGCCGACGGTAGCGCGCTGGATTTCCTGCCACGGTGTCTGCGAACGCGGATAGGCATAGCCGCCAGCCTCGGTCAGCGCGGCACGGCGCTCGGCGAGATCCTCGTCCGAAATCAGCACGTTGGCGCTGCCCTTGCCGAGATCGATGCGAACCCGGTCGCCGGTGCGGATCAGCGCGAGGCCGCCCATCGCTGCCGCTTCGGGTGACGCGTTGAGGATCGAGGGGGAGCCCGACGTGCCAGACTGGCGGCCATCGCCGATGCAGGGGAGGGCATGGACGCCCTCGCGGATCAGATACGCCGGCGGACGCATGTTGACGACCTCGGCCGCGCCTGGATAGCCGATCGGGCCGGCGCCACGCATGAACAGCAACGTGTCGGTCGTGATGCCGAGCGAGGGGTCGTCGATCCGGTGGTGATAATCCTCGGGGCCGTCGAACACGACGGCGGGGCCTTCGAAGGCCTCTGGATCGGCAGGGTTCGACAAATACCGTACACGGAATTCGGGTGAGATCACGCTGGTCTTCATGATCGCCGAGTCGAACAAATTGCCGCGCAACACGATGAAGCCGGCATCCTGGAGCAACGGCGTCGCGAACGGGCGGATAACGCGCTCGTCCTCGATCGTCGCGGTCCGGCAATTGTCGCCGATCGACTTGCCGTTCGCGGTCATCGCGTCTTCGTGGATCAGGCCCTGCTTCATCAGTTCGGCGACCACCGCGGGGACGCCGCCGGCATGGTAATAATCCTCACCGAGATATTCCCCGGCGGGCTGGAGATTGACCATCAGCGGCACCTTGTGGCCGTGAATCTGCCAGTCGTCGATCGGCAGGTCGACGCCGATGTGGCGCGCGATCGCGGCGAGATGGATCGGTGCGTTGGTCGAGCCGCCGATCGCCGAATTGACGACGATCGCGTTGTGGAACGCCTCCTTGGTCAGGATGTCGCTGGGCTTGAGATCCGCGGCGACCATGTCGACGATGCGCTTGCCGGTGCGATAGGCGACCTCCTGGCGGTCACGGTACGGCGCGGGGATCGCGGCCGAGCCGGGCAACTGCATGCCGAGCGCCTCGGCGAGCGAATTCATCGTCGTCGCGGTGCCCATCGTGTTGCAGTAACCCGTTGATGGTGCCGACGAGGCGACGAGCTTGATGAAGCCCTCGTCGTCGATCGCGCCGGTCGCGAGCAGCTCGCGCGCCTTCCACACGATCGTCCCCGAGCCAGTCCGCTCGCCCTTGTGCCAGCCGTTGAGCATCGGGCCTACGGACAGTGCGATCGCCGGGATGTTGACGGTCGCGGCGGCCATCAGGCACGCCGGCGTGGTCTTGTCGCAGCCGATCGTCAGCACGACGCCGTCGAGCGGATAGCCGTAGAGCACCTCGACCAGCGCCAGATAGGCGAGGTTGCGGTCGAGCCCGGCGGTCGGGCGCTTGCCGGTTTCCTGGATCGGGTGGACCGGGAATTCGAGCGCGATGCCGCCCGCTTCACGGATGCCTTCGCGCAGGCGTTCGGCCAACACGAGGTGATGGCGGTTGCACGGCGAGAGATCGCTGCCGGTTTGCGCGATGCCGATGATCGGCTTGCCCGAGCGTAGTTCCTCGAGGCTCAGCCCGAAGTTCAAATAGCGCTCGAGATAGAGCGCGGTCATGTCGATATTCTCGGGGCTGTCGAACCACGCGCGGCTTCGGAGTTTTGGTGTGTCGGTCATCGAGAGGCTTTCTGGGAAGTCGGGGCCGGTATCAGCGGGCGACGGAAACGCGGTAGATCATGCGGTGGTGATAGGGCTTGCCCGGATCGACGCGCGCCGAGCCAAACGCGGGCTGGTTCGGCGTGTCGGGAAACTTCTGTGGTTCGAGCGCGAGGCCGTCGCCCATCCGGTAGACATGGCCCGACTTGCCGACCAGCGACCCGTCTAGGAAATTGCCCGAATAGAATTGTACGCCGGGCTCGGTCGTCAGCACTTCGAGCACGCGACCCGACGCTGGATCTTCCACGCGTGCGGCAAGGCCGGGCTCTGGCGTCGCACCCTTATCGAGCACGAAATTATGGTCCCAGCCGTGGCCGATCACGATCTGCGGATCGCGGCCGTCGCGAATGCCGTCGGACAGCGCGCGGCCTTTAGTAAAGTCGAATACGGTGCCTGCAACCGGCTTCATTTCGCCGGTCGGGATCAGCGTCGCATTGACGGGTGTGTAGCGCCGCGCTGGGATCGTCAGCCGCTGGCCGTAGATCCCGGTCGCCGAACCTTCGCCGGCCAGATCGAACAGCGCGTGGTTGGTCATGTTGACGATCGTCGGTGCGTCGCTGGTCGCGTCGAAGTCGATCGTCAGCGCGCCCTTGTCGTCGAGCGCGTAGGTGACCTTGGCCACCAACGTGCCGGGGTAGCCCTGGTCGCCCGCCGGGCTGGTCAGCGTCATCACGACCTTCGCCTGCGCGCCATTGGTGACCGACACGATCTTCCAGATGTGCTTGTCGAACCCGACCGTGCCGCCGTGCAACGTGTTGGTCTTGTCGTTGAGCGTGATCTGATAGGGCTTGCCGTCGAGTGTGAAGCGACCGCCGGCGATGCGGTTGGCATAGCGGCCGATTGTCTGGCCCCAGAAATTGGGTGCGGTGACGTAGCTTGCGGCATCGTCGTAGCCGAGCGTGATGTCGGCGGTCCTGCCGTTGCGATCGGGTGTGTTCAACGACTGGAGCGTCGCGCCGAGCGTCATGATCCGCGCGCTAACACCATTGGTGCCGGTCAGCGTGACGGCTTCGATCGCGGTGCCGTTGGGTAATTTGCCGAACGATTCGCGCTTCGCGGAGGCCGCCTGCACGGCCTGCGTCGACAACGCCGTCAGCACGGCCGCCACGATGATCCCCGTTTTTTCGATTGCGCGCATTTCGGTTCCCGTCCTTAATCGCTCGACGCCGTTGACGCGCCTTGTTCGGCTATATAGTCGGACAATATATTTCTGAGCAAGCCATGCGGTAAAAGACTGTCGTTCAGTCGCAGACATGGCGCGGAGGGTAAGCGATTATGGCGATGCCGATAGAGATGCGACGGCCCGTCGAGGACGCAGCGACACAGGGTCCGCCGGTGGGCAGTCCCAGTTATCGCTCTGCGCTGACGCTGCTCGCCAGCCTGTTCTTCATGTGGGGCTTCATCACCGTCATCAACAACACGCTGCTGCCGCACCTGCGCAGCGTGTTCGACCTCAGCTATACGCAGACGACGCTGATCGAGAGCGTCTGGTTCATCGCTTATTTCTTCGCCTCGATCCCGTCCGCCAAGCTGATCGAGCGGGTCGGCTATCAACGCGCGATGGTGTTCGGGCTCGGCCTGATGGCGGTCGGCGCGCTGATGATGGTGCCCGCCGCGCGGTTGCCGTCCTACGGCGTCACGTTGTTTGCTCTGTTCGTAATCGCCAGCGGCATCACGTTGCTGCAGGTCGCGGCCAATCCTTATGTCGCGGTCGTCGGTCCTCCCGAGACCGCGTCGTCGCGATTGAACCTCGTGCAGGCGTTCAACTCGGCTGGCGCGACGCTGGCGCCGTTGTTCGGCGGCTATCTGATCCTCGGGCGTTCGACGTCGGGGACCGCGGTTGCCGGATCGACCGCGGTGCTGACCCCGGCCGAGCGGCTTGCCGACGCACAGTCGGTGGTGTTGCCGTACCTGATCGTCGCGGGCGTTCTGGTGGTGCTCGCGATCGTTATCGCGCGCTTCCCGCTGCCGGCGATGGGTACTGCGACGCAGCGCTCGGCGAAGGCGGATCGCAAGGGCCTGTCGCTCTGGTCGCACCGCAACCTCGTGCTCGGCATCCCGGCGATCTTCATCTACCTGATCGCCGAGATCGGCGTCGCCAATCTGTTCATCAACTTCGTCAGCCAACCGCAGATCGGCAATCTGACGCACGAACAGGCCTCGCATTACCTGTTTATCCTGTGGGGCGGGATGATGGTCGGTCGGTTGATCGGCAGCGTCGTCATGCGGACGATCCCGGCCGAACGCGTGCTGGCGGTGGCGAGCATCGGTGCGTTCGTCGTGATGCTGATCGCGACCTTCACCACCGGCCACGTCGCGATGTGGGCGCTGATCTCGGTCGGGCTGTTCCACTCGATCATGTTCCCGACGATCTTCACGCTCGGCATCCGCGGCCTCGGGCCGCTGACCGAGGAGGGCTCAGGGCTGTTGATCATGGCGATCGCAGGCGGTGCGTTGGTGATCGTCCAGGGCTGGCTCGCCGATACCTACGGATTGCAGATCTCGTTCCTGCTGACCGCGGTTTGCGAACTCTACATCCTGTTCTATGCGATCTGGGGCTCGCGCATGACCGACGCGGTGCCCGATCCTGTCGCCATTCCCTAAAGTGTGGCGCCCCACGACCGGGGCGCCGATCTAGCGGTCGACCATGATACGGCGGTGGCGTGCGATCAGCGCGCCATCGCCAGTTTCGTATCCTCCAGCGCCAGGTCGACCAGCGTCCGCATCGCCGCGCTGGCGCCGTTCGCATCGCCCGCGGCGATCGCGTCATAGACCAGCATGTGATCGGGAATGGGATTGCGGGGCAGGGCCCGCGCACGCTGCTTGAACTGCGTCGTCCAGTTGACGGCGGCACCGATGCTCGCGCTCAGCACGATCAGCGCATCGTTACGGGTCGCCGTCAGCACCGCGTCGTGAAACTCGCGATCGGCGGCGCGTCCGGCTTCGGTGGCCAGCGTATGCCGACGCATGGCCGCCAGCGCGTCCTTCATAATCCTCCGGTCGGTCCGCTCGCGACGTTCCGCAGCAAGCGCTGCCGCCGCAGGCTCGACGATCGCGCGCAATTCGAACAGCCCGCGAACGAACGCGATGTCGGGCTCGCCGGCAAACGCCCAGGCCAGCACGTCGGGATCGAGCAGATTCCACCGGCTTCGCGGCAGGACGCGCGTACCGATCTTCGGACGGCTTTCGACCAGTCCCTTGGCGGTCAGGACCTGGACGGCCTCGCGGTAGGCGCTACGCGACACGTCGAGCGTTTTCGAGAACTCGACCTCGCCGGACAGCTTGTCGCCGGGTGCATACTCCCCGACAATATTGCGGTGCCGAGCTTGTGTGCGACCGCACCGTGAAGGCGCCGACCCGTGCCGCGCGGAACGCGGGCGACCGGGGTTTCATCGTCGTTACCGCCCTCAGCAGGCTCCTCAATGTAATCCAATTCCGTCATACCGCTTGCTCCCTGGGCACGGCCTAACAGTCCCTGTGCGATCGAGGAACGACAAAGATTGCCAAAGCCCGGCGCCGCTTATATGTCGGAGTATAGGGAGTGGATACTATGTCAGACACAAGCGCGAGCCAAGCCGAGCGTTCGGCGTTTCGATCCATCGATGCCGCCACCGGACTTGCGGTGGGTAATCCGATCGCGATCCATGGTCCAGCCGACGTCGAGGCCGCCTGCGCCGCCGCCGACGCTGCCTTCGATGCATATCGCGCGACCGCTAACGACGCGCGCGCCGATTTCCTCGAGCGGATCGGCGAAGAGATCGTCGCGCTCGGCGACGACCTGATCGCCACCGCGATGCGCGAAAGCGGCCTGCCGCGCGCACGACTGGAAGGCGAGCGCGGCCGCACCGTCGGCCAGCTCAAGCTGTTCGCGGGCGTCGTCCGTCGCGGCGGCTGGATGGGGCTGCGGATCGATCCGGCACTGCCCGATCGCGCACCGCTGCCGCGTCCCGACCTGCGGCTGCGGATGATACCGCTCGGCCCGGTCGCGGTGTTTGGCGCAAGCAATTTCCCGCTCGCCTTCTCGACCGCCGGTGGCGACACCGCGTCGGCGCTGGCGGCCGGTTGCCCGGTCGTTGTGAAGGGGCATCCTGCGCATCCCGCGACCGGCGCGATGGTCGCTGGCGCGATCGAGGCTGCGGTCGCTGCGTGCGGATTGCCGGCGGGCGTGTTCTCGCATCTGGTCGGTCCCGGCAACGACCTCGGCAGCGCGCTGGTGCAGGATCCCCGGATCGCCGCAGTCGGTTTCACCGGTTCGCGGGCAGGGGGCTTGCACTCGTCAAGCTGGCGCAGACCCGTGAAGTTCCGATCCCGGTCTATGCCGAGATGTCGAGCATCAACCCGGTCGTGCTGCTGCCCGAAGCCCTGAAGGCTCGCGGCGCGGCGCTGGGGACGGCGTTCGTCGGGTCGCTGACGATGGGCGCGGGGCAGTTCTGCACCAACCCCGGTCTCGTGCTCGCGCTCGAAGGCGAGGGGCTCGACGCATTCGTGTCCGCTGCCGCAACGGCATTGCCCGAGGCTCCTGCCGCGACGATGCTCACCAGCGGCATCCATGCCGCCTACGAGCAGGGCATCGCCGCACTTGCCAGCCACGACGCGGTGAACGAGATCGCACGTGGCAAGGCCGGCGAAGGCGTGGCTCAGGGCCAGGCGGCGTTCTTTGAGACGACCGCCGCACAGTTCCTGAGCGACAAGGCGCTGGGCCATGAAGTGTTCGGTGCGTCGTCGTTGCTGGTGCGCTGCACGAGCGAGGACGAACTCCACGCCGTACTGCGCGCCGCCGAGGGGCAGCTCACTGCGACGATCCAGATGGACAACGCTGATGCCGACAAGGCGTCGCGACTGATCCCGCTGCTCGAGCGCAAGGCCGGACGGATCCTCGCGAACGGCTGGCCTACCGGTGTCGAGGTCGCGCATGCGATGGTGCATGGCGGTCCGTTCCCGGCGACGTCGGACGGTCGTACGACCTCGGTCGGCAGCCTTGCGATCGACCGGTTCCTGCGGCCGGTGTCGTACCAGAATCTGCTACCCGAACTGCTGCCGGAGGTGTTGCGTGACGGCACGACCGCGCCGCGGCTGATCGACGGCGTTCCCGCCAACTGACCTGAAAATATCGGGGGCGAACCGTAACAGCGGCGTCCCGACTAGGAGAGAAATTGATGACTTTGCGTCTGTTGCAGCATGTTGGCGTCGATGGCACGCGCTCGGTGATCGCGGCCACTAACGAGGGGGCGGCGTTCGTCACTGGGGTCGACAGCGTTCGCGCGCTGGCCGAGCGTGCGATTTCCGCCGGTAGCGATCTCGCCGGCGCGGTTGCGGCCTGTGGAACGGGCGCTAGCGTCGACATCGCTGCCGAACTCGCCGCGGGTCGCCTGACTTCGCCGATCGATCATGTCGATCCGGCCCATTTGATCATGACCGGCACCGGCCTGACTCATCTCGGTTCGGCCGAGGGTCGCGACAAGATGCACCGCGCCGCCGCGGACGCCGAGAAGCAGACCGATTCGATGCGGATGTTCCTCGAAGGCGTCGAGGGCGGCAAGCCGGCAGCGGGGACACGCGGCCAGCAGCCCGAGTGGTTCTACAAGGGCGATGGCTCGGGGCTCGTCGCGCCGGGTGCGGCGTTCGCGATGCCCGATTTCGCCGAGGATGGCGGCGAGGAGCCCGAGCTTGCCGGGATCTACCTGATCGGTCCCGACGGCACGCCGTTCCGCCTCGGCCTGTGCCTCGCCAACGAATTCAGCGATCACGTCACCGAGCGCCACAACTATCTGTGGCTCGCGCATTCGAAGCTGCGCCAGGCATCGCTTGGCCCCGAGCTGCTGGTCGGCACGCCGCCTCAGCATATCGAGGGTGCGAGCCGCATCCACCGCGACGGTGCGCTGCTGTGGGAAAAGCCGTTCCTGTCGGGCGAGGCGAACATGTCGCACAGCATCGCCAATCTCGAGGCGCATCATTTCAAATACGATCTGTTCCGCCGTCCGGGCGACGTCCACGTCCATTTCTTCGGCACCGCGACGCTGTCGTTCGCCGACGGCGTGACGACGCGCGAAGGCGATGTGTTCGAGATCGAGGCCGCACCGTTCACGCTGCCTTTGCGCAACACGCTGACCAAGGCCGAACCGCAGCCCGTCGTCGTGAAGGCACTCTGAGCATGGCCGCTATCAGAATCGCGGTCGTCGGCATGGGCAAGATCGCCCGCGACCAGCATCTGCCGTCGATCGCCGGCAACGCCGACTTCGAGTTCGTCGCCAGCGTCAGCCCGCGCGATCCGGGCGTCGAGGGCGTTGCCAACTTCACGTCGCTGGAGTCGCTGCTCGCCGACGGTCCGGCGATCGGCGCGATCGCGCTCTGCACCCCGCCGCAGGTACGCTACGAGCTAGCCTCGATGGCGCTCGCCAAGCGCGTGCACGTCTTCCTCGAAAAGCCGCCCGGTGCGACGCTCGCCGAAGTCGATGCGCTCGAAGCCCAGGCAGCCGAGACCGGAACGACCCTGTTCGCCGGCTGGCATTCGCGGTTCGCGGCGGGGGTCGCGCCGGCCAAGGCGTGGCTCGCCGACCGCACGATCGAACGCGTGTCGATCGTCTGGCGCGAGGACGTTCGCGTCTGGCATCCGGGGCAGGCGTGGATCTGGGAGCCGGGTGGTCTTGGCGTGTTCGATCCGGGCATCAACGCGCTGTCGATCGCGACCGAGATCCTGCCGCAGCCCTTCTTCCTGACCGCCGCGACGCTGTCGACGCCCGCCAACCGCGCCGCGCCGATCGCCGCCGACCTGACCTTTCGCAGCGCCTCGGGCACGCCGATCGGCATGGATCTCGACTGGCGCCAGACCGGGCCGCAGAGCTGGGACATCACCGTCGAGACCGACGCCGGCACGCTCAGCCTCGCCAAGGGCGGCGCGGTGCTCACCCTGCCGAGCGGCACCGTGCATAACGACGACGAGGAATATCCCGGCCTCTACGCCCGCTTCGCCGCGCTGATCCGCGGCGGCCGAAGCGAAGTCGATACGACCCCGTTCACCCTCGTCGCCGACGCGTTCCTGCGCGGCACCCGCAATTCCGTGGAGGCTTTCGATGATTGAGGCAAAAATGACCCGGACTCTCAAGGGCCTCGCCGCCGCGCTGCTGCTGTCGACCGCCGGCATCGGCACCGCGCAGACCGACGCGCCCGCCACCGCACCCAGTTCGACTGGGGCGACCGTGACCGTCCACGCCGACACGCCTGGCCCGACCTATGATCGCCGCATCTTCACGCAGTTCGCAGAGCACCTCGGCACCGGCATCTATGGCGGGCTGTGGGTCGGCGAGAAGTCGAAGATCCCCAACGTCCGCGGTTTCCGCACCGACGTCGTCACCGCGCTGCGCGGGATCGGCGTGCCGGTCGTGCGCTGGCCGGGCGGCTGCTTCGCCGATGAATATCACTGGCGCGAGGGGATCGGCCCCAAGGCCAAGCGCCCGGTCAAGATCAACACGCATTGGGGCGGCGTGACCGAGCCCAACACGGTCGGCACGCACGAGTTCATGGACCTCGCCGGACAGCTCGGCGCAGAGCCGTATATCGCCGGTAACGTCGGCAACGGCACGCCGCAGGAAATGGCGGAGTGGGTCGAATACATGACCTCGCCTGCCGGTACTCTGGCGGACGAGCGCGCCAAGAACGGCCACAAGGCGCCCTGGGCAGTGCCGTATTTCGGCGTCGGCAACGAGCTGTGGGGCTGTGGCGGCAACATGCGCGCGGAATATGCCGCCGACGTGACGCGGCGCTACGCCACCTTCATCAAGGCGCCCAAGGACACGCGCGTGATGAAGATCGCGAGCGGCGCCAACGTCGACGACTATAACTGGACCGAGACGATGGCGCGCGAGCTGGTCGGCAAGGTCGATGCGCTGTCGCTGCATTACTATACGATCCCCGGCGGCTGGCCACCGCGTGCGTCCGCGACCGTGTTCGACGAGCGCGGCTGGGCCGAGACGCTGTCCGAGACGCTCAGGATGGACGAGCTGATCACCAAGCATTCGGCGATCATGGACAAGGTCGATCCGAAGAAGACGATGTGGCTCGCGGTCGACGAATGGGGCACGTGGTATGCCGGCGATCCGGGCACCAACCCCGGTTTCCTGCGTCAGCAGAACACGCTGCGTGACGCGCTGGTTACCGCGATCAACCTCAACATCTTTGCCAAGCATGCCGACCGAGTGAAGATGACCGCGATCGCGCAGATGGTGAACGTGCTGCAGGCGATGATCCTGACCGACGGCAGCAAGATGGTACTGACGCCGACCTACCACGTGTTCGCGATGTACAAGCCGTACATGGATGGCACTGTCCTGCCGATCGACATCAAGTCGCCCTGGTACAACAAGGACCAGTGGACGATGCCGTCGGTCAGCGCGTCGGCCGTGCGCGGCAAGGACGGCGTGGTGCGGATCGCGCTCTCGAACCTCGATCCGAACAAGCCAACGAGTGTGTCGGCTGCGCTGACGGGCGTGACCGCGCAAACCGTCACCGGGCAGGTGCTGACCGCGCCGACGATGACCGCGCTCAACACTTTCGAGGCACCCAATGCGGTCGCGCCGACGGCGTTCAACGGCGCGCGGCTGAGCGGCGGCACTCTGTCTGTGACGCTGCCGCCGATGTCGGTGGTGATGCTCGAACTGAAATGATCGTGACGCCCGCCGGACCAACCGGCGGGCGCACCTACCGGGAGAGAGACGATGGCCGCACCAAGATGGGCGACCGGACTGATCGCGCTGACGCTGGCCAGTAGCGTGGTGGCGCAAACCGCGGATACCCCCGTGCACGCGGGGGCCTCAACGCTAGCCTGACGGGCGACATCGCGCCGGTCCACGACCCGGTGATGATCCGCGCGGGCAATATCTATTACGTCTATGGCACCGGGCTCGACGGCCAGATGTTGAGCGCGCGCACGTCCCCCGATCTGGTCCACTGGACCGCCGGCACGCCGCCGCTGACGCGCCTGCCCGACTGGGCGACCAAGGCGGTGCCGGGCACCAAAGGCATGTGGGCGCCCGACATTTCGCGCAGCGCAGACGGGCGCTACCGGCTCTATTATTCGGTCTCGACGTTCGGCTCGAACCGCTCGGCGATCGGGCTGGCGACCAGCCCGACGCTCGACCCCAAGGCGCCCGGCTATGGCTGGCGCGACGAGGGGCTGGTGGTGATGTCCACGCATTCGGACGATTTCAACGCGATCGATCCCAACCACGTCGTCGATGCGCAGGGCCGCGAATGGCTGTCGCTCGGCAGCTTCTGGACGGGCCTAAAGCTGTTCGCGCTGAACCCCAAGACCGGCAAGCTGCTCGACCCGAATGAGAAGCCCCATGCGATCGCCCGCCGTCCCGCACCCGCCGGCGGACCCGCTCCGGTCGAGGCGCCGTTCATCATCGGCCATGGCGGCTACTACTGGCTGCTCACGAGCTACGACTATTGCTGCAAGGGCGTGAACAGCACCTATTACACCGTCGTCGGCCGATCGAAGGCGATTACCGGGCCCTATCTCGGCAAGGACGGCAGCGCGATGATGCAGGGCGGGGGGACGATCTTCCTGCGCGCCGACCTCCAGGAAAAGCAGCGCTATCGCGGCCCCGGCCACCCCGGCGTGATGCACGACACCGACGGCAAGGACTATGTCGTCTACCATGCCTATGATTCCCAGACCAAAGGCACCCCGACGTTGCGCATCGCACCGATCGCCTGGGGTGCGGATGGCTGGCCAGTTGCGGAGAATCGACCATGACGATGGATTTCACACGACGGTTGTTCCTGGCCGGTGCCGGCGCGGCGACTGCTAGCGGTGCGCTCGCACGGGTCGCGGCCAAGGCGCCGGTGCCGGTCAACCCACTGGTCCGCCAGCGCGCCGATGCGCAGGTCTTCCTGCACACCGACGGCTATTACTACATGACCGGCTCGGTACCCGAATACGATCGGCTCGTGCTGCGCCGCTCGCGCACGCTGGCAGGGCTGTCGACCGCCAATGAGCGCGTGTTGTGGCGGCACGAGAAGACCGGGCCGATGTCCGGCTTCCTCTGGGCGCCCGAACTGCACCTGATCGACGGGCGCTGGGTCATGTATTTCGCGGCAGGCCCCAGCGGCGGCGGCGAGGACGTGTTCCGCATCCGCACCTTCGCGGTGGTCTGCGACGGACCCGACGCAATGACCGGTACCTGGACCGTGCTGGGGCAATTGACGACGCCGTGGGACAGCTTCACGCTCGACTCCACCAGCTTCGTCCACCGCGGCACGCGCTATCTCGCCTGGGCCCAGCGCGAGCCGGGGATCGAGACCAACAGCAACCTCTATCTGGCACCGCTCGCCACCCCGCTGACGCTGGCGGCGAAGCCCGCGCGGCTGGCGGTGCCGACGCTCGATTGGGAGATCCGCGGCTTCAAGGTCGCCGAGGCGCCCGCACTGCTGGCGCGCAACGGCAAGCTGTTCATGACCTATTCGGCGAGTGCGACCGACGCGCGCTATTGCATGGGCATGCTGACCGCGCGCGACGATGCCGACATCATGGACCCGGCAGCCTGGACGAAATCGCCGCAGCCGGTGTTCAAGTCGTCGCCCGCGCACAAGGTCTTCGGGCCGGGCCACAACAGCTTCACCGTCGACGAGCGCAGCCGCGACATCCTGGTCTATCACGCGCGTGACTATGAGGCGATCAAGGGCGATCCGCTGTTCGATCCCAACCGCCACACCCGCGTTCAACGGTTCACGTACAAGCCCGACGGCACCCCCGATTTCGGCGAACCGGTTGCCAACGGCCCATTGCGGTGAGCGGCTTCGATCGGCGGACGTTCCTCGCCGCGGGAGCCGCAGCGGTACCCGCGGCCGCGATAGGCGCGGGCAGGAGCGCGAGCTCGAAGCTGTTGGCGCCGACCCCGCCGATGGGCTGGAACAGCTGGAACAGCTTCGCGACGACGATCACCGAGGCGCAGGCGATCGAGACTGCGACGATCATGGCCGAGAAGCTGCTGCCGTCGGGCTATGATATCTTCACCGTCGATATCCAGTGGTACGAGCCGGGGGCGACTAGCTACACCTACGCGACCAAGCCGACACCGGCGATGGACGGCTATGGCCGGTTGCTGCCCGCGCCAAACCGGTTTCCGTCGAGCGCCAGCGGCAAGGGCTTCCGCCCGCTCGCCGACCGGGTGCACGCGCTCGGCCTGCGGTTCGGCATCCACCTGATGCGCGGTATTCCGCGGCTGGCGGTGGAGCGCAACCTGCCGGTGTTCGGGACCAAGTACCACGCGCGCGACATCGCCGACACCGCCAGCATCTGTGCCTGGAACCCGGACATGTACGGCGTCGACATGCGCAAGCCCGGCGCGCAGGCCTATTACGACAGCGTGTTCGCGCTCTACGCAACCTGGGGCGTCGACCTGATCAAGATGGACGACATGAGCCGCCCGTACGACGCACATGCTCCCGAGATCGAGGCCGCACACGCCGCGATCGTCGCGACTAGGCGCCCGATCATCCTCAGCCTGTCGCCCGGCGAAACGCCGGTATCCCGCGCCGATCACGTCCGCCGGTATGCGCAGATGTGGCGGATCAGCGACGATTTCTGGGACGAATGGCCGCTGCTCGAAGCGCAGTTCACCCGGCTGGAGAACTGGAACGCACACCGCGTGCCCGGTGGCTGGCCCGATGCGGACATGCTCCCGCTCGGGCGCCTCGCGCTCGGCGCGCGCGACACCAAGTTCACGCCCGACGAACAGCGCACGCTGATGACCCTGTGGTCGATCGCGCGTTCGCCGCTGATCATGGGCGGTGACCTGCGCCATCTCGACCGCCCGACGCTCGACCTTCTCACCAACCCCGAAGTCATCGCGGTCAACCAGGCGAGTTACGACAACCAGCCGCACTTCGTCGAAGATGGCGTTCGGATGTGGTCGGCCCGTATGCCGCGCTCGAACGATCGTTATCTCGCGCTGTTCAACACAGACAAAACGACGAAGCTCGTGCAGGTTAGGCTCGATATGATCGGGCTGAAGGGACACGTCGGGGTCCGCGACCTATGGGCCCGTCATGATCTGGCAACGGCCTCGGGCATCCTGACGCAGGATGTACCATCGCATGGTGCCGCGCTGTATCGGCTCAGGTCCGGCTGATACGGTCGGCGCGTAAATTAGCTCTTGCATTGGGGCTCATCTGCTTTTAGCGAATGTCGGAGTAATAACGAGCCGATAACAAGGCCGACCGGACGCGTTAGGGAGAGGCCGCATGGCGATAAAACCGTTAATTCTGTGTTCCGCATCGATCGTAGCGCTTACGCTCGGCACCCCGGCCTCCGCGCAGGCCATCGCTACCACGCCGCAGGATCGCACCGACGTCCCGGCGACCGGAACGCCCGCCCGAACCGATGCCGCCACGACCCAGGACGTCCCGACAGCGGATCAGACCGACCAGGACATCGTCGTCACCGGCGTCCGCGCCTCGATCGTCGGCGCGCTGAACGTCCGCAAGGCCTCGACCCAGATCGTCGACTCGATCGTCTCCGAAGATGTCGGCAAGCTGCCCGACAACAACGTCGTTGAGGCGCTGCAGCGCGTTACTGGCGTCCAGGTGACTAACCGGACCGGTGGCGAAGCGGCGGCGATCTCGATCCGCGGGCTTCCCGATGCGCTGACCACGCTCAACGGCCGCAACATCTTCACCGCGGCGGGGCAGGCGTTCGCGTTGCAGGATATCTCCGCCAACCTCGTCAAGCAGGTCGATGTCTACAAGACGCGCGCTGCGGAGCAAATTGAGACGGGTCTCGCCGGCCAGATCGACGTCGCTACGCGTCGTCCGTTCGATTTCGACGGCTTCGCAATCTCGGGCCTCGCACGCGGGATCTATAACGAGCAGGCAGACACCTATAACCCGAACGTCGCGCTGCTGGTCAGCGATCGCTGGGAGACCGGGATCGGCGATATCGGTATCCTGGTAAACGGCAGCTATACGCGCACCAAATACCGCGACCAGACGATCACGGCGGGCGCACTGGTGCCGTTCGCGACCGAAACCCCGCCGGCCGGGTCCGGCCTCGCACCGCTGGAGCGCATCTTCCCGGGTGCGAACAACGAGAATTGGACACCCGGCCTCGACCGCGGGCTTGCGACCGCGCCGGGCTCGACGCTCAACATCAACGGCGTACAGACGCCGTATTACCTCTCGCGCGATGCGATCTTCAGCTCGGATCTGTACGGCAAGCGCGAGCGGCCCTCGGCGAACATCGCTCTGCAATGGGCGCCCAACAGCAGCTCGGTCTACACCGCCGAAGTGTTCTATGCGGGCTTCCGCGGCGAGACGTTCAACAGCCTCCAGTTCAGCTTCGTCGACTTTTGGGCCAATCCGCAGCCGGTCGGGCTTTACGACGGTACCAACATCGTCAAGACCCGCACCGCCAACAGCGTCTACGGCTTCAATAGCGGCGACTACAACCAGTCGAAGACCGACAGTTTCGTCTATGCGCTGAACGGCAAATGGGACGTTGGCTCGCACGGCAAGATCATCGGCGACGTCGCCTATCAGACCAGCAAGGTGACGAGTTCGTTCACCGCGATGCGGACCGAACGCACCGCCAACCAGATCAACGTCGACTTCAATGCGGGTGGCGGCATCCCGTCGTACCATTTCGACAACGACGCCCTGTTGACCGACCCGGCGCAGTGGAACATCGCCCAATTTTACGACAACGCCAATCGCGACAAGGGCAGCGCGCTGACCGGCACGCTCGACGGCTATTACGGCTGGGACGAAGGTTTCCTTCGCCAGGTCAAGGCGGGCTTCCGCTACGACAACCGCAAGGCCTCGACGTCGGTGCGGACGCAGGATGCAGGCGGTCTGGGGCGCAGTCTCTCGACGCTGCCGTCCGAGGCGCTGTTCACCAATTCCGGCTTCTTCGACGGCAAGAGCGATTCCCCGAGCAGTTGGGTGCTGCCGAGCGGCTATTGGCTGCACGACAATGCCGACACCGTGCGTGGTCTCTACGGGCTGAAGACGTCCGACCAGCTGTCGCTGCAACGCGTGTTCGACATCGATGAGACCACGCTCGCCGCCTATATCCAGGCCGACGGCGAAGTCTCGATCTTCGGGCGGCCGCTGAAGCTTCAGGCCGGCGTGCGGCACATCACGGTCGATACTGACTACAATTTCTTCGATCGCTACAACAACGGCGCGCAGACCTTCGTGTCGACCGGATCGCAGCGGTGGTTGCCAAGCTTCACCGCGCGCTACGAACTGACCGACAAGCTGCGCGTGCGGTTCAACTATGGCCAGACGTTGCGCCGGCCGAACTTCACGGACATCAACCCGAATTACAATCTGGTCGGCGATCTGACCAATGTCGGCTATGGCAGCGGCAGCGCAGGCACCGCGACGCTGAAGCCGACTCACTCGAAGAATTACGACGTCGCAGTCGAGTGGTATTTCGATCGCAACAGCGCGATCTTCGTGACGGGCTTCCGCCGCGAGGTCGACGGGCTGGTCGTGCCGCTGACGGTGCGCGAGACCATCCTGAACAACGGGATCGTCGCCGGCGCCACGAACTCGTTCGCGATCACGCGGCCGGTCAACGCTTCGAACGGCGTGCTCAAAGGCGTCGAACTCGGCCTGACCTATTTCCCGGATTATCTGCCTAGCGTGCTGAAGGGGCTGGGTTTCCAGGGCAGCCTGACCGTACTCGACTCGAAGCAGAACATCCCGCTGTCGGATGCGGCCGGCAACACCACGGGGCAGGCGTCGTCGCCGTTCTTCGGGGTGTCGGACCTGTCGTACAATGCGACCTTGGCGTATGATCGCGGGCCGGTCGGGGCGCGTCTGTCGTACATCTGGCGCAAGGCGTTCCTCGCCAACAACGAAGCGCGGCTGTTCGCCAATCCGATCGGCGTCTGGCGCAATCCGGAGAAGAGCCTCGATCTCCAGCTGACGCTGAACGCGACCGATCGTCTCGGTTTCACCTTCGATGCGGTGAACCTCCTAAAGGCGAAGCAGCAGACCTATTACAAGTTCGAGGATGTCGGCGGCCCCGACCGCTTCAATCTGGGGACGACGCTACTGAGCCGTACGTTCGCGGTAGGGGCACGCTATACGTTCAAATGATGATGGCGGGCAGCGGCGATAAAACCGCTGCCGTCCATTCGAAGGATAAGGGGATATGATCGGTCGCCTGATCGTCAGGCCGATCTTCCGTCTCGCTTAGTGTTGGGGATCGTTGCGCCATCGGTGGCAGAGTCCCCTGCTGCGGCGCCCTCCGCCGCCCGCGACATGCACCGCATAGCCCGCGCGCGGTTTGCCAACAGCGCCGTGATATGAAAACCGCATCCCCTTTTTCGAATCCGCCGATCCGAAGTTCGATGCGGTCTATCATCATCGTTGGTCGCTGAACCGCGCGCATCAGCGCGATCTGGGGGCGGACGGGTATATCTTGGCCGAGTTCATCGACGACGTCGGCCGGCAGCGTCAACCCTATGCCAGCCTGAACGTTGCGCCAACGCTTCGTGCCCGTGACTTGGCTCGGTTTGGTCTGCCACGGATCCTGGTTTTCGGTGCCGCACTACTGCCAGTTGGAGTTATACCGTTCGTGCCGCCTTCACCCATCACACCGCCTCTGGTGGCTGGTCTCGGTTCGCTGACCATGGGTTTCGGGACGGGCTTTCCGAGCACTGCAGCGATCGTGCTCATCCAAGATAGTGGCGGGCGGACGGAACGTGGTGCTGCCACAGCCTCAAATCTTTTTGCCCGCAATCTCGGTAGCACTCTTGGAACCGCGGTGCTGGGCACGGTGCTCAACGCCAGCCTTGCACGAGACCATTCGAGAAAGTTGACGCTGGGGCGATCATAGGGGCCAGCCTGGGCAGTCATGAAACGACAAAGGCTCAGTGGCTATTCAACAGGGAGCCTAGCTCGTAAATCCTAGCATTTCGCTTCCTTATAGGTGAGCTTATAGTGAAGCGGTTTGGGGAGACGAGGACTTGTGATCATAGTCTCTTCCACAAAGTCCGGCCCCACTACTCGATACACTGTGGTGCGCTCGTTGTCGGGCGCACGGAACGTTATCAAAACAGCGTCACCGCTCGCTTTCGCGGACACGTCAAAAACCTGCCCGTCGTTGAGCTTCCACTGAGTCAGCTCTCCGCTTGTCGAAACAAGGATCAGCGGCCTGGTTTCATATTTGATCGAGAACCCGCCTGGTGGACTCGAGATTCTAATCCGAATTCCATCGACAGCTATGTTAGCCTTCCGCAGCCTGCGTGAGAAATAGTCGGTGTTGGGAAGGCCGGCGGTAGCGCTCGCGATCGCTCGTTCGACGTTGTCGCTTCGTCCGCCGTCTAGGACGTAGGAACCTGAAACTACACATTGCGGCGGGCTCGCTGATCCAGAAGCCAAAATGGCAGCTCCTGTAGCCGCCGACAAAACCTCATAAATCATCGCGTGCCCCTCAAATCTTGCCGCTCGCCGTGTCGAGTGTAGTGGCGATCCGCTTTAGCGCATAGGTGGCTGACGGCGCGGCAATACGGCTCGAGGTAGCGGAATAACGAACCTCCGCTTTCTCCATCCACACCGCTTATTCACCCCATCCGGGCGCGGTGAGCCGCCATTTGTTAGTTTAACGCAAGGCCGAAACCGGGAGGCGGCACGGGAGCTCCGAATAACCGATTATGGGTCCAGTTCGCAGAAGCGGTGATTCAGCGGGCGACAAGGAGGGGCGCACCGCCGCCAAGCGAGACATGGGCGTCGATGTCAGTGCGCACCAGAGCCAGGCCGGGTACGGCAAAGCTTACATCCACTCCGTCGATTTGCTCGAAGGGTGGCATTATTTTAAAAGTGATCGGGCGGCTGGCGGTGATCGCGTAGAGCCCATCTCCACCCGCTAGCCACAAGCCATCGGCCGCCGCCGTCAGTGCGTAGAAGGGCACTGTCTCAAAAGGGAGTTTCGGTGGATCGGCAGGCCAGCTCTTCTGCATTGTGTATGGTTTGTAGTAGAGGCGTCGGACCTTGTCGCCGCACGCCTCGACCACCTGTCCGCTGGGAAAGAAGTGAACTAGGCCGACGGTGGCCACGACGCAGCCCGGGCGGCCAGGTTCGGGTCCCACGCCGTTGATCGGGCCGCCGAGTCCGGGGACTTCACTGACCACGCCAGTACTTGTATCGATGCGCTCGAGGCCGCCACCCCACTCTCCCTTCGCGAGCCCCAGCAACAGGGTCGTGCCTGTATCGAAGGGCGCTGTTCGTACGATGGGACCGATGAGCGGCGTCGAGAGGCCGACGGTGCGCTGCTGCCCGCCCGCGCTGACGACGAGGCGGCTCCGGCTCACAGCAATCACACGCTGGTCGGTGCAGCTCAGAGCCTGAACCGCTTCCCCGTTGAGGTCCAGGCGTTGCATCGCGTGCCAGGAACGATCCTCGAGGCGGGACAGCTGGCCATCCACGCCGAGGATGACCAGTGCGGCGCCCGCGACGCAGATGTCGGCCGCCGGTCCGGGCGTCGTCTCGGTACGGCGGTTGGTCTCCCTGGTGCGACGCTCGAGAGCGTGCCGCGCTCTGTAAGCAGCCAAAGGCGATCAGAGGCCCAGACCGCTCGCTTGATGAAGCGGTCCTGTCTGTGCAGCATATCCTCCGGAGTGGGGGCGGCAGGGTTCGTCGCTGCGCGCACTGCCGCTTGATGCTTGCGCACGGCTGCGGCGGCCACAGGGGCGGCCGGAACACGGAAGCGCGTCGATGGGATGGCGGCGGTGCTGATCGAGACCAGTTGCGAGCCGAGGAGGTCGATCGGAGCACGCTGCGCGATCACCTCGCGGAAGCTGACGCGCTCCGGACTGTCGGCGCCCGGGAAGCTGCTCTCCTGCATGGCCACGAGGCGCCGGTGGCCGGCCGCGAGAATTGCCAGCGAAGGATCGCGGCTGATGACCAGCGGCATGGCACCGGGATTGTGGCTGGCACCGCTGATGAAGTAGCGGGTGCCCTTCCGGCCGTTGATCGACACTGTGTCGACCGGCAGCCAAGGTTGCATGATCTCCGACGCGGGACGTATGCCCGCGCGAGCCGCAGCGGTGTCCGCAGTCCGGATGACCGTCGGGCCGCCCGGCCCGGGTCTGACATCGTAACCCTTGCCGTTGGTCCAGAGATAGTAGCCGCGATCGTCGTTTCCGGCTCGAACGTCGCCGTTTGACGCGACCTTTATGGTGAGTGCGCCTGCTGTGTTTACCGCACCCGGCCGCTGGTAAGTCGCCGTCATGTCCGCGCCCGCTTGGATGGGCGCGAGCGCAAGCAGTGCGACGCCTAATAGCGATGAATATCGTACCATCCGGCGGCAGCCTTTCTCCGAACGGCCCTACTACACCTTCGCCTCACCGAATGGGAGGGCAACAACGATCCGTGCTCAGGCTGAACGAACGTCCGAAGGTGGGGAGGGCGCTGGAGGCCACGAGTGTCTGGAAGTGGATCATTATGGCTTGCGCTAACTGCTGAGATGTCACTCAAAATGATGGTATCTATGTCCTTGAGCCAACCCCATATTTAAAAGCAAACCTAGCGGACTCTTACTTTCGCGTAGCCGTAAATGCCGAATAAGTATCAAGAAGTCGCCGAGCGCGATCGACGACGGGTTTGTCGATCAGTTTGCCGTCGACCGCAACCGCACCGAACGCGCCATCGATAGCGGCAACCACGCGGGTGGCCCAGTCCACGTCGGCGTCGGACGGCAGGAATGCCGTGTTGACGATCCCAACCTGTCGTGGATGGACACAGAGTTTTCCGCCGAACCCGAAGCGCCGGGCGTGGTCGGTGTCGCGGGCCAGCCCCGCGTCGTCGGTGAGGTCGGTCGAGACGCCGTCCACCGGTGCGGCAAGGCTTGCGCTGCGCGAGTGAAGGACGATCTGGGTGCGGACATGGTCGATCTCCGCGCCATCGCCGTCGATCCCGGCGTCGGCCTGAAAATCCACCGTGCCGAACGATAGGCGGGCGAGTCCAGGCGCGGTGACGAGGTCAGCAAGGTTGAGGATCGCCGCAACGGTCTCGACCAGCGCATGGAGCGGCTTGCCACCGGCGACCTCGTGCATCGCGATAAAGTCCGATGCACGCTCGGCCTTGGGCAGCATTAGCCCCGCGACGCCCGGCAAGTTTGCAAGCGCACGCACGTCGTCAGCATGCCACTCGGTATCCAGACTGTTGACGCGCACGAAGAAGCGCGGTTCTGTCCGGGCCGCGAGCGCATCGTGGATCGTATCGCGCGCGGCGGCTTTGCGGTCGGGGAGGACCGCGTCTTCGAGATCGATCACCACCATATCCGCGCCGCTCGCGCGCGCCTTTTCGAAACGCTCGGCACGATCGCCGGGGACGAACAGGATACTGCGGGCGGCAATGGTCATGAAAATCCTCTACAGGCCGGATACGGGATCGCGGCGGAAGGTCTGGGAATAGGAATAGCGGTCCGCGGGATGGGTATTGATCGCCATCTCGACGACCTCGCCGCGCGCGTTCAGATACTGGCGGGTCAGGCGGAGGCCCGGCGCGCCGGTCTTGGTTTCAAGCAACTCGGCGATCGGCGCGGGGATCGCCACCGCTTCGATATGCTGGCGAACCTCGGCGACGCGCTCGCCGAACTGTTCCTCGATCCGGCTGAAGATCGGCACGTCGCCGACATCGTCGTCGAGCTTCAGACTACGGAACGCGGGGTGGAGATAGATGTCCGAATAGGAGATCGGGCTGGTCCCGGCGGCGCGGCGCAGCGCCATCAGATGCAGCCAGGTCTGGCCCGATGTTGCGCCGACCTGTTCGGCGAGCGGTCCGTCCAGCGCGACCGTCTCACGCGCGATGATCGTGAGGCTGGTTTCGTTGGTGTATTGCTGGAGGTCGGAAAGCCCCTCCATCACCTGTCGGTACGCGGCCGGGCGCGACAGCCCGAGGACGCGCGTGCCGACTCCGGCCTGACGCGAGACCATGCCCGATTGCACGAGCCGCTTGATCGCCTCGCGCACGGTGAAGCGGCTCGCGCCGAACTGGTCGCAGAGCTCGAACTCGGTCGGCAGCAGCGTGCCGATCGGATAGCGCCCATCCTCGATCTCGTTGATCAGCGTCTGGGCGAGCTGCAGGTAACGCGGTTGCTGACGAAGCTGGGGCATCGGATATCCATCGGTCGCTTTGTCGGGTGATCCGGACAACAGCACACCGTCCAATGCCTTGGCGTTCGATGCAAGCGCGGGTGTCACCGTACCGCGCCGCGGGTCCGCAGAGCTGCCACGTCGTGATCGGTGTAGCCCAGCGTAGCGAGGATGGCGTCGGTATCCGCACCGAGTGCTGGGGCAGCCTTGTCCGGATGTTCGACGCCGCCCGCGCGGATCGACGAGGCGATGCCGGGCAGGGGGCCGTGCTCGGGATGCTGGAAGTCGACGATCCGCTTCGATTCCGCAAGAAACGGATTGTCGAGCGCCTGCTGGACGTCGAGCACCGGCGCGGCCGGCACGCGACCTTCGAACAGCTGCATCCAGTCCGCCGTGGTGCGGGTCGATAGCACCGCATCGAGATCGGCGTTGAACGCCGGTCGGTTCTCCAGCCGTGCGGCGAAGGTCGCGTAGCGCGGATCGGTCGCCCATTCGGGACGCTCGATCAGCCCGCACAGGACCTCGAAGAACTTCTCCTTGTTGCACATCACGAAGATCCAGCCGTCGCTGGTCGTGTAGAGCTGGCTGGGGGTGAGCGAGGGATGGCTCGATCGCGACGTGCGTTCGACAGTGACGCCGCCGTTGAGATACCATTCGGCGACATAGTTGAGATTGCCGAGCGCGACGTCGAACAGGCTGACGTCGAGATCGCGCCCGATGCCGCTCGCGCGCGCCGAGACGACGCCGGCGAGGATCGCGAGCGCGGCCGTGGTGCCGGTCATGAAGTCGACGATCGACAGACCGAAGCGCGCAGGGGGCGTCCCCGGCTCACCGGTCAGCGACAGGTAGCCGGCCTCGGCCTGCATCAGATAATCATAGCCGGGCCACGCCGCGCGGCTGCCGGTACGGCCATAGGCCGAGAGGTGGACGCAGGCGATCGCCGGGTTGAACTGCGACAGCGCGGCATAGTCGAGCCCGAGCTTTGCCGGCAGGTCGCCGCGCAGATTGTTGAACACCACGTCGGACTCCGCGACGAGCTTTTCCAGCACCGCGCGCCCATCCGCGCTCTTGAGGTCGAGGCCGATGCTGCGCTTGTTGCGGTTGAGCGATTCGTAGAAATGGCTGTCGCCCGGCGCGAAGAAATACGGGCCGACATGGCGCCCGATATCGCCGCCATCCTTGTGGTTCTCGATCTTGATGACCTCGGCGCCGAGATCGGCGAGCTGCTGCGTGCCGAACGGCCCTGCGCCATATTGTTCGACCGCGACGATGCGGAGGCCCGCGAGTGGCTGGCTCATGCGGGGTTCCGCGCGATAATCTGCTTGGCGATGATGATGCGTTGCAGTTCGTTTGTGCCCTCGCCGATCGTCAGCAAAGGCGCGTCGCGGTAGAGCCGCTCGACGTTATATTCCTTCGAATAGCCGTAGCCGCCGAAGATCCGCATCGCCTCGATCGCATTCTCCAGCCCTGCTTCGGTCGCGAAATACTTCGCCATGCCGGCTTCCATGTCGCAACGCTCGCCGCGGTCATACGCCTTGGCGGCGGCTTCGGTGAGCAGGCGGGCGGCATAGGTGCGCGTCGTCATCTCGCCCAGTTTCAGCTGGATCGCCTGATGCTCGCAGATCGGCTTGCCGAAGGTCTTTCGTGTTTGCGAATAGGCGACCGCTTCATCCAGCGCCGCCTGCGCGATGCCGACGCCGCGCGCCGCGACGTTGATCCGGCCGAGTTCGAGCCCGCCCAGCACCTGCTTCAGGCCGACGCCTTCGATCCCGCCGATCAGCCGATCGACCGGCACGCGGTACCCGTCGAACGTCAGCGCGTTGCTGTCGATGCCCTTGTAGCCGAGCTTCTCCAGCTTCTTCGACACGATGAAGCCGTCGCCCTTTTCGGCGATCAGCAGGCTCATGCCCTTGTGGCGTGGTTCCGCGGCCGTGTCGGTCTTGACGAGCAACAGGATGGTGTTGCCCAAGCCCGAATTGGTGATCCACATCTTGCTGCCGTTGACGACATAGTCGTCGCCGTCGCGCACCGCGGTGGTGCGGATCGCCTGGAGGTCGGTGCCCGCGTCGGGCTCGGTCAGGCCGATGCCGCCGCGCAGTTCGCCGGTCGCGAACTTCGGCAGGTAATGATCCTTCTGCGCCTCGGTGCCGCAGCGCTGGACCGTCATCGCCATGATCATGTGGCTGTTGATGATGCCCGCGACCGACATCCACACGGTCGAAATCTTCTCGATGATCCGCGCATAGGTCAGCGTGGAGATGCCGAACCCGCCGAATTCGGGCGCGATCATCAGGCCGAACAGCCCCATCTCCTTCATCGTGTCGACGATCTTCTGCGGATATTCGTCGTCATGCTCGAGCTGGTGGACGAACGGCCGAACATCGGTTTCGAGGAATTTGTCGATCGAATCGAGGATCATGATCTCTTCGTCGGTCATCGCGCCATCGGCGGCGATCGCGTTTGCCAGGGTCATACGGATACTCCTTGAGGGCAGTGGCGCCGGCGAGGATGTCGCCGAGCGCGGAAGCGGGGTGTCGGTCCATGTCGAGTACGGCGGCGCGGATGTGCGCGGCGCGCGTCGCGTCGACCGTGCGCGTTGCGTTCTCGAAATATTTGGCGTCGATGTCGGCGTTGCTGAGCGGCCGGTCGGACGCACCACGGTTGATCGCCTCGCGGTGGCGGAGCATCCGGCCGTCGTTGGTCTCGACGATGACTTCGCCGGTGAAGTGCTTGGGATAATCGCTGTCCGGGTCGATCGCGTACTCGACGCGCGTCGCCAGATCGAGCACCGCCGGGTCGTTCAGCGCCGACGAGATCGAGCGCATCGAGCGTGAACTTGCCCGTCAGCAGCGCAGTCGCGACCGTATAGGGAATCGAGAATTGCGCGTCGTAGCCGGTGCGGGGCGTCCGCTTGGGGGCGACTGGCTCGCAGACGATCGGGATGACCGCCTCGGGCACCAGCACGATGACCTTGGCGATGTCGGCCGCGGTCAGGTCGTATTCCGTGCGCAACGCGATCGCCGCATCGACCGCGGCATGCGTCATGTGGCACGCGGGCAGCGGCTTTACCGATACCGCCTCGATTTCCCAGATCTCGCCGAGCGCTGCGGTCGCCTGCGCAAGCAGGGCAGGGGCAGCGTCGCGCAGATACAGCGCATATAGACCGAACCGCCCTTCATACGCAGCAGGCGGTCCGACGAAGCCGCGCTTGGCTAGCGTGGCGGCGGTCAATGCCGAGCTCGCCGCCCATCCGGGATGCAACCGCTTGGTCCACGCGCCGTCGGCCAGGAATTCGAGACTCCCGCCGGCCATCGACAGCACGATCCCCTGCGCCATCGCGATCTGCTGTGCATCCAGCCCGAGCAACCTGCCGGCCGCAAGCGTCGATCCGAATGCACCGATCAACCCGGTCGGGTGGAAGCCGAAGCCGTGAAACCCACCAGCGCCGACGGCGGCGACCCGCGTCAAAACCTCCATAGCCGCGATATAGGCGACAAGCAGGTCGGCGCCCGACACGCCGGCCTTGTCCGCTGCAACGAGTGCGGTCGGGAAGGCACTGACGGTCGCGTGGATGATCCCGCGCGAATGCGTGTCGTCATAGTCGAGGCCGTGCGTGACGAGCCCGTTCATCAGCGCCGCGTCGCGCATCGCCAGCGTACGGCCATAGCCGAGTACCGGCGCCGTGCCGCTGCCGAGATCGCCCGCGGCGGCAAAGCTCGCTTCGGCCCAAGGCGCACCGACCGCTGCGAGCCCGGTTCCTACCGAATCCAGGATCAGGTGCCGCGCGCGCTCCCGGACCCGTTCGGGAATGGCGTCGAGCGTCAGGCCAGTCGCGAAATCGGCGAAGGTTTGCGAGAGTGTCACTTGGCGGCCCCCCGGTAACCAGCGACTCGTCGGCGACGTCATCGAGCGACTGACCGGTGGTCTCGATGTTCAACAGGCCGACCGCGGCGATCATGCAGGCGAGCACCACGCCGACCATGCCGAGCACGCCCTCCAGCCCGAAGCGCTCGAACAGCGCGACGGTGGCATAGGGTGTGACCATCGACGCGGCGCGCCCGCACATGCCGGCGAAACCGGTACCGCGCAGCCGATAGGCAGTCGGGAACAGCTCGGGGATGTAGGCGAACAGCGCCAGCGTCACGAGCGTGTAGATGCTCGACACGAGCAGGAAGCCCGTCAGCGGCACCATCAGGTTGCCCTGCGCATTCGGATACAGGAAGCCGAAGATCATGATCGCGACGGCCGCCGCGATCAGCGAGGCGCGGCGCGAGATGCGGTCGGCGATGCCGATCGCGACGATCGCACCGAACACGCTGCCGAACGACATCAGCGTCGTGTACCAGAGCGAGGTGACGATGCCGGTGCCGTGGCTGACCAGGAAGGTCGGCAACCACGCGACGAAGCCGTAGACCGAGACGTTGACCGCGATCGCGGCGAGCGTCGCGGCGATCAGGCGGCGGCGTAGTTTGGAGCTGAACAGCGCGCTGAGCGGTGCGTGGACCTTTGGCACGACGCGGATTTCGGGGACGGCGACGAGGGGGCCCTTGTGCTTGACGACGTCGGCTTCGATCTCGCGCAGCGTCGCCTCGGCCTCCTCGTTGCGCCCGACCGACTCCAGCCAGCGCGGCGATTCCGGCATCTTCTTGCGCATCACCCAGACGATCAGCGCGAGGATGCCACCGATCGCGAACATGTAGCGCCAGCCGAGCGTCGGGATGACGATATAGCCGACCGAGGTCGCGACCAGCAGGCCCGAATTGACGACCATCCCCATGATCGACACCCAGCGACCGCGATAGGCGGGCGGGATGAACTCGCCGAGCGTGCCCGCCGCGACCACCAGCTCGGCACCGAGGCCGATACCCATGATGAAGCGGCAGACGATCAGGAACGTCATGTTGGGTGAGAAGATCGCCGCGATCGACGCGAGCCCGAACAGCGCGAGATTGAACTGGTAGGACGCGCGACGCCCGAACCGATCGCCGACATAGCCGGCCATGCCTGCGCCGATCATCATGCCGAGGAACGTCATCGACATGAACACCGCGGCCTGCGCCAGCGTCGAGAAGCCCTCCGCCTTCAGCGCGGCGATGACGCCACCCGCAAGATAGACGTCGAACGCGTCGAGGAACGCGCCCGCGCTGATAAGCCCCAGGATACGCCAGTGGAATCGGGAGATGGGCAGACGGTCTAGCCTGGCTCCTGCGTTGACGGCGATGGTATCGGCCATGGGGCTACCTCTCTTCGGAATGACGACGGGCCGGGTCTTCGTTGGTCGAAGCTCTCGCAGACCGCGCGGGGGACGTCCGGTCACCATCAAGGGCAACCGATTAAGTCGTTCGGTCGGGCTATTTGTCGTCGGGAGATTCGCCGCGTTTGTAGACCAGCGAGTTGCGCGTGAACTCCATGATCTGCTTGGCGTCCTGATTGAACGCGCGGGTTCGGGTGGTGACGATCCCCTGCGTCGGCCGCGACTTGGACTCGCGGATCTCGAGCACCTCGGTTTCCGCGGTCAGCGTGTCGCCGCCGAATACCGGGTGGGTCAGCTTGATCTCGGTCCAGCCGAGATTGGCCGGCGACTTGCCGCTGACGTCGTTGACGGTCATGCCAAGCACGATCGCCAGCGTCAGCCCGCTATTGACCAGCAGCCGCCCGAATTCGCTCTTGGCGGCATATTGCGCATCGCAGTGCATCGGGTGCGCGTTCATCGTCATCAGCGAGAACTGGATGTTGTCCACGTCGGTGATCGTCCGCCCGGGGCGATGCTCGTAAATGTCGCCGACCACGAAATCCTCGAGATAGCGGCCATAGCTCGCGCGGTAACGCTGCTCGCCAATTTTGATAGCCGAAAGGCTCATACATCCTCCTTATCGCTTTGTACGGACATTATCGAACTTATGGTATGCTGGCAAGTCGAAGCGAGCAGTGGGTTGGCGTCAGAACGCCACTTCGGCCCTTGCTGCGAACGTGTCGCCGCTATCGCGCCCGATGAAGCTGCCGGTGCGGTTGTCGGTACGGAAATGGGTATAGTCCGCCATGAATCGGAAATTGTTCGTCAGCGACCAGTTCAGCCCGAGCGTACCCGCCGTACCGGTGCCGCCGAGGGGCAGGCTCGAGCTGTCGAGATCCTCGTAGCGCACGACCGCTTCCAGCGCGCCCCAGCCGCCATCAAGTACCGAGTTCAGGACGTTCGGCGCGACATAGGTGCCGCTGCGCGCAGAATAGGTCGGCGTCTCGCCGGTGATCCAGAACCCGCCATTGACCGACAAGGCCTTGATCTTGCCGCTGCGGAACGTCGAGGTCGGGCCGCCATGCACGGTCCGCTGGCCATATTCGCTAAACGCGTAGAACGGCCCGAGCGTGCCGCCGAGTTCGAGCCCGAACGCCTTCGATCCGTCCGCGCCGGTCAGTGCCGCGGACTCGACACGGACGCTGTTGTTGAGCGCCCCCGCCATGCCCTGCGCGAACGTGGTCGGCAGCGTCGTGTCGGGAATGTTCTCGCTATACGCCCAGCCGCCGATGTGGATCAGGCCATGCTTGGTGAGGATCGGGTTCCAGTGCGCACGGCCCAGCAGCATGCGGTTGTCGCTGCGCGTGAAATCGCTGTCGATCGCATCGCCGTGCACGCCGAAGCTCGCATGCCAGTTCTTGCCGCCCGCGCGGCCGACCGCGCCCATCAGGAAGACCTTGCCGCCCTGCGTCGCGAGCGCGGTGGTGTTGATATTGGTCGTGATGAACGGGTTGGCGGTCGAGGCGGTGCCGATGTCGATGCCGCGGTCGGTGATGAGATTGCCGAACCGGACGTCGGCGTCGGTCTTGCCGAACTTCTGGCGGTAGCCGACGAACGCCTGCACGACCTCGGTCGCGTTGCGGCGGAAATCGGTCTCGAACTGATAGAACAGGTGATCGCCGATCGTGCCGATCGCGCCGACGCGGAACTGGCGCAGCGTCGAGACGGTGATGTTGCGACGGTCGAAATCCGACCCGCCGGTAGACGAGATATCCGCCAACAACCGCCCGCGCATCTTGAAGGTGAACTTCCCGTCGCGACTGCTGAACACGGGGGCACCCCGGCTCCAGTCGACCGCGAGATCGGCGGGCAGCGCGACCCCGCCGGCGTTCACGACCTGTGCGTTACCGACCGGTACGGGAGCTATCTTCGCGCCGGGATCGGCCGTCTGGTTGGCGACCTGCACGCGGGTCGGCGGCAGTATCGGGTCTGCCGTTGGCGGGGCTGTCAGTGGCGGGGCTGCTGGTGACGGTGCATTCGCGGCAAGCGCACGGCCGGCTTTCGCCTTGGCATTGGCGATCAGCGTATCGGCACGCTCGCGGCTGACCAGCTTGTTCTCGACCATCTCGTCGATCAGCGCCAGCATCGTCTGGTACGACGGATCGGTATCGAGCGGAGACGCGGTCTGCGCCCGGGCTACCGATGGCAGTACCGCGAGCAACGCGCACAGCGATACGGCGTACGAATGACGCATACAGACATCCTCTCAAGATCGGGATCGTCCGTCTTCCGCGGCGCGACATCCTGGAACCAGCTTCACTGGCGCGAGATAGTATTAATGTCCGTACAAATGCGCTGTCAACATGGATTTCCGCGTTGAGCTGATTCAGCGCGGATCGATCGGGGCCGCGTTGGTCAGGGCCGAGTTGGTCAGGGCATATGCGGGATCGTGGTGTGCGGCGCGAGGTCTGGTCGCATCCGTATCAACCCTTCCTGCGCCACATGCGCGACCGCCCGCCCGTCGCGGCTATGGAACACGCCGCGCGCGATACCACGACCATGCCCCGACCACGGGCTCTCGCTGCTATACAGCAGCCAGTCGTCGAGCGGCACGTCCTCGTGGAACCACATCGCGTGATCGAGGCTCGCGGTCTGCATGCTGTGCGCGAACATATTGACGCCGTGCGGGATCAGCGACGCACTGAGCAGCGCATAGTCCGACAGATAGGCGAGCACACCACGGCGCAACGCGGGATCGGTCGGTGCGCTGCCCCGGAACCGGATCCAGACATGCGATACGGGCGTGCCGGGCTCGGTCTGGAGGAACGCTGGCACGCCGCAGGGCCGGATATCGAAGGCAGACGGCTGGCCGAGGAACGCGACGGCTTCCGCCGAGATACCCGCATAGTCGCCAGCGAGGATGTCGAGCGAGCGCAGTTCCTCCGGCGGCGGCAGATCGGGCATCGCGACCGCATGCTCCAGCCCGGCTTCCGGCCGCTGGAACGACGCAGCCAGCGTCAGGATCGTCGCGCCGTTCTGGCTTGCAGTGACGCGGCGGTTGGCGAACGACTTGCCGTCGAAGTCGCGCTCGACCCGGAAGATGATCGGTTGCGTCTCGGTGCCGGCGCGCAGGAAATAGGCGTGCATGCTGTGCGCCACGGCGGGTGCGTCGACCGATCGCTGCGCCGCCATCAGCGCCTGTGCCACGACCTGCCCGCCGAAGACGCGCGCGGTTGCGCCGGGTCGCTGCGGTCCGCGGAACAGGTCGGTATCGAGCGGTTCGAGGTCGAGCAGCGCGACCAGTTCGGCGGCGAGATCTGGTGTTGAAGCGGTATCGGTCATGGTCGCCCGTACCGTTCGAGAGCCGGCGGTCAAGCTCGCGGGGCTATGCCTGATCGGCAGCGAGCACCTTGGTCGGGGCGATTTCGTCGACGCGACCCGCCAGGTCGATCAGGTCGCGGTGCAGCCGGCCCGCGGCAAAGGCGAGCGCGAACACGCGCCCCGATGCGTCGAAATCCAGCGTCGCTGCGGCATCGCTCCGGCGGAACAGATCGAGCGCGGTACCGAACATGCGATAACAGGCTTCAACGTCGCCGCGATCTACTTTTCCGCGCGTGCGAAGCGCCTCCGAACACCGCGACGCAAGCGCGGCATGCGCGGTCAGCATCGCCGCTGATGGCTTGGCGAGCGCCGCCATCGCTGCCGGGGGCAGCGGTTCGTCGAGTGCGCGACCGCTCAGCACCAGGTCGTTGCGAATCCGCCAGAGCGTGCGCGGTACGGCGGCGGGGATACCGTGATCCGCGAGACGCGACGCTCGCTCGCGGTCGGCATCCGTCATCGCCAGCTCGACCGCGGCCAGCGCATGACGTAGCGCGGCGTGTTCGGGCGACGAGGGCAGCGCCAGCCCGGTGGTCAGCGCGTCGGCCTGCGCGCGCAGCATCCGTTCGATATGGCTCAGCACGGCCAGCGTGCGTGCGATCACCACGCCGTGCGAGCGTGCCGGCAGGATCAGCATCGCCGCCAGCACGCCGATCATGCCGCCCAGACCGATCTCGATGATGCGGTCGCGCACGAAGATCTCCACCGAAGAGCCCGGCGGCGCGCTGAGCAACATGATCGCCGCGGTGACCGGCGCGATCCGCAACCGCGGCCGGACCGACGCGATGAGTGCGGCGATGCCGGTTACGGTGACGAGCACCAGCCCGAGTTCGAGCGTATCGGTCCGCCCGAGCGCCGCGCCGATGCCGCCGAGCACCGCGCCCAGCAAGGTCCCCAGCAACCGATCGGTCGCCGCGCCGAGCGTTCCCCCGATCGACGCCTGCATCACGATCAGCACGGTGAACACCGCCCAATAGCCCTCGTGCAGGCCGAGCGTCTTGTACGCCGCAAACGCTGCTGCAGTCGCAACGATCACGCGGACCGTCTGGCGCAGGCTGTCCGCATTCGCCTTGATCAACGCGCTGGGCCGGAACTCCAATGGCAGCGTGGCTCCCTCCAACTTTCTGTAAAGTAGTCCGCCGGCGGTAATGCTCGTTCCTGCAATCGTAAATCGCCATGATCGGCTTAACTACAATTCGATTGGCTGACATCGTCGCCATCCGAGCGATGTTTTCGCGTCAGCCTTATGCTCGCGCAGGGCGCCAATGATCTGATGCTCGCAAGATCGGCCTTGCCGCATCACTCCCCTGCATCTGACGAGATAACTTACCAAGCGGATGACTTCTGAGGAGCAGGTCAAGGGAGATCACCGCACCAGCTATACGTCGCTGGCCCGCGCAAGCTTGCTCCGTACCGCCGTCATGATTGATCGCTCAAGTCAGCGGCAAACATGAACGGATGTCGGAATTCGGAACGGCAAAAGCCGCATCGGGATGACCGAATGTGGGTCTCCGCGGCCGCTGGTCGCCTGATCGCTGCATACCAAGCTCGTCTGCTCCCAAGGTCTTTCGCATCCTGGAACTCGCTGCTTTAAGAGGCTCGAAGCCTTTCCGTTTCTCCGTGCCCACCAGCCCATATTGGGAAAGTGTATGCGGGGAAGGGTTTAGGGAAAGCAGTTTACGATGGTGAACGGTGCGCGTGGTAAGCACGGGCGGCATACCAGTGAGAGGGCAGTAATGACGGACGCCGCAAACGTAATTGCCGTGGACCACACAGGCTTCGCTGTGTCGTCTTTGGACGAAGCCGTTCGGTTCTGGACGGGAGCGCTCGGTTTCACACTTGAGCGGCAATCGGAGATGGGGGGCGACTTCCTGAATCAGGTGACCGGTGTCGATGATCCGAAAGTGAGAACGGCGATCGTCAAGGCACAAGACGGCTACGTGATCGAACTGTTGGAATATTCAAACGGGCTCCAGAACGGGACGGTGCCCAGCGGCGCAGGATCGATCGGCGCGGCCCATCTGGCTCTGACCGTAGAGGATATTCATGGCGCCATTGCCCGTGTCGAGGCAGCAGGATGGAAGGCGAAAGGCAATCCGCTGCCGATCCCGGGTGGTCCACGGAAGGGAACGTTGGTGGCCTACGTTTCAGGCCCCGATCATATCACGATAGAGCTTATGCAGCCGACAGCCCGTTAATGGGCCGGCAAAAGCTTTGCCGCCTTATCATCCTTTTGAAAGATGGTGAGGCAGCGTGCAGGGCCGAGGCTCAGCACCTTCTCTGCTGCAATACTGAATGGATGGCAGAAGTTGGGGAGCTAGAAAAAGGCCGCGAATGATCGCAAGTGAGTCAATCTGATTTGAAATCTATTTTGAGATGTTAGCAAGAGCCCGAACTTTGAAATGTTAAATCGGGTAATTAGGCTGCATCTCTTGAGTACACTTATGCCAAAACACATCAGATCCGGTCAAGGCAGCAGGGAGTCGGATACACACGCATCGTTTGGGCCTGTTCAGTAGCGCCAGCGAACATGGCAATCTCATTTATGCCGAGAGCTACGCCATATCACTCCGGTTTTCCCGAGTTCGAACATGGCCACGTGACAAGGCTGCTGCATCATTCACGCCAGCGAGCGTCAACGTGCGCTCGAATTCTTCGGTCAACAGCGTTAGGACGCGATCGACGCCTGCTTCTCCGCCCGCTGCCAGGCCGTACAGATATGGGCGCCCGATCGAACAGGCGGTCGCCCCTAGCGCCAACGCCTTCACAACATCCGACCCGCGCCTGATGCCGCCGTCGCAGATGACGTCTGGCGCATCGCCGACGGCGTCACGTACTGCGGCGATCTGATCGATTGGGGCAGGCGCTCCATCGAGCTGGCGTCCGCCGTGGTTCGATACCATCACGCCGGTCGCGCCCGACGCGATCGAACGCCGCGCGTCCTCGGGTGTCATCACGCCCTTGATCGCGAGCGGCCCGTTCCACTCGCGGGCGAGCCATTCGACATCGCGCCAACCGACCGACCTATCGAACTGGCCGCCGATATAATCGAACAGGCTCATCGGCCCCGACGCGAGCGCGTCGATCTTGTGGCTGACGTTCGCGAGATCGAATTTGGACCCCGTCAGCGCGGGCAGCGACCATGAGGGATGACGCGCGAAGCTCAGCAACGACTTCATTGTCAGCTTGGGCGGCAGGGACAGTCCGCTGCGCCTGTCTCGCTCGCGGTTGCCGGCTACAGGTGTGTCGACCGTCAACGCCAGTCCGTGGAAGCCTGCGTCCCGGCAGCGAGCGACGAACTCTGCGGTAAGGCCGCGGTCCTTGAAAATATAGATCTGGAAAACCTTCGGTCCGGCGAAGGCCTGGGCAAGGTCTTCCAGCCGCGTCGTTCCCATTGTCGACAGGCTGTAGAGGATGCCGTGGCGTGCGGCCGCGCGCGCGACGGCGAGTTCGGCATGGCCGTGGAACATTCGGGTAAGCCCTGTCGGCGCCAGCATCAGCGGCCAGCGCGATGGCTGTCCGAACAGCGTCGTGCCGGTCCGGATTTCCGAGACGTCGTTCAGGACGTCCGGCACCAGCTCGTAGTCCGCAAACGCGCCGACGTTTCGGCGCAGCGACACTTCGTCGTCGGCGCCGCCGTCGATATAGTCGAAGATCGGTCGCGGCAGCCGTTTGCGTGCCATCAGGCGCAGATCGGCTATGTTGTTCGCACGTTGAAGTCGCGTCATGGGCCCTGCCACTGGTTGAAGTCGGTGCGGATTGCTCCCGTGATCAGGATGTCGGAGAAGCCATTTCAATCTGACCGCATTCGGAGCGAGCTACAAAACCATTCGCTGTGCCCGTCCGCTGCTTGGTTGTGCCTCCCAACGGCATCGGGCGTAAACCAAGTTCCCGGGTACTTTGGGACGAGTCGATAAACGCAGAGGGATAGAAGCGTGGGTGTACCTCATCGATTGATCGGCAGGATAGCGAGGCTCGTATGGCGGATCGGCAGGCCGCGGACGATCGGTGTTCGTGCGCTGTTGCTGGACCGGGACGGGCGGGTCGCGCTGGTACGGCATACCTATGCCGATCACTGGTATCTGCCGGGCGGCGGCGTGAAGAGAGGCGAGAGCACGGTCGCTGCGCTGGCGCGCGAGCTTGCCGAGGAAGTGGCGATCGCTGACCCGGTGATCGAGCGGGTGCTCGGCGTCTATCACAGCCGCGGGGAGGGCAAGGACGACCATATCGTCATCTTCGTCGTGCGAACCGCGGCCAGCGGTGTGCTCGCTCGAGCTGACCTGCGGGAGATCGAACAGGCCGGCTGGTTCACGCTGGGCGACCTGCCGGAGACTACATCGCCCGCGACCCGACGGCGCATCGCCGAATACCAGCAGGGCGCGACCGGGACCGGGGCCTGGTAACGGGGGCGCTTGTCGGCCCACCGGACTGCACGATAAAAGCAACGATGCGCATAACGTGAGTTCGCGACGTACTTTGCCGGACTGCTACCTTAGTCCTCCGACCGCGGCTGCGGATCGGGAGGAGAGAACATCGTGAGCCAACCCATCGTCTCGACCGCCGCCGGTATCGTGCAGGGGAGTACCGCGGGCGACGTGCGGCGGTTCCTCGGTATACCCTACGCCGCGGCGCCGGTGGGCGCCAACCGCTTCGCGCCGCCACAACCGGTCGTGCCGTGGCAAGGCGTGCGCGACGCAACGGCGGCCGGACCCAATGCACCGCAGCGGACCAAGGCGTTCTCAGGCCTCGATACCGTACCGCTGATTGGTGAAGGCTGGGCGCCGGGCGACGACTATCTGACGGCGAATATCTGGCGGCCCGATGACCACCGGACTGGCCTGCCGGTGATGGTGTTCATCCACGGCGGCGGGTTCGTGATCGGTAGCAAGGATGCGCCGGTACAGGACGGCAGCACGTTCGCCCGCGATGGCGTTATCTGCGTCGCGATCAACTATCGGATGGGGGTCGACGGCTTCCTGCCGATCCCCGGCGTGCCGACCAACCTCGGCCTGCGCGATATGATCGCGGCGCTGATATGGGTACGGGACGGGATAACCGCGTTCGGCGGCGATCCGCATAATGTCACGGTGTTCGGCGAGTCCGCGGGCGCGATGGCGATCGCCGATCTTATCGCCTCGCCACAAGCCAAGGGATTGTTCCGGCGGGCGATCGTCCAGAGCGGCCATGGCGGGATGACGCGCTCGGTCCCGGTGATGCAGCGGCTGGTGAAGAAGCTCGCGAAGATCCTGAAGATCACCCCGGACGCGACCGGCTTTAGCAGTGTGCCGTATGACGCATTGATCGACGCGGTCGAGGCGATATCGGCACCGACTGCGCGGATCGATCTGCGCGACGAGGCGGGCCACGAACCGGTGTTCGGGATCAGCCGCTTCGTCCCCGTCCACGGCGACGACGTGCTGCCCCAGCGTCCGCTCGATGCGCTGGCGAACGGCGCTGGCGCGGAGGTGGATCTGTTGATCGGCACCAATGCCGAGGAGATGAACCTGTATCTCGTCCCCACCGGCGTGCGCGACAAGATCGGGCGGTTGCTGGCGACCTATGTCCTCCACAAGTCGCAACCGCATGCGCGCAAAGTGCTGAAGGCGTACGGGATCGGGACGAAGGGCAAGAAGCCGGGGCAGGCGCTGACCGATGCGATGAACGATCTCGTCTTCCGCTGGCCCGCGCGGCGCTTTGCCGAGGCGCACAAGGGGCGCACGCATATGTACGAGTTCGACTGGCGGTCGCCGATGTTCGGCGGCGAGCTTGGCGCGTCGCACGGCATGGAGTTGCCGTTCGTGTTCGACACGTTGGCGTGTGCGACCGGCGAGCAGGGTCTTTGCGGACCCAATCCGCCACAGGATCTTGCCGAACGGATGCACGCGCTGTGGATCCGGTTCGCGACCGACGGCCGCCTGCCCTGGGTCGAATTCGATGCCGAGACGCGGCAGGTCTATTCGCTTGTCCGGCAGGAGGCGCGACACGAGCCCGTCATGCCGGCCGCACCCTTCCTGCCTTGAGGACCGACGATGTATCTCGAACGACTGAAGCTGACCGGCCGCCGTGCGCTCGTGACGGGTGGCGCGGCGGGGATCGGCCTGGCGTGTGCCGAAGCGCTGGCGGAGATGGGCGCGCACGTAACGATCGCCGACCGCGACGAGGCGGTGATCGCAGCCGGGCAGGCGGCGCTCTCGGACAAGGGCTACGCGGTCGACGGTATCGCGATGGACGTGACTGATTCCGCCCGCGTGACTGCCGTTGCCGATCAGCTCCGGGCGATCGATATTCTCGTGAATAATGCCGGCATCGCACGCAGCGAAACCGCGGCCGAAGACGTCGCCGACGAGCATTGGTTGAACGTGCTCGACGTCAATCTCAACGGCACTTTCTGGTGCGCGCGCGCCTTTGGCCGGCACATGCTGGCGGCGGGGAAGGGCGCGATCGTCAATGTCGGGTCGATGAGCGGTTTCATCGTCAACCGACCGCAGCCGCAAAGCTATTACAACGCGTCGAAGGCCGCAGTGCACCAGCTCACCAAGAGCCTCGCTGCCGAATGGGCGCCACGCGGCGTCCGCGTCAACGCGGTCGCCCCGACCTATATCAACACCGTTCTCAACAGCTTCGCGGATCGCGAGGGCGAAATGTACAAGCGCTGGATTGACGGCACGCCGCAAGGTCGGCTTGGCGAACCCGAAGAAGTAGCGTCGATCGTTGCCTTCCTCGCGTCGGATGCGGCCAGCCTGATGACCGGCAGCATCGTCCTGGCCGATGGCGGTTACAGTTGCTGGTAACGCACCGATCGGCGAAGTCCGCGAGCCGGACGGCATAGCGCGAGACCTTTCATACAGGTAAGCTATCGGATAGCTCTGACTGTAGAAGTAGCCGGCAATGGATCGGCGCTCTACAGGGATGAGGATCCAATGCGCTTTAAGACATTGCTCGCCGCAGGATGCGCCGCCGCCGCCTTCACGACCGTGCCGGCCTATGCACAGGACGCCGCCGATACGGCCAAGACCGCAACGCCCGTCAGCTCCGATGACATCGTCGTCACTGCCCGCCAGCGCCAGGAGTCGCTGAAGGACGTGCCGATCGCGGTGACCGCGATCACCGGCGACCGGCTGAAGGAGTTGCAGGTCAACACGGTGAAGGACATCGCGTCCTACACGCCGGGGCTCAACATCAACTCGGACAGCGTCGGTCGCGCGTTCGTCTCGATCCGCGGCATCGGCACGACGCTCATCGACACGGTGCAGCCGGGCGTCGGGATCTTCATCGACGGCGTCTATCAGCCGAACACGTCCTACCTGAACTCGCCGATCGTCGACGTCGCGCGGATCGAAGTGCTGCGTGGGCCGCAGGGGACGCTGTTCGGCAACAACACGCTGGGTGGCGCGATCAACGTCATCACACGCCAGCCGGGCAACGAGTGGGAAGGGCGGTTCGACGCCGCGGTCGCCGGCACGGACAATTACGCGTCGGTCTCGGGCTCGGTCAGCGGCCCTATCGTGCGCGACCTGCTGCAGTTCCGGATCGGCGCGTCCTACCACGAGCAGGACGGCTTCATGCGCAACACGCTGACGATCGGCGACATGAACCCGCTGAAACAGCAGAGCGTCGGCGGCACGCTGCGCTTCACGCCGGCCGATTGGGCGGTGTTCACCGTCAACGGCAATTACGACCGGACCGCGGGCGGCAGCACGTCATATATCCACGTCGCCGGGCCGACCGATTACCGCCTCGACGGCGCGACTAATGTCCTCAACCGTGCGGTAATCGACTATTACGGCGCGAACGTGAAGGGCGAGTTCGATGCCGCCTCGCTGAAAACCAAGATCACCGCGATCGGCGCCTACAACCAGAAGAATGTCGCCGGAATCAACGACGGTGATTTCAGCGCGGTCGACCTGCTCCGCACCCGCGGCGGTTCGACCTTGAAGACGAAGACAGCCGAACTGCGCTTCGATACGCAGTGGAGCGACGCGTTCTCGACGTTGATCGGGCTGTACGGCAACCGCTACACGCAGACGAGCGACCAGCTGACGACGATCGATTTCCGCGCGCTGCTGGGGCCGACCTTCCCCGTGCCGGCCTCGACCACGCCGTCGTCGACCTATGTCCGCAACGACACCCGCGCGATCTTCGCCACCGCGTTCCTGAAAGTCGGCACGCTCGATCTCGCGGTCGGTGGGCGCTACGATCACCAGAAGCTGGTCGCGAGCCAGATCAATGGCACGACGCCGTACACGGCACCCGAGTACAAGAAGGACCAGTTCCAGCCGCGCGTCACGCTGACGCAGCACTGGACGCCGGCGGTGATGAGCTACGCCTCGGTCGCCAAGGGTATCCGCGGCGGTGGCCAGAACGGTCCAGGTACGCGGCCGGAGGATGCGACCTACAAGGGCGACAATGTCTGGACCTACGAACTCGGCACCAAGTTCGACGCGTTCGACCGTCGCCTGACGATCAACGCCGACGTGTTCTACAACGACTACAAGGATTTCATCGGCCAGAACTCGCTCGCGCCCAACACCAGCGGGGGCTTCGTCGCGATCAACCTGAACACCGGCACCGTCGAAAGCTACGGCGCCGAAGTGGAGGCGCATCTTCGCGTGACGAACCAGTGGCGGATCGATGCCGGCGCGTCCTATCTCCATGCCCGCATCACCGACGACAGCCAGTATTTCGCGACCACCGGCGTCCACGTATCGAGCGACCGGATCATCTTCACGCCCGATTACAACTTCAACTTCAATACGACCTACACCGTGCCGGTCGGCGCCAATGCGGTGCTGCTCGATGCCGGGATCTTCGGCAAGGGCAGCCGCATCGGCTCCTCGCTCGACCCCAATGTCGCGCCGAAACTATCGGCCTATGCGATCACCAACGCCTCGCTCGGCTTCCGTTTCTCGAGCGGCCTGACCGTCACGGCGTTCGGCACGAACCTGTTCAACACCAAGTTCATCGAGAGCTATATCGACAAGTCTGCGCTGGTCCGCGCCGGGCTCGCGCCGCTCGCGTCGAACCTCGCCATCCAGGGCGACCGCCGCCGCTACGGCGTGCGCGCGAGCTTCCGGTTCTAGGATGACCATGCAATTCGAACATATCGAGCGCGCACCGCTCGACCCGGCGTTCGTCGCGGCGCTCAAGCAGCGGTTCGGCGACGCGCTCCAGATGAGCGACGCAATGCGGCTCCACCACGGTAGCAGCGAGGCGCATTTCGCACCGATGCTGCCCGACGCGGTCGTCTTCGCGCGATCGACCGAGGAGGTGGTCGATCTCGTCAAGCTGTGTACCGCCGCCAAGGTGCCGATCGTGGCGTTCGGGGCTGGCACCTCGATCGAGGGCAACACGCTGGCGGTGCAAGGTGGCGTGTCGGTCGACCTGTCGGAGATGACGCAGATCGTGTCGATCAACGCCGACGACTTCGACTGCACGGTGCAGGCCGGTGTCCGCCGCGAGCAGCTGAACGAGCATATCCGCGACCTGGGGCTGTTCTTCCCGATCGATCCCGGCGCCAATGCGACGATCGGCGGGATGGCCGCGACGCGCGCAAGCGGTACCAACGCGGTGCGCTACGGCACGATGCGCGAGGCTGTACTGAGCCTGCGCGTGGTAACGCCCGACGGTCGCGAGATCCGCACCAGCCGCCGCGCGCGCAAGTCGGCGGCGGGCTATGACCTGACCCGGCTGTTCGTCGGCTCCGAGGGTACGCTCGGGATCATCACCGAAGTGACGCTGCGGCTTCATGGGATACCCGAGGCGATCTCGTCCGCGGTGTGCAGCTTCGACACGCTGAACGGCGCGGTCGATACGGTGGTGCAGGCGATCCAGATCGGCGTGCCGCTCGCTCGCGTCGAGATCCTCGACGACATGCAGATGAAGGCGGTCAACGCCTGGTCGAAGCTCGATTACCCGGAACTGACGACACTGTTCTTCGAATTCCACGGCTCGCCGCGCTATGTCGACGAACAGGCCGAGACGGTGCGCGAACTCGCGGCGGCGAACGGCGGCGGCGACTTCCGTTGGTCGAATCTGCCCGAGGAACGCTCGAAGCTGTGGAAGGCGCGGCACGAGGCGTATTACGCTGCGGTCAACCTGCGCCCCGGCGCGGTCGGCTGGGCGACCGACGTGTGCGTGCCGATCAGCCGCCTGGCGGAGTGCATCGGCGAGACGAAGGCCGACCTCCAGGCCTCGTCGGTCCCGGCAACCATTCTCGGCCATGTCGGCGACGGCAATTTCCACGTCGTGTTCTCGATCGATCCGGAGTCCGAAGCCGAACTGGCCGAGGTTTCGGCGATCAATTCACGGATGGTCGAGCGGGCGCTGGCGATGGATGGCACGTGCACCGGGGAGCACGGGATCGGTATCGGCAAGCAGGATTGGCTGGTCGCCGAACTCGGCGATGCGGTCGATCTGATGCGGACGTTGAAGCATGCTCTCGACCCGCACAACCTGTTCAATCCGGGCAAGATCTTCGCGTTCTGAACGCCGTTCCAATATCGAACGCGCGTCATAACAACGATCGTGGAGAGAATGATGGACAGCCTGCACCTGGTGGATCCGACGCTGCGCCCGCTGCTGGAGATGTTGCCGCCGATATCGCTCACCGCCGATATCCTGCCGGCGATGCGAGACCGGCCTTCGATGTTTCCCCGGCCGACGAGTCGCTGGCGACGCTGGAGATCCATACGGTTCCAGGGCCTGCCGGAGCGCCCGATATCGATTTGCACGTCTTCCGCCCAGTGGGCGTCACCGGCATTTTGCCGTGCATCTATCACATCCACGGCGGCGGCTATGTGATGGGCAAGGTCAGCGATTACGATCCGCTGGTCCGTCCGCTGATCGCCGACCTTCAGTGCGTCATGGTGTCGGTCGAATACCGCTTGGCGCCGGAAACGAACTTCCCCGGCCCGATCGAGGATTGCTATGCCGGGCTCGCCTGGACGATCGCCCATGCCGAGGACCTCGGAATCGATCCGACCCGGCTCGGCGTGATGGGGCAGAGTGCGGGCGGCGGGTATGCCGCGGCGCTGGCGCTGATGGTGCGCGACCGTGGTGAGTATGCACTAGCGTTCCAGCACCTGATCTACCCGATGCTCGATGATCGCACCTGCACAGCGCCACCGCATCCGTATGCCGGCGAGTTCGTGTGGACGGGGCAGAGCAACCGCTTCGGCTGGAGTTCGTTGCTCGGCCACGGGCCCGGTGGCGACGACGTCTCGCCCTACGCCGCACCCGCCCGCGCGACCGATCTTGGCAACCTGCCGCGTACCTATATCGCGACCGGTGCGCTCGATCTCTTCGTCGACGAGGACATCGACTACGCGACACGGCTGATCCGCGCGGGCGTGCCGGTCGAGCTTCACGTCTATCCCGGCGGCTATCACGCCTTCGATGTCTTCGCCGACGGCCCGGTCTCGCAACAGGCGCGCCGCGACAGCCACGAGGCACTGCGCCGTGCGCTTGCATAAGGACCTCCCATGACCGATTTCGCCCGACCGATCGAGGCAACTTCACCGCCGTTCGCAAGGACGCTGCTGCCGTTGCTCGCGCTCGCGCTGGCGATGGCGGTCGGCTTCACGATGATGGGCTCGTTTGGGACGGTCCAGGAGGGCGCGAAAGCCGAACTTCACCTGAGCGACTATACGCTGAGCCTGATCCAGGGGCTGTCGGCGGCACTGCCTCTCGCGGTGTTCTCGATCCCGATCGGTATCCTGGTCGATCGCTACAACCGCGTGCGAATGATGATCGCGCTTGCGCTCGTGTGGACGCTGGGGACGGTGCTCACCGCGTTCGCGCAGGGCGTGCCCGTGCTGTTCGTCGCGCGCATGCTGACCGGGATCGGCACGACCGGCGCCTTGACCGCAGCGCTGTCGCTGTGCGCCGACTTTGCGTTCCAACGCAGCGGGGCAGGGCCATGCTGATCGTCAACCTCGGCAAGTCGCTCGGCGTTGCGCTCGCCCTGGGCTTGTCAGGCGCGCTGTTCGGCCTGTTCGCCCATGGCGGCGCGCCGTCATGGTTCGCAGGCATGATGCCGTGGCGCAGCGTCCATCTCGGCCTTGCGGTCATCAGCGTGTTTGCCATCCTGCCGCTGTTGCTGTTGCGCGAGCCGGCGCGACAGGAGGTCGCGGCGGGCACGCATGCGCCTTTCAAGGTCGTCGCTGGTGAACTCTGGGCGCGTCGCGTGTTCCTGATCCCCTTGTTCATCGGCCAGATCAGCGTGGTGATGGCCGATGCCGCCGCGGGGATCTGGGTCTCGCCGGTCCTGTCGCGCAATTTCCACCTGCAGCCCGACCAGTTCGCCGGCTGGATGGGCACGCTGCTCTTTGGCTCGGGCGTAGTCGGTGCGATCGTCGGTGGGCTTTCCGCCGACCGGGGACAGAAAAGCGGACGGCGCGGTGGCCTGCTGATCGGTGCGATCGTCGCCGCAGCGGTTGGCGTGCCTGCCGCGCTGTTCCCGATCATGCCCTCGGTTCCGTTGTTCGGGGTCGCGGTCGGCCTGCTCGTGACGTGCGGCGCGGTGACGGGCGTCGTGACCTCGGTGGCATTGACCGTTCTGATCCCCAATGAGCTGCGCGGACTGTGCATCGGCGCGTTCATCGCGATCGCCGGGCTGATCGGCTACGGCCTCGCACCGACGCTGGTCGCGGCGGCAAGCGGCATGCTGGGCGGCGAGGCGCATCTCGCGCAGGGTCTCGCGATCGTTGGCGTGGTGACCAGCGCGATCTCGGTCATCGCCTTCACGATGGCGATGCGGCGCGCGCCGGTATCGGCAACCGCCTGACCTGTAAGATAGCTCTTGTACGAGCTATCCGATAGCTGCATGATCGACTCAATCCCGGCAATCGGGAACAGGAGATCGGTGTTGGGTGAGGATAGCATGCAGAAGGAACGGGTCACGGTGTCGCCAGAGATGGCGGCCTTCATCGGCGAGGGCCTGGTCGACCCGGCGGCTGTTTCCGCCGACGCGGTGGTCCTCTGCTTCACACTCGGCGATGACGCGCCGGCGCAGGTCACCGTCACCACCGGCACGGTTCCCTCGGAGGAGCGCGCGATCCTCGTCCTTGCGGTCGAACGTGGCGCCTGCCTGCGGGTCTTCGATTATGCGCCCGACGCGAACATCGCGTGCCATCTGCCGAGCGAGTTGCGGATGATGGTCGCGGCGATCCTCGATTGCACGTTGCCCGAACCCTGGCGCAGCACGCATCGTTCGGCAAAATGCATCGAGCTCCTGTCCAGCACGTTTCAGCGGATCGTCGAGGACGACCTTGTCCCTCTCGCGGGTGCCGGGCAATTGTCGGCTCGCGACAGCCAGCGGATCGTCGCGGCGAAACGGATGATCGACGAGCGCTGGGGCGAGAAGATGACGCTCGATTCGATCGCGCGCGCCTGTGGACTGAACCGAGCGAAGCTGACGCGCGGCTTCCGCGACATGTTCGCTTGCACGGTCGCCGACGCGCTGCTCGACCGGCGGCTCGGAGCGGCGCGTCAGCTGCTGATCGCGACCGACCTGCCGGTATCGTCGATCGGGTACCAGTGCGGCTATCTCAACAACGCCAGTTTCACGCGTGCCTTCTCGCGGCAGTTCGGCGCGACCCCGTCGTCGCTGCGCGCACCACGGCTTGCGGCATGAGCGCGGCGAGCCTGCGACTGGTCGAGGGCGGCTCGCTCGTCGATCAGGCAGTCCATGCGGTCCGCACGCACATCCGCACGAACGACATGAAGGTCGGCGACACGCTGCCGTCCGAAGGCCATTTTGCGGCCGAGCTTGGCGTCAGTCGGCCAGTATTACGAGAGGCGTTCGGCGCGCTGGCGGCGCTGCGGCTGATCGACGTGGGCAATGGCAGGCGCGCGCGGGTCGCTGCGATCGACGGATCGGTGATGGCGACCTCGCTCGATCACGCGGTGGCGACGGCGCAGATCTCGATGGTGCAGATCTGGGACGTGCGCCGCACGCTGGAACTCCGCACCGCCGAACTCGCCGCGATCGAACGCACCGACGACGAGGCGCGGACGATCGTCGGCCTGGCCGAGGCGATGGAAGCGGCGGGTACCGATGTCGATGCGTTGACTCGCCACGACATCGAGTTTCACCAGGCGATCGCGCAGGCAGGGCGCAACATGCTGTTTTTGCAGATCGTCCGCTCGTTCGCGCCGATGATGGTCCATGCTGTGCCTGCCGCCTGGGCAACGCGAACCACCGCGCGGCAGCGTACCGCCGTGTTGGCGCACCATCACGACCTGGCGCGCACCATTACCGATCGTGATCCGAAAGCTGCGATCGCCGCAATGAATACGCATTTCGTCGCATCCATCGGCGATCTGTTCGCCCGTCGTGAGAATGGTAATTAGTCGGCGTCCACCATCTGGATGGAAGGGCTTTAGCTGACGATAATAGAGCGTTCGTATCCGGGGCGCCATCGACCGCACCTGAGCATCGGCGACTGCGTCTGGGCACCAAAACCTAGTCTACCTCACGAGTTCACGCCGAACGATACCTAGCGAAAAGCGTAGTAAAAATCCCGCCAGTGGCCGGATATTATAAAGTCTGGCGCATTGGAAGTATAGGCAATCGAAAACGCCAAGAGCGGATGAATGATTGGGGAGCGACGATTTGACGAAGTCCCCAATCTATTGTGCGCTACTTCTTCTTGCCGCTCTCGCCTGAGGCGTTTGATACAGCCGTTCCTGCGGATTTCACGTCTTTGCCGACGCCGTTGACGGTATGGCAACCGGTCAAGGACAGGCCTGCGGCAAGGACGATCAGTGTAAATGCTTGTTTCATATGTTTCCCAATTTAATGCTTGAGGTGAATCGTGCCAACACGGCGCGAAAGGGGTTTGGCCCGAGAAGATTCTTCGGTATCTACCGACTTTACGCCGACATTAGTCTGAGATGGCGAAATGCCGGTAAGTTTACACAGCGTATCCGTGACCGAACTTCTGGCCACGTTGGAAAGTTTGCTGGTATCCTTCTGCATGATGAACGCTCCCTCGTTCGGTGGCTTGGCCAAGTTACTGTTATCTAACCAAAGGCGAACGCAGCCGACAGATCGATTTGTCGTGCCGGAATAGTATTTTCGACATGAGCGGTGGACGACAGCGTTGTTCCGAGTCTCCCAGGTGCGACTTTCAAAGCGTGGGCATTTGCACGTTGGAAGTATTATGCGATCAGCCCGACATAGCGCCGGTGGCGCATGCCAGTAGCGCTACACGGTTGCTTCCCGTGTCAAACCCGCGCGCGCGGCCCCAGGCGGCCGCTGCCACTCTGCGATTGACGCCGATCTTGCTGTAGACGCGAGCGACGTGGTTGCGGATCGTGTTGCCGCTGACTTGCAGTGTACGTGCCATCGTCTTGTCGTCCATTCCCTCGCAGATCAACGCCAGCACATCGCGTTCGCGTGCAGTGAGTTCGCTCAATCCCGATGCGCCATCGTCTCGCGACGGTTCGGACCGAAGCGCCATATTATCCAAGATGGCATGGCTGAGCCATTTGGATTCCGAAATCGTCGCTTCGATCGCCGCGGCCAGACTGCGTTCGTCGATCCGACGACTGGTCACGTCCTGAAACGTCCACAGGGCGTAGGCTTTGCCGACGACGTGGATCGTGGCCTCGGAAATGACGCATTCGAGATGCTGTCCGCACTTCGTACGGACGAAGCCGGTTGCAATTCCCGATGGCCAGATATCGATGTCGTCAGTCGATCGACCGGATAGTTCGTTGAGCGAGTAGCCGAGCAATGAACAAAAACTCTCATTCGCAACTGTCACGACGTTGTCGGCCGGATCGACGATCATCATGCACGCCGACGAGGTTGTGAACGCGGTTTGGACGCTTGTGCGCAGTTGATCGTGGCAGCGTTCAGTCTCTTGCCATGCCCCGATATCCGTGAAGGTAAACAGCATGCACGGCTGGCCGGCGACGGTCACGGGCTGGCCTGTGACGATCACGGGCCGGTACGTGCCGTCAGGCATAGCCAGACGGGCCCGGGTTTGCGGGATCGTCTGCGCGTTGACGAGCGCGCGCTTCACCAACTCGTAATTCGCGACGCCCTCAAGGATGTTGCGCTCGTACATCGAGCGTCTCAGCCAATCCTCGTCCGCGCTATCGGTAAGCGCAAGAAAACGGCGGTTGACCATCACGTAACGCAGGTCCCGCAAGCCGCAGACGATCGCGGGGGCGGGGTTCGACTCGATCGAGCATTCTAGCCGCGTTGCGTGTTCGGGCGCATGCCACATAGTGCCCGCGAGCGTGTGATGGGGGCGTGTGAAGATATCCAGGCAATCGTTAGTCATGGTCGTCCCTCGTCGTCACGAAGATACGTCTCAGTTAATCGATAGATTTAGTGAAAAATCTGTCATACGAAGAGTGCCCCATTTTGATACCAAGTAGAGCCGTATGGTGGTTCATAATCTGTACGACAGATAAAGTGAAAGGTAAGGGTCGGTTACTTATACCGATATCGGGAAGCTTAACTATGATATATACTCAAAGCGGTTAGTTTAGTGTCGCCTCGAGAAGTGCGTTGCTGTCTACCCGTTGCACTACCGTTCGCCGTCCTCGGGATTGCCCGATGGTTTATCTTTCAAGCGGTGCAGTATTGCGGTCATCGCCGACCATCAGTTCGACCGGTGTATCGCCGATCGGCCCCGGCGACTGATCTTCATCTGTATGCGCGAACAGCCAGCGACCAAGAAGGCCGGCTACGGCGGCACCACCCAGGGGAGCAATCCAGAACAGCCAGAGCTGCGACAGCGCCCATCCGCCGACGAACAGCGCGGGACCTGTGCTGCGCGCCGGGTTCACCGACGTATTGTCGATCGGGATCGAAATGAGGTGGATCAGCGTCAATGCTAGACCGATCGACAGTGGTGCGAACGCTGCCGGGGAGCGCTCGTCGGTCGCGCCGAGGATGACCGTGAGGAAGCCCGCGGTCAGCAATGCCTCGGATAGGAATGCGGTTGCCGCGCTGTATCCGCCTGGCGAATGCACGCCGTAGCCATTCGCGGCGAACCCGCTCGCGACCAGGTCGAACCCCGCGGTGCCCGATGCCAGTGCAGCGAGTGCCGCGCTGCCCAATATGCCGCCGATCACCTGCGCGATGACATAGCCCGGCAGGTCGCGAGCGGGAAAGCGGCCGGCGACCGTCAAGCCGACGCTGACGGCCGGGTTGAAATGGCCGCCCGAGATGAAACCGACGGCAAACGCCATCGTGAAGACGGTAAGGCCGAATGCCAGTGCCACGCCCGCTATGCCGATCGTGCCGGGGACGCCCGTCCCCCGGCAAGAACCGCAGCGCCGCAGCCACCCAGGACCAGCCAGAACGTGCCAATGACTTCGGCGGCCAGCCGTCGCGCGGTAGCGATACGGCGGGGGCGGGCTACCTGACCAGCGGGCGTAGCGATGGTCGATGCGCGCTGGAGGTGTGGACTGTCGGCCATGTCTTTCGTGCCTAACTGGGGTGCATCGATGAGCGCCCGTCGGTCTTTGAAGTGGCGGGCAGGGCACAGCGATCGCTGCCCCGCCCGCCGTTGGGAAGCGGCGTCTCTGGCGGCTTACTTGCCGCGCAGGGTGTTGATGACCGCGATGCCGAGCACGCCGGCTAAGGCTGCAGCGGTGAAGGGGCGTTCCTTCGAGAATTGGCGGACATAGTCGAGCAGCGGGCGGATGTTGTCCTCGACGGCATCCTTGGCTTGGCCAACAGTCTTCTGGATGGTGCCGCCGAGTTGGTCCTCGGCACCTTCGCTCCGCAGCGACTTGTCGCCGATCGCGCCGCCGAGCGTCTCCTTGAGCTTGCCGCCGACGTTGGCGGCGGTGCCGTTGAGGGTATCGGTGTTCATAAGAGTTTCCTTTGGTTCTCTCGGGAAGGGCAGTCAGATCAGGGGGCGGTCGGTAAGGTCCTGGACGTCGCCGCGGTCATCCTGACGGGCGAAATTGCCGTCCGACTGGCGATCCATCGACGCCATTCCTGAGGGGGCGTCGTGCGGTCGCTGTCGATGGCCGGGTTGGCGCGGTCGTCGGTCGACTTGGCACCGTCAAGCATCCGCTTCACGGCATTCCCGGCCGCATCGCGACCACCCAGGCCGAACGCCAAGGCAAAGGCCACTGCGATCGCACCGAGCAGCAACCCGAACGCCAGGTTGATGATGTCGTCGGCGAGACCCATGAAGCGCAGGCCGATCGCCGTGCCGAGCACGATGATCGCGATCCGCACGACGGGGGCGGCAACGCGCGTGCCATGGTCGCCGTTACGCTCGATCGCGTGCGCCACGAAGCGGGCAATGACGACCGATGCGAAGATGATGATCGCCCCGAACACGACCTGCCCGAACAGCGTCAGCACCTCGGCCATGATCTGCGAGCCATAGGCGAAGTTCAGCTGGCGGAAAGCTTCCATCAGGCCGAAGATCAGGATCGCGACGAATGCGCTGGTGCCGACCGTCTTCGAGGGCACGAACGACGGACCGGTCGACTGGCTGGTGCTGCCGAGCTCGCGGTTTTCCGTGTTGCCGAAGATGCCGATCGAACCGATCGTCCGGTCGAAGCCGGTCGTTGCCAGGAACTGCGTCAACAGACGCGACGCGAACTTGGCAATGACATAGGCAACGGCCAGGATCATGCCGGCGGCGATGACGTGCGGAATGGCGTCGAGGATGATGCGCAGCATGGCGGTTGCCGGCTGCGAGATCGCCGCGATATTGAGCGTGTCGAGTGCCGCGATCGAGACCGGGATGATGATCAGCGCGAACACGATGCCACCGATGGTACGCGGCAGCATCGTCGGATCGGTCGGCGTGGTCGCGCCGACATGCGTCGAGAAGCGCTCGACATGGCTGGCCGTGATGACCGCCTCGACCGCCTTCTTGGCGACCTTGGCGAGCACGTAGCCGAGGAAGAAGATCAGCGCAGCGCCGATGATCCTCGGGATGGCCGTGCCGAAGCCCTGCAGCATGTCGCCGAGCGGGCCGGTTGCGCCGGCCAGACCGAGCGGCTGGGTCGCAAGGAACAGCGCGATGAGGAGGACCACCCAATAGGCGGCATCACCGACCTGTGCGCCGATTGTCGTCGGGTTGCGCGGGTTGGCATTCGGCTCGTTGGCATGGATCGCGAGCGGCGTCTTGTTGACGAGCTTGGCGACGCCCCATTTCACGGCGCGGGCGATCGCCCAGCCGATGACGAGGATGATCAGCGCCGCGATGATCCGTGGTGTCCAGATCTCGACATAGCTCCAGGCTTGCGCCCCGAAATCGCGAGTGTTCGATACCACCGTATCGCCCGCATAGGTTACGTCTTGCATGTGTGGTGTTCCTGAAAGCGCCCATCCGGGACGTGTCTTGCATGACGCCGCCGCCCCGCCGTTTCGGGCGCGTGCAGCGGCGCGGTTGGCGTGATTAAAGTGGCGAGGCGGGGTCCGTCAGAATGCCGCACGCCGCAGCGGCCTTGCCGACTTCCAGCGGGACCTTCGGGTCCTTCACCTGCGCGGATACGCGAATGAAATCGCTGGCGGTCAGGCGCCCCGGTGTCGTGTCGCCCTGGCGCGATGCCTTGGCGGCGCGGCCGAGCTGCTGAAGCTGACCGAGCGATAGGTTAGCCTCGAGCCGATCGCCGACGCACTGCGACTGGGCAGGCTGGAAGCCATAGCCTTCGAGCGAGGTCGCGATCTTCGCCGACGGGTTGACGCACGCGGTGAGCAACATCGTCGTGATGCCGACGGCAACAAGCCCGACCCGTGAAAGACTACGATACTGTGTCATAAAAGCCCCTTTTGTTAGGGGTCACACAGTCAGGCCGGAGTGGCCGACAATCTGATGATCCCAAGCGCCAAACCAGCGAGGCGGGCCAAAGTTTCTAGTATAATCATCAACTTGTCGGGTGCGGAAGTACCAATAATATCAAAACTCGGCCGACAACAAGGTGTTGGTATCGTCGGCCTCGATGCGCGCGATACAGTCGCGCAAATTTTCGTGCAGGATGCTCGTCCTGCTATCAACCGTGACCGCGGCACGGTGGCTATGCCACTCGACCCGGGCAGCGTCGCAAGCACGGTGGCGCGGTCTGAACGACCGGTTGTGGGCCCCGTAACGTGTCCGAATGGCTGACCCGCTGCGGAGCTTGGGCACGGCCCAGTCTACGCGGGCTAGTTTGATCGATTACACGCCGACAGAACGCCACTGGCCAACCGGGACTTCAGGGCATTGGGCACCTGTCAATGCTGACCGTCGTGCGGGCCATGGGTAAGGAAGCAGCTTGCTATCCAAAAGAAATTGCGCAGGACTGCGCGGCATGAAGCGCGTGCAACGTCTTGTAATCCTTGGCGGAGGAACCGCGGGGTGGATGACCGCCGCGGCCTTGGGCGCCACGTTCGGCGACCTAGTCAAGATCAGCATCCTCGAATCTGACGCGATCGGGACCGTCGGTGTCGGCGAAGCGACTATCCCGACGATCCACTGGTTCAATCAGTTGATCGGACTGGAAGAGGCGGCGTTCGTCGCGGCGACGAAAGCGAGTTTCAAGCTCGGCATCGAATTCGTCGATTGGGCGCGACCCGGCACGCGGTATTTCCACCCGTTCGGCCGCTACGGCGTCGATCTTGGACCCGTGCCGTTCCATCAGCACTGGCTGCGGGCCAGGGCGGATGGGCTCGATCGGCCGCTATCGGCCTATTCGCTGGCCGCGCAGCTTGCCGCTGCCGGCCGCTTCGCGAAGCCCGTGGACGACCCGCGGTCGATCCTGTCGACGCTCGGCTATGCCTATCATTTCGACGCCGGCCTCTATGCCCGCCATCTGCGTCAACTTGCCGAGAAGCGCGGCGTCGTTCGGCACGAGGGCCTGTTGCGCGACATCGAGCGTGATCCCGAAACCGGCTTCGTTACCGCCTTGACGAACGACCGAGGCGAGCGGCTGGAAGGCGATCTCTTCATCGACTGCTCGGGGTTTCGTGCCCTGCTTATCGGCGAGACGATGGGCGCGCAGTTCGAGGACTGGTCGCATTGGCTCCCCTGCGACCGCGCAGTCGCGGTGCCGTGCGCGCGCATCGCCGCGACGACGCCGTTTACGCGGTCGACGCTGCGCCCCGCCGGCTGGCAGTGGCGGATCCCGCTCCAGCACCGCACCGGCAACGGCTATGTCTATGCGAGCAGCTTCGTGTCGGACGACGAGGCGGTGGCGATCCTGCTCTCCAACCTCGACGGCGAAGCGCTGGCGGATCCACGCATGCTTCGCTTCACCGCAGGGTTCCGGCGCGAGGCATGGCGCGGCAATGTCGTCGCGATCGGGCTGGCATCGGGGTTCCTCGAGCCGCTCGAATCGACCAGTATTCACTTGATCCAGAGTGGCATCGCCAAACTTATCACGCTGTTCCCAGATGCCGATTGCGACCCCGCGCTGGCACGTCAGTTCAACACTCTGTTGGCGCGCGACATGGACGGCATTCGCGACTTTCTGATCCTTCACTATCACGCCACGCAGGGCCATGACGCGCCGCTCTGGCGACACACGCGTCACATGACGCCGCCTCCCACGCTGATCGACAAGATGACGCAATACGCGCGTGCTGGACGGCTGATGCTGAGTGCCGACGAACTGTTCCGCGAGGCAAGCTGGCTCGCGGTGCTGGAGGGGCAAGGGGTGGGCGCCTTGGGCCATGCGCCGTTGGCCGATACCCTCGATGCGGTGACAAACCGCCGCCAGCTCGACCAGATCGAGACGGTCATCGCACGCGCGACGCCGACGCTGCCGTTGCATGACGTGGCGATCGCAGCGCTAGTTGACCCGCAGGTCGCCGCGCGATGACGACGCCCAACGTGCGGGCACGTCGTATCGGCACGGAGGGGGAACCCGTGGTCGTCATCGACCACTTCGTCCCCGATCCCCACGCGCTGCGGGTTTTTGCCGCGGCGCAGGATTATAGCCCGGCAGGACGACATTACCCCGGCATCGCCGCGTCGCTTCCCGATAGCTATATGCGCGATCAAGGGGCGCTCATCGCTACGATCGCGAAGCAGGTTTTTGGGATGTCGGCCGGGCTGTCGCTGCTGGAAGCGCGCTTCTCAATCGTGACGATGGCGCCGTCCGCGCTGTCGATCGAGCAACGCCTGCCGCACGTTGATGCGGTGGAGCCTGGACGGCTGGCTCTGATTCATTATCTTGTGCCCGACGAAACCGGCGGTACCGCGTTCTACCGACATCGTTCGACCGGGTTCGAGACGATCGACGCGAGTCGCCGCGATCCTTATTTCGCCGCGCTTAACCGGGACCTGGTGAAGCACGGCGCACCCGAGTCCTATATCGCCGGTGACACGCCGTTGTTCGAACGGATCGCGCGCATCGACGGCGTGTACAATCGGGCGCTGTTGTATCGCAGCAGCCTGCTGCATTCCGGTGAAATCGCGGACGGCGTGTCGCTGGCGTCCGACCCGCAAACTGGACGCCTGACGATCACTGGCTTCTTCGCCGGTTAGCGAGCCCCCGGCGGCTGCACGGCGAGATAGACCGTGCTCCACAATTGCGCCGCGTTTGATTCGTCGACATCGGCGTTGCCCGCGCCGAATGCGACGATGCGGTAGCCGCCGTCCTTGTACGCCCACGACCAGAGTTCCGATCCGCGGATCGTCATGCCTGCGGCGATCGCGCGCCACAGTGCCGTCTGCGCGGTCCTGAGCCGCATCCGGGTCGCCGCAGGCAGGTCCGTCCGCGCCAGCTGACGTTCCAGCCCGGCCGCTAGCAACGCCTGCTGCCACGACCAGACGACCGCGCCGTGATATGCCGCGGGCGTAAAGCGCGCCTGTGCCGCCCTATCGGCGAACGCCGGATTGGCTACCAGCAACCCGATGTCGGTCATCAGACCCGCCGGGAAGGGCCGCATGATCCCGCCCACAAAGGTATCGAGATCGATTGAGGACGGTCGCCCGAACAACAGCGCGAAGCCCTCGTCCGAATTGACGATCTTCACCGGCGCGCCATCGGCGCCCAAAGATAGCGCATGAAATACGACCGGGGCCTTGCCCAGCGCCGCCAGCGCCGGTGCTGCGGGCACGCCGAGGGTCGCCGCATAGCGCCGCACGTCCGCCGCGGCAGATGCAGCAGGGATCTCGACGCGGAACAGCGCTGGTGCCTTTGTCCGCCAGACGTCGGCCATCGTGCCGGCCCGCTCAAACGCCGAGCGATCGCCCGGCGACAGATATCTGTCGAGTAGTCCGGCCCGCGCGAGGCGGTCTGCCGCTTCGATCGCCGCGGGGACTAGAGCGGCGTTCACGTCATACGCGTAAATGCCGCGGCCAAGGCCTTCCTCGCTGTCGCGCCACTCGCCGGTCATCCGCCCGGGCTTGATCGCGACGAGGTTGCGGGCCGATGGGGCTGCGGCGAACGCACTCGCCTGCGCCAGCACGAAGCGGAGATTGCGGACCAGCGCCGCACCGACCGGCTCGCGGCGCCCCGGCTGGCTCTCGCTCGCGAGGGGTGCGGCCAGATAGGCGGACGCGCGCTGCTTGCCCGCCCCGAGCAGATAGTCGGCGGCGACCGGCCCGAGCATGTAATCGTCGTCGACCATGCCATAGTCGAGTTCGGCGGCGTCACCGCTGCGGCCCGCCTTGCGATTGGCGAGGATCGCGAATTCACTAATCCCTTCTTCATGCGCGACTTCGCCGCCGGGCGACAGTCGCGCGATGACCGCATTGAGGCCCGACTCGATCGCGATGGGTTTGAGGGCCGGCATTAGCAGCCGCAACGACATCAGCGTGTCGCGCCCGAAATAGGTATCGAAGCGCCAGGAACCCGCCAGGAACTTCTCCCGATAGCTGAGAAACGCCAGTGCATTGCGCGTGGCGGGATCGGCGGCCGCCGTCGCATTGAGTAACTCCGCCGCCGGGATCGGGGTCAACGCTGCGTCGCCGGTCAGCGCCGTGATCTCCAACCGAATTTGCCCGTTCGCGCCGGCAACGATCGCGCCTTGGTCGATCCGTCCCGCCATAACCCGCAGCGTCAGTTCATAGCCTGCCGCGCCGTCGAGGCGCTTGCGGCGCCACGTGATCGTGTCCCCGGCGATTACCGGCGTCGCGGTGAGCTCCGCGGGAAACGTACCGACCGCCTGATAGTCGCGCAGGAAGCGGATATTGGACAACACCGCCTGCTTCGGGACCAACCGCGGCGCATCGACGGTCGCGACCGCGACGATGCCGTGCAAGCTCCCGCGGTTCAGCGGTAGCGGCGCCTGGTCCAGCCGCCAGGTCACGGGGCGTGCGGTGTTCGCGAACCAAAGGCCGACACCGCTGTTGCCCGCCGGAAACGCTACCAGGATGCGCGGATCGTCACCGTTGCGCAGCAGGACATGCGCCGCCACCGCCTTGTCGCGGACGAAGGCGTTGAGGTTCTTTCCCTCGGTCAACTGATAGGTAAGCTCCGGTCGAGCCGTGATCGGCGCCGCGGCGCAGGTGAGGAGTGCGAGGCCACCCGCCATCGCCATGCGCGCTATCGTCTTCATGATTGTCACTCCGCGAAAAGGGGCGGCAGAACAGTCGCCTGCTCGCCGCCCCGTTTGAACCCTCACATCGCCGGTCTATCAGAACTTCAGCGTCACCGATCCGCCATAGGTCGTACCGACAATGCCGCGGGCATAGAAATAGCCATCGGTTACCGCCTGAGTCTGGCCCTGGCGCGGATTGCCCTCGGTCAGGCCAACGACGTTGAAGATGTTGTCGGCGTTGAAATTCGCCTGGATCCGCTGGTTGACGTTGATCGTGATCCCCGCGCTGGTCACGCCGTAGCTGGGCAGCGCGACCCCGTTGCCGGCATCGGCGAAGATCCGCCCGACATATTTGTAACGGCCGTACACTTCGCCCAACCCATTCGGCAGCTTGATCGCCGGCGTGATCGTGAACAGCTTGGCGGGCGTCCGTTCGGGGCGGTTGCCTTCGTACTGCGCACCTTGGCTGACGCCGTCGATCTCGAGGTTGAGCAGCTTGGGTTGCTGGAACACGCCCTGGAAATCGACCGAGAACCACGTGACCGGACGGACGTTCACATCCACTTCGACACCGCGCGTGCGCAGGTCGGCGTTGATGTTCTGCTGTTGCGACGGGTTGGTCGGGTTGGCGAAGTTGTAGTTCTGGTTCTTGAAGTTGGTCTGGAATACCGTCGCCGAGCCGCTGATGAAGCGCTGGTATTGATAGCGGACGCCAGCCTCGTACAGCTCGATCGTCGTGATCGGATCGGTGTTGTTGGTCTGGAAACCGTTCGCATAGCGCGCGTAGATCGCGAGGTTCGGCGTGAACTGATAGTTCGCGCCGGCGGTGTACGCTGCCTTCGACTGCGTCCGCTGCGTCCGTGCAAAGGTCCCGTCGAAGGTCGATCCGACCGTGCGGATGAGGCCGGGCACGTTCGGCTGCACCGGCTGGTTCACCGCTGCTGCCTGACCGTCCAGGAACGTCGCGGAGTCGTGCTCCCAGCGGATGCCGCCGTCGAGATGCAGGTCGCCGATCGACAGCTCGTCATTGGCATAAAACGAGACGGTGGAGTCCTTGCGCGTGCGGATGCCAGCGCCCCAGTCGCCATACGAAACTAGGCCGTTATCGGACAGCGTACCGACGACGCCATTAGCCGCGTTCAGCGCGACGATGTCGTAGATGTCGCTGTTCGACCGCACGTCGTTGACGACGCTTGCCGTCGCCGACTGGTCCTGCTCGCGTGTCACGTCGTAATACATCGCGCCGACGGTCAGCGAGTTCTTGAAGCCGCCGCTCTCATATTCCCACGTGCCGCCGCCGTTGAGACCGAAATCCTTGCCGTCGATGTAATCGTGGTTGAGCGTCGTGCGCTGGAGGAAGCCGTTGCCGTTCAGCGCATTGAGTTCCGCAGTCTGGTTGCTGCCCAGCACCGTGCCGGTCCGCAGGTTGCGGATGCCGAAGCGCGTCGCGGTCGGAAACGCCGTTCGCCCCGCGGTCAGCAGGTCGTTGATCGGCGAACCGACGCCGGGCGTCAGATAGTTGACCGCGCTGGTCAGGCCGGCGTTCCCGGTGCCCGAGCCCGGGAACAGGCCGTTGAAGTCGTACGAATATTTCAGGTAGCGACTGTGCAGGAACAGGTTGACGTTGTCGCTGACCGGCGCCTCCATATCGATGCGGAACTGCGCCGTCTTCGCCTTGATGCCATCCTGATAGCGAAATTCGCGGAAGCCGCTTGGATGCGCGAAGGTCGAGACCGGGACCTGGATGCTCTTGAACGCATCACCGCCGACATTGCCGAACTGGGTGCTGAGGCTCGGGATACCGCTCGGCTCGCCATCAATGAAGCGGTACGGCTGATCCGCGTAAAAGGCATTCTCGATATCACCGCCCTTGGCCGAGATCCGGATATAGCCACCGGCCTCGGGGCGATATTCCAGCGCGCCCTTGATGCGCCAGCCGCGATAGTCGAACGGGTTGTCGCGCACGCCAGGGCTCGACTGGAAATAGCCGCCGATGTTGAACGCCAGCCTGTCGGTGATAGGCGACGACAGGTACACTTCGCCACGCTTCTGGCCGTAATTATAGTAGCTGCCGCGCGCCATCGCTTCGGTGCGCGTGAAGTTTGGCGTCTTCGAGATGAAGTTGATCGTCGCACCGGCACCGTTGACGGTCAGCACGCCCGACGAGCCGCCCTTCACCGCTTCGAGGCGATCGATGGTCAGGTCCTGGTCGAAGAAGAAGTCGGCACCGCCGCCGCTGTACAGGATCGGCATGCCGTCCTCTTCCAGCTGAATGAAGCGCTGGCCGCCGCCTTGCAGGCCGCGCACCGAATAATTGTTCGATACGGCGCCCGCGGTCGACTCGACGAAGATGCCGGGGATCAGTTCGAGCATGTCCGCGGTCGACCGCGGAGCCTTGCGGTCGATATCGGCACGCGACGCGAGCGTGATGTCGGCGGAGGCGGTGATCAGCGGACGGTTGCGCGTGGTCTGGCCGGTGACGACGATATCGGGGGTGGTGGAGTCGTCGGCAGCGGTCGCAGCCTGGGCCGGGTCCTGCGGGATGGTCGCGGCCGTCGACGCGGTTGGTTCTGCGGTCTGCGCATAAGCCGGGAGCGACACGGTCGCGCAACCAGCCAAAAGGAACACGCGAAGCGCGCGTCGATCAGTCATCATAGCTCTCCCAACCGCCAGCTTTTCTAATGAAGCCAGTGGGATACTCTTTAATCCCCGCGCTGGTTTGCGCCAATCACCGAAGTGAGACTTGAGATAGATTAAGTTGCTAGTGTGGCGAATCGGTCGCACTCGCCAGCGCATCGAGGCCAATCTGTAAACTCAGGACGCATCTGCATCCGCTCCGGGCAGCGCTAGAACGGATCGTTCCTGGCAAAACACCGGTTATGAATCGTGTCGTTCGCCGTTTTCGTCACGCGGTCGCTGCTTTGCACGCTACCGTTCATGCCGCTACCCAAGGCGGCATCGGTAAAGGGGCATGCGGTGGCGAGCGTTGAAATTAGCGGACTTTCCAAGCGTTTCGGAGACACGACCGTGCTCCAGTCGACCGACCTGGCGATCGAGGAGGGCGAGTTCGTCGTGCTCGTCGGGCCATCTGGGTGCGGCAAGTCGACGCTGTTGCGGATGATCGCGGGGCTTGAGATCCCGAGCGCGGGGCGGGTCATGATCGGCGGACGCGACGTGACCGACGCAGCGCCGTCGGACCGCGGGCTGGCGATGGTGTTCCAGTCCTATGCGCTGTACCCGCATCTCACGGTTGCGGAGAACATCGCATTTCCGTTGAAGGTCGCAAAGGTCGCCAAGCGCGAGATTGCCGAGCGGGTTGCGGAGGTCGCGGCGATGCTCGACCTGTCCGAGCTGCTGGACCGGCGGCCGCGTGCCTTGTCAGGGGGCAGCGCCAGCGGGTGTCGATCGCGCGCGCGGTAGTGCGGCGGCCGAAGGTGCTGCTGCTCGACGAGCCGTTGTCGAACCTCGACGCCAATCTTCGCGCGCGGATGCGGCACGAGTTCGCGCGGCTGCATCAGCAGCTTGGCGCGACGATGATCTATGTCACGCACGATCAGCTGGAGGCGATGACGCTCGCCAATCGCATCGTCGTGATGAGCGAGGGGCGCGTGGAGCAGGTCGGACCGCCGATCGAGGTGTATCGGCGGCCGGCGAGCCTGGCCGTCGCCGCGGCGATCGGGTCGCCGGGCATGAACCTGCTCGCGGCGACGATCGCGTCGGTCGACGAGTCTGGCGGCACGGTGCGGTTGGCTGGGGGCGAGATAGTGAGGACCGGCGCAATCATGCCTCCGGACTCGGTCGGCGGGGTGGTCACTCTCGGCGTCCGGCCCGAACATCTGCACGTCGATGATGCGGGACCGTTCGTTGGCGCAGTCGAGCTGTTCGAGCGACTCGGGCCATTGTCGTTCGCGCATCTCGGCGCACGCGGCGCGGCGGATACGATCGTCGCGCAGTTGCCGGGGGATCGGTCGATCACGCTTGGCGAAGTCCTGCGGGTCGGCGTTGCGCCCGACGACGCGCATGTGTTCGGCGTCGATGGCCGCGCCTATCCCTTCACGCTACCCCCGAGCAGTCCGGTCAGGTAATAACGCTGCATCGCGAGGAAGAGCAGCAGCACGGGCATCGTCGTGACGACGGCGGCTGCCATCATCAGCTCGCCGTCCGCCGAATGCTCGCGCGCGATCGCGGCGACCGCGACCGGCAGCGTGTAGAGATGCTGGTCGGCCAGCACGATCAGCGGCCAGAGGAAGTCGTTCCACGAGCCGAGGAACATGAAGAGCGCCAGCGTGACCACGATCGGGGTGAGGAGGGGGAGGACGATGGTCACGAAGATCCGCGCCTCGCTCGCGCCGTCGATCCGCGCCGCGTCGATCATCTCGTCGGGGATCGCCAGCGTCGCCTGCCGCACGAACAGGATCGCGAAAATCCCCGCCAGGCTCGGCAGGATCACGCCGGCATAGGTGTTTACCAGCCCGAGTTGTTTGAAGATCAGGAACAGCGGCAGCATCGCGACCTGACCGGGCACGACCAGCGACGCGATCAGGATCTTCAACAGCCGCTCTCGCCCGCGGAACCGCAGCTTGGCGAACGCATACCCCGCCGGCACCGTCAGCAGCAGCCCGAGCAGCGTCGAGATCGCGGCGACCGCGATGCTGTTGAACAATGCGGGGACGATCCGGTAATCGAACCACGCCCCGTCGATCAGCCGCCGGACGAGCAGTTCGTGGTAATTCTCCAGCGACCAGTGCGACGGCCACAGCGGCGTCGGCAGGTTGCTCGACTGGCCGCGCGGCATGAACGACACGATCACCATGTAGAGCAGAGGGGCGATCGTCAGCGCGGTCAGGGTCGCCACCGCGGCATTGGCGAGGATCGCCCGGGGTTTCAGAGCCATTCGTAGCGCCTCCCGATCCGCGTCTGGACCATCGTCAGCACGAGGATCATCAGGAACAGCACGAACGCGACCGCGCTCGCCTGCCCCAGGTTCCACCATTTGAAGCCTTCGTCGAACATGAAATACAGGATCGTCGTGGTGCTCTGCGCCGGCCCGCCAAGCGTCATCACATAGGGTTCGGCGAAGATCTGGAGGAAGCCCGCGACGCTCATCACCGCGGCGAGCAACAGCGTCGGGCCGATCGCGGGGAGGGTGACGTGGCGGAAGCGGCCCCAGCGGCCGGCGCCGTCGAGCCGCGCGGCCTCCATCAGGTCCTGCGGCACCGCGGACAGCGCGGCGGTAAAGACGATCATGTTGTAGCCGAAGATCTTCCACGTCACGAAGATCAGGATTGCCGGGATCGAGGTGTGCGGGTTGCCCAGCCAGTCGATCGGCGCCGCCCCGATCGTCGCCAGCGCGCGGTTGATGAGGCCCGAACGTTCGTTGAACAGGAACCGCCACACCACTGCGGTCGCGACGATGCTGGTGACGTAGGGCGCGAACAACAGCACGCGCCAGAGCGGCTTCCACCGGACCGTCGCGTCGTTGAGCAGCAGCGCGACGGCGAGCGATGTACCGATCGCCATCGGTACGCCGAGCACCGCGAACAGCGCGGTATTGCCGATCGCGCGCCAGAACAGCGGCGTCGAGAACAGGTCGACGAAATTGCCGAGCCCGACGAACCGCAGGTTCGCCCAGTCGGCGAGCGCGTAGATCGAGTAATCGGTGACCGACAAGGCCATTGCCAGTGCGGTCGGCAGGACGAACACCAGCGCGATGATCGCGAGGACGGGGGCGGAGAATAGCCAGGCGGCGCGTTCCTGGCGGGTCATGCGAGCGTCCCCGCCTCGACCAGCGCGCGGCGCTTGGCGAGCAACTGGTCGACGCGCGTATCTAGACCGGCGAGCGCCTGTGTAATCGACTGGACGCCCCGCACGACGCGCTCGGCGGCGAACTGGATTTCGAGCTTGATCCGCTCCCACTCAATCACCTTCGGCGCGGCGGCGGGGAAGCGCATCTGCTCCTTAAACGACGCGAGTATGGGCGCGCGGAGTTGCGGTGACGACCACGCGCTCAGGCGGGCGGGGAGATTGCCGATCAGGCGCTGGTAGCGGAGTTCGCTTGTCGGCGAACTGAGGTGGCGGACCAGTGCCCACGCCTCGGCTGGGCGCGGCGTCGCGGCGGAAACGCAGAGGCTGGTACTCAGCCCAGACACCGCGCCGACGCCGTGCGGACCCGCGAGCCGCGCCGTACCCCAACGCTCGGCGGGGATCTCCGCGGCACGCCGATGGAGGTCGAGCAACGTCGTCGGCCCGGTTGGCCAGATCGCGAAATAGCCTTGCGCAAAGGCCGCGACCGGGTCCTGAATCTCGGTGGAGAGCGCTTTTGGCGCGAGCCCTTCAGCGAAGAGCCGCACGTAGTAGGCGAACGCGGCCCGTGCTTCCGGGGTCTGGAAATTGCCGCGCGTATCGTGGTCGCGGAGCATCGTCGCGCCGGTCTGGCCAAGCATCGTGATGAGCGTGTCTGGCCAGTTGAGCAGGAGCATGAATACGAAGTCGTCGGGTCGCTGTCGCTTGATTGCATGGCCCATGCGGAGCCAGCCGTCCCAGTCTTCGGCAGGCGCTGCATAGCCTGCTCTGGCAAGAATATCCCGGCGGTAGAACTGCGCCTGAGGCGCGACCGACCACGGCACTGCGAAGTCGCGACCGCCGACCCGTGTAGCATCGAGCACACCGGGAAACATGTCGGCGACCAGAGCGGGCGAGAGGACTGGGGCGATAGCGCCGATCGTCGCGAACTCCTGCACCCAGCCGTTATACAGCATCAGTACGTCGGGCATCGCGCCGCCGGCCTGCGCGGTCAGTAGCTTCTCGTGGCTGGCGGTCGCCGGCAAGGATTGAACGTCGACCGCGATCCCCGTCGCGGCGGTGAAGGCAGGTATCAGCATCGGCGAATAGTCGCCCTCGTAGCTCATCGCCCAGAACTTCAACGGTTCGGCGCCGCGCGTGCCGGCACAGGCCACCAGGCCGAGCGTCGGCAGGAGTCCCAATACGTCCCTCCGCGTCCAGTCCTGCGCCTGCTCCCCCATCGTCGGATCGTGGCGCATCGTAGCGTTCCGCGCCACCCCCTGCATAAGGCGATAACCGCCGAAATATTGCGCTAGGTTAATGCCTTGGCAGCGTTTGCAAAGTCGATGACCTTGCTCCGCAGCCGGCGATGCGCCTAAGCCGAGTGCAACGAACGCCGGCGGGGGCCAACGCCGGCGAACAGGGAGAGAAGTCATGCGTATCCTTCGCCGCCGTCATCTGCTGTCTGGCGTCGCCCTGCTTGCCGCGACTTCTGCTCAAGCGCAGGTCATCCCTCAGACTACCAGTACGCCGACCTCCGATACGCCCGCGCCCGCCGCCGTCGATCCGGCCCCGGATCCGGCAAGTGAGATCGTCGTCACCGGGTCACGCATTGCGCGCCCGGACTACGAGGCGCCCAACCCGATCGTCTCCTTCAGCGCCGCCGACCTCCAGAAGTCGGGCAACACCAACGTCACCACCTTCCTCCAGCGCGTGCCGGCGCTCACCAACTCGCGCGACAGCACGCGGACAGCCGGCAATTCCCAGGCCGACGGCAGCTTCGGGCAGGTTGGCCTCAACCTGCTCGACCTGCGCGGTCTTGGGCCCAACCGGACGCTGGTGCTCGTCAACGGCCGCCGCCACGTCGCCGGCCAGCCCGACACCGCTGCCGTGGACATCAACGCGATCCCGACCGACCTGATCGAGCGCGTCGACGTGCTCACCGGCGCCGCCTCCGCAGTATACGGCGCGGACGGCGTCTCGGGGGTCGTCAACTTCGTCCTGAAGCGCGATTTCGACGGCGTCGCAGCGCGAAGCCAGTTCGGCATCTCCGAGCGGGGCGACGCCGCCAACCGCTTCGCCTCGTTGATCGCCGGCGGCAACTTCGCCGATGGCCGCGGCAATCTGACGCTCGCCTACGAGTATAATGCCGACCAGCCGCTCGCGAACGACGACCGCGCGTATCTCGCACCGGGCGACCGCCAGTATTTCGTCAATCTCGACGGCTACGACCCGACGCGCGCCGGCAGCTACAAGATCGGACCGGTGCGTGACTTGCGCTATCCGTACAGCTCGAACCAGGGCATCGTGTATATCGGCGACCAGACATTCCGCGGTGACGGCGCGGTCTATACGCCCGGCCGTTTCCTGCAGAACGACAGCTATTCCGTGGGCGGCGACGACACGCCGGTCGCCGGATATATCGGCGACATCTTCCCGCGCACCCGCCGCCACGCGGTCAACGCGCTGACGCATTACGACGCGTCGGACGCATTCAAGATCAGCCTGGAGGGCAAGTTCGTCCAGTCGACCGTGACGAGCTTCGGCGGTTACGGCGGCAATTATCCGGCGACAATCGCGCTCGACAATCCGTACATCCCGGCAAGCATCCTCGGCGCGGCGACCGCGGCCGGGCTCGGCTCGGTCGACGTCAATCGCAACAATTTCGACATCCCGCGGCGTGGCGAAGAGGACCGCCGGCGCACCTATCGCGGCGTCGTCGACGTCACCGGTCGCATCTCGGAGCATGCCAGCTACGACGTGTCCTACACCTACGGTCAGACCGACGTCCGCGCGACCAAGCTCAACGACCGCCTCAACGATCGCTTCCTGAACGCACTCGATGCGGTGCGTGGACCAGGGGGAACGATCGTCTGTCGCTCGGCCGATGCCCGCGCGGCCGGTTGCGTCCCGGTCAACACGTTCGGTGGCAATACCGTGAACCCGGCGTCGTTCGGCTATTTCCTGAGCAACCCGGCGAGTGACGCGCGCCTGACGCAACACGTCGCCAACGCCTCGCTGAACGGCGACTTCGGGCAGTTTTTCACGTTGCCCGGTGGCCCGATCGCGTTCGCGGTCGGTGGCGAATATCGCCGTGAGTCGAGCAGCTTTCGTCCGGCGCAGGCAATCACCGACAATGCGTTCTACCAATATGACGAATACATCCTGCCAACCCCGTCGAGCGGCCATTTCGATGTATGGGAGGCGTTCGGTGAGCTCAACGCGCCAATCCTGAAGGACGTGCCGTTCGCCAGCCTGCTCTCGGTCGGTGCGGCCGGACGCTATTCGGACTATTCGACGGTCGGCTCGACCCGCGCCTACCAGTTCAACGGCATTTACGCGCCGATCCGCGAGATCAGCTTCCGAGGCTCGTATGGTCGCTCGGTCCGCGCGCCCAACATCGGCGAAATCTTCCGCCCGCAGACCGGCAGCAGCAACTTCTTCTCCGACCCCTGCTACCTTAGCAACCGCACGCTCGGCACGCAGTTCCGCACCGCGAACTGCCAGACGCTGATCACCGGGGCAGGGGCAATCCCGCCACCTTCACCGCGCAGAACAACCCGAACGCGACGATCTTCATCCCCGGCACGCAGCAGGGCAATCCGGACCTGCGCGCCGAAGTCGCCCGCACCTGGACGGCGGGCGTCGTCGTACGACCGATCTCGGGGCTGTCGATCGGGCTCGACTGGTACGACATCCGGCTGCGCGACGCGATCAACACGCCTGATGCGAACACGATCGCCTCGCTGTGCGTCGACCAGCCGACGCTCGACAACGCCTATTGCAACGCGATCAGTCGGGAGCGCGGCACCGGGTTCATCAACGGCTATGTCGTCCAGCCGCAGAACGTCGCGGCGTTCCGCACCGCCGGCGCCGAACTCAACATCGCCTATCGTTTCCGGACGGCGCGAATGGGGGCGTTCGATATCCGGTTGGTAGGCGGCTATCTCGACAAGCTCGAACAGGTCGCCACGCCCGGCGCCACTACCGAGGACAATGTCGACCAGCCGTTCCGCCCGAAATATACCTTCACCTTCTCGCCGAGCTGGACCGCGGGGGCGCTGACCGTGAGCTACAATCTGCGCTGGCAGGACGGCGTCCGTCGTTTCGCCAAGGCCGATACCGACGCGAACCCCAGCCTCGTCGATCCGCGCTATTTCCGGTACAAGGAACTGTGGCAACATGACGTGCAGGCCGAGGTCGCGGTCGACGCGCGGTTCTCGTTCTACGGCGGCGTCAACAACCTCGCCGACCAGAAGCCCGATATCGGTTTCGAGACCAACGTGCCGATCTCGCCGGTCGGTCGGTATTTCTACGCGGGGGCGAAGGTCCGGTACTGAGACGCTTGGGAGTTGACCGCGGGGGACGTCTCGACGACGGACGGCGGATTGCAGAACTGAGAAAAGACGCCCGTGCTGACCGAAGACATGCTGCGCCTCATCACGATGGAAGAAGGCGCGTTTATCGATCCGAGCTGTACGGTCATCGATCCGCATCGTCTGACGCTGCGCAAGGGTGCGTTCGTCGGCCCGGAAGGACTAATCGACGCCGGCGGTGGCGTCGAGATCGGCGAAGCGGTGCGAGATCAGCTACCGGTGCACGATCATCTCGCTGACCCACCACATCACGCGCTCAGTCTGGCGGCGAGGCGTCGACGGAGATCGACTCCGACCCGTTCTCATCGAACGTGGCTGCTGGATAGGCGCCAACGTCACGCTTTATCCCGGCGTCATTGTACGAGAGGGGTGCGTGATAAATGCAGGATCGGTAGTTGCAAAATCTACCGAGGCGCACGGGCTGTACTGTCCGCCCTACGCTGCTCGGACCAAGGACCTTGAGTTCGACTGATTGTTGAAATCTAAGCCGGCTATCTGCTTTCCAGCACGCTTCAAGCTGTGAAGACATGCGATCCGGACCGCCGAGAAATGGCGATCAGCCGAATGATTTGATGCCTGAAGTTGGGAAGCGTGGGAAGGGGCGTGAATGGCGGACTATGGGTCAGCTCGTTAATCCAGAGCAGACGGTTCGAACAGGGCATGAGGTGTTACGTTAGCTTCCGAAACGGACGAAAGAACGCCCGCATTTCAGCCGCAAGCAGGTCCGGTTTCTCCAGCGCGGCGAAATGTCCGCCAGCTGGCATTTCGGTCCAGCGTTGCACGTCGAAGACCCGCTCCACCCAGGAGCGCGGCGACATGGCGATCTCCCGTGGAAACACCGATACGCCAAGCGGTGGTTTAACGCGCTCACCCTGCTTGAACACGAGTGGGCGCAGCCGGTTTTCCTTGTAGAGCCTGAGCGATCCGGTGAGGGAGCCACCGAACCAATACAGCGAAATATCGGTCAGCAGGTCGTCGAGCGGGATTACGCTTTCGAGATCCCCGTGGCAGTCGGTCCAGGACCTGAACTTCTTCGTCATCCAGGCCGCGAGCCCGACAGGGGAATCCGTCAGCGAGAACGACAGCGTCTGTGGTTTGGTGCCTTGGAGAGCTGCATAGGCTCCCTCCTGCGCGGACCATTGCGCGACGTGATCGAGATACGCCTGTTCCTGGAGGGTGACGGGCGCGGTGTCGGCAGATGTCGGGGGGCGGTAACTGCCTGGGATGAAGTTCAGATGGATGCCGCGGACGACGTCCGGAAACAGCCGTGCCAGCCAGACGGATACCCCTGCGCCGATGTCGCCGCCCCGCGCGGCGAACCTGTGATAGCCGAGCTCGGCCATGAGCTTGCGCCATAGCAAAGCGATTTCCCGCGAGCCTGTGCCCCCTCCGTCGGCGCGGGCGAGAAGCCGTAGCCGGGCAGAGATGGCACGACGACATGGAAGGCATCGGCAGGATCGCCGCCATGTGCGCCCGGGTCGGCGAGCAGCGGGATCAGCTGTTCCATCTCGACGAACGATCCCGGCCAGCCATGCGTGATGACGATGGGGATCGGGCTGGGGCCAATGCCGCGCCGGTGTACGAAATGGACGTCCTGATCGTCGATCGTGGCCATGAACTGCGGCATACGGTTTAGCCGTCGTTCCTGAAGTCTCCAGTCGAACCGGTTCTGCCAATGGTCTGCAAGCCGGCGCATGAACGCGAGGCTTGCGCCATCGTCCCAGCTTTCGTCGTCGATCGAACCCGGCCAGCGCGTCGCGGACAGTCGGTTCTGTAGGTCTTCGAGCGCAGCGTCCGGCACGTCTATCGTGAATGAAACGGGCGGCATTACTGTCTCCAAGCTCTCAGCGCCTCTATTCTGACCGCGGGTGAGACGCGACGGCCGCTCGCTTGCGGTTTCTTCCGGCATAGCAGGCCGATCGGACCGTCGCTTCTTTTCTGCCTCGCCAAAGATTGAGCGCGCGAACCTAGCGGCTGGCTTCGACGAAGAACTACGCACGCCCGCGATCGGGGCAACGCGAGATCACTTGCACCCCTAGCCACCGTAGCGTTCGGTCTTGATGATGGAGGCGTCCAGGCCGACCAGCAGCGCGCCCTCGGTCGCGATGTTGACGAAGCCGTTGGACCCGCAAACGAAGACGTGGCTGGGCTTTCGGTGGAGCCGAGCCACGACGTCCTGCACCATCACGCCGTCGATCCGTCGCCCGAAGTCCGATGCGCGAACCGGTTCTTCGCGCGTGATCGCCAACGCCAGGACGAATGCCGCGTCGCCGGTCGCGGTGGCATGAAGCTCGTCCGAAAAGAGAACGTCTTTGATGGTCCGGGCGGACAGCAGCAGCGCCGTTGGCACCGCCGGGGACTGTGTGCGGCGTTGTCGGATCATCGCCATCAACGGCGCGAGGCCGGAGCCGGCCCCGATCAACAACACCGCGTCCACGGCAGGGGCAGGGGCAGGGGCTGGGTCAGGCCACAGGAAATGGCCGCCAAGCGGACCACGAAGCTCGATTTCGTCGCCAATCGCCGCGACATCGTGAAAGAACGACGAGACTTCGCCATCCGGCAGGCGCTCGATCGCGAGTTCGATGATCGGGGACGAAATTGTCGCCGACGCGATCGAGTAGCTGCGCATCGCGCTGTAGCCATCGGGCGCGGTCAGCCGGACATCGACGTGCTGCCCTGCGATGTGCGCGAACGGTTCGCGCAACCGCAGGAAGACGCTCTTGATGCTCGGTGTCTGCTGGACGATGTCCTCGATCGTGCATGACTGCCACGGCAGGGTTTTCGCACCGCCCTCAGTCATTGGTGTATCGCTGCTCGCGCCACGGATCGCCGTAGATATGGTAGCCATGCCCCTCCCAGAATCCCGGCTCGTCCCGCGTCGTGAATTGCAGGGCATTCACCCATTTGGCCGACTTCCAGAAATAGAGATGCGGGACGAGAAGGCGCGCCGGCCCTCCGTGGTCGCGTGAAAGCGGCTTGCCCCCATAGGTGAGCGCGACCATCGCCTTGCCCGATAGAAGATCCGCCAGCGGCACGTTGGTCGAATACTTATCGTAGCAGTGCGCCAACACGAAATCGGTAGGCTGATCGAGCCCGGCATCGGCGAGGATGTCTTCGACGAGTACGCCCTCCCATGCGGTATCCAGCTTGGACCAGGAGGTGACACAGTGAATGTCCTTGGTCACCTTCGTCTTCGGCAGCGCGTTGAACTCGCTCCAGTTCCAGACTTTGACGGGCTTTGGACCGACCTTGACCGTGAATTTCCAATCGGAAGGCTCCACGTGCGGCGTGGGGCCGGCGGACAGGACGGGGAAATCCTCCACAAGATGCTGGCCTGGTGGAATCCGGCTCGACTGATCCCCGCCCGAGCCGCGGCCCGTAAATCCTCTTGTGACCATTGCGAATCCCCTTGCTTGTCACGACGGGTTGAAATCGGCTTCGATTTAATATCTCTTGCAGAATCTTAGCATTCGCAACCGGCCAATCGATCGGCTGCCAAATATATGCCGAGTTCTGTATCAGAATAGCGATGACATCGTCCGCTACGAAACGTGATGATTGCATGGGGACTGTAGCGCCATGCCATCCTGATTTTCTAATACCCTGTTGCTATAGTTTCCATAGCATCGCAACGCCGCGCCCGCATATAGGTTTCGATCCCGCTCGACGAGCCGGCTGCCTCGATTTCACCCTCCTCGACATACGCGAGGCGGTCGGCGAGCTATCCGGTACGTGCGATGACCGTGCCGGCGGTGGATCGTGGCGACGGCCAGCAACGCCGCGACAGGCGTTGCCGAAGGAGAGCACGCTGCATCTCGCACGGATCGCGCCCAATTGTTTTCATCCGTCGCATCCCCTGTTTCGTTGGAGAGCTAATCGGTCAGGCCGCGTTGAAGCGGCGACTACGACGAAGCCTCGGCAAGTCACGTACCAAACGAAAAAATTCGTCGGGTATGGTTGCGGCGACGCCCGTTCTCACTTGAACGACCGCTGCTAAATGGAGCCAAGCAGAAATGATGGCGTCGGCGTAAAGGCGCGCAGCCCAGAGCCGCTGGTCACGGCGTTCGTCATGCCGTCTCACCCTCCGCCATCCGGCAAGGCAGCTTTCGGCTTCACCGGCTGAAAGAGCGCCAGTGTCCGCTCGACTTCGCCGAGGCTTTCGACATTGCCCGCGCCGCGGCCCTTCGCGCTGCTCCGGCTGATCGGGCTAGTGTATCGGTTTGCCGAGGAGGTCGACTATGTCGGCTTAACCTGGGAGCGTCCCTGCATCGTCGACGGCGGCGGTTTACCCGTGGCTTCGGTTTTGCGCCGACCCCGTTCGAGCCTCGCGTGCCGGCGACCGTCCACGCCTTCGTCAAGGCCGCCGGTGCGTCTGGAAGCCGGACATAGGGCCGCGCGGCCGTAAGCCGGCGACCGCGCCGACCTCTTGCCAACGGGACGAGCCGTTCGCCAAGCCGAAGCTAGCGAAGAGAGCAGAGGGGTAGGGCCGTGTACCGATCAACGATTTCGATCGCTGTCATCCCGCCTTCACGATCGTCTCATAAGCCGCTCCGGAACTGCAGACGGGGGCGTGGTGAGCAGCAGAGCATTTCTTGTCGATGGTATCGGCAACGGCCCGTTACCCAATCACAGGCTGGCGCTGGAATATCCGGATGCCGAATTGGCGGGCGCGTTGCGGCGTTTCGTGCAAGGTCGGTTGGATCACCATGCCGATGGCGACGATGTGGTGCAGGAAACCTATCTGCGGCTGTTCGCCTATCAGGCGACCGCGCGGGTCAACGACATGAAGGCGCTGTGCTTTGCGATCGCGCGCAACCTGCTGCTCGATCATCACCGCGCCGCGCGGCGCTCCACGCATGTCGAACTCGACGAAGCGATCGTCTGCCCGCAGCCGACTGCCGACCGGGTGCTGGCCTTCCGTCGTGCTGTCGTAATCATGGCCGACGCGCTCGAGCGTATGCCGCCGCTTCGCCGCGAGATCTTCCTGCGGAAACGGCTCGACGGTCTTAGGACCGACACGATCGCCCAGAGCCTCGACATGAGCATGGCGGCGGTGGAGAAGCATGTCGTCCGCGCCTTTCGGGACCTGCGCAGCGCGCTTGCCAAGCGCGGCTTCACGATGGAGGCCGGCGCGTGACCGCCGCCAGCAGTGCACCATCGGTGAGCGAAGCCGCGCTCGCAGACGCATTGCAGACGGCGGCGAAGCGCTGCGGTCGTCTCTCGGACGAGCAGGTCCGGTCGCTCAGGCGTCGACGGCGATCCGCCATCGCGGCAGTTGCAACGGCGCCGGTCGCCATCGCCCTGCTGTTCGTGGGCGCCGGCTCGTTTGTCGGCAAACCGACCGCGGCGCCGGTTTCGACGCGTATGTTCGCGACCCGAGCGGGGAACGCACGACCGTGACGCTGGCTGACGGTTCGACCGTCTCGCTCAACGGCGCGACGCGGCTTCGAATTGTCTATGCGGACCGACAGCGCCGCGCGGAATTGCTTGCGGGACAGGCGTTCTTCGACGTGCAGCATGACGTTTCTCGCCCCTTCGTCGTACGCGCCGGAGCTAGCGAGACACGCGTCCTCGGCACCGCGTTCGACCTCGATCTGACCCGGACTCAGGTTGCACTGGCGGTCTACCGCGGCGCGGTCGGCTTCGACCCGGTCGGGACGCCGCGCGGTGTCGTGGTCCGGGCCGGGTACCGCAGCGCCGTCCGTGGCGGTGTGGCGGCAGCACCGACCCGGTTCGATCCGGTGCTGCCCGACTGGCGCAAGGGCTGGATCGACACGGCGGGTATGCGCCTGGACGATCTGGTCGAAATTCTCGACCGCCAGGGGGTGTCAGGATCGCACGCCCGGCGGAACCGCTGGCATCGACGACCGTGTTCGGGCGGTTTCGCACCGACCATCCGGATCGGCTTCTGAACGCGATTGGCAGCGGGTTCGGCTTCACCGTAATCCAGCGGCAGGGGACGTTAACGCTCGAAACCGCGCACTGACGAAAAACACTGTCCGGATTTGGCGGCACCGGCCGTCTTCCCTCCGGGTGGCGTCTGATGGCGCCAAGACGGGGGAATATGATGACGCGGTTTCACGGAACGTCGGCACTGGCCTTGGTAGCGTTCGCTCTAGCCGCACCGACGGTGGCGGATGCGCAGTCGACGGGCGCACGGATGTTTGCCATTCCCGCGGGCGATCTCGCACGGGCGCTGTCAGCCTATTCGAGCGTCACCGGCATGCAGGTCATCGCCGCGCCCGCGCTCGTTCATGGGCAGCGGACCAAGGGCGTCAGTGGGCGGCTCACCACGTCGGCCGCGCTCGCGATGCTGCTACGCGGCACGGGTTTGCGTCCGGTCGAGAGCAACGGCGTGACGATCCTCCGCCGGGACCAGGCACCGCCGCCGCCAAGCACTGTTGGCGCGCACGCGCCAGTCGTTGCGGCCGCCGCTAGCCAAGCGACCACACTCGCGCGTGAAACGCCGGAGACCACCCCGGACATCGTCGTCAACGGCTATCGCAGCAGCCTGCTGGCGGCGCAGGACCTGAAGCGTCGCGCCGTCGGGACCGAGGACAACATCGTGGCATCCGACATCGCGGCGTTTCCGGACATGAACCTCGCCGAGGCGCTCCAGCGCGTCCCCGGTGTCGCCATCACGCGCGACACGGGCGAGGGACGCCAGATCGCGCTGCGCGGTCTCGGCCCCGATTTCACGCGCACGCAGCTGAACGGCATGGAAGTGCTCGGCAACACCGCCTCCGGCATGGACAACCGCGGCAATGTCAGCCGTAGCCGCGGGTTCGATTTCAGCCTGTTCGCGTCCGAGCTGTTCAACCGCGTGAGCGTGCAAAAGCTACGCCGCCAACCAGGACGAGGGCGGCATCGCCGGCACCGTGCAGCTCTTCACCGCCAAACCGTTCGACTATGACGGCCAGAAGATCGTGCTGTCCGCAAAGGCCCAGACCAACGACCAGACCAGCGGAGTCACCCCGCGGCTCGTCGGCCTGTTCTCGCAGCGCCAGGGCGATTTCGGCGCGCTCGTCTCGGTCGCCTATTCTAAGGTGCGCAACAACGAATATGGCTATCGCAACTGGAACTGGGGCAAGGTCACCTACGGCGCCAACAATATCGGCCCCGAGATCGACGCGGCGACACGGGCGTTGCTGCGCGGCGGCACGATCTTCGCGCCTCAGGCACAATCGCCGTCGACCTGGTACACCGATCGCGAGCGGATCGGCGTCACGAGCGCGCTGCAATATCATCCCGGCGACAATTTCAAGATCGATGTCGACCTGCTGTACGGACACCTTGCCGACAAGCGCGACGACTGGGCGATCGCCGCGGGCGGCTACAACGCGCTGACCGGCAACGTCAGTGGCACGCAGGTGATCCGGTCCGCGACGATCCAGGGCAATTCGCTCGTCGCCGCAAGCTATACCGGCATCGATCAGCGCACCGAGCATCACCGTGTCGAGAATCAGACCGACTTCTACCAGGCGGTGGCGAATGTCAGCTGGGACGTCGGCGATCGGTTGAAGCTGACCGCGCTGGGCGGCTACCAGAAGTCGAATTTCGTCCAGCCGACGTTCGACAAGATCTTCCTGCAGGCGCGTAACACTGCGTTCAGTTTCGACATGCAGCCGACGATTCCCGTGAACACCTACGGTTTCGACCTCACCAACCCGGCGAACTGGAACGTCCAGCGGTTGGTCACGCAGGAGAACATGATCAAGAGCGACTATCTCAACGGTCAGCTCCAGGCGGTCTACGACCTCACGCCGATCCTGAAGCTGGAAGTCGGCGGCGAGTATAAGCGCTTCACCAACAGCGGGTATCAGTATCTCACCAACATCTTCTACGGCACCGCGGCGACCAGCGATCGCGCGATACCCGACGCACTGAAATACGTCATCAATCGCGACAGCCTGCTCCCGTATATCGGCGGCGACATCGCCGGGATCTACGCACTGCTCGGCAACAACCGGGACCTGACCGCCGCCAACCTGACCGCGGGCAGCGACTTTCGCATCCGCGAGAAGACCTGGGCAGGCTTTACGCAGCTCGATCTCGACACAGACATCGGCTCGATGCGGCTGCGCGGTAACGCGGGCGTCCGCTACTATCATACCGACCTGGTCTCCAGCGGGTCGCTCGCCACCGCAACCAACGGCGTGACGGCGCTTCAGCCGGTGACGGTCGGGACCAGCAACGACGATTGGCTGCCCGCGCTCAACGTGGCGCTCGACATCACGCCGAAGCTGATCGCGCGCGCCTCCGCCAGCCGCAACGTCAACCGTCCCGGCCTTCCCCAGCTTGCCGCGGCGGGGACGCTGACCGTGGCGCCGTTCGGTGGGTCCGTCTCCGTCGGCAACCCCAATCTCCAGCCGTTCCGCTCCACCTCGGCGGAGGCGGGTCTCGAATATTACATAGATCGCAACGGCTTCGCGTCGGTCGGGTTCTTCTGGAAGGATCTCAACAGCTTCATCACGTCGGAGACGTCGCAGGTCCCCTATAGCGCAACAGGCTTTCCGGTCTCGCTGCTGCTGCCCGGCCAAGACGGCACGACGCCGTACAACTACACGCGCCCGATCAACGGAGACGGTGCCAGCATCAAGGGTATAGAGGCGGCGTTCCAGCACGACTTCACCTTCCTGCCAGCGCCGTTCGACGGGTTCGGCATAGTCGCGAACGGCACCTGGATCGATGGTGATCAGACCGCGGTCTACAACGGCGTCGTCAAAAGCATCCCGCTCTACAATCTGTCGAAATGGGCCGCCAACGCGACGCTCTACTTCGAGACCGAACGCTTCGGTGCACGTGTCTCGACCGCCTATCGCAGCCGGTATCTGACGGGAGCAGGCGGCAATGCCAATGTCGGCGACGGCATCCGCCCGACCAACAACGTCGATTTCCAGATCCGCTACAGCCCGGCCAAGAACCTGCGCTTCGTCGTCGAGGGGATCAACGTCACCAACCGGCCGATCGAGCAGTTCACCGATCTCTCGACCGACCGGACGCTCGTCTACACCCGGAGCAGCCGCATCTTCACCTTCGGCGTGACGACCAGTTTCTGAACTCCTCGTCCGCGGCGGCAACGGTGCGGACGAGAGCGTACGGCGTACCTCACGACATCCTGCAACGGGAGTTTGTATGAAAAGCCATGTTTCGACGAGCCGGCGATCCCTGATGATCGGCACCGCCGCTGCCATGCTGGTGGCGCAGGCGACGCCCGCATTCGCACAAGGCTGGCCGGCGCCGGTCTCGCCGCTGCCCGAACGTGCCACCGCGCTCGACAAGCGTTTCCAGCCTGCGATCGATTTCGACACCGACGTCTGCTTCAATGTGCCGGCCGTGGACGCGGCAGGCGCGATCAGCCCGGCGGCATCCACTTACGCCACGCGACCACCGGCATCGTGTCGCAGCGCTAGCTATCGCACGCAGAGCAACGTCTATGCGCGCAGCCGCTGCAACAACGGCTATTGCGGGCGGGTCTACAGCTATTTCTGGCAGTCCGATTTCTCGCACGCCTATGACTGGGAATCGATCATCGTCTGGACCACCGACCAGGGCACCGGCAGCCGCGTCGTCGGCGTCACGCGCGGCGATCATGGCAAATGGGATACGCGCAGCGGCGATCAGCTCCGCTTCGTCAGCGACTCGAGCGGCGAGCACGCGAAGCTCGTCTTCCATTACGAGACCTGGGGCTTCTCCCATTTGTGGCGCTTCTCCAAGACCGACGGCGGCGACGAACCCGCCGAGAACGGCACCGGGCAATGGCTGATCCAGCCGCTGGTAAGCTGGAACGGCTACCCGTCGGTCGGGGCCAGGAACGCGGTCTCCAATTACGATTTCAAGGGCGCGAATTTCGATAACAAGGACGCCCGGTTCGCAGGCACGCTCGCGGCGGCCAATGCGAGCGGCATCGCCCCCGGGTTCGATGCCAACGTCGATGCCGGCGGTGACTCGCCGGGATGCCCATCGGGCTCCACCATCTGCTGATCGATACCCTGCGCCGCCGGTCACTCGGTAGCGCAGGGTCCTTCGGCGCTGTGGAGGCCGTATGCAAAGCGTTCGTTGCCGATCCGGTGCGGTGTTGCTCGGCGTGACGTCGATGCTCGCCGTGAGCGGGATAATCGCCGGATGGCATCCTCGCGCGCGTTCGGATCCGGCAACGGGTATCGTCGTGGTCCGCGGCGCGCCTATTACCGCCGCCAAGGCCGTACCGCTCACCCCGATCAGGCCTACCCGCGTCGCACCGACCGCAATGCCAGTCGAGACTGCGGTTGCGGACCTCCGCCGTGCGTATCCCCTGCTATCCGAGGTCGCGATGGAATGTCGGACCAGGCAATGCTCGCTGACCGCGACGATCCGCCCGCTGGTGTCGCAGAACGATCTAGATCGGCGACAGGAAATGTTGCTCGGCGGACTGGCGGCTGCACTTGCCGAGGACGGCTATCGCATGGCGGTCCCGTTCGACATGGACGAAGTGGCGGACAACACATTCCATATCCGTGCGCACGTGACGGCCGATGATCATCCGTAATCGGCGCCCTTTGCTTCGGCCCTGCACCGCTCCGCGTCCGGTGCAGGCGCTTTAATCTCGGTGAGTTCCGATCGCGCCACGTCCATCTCACGCCTGAAGTCCGGCGAGGTGTGGAGCATCGAGACCAGCACCGATCCCGCCATATAGCCCGCCTCGACCGCGCTTCGGCTGTGCGATCCGCAGATGTAGCGGCTCTCGCCATATTGGCGTCCACGGCGCAGGATCTGCGTGGCGCGGTCCGGCATCAGTTCGGCGAGGATCAGTGCGGCGGACCAGCCTGAACTCGTGTGGCCCGACGGGTAATCGCCATTGCCCGCCAGATGCGCGGTCTTGGGTTCGCAGATCGGCAGGTCGTCCCTCAGGTACGGACGCTTGACGGCAAAGCCATCCTTGGCGCGGCCGACCATGCCCTGGTCGCTCATTCGCGCGAAGATGCGGGTGAGGGCAGGGGACGACGTCGTATCGAGCTTACGGCCGATCGCGCAGGCGAAGACGGTGAAGCGGTCGTCGGTGACGTCGCGGGTCGCCATTTCGCCCCGCGGCGTCCCGAGCAGCGCGCGCGTTTGCTGGAAGGTTGCGCGGTCGTCGGCATCCTGCGGCGAACCGGGCCTGGGCGGGGCGGGCAGGACCTGCATCAGGTCCGGCATCGGCTGGTTCGCGAGATAAGCCGCGGGACCATCCGCCGCGCCTGTCAGCGCGAGGACCGCGAGCAGCGACAGGCTGCGGATCACTTTGCAGCGCCTTCCAGATCGCCGCAGCCCTTGGGACGGCGCACGGGGTTGCAGCGCGCGACCAGACCGCCGGGCAGGGCAACGTGATAGCCGCCGGCGAGCCGCGGATCGGGCCAGAGATAGTCGGTCGAGACATATTGCGCGCCGCCCGCCAGTGCGGTGTTGCGAGGAACGATGTCGTTGGCACGAGCCTCGCGCGTGTTGGCATCGGCCCGCGTGCGGACGATGAACCCGGTAGCGACGTCGCGGCGGATCCGGTCGGCATCGCGGACCGGGTCGTTGAGCGTCAGATAGGCGGCCGCAGGCGAGGCTTCGTCGGTGTTGATGAAGAACACGCGCCCCTCGAGCGAACGCCGCTTGCCCCGGTACACCGCGACCTTGGCGGGCGGCTCGTCGAGCGCGAACAGGAATTTCCCGCGCGAGACCTCCAGCAACGGCCAGTTGTCCGCGAGCACCGCGTCGCGCAACGTCGGATAGCGACCCTGCACGTCGTCGGGCACGATCAGCTTGCCGGGCGCCATTACCGAGCGGATTTCCGCGTCGAGCGCATCATATGCCGCCGTCTCGAACGCCAGCGCATCGATCCCGCCGCGCGCGGCGTTGCGCTCGTCCTTGGCGTTGAACATCAGCAGGATTGGCACGTGACGCGGATGCTTTGCCGACCAGTCGCGGATGATCGTCAGGCATTCGGTCAGCAGGACGCAGCTCGATGCGTTGTCGATGCCGGGGATGTGCAGCACCTTGAAGCCCGGCCGTCTGAGCTTCGGATCGTTCGAGCCGCGCGCGTAATGGCCGCCCTGCGGATCGTAGTTCACGTCGATCTCGAGTTGCCGGGCGCCGGCATCGAGTTGTTCGGTCAGGCTGCGATGCGAGTAATCCAGCGCATCCGCCATCGCCGGATCGGCCGCACGGACCTTCGCCATCGTCGCGGCGGGCATCGGCTGTTTATAGCTGTTATGCGTGCCGATCACCGCCACGTCGTTGATCCGCAGCGGCGGCGCGGTATCGCGCGCCATTGCCGTTTGGGTAAGAAGGCCGAGGGTCAGCCCCGCCAAGATCGATCGCTTCACGGATACTCTCCCGATCAGAATTTGAACAACACCGAACCCTGCACCGCGCGGCCGAAGATCGGTCGGGCGAGGATCACCGCACCATCCGCCGCCCCCGGCACGAGCTGCTGTCCGCCGCCCTGGCCCAGCCCGAGTGCATTCGACAGGTTGGTGCCCTTGACCTGCACGGTGACGTTCTGCGTCACGTCCAGCTCGGCACTGGCATTGAACACCGAGAACGCCGGCAGCTTCACGAGGTTGGAATCGTCGTTGAACTTGTCGCCCTCATACCGCCATTCGCCCAGCACGCGCAGGCGGCCGCCGATTAGCGATACGCGCGGGCGGATGCTCGCCATCACCTTGGGCATGCTCGACGGGCGGTTGCCGTCGAACGAGGTGGTGACAGGCGCGCCGGCGACGATCGTGTTGTAGGTATAGTTCTTGAACTTCGGCTCCTGGTACGTCGCGGTCGCCGAGACGTCGAACCAGCGCACCGGCTTCAGGTTCGCTTCCAGCTCGACCCCGGTCGTGCTGACGTCGCCGTAATTGATTTCCTGGACGATGCGTAAGCTGGCCGGGTCGATATACGTGTTGGTGAACTGCACGTCCTTGAACGAATTGTAGAACAGCGTGGCGTACAGGCTGCCCCAGGGCTTCTGGAACTTCACGCCCGCCTCGGCCTGTTCGATCGACTGGCTGCGGATGCCGGTCGGCAGCACGTTGTCGCGGTACTGGCCGATCTGCGGCAGGCGGTAGGTGCTGGTGTAGCGCCCGAAGATGCCCGCCTCGGGGATGAACTGCCAGTTCGCGCCGATCGTGTAGCTGTGGTCGTTGAACTTCGGGTCGAAGCGGTTGAACACGCCCGAGCCGTACAGGACGTTGTCGTCGGCGAGCGTGTCGGCATTGCCGAGGTTGAAGCTCTTCACGCCCTCCGAATAGCCGTGGATCCAGATCGTTTCGTAGCGGAAGCCGCCATCGACGCGCAGCTTGGGCGTGACCTGCCATTCGTCGGAGATGTAGAACGCGACGTCCTCATACCCGCCATAGGAATGCGCGAACCGTGCCTCGTAGCGCTGGATACCAGTGTCGGTGACGCGCCCGACGACCTGTCCGCCCGCGTTGACCGCGACGATATCGAGCAGGCGTGCGTTCGGCGCGACCTCGGTCAGGCCGACGCCGTCGTTGCGGTCGTGCGCCCAGTCGGCGGTGGTGCCGTACAGGCCGAGCTTCACGTCGTGACGACCGATCCCGGTCTCGTACACATGGCCGAGTTCGATCAGGCCCATGGTCTCCTTGATCGGATTCTGGATCGACTGGAAGGTGTTGACCCCGACCAGGCCGTTGCCGTTCGCATTGGCGCCATACGCACTGCCATCGTCGTTATAGACCAGCCGCACGTCGGTCGCGCCGCGGACTGCGAACGCCTTGACCGCGTTGGCACGGACCGAGGACAATTGCGCCGCCTGCGTATTAAGGCTGTTCAGCCCGCGCGCGTTGCGATCGGTGGTGGAGTCGCGATAGCGGAACCCGCCGCTGATCGTCGTGCCGTCGTCAAACTCGGTATTGCCCTTCAGCGTGAATTGCAGGTCGCTCGTCTGGTTGAACAGGTTGAACTGCGCCTTACGGATGCCGTCGGGCGTCTTGATCTGGACGCGACCGTCCTGCGGCCCGGTCAGCGTGTCGTCATGGCCGTTGAACGGCGCGAGCGGCTTCAGATCGTCGCCGTTGCGCACCAATGGGATGGCGTCGAAGAAGAAGTTGTTATCTTCCATGTACTTCACGCCGAACGAGATGCTGCCCCGCGCGAAGTCCTTGGAAATCAGCACGCGGCCCTGGCCGCCGTTGTTCGCCGCCGGCCCCGGATCGCGGATGCCCTGGTCCTTGTTGTAATAGCCGCCGACCGAAAGCGCCACCCGTCCGCAATCGGCCCGCCGAGCCACGCGTCGCCGCGGATCTGGCCGTAATCGGACGTCGTCAGCTTGAGCAGTCCGCTCAGCTGCGGCGTGCCCTTGCGCGGGATGAAGTTGACGAGGCCGCCGGGCGCGTTGGCGGCGAAGATCGAGGACGGGCCGCCGCGAACCGCTTCGATCCCCGAATAGGTCTCGTCGATGCGGAGGAACTGGTCGACATTGATCCAGTTGATCCCGGGATCGTGCTGGATTGGCAGGCCGTCCTCGTACACCGCGAGCGACTCGTAGCCGCCGCGCGGAATGCCGCGGACGCGCGTGTTGTTCGCACCGACGCCGCCCGAGGAATCCGCCCACACGCCCGGGATCTGCTGCATCGCCTCGGCCAGGTTGCCGATCGCGCGTTCGCGCAGGTCCTTCTCGCTGATCGTGGTGATCGAATAGCTCGCATCCACCTTCTTCTGCGCGACGGTGCCGAGGCGGCCCGTGACCAGGATCTCGTCACCGGAACCGGCATCGGGCGCCGACATAGTGTCTTTTTGTGCGATCGGCGCTGATTGTGCACCGACCGGGCCGGTGGCGACGGCGATGGCCATCAACGCCGCGGTCCCCCGCAGTATCGTGATCGTCTGCATGGTAACTCGAACCCCAATGTGTCCCGGCCTTGCCAGCCGACGTGTCCACAGCGCTATGGGGGCGGGCTATGACGGCGGGACTACGGTAACATTACTGTCCCATGATGATTGGGTGACTGGACGGTGACGGGTGTCATTCCTGGCCGCCTTTAAGGGGCGCGGTTTCGCAGCGGGATCGCAGACGCTGCTGTCACAATTGGGTAAGATGCTCGCTGTAGCGACAACTCACAAATCTTCGCTCGAAAACGTTACCAGTCTGGGACTCGACCAATGACAAGAACCGGAAGCACTTCCGAACGCACGCTGCGTAAGGATGTATTGGTAGCGTGCTGTCTGGCCGCCGGTCTGGTGGGGAGCGGCGCAGCGTCCGCTCAAGCGCGACCCGTAAAGCCCCGCAACGTCATCGTGTTCCTGGGCGATGCCGGCGGTCTGCCGACGCTTAACGCCGCTGGCATCCTTGCGCACGATAAACCGCAATCCCTGTACATCCAGTCGATGCCATATATCGGCTTATCGGACACTTCGTCGCTCAACCGCTGGGTCACGGACTCCGGTGCGGGCATGACCGCGATCATGACCGGGCGGAAGACGAACAACGCGATGGTATCGGTCGTGCCGGCGAGCTCGGGCGGCGAGGTGAAGCCGGTCAAGACGTTCCTCGAATATGCCGAGCAGCACGGTCTTTCTACCGGGGTCGTCACGAACATGCCGATCTGGGATGCTACCCCGGCAGCGTGTTACGCGCACGTCGCGTCCCGCAAGGACAAGGACGAGATTTTCCGTCAGATGTTGGCGCCCCGGTTTGGCAACGGCGTCGATATCTTGATCGGCAAGGGCCGCAAGGACGCGGTCGCGTCCTTTGGGAAGATCCAGCAGACGCCCGAGCAGGCCTTTGCCAAGGCGGGGTATCGCTACGGTTCGGATCCGGCGCTCGTTCGCACCGCTGCGCGGGCCGCCGTTCTGCGCGACGACGATTACGCGCCGTTACCGGCTGTCGAGGCAACGATCGGCCAACTCGCGCGCAACCCCAAGGGCTATTTCCTGATGGTCGAATGGGACATGCACACCGATAACCCGCAAGCAGGGCTGCGCCACGTCATCGAAATGGATGACATGATCCGCCGCGTTACCGCCATTGCGGGCAAGGACACGCTCATCCTGTTCACGGCCGACCACAGCTTTGGCCTGCGTATGTCGGGCGGCGATCGTGACGCACCGCTCGCCGAACAGTTTGCCGCAGCCGCGGCCAAACCAGGCGCCACGATCGCGAGCAACGACGTGATCGGGGTCCAGGACGGTCATACCGGCGAGGAAGTCATCGCCGCTGCCTCGGGGCCAGGGGCGGAGACTATCCATGGCTTTTTCGCAAACACGCATCTGTTCGACGTCCTCCTGAATGCCATCGGATGGACGAAGGAGTCTTGAGCGATGTGACGTCGCGAGGCGGCAACGCGGTCATGGAAGAAGGGTTATTCGGATCCAGGCTGTGGAAGAACCTGGTGGCGTACCGCGGCGTCTTGGTGGTGATCCGGATTTGGTGGAGGGGCACGGCAGCCTGACATAAAGCGGCGTCACGCGGATGAAACGTGACTGGTCTAGCGACTGCCGGTGAACTTACGGTCCCTGTCGTCGTCGATGCGCCTCCCAACCAGCTTGACGGCGACCGCGCCGGGCATCGCCGCGTTCTGCGTGTATTTTGCGATGTACGGGTTTCGCAAGCCGATCGCGGCGGCAGGGTTCGACGGCGTGCCGGCCGTGTTTGCCGGGCTCGACTACAAGACGGCGCTGATCCTGTCCCAAGCGGTCGGCTATGCGCTGTCGAAGATGATTGGCGTGCATGTCGTGTCGGTCCATCGGCCGGAGCACCGCACGCGCCTGATGCTGTCGCTGATCGGGGCGGCGTGGGCGGCGCTGCTACTGCTCGCACTGCTGCCCTCTCGATTTGGCCCTCTGGCGATGCTGCTGAACGGCTTGCCGCTCGGGATGATCTGGGGGCTGGTCTTCAGCTATCTGGAGGGGCGGCGCAACTCGGAGGTGCTGGCGTCGATCCTGACGGCAAGCTTCATCCTGTCGTCGGGCGCGACGCGATCGGTCGGTAGCCTGTTGCTGGTGCACGGCGTCGGCGCGTTCTGGATGCCTGCGCTTACCGGGTTGATCTTCACGCCACTGCTGTTGGCGGGGATGGCGGCGCTTGCCCGATCCCCACCGCCTGATGCAGCGGATGCCACCGCGAGAGGCGTTCGCGGTCCGATGGATGCGGTAGCGCTGCGCGCTTATCTGCGGGACCACTGGGTACCGGTGACAGCGCTGGTCGCAGGCTACACGATGCTGGCCGCACTCCGTGATCTGCGCGACAATTTTGCACCCGAACTGTGGATTGCGCTCGATCATCCGGCGACGCCCGCGCTGTACGTCGCGACCGAGGTACCCGTTACGGTGATCGTGCTGTTCGGCCTGGCGATGCTGGGGCTGGTACGCGACAACCGGTACGCGGTGGTCACGATCCACGGCGTCATCATGGCGGGCGCCGTGATCCTTGGCGGATCGATGCTGGCGTTGCGCGCAGGGGCGATCGGGCCGGTGACCGGCATGATCCTGACCGGCATCGGGATCTACCTCGCCTATGCCCCGTTCAGCGCGATCCTGTTCGACCGCATCATGGCCGCGAGTCCGTCGCCTGGCACCGCGGGATTCCTGATCTATCTGGCGGACGCGTTCGGCTATTCGGGCAGTATCGGTCTGTTGCTCATGCGGAGCACGACCGCCCCTGGGCGGAACTGGCTCGGGTTGTTCCTCGATGCCGGCGTGCTGACCGGCGCCGCGCTGCTGGTGCTGACGTTCGTCTCGGCATTCTGGTTCGTCCGCCATCCGCCGACGCGGTGAGGGCGATCAGAGGGTGTGGAGCCGGACGCCGGCGCGTGTCGCGGCATCGGCGATCGCCGGTGGCGCGGGAAGGTCGGTAACGAGATCGTGGACCTGCGCGAAGTCGGCAACATGGACGGTGCCGGCGCGGTCGAACTTCGCCGCGTCGGCGACGACGATTACTCGGCGCGCGCCATCGAGCAGCGCGCGTTTGTACGCCGCCTCGTCGGGTTCGAAATCCATGAAGCCGCGCTTCGCTTCGATCGCACCCATCGACAGGATCGTCGCATCGGGCGAGAAACAGCGCGAGTAGCGAATCGCCTCGGCATCGAACGTCGCGCGGTAGTCCACGTTGACCGCGCCGCCGGCCAGGAAGACGCGGATCCCGTCGCAACCGAGCATGTCGCCCGCCACCTCCAGGTTGTTCGTGACGATCGTCAGTCGTCGCCGATCGGCGAGCGCGCGTGCAACCCAGCACGAGGTGGTGCCCGAATCGATCAGCACGGTCATCCCGTCCTCGATCAGCGTTGCGGCACGCCGCGCGATCGCCTGCTTTGCGTCCGCCTGGGCCTGCATCCGCAGCCGGTACGGCGCCTCCAGGCGATTGTCGGGAAGCTTGACCCCGCCGTGCACCTTGTACGCGCGACCGCTCGCTTCCAGTTGCCGCACGTCGCGCCGGATCGTCTCGTCGGACACAGCGAAATGATCGGCGAGCATCGTGATCGAACACGAGCCCCGCGCTTCGAGCAACGCGACCAGACTGGCGATACGATCCGACTGCGTCACACGGCTTCTCCTGTACGGCCTGTTTCTCCGCATCTCCCGTTGGGTACAAGCCACAAAATACCAACAATATCCACACGATGTCACAGCCATGTCACACGGCGCTTGCAAGGGCTGCGTCACAGGATGCCCGGCAATACTCGGACCGTGGCAAGGGGAAGACGACATGACCAAGTGGATGATGGGGGCTGCGATCCTGGCGATCGCGGCCACGACGAATGCGCGCGCGCAGACGACCGTAACGCCGTCCGCGACGCCTGCTGGCGATCCAGAACAGCCGCGCAGCGACGAGATCGTCGTGACCGGACAGTCGACCGCATTCGCAAACACGCGCGTGACCACGGCTATGATCGAGCGCCAGTCCGCGCTCGCCAGTGTCAACGACGTCATCAACGAATTGCCCGGCGTGTTCGTCGCGGAGGGTGACGCTTTCGGCTCGTCCGACTGGGCGACCTCGATCAGCATCCGCGGCTTCAACAGCGGCGGCGGCGGCGGCCAGCAGATCGGCTCGACGATCGACGGCCTGCCGAACGGCGGCTCGGGCTATGGCGGAGGATCGCGCGCCAACCGGTATATCGACGTGCTCGACCTGAAGACCGTCAACGTGTCGCAGGGCACTGCCGACATCTCGTCGCGCTCCAACGAAGCGCTCGGTGCGACGCTGGATTACGTGACCTCCGATCCGACGGCGGACAGCCGATTGCGCTTCACTGCCGCCGGGGTGATTTCGGTGCGCGCAAATTCTACGTACGCGGCGATACCGGCACCATCGCGCCGAATACTACCGCCTATGTCAGCGCGTCGACCTCACGCGTGCGCGACTGGATCGGCGGATCGGGCAAGACCAGCCGCGACCATATCGACGCCAAGGTGCTGAGCCGTGTCGGCACGGTCGATCTGACCGGCTTCGTCTCGTACGACGATGCGGATGAATCCGAGTTCGGATCGGTTTCGCCCGCGCAGTTCGCGAACGACCCGAACCATGACGCCTATACCGACAGCTGGACCGGGCTGCCGTATGTCGACCAGGCCTATCGCCCGACCTCGCGCGCGCTGCGGAAGAACCTGTTCGGGTATCTGAAGGCCCGTACCGAACTCGGCGAGGTGAAGCTGCAGGCGGCAGGCTATTATCACCGGATGCGCGGCCGCGGCGATTTCGCACCGCCGTACCTTGTCGATGTCCGCAACGACGGCAGCGGCAACCCGGAAAGTGAATATGTCGGCGGCCCGACGGTGCGCGGCAGCGACGCGCTCGGCAAGATCTACTTCGTCACGCCGACCGGTGCGGCGGCGACCCTGACGCCAGGGTGCGTCGGCACCAGCGGCGTGCCCGCCGAATACTCGCCGACCTGCTACGCATCCAACGCGACGCCAGTCATGTCGTACCGCCACACCCACTACAAGAACGACCGCATGGGCTTCACCAGCGACGTCGACTGGCAGCATGACTTCGGCGTGGTGCAGAACCAGTTCCGCGCGGGTTTCTGGTTCGAGCACAGCCGCGCCAACCAGCTTCGCGACTGGCACAAGATCACCAACGCGCGGGTCGGGCCAGCCTTCGACGGCACGCCGTATTACGTGCAGTTCAGCACCGACTACGGGCTCGACGAAGTGATGTATTATGCCGAAGACGCGGTGACTTATGGCCCGGTCACCGCACGGCTCGGCGTCAAGCAGTTCTTCCTCGACCAGAGCCGCACCGAACTGCTCGGCAATTTGAGCGCGACGTCGATCCGGTCGCATTCCGATCCGCTGATCAACGCCGGCCTGACCTATGCGACGCCGTTGCAGGGCATGGAGCTGTTCGCCGGCTATTCGCAGAACTTCGCGGCGATCGGCAACGGTCCGCTCGGCCAGCCGCCCGAGACGATCCGCAACCTGCGGCCGGAAACCGCGAACAACATCGAGATCGGCGCACGCTACAACACCGGGCGGATCCAGGCGTCGCTGACCGGCTACGATATCAAGTTCAAGAACCAGATCGTCTCGATCTCGTCGAACCTCGTCACCGGCATCGACTATCTGGAACAGCAGGACAGCGTGTATCTCAACGTCGGCGGCGTGAAGAGCCGCGGTATCGAGGCGGCGCTCGCCTACCGCGTGCTGCCACCGCTGACGCTGTCGGGCAGCTTCACCTACAACCACGCGACCTATATCGGCACCGGCAACGCCGCGCAGGATGCCGATGTCGGCGTGACGCCCGGCCAGCAGGTGATCAATTCGCCGCGCACGATGTGGGTGGTCTCGGCGGACTATAAGAAGTCGATCTTCAAGGCGGGTATCGCCACCAAGTTCGTCGGCGACCGCAATATCGACACGCAGGGCAAGGCCCAGGCCGGCAGCTTCACGCTGGTGAGCGGCTATGTCGGCGCCGATCTGGAGGCGGTGAGCGAGCAGCTTAAGGGCGTGTCGTTCACGGTGCAGGCGACCAACCTAACCGACGAACGCTATCTGTCGAGTGCCGATGGTGGCTCGGCGTTCCTCGGCACGCCGCGGACCGTGACCGCGTCGCTGTCGCTCGACTTCTGATCTGAAATGGGCATGGTTCGTCGGCGTTTGCGGACCATGTCCTTCACATGTGGATTGCCCCGATGACCGACGTTTCCCGCCGTTCGCTGCTAGGTGCCAGCCTTACCGGGGCCGCGCTGTCCGCGTTTCCCGCGGCGATCGCGCGGGCGGCGGCGATCGCACCCGATGTGAAGACCGGGTCGATCATGGATGTCGAGCATGTCGTCATCTTGATGCAGGAAAATCGCGGTTTCGATCATTATTTCGGGTCTTTGCGCGGCGTCCGCGGGTTTGCGGACCGGTTGCCGATCCCCGTGCCTTCGGCGGCCGATGCGACGAAGCCTGCGCCGGTCTGGTATCAGCGCGACCGGACGGCGGCCGGCGGCGCGCGTACCGTCCTACCGTTCCATCTAGCCACGCGCACGAATTTCGACCTGATGCGGATGGAGGGCACGCCGCACAGCTGGCCCGATGCGCAGCGCGGGTGGGACGAGGGCCGGATGGCGCACTGGCCCGAGGCGAAGAGCCAGCGCGCAATGGGGCATTACCGGCGAGAGGACATCCCGTTCCAGTTCGCGCTCGCCGAGGCGTTCACGGTCTGCGACGCGTATCATTGCTCGGTCCAGACCGGCACGAACACCAACCGCCTGTTCCTGTGGAGCGGCACTAACGATCCCGGCGGCACGCTGGGCGGCCCCGCGATCGGCAATTCGCACGACAGTTTCCCCGCAGACGGCGGCGCTGCCGAGCCGTATCGCTGGACGACGGTGGTCGAGCGGTTGCAGGCCAAGGGCGTCGACTGGCGCATCTACCAGGACATGGCGGACAATTTCACCGACAACCCGCTGGTCGGCTTCGCGGCGTTTCGCGACGCGCACCAGGGTAGCGGGGATCCTGCATTACGTGACCGTGCGCTGACGACACGCGGGCTCGACATGTTGCGGGCCGACGTGCTCGCCGGGCGACTGCCGCAAGTGTCGTACGTGATCGCCACCGCGAAAGGCTCGGAGCATCCCGGCCCGTCGAGCCCCGCGCAAGGCGCCGCCTATACCGCAGAGGTGCTCGACGCGCTGACCGCGGATCCGAAGGTCTGGGCGCGGACCGCGTTGCTGGTCATGTTCGACGAGAATGACGGCTTCTTCGATCACGTCCCGCCCCTGCGCCGCCATCGCGTTCGGCTGACGGCACGCTACTTGGTGGCTCGACGGTCGATCTGGCCGGCAGCTATCACACGGAACCGAGCAAGGGCGATGCGGCGATCGACCTCGCCGCCTATCGCGGTCGTCCCTACGGACTTGGGCCGCGCGTGCCGATGTACGTTGTCTCGCCGTGGAGCCGCGGCGGGTGGGTCAATTCGCAGGTGTTCGATCACACCTCGGTAATCCGCTTCCTCGAAAAGCGGTTCGATTTTCACGAGCCCAATATCACGCCCTGGCGCCGCGCGGTCTGCGGTGACCTGACCTCCGCGTTCGACTTCACCGCCGCAGATCCTGCGCCGTTCGCCGCCATGCCCGATCCGCGTACCGACGCCGCGCGGGCTGCTGCGATCCCCAAGCAGGTAAGCCCGCAGGCGCCGGCCGGTTCATCACCTCCATGGCAGGAACCCGGGATCCGTCGTGCCCGCCCGTTACCCTATGCGTTGACCGTCGGCGAGACCATCGCCGATGGCGCGATCACGCTTCGCTTCGCGGCGGACGGCACGCAGGCTGCGGTGTTCCACGTCTATGATCGGATCAACCTGACCCAGACGCCGCGCCGCTTCACGGTCGAGCCCGGACGCGCATTGGATGGGCGCTGGCCGTTCGATCACGAAGGCCGCTACGATCTCTGGGTGCTCGGTCCGAACGGGTTTCACCGACACTTCATGGGGCACAGGGACGATCCCGCACCGTTGTCCGAGCTGGTCTGGCGCGCAACCAGGACCGAGATGACATTGCTTCTTCCCGCCGGGCACCGCACGTCCGAGCTGATCGCGCGGACCGAACGCATCGGCGCGTCGACCCTGGTGACGCCGCTGACCGAGGCCCAGCGTAGCTGGCCGCTAAGCAAGAGCCATGGGTGGTACGACATCACGATCGGTGCAGCGAAAGTCCCCAACTATCTAAGGCGGGTATCAGGGCGCATCGACGCCCCCGGCCGAATTACGTGTAGCGATCCGTTCGTGATGGTTCCGCGGGTCTGACCCTCGTCAATTAGTCTCGACAAGACCGTGCATTCCGCAACCGGGTTTTGCGGACATCGGATACGTCGCTTAGGCTGGGTTGCGATCGGACTTGGTGACCCTGGCTGGAAAAGCTTTCGGATGCCTACGGCAGCGCTGCCGACATCCCGGACCTGTTGGAAAAGCCGCAGCGCTTTTCCGGAGGTGGATTGGCACGTGGCATGACGACGCCGATTTCCATACGACCGAAAGGTCATATCGCGCATCGCATGGCCGGGTGGAATGAGGGGTGCGCCGGATGACACGGCGCAACGACTTCTGATCTTCGACCTCGAACGGTGGCCGCGGCGGATCGTGGCGCCGGTTGAACCTTGGCAAACGCACTAATTTGCTCTGATTCAGGACGAACAAGATGACCGATACCAAGCATGATATTGTCGATACCGCCGTCGCTGCGGGTTCGTTCACGACGCTGGTCGCCGCGGTTGGCGCGGCGGGGCTGGTCGACACGCTGAAGGGCGAGGGGCCATTCACCGTCTTCGCACCGTCGGACGACGCATTCGCCGCGCTGCCGGCCGGCACCGTCGACGATCTGGTCAAGCCCGAGAACAAGGCCAAGCTGACCGAAATCCTCCTGCTTCACGTGCTGCCCGGCACGGTAATGGCGGCGGACGTGAGCGGCAAGGTGCTCGACCCGGCAACCGCCGGCGGCGCGACGGTCCATGTCGATGGCACCGACGGCGTGACCGTCAATGGCGCCAAGGTGGTGACCGCCGACATCGCCTGCACCAACGGTGTGATCCACGTGATCGACAAGGTGCTGCTGCCGACCGGCTGAGACCTCCACAATCCGGCACCGGGGCAGCAACGTCCCGGTGCCACCGGTTAAAGACGTGCGGGACGGTTACGATCGTCGGTGCGTTCAGACCTCGGCCAGCCCCATCGCCAGCGCTCGGTCATCTCCAATCCCCGCCGGCACGCCGCCGACGATCCGCGGATCGATCGCGAAGTCGCGCGCGATTTCGCGCGCGGTCATCTTGGCGGACATCATCACCGAGGGCGTGCCGCCGCCGGGCTGCGTCCCCTGACCGACAAGATACAGGTTCGTGACATCCTCGCTGCGGTTGTGCGGGCGGAAGAACGCGGTCTGCGTCATCCGTGGCTCGACCCCGAAGCCATTGCCGAGATGCGACCCCAGCACCTCCTCGAAATAGTCCGGCGTCACGAAGCTGCGATGGACGATCCGCTCACGCAGGCCGGGAATGTAACCGCGTTCGTCGAGGAAGGTCAGCACCGTGTCGGCAAAGCCTTCGCCGACCGCATCCCAGTCGATATCGCTCTGGTTGTTGGGGACCGGGATCAGCGTGTACGCCGCGTGGTGCCCCGCCGGCGCGAGGCTGGGGTCGGTAATCGTCGGGATGTGGAGATATTGCGAGAAGTCATCGGCGAGGATCTTGCGCTCGAAGATGTCGGTCAGAAGCTCCTCGTAGCGCGGGCCGAGAATGATGTTGTGGTGCCGCAGGTCGGGGTCGCCGTCCTGCATCCGGTACCCGAAATAGATCACCATCAGCGACATGCTCTGCTTGCGGAACTTGACCAGCGCGTCGCGATTGATCCGCCGGTGCGCCTTGTCGACGAGCTTCAGATAGGTGGTCGCATAGTCCGCGTTCGAGACGACCAGATCCGCCGCCAGCGTCTCGCCGTTCGCCAGCGTCACGCCGGTCGCGACGCGCTTGCGACCGCGCTTCTCGACCTCGATCCGATCGACCTTTGCGTTCAGTCGCACCGTTCCGCCGAGTTCCTCGAACTTGCGGACCATCGCCGCGACCAGCGCACCGGTGCCGCCGACCGCGAAATGCACGCCCCAGGTCTTTTCGACGAAATGGATCATCGCATAGATTGCCGGCACTTTCAGCGGGTTGCCGCCGATCAGCAGCGGTTCGAAGCTGAACACCTGCCGCATCTTGTCGCTCTTGAAATATTTCGAGATCAGCGAGAACAGCGGCTGGATCGCGCCGAGCTTCAACAGGTCGGGAAGGACGCCGACCATCGAGCCCAGCGAGCCGAAATAGGTATAGCCGAGCTCGAGGAAGCCGCGCTCGAAGATCGCGCGTGCGGCCTCGTGGAAGCGTTCGTAGCCCTCGAGATCCTCAGGGGCCAACCGCGCGATCTGCGCGCGGACATTGACCGGATCGGCGTCGTAATCGAAGAAGCTGCCGTCGTCGAAATAGATCCGGTAGAACGGCAGGATCGGCACGATGTCGACATAACGCTGCGTGTTGGGGCCGCCGCTGGCGCCCGATACGATGCGGCTACCTTCCGCGAGCACCGATGGCGGAAAATCGGGTTCATCGAGCATCGCTGCGTCGCGCTCCAGCGAGAACAGCTCCTCGATGAAATGCGGGACGGTCAGCACGGTCGGCCCCATATCGAAGACGAAGCCATCGACGCGGCGGACATAGGCGCGGCCGCCGACATCGCCGAGCTGCTCGACGACCTGCGTCTCGAAGCCGAGGCTCTGCAGGCGGATCGCGCAGGCGATGCCGCCGATCCCCGATCCGATTACGATAGCGCGCTGGCGGGTCATGACGGTCATCTTTCCTGGGAGTCGGTAGAGGATCTGCGGCACTCTACGAGCGGTCGTTCGATCCCGCGCGATAACCGCGGATGCGGCACCGCGACAGGGGCGAACGGCTGCAACGCCCGATCGGTGCTGGTGGGGGCAGACCCGCGGGTGAGTTTCGCTACGCTCTCGTCAATCGTGTCACGATACGGACTTTGGGCCGTATCCCGTGCCGGCCAGCGTCGCGTCGCTCGACGAGAGGATATGATCGCACGGCAGCGTATCGGGGATCGCATTGCCGATCGGGGTAGGTGGGACCCGTCCTTTGGTCCGTATTGCCTGGCGAACGCCTAGTGCCGAGACCGCAGACGGGCTGATGGTGAGTGATTTCGCGCCCCGAAAAGGCGCTGTGACTCCCCTTCAGGCCCGTCGTTTCAGGATCCCGAACGCTTGTCGGTGGCCGGCAGACGGGAGTGTATGATGCTAGGAGAACCAAGATGACATCACGGATCGCGCGCACATTGGGCGTCTGCCTCGCACTGTCGGTTGCGGTGCCGGTTATTGCGGTCGCCGCTAACCCGAAGGTTGGCGGCGCCGCCATGTATGCCAGCAAAACCATCGTCCAGAATGCCTCCGCCGCCAGCAACCTGACGACGCTGGTCGCCGCGGTGAAGGCCGCCGGTCTCGTTGAGACGCTATCCGGCCCAGGCCCGTTCACGGTGTTCGCACCGACGAACGCAGCCTTTTCGAAGCTGCCCGCCGGCACGGTGACGACGCTCCTCAAGCCCGAGAACAAGGCCCAGCTTACGGGTATTCTGACCTACCACGTGGTGCCGGGGAAGATCACCGCGAAGGATGCGCTGGCCGCGATCAAGGCCGGGGGCGGCAAGGCGACGCTCACCACCGTGCAGGGCGAGGCGCTCACGGCGCGCGTCACGAACGGCAAGATCGTGCTGACCGACGCCAAGGGCGGCAAGTCGACCGTGACGACGGCAGACGTGATGCAGTCGAACGGTGTGGTCCACGTGGTGGACACGGTGCTCATGCCGTGACGCAAATCGTGGCGCCGGCGTGTCCGGCGCCACGTCCTCTCTGCCCCCGGCAGTGGTCACAATACGCGTTGCATAGGGCCTTGCATGAAGTCTTTCGGCGAACATCAGGCCGACGCCTCGAAGGAGGACATAGTCGCCGATCGGTCCTTCAAGCCGGCCGTGGGCGAAACCGAGCACACTGTCGCGTCGATCGGCTTTCGTGCCGTCGAACGCATCTTACTCCTGCTCGTGGCGCTGATGACGATCTGCGGTGCCGCGACCGAGATCTATCAAATCTACCAGACCCGCTCGATCAATCTCGCCGATATCCTTCTGATGTTTCTCTACACCGAGGTGATCGGCATGGTGAATGTGTTCTACACCGGCAAGGGCGCGACCTTCATCTATCCGATATTCATCGCGATCACCGCGCTGGCGCGGCTCATCGTGCTGCAAAGCAAGGACATGGCGCCCGAAAATATCGTGTTCGAGGCGAGCGCGATCCTGCTGCTTGCGGTGGCGGCGATGGCGATGACGCGCCTCAGTCGATCGACGGGTTAAATCGAGCGATGGATGGGGCGGCGTTTCATGGCTAGGGACGAGGGCGGGTTGTTGAGCGGCCTTAGCCGCTCACGCCACGTGAAGGACGAAAACGGCGCAGCGCGTCTGGCCGGCTAGCGACGGACATTTATGGTCTGCCAGAAGATGGTAGGGCCGACCGCCGATTTGTCGAATTCGAAGGCAGGTCAGGAAGAATTTTCATGGCGAGACCATTGGAGTGGTTCCCTCACCACGCCATGGGGGGCCTCGAGACCGCAACTAACGGAGGCTCGGTGCATGTCGAGTGAAGACATAGGGCGTAAGACCTTCGTGGAGGACGATTCTGGTCGGTGCCGGGAGCCGGTCGAGGCGAAGCTTCAAGATTGAGCGGGTACCGTCTACGTCGAACCCGATGTCCGGAACGGCGCCAACATATACCTGTGGCAGTATGTACGGCCCATCCGCGTCTTGGGCTACGGTATAGCGGATCTTGCGCTGGCCGTTCAGTAACATCTCGCCATCGGTAAGCGTGATCGTTCCGCAGTAGTCGTTGACAAAGGTCCCGTTCTCGCCCTTTCCCACTGCGGAATTCGGCAGCATAATGGCAAGGCAAGCAACTAGCGCCACCCCAAGCACCACGGTTCCAAATGTGATCCAGCGCCTCATCACTAGGTTTCCTTGCGTAAGCCTGACGGTCTGTAGGTGAGGCCTTCGACAAACACGACAGTTTTTGTTGGATGCCTTGTGCAGAGTGAGGTATCTCGAACAACCTCAGCTGATCACCTAAATTACCTAAAGGCTCAATGACGGAAAATGGGTCGGCGCTGCACAGGAAAAACGGCCGCTTTCTCGCATCCAAAACCGTGGCAGCGCTCACTCAAGGGTCCCCTGTCTCAGGCGATTGAGCGAGGTCACGAGGCAGTTGTAAGACGTCACCTCGCTCCCGACACGTGAACATTTGCGTCATGGAGGCCTCTTTCCGGCCGCAACTTTGCAGGATCAGGGAAGCGGTGTGCTCGGCGGAGCGATGAACCCTCCGGCCATTCGTCCGTTCGCATCGAGGAAAGCAGACATCAATACTCCACCGTTGGCGAAAACCAGATTGTAGACGTCGTCCCCCATTCTGCCCTTCCCCCGATACGTGATCGACTTCAACTCGCCCATGGATTTGAACATGGGTTGTGACATCGGCATATCACTGCGCACTAGATCGCCGAATTTCGGGGCAAGCTTGTCATAGTCCGGGGAGCCGCTCGCCAGACCAGCGACAAGGCGCCTTACTGCAGCTTCAGTGCCAGGTGATGGCGCCGCCGAGGAAGGAATGCGGTTGCCTGGTTGCAGTATGCCGCCCGCCATTCTGCCCTCGGCATCGAGCGCGGCCGACATCAGTACCTCACCGTTGGTGAAGACAAGGTTGTAGATGTCATCGTTCTTCATGCCGCGTGAGCGAAACGTCACAGATTTGAGCTCGCCGAGGGCCTTGAACATGGGGTGGGTCATGGGCAGGTCGCGGCGAACGACCTCAGCGAACCCAGGCGAAAGTTTTTCGTAATTAGGTGAGCCGCTCGCGAGACCGGCGACAAGCTGCCGCAGCACAGCTTCGGTGCCTGGTATTGGCGCTGCGGTCGCTGACGTTGCCGGCGCCGCATTGGCGACGGCGGGTGGAAATGCCTGTTGGCCGCCAGGGCCAGAGGCCTGGAGCCAGACGATGAGGGCGGCTGCCGCGACTAAGATCATAAGGATCGCTCCTGAAATCACGTAGGTGGAGGGGCGCTGCTCACCCCGCGTGATCGGCGGGTGCGGAATGGCGGCGGGAACCTCCTCAACGATCGTGCCGGTTCCGGAAAGGCCGGACGCTTGGGGTACCAAGCGGTTGGACTCGTCGGCTGCTGCCACCAGCTTTGCCGCCTCAAGCGAGGACGACACGCCCAGCTTGGCTCGCGCCATCTTAAGGCGCTTTTCGACAGCGTGAGGAGAGACGCCCAGATCCAGCGCCATCTCCTTGGCCGTCTGATGATCCAGACAACGCTTCAAGCACTCCCGCTCACCTGTCGTCAGGCGCAAGATCGCGGCCCGCATGCTGTCGTCGATCTTGTCTGTCTTCATGCCGGCCATGGTAACGCCTAGGGAGAAAGTACCAACCATGGCGTCTGGTACCGCTCTAGTACTCTGACTGGGTACCAACCCGTTCCGGCGGCATTCCGCGCTTGCCGAGACACGACCGCGATACGTCGAGGCCGGTGGTACCGAGTTTGGTGTAGTCCATAATTGCATACCTTGCGAAGTTCATGTGCCGAACGAGCGGCGTGGTAATGCAGTCCGATCGATTGTCGTATCGCGCTTGTGTCAATGCCGGTTCGCGGTCATCCTGTTGTAATGAAACGCTTGCTTCCCCTGGTCCTCCTCCTCACCGCTGCGACCGATCCGGCTCCACCGATTCTGTCCGCCGCTCGGATCAAGGCCGATGTCCGCACGCTCAGCGCGGATGATTTCCATGGCCGCGGACCGACGCAGGCCGGTGAAACGGTAACGCTCGCGTTCCTTGATGCTCGGTTCAAGCAGCTTGGTCTGAAGCCGGGCGGGGATGAGGGATATCGCCAGACGGTACCGATGCTCCGTTGGACCCGCGATCGTGCCAGTTTCACGCTTGATCTGGGGGGCGCCAAGCGGGCGCTTACACCCGGCACCGACGTCGCGGCGAGTTCCCGGATCGTCGGTACCGCCGGGTTGGACCACGCAGCCATCGTCTTCGTTGGCTATGGCGTTGTCGAACCGCGCCTCGGCTATGATCCGTATCGCGGCGTGGATGTGCGCGGTAAGGTGGTCGTGGCGCTCGCGGGCGATCCGGATGTCGAGGCGGGGCGCGATCTCGGCTTCGGCGGCCGGGCCTCATCCCCCGCGGTACGCACAAAGCTTGCTGAGGCGCAGAAACGCGGTGCTGCCGCGTTCTTCCAGATCCACGACACGTTCCCGTCGAGTTACCCATGGCTTCAACTTGCAAAGGGCGATGCCGTCCCGGGATATGCGCTCGACACCGGCAGCGTGCCGGCTGCATTCGGTTTGCGCGGAACCCTGCGCAATGACATCGGCATCGCGCTGCTCAAACAGGGTGGTCTCGACTATGCCGCCGCAAAGCTCGCCGCGCAGAAGGCCGACTTTGGGGCAGTCGAACTCAAAGGCGCGTATCTCACCGCGTCGACGACTGTCTCTCTTGACCGTGTCGTCAGCCACAACATCGTCGGTATCCTGCCCGGCACGGATCCAGCCGCCGGCAGTGTGCTCTACGGCGCGCACTGGGATGCGTATGGCGAGAACGCGTTCGATCCGCCCGCGGACCGCATCCGCAATGGCGCAATCGACAATGGTACTGGGACCGCGACGCTGTTGGAAATCGCCCGCACCTTCGTGAGTGCGAAGCGACCCCGGCGCTCGGTAGTGTTCGCCCTGTGGACGGCAGAAGAGAAGGGGCTGCTCGGCGCAAGCTGGTATGCCGAACACCCTGCGCTGACGCTCGCAATCACGGCGGCGCAGTTTAATCTCGATCCGCATGTCGTCTTGGGCCGGACGCGTGATCTCGAGCTGATCGGTGTCGGCAGGACGCCGCTGGAAACCGACCTAGCGCGCGTCGCTGCTGCGCAAGGGCTCAAGATCGTGCCTGAGGAGAACACCGAGGCAGGCTGGTACTACCGGTCTGATCACTACGCCTTGGCACAGAAGGGCGTGCCCGGCGTGTATTTCCGTGCGGGCCGCGATCTCGTCAATGGTGGTCTCGTTGCCGGCGAGCGGGAGCGAGCGCGCTACAACGCGGCATGCTATCATCAGACTTGCGACGAATTCGATCCCCGCTGGGACATGACGGGGGCCGCGCAGGAGGGCAGCGTTGCCTATGAGCTTGGTCGCGAGATCGCCACGGGACGTAGTTGGCCTACCTGGTCCGCGGTCGAGCCGTTTGCAGCGGAACGCGCAAAGTCGCAGGCAGCCCGACAGCCTTGATTATGGGGGCTTCTTGCGGCCACGTTTGCCTGCGCCGTATAATTGGCAGGAGGAAGCGCGGAAAGTAGCGTTTAATTCCGGTACTAGGTATTGCCAGTCTATGCTCGGGCCGAGAACTACCTCTAAGGGCTGGTTCGACGACAGCATCGACAGCAAGCCATGATTTACATTTTCGCGTCACCGAGCAGGACTGATCGGCTCGGTGGCCAGTTCCCACTCGTTGACGAACCGGTCAGGAGATGGGCATCATCCTCACCCATGCGCCTCGCGTGCTGTCCTTCAGTCCGACGCCATAACCGTTTCACGGTCTCTAATCGGCCACGCGCAAACCCATGCGACGAGCGCCGTGCAGCGCGGACATCATATGCCCTCGTTGAAGTAGGTAGTGTCTATCCGATGCCGCTTCAGGATCGATTGGAACGCGCTCCGCATGCGCGTAGTGTGCTTGTCGGTGACGGATCCTACCCAGGCGGTCAGGACGAGCATCAGACAGGCAAGGAAGGGCAACAGCCTACGCATCGGTCAGCGGTTGAACACTAAATTTGTGTCCTCGAGTCACCATCACGGATATGCCAAAGCGTGTAGTGTACTGAACCGGGATGGCTGGCGTGAGTGAGATGGATGTGCGCGGTGCCCAGCGGCTTGCCGCACTGGCCTGCTATGAGGTTCTGGATACACCGCGCGAGCCCTCGTTCGACGAGCTCGCCGAGCTGGCCGCAAAGCTGTGCGACACGCCCATCGCGGTCGTGAACCTGATCGGTGACGAGCGTCAGTTCTTCAAGGCGGAAACAGGTCTCGGCGTACGCGAGACGCCCTATGACAGCTCGTTCTGCGCGAAGGCGATTCTGGAGGAAGAGTTCCTGCTGGTGCCGGACACCAGGCAGGACAGTCGCTTCGATCGCAATCCTCTGGTCGTCGGTGAGCCGCATATCCGGTTCTACGCGGGCGCCGTTCTGAAAACGGCGGAAGGCGTACCGATCGGCACGTTATGCGTGCTCGACTACCGCCCGCGCGATCTGACTGCGCTTCAACTGGAGACGCTACGCGTTCTGTCGCGTCAGGTCATGGCGCAACTGGACCTGCGAAGAGCCGATCGCGAGCGCGAACGGCAATATGCGGCGGCGCAGGAGAGCGAGGCGCGCTACCGGACATTGTTCGAATCCATCGAATCCGGCTTCTGCCTGGCCGAGGTCGTGCAGCATAATTCGGCGGGATTGGTCGATTACCGCATCACGGATGCAAACCCGGCATTCTATCGACAAACCGGGTTCCCCGAAGCCATCCGCGGACATTGGTTGCGCCAAGCCGTCCCCGATCTGGAGGAGCATTGGTACGAGACATACGGACGCGTCGCGCGCACCGGCGATCCAATCCGTTTCGAGCAAGGCTCGGACGTTCTAGGCCGATGGTTCGACGTCTACGCGTTCCGGGTCGGCAGCGCCGATGACGGGCGCATCGCGATCCTGTTCAACGACATTTCCGCCCGTCGTCGCGCCGAGGACGCGCTGCGGAGCCTGAACGAGCGGCTGGAGCAGGAGGTGGCCAGCCGGACGGCGCAGCTCCAGCTGTCGCAGGACATCATCGAGGCCAGCGTCGATCCGATCTGCGCGTTCGACACCGACTATCGGCTCATCGCGTTCAACCAGGCGCACAGCGACGACTTCTACCGGATCTACGGCCATCGCGTTCAGATTGGAGAGGTCTTTCCCGACCTGTTTTCAGACGATCAGGCGCCGATCATACGCCGTTTCATGGCGCGCGCTTTGGCCGGTGAAAGCTATACGGTAAGCCAGGAATTCGGGGATCCCGATCTCGCCAAGCCCTGCTGGGAGGTCTCCTATTCACCACTGCGCGACGCAGCGGGGACCGTGATAGGCGCGTTTCACTACGCCCGGGACATATCGGTCAGGCTTCGCGCGGACGCCGAGCTCGCCGAGACTCAGGAGGCGCTGCGCCAAGCGCAGAAGATGGAGGCGGTTGGACAGCTGACCGGCGGGCTGGCGCACGACTTCAACAACCTGTTGACCGGGATGATGGGCAACCTCGAGCTGTTGCAGTTGCGTGTCGCGCGCGGGCGGCACGACGACCTGGACCGGTTCGTCAACGCGGCTCAGGGTGCAGGGCGACGGGCCGCGTCGCTGACGCAGCGGCTGCTCGCCTTCTCGCGCAGGCAGACGCTCGATCCGAAGCCGACCGATGTGAACAAGCTGATCTTCGGCCTTGAGGAAATGCTCCAGCGTACGGTTGGCGCGACGACCTATATCGAGATTGTCGGCGCAGTCGGGCTATGGACCGCCGAGATCGATGCGGGCCAGCTCGAGAATGCGATCTTGAACCTGTGCATCAACGGACGCGACGCGATGCCCGACGGTGGCAAGCTCACGATCGAGACCGCCAACAAGTGGATCGACGATCGCACCAGCCGCGAACGTGATCTGCCGCCGGGCCAGTATATCTCGCTGTGCGTGACCGATACCGGCACCGGCATGAGCGCGGAGACGATCGAGCGCGCGTTCGAGCCCTTCTTTACCACCAAGCCGATCGGCCAGGGCACCGGACTCGGCCTTTCGATGATCTACGGTTTCGCGCGGCAGTCCGGCGGCCAGGTACGCATCTACTCGGAGATCGGCGAGGGCACGACGGTGTGCATATACCTGCCGCGGCATCACGGTGATGCGCTGCTCGACATCGACACCCAGACTAGCGCGCTGGTCGATGGTGGAAACGGGCAGACGATATTGGTCGTCGACGATGAGGCGACCATCCGGCACCTGATCGACGAGGTCCTGGACGATCTTGGTTACACCGTTATCGGCGCGGGCGACGGTGCGGCTGGCATCAAGGTGCTGCAGTCCGGGGCGAGGATCGACTTGCTGATTACCGATGTCGGGTTGCCGAACGGTATGAACGGCCGTCAGGTTGCCGACGAAGCACGACGGCTGAGGCCGGGTTTGAAGGTGTTGTTCATCACCGGGTTTGCCGAGAATGCGGCCGTGGGGAACGGCCATCTGGAACCAGGCATGGAATTGCTGACGAAGCCGTTCACGCTGGAAGCGCTGTCGTCGAAGGTCGCCACGATGTTGGCGAGATAGGGCGACTGTCGCTGTCCGGCTGACTGTCTCTGGTCGGGCTTTGGTTGGCGCCAGTGCGACCAGATCAAATTAGCGTACGTCATCTTCCGGAAAGTACGGATCGAACTCGGTCTCAATGTAGGTCGTGCAAGGCTTGCGACCGATGGGACGAGAGCAGGGTAATTGCCGCCCGTCCTCGTCCCAGGGTCACATCATGCGCTTTGTGGCGCCGTGTTACGCAAGCTCGATCTTCCCGTTCATGCCGGGCCAGTCTGAGTAGCCGACCGAGCCGCCGCCATACCAATAGTCCTTCGGCGCTTCGGCCAGCGGGGCGCCCGTGCGCAGCCGCTCGACGAGATCGGGATTGGCAAGGAAGGGCCGGCCGAAACTGAACAGATCGGCGTTGCCGTCCGCCAGCGTTTGCTCGGCAAGATCGAGCGTATACTGGTTGTTGGCGATGTAGGCGCCGGAGAAGCGCTTGCGCAGTTCCTGGAAGTCGACACCGTCCGGCACGTCGCGCGTCTGCTGGGTCACGCCTTCGATTTCGTGGATATAGAGCAGCCCGATCTCGGACAGCGCGTCGACGAATGTGTCGAACGTACGGCCGACCTGGCTATCGAGCGGGGTCTTGCCAGGTTCGGTCGTCGCCGGCGAGATGCGGATGCCGACCCGATTGGCGCCCCAGACCTCGATCACGGCACGGACCACGTCGAGCGGAAAACGCAGGCGGTTCTCGATCGAGCCGCCATAGTCGTCGGTGCGCTGGTTGGTGCTGTCGCGGATGAATTGCTCGAGCAGATAGTTGTTCGCGGCGTGGACCTCGACGCCATCGAAACCGGCGGTCTTCGCCTGTTCGGCGGCATGCCGATAGTCCTCGACGATCGCGGGGATCTCGTCCGTTTCGAGCGCACGCGGCGTGACGAAATCCTTCAGGCCGTCATTGGTGAAGGCCTGCCCTTCCGGCGCAATCGCGGACGGCGCCACCGGAAGCGCACCGCCGTGCAGATCGGGGTGCGAGATGCGGCCCGTGTGCCACAACTGAAGGAAGATCTTGCCACCACGCCGGTGGACCGCCGCGACGATCGGCTTCCACGCTGCGACCTGCGCATCGGACCAGATGCCGGGCGTCAGCGCGTAGCCACGCGCCTGCGCTGAGATGTTCGTTGCCTCGGTGATGATGAGGCCGGCATCCGCGCGCTGCGCATAATAGTCGGCGGCGAACGCGGGCGGTATGCCCTCCTCGTTCGAGCGGCTGCGCGTGAGCGGCGCCATGACGATACGGTTTTGCAGGTGCAGGTCACCGATCGTGACGGGTTGCAGGACGGGGCTGGCAAGCTGATCGGACATGGCGGTATCTTCCGTAGAAATAGAGAGAATTCGGGCGGGGCGAGGCTGTAACGCGCGGGCGGCTACTTGATTCCGACGCGACGCCGAGACGGTCGAAGTTTCGGGCAGCGTGCAGGTTAGCGACGGTTGTCGAGTTCCGGTACACCGCTGCTTCGGTTGGCGTAGGCGGCGAGGAACGTCAGGCGGCGTTGTAAGCGCTGCCAGAACGCGTCGGCATGCACATCCCGTTCTTCAAGCGGCGCTGCATGTGCGGACCTCTACCAAGTGATCGGTAACTGGCTAAATATGGGCTTGCGTCCAACGCGTCAAGGTCTATCTACCACTTGGTTGGTTTGCAGGATGGGTAATGCGATTGGCGACGTCGAACTCCCGGGAAGCCGTGCTCGCCGCGGCAAGGCGCAGCGCGATGGCGCGCGGCTATAACGGCCTGAATTTTCGCGACATCGCAGCCGAGGTCGGGATCAAGGCGCCGAGCATCTATCATCATTTCGCGACCAAGGCCGATCTCGGCGCGGCGGTCGCGCGGCGCTATTGGGAGGACACCGTCGCGCAGCTAGCGGCGATTTCGGACGAGACGCCAGATCCGCTCGAGGCGCTGCACCGCTATCCGGAAATCTTCCGAAAATCGCTATCGAACGACAACCGCATCTGTCTGTCGAGTTTCATGGCGGCGGAATATGACGATCTTCCGGACCCGGTGAAAACTGAAGTCCAAGGCTTTGCCGACGTCAACGTCGCCTGGCTGAGCAAGCTCCTCGTCGACGCCAGGATCGTCGGGTCGGCCGAGAGCGAGACCAGGGCGCGGGCCATCTACGCGGCCGTCGCAGGGGCGCAGCTCTTCGCGAGGGGCCGTTCGGATATCGCGCTGTTCGACACGATGATCGACAGCTACCGGTCGGCCGGACTCCTGCCGGCTTGATAGCGCAATCGCCGCGGGGTTAGTCTGTAGCGACCAACCCTCGACAATCGGCAGATATCCGTAAGCGCGTGGCCCTTATTTCGATGACTAGAGAAGACCTTGAGGCGGAGAATGCGCGGTTGCGCGCACAGGTGGCGACGCTGGAGAGCAGCCGGAACGCGCTTGTCGCCAGCGCGGCGCGGCAGCGCGCGATCTTCGACAGTTCGACCGATTTCGCGATGGTCATCACCGACCCGAATGGGATCATCACCGATTGGAACCCCGGCGCAGAGCAAGTGATGGGCTGGGCTGCCGAGGAGATGATCGGCGACAATGCCGAACGGTTCTTCCTGCCTGAAGACGTCGCGAACGGGCGTGTCGATCACGAGATGACCCGAGCGCTAGCGGATGGCCGCGCGTCGGACGAGCGCTGGCATGTGCGCAAGACCGGCGAACGCTTCTGGGCGTCGGGCGAGATGATGCCGCTTCATGATGGCGGCAACGTGCATCTGGGCTTCGTCAAGATCCTCCGGGACCGCACCGAGGAGCATGTCGCCGGCGTCGCGCTCAAACAGGCCAAGGAGCGTTTCCAGACCATCCTGGAGACCGTCGATTCCGCGTTCGCGATCATACAGCTGAAGTTCGACGCCGATGATCGGCCGGTCGACTATCGTTTCATCGAAGCGAACCCCGCCTTCGCGCGTCAGTCGGGGGCCGATCTGCGGGGCAAATGGGTAACGGAGCACGCGCCCGATCTCGAACGGTTCTGGTTCGAGACCTATGGACGCGTCGCCAGGACGCGCGAGCCGGCCAATTTCGAAAGCTATGCCGAGGGCTTTGCGCGCTGGTTCGACGTGCGCGCCGTCCCGGTCGGCGATCCTGACGAGCTCCAGGTCGCGATCCTGTTCAACGACGTCACCGAACGTCGTGAGGCGGAAGATCGGCTCCGTGCCAGCGAAGCGCTGGCCCGCGAGAATGTCGAGCGCGTGCAACTTGCGCTGGCCGCCGGTGCGATCGTCGGGACATGGCATTGGGACCTTCCCAGCGACCAGTTCACGATCGACGAGGCGTTCGCGCGCGCCTTCGGTCTGGACCCGGCGCTGGGCAGAAGTGGCATTCCGCTCGCCCAGATCGTGGCGACCGTCCATCCCGACGACCAGGAAGGACTGGCCGAGGCGATCAACGAGGTGATCGCCCGTGGCGGGGCCTATGCGCACCAGTACCGGGTTCGCCGCGTCGACGGGAATTATTACTGGATCGAGGCGAACGGGCGTGTCGAACACGCGCCGGACGGCACGCCGTCGAGCTTCCCCGGAGTCCTGATCGACGTGCAGGAGCGGCGTGCCGTCGCAGCCCAACGCGACAGCGCGATCGCGGCGCTGCGCGCGCTTAACGAAAACCTAGAGCAGCGCGTTGCCGAGCGCACCGGCGAGCTGATGAAGGCCGAGGATGCGCTGCGCCAGTCGCAGAAGGTAGAGGCGATCGGTCAGCTCACCGGCGGCGTCGCGCACGACTTCAACAATCTGCTGACGGTGATCCGCGGCTCGGTCGACCTGCTTCGTCGTCCCGGTGTGTCCGACGACCGGCGGCAACGCTATATCGATGCGATCTCCGATACGGCGGATCGCGCCACGAAGCTGACCGGGCAGTTGCTTGCCTTCGCTCGGCGTCAATCATTGACGCCCGAAGTGTTCGATGCCGCTGCCAGCGTCCGCACGATCAGCGACATGGTCCGGACGCTGACCGGATCGCGCATCAAGGTGTCGGTCCGGCTGCCGTCCGAGCCTTGCCATATCGACGCGGATCGCAGCCAGTTCGATACCGCGATCGTCAACATGGCGGTCAATGCGCGCGATGCCATGAAAGGCGAGGGCGACCTGACCATCATGGTGGCGGAAGCATCGCGGATGCCCGCCATTCGCGCACATCCGGCGGTATCCGGCGCATTCGTCGCGGTCTCCCTCACCGACAGCGGGCCGGGCATCCCAGCGGACAGGATCGACCAGATCTTCGAACCGTTCTTCACGACCAAGGGCGTGGGCGAGGGGACCGGCCTCGGCCTCAGCCAGGTGTTCGGCTTCACCAAGCAATCGGGTGGCGACATTTTCGTCGAAAGCACGGAAGGGGAAGGCGCCACCTTCACCATGTACCTGCCGCGCGTGGAGGGTCTCGGCGACGTCGCGGTCGAAGCGGGCGATACATCGCTACAGCTAGGCGAGGGCGCGTGCATTCTGGTGGTCGAAGACAATGCAGAGGTCGGGATGTTCGCGACGCAGGCGTTGGCGGAGCTGGGCTACAACACCGTCTTGGCGATGAACGGGGCCAAGGCGCTGGCGGAACTGGCGACCGGCGTCGAACGGTTCGACGTCGTGTTTTCGGACGTGATGATGCCCGGCATGTCGGGCGTGGAACTCGGCCAGGAAATCGCCCGCCTATATCCCACGCTGCCGGTCATGCTCACCAGCGGTTACAGCGAAGTGCTTGCGCAGAGCGGGACGCACGGCTTCGAGTTGCTGCACAAACCTTACTCGATCGATGCACTGTCGAGGGCGATTCAGAAGGTTGCGCGGTACCGGCGACGATAGGCGGGCGCCGTTAAGTTGGGTCGGCCAGACCCTCTCAGTCTCCGTCACCCCGGACCAGTCCGGGGTGACGGAGCGCATTGGATGCGCCGCCAACTACGATTGTCGGGCCCTATCGCAAGACGTGCTCAGCACATTTGCGGACAAAGGCGGCGCTTGCCTGCTGATGTGCGACTGGAAGCATGTGGCCTCCGTCCGTCATCTCCAGCGTCGCGCCCGGAATGGCCTCGACCGCGCGGTCGCCGTCGATCGTCGGGGCGATCGCCTGGTCGTCACGACCATAGAGCAACGCAACCGGGATCGTCAGATCGGCATAACGGCTGACGATCGCGGTGAGGTCGATATCGGCGCTGGCCAACTCGACCAGCGCGGCGTTCACCGACACCGGGCGATCGCCTAGTCCGCCGCCGCCACGTGTGGCGAAATCGGCCGGGACCGGATCGGGCGCGAAGATCTTACCCCAGCGCAAGCCGTATGCCGCCCGACTGATCGGTGTGCCAAACAGATTGGCGAAAAGCGCACGCGCACCAGGGTTGCCTTCGATCGCGCTTGCCACCGGGGCAGGCATCGCTTGAGGCGGTTGTGTCATCGGGGCCAGCAGCAGAACGTCCGCGACGCGATGCGCGACCGTCGCGAGAGCCTGGACGCGCTGACCACGGAGGACGTCGCCCAAGCGCTCGTCTACGCGTTCGCGCAGCCGCCGCGTGTGTTGGTGGAGGAGATCCTGATCCGCCCGGTCAAGCAGGTATCGCCCTGACGAGATCGAGCGGAAGCGGGTTCAGAAGCTAACGACGCGTGCTCCAGCGCATAGCTCTAGTACGTTGAGTGAGCGCTGTTGGGTACATCGGCGGAGGTAAAGCTGCTGCTTCCATTTATGGTTGGCGCCGATGCCGGTAAACGAGCGGCTTAGATTGCAAAGCCGGATCGGTAGGCGATTGACCGGACCAGAACACCGCTTCGCTACATGTTTCGGGTCTCCTTCCCACTACAGTCCCAAGGGATGCAGTTCGCGGATGAGTTCGATCAGCAAGCGGAGGCCGGCAGGTACCTGTCTGCGGCTCGAATAATAGACGTGGTACCCGGGGCCCGTCGTCGCCCAATCGCGCAGGACGATGCGTAGTTCGCCGCGCGCGCAATAGGGTTCGAACAGCGGCTCGGGGCCGTACATCAGCCCGGCGCCGCCGAGTGCTAGCCCGAGCATCGCGCGGCCTTCGTTAACGTAGATCTTGCTGGGCACGCCGACCGCGAACTCGCCATCGGGGCCTTCGAAATCCCACCGGTAGATGCGGTCGTCGCCTAGCCGGACGCCTAGGCAGCGGTGTTGTTGGAGCTCGTCGGGATGCTGCGGGTCGCCGAACCGGTCGAGATAGGCGGGCGATCCCGCGACCACCCAGCGGATATCGGCCGAGATGCGTTGCGCCACCATGTCCTCGGGGACGGTGCCGCCGTGCCGGATCCCCGCGTCGAAGCCACCGCCGACGATATCGACCATGCGGTCGGTGGCAACGATATCCAGGTCGATGTCTGGATAGCGATCAGTGAATTCGGGCAGGACCCGGCTGAGCAGAAGCGTGGCCGCATCGACGACCACGTTCAGCCGGATGCGACCGGTCGGTGCGTCGCGGTAACGGTTGAGATCCTCGACGGCCTGGTCGATCGCCGCGAAGGGCTGCGTGATCGCATCGCGCAGTTCCTCGCCCGCCGCCGTTAGCGTCACGCTGCGATTGGTCCGGTTGAGCAACCGCACGCCGAGCCGACCCTCCAACCCCTTCAGCGCATGGCTAAGCGCCGACGCGCTGACGCCGAGCTCCAACCCGGCGACGCGGAAGCTGCGGTGCTTCGCGATCGCCAGGAATTAGCTGAAGTCGGCGAAATCGGATCGGCTCGTGACCATGTCCTGTTATGTATCCCAGAGCCCTACGCGGCCGAACCCAGGTACTGTGCATCGGTCACCGGCTCCAGCCAGTCGACCGGGCTGCCGTCCAGCGCTTCCTGGATGGCGATATGCGTCATCGCGGTGGTCGACGTCGCGCCGTGCCAGTGCTTGTGGCCGGGCGGACACCAGATCACGTCGCCGGCGCGGATCTCGACGATCGCCTCGCCCTCGCACTGGGTCCAGCCGCAGCCGGCCGTGACGATCAGCGTCTGGCCGAGCGGATGCGTGTGCCAGTTGGTCCGTGCGCCGGGCTCGAACGTCACCGCCGCACAGCTGTGCCGTGCGGGCTCCTTCGCGGTGTTGAGCGGATCGATGCGGACCGTGCCCGTGAACCAGTCGGCGGGGCCCTTTTGCGACGGCTGCGATCCTGCGCGTTTCAATTCCATGGTCGTACTCCTTTGAGGCTATGTGTCAGGCGATTTCAGGCAATCCATCGAACTGGTTGTCGAGCGTCACCGGATAGTCGCGCACGCGGACCCCGGTGGCGTTGTAGACCGCGTTGGTACCGGTGAGGTGGAGATGCTCGCGCAGTGCGTCGAGCAAGGTGGTGCGGGGGTCGAGCGACGGCGTCTCGCGCTTGCCGTTCACCGCGAAACTCACGGGCATCATTGGGGCAGCCTTGGTCTGGGGAGGGGCGGCGGCGGCAGGCGTCGCGGCGACGACGGCGGTTGCGGTACTGCCGGCGAGCAGCCCGCGGCGCGAAACTTCGAGTTCGGGGGCGTCCGACATGAAACTCAATTTCCTTCCCGACCGGCTTGCGCCGCGCCACAAAGATTGCAGGCTTTGGCCCAAGACAGGGTATGTTCACTGGATACTAACGCAGCGCCGCGGCTTTCGTGTCGGTGGCGTGGCTCAACGGAGCGGTGAGAATTGCTCATTGATCGACAGCAGTGGTGCGGTCATGGCTTGCGGCGGCGAGCGCTGCGATTGCCGCCACGCCGAGCAACGCGGCACTGCTGAGAAACTCGGGCACGGCACCGGCGGTGTCGTACACCAGGCCGCCAACGGTCGCACCGAGCGTGATCGCCAACTGGACCACCGCGACCATCAGGCCGCCCCCCGCCTCGGCGTCCTCCGGCAGGGTCCGGGCGAGCCAGGTCCACCATCCGACGGGCGCCGCGGTTCCGGCAAAGCCCCATATCGCGAGCAATGCGGCCGTAGCGAGCGTCGATCCCCCGAACAGCGCGAGGCCAACCGCGACCGCCGCCATCGCCGCGGGCAGTACCCAGAGCGTCAGGAACAGGCGCTTGACGATGACCCGACCGATCACAACTGTCCCGACGAAGCCCGAGGCGCCGACGATCAGCAGCATGACGGAGAGCATGACGACGCCGACGTGCGTTACCTGTTCGAGGAACGGGCGGAGATACGTGAACAGTGCGAACTGGCCGACGAACAGCATTGCAACCGCGAACAGCCCGAGCAGCACGGCGCGACTTCGCAGCAACCCGATCGTCGCGCGTGCCGACTGATGCTCCGCGACGGGGAGCCTGGGCAACGCGATCGCCTGCCAGGCGAGTGCCCCGACCGCTACCGGCACCACGCAGAAGAACGCGCCACGCCAACCGATCAGGCTGCCGAGGAGACTGCCGAGCGGGGCGGCAAGCGCGGTCGCGAGCGCAGTGCCGCCGCTCATGATCGCCAGCGCCTTGCCAACCGACTCCTCGGGCACCAGTCGGATCGCGATCGCCGCCGACATCGACCAGAACCCGCCGATCGCGACACCGAGCAGCGCACGCCCCGTCATGAATACGAGGTAGCTCGGCGCAAACGCGACCATCGCACCTGAGACGATCAGCATGGCGATCAGCGCGAGCACGACGCGGCGGCGGTCGATCCGCCCGAGCAGCACGGAGAAGGACAGGCTCGTGACGACCGCGAACACACCGGAGATCGCGATCGCCTGACCGGCCTGCCCCTCGGTCAGGTGCAGCGTCTCCGCGATCGGGCTGAGCAGGCTGACCGGCAGGAATTCGGATGCGACCAGCACGAAGCTGCATAGCGCCATCGCATACACGGCGCCCCAGCATGCCGGCCTGGCACTGCCTTGCGTCGCATCGAATCGAGTCGCTGGAGTAGCAACGAGGGTGGCCATGTCGGCGCGTCCTTCCGGCGGATGGGGAGTGCCCGGACGATGTACGCGCAGGCTCATATGTTCTCTCGAGCGCGGTCGGCGACGACCGGCTGTACGGCGAGGTCGCAAAATAGTCCGTCTGGTCTGCTCGAACAATTCGCCGCGTCGTTGATGAAGCGATGAGCTGTACTCATCATTGCGACATCGATCAGTCGCAGACGTTGTCGGACAAGCCCCGCGGGACTCAACCTCCGGTCAAGCGTGATTGCCTTGGCGAAAATATCGCCCTCGATTTCGGGGCTCGTTCGCCACCGGCGCCGCCAGCTGATCGCGTTCGTCCCTACTGGGGGCGGTTCAGCGAAAATTATGACAGGTCGGCGAGTGGGAGGTCGCCGAAGACCCCGGCTTTCGCAAGATCGTCCGCACCGGCGTGGCGGTGGCGGTGGCGGAAGCGGCGCTGGCGCACTCGGTCCATGTCGATGTCGACGGACTGCGGCCGCATCGCCGCTATTGGTACCGCTTCCGCGTTGCAGGTGCCGGCGTGAGCCCGATCGGCACCGCACGGATCGCGCCGGCGGGTGGGGCATCGCTCGACCGGTTGCGGCTCGCGATGCTGGGCTGCCAGGATTTCGAGACGGGCTTCTTCACCGCCTTTGCGCACGTCCCCGCGAGCCCGATCTCTAGGCGGCGCATGCCGCGGTCGCCTCCATCATGTCGTTCGACGATAATTGGGCGGGCGAGTTCGACAAGGATGGCAACCCGCCCGAGATCTTCGCGCACCGTAAGGCGGCGGCGCTGCAGGCCTGGTACGAGCATGTGCCCGTCCGTCGCGCACAGCGGCCCGGGACGAACGGCACGCACGCCTATCGCCGGCTCGATTACGGCACGCTCGCGCGGATGCACGTTCTCGACACACGCTCGTTCCGCAGCGATCGGCTCTGCGAGCGCCCCGGACTGCCGCGCGCGCAGCTCGACGCGTGCGTTCCCGTCGATCGGCCGGAGCGGACGATGCTGGGGGCGGCACAGGAACGCTGGCTCGACCAGGGACTCGCCAACGATGCCCACTGGAACTTCGTCGCGCAACAAGTGCTGTTCATGCCTTATGACGCGCGCAAGGACGGCGACACGACGCCGATCGTCGGCAAGGACAATTGGAACGGCTATCCGCTGTCTCGCCAGCGGCTCGTCGACGGCATCGCGCGGCGAAGCCTGACCAATGTCGTGATCGGCAGCGGCGATCTTCACCAGAACGTCATCGGATCGGTGCCCCGGACCGCCGAAGACGTCGGCGGCCCCGCGATCGCCACCGAGTTTCTCGCGACCTCGATCTCCTCGGGCGGCACCGGCGGGCTGCACTATCCAGGCGAAAACCGCACGCTGGACAACAACCCGAACGTCGCCTTGCTCAACAATCAGCGCGGCTATCAGCTCTTCACCGTGACCCCGGATCGATGGCTCGCCGAAGTGAAGGTGATGGACCAGGTCGATCGGCCCGGCGGATCGATCTCGACGCTGGCGACATTCGCGGTTGATCCCAAACAGCCGGGCCCGCAATCGGGCTGACGGTCCAATACGTACGCTTAGGAATAAGTGCCTGATGTTTTGCAGCACCTTCACGCGCGCGACGGTTTTACGAACAAGTAACGGTCATGATTAGGATGCCATCCGGCACCATAACTTCCGCAGGAGTCCGATCGTCAAGTCGACAATTAGCTTTCGTCCATTCACTCTTGCCTCACGTCTAGTAGCCCGCGTAGCCGCTCTGCATCTCCCGGCGACGCTGGGTTGTAGACGATCATCCCGAGTTCCGGTCGTCCTTCGACGGCGAACGAGGAAAACTCCATTGCCAGCAGCCCCGCGTCAGGATGATGGATACGTTTCACCCCCTCGGTATGAGCGGACACGTTGTTGTCCTCCCATAACGCCGCGAACTCGGGGCTGAGGCGAGACAGTTCGGCGATCAGCGTGGTGGCTGCCGCACTGTTGTTGGCGCCCGCCCGCGCGACGTCGGCGCGGAAGGCACCCACGACATACCGGGCGATGTCGTCCCAATCCTCGTTCCGGGCGCGGATATGGTCGCTGCCGAATATCAGGCGAAGGATATTGCGTCCTTCGCGCGGAAGCTTGGCATAGTCGGTGAGCAACAGCGCAGCCGCCCGGTTCCAGCCAACGACGTCCCACATCGCCGTTTTGATGATCGCCGGGCTCAGCAACATCCCGTCCAGTACCCGCTGAAGCCGGGGACTGATGCCGTCGACGGGTTGGTAGCGGGCCTCGGGGAGACGGCCCAGACCCAGCATGTAAATGTGCTCGCGTTCGGGCTCGGTCAGCATCAACCCCCTGGCGATGCGATCGAGCACATCCGCCGAAGGCGCACCACCACGACCTTGTTCCAACCACGTGTACCAAGTCGGGCTGATGTTCGCGCGGCTTGCCACCTCTTCACGACGCAACCCCGGGGTACGCCGCCGGCCGCTGTCAAACCCGAATGCCACGGGATCGAGACGTGCTCTACGATCGCGAAGATAGGTTCCGAGTTGGTTGGGTGCTTCGCCGGCCATGATCGATCCTATTAAAAGCTATACCACTATAAAGGCACTACTTTAATACTTTTGGATGTACCGCGATACGTCGCTTTCGCAAGAAGGAGATTTTACATGCGCGTATTCCTCACCGGGGCGACAGGCTTCATCGGCTCGCACGTCATTCCAATGCTGCTTGATCGCGGGCATCAGGTACTTGGCCTGACCCGTTCCGACGCCGGTGCTCGTCGACTCGAGGACGCCGGTGTCGAAGTGCATCGTGGCGATTTGGAACAGCCCGAGACGCTGGCGAGCGGCGCCGCAGCGGCCGACGCGGTGATCCACTGCGCGTTCGATCACAATTTTGCGACTTTTTTCCAGAATACCAAGAAGGACGAACGCAACATCGCGGCGATGGGCGCGGCGTTGGAAGGGACGCAGAAGACGATCTTGATCACCTCGGGCGTCGGCATCGGCACACCGATCAATGGAGGTCCTGCAACCGAAGACGTGCTGAACCCGCGGCATGCCAATCCCCGGATCGCCACCGAGCTTGCCGGCGCGGCGCTGATCGCCCGACGCATCGACGTGCGCACCATTCGGTTGCCGCAGGTACACGACACCATGAAGGCCGGGCTGATCACGCCGCTGGTCGCCGAGGCGCGCCGTGCTGGGGCCGTGGCGTACGTCGGCGAGGGGGGACCCGTTGGTCGGCGGCGCACGTCAGCGATGTGGCGAAGCTCTATGTTCTCGCATTGGAAAGGGGCGAGCCAGGTGCCCGATACAATGCGTCGGTGGAGGAGGGCGTCACTGCACGCGCCATTGCCGAGGCGATCGGAAAAGGAACCGGGCTGCCCGTCCGCGGAATCGAGGCCGACGAGGTAGAGCGCTATTTCGGCTGGATGGCACCGTTCGCAGCGCTCGATATGACCGCGTCGAACGCCTGGACGCGGGCGCGGCTGGGGTGGGAGCCGACTGGGCCCGACCTGCTTACCGACCTAGCCGCGATGGATTATTCGGCGCCCGCGGAAGCCTGACCGACTGTCGTTGCGCGCTGGCTTACCAGGACGTCATGCCGGCGGGCAGCGACTTGTGCTGCTGCTTCAGGAGGGGCCAAACCGATGCCTGCCCGTCAAATACAGGTCATCGATGCGCGCTACCGGTATAGGAGTTGGTACAACACGATCAGCCCGCATAACCCACTGTGCAATAATTGGGGGCGGGCATTTCGAAGTCCATGACTGGCCGCGGTACACAGCTTTTGGGCACTAAATCAGGCCACGCCGCGAATTGCAGACTGAGGTTGCGGGCGACGTATCCGGCTGCATCTCGGATATAGTGGAGTTCAGATAACCGCGCAGACCGTCTTCCACTCGAGATAACTATCCATCGCCTGCTTGCCGCTATCGCGCCCCCAGCCAGACGCCTTCATCCCGCCGATCGGTAGCGAGGCGTCGTACATCGCGTGGCAGTTGATCCAGACCGTTCCTGCGCGCAACTGGCCGGTGAGGCGGTGTGCGCTGGAGAGCGACTGCGTCCAGACGCTCGATGCGAGGCCGTACTGGCTGTCGTTCGCCGCCGTTACCACTTCGTCGAGATCGTCGTATGGCTCTGCGACGAGGACCGGGCCGAACACCTCTTCGCGGACGATCGTCATGTCGGGGCGGACGTCGACTACGACGGTCGGCGCGAGGAATATGCCGGCCTCGCCCGGGCGGTCGCCGCCGGTAAGGACGGTCGCGCCTTCGTCCCGCGCGCCCGTGACGAAGCTTGCGACGCGCTCGGCCTGGCGGGCGGACACGAGCGGACCCATCTGCGTCGCGGGATCGAGGCCGTGGCCCATCGCGAGGCCCTTGGCATAGGCGACGACGCCCTCGATCACCTGGTCGTGGATCGAGCGGTGCACATATAGCCGCGAGCCGGCGATGCAGACCTGGCCGGCGTTGAAGAAGATCGCGTTGGCGACGCCGGGGATGGCGAGGTTGAGATCGGCGTCGGGCAGCACGATCGCGGGCGACTTGCCGCCGAGTTCGAGCGTGACGCGCTTGAAGTTGGTCTTCGCCGCATCGAGGATCGCGCGGCCGGTCTGGGTCGAGCCGGTGAACGCGATCTTGTCGACCCTCGGATGCGCGGCGAGCGCAGCGCCGGTCTCGCTGCCCAGCCCGGTGACGATGTTGAGCACGCCCGCGGGCAGCCCCGCCTGCGTCATCAGTTCGCCGAGCCGGAGGGCGCTGAGCGAGGTGTCCTCCGCCGGTTTCAGGACGATCGTGCAGCCGGCCGCCAGCGCGGGGGCGAGCTTCATCGCGGTCAGCACCAGCGGCGAGTTCCACGGCACGATTGCCGCGACCACGCCGACGGGTTCGCGGAGAGTCCAGGTCGAGATCTGCTTGCCCGCCGGCTGGTAATCGATCGAGCTTTCGATCGTATTGCCCTCGATCGCCATCGCCTGGCCGGCGAAAAAGCGGAACTGGTTGATCGCACCGGGGATCTCGGCCCAGCGCGCGACGAACAGCGGCTTGCCCTGGTCAAGCGTCTTCAGTTCGTCGACATGCGCCTCGATTAGGTCGGCGATCGCCCACAATATGCGTGCCCGGTTGACCGGAGTGGTGGTGCGCCAGCCGTCAAAGGCCACGCGCGCAGCGATTACCGCCTAGTCGACGTCGCCCGCCGAGGCGAAGGCGATGCGGCCAATCTCTTCGCCGGTCGCCGGGTCTAGCGTTCCCAACGTACGTCCTCCCTCGGCCGACTGCCAAGCGCCGCCGATCAGCAATCCGGACCCGGTCGCGCGGCGATCTAGGAAGGCGCGCGTATCGGCGCGAAGTTCGGGGCGGACGATCATGACGGCTTCTCCTGCAAGGCTGGCACCGTGGCGAAGCCGGCCGCGCGTGACCAATCGCCACGCCTGAAAAGTCGCACAGCGGATAGTCGCGGTGACGCGGGCCAATCGCATCATCGGGCGGTTCTAGGAAGGCCCCAGCAAAAGCGCCGGCCCGGATGGTGGCCGCGCGATCATCATAGCGGGAACATCATGGCTTATCGTTTGGGCGTCGATGTCGGTGGGACCTTCACCGACCTGCTGCTGCTGGATCAGGAGAGCGGCGGGTTCTGGCGGCACAAGACGCCGTCGACGCCGCATGACAGTTCGGTCGGCATACTGACCGGGGTCGACGCGATCTGCGCGGAGGCGGGCATCACGCCTGCCGAGGTCGAGTTCTTCCTGCACGGCACGACCGTCGCGACCAATGCGGTGCTCGAAGGCAAGGGTGCGCGCGTCGGTCTCGTCACCAGCGAGGGGTATCGCCAGATCATGCAGATCGCGCGCAGCTTCGTGCCCGGTGGCCTTGCCGGCTGGATCGTCTGGCCGAAGCCCGAGCCGCTCGCCGCGCTGGAGGATACCGTCGAGATCGCCGGGCGGATGGATGCGCAGGGCAATGAAGTCCGTCCGATCGACGACGCCGATATCCGCGCGGCGCTGGAGGCGTTGAAGGCGCAAGGGATCGAGGCGCTGACACTGTCGTTGATCAACGCGTATCTGAACGGCGCGCACGAACTGCGCGTGGCCGAGCTGGCGGCGGAGATCCTGCCCGACGTGCCGCTGTCGCTGAGCCATGTCGTGCTGCCCGAGATGCAGGAATACGAGCGCACGCTGACGACCGTCGCCAACGCCGCGGTCCACCCGATCATGCGCAACTACGTCCGTAACCTGCGCACCAAGCTGCGTGACAGCGGCATGGCGGGGAGCCTATCGTTGCTGCGCTCCGATGGCGGGTTGATGTCGTCGGAAAAGGCCGAGGAGCATCCGGTGTCACTGCTGATGTCGGGGCCTGCGGGCGGCGTGACCGGTGCACTCTGGGTCGGCAAGAACGCCGGTATCCGCAACATTTTGACGCTCGACGTCGGTGGCACCTCGACCGACGTCGCGCTGATCGAGAACCTTGAGGCGCGGCGCGTGCGGACGACCGAAGTCGGGCATCTGGCGGTGCGAGCGTCCGCGCTCGACGTGAAGACGGTCGGCGCTGGCGGCGGCTCGATCGCCTACGTCCCCGAACTGTCCAACGCGCTGCGGGTAGGTCCGCGGTCCGCGGGCCCGGTGCCGGGGCCGGTTGCGTACGGCAAAGGCGGCGTCGAGCCGACCGTGACCGACGCCAATGTCGTGCTCGGCTATTTGCCCGAATCGCTGCTCGGCGGCGCGTTCAAGCTCGACCGCGAGGGCGCCAAGATTGTCGTGCAGGGGATCGCCGACAAGCTTGGCATCGGCCTGATGCAGGCGGCGCGCGGGATCATCGACATCGTCAACGAGAACATGTTCGGCGCGCTCCGCATGATCTCGGTCCAGCAGGGCTATGATCCGCGCCACTTCGCGCTGATGGGGTTCGGCGGGGCAGGGCCGCTCCACGTCAACGCGGTCGCGCGGTTGATGGACAGCTGGCCCGCAGTGTCGCCGGTTTCGCCCGGCGTGCTGTGCGCACTCGGCGATGCGACCACGCAGATGCGGACCGAGACCGCACGCAGCTTCTCGCGCCGGTTCAGCGAGACCGACGAGAGCGAAGTCCAGGCGATCCTCAACGAGATGGCCGCGCAAACGCGGGCCGAACTCGCCGCCGAGGGCATCGCCGACGCCGACATCACCTCGCTGTTCGAGATCGACGTGCGCTACGAAGGCCAGGCGTTCGAGGTGCCGCTGTCGATCGATGCCGAGACCCTAGCACGCGATGGGCTCGCCGGCGTCACCGCGCGGTTCGACGAAGAGCACCACCGGCTGTTCACCTTCAATATGGAAACCGCGCACGAACTCGTGAACCTCCGCGCGGTCGCACTCGGGCCGCTGCTCGACCTCAAAGCGCCGGTGCTCCCCGAAGGCAACGGCGATCCGATCGCCGCGAAACTGCGCGACCACGAACTCTGGACCGACGGCGCGATGCGGCCTGCGGTCATCTACGACCGGTCGAAACTGCGCGCCAACGACGTCATCCCCGGCCCGGCGATCATCGTCGAGATGGATTCCACGACGCTGATCGAAGGCGGCTGCATCGGCGTCGTCGACTCGGTCGGCAACATCCTGATCAATCTGGCCTGAGAGGACCATCATGCCCGCACGCATCATCCAGGCCAATGACACGCCGTTCGCCACGGTCCCGATCGACCCGATAACGCTGAAAGTCATCGAAAACGCCCTCCGCAACGCCCGCATCGAGATGGACGCGACGCTGGTCCGCACCGCGATGTCGCCCGGCATCCGCGAACAGGGCGACGCCTTCCCGCTGATCGCCGACAGCAAGGGCCGCATGATCGTCGGCCAATTCGGCTCGTATATCGGTCCGTTCCTCGACGGCTATGACGGCACGGTCGAGGATGGCGACCTGATCCTCCTCAACGATCCCTATTCGGTGCAGGGCGCGATCAGCCACCTAAACGACTGGCTCGTGCTGATGCCAGTGTTCAAGGACGGCCGCCTCGTCGCCTGTACCTCGATGTTCGGGCATATGAGCGATGTTGGCGGCAAGGTGCCGGGATCGATGCCGATCGATGCGACCAGCATCTTCCAGGAGGGCGTCCGCATCCCGACCGTCAAGCTGTGGAAGCAGGGCGTGCACACCGAGGATCTCTAGCCTCCCCCGCGATGTTTCAACTACTTGCAACATTGCTCGGTTGCCGTTGGCCATGGCAGCCTACCGGGGGACACGTTCCGACGTGAGAACGCAGGATTGTCGAACTGCCGAATATCGCTTGGCGTTGATCGGTTCAGACATGCCCAATCTCCAGCAGCGGCTGGGCGTATGGAATGGTTGCAAAAAACCCTTGCCTGCCGAAACTCGGCCGGCGCGTGGCATCGGGTTTGCCGCGCTGCGTTATCATACCTTTTGCGTAGGTCGTTGGGGTACTAGGCGGCGGTAGGTCGGTGAAACGCAATCGAAATGCGCCGTGTTGGCTAGCTGCAAGTGTCTGCGAAACCGTTCGTTTAACCTTTGGCGGCTAAGCGGACGGCATGCCGACGTCCTTCTCCGCGCCTGCGACGGCAACGTCCGGGCATCGCCAGAATGCCCTGGCCAACGCCGTTCGGGGTGTCGACGCCATCTCGTCTTCGCCGCGGTGTTCTCAGGGCTGGTGAACGTCCTGTACCTCGTCCCGTCGATCTTCATGCTTCAGGTGTACGACCGTGTGGTGCCGACGCGCGGCGGTGCGACCTTGCTGTTGCTGACGCTGATCCTGGTGCTGTCGCTGATCGTGTTCGCGATCCTTGACGCGGTGCGGATGCGGCTGCTGCTGCGCGCGAGCACGCGGCTCGAACGTCAGGCCGCGCCGGGCATCTTGCTGCGGATCCTCGGCACCGACGGCGCGACGATCGGCCAGCGCAGCCAGGCGATGCGCGATTTCGATACGGTGCGCGGCACGCTGACCGGGCCGACGATCGTCGCGCTGTTCGATGCGCCCTGGGCGCCGATCTATATCGGCATCGCGTTCCTGCTTCATCCGTGGATCGGTGTGCTGGCGCTGGTCAGCGCCCTGCTGCTCGGCGGGATCGCGATTGTCAGCGACCGCGTCACCGCCGCCGCGGCGCGGGACACGCATGCGCGCGCGGTGCTGGCGACGCGCGAACAGGACGTGTCGATCCACGGATCGGAGGTTGCGCGAGTGATGGGCATGCGCAACGCGCTGATCACGCGCCACCTGCTCGAGCGTGCCGAACTCGTTCGCCGCCAGTCCGCGCTAGCCGGCACCGCAGGGCAGTTCCTCGCGATCACCAAGTTCCTCCGCCTGCTGCTCCAATCGTTGGCGCTGGCGCTTGGGGCGCTGCTGGCGATTCGGCAGGATATCTCGGGTGGAGCGATCTTTGCCGCGTCGCTGTTGCTCGGGCGCGCGCTCCAGCCGGTCGAGCAGATCCTCGGCGCGATGAAGCCGCTCGCCGCCGCGCGCAACGCCTACCGCGATCTCGATGCGTTCTGCGCGATGCCGGGGCCGTCGATCGATGCGACCACGCTGCCGACGCCGGTCGGCCGGATCGACGTGCGCGGCGTCACCGTGCGTGCCGAGGGGACCGACCGAGCGCTGCTGTCGGACATCAGTTTCGCGATCGAACCCGGCGAGATCGTAGCGCTGGTCGGCCCGAGCGGGGCCGGCAAGTCGACGCTGCTCCGCGTGCTGTCGGGGGCGCTGTCGCCCGACACCGGCGAGGTCCGGATCGACGGCGCGAGCCTGGCCGACTGGAACCGCGAACAGCTCGGCCGTCACGTCGGGTACATGCCGCAATCGCCGTCGCTGTTCCCGACCTCGGTCCACACCAACATCTCGCGGTTCCAGTCGGTGCTGGCCGGCGAGAGCGAGCAACTCGACGCCGCGGTGGTCGAGGCGGCGCAGGCGGCGGGCGCGCATGAGGTGATCCTCGGCCTGCCCAATGGCTATGCGACGATGCTCAGCATGGCGGACGGATCGGGGCTGTCGGCGGGACAGAACCAGTCGGTCGCGCTGGCACGCGCGCTGTTCGGGACGCCGACGATCCTGTTCCTCGACGAGCCCAACGCGCATCTCGACAGCGATGGCGAGACGCGGCTGGTGACGACGCTCGCGGCGCTGCGGAAGCGGGGCGCGACGGTGATCGTCTCGACGCATCGCACCGGGCTGCTCCAGGCGGTCGACAAGATCATGGTGTTGCGCGGTGGCACGATCCAGCTGTTCGACGAACGCGCGAAGGTCGTCAGGCCGCATGTGGCGGCTGCAGGAGTCCCGCGATGATCCCCGCAGAACTGGCTAGCCCGGTCCCCGCCGCGGGCGGCGCGAGCCTCGCCGATCGCCTCCGCCTCGACGACTCTCCCCGTCGCGCCATCCTCGTCGGCGGGATCGTCGCGATCCTGTTCTTCGTGGTCGGGCTTGGCTGGGCGGCGTTCGCGCGGCTCGATGCGGCGGCGGCGGGCGACGGGCAGGTGGTCGTCGCGGGCAATCGCCAGACCGTCCAGCACCGCGAGGGCGGGATCGTCGCGGCGATGGCCGCGCGCGACGGCCAGCACGTCCGCGCCGGCGACATCCTGTTCCGGCTCGAAGGCGCGGAAGTGACCGCGAGCGAACGCGCGTTGGCCGCCAGCGTCATCGACCTCCAGGCACAACGTGCACGGCTGGAGGCGGACGTCCGCGGCGGCGCGATCGTCTGGCCCGCCGAGTTCGCCTCCGCACAAGGCGATGACCGCCGCCTCGTCGATCGCGCGAAATCGCTCCAGATCGCGCAGCGCACCGCGCGTTCGGCGGCGTTGGCGGCGAACGGCGCGGTCCTCCGCCAGCAGGCGGCGACCGTCGCGCAGCAGACCACCGGCTTCAACGCGCAGGCGCAGGCGACCGCCCGCCAGCGCGCCTCGCTCCGCCAGCAACTCGAGAGCACGCGCGCGCTCGCCGACCAAGGCTATGTCTCGCGGAATACCGTGCGCGCGATCGAACGCTCGATTCAGCAGCTCGAAGGGACCGACGCCGACTATGTCTCGCGCTCGGCAGCGGCGCGCGAACAGATCGGCCAGACGCGGGCCGAAGGTATCCAGACGCGGCGCAAATATGTCGAGGACAGCGCGACGTTGCTCCGCGACACGCAATTCCAGCTGAACGAGGTGATGCCGAAACTCGCCGCCGCGCGCGAGCAGCTGGCGCGCACGATCATCCGCGCGCCGGTGGCCGGCCGCATCGTCGGCTTGCGCGTCTTCTCCGTGGGGGGCGTGATCCAGCCGGGGCAGGCGATCCTCGACATCGTCCCCGACGCCGCGCCGCTCGTGGTCCGCGCGAACTTCTCGCCGAGCGATATCGACGGCGTGTTCGCGGGCCGCGAGGCGGAAGTGAAGTTCCTCTCACTGCACGAACGCGACCTGCCGATCCTGCTCGGCACGGTCCGCACGGTTTCCGCCGACTCACTGCGCGACGAGCAGACCGGCCACAGCTACTTCAGCGCCGAGATCACCGTGCGGCGCGACCAGATCGCCAAGATCGAGGCAGTCCGCGGTCGCGACACCGGGATCCGCGCAGGCGTCCCCGTCACGGTGCTGGTCAAGCTGCGCTCACGCACCGCGCTCGACTATCTGCTCGATCCGCTGACCGAAGCCTTTTCCAGGTCGCTCCATGAACGCTGATATGATCCGCCTCGCCGGCGCACTGCTGCTCGCAACCCCGGCGGCCGCGCAGACGGCGCCGGAAACGCAGGTCGCCGCACCTGAAACGCTGGGTCAGGCGATCGCCGATGCCTATCGCACCAATCCGTCGCTGGAGGGGCAGCGGGCGCAACTCCGCGCGCTGGACGAGCAGATCGTCCAGGCGGGTGCCGCCTACCGGCTCACCGCGGCCGTCAACATGACGCTGCAATACCAGTCGCAGGACCAGCGCGGGCTGCTCGGCGATTTCGCCGTGGCGCGCGGGCGGACGATGGGGGCCACGCTCACGGCATCGCAGATCCTGCTCAACGGCGGGCGGACCGCGGCGCAGGTCTCGGCGGCCGAAGCGACCGTGCTGGCCGGCCGCGAGCGACTGCGCGAGGCGGAGAACGCGATCCTGTACGAGGTCGTCGACGCCTATGTGTCGGTGCGCCGCGATCAGGCGTTGGTGGCGATCCAGCAACGCTCGCTCGACTCCTATGGGCGGCAGGTGACGCAGGCGATCGCGCGCGAACGCGGCGGCGACCTGACGCGGACCGACATCGCGCAGGCGCAGGCGCAACGCGAGATCATCCGCGCGCAGCTGGCGCAGGCGACGGTCAATCTCCAGGCGAGCCGGGGGCGGTTCGCCGCGGCGGTTGGGCGCAATCCGGGGACGCTGCTCGCGCCGCCGACGCTGCCGGGGCTGCCCAATTCGCTCGATGCCGCGTTCGCGATCGCCGAGAAGGAGAGCCCAAGCCTGTGGCAGGCGATCCTCGCGACCAGGGCGGGCGATGCGCGTATCGCCGCGCAACGCGCCGAACGCGCGCCGATCGTCGCGCTGTCCGGCAGCTATGGTTACGGCAGCCCCTATACCTATCAGGTGCGCGATCTGGGCGCGCAGGCGACCGGCGCGGTCACGCTGACGATGCCGCTGCTGACCGGCGGCGTGATCGGATCGCGCGTCCGTGCCGCGGTCGCCGAACGCCAGCAGCTCGGCTTCGAGGTCGAGACCGCGCGGCGGGCGGCGCTCGCCAACGCGCAGAACGCCTGGAACCAGGCGGTCGCGGGCGGCGAGCAGATGACCGCGGGGCAGCACGCGACCGAGGCGGCGGAGTCCGCGCTCACCGGCGTCCAGCGCGGGTTTGCGGAAGGCTTTCGCTCGAATTTCGAAGTGCTCGATCTCGGAACAACGCCTGCTCACAGCGCAACTCGTGTTCGTCAACGCGACCTATGGCGCCTATGCCGCGGAGGCGCGTCTGCTGGCGACGCTGGGCCGGCTCCAGGCGGCAGCGATCGACCAGGGCGTGCCGGCCTATGATCCCGCGCGCAATACGCGGCGGGTGCGCGCGCAGACGTTCGGCCCGTTCGACCCGATCCTCGCGCCGATCGATCGCGCGCAGGTGCCGAGCAGCCGCACGCGTGCCGCGCCGATCGTCGCCCCCGCCACCGATACGCGGATACGCCCCGCGATCGTCGAGGCCTTGCCCGGCCCGCTCGGCACCACCCTCCCGATCGCAACGATCCCCGTACTGGCGGCCCCGGCGAGCGCCGACCTGAGCGACGCGGTGGTGACCGGCGGGGCTTGAGCAGCCGCGCGACATCTTCCGTCTCAGGACCCAGAGTACCAAAGGACGCCGCTCTTAACCCTGGGCCCTGACTTTCGTCAGGATGACGGAGCGGGGAGGGGCGCCAGCCCCGCACGCCCGCAATCCTCCCCCGCCACGGGGAGGTGGCGCCGAAGTCGACGGAGGGGGCGGACACGGACCGCTCGTCATCGTTTCCTCCCCTCCGTCTGGCAAAGGTGTCAGCCACCTCCCCCTGGCGGGGGAGGATCATGCGGCTTGAGCGCTCGTGAACCGGGTTCGGAGCCGGCCATCTATGCCGCCATCAGCGACCCGTATAACGCGGCATAGGCGCCGATGATCGTGTCGTGATCGTAATCGCGCCGCACCCGTTCGCGCATCGTCTCGCCCATGGCCGTCCGCAGCGCGGGATCGCCAGCGATCGCCAGGATGCCCGCGGCGGTCGCGGCCGGGTTGACCAGCGGCGTGACGATCCCGCCATGTCCCGAGTCCGTGCCGCCGCGGCCCTCGATCATCTCGCGGCAGCTGCCGACGTCGGGCGCGACCACCGGGATACCGCACGCGCCGCCCTCGAGGATCACCAGCGGCTGCGCTTCGGACAGGCTGGTCAGCACGAGCAGGTCGATCCTCGCCATCCAGTCCTCGATCCGCACGCGGCCGGCAAAGCGGAACACCGCACCCAGCGCGAGATCCTCGACCAGCCGGGTACATTCGGCAGCATATTCGGGGTCCTCGTCCTCGGGGCCGAGCACGACGAAGCGCAGGTCGGGGCGTTCGGCGTGCGCGATCGCGGCGGCGCGGATGTACGTCTTCACATCCTTGATCGGTACCACCCGGCCGAGCAGCGCGACCAGCGGATGCGCCGGATCGCGCTGATCCGGGAGGCTTGCGAACCGCTTCGAGTCGATACCGTTGGGGATTACGCGGACCCGGTCCGCGGCGGCGCCCAGGCGGCGTTGGACCGCGGTGTTCTCACCGTACAGCGCGACGATCGGATCGCAGCTGTCGTAACAGGCTGTCGCATAGCTGGTGAACGCGCGCACCCACAGATCGCGCAGATCGCGGACGCTGCGTTCGAGTTCGAGCCCGGTATCGACCTGGTCGCCAATCCAGTCCGCCATCATCACCTCGATCTGGCGTTCGAGCAGGTAGATGCCGTGCTCGGTGATGAACGCCGGGCGTCCGGTCTCGCGCGCTGCGCGGGCCGCCAACAGCCCGGCGAACCCGGTCGAGATCGTGTGATACGCCTTCGCCTGCGGCAGGGGCGTGGTCAGCACCGCGAGCAGCCCGCCCAGCAAAACGCGCATCGCCCAGAAATAATGGTGGAACGACGCCTTGGGCAACATCGCCTGGTAATGCCGCCTGAGCCGCGCGAAGACCGCTGGATGCGACAGGATGTCGCCGGGCGCGAGCGGCCGGGCGGTGCCGCCGATCAGGTCGATCAGCGTGGCGAGCCGCTCCGCGCCGCCGGTCGCAACGAACGCGACCAGCGCATCGGCGATCGGCACCGCGATCCGATCGGGGATCGCACGCGGCACGGCGGGCGCGGGCGCGAGGCCGATCTCGACGATCCCGACGACGTTGGGCGGCGGGGTCAGCTGGAACGGCAGCATATCCGCGCCGGGCTTGATCGCGGCGATCACGAACCGGACGTCGGGCAGATGCGTGATCAGATCCTGCAGCCAGCCGGACACGCCGCCGATCACATAGGGATACGCACCCTCGACGATCAGGCAGATGTCCGCATCGGGGATGTCGCGCGAGGCGGGCCGGGACCGGTCGGCGGCCAGGGCCGACAGCGCGATCACGCCGCGGCTCCCGTCAGCCACCATGTCGCCAGCGTCGTCGCGCCGCGGGCGCTACCGTCGACGGGAGCGTCGTCCTGCTCCGACGATGCCTCGATCGTGGTCGCCATCCGGTCGATCCCGTCATAATCGCCGGCAGCCCACAGTGCCTCGATCATCAACGCGTCGCGCGTTTCCGATCGCGGATCATCTGCCCCGGACGCGACCGAAGCACCCATCGTCGCGACCGCGTCTTCGCGAAGGTGACGGCGTTGCGAGATCGGACAGCAGCACGTCCGAGCGGGCATGATCCCCGAGCAGCGTGGCCAGGCTCCGCGCGGCATCCGGATCGATGCCCTCGGCAACCCGCGCCGACAGCCGCGCGCGCGCCAGCACCAGGTTTTCCGCGACCCGCGACGACGCGGCGGCGGCCAGCGCGCGGATCGTCTGGTCGCCGTCGGTAAGCGCCAGCGCGATGAGCGGCGACAGCGCCGGCTCGAACGATCGCACCACAGTCTCCAGCGCCCGCCGTCGCTCGGCGACCGCACCGTGCCGCATGATCGTCACCAGCGAACTCAGCGTGTCGGGGGTCGCATGATGCACCCGTCCATCGAGCATCCGCGCGACCGCGAGACGCGCGCCGCGCTGCGCGGACCCGCCGGCAATCGGGCCGAACATGGCGTCGTCGCTGCGCTGCGTCGTGGGCCGGGACAAACGCCCGAGCGACCCGGCGAGGAGGAGCGCGACGAGCAGTCCGAACGGCCCGAGCACACCAAGCATCGCCGCCGCAAAGCCGGTCGCAGTGCCACCGCGAAGCCACACGCCGAACCCGAACGCGCTCACCACGGCGTGCGCAGCGAGGCCCCGGCCGACCGCGACGCCGAATATCTGGCACGCCGTCAGGATCAGCAGTTCGACGATCGCCAGCGCGATCAGGCGGAGGATCATGCGACCAGCTCGGCGGATCGCACCGACGGCCGTGTCGTGTTCGGCATAGCCGCGAGCAGGGGCGTCAGCCACGTGGTGATCTCGGCGAGTTCGGCGGTACGGCTGGCGTTCAGCGCCTCGAAGGGCAGCGTATGGAGGACCAGGCATCCGACGACCTCACCGGTCTTCCGATCGGGCAAGGCGATGGCGGCAACGCCGATACCGTCGAGCACTTGGCGATCGCTGCGCTTGGCGACATGCAGGACCCGCTTGTGCCGTTCGATCCGCTCCATGAGCGCGGCGGGCAGGACGTCGCGTCGTCCCGCCGTGACCGGCCCGCGAAGCCAGGTGCGTGCCTCGTCGCCGGTGACGCGGTAGCAGGTGAAGTCGGGGGTCCGTGCGGCAAGCGCGATCAGCTCGGCGATCGCACCGCGCCGTTCGGCCGGGTCCGGCGAGCACAGCCGCGCGGCGGTCTCGATCGCATGACCGACGGTATGCGCTTCGGTTGCGATCTGGACCTGCAACTGGCGATTGGTCTTCGACAGTGTTGCAAAGGCCTCGGTCAGTCGCGCGAGATTACGCGTCGCGGCACGGCCGCGCGTCTCGAGCCGATCGTGACGCCCGGTGCGGATGATCGTCACTTCGCCGATGACCCCGGCAACAACGAACCACATCAGGGGCTGGAGCGACAAATGGAACAGATGGTCGAGATAATCGCGCTCGCCCGGATTGTCGTGGACATGGGCGAGCCACAGTCCCGATGCGATCGCGGCGGCTAGAACGCCGGGGCCGGTGCCGTAGGCGAGTGCCATCACCAGGACCGGCAGCCAATAGGGGTTCGGCTGGACGCGCGCAAAACCGGTGCCGCCGGTCAGCCACCAGTCGAGCGCGGCCAGCGCGGCAAAGGCGATCGCGATCTCCACCGCGATGCGCACGGGACGTCGCCACCGGGTCAGCGATTGGATGCCTTGTTCGTCGTGAGTCACTGCGTATCCCCAAGGCTGCGTGTCAGCAGTGCCCGCGCGTAGAGTTGGCGTCCCGAAAAGCCGGGGCGCGCGATCGAGGTGATGCCGCCGCTGCCCTCGACCCGCCAGGCCACCGCGATCGGCGCGGTTATGCCCAGGCTGGCGGTCGGGCCGTCGCCGCCGAACCGGTCGATCGTCCACCCTGCCAGCGCGGTCATCTGGACGGCACCGACCGCGCCGCTCATCAGGCCCTGGACGGTATGGTTCTCGCGGGTGGCGAGCGGAATGAGCGGGAGCCCGTTCACGCCCAGCTGTTGGCGTTGAACATATTCGGCCTCGAACCGATAGGTCAGGCCAAGTGCGGGGAACTGGCGACGGATAAGATAATCCACCCCGCCGCTCGCGACGATGGTGTCGCTCGCGCCGTTGCTGCCGGCGAGCCCATACCGGTTCGCGCCGATATCCGCCTGCCCCAGCAGGCCGGGTGTCAGGCGGTAGGTAACGCCGATCAGTGCGCGTGAGAGATATCCGCCGGCCAGCACCTGCGCCGGGGTCGAGTAATCGGGCATGTGCCGGGTCAGCGTCGCGCGAAACTGCGCATCGGCGGATCCCGCGACCGCCTTGGCGCCACCGCCGGTACCGCCGTCGTCGAGCGCCGCGGAGGCGAGCAGCTGGACGCGGACGGCGCCGTCGAACGCAGCGGCCAGCGAGGCGTCGAGGATGGTTTCGCCGCTGCGGACGGTCTGCGCATCGGTGCCGACGCGGCTGACGACATGGCGAAGGCCGCCACCGGCGACGAGCGTATCGCCGACCGCGGCGTCGATCCGTGCCCCAAACTCCGCCTGCGACAGATCGCTGCCGTCGCGCGCGGTGACGCCGATGCTCGCAGTCCCGGGTGCAGCTGCGATCGCGCGCCGTGCGGTCAGGTCGTCGGCCGCGAGTGCGCGGTACTCGCGCGCCGCTCCGCGCACGTCGCCGTCTGCGAGCCGCGTGTCGGCGAGCATGCGCGCGGCGCGGCGATCGGTCGGATAGCGTTTCGCCAAGGCTGTCGCGGCGCGTCGTGCCGGCCCCGGATAGCCCGCTGCGGCGTCCGCCTCGATCGCGGCCAGCGCGGCATCGGAGGCGATGTCGTCGGTGCTGTCGGCCAGCGGTTCGCTCGAGGCGGGCGGTGAGAAGGCCAGCGCTACCACCGGGCCCGCCTGCCGCCACGTCATCGTCCAGCCGGCGGCGGGACGCAGCACGAGGCTGTCGTCGTTCCAGCGCAGATCCCCGATCGCATCGCCTGCCGCGTCACGAAACGCGGCGATCCGGTCGGACGTGATCGGCTGGTCGAACCGCGCGACCAGCTCGCCGTCGCGGTCCTCGATGCGGACCACGGCCGCGTCGGGCCAGGCGAGCCTGGTCTCGGGCGCGACGATCCGGCTGTCCGCGAAGACCGTACGGGGAACGGTCAGCACGGGTGCATCCGTCAGGCAGAGCAACAGCGCGATCATTGCGCCAACACCGTCCGCGCCCGGCCCGGCTGGCCCTGCGCGATGAGCAGGCGGGCGTGCAGCGCGGCGAGCGATCGGTCACGCGGCATCTCCGACCGCAGCGTTTCGACCAACGCTACCGCCTCGGCCCGACGCCCGAGCTTTTCCAGAATTTCTACGCGTGCCTTGCTGTCGGCCGGAGTCTGGGCGAGCGCGCGGTCCAGCCAGGGGCGGGCCGCCCGCTCGCCGCCGAGCCGCGCCTGCACGTCGGCCATCAGCCGCAGCGCCGGAAGGTCGGTCGGCGCGGTCGCCAGATGTTCGTCGAGCCCTGCCGCCGCGCCCTTGGCATCGCCCGCATTCCAGGCGGTCCAGGCGAGGTCGAGCTGATCGCGGGGTGCCGCGACCCCGGCCGCGACGCGGCGTTTCGCAATTGCTGCCGCTTGGGTCGGATCGATCCGTGCGGGGGCGGTGGCCGACAGCGCGCCGAGCTGCGCCGGATCGAGTGCGCGCCCGTCGAGCAGCGACGTCACCAGCGTGCGACCGGCGGCATCATTGCCCGCCGCGCGGGCCAGCGACAGCCGCATCAGCAGCGTGTCGGTCTGGCCCGCGAGCGGGTGCCGCGACACGAACGCCAGCGCCTCGCCCGGCCGGTCCCGCTCGGCATAGCGGGCGAGCCAGCCACGCTGCTGGCTCGCGGTACCCTGCAGCGCTTGTTGTTTCAGCCAGGAGAGATCCTCGGACCCAGGTCGTGGGCCCATCAGGTACAGCAAGCGCTGCGCTACCGGCGCGGTGGGTGGCATCCCGGTCGCCGCCCTTCGCAGGACGGCGACCGCATCCGCGCGATAGCCCGCCGCCAGCAAGCGTTCCGCATCCCGCTCGGGCTGTGCGCCCGGCGCCGCAGCACGGGCCAGCAATTCGGTCCGCAGACCCTCGCGGTCGCCCGCCTTGGTCATGATTTCCTCGCGCGCGGCCGAACGCTGCGCGACCGGGAGATAGTCGGCCGCCCGCAACCCTGCCGCGGTATCGTTCGCACGCGCCGCCACGCGGATCGCCAGCCAGGGATCCGCCGCCCGCCAGTTCGCGGCCGTCGCCTTGTCCAGCAGCGCGATCAGGTCGCCGCGTCCGGCCGTGTCGGCGCGGCGCGCGAGATCGAGCGACAGCGTGGCATCGGGCGGCGGGATCACATGGTTCGCCGCCGCCGCGATCACGAGGTCGGGCCGATCGATCGCATAGGCCGCCGCGACGATATCCTCAGCCGCCACCGGTCCGCGCTTCTGCGTTGCCTGCGTGACGAGCACGGCTGCATCCGCGGTCCGCCCGGCTCGGCGAAGAAGGTCGACACGCAACCGCCACGTCTTGGCGGTAGCGCCATCGGACCGGATCGCGAGATAGTCGAGCGCCACCGCCGGTCTCTTCGCCGCGACCAGATCATAGGCGACCTGCAGCGTCGACACCGGCTGACCCTCCGCGATCAGCCGTATGGTGAGCGCTGCGAGTGCCGCCGCGTCGGCGGTCGCGATCTGCGCCGCGATCGTCGGGTGAAGGGGCGGCAGCACCGGTGGTGATACCGGGGCGGCCGGCATCGAACTCGCCGGCACCGGCGTCGACACCGGTTGCGCACGGCGCTCGGCATGACGGATCTCGCGCGCGTTCGGTAGCAGCATCAACCCGCCCGCGAGCAGGCCAAGCCCCGCCAGCGCGGGCAGGACGATCGCGAGCCGTCCGCGTCGGCGGTCGATCCTCATCCGGTCGGTTCCGGCATCAGGCGGTCGAGCGCGAGCGTCGCAACATAGGGGCTGAACCCCGCCGCGCTCTCACGCGCATATAGCGCCGCGATCTGTGTCGTATCGGCAGGATTCCAGTAATCGAGCGTCATCAACGCCAGTGCCGAGTTCCGGCTCGCGCGGCGCGCAGGCGACCCGCTTGCCACGCCCAGTCCGACTCGCTGAGTAATTCATAGCGTTTGGCAGCAAAATTCCACCGCGACGCCATCGCCTCGCCAAGCAGATAATCGATCTTGGGCGCGACGTTGGGCAGCAGCGCGTAGCCGCGGTTGAGCATGATGCGGGTTTTGGGAAAGCGCGCGCGCACGGCGGCGATCAGCGTCGCGCCTGCCGCCACCATGCCCGTGTTGGCCACCGGATCCTGCCGTTCCATCGCTTCGGCGTTATCCATCGTATCGATGAAGATTCCGTCATAGCCGAGCGCCAGGATCGCGGGGACGAGGCGGTCGAGCACCGCCGCACGCCATGCCGGGTGGCGCAGGTCGGCGAGCCGCGCGTCGGGCCAGTTGGGATTGGCGGCGCTGAGCGCGCCGGCCTTGTCGAGCGCGGCGAAATACGGCCGGCCGCGCTCGACCTCGCCGAAGCTGACATAGCCGAGCAGAATGCTGCCGGGGCCTCGCAGTGGTGCGATCGGCCGGGCATGATGAGGCTCGAGCACCAGCAGCGCGCACGCCCGCGCCAGCGCGGGATCGGTGGTGGCGCCGTAATCGATGCCCCAGCGTAGCGCCGTGTCCGGGGACGGTCTCGGTGCCGCCTGCGACCGCGATCGCGCGCCGATCGTCAGCCCGATCGCTCCCATCGCGAGCACCTGCCGCAGGATCGTCCGGCGTGCCATATCATCAGATCCCGTCATAACAGACGCCCTCCGTGCCCCACGACCGAGGGATTGTTGCCGACGAACAGCAGATAGGTGAGGCTCACCGTGGCTTCGGCGACCAGCGCGATGCCGACCGACGCTCCGACCACCGCACCCGCCATATAACCCCAGCCGAACGCGGCAAACCCCGCATGCCATTGCGCCAGTGTCGCGATGGCACTGCCGACCGCGAAGGCGCTCCAGGTCAGCAGGATCCGGCCGAACAGGTCGTAATAGGCCAGCACGACGGTCGCGGCGATCACCACGAGGTGGAAGACCGTACCGAGCGAGGTCTGGCGAAAGGCGAAGATCGCGCGCGCGTCCGCCCCGATCAGGTCGAACAGCGGCACCGCGAACACCCAGGCGAGCGCCGCGACGAGCGCCTGCACCAGCAGCATGATCCGCAGCCCGTCGAACATCGTCCGCGCGAGCTCGCTGCGCGCCTCCTCGATCCGTTGCAGCGTAGAGGTGCCGGTACACCGCACGATCAGGTCGCCGAACGCGCGATCGAAGCGCGTCTCGGTGACGATCAGCAGCAGCGTGAGGCCGGGCACCATCGTCAGCAGCCCGAGAAAGCTGCCCTGGTCGTTGATCGGATTGAGCCGCAACAGGCCGATCGCGCGGAGGCTGTCGGGCCCCAGCCATAACAACCATTTGTCGATCCAGATCGCCGCGACCCCGGCGACCCCGGCCGCGGCGACGATCCAGGCGAGCCGCGGCGTCATCGCATCGCGCGTCGGCAGGACGGGCGGGGCGGAGAAATGCCGGCGGATCACCACCATGATCGCCGCCAGCGTCAGGCCGATGCCGCCGGCGATGATGGCGAGCACGGTGACGACGTCGAGCTTGGGCAACAGTGCCAGCAGTAGTGTCGCGAAACCGATGCCAAGCAGATAGGCGAGGGGGATCGCGCGGTAACGGCGAAGCGCGGTGAGTAGCGGTGCGGCGATCCAGACCTGCGTCAGCCACGCGAGGATCAGCGTCGCGAGCGCCGCCTCGCCGAGGGGAAGCCGCGCGAGCATGCCATACACGACCGCGCCGACGCCCAGCGCGATCGCGCCGCCGATCGCGAGCGCCACCAGCATGATCCCCGACACGCCGCCGGCATCGCGTGCGAAAATGCGATCCGCGACCATCCGCGTCGCGAGGATGCCGACCGGAGCCGCGGCGAGCGCGGACAGGCTGAACGCGTAGACCAGGATCGTCTGCACGGTCCGCGCGCCATCAGCGCCGAGATGCACGCCCGACCAGCGGTTGAGCAGCGCCATCGCGACCGCGGTGATCAGCCACGGCCCGGCGCTGATCACCGCACCGAACGCGGCGGCGCCGACGATCCCGCCGACGCCGCCCTCACGCGCGGTTTTCGCTAATTGGAAGCCTATGCCCGCCATAACACCGCCGGCCTATGCCGCGGACTACATGAAGAAATCGTTCGCAGTCAGTACGTGATGGCCGGTCAGCGCGATCGAGAAATCGGCCGCCGAACCGCTATCGGTATTGCCCTCGACGACGGTGAATTCCTTCCCGCCGATCATCTGGTAGCTGTAGCGCAGCTGGCCCGGTGCACTGAACTTCGCGGTCGTGCCGATGAAGCTGAACGCCTGGTCGCCGCGTGCGAACAGCGAGCTGTTGGCGTCGATCATCGACAGGTCGATCTTGTCCTGCCCGACGACGAAGTCGGTGATGACGTCGCGCGACGACGACGTCAGGCTGTCGCCCTTCACCTCGAACCGGAAGATGTCGGCGCCCGCGCCGCCGGTCATAATGTCCATGTCGTCGCCACCGATCAGGATATCGTTGCCGTCGCCGCCGATCAGCACATCCTTGCCGTCGCCACCGATCAGCGTGTCGGTGCCTGCACCGCCGTTGAGCGTGTCGTTGCCGAGCCCGCCGGTAAGCTTGTCATTGCCGCCTAGCCCGTTGAGCACGTCGTTGCCCCAGCCGCCATCGAGCACGTCCTGCTCGCCGGTGCCGTTGATCGTGTCGGCGACCATCGTGCCGGTCTTGGTGATCCCGACGATATCGGTCACCCCGATCGTCAGCGTCTGCGTGTCGATCGCGCCGCGTGCGTCGGTCGCAACGACTGTCACGCCGTAGATATTGTCGCGGTTGAGGTCGGTCGGTGCCTCGTAATCGGGCGCGGTGACGAACTTCAGCACGCCAGTGGTCGCGTCGATCGAGAAATTGGCGCCATCGCCGCCTGCACCGATCGAGTATTTGATCGAATCGCCCCAGACGATGTTCGCGTCGGTCGCGGTGATCGTGGTCAGCGCGGTGCCGTTCTCGGCGATCGACAGCGCGCCCGTGGTGCCGCCGCCGAACGAGGTTAGCGCGGGGTCCACATTGGCCTGATGGCCGATCTTGACGTCATGGACGCCGATCGCGCCGAGGTCGATCGTCAGGATCTCGCCGATCTGGCTGGCGATCTTGCCGCCGCTCAGCGTCGTCCAGTCGGTGCCGGGTGCCTTGAGGTCGATGGTCACCTTGCCCTCGCCCTCGACGGTGAACGCCAAGTCACGGCCGTCGCCGCTCAGCGTCGTCAGCGTCGCGCGCATCGGCAGCGCGGTGATGTGCGTCACGTCGTCGGCAACCGCGCCCATCGTGATCGCATAGGTGCCGCCCGCCTTGGGCAGGAACACCGTGTCCGCGTCATACGCGTACCAGTTGGCGACGCCCCTGATGACCTGGCCGTTGCTTTGGCCATCGACGTCGAGCGAGAAGGTCCCGGTGGTCGCGCCGACCGTCGCGGTGATCGTGTTGCCGACCACGGTCGAGGTGATCGTCGCATTCTGGAACGCGCTGACCCGGCCCGCCAGATCGGCGAGCGTCACGAACTCGACGCCGGCGGCGGCGGCCTGCGCAATGAAAGTCGTGAACATCTGCTTGGTGTACAGGCTGGTGGCGCCGTCGCTGGCCCACATCGTCGGGCCATAGTCATGCCACGGCCACACGATGACGGGAGCATCGGCATTCGCGGTCAGCGCGCCGAATTCCTTCGCCCAGGTCGCGCTGGCCTCGGCGACGGTCTTCTTCTGGAACTCGATCAGCGAGAAGTCGAACGACGTGTTCGGCGCCAGATAGACCTTGTCGTCGGCGGCGTTCTGCGGCGTCATATAGCCGATCGCGTTGGGATAGCCCGCGCCGACGCCCGAATAGCCGCCGCTGAGATACGTCACGTATTTCAGGATCTCCTGGCTGGTCGCGATCTGCTCGGGTGCGCCCGGTACCGCGGCACCACCGACGGTTACGGTCTTGCCGAGATACGCGCTCAGCTGCTTTTCCAGCTCGGTCCGCGACTGGCCGAATTCGAACGCGATTTGCGCGTCGGTCAGCAGGTTGGTGTCCATCGGATGCGTATAGCTGTGCGTGCCGATCTCGTTGCCGGCATCGAGCAACGCCTTGTAAACCGGCAGCGACACCGCCCAGTCGGTCGCCTCGCCCTTGGCCGGATCGTTGCCGATATTGACGTAATAGCTGCCGACGAAATTATACGCGGTCTTCCACTCGGTCAGGATCGGCAGCAGCTTGTCGTAGATCCCGGGCGTGGTGCCGGCCGGATTGACCTCCTCGATCTGCTTGCTCTGGTCCATGTCGACGCGCGACGCGAACAGCCCGGCCTGGCGGGTCATCTGCAATCCGACCGACAGCGTATCGCCGTGGACCGAGTAATCGATCGCCTTCTGCAGCAGGTTGTCGTCGGCCATCACCGCTTCGCTCGAGAACAGCACGTTGCGCCCGCCGGTCTGCGTCGCGATCGCCGCCGAATAGGTCTGGCCGTTGACCGTCTCGGTGGCGATCGTCGTGCCCGTGCCGCTGACGCTCGTGAAAGCGTTCCAGCCGACACCGCTATACTGGCGGACGACCTGACCATCGCTATAGCCGTCGAGCACGAGATGCGACGCGTCGCTCGCCTTGACCGTCACGTCGGCGGGGAAGCCACCGGTCACGCGCGTGGCGTCGAACAACAGCTTCATCCGCACATAGGAATCGCCGGCGAGCGCGGTGTTGTCCGCGCCGTTGGTCATGAACTCGCCGGCCGCGACCAGGCCGATGCCGAACTGCTTGGTCGCCTGCTCCAGCGTCTGCGCGATCAGGTCTGCCTTGCTCGCCTCGACGTTGCGGAACGACGGGAAGACGATCGTGTCGTATTTGGCGAGCGTCGCCAGGCTGGTCAGGTCGCCCTCGGTCAGGATGTCGAACGGCACGCCGGCCTGCATCGCCTGGCTCTGCGCGGCCATGAACAGCTGCGAATAGGCGGTCTTGCTGAAATAGGCGTTGGCGGTCGAATCGGACCACACGATCGCGATCCGGTGCGACGGGTCGGCGACGATGCCGGTGTCGTTGAAGACGGTAAAGGCGGGGTTCGAATAATTGCCGGGCAGGAACGCGGTGTCGTTGACGTCGTAGATCGTGTCGATCGCCTGCGGATTGCCGATCGCCGCCTTTGGCACCTTGAACTCGACGGTGGTCCGATCCGCCGACCAAGCCGCCTGAAGGCCGCTCGCGACCAGGGTCTGCCCCGCCGCGCCGCTGTACAGCGAGACGGTACCGTCGGCGGCGAAGTTGACGTTGTACTCAGCACCGCCAGCAAACCCGAACACCTGATAGCCGGTGGTCGCGTTGCGATCGGTGTTGAGCCACGCGGTGGTGTTCGCGCCGATCGCGGCGGGGGCGGTGATCGCGAACGCGAAATCGGCGCCGTCGCTGCGCGCATAGATCGCATATCCGGTGCCGAGCCCGCGATCGATGCGGTCGCCGGCGGTCCAGTCGTTCAGGCTGCCGTCGAGCATCACCGGTGTTGCGTTCGCCATCTTCGTCCCCGTTTCGCCACAGGCCTCACGGTCGGGCTGAGGCTGCCCGCCATGAAACTGACCGTGCCCTAGCGAATACAGCCAGCCTTTCGAACAGCTTAGATGGTCAGTTTGCACCGAACCTGTATCAGCGTGGTACGGGATTGGCCGTTGCAAACTCGGCAGCCAGATGGAGGGCTGAACGTTTGCAAGGCGTCGACACAATGAGCTTTAAGGAAATGGAATGGACGATATCGACATGAGCCATCTGCGGCGGTGCGTCGAGCTGGCGACCGAAGCCGTAGACGCGGGCGACCAGCCGTTCGGCTCGATCCTTGTGTCGCGCGACGGCGAGGTGCTGTTCGAGGACCGAAACCGAACCGGCAGCGGTGATCCGACGCGTCATCCCGAGTTCGCGATCGCGCGTTGGGCCGCCGAACATCTGTCGCCGGAGGAGCGGCGACATGCCGTCGTCTATACCTCGGGCGAGCATTGCGCGATGTGCGCGGCGGCGCATGGGCTCGTGGGGATGGGAAGGATCGTCTACGCGACGTCGACGATCCAGCTGAATGAATGGCTGCGCGAATTCGGCAAGCCATCGCTCGGCATCGTGCCGCTGCGCATCACCGACGTCGTCCCCGATGCGGTCGTCACCGGCCCAGCGCCAGCGTTCGCCGACGAGGTCCGTACGCTCCACGCGCGTGCGGGCAACTGACCGAGATCGCTGATCGCGTGCGAAGAGGGGGACCCGAGAGTGACGATCGGGTATTCGAACATTCACGTTACGAACGCGGCTGGTACCCTACGGCTCTAGCAAGCCACGCATGGCCGAGCGACGTCGGCTCGGGCCTTGCGCATAGCCCCACAACGGCGCACTTCGCCGACGCAGAGTAGAGATAGCGGAGAGCCAGAATGACCGAGACCGCCGAATACACGCCGCCCAAGGTCTGGACCTGGGACAAGCAGAGCGGAGGCCGGTTCGCCAGCATCAACCGCCCGATCGCCGGCGCCACGCACGACAAGGACCTGCCGGTCGGCAAGCACCCGCTCCAGCTCTATTCGCTGGCAACGCCCAACGGCGTCAAGGTGACGGTGATGCTCGAGGAGCTGCTTGCCGCGGGTCATACGGGTGCCGAATACGACGCCTGGCTGATCAAGATCATGGACGGCGACCAGTTCGGCAGCGGCTTCGTCGCGGCCAATCCTAACTCGAAAATCCCCGCGCTGGTCGACCGCAGCGGCGCGGAGCCGATCCGCGTGTTCGAATCCGGATCGATCCTTCTCTATCTTGCCGAGAAGTTCGGCGCGTTCCTCCCGACCGATGCCGCCAAGCGCGCCGAAGTGCTGTCGTGGCTGTTCTGGCAGATGGGGGCAGGGCCGATGCTGGGGGGCGGTTTCGGGCATTTCTACGCCTATGCTCCCGTGAAGATCGAATATGCGATCGACCGTTTCGCGATGGAGGTTAAGCGCCAACTCGACGTGCTGGACCGCCGGCTGGGCGAGAGCGAGTATGTCGGTGGCGACGACTATTCGATCGCCGACATGGCGGTGTGGCCCTGGTACGGCGCGCTGGTGACGGGGCAGGTGTATGACGCCGCCGAATTCCTTCAGGTGAGCGACTACAAGAACGTCCTGCGCTGGACCGAGCTGATCGGGGCGCGTCCGGCTGTCCAGCGCGGCCGGATGGTCAACCGCGTGATGGGTGATCCCGCCAGCCAGCTTCACGAGCGCCACGATGCCGCCGACTTCGATACACGGACCCAGGACAAGCTCGACGGGGCCGCGGCGTAAATTTAGGCGCGGTGACGTAGTGCGCGGGCGGGCGCGACGTCACCCGCCCGGGCGGTAGCTGCGCTCGACGTGTCCCCTGAGGTCGTCGGGATAGAAATAGACCGGGCGCAGTCTGCCCTCGGCGTAGCGCTGCGTCTGGTCGGCGAAGTGCGGTGACGCCGGGTCGCCGCTCTGACCACCGGCCATCACCGCCATCGCCTTTACGCGCGGGCCGAACTCGACAACCGCGACGAAGCTGTTGCCGCTGGTGCCATAATAACGCTTCGTGCCCGGCCAGGGCTTGGCGCCGAACGACGCCAGGCTGCCCCATTGTGCCGAGGTGAACGGCACCGGGATCGACGCGCGCGTCGTCGAAATGCGGCTGGATAGCATCATCGAGCCGTTGGAAGCGGTTGATCTGCTGCCACGGTGTGCGCCAGTCGCCGAAGTCGCGCGTCAGGCGATCGACCGCGGCGGACAGCGCGGTAAGCTTGGCCTCGGGCGACACGCGCGCTTCGATGTAGTCGGGCACGTTCAATCGCTCGGCCTGCGCGAAGCTGCCGACCTCACGCCACAACTGGTCGCCCCAGAACACCGCCAGGCTGGTCGCGACCGAGTCGTAGCTCCAGCGGTGATCCCATTTCTTCAACAGCGCGATGGGCTCCGCGAGCGACGCCCGCCGTGGGTCGCGCGCAGGCAGCGCGTCCCAGGCCTCGACCAGTCCGGGAAGCAATCGCGCAAACGCGGGCAAATAGGAATCGAACGCCGCGGCACGCAGTGTGTCCGGTGTCCAACCGCGTTTGCCGGTCAGCAACAGGTCGGCATGGACCCCGCGCGCATTGCCGCCGACCTGATCCATATACTTCGGATAGTCCGCCGCCTTGGGGCTGTCCGGACCCGCCGCGCTCCAGGGCCAGTCGTTGGTGTTGTGCGCCCAGCCGGTCCGCGGGTTGGCGACGCTCGGCAGGCTGGCGAGCGTGTGGAGCCCGTGCCAGTCGGTCGCGGGATCGCTGCCGTCGACCGGCCGCGTATAGTCGAAACGGTCGCTGCGGATCGGCATGAACTGCGGCATCAGGAACGCGATCTCGCCCTTGTCGTTGGCGAACAGCGTGTCGTTCGACGAATTCGCCTTCCGCTCGGCGACCGCGATGTAGCTGGCGAGATCGGTCGCCTTGGTCCGCAGATAGCTTTGTTCGAGCGCGGGGACGGGTTTCCACATCAGCGCGGTCGCGATCCATCGCCCTGCCTTGATCGCGACAATCGGCCCGTGATGCGTGGCGTAGGTGGTGAAGCGCCGCTCCCCCATCGCGCTGTCGGCCCGGCGATAGCGCAGGACGACGGTGTGCGTGGTGACCGGGCGGACTTCGCTGCCGTAGCGATAGGCATAGCGCTCGCCGGTCCGCGCGATCCGTTCGGCGAACTCGTCGATATTGTCGACCGTCGCGGAGGTGTGCATCCAGCCGGCCTTGGCGTTGAAGCCCTGGTACACGAAGAACTGCCCCCAGGTGCTGGCGCCATACGCGTTCAGCCCTTCGTCGCTAGTCATCTGCGCTTCGGAGCGGAAATAGAAGCTGGTGTGCGGGTTGATCAGCAGCAGCGCGCGGCCGTTCGCGGTGAGGCGGGGTGCGATCGCGATGCCGTTAGACCCCGACGGCTCGCGCGGGATCATGCCGCGTTCCTCGGGCGAGGGCGGAGTGGGCTTGCCGTAGAACGTCTTCAGATCGCTGAGCGAGATCCGCTCGATATCCCCGCCGATGCTGCCTTCGGTGAAGCTGAGCGCCATCCATGGTTCGAACCGGGTGAGGACCTTCGGCCTGGTCTGCGGATGCGTCGCCAGATAATAGTTCAGCCCGTCCGCCCAGGCCTGCATCAGTGCCCGCAACCAGGTCGGGCTGGCGGCATATTGGTGCTTCAGGTCCGCGGGATCAACGAACAGCCGCTGGCGAAGATCGGCCCAGACCGCGTCCTCGCCGTCCGCCTCCGCGCTGCGCCCTAGCGCGGTCAGGTAATTCGCCTCGATCCGCGCGAAATCGTCTTCCGCCTGCGCATAGATCAGCCCGAACACCGCGTCCGCGTCCGATCGCCCACGGACATGCGGGATGCCCCAGTCGTCGCGCGCGATCGTGACGCGCGCAGCCTGCGCCTCCCACCGCGCCATCTCGGTCGGTGGCGCACTGGGCGCAGCCGTCAGTAGGGCCAACAGTATCACCGGATTGCGCGCACGCCGAAGGAGCTTATCCATGGTGGCAGCGTAAGGCGGGAACGAGGGAAAGACCATGCGGTGGCTGACGACGATAGTGCTGACGTCCGCGGCGGTTCTGCTCGGACCCGCAGCCGCGGTGCCGGCGTCCACTCCGCGATCGACGCTGCTGAAACCTGCGGGCGTTTTCGATGGCGCGGATGGTATCGTCCATGCAGGCTGGCAGGTGCTCGTCACGGGCGACCGGATCGTCGCAGTCGGTCCCAATCTGCCGGTGCCCAGCGATACACAGACTATCGAGCTTGCCGGCGACACGCTGATGCCCGGCATGATCGAGGGGCACGGGCATCTGCTCCTGCATCCGTATAACGAGACGAGCTGGGACGATCAGGTCCTGCACGAGCCGCTCGCGCTCCGCACCGCGCGCGCCGTTGCGAACGCAAAGGCGACGTTGCTCGCCGGCTTCACCAGCGAACGCGATCTCGGCACGGAGGGCGCCGGCTACGCGGATGTCGGGCTGAAGGCGGCGATCGACCAGGGCATCGTGCCGGGCCCGCGGCTATCGGTCGCGACGCGCGCGATCGTCGCGCTCGGCGCCTATGGTCCGAAGGGTTTCGAGCCTGGCGTCGCGGTGCCGCAGGGGGCCGAGGAAGTGTCGGGCGTCGACCAGATGGTGGCCGCGGTACGCCGCCAGATCGCGGCCGGTGCGGATTGGGTCAAGCTGTATGCCGATTATCGCTGGCGATCCGGCGAGGAGAGCCGTGCGACGTTGAGCCTCGCCGAGATGACGGCGGCGGTGGCAGCGGCGCACGATGCGGGGCGGCCGGTTGCCGTCCATGCGGCGACCGCCGAGGGTATGCGGCGCGCGGTCGCCGCGGGCGTCGATACCATCGAGCACGGCTATGGCGGTACGCCCGCGATCTTCGCAGACATGGCGACCAAGCGCATCGCGCTGTGTCCGACACTCGCCGCATCCGACGCGACCGCGCGCTATCGCGGCTGGGACGGCAGCGAACCAGCGCCACTCGCCGTCGCACTCAGTCGTTCAAGCCTCAAGCTGGCCCTCAAGGCAGGCGTCCCGATCTGCGTCGGCGGCGATGCGGGGGTATTCGCGCATGGGCAGAACGTGCGCGAGATCGAATTGCTGGTCGCGGCGGGGATGCCTCGGGCGGCGGTCTTGATGGCCGTTACCTCCGGCAACGCGCGGTCGCTTCATCTTGGCGACACGCGAGGTACGGTGAAACCTGGCTTGCTGGCCGATCTGGTTGCGGTGTCGGGCGATCCGACCGCAAATATAGCCGCGATCTCGTCGCATTCGGATGGTCATGAAGGGCGGCACCATCGTCCCGGACCCGTTCTCGCACGATGCGCAACCGCCTCGCCATCCGGCATCAGGCGGTGAATGAGCGTATGCCGTCGAAGAGGGGCAACCGCGCGGCAGATGCCGTTGAACCCTAGGAACACCATCATACCGCCGCCAACAACGTCGATATGCCAGCGTGGCGCGAAACTTATAGCCTCCGGCAAACTCGCAGCGGTTCACTCGAGATCGGGGCGAGCGGATGTCCGCCGGCCGACGAGCTGACGTTGTCGGCCTTATGCCACACCGACCTCGAAGCCCCGCGTTTGCGCCATCGTGTTTACGGCCGCGATCGACGATACTGCCAATGCATCGCCGATCAGCAGCAGCGAGGGATCGTTGTCGCTGATCGTCTCCACCAGGAACGCCAGCGCCGACAGTCGCCCGCGCAGGATACGTTCGGTCGGCAGCGAGACGTTGACCGCGACCATCACCGGTGTGTCGGGCGCGCGGCCGGCGGCGATCAGTTCGCGTGACACTTCCCCGGCGGCGGCGCGGCCCATATAAACGGCGAGTGTCGCGTCGGGCGCGGCGAGTGCGGTCCAGTCGAGATCGAGCGCTTCGCCCGCGCGGGCGTGCGCAGTGACGAAGGTGAGCTTCCGCGCAAGGCCGCGCAGCGTCAGCGACGCGCCGCCCGAGGCTGCGGCGGCGCTGGCGGCGGTGATGCCGGGGCAGATACGAACGGGGATGCCGCTGGCGGCGAGGTGATCGACCTCCTCGGTCGAGCGGCCGAAGATCGACGGGTCGCCGCCCTTGAGCCTGACGACTCGCTTGCCGGCGAGCGCTGCGCTGGCGAGCAGGACGTTGATCGAGAGCTGGTCCTTCGAATGCCGCCCCGATCGCTTGCCGACGCTGACTATCGCGGTCCCGTCAGGAATGAGCGTGAGCACGCCCGGGCCGACCAACGCGTCGTAGAAGACGATGTCGGCCGCCGCGAGCAGCCGCGCGGCCTTGCGCGTGAGGAGGTCGGGATCGCCCGGGCCGGCACCGACCAGCCAGACCGAACCGGGCGGGAAATCATGCGACATGGGCTGATCCTTGCGTGACGAGGAGTTTGGCGAGGGCGGGGCGGCACGATCCGCAATTGGTGCCGGCTTTCAGTGCCGTGCCGATGGCGAGGACGTCGGCGAGATGCTGGTCGGCGATCGCGGCGAGGATGGTCTTCAGCCCGACGTCGAAGCACGCGCAGATGATCGGGCCACGATCGACCTGCACACCCGGCGCCCGGCCAGCGAGCAAGGTGGGCGCCGCGACCGCTTTACTCAGTTGCGCGACGAGCCAGTCGCGTGGTGGGAGCCTGCCGTCGCGCGTGACGAACAGCACCGCGGTCAGTTTGCCGTTGTCGAGGATCGCGATCCGGCGTGAGCCTCGCGCGGCATCGATCGCTTCGATCCGCTGGCCCTTGGGCAGCAGCGCGTCGAGGGCAGCCGGGTCGCCGTTGCCTGTCATGTCCCAAGCCGTTCCGCACGGCACTGCGACGCGCGTCGCCCACAGGCAATCGGGGCGCGTCGCGAGTTCGCCGCGCACGACGACGAAGCCGCGCCATTCGGTTGTAACCGGCTCGATCCGCACGGGCGTCGACTTGAAGCCCGGCTGACCGGAGATCGGATCGACAAGCGGGCGCGGGAGCAGTCCGGCGCGGCCACCGGTCGCGGTGCGGTCGGTCCAGTGGATCGGCACGAACAGCTCGCCGACCCGCTGCGTCGCGATGACGCTAGCGCGGAACAGCGTGTCGTCCTGCGGTGTCGTCACGCGCGCCAGCGCGCCATCGACGATCCCGAGACGCGCCGCATCGTCAGGATGGATCTCGACCAGCGGCTCCTCGCGGTGGCGCGCGAGCTTGGGTGACAGACCGGTGCGGGTCATGGTGTGCCACTGGTCGCGATAACGCCCGGTGTTAAGCGACATCGGCCATTTCGCGAGTGGCGCGGCAAGCGGTTTCTGCGCGACCGGCACGAGGCGTGCACGTCCGTCCGGCGTCGAGAAACGGCCGTCCGCGAACGGTATGCCACCCCAGCGGAACGGGGCCATCGCGTCATAGTCGGCATTGCCCTTTGCCGCGTGACCGGGGAGCAAGAACAGCCGCGTGCCGTCGTTCTCATAAGCCGACAACCGGCAATGTTCGCGCCAGATCTCGGCCGGACGGTCGTAGGAGAACGCGGTCTTCCACCCCATCCGCCGGCCGACTTCGGAGACGATCCACCAATCGGGTTTCGCTTCACCCGGTGCGGTCATGAACGCGCGTTGGCGGCTGATCGTGCGGTCGGAATTGGTGACGGTGCCGTCCTTCTCGCCCCAGGCGGCGGCGGGCAGGCGGACATGCGCGTGGACCGAGGTATCGGTGGTTTCGACCACATCTGACACGACGACGAACGGGCAACCGGCAAGCGCCTCGCGTACGCGGCCCGCATCGGGCATCGATACCGCGGGGTTTGTCGCCATCACCCACAGCGCCTTGATCCGGCCGTTGCCGAGTTCGCGGAACAGGTCGACCGCCTTCAGCCCCGGCTTGGTCGCAATGTTGGACGCGGCCCAGAACCGGCCGACCCGCGCGACGTTCTCGGGCGCAAAATCCATGTGCGCGGCGAGTGACGACGCGAGTCCGCCGACCTCGCGCCCGCCCATCGCATTGGGCTGGCCGGTGATCGAGAAGGGCGCCGCACCGGGCTTGCCGATGCGGCCGGTCGCGAGGTGGAGGTTGGTGATCGCGTTGACCTGATCGGTGCCCGACAGCGACTGGTTCACGCCCTGGCTGAACATCGTCACGGTCTTCGGCGTCGCGGCGAACAGTTCATAGAAGCGCCGGAGGTCCTGCGGCGGAACGTCGCAGATGCGCGCCACCGACCACAGGTCGCTGCCCTCGTCGACCTGGTCCCAGAACGCATCGGGCGTCGCGACGTGCGCGGCGAGATAGTCGTAGTCGACCACGCCCGCGTCACGGCACCACGCGAGCAAGCCGTTCATCAGCGCGACGTCGGTGCCGGGTCGGATCGCGAGATGCAGATCGGCCTCGTCCGCGGTCTCGGTCCGGCGCGGGTCGATCACCACCAGCTTCGCGCCGGCATCGCAGCGCGCGCGGATGCGTTGATAGATGATCGGATGGCACCACGCGGTGTTCGATCCGACCAGCACGATCAGGTCGGCGGCGTCGAGATCGTCGTAGCTCGCGGGGACGATATCCTCGCCGAACGCGCGCATGTGGCCCGCGACCGCGCTGGCCATGCACAGCCGCGAATTGGTGTCGATGTTCGCCGAGCCGATGAAGCCCTTCATCAGCTTGTTTGCGACGTAATAGTCCTCGGTGAGCAGTTGCCCGGAGACGTAGAAGGCGACGCTGTTGGGGCCGTGCTGTGCGATCGTGTCGCGGAAGCGCTTGGCGACGAGGTCGAGCGTCTTGTCCCAGGATGCGCGGCGCTGGCCGATCATCGGGGTGAGGAGGCGACCCTCGAGCCCGATCGTCTCGCCGAGGTGGGTGCCCTTCGAACAAAGCTTGCCGGTATTGGCGGGGTGGTCGGGGTCGCCCTTGATCGTAACGGACCGCTCGCCGGTAGGAGTCGCGAGGATGCCGCAACCGACGCCGCAATACGCGCAGGTCGTGCGGATATCCTCCCCGGCACGGGGAGGGGGACCATCCGAAGGATGGTGGAGGGGGCTCCCGCAGGCGTCCCCCTTCGCGGAGTCCCTTCCGCAGGCGTCTCGCTTCGTGGAGGCCCCCTCCACCGCCTGCGGCGGTCCCCTCCCCGTGCCGGGGAGGATCACGCGGCGGCTTTCATCGTCGCGGTGCGGCAGAGCAGCACCCGTCCACCCGATACTTTCACCGGGATCACCGGCGTACATCCCTTGTCCTCGCCGAGCGCCTCTCCCGTATCCAGCGCGATCCGCCAGTTGTGCAGCGGGCACGCCACCGCGTTGCCGTGCACGATCCCCTGCGACAGTCGCCCACCCTTGTGCGGACAGCGGTCGGCCAGCGCGAACACCTTGCCGTCGCCGGTGCGGAAGACCGCGATGTCGTCGCCGCCGGTGACCTGGACCGTGCGGCTGCCGCGGACCGGGATCTCGTCGACCCAGCCGATATCGAGCCATTCGCCGATCATGCCATTTCCCTCCCGAGAAAGACGGGCGTGTCCAGAGGTGTGAAGCGCGCCATTGGCGCATGCTGCTCGCGATGCTCGCCCGCCGCGCGTGCCGCCCACGGATCGTCCTGCGTGAACTGCTGCGAGAACAGGAACCGTGCCGCCAGCGCATCGCGGCCCTCCGGATCGTCGGCGATCCGTTCGCGGATATACTCGACGCCGATCCGCTCGATCCACGGCGCGGTGCGCTCCAGATAGCGTGCCTCCTCGCGGTACAATTGGATGAACGCGGCGCAGTAATGCATCGCCTCCTCCTCGGTCGCGACCTTGCACAGGAAGTCGGTCGCGCGGACCTTGATCCCGCCATTGCCGCCGACCGACAGCTCGTAGCCGCTGTCGACGCAGACCACGCCGAAATCCTTGATCGTCGCCTCGGCGCAGTTGCGCGGACAGCCGCTGACCGCGATCTTGAACTTGTGCGGCATCCAGCTGCCCCAGGTCATCCGCTCGACCTTGACGCCGAGCCCGGTCGAATCCTGCGTTCCGAACCGGCACCAGTCCGACCCGACGCAGGTCTTCACGGTACGCAAGCTCTTGCCGTACGCATGCCCGCTGACCATCCCGGCGGCGTTGAGATCGGCCCAGACCGCGGGCAGGTCCTCCTTCTTGATCCCGAAGATGTCGAGCCGCTGGCCGCCCGTCACCTTGACCATCGGCGCATGGTATTTCTCGACGACATCGGCGATCGCGCGCAGCTCGCGCGGGTTGGTGAGCCCGCCCCACATCCGCGGCACGACAGAATAGGTGCCGTCTTTCTGGATGTTGGCATGCACGCGCTCGTTGACGTAGCGGCTCTGCTGGTCGTCCTTATAGTCGCCCGGCAACGCGCAGAGCAGGTAGTAATTGAGCGCAGGCCGGCACGACGAACACCCGTCCGGCGTCGACCAGCTCATCTTCTGCATCACTTCGGGGATCGAGCGCATGCCCTGCGCGACGATCTCGCGGCGGACGTCGTCGTGGCCGAAGCTGGTGCATTTGCACATCGTCTTCACCGAACGTTCGCCCGAATACTCGTCGCCCAGCGTGACCGCGAGCAGCGTCTCGACCAGTCTGGTGCACGATCCGCACGACGCCGACGCCTTGCAGGTCGCGCGGACCGCGTCGAGCGTCGCGTTGCCGGCGCCGATGCACGCCACGACCTTGCCCTTGGTGACGCCGTTGCAGCCGCAGATCTCCGCATCGTCGGAGAGCGCCGCAACGGCCGCCTTAGGGTCCGCAGTGGCTCCTCCCGAGGCGAAGGACTGGCCGAAGATCAGCATGTCGCGGATCGGCGCGATGTCTTCCGCCCGCTTGAGCAGGTCGAAATACCAGCCGCCGTCGGTCGTGTCGCCGTACAGCACCGCGCCGACGATCCGGTCGTCCTTGACCACGACGCGCTTGTAGATGCCGCGCGACGCATCGCGCAGGACGATGTCCTCCGCGCCTGCACCGCCCGAGAAATCGCCCGCCGAGAATACGTCGAGCCCGGCGACCTTCAACTTGGTCGAGGTCACCGATCCGCGATAGCCGCTGTGACTGTCGGTCAGCCCGTCGGCCAATGCGCGGCACATGTCCCACAGCGGCGCGACGAGGCCGTAGACGTTGCCGTCATGCTCGACGCATTCGCCGACCGCCAGGATCGACGGGTCGCTGGTGACCATGTGGTCGTCGACCTTGATCCCGCGACCGATCTCAAGACCCGCGTCACGCGCGAGGGCGACGGAGGGACGGATGCCAACCGCCATGACGACGAGGCTGGCCGGGATCAGCGTGCCGTCTTTCAGCAGCACGCCCTCGACATGGGTATCGCCGACGATCTCGGCGGTGTTCGCCTCGGTGAGGATGACCTGGCCGCGCGATTCCAGCGCCGACTTGAGCAACCAGCCCGCCGCTTCGTCGAGCTGCCGCTCCATCAGCGTCGGCATCAGGTGGATCACCGTGACCTTCATCCCGCGCAACGTGAGCCCGTGTGCTGCCTCCAGCCCGAGCAGCCCGCCGCCAATGACGACCGCGGCGCCGCCCTTGTCCGCAGCCTCCAGCATGTGGTCGACGTCCGCCATGTCGCGGAACGAGATGACGCCGGGCAGATCCTTGCCGGGGACGGGGATGATGAACGGATCGGAGCCGGTCGCGATCAGAAGCCGGTCATACGATACCGTCAGCCCCGACCGTGCGGTGACGGTCTTTGCGACGCGGTCGATCGCCTGCACCGGGTCGCTCGTCACCAGCTCTATGGTGTTTGTCGCGTACCAGGCGTGGTCGTTGATGACGATCTGCTCGAAAGTCTTCTCGCCCGCCAGCACCGGCGACAGCATGATGCGGTTGTAGTTCACGTGCGGCTCGGCACCGAAGATCGTCACGCGGTACCGGGTCGGATCGCGCGCGATCAGTTCCTCGACCGCGCGACAGCCGGCCATGCCGTTGCCGATCACGACGAGATGCTCGCGCACCTTGGAAAAGGGGGTGTCGGGGGAGGGGGTCTGGTGTTCCATCAGTTCGTCCAGTCGGGTTGGAGCCGGGAATGGGAAGGCGTCACGCGGGGAGCGCGCCGTTGACCGAGCGGTCGCTGGTGCGGCGTGCGTCGAGCGCGGCGTTGAGCAGCGCGCGCTCGTTCGATTTGTGCGTGGCGGAGAAGCGGACGGCGAGCGCGCAGACCGCGGTGCCCGCAACGACGTAGCCGAGCACGATGAGGCATTGCTGCGGGGTGGCCGACGCCTTGTTGAGGAACCCCGCCGCGACCGCGCCGATGTTGCCGCCCGCGCCGATCAGCCCGGCGACACCGCCCAGCGCCTTGCGGTCGATGAACGGCACCAGCGCATAGGTCGCGCCGCACGCCATGTGCGTGAACAGCCCGAACATCGTCATCGCCAGGATCGCGAGTGTGACGCTACCGGCATGACCGAACAGCACCAGCCCGACGCCTTCGCCGAGCATCAGCGCGAACAACAGCAGCGCGCGGCCATCGAGGCCTTTGCTGAGCGCGATCCGGTCGCTCGCGATCCCGCCGAGCGCACGGGCGAACAGCGCAAGCCCGCCGAAGATCCCTGCTGCCAGCCCCGCATTGGTCAGCGAAAGCCCGAACCGATCGACGTAATAACTGGCCGCTATGTTGTGGATGAAGATCTCCACCCCGAAACACGCGCCGTACGTCGCGGCGAGCATCCAGGTCCGGTAATTGGCGGCGGCGCGGCGGAAGATCGCCATGCCCGTCGCCTTGCCGCCATCGAGCTCGATCCCCGCCGCGCGGAGATCGACGATGTCGCCCTGCGGCGTGTCCCGTGTGTAGCGCGCATAGACGAACGCCATCGCGACCATAGCCACCCCCGGTACGAACATCGCCGCGCGCCAGCCGAAGGCGTGCTCGACGCCTAGACCGACGAGCGCCGCGACGACCAGCGGCATCAGGCTCTGCGCCGCGCCGCCGCCCGCGTTGCCCCAGCCGCCGACGGTCGCGTTGGCGGTGCCGACGACGTTGGGCGCGAACATCACGCTCGTATGATATTGCGTGATGACGAACGACGCGCCGATCGCGCCGATCGCGAGGCGGAAGAACAGGAACGTCTCGTACGTCTGCGCGAACGCCAGCCCGAACACCGGGACCGCACCGAGCAGCAGCAGCCATGTATAGGTACGGCGCGGACCGAACCGGTCGCAGAGCGGACCGACCACCAGCCGCACCAGGATCGTCACCGCGACCGCGGCGATGTTGATGTTGGCGATCTGGTCCTTGTTCAGCCCGAACTCGGTCTTGATCAGCGGCATCAACGGCGCGGCGGCGAACCACGCGAAGAAGCAGACGAAGAACGCGAGCCACGTGACGTGGAACGCGCGCATTTGCGGCGTGGCGGCGCTGAACAGGTCGATCCGCGTGGCCTTCGGTGCGGTGGTGTCGATACCCGGTGATGCGAACAACATGGTCGGTCCTCCATCTGCGATGGACAAGAGAAAAGCCGCCCCGACGGCGACCTTGCGGACGCATCGGAGCGGCTTCGTTGCCTATGGACGATCGGTCGATCGCCCTACGCGGTCAGGTCCCGTCGTTGGAACCGGTCTCGCGATGATTTCGTGTCCGACTCCAATGCCGGACTATGTGAAGATGACCGAAGCGGCCCCATCGAGCAAGCGGCATTTCGCGGGTGCAGCAGATTTGGGTTTGGCGTCCGAATTATCGTCGCCTTCCCTACCGTGTTTCCCCGCGCAGGCGGGGACCCAGACTGGGCTCCCGCCTTCGCGGGAGAACAAGGAGGTGCAGGGCCGCTTGCCGTCAGGGCAGCCCCGCCAGATATCCCTCGATATCATCCGGATCGAACGCGCGCCGATCGAAGAACGCATCGCGCCCAAGGATCAACCGCCCCTGCGTCGACCCCGCACCGATGCTGTCCGCGCCGATCGCCCCCTCCAGCTTCGAACTCGCATTGGGCAACGGCGCGCCCGACCCAGCCAGAGCCGCGCGGTACACGTCCGGGCGGAACACGCCTTGCGCGACATCCGCCTCCTCGGCCGAGAACGGCGTGCCGTCCCACCGCACCATCTGCGAATACAGCCACGCCGCCTGACTCCGCCACGGGAAGTTCGCCGCCTCGCGGTACTGGAACATGAAGTCTGGAACGTGGATCGGCACGGCATCCTTCACTAGCCGCACCCGGTCGCCTATCGCCCGCGACACCGCATCGACCGGCGCATCGAGATACTCAGGACGAGCAAGAATCGCCGCATTGGCCTCAAGAGTATCCGGATCTACAAACTGCGCAGCCGCAGCATGCAGCGCGCGGATTAGCCGGTGGACGACGTCGCCGCGCTCGACCAGCGTAGCCTCGCGCATCGTCAGCACCTTCTCGACCCCGCGCCGCCAGACCTGTGCGGTGACCAAGGCAATCCGCCCGACGCCGCGATCGACCGCGACGCCGTTCCAAGGTTCGCCGACACAGATGCCGTCGACTTCGCCGGCCGCCAGCGCATCCGCCGCGAAGGTCGGGCTGGTCGTTACGATCTCGACATCGGTATCCGGCCGGATGCCGACCGCAGCGAGCCAGTAGCGCAGCATGTAGTTATGGCTCGAATAGCGATGGACTACGCCGAACCGCAACCGTCTCCCCGCTGCTTCGCGCTCGGTTGCCACCGCCTTGAGCTGCGCACCGAGCACTACCGGATCGCCAAGCGCATCCCCGTCCATCACCTGCGCGGCGAGCGGCAACGACAACGTGATCGCATTGCCGTTCAGCCCCAGCACGAACGGCACCGCCATCGGCACCGCCGGCCGCCCACGCCCCAATGCCGTCGCGATCGCCAGCGGCGCGACCATGTGCGCGGCGTCGGTATGCCCGTACAACAGCCGATCGCGCACCGTCGCCCAAGTCATGTCGCGGACCAGCTCGATCTCCAGCCCCTCGGCCTCCGCGAACCCACGTTCGCGCGCGAGGATCGGCAGCGCCGCATCGACCAGCGGCAGGAAGCCGATGCGGACCCGGTCGAGCGCCATCACAAATCTCCCATGAGCGAGTCGCTGGTGATGATCGCGTCGGCGATCTCGGCGATCCGTCGGTTGGATCGCATCGCCTGCGCGCGGAGCAGGCCGTACGCGGTCGGCTCGTCGATCCCGCGGCGCTTCATCAGGATCGCCTTGGCGCGGTCGACCGTCGTCCGATCGGCCAGCGCACTGCGCGCTTCGTGCAACTCCGCCTGTAACCGCGCAAACGCTTGAAACCGCCGGATCGCAAGGTCGATGACCGGCTTGATCCGCTGCTTGGCCAACCCGTCGACGATATACGCCGACACCCCTGCGTCGACCGCCGCGGCGGTAGACTCCGCGTCGCTCTGGTCGACAAACATCGCGATCGGCCGCGCCAGCGCGCGCGACACCGCGAAAAACTCCTCGAGCACGTCGCGACTGGGATTTTCGAGGTTGATCAGCACCACCTCGGGCGCGGCCTTCTCGAGCGCCGCGACCATCCCCAACGTCCCGTCGATCACGACGATATCGTCGAGCCCCGCTTCGCGTAGGCCATCAGAGATGATTGCCGCTCGCGTGGTGCTCGTGTCGATGATCGCGATCCGCATGCCATCGTCTTATGCAGTACCGTTTCCGATGGCGAGGGCGCATCGGTCCAGTTCAGCCAACGCCAAGCGGCATTTCACCACCTATCCGATGACGACCATCGACCCTCCCGTCGCCAAGCACGCTGAGATCAATCCCATCCAGCGAAATGAACCGCTCCCGCTCGCGGCGACCATCGCGGCGGCCGGGGCCCTATCCGGTTACGCGTACGGGCCATGCCTGTTGCAAAAGCCGTGATCGTCCGACCGGCCTCGCCGAGCACACAAGCAGAATTTTCTCATTCTAAAGCGCAATCGACTGTCAAATCCTACCATTCCGATAGATATTCGATTTCCAACTGGAGGTGGCGATGCAGCGAGATGATCTCAGCGAAGCGGTACAGTGGCGGACGGTGCTCGTCGCAGCCGCGATATACAGCAGTTGGTTTGTCGTGACGGCGTTTCATGCCGTCCTTCTGTGGCCCTTGCTCGTCCTTGTCGGTGGCTGGTTGCTTGCCTGGCATGGATCGTTGCAGCACGAGACGATTCATGGACACCCGACGCGCAATCGCTCGATCAACGACGCGATCGGGTCTGTGCCCCTGTCGCTCTGGCTACCCTACCGGCTCTACCGTCGCAGCCACCGCGCCCATCACGCGGCGGAGGTCATCACCGATCCCCAGCATGATCCCGAGTCCCGGTATCGTAGCGCGACCGATGGTATGGGAGCAGTATGTGGCAGGCTGCAATCGACGCTGCTCGGGCAGATGGTCTTCGGCCCGCCGATCCTAATTCTGCGTTTTCTTGCCGGGGAAGGGCGCCGTGCGATCCACCAACCGGCGCTGGTGGTTCGCGACTGGCTACCGCATCTCGCGGCGGTCATGGCGGTGCTCTGGTGGCTGGATCATGTCGGGCTGAGCGTCATCCGGTATGTCTTGACCTTCGTCTATCCCGGCATGGCATTGACGATGCTGCGGTCTTACGCCGAACATCGAGCAGATCTCGCAAGTCCCGGTCGAGCGGCGAGCGTGGAGGAGGGCGGCCTGTTGGCGCTGCTATTTCTCAACAATAATCTGCATGCGGCGCATCATGAGCGCCCGGCGCTCGCCTGGCATGACTTGCCGGCCTATCATCAAATCCACCGAGCACGGTTTGCCGCACACGGCGCCCCGATCTACCGGGGATATGGCGAGATCGTGCGACGGTTCGCGTTCCATTCGCATGACGACATGATCCATCCATCGCACCGGATACCGTTATCGTGACCCATCGGATTGCTTCGCTGGGCATGTACGATCATCCAGCACAAAGGAACGCCAACGATCAGCTCTGGACCGCGATCGCGCGCCTGCTACGCGAGCGGGGCGTGGAGGACGTGCCGCCCCACCTCGATCGGACGCAAGACGTCCAGGCGACCTGGCGCGATCCTCGGCTCTTATTGGCGCAGGCCTGTGGCTATCCGCTGGCCGTAGATACGACGCTGGCACTCCGGATGGTCGCACTTCCGGTCTACGATGCGCCGGGCTGCGTCGGCGCGACGCACACCAGCGTCCTTGTCGCGCGCGCAAATGAGGACCGGGTGTCGATCGAGGCGTTTCGCGGCACCCGCGCGGCGATCAACGATGCACACTCCAATACCGGCATGAATCTGTTTCGGGCGACGCTGGCGCCGATCGCGGGGCGTTCATCGGCAACCGGCGGCTTTTCCAAACCGTGATCGCGACGGGATCGCATCGTGGCAGCATCGTCGCGGTCGGTGCGGCGGATGCGGACATCGCCGCGATCGACTGTGTCACCTACGCGGCAATCGCCCGGTTCGAGCCCGAACTGACTGCGCGGCTGCGGATCCTCATGAGCAGTCCGGTGTCGCCCACGTTGCCGTTCGTGACCGCCGCCTCGACCAGCGCCGCCACGGTCGCCGCGCTCGAATTCGCCCTTAGGCACGTCATGCTCGATCCGGAACTGGCCGCCGTACGGGCATGTCTGTTCCTGGCGGGCACCGCGCCAGCCGACGAAGCCATTTCGGTACCAATAATGAGGCTCCAGTCAAATGCCGCACGCGCCGGATACCCGGACGTGCGCTGAGCCCAACAAGGATTTGATCATGTCGTTGACTGCACCGGATGCATCACTCGATCTCGCACCCACCCTCGACGAATTGCGCGCGGCCAGGACGTCGTGGCGACTGGACGCCATTGGTGGGCACAATGTCGCGCGGTTTCCGTCGCGGGACGAGACCGTGCGCATGATCGATGACCTGGTTGCAGCGCTTTTCCCTGGGCGGCTTGGCGCGTTTGCGGGGCCGGAAAGCATGGAGGATGCGTTCGTGGAGACGCATTTGCGACGCGCGTTGTCGGGACTGCAGCGACAGATCGAGAACGAGTTCGACTATTGGCAAGGCGAGGCGCTTCTCGCGTTCGACGTCAGTCAGGCCGCGATGATCGTCGGGCTTTTCGCTGCCGAACTGGGGCCGATCCGCGAACTGGTCGACGACGATGTCCGCGCGGCGTTTCTCGGCGATCCGGCGGCCCGCAGCGCGGACGAGATCCTGATCTGCTACCCTGGAATCGTCGCGATCCTGTATCACCGGATCGCCCACGCGCTCTACGGTCTGGGAGCGCCGATCGTGGCCCGGATCATCTCCGAACTCGCCAACAACCGCACCGGTATCGACATTCATCCCGGCGCGACGATCGGGCGCAGCTTCTTTATCGACCACGGCACCGGTGTCGTCATCGGCGAAACCGCGATCGTCGGCGACCGCGTGCAGATCTACCAGCACGTCACGCTGGGGGCCCGCAGCCCCTCGGCGTGACCGATGTCTCGGCGCGCGAGCGGCTGGCGCGGCATCCGATCGTCGAGGACGACGTGGTGATCTATGCGGGTGCGACGATCCTCGGCCGGGTGACGATCGGTCGGGGCGCGACGATCGGCGGCAATGTCTGGTTGTTGGAGGACGTGCCCGCGGGCAGCGTCGTCGCCCAGCCAACGGCGACGATCCTGGCAGGCGATGCCGCGGGGCATCTGCACGAAGCGCTGAGAGGTCGCTCACGATAGTGCGTATCCAAGCCCGCTAGAGGTGAGGGCTCGCCGTGTGCTTAGATGCTGTCTTATCCGACACGGTATCGTACGCCCCGATTGCGCGCCTTTGCGTCTAGCGCTCACCCCCATCATGCTGTCGATCTGGGCTTAGCGTCCTCCTTCACAAGCGTATGACAAAGGGGGCGGTATCTGGCGCTGTTCTGGTCGCGCGGGCGGCGATCGAGCGCGCATGTGTTGCGCCCCGTCTTACGCTGCAGATCGCAAGGATAACTGCTAGGGAGAAGGGTAGGGCGCTCGACCGCAACACCACTACCAGCTAGCGGCGCCGGGCGTCTCGGTTGCTATCTGATCGTTCCGAGCGGTTCAGTTCATCGATCGGATCCCGGACCCGGCCGCGGCCGGTGGCGCAAGGTAGCGATCCAGGAACTGCTGGTGCGTCGGCATGCCCGCGACCGTGCCGGCGATGTCGCTGCGGATCTTGGTCAATACGCTGGCGAGCTGTGGGCCGCCCATGATGCTGCCCAGGCGATGATGGTCGTGCGGAACGAGATGCTGGCCGAGCATGACCTGCACCCAGCTGGCGACGCGGAACAGGTCCTCACCGCCCTGATACGCCTGCGCGCCTTCGGCGAACAGCGCGATCCGTTCGATCAGTGTGTCGGGGATTGGCATGTCTCTGCGCGCCGCCCAGAACGGCTCTGGACGATTGTTGAGGTGATAATGGAGGATGATGAAGTCGCGTACGTGCTCCAGCTCGGCCTGCGCCTGATCGTTGAACCGCGTCACCACCGCGGGGGCGATACCGCCGAACGGAAAGCTCTTCATCAGCCGCAGGACGCCGGTCATGATCAGGTGGATGCTGGTCGATTCAAGCGGCTCGACGAACCCGCTGGCAAGGCTGAGCGCGACGCAATTGCCCTTCCAGACCTGTCGCCTTCGACCGGTTCGGAAGCGGATCAGTCGCGGCTCGGTCAGCGGCGCGCTGCCGATCGCGCCGAGCAGACGGGCGTGCGCCTCGTCGTCGGACAGATGCTCGCTGGCATAGACCAGCCCGTTGCCGACGCGGTGCTGCAACGGAATGCGCCAGCGCCAGCCCGCGTCATGCGCGATCGCGCGTGTGTAAGGATGCGCCGGACCCGTCGAAGCGGTCTGCACGGCCAAGGCGCTGTTGGTCGGCAGCCATTGCGACCAATCCTCGTAACCGGCGGCGTAGGTGCCTTCGATCAGCAGCCCGCGAAAGCCGGTGCAGTCGATAAACAGGTCGCCGTCGACGCGCTCGCCTGAGTCGAGGACGAGCGCGCGGATAAAGCCGGTTTCGCTATCGCGATCGACGCTGGCGATCCGTCCCTCTATCCGTTTCAGCCCGTTCGCCTCGCTGCGGGCGCGCAGGAACCGGGCGTAAAGGCCTGCATCGAGGTGATAGGCGTAGTTGATCTCGCCTTCGGACGGCAACGCGAACCGCTCCGCCTTGGCCGCCTGAAGCTCGAGGCAATAGTCGCCGATCTCGCTCGGATCGCCGGCGGCTTTGGCGGCCAGCCAGAAATGGTGGAAGTCGCCCATCCAGGTCGATTTCCCGAGGTCGCCGAACGAATGGATGTACCGATCGCCCTCGTGTGCCCAGTTCTCGAACGCAATGCCGAGCTTGAACGTGGCCTGCGTCGCACGCATGAACTCGCGCTCGTCCAGCCCCAGGATCGCATGGAACGAGCGCATCGTCGGGATCGTCGCTTCGCCGACGCCGATCGTGCCGATCTCCTCGGATTCGACCAGCGTGATGTCGAGCAGCTGCCCCAATTGGCGTGACAGGGCGGCGGCGGTGAGCCAGCCCGCGGTGCCACCGCCGGCGATGACCACTTTCCTGATGCGCTGCTCGACCATGATCGGCTCCTATCGGTTGATGCGCTGGAGAATTTTGGCGCGCAAACGCCGCGCCGACAGCGCATCCAGCGGTGCAAGCTCGCCGTGCGCGTGCTCGGGCAGGTGCGCTCTGGCCTGATCGACAGGGCCAAAGACATAATGGTCGAACATCGCGCGCCATGCCTGCTTCTCGTGATCGGGCCGGTCGCGCAGCGACAGCAGCCCGTGGAGCAGCGTGTTCATCGGCGTATCCATGAACCGCGGTACCGCGTTCCACCAATAGTTGATCATCACGTTGAACGCGTCGAGCGCCTCGACATTGTGCCACCACAACGCCGGGTAGAGCAGCACGTCACCCGGCTCGAGTTCGGCGACCTCGGCATGCGCCAGCGCTCCGGCAAAGCGCGGGTAGCGGTCGAGATCGGGTGCACGGAGGTCGACCATGCTGACCACCTGTCCGGCCGGCGTCGGCTCGAGCGGCCCGGGATAGAGGTTGGCGACCTGATCCGGCGGGAACAGCGTGAAGCGTCGTCGCCCGACGAGGCAGCACGCCAGGTTGTTCGACATGTCGTAATGCGTCGAGGCGACCGTCTGATTGCCGATCCAGATGCTGACTAGCGGCGGGTTCTCGACGAGTTGCGGATCGCCGAACGGCAACGCCGCCTGCGCACGAAGACCGGGCAGATACAGATCGATGTCGGTCGAACCGATATAGATGGCGGGCGCATCCGGATCGCCAATGCTGGCGAGGATCTGATCGAGATAGCCGGACAGCGAACCGCTCTCCCGCTTGAAGTTCAGCGCGGTGCAATCGTCGGAATAGCCGAACCGGCCGCCGATCGCCGGATCGCCGAGATACGCGGTGACCGGACGCCCGCCGTCGAACTGCTTGAGCCACGCCATCGCCGGCTGTGCGCCGTCCAGCCCGATCGCGACCAGCGGCAGGTCACGCGCGATCCCGCGCAGGATCACCGGAAGGCCGTCGGCGATCAGATCGGTGATAGGCACGCCGGCCGCGTCCGCCCCCTCGATCACCCGCGTACGGCGTGTGATACCGGCCACCGCGCTCAACCGATCTGGCTCAGCAGTTGTTGCTTGCGGGCAATCAACTGCTGGATATTGCCAAGCGATGCCGCAGCGAGGATGGCGAGGCGCAGCACACCCGATCGATGCAGCCGCTCAAGCGGTTCCCCGGTCAGCGCAGCGAGTTGCTCGACGTCCACGACCAGCACGTCGGGGATGGTATAGCGCCGCTCCTCGCTGACATCGACGGTCAGCGTCACCGGCGTGAGAAGACCCGCCTCGTCGAGCGCGGCATAGGCCGCCGGCGCGGTTTCGATTCCCTGGTACAGCAGCCGCAGCACGCCGGTGACATGATCGAGATACTGTGTGTTGCCACCATGTTCGAGGAACAGCGGCAGGCCTGCACTATCGCCGACCCGCGCATCGTCGAGATCGACGTGCAGCATCGGCTCGCCCACATCGTCCCCGGATGCTCGGACCATTCCGATCGAGAAGGGGCCGCGCTGGTGACTGGCTGGGACATAGCGGCTCGTCCAATAGTCGCCGGCAAGAAACAGATTCTCGTCGCGGTCCAGTCCCAACAAAGCGTAGGCCTGCAACCCTTCGTCGCGGCGACGGAATATGATCGCGAATTCACGCTGTGCCTCTTCGAACTCGGCCGGGAATATCAGTGCCTGATTGGCGGCATCGCCAAACGCACTACCTGCTCTGGGGCTGACGCGCAGATTGGCATGGTCGATATTATTGATCTGTACGGGATTCATCCGCTCCGGTCCTGTTGTTGGATCAGGTCTATCAGCGCGATGGCGGCCAACAAAGAAAAAGGCCGCCGCACGACGTCGCGGCGGCCTTCATAGTGCCGGACGTGGACCGAGATCCACGCCCGCCTTCGTCAGAAACGGTAGCGCGCGCCGAGATAAAAGCGCGGTTTGAGCTCCTGCACATAGACCAGGTTCGTCTCGGTGCGGGCATATTGACGGAACGGCTCGCTCGTCAGATTGACCGCTTCGAGCGACACCGAGATATTCTGCGTCACGTCGTAGCTGAGGCTCGCGTCCAGGGTGCCGAACGCCGCGGTGAAGAGCGGGTTGCGGTTGGTACCCTGGTTGGTAGCGGCGAGATATTTATCACGCCAATTATACGATACGCGGGCCGAGATTCCGTTCTTGTCGTAGATGGCGGTCAAGTTTGCGCTGTCGCCCAAGCCGCTCAGTGCGAAGATGTTGACGTTCGGATCGGCATAGGGGTCGACATTCACATCGCCGTTGACCTTGGTATACGAGGCGGCGAACCCAAAGCCGGTTTGGCCAAAGAAGTTGGTCCAGGCGACTTCGAAGCCGTGAATGTCCGCCTCGCGATTGTTGATCGGCTCGCTGATCGCAAAATTGACCAGCGGATCGTTGACGTCGCCGACAAGGTTAACGTCGAGGGCAAGTTGGTTGTAGAATGCACCGTTGAGTTTACCCGTTGCCGGATCGAGCGCGCCCTGGAAGGCCGCGGTTGCCGCTGCCTGGTTACCGGCATTCTTCTGCAGCAACGCGGTGTAGGCGAACAGATTTTCGTCGGTCTGCGCGATCCCGTTGGTGCGCAGATAGTCGAGCGCCGTCCCCGAGCGTGATCCCGCCGCCCCCGAACCCGGATCGCGCAGCCCGAACAGATTGCCACTCGTCACCTGGTTACCGACGAAGTTTCGCACGTTCTTCTTGAAGAAGCCGACCGACACGAAGCTTGTTGGCTTGTAGTACCATTCGACCGACACGTCGAAATTGTCCGAAATCAGCGGCAACAGCGCTGGGTTCTGGCGTGAGGCCGGTGCTGCTCCTGCTCCCAGCGCGGTCGGGCGGTTGGGGGCGTTTGCGGTGACCGAGGCGAAGAGATTGCCGTAGTCGGCCCGCGCGAGCGTCCGGCTGAACGACGTACGCGCGACCACATTGTCGAGCACTTCGATGTTGAAATCGAGCGACGGCAGCAGGTTATTATACTTCGCCTTGACGTTGACAGCGCCACCGGTCGCGCCGCCGAGGATGGCGAAGTCGTTGTCCGATTGCCATTCCAGCGCCGTCGGGATCGACTGGATAGCTAGCGAGTCGACCCGGGTCTGCTCGTAGCGAACGCCGATCAGCGCGTTCGCGCGACGGCCGCCGATGTCGCCGGCCCATTTCATCTGACCATAGACGGCCCAGGTCTTCTCGCCGACGGTATCATCCGTGGCGCCCTGCAACACCCGGCCACGCCCCGGGACATTCGCATAATAGGGTGAGAAGACGTTCAACAGGTCGACCGCATTACCGCGGAACGCAACCAGCGCCGATCCGGTCGACGCCGGGTCGAACTTGTCGAATTTGCAGGTCAGGCAATAGGTGCTGACGAGGTCGCCGGCGAGCTGGCTGACCAGACCGGTGTCGGTGATGCCCCAGTCACCCAGAAGCTGCTGCGTGTTAGAACTGGCCGAGCGGGTCTTCGCATCCACATAATTGCCACCCAACACGAAGCGGCTCTCGTTGCCGAGATCCCAGCCCAATTCCCCGTTGAACTGATTGACCCGCGACTGCTGTTCGGAGAAGATTTCGCGTGCGATCTGCGTGCCGACATCCCCGATATCCAGGATGTTGTTGCAGTTACCACCGCGGCCGCCGTTGGTGGCGTTGCAGTCGTTCAGCGTTTCGGACTGTTGCGGGAAGCCGTTGGTGAAGTCGACCTTATGCGTTGCGCGGACCGGGGCGCCGATCGAGATCGTCGTTGCCGACGTGCCGTTCGCATTGTCCGGATCGGTCGTCGATTTCGAATGGTTCGCGTCGAGCTTAAGCGACAGGACGTCCGTGAAGTTCCATTTCACGTTGCCGCCAAACGAGTATAGCTCGGTCTTCGTTGCAAACCGCTGCTGCTCGTAGCCCTTGTCCGCCTGTTTCGATTCAGCCAGGATTACAGCAGTCTGCATCTGCTTGTTGTCGTCGAACGTGACTTCGGTGAAGGGCCGCTGGAACCAGTTGGTCTGTTCGCTCCGCTCGTCGCTCAGCTTGTTCCGGGCATAGAGACCATCGATCGTGATCTCGAGCCGGTCGGTCGGCTTGAACTGGATGTTCGCCTGGCCGTTGAGCCGCTCACGACGGTTTTCCGAGAACTGGTACCGGCTGTCGTTCGGGATCTGTACATAGGCGGTGGTCGGCGTGTTCGTGATCTTCGTCGCCGCATCGGTGTAAACGCCGTTGCGCGCCATGAAATCGGCGAGCGGCACGATGTTCCAATAGTTCGGATTGGACTGGACCGAGGTCGATTCACGCAGCTGGTAACTGCCGAAGAGGTTGACGCCGAAGGTTTCGCTCGGGTTCTTCCAGTTGATCAGTCCGGACAGTTCCGGAGTGACCTTTTTGAGATTGGCCTCCGCGTTCTCGACCGAGCTGTCATACAAGGCCTTGGCGCCGATCGAGCCCGAGAAGCCGTCCTCGCGGGAGTCGAGCGGCCGGCGCGTGACGACGTTGATGGCCGCGCCGATGCCGCCTGACGGGATGTTGGCCCGGCCGGTCTTGTAGACTTCCAGCGTTGCGACGCCTTCCGACGCCAGGTTCTGGAAGTCGAAGGAACGGCCGGTGCCGACCGCGAAGGCGTTGCCGGTGCTCGTATCGATGCTCGTCGACGCCAGCTGACGGCCGTTCAATGTCACGAGGTTGAAGCCACCGCTGAACCCGCGCACTGCGACCTGGGAACCTTCGCCATTGGCGCGGGTGATCGACACGCCGGTGATCCGCTGCAGCGACTCAGCCAGGTTGGTGTCGGGAAACTTGCCGATATCCTCGGCAGAGATGGCGTCGACGACACCTGCGGACGTGCGCTTGATGTCGATCGCGCGGTTGAGACTGGCGCGGATACCGGTAACGACGATGTCTTCGGTCGTGCCTTCACCAAGCGTGTCGGCCGCGGGCGTCGCGCCGGGCGCCGTCTGCGCGCTGGGGGTTTGAGCCGTTTGGCCGGTAGGAGCGGGGGCCGTCTGCGCTGTACCCGCCTGCGCCGGACCTGTCTGCGCGCTGCCGGTGTTGGAGGCTGCCAGCCCGGCCACGACGGCGATGGTAGATACCGAATGCGCCAACGCGCGCGGAAATTTGATCATAGTCCCTCCCCTAATTCCGGCCGCCCTGATCAGGCCAGAGTGCACACGGTCGTTGCCGCTTATGATAGGGCTACCATTCAGAGAGATCGTGTCAACGGCGGGAACGTCGTAATTTAGATCCAAAACGACTAGGAAGGGTGGAGCATCTCGTTCCGTTACAGGGGTTTGCGGAACGGCGACAGCTGATTACGCCCGAATCCGACGCGAAGCAGTTTTACTTTTCTTATCAGTATTGCCGCTTTGTGACATAATTGGCACTATATTTAACGGGTCACCACAGCAGATCCCGAATATAGTATTCGATAATCAGTAATATAGATCAACAACCGTCAGCCCAGACTGTTAGTCTTTCCGCAAGAAAGGCTGCGAATGCCTGGATCCAGGTTTGATTGACGAAAATCACACCTGTCCTGACCATCGCCATCCTTGTGCGTACGCTAAAATCTGTGTGCGTAAGCGTGCCGGGAGGAGCCTCTATGATAGCGATATCTCGGGTAGGGCCTGCACCACGCGCGGATGACGCGCACCCAGACGTGCCGATGGGGCATCGCTAGCGATGGTCTTGGCTGGCGATCCGGTCACACCCTGATCGTCGGAGCGGATCAGCAAAACGCTTTCGCAAGACCTTGCTGGATTCACATAGCGCGGCGGAACGAGAAACCATGCTGCCGGCCCCCGCGTATCGAGCCCATACCCGCCGACCAGTCCGCCGCCCGCGATCGCGCCATTCCAGGCAGTGACGATCATCGGTTGCGTAACGTCCGCGGCCGAGCCTGCAGCGTGCGTAGAGGCAGTCTGAACAGCGTGAGCGCGCCGCCCAGGAACGTTCCCGCAATGCGAGCGGCGTGCCGTCACGTCGCGCCCAAGGTGCGCGTATTCGTCGATCACATCGCGGACAACCTGTTCCGGCATCGATCGCGCTAGGCTGTCCTCAACCCACCGACCGGCAGGCGTCACCCAGAAACGCGAACAGCGCCTCGTCGTCGCACATCGACACGTTGAACCGCAAATAGTCGCTCCACGCACCGCCGGTGCTGAACACGTTGCCGGGCGCGAGCACGATGCCTTGCGCCAGCGCCGCGCGGGCGAGCCTGACCGTGTCCATGCCATCCGGGAGCCGCGCCCATAGGAAGATGCCGGCGTCGGGCTCGATCCACGGTTCGATCCCGACCGCGCGCAGTCGCTTCACCGTCCGCGCCATCGCGCGCGCCAGCCGAGCGCGGAGGGTCTCGACATGCCGGCGATAGCTGCCGTCGGTCAGTACGCCGTGGAGCAGATCGGCCGACAGCGGATTGCCCGACATCGACGTCGCGATCCGCAGGTCGGCAAGCGCCTCGACCCAGTCCGGTCGCGCGGCGATATGCCCGCAGCGGATGGCGGCTGACACAGATTTGGAGAAGCTGCCGATCCGGATCACGCGGTCGAGACCGTCGAACGCGGCCAGCCGGGGTGCGATCGCATGTTCGAAATCGGCGAAGATATCATCCTCGACGATGACGAGATCATGCGCGTCGGCAAGCTTCAGCAGTTTGTGCGCGGTCGCGGCGGCCAGCGTCGCGCCGGTCGGATTATGGACCGCGGAGTTGGTCAGATAGAAACGCGGGCGATGCTCGGTGAGTGCGGCGGCGAATGCCGTCACGTCCGGCCCAGTCGGCGTCATCGCCACGCCGACGACCTTGACGCGGTGCGCGCGGAGCAACGCGAGGAAGTTGAAATAGCACGGATCGTCGACCAGCACGGTGTCGCCCGGTTCGAGCAGGAAGCGGCAGACGAGGTCGAGCGCATGCGTACTGCTGTCGGTTAGCAGGATCTGATCGGGCGCGGCATCGACGCCCTGTCCGGCGAGCCGCCGGGCGAGCAGCGCGCGCAGCGGCAACGATCCCTGCGGCGAGGCATAACCGGTCAGCGCGCGATCGCGGGTGTCACGCGCCGCGGCCCGCAGCCCCTTGCGGATCGCATCGCCGGCCAGCCACTCGTCCGGCAGCCAGCCACAGCCAGGCTTGATGCGCTTGCCACCATCGGCGAGCGACTGGCGCAGCATCCACAGCGGATCAACTTCGCGCTCAACCGCGCCACCCAATCGGTTAAGCGCCAGCGGGGCGAGCGGCGAGGCGACGTAGAAGCCAGATCCGGGTCGCGACCGGATCGTCCCGTCGGCGGCGAGCCGGTCATACGCCTCGACCACGGTGGATTTGGAAAACCCGATCGTCTCGGCCATTGCGCGCACCGACGGTAGCCGCAAGCCGGGCGTCAGCGTCCGCCGCTCGATCCGATCGCGGATGACGTGCATGACCTGTCCGGTCCGCGTCTCGAGCATGTTCGTCGCCATCGTACCGCTCTCTTGACCAATACAGTTCGCCTCGATCGTACGCATCCGTCCCTGTCCTGGCCAGCCGTAAATCGGCATCGGTGCGCCTGCACAGGAGGTTCCCATGACGACCAAAACTCTCGCCGCCTTAATGCTAGCCACGCTGTCCGCGCCAAGCATCGCGCGAGAAATGCGTAGCGGCCCCGAGCGGTATGCCGTCACGGTGCCGCGCGCGGACCTGTCATCGCCCACGCCGGCCTTGGCACGCCGTGCGCTGCGCCGCATCGATCGCGCGGCGACCGCGGCGTGCGGCGGGGCGGGCGGGAGACTGCGCATAGTCACCAAGGCGGTCCAGGCTTCTGCCTGCTGGCGCGAGGCGGTCGGCGATACGGTCCGCCGGATCGACGCACCGCTCCTGACTCGAGCCTGGCAAGACCGCCGCCAACCGGAGACTCGCTCATGACCAAGTCCTTCAAGCTGGTCGACGTGTTCGGCACCGCGCCGTTCACCGGCAATCCGCTCGCGGTCGTCGCCGACGCGGAGGGCCTTTCGACCGACGACATGCAGCGCATCACGCGCTGGCTCAATTTGTCGGAAACCACGTTCCTGTTACCGCCGACCGATACCCTCGCCGACTACCGCGTCCGCATCTTCACGCTTGCGCGCGAACTGCCGTTCGCCGGGCATCCGACGCTCGGGACGTGCCACGCTTGGCTGGAGGCCGGGGGAACGCCGAAACGCGCGGGCGTGATCGTGCAGGAATGCGGCGTCGGTCTCGTCGAGGTCCGCCACGACAACAACCGGCTCGCGTTCGCCGCACCGCCGTTGATCCGCAGCGGCATGCCGACCGAAGTGGAAATCTTGGAAGTGGCCGACCTGCTGCGGATCGACCGCGCCGCGATCGTCGATGCGCAATGGGTCGACAACGGTCCCGGCTGGATCGCGGTGATGCTCGCCACCGCTGCGGACGTGCTGGCGGTCGAGCCTGCCCGCCATCATTCCCGGCGCATCGACATCGGGATCGTCGGCCCGCACCCGGCTGGCAGCGACGCCGCGTTCGAGATCCGCGCGATCTTCAGCGACGCACACGGCGCGCTGATCGAGGACCCGGTCTGCGGCAGCCTCAACGCCTCGGTCGGCCAATGGCTGTTCGCCGGCGGCCGTGCGCAAGATCGCTATGTTGCCGCGCAGGGCTCGTGCATCGGTCGCGACGGACGCATCGACGTCGTACAGGATGGGAACGGACAGGTCTGGGTCGGCGGTCGGACGACGACGATGTTCGACGGGCAAGTCCGACGCGAGCGCTAGTATTGAAACACCCATCGAAGCACGCGTTCGCGCGTGTCTGGCGTGCGCGATGACCGGCTCGACTTGGCTCGAGATGGTCAGGTCGACGCCTTGTGCGCGCGCTGTCCACCGCCGACGGGATGTCGTCGAACGTGATCACTATGTTGGTCTTGTGGATTTGAAACAACGCCGCGCTCGTCGGCAGCTTGTCCTTTAAGTATTCTGTCATCGCACGTGCTGCGGCGGGGGACGTGCATAAACCCGGCCCTGAAGCTGCGGTGGGTGTGTCAATTGAATGGCGAACGAAATTCCTGTCATGATTGCCGCGTCCCGACGTAGATGAGCAAGACCGAATCCCCGGCCTGGCGCACGACCCTGCACGCTCTTTCCTTCCTCAAATGGATTCGCCGCCGTGTCCGCGCGAGCGAGGCTGCCTTCATCGTGCTGGCGACGCTCGTCGGGGCCGGGGCGGGGCTGCTCAGTGTTCTACAGGGCGCGATTGCGCGGACGTTGCAGCATGTGCTGTTCGGCCTGTCGTCGGCCGGGCGTTTGAGCGCGCTGCCGGCATTACCGGCGGGCGCACTCGTCGTGCTGCCGATCGGCGGGGTCGTGCTGGCGGCTTTTTCCTTGGCTGTCCGATCGCGCAAGCGCCGGATGGTAGATGCGGTCGAAGCGAACGCGCTACACGGTGGTCGGATGTCGGTGTCCGACAGCCTCGTCATCTCGGTACAGACTATGCTGTCCAACGGGTTCGGCGCGTCGGTCGGGCTCGAGGCGGCCTATGCGCAACTGGGCGGCGCAATCGGATCGGTCGCCGGTCGTGTGTTCAACCTGCGCCGTGCCGACCTGCGGAATCTCGTCGGCGCCGGGACGGGGGCGGCGATCGCGGCAGCCTTCGGTGCACCGCTTGCCGGCGCGTTCTACGCGTTCGAGATCGTCATCGGTGCCTACACGCCGACCGCGCTCGCCCCGGTCGTCGCGGCGGCGCTGGCCGGGACGCTGGTCGCGCAGCTTCTCGGTATTCAGCCCTATGTTATCGATTCGGTCTCGACGATGCCGACCGAGACGCATCACTATCTGATCTATGCTGGGCTTGGCGCGCTGTGTGCCGGGATCGGTATCGTCCTGATGCGTGCGGTGGCGCTGGTCGAAACGGCATCGCGGCGCGCGAAACTGCCGGAATGGTCGCGGCCGACAATCGGCGGCCTATTGCTCATCCCCATCGCGCTGGTCTCACCGCAAGTCCTGTCTGCAGGACATGGCGCGCTTCATGCCGATCTCGCTTTGGGGGCATCATTGGCGTTCATCGCGATGATCTTCCTCGCGAAATGCGCGGCGTCGATCGTGTCGCTGGGCTTCGGCTTTCGTGGTGGGCTGTTCTTCGCGTCGCTGTTCCTGGGCACACTGGTCGGCCATTTGTTTGCCGGCAGCCTGGCTGCGCTGGCCGGGCAGGACGTGGTCGATCCGCGCAATGCCGCGCTGGTTGGGATGGCCGCGCTCGCGGTCGCGGTGGTCGGCGGGCCGATGACGATGGCGATGCTGGTGCTGGAGGCGACGCATGATTTCGCGCTCACCGGCGCGGTACTGGCGGCGGCGCTGGTCTCATCGACGATCGTGCGCGAGACCTTCGGCTACAGCTTCTCGACCTGGCGACTGCATTTGCGCGGCGAGACGATTAAGAGCGCGCGCGACGTCGGCTGGGTCAAGACGTTGACCGCGGGGCGGATGATGCGTCGTGATGCCAAGCCGTTGCCGGCGGGGATCATGATCGCCGAGTTCCGACGCCGCGTGCCGCTCGGTGCGACCAGCCGTACAGTTCTGATCGATGGCGAGGATCGGTATGCAGGCATTGTCCAGACCCCGACGGCCTATGCGGAAGGGCTCGATCCGCAGTCGCCGGTCGGCCCGCTGGCAATCAACATCGACTCCGCGCTGACGCCGACCATGGATATTGCCGAGATCATGCGTCGCTTCGACGCATCGGGCGCAGACGAACTCGCAGTGCTCGACGACGACTGGCGAGTGCTCGGCATCTTGTCGGAAAGTTTCGTCCGACGACGCTATGCCGAGGAACTCGAAAAGGCACAGCGCGACCTGTTCGGGGAGCGGTGAAGCACAGCGCTGTGAAGGCCGACCTGGCTGCGCGGCACGGCGTACACCACCATCAGAACCAGAATCGTACACCCGCAACCAGGCTGGTCGTCGTCACATCCTTGCCATCGGCCCTCGCGTAATCGGCAGTGCGACCGGTCTTCGCCTCGTAGGATATCCCGACATAGGGAGCGAACTCGCGCGCGATCTCGTAACGAAGCCGCAGGCCGAGTTCGGCGTCGGATAGTCCTGCACCGACCCGTGTTTCGGGAATATCCTGCGCGGCCAGATTGAATTCGACCCGGGGCTGCAGCACGAGCCGCTGAGCAAGGCGCTGGTCATACCAGCCTTCGAGGCGCCCGAGCACGTCCCCCTTGGTCGAGACGAAAACCGCCGCCTCGGTATCGAACATGTACGGCGCGAGACCCTCGACGCCGATCGTCGCATAGCTCCGCGTCGGTGATGGTGCGAAGTCGTGGCGAATGCCCGCTTGCACATCGAAATAAGGGCCGATCGCATGGCTGTAGAGCGCCTGTACCTCCGCGGCCTCGACACCGCCTCGGACTGCGCCGGAGCCCTCGGTCTTGATGACCGCACGGTCGATATCGCCACCGAACCAGCCTTCGCCGTCCCAGCGATAGCCGTCCTTGCCATTGCGGATCTGATATTCGGCGAGATTGAACATCACCTGCGCCAGGCGTTGCGCACCGCTCTCCCGCATCATCTGCGCGCGGGCCGGCATCATAGCGGCGGCTCCGAACTGACGATCGGCAAAATGACCGGTTGGTAAGGGCGGGGCAGGGGCATTGCCTGCCGGGAGCGCGGTACCCGTCGGCGCGATCGTGTCGGTGGCCATCGCGGGCGCAGTCATGTCATGACCGGCATGTCCGCCGGGCCTGTCCATCTCGGGCACCGTCATACCAGGCGCTGTAATACCGGGCGCCGTCGTACCTGGCATCGTCATGCCGGGCATATGCGCGTGATCCATGGCCGGCATCGCGGGTTCCGTCGACGGGCGCGCAGCAGGGGCCGTCGGGCGAACCGTCGAAACCTTCCGCGCTGTGGCAGAGCGCGTCGGTGTCTTTGCAGTCGCACGCTTGGCAGGCTGAAGCTTGCGAGGCGCGGGTTTAGCGCGCTTCGGTTTTGCGGGCATCGCCATACCGGGCATGGTCATGCCGTGCATCGCGTGATCCTGCGCAAGGGCACGCGTTGCGATCGTTGCGCTGCCGATAAGCAGTAGTGCGAGGACGCGGTTCATGCCGTGTCTCCCGCCGGACGGACGCTCACCGTCCGCATCATCCCGGCATGCATATGGTAGAGCATGTGACAATGAAACGCCCAGTCGCCGACCGCGTCGGCGGTAAGATCCCAGCTTACCTTGCCGCCCGGCTGGACGATCACCGTATGCTTGCGCGGTGCATGGTCGCCGTGTCCGGTCACCAGTTCGAAGAAATGACCATGGAGATGGATGGGATGGGCCATCATCGTATCGTTGATCAGCGTCACGCGGACACGCTCGCCGAGCGTGAAGGGAAACGGGTCCATCGTGTCCGACATCTTCACGCCGTCGAACGACCACATGAAGCGCTCCATGTTGCCCGTCAGGTGTATGTCGAGCTGCCGGGTCGGCGCGCGGACGTCGGGGTTGCGCTCCAGGGCGACCAGATCGCGATAGGTCAGCACCCTGTGCCCGACATTTTCCAAGCCTTGGCCCGGATAATCGGTGCGATCGATCGGGGCCATCGCGACCGTCTGAACGCCAGGGTTCCGATCGATCACCGGCGCGTTCGAGAAGTCCCGCATCGACATCTTCATGTCGCCCATCTCGCTCCCGTGCATGGCTGAGGGCTGCCCCATTGCCATGGCCGAATGGTCCATGCCCGGCATCGATCCATGATCCATGGCTAGGCCCATTTCGATGTCGGTCCGGGCATGGCGGGCGATGGCATAGCCATTGCGGGCGTTCCGGGCGTCGCGAGCTGCGTCGACGCATTTTGTTCGGCGGTCGGATCGACCCCGCGGTGTGGATCGCCCTTCTCCATGCTGGCATGGCTCATTCCACCCATGCCCATGTCGATCATCGTCGCCAATGGTCGTGCGCGCAGCGGTGGAACGGCGGCAGTCATGCCGGCGCGGGGCGCAAGTGTCGCGCGGGCCATGCCCGATCGATCGACGCTTTCACCGACCAGCGTGTAGGCCAAATCACCGGGAGTCACGATCGCATCATAGGTTTCGGCGACGCCGATCTGGAATTCGTCGACGGCGACGGGCCGCACGTTCTGCCCATCGGCCTGCACGATCGTCATCGGCAGGCCGGGAATGCGGACGTTGAAAGTCGTCATCGACGAGGCGTTGATGATCCGCAGGCGGACGCGTTCGCCCGGTGTGAACAATGCCGTCCAATTGTCGCGGGGGCCGTGGCCGTTGACGAGATAGACATAAGCGGCGCCGGTCCCGTCGGCGATGTCGGTCGGAGACATCCGCATCCCGCCCCATTTCAGCCGGTCCTTCAGCGGCTGGTCGCGGCCTGCCAGCGTTCCCGCGAGCGTCTGCTTCTGAAAGTCGTAATAGCCATTGCCAAGCTTCATCCGCCGGAAGATCGCGGCGGGCGACGACGGACTATGATCCGACAGCACGATGACATGCTCGCGGGTCGACGTGACCGGATCGATGCCCGCGGGATCGATGACGATCGGACCATATAGCCCGAGCTGCTCCTGCAAACCCGAATGGCTGTGATACCAATAGGTGCCTGCCTGTCGGATGGGAAACTCCGCGACATAGGTCGATTGCGGGGCGATACCGGGAAACGAGACGCCGGGTACGCCATCATACTGCGCGGGTACGAGCAGCCCGTGCCAGTGCAGTGAACTTTCCTCGTCGAGGTCGTTGACGACCGACAGGCGCGCGGTTTGGCCTTCGCGCAGGCGGATCAACGGGCCTGGAACCGTGCCGTTGATCCCGATCGCCTTCATTACACGTCCATCGATCGTCATGCGTTGCCGCGCGATCGTCAGGCGGATGTCGTCGCCCGACACCGTTGGTAGCGGTGCGATCAGCCCGGCCGAGACGGACTGCGCCCATGCCGGCATCCAGGCTGCAAACGCAGCGGCCCCGCCAGCGAGGCCGGCACCGCGCAACACCGTGCGGCGGGTAAGATGGTCGTGCATTCAGGCTCCAGAGTACCGCATGGGTGGTGATGGTGGTACGCACGCCGGACGTCGTCCCCTCGACCCCGCGTGATTTTTTCGTCAGAAACGAACGAGCGCGGTTCGTAAAGCCTCCCGAGCGCGCCGAACACGTGTCTCCACCGCCTTGATGCTTATGCCAAGAATCATCGCCGCGTCCGCCTGGCTCATGCCGTCGATCGCGCAGAGGACCAGCGGCTCGCGCGTGGCGGCGGGAAGCGCGGCGATCGCGTGCAGGGTTCGCTCAAGGTCTTGCCGGTCGCCGGCTAAAACGCCCTGATGCGGGGAGTCGTCGGCGACGCGATCATGCGCCTCGGCCGCGAACGGCAACATATAACGGCGCACCATCCGGCGCCGTATGCGGTCCCGACAGGCGTTCAGCACGATCCGTACCAGCCAAGGGCGCAACGGTCGTTCGAGATCGAACCGGCTGAGCGATCGATATGCGCGTACGAAACTGTCCTGGGTTGCGTCGAGTGCGTCGTCGGCATCCCCCAGGCTGGCGCGGGCGAGCCTGTAGAGCGCGGCACGATGCCGACGGACGATTTCGGCAAATGCGGCGTCCTCGCGTGCCAGCGCCAGCGTGACCAGCTCGGCATCGGACATCGAGGTGAACGCGGTCGTCACTTCGCGGCATGGGAGTCGTCGGTCAAGGCTTTGACCACCGCGGCATCGAACTGCGGGGCCTGTCTGGGCGTCAACACTTGGCGCATCGCAAAGATGTGGGCGAGTGTCGCCTTTTGCAGTTCCCCCATCGTGGCGTGCGTGCGGTCGACGGCGGCGGCGACGCCCGGACCATAGCCGTGCTCGGTCTCGATCGCGGCGGCGAGCACTGTGTTGTCGGCCCGCATCCGACGTTCGATCGCCGCGCGATGGACCGCATAGACATGCTCCAGCGCGTCGAGCCTTGTCGTCTGGTCGCGATTCAGATCCATCCGGTTGTGCAGAACAGCGTGCAATTCGGCGGCGGGCGTCGCGGCCGGGACGGTCAAGACGCGGCCCGCGATGACACCCACGATTGCGGCCACGAACGCCGCCAGGATGATGAGCAGCACGTCGGTACGCGGCCTCATCACGATCCGCCAAGCAAGGTGGACGGCGCAAGGGCGCTTGCCCCGCCCAGCATCTCGAACGCGCCGACCGCCCGCGTCGGCGGTGCCTGGTCAAGCGAACTGAGTCCGCCGAGAAGCAATGCGCCGGTGACGGCGGCGACGCCGAGACGAAGCATTGTGTCGGTCTGGGCCCGTTCGGTCGCTATCCGACCCAGCACGGCGTGTTCGAGACCCTCGAGTTCGTTGGTCAACGTCACCGAGGCGATACGCGCCAGCTGGACGTCCAGGTCGTCGATCATCATCGTTCCTTTGCCTATCCAGTACCTACGCGTGCCGTTGCCCGGCCCCTCGCGGACGATCAAAAATCGTCGCCTCAGGGCAATGAGGCCTATCAGACCGCGTGCTCCCATGCGCACTGGCGATGCAGATCTTGTCACGATTGGGGAGGGGCGAGAGTCTCATCCACCGGTAGCAAACGCGCGGCGTAGTGCGGCGAGTTTGGCGTGGGTGAACTGCTGCGCTTGCGGCGTCTCCGGTGCAACGCGGTCGAAACCGTGGAACGCGCCGGGGACGAGCAGGAATTCGGTGGCGACGCCGCTTTCGGTGAGGCGCTGCGCGTACGTCATGTCCTCGGGTGCGAACAGGTCGACGCCGCCGACCGCGATGAAGGCGGGCGGCAGGCGGCGCAGGTCGGCGACGCGCGCGGGGACGGCGGCGCTGGGTACCTGCGCGGTGCCGGGCGCCATGCCGAGGAACGAGCGCCAACCATATTGATTGGCCGGGCCATCCCAGCCGACCGCGCCGATGAACGGCGGCAGCCGGACTGCGCTGCCGGTGCGATCGTCGAGCATCGGATAGATCAGCGACTGGAACGCGACCGGCACCTCGCCACGATCGCGCGCGACGATCGCAAGCAGTGTGGCATGGCCGCCGCCCGCGCTTTCTCCCATCACCGCGATCCGGCTGCGGTCGACGCCGAGCATCGCGGCCTGCGCATGGAGCCAGCGCAACCCCGCGTAATTCTCCTCGATCGAGCCGGTGTAGCGCGTCTCGGGCGCCAGCCGGTATTCGACGGTGACGATGACGCAGTCGATGTCCTTGGCCAGTTGCTGGAGATAAGCGAGTTCCTGCTTTGCCGACCCGACGATGAAACCGCCGCCATGCGTGTGCAGGATCGCCGGGCGCGCTGGACCACCGGGCCTCGCATTGACGACATAGACGGTGACGTCGGGCTGTCCGCGACCGACCACAACTTGCCGCACCTGAACGGGTATGTCGGCAAGTGGCGGCTGGGCGCCGGCTGCGCCGGTCGCGCGCAGCTTGGGCAGTTTGGCGTCGGTGAACGGGCCGCCCTGTGTGGAGAGCAGCATAATCTGCCGCGCGGCCGGGCGCAGTTCGGGCGCGACATGCGCCAGCGCCTCTCTCGATGGCTGCGGCGTTGCGACGGCGCCGGCCACGTCCGCCAGCATCGTGCCGGCGACGACCGCGCTGCTGGTGCGGAGCATGTCGCGCCTGGTCCATCCGGTCATGTCGGTCTCCGATCCGTGTCGGGTCAAGCGGCAGCGACGCGGTCGGCGATCCAGCGCAGGAACAGGTCGGGCCAGGCGCTGGCGGGCAGGTCGGGCTCGCCGGTGCCGAAGCCGTGCCCGCCGCGCTGGAAGAAATGCGCCTCGACCGGGCGTTTCGCCGCCTGCATCGCGCGCATCATGATGACGCTGTTCTCCGCAGGCACCGCGGGGTCGTCCAGTGCGTGGGCGAGGAAGATCGGCGGGGTCGCCGCGGTGACGTGCTCGGCGGGTGAGCGGCGGGCGATCAGCGCGGCGTCGGGGGAGGGGCCAAGCAGCTTCAGGCTCGAATCGGCATGGCCGATGCCGGGGACGTGGCTGATGACCGGGTAGATCAACCCGACATGCGCAGGGCGGGCGTCCAGACGGTCGATCGCATCGCGCACCGGCGCCACCGCCTCGCCGAACCCGGTCGCGAGGCTTGCGGCAAGGTGCCCGCCAGCCGAGAAGCCGACCACCGCCAGCGTCGCGGGATCGAGACGATATTCGGCAGCGCGCGACCGGATCACGCGCACTGCGCGCTGCGCATCCTGCAACGGCACGTCGGCGCGGTGTGTCCAGCCTTCGCCAGGCAGGCGGTAGATGAGCACGAACACCGTATAGCCGAGTGCATTCATCCGGCGCGCGACGTCGATGCCCTCGTTGATGACCGAGACGAACGTGTAGGCGCCGCCGGGGATCGACAGCACCGCCTGGCCGTTCGAGCGCGCGGGGACGAATACGCGCAACTCGGGCTGCGCCACGTTGCGTACGAAATTCTTGGGGTAGTCGGCTGGCTGCGGTTGCGCGGCAAAGCCGGTTTCGGGCGTGCCCTTCGGCCATAACGGTATCCGCGGCTGCTGATCCCATGACGCCGGCAGGCCCGGTGTCGCCGCCAGCGCGGGTGTGCTCGCCACCAACGCTGCCGATGTAGCACCGGCGGCGATCAGGATGCTGCGACGACTCATAGGGGTTCGATCCATGGGGGGTGACATCGCGGCCTTCCGGTAAGAATGAACGATAGACGCTATGCGGCAATCACGATGTGAGCAATCGGCCTTGCCAACCGCGCCCAGATTTGAGCGAGGCCACGGCGCGCCCGGTCGCCCTGGCGCCTGCTATTCGGGCGTGTCGTCGACCCTGCATACCGGTTCTTCGCGACATGGTCTTTGGCGCCAGCCGTATGCTCACCCATCTAGCGACGGGATGCGATAAACCGGTCGGCGGTGCGAAGCGACAGCGCCATGATCGTCAGTGCCGGGTTCGCCGCCAGCGCGCTTGGAAAGATCGAGTTGTCGCAGATCATCAGATTGGGAATGTCGAAACTGCGACCATCCGCGTCGACTACCGCCTCGTCGCCGTCATGCCCCATGCGACAGGTGCCGATGGTATGCGCGGAGCGATCGACGGCGAAGATGTCTTTCGCATCCGCCGCCGCCCAGATGTCGCTAAGCGTGCGGCGGGCGTGGCGATCGATGGCATGCTCGTTGGCGTGATAGCTGAAGTCGATCCGCGCCTTGCGGTGGCCGAAGGCGTCGGTCTCGTCGGCAAGCGTCAAGCGATTGTCCGGATGGGGCAGGCATTCCCCATTGATGCCGATCCCCGCCATATGATTGTAACCGCGCAAGATAGTCTGGAGGCGTTCGCCCCACATGCCCGCGCCGCGTGCGAGACCGGTGGCAAGATTGACTGGCAACACCCCCAGGCTCTGGATCAGATAGCCGCCGGCGCAGTCGGCATCGTCGAGGCGCAGCATATCCTCGCTGATGAGCGACGACGGGTAACCGCGATTCATCCGCATATCGGCATCGAACCGGCCCCAAACCTGCGTCGCGACATGCGCCATGAAGTTGCGTCCCACCTGACCGCTCGAATTGGCGATACCCAGGTTGAGCAGCAGGCGTGGTGTTTCGACACCCCCAGCGCACAGGAAGACTGCCGAACAGCGCTGGCGGTGTTCCGCGTCACCCTGCCGGTACACGACCGCGCTGATCCGGCCGCCGGCGTCGAATTCAAACGACAGCACGCGGGACCCAGCGCGAATTTCCGCACCATGGGCAGCGGCAAGCGGCAGATAGGTCGTGTCCATGCTCGTCTTGGCGGCGTTGCGGCAGCCCTGGTGGCAGGCGCCGCAATTCACGCAAGCCTGTCGCTGTCCCCAGTGCGGTTGGTCCCGGTCGCGTGACACCAGTGCTGCCGGTGCGTCGGTTGCAACAATGCCGACTGCCGCACAGCCTCGCGCCATCGCGTCGGCCGGGGCGTTGCGCGCCACCGGCGGATACTCGTAGCGGCGGTGCTCGTCCCACGGATACCGCGCCGGGCCCGATACCCCGGTGAACTGCTCCACCTCTTCGATGTAGCGGATCAACTCGGCATGGTCGATCGGCCAGTCGGCGCCTTCGCCGGTCAGCGTCTTCAATTGCAGGTCGCGCGGGTCGGGGCGGGGGCAGAACGCGCCCCAGTGCAGCGTCGACCCGCCAACCCCCATACCCGAATTGTTCGACCCGAACGCGGTAGGATTGGCGCCGCCGCTCAGTCGCTCTTCCATCCAGTAGATATCCGCGGCGACCTCGTCGGCGACATGGTCTTCCGGACGGAATACGCGGCCAGCCTCGAGCGCGACGACCGACAGGCCTGCTTTGGCGAGACGTGCGGTGAGCGGTGCTCCACCGGCTCCCGTGCCGATCACGACGGCATCGACGACGTCCGCCTCGCGGTGTCGATAACGCATCACGACGCGCTCCCCGACGCAAGTTGCCAAGGTTCCAAGTCGTCCGCCGCTGTTCGTATATAGCCCTGCTTGCGATGTGCATCGCCGCCCACGGCAAACCCATCATATCCGATTTCAGCCATTGTCGTCGGCAGCGACATCCAGACACGCACGACTTCCGCGCGAACGTCATCGAACCACAGCTTCATCTGCGCGGGGGAAAGATACGCGTCGTCGTCTGCGCGGCCAGCCTCTCCCTCGGCAACATTTTCGAGGAGGTTGGTCCAGGCGTGATCCCCCGCCGAAAGACCGTCCGTCATGATGTGCAAGGTCGCCAAGCCGCGGATCCAGGCTTCGCCATCGGCGGGCAACGCAGCGAAGCGCCACCCATCGCCATCACCCTGAGCAACGCCGAATGCGATACGACGCGCCAGGTCATGGTCGACGCCGCGATCCGGCAGGATCTGCCCGATCAAGACGGCAAGCGTGGCATAGTGATCGTCGGTCCAGTTCGCTGCATTGCGGACAGGACGCAGCCTTTCCAGCATCGCGCTTCGTGCTCTCTGGCTTACCCGATCCGAGCCGAGGATCTGGCCAAAATGCGCTGGCAGGATTGCGCCCGCAACCGATGCCGCGTGTTCGCGGATCAGGGCGGCAAGCGCTTCGGGTTGTTCGTAGGGGATCAGGTGTGCCGCATCTGCCACCACCCGCAATTCGGCGGTGACATAATGCGGCTGGTTCAGCCTGCGCTGTGCATCAGCGTCGAGATCACCGTCTTCGCCACCGGCGACGATCAGCGCCGGAAGAGTGATCCGTCCGGTGTCGCCGCTCCAATCCTCGCGGCTGCCACGCTCCAGCCATCCCAGCCACGCCGCTCTGTTCGAGCGCAAAACGTCGTCGATCGCCCTGTCGCGCAACACGTCCGGCAGCGGCGTAGCGGTATTGGCATCGACAAAGGTCGCGGCGTCCTCGCGTGACGCCTGACCATCGGCAAACCAGCCGATCATCTCGGCCCGGCGATCCTCTGCCATCGGCTCTGGACTGGGGGGCGACGCGGCAACCAGAACGACGCCCAGAACACTCGACAGCCCGATCTCTCCGGACGCTGCACGCGCTGCCACCAACGTCGCGATCTTGCCGCCCATGCTGTGTCCGACAAGGACGCACGGGTTGGGCTGGCGAGATCGTATTTCGTCTGCCAGCCAGTCTGTCATCGTGACGACATCGGCATGGCCAGCCTTTGCAGCGCCGCCGAACCCAGGCAGGTCGAGCGCCACGCATTCGTACCCCGGGAGATGATCGATGACCTGCTCCCATTCACGCGCGCTGGCGCCTAGCGCGTGAAGAAACACCAATGTCAGTCCGGTCATGAAGCCTCGCGAGATACGTCCTTGCCGGACGTTGCAGGACCGTGTCCGTTCCCTCGGGTTGCCGCAAGAAAGGCAATCTCGATCAATTCGCTCGCACTTTGCGCGTCGCGGTCATGAGCATCGGGGACCGCGCAAACTGAATCCAATCATCAGCAGCCAGCTGAACCGTATCACCGTTGACTCTTAAATCTACATATGTTGAAAAAGCGAATGACGCGCGATCGACGACCCTCGAAACAGATGCTCACGCTACTCGTGGCGATGGCGGATCAGCCTCAGGACTGGCGGCATGGGTATGACCTGATGAAGGATACCGGCATCTCGTCGGGCACGCTCTACCCGTTGCTCGTACGGATGACGGAGCAGGGATTGTCGGAGGCCGAGTGGCGCGAACCGATACAGGCCGGGCGGCCCCCGCGTCACGTCTATCGCCTGACCGCCGCGGGAGTATCGCTTGCGCGCTCGATCGGGAATGACCGTGCGCAACCCGTCGGGGAAATGCTCCGGATATGACTGTCGCGCTGTCCCGGTGCCTGATGAAAATCGCGATCCGCTGCGTCGGTGCTCGTCGTCGCGATTGGGGGCTTGCGATGCTGGGCGAGTTCGAGGCGTCGATCGCCGATGGCAAGCCGTTGTCCTTTGCGCTTGGCTGCCTGCACGGCGCGTGGCGGATGATGCTCACCGACCCGGACGGGCGCTTTGCGTTGACGAGTTACGCGCTCGCGGTCGGCCTGATCCTTCCCCTCGCCGCCGTGTTGACGATTGGCGCGATTATCGGCTTCCCGTATCTCGATTTTGGGCATGACGACGTCGTTGGTATCCTGTCATTCGGTGGTGCGCGCTCGACTCTTCTCGACGACGGCAACCGGGCGGCGGCATCGTCGCTGTCGCTAGCCGTGTTCCTGCTGGCCGGCGCGAGTGTCCTCATCGCCTGGGCGATACTGGACCGTAACTGGGACCGCGTTGCGGCGCTTGAGCGGTTCACCGCGGCGGCGACACTGACCCTGATAGTATTCGTTGCGCTGCTCGGGTTCGATGAGACCCGCATGGCGCTGCCGATCCTGGCGTTTGTCGCGCAGCATGTTGCGATCCTGGTGCTCGTGCGATGGCATTGGTGCATAGATCGAGACACCGCGGATACGCAGTACGATCCTGGGTATAGTTGATCCGCTTGGTGTCGCCGATTACCGCAACCTCATAAAGGTGAAGCACCCGTGAGATCACCCGACAGGATATATTGCGATACTCTACGGGCTGGTCGTCTTTCTCTAGCGGTTCTTGCATTCAACTGGTCGGTGGCGGGTATTTGCCAGTCTGGGGCGCTTCCCGCTGCGCCAGCCAACGCCGATCCCGATGCAACACCCGCCCGGCCCGACGCATTGGATACGCGTCACGATATCGTCGTCGTCGGCCGGCGCGGGCAGGTCGACACCGCGATCCTGCCGCTGGCGACGTTGGATGCGGGGGCGATAGCCGCGACCGGCGCGACCTCGATCGATGAGTTGCTGCGTACCATTCGCGGGGTGACGCAGTCGGGCGACGGGCAGGAGCCGATCTTCCTGCTCAATGCGCAACGCGTGCCGGGATATCAGGAAATCGGCAATCTGCCGCCGGAAGCGATCGAGAAGGTCGAGGTGTTTCCGGAGCCGGTCGCGCTCCAATATGGTTATCCACCGACCCGGCGGATCGTGAACTTCATCACCAAGCGCCGGTTTCGCCAACTGTCGTTGAAGCAGGCCGATGGTACGTCAACACGCGGTGGTGCCGACAATGCCAACGCGCATCTTGATTTCACGCGGCTGCGCGGCGACGGTCGCCTGACTCTGTCGCTGGATGCGCGTCATACCGATGCGCTGCTGCAATCGCGGCGTCGCGTCCTGCCGGATCCGGACGTGCCGTTTGACGCGAGGGGCAACATCACCGGTGTGCTGGCAGGGGGCGAGATCGACCCGGCATTGTCCGCAATGGTGGGGCAGGTCGTGACGATCGTCCCGGTGCCGGCGGGGCCGCTATCGGTCGGCATGGTTGGACTGGACAGTTTTGCGGCGAACGCAAACCAGCCGCGGCTGTTCGATCTGTCGCCGCTTCGTACGCTCGCACCCTCGAACGACACGATCCACGGCGAAGCGGTGATCGCCAACCGGATCGGCCGAAAGCTGTCCGGTTCTCTGACGCTGACCGCGGATCATAGTCGCGAGCGGACCGTGTTCGGCCCCGCCAGCGCGACGTTCGTGCTGCCCAGTGGCAATCCGTATTCACCGTTCAGCCGGGACGTGCTGCTCCAGCGCTACCTCGTCGAGGCGCCGCCGCTCAGCCAGCGCACCGATATCACGACGCTTCATGCCGGTACCGTGGTGCGTGGCGCATGGCGGGGCTGGCAATGGGACTGGACCGGTACGCTCGATACGCAGCACCGGGACGGCATCGTCGCCAAGGCGATCGACATCACCGCCGCCAATGCTGCGATCGCCGCCGGCGCCGATCCATTCCGGCCGTTCGATTCCGCGCTCCTCGCCAACCGGCTTGTCGATCATACCGTGCAATCGACCTATGGTGCCGGGACCAAATTCGTTGCGACCAACCGCCCGTTGCGCCTCCCCGCGGGCCGCGTCACGTTGACCGCCACCGTCGAGGGCGAGCAGATCGGTACGGACAGCAGGACGCGCGGCGCCACGCCCTCCGCGATCGCCTTCGATCGCAGCCGGGTCGAGGGCGCAGTCGCGCTCGACCTGCCGATAGCATCACGCCGTGAGGATGTTCTGCCTTGGATCGGCGAGCTGTCGGCCAACACCTCCGCCAGCGTCCGCCACGTCGGCGGTTTCGGCACTTTATCGGACTCTACGCTGGGCGTGAACTGGGCGCCGTTCACCGGCCTGCAGCTGTTGGCGCAGTTCAAACGGTCGGCCGTTGCGCCGACGCTGGACCAGCTTGCCGGGCCGCAGGTTTCGGCGCCACAGGTCTCGTTGTTCGACTTCGCTACCGGCCGCTCGACGCTCGTCACGCTGTTTTTGGGCGGCAACCCGGCGCTGTCCGCGGAGCGTCGCCGGACGCGTTCGATCGGCGCGACCGTCAAACCGTTCGCCAAGAGCGAGCTTCGGATCGGCGCAACCTACGAGGCAACCGAGATACGGGATGGCATCCAGACCGTCTACGCGCTCACCCCGGCCATCCAGGCGGCGCTGCCCGACCTGTTCGTCCGCGATGGCGCCGGCGCATTGGTATCGGTCGCTTTCCGTCCGACTAACGTCTTCCGAGAGCGCCAGCGGACGCTGAACATCACGCTCGCCGCCAACGGCCAACTCGGTCGCGCCAAGCCTCCCACGACGCCGGATGGTCGGCCGCCCGACCGCCCGACCTTCTACGGCGGGATCGGCCCGACGGTCCGCTTTGCCGACCGGATCGCGCTCAGGCCGGGGGCGCCGATGCTCGACCTGCTGGCCGGTGACACGCTGTCGGGTGGCACGACGCAGCGACTGGCCGGCTATGGCTATGGGGGTTTGAGCTATCTCGGCAATGGCGGCACGTTCGACTTCTACTGCACCGGCCGGGCCACCGTTCGCGGGACGGTCGCCGCATCGACCCTCACATTCGCGCCTCTGTGCAAGATCAATCTCAGCGGTTCGCTGAGCATCCACCATTTTCTGCCGCACCAGAACTGGACCCGGCATCTCGGCTTCAAGCTCGAAGTCGCCAACATAACCGATGCGCGTCAACGCGTGCGTGATGCGAGCGGCTCCGTTCCCTATCGTTATCAGCCGGATCTGCTCGATGCCGTCGGACGCAGTGTAGTCCTGTCGCTCCGCAAACTGTTTTGACCTTCAGCGCAGTCGTCCGGCTGGAGATTTATCACCGCCAGGCAAACATCCCGGTAGCAGCGCGCCGATCAACGGAAGATCACGTTGGTTCGATGTCGTACGTCAGTAAAATATCGCTGGTCCCGCACGTCACGACTGGCGCCACCGTGTTGCCGTAAATGCCCCGCATCATCCAACAAATCCGACGTCACGCGGCGTTCGGATAGGAGCGGGAGATCAGGCGTGCGTTTCAGGAACGTCTCGACGGTGCCATTGCACTTGGGCCTGTTTAGTCTTGCCGCGACCGTTGCACAGGCGAACGAGCGCCGTAGGCTCGCTGTCCCCGAGACGATGGCGCAGGCGAGCGTGACGCGATCGTCTTCGGCCGATTGGCAGCCGGTGATGACCGGACGCCTGAAGAACGGCGTGCGCTTCGCTATTCTTCCCCGGCGCGGGGGCGAACCCGGCATCGGCGTGCTAATGCGGAACGAGGGTGGCTTCATCGAGGAACGCCGCCCGGGCGAACGCGGGCTCACCCATCTGATCGAACATCTCGTCTTCACCAGCCCGACGATCAATGCGCCCGACGAACTTCGGCATTTTCCCAAAGTCGGCTTGCCACTGACCTTTCCCGCGCCCTCCGCCGCGACGACGAGTTGGCGGAATCCAATTACTTCGTCTCGACAAGAACGACCAGGATGACCGATCTCGACACGCTGCTGGGACTATTCCGCGAGGTGGCGACCGACCTGACGTTCCGTGCGGACGCGGTGGACGATCAGCGCGCGGACGTGACCCGTGAAATGGCCGAAAAAACGCTCGGGAACGACATCTACGCCAGGTATATCGCGGCCGTCGCACCTGGCTCTCCGACTGACGTGATCGACGCCCAGAATTCGGACGACGTACCGACAGCAAGCATCGCCACGATCAGGGCTCTCTATCAGCGGTTATACCAGCCCGAAAACATGATGATCGTGATCGTCGGAAACGTCGATCCGGTAAAGACGAAGGCGCTGATCCGCGAGCATTTCGGCAGTTGGCGGCATGCCGGGCGGTCTACCGCGCATGTCGCCGTGCCAGCGTTTCAACCCGACCGCATCGCACCGATCAGCGTCGCGGCGCTGCCCCAGGGACGACGGACTGCGCTGATGACGGTGGTGATGCCGACGGCTCCGCCGCTGCCGACCCGCGGACAACAGATCGACGCTATGCTGCTGGAGATGCTGGTGCTCCGCGCGGTCAACACGCGGCTGAGCGCAATGCAACCAGACAGTCCACCGGGCAAGGTCGGGCTCTACATCGAGAACGGTGAGCAGGGTCACCGGCTGATCATGCTCTGGGACAATTTTGCGGGCAACGCATGGCACCCCGCCATTGCCGGTCTGGCCCGGGTGAGGTGCGCGATTGATAGTGGCGGCTTCTCCGATCAAGAATGGGACGCGGCACAGCGCGATCTGATCCAGGATCTCGACCGGCGTACCAGCGTCATGGGCCAAGTTCAGAACGTCGAACTCGCCAAGGACCTTTCTCACGCTTTTGCCGCGGGCAGGGCGCTGATCCCGCCCAGCGCATTATTGCGACGCGCGCAGACCCGTCTTCCAGCGATCGATGCACAGGCGGGCAACCTTTGGTGGCGTCAGCAATGGCGTGCCGGGGTTCGCCATGTCCGGGTGGAATCGCCCGATCTCGCTCCAATGGCGGGTGACGGGAGCGCGCTGCGGGCATCGATTGCCGAGGCATCCAAGACCGGCTGCGACGGTCTCTGAATTTTTCGGGACTTGGGAAAGGAGGTCGACATGGTGGGCGATCTGATCGTCATGGCCATCGCTGCATCGGCCGGGCCAACCACGGTTGTCCCCCTCGCGCTGGAATTCGACCTCGCCAAGGTTCGTACCAAAGAAGTGACCTGCGCGGATCGAACCGGCTCCGATGACGTCGTGGTGTGCGCGCCAAAGGGGATGGATATCTGGCTCGGCGATGTACGGGGTTTTGTGGCAAAGCCCGTTCGCGCGGAATTCACCGGCCCCCTGAAAGCCGAGACCACCATTCACGCGATCCAGCAGACAAGTCCGGTAGCCACGACGCCCGCCGCCGCCGTCACCTTCAAATGGCGATTTTAACGCCGCCGGATCACGACCGCCTGGCGCAGGGTCGAGCCCGCTAGATCGACTGCCGCCCCACCTCCGCGGATTACTATGCTGGTACTATGCGATCGGCGCGGATCGATCTCGAAGCGCTATGCCGTACCTCGTAAATCCCGGGGGCGGGCAGGACGCTCGCGATACGAAAGGTACCAAGGCGAGATGTCGTCTGAACCCATATCGGAGCCCGATTCTACCGGGCTCGTCATCTATGTCGGCCAGGATCGCGCAGGCCATTGGCTGGTCCAGGACAGCAGGCGCAGCCTGGAAGGCCGCTTCATCTCCTACGGCGCGGCAATGCGCTATGCGCAGGCCGAACGGGATATCTATCATGCGAGCGTCGAGATCGCCGACCTGCCGCTGACGCCGCTCGTGTCCTTTGCCCCCGTCGGTCGCGACGAGCGCGCGCTGCCGCGGGCGGCCTGAAGGAGGGATCGAAATGAACGTACATTCTCTTCCCGTCCGGTTGCGCGCGGCGATCGGCGGGGTCTCGTCGACGTGTCCATCGCGGCACGTGTCGAAGGCCGCCGCCCATGATCCGCGCTGGCGCCAGATCGAGGCAGCCTTGGCGGCGTTGCGGGCGAATGGCCGGCACGCGGTGCGCATCGTCGATGCCGAATGTGGTGCCGGGACGCTGTTGCTGGAGGCCTTGGCGGAGGCAAGATGGCTCGGTTTTACGGCGATCGAGGGACGCGGCATCGACCGATCCCCGCTGTTGATCGGGCGGGCGCGGGCAGCGGTGCACCGCATCGTCGACCCGGCGATCGGCGTGGACTTCGAGGTTTCCGACATGGTCGTGGCCTTGCGCGACGAGCAGGACCCACCGGCCGATATCGTGATCTGCCACGACCTTGCGCGAGACCGTCGCCCGGAGGCATCGCATGCCGTCAGGAAAGCTGGGCGGATCGTGATCGCCGACGATGCCGCGTGCCATGTTCGGAGCATCGCGGCATGACCCGGCGCGATATGCTCTGGCGCGGGATCGGCCTGGTGCTGGCCGCCGGGGCTTGCGGCGTGGCCTCGGCGATGAACGGGTCGGCGCTGGCGATGCTCGTGTTTCCGATCGCGTTGCTTGGTCTGACGCTGATGATCAACGGCAAGCGCGTGGTGGTGGTGCTGCGGGCCGAACGGCATGGCCACGGACACACCGCTGAAACGATCCATGCCGTGCGCCTTCGTCGCACCCGCCGGCGCGCCGATCCGCCCTATTCCTGATACCGGACACCGAAAACCCATGACCTATTTCAGTCCGCGGGACGGCGTGTTGTGCGCCGAGCGCGTGCCGCTGCCCGTCATCGCCGATGCGGTTGGCACCCCCGTCCATGTCTACTCCGCCGCCGCGCTGCGCGATGCGGCGCAGCGGTTCAGATCGGCGCTGTCGATCCTGCCACGCGTGCGCGTCGCGTTTGCCGTCAAGGCGAACCCGAACGGCGCGGTGCTGCATCTGCTGGGCGGATGCGGCTTCGGCGCCGACATCGTCTCGGGCGGCGAGATGCGGCGCGCGCTCGACGCGGGGATCGCGGCGTCGGACATCGTCTTCTCGGGCGTCGGCAAGACCGATCGCGAACTCGCCGACGCGCTCACTGCCGGCGTCGGACAGTTCAACCTCGAACTGGAGGAGGAGGGGCAGGTGCTCGCCGCTCTGGCCCGCGCGCGGGGCAGGCGGGCGACCGCGGTGCTGCGCGTCAATCCCGACGTCGATGGCGGCACGCACGCCAAGATCTCGACGGGGCGGCGCGGCAACAAGTTCGGGGTGGCGATCACCGACGTCCCCGCGATGTACGATCGCCTTTCGCGGCTTGAGGGTCTCGACTTGGTCGGGGTCGCGTTGCACATCGGCAGCCAACTGGGCGATCTCGCGCCGCTGGAGGAGGCCTATGACCGGATCGGTCAGCTCGTGGCGGACTTGCGCGCGCGCGGCCATGTCGTCGGCCGCGTCGATCTCGGTGGTGGTCTCGGCATCCCCTATCGCGCCGACGACGTCGTTCCGACGCTCGACGCCTATGCCGCCATGGTCGCGCGGGTCACGCGCGACTGGGACGTCGAACTGACGTTCGAGCCGGGGCGGGTGGTCGCCGGGCTTGCCGGCGTGCTGCTGACGCGGGTGATCTGGGTGAAACCGGGTGCCGACCATCCCTTCGTGATCGTCGATGCCGCGATGAACGACCTCGCGCGGCCGGCGCTGTACGATGCCTTTCACCGCTTCGAGGCGGTCATGTCCGATGGCGAGCGGATGGTCGCGACGATCGCCGGCCCGGTCTGCGAAAGCGGCGACGTGTTCGCACTCGCGCGCGACATCGACCGTGTCCGCCGCGGCGACCTCGCCGTGCTGCATGCCACGGGAGCCTATGGCGCGGCGATGGCATCGACCTACAATTGCCGCGCGCTCAGTCCGCAGGTCCTGGTCGACGGCGACCGGTTCGAGATCGTCGCCGATCGCTATCTGCCCGAGGAGTTCGCTGCGTAGGGTGGCGTGATTAGGTGAGGTAGGCGTGAACGATCTCGACCAGTTCCTCGGCCGCGACCGTGCGCGGATCGTCACGCGCGGTCGCGGGGTCGATCATGTGCTCGCGGATATGATCCTCGATCACCTCGGCGATGAACCCGTCGAGCGCGCCGCGACACGAGGTCGCCTGTTGCAGGACCCGCGCGCACTCACGGTCTTCCTCGATCGCGCGTTCGAGCGCTTCGATCTGTCCCTTCAGCCGCTTGAGCCGGTTGAGCAGCTTCTTTTCTCTTTCTCGACATGGCTCATGGCCGAAATGCATCACCCTCTTGATCTATACCCCCTAGGGTATAGCGGGCGCTCGTCGCGACGCCAAGGGCGCCCGGCAGGTGGCGCAATCGCGGCACCGGTAACGAACAGGACGCACATGAAACCCCGATCTACCCCTTGTCCGGCGATGGCGACAGTAGCGGCTCTGCTCTGCTGACGATCACGGCTGGACGTCCCGGGTTCGGGCACGCCGTTCACGAATCGCGAGTGCGATCCGGCTGAGCGTCTGTCCCGGACTCGGCCCACGAGCCCGGAAGAGACGCCTGATGACCAACGTAGTTTTCCGCACGATCCAGCATGATCGTGCCATCCACGCTGCGCTTGCCGCAGCACCGCTCCACCGTGGCCGCATCCTGCGTGGGTGGCCGGCGAGCGGAGCCCGCGCCGTGACCGAGCCGTCGGCATGACGCACGCCTGTCACGCGGCGACGCTAGCGCGTCCCGTCGGCGGGGAGGAATGGCATGGCGACTGATACGGTAGCGACTGCCGGCAGAGTCCGCTCGTTCTCGCGCATCCTCAGGCTGACCCAGCCCAACCGCGCCGACGTCATCGCCTTCGTGCTGCTGATCGGCATCGCCGCGCTGCTGGTCCGCGGCGCCGAAGGCGTGGCCGAGCCGCTGTCGCGCCTGCGTGTCGAGCCGGTGACGCTCGATCCGCGGTATCTGCCCTATTACGCGCTGCGTACCGTGATCCGGATGTTCGCGGCACTCGCGGCAAGTCTGGTCTTCACACTAGTCGTCGCGACGCTGGCCGCGCGCAGCCGCCGCGCGGGGCAGATCATCGTGCCGATGCTCGACATCCTGCAATCGGTGCCGATCCTCGGGTTCCTGACCTTCACCGTCACGGCGTTCATGGGGCTGTTTCCCGGCCAGATCCTGGGCGTCGAGCTGGCCGCGGTGTTCGCGATCTTCACCAGCCAGGCGTGGAACATGGCGTTCAGCTTCTACCAGTCGCTGCGCTCGGTACCGTCCGACCTGGACGAGGTCACGCGCGGTTTCGCCTTGTCGCCGGTGCGGCGCTTCCTCCGGCTCGACTTGCCGTTCGCGACGCCGTCATTGGTGTGGAACGCGATGATGTCGATGTCGGGCGGCTGGTTCTTCGTCGTCGCATCCGAAGCGATCACGGTCGGCAACACGACCGTGACCCTGCCCGGTGTCGGCTCGTGGCTCGCGCTGGCCATCGCTCGCAAGGACTTCACCGCGATCGGGCTGGCCGTGGTCGCGATGGGGATCGTCATCCTGCTGTACGATCAGCTTGTTTTCCGGCCGGTGGTCGCCTGGGCGGATCGCTTCCGGTTCGAGCAGACCGCCAGTACCGAGCGGCCGCAATCCTGGGCCTATGACCTGTTCCGCCGCACGCGCCTGCTGCCGGTGTTGTTCGCGCCGGTCACCGCGCTTGGCCAGCTGCTGCTGACGCTAGATCGGGGCAGGGCGCGCGCGGGGCAGGCGCGCATTCGCGAACCGAGCATCGTGCTGGAACGGCTTTGGCAGGCAGTGGTCCTGATCGCCGTGGTCGCCGCGCTCTGGCTCGCGGGACGCTATGTCTTCGCGACGCTGCGGCTCAGTGATGCGGTCGCGGTGTTCGGACTGGCCTGCATCACGATGCTGCGCGTGGTCGTGCTGATCGCGCTGGCCAGCCTCGTCTGGGTGCCGGTTGGCGTCTGGATCGGCCTCAACCCCAAATGGGCGGAACGCCTGCAACCCGTCGCGCAGTTCCTCGCGGCGTTCCCCGCCAACGTCCTGTTCCCGTTCGCGGTGATCGGCATCGTCCACTGGCGGCTGTCGCCCGATATCTGGCTGTCACCGCTGATGATCCTAGGCACGCAATGGTACATCCTGTTCAACGTCATCGCCGGCGCCAGCGCGATCCCGACCGATCTGCGCGAGGCGGCGGGGATGTTCGGCGTGCGCGGCTGGCAATGGTGGCGGCAGGTCGCGCTGCCGGGCGTGTTTCCCTATTACGTCACCGGTGCGCTGACCGCATCGGGCGGATCGTGGAACGCCAGCATCGTCGCCGAAGCGGTCTCGTGGGGGTCGCAGAAGGTCGAGGCGCACGGGCTGGGCACGTTCATCGCGAAGGCGACCGAGGCCGGCGACTATCCCCGCGTCGCGCTCGGCATCGCGGTGATGTCGATGTTCGTGATCGCCTTCAACCGGCTCGTCTGGCGTCCGATGTACGCCTTCGCCGAACGCCGTCTCCGGCTCGCCTGATGTCGAAAGGACAAGACATGGCAACAGCATTTCCCCGCGCCCCGGCCAGCCGCCCGCTCGTGCAGGTCGAGCATGTCAGTCATCGCTACGGGCGCGGCGATGGCGGCGCGCCGGTGCTCGACGACGTCAGCCTGACGCTGCACGAGGACGAGGTGGTCGGGCTGCTCGGTCGCTCGGGCTCGGGCAAGTCGACGTTGCTGCGCTCGATCGCCGGGCTGATCCGGCCGGACGAGGGTCGCGTGCACTTCGCCGACGTCCCCGATGGGCCTGCGCATACGATCAGCATGGTCTTCCAGACCTTCGCGCTGTTCCCATGGCTCACCGTGCTCCAGAATGTCGAGCTTGGCCTCGAGGCGCAGCGCGTTCCGGCGGACGAGCGCCGCACTCGCGCGCTCGCGGCGATCGACCTGATCGGCCTCGACGGGTTCGAGAACGCCTATCCCAAGGAATTGTCGGGCGGGATGCGCCAGCGCGTCGGGCTGGCGCGCGCGATCGTCGTCAATCCGTCGCTGCTGCTGATGGACGAGCCCTTCTCCGCGCTCGACGTGCTGACCGCCGAGACGTTGCGCACCGACCTGCTCGATCTGTGGGCGGAAGGGCGGATGCCGATCAAGTCGATCCTGATCGTCACGCACAATATCGAGGAGGCGGTGCTGATGTGCGACCGCATCCTCGTCTTCTCGTCCAACCCCGGCCGCGTCGCCGCCGAGATCAAGGTCGACCTGCCGCAACCGCGCGACCGCCTCGATCCCGCCTTTCGCAAGCTGGTCGACGACATCTATGCGCAGATGACCGCACGCGCACCGGCCGAGCCGGTCCGCGACGGGCTGTTCCCCGGCACCGGTATCCAGATGGTATTGCCGCGCGTCTCGACCAATGCGCTCGCCGGGCTGATCGAGGAAGTCGACGCCAGTCCGTTCGACGGCCGCGCGGCGATGGCCGATCTCGCCGATCAGCTCCAGCTTGAGGTCGACGATCTGTTCCCGATGGCGGAGACGCTCCAGCTGCTGCGGTTCGCCGAGTTGCAGGGGGCCGACATTCTCCTGACGCCGGCCGCGCGACGCTATGCGCAGGCCGATGTCGACGCGCGGAAAGCGCTGTTCGCGCAGGCGTTGCTCGCGCATGTCCCGCTCGCGCAGCACATCCGCCGGATCCTTGACGAGCGTAGCGGGCATGTCGCCCCCGCGCGTCGGTTCCGCGACGAGTTGGAGGACCATATGTCGGAGGACTACGCCGACGAAACGTTGCGGACGGTCACGCACTGGGGCCGTTATGCCGAGGTGTTCGCGTATGACGAGGATGCGGACCGGTTCAGCCTGGACGATGCCGTGTGATCCGGCGCTTCGCCGCGGTCCGCGTGGTGGTTTAAGGGACCGCGGGGACGGCATGAGCCACGGGTACCCGTTTTCAGTTGGGTTGCTCGGAGAGGCGTTTGTATAAGACGGGATGACCGACCCCATCATTCCGTCGACCAAACCACGAACGATCAGCGATCTTGCCAAGTTGGCGGGTGTGCACCCGGGGACGGTGTCGCGCGCTTTGGCGGACAATCCGCTCGTGAACCCGGAAACGCGGGCGCGTATCCAGGCCTTGGCGCATGAGCATGATTTTCGCCTCAATCAGATGGCGAGCCGATTGCGGACGCAGAAGACCAACGTGATCGGCGTCGTCGTGCCGCTCGGCCATGAGCGCCGCCAGCACGTGTCCGATCCGTTCTTCATGGCGATCCTGGGGCATCTTGCCGACGCACTGACCGAAGCCGGGTACGACATCATGTTGTCGCGGGTCATCCCGGATGCGAACGACTGGCTCGAGCGGATCGTCGACTCCGGCATGCTCGACGGCGTGCTGCTGATCGGGCAGTCGGACCAGTTCGAGGCGATCGAGCGGGTGGCGCAACGCTATCGCCCGCTGGTGGTCTGGGGCAGCCATATCGAAGGCCAGCATCATTGTGCCGTCGGCGTCGATAACCGCGCCGGCGGGTTGCGTGCGGGACGACGGCTGATCGAACGCGGGTGTCGCCGGATCGCGTTCTTCGGCGAGATCCGCACACTCGAACTGAGCGAGCGTTACGCCGGGCTGCAACAGGCGACGCAGGAGGCCGGGCTCGGCGAACCGATCCAATGTGCCACCCATCTGGCGTCCGATGTGATGTCGGACGAAATCGCCGGCCATCTCGATCGTCTCCGTGGCAGGATCGACGGCATCGCCGCTGCGTCCGACGTCATCGCGATGCACACGATCCGGGTGCTCGCGGATCGCGGCATTGCGGTGCCGGGTGGCCTGCCCGTGATCGGGTTCGACGATCTCCCGCTCGCCAGCACGATCGTCCCGCGTCTGACGACGGTGCGCCAGGACATTCAGGAGGGTGCATCGGCGATGATCGCCGCGCTGTTTGCCCGGCTGGGGGGCGAAGACGCGCCATCGGTCGTCATGCCGGCCGATCTGATCCTGCGCGATTCAGCCTGACCGCCGCCCACTGCCAGTAATAATGATGCGAAAAAGTCACACCGGAAACGTTTGATCATCGCACCGCAATCGATTGTTGCAATCCATTGCATTGGCGCATACCGGCTCTGCATATCAGTCCGCGGTTACGGCGGATCCTGCAGGAGAGGGTATATGAAGACAGCATCCTATTGGCTCGTCGGCGCAGCGCTCGGTACGGTTTTGCCCTTTGCCGCCGCCGCACAGGTCGCGCCCGCATCGGCGCCTGCGCCGGTTGCCGAAACCACCACGGACACCGCCGAGGCCGGCAACGACATCGTCGTGACCGGCACCTCGCGCCCCGAGCGTCGTCTCACCACCAGCATCACGGTCAGCGCGCTCGACGCGACGCAGATCGCCCAGGCCGCGCCGCTCGGCAGCGCCGATCTGGTCCGCAACATTCCCGGTCTGCGCTCCGAGGCGTCGGGCGGCGAAGGCAATGCCAACATCGCAGTGCGCGGCCTGCCGGTCGCCAGCGGCGGCGCCAAGTTCGTCCAGTTTCAGGAAGACGGTCTGCCCGTCCTCGACTTCGGCGACATCGCCTTTGCAACCGCGGACGCATTCGTGCGCCCCGACAACAACGTCCAGCGCGTCGAGGTCGTCCGTGGCGGCTCGGCATCGACCTTCACCAGCAACGCGCCGGGCGCGATCATCAACTTCATCAGCAAGACCGGCAAGACCGCGGGCGGCAACATCTCGCTGACCAAGGGCATCGATTTCGATCGGACCCGGATCGACGCCGATTACGGCGCGCCGATCGGCGACGACTGGAGCTTCCATGTCGGCGGGTTTTACCGGATCGGCGACGGCGTGAAGGACATCGGCTACAACGCCGAGAAGGGCGGTCAGATCAAGGCCAACGTCACGCGCACCTTCTCGAACGGCTTCGTCCGGATCAACGCCAAGTATCTCGACGACAAGGCACCGGTCTATATCCCGGTCCCGGTCAGCAACACCGGCACGAACAGCGATCCCAAGTTTGGGGCGTTCGCGAACTTCAACCCGAAGAGCGACACGCTCCAGTCGCCGAACTTCCGCTCGGATCTGTCGGTCGGCCTGAACGGTCGCCGGATCCGCACCGACATCGCCGATGGCTATCGGACCAAGGTGCGCGGCATCGGCGGCGAAGCGTCGTTCGATCTCGGCGGCGGCTGGACGTTCGACGACAAGTTTAACTACGCCAAGAATTCGGGCGGCTTCACCTCGCCTTACGCAGCAAACGTGAACACCGCCGCGTCGTTCGCGAACTCGATCGGCGGCGCGGGCGCGACGCTGCGCTATGCCACCGGTCCCAATGCCGGTCAGACGATCGCCAACCCGGCGGCGCTGAACGGCAACGGCCTGGCCAGCAATTCGCTGCTGTTCAATGCGACGCTCGAAGACTTTACGAACATCACCAACATCCTGACGATCGGCAAGGACATCAACGGCGGCAGCCTCGGTACGGGCTCGCTCACAGCAGGCTATTTCAAGTCGCGCCAGGCGGTGAAGATGGACTGGCACTGGAACAGCTATCTGCAGGAGGTCAACGGCAACGAGCCTGCGCTGCTCGACGTCTTTAACGCGGCAGGCCAGCCGGTCACGCAGAACGGGCTGATCGCCTATGGCGAGCCGGTGTACGGCAATTGCTGCCAGCGCTATTACGATGTCGATTACACCATCGACGCGCCGTATCTGGCGGCGACGTGGAAGACCGGTCGTCTCAACCTCGACGGCAGCGTCCGCTACAACAGCTCGAAGGCGAAGGGCATTTACGCGTCGAACGCGCTGACCGTGCTCGACGTCAATCAGGATGGCGTGATCCAGGTTCCCGAACAGACCGTCCCGGTCGTCAGCCTGTCCGCCGCCAAGCCGGTGAACTACCGCAAGAACTATTTCACGTGGTCGGTCGGTGCGAACTACGAGATCAAGAACGATCTCGCGCTGTTCGCCCGCGTCAGCCGCGGCGCACGCTTCAACGCGGATCGCGTGCTATTCGGCGGCGGTGTCCGTGATGACGGCAGCATCGCCGACGACGTCGCGGTGAACTTCGTCAACCAGCAGGAGGCGGGCGTGAAGTTCCGCTCGGGGCCGTTCTTTGCCAACGTCACCGGCTTCCGCGCGACGACCGCGGAGTCGAACGAGATCATCATCCCGCAGCAGCGCACGATCAACAATCGCTACCGCTCCTACGGCGTCGAGCTCGAGGCGGGCGTCGATTACGGCGTGTTCCACCTGACCGGCGGCGCGACCTACACGCATGCCCGCATCATCGAGAGCGAGCTGACCCCAGCGCTGAACGGGAATACGCCGTATCGCCAGGCGGACCTGATCTTCCAGGCTTCGCCGTCGATCATCGTGGACAAGCTGACCGTCGGCGCCAACGTCATCGGCACGACGTCGTCCTATGCGTCGGATCTCAACCAGCTGAAGATGCCCGGCTATGTCCTGACCGGTGCGTTCGCATCCTATGCGATCACGCCTGCGGTCCATGTCTCGGTCAATGCGCAGAACCTGTTCAACGTGCTGGCGATCACCGAGCTGGGGCTGGCGACCGACACGCTGCCGACGAACGGTATCAACACCGCGCGGGCATTCCCCGGCCGCAACATCAGCGCAACGATCGGCCTGAAGTTCTGATGACAGGCCGTGGTCCCGGATGCCAAGGACGGCACCCGGGACCATCGTTAGACTGCCGCGGCACGGGCGATGTCCTGCCGCGCGAATACGAGGTGGACGGATTGGAACAGCAGACAGCCTTGCACCCGTCATGTCGGGCGTCATGCCGGGACTTCGGTCCGGCAGGCGCCGCCCGTCTCGTGCGGGGGCGTGACCGTCATGGCCACCACATCGTCCGAACTGGACACCCGACTGCGCCAGCATGGTACCACGCTGCGTCGTCAGCTCGAGCGGCTGTACGGCGCTACGCACGACGGCGACGCCTTGTGGTCGCGGATCGAGGCCGTGCTCCGCGACCGCATGGCCGAGCGTCCGGCGGTGATGCGGGCGCTCGACGTCACGCGCATCGCGGATCGCGACTGGTTCGTCGCGCCCGACATGATCGGCTATTCGACCTATGTCGATCGCTTCGCCGGAACCGTTTCCGGCCTGACCCAAAAGGTCGAGTATCTCGATACGCTGGGTGTCCGGTATCTCCACCTGCTCGCGTTGCTGAAGGCGCGTACCGGCGACAGCGACGGCGGCTTTGCGGTGGCGGATTATCTGAGTATCGAACCGACGCTCGGGACCATGGCGGATGTCGAGGCGCTCTGCGAACGCCTGCGTGCCAGCCGGATCAGCCTGTGCGTTGACCTAGCGCTCAACCACACCGCGGACGACCATGTCTGGGCACTGAAGGCCAAGGCCGGCGATCCGCACTACTGCGACTATTACATCGTCCTCGACGAGGCCGAGGCGGCGGCACGCGAAGCCGTATTGCCTCAGGTATTCCCGACCACCGCGCCGGGAAATTTCACGCACGTGCCCGAGATGGGCGGCGAAGTCTGGACGACGTTCTACCCGTTCCAGTGGGACCTCAATTGGGCGAACCCCGAGGTCATGCTGGCGATGGTCGACACGATGCTGCGGCTCGCCAATCACGGGTTCGAGGCGTTTCGGCTCGATTCCACCGCGTTCCTCTGGAAGCAGGCGGGGACGGATTGCCGCAACTTGCCGCAATCGCATTTCATCGTCCGCGCGTTGCGCGCTGCGCTCGACATCGTCGCGCCGGCGACGTTGCTCAAGGCCGAGGCGATCGTGCCGACCGCGTTCGTGCCGCCCTATTTCGGCGCGGACGAGGGCGAGGGGTTCGAACCAGAATGCCACCTCGTCTACAATAATTCGCTGATGGTCGCCGGCTGGGTCGCGTTGGCCGAGCAATCGGCGGCGTTGCCCGCCGCGATCGTCGACGCCAGCGGCGGGCTGCCGCATGGTGCGAACTGGCTGACCTATGCGCGCTGTCATGACGATATCGGCTGGGGCGCGGTGCTGGGCGATCTGCGCGGTATTGACCCCGATCCCGCAGCGCGCCTTACCGACGCCGCGCACTTCATCGAAGGTGCGGGCGATAGCTGGGCACGCGGCGTACCGTTCCAGTCGGACGGTTCGGTCCTGCACGGCACCAACGGCACGCTGGCATCACTTGCCGGACTCGAGGCGGCCACCGACGACGTATCGCGGGAGACGGCGTTCGGGCGTATCGCGTTGCTCAACACGCTCGCCGTCGCCAGCGGCGGCGTCGCGACGATCTACATGGGCGACGAGGCGGGGATGCTGAACGACTATGCGTATCGAGACGACCCCGACCGGGCGCATGAGGGGCGCTGGCTTCACCGGCCGCAGATGGACTGGTCGGCGCTCGATAGCCCCGCGGCAACGCGGATTGCCGGCGATCTTGCCCGGTTGCGCGCCGCGCGCGTAGCCGGTGCAGGAGCGGGTGCACCGACCCTGCTGGTGACTGACGCATCGGTTCCCGCGCTGCTCGGGATCCGCTGCGGCACCGATCGCGTGTATCTCAATTTCTCGGATCGCGCGGTACCGTTGTCGGATATCGGCACCGACCGCCTGTCCGGCAGTGCTGCGGCTGCGACGCTCGCACCCTGGCAGGCCGTGTGGCTCATGGGAGATCGCGCATGAAACCCCGTCTGTCGCTGGCGCGCATCATCGAGATGAACCTCGGGTTCCTCGGCCTGCAATTCTCGTTCGGCTTGCAGCAGGCGAACATGGCGCCGATCTACGGCTATCTCGGCGCGGACGAGGCGTCGATGCCGCTATTGTGGCTGGCAGGACCGATGACCGGGCTGCTCGTCCAGCCGCTGATCGGCGCACTGTCCGACAAGACCACGAGCCGGCTGGGCCGGCGTACGCCGTATTTCCTGGTCGGCGCGATCCTGTGCAGCCTGTGCCTGTTGGCGATGCCGTACAGCCCGGCCCTGTGGGTCGCCGCCAGCCTGTTGTGGATCCTCGATGCCGCCAACAACGTCACGATGGAGCCCTATCGCGCCTATGTCGGCGACCGGCTGTCGGAGGACCAGCGGCCGACCGGCTTCCTGATCCAGGCCGCGTTCACCGGTCTCGCGCAGACGCTCTCCTATCTCGCGCCGTCGCTGTTGGTGTGGTGGGGGATGAACAAGGATGCGGTCGATGCCAACGGCATTCCCGATATCACCCGGATCGCCTTCCTCGTTGGTGCGGTGCTGTCGCTGTCGACGATCGTCTGGTCGGTGATCCGCGTCCCCGAACTGCCGCTGTCTGCCGAGGAGCGCGCGGCGATGCAGGCCGACAAGGTCACGTTCGGCAGTGCGCTGCGCGACGTCGTCGCCGCGATCCGCGATATGCCGCCGGCGATGCGCCAGCTCGGCGTCGCGATGCTGTGCCAATGGTATGCGATGTTCGCCTATTGGCAGTTCATCGCGTTCGCGCTGGCGCGTTCGCTTCACGGCACCGCCGATCCTGCGAGCCAGGGGTTTCGCGACGCCGCGCTGACCGTCGGGCAGATCGGCGCATTCTACAATGCGGTCGCGTTCGTCAGCGCGCTTATGCTGGTCCCGGTGACGAAGCGCTACGGCGCGCGCTTCGTCCACGCGGTGTGCCTCGCCGCGTCGGGTGCGGCGATGCTGGCAATCCCCGGCATCGGCGTCGAGGGCTGGCTGTACCTGCCGATGATCGGCATCGGGCTTGGCTGGGCGAGCATGATGGGCAATCCCTATGTCATGCTGACCGATACCGTCCCGCCGGCCCGGTTCGGCATCTATATGGGCATCTTCAACATGTTCATCGTCGTGCCGATGATGATCGAGAGCCTGACCGTGCCGTTATTCTACCGGTCGCTGCTGGGCGGCGATGCGCGCGCGATGCTGTACGTCGCGGGAGCGCTGATGCTCGCCGGAACGGTCGCGACGCTGCGCGTGAATGCCGGGGGCCGAAGCGGGCTGTCGCCGATCGGTAAGGTTATCGGCACGCACAAGGGCTGCCCCTGCAATCCTATTACCGATGGTCGACGACCCTGGTCGACAAGGATGAAGGATTTTCGTGGTGCGCTGCTGGAAGGTCGATAGGAAGACTGTACAGCCTTAAGCCCGCGGCGATGTCGGACCGGAATTTTCGAAGCGCAGGCGGCGAGGGAAGGGGACTGCGTGCGGCCAACGATCAACGATGTCGCACGACTTGCCGGCGTGTCCATCAAGACGGTGTCGCGCGTCCTGAACAACGAAGCACGCGTGTCGGATGCGACGCGCGCGCGGGTGACGGCGGCGTTCGCGACGCTCAAATACCGGCCAAACATGGCGGCGCGGACGCTGGCGGGGCATCGCAGCTTCCAGATCGCGCTCGCCTGCGACAACCCCAGTCCGTATTACGTCTACGAGATGCAGTCGGGTATCCGCGACCGCTGCCTGCTCGATGGTGTGCGGATGATCGCGCAGCCCTATGACCATGATTCCGACCGGCTGATCGACGATATCGAGAGCCTGATCGATGGATCGGGTGTCGACGGACTGATCCTGACGCCGCCCGCTACCGACTATCCCGAAGTGCTGGCGCTCATGGCGCGTCGTAACGTCCGGTTCGTTCGCGTCTCGCCGGGCACCGATCTCGACCTCACCGCGTCGGTGTTCATCGACAATATCGGCGCCGCGACCGTGATGACGCGGCATCTGCTGGCGCTTGGCCACCGCCGCATCGGCTTCGTCTCGGGGCATGCGAGCTATGCGACCAGCGTGCAGCGACTTGCCGGCTATCGCGCCGCGCTCGACGAAGCCGAGATCGCGTTCGATCCGGTCCTGGTCCGCCCCGGCGACTATGACTTCGCATCGGGCGCCGACGCGGCCGAGGCGCTGCTCGCGCTCCGCCTGCCGCCCACCGCGATCTTTGCCTCGAACGACGACATGGCCGCCGGCGTGCTCAGCGTCGCACACCGCCGCGGGCTGTCGGTGCCGGCCGACCTGTCGATCGCGGGCTTTGGCGACGATGCGATCTCGCGCTTCGTCTGGCCCGCGCTGACGACGATCCGCCAGCCGACGCGGACGCTCGGCTACATGGCGGCGGATCTCCTGCTCGCCGCGGAGTTCGCGGTGAAGCGGATCGAGGTCCCATTCGAACTGATCCGCCGCGACTCTACCGGGCCGGTTCGATCCGCGGGATGAGCAGCTGGATGAACCCCAGCGCCAGCAGATAGCTGACCGCGCAGATCGCCAACATCGGCGCATAGCCGAACCCGTGGCCGAGCGACCAAGCGGATAGCTGGATCATCCCGATCGATCCCATGTTGCCACAGAACGCCGCGATCCCGATCGTCGACCCAACCGACCGCGCCGGCATGACGTCGGTCGTCAGCGCGAATACGTTGGTCGAAAACCCCTGATGCGCGAACAGCCCGAGGCCCAGCACCAGCGCTGCGGTCCACGGGCTTTGCAGCGACAGCACGATCGGCACCGGCAGGATCAGCAACGCATACAGGAGCAACGTGGATTTCCGCGCACGGTCGAGGCTCCAGCCGCGCGCCATCAACCGCGTCGGCAACCAGCCGCCGGAGAGCGCGCCGCAAGCCGCCAATGCATAGACGAGCGCGACGGGGAGTCCGACCTGACCCTGCGGGAGTCCGAACAACCGGTGGAACAGATCGGGCAACCACGACAGCATGAAGAACCAGACCTGATCCGACAGCACTTTGGCGACCGCGATGGCAAGCGTCCGGCGATCCTTGAACAGATCGATCCAGCGGATCGGCGCGGGGCCACCGGTCTCGGCAATCGCGGCGGGCATCTTGAACGCGAACCACGCAACGACCCAGACCAGCCCGAGGCCGCCGGCGACGAGGAACGCCGCGCGCCAGCCGAACGCGATCGCCAGCGCCGGTATGACGAGCGGGGTTATGACCGCACCGACATTGGGCGCGGTGTTGCCGATCCCCAATGCGATCGAGCGGTCCTTGGGGCCGAAATAGGTCGCTGCGGACTTGACCGCGGCTGGCGTGCCGATCGACTCCGCCGCGCCGAGCACAACGCGCGCGCCAATGAATCCGCTCACGCCCGACACGAACGCGTGCGCCATCCCGGCAAGGCTCCATACGAAGACGCCCGCCGCGAAACCGATCCTCAGGCCGACCCGGTCGATGAACCAGCCGGTCCCCAGAAACGCGACCGCGGCGGCGAACTGGAACGCCGACGCCATGTTGCCGTAATCCTGGTCCGACCAGCCGAACTCGAGTTCCAGCGTCGGCTTCAGCAACGCCAGGATCTGCCGATCGACATAGTTCAGCATGATCGCGAAGAACACGAGCGCCACGACCACCCAGCGCGCCTTGGAATGGGCGGGCGCGGGGACGGGCGAGGGGGCCGGGGTGGGGCTCTGTACCGTTTCCGTCAAAAGTTCAGCCTTGCGGTGATGCCGGCGTAGCGATCCGCCTCGCGCGGGATGATGTAGCGATAGGCGCCACCGGGCCCGCCACTGACGATCGACGAGGCGAAGCTGGTGTCGAGCACGTTCTTCACCTGGAGTATGATCCTGAATGCATCCTTCGCGTCGACGATGCCGGCCGACAGATCGAGCAAGCCGTACGCCTTGATCGTCGTTGCGTCGCGGATCGCGGCGCTCGCGTCGAACTGCGAGATCTGGCTGGACTGGTAGGAGCCTTGCGCACCCAGCGTGAAATCGATGCTGCTGCCCGTGCGGATCCGGTAGTCGCCGCCGAGAGACCCCTTCCACCGCGGCGCATAGCCGAGTTGCGTGCCCGCGGGCACGACGCCGGTGGTCGAGCCGTTGGTCGGGATCTTGAACTGGTCGACATGCGCGTCGGTATAGGCGAGCCCGCCCGAGATGTTGAGATCGCGGACCGGGCGGTAGAGCAGGTCGAGCTCGCCGCCGCGGGTCGAGATGTCGCCCGCGTTGGTGAAGCGGGTGACGAGCACGCCGGCGACCACGTCGGGGTTGTTGGCCTGGAAATTGTGATATTTGGCGTAATAGGCGGCGAGGTTGACCACCAGCTTGCCGCCGAACAGCGTGTTCTTCAGGCCGACCTCATAGCTGTCGGCGGTCTCCGGATCGATCACGTTGGTGCCGGTCGCGCCGAGATTGTAGAAGATGTTGAACGCCGGCCCCTTATAGCCGCGCGAATAGGTCGCGTAGCTGGTCGAGTGCGGCGTGACGTCGAACTGCAACCCGCCCTTGCCCGACCAGTTGGTGTTGGTCGTCTTGCCCGCGAACGGCCCGAAGCTCGGATTGATGCCCGGCCCCGCCAGCGTGGTGACGCGGCTGTGGAAGACGTCGAGCTGGTCGCTGGTATAACGGACGCCGGCGATCGCGCGGAACCGGTCGGTGAGGTTGAAGACGCCCTGCCCGAAAAAGGCGAGGTTCTTGAAGGTCGAGCCGAACACCGCGGTGCCGGTCGGCCGGGTCACTGTCGTGCCCGCGGTCGAGCAGGGGGTCAGTACGGTCGGCGTCGGCGTGGCGGTGCAGACGACGTCGTCGCGGCGGAACGTCCGTTCGGTTTCCGCGCGCGAGTAGAATGCGCCGACCACGTAGCTGAAGAACTGGTTCGACGGCGACGCGATCCGGACTTCCTGCGTAAAGGTGTTGCTCGTCTGCGGCCCGAAATCGTGAAGCTGGTTGGCGCCGACATACGCGGTCGGCAGCCAGTCGCCGTCGCGGATCTCGGTATTGTCGTATTCGCGATAGGAACCGATGTACGTCACCGTCTGCGTGCCGAGCGTCGCGTCGGCTTGCAGCGAAACGCCCCAGCTCTTCTCGTCGGTATGCGTGATCAGGTCCTGGTTGACGGTGCGCGACTTGTTGCCGTTGCGATCGGGCAGGACGCTGGCGGTTAGGCCTGTGGTCGGCGTGGTGCCGATGACCTCGGCGCAGCAATCGTCGTTGCTCCGCCGATAGTCGCCGATCAGCGTGAAGGTCAGGTCGGGCGTCGCATCGGCGACGACCATGCCACGAAAGCCGTAATGCTCGTACCCGTTCACGCGCCGGTTATCGTGCGCGACGTTGCGGATGTTGCCCGCGTAATTGCCGTAGAAACCGGTGAAGCGGCTCTTGATCGTCTCGCTTACCGGAATGTCGAGTGCGGCGCGCGTCCGATATTCGTTGCCGTTGCCGGTGAAGAACGCGCCCTCGACCGACCCGGCGAGCACGTTGCCGGGACGCTGGGTGACGATGTTGATGACGCCGGCGCTCGTGTTCTTGCCGAACAGCGTGCCCTGCGGACCGCGTAGGACTTCGATCCGGTCGATGTCGATCAGGTCGCTGAACGCTTCGCCCGCGCGGCTGTAGACGACGCCGTCGACGACCGTGGAGATCGATGGCTCGCCCGCGACCGAGAAGGTCGAGGTGCCGACGCCCCGGAGGAACAGCGACTGGTTGATCGTCGTGCCCGATTTGCGGAAGTTGAGCGTCGGCACGAGGTACTGCGCGCCTTCGAGGTTCACCGCACCCTGCGCGGCGATCTGCGCGCCCGAGATTACCGACACCGCGACCGGCACATCCTGCAGACGCTCCGACCGCTTCTGTGCGGTCACAACGATCTCGCCCGGCACGGACGCATCGGGCGGGCTGGCGGCGGCCTGGTCGTTCGATGCGTCCGGCGCGGACTGTATCGCTTGCGCATCCTGCGACCAAGCCGGTGCGCTCAGCCCCGCGGCCAAGGCCACCCCCGTCAGCAACCAATGCGTTTTCATGCGCGTCCCCTCCACAATTCCTACTTCACGAGTAGGTTATACAGTGTCCTGCGCTGTCATACACCAATTCGCCTTGGAGGGTGCAAAGTACCGCTTCATTCAAAACCCGAGTTCGGCCATCTCTACCACGCGCTTGGTGCGCGCGCTGACCTCCGCTGCGGTGCCGATCGCGACCGCCATGAGCCCATCGCGCGCGGTAACCTCGACGCCGATTTCGCCGCGCACCGCGGCGATGAACTTCTGGTGCTGATAGAAGGTCGAGCCGTGATGGCTGCCGGCGTCGAGTGCGGTTTGGTCGACCGCGATCACCTGACGCTCGACCCGTTTCGGATTGAGGAACCCGGTGCGCGGGCTGAACGCCAGCGCGCCCTCGGGGATCAACACGTCAAGCCGGGCGGCATCGCCGACCGCGGTGATCTCCTCCTGGTTCTCGGCGCCGTCCGCGAACATCGACAGGTCGAGCATCGCGCGCACGCCGTTGGCGAAATCCACCGTCGTATAGCTGTTGTCGATGATGTCGGGCCGTTCGCCGTCATAGCGCTCGTCGACATGGTTCACGTCCATCGCGCCCGAGCAATAGACCCGGACCGGTTCCGACTGGACGATCAGCCGCATCAAATCGAAGAAATGGCAGCATTTCTCGACCATCGTCCCGCCGGTGTTGCGGCTGAAGCGGTTCCAGTCGCCGACCTTGGGCAGGAACGGAAAGCGATGTTCGCGGATCGACAGCATCCGCAAGCGCCCGATCCGGCCGCCATGCACTTGGTCGATGAACGCCGCGGCGGGCGGCATGTAGCGATATTCCATCGCGGTCCAGAACGGCTGCGTCATCTGCGCGGCACGATCGACGACCCAGCGCGCGTCCTCCAGCGTCGTCGCCAACGGCTTTTCGCAGAGGATCGCCACGTTCGCATCGAACAGCGGCTCCAGCACGTCGCGGTGCGTGTAGTTAGGGCTCGCGACGATCACCGCATCGACCAGGCCGCTGCGCGCGAGCGCCGCCGCATCGGCAAATTCCTGCACGCCGTCGCCGCGCGTACCCAGCGCATCGCGCGCCCAGCCGAGCGAAATGCTCACCGGATCGGCGATCGCGGTCACCACCGCGCCGGGGGTGACCGCCAGGTTCTGGAGATGCTCGACCCCCATCATGCCGGTTCCGACCAAACCATAACGTACTTGCTCGACCAAGCCTATTACCCCTATTCGTGACAGCGATGTCGCAGCTTGATCCTACACCCAAAGCCATTCCCCTCGGCAAGAGCGGAATCCTTGTCAGCCCGATAGCCTGGGGCATGTGGCGGTTCGCCGGAGTCGGCGTCGCCGAAGGACGCACGCTGATCGAGGCGGCGTTCGAGGCGGGCGTCACGCTGTTCGACACCGCCGACATCTATGGTTTCAACGGCGTCGGCGGGTTCGGCGATGCGGAAGTGCTGCTCGGCCGCATCTTCGCAGACTCGCCCGGTCTGCGCGACCGGATGGTCCTGTCCACCAAGGGCGGTATCCTCCCGCCGCTGCCGTATGATTCGAGTCCGGCCTATCTGGCGAAGGCGCTGGATGCCTCGCTGACCCGGCTCGGTGTCGACCAAGTCGACCTCTACCAGATCCATCGCCCCGACATCCTCACGCACCCGCAGGAAGCGGCGCGCGCGCTCGAGGATATGGTCACGGCGGGCAAGGTGCGCGCGGTCGGCGTGTCGAACTACACGCCCTTGCAGGCGCAGGCACTGGCGTCGTTCCTGACCATTCCGCTCGTCAGCCATCAGCCGGAGTTCTCGCCACTCCACCTCGAACCGCTCGAAAACGGGCTGTTCGATCAGGCGATGGAGCGCGACATGGCGGTGCTCGCCTGGTCGCCGCTCGGCGGTGGCCGGCTCGGTGTCCCCGCCGACGCGCGCAGCGCAGGGGTGGCGGCGGCGCTCGATCGCAAGGCGGCCGAGACGGGCGCGAGCCGGGCGGCGACCGCGTATAGCTGGATCATGGCGCATCCGGTGCGCGCGATCCCGATCGTCGGCACGCAGAACCCGGCGCGGATCGCCGAACTCGCGCAGGCGTTCGCGATCACCTGGACCCGGCAGGACTGGTACGATGTGCTGATCGCGGCACGGGGCGAGCCGCTGCCGTGACCAAATCCTGCGAAGTCAGCTGGTTCTCGGCGCTGTGCGACGACGACTACGAGTTTCTCGGCGTGCCCGATCCCCGACTGCAATCGACGTGGGAGCATTGCCGCGACATCGTCCTCCAGGCGGAGACCGGTGGCTACGACAACATCCTACTCCCCTCGGGCTATGCGCTCGGCCTAGACACCACCGCGTTCGCCGCGGCGATCGCGCCGATGCTCCGGCGGCTGGCGCTGTTGATGGCGGTGCGCGTCGGCGAAAGCTGGCCGCCACAACTCGCGCGCCAGATCGCGACGATCGACCGGATGCTCGGCGGGCGGCTCAACATCAACATCATTTCGTCCGACCTGCCCGGCGAGACGCTGGCGTCGGGCCCGCGCTATGCCCGCACGGTCGAACTGATGCGCATCCTCAAGACGCTGCTGAACGGCGAGCCGCTCGATCACGACGGCGACTTCTGGAAACTGAAGCTCGACCCGCCGCGGATCGGCACCGTGTCGGGCAAGGCGCCGTTGCTGTATTTCGGTGGATTGTCGCCGGACGCGCGCGAGGCCGCGGCGAAAGAATGCGACGTCTATCTGATGTGGCCCGACACGCGCGAGAAGGTCGCCGACATCATCGCCGACATGACCGCACGCGCCGCTCGCCACGGCCGCACGCTGCGCTTCGGCTACCGCGCGCACGTCATCGTCCGCGAGACCGAGGACGAGGCGCGGGTGTACGCCGATCGCCTGCTCTCGAAGCTCGATGCCGAGCAGGGCGCGGCGATCCGCGCCAAGTCGCTGGATTCCGGGTCTGCCGGCGTCGCGGCGCAGGCGGCATTACGTGAAGGCGCTTCGGCCGATGGCTATGCCGAGGACAATCTATGGACCGGCATCGGGCGCGCACGCTCGGGCTGCGGTGCCGCGATCGTCGGCGATCCCGACCAGGTACTCGCCAAGCTCGCTATGTACCAGGAGATGGGGATCGAGGCGTTCATCCTGTCGGGCTATCCCCACGCCGCGGAAGCCGACCTGTTCGCGCGTCATGTATTGCCCAGGATGACGCACGCGCCGCTGAACAGCCTCTAGGGCAGGCTGCCGTGCGATAGTTGGACCCCGGCTAACGTACGGCACGAACGTGCGAATTTTACGGCCTTTCCAGCACTAATCCCCAGGCGCCGGGCGCGGGCGGCGACGGGGGCCAGCACGCCGAGGAATTGCTCACCTCAGGTTTTGGCCGGTTGAATATGCAACGCGTCCTGATGCGCGATGTAGCTGTCGAGCGCACTCGCCGCGTTGAGCATGTGCGCGCGCATCCGGCGCGCGGCTTCGTCGCCGTCGCCCTCGGCGATCGCGCGCATCACCGCATCATGTTCCGCGCGTGATTTGGCAAGCCGGCGGTCCTGGCGGAGTTGCATGCGGCGGAACGCGTTCAGACGCGTGCGGACCGCGATCGCCTGATCGGCAAGGAAGTCGTTGTGCGCGGCACGGTAGATCGCCTCGTGGAACTCGCGGTTGAGCGCATCATACGCATCGACGTCGCCCGCCTCGACCGCCGCTTCGCTCGCCTCGTGGATGCGGAGCAGGCGGCTGCGTTCGAGGCGGCGGGCGGCTTTCCCTCGCTCTACCGGATCGCCGTGCCCGCGCTTGCCGAAGCGCGACATCGGAGCGCGGACGAAGAAGCCTGTCGCGTCCACGCGCTCATGGCGCTGATCGTCGACACCACCGCGCTATGACGCTTGCGCTCTTGTGCTCAGGGCAGGGCCGGCAGGATCGCGCGATGCTCGATCTGTTCGCCGACGATCCTCGCGCCGCACCGATCCTCGCCGAGGCGAGCGACGTGCTGGGGCGAGACGTCTTCACGGTCCTGCGCACTGAAGACGAGGCGACGCTGTTCGCCAACCGGACGAGCCAGATCCTCTGCGTTACCCGCGGACTCGTTGCGGCGGCCTGTCTCGCGCCGACGATGCCGTTTGTCGTCGCAGGATACAGCGTCGGCGAAATGACCGCATGGGGCATTGCGGGGATTTGGTCACCCGAACGCACGCTGCATCTGACCGCAGCGCGCGCCGAAGCGATGGATGCCGCAAGCGGTACCGACGACGGGCTAGGCTTTATCCGGGGTCTGCCACGCGAGCGCGTCGATGCGCTTGTCGCCCGGTTCGGCTGCGCCATCGCGATCGTCAATCCCGACCTCCTGTTCGTCATCGGTGGCGAGCGGACCCACGTCGCGCAGTATACTCGAGCTCGGGCCGGGCACCGCGCTCGCCAATATGGTGCGTGCGGTCGATCCGGCGCTCGACGTCCGCGCCATCGATGATTTTCGCAGCGTCTCGGGGATTAGGGACTGGCTGGCGCGGTGATCGTCGGGGCCGCCGCGCCCCAGCACAGTGCGCGAAACCAGCCACGACCCTCAGGCATTGGCCGACCGGGCCGCCGCCTCGCTCGCCACGTCTGGTGGTCGGCGATCGCGTTTCGACGCGCGGTGCCGTGCGACGATCACCGCGACCAAGCCAAGCCCGGAGGCGGCGGCTCCCGCCAGCGCCACGGCGGGATAGCCGATGCCCGCCGCGATCACGCCGCCGCCCACCGCTGCGCCGATCGCGTTGCCTAGGTTGAACGCACCGATGTTCATCGCCGACGCGAGGTTGGGCGCGTCCGCCGCGGCGTGCATCACCCGAACCTGGAGCGGCGGGACCAGCGCGAAGCTTGCGATGCCCCACAGGAATATCAGGACCGCGGTAGGTCCCTTGAACGGCATCAGCATCGCGAACCCGACGAGGATCGCGGCCAGCGCAGCGAGCGTCACGATCAGCGTCCGGTCGACCGAGCGATCGGCGAAGCGTCCGCCGAGCCAGTTGCCGATCGTCAGGCCGACGCCGTACGTCACCAGCATCGCGGTGACATAGCCGAGCGAGGCGTGAGTCACCTCGCGCAGGATCGGGGTGATGTAGGTGAAGACCGTGAACATCGCGCTCGCACCGATGACGGTAAGGCCCAGCGCCCCGAGCACCGGTCCCCGCGTCAGCACGCGGAGTTCCGCGATCGGATCGCTGCCCACGGGCGCGGGCAGCGCCGGCAGCGTCAGGCGGAGCGCCACCATCGTCGCGATGCCGAGCGCCGAGATCCCCCAGAACGCCGAACGCCATCCGAGATGATCGCCGGCCCAGGTCGCAAGCGGCACGCCGACCACGTTGGCGATGGTCAGCCCCATGAACATCGCCGCGACCGCGCCCGCGCGTCGCTCGGCCGGGACGAGGCTGGCCGCGACGATCGCGCCGACGCCGAAAAACGCGCCGTGGTTGAACGACGTCAGGACTCGTGCCGCCATCAGCATGCCGTATCCGGTCGATACCGCCGCAAGCAGGTTGCCGATGGTAATGATCCCGGCGAGCGCGATCAGCAACGTCCGCCGCGGCACGCGTCCGGTGGTCAGCGTCATGAGCGGCGCGCCGATCACCACGCCCAGTGCATAGGCACTGATCAACAGTCCGGCGGTCGGGATCGACACGCCGAGATCGGTGGCGATGACGGGGAGCAGGCCCATCGGTGCGAATTCGGTCACGCCGATGCCGAAGGCGCCGACAGACAGGGCCAGCAGGCCGGGATTGAGTTTCATGATGGCGCTCCTCAAACCAGCGCGGGGTTCAGGCGGGCAAAGCCCTCCTGCTGCCGATACGGCGTGTGGGGGTAGGGGGCAGGACATCGCTGGCGGCATCGAGCGTGGCGACCTGATCCGCCGACAACGCCCAACCGACCGCCCCGAGATTGTCACGCAACTGCTCTTCGTTGCGCGCGCCGATGATGACAGACGCCACGGTCGGGCGCCGCAACAGCCAGTTGATCGCGACCTGCGGCACGGTCTTGCCGGTGTCCGCTGCAACCGCCTCGAGCGCATCGACGACCCGGTACAGATGGTCGGTCTCGACCGGCGGCGCGAATTGCTCGGTATCGTGGAGGCGGCTGCCTGCGGGGATCGGCCGATCCCGCCCGATCCTGCCCGTCAGTCGGCCCCAGCCGAGCGGACTCCACACCAGCGCGCCGAGACCCTGGTCGGCCCCGAGCGGCATCAGATCCGCTTCATAGGCGCGCCCGATCAGCGAGTAATAGACCTGATGCGCGACGAGACGCGGCCAGCCGTACCGGTCGGCAATCGCCTGCGCCTTCATCACCTGCCAGCCCGGATAGTTGGAGACCCCCGCGTAGTGCACCTTGCCGGCCGCGATCAGCGTGTCGAGCGTCCCCATCAGCTCCTCGGCCGGGGTGGACGCATCATAGGCGTGAACCTGGAGGATATCGACATGATCCGTGCCGAGACGTCGCAGCGACGCCTCGACCGCACGGATCAGGCGCGCGCGGGACGTGCCCCAGTCGCCGGGCCCATCGCCCATCGGCAGTCCGGTCTTGGTCGACACGAGCACCTGATCGCGCCGACCCTTGATCGCGGCACCGAGTACCGTTTCCGACGCGCCGTTCGAATAGACGTCGGCGGTGTCGAACAGCGTGACGCCGGCGTCGAGGCAGATGTCGACCATGCGGCGTGCTTCGGTCTCGTCGCTGTGTCCCCAGGCGCCGAACAACGGCCCGGATCCGCCGAAAGTAGCCGTTCCGAAGCTGAGGGCCGGGACGCGTAGTCCCGAGGATCCCAATTGCCGATAGTCCATATCCATATCCCCGCTATTAACCTGATGCATAGATGGGTGGATCGAGGCAGCGCGATTAGCGGCCGTGCGCGCGAAGGATTTGTGAGATGAATGCAAAGATGGGTCTGGGGGCTGATCGCGCGCGCGCGCTCGAACTGTTCGCGACGGTGATGCGCGAAGGCAGTTTCTCGGGTGCGGGCCGGGTGTTGGGGCTGACGCCATCGGCGGTCGCCCGGTCGCTCGATCGGATCGAGGCGCGGCTCGGGGTACGGCTGCTGCTCCGCTCCACCCGCGCGTTGACGGCAACCGCGGAAGGGCAGGCCTATCTTCAGATGGCCCGGCGGATCCTAGCCGATCTCGACGATGCCGAGCAACAGATCGCCGATCAGGGCGCGCCGCGTGGACGGCTGCGGATCAGCGCTGCGCTGTCGCACGGGCGGTTGTGCATCGTGCCGCTACTCGGCGAATTCGCGCGCCTCTACCCGCATATCCTGGTGGACTTCGCGTTGACCGATACGATCGCCGACGTGGCCGCGGGGCAGGCGGACGTGGCGATCCGGTTCGGGCCGCTCGGTGACAGCCTGTTGACCGCGCGCAAGCTCGGCGAGAGCAGGCGGGTGATCGTCGCCGCACCCGACTATCTGGCGCGATGCGGCATGCCGATGCGTCCCGAAGATCTCCACCGGCATAATTGCCTCAACTTCAACTTCCGTCGGGTCGAGCCAGTCTGGCCGTTCCACGTCGAAGGACGCGACGTCACCCTGTCGGTGAAGGGCAATATCGAAGCGAACAACGGCGAAACGCTCGGCCAGCTTGCCGCGGCGGGCGTCGGCATCGCGCGGGTCGGTGCGTTCAGCGTCGTCGACGATATCGCCGCTGGTCGGCTGATCGCCGTGTTGGACGATTTCAATCCCGGCGATGTCGAGCTGATCCACGCGGTATTCGTCGGCGGTGGGAACATGCCCGCGCGCGTCCGCGTGTTCGTCGATTTCCTGGCCGCCCGCCTCGCCGGTTGAGCTTTATCGGCCCCAATTCCGACTGGTGATCCTGACCGGCGTGACGGGGCGGTTCCTTCGCCCCGTCACGCCGGTCAGGATCGCATCAAGCGGCCTTGGCGGCCATGCGCGCGGCGATCTTCTCTTCCTCGGTCCAGACCTTCCGCTCGCGCGGTGCCTTGGCCGGCTTGACCTGCTTGACCGGACCGCCGCCCAGCACGGGCGCGCGCTTGGTCGAATGGCGCGCCACTTCGCAATGCCATTCATGGTCGTCCTGCACGGTCAGCGTGCGACCGATCTCGCGCTCGACATCGTGCAGCCACGCGCGCTGCTCGGCATCGCACAGCGTGATCGCAAAGCCGCTGCGGCCGGCGCGACCGGTGCGGCCGATCCGGTGGACATAGCTCTCGGGCAGGCTCGGCAGATCGTGGTTGAAGACGTGGGTCACGGTATCGACGTCGATGCCGCGCGCGGCGATATCGGTCGCGACCAGCACCTGCACGGTGCCCGCCCGGAACGCGTCGAGTGCACGCTCGCGCTGGCCCTGCGACTTGTTGCCATGCAGCGCCTCTGCGGTGATCCCCGCCTCGCCGATGAACGCGCACACGTCGTTGGCGATGTTCTTCTGCAGTGTGAACACCACTGCCTGGCCCATGTCGGGCGTCTTGAGCAACGCGAGCAACGCGGCCTTCTTGTCGGCGGCGTCGAGGAACATCACCGACTGGTCGATCCGGTCGACGGTGGTCGATGGCGGTGCGATCTCGACCTTGGCGGGATCGCGCAACAGGCTCTCGGCCAGCGCGGCGATCGACTTCGGCATCGTCGCCGAGAACAGCAAGGTGTGCCGGTCCGTCGGCAGCGTCGCGACGAGCCGCTCGATCGGCTTGGCAAAACCCATGTCGAGCATCTGGTCCGCTTCATCCAGCACCAGCGCTTCGAGCTGCGACAGGTCGCAAACGCCCTGATCGACCAGGTCGAGCAGGCGTCCCGGCGCGGCGACGATGATGTCGACGCCCGTTTCCAGCGCCTTGACCTGGTGGAACTGGCTGACGCCGCCGAAGATCGTCATCACGCTCGGCTTCAGATGCCGACCGAAGCTCTCGAAGCCGGCGGCGATCTGCGACACCAGCTCGCGCGTCGGCGCGAGGACGAGGATACGTGCACCGCCCTTGGGCGCCGGCCGCGGATCGGCGGCAAGGCGGTGGAGCAGCGGCAGCGCGAACGCCGCGGTCTTGCCGGTCCCGGTCTGCGCCATGCCGAGCATGTCGCGGCCCTGCAGCAGCATCGGGATCGATTGCGCCTGGATCGGGGTAGGGCTCACATAGCCTTCCTCCGCTAGCGCCTGCAGCAAAAACGGCGCGAGGGAGAGATCGGAAAAAGTCATGGTCATGGTAACGCGGCGCCTCCGGCGCTGGGCAAGCTGCGCCGAAGGGCTTAGCGTAGGGTGAGCGCGGGCAGCTAGAAGTGATGCTGCACTGCGTCAATGTAGAAAGCCGGGCGGCGGCATTTATTGCCCGGCTCCCCTACCAATATGTGACGTCGCGAGAGGACCGCGCGCCCTGTCTCCGCGTTACTTCGTCAGATCGGTCAGCAGCGAGCGGTAATAGGTGATCGCCAGCGGGATATTGTCGATCGGCGTGCGCTCGTTCAGGCCGTGGCTGAAGTCGTCGGATTGCTTGATAAAGGTCGGGCTCACGCCGTAGCTCGGCACGCCGACCGAGCGATACCACATCGAATCGCTCGCGCCCGCCGACATGCTCGGAAAGATCGGCACGCCGGGACGGATCGCGCCCATCGCCTTCTTCACCGCACCGGTCAGGTCGGCGCGCAGCGGCGAGGCGTCGGTCGGGTTCGATCCTTCGGTAACGTCGCTGAACTTGACGCCGGGATCAGCCGCGACCCTGGCGAGCTCGGCCATCACCGTCGCGGGTTTCACGCCGGGAAAGATCCGGCAGTTGATGTTGGCGGTCGCGCGCTGCGGCAGCGCGTTGAGCGCATGACCGCCGTTGATCATCGATGTGACGCAGGTCGTGCCGATCTGGCCGACATACCCCGGATTGGCGGCAAGCGACTCGATCGCCTTCTGGTCCTTGGGATTAGCGGCGAACGCGCGCATCGCCGCGCCGATCTCGGGCGTCTGGCGCGGGGCGACACCCTTGAAATAGCCCTTGGTGATCGGCGACAGCTGCGGCGTGAAGCGATAGTCGCCGATCCTGACCAGCGCGGCGGCAAGCTGGTTGATGGCGTTCACTTTCCGCGGTGCGGACGAGTGGCCGCCCGCGCTGGTCGTCTCGAGCTGGAAGTCGGCATAGGTCTTCTCAGCCGCGCCGATCGTGAAATACTCGGCCTTGCCGTCTTCGCCGTACAGCCCGCCACCGCCATCGATATTGAGCGCTATCTCGGCGGTCTTGAGCTGGTCGGCGAGCAGCGACGACGTCTTCATGACGGTTTCCTCGTCACCCGACAGCGCGAGGACGATGCCGCGCTTGGGCTTGTACCCCGTCTTCTTCATGTCGAGCAGCGTGGCGATCGCAAGCGCCGCGTCGAGCTTCATGTCGGTCGCGCCGCGGCCGTAGAGATAGCCGTTCTCGACCACCGGGGTGAACGGATCACGCTCCCAGTCGGCGGGCTTGGCCTCGACCACGTCGATATGCCCGGAGATCACGATCGGCTTCAACGCCGCATCGCTGCCTTTCCACGTCGCGACCAGATAGGCGGTGTCGTCGACCGGCGTGACCGTCACGTCGCTCGCGGCAAAGCCACCCGCGACCAGCACCGACTTCAGATAGGCGGCAAGCTGCGGCGTCTGGTTGCCGGGACCACGGACGCTACGAAACGCGATCATCTTCTTGGCGATCTCGAGCCCGTTGGTCGCGGCGGTCTGCGCCTGCGCCGCAGCGGGCAGGGCAGTCATCGCGGCGGTGCAGACCAGGAGAAGCTTGAGCTTTGACGTCATCATCATCTTTCTTTTGTATCCTCCCCCGCAAGGGGGAGGTGGCTGGCACTTGCCAGACGGAGGGGAGGACACGGAGCAGAGGGTATCGCATGCCGCCCCCTCCGTCAGGCTGCCGCCTGCCACCTCCGCCTGGCGGGGGAGGATCGCAACGAGCCATTCTTAGAACTTTGCCCCAGCGCGCAGCCCGATCGTCCGCGGCGTGCTGGTGACGATATAGGTCCGCTGCGAACACGTCCCGCATTGCTGATACCGCGACAATTGCGCGCGTTCGTCCCACAGGTTCTGGACGAACACCTCGAACGTGAAGTTCGAAACCTCCGCGCCGACCGAGGCATTGCCCGTCGTATAGGCCTTGAGCCGTCCCAGCGTCGCCGCCTGCGCCAGTCGGATATCCGCCGACGCCGAGCTCTGATGTGCGACCAGCCCCTGGATATACGCCTTCGCCGTGCCGATCGGCATGCTGTAGCGCGCCGTGCCGCTCGCCTTGAACCGCGGCGTGATCGGCAGGCGCGTGCCCGATGGTGCGAGCACATCGGTACCGTCGCCGCTACAGATCTGCGTCGCGCACAGATCGCTGCGCGTCTTGGCATCGGTGTACGCCGCCGCCGCGGTCAGCGACAGGCCGCCCGTCGAGAAGTTCGCATCCGCCTCCGCACCCCTGATCCGCGCATTCGGCCCGTTCTGGATGATCGTGAAGCTGTTCAGCCCGAGGAACGAGAACTGGAACTTGTCCCACGCCTGCTGATAGATCGACGCATTGAACCGCAGCCGGTCGAACAAGGTGGTCTTCAGGCCGAGCTCGTAATTGGTCAGGAAATCCGCATCATACGGCGCGACGTCGCCGCGGCGGTTGATCCCGCCCGGTCGGAAACCGCGCGAGAAGGTGGCATAGGCCATGACCGTGTCGGTGGGCTTGAACGTCAGGTTGAAGCGGTAGGTCGCGCCTTGCCCCTGCGTCTTCTTCGGGATCAGGCCGGTGGTCGTGTAGGTCGCCAGATTGGTACACGGCGAGCCCGACACGGCTGCGGGCAACAACGTCGAGGTGTCGCCGCCGCTCAGATAGGCTTCCCGCAAGGTCTGGCCGTTCGCCAGATAACAGCCCGCGACGCCGGTCTGGCTGCTGCCCGCGGCATTGAACGGCGTGGCGGTGTAGGGCCGGCCATCGTCCGGATCGACCGCGGGATTGCGCCCGAACCCGTAGAAGCCGATCAGCGAATTGTCGTAGATGTACGCGCGGCCACCCGCGGTGGCAGTCAGGTTCGGCAGGATGTCGAAGCTCGCCTCGCCGAACATCGCGTAATCCTTGTCGACGCGCTTCTGCTTGGTCAGCCACAAGGTGCCCGGCGAGCCGTTGACCGATACTGCGGTGCCGAGATTGGCGATCTGGTAATCCTGGAAGATCGCGTTGGTCTGGCGCTGGTAGAAGGCGCCGGCGACGATCCGGAACCGGTCCTCGACGGGCGATGCGACACGCAGTTCCTGGCTGGTCTTCTTGAAGTGATCGGTGCCGATAATCTTCTGCCGCGGGTCGATCGTCCGGCCGGCATTGTCCTGGTAATAGAAATAGCCGGCGAGCCCCCCGACCGAGGAATAGGCCGAGTCATACGCTTCGGCATAATCGGTATAGTCGCTCGACGTGTAGGTCTTCCGGTCGAGATACGCGCCGGCATAGGTGACGTCCCAATTGCCGACCTTGCCCTCGATCGTCAGCGCGCCCTGGATGAAGCGGTCGCGGCGGAACTCGGGGAAGAAATGCTGGACCTGCAAATCGCCGACTTTCGGGTCATAGCCATAGGTGCCGTGGTTGCGCTGTTCCTGGTACAGCACGGTGGGCGTCACGGTCCAGTTGCTGTCGAGATCGACCTTCAGCGCGGCGCGGCCGCCATAGGTCTCGGTGTCGTTATAGTTCTTCTTCACGAACGCCGCATTGTCGACGACGATGCCGCCATTCGCCGACGTGCACGAGGTCGCGGTCGGCTCGGGCAGATAGCTGCGACACCCGGCGACGTTGTCGATGAAGCCGGCATCGCGCTGATAGAAGCCGACCACGCGCAGTGCCGCGCTCTCGGACAGCGGCATGTTGAGCATGCCCTCGATCTTGCTGCCGATCCCGCCCGACTTGACGCTGTTCACCTCGCCATCGACACGGCCGTAAAAGTCGCTGGTGTCGGGCTTGTTGGTGATGATCCGGATCGTGCCCGCTTCGGACGACGCGCCGTACAGCGTGCCCTGCGGCCCGGCCAGGCTCTCGATCCGCGCGATGTCGTAGATGTGGACGTCGAGCGTGCCGCCGATCGTCGTCACCGGCTGCTCGTCGAGATACGTTCCGACCGAGGGCAGCGGCCCCGAATGGTTGCCATCGCCGCCCGATGCGACGCCGCGCATATAGACGACCGTCGAGCCCGGCTGCGTCGTCTGGAACGACACCGACGGCAACAGCTGCGTGTATTGGTTGAAGTTCGAGATGTTCAGATCGTCGAGCCGCTTGGTGCCGATCGCCTGAATGCTGATCGGGACCGCCTGGATATTCTGGTCGCGCTTCTGCGCGGTGACGACAATATCGCCTTCATACTCGCCGGCCTGCGGTGCCGTCGCGTCCGGGGTCGGCGCAGCGATGGTCGGCGGGGCGGTGGTCTGCGGGGCGGTGGTCGGCGCGGCAGTGGTCGCAGTTTGCGCGAAGGTTGGCGTGACGATGGCCGATGACGCCAAGAGCGACGCGATCACTACGCGACGATCGATTATGTGCATGCTCGTTGCCCCCACGACGATTTGTGTCCGCAACCTGTGTTGCGGCGCAACAAACGTCAAACAAAGCTTTCGTGGAGAGAAACATTTTGTGACGCACCCGTGACGTTTTCGCCACGGGTCATGTCGTCGCGGCGAGTCCAAGGGCGGATCGCAGCGGCCCGAGCCACTGGTCATAGCGACGCCACGCATCGACCCCGTCGCGATTGATCGGCCGGCGCACCTGTTCGGAGCTGGCGGTGCGGACCGCGCGCTCGGTCTCGTGGAAGGCGAGGCAGGCAGGCTCGAAATCCAGTCCGCAGGCGGCGAGCAACGCGCGGACTTCGGCCTCGGTATCGTCGAGCAAAGCCTCGTGATCGACGCGGTGGACACGGCCAGGCAGCACCGCGTCGACATGCGTCATCAGCCGGACATAGTCGGTGTAATAGCGGCCGAGATCGTCGAGCGAATAGCTGAACGTCTGCCCTCTAGCGTAATGCTGTTTGAAGTTCGAGAAGCAGCAGTCGAGCGGATCGCGACGTGCGTCGATGATCCGCGCATTGGGCAGCGCGAGGTGGATCAGCGCGACATGCGCCCAGTTGTTGGGCAGCTTGTCGATGAAGAACGGCCGATCGGTGCGTCGCTGGATCGCGGCACGACGCAGATAGTCTTCGCCGATGTCGCGCAACGCGTCGGCGGATAGCGCCTCCAGTCCCTGCGGATAGTGCACGATCCGGCGGGCCAACGCGGGCATGTCGGGCAGTTCGGTCGTCCCCTCGACTAGGCTGTGGCTGGCCAGGATCTGTTCGATCAGCGTCGAGCCCGCGCGCGGCATCCCGAGCACGAAGATCGGGTCTGGCGTGGTCGACCCATGATCGGGCCGAGCCGCAAGAAATTCGGGCGTCAACAGCGCGATGCTGCGATCGACGAACGCCGTCGTTTCGTCCGCGTCGTAGACGATCCGCGTCCGGCGGAGCGCGTTGCCCGCCGCGTAATGCGCAAACGACTGCACCGGATCGCGGCGGTCCTCGAACGCCTTGCCGAGCGCGAAATCGAGGTGGAAGCGGTCCTCGTCGTCCAGATCGTCGCGCGCGAGGGCGGCTTCCATCGTCGCGATATCGTCGTCGTCGAACTTTACCGTCTTGAGGTTGGCAAGGCTCCACCACGCATCACCAAGCGTCGGTAACAGCGACAGCGCGCGGCGATACGCGGCGATGCCGTCGTCGCGACGCCCGACCGTCTTGAGCATATGCCCATAGCTCAGCCACACGCGCGGCTGGCCGGGCGCATCGCGCAGCACCTTTTCATACAGCGCGATCGCATCCTCGAACCCACCCAGCCGGCCAAGTGCGGCGGCCTTCAAATTCGCATGCCCCGGATTGTCCGGCTCGTCCGCGATCACCGCATCGAGCAAGGTCAGCGCCTCGGGTGCGCGGTTCTGGCGGTACAGGACGAGCGCGAGGTTCGCGCGCGCCGCGGTAAAGCCCGGCGCCAGCTCGACCGCGCGCCGCAGCAACGCCTCCGCATCGCCATAGCGGCCGATCCGCCCTGCCAGTTCGGCCAGCATCCGGATTGCACGCGCATCGAACGGATCGCGCTTGAGATACGCCTTCAGCAGCGGTTCGGCGATGTGAAGCTGGTTGTCGTGCAATGCCAGCGCCGCCTGCATCAGATCGTCAGGCCAGCGGGGGAGGAGTGGAAGCCATCGGTCCCGACAGTCGCGACGCGCAACGTGGACGTCAAGCGCGCCGTCACGCGGCCCAGCGGTGCCGGATCTTCGCGAAGTTCACCCCCAGTCGCAAAGCTTCCCCATCGCATCGTGCGGCAGCATATTTCCAAACCGGATACACTTTGGCCGTTCGGGTCCCGTCAGTTGATCGGCCGCCGCCCGGTCGATCCGCCCGCGGAGTTCGTCGGCGTCGCAATCATCATCGTCCGGCACGATGAACGCCTTCAGCCGACCGTCGACGTGCAGTCGCACCGCCGCGTCGGCGACCCCGTCGATCGCCCGCAGTATGTCGGCGATGCGTCCGGGCCAGACATTGTGGCCGCCGACCTGCACCGCGCCGTCGCGCCGGCCGATCGGACGCAGGCTGCGGTCACCGATCCGCTCGATATGATCGGGCAGGTCGTGATGCCCGCCATGTGCGTCACGCAGCTGCCATGCGCCGGTGCCGTTACTTTCTGCGGTGCCGGAGGGGATCAGCTGCCACCGTGGCAGCAACGCATACGCGGTGGCCGGCAGATCGCGCAGCGCGATACCGCTGGTCTCCGAGGAGCCGTAGATATCGATCAGTCGCGTCAGCCCGACCGCAAGCAGGTCGGCCGCCAGCCGGTCGTCGAGCGGCCCCGCCGAGCTTACGCCGACGACGTCCGCGGGAAAGCAGCGGGTCAGGCGCACCATCGCGCGCCACTGGTCCGGTACGGCGACGACGAGGTCTCCCGCGATCAGATCGAGCGGCGTGCCGATCGTCCGAACGACGACGGGGACATTCAGCACAGCCGGCAGCAGCGCGGTCCAGATGATTCCGTAGAGATGATGCGCGGGGACCAGCGCCACCACGCGGCGGCGTCCGGCAAGCTGCGTCGCGAGGAACGCGGCCTCGTCGAGCAGGTCGACGGTCGCATGGGCGCAAGACTTGGGACTACCGGTCGACCCCGATGTCCGGACGGTCATCCGACCATTGGTCGCATCCTGTCCGAGCATGATCCAATCGATCCACTCGCCGACGATGCGCGGCGGTTCCCGGCCCAGCAGCGCGTCGTCGAGGCAGAACGTCTCCGCCAACGCGCCCAGCGCGCCCAATTGCTCCATCGAGTCCAGCCCCAGTCCGTCGTCGCCGATCGGCAGGGCTTCGAGCCAGTCGTCCGGCTGAACCGGCGCGGCGCCGGTTGCGCGCCAGCGACGCAGTTCTGCGGCAACGACGGCGCATGCGATCCGGTGGGCGGCGGCGCGGGAGAGGACGGCGCGGGAGAGGGCGGCGCGGGGTAGGGCGGTCACCGTCACGCGGCGCAGGCGGTGGACCGATAGACCCGATTGCGTCCTTCGCGCTTGGCCGCGTACAGGCGCTTGTCGGCGAGCGCGATGACCGCATCGATCGATCCGCCGGCCTCGTCGAGCGTCGCACAGCCCAGGCTTGCCGTGACCTTCAGCGGCCCGCGCGGCGTGTCCAATTCCAGCGCGGCGATGGCCTTGCGCATGTCGTCGGCCAACCCGATCGCCTGCTCGTGATCGAAGCGGGGCAGCAGGACGCCGAATTCTTCGCCCCCCAGTCGCGCGAAGATGCCGCGGGGCGGCAGAAGCAGCGTGCAGACCTCGGCGACCCGACGAAGCAGGACGTCGCCGACCGGATGGCCATGCGTGTCGTTGACCGCCTTGAAATGATCGAGATCGAGGACGATCAGCGACAATGACTGCCGCAGCTCGCGCCAGTGCGCCTGCTCGCGCTCCATGATCTGGCTGAAGTGGCGGCGGTTCGACGCGCCGGTCAGGTGATCGCAGGTCAGCAGGCGGCGCATGTCCTCGGCGGCCGCCTCGCGCCGCGGGACGTCGCGCAGGATCACCGAAAAGCCGGTCGGGCGCGGACCATCGCCCTCGGATCGCGCGACCACGAGGCGCTGGCACCAATAGCGTTCGCCATCGGCGCGTTGCTGCCACCCCTCTTGCAGATGCCAGCCATCGCGCGCGGCGATTTCGAGCTGCTCGTCGAGACGCAGATCGCCACCGGATGTGTCGCTGTCGAGAACGTCCGCCAGATTATGACCGGTCACCGCGGTGCAGTCATGACCGGTCTGCTTGGTGAAGCAGGCATTGGCGGACGCGATCCGGCCATCCGGCGTGATCGCGAGCGCGGCATATTCGTTGACCCCGTCCAGCAGTGTCGCGAACCAGGTATCCGCCTGCCGCAGCCGCTCCTCCTGTACGACCTGCTGGCTGATATCGCTCAGCGTCACCATCAGGCGATCCGCGCCCAACTTGACGATCGTGCAGGCGAGCACCTTTGGCGCCTGCGCGCGCCGGCCCTGACCCAGATCGACGAAGATCCGATGCCCGTCGCAGATCTTGCCGGTAGCGGCGGCATAGCCCGCGACGATGCTTCGCAGTTCAGGGGCGTGCTGCTCGAACGCGGTGAACAGATTGCCGGCATCGCGCGGCCCGGCGAGCGGTAGCAGATGCTGCATTGCATGCGGGTTCATCAAGGCGATGTCGCCGGTCAGGTCGCATTCGATCAACCCGACGGGGCACGCATACAGGAATTCTAGGAGCTGTTCCTCGCTCGACTTGCCGGTCATCGATGCAACCTCATCGTTCGATCAGGATGTAGCGGCGTGGCATCCCCGCGTCCGCGAGAAGCCGCAGGCGAACTTTCGTCGGGCGCATCCGCAAGGTAAGCACATAGGGGACGATGTCATCGATGTCCGGCTCGTCCTCGAACCGCTGCGCAACCAGGAAGTTGTTCATGCACTGCGCGACGGCGTCGAAGAACGGCACACCCATGACCGTCGAGGGATCCAGTCCCGACATCCGCGCCTCGGTCGCGTTATAGGTCTGCACGATCGTGTCCGCCCCGAAGCCGACCACCCCGAACGGCAGCGCATCGCGATCTTCGTCGGACATGGACTCGAGATCGTTCAGCGAAACGACGTCAAAACTCGCATCTGTGGTCGGCACGAACAATAGCTCCCTCAACGGCTGGATGATGCCCCAAGATCGTTAAACTTCAGCTAAGAATAATGTCGGGTTGTAGTGCGTTAGGGATCGCGCCGAAGGGCCGCACGCGACCCGGCACGAGTGCGCGTTCGCCGCTGGGGTTGCGGATGCGAGCGCTCGGTTACGGCGGTTGGCGACGCTACCGCTGTCCACGTAAAGACGTCGCGCCCGATCGTCGGCTGGCGCGATGAGCGGTGCAGCGCCGCATGAGCGTCATGGTCGCGCGCAAGCGTGTCCGCGTCTGCCTTACCACGGCATCCGCTTGCGCTCCCGCATCGTCCGCGTCTCGGGCAGAGGTCCGCATCGGGGTGACGCCGCCCGCGTCCTGATCTAGGTCGACGTCATGGCTGCGTTTCTCGATCGTCTGATGCCGGCAAAGCGCTGGACCCCGTCCCGCTATCGCGCGCTGCTTCGAGCGCGTGGTCCCCGCTCGGTCCAGTTCCGGACGCGCGCGGCCATCCTCGTCGGCGCGATCCTCGTCGGCATCGTTGCGACGCTGTTCGCCGAGGCGGCTGACCGGGCGGCGGCGATGTTCGCCGGCTATGCCCGCCGCTGGCACTGGTTGCCGTTGTTGACGACTCCGTTGACGTTCATGGCGCTGGTCTGGCTCACGCGTCGATACGCACCGTTCGCGCGCGGATCGGGTATCCCACAGGTCATCGCCGCGCAGGCCGATCCCAACGCCGCGACGCGGACGCTGATCTCGGTGCGCACGGTCGCGGCCAAGGCGGTGCTGACGATCGGCGCGGTGCTCGGTGGCGCGTCGGTCGGGCGCGAGGGACCGACCGTCCAGCTTGCCGCCGCGGTGATGGGGGCGACGCACCGCATCCTGCGCGTGCCGCTGCGTGGCGGCGTGCTGATCGCCGGCGGTGCGGCAGGCGTCGCCGCTGCCTTCAACACGCCGCTGGCCGGACTGATGTTCGCGATCGAGGAACTGGCGTCGGCCTATGAACAGCGCGTGACGCTGCTGGTGCTCGCCGCGATCGTGATCGCCGGGATGGTCGCGCAGTCCGTCCAGGGCGACTATATCTATTTCGGTGCGATCGGCGCGCATATGCCGTTGCTGTCGGCGCTGCTGGTCGCGCCGGTTGCGGGGATCGTCGGCGGGATGGCGGGCGGCCTGTTCTCGCGCACGCTGCTGGCGATGGCGCTCGCCCGCAACTGGGTGACGCAGTGGACCCGCGCCAACCCCGTCGCATTCGCGGGCGGCTGCGGCGTGGTGGTGGCGGTTTTGGGCGTGGCGACCGGGTTGACCTGGGGCACCGGCTATTCCGCGGCGCGCGCGATGATCGTCGGGGTCGATGCGCCCTTGTGGTTCGGACCGGCCAAGTTCGTGGCGACCGCCGCGACCGCGATCGCAGGGCTGCCGGGCGGGATCTTCGCGCCGTCGCTCGCGGTCGGTGCAGGCGTCGGCAATCTGCTGCGGCAGGTGTTCCCCGGCGAGCCGGCGAGCGCGATCGTCATCCTCGGCATGGTCGCGTATTTCGCAGGCGTCGTCCGCGCACCGCTGACCGCGGTCATCATCCTGTCCGAGACGACCGCGAGCCGGGGGCTGATGCTGCCGATGTTCGCGACCGCGTTCATCGCCGACGCCGCCAGCCAGTGGGTCTGTCGCGAGAAACTCTATCACGGACTGTCCAGGACGTTCGCCGCCCCGGCCGCCCAGCCGCCCGTCACCCCGGCACGCTGACCGGCACCGCCGGTCACTCGATCCGCAACCCCTCGGTCAGCGCTTCGAGCAGCGCGTCGACCTTGGGCGTAAGCTGGCGGCTTCGGCGCCAGACCAGATGCAGCGGCAGGCCCACCGTCGCCAGTTCCGGGAGGATCTCGACAAGCTCGCCGCGATCGAGTTCGTCCTTGATCAACCATGTCGCGAGCTGGGCGATCCCGAACCCGGCTTTCACCGCGCCGACCTGCGCTTCGGCGCTGCCGAGGACGATGCGGGCTTCCATCGGGTATTCCTCGATGCGCCCGGCGTCGCGGGCGAACCGCCAGTTGGCCGTGCTGCCATCGCCGCGGCCGAAGAGGATGGAGTCGAACGCCGCGAGCGCATCGGCATTCGCAGGCATGCCCCGCCGCTCCAGATAAGCGGGGGCGGCGCAGATGACGACGCGCTCGCTGCCGAGGTAGCGGTGACCGAGATTGTCCGGCCATGGTTCGCCCGCGCCGATCCGGATCGCGACGTCGACGCCCTCCTCGACGATGTCGATCTTGCGGTCGGTGAAGGTGATGCTCGGGCGCAAATTCGGGTGGCGTTCGGCAAAGGCGAGCAGCAGCGGCATCGCCTGCATCCGCCCGAACGCGATCGGCACGTCGACCTTCAGCCGCCCGACGATCTCCGACCGATGCGCTGCAAGCACCGCCTCGGCATCGGCGAGCTCGCCGAGCACCCGCACGCATGTTTCGTAGAAAGCGGCACCGACGTCGGTCAGCGTCAGGCGGCGGGTGGTCCGTTCGAACAGCCGACTGCCCAGCCGCGCCTCGAGCCGCGCGACACTCTTGCTGACCGCCGAATTGGTCAGGTTGAGCCGCGCCCCGGCGGCGGTGAAGCTGCCCGCATCGGCGGTGCAGACAAAGGCTTCGATACCCTTGAGACGTTCCGACGGGATCATGGGGATGCGTCCATTATGGAATAATTGTCGCTCTATGCACGAATTAATGCCGCACGACGTGCGTTTTCGTCGCGCGTAGAGAGGGCGACATTCAGGAGTCCTTTGCCAATGTCGTCCCCCAGCCATTCTATCCACGCCGCCCCGCCGGGCACCAAGTCGGCGGGGCATGGCCTCGCCGTGCTGCTACTGGCGATCTCCGCGTTCGTGATCGTCACCACCGAGTTCATCATCGTCGGACTGTTGCCGAGCCTCGCGCGCGATCTCGGCATTTCGATCACCGTCGCGGGGCAGCTCGTCACGCTGTTCGCCTTCACGGTCATGCTTGCAGGGCCGTTCCTGACCGCGATGCTTTCGCACTTCGAGCGCAAGCGTCTGTTCGTCGTGATCCTCGTGATCTTCGCCGGTGCGAACGCTCTGGCCGCCGCGGCCCCCGATATCTGGGTCCTCGGCCTCGCGCGGTTCCTGCCTGCGCTGGCACTACCGGTGTTCTGGGGCACCGCCAGCGAAACCGCAGGCGAACTCGCAGGTCCCGAAAAGGCCGGCAAGGCGGTTGCCAACGTCTATCTCGGGATTTCCGGCGCGATGGTGCTCGGCATTCCGCTCGGGACGCTCGCCTCGACCGCGTTCGGCTGGCGCGGGACGTTCTGGGGACTGTCGGGACTGTCGCTGCTGATGGCGGTACTGTTGCTCGTCGTGATGCCGACGCTGGCACGTCCCGCGCGCGTCAGGCTGGCCGAACAGGCACGCATCCTCAAGGACCCGTATTTCCTCGGTAACGTCGTGCTGTCGGTCATCGTCTTCACCGCGATGTTCACCGCCTATACCTATCTCGCCGACACGCTCGAGCAGATCGCGCATATTCCGGCAGGGCAGGTCGGCTGGTGGCTGATGGGCTTCGGGATCGTCGGTCTCGCCGGCAATTGGCTGGGCGGGCAGTTCGTCGGCCGCGGGCCGCTGCTGGTCACGGCGATCACCGCGTTGGTGCTGGCGACCGGTATGGCCGCGACGACGTTGGTCGCAGGCTCGACCGTCTGGCTGGCGATCGCGCTCGCCGTCTGGGGCATCGCCAACACCGCGCTCTACCCGATCTGCCAGGTGCGCGTGATGCAGTCGGCGAGCCATGCGCAGGCGCTGGCGGGCACGCTCAACGTCTCGATGGCCAATGCCGGGATCGGCCTCGGCGCGATCATTGGCGGCTCGGTGATCCAGCATCTCGGGCTCGGCGCGGTCGGCTATGTCGCCGCCGCGATCGCGATCCTCGCGGTGCTGGTGACGCCGCTGGTGCATCGGCTGAAGGCCCGGAGCGTCAGCTGATGGACACGCCGGACGCACTGGCACCGGATCTGGCCGGACACGCCGCCTATGCGCGCGTGTTCCAGCCCGGCCGGCTGACGCTGGGCTTCATCGCCCCGCTCGAAGCCTATCCGACCGCGCCGTGGCCGACGCTTGCCGATCACGCGTCACTGGCGCGAAAGGTCGATGCGCTCGACTTCGCGGCGATCTGGCTGCGCGACGTGCCGTTCTACGATCCGAGCTTCGGCGATGTCGGGCAAGTCCTCGATCCGATGGTCTATGCCGGCTGGCTCGCGGCGCAGACGACGCGGATCGCGATCGGCACGGCGGGTATCGTCCTGCCGCTGCGCGATCCGCTGATCGTCGCCAAGCAGGCGGCAAGCGTCGACCAGTTGCTCGGCGGGCGCTTTCTGCTCGGGCTGTCGACCGGCGACCGGCCGTCGGAGTTCGCCGCGTTCGACAGCAACCTCGACGATCGTCCCGAACGCTACCGCGATGCGATCGACGTCATCCGCGCCGCGACCGAACGGTCGTTCGCCCGGCATGCGTCTGCGTATTACGGCACGCTCGACGGCAGCATCGACATGGTCCCCAAACCGGTCGGACCGCGATTGCCGATCCTCGCGATCGGTCGCGCGGGGCAGACGCTGGACTGGCTCGGCGCGAACACCGATGGCTGGATCTGGCATCTCAGCGACGCGCGGCGCCTGCCCGATGTTCTCGCGCGGTGGCGAACGGCAACCGCGGGCGGCCCATATAAGCCTTATGGCTATGGCGCGATGTTCGACCTGCTCGCGGACCCGGATGCACCGTTAGCCTATGCCAGCGGCGGTATCCGCAGCGGTCGCAACGCGCTGATCGACCTCTGGAAGCGGCAGCGGGACGAGGGCGTGGCGCACGTCGCGCTCAACCCCAAGCCGTCGCGCCGCCCGTTTGCCGACGTGGCCGACGAACTCGCGACCTATGTCCTGCCGCATTTCCCCACCGACGCGCGTTAACCCCCTCATCATCAGGATGTCACCCATGCCCAAGGTTTCCACCACGACCGATTACGCATCGCGCGACGCGAGTATCGCGATCAACAGCTACACGACCGTCCTGCGCCGCCCCCGCGTGCCGCACGACGTGTTCGCCACCTATTGGCGCGACGTCCACGGCCCGCTGTGTTCGCGCATCCCGGGTCTCGGCTGGTACGTCCAGAACCATCTGAACCGCGAACAGGATGCGCATCTCTGGCCGGCTATCGACGGTATTGCGCCGTTCGCGGACTACGAACTCGACGGCGGCGTCGAGATCGGGTTCGCGTCGAAGGCCGATCAGGACGTCTTCAACGCGGCGAGCCACATCCTGTTCGCCGACGAGCAGAACATGTTCGCGGCTACCGTCGCCTATGCGCTGTGCAACGGATCGCGCACGCTGGTCGACCGCATCGCCGATCCGATCCCCAATGGCGATGACGGCTTCGACCGTATCCACGTCCACTTCGGCGCGGCCGACGGCGACGCCGGGACGTTCGCCACGTTCATGACCGAGTTTGCCGAAACGCTCGCCGCCGACGCCGCGGTGTTGAAGCTTCGTCTGCATGTGCCGGACCGCTACGACAATGCCGAACCCGCCCCGCCGGCACCCAATGTCGATCATCTGGTACCCCCGGAGCGCGCACGGATCGCGGTGATCGAACTCGCCTTCGAAAGCCCGCTGACCCGGCGTGCGTTCTTCGAATCCGACGCGTTCACCGCAACGCACGCCGCGCAAAAGGCGCATATCGCGTATGTCTCGGCCTTCGCGGTCAGCGGCGTCTACACCTATGTCCGCGACAAGCAGCTCACCACCGCCGGGTTGCGCGGCAGCCGTCAGGCGCAGCTGATCGAGCGGCTCGGCGCCAACAATCAGGTCGCTGCCGATGTGCGCGGTCTGATGCAGACGGGCTCCGTCGACTAGCGATCGTTGACGTCGCGGTGAGGACGGATCGGGATCGGCGACGTCCGTGTCATTGATCCGACCCTGCGACGTCATCAAACTGTACCGGCAGGCTCATACCCGGTCGGGGGATGACTGCCGCCAACCTCACCGCGACCGAACCTGCGCCACGCGGTCTGTGGCAGGGGTGGTCGCGATTGCGCGCGCAGGTCGAGCGGATGACGCGGCGCACGGATGGCGAGGACCTGCTCCACGACGCCTATGTCAGCATGGCGGGGCTGGCGACCGCGCCGCGCAACGACGAGGCGTTCCTGGTCCACGCCGCGGTTAACCGGGGGCGCGATGCGTTTCGCCGGGAGGCGGTGCGCGGGACGTGCGAACCGGTCGAGGCGATCGACTGGCTGCGCGACCCCGCACCGATCCAGGACGAGGTGATGATCGCAAAGGCGCGATTGGCGCGAGTCCGCGAGGGTATCGACCGGCTGACGCCCAGGACCCGCGAGATTTTTCTGATGCAGCGGCTCGACGGGTATAAATACCGCGAGATTGCCGAGCGGCTGGACATCAGCCAGGGCGCGGTCGAGAAGCACATGGCCAAGGCGATGACCTTCTTGGCCGATTGGACGGAGGGTTGGTGAGTTTCGCGATGCCCGGCCGTCGTCCCCCGAACAGCTTTGATGCGAACCCGGCTGCAACCAACCGAAGCGCGGCCGACTGGATCGCGCGGCTCAATGCCGACGACGCGACCGCGCAGGACGCGGCGAACTTCCGGCGTTGGCTTGCCGCGAACCCCGATCATGCCGAACGGTTCGAGCGTGCTACCGATCTTTGGGACATGGTGCCGGGAACGGCGCCGTCGCGAGCACCGGTGACGCGGCGTCGCGCACTCGCCGGCCTCATGGCGCTAACCGCGACGACCGCCGGCGGAACGATCGCATTCCAGGCCGCGCATGCCGCGACGCCGTACGAGACGGGGATCGGCGAACAGCGGCGGATCGGGCTGCGCGATGGCTCGTCGCTGCTGCTCGACGCGGCAACGCGTGTTCGCCTGATCGCGACCGCCGATCGCCGTCAGCTCTGGCTGGAGCGCGGCCGGGTCGACCTAACCGTGGCGCCGCGGACCATCCCGTTCACGATCGACGCGGGGCGAGGGGACATGACCGCAAGCGCAGGCCGGTTCGACCTGCGCCGCGACCGCGAAGACCGGATCGCGGTGACCGCGATCGAGGGCAGCGCTATAGAGACCACCGGCGGCGCAAGGCAGCTGACCGGTGGCGAGCGCCTGGTCGATGGCCGGATCGACCGCCCCGATCTCGCCGCGACGCAGGCCTGGACGAGCGGCCGCGCGGCGTTCCACGACGATACGCTGACCGCAGTCGCCGAAGAGGCCAACCGCTACAGCACGACCCGGCTGGTGATCGCCGACCCGGCGGTCGCCGGAGTGCGCGTCAGCGGGATGTACCGGATGGGCGACAACGTCGCGCTGGGCCGGTCGCTCGCCACGCTGCTCGCGCTGCGGGTGCGGACGATCGAGGGCGCGATCCTGCTCGGCGGATAAAGTTCGCCGCAATTCGCCGTGGGGTGGGGTGGGGTAGATCGATCCTCGCCCGTCGAGGAGGTGCGGCATCATCGCCGCCTTCCTTGGGGGGATGAACACCGTGATCACCAATCGCCGGCGTCTGCGCCGATCGTTCGTGCTGGGCGCCGCCGTTGCCGCGCTGTCGACCGCGTTTCTCGCCACCGCCGCGACCGCGCAGGCGCGCGTAACGCTGCATCTCGCAGCCCAACCGCTCGGCAAGGCGCTCGAAGCGCTCGCCCGCCAGAGCGGCACCGACATCCTGTTCACGCCCGCCGCGGTCGCCGGGATGACCGCCCCCGCGCTCAACGGCACGATGGCCCCGCAGGCTGCGGTCGAGCGCCTGATTGCAGGCACGCCGCTTACCGTGCGTCGCGAGCCCAATGGCGCGCTGCTCGTATCGAGTGCGGTCGTCAGCACCGCGCCGCAGACGGTGGCGACCGAAGCCGCTCAAAACGACACCGCCGAAATCGTCGTCACCGGCTATGCCAGCAGCCTGACCACCGCGCTCGCGCAGAAGCGCAAGGCGACCAACGTCATCGACGTCGTCAAGGCCGAGGACATCGGCAAGTTCCCCGCGCAAAACATCGCCGAGGCGCTCCAGCGCGTCCCCGGCGTGTCGATCGTCCGCGATCGCGGCGAGGGCGTGTTCGTCCGGATCCGCGGGCTCGGCGCCAACTTCCAGGTCGTCACGCTCAACGACCGCTCGGTCGCGGTGAACGAGAATGTCCGCGACAGCGGCCAGAGCGGTCGCCAGTTCCGCTTCGACACGCTGCCCTCCGAGCTGATGTCCGCGGTCGAGGTGATCAAGAGCCCGCGCGCGAGCCTCGACGAAGGCGGCATCGGCGGCACCATCAACCTGCGCACCTTCCGCCCGCTCGACCTGAAGAAGCCGGTGCTGTCGCTGTCCGCCACCGCCAGCTCGCCGCGGCTTGCCGATACGGTCGACCCGCGCCTGTCCGGCATGGCGAGCTGGGCAAGCCCCGACGGCAAGATCGGCGCGCTGATCGCCGCCGTCTATGACGAACGCACCACCCGTCAGGACCGCATCACCGGCGTCGGCTGGGCCGACGGCAAGATCGATACCGACGGCAACGGCTCGCTCGACAGCGAGACGATCCTGATCCCCACCGCGATCCGCCCGACGCTCGAGCAGGAGAAGCGCGACCGGATCGGCCTCAACGGCGCGGCGCAGTGGAAGCCCGACGACCGGTTCGAGCTGAACGTCGACGGGCTGTGGAGCCGGCTGAACGTCGCCTATGACGAGCTGACCTATTCGGCGGCGGATGGCGCCGGCCTGCCGCGCGGGATTGTACCGGGTAGCGCGGTGATCGAGAACGGCGTGCTGACCGGCGCGACGACGACCGCCTCGACCACGCAGATCGGTCGCGAGACGTCCGTGCTGCAATATAAGAACTGGTTGGTCGGCACGAACGCACGGTGGCAGGCGAACGGCTGGACGATCGCTGCGGATGGCAGCATCGGTCAGGCCTATTCGAATACGCCGGAGCCGATCTATCGCACCCGCCTGCTCGGGACGGTCGGCGCGACGATTTTCGACTTCGCCAAGGCGGGCGACCGGCTGCCCAACGTGACGCTGCTGGACGCCGATCTGTCGAACCCGGCGCTGCTGCCGGGCCGGCGGATCGAATACCGCGTCAACGATCTCGAAGGACCGCGAGCGCGCCGCCAAGCTCGACATCACGCGCGACCTCACCGGCGTCTTCAGCGCGCTGCACGCCGGTGCGAAATACCAGAAGCGGACGCGCGCCTATAATCGCCGCGACATCAACTTCACCAGCGGCATCACCGGCAAGTATTTCGACGCGAGCTATTTCGTGCCCTTCCCGGTCGACGACTTCCTCGACGGTGCCAAGGGCGATCTGCCGACGACCTGGGCGATACCGGACCCAGCCAAGTTCCTCGCTGCCGCCACCGGTAAGGAAGCGTTGCTCGCCGCCCCGCTCGCGCGCGGCGATCTGCGCAACAGCTATGCGATCGGCGAGGAGATCCTCGCGGGCTACGGCATGGCCGACTTCGCGTTCCCGATCGGCGGCATCGCGGTGCGCGGCGACGTCGGCGTGCGCTATGCCCGGACGCGCCAGACCTCGTCGGGCTATGCCGACGACGGCAAGGTCGCGCTGCCGGTCAGCTACGAGAAGACCTACGACAATTTCCTCCCCTCGCTCAATCTGGTCGCCGAGTTCACCCCCAAATTGCAGATGCGCTTCGCCGCCTCCAAAGTGATTACCCGGCCGTCGCTCGCCGATCTTGCCCCGCGCCTGACGATCAATTCGAGCCCGACCGTCCTCACCGCGGTCGGCGGCAACCCCGAATTGAAGCCGTTCGAGGCGTGGCAATATGACGGCACCGTCGAATGGTATTTCGCGCCCGGCAGCGCGCTGGTCGGCGGCGTGTTCTACAAGGACATCACCACCTTCGTGTTCCAGCAGACGCGCGACTTCGTCCTCGATGGCCAGACCTATCGCCTGACCGCGCCCAAGAACGGCGGCGACGCCTATGTCGCCGGGATCGAAATCGCCTATCAGCAGCTTTTCAAGATGCTCCCCGCGCCGTTCGATGGTCTCGGCGCGCAGGCGAATTACACGCACACCGAGACCGGCGGCACTTATGCGCTGGCGACCGGCGGCACGTTCCGCGACGCATTGGTCGACGTCGCCAAGGACAGCTTCAACCTGACCGCGTTCTACGAGAAAGAGCGCGTCGGCGCGCGCGTCAGCTATAGCTGGCGCGGCAACGTGCTGCGCGACGTCGGCGGAGCCGGGCTGGCGGCGAACAATGATAGCGCGTTCGGCAGTCTCGATTTCGACATGTCGTACAAGGTCACGCCGAACGTCACCTTCGTCGTGCAGGGCATGAACGTCGCGGGCGGCGTCCAGTGGCAATATGTCCGCGACAATCAATTTGCGGGCTATACCGATTACGGCCGCACCTTCACCGCCGGCGTCCGGGCGAAGTTCTGATGCGGGTCGCACCGCTCGCAGCCGGCTTCGCACTGGTCTTCTCGACCATGGCGGGGGCGGTTGCGGCGCAGACCACACCGCCGCCACAGGACAAGCTCGAGCGCGTGGTCATCGTCATGCGCCACGGCGTCCGCAGTGCGATGTCGAGCCCGGAAGAGCTCGGCCGCTACAGCCGCCGGGCGTGGCCGCGGTTCGCGGTGCCACCGGGCCACCTGACCGCCAACGGCGCAACGCTCGTGACGATGCTCGGCGGCTGGTATCGCGACCACTACCGGCAGTTGGGGCTGCTCGGCGCAAACGACTGCGCGGTCTATTACTGGGCGAACCATACGCAGCGCACCGAGGCGACCGCGACCGCACTCGCCGCCGGCCTGACGCCGGGATGTACAGCGACGATCCACCAGTCCGCCGCGGCCCCCGATCCGCTGTTCGAGGCACCGCAGACGCCGCTCGCGCCACTCGACCCTCAGCGGATGCTGGCGGCGATATCCGCGCGGGTCGACGGTAACCTGGCGGCATGGGACGCGCGCCAAACCCCCGATCGCGACCGGTTCGAGGCGGTGTTGCTGCAATGTCGCCGTATCCCCTGCTCGGCGGTCGAGCGGACCAAGGTGCAGCGCCGGCTAAGCGACACGCCCGTCGCGATGCGGATCGACGATGGCAAACCGGACCTGTCATCCCCCAGCCTGCAAGTCGCCGGGATCGCCGAGAGCCTGGTGATGGCCTATGCCGACGGGCTCGCCTTCCCCGGATGGCGCGGGATCGATGCGGCGACGATCGGCAAGGCGCTCGTCGTGCACGGCGCCGGCATCGACCTGCGCACCCGCACCCCGGAGGTCGGACGCCAGACCAGCAGCTACCTAGCGATGCGGCTGCTCGCGACGCTCCAGCGCGGTGTCGGCGCGACCGCGCTCGCCGATCCGATCGGCGAGGCGGAGAAGATCGTCGTCCTCAGCGGACACGACGGCACCGTGACGATGCTCGCCGGACTGCTCGGCCTGAACTGGAAATTGCACGACTATGGCGCGGGCGAAGCCGCACCCGGTGGCGGTCTGGTGTTCGAGGTCTGGCGTGTCGCCAAGACCGGCCGGCAGGTCGTCCGCATCAACTATGTCGCACAAGGGCTCGACCAGATGCGGTACCGCACGCCGCTGTCGATCGACACACCGCCCGAGATTGCCACGTTGTCCGTAGCCGGTTGCACCGACCCCTGTTCATTGCCGCGCTTTACGACGCACCTGCTCGGCACGGTGTCGGCCGACCCGCAACATTGACGGCGCGCGAGACGCCGGTTGTTGGCGCTTCTGCCGCCCTCAAGAATAACCGACAATAACGCCTCCGGAACGGCCGATCGAAGGACTCGATCGCTGTCATGGATATTCCCCGTTTCGAATGCGGACATCGTTCGACCAGGGACCGCGGCTCGCCGCACGTTCCGTGCGGGCACGCGTCCACGGGCGCGAGCACAGACAAAGGGTCCCGATGAAGAACTTGAACAGCCGTCAGGCGATGGCGGCGATGCTGCTCGTCGCAGCCTCGCCCAGCGCCCTCATCCAGCCGGTTGCCGCGCAGACGATGACGCCAGCCGACACGCAGGCCGAGACCCGCATGACCACCGCGGCCGCGCCGGTCAGCGCCGGCAAGCCCGCGCTCGCGCAGGCGGGCGTCGCAGGAACGGTCGATGCGAAGGGCGATGCAGGCAGCGCCTCGACCCCGCAGATGACCCGGGACAACGGTGCGCCGATCGGCGAGAACCGTAACTCGAAGGCAGCCGGCGATCTTGGTCCGGTGCTGCTCGAAGACACCACGCTGATCGAGAAGCTCGCCCGGTTCGACCGCGAGCGTGAGCCCGAGCGCGTCGTCCATGCGCGCGGCACCGGCGCGCACGGCGTGTTCACCGCGACCGCCGATATCTCCAACATCACCAGCGCATCGCTGTTCGCGGCCGGCAAGCAGACACCTGTGTTCGTCCGCTTCTCGACCGTGATCCACCCGTCGGGCAGCCCCGAGGGCATGCGCGACCCACGCGGCTTCGCGACCAAGTTTTACACCGATCAGGGTAATTGGGACCTTGTCGGCAACAACCTGCCGATCTTCTTCATCCGCGACGCGATCCAGTTTCCGGACATGATCCATTCGCTGAAGCCCTCGCCGGTGACCAACAAGCAGGACCCCAACCGCTTCTTCGACTTCTTCTCGGCCACGCCCGAGGCGACCAACATGCTCGCCCACGTCTATTCGAACCTCGGCACGCCCGCGTCGTACCGGACGATGGACGGCAACGGCGTCCACGCGTTCAAGCTGGTCAATGCCAAGGGCGAAACCGTGTTCGCCAAGTTCCGCTGGATCAGCCGCCAGGGCGTGAAGAACCTCAACGGCGCACAGGTCGCGACCGCGTCGTGGAACTACCTCACCGACGATCTCTACGGCGAGATCGCCAAAGGTGATTTCCCGACCTGGGATCTGATGATGCAGACGATGAAGTCATCCGAGTTCGCCAAGCTCGACTATAACCCGTTCGACGACACCAAGGAGTGGCTGGGCGTGCCGTTCCGCAAGATCGGCGAGATGACGCTCAACAAGGTGCCGACCAACTTCTTCGAGTTCACCGAGCAGTCGGCGTTCGCGCCCGCCAACATGGTGCCGGGGATCGAGGCGTCGCCCGACCGCATGCTTCAGGGCCGGCTGTTCTCCTACTCGGATACGCAGCGTCACCGCATCGGCGCCAACGTCATGCAGCTGCCCGTCAACCGGCCGCTCGCCAGCGTCGTCAACAACAATCAGGACGGTCAGCTCGATCACGCCACGCGGACCTCGGACGTCAATTATTTCCCGGCCGCAACCGCCGCGAAGTCGACCGACGCCCGCTACCGCGCCTCGACCTACGCAGTCGATGCGACGGTCGACGCCAAGCCGATCGCCAAGACCAACAACTTCGCGCAGGCGGGCGCCTTCTACCGTGCGCTGAAGCCGCAGGATCGGACCGACCTCGTCACCAATCTGGCGGGCGACCTCAACGTCGTCACGTCGGCGCGGACGAAGACGATCATGGTCAGCTATTTCTACCAGGCGGATCAGGACTTCGGCACGCGTCTCGCGACCGCGGTCAATGTGCCGATGGCGGACGTATTGCGCGCCGTCGCGGACTACCGCACCGCCAACCCGGCGCAGACTGCGCGCCGCTAAAAAAGGGGCAGGGGGTGCGGCGTGATCCGTGCCCCCTCCCGCTTTATTGTCGAGAAACGAGACTGACGATGCTGATATTCTTCGCGGCGCTCGCCGCCGCCGCGGCCCCGCAAGCCGCGCCCGCCAACCGCCCAGCCGCGCCTCAGGGCGTCGCGCCTCAGGTCGTCGCGCCATCGCCGGAGCGCCGTCAGCAATTGCTGTTCGATGCGGCCCGGCTCGGTCGCACCGACATGATCGATCCGCTGCTCAAGTCTGGTGCGGATATCAATGCGTATGACGATCGCGGTTTCACGCCGTTGATCCTGGCCGCGTATAATGGGCAGGCGGCGACCGTCGACGCGCTGATCGCCAAGGGGGCGAACGCATGCCGCCCGGACCGCGATCAGGGCAACACCGCGCAGATGGGCGTCGCCTTCAAGGGCGAGGACGCGATCGCGGCGCGGCTGCTGAAGGCGGGATGCGACGTCAACACGCGCAACAATGCCGGGCAGACCGCGCTGATGATGGCCTCGCTCTTCAACCGCACGCGGCAGGTCGACATGCTCCTCGCGGCGGGCGCGGACCGCACGATCCAGGACGCTGCAGGTCGATCCGCAAGCTCGGTCGCCGCCGATCAGGGCAATGCGCCGATGGCTGTGCGGGTGAAGCGCTAGGGCGCCCTCATTCCGAACCGCCCCTATTCCTACCGCACGTGGCGGCCGTCGGCACGTGCGGTCCGCCGACCGCACGTTGATTAGCGACGATCGTCGAGTTCCGGCACGCCGCTGCTCCGATCCGCATAGGCGGCGAGGAACGTCGGCCGGCGCTGCCAACGCTGCCAGAACGCATCGATATGCTCATACCGCTCGTCGAGCGGCATCGCGTTCACCTCGAACTTCGAGAACGCGATCGCGGTTGCCAGCGTGATGTCCGAGAATGTGGGTTCGTCACCCCCGAGCAGCCACTCGCGGCCATCGGCTAGATGCCGGTCCACCAGCGCGGTATGCGCGAGCGCCTCCTTGCGGCAATGCTCGCCCCACGCGGCGTTGGCGGTCAGTTCGAGCTTGGGGCCGAGACCCTGGTGCAGGACGTGGAACGCGGTCGTGATGCGGTAGAGGATATGGACCCAGATCCGATTGTCCCACATCGTGTCGAGACCCTGGTCTTCCGGTGTCTCACCCATGATCCGCCGACCCGGAAACGCCTGGTCGAGATAGCGCACGACCGCCGCGGTCTCCGAGATGAAGCTGCCGTCCGCCAGTTCAAGCGTCGGCGTCTCGCCCCAGGGGTTCATCTTCAGATGCTTCCACTGCCGCTGCTCGCCGACCGGGGACATATCGTAGACGGTTTCGTCGAACCGGTCGGCGATGCCCTTCTCATGCAGGAAGATGCGCAGACGCTGCGGGTTGGGGAACGCGGAGGGTGACGTGAACAGTCGGAGCTTCGCAGGCGTGTTTGATTGGGTCGTCGCGGGCGTTGAGGGCAGCAGGTCAGTCATAGTTTTTCCCTACCAAGTGATCGGTAGCGCACTGAATGTCCGCATACCACGCTGGCGTCAATGCCTATCTACCACTTGGTTGGTCTGCTGGATGCCTAGTGCGAACCATGCGGTCAGGTCCGAGGCGGCCTGATGGCGATCCGTGAAGAGTCCGATCCGTTCAGTCACAGCAGAATCGGTAAGGCGGAGCACGCCGCAAAGCATGCTCCGCCAAGACGGACCGGTTTGGCCAACAGGGGCGCATCCTGCGCCCCTGTCCGGATCAGTATTTCACGCGCAGGCGGGTGTAATAAAAGCCGCCGTTGAACCCGAACGGTCCGCCGTTCCGCGCATAGACCTGACCATCGGACGTTCCCCCGGTCAGCGGATAGATCTGCACCGTCGAATTCGCCGCAAGGCGATCGGGGTGCTCGTCGGTGAAGTTCTGCGCCCCGATCGACAGCGTGAAATGCTCGGCGAAGATGTAGCTCAGTTCGAGATCGGTGGTGAACTTGTCGCCGAACCGTTGATTGGCGTACCCCTCCGCCGGCGTCGTCGCGGTAGCCGCCTTGGTGACCGTCACCCCGTAATCCTGCGCGCTGGTCCACGAGCTGTAATAGTTTTCACGCACGTTGAAGCTCAGATTGCCCAAGGACCAGTTCGCGTTTGCCACCAGGCGATGTTTCGGCGCCAGGTTTTCGGCGTCGATCCGTTGCGCAAGCCCGATCACCTGCTGGTCGAACGATTTGAGCTTGGTATTGTTGTAGTTGTAGGCCAGCGAGAAGTTGAGCATCGCCCCGCTGAACTTGGTGCGATAGGTGCCGACGAAGTCGACGCCGCGCGTCTGCGTCTTGAAGCCGTTGGTGAAATACTGCACTTGGCCATCGACGCCGACCGCTTGCAGCGCCGGCTGCGCGGCGACCGCCGCCGCGTCGACGATGAACGGCGACGTCAGCCCGATCCGGTTGCGCAGATCGATCTGATAGCCGTCGATCGTGATCGTCATGCCGCGGACCGGCTCGAGGATGACGCCGACGCCATAGTTGGTCGATTTCTCCGGCGTCAGGGCCTCCGCGCCGTAATATTGCGCCGGTGCGCTGTCGACCGGATAGGTGCCCGCCTGGAACGCGTTGCCGTTGTTGAACGACGTCGTGACGATCGAGACGTTCGACTGGCCCGGCGACGGCGCGTGGAAGCCGGTGCCGAAGCTGCCGCGGACCGAGAGGCCCTCGACGAGCTTGTAGAGCGCGTTGACCTTGCCGACCCACGCGCTGCCGAACGTGTTGTAATGCTCGTAGCGGCCGGCGGCGCCGACCGTCAGCGCCTCGGTGAGATCGGTTTCGAGACCGAGATAGGCGGCATAGGCCTTCTGGTCGAACTTGCCAGCGGTCGCCTCGCTGGTGCCGGCATAGCCGCTGGCGCCGACGCCTTGCGCCGCGGTCGTGCCCGAATCGACGTACACGCCCGGCGCGGTCTGCGTGTAGAGCTGCTGCGCGACGGCATAGGGACCGGCGGCATAGGATTGCAGGTCGCCCGCGGTCTGCTCATAGGTTTCCTTGCGGAATTCGCCGCCCGCCGAAATCGTCAACGGCGCCGCCAATCCGACCTCGGCCGCCTAGGTGAAGTCGGCGTTGAAGTTCACTTCCCGCTGGATCAGGTCCCCGAAGTCGAAGCTCGTCTGCGTCGCCGGCCCGTAGGAGAAGTTGGCGGAGTCATACATCGACAGCGACAGCTTGTTGCGCGCCAGCGTCCCCGACAGGTCGTAGCTGAAGTCGCCGCTGGTCCCCTTGTAGCCGAGCACGCCGTAGAGCTCCTGAGTCTTGCCGACGAAGCGCGGCGTGAAGCCGGCGGGGTAGAGCTGGTTGAACTTGAAGGTGTTGCCGTCGCGCACGAAGCCACCCGCCTTGCAGGTCGCGCTGCCAGCGGGGCAGGGGTCAGGAAGAACGTGTTGTTGAACGCGCCATTGGCCCCCTGATTGCGCACGACGCCATTCGTGTCGACCGCGGTGCTGCTCACCGAAGCGCGATAGTTGAAGCTCTGGTTACCCTTGTTCTCGGCGTAGTTGCCAAAGAAATACAGCTTGCTGTCGGGGGTGACGTTGATCGCCGCATTGAGCACCGACTTGAACCCGTGCGACGGCGAATTGCCCCAGATCTGCACGGGCAGCGGATAATTGGGCAGCTGCGACGCCAGTTCGGGGAAGTTCTGCGCGAAGTTCGCCGCCGACGGGCGGGTCCGGCCACGGCTGGTCTGGCCCTCATCGACATATTCGCCGGTCGCGTTGATGAAGCCCCAATCGCCCTTGATCCCGGCATTGCCCGCGATCTGATAGCTTTCGCCGTCGCCCGCATAATATTGCCCGGTGCGTCCGACCAGTTCGATACCTTGGTCCTCGCGCAGCCCGTAGTTCAGCACGCCGGCGATCGCATCCGAGCCATATTGCGCGGTGGCGCCTTCACGCAGCACTTGCAGGTTGCCGATCGCGAGCGACGGGATCGCCGAGATGTCGGGGCCCTGCGCACCGCGGCCGAGCCCGGTGTCGCTGCCGCCATAGACCTGCACCAACGCCGAACGATTGTAGCGCTTGCCGTTCAGCATCACGAGCACCTGGTCGCCCGAAAGACCGCGCAGCGACGGCGAGCGGACGAAGGTCGACGCGTCCGAGATCGAATTCTGACCGGCGTAGAACGAAGGCACGATATTCTTGAGCGCATCGATCATGTTCGCCGCAGGCTGCGTCGTCAGGTCGGCCGAACTGATAATGTCGACCGGCGAGGCCGAGTTTGCCAGCGTCCGATCGGTGCGGCGCGTACCCAGCACGAGAATGTCACCAGCGGGTTCGGCTTCGACCGGCGCGACGGCTTGCGGTGCCGTATCCTGCGCGGATGCGGGGACGGAGTCCTGCGGCGGTGCTCGGCCGACGGCATATGCCTGGGATCCGGATACCAATGCGACCGCCATGGCGACGGTTGAGGTCGTGTACTTCATTATCCTTAGCCCCCTTGAAAAGTGGCTTTCAGGATCCTTCCCTAACGCGTCCTCGCTTTGGACCGCCGATTGCGCTCGGCGTGTTTGCAAGTGTCTTTATACTCGGTGCGACGGGCACGGCGCGGCAGCGCGCGCGGTGCGAGCCCCTCGGCCGAAACGGCAAACTGGGCACGGTCTCGCGCGACGGTCGTGCGGCGATGAACACTGGCGGCGGTGTCGGCATGGGTCGGTGGAACAGGGACGAGAGCCCTGATCGAACCACATGCGGACGGCATCGGGCTAGGAGGACGAACGGCAGACTGCAACGCAAACCTTCCTTCCCGGGCCAAGGCGACAACCGATGGTTCCCGATCGCGTGGACCGAGAAACATTATTGCAACAATTCGCCATAGCGGGGGCGGTTTGACAATAGAAAATGCGGCAGAAGACATTCCTTCTGCCGTTTTGTTGCATTTTTATCTCATGTGATGACGCGCGGGGGACTCGCGGTCGAGCTTCACCAGCGACCTTGAAGACGCAAGTGCGCCGATCCGCCGACCTCCTTCGATCGCCGCCGAACGCGCGCAGAAACGCAGGGCTTTCCGTCCTGGAACGGAAAGCCCTGCGGCGTGATGTGCTACGGGGTCGTCGGGCCAGCGGCCGGACGACGTCGCCGGATCAGCTGATGTGCACGGCCTTGGTGACGAGATGCGCAGCGATACCCTCGGGACCGTCCTCGGATCCGTGCCCGCTTTCCTTCACGCCGCCAAACGGGCTGTCGGGATAGCTCAGCCGGACATTGTTGATCGCGATCATCCCCGCCTCGATCGCGTCGCCGAGCAGGTTCTGGCGACGGCCATTCTCGGTGAAGCAATAGGCCGCCAGACCGAACGGCAGGCGGTTGGCTTCGGCAATCGCCTCCTCGTCGGACCCAAAGCGGCTGAGCAAGGCGAGCGGGCCGAACGGCTCCTCGTTCATCGCGCGCGCCGACAGCGGAACGTCGCCCAGCACCGTCGGCTGGAAGAAGAACCCGCCATCACCGCCCCCGCTTCCACCACCATAGTCGCCGCCCGCCAGCAGCTTCGCACCGTGCCCGGTCGCGTCGCCGACCAGCTCGGCGATCGCATCGGGGCGGCGGGCATTGGCCATCGGGCCCATCTGGCTTGCCGCATCCATGCCGTCGCCGATCTTCAGCGTCCGCGTCCGCTCTGCAAAGCCCTTGGCGAACCGGTCGTAGATGCCGTCCTGGACGTGGAACCGCGTCGGCGCGACGCAGACCTGCCCGGCATTGCGAAACTTGTGCGCGACCAGCGTGTCGAGCGTCTTGTCGAGATCGCAATCGTCGAACACCAGCACCGGGCCATGCCCGCCAAGCTCCATCGTTGTCCGCATCATCGTGTCCGCCGCCAGCTTCATCAGCGCCTTGCCAACCGGCACCGATCCGGTGAAGCTCAGTTTGCGCGTGATCGGCGAGGCCAGCAGATGGCGCGACACCATGTCGGGTACGCCGAACACGCACTGCGCGACGTCGCCCGGCAACCCGGCATCCTGGAAGCAGCGCATGACCTCGACCGCGCTACCCGCGGTTTCCTCCGATGGCTTGATGATGATCGTGCACCCGGCCGCGACCGCGGGGGCGATCTTGCGCACGACGTTCATGATCGGGAAATTCCAGGCGCAGAACGCCGCGACCGGCCCGACCGGCTGGTGCAGGACCAGGCTGCGCGACCCCGATGGGCGCGGCAGGACGCGACCATAGATCCGCTGCGCCTCGGCCGCGTGAAAATCGAGCAGCGCTGCGGCGAACGCAACCTCGCCCTTCGCCTCGGCCTGGATCTTGCCCTGCTCCAGCGTCGCGATGCGCGCGATATGATCGCCGCGTTCGCGCAACAGCTGCGCGGTCCGTACCAGGATCGCCGCACGCTTTTCGGGCGGCGTCGCGCGCCAAGCGACGAACCCGCGCTGCGTCGCTTCGAGCGCGCGATCGAGGTCCGCGGCATTGGCGAGCGGCAAGGCCGCCTGACCCGAACCGGTCGCTGGGTTGAGCACGTCGCGCGTGTCGCGACCGTCGCCGCTCAGCCATTCGCCGGCAATATACAGACCGAGCTTGGTATCATAGGCCGTCGTCATGAATCGTCTCCGTTGTGGCGTAAAGGTAGCTGAACGATGATGTCGTTTCTGGGATGTCGTTTCTGGGATTTCGCTGTTCTGGATGTCGTTGTCCCGGTGCGCCGCGATAAGCCCCGCTGCGCGATCAAGAGATCGTGCGTGGCAATCGCCCGACCGGTCGAGCGCGATCTCGCCCGCGGATCAGAGTCCCAGGTCCGAAAGGCCGGGATGGTCCGCTGGCCGAACCCCGCGCGATCCCAGTGAAACAGCCGTTCACCCGGTGTGATCGCGACGTCGTTGATGCTCGCGTGCCGTTCGCGCATGAGCCCGTCCGCGGCGAATGCCCAGTTCTCGTTGCCATAGGACCGGAACCAGTTTCCTGCGCCGTCATGCCATTCATAAGCGAAGCGCACCGCGATCCGGTCGTCGGTGAACGCCCATAGCTCCTTGATCAGGCGATAGTCCTGCTCGCGGGTCCATTTGTCGGCAAGGAACGCGGTGATCGCGTCGCGTCCGGTAATGAACACGTCCCGGTTTCGCCATGCGCTGTCGGCGGTATAGGCGCTGGCGACGCGCGACGGATCGCGGCCATTCCAGCCATCCTCGGCCGCCCGGACCTTCTGGATCGCGGTTTCGGCGGTGAAGGGCGGTATCGGCAGGCGAAGGCTGGTCATGACGGTTCCAAACGAGTTCGTGTCCGGTGCCCGTTATATCCTGCTCGACCACGAGCGACAGCGCCAGCTGACGACAAAGACAAATTACTGCGCAGCCTAAACGACAAGTGCGAACGATTTGCATTAGCGTTCCGGTCCGGCTAGGGCGCAACCGCAATCGGGGGACATCATGCGGTACGGACTTCTCGGGATATTGACGCTGCCGATCATCGGCACGACGGCGCCGGTGGCGGCGCAGGTCGCTACGGTTTCGGCGCCAGGCGATACCGAGGATCAACCCTCACCGGACATCATCGTCAGTGCGACACGCAGCATCCTGCCGCCCAACGCATTGCCGCTGACGATCGACGTGATCGACCGTGCGGCGCTCGATCAGCAGGTCGCGATCGGCGGATCGGTGGTCGATGCGGTCTCGAACCTGACGCCGTCCTTCTCGCCGACGCGACAGAAGCTGTCGGGCGCGGGCGAGACGTTGCGCGGGCGCTCGCCGCTCTATGCGATCAACGGCATCCCGCAGTCGACGCCGCTGCGCGATGGATCGCGCGACGGCTTCACGATCGACCCTTTCTTTATCGACCGGGTCGAGCTGATCTACGGCTCGAACGCGCTGCAGGGGATCGGCGGCACCGGTGGGATCGTCAACCAGGTGACCGTACAGCCGCCGCGCACCGAAGGGCTGTCGGGCCGCGCGCTGGTGCAGGGGACGACCGACACCGGCTTCAGCGGCGACGGCAATGGCGGCAAGGTCGCCGGGCTGCTCGCGTGGAAGTCGGGGCGTTTCGACGTGATGGCGGGCGGCGCATACGACAAGCGCGGCGCGTTCTACGACGGTCACGGCAACCGCGTCGGCACCGACCTGACGCAGGGCGAGACGCAGGATTCGCGCAGCTGGTCGGTATTCGCACGCGCCGGCTATGCGCTCACCGATACCGCGCGGATCGACCTGATCGCCAATCGCTTCGAACTGAAGGGCGGCGGCAATTACATCGCCAGCAACGGGAATTTCCGCACGAACCTGCCGACGACGTCGGTGCGCGGCACCCCGCCGGGCGATCCGGCCGAGAACCGGACCGAGAGCATCGCGCTGTCGCTCACCGATCCCGATCTGTGGGGCGGCAATCTCGTGACCCAGGTCTTCTTCAACCGGTCGCGCGACACGTTCGGCGGCGAGGTCGCGCCGATCGCGACGTTTCAGGACGTGCGGCTCGCACCCGTCGGCCAGTTGTTCGATCAGTCGCAGAATCGCTCGCGCAAATATGGCGGCAAGTTCAGTTACGAGCGCGCCGTTCCCGGCTTCGAGGCGCTGACCGCAACGCTCGGCTTCGACGCGCTGTACGACCGTACCGAACAACGCCTGATCGCGACCGACCGCGTCTGGGTGCCACCCGCCGACTTTCGCAGCCTCGCGCCGTTCGGACAGGTCAATCTCGCGCTGTTCGACAAGGTCGTCCGGATCGCGGGCGGCGCGCGCTACGAGAATGTGAAGATCGTCATCGACGACTACACCACGCTCGCTTCCTACGGCAGCCACGCGGTGGCGGGCGGCAGCCCGAGCTTCAGCAAGGCGCTGCTCAACGGCGGCGTCATCGTCGAGCCGATCCCCGGCATCCGCGCCTATGGCAGCTATGCGCAAGGGTTTACCGTGCCCGATGTCGGCCGCATCTCACGCGCGATCAACCGCGACGGGGTCGACCTCGACAGCTATGTCGACATCGCGCCGATCGTGTCGAACAACCGCGAACTCGGCGTCGAGGTGAAGCGCGGGCCGATGAACGCGAGCGCGACCTATTTCTGGTCGACCAGCACGCGCGGACAGGTTCTGGTGTTCACCGGCGGCGCGTATGAAGCGCAACGGCAGCGTGTCGAGATCCAGGGCATCGAGGTCAATCTGGAGGCACGGATGCCGCTACCGGGGCTGACGCTGTCGACCGGGTTCGCGCATCTGGTCGGGCGGACGGATTCGAACGACGACGGCGCGGTCGATATCGATCTCGACGGCGCGAACATCTCGCCCGATCGCCTGAACCTCGCCGCCAGCTATGTCCGCGGCAAGGTGTCCGCCCGCGTCCAACAACAATTCTATCTCGCGCGTAAATATGCCGGGCTGCCCGCTGCCAATGACTTCAGTGGCTACACTGTCACCGATGCATCGATACGCTACGCGTTGCCGATCGGCGCGCTGACGCTGAGCGCGCAGAACATCTTCGACCATTTCTACATCGATTATTACAGCGACACGGTGCGGCCGACCGACAACGCGCATTTCTTCTCCGGACGCGGCCGCAATTTCACGCTCGGCTGGGACGTCAGGTTCTAGCATGGCGCTGCTCGACACGTTGCACCGCTGGACCGGCGGGTTTCTCGGACTGGTCCTCGCGATCCTCGGGCTGACCGGCGCGATCCTCGTTCACCGCGATGCGTGGATCATGGTGCCCCATGCCGGTGATGCGCAGATCCAGGATACGCGCCTGCTTGCCGAGACCACCGAGCGGTTGATGGCGAACCCCGCGACCCGGCCGCAGAGCATCACGTTCGCCAACGCCAATCTCGGCGTGGACCGGCTCGATTTCGGCAAGGGGGCAGGCGCCTATACCGACCAGGTCGGCACGATCGTCAGCCAGTGGCAGAGCCAATGGGCGCGGCCCGAATTGTGGCTGTTCGACCTGCATCATCATCTCTTTTCAGGCGACACGGGCGAGACGATCATCGGTATCGCAGGCGTGGCGGGGCTGTTCTTCGTGATCACCGGCACGATCCTGTGGTGGCGGACGCGCAAGACGTTTGCGTTCCGGTTGCTGCCGAAGCGGCTCAGTCGTCCGGCGATCGTCCGGCATCACCGCGATCTGGGGATAGTCGCGGCGCCGCTGCTGGTGCTGTCGCTGCTGACCGGCGCGACATTGGTGTTCCGCCCGCTGACCGCGGTGTTCCTCGGGCCCGCCGCACCCGCGACGATCGACGCGGCGCTGAAGCCGCCGACGGGCGCCAAGGTCGCGCTCGCCGACCATCTCGACTGGCGGGGCATGATCATCGCCGCGCGGACGCGCTTTCCCGACGCCGAACTGCGCAGCCTGTCGCTTCCGCGCAACGGCAGCGGCGTCGTCACGCTGCGCATGAAGCGACCGGCGGAATGGCTCCCGAACGGCCGCACGACATTGTGGTTCGCCGCCGATGACGGCCATCTGCTGGCGGCACGCGACGCCGCGTCGCTCTCACGCGTGGTCGCGGCCTACAACATCCTGTACCCGCTCCATGCGGCGAAGGTCGGCGGTCTCGGCTACCGCCTCGTGATGACGCTGTCGGGGCTCGTGCTCGGCCTGCTCGGGACGCTCAGCGTCTGGAGCTTCTGGTTCAAGCGGCCGCGCCGGTCGTCGATGCCGCCGCGCCGCTGAGGGCGGCCCGGTACAAGGCTTCGCAGCGGTCCAGCCAGCGGTCGCGCGTGAACGCCGCCTCGACCCGCTCGCGTTGCACCGCGCGGGGTGCGTCGAGCGCAGCGACGATCGCGCGGGCGAGCGCCGCGACATCGCCCGCGGGCGCGAACGCTCCAATTTCGCCGATGATCTCGCGGACCGCACCGGAATCGAATGCAGCGACCGGCAGGCCGCATGCCATCGCCTCGACCGCGACCAGCCCGAACGGCTCGTCCCAGCACGGCGTGAAGACGAAGACGGAAGCCCGTCCCAGCTCGGTCGCCAGCGCCGCGCCGCTAAGATGTCCGCCGTAGCGCGCGTCGCCGTCGAGCAACGGCACCACCGCAGCGTCCCAATAGTCGCGATCCTCGATCGGTCCGAACAGCGTCAGCGGGACGCCCGCGATCCGCGCCGCCTGGACCGCGAGGTGTGGTGCCTTGTCGGGCGTCATCCTGCCGCACCAGACCGCACTGCCGTCGCCCCGCGCGACGAACGGCCATGCGTCGGGATCGATGCCATTGTGCAGCACCGAGGCCTCGCGCGGGGACCCCTCCGGCCACCAGGCAGCTAGCTGGCGGGCCGAGGTCGCGGTCATGCGGTGCGTCGGTGCCACGCTCGCCTGCACGAACCAGCGCAGCGCATCGTAAGGCGGCACGTGCAGCGACGTGACCGTCGGCACCATAGCGGTCCGCGCCGGCTCGAGCGGAAACCGGTGCAGGCTGTTGTTGTGCACCACGTCGAAGCCACCCCCGGCGATCCGGTCGCAGGCGGCTGCATACCCCTTATCGAGATGCGCGATCAGCGCTGCGACGCCGCGATGCTCGGCGCAGGGAAAGCTCCGCTCGTAAGCCTCCGGGATCACCGCATCGAGCGCAAACCGCGGGTCGCTGTCACCCGATGCGAACAGCACGACGTCATGGCCGCGTGCCTGCAATCCTGCCGCCAGCTGCCAGCACTGCGATTCCATCCCGCCGGCAAAGGGCTGGGCGATCGGCTGGCGAACATGGCACAGGACGGCGATCCTCATTCGGCCGCCTCGGCGCTCTCGCTCGCCGCCAGCCGGTCTTCCAGCAGGCGGATCACGACCGCGGTATTGGCATAGGGCTGGTGGCTCTGCTGTCCGGTCAGCGCGAGATCGGCGGCATCGGGGCGTCGCAGGATCCGGATCGGCCGGCCCGGGGTCGGATCGATCAGCCCCATCAGCCGGAACGCCTGGAGCCAATGCCCCATCGTCCGATACCCCCATTTGGTCTCGAACAGCTCGGCGTTGCGCACCACGCTGTCGAGATGATGCACCGGCGGCATGTGGTGCGGATGATATTGGTGATACGCCAGACCGCCCTTGATCCAGGCGATCGGGATGCCCGCCTCGTCGAGTGCCTTGCCGAAATCGGTATCCTCGCCGCCATAGCCGACATAGCGTTCGTCGAAGCCGCCAAGGCCGAGGAACGTCGCCCGCCGCATCGCGAAATTGAGCGACCAGAAACAGCGATAATCGGTGCAGATCTCGATTCCCTGCGGCGGCGGGCCGCGACGATCCGAATGCTTAACCGCAATCTCCGCGAACCGCTCATACGACCAGTCGCCCGCGGTCGCGCCACCCGGCAGGTACAGGACCTCACCCATCAACAGACCGTCGAAGCTATCGAGGAACCCGGCATAATCCGCCAGCAGACTCGGCGTCGGAATGCAGTCCATGTCGAGAAAGACGATCGCCTCGCCGGTCGCCGCCCGCGCCGCGACGTTGCGCGCCGAGGCAAGCGGCAACGCGTCGGCGACGATCCGCATCTGGCGGATCGGGAACGGCGCCTCGGGCAGGTCGTACAGATCGTCCTGCATCACCGCGACGATCAGCTCGACCGGCATCAGCGTTTGTCGCATCAGTCCGCGGACCACGTTGACGAGATGATCGGGACGCCCCTTGCCCAGGGTGACGACGGAAACTTCGGTCATGATGATAGCTCTGCGTGAAGGGGAGGGGTGCAAAAGGGCAGGCGTGGCAGGCGGTCCGCTCGGTCAGCGCCGCGCGGTTTAGGGATTGGGGCGATCATCGCGGGCACGGCGGCAATCCGGTCGTCGTACTCGGCATAAGGCCCGTCTTTCCACGGCAAGCAGTGTGATCCGCACAGGATTGCCGGATTGCGTCGAGAGCCCGGAATGCTTCGAGAAACCGGAGTGCGTCGAAAACCCGGGTTGCGTCGAGAACGACGTGAAGGCCGACATGGTTGCCGAGCCAGAACGATTGACGAACAAAATCACCACCCCCGGTTTGGGCGACGGCATTTTTGCCCCGGATCTTCACACAGCCGACCGGGAGCGCTGCACGTTGCGGCGCTAGAGTCCCGCCTTTTCGAGCGCGGCGGCGATCTCCGGATCGATCGCGACACCCGTTTTCGGCGTCATGCGATTGAGTACCGTGTGGATCCGGCTCTGCGCGACCTGCAACGTCTTGTATCGGACTTCGCGGATCGCATTGGTGCGCCACGACGAGCTTTCTCCCAGCAGCGCCGCCCATTTCGCCTCCTCGCCCGCGAGGATCGACAGCGCCAGCCGCAACCCGTCGCGTCGGCCATGGGCGTAATCGTCCGATGCCGTCTGGTGTGGCGAAGACGTCTTCATGCGGTTGCAGTCCCTCGGCGGATGATCGGATCGTGGATTTCGGTACGTGGCGAACGGTCGAGCAGATTGGCAAGCGTTACCGGGCGAAAGCCGCGCGGGTCGACGCCGACATCGAACTGGCGCAGCACCGGCTTGAGCTTGCCGTGGCTATGCCCGTGCAGATTGATCGACCGGCGATGCTGCCCGTTCCAGCGGCTGAACGGGTAATGGCATAGCACCAGAGCCGTCCCGTCGAGCGTCAGTTCGGCGTAATCCTGCACGCTGGCCCACCCTTCGGCCGCGCCGGTTGCGGGCGGATCATTGTTGCCCCGGATCAGGTGCTTGGTCCCGTGCAATTGTGCCAGCAGGTCGGATACGTCCGACGGGCGGCGCGCGACATCGCCGAGATGCCACACCGTGTCCGCGGGACCAACGACCGCGTTCCAGCCGGTGACGATCGCGGCGTCCATTTCGGCGACGCTGGCAAACGGACGACGGTGAATATTGAGCGTCCGATGATCGCCGAAATGCGTATCCGCCGTAAAATACACAGTCATCCGACGCTCACAGCATCTCGAGTGGGCGACGCGTCCGTGGCGCTGCGAACGCGGTATCCAGCGCGACCAGATCGTCCGGCGACAGCCGCAGGTCCGCCGCACCACGATTGTCCTGCACATGCGCCACCGTGCCGGCCTTCGGAATTGCGATGACGCCGTCACGGTTCAGCACCCAGGCGAGCGCGACCTGCGCCGGGCTCGCGCCGATCGTCCGCGCGATCCGCGCCAATGTCGGATCTGCGATCAACCGGCCCTGCTCGACCGGGCTATAGGCCATCACCGGGATGCCGTGCTCGGCCAGCCACGGCATCAGGTCGAGTTCGGGCCCGCGCCGCGAGAGATTGTAGAGGATCTGGTCGGTCGCACAGCGATCGCCGCCACCCTCGATCAGTTCGGCCATGTCGTCGGTATCGAGATTGCTCACGCCCCAATGGCGGATCTTGCCCGCCGCCTTGAGCGCTTCCATCACCTCGACCGTCTCGGCGAGCGGCACCGATCCGCGCCAATGCAGCAGATACAGGTCGAGCCGGTCGGTCCCCAGCCGCTTGAGGCTCGCTTCGCATGCCGCCGCCAGCCGCGTGCGCGATGCGTTCTGCGGATACGCCTTGCTGACGAGGAACAGGTCGTCACGCACGCTGCCCAGCGCTTCGCCGATCGACGTCTCGGCTGCGCCATCGCCGTACATTTCCGCGGTGTCGATCAGCGTCATGCCTAGCTCTACGCCGCGGCGCAGCGCGGCGATCTCGTCGGCACGGTGCGCGGCGCGCTCACCCATCATCCAGCTACCCTGGCCAAGCGCCGGTACCGTTTCTCCGCCTGGAAGCGTCACGCTCTTCATGGTCTGTCTCTCGAGATATCGGTTCCAGAGGATAACGCGGAAGGGGCCGTTCGGGCGCATAGCTCCACCCAGTCTCCGCAATGTCGACCCGCTCCGCCATAGGACGGACGCAGATCAGCGGGGCAGATCAGTGGCGCAGGGCGGCAGTCGAGGACGAAAGCGGCCGGGCCTTCGCACGCTTGCCCCAGAGCTTGTTCGGCTGCGCGCCCATCACGAACCGCAATTCGCCACCCTGCCGGATCTCGTCGTCGCGCAGATAGCTGCGGGTGAGGGGCGTGCCGTTCAGCGTGACCGACCGGATATACGGGTTCGCGTCCGACAGATTGTCCGTCCGGATCGCGAACTGCTTGCCGCCGGGCAGCGCGAGCGTCGCCCGCGACAGGAACGGGCGACCGATGACATACTCGTTCGACCCCGGCGCGACCGGATAAAAGCCGAGCGCCGTGAACACCAGCCATGCGGACATCTGGCCGAGATCGTCGTTACCGCTCAGCCCCTCGGGTTTGGCGCCATATTGGCTCCGCACGATCTGGCCGAGCCGCTCCTGCGTCCGCCACGGTGCGCCGGCATAGTTGTAGAGATAGGCGACGTGGTGGCTCGGTTCGTTGCCGTGGATGTACTGGCCGATCAGCCCGGCGATATCCTCCGCATGGCTGTAATCGACCTTCGAATTGTCGAAGTCGAACATCGCGTCGAGCTTCTTCACGGTCTTCGCATCGCCGCCGAGCAGCCGGAACAGACCCGCCTGATCCTGCGGCACGAACCAGCTATATTGCCACGCATTGCCCTCGGTATAATCGGAGCCGTAATTGATCGCGGTGGGGTCGAAGGGCGTGCGGAAACTGCCGTTCGCGAGCTTTGCGCGCAGCCAGCCGGACTTCGCGTCGAAGCTGTTGCGCCAATTGCCCGCGCGCTTCTCGAACCGCTCGGCAATGGTGGTCTTGCCCATCCGCCGCGCCATCCGCGCGATCGTCCAGTCGTCATAGGCGTATTCGACGGTCTTCGACGCGGCCTCCGGCTCCTTGTCGATCGGGACGTATCCGCGCTGGATGTACTCGCCGAGCCCGCCGTAAGACGCATGGTCGGCGCTCGCGACCATCGCCTGCAACGCGGCGTCCGCGTCGAAGCCGCCGATGCCCTTCATATACGCGTCGGCGATAACGGGGACCGCATGATAACCGATCATCGTCCACGTCTCGCGCCCGGCGAATTGCCAGACCGGGAGGATGCCGTCGGGGCTGTGTTGCTGGCTGGCGATCAGCGATCGGACGATGTCGCTATTGGTTTTCTCTGGCTGGATCAGTGTCAGCAGCGGGTGTTCGGCGCGGAACGTGTCCCATAGCGAAAAGGTCGAGCGGACCGTGAAGCCATCGGCCTGATGCACCTGATCGTCGGGCCCGCGATACCGCCCGTCGCTGTCGCTCCAGACGCTCGGCGCGAGCAGGCTGTGGTAGAGCGCGGTCGCGAAGATCCGGCGCATCGGTGCCGCAGCCTCGAACTTGACCGCGCCGAGTGCGGTATCCCACTCGCCCTGCGTCCTGGTGCGGACCGCGTCGAAGCCGCCGGGTTCGCTGTCCAGATTGGCGAGGGCCCCGGCCTCGTCGACTCCCGAGATCGCGACCTTCACTTCGAGCGGAGCGTCGAGCGGGCCGAAATCGAGCCGCGCCTCCAGCGCGCGACCCAGCTTTTCTGCGAGCGTATCGCTGCCACGGCCCGGACCCTGGAATCCCTTGTACGCGATGTCCTTGTCGCGATCGACCAGCGCGTGACCCACTAGCGGCGCAGAAAACCGCATCGCAAAGTAGAGCTTGCGCCCGGGCGCCCAGCCGCGCGTCTCGCGAAAGCCGGTGAGCACGCCGTCGTCGCGCAGGTGCAGCCCCGACCACAGGATCTTGCCAGGGTAATTATAAAGAGACGATCGCAGATCGACGACGAGATGCGCGGCCTTGCCCTTGGGAAAGCTGTAGCGATGCACGCCGATCCGCGTGCCCGCCGTCATTTCCGCGCGCACGCCGGGACCGTCCAGCGTCACCGCGTAATAGCCCGGCTTCGCCACTTCGGTGGCGTGCGAAAAGCGTGAGCGATAACCGGGCGCGGCGGGCATGCCGGGGTCCATCGGCACCGTGTCGCCCGATAATGGCATGACGAGGATGTCGCCCAGATCGGAATGCCCTGCGCCCGAGAAATGCGTGTGGCTGAACCCCTCGATCGTCGGATCGTCATAGCGATAGCCGGCGGCGTGGCCGTAACAGGTGCGGATCACGCAGGACGTATCGGTGTCCGGGGACAACTGGACCATGCCGAACGGTGCGACCGCCCCTGGGAACGTGTGCCCTTCGCCGCCGGTGCCGATGAACGGATCGACCGCATCGCTCGGCGTGGCCGCGTCCTGGGCATTGGCGCTGGTGGAGAGAAACAAACCCAGCAAGGCGCCCGCAAGGCGTGATCGCTTGAAAACCGACATCGAGATCGCCCGTATGGAGGAAGAGATTGCCGCGGAATATTGCAGGCGATCGTCGATCTGAGAAGCGCCGCCCGATTTAATCGGTCAGCGAGCCGAAGCTGGCTGTGCAGTACTGCCGCGAACGATGAGTTCGTGATCCAGCGTGACCTGTCGCGACGGGCTGTCTACGCCGCGCAGGATATCGACGAGCAACTCGACGGTGCGGCGGCCGATCATCGCCTTGGGCTGCGCGATCGTCGTCAATGGCGGCTGAAAATAGCGCGCGAGCGGGAGGTCGTCGAAACCGATCACCGAGACGTCTTTCGGGCACGATAGTCCCGCGTCGCCGATCGCACTGAGTGCGCCCATCGCCATCTCGTCGCTGAAGCAGAAGATCGCAGTGACGTCCTGGGCGAGCAGGTCGCGGGTCTGGTCGACGGCGGGGCCGGCCGAATAGTCGCCGACGCGGATGTGTAGGCTGTCGCGAAGGCCCGCGCGGGTCGCAGCGTCGATCGCGCCGGCGAGGCGGTCGCGGCTGATCGGGCTGATCTCGGGGCCAGTGACGACGCCGATCCTGCGATGGCCGAGCGCGATCAGATGCTCGATCGCATCCGCGCTGGCGGCGGCATTGTCGATATGGACGCTCGGGACGCCGAGGTCGGGACTGTATTCGCAGCCGTTGACGATCGGCGCGGCAGTCCCTTTGCGCGCCATCAGCGGGGCAAGGCTGGTTGGCAGGCGGTGACCGAGGAAGATCAGCCCGTCGACTTCGCGGCGGGAGAGCATGTCGGCATATTGGTCTTCAACGTCCGGATCGTGCCGCGTGTCGCCGACCACGACCGAGTAACCGGCATCGCGTGCGGCCTCTTCGGCGCCGCGGATGACGCTGGCGAAGAACGCGTTCGAGATATCGGGGACGGTCAGCAGGATCTTCGCCGCGCGCAACGTCCGCAGGCTCCGCGCGGCGACGTTGGGCGCGTATCCGGACTCGCGAACGACCGCCAGCACCCGCCGTCGCGTGTCCTCGGACACCTGTTCGGGGCGGCTGAGAACGCGCGAAACCGTGGCGGTCGAGACGCCTGCGAGAGCGGCCACTTCGATGATCGTCGGCATAGGGTCGTCATGGATCCGGTCGTCGGCACTGTCGATATATATCCGATGTAATCCTTTACATTCGTTTCGAGCCTCCGTAGCTTCCGGGTCGACAAGCAGTAAAACTGCGATCGGAGAGGTAGCGAATGGCGCGTGCAGACACTGGGCCCCAAGCCACGACCGGCGGCCTGCTAACCGGCCGCCTGAGCGCCATGATGTTCATGCAGTTCTTCGTATGGGGCGCCTGGACCGTAACCCTCGGCCTCGTCATGCAGACGGTCGGGATCGGAAACCTTATCGGCAACGCGTTCTCGGTCGGTCCGATCGCGTCGATCGTGGGCTCGTTCCTGCTCGGCATGGCTGCGGCGCGTTATGTTAGCCCGCGGATGCTGATGGTGATCCTGCACCTGGTCGGCGGCGTGCTGTTGTTCGTGCTGCCGTCGCTGGTGACGCCGGAGAATGGGCGGACCTTCGTCTGGCTGCTGCTCTGCTACATGATCCTCTACATGCCGACGGTGGGCCTCGCGAACACGATCGCGCTGAAGAGCTTTGGCGAGCGGACCGACAAGTTCCCGTTCGTCCGCGCGTTCGGCACGCTCGGCTGGATCACCGCTGGCCTCCTCATCGGCTGGGCGGGCCTGTCGGCGAGCCCGGAGATTTTCCGCGTCGCAGGCGTAGTGTCGATCGTGCTCGGCTTCTACAGCTTCACGCTGCCGAACGTCACGGCGGATGCGCCACGCGACGAGAGCGTTCTCCGCCAGGTGTTCTGCGTCGAGGCGTTCGGGTTGCTCAAGCAGCGCTCGTTCCTGATTTTCATGACCTGCGCGACGCTGATCTCGATCCCGCTCGCGATGTATTACGCCTATGCCTCGCCCTATGTCGGTGCGACCGGCATCAGCAACGTCGGCGGCACGCTCGCGATCGGCCAGATGTCCGAACTCGTCTTCATGTTCTCGATGCCGTGGCTGTATCGCCGGTTCGGGGTGAAGCCGCTGCTGCTGGTAGGCATGGCCGCATGGGCGTTGCGCTATGCTCTGTTCGCGATCGGCGACGGCGGCTCTTCGATCTGGGCAGTCTATCTCGGCGTCGCGCTGCACGGCGTGTGCTACGACTTCTTCTTCGTCGCAGGTGCGATCTACACCGGTACGATCGCCACGCCGAAGGGCGTCAACGCGCAGGCACAAGGCATGCTGACGCTGTTCACCTACGGCGTCGGGATGCTGCTCGGGTCGCAGATCGGCGCGCTTCTGTATGCGCAGCTGCCCGCATCGCCGACCATCGCCGACTGGCAGCATATGTGGTGGTATCCCGCGATCGCCGCCGCGGTGATCGCGCTGCTGTTCCAGTTCACGTTCCGCGACGACACCAGAAAGAGTGCAGCATGACCGGCATGAAGGGCCCCGGAATATTCCTCGCCCAGTTCCTTGGCGACGAAGCGCCGTTCGACACGCTCGACGGTCTGGCGGAATGGGCGGCAGGGCTCGGCTATGTCGGCGTCCAGATCCCCTGCAACGCGCAGTTGATCGACCTGAAGCTCGCCGCCGAGAGCAAGACCTATTGCGACGACCTTCGCGGGACGCTCGCTAGGCACGGCATCGAAGTCACCGAGCTGTCGACGCATCTGCAAGGCCAGCTGGTCGCGGTCCATCCGGCGTACGACACGCTGTTCGACGGCTTCGCGCCCCCCGAAGTCCACGGCAAGCCCGCCGAGCGCCAGCTCTGGGCGGTCGAACAGGTCAAGCTCGCCGCCCGCGCCAGCGCCAATCTGGGCCTGTCCGCGCATGCCACCTTCTCTGGCGCACTGGCTTGGCCGTACGTCTATCCATGGCCGCAACGTCCCGCCGGGCTGATCGAGGAAGCGTTCGCCGAACTCGCGCGGCGCTGGACTCCGATCCTCGACGTGTTCGAAGAGGTCGGCGTCGATTGCGCGTTCGAGGTCCATCCGGGCGAGGACGTTCATGACGGCGCGACCTGGGAGCGGTTCCTGGCGGCCGTCGACAACCACCCGCGTGCGCGCCTCCTGTTCGATCCGTCGCATTTCGTGTTGCAGCAGCTCGACTATCTCGACTTCATCGACCGCTATCACGACCGGATCTCGTGCTTCCACGTCAAGGATGCCGAGTTCAACCCGAACGGGCGTACCGGCGTCTATGGCGGCTACGAGGACTGGGTCGACCGCGCCGGCCGGTTCCGCTCGCTCGGCGACGGGCAGGTCGATTTCTCGTCTATCTTCAGCAAGATGGCACAATATGGCTATGACGGCTGGGCAGTGCTCGAATGGGAGTGCGCGCTGAAACGGTCCGACGACGGCGCCCGCGAAGGCGCGCCGTTCATCCGCGACCACATCATCCGGCTGACCGACCGCCCGTTCGACGACTTCGCCGCCAGCGGCATCGATCGCGCCGCGATCCGCAAGCTGCTCGGACTGTCCGAGGGGCAGGCATGAGCCGGCTTCGTCTCGGCATGGTCGGCGGCGGGGAGGGGGCCTTTATCGGCGCCGTCCACCGGATGGCGGCGGCGCTCGACGGCGACTGGGACCTCGTCGCGGGGGCGTTCAGCACCGATGGTGGGCGCAACACGCGCACCGGCGCACTGCTCGGTCTCGATCCCCAGCGGGTCTATCCATCGCTCGACGCGTTGATCGCGCACGAGATTACGCTGCCCGCGGACCAGCGCATCGAAGCGCTCGCGATCGTCACGCCGAACCACCTCCACGCGCCGATGGCGATCGCCGCGCTGGAGGCCGGCTTCCACGTCTTCTGCGAAAAGCCGATGGCGATGAGCGTCGTCGAGGCCTTGGCGATCGCCGCCGCCGCCAAGGCCAGCGGCCGCCACTTCGCGCTGGCGTTCACCTATAGCGGCTACCCGATGATTGAAGAGGCGCGCGCGCGGGTCGAACGCGGCGATTTCGGCGCGATCCGTCTGGTCCAGGTCGAATATCTGCAAGGCTGGCTCAGCCAACCGATCGATACCGACGGCAACAAGCAGGCCGAATGGCGCACCGATCCCGCGCGCGCCGGACTCGGCGGCTGCCTCGGCGACATCGGCACGCACGCGTTCCAGCTCGCCGAGCATGTCTCCGGCCTGTCGGTGCAATCGGTCTCGGCGGACCTCACGACGCATGTCGAGGGCCGCCGGCTCGACGACGACGTCAGCGCACTGCTCCGGTTCGAGGGCGGCGCCCGCGGCACGCTCAAGGCGACCCAGGTCGCGGCAGGCGAGGAGAACGGGCTTCGGCTGCGCATCCACGGCGAACGCGGCGGCTTGGACTGGTCGCAGATGGAACCCAACACGCTTACGCTCCGCTGGCTCGACCGCCCGGCCGAGATCGTCCGGACCGGTGGCCCGGGCATGCTCGACGCTACCGCCTCGCTGGTGCGTACACCCGCGGGTCATCCCGAGGGCTATATCGAGGCGTTCGCCAACCTGTACCGCGCGTTCGCCTCGGCGATCCGCGGTGATGGCGACGGCAGTCGAGGATACGGCCGCTGGTTTCCGGGCGTGACCGATGGCCTGCGCACGATGCGCTTCATCGAGGCGGTGATCGCCAACGCCGGCGCAGATCGGAAATGGACTTCAGTAAATCCGGGAGAGAATGAATGAAGCTGCTCATGGCTCTGGTCGCAGGAAGTATCGCGGTGGTTGCGGCCGTCACGGTCTCGGCGCCGACCACCGCGCAATCCACCGCGGCCGCACCGCCCGCCTTCGCCGCGTGCCGCGCCTGTCACACCGTCGTGAAGGGCGGCAGGAATGGCATCGGTCCGAACTTGTACGGCGTGGTAGGCCGCGCCGCCGCTGCGGCGCCGGGCTTCAACTACTCCCCCGCGATGAAGGCATCCAAGCTGCGCTGGGACGAGAAGACGCTGAACGAATATCTGACCGCGCCGCAAAAGAAGGTGCCGGGCACGCGCATGCCGATCGCGACGCCCGATCCGGCCAAGCGTGCCGCGATCATCGCGTATCTCAGGGCCGAGGGCTCGAAATGACGGTAATGGTCGCATGACGCTCTCCCGCCGAAATTTGCTCGGGGCTGGGCTCGCGGCCGGCGCCGCCGCTTCGCTGGTGCCAGGCATGGCCGGGGGGCAACGCCGCAGCTCGAACGCTGCGCGCTTTGCGCTCGGCTACGCCCCGCACGAGGGCAGCTTCGCCAGCCGCGGGGGACGGATCGAGCAGATCGCCTACGCCGCCGATCAGGGCTTCACCGCCTGGGAGGACAACGAGGCGGCGACGCGGTCGGTGGCCGAGCAGGAGCAGATGGCCAAGGCATTGGCGCAGCGCGGCATGACGATGGGCGTGTTCGTCGCCAGCATGCCCAAATGGTCGCAGTCGCGGCCGCTGCTCGGCGCCAATGACGGCGCCGAGCGCGAGGCGTTCCTTGCCGACATCCGCGCCTCGCTCGACGTCGCCAAGCGATTGAACGCGAAGCACATGACCGTCGTCACCGGCTTCATGGATCCGAAGGTGCCGGTCGATATCCAGACGGCGCGCGTGATCGACATCATGCGCCGCGCGGGCGACATCGTCGCGGGATCGGGCACGGCGATGGTGATGGAGCCGCTCAACACGCGGACCAACCATCCCGGCGTCTATATGCAGTCGATTTCGCAGGGCTATGCGGTCGCGCGCGGCGCCAACAGCCCGGCGGTCAAGATCCTCGCCGACCTGTATCACGAGCAGATCCAGTCGGGGAACCTGATCCCGACGCTAGACACCTGCTGGAACGAGATCGGCTATATCCAGTTCGGCGACAATCCGGGCCGCAACGAACCCTCGACCGGCGAGATCAACTTCAAGTCGATCGTGAAGTGGCTGAAGGCGAAACGCTACACCGGCGTGATCGGCATGGAACACGGCAATTTGATTGCCGGCCGCGCGGGCGAGGACCGCCTGATCGCCGCCTACCGCGAGATCGATTCGGCATGAGGGAAACGGGGATGAGGGGAAGACGCATGAACACCTGTTTGATGGCGAGCGCTGTCACGGCGATGGCGCTGATGACGACGGGGCCAGTCGCGGCCCAGGAGAAGCCCGGCTTCAAGGACACGCCGATGCTGCCCGGCGGCCAGTGGCGCGTCCATGATGCCGACCGTCCTGCGCCGATCGTGGTCGCACCGGCCGCGACCCCGGCGGTGCGCCTGCCGATGCGGTCGTGTTGTTCGACGGGCGCTCGCTCGATGCGTGGAAGCCGGACCGGATTGCCTGGCCGATCGATAACGGCATCCTGACGATCCCGTCGCGCGCGGCAAGCGGTGGCGAGAACAACCTCGTCTCGAAGCAGAGCTTCGGCGACGTGCAGATGCACCTCGAATTCCGCTCGCCCAACCCGCCGACCAAGACCTCGCAGGATCGCGGCAACAGCGGCATCTGGTTCATGCAGCGCTATGAATTGCAGATCCTCGATGGCTCGCAGAATCCGACCTATGCCGATGGCACGGTCGGCGCGGTCTACGGCTGGAAGCCGCCGCTGGTAAACGCCGCGCGTCGACCGGGTGAGTGGCAGACCTACGATGTCGTATTCGAGCGGCCCCGCTTCGCCGCCGACGGCAGCCTGCTCCGCCCTGCGTACGTCACCGCGCTGCTGAACGGCGTGCTCGTCCAGAACCATCAGGCGATGCTCGGCACGACCATCTGGCGCAAGGTGGCGAGTTACACCGCGCACGCCGATGCCGCGCCGATCCAGCTCCAGGATCACGATTCGCCGGTGTCGTTCCGCAACATCTGGGTTCGTCCGCTGCCCGAGGCGGCGATCGCGCAGGACCTGAAGAAGGACGGTAAATGATCGATCGCAGAACTGCACTCGCCGGGGTCGTCGCCATGTTCGGCACGGCCCTGTACGCGCCGATCGCGCGCGCCGCCGGTGTTGCGCAGGCGCCCGGCGCAGCGGCGGGCATCCCCGTCATCAGCGAAGGCCCGCCCAGCGTCGCGGTCTTCACGGCCTCCCAGCGCGCGCTGATGACCGCGCTCAGCGAACGCGTCCTGCCGACCACCGACACGCCGGGCGCGATCGCCGCGGGTGTCCCGGCCTATATCGAGAAGCTGCTCGCCGACTGGGCCGCCCCGGCCGACCGCGTGCCGATCCTCGCCGGGCTCGACGCGATCGAGGCACGCAGCCTGAAAGACTATAAGGTCGCCGGCGCAAAGGCGACCGCGGCGCAGCAGGACGCGCTGCTCACGCTCGCGATGAACGACCAGATCCCCTCGGGCGGCGTCTTCTTCGAGGCGTTCCGACAGCTCGTCATCACCGGCTATTACACGTCGGAAATCGGCATGACGCAGGAGCGCGAATATCTGCCGGTGCCGGGCGAGTATAACGGCGCATTTCCCTATTCTCAGGTCAACAAGGTGTATTCCGCATGATCCTCAGCCGTAGAAACCTGCTCGCCGGCTCCGGTGCGGTCGCAGCGCTCGCGTTCGTGCCGACCGCGTCGGCTGCCCAGTTGAAGGCGATCGGCCTGCAACTCTACACGATCCGCGACATCTTCTCGAAGGACCCCGTCGGCACGCTCGGCAAGGTCGCGAAGATCGGCTACCGCGAGGTCGAGTTCGGCGGCGGCGGCTATGACGGCATGGATCATGCGATGCTGCGCCGGACGATGGACAAGCTCGGCCTGACCGCGCCCTCGGTGCATATCGGCTACGACGCGCTGCTCAAGCAGTTCGACCAGTCGGTGACGATGGCCAAGACGCTCGGCGCGACCACCGTCGTGCTGCCGTACATGACCGACGAGCATCGCAACGAAGCGGGCTGGGCCGCGGCGCTGCCGAACTTCAACCGGTTCGCGACCGATCTGAAAAAGGCCGGCCTGGGCTTTGCCTATCACAACCACGACTTCGAATTCATCACCAAGCCGGGTGGCGTCAGCCTGTACGAGCGGTTGCTCAAGGAGACCGATCCCGCACTCGTGAAGCTCGAACTCGATCTCTACTGGGCGCTGCATGCCGGCGAGAACCTGACGACGCTGATCGAGCGGCTGTCGACGCGGATTTACGCCTATCACGTCAAGGACATGCGGCCCGATCGTAGCATGGCGGCAGTCGGCGCGGGCACGGTCGATTTCGCCGCGCTGTTCAAGCTGAAGGGCAGCGCCGGCGTGCGCCATTTCTACGTCGAGAACGATCAGGCCCCCGCGCCGTATCTGCCCGACATCACCACGAGCTTCCGGACACTGCGCGCGCTTCGTTTTTAAACGAGGCGCTCCTGACGGGGCGTGTTTCTGAGTATTAGGAGAGGAAGATCATGGCTGAGACCAACAGGTTCGACGCGATCGTAATTGGTTCGGGCGTCAGCGGCGGGTTCGCTGCGAAGGAATTGACCGAGAAGGGCCTGCGGGTCCTGATGCTTGACCGCGGCAAGATGGTCGAGCACGGCGAAGGCTACACCTATGACGGCAAGCCCGCCTACGAGGTGCCGGCACGCAACATCATGCCCAAGGCACTGTTGGACAGCGATTATTTCATCGCCAAGCACGGCTATGTCCAGCCCAGCAACCGCGAGTTCCACAATGACGACCGGCTGAACCCGTACGCCTATGACGAGGGCAGCAAGTTCTACTGGATCCGGCCCGGCGCGGTCGGTGGCAAGTCGCTGATCTGGGGCCGTTGGTGCTTCCGCTGGAGCCCCGCCGATTTCGAGGCGAACAAGCGCGACGGCATCGATGGCGATTGGCCGATCCGCTATGACGACGTCGCGCCTTGGTACAGCTATGTCGAGAAATACATCGGCGTCTCGGGCTCGCGCGAGAACCTCGCCTATCTGCCCGACAGCGAGTTCCAGCCGCCGATGCCGATGAACGTCGCCGAGAAGTGGTTGAAGCAGAATCTCGAAACCAAGTTTCCCGGCCGGAAACTGATCAACACCCGGTTGTCGAACATGACCGAGGACAAGCCCGACCAGAACCGCACGAAGTGCCAGTTCCGCAACCAGTGCGGCAATGGCTGCTCGTTCGGCGCCTATTTCTCGACCCAGGCCGTCACCCTGCCAGCCGCGCGCGCGACCGGTCGCCTGACGCTCAAGTCGGACTCGGTCGTCACCAACCTAGTGTACGATGCGGCGCGGAAAAAGGTTACCGGCGTCCGTTATATCGACGCCAAGACCGGCCAGGCGGAAACCGTCAACGCGGACCTCGTATTCCTCTGTGCCTCGGCGATCGCGTCGACGCAGATCCTGCTCAACTCGCGCGCGCCGGGCAGCGACCGCAGCTATTTCGACGAGAGCGGCACGCTCGGGCGCTATGTGATGGATCACATCTTCCGTGTCGGGGTCGAGGGCGACATCCCCGGGATGGAAGAGTTCATCGAATTCGGTCGTCGTCCGGGCGGCGTCTACGTCCCGCGTTTCCGCAATATCGGCGGCGACGAGGGCGTCGGCTTCAAACGCGGCTATGGCTATCAGGGCAGCGCCTATCGCAACCCTGCCGCCCCTGTTGGGTTCGGCGCATCGATGAAGCAGGGCATGCGCAAATACGCGCCGTGGCGGTTTAGCATGGGCGCATTTGGCGAATGCCTTCCCTATGCGGACAACAAGGTTTCGCTCCATCAGAGCAAGGTCGACCGGTTCGGGGTGCCGCTGGTGCGGTTCGACGTGCGCTTCCGTGACAACGAACTGAAGATGATGGCCGACGCGCGAACGCAGGGCGAGGCGATGCTGAAGGCGGCGGGCCTGACCAACGTCAAGAGTTCGGAAAGCGAGCACGTCCCCGGCGATGCGATCCACGAAATGGGCGGTGCGCGCATGGGCCGCGACCCACGCACGTCGGTGCTCAACGAATGGAGCCAGGCGCATGCGGCGTCCAACCTCTACGTCACCGATGGCGCGCAGATGGCGTCGATCTCGTGCGTGAACCCGTCGCTGACCTTCATGGCGCTCACCGCCCGTGCCGCCGATCATGCGGTGCGCCAGATGAAGAAGGCCTGAGCGCGATGTCGTAATTCAGTGCGGTGGAGCCAGCGGCTTCACCGCATCAGGACTGCGGAGTCCGGTGCCGATCCCGTCGCGAAGCCGCCGACGATTTTCCACGCGCGCAGATCGACGATTGCTACCCGGTCGTTCTGCAACGACGCATAGACCGTGTCGCCGACGATATTCAGACCCGGTGCCGCCGCCGGAAGCGGGAGATAGTCCTCCTCGGCCAACGTCGTCGGGTGCAGCCTCGACAAGCTCTTGTCCTGCGTATTCGATACGACCAGCTTGCCGTCCGTCTGGGTCACGATCCTGACCGCTTCACCGCGCATCGTGCGTTGCATCCGCCGGGTCAGCGATGTCGCATCGAGAGCATGCAGCGTGCCGCTGGGGCGATCGATGACGAACAGGGTCTGTTCGTCCGCGCTCAACGTCATCGCTTCGGGGGCGACGCCGATATGCTGGCGGACCGGGGCTACGCCGATGTCGTCCGTATCGACCATGATGACCGCACCGCTCAGCGTGTCGGCGACATAGCCGCGGGCGCCGTCGCGGCGGATGACCAGGTAATGGCTTCGCGCTCCATTGACCGGCACCAGTCGCGCGGGTGCATCATCCGTCTGCGGGGTGTCGAACCGCGCCAATACGCTGTCTTTCTCGGACAAGACATACAACCGCCCCTTCGAGTCCATCCGCACCGCGTGCAGCCGGCCAAACGGGGTCAGGTCGATGGTTCGTGCAAGAGTCCTTTTCTCGAGATCGATGACCCAGACGCGATGACCACCGACGCCCGGCGCCTTCCAGCTTTCGACGCCATAATCGCCGACGAACGCATAGCGGCCGGCGGGGTCGGCAACGATCTCGTGCGGTTGCGTCCCCAATGGGACGACACCGACGCGCTTGCCGCCGGGAACCGCGTAGAAGGCGACGCGACCTTCGTTCTTTTCGACCACGGCAAGCGTTTCCATCTTCGCCGCTGGTTTCGCCAGGATCTGCGCGGCTGCGCGCGTACCGATCACGGTTGCGGCTAGGGCGCCCCCTGCAAGCGTCCACAGACCTTGACGGCGATTGATCAGCGACATGTCGAAACTCCTTGTTTGTCTTTCAAAGACATGAGCGACGGACGGGTTCCGCGACATTCGCGCGCCGTCGGGTCGACCATCGTTCCAGCCTCGGAAGCAAGTGCGAGCACGAAAGATGTCGCGCGTTGCGAGGTTCGGCCTCGGGCCGGTTCGTCGAACGGGCAGGAGACGATTGCAATGCATCCAGTGGCGGGCGACAAGCAGCCTGATCGGAGATTTCATGCGTCTAGCTTTCGCCCTCGTCCTGCTGCCGGCCGTTCCGCTCCTACAGGCCAATCTCGCGGCGCCGGATGCGGTAACGCGTTCGACCGTGCAGGATGCCGCACTGCTCGCGTTCCTCGATCGTGCGTATGACGAGCAACTCGCGCTCAGTCCGGAATCGCAGACCCAGCTGGGCCTGAAAACCAATTACGACCGGCTCGACGATTATACCGACGCCGCATCGCTGCGCGCCGAAGCGCTCGCCGAACGGCAGCTGGCGGCGATGCACGCTCAGTTCAAGCCGGAACAGTTGAGCGAAAGCGCGCGGGTGAGCTACCGCCTGTTCGAATATGAGGTCGAGCGCGGCCGTCAGTCGCTGCAATTTCGCAAGTTGCGGTTCCCCGTATCGACCAACGGCAGTCCGGCGGGCGAGATCCCCGTTCTGCTTATCAACAATCACAAGGTCGAGACGGTCGCCGATGCGACGGCGTACATCGCCCGCCTTCACGATACCGAGCGGGTGATGCGCGAGGTGTCGGCGACGATGCGCGCGCAGGCGGCCTCGGGCATCGTCCCGAACAAGGTGAACTTCGCGCCGGCGCGCGGCGATGCGAAGGCGATCATAACCGGTGCACCGTTCGACGCCGGCCCGGACTCGAGCGTGTGGGCGGACTTTCGCAAGAAGGTCGGTGCGTTGGCTGCGCCGGCCGCCGTCAAGGCGAAACTCCTGGCAGATGGCAGTGCCGCGCTGACAGGACCGTTTCGCACGGGGTACGGCGTGTTGCTGACCACGCTCGACGAGATCGAACCCCAGTCCAAGGGCAATTTCGGTGCCTGGAGCCTGCCGAATGGCGCGGCCTATTATGCCGATCGGTTGAAGAACTCGACCACGACGGACCTGACCGCCGACCAGATCCACGCACTGGGTCTGAGGCAGGTCGCCGCGATCCGCCAGGAAATGGAGGCGGTCAAGCGCGAGGTTGGCTTCACCGGCACGCTCGAGGCATTCTTCGATCAGATCCGGACCGATCCGAAGTTCAAATATCCGAACACGGCAGAAGGTCGCGAACAGTATCTCGGCGATGCCCGCGGCGTGATCGCCTCGGTCATGGTCGCGGCACCGCGCTATTTCCGGAAGCTGCCCAAGGCGCCACTCGAGGTTCGCGCAGTGGAAAAGTGGCGTGAAGGTACCGCGTCGACCGCATTCTACAATCCGCCGTCCGCGGATGGCACGCGTCCTGGCATCTACTACGTCAATCTGGTCGACATGAACCAGACGCAGAAGGTGCAGGTCGCTGGCATCGCCGCGCACGAGGGCGCGCCCGGTCATCATTTCCAGATCGCTCGCCAGCAGGAGCTCGTCGGCATTCCCAAGTTCCGCAAATTCGGTGGCTATGGCGCGTATGTCGAGGGGTGGGGGCTGTACTCGGAACGGCTCGCGAACGAGATGGGGGTCTACAAGACACCCTATGACCGGTTCGGGATGTTATCGCTGCAGGTCTGGCGCGCGATCCGGCTGGTGCTCGACACCGGCATCCATTCGAAGCGGTGGACCCGTGACCAAGCTGTCGCGTACTTCAAGGCGAACAGTTCGGTATCGGATACGGATATCGGCCGCGAGGTCGACCGATATTTCAACTGGCCTGGGCAGGCCACCAGCTACATGGTCGGCCAACTCAAGATCACCGAACTGCGCGATCGTGCCAAGCGCGAACTCGGGGACCGCTTCGACATTCGCGACTTTCACGAGGCGATTTTGAGCCAGGGTGCGCTCCCGCTGGACGTGCTCGACGAACAGGTGAACCGGTATATCGCCGACCGCCGCCGCTGAAACCCGCCCCGTTAAAGTCAGCGGGGCGTTCGGTCGCGGGGTCAAACCGCCAGATCGTGCGTCTCGACATGGTCGGCGATGGCGCCTGCTGTCGTCCACCAGATGCGCGGATCGTTCGCCTCGCGAAGCTCCTCCAATATCCTGGCCAGCGCCGGGACGCGGTGTGCCTGTCCCATGATATAGGGATGCAGCGCGATCCCCAAAACGGAGGGGCGGCGGTCGGTTTCCGATAACAATTGCGTGACTGCGGCGCGGATCATCGCCGCAAAGTCCTCGGCCTCGCGATGACGCTGGATCACCGCGGGCAAGTCGTTGATCTCCTGCGAATAGGGTATCGACAACAGGCTGGCGTGCGTCGTGGCGAGGCGGGTCGGCTGATCGTCATGTGCCCAGTCCAGCACATATCGATAGCCCTCCTCGGCCAACACATCGGGGGTATCCTTGCTCTCCGAAATCCAAGGGCCGAGCCACCCCGTCGGACGGACACCCAGCGTCGCCAGTCGCTGCGTCACATCGGCGATCATCGCGCGTTCGCTTGATCGGGACAGGGTCCCTTGCGCGGTCGCGTTAGTCAGGCCGTGTGCCGCAATCTCGTCGCCACGATCGCGACAGGCTTCGGCCAGGCCTGGACAGCGATCGAGTATGTCGGCGTTCAACAATGCGGTCGTACGCAGATCGAGTCTGTCGAACAGGTCGAACAGCCGCCACGCGCCGACCCGGTTGCCATAATCGCGCCACGCGTAATTCATCACGTCGGGCTCGGTCTGCGATGGCGCCAACTCGGCACCCAGTCCGCCGCCAAAGTCGAACACCTCGTGATTGACGCCGAAGTAGATCGCGAGCCGCTTGCCTTCAGGCCAGTCATAGTCGGGTCGATCGGTGATCGGACGATAGGGGTAGCGGACAGCAGCGGTGTGACTCATCCCGTCGCAACGTGCCGACAGGCGATGCGATGCGTGGGACCTGTAAAAATCGTCATGAGAGGGAGATGCCGAACAAACATGACAAAATATTTAGATTGATAGTGACTCGCAAAAGCGATTGATCTAGGAGCGCCTCCAACACGGGGGTTCATAATGAGTGTATCGAGTATATTGCTGGCTGGCGCAGCGTTCGTCGGTATTCCGGAAGCGGCCATATCGGCTGCGCCGGCGCGGGATTTGACCAATGCCGAAAGCCCCGACGACGCGCAGAAATCGGACGAAATCCTGGTTCTCGGCAAGAGCTACGGTCGCGAGGTCGGCAAGACGGTCACGCCGCTCAAGGACACGCCCAACACCGTCACGGTGATCGAGCGCGACCAGATCGAGGCGCAGAACCTGTTCACGCTGGAGGATGCGCTGACCGCCACCAACGGCATCACCGTCAACGGCGTTGGCAGCGAGGATCCATCGTTCTTCTCGCGCGGGTTCGCGATCTCGAATTACCTGATCGATGGCGTCCCCACGTTCGCGTTCAACTTCCCGTCCGCCGTCCCGGACCTGTTCTTCTACGATCGGCTCGAGGTGTTGCGCGGTCCGGCGGGACTGTTCAGCGGTTCGGGTAATCCCGCGGGCAGCATCAACATGATCCGCAAGCGCCCGCTCGACTCGTTCAAGATGCAGGCGAGCGCGGGCTACGGCACCTACGACAATGCCCGGTTCGAACTCGATGTGTCCGCACCGATCGGTCCGAAAGCAGGGCTTCGCGTCGGCGTCATGGCGCAGGATCAGGACCAGTTCTTCGACACCGCGCACCGCAACCGCATCGGCGCATTCGCCGTGGGGTCGCTTGAGATCGGCGATCGCACCACGCTGACCGTCGGCGGCAATTACGATCGCTTTCGGCCCGCGGTCCAGTCGGGACTGCCCGGCATCCTCGGAGGCCTGGACGGTAGCGACGGCCGACTGCTCGACGTGAAGCGCTCGACCTATCTCGGGGCCGACTGGAATCGGTTCAACGCCGAGACCTGGACCGGATTCGCCGAGATCACGCACAAGATCAGCGATCGCTGGACATTGCGTGCGACGGGCTTGTTCACCGATGTCGATCGCGTCGACATCTATAGCTATATCGGCAACCAGCCGGTCACGGCGACCAACGGCACGACCAGCCACATCGCCTATCGTGGCGACAGCAAGCAGCGGACTCGCTCGTTCGATTTCAACGGCGTGGGCAGCTTTCCGCTATTCGGGCGTGATCAGGTCCTCATCCTAGGGGCGGACTACCAGGCGAGTTCGGGAACCTCCTACGCCACCCGCCTGTCCAATTATGCGCGGATCGACGTGTACAACCCGGTCTCGCCACTGGAACCGCCGCTCGACCCCTACGCGGCGTCGCGCTATTATCCGGTGCAAGGCAGTGGCGCGACGTGCCCCAATGCCAGTGCCGCTATCGTCCCCGCGCCGGCGAATTGCGTGTTGCAGGTCTATGGCGGATCATCGACCGACATCGAGCAATATGGCTTGTACGGACAGATGCGGCTCAGTCCCGTCGATGGCGTCACGCTGATCGGCGGCGGGCGTCTGACCTGGTGGGATACGACGACCGCGACGCTGCTCGCACCGAGCGGGGTGCTGCCGGCGCCGACACGGTACGGAATCGACAATCGCTTCACGCCTTATGCCGGGTTGGTCTGGGACGTCACGCGCACCCTGAACCTCTACGCCAGCTATGCCGACAGTTTCACGCCGCAGGCAGCCCCGGTCGGACGGGCGCGGCCCGATGGTGGACGGATCGAACCACTGGTCGGTGCGCAATATGAGGCGGGGACCAAGCTTTCGCTGATGAACGACCGGTTGCTGCTGTCGGCGGCGGTCTACCAGATCACGCAGACCAACCGGTTGTTCAACGATCCCGATATCGCGACCGTGGTACTCCAGACCGGCAAGGTCCGGGCGCGGGGTTTGGAGGCCGAGGCGTCTGGCGAAATCCTGCCCGGCTGGCGGATCAATGGTGGCTATACCTATACCAAGACCCGCTATCTTGAGGACCAGACTACCGCGAACGAAGGCCTGCCGCTGGTCCCGATCATCCCGAAGCATATGGCCAAGGCATTCACCAATTATGCGCCTACCAACGGCGCCTTGGCAGGCGTGAGCTTTGGCGGCGGCGTGACGTGGTTCAGCGGCACCTATGGAGGTGTCGCGGCGGGGGTTAACGCCAGTGGATCGTTCCGTCCGTCGACGATCGTTCGCCAGGGGAGCTATGCGGTCCTCGACCTGCGAGCAGGCTACCGACTGAGCGAACGGCTCGGCGTATCGGTCAACGTCAACAACGTGCTCGACAAGACCTATTATGCGCGCATCGCCGCCACCGGCCGCGGCAATTACTACGGAAGTCCGCGCACCGCGTTCGCGACGCTTCGGTACACGTTCGAATGATCGCGGTCGGGGGAGCGGCCGATGACCGCGGGCGATGCGCATGCCCGCGCACGTTGGGCACGGCGTGGCGATATCGGGTTGCGCGTCGTCGCGGCGGTGCCGCTCGGCTATGCGACGGCCAGCCTATGGGCGATGGCGATCGCGCGGCTGCTGCCCGGCGACCGAGCCGAGGCGAGTGTCACCGCGTCGCTGATAGCCCTCATGCTGTGCGCGATTGCGGCGATGTGGGCGTTCGCAGCCCGTAGCGGCTGGCGCGCACTCTGGACCCTCGTCGTTGCCGGCGCGGTCGGTGGTGCGATCGCGTGGATCTCGATCGATGCGTCGGGGCGGCTATGAGCAAGGGGTTCCGACAGTCGCAGGCGTTCCTGCACACGTGGTCTGGGCTGTTGCTCGGCTGGATCCTGTTCCTGGTGTTCGTCGCCGGCACGATCGCGTTCTGGCGCGAAGGGCTGAACCGCTGGATGCGGCCCGAGCTCGCACGTGTCGAACAGCCGATGCGCGTGCTCGCCGGCTCGCAAGCGTTCCTCGCCGGCAAGGCGCCGGATGCGAAGAGCTGGATCATCGCCGTGGCGACCGACCAGTCACCGGGCGCACAGCTGTTCTGGATACCCCAGCCCAAGCCCGGTGAGACGGGCGGGCGTGGCCGGCGCGGCCGTCGCGATACGCAGGCATTGATCGGTGCCGACGGCAAGCCTGCGAACGCCCGCGACACGCGTGGCGGCGAGTTCTTCTACCGGTTCCATTTCGATCTTCAGTACATGCCGGTGATCTGGGCACGGTGGCTGGTCGGTTTCGCGACCATGATGATGCTGGTCGCGATCATGAGCGGGATCGTCACGCACAAGAAGATCTTCAAGGACTTCTTCACGCTGCGGCGTGCCAAGGGCCAGCGGTCCTGGCTCGATGGCCATAACGCCACCGCGGTGCTCGCACTGCCGTTCCATCTGATGATCACCTATACCGGGCTCGTCACGCTGATGGCGTTGCTGATGCCGTGGGCGGTCGTGGCGAACTACACCAGCGAACGTACCGTGTCGGAGACGCTGTTCCCCACCGCCGCTGCGGTCGATCGCAGCGGTCGGCCAGCACCGCTGATCGACCTCCGAACGATCGCTGCTGACGCCGAACGCCGGCTCGGCGCACCGGCGAGCTTCATCGAGGTAAGCGATCCCGGCGATGCATCGGCGCGCGTCTCGGTCAGTCAGAGTGCGCATTCGATGCTGTCGTCGCGGACGCCCCGACTGACCTATGACGGTGTATCGGGACGCCTCGTGTGGCGTTCGCCTCCGCCCGGTGCGGCGGCCGAGACCGCGGGCGCGATGATCGGCCTGCACGCCGGACGGTTTGCCGGCTATGGCGGTCGCTGGCTGTATTTCCTGTGCGGGATCGCCGGGACGCTGATGGTCGCGAGCGGGCTCGTTCTGTGGACCGTGAAGCGCCGTGAACGCCTCCCCAACCCGACCCGACCGCATTTCGGCTTTCAGCTGGTCGAGCGTCTCAACGTCGCGGTGGTCGGCGGCTTTCCATTCGGCATCGCCTGCTTCTTCTGGGCGAACCGACTGCTGCCTCTTGTCTTTAGCGGTCGTGCGGCCTGGGAAGTCCACGCGCTGTTCATCGCCTGGGGTATGGCCGCGCTGGCCGCGGTTGTTGCCAAGCCGTCGCGGGTCTGGCCGACGTTGTTCGCCGCGACCGGCCTGCTGCTCGTCACGCTACCGCTGTATGATATCATCGCGACGGATCGGGGGCTGTTTGCGATGATCGCGATCGGAGATCTCATGATCGCCGGGATCGACGCAACGCTGCTGGCGTTCGGTGTCACGTTCCTTCTGCTGGCCAGACGCGTCGCGAACTATCGCCCGCCGGCCCGACGAGTCCGACCGTCACGAACTCATGCGGTCCCCAAACTATTGGAATCGGTCGAATGAGTATCGTCGTCCTGATCCTGACGACTACAGCCTTCTTGCTGCTCGGCCTCGCCACCGACGCGCAGTATCGGCGCCGGTTCGGTGCGGGACTTTCGCGCCAACGACGCAGTCTGTTGCGGAACGTGGGGTGGGGCGTTCTGATCGTCAGCGTCGCACCGGCAATATCGGCCCGCGGCTGGATCTTTGGTCCGATCCTCTGGATCGCTGCGGTTATGGCAGGGGCGGGGGTCGCGTTCCTGTCACTCAACTTGATCGTCTCGCAATCTCCACCGCGGTAACATACGACCATTTACACTTACCGAGGACGCTTCGATTTTTAAGCGGGGGAGATGGCCCGTCGGGCCACTCCCCACGCCAACAGCCAAGGCGGCAAGCCAATGCCTGCCGCCTCGGATCGATCAGGTGAGGCTGTGCTTCAGCGCGCTCATCTTGTCGTGGCCTTCGCGGACCGACGCATAGCCGTCCGAGATCGCGGTCTGCGTTGCCGACGACAGGTCGGTATCCTTCATGGCCTCTTCGTACTTGGCCTTGATGTGATCTTCGCCACGCTCGACTTCGAGGATGATCGCCTTGTCGTCCTTGCCGGTCAGCGCCTGCTTCAGATCCATGAACGTGCGATGCGCCGCGGCCAGCATGCTCGACTCCATTTCCGGCTCGCCGCCGAGCGTACGGACCTGGCCCTGAAGCTGCGTGGCAACCTGGGCCCGATCGCGCGCGAAGTCGGCGAACATCGTTGCATACTGGGTGCTCTCGGCATCCTTCGCGGCGTCCTCATACCCCTTCATGCTGTCGAGGGTGGTCTTGATCAGGCCGTTCAGGACGGACACGTCGTGGTCGTTGCTCATGGTAGCTCCTGTGATGAAGTCCGCTCAACGATCGCCCGGGAATTTAGTCGCGTGCCAAGTATCTCCTGCGATGAATTTCGCCAAAGTTGTCGCAGAATCCCTCAGGCCGGCGCTCTTCCCTCCAGGTACAAGTCCGCCGGGAGATCGGCTGGCACAGCCACTTCGGGTCGCGGTCGCGCCGCGGCCGCCTCGAGCCAGGCCGGACCATCGGGGCGGTGGCGTGTCGATCCGTCCGATCGCGTCGGTACCTTGCCGTAGACGGCGGGGCCCTCCCGACCGGGAGATCCCCCGCCGAACGAAGCCGCGATATTGCCATAGGTTGACGGATCGCGACCATCCAGGCTCAGTCGATCGTTGAGGTAGCACGCCGTCGCCCACGCGGTCTGCGGGTCCGGCGTCATGGCAATGATCCGTTTGCCCCAATACATCCGCAAATTGTTGTGCATCCAGCCATCTACGAGGAACTGCAGCTGACACGCGTTCCAGGTTTCGTCGCGCGTCTCACCGTGCAGCAACGCGTCTAGCGTCTCGAGCTCCGGCCGCGGGTCCGCCGCATGCGCTTCAAGCGTTTCGCGTGCCCATCCGGAAATCCGATCGTAACGTTCCGGCGCCACCAGCGCGGACGCCTGATAATGGAACCATTCCCGCCACGTCAGCAACTCGTCGGCGAACTTGTCCTTGGCGCCGGCCGGTGCCGCGGCGGCCTCGACCGTGGCCATGATCTCGCGTGGGCCGACGACGCCGAAGTGAAGATAGGGCGACAGCGTACTGGCGCCGACCGGATTGGTCGCATCGTTGCGCACGGCGGCATAGGTCGGCAGCACCGTGTCCATCAGCCGTTCGAGCTTCTGCAACGCGCCGCCTCGACCAAGCGGGAATATCGGGCTCGGCGGCAGCGAATGGTCGATTGCGGCTGCGGCAACAAGCCGATCGATGTCCGCATCGGTGCTGGTATCGAGCCGATCGGGGACGAACGGGAGCGGGCCGTCATAGGGGGCTAGCTCGGGCATCAGGTCGGACGCGGTCAGCCAGTCCGCGCGCAGCGGCTCATGACGGCGCCGGAACGCGGTCGTCGAACCAATGTCGCCGCCGAATATGGCGGGTGGCACCAGGCAGGCAGCGTTGACCGCGAGGACGGCGCGATCCGTCCGCGCCGCAAAACGTTCCGATTGCCAGCGCGCGACGAACGTCGGCTGATCCTCGACCAGCACCGCGGCGCTTTCCGCCGCCAGCCGATAGACCAGTCCCTTTTCGCGCTTCTCGGCCCGGTCGACATACTGGATGCACGCCACGCCACGCTGCCGACATTCCAGGGCAAGATCGCGGCTGGCCCCCAGGATGAACCGATGCAGGCGATCGGACGCGTAGGGATAATCCTCGCGCAGCCCGTGATAGACGAGGACGGGAAGACCCAGATCGTTCGCGAGGCAGATCGCGGCATCGATCACCGGGTTGTCCCGCGCGCGCAACGCCTGCTGCAACCAGCACAGGACATAGCGCGCAGCGGGGCGGACACCGTGCGCGTTCAGCGAACGAACGCGCGCCGCCTCGGCCCAGGTTGCAAGCGCGTCGGGAAGAGGATTGGTCATGGCTGTCCAACCATTAGGGGCTGCGACCGATCCCCGGCCACGGTCGGTGTCGAGAATGTCGCACATCGGGCAAGCGCTGCGTCGCGTCTTGCCTCGAGTTCCGCGAGCGATATCCCCGCAAGGTCGAAGCGGAGTTCGTGCATGTCCATGCTGGAACGGTAGCCGCCTGGCCAGACGCTGGTCAGTTCGAACCCGCAATGCTGGAAGAACGGCGACACCTCTGGCGAGGTATCGACAGTAACGTAGCGCGTGGGCGGCTCTGCGCTGGTGGCGACGTGGAGCAGGCGTTCGAACAGCAGCAGCTTGCCGAGGCCTGACCCGTGATGCGCGCGCGCGGCCATGCCCCAGAAGAGCAACGCCTTGTTGTAATGCTCCCAGATCTCATAGCCGCCGAACGCGCTGGGGATGCCGTCGACGTCGACGATGAACGCCGGGCCGTCGGGCTCGTCGAGCGTTTCCTCGAGCCATTCGCGGTCGCCGGCGCCGAAATACTCGGGGAGGTTCGAGTCGAAGATTGCGAAGACGGCGGCGCGGTCCTTCTCCTCGTAGCGGCGGGTCAGGATTCTGGTCATGGCTGGCTCCACTGCGCGATGGTTTCGATCGCGTCGGTGGTGGAACGGCTCCAGCAGCGCGAAGTGCCTTCGAACGTCGCGGTGGCGTGGATTGGATCGGTGACGACGGTGTCGATCGACTCGGGGCGGATGCGGCGCGGTTCGCCGATGAGCTTCGCGTGCGCTTCCTTGATCGTCCAGCAACGGAGCCACGCGCGGGGCTGGGCGAGGGTGGGCAGGCGTCGGAGCGCGTCGGCTTCGGTCGGGGTCAGCATGTCCCAGAGCGGAGCGTGGTCGTCGATGACCTCGCGGTCGACCGCGATCGGCTGGCGTGCAGCGCCGATCAGGGCGTGCGCGCCGCGGCTGGAGAGGCTGAGATACCAGCCGTTGGGGGCGGAAACGATCGGCGCGCCGGCCGGACTGCGTATCAGTCGAACGTCGTCTGTGTCGCCGGCCAGTTTGTGGATCAGGGCGGCGGCCAGACCCTGCCGAATCGCGCGCGCATCGCCTTGCAGGCCGGCGGCGTACGGTCCGGTCTCGGCAACACTCCATGCGACTGGCGACTGACCGTCCCAAGCAAGGTCGGAGAGCGGACCGTCGTGCCAGATCGGCGTCACGTCGCGACGGCGATCCGCGCCGGGCTCCCGTCCCAGCTCGTGCCGTCGGGCAAGGTCTCGCCCTTCATCACCACCGATAGATCGCCGAGCTGTGCATCCGCGCCGATTTCCGCGTCGTACAGCACGATCGCGAGCGAGCCGATCGTCGCGCGGTCGCCGACGCGGATCGCGCCGACCTTCATCACGCGGTCCTCGAACAGATGCGTCTGCAGCCCCGCAAAGTCGTTCAGCGCGACGTCGTCGCCGATATCGACGAGGTCGTGCTCGGTCAGGTCGGTGGTGTCGATATAGCAGCGCTTGCCGATCCGGGCGCCCATCAGCCGCAGGTACAGCCCGATCCACGGCGTCCCGCGCAACGGCTCGAGCAGGTTGGCGACGGCGAGATTCTCGTACGTCGCGGTCACCAGTTCGGTGCGCCAGACGAAAGTGCTCCACAGCGGCGCGGTCGTGACCTTGTAGCGGCCAACGACGAGCCATTTGAGCGCGAGGACGAAAATCCCGCAGGCGAGGCAGAAGCCGACGTACAGGAAGGGGAAGGTCGCCGCGACGACCAGCGCGCCGTTGTCGAGATCGTCGAGGTCGCCGACCACCGACAGAAGCAGGCTGAAGTACACCAGGAACGCAGTCAGCGACAAGGTGGTGCGAACCGCCTCGATCGACAGGCGCGTGGCGATCAGCGCGCGCGACGGATTGAACCGCGCGCCCTCGTCGAACATCGTGTTGACCTGTCGTACCGGCAGCTTGATCGCGGGCGAGCCGAACCACGTGCTGCCCGCCTCGGTGGCGAGTGCGGGATCGCTCGGCGGCTTCGAGAGGACGCCGACGAGCACTTCGTCGCCGATCTGCGTGCCGCTCGGCAGCAGCGCGGAATTGCCGATGAAGCTGCGGCGGCCGATCTTGGTATGCGCGAGTTCGATCGTGCCGTGGCCGATCCGCGCCGCGCCGAAGATCACCGAGTCCGCGATGAAGCTCTCCTCGCCGATCTCGACCAAGTCCGGCACGATCGCGCTGGCGGTCGAGATTTCCGCGCGACGACCGACCTTGACGCCGAGCGCGCGGTACCACGGCACCACGTACAGCGTCGCGAAGATCGGGTGGAGCAGGCGCAGCGCGAGGTCGTTGATCTGCTGCACGAACCAGTAGCGGACGTAGAACCCACTGTTCAGCGCATAGACCGCGGGCGCGACGCGGCCGAGGATCAGGCGCTTGGCCGCCACCGTCAGCACGCACATCATCACGACATAGGTGACCGCGAGCAGCGGCGCGACTGCGACATAGGCATAGCCGCTGGTCGCCCAGTCGAGCTCGATCAGCGCGATCAGGCCCGGTGCGATCGGCAGGATCGCGACGAGCGGCAGGATCAGCGCACACAGGAACAGTCCGATCGCGGGGCCCGCGTTGCGCGGCGCTGCGGTGGCCGGCCGGCGGGGCGCATCGCCGTCATGCGCGGCGGGTGAGCCGGCCCAGCGCTGGCCGGCGGGGATGACGGTGTCGGCGGGCAGCGCGGACAGGTCGTCGAGCATCGCGTCGTCGCCAAGCGCGGCGTTGCGGCCGACCACCGCCATCGACCCGACAAACGCGCCCTTGCCAAGTTTGACCGTCCCAAGCCGCAGCAACCCGCGCTCGACCGAGCTGGTCGACAGCACCGACTGGTCGCTGATGATCGCATCGTCGTCGGCATGGAGCAGGTCGGCGGTGTCGATGATCCCGGTGCCGATATGGACGCGTTCGCCGATCTTCGCGCCCATCATCCGGTAATAGCCGCGGATCATCGGCGTGCCCGCGAGATACGGCGTCGCGGTGACGCCGATGATCCGGCGGACCAGCCACCAGCGGAAATAATAGCTGCCCCAGAGCGGGTAATCGCCCGCCTTGAACCGCCCGACGATCAGCCATTTCAGCGCGATCGACAGGAACATCGACGCGATCGGCACGACCGTGAAGAACAGCCCGCTGAGGATCAGCGCGTCGACCCGTGGCATGTCGCCCGCGAGATGCGTGTAGGCCAGATAGGGCGAGAACCACTGCAGCCCCGCCAGCGTGTAGATCGGCAGCAGCGCGAGTGTCTGCGCGGCGACGCACAGCCGCCGCTTCCACGGCGCGATGTTATGGAAGCTGGTCGCGTCGAGAATCGCGACCGGCGTGGTGCCACCGATCCGGAGCGCGAGCGCGCGAATGGTCGGCGCGGCGTAGACGTCTTCGAGCGACAAGCCTTCGAGGCCGCGCACTTTCCGCGCCGCCGATACGAGCCGTGCCGCCTTCAGCGAATGGCCGCCCAGATCCTCGAACAGGTCGTCGAGCACCGATACCGGCTGCGGCGCGAACGCCTCGGCCCAGACGCGGTGGAGGCTTTCCTCCAGCGGGGTGGCGGGGGCGACCATCTCGCGGTCAGAGGTCACGGTGATCTCGGGCTTCACCAGCGCCTTGCGGTCGACCTTCCCCGATGCGGGGAGCGTCGGCAGGTGCGATAACAACTGGTAGCCCGCCGGGCGCATGTAATTGGGGAGGCGCTCGGCGACGCGGGCCTTGAGGCCGACCATGTCGATCTCCTCCGCCGGACGCGCGATCAGGAAGGCGGCGAGGAACTCCGAGCCGTCGTCGTCGGTAAAGAGCTGGACGACGGTCTGCGCGACGCCGGGCCATTCGCCGATCACCGCTTCGATCTCGGCGAGTTCGACGCGGAAGCCGCGGATCTTCACCTGCGTATCGATGCGCCCGACGAAATCGATGTCGCCCGCCGCGTCGAGCTTCACCAAGTCGCCCGACCGGTAGATCCGTTCGGGGGCACCGGAAGGCCCGTCGAACGGCGTCATGATGAACTTCTCGGCGGTCAGGTCCGGGCGGTTGACGTAGCCGACGCCGACGCCCGGCCCGCCGATCACGAGTTCGCCTTCCTGGCCGTCGGGGACCGGCTGCATATGCTCGTCCACCACCCAGGCGGTGTAGCCGGGGAGGGGCTTGCCGATCGTGATGCGCTGACCCGGGAACACCTCGGTCCAGGTCGCGGTGACCGACGTCTCGGTCGGACCGTAGGTGTTGAGCAACCGCAATCCGGGACGCGCGAGCCGGCGTGGCAGGTCTGCCGGGCACGCTTCGCCGCCCATGTTGAGCAGGCGCAGCGTCGGCACCGGATGCTCGACCAGCGCGATCAGCGAGGGGACGACGTGCCAGATCGTCGTGTTCGCCTCGGCCAGCGCGATCGCCACGTCGGGCCCGCTGGTCGCCAGCGCCTCGGTCGCGACCAGCACGACCGCACCGACGAAGAACGCGCTCCACATCGTCTCGACCGACATGTCGAACGCGAGGCTGAACCCGCCGAACACGACGTCATCGGCGTTTAGATCGAGAATCGCACTTTCGGAGCGGACCAGGTGGCAGGCATTGCCGTGCGAGATCATCACGCCTTTGGGACGACCGGTCGTGCCCGAGGTATAGATGATGTAGGCGAGGTCTTGCGGGGTGGCCTGCGTGACGTCGCGGCCGATCGGTTCGGACGGCTCAGCCGCGAGATCGCCCAGCGCCGCATCGAGTGCGAGCGTTTTCCCTTTCAGATTGGCGACGCGGCTGGCGACGGTGATCGTCAGCGCGGCCTCGCTGTCCTCGACGATGAAGTCGATGCGGTCCTGCGGATAGCCCCAGTCGACCGGCACATAGGCAGCGCCAGCGCGCAGCACGCCGAGGATCGCCATATACTGGTCGAGCCCGCGCGGCAGGCACAGCACGACACGGTCGCCCCGGCCGATCCCCATCGCGCGTAGGCGGTGTGCGAGCGCGAGGCTCCGCGTGGCGAGATCGGTGTAGCTCCACTCGGTCTTGCGGTCGTATTCCTCGTCCGCCCCGATCAACCGCAGCGCGGTCGCGTCGGGATGCGCGACACGCGTCGTGTCGAACAGTTCGTGCAACAGTTCGTCACGCGCATACGGCTCGGCCGCCCGCAACGCCGGCGCGGGAGCGATCGACGCGACGCCTCGCTGCGGTAAAATGGCATGATCCGAGGGGGTTACCGAAGTGTCGTGCTGCATCCGGGGTGCTTAGCCGAACTGTCGCGTGATTTGCTACCTGCGTCGCGGCGTAATCGATCCTAACGCGATCTCGAAGCACAGTCCCTTGCCGCCGGGACCAGGTGCAACGTCGAGAACGCCGTGATGCGCACGCGCCACGCGATCGACGATCGACAGACCGATCCCCGAGCCTTCCGACCGAGTTCCGTCGCCGCGCCAGAAGCGATGCTTGAGCCGCGCGAGGTGCTCGAGCGCCACGCCATCGCCGTCGTCGACGACGCTGAGCCGCGCGCCGGGGCCGACTCTCACGACGATCGCGGTACTGGGCGGCGTGTGGCGAACCGCATTGTCGACGAGATTCTCCAGTGCGAGGAGAATTGCGCCGGAATAACCAATGGCCGCGGCGTCTGCCGACAGATTCTCTAGGGCGATCGTTCGGCCGTCGGCCAGAATGCCCGGTGCCCGATTCGTGACCACTGCTTCGGCCAGCGCGGCGAGGTCGAGCGGTTCGCCGGCATCTTCCACCGGGCGTTCGAGATCGGCGAGCGCGAGGAGTTGCGCGACGACGCGCGCGGCGCGGTCCACCGATGCGAGCAGCGCGTCCTTCACCGCTGCGTCGCCGACTGCATCGGCGCGCAGCCGGATCACCGCAAGCGGTGTGCGGAGCTCGTGGGCGATGTCGGCGGCGAACGCGGTCTGCGTGCGGAACCCGTCTTCGAGCCGGTCGAGCGCTTCGTTGGTGGCGGCGGCGAGCGGCTCTACCTCGGACGGCAGCGTGCCACGCGGCAACCGCGTGTCGAGCGTGCGTGGGCAGATCGCGGCGGCGGTCGCCGACACCGCCTGCATCCGCCGGGTAAGGCGGCGGGTTAGCAAAGCGCCGATCAGCGGCACCAGCGCGGCGATCGGCAGGACGAGCAGCGCGAAGCGTTTGAGGAAGGCGCTGACGATGTCGTCGGTGATGACTTCGGGGGCGGCGCTGTCCTGCGATGCGACGATCCAGCGGCCGCCGGATACCGGCACGCTGTAGGCCTCGATCACGCCGCGGCGGAAAAAGTGCGCGCCGTGGTCCATCGGCACGGCGGCAACGATTCGCGGCCGGGCGGGGCCCTTCGCCATCAGGACGGTGCGCCGGCGGTCGATGATCGCGACCGCCATGCCGTCGGTCAGGACGTCGCTGGGTAGCGTGATCAGCGGCAGGGCATTCGCGACGATGGCGGCCTGTTGGCGGAGCAGGCGGCGCTGGTAGTGATCCGCGGTGCTGTGAAGCAGCGCAGCGACGCCGAGCGACAGCGCGATCGTGGCGATCAGCGCCGTCACGACATGCAGCGCGACGAACTGGCCCAATAGCGAACGCGGCAGACGCAGTCTCATGGCTTGGGGACGATGATGTAGCCGACGCCGCGCACCGTCTCGATCCGCGCGCTGCTCGATGCGTCGTCGAGTTTCTTGCGCAGGCGGTGGACATAGACCTCGACCGCATTCGATCCGAGGTCTCCGCCGAGCCCGAACAGGTGATCCTCGGCGATCCGCTTGGGGACGACGTTGCCGGCGCGACGCAGCAGCAGTTCGAGCAGTTCGGTCTCGCGTACCGACAGCGCGATCGTCGTACCCTCTACGTGTGCGACGCAGAATCTCGACGTCGAACACCAGCCGTCCGCACGTCAGCGAGCGGCCGAGATACCCGCCCTGGCGCCGCATCACCGCGAGCAACCTGGCGTGGAGTTCGTCAACGTCGAACGGCTTCACTAGATAATCGTCGGCGCCTTCGTTCAAGCCCCGGATGCGGGCGTCGATCGTGCCACGCGCCGTCAGAATTAGCACTGGGCGAGTGTCGCCGCGGCTCCGCATCCGGTGAAGCAGTGCTAGTCCGTCTTCATCCGGCAGGCCGAGATCGAGCAGGACCGCGGCGTAGTCGCCATCCTTCAGATACGCTTCGGCGTCTTCGATAGTGCGCGCGAGATCGACTGCGAACCCGCGCGGGGCCAGCGCTGCGGTCAGCGCCTGCGCCAGGTCTGCGTCGTCCTCGATCAACAGCACGCGCATCGGACTCGACCTCATCTTGCCGCGGCGCAGCATCCGTAAGCGCGCTGTAAGCCAGCGGCGCTACCGGCTCCAGTCTAATCCCCAAGGGGCTGATTATGCACGCATCGACGACACCCGAAACGCTCCCTCCCGCCGCCAAGCTTTCGCGATCCGCGCAGTTACGCTGGCTCGGGATCGCGGCCGGCGTGATCGCCGGGCTGGTGCTGATCGTCGTGCTGATCGGCAAGCTCACGCACCACGAACCTGCGTCGGCGCCGGTCACGCCGGCGGGGACGTTCCGGCCGACCAGGGACCAGATGGCCGGGCTGACGACGATGCGCGTCGGCTATGGCGCGTCCGATGCGCGGACGCTCGCGAGCGGCGCGATCACCGTCGACGGCGATCGCAGCACGCCGGTGCTGATGCCCTATTCGGGGCAGGTGGTGCGCGTGCTCGCGGATGCGGGGCAGCACGTGACCGAGGGCCAGCCGCTGATGCTGGTGAAAACGAGCGATTTCGTCGATGCGCGCAGCGGGCTGTTCGCAGCGCGCGCCGCTGCACAGAACGCGCAGGTGCAACTTGCGACGGCCGAGCGGACTGCCGAACGCCAGCGGCTGATGTACGAAACGGCGGGCGGCGCGCTGAAGGATTATCAGCAGGCGAAGACCGATCTCGCCGCCGCGCAGGCGACCGCGCGGACGGCGGCGGCGTCGCTCGGTGCGGCGCGCGACAAGTTGGCGATCCTCGGCAAGTCGCAAGGCGAGATCTCGCGCCTGGAAAATGTCGGCGAAGTCTCCGGGATCCACGACGTGACGACGTTGCACGCGCCGATCTCCGGGCTGATCGCGACGCGCGACGTGTCCGCGGGGCAGTATCTCTCGCAGGGCGGCGACAAGCCGGTGATGACGATCACTGACCCCTCACACGTCTGGCTGATCGCGCAACTCGCCGAGAACGACGCGAGCGCAGTGCATCGCGGCGACAGCGTCACCGTGACGACGCCGGCGCTGCCGGGCCGCAGCTTCCACGCGACGATCGACCTGGTCGGTGCCGCGCTCGATCCGCAGAGCCGTCGCCTGCCGGTGCGTGCGACGATCGCCAATCCCGACGGAGCGCTGAAGCCGCAGATGTTCGCGAGCTTCTCGATCCAGCGCTCGCACAGTGGCGATGCGTTGCTAGTCCCGGCCGCCGCCGTGATCCACGAAGGCGACGACGCGCGCGTGTGGGTGGTGCGCCCCGAGGGCCTGCTGATCGCGCGGAACGTCACCGCGGGCGAGGAGCAGGACGGGAAGGTCGCGATCACCGCCGGTCTGCGATCGGGCGAGCGGATCGTCACCGCGGGTGCGCTGTTCGTCAACGAAGCCGGCCTCGGCGAATGAACCGGATCGTCGAATTCGCGCTGCGTCAGCGGCTGCTGATCGTCGGCATCTTCGTCGCCATGCTGGTGGCGGGGGGCGTCGGCTTCTACAATCTCAACATCGAGGCGTATCCCGATCCGGTCCCGCCGATGGTCGAGATCATCACCCAGACGCAGGGCCTCTCCGCCGAGGAGATGGAGCGCAACGTCACCATCCCGATCGAGGTCGGCATGGCGGGCATCCCACATCTGACCGCGATCCGGGCGATCTCGCTGTTCGGGCTGTCGGACATCAAGATCCAGTTCAGCTACGACCTGACCAACGACGAGGCCAAGCAACAGGTCATCAACCGCCTGTCGCAGCTGCCGCCACTCCAGGGTGGCGCGCAGCCGACGTTGTCCCCGACCAGCCCGGTCGGCGAGATCTTCCGCTACAAGATCACCGCGCCCAAGGGCTATTCGGTGATGGACCTCAAGACGTTGCAGGACTGGGTGCTCCAGCGCCGGTTCAAGCGGATCCCGGGCGTGATCGACGTCACCGGCTGGGGCGGCAAGCTGCGCACCTACGACGTGGTGATCGACAATGATCGCCTCGCCGCGCACAATGTGACGGTATCGCAGGTGCTGGCCGCGCTCGCCAAGAGCGACGGCAATGTCGGCGGCCAGACGATCAACTTCGGGGCGCAGGCGGCGATCGTCCGCGGCATCGGGCTGATCCAGTCGGTCGGCGGCATCGAGAACGTGCTCGTCGGCACCGGCGGTGGCCAGCCCGTCCTGCTGAAGGACATCGCGCACGTCCGCATCGGCAACGCGCCACGGCTTGGGATCGCCGGCTACAACGACCAGGACGACATCGTCCAGGGCATCGTCCTGATGCAGCGCGGCGCGCAGTCGATGCCGACGATCTTGGCCGTGCAGAAGGAAGTGTCCGACATCAACGCGTCGGGAATCCTGCCGCCGGGCGTCCATCTCGACCGGATCTACGATCGCTCCGACCTGATCCACCTGACGATCCACACCGTGCTGGAGAACATGGTGGTCGGCATCCTGCTGATCTTCGCGCTCCAGTGGATATTCCTCGGCAATCTGCGCAGCGCGATCATCGTCTCGGCGACGATCCCGTTCGCGCTCGCCTTCGCGATCCTGATCCTCGTGTTGCAGGGGGAAAGCGCAAATTTGCTCTCGGTCGGTGCGCTCGATTTCGGGCTCGTGGTCGATGCCTGCGTGATCATGGTCGAGAACATCTTCCGCCACATGGTCGAGCGATCCGCGCATGTCGAAAGCGGCAAGGGGCATTACACCTTGGCCAACCGCTTCTCGGCGGTGCTCGGCGCGAGTTCGGAGGTCAGCCGCGGCATCTTCTTCGCCGCCGCGATCATCATCGCCAGCTTCCTGCCGCTGTTCACGCTGACCGGCGTCGAGGGGCACATCTTCGGGCCGATGGCGAAGACCTATGCCTATGCGATCTCCGGCGGCCTGATCGCGACCTTCACGGTCGCACCGGTGCTGGCGACGTTGCTGCTGCCCGACAAATTGTCCGAAGTGGAGACGTGGATCGTCGGGAAACTGCGCCGCGTCTACGAACCCGCCGCGGCGTTCGCGCTCGGCAACCGGGTCGTCGCGATCGGTGGCGCTGCGTTGCTGATGCTGCTCGCATTGGTCGGCGTGCGCTCGCTCGGGATCGAGTTCCTGCCGCACCTCGAAGAGGGCAACATGTACATCCGCGCGACGCTGCCCGCGTCGGTCAGCCTCGAGGCGGGGCAGCCGGTGGTCAACGGCGTCCGCCGCATCCTGATGCAATATCCCGAGGTGCAGGCGGTATTGTCCGCGCACGGTCGCCCCGACGATGGCACCGACTCGACGGGCTTTTTCAACGCCGAATATTTCGTGCCACTGAAGCCGTTCGACACCTGGCCGAGCGGTGTCACCAAGGAAACGCTGACCGAGGAACTGTCGAAGCGTCTGACCGCCAAATATCCGGGCGTCGACTTCTCGTTCTCGCAGATAATCGAAGATAACGTCGAGGAGGCGGCGTCCGGCGTGAAGGGCGCGAACTCGATCAAGCTGTTCGGCCCCGATCTCGCGACGCTCGAAAAATACGCCGACCAGATCAAGGCGCAGATGGGCAAGGTCCGCGGGATCGAGGATCTGGGCGTGTTCCAGTCGCTCGGCCAGCCGACCGTGCGGATCGACGTCGATCGCGCGCGTGCCTCGCGCTACGGCCTGACACCCGACGACATCAACGCGACCGTCGCCGCGGCGATCGGCGGGCAGTCGAACGTCGATCTGTACGAGAAGGGGACGGATCGCCACTTCCCGATCGTCGTCCGCCTGAAACCCGAACAGCGCGACACGATCGACGCGATCCGCCGGATCACGATCGGTGCGCCGTCGCCCGATGGCGCGGGCACGATCCAGGTGCCGCTGTCGGAAGTCGCCGACGTCAAGCTGACGACGGGTGCCTCGTTCATCTACCGCGAGCATCAGGAGCGCTACATCCCGATCAAGTTCTCGGTCCGCGGCCGCGATCTCGGCGGGGCGGTCGACGAGGCGCATGCGCGGATCGGCCAGACCGTGCATCTGCCGTCGGGCTATCATCTCGAATGGGCGGGCGAGCTCGACAACCTCAACAACGCGGTCGCGCGCCTGGAAGTGGTGGTGCCGATCAGCCTGCTGGTGATCCTGCTGCTGCTCTATGCGAACTTCGGCTCGATCCGCGACAGCCTGCTGGCGTTCTCGGCAATCCCGATGGCGATCATTGGCGGCGTGCTCGCGCTTGCGCTGACCGGGACCGCATTCAGCATCTCGTCCGCGATCGGCTTCGTCGCGCTGTTCGGGATCGCGGTGATGGACGGAATCCTGGTGGTCACGACCTACAATCACGCCGTCGACGAGGGCGCGCGGCGGGAGAATGCGCTGGCGACGACAGTGCGTCACAGCCTGCGCCCGGTCGTGATGACGTGCCTCGTCGCGGCGATCGGCCTGCTCCCCGCTGCCTTGTCGAGCGGGATCGGCAGCCAGGTGCAGAAGCCGCTCGCGCTGGTCGTCGTCGGAGGGATGACGCTCGCGCCGATCCTGATCCTGCTGGTTCTGCCGGTGCTGATCGACCGCTTCTCGAAGCGCGTGCCGCCCGAGGATCGCGGCGCACACGGGCGTGACGTCGGCCATCACGCCCATCCGGAGGTCCAAGCATGAAGCGTCTCGCCATCCTCCTGCTCGCCGGCGTTACGAGCGCCTGCACGATGGGGCCTCACCATCTGGACGCACACGCCAGCCTTCCGCCGGCGCCCGCCGCGCAGACCTTCGCGCCTTCTAGTGGCGCGACCCAGGCTACCATGCTTCCGGCAGTACCGGCCGAATGGTGGCGCACCTTCGGCAGCGCGCAGCTCGACATGCTGGTGACCGAGGCGCAGGCGCACGCGACCGACATCGCCGTGGCAGAGGCAACGCTGCGGCAATACCGCGAGCAGGGTTCCGCCACGGCGGGCTCGGCGCTGCCGCAGGCCGACGTGAACTATCAGGCGGAGCGCACGCGGATCTCGAACGCGCTGTCGCCCGCGGTCGCGGACCAGAACCAGCAGCTCTACACGCTCCACACCGCGCAGGTAACGGTCAGCTACGCGCCCGACTTGTTCGGCGGCACGCGGTCGAAAATCCGCTCCGCGCGCGCCGCGACCGAGACGCAGCGGCAGCGGCTCGCGGCGGCACGGATGACGGTAATCGCCAACCTGGTCGAGGCGGTGATCCAGCGCGCCTCGCTCGCCGAGCAGATCGTCGCGGCGCAGACCGCGATCGCGGTCAACCGCGACATCCTGCAGACACTGGTCAAGCGCCAGCAACTCGGCGCCGTCGGCGCCGCCGACGTCTCCACGCAACAGGCGGCACTCGCGACGGCCGAAGGCGCACTCCCCGCTGGTCCGCGCCGAAGCGCATCAGCGCGTGGTCATCGGAACGCTGATCGGGCGCTCGGCAGGCTCGGACATGCCGCCGCTACCGACGCTCGCGTCGTTGACCCTTCCACGCGATCTGCCCCTGATAGTCCTCTCCAATCTGGTCGCAAGACGCCCCGACGTGCTGGCCGCGCAAGCGCAACTCGAGGGGGCAGGGGCCGATGTCGGCACTGCCATTGCCGCACGGCTCCCCGCGATTTCGCTCAGCGGATCGGCGGGCGGCACCGCCGAGCGGTTCGGCGACATGTTCAAGAGCGGCAACCCGTTCTGGACGCTGATCGGCGGCATCACCCAGCCGCTCTTCCATGCCGGCGCGCTTCGTCATCAACAGCATGCTGCGGAGGCCGCATTGGATGGGGCGAAGGCGCAATATCGTGCCGCGGTGCTCCAGGCATTCGGCGACGTGTCCGACGCGCTGACCGGTCTGCGCACCGACGCCGACGCGCTCGACTCCGCCACGCGCGCGACCGACGCATCCGGCCGGGCGCTCGACTTCGTCCGCCGCCAACTCGCGCTCGGCGACGTCGGCACCCCCGCATTGCTCAACGCGACCGCCACCGACGCGCAGGCACGCGGGCAGGCGGTGCAGGCGCGTGCCGCCCGGTTGGCCGACACGGTTGCGCTATTTCAGGCCGCGGGCGGCGGCGTCACAGGAGGATAACTGATGGGCGGCATGATAGGCGCGACGAGCGGCAAGTTCGTCTTGATGGCGGCAGCCCTGCTGTTCCACGGCCGGGTGGACAACGCGCCTACGACGATCGCCATCGTCCCCGGCGCGCCGCGCTCGGCGATCGGCACGAGGCTGGCCGATCGGATCTCACACCGCGACCGGGTCAAGATCGGTATTCGCGCGGAGTATCTCTACGCGCCGATCGCCGCGGTCGAACCGGCCCCGGCGGACGGTGCGGACCTGCGGATCGGCCAGGATATCCTCGACGCGCACCCGATCGAGATCGACTTCCCGCATCACGAACTCCGCCTGTTGCTGCCGGGCGAGGCAGCGCGCGCCGAATGCGGCATGACCGCAATCCCGGTCACGCACCAGGCGGACGGCACGATGACGGTGCCGCTGACGCTCGACGCCGCGCCACCGACCGCTGCGGTACTCGACCTTGCGCACGCCACCGCCGTGACCGCCCCGACCGTAGCCAGCGCCGTCGCGCTCGGCCATTCGATCCTCAAGACCGCCATCGTCGTGCACGGCCCCAGCCCAACGGTCGGGCTCAGCGCGTTCGAGGACATGCGGGTAATCTTCGATCTCGGCCACGACCGGATCTGGGTCGCGATGTAACTAGGCTTGGCTTCGGGGCAAGGTCGGGGCTAACCGCGCGGTCATGGCCGCCCTGTCGATCCTCATCGTTCTTCATGACTTCGCCCTGGGCGGTACCGAACGCGTTGCCGTACGGCTCGCCGAAGCGTGGGCAAAGCGCGGTGTCCAGGTCACCATCTTTGCCGGATCGGACGCAGGGCCACTCCGCGGTCTGGCGGGGGACCGGGTAGACGTCGCGATTGCCGATCCGCCGATTCCGCGCGGCCGCGGATCGCGCCGTCGTCTTGCGCACGCGGCCCGCGCCTTCGTCGCACTGCGCCGGTTCGACGGCGTCTTCATCCCCGGTAATTTCCACTGGCCCGTCGCCGCCGCGCTGGCCGGATCGGGCATACCCGTCATCGCGCAGGTCAGCGCCGCGCTCGACAAGCCGCAGCGCGGTCGAGTGCGGCAATGGGCGTTCGAGCGTCGGATGCGATATTTGCTACGGCACGTGCAGGCGGTGGTCACGCTGTCCGACGTCGCGCGCGATCAGGCCGAGCGGATCCTCCGCCGCCGCGTCGCCACGACGATCGCGTTGCCCGCGCTGGCCGACGATAGTGTGCCGCCGATCCCAATCCCGGAAACGCAGAGCCCGGCGATCCTGGCGGCGGGGCGTCTGGTGCCAGAGAAGGGGTTTGCGCGACTGATCGCAGCGTTCGCCGCGTTACCCGAAAAATCGGCCCGGCTGGTGATCGCCGGCGGCGGCCCGGAAGCGCACGCGCTTTGGCGGCAAGCCGAGACGCTGGGGATCGCCGATCGGATTGCATTCCCGGGCTATGTCGCAGACATCCGACCCTGGCTCGATGTTGCGCGGCTGTTCGTGCTGCCGTCCGATTTCGAGGGCTATCCGGCCGTGATTGTCGAGGCGCTGGCGGCGGGCAGGCCGGTCGTGGCGACCGATTGCACGCCAGCGACGCGATTGCTCGACGCACCGGGGGCGGGCAAGGTGGTACCGCTTGGCGACACCGTCGCCCTGGCGCAGGCGATCACGCAGATGCTGTCCCAATCGCCGCCCGATCCGGCGCAACTGGCAGCATCGGTTGCGCACCACCGGATCGGTGCGGTCGCTAAAGCCTATCTCGATCTGTTCGCGGCGGTGCGCGCGTGAGCGCTCTGCCGATGCGGATCGCCTATGTGATCAACTCGGTCGAAGGCGGCGGGGCCGCGTCGCCGGTGCCCGCGGTGCTCGGGATATTGCGCGACGGCGGGGCGGAGGTGGCCGTGTTTGCGCTGACCGCACGCGACCGCCGCGGCGAGACGGCGATGCGCGCCGCCGGGTTCGACGTGCAGGTGCGCGACGGCGGCGAGACCGATCACGTCGCGGCGCTCTGGTGGCTCGATGCGACACTCCGCGACTGGGCGCCGACGCATCTCTGGACGTCGCTGACCCGCGCGACGCTGCTCGGCCAGATGGTCGGCCTGCGTCGCGGCTGGCCGGTCGTCAGTTGGCAGCACGCCGCGTTCCTCAAGCCCGCCAACCGCGTCCTGCTGCGCGCGATGCAGCGTCTGTCGCGGCTGTGGGTAGGGATTCTACCGCGGTAACCCGGCTGACCGCGGAACGGCTTCACGTTCCGTCCGCGCGTCTGGTGCAATGGTCGATCTTCCGCGCCGATCCGAACGCGCGACAGGCAACCCCGTGGCAGGAAGGGCAGCCCGTACGCATCGGCAGTCTCGGCCGTCTCCACCCGGTCAAGGGCTACGACGTGCTGATCGAGGCGCTCGCCTTGATCGAAACGCGCACGCCGTACGAGATCGTCATCGCCGGCGACGGAGCAGAACGCGCGGCGCTCGAAGCCCGCGCCCAAGCGCTCGGGCTGAAGACGCTGCGGTTCGCCGGTTACATGGCCGAGCCGGCAGCGTTCCTCGCCGACTGTCATGTCTATGTGCAGCCGTCGCGATCGGAGGGGTTGTGCGTTGCCGCGCACGAGGCGATGCAGGCGGGGTTGCCGGTCGTCGCCTCGGCGGTCGGCGAACTCCCCGGCACGATCGTCGAGGGCGAAACCGGCTTTACCGTTCCGCCCGGCGATCCCGTCGCGTTGGCGCGGGCGCTGTCATCGATGCTGGCGAGGCCGGCGCAACTGGCGGCGATGGGGCAGGCCGCACGCACCCGCGTTCTGGCCACCTTCGGACCCGAGCGGTTCGCCGCGACCGGGCTGGCTATCCTCGAACGGATGCGCGCTTTCGGACTGCGCGACCGAGTTTCCTGACTTCGCGGACGGCTTCGATCGAAAGCCCGTGCAACGACAATTCGGTGCGCTTCATATCGACCAACGTCACCGGTCCCGCTGCCGACAGCGTGTGGAACCCCTCGACATACGGCGCGCACGATGCCGGCGGCACCAGTGCATCGCCGATCTCAGCCTCGAACCGCTCCGGCGTGAGCGTCGTTATCGTCAGCGGCCGGATCGCGCCGCCATAGGTCCGGCTGCAATCCTGCACCGGCAGCACGATCTGGCCGTCGACCACCAGCGGCATCCCGCCGGGGCGGGCGCTCGCAACGTCCACGCGCACCGGATTGGCGGCATGCGGCATCCACGGGCCCGCCAGTCGCTCGGCATAGGCGACGTGCAGAGCACGCATCTTGTCCGGTTCGCGGTCCGCCGACGTATAGAACAGCCACCAGAGCCCGCCGTGAAGTATTGGCGTCGCATCGACCGCGACGTGATCGAGTTCGATCACGTGCGCCGGCTCCCACCGGGTCGGGAAGTCGACCGCACGGTACAGCGTCAGCCGGTTCGAGCGGTGCGCTTCGGGCAGCATCCACGTTTCCCCCTCCGCCTCGAACACTAGCGGATAGGACAGATGCCAGGGCTCGTTCAACACCGGCTGGCGGTCGACCAAGCGGAAGTCGGCGTCATAGACCAGCACTTCGATCGCCCCGATCCGCACGCGGTAGTCGTAGGTCTCGACGAACACGTGCAACAGTCCGTCGCGCCACAGCCCGAACGGGTCCGCGAGAAACTGGAAGCTGCCCATCGGCGGCAGCCACATCATCGGCAAGCCCTCGATCGAACCCCGTGCGACGATCGCCTCGGCAGTCGCCATCACGATGGCGGGGCGCCAGATATCCTTGCGTAAAGCCACGGTGGTCGATCGATCCCAAATGCCACGCCCGCCAAGGACGCCGCGCCGGCCTTCTCGCGGCGGTTCAGGCTACGCGCAACCCCTGCAATCCGATCGCCGTCTCCGGTTCGCGCTCCGGCAGCACGCTCGGAATCGTATCGCCAAGCACGCTCATCACCGCGCGCGCCGCACGCACCGCGGAGCGCTCCGCGGTCAGCTCGAAGCTCCGCTGGAATAGCGCACGCTGGACCGGACGATAGCGATCATGCTGCGCCACCGCGCGGTCGAGCGCATCGCCGAGTCCGTCCGTGCCGGTCACGACCTCGCCCGCCTGCCAGTGCGCATAGTTCGCATCGCCGTCCCATTTGGTCGCATGCGCGTCGAGGAACAGGCATGGCCGCGGCGTGTGGAGGAACTCGTACACCTGGCTGCTGACGTCGCCGAGATAGATGTCCGCCGCCGCGGTGTAGGTCATGTCGGTCGAGGCCGCGCTGCCCAGATCGACATGGATGTTCGGCGCATCGAGGAAGCGCTGCTCGATCACGCCGGCACGGTCGATCCGGAACTTGTCGATCGTCAGCACGAACTTGCGGTGGAACAGCATGACGTGCGGCGCGAAAATCAAATTGTAGCGGTCGTCGTGCAGGAAATGCTCGAGCACCGCACGGCCCTGCGCATACCAGGACGACAGGTGTGGCGACGGATGCGGATTATACAGCACCGTGGGCTTGCCGTTCGCCTGGAACGGCAGACGCGGCGCGGGCTCCGGCATCAGGTCGAACTTGGGATAGCCGATCAGGCTCATCCGGTTGAACGGCACGCCGGCCTCGCGGTGAAGGCGCTGGCGGATCTTGGTACCGGAAACGAGCACGTGATCGAATGTTGCGCTATGCTTGTTGAAGCCGATCGCGCGGTCGCCGGCGCCATGCCGCGTGTGGATGATCTTGAGATCGTCGAGACCGTAGCGCGTCTTGAGCAGCAGCGAGGTCTTCTCGGCAACGACCAGCGCATCGAGCGATCGAAAGAAATCGAGATTGTCGCGATAGATGCCGATCTTGGTCACCGGCAGCGCCCATTCGAGCGTGTTCGCCAGCGCGCGCGTCGACGTGCGGCGCAAGCCGAGTTCGACGAGCGGAATGCTGACACCCAGCCTTGCGCACAGCCGCCGGACTTCGTCGGTCAGCCGGGCATTGGTGGTCGCGACGACGATCTCCGCATCCGGATAGCCCTCCGCCATCGCCAACGCGGTTGGTAGGGCGTGCGCGACCTGATGCACTTGGTCGTGATTGAACAGAAAACCGATCTTCATGGCCGGTAGACGTTCCCGAAGCGGCCGATCCTCATTAAATATTTCGTCACTTTGCGGGCTGGGCGGAACTTTCTGTTCGTCGCTGCAACAGGAGGAGTCTAAGCGCTCGCGATGCGCTCGCTCCTCAACCGTATGACGTCTCGTGAGGTGCGACCCGCGAAACCCGAACGGGCGTTCGAACGGACGGCTGAAACGCGGTCCGGCCTGTGGCTCGTCCTCGCGAACCTTGGTCATCTGCTCGGGGGCAAGGCGGCCGCGGGGGTGATGAGCCTCGTTTATCTGGTGCTCGTGACGCACCGGCTGGGGGCGGCTGAGTACGGCGTGCTGGTGCTGGTCAACGCCTATGCGGTGCTGATCGGCAGCGTGCTGGCATTTTCGGGGTTTCACGGCGTGGTGCGCTATGGCGGGATTGCGCTCGAAGCGGGCGATCGTGCCGGGTTCGCGCGGATCGTCCGGTTCCTCGCGGTGATCGAACTTGGCTGCGGCGCGGTGGCGGTGATCGTCGCCGCGTTGCTGGTCCCGTTGATCGGGCCGCGGCTCGGCTGGTCGCCGGACACTATTCGGATCGCCATTCCGTATAGTCTGGCGGTGATCGCGACGGTCCGCGCGACCCCGCAGGGCCTGCTCCAGATCGCCAATCGGTTCGACCTGATCGGCATCCACCAGGCGGTGTCGCCGCTGATCCGGCTCGTCGGCGCACTCGGGGTATGGTTCGCGGGCGGCGGGTTGATCGGCTTCATCGCGGTCTGGCTGATCGCGGCCGTTGCCGAGGGGTTGGCGATGTGGGGTTTCGGCTGGGTGGCATGGCGCAAGCTGGCCGCCGGGGAACCGTTGCGCGGCCCGTGGCGCCACGCCGCCCGCGACACCGATGGCCTCAGGCGCTTCATCCTCATCACCAATTTCGACATCACCGTGCGCGAGCTCGCGCCGAATCTCGCCCCGTTGACGGTCGGCTGGTTGCTCGGGCCGGCGGCCGCAGGTTTGCTCGCGCTAACCCAGCGCGCCACGTCGCTGCTTGCCCAGCCGACCGTATTGCTTAGTCAGGCAAGTTACGCCGTGCTTGCCGCCCAGGTAGCCCGCAAGGATCTGGCCGCGCTCCGGCATACCGTCTGGCGGAGCGCCGGTCTGGCACTCGCGATCGCAGTGCCGATCGTGGCGACCCTTGCATTTGCCGGCGATCGGCTCTTGGTCGCGCTGGGCGGCGCGAGCTTCGGCGGCGGTACCGTCCTCCTGATCCTGATCGCCGGCGCGCGTGCCGCGGGGCTAGCAAGCGCACCACTCGCATCGGGTCTGACCGCGCTTGGCTTGCCGGGCCGATCGATGACCGTCGGGGTGGTGACCAGTCTCGCGCTGTACCCGCTGTTGCCGGCGATGCTCTGGGCGTTCGGCACCGATGGGGCCGGATGGCACGCGCTGCTCCAGAACGGTGCCGCGATCGTCGCGCTTGCGCTGATGTTCCGCAGCGACGCAAAGGGTCGACCGGCATGACCATAGGCGGGCTCCGTGCGGTTTTCCTCGCCGAGCGGGCGATGCTCCTGCGGTTGCTCATCGCGCGGCTCGGGAGCGTCGAGGAAGCGGAGGACGCGTTGCAGGATCTCTGGCTGCGGCTGGAGACGGTCACCGGCGGCCCGATCGCCGAACCGCTCGGTTATATCTGCCGGATGGCGAACAACATCGCGGTCGACCGGCGTCGTCGCGCGGTGCGGCGCACCGATCGCGATACCGACTGGCTCGAAACGCAGGCGACCGCGGACGAGCATCCGGACGCCGAACGCGCATTGATCGCCCGCGACCGGCTTGCACGGGTAGAGGCGACGCTTGCCGGCCTGCCCGACCGTGTCGCAACGGCGTTCCGCCTGTACCGGTTCGACGACCTGCCGCAGAAGGCGATCGCCGAACGGATGGGTATCACCGTCAGCGGCGTCGAGAAGCTGCTGCACCGCGCCTATCTGAGAATCCACTTGCAGCGCAGCAATTCCGGTGTGGATATCACGCCGGCCAAACGTCTCCCTCATGAGGAGGACCAGCGCGATGGTCGATGAGTGGACCGACCAGGGCAGAGCAGGCGCAGCGGCGGACCAGGCGGTGGCGTGGCACCTTCGCTTGCCCTCCGCCGATGCGGACGACTGGCTGGCGTTCACCGCATGGCTCGAAGCCGATCCGGCGCATGCCGATGCCTATGATGCGCTGACCCGCGCCGATGCGGAACTGGGCGATGCGCTGACGCCACCCGACTGGTCGGAGACGACGCCCCGCGATTGGTCGGAGACGACGTCCCGCGTCGCGGCCAACGACGATCGCCCCGCACCGCGCCGTCGCTGGGCGCTTGCGGCATTGGGTGGTCTTGCCGCCGCGGGTATCGCCGGTGTGATGCTGCCGTTGGAGACCGACCCCGCGGTGCGGATCGTCGAGACGGCGCGTGGCGTCCGTCGCGCGGTCATGCTCGGCGATGGCAGCCGGATCGACCTGAATGGTGGCACGCGACTGGCGATCGACCAGAGTGCCGTACGGCGGGTGACGCTCGAGCGCGGCGAAGCGACCTTTCACGTCACGCACGATCCTGCGCACCCGTTCGTCGTCCAGTCGGGCGAAATGCGGCTCCAGGACGTCGGTACCGTCTTCAATGTTGCACGCGTCGGCGCGCATCTCGGCGTCCAGGTGGCCGAAGGTGCGGTGATGTTCCAGCCCGATGACGAGCGGATCATGCTGACCGCCGGCGCGGCCCTGTCGCATCTCGACGGTCAGGCGCCGCGTCTGTCGGGAGTCGCGGTCGACGATGTCGGCAGCTGGCGCAAGGGACGGCTCGTATTTCAGCAGACTCCGGTACGGCTGGTCGTCGCCGCGCTGGAGCGCAGCACCGGGACGGTTGTCAGGGTCGCACCGGCGCTGGCGGACACGCCGTTCACCGGATCGATCAGAGTCACGGGCGGCGCGGATCGCCTGATCCCCCGCGTGGCCTCGCTGATCGGGGCTCGGGCCGAGCACGTCGATGGTCGCTGGCGTCTGGTTGGAGGCCATGCCGGTCCGTAAACTTCGCCTGGCCATTTCGCTGCTTGTCGCCCCGTCGTTCGCATTGTCCGTGCCCGCTCCCCTCCAGGCGGCGGCGCGACGGCCGATCGCCATCGCGCCGGGTCCACTCGATCGTGCGATCGGTGTGCTCGCACAGCAGACCGGGGTCGATATCGGCAGTGCCGAGCCTGGGTTGGGGCAGGTCAGCGCGCGCGGCGTCCAGGGACGGCTGACCGTCGCCGATGCGCTCGATCGACTGCTCGCGGGTACGGGATACACCGCGCAACGGCTCGTCCCGGAAAGTTTTCGGATCGTTCGTCGCCGGATTGCGCCACGTCCGGTGCGGCGTTCGCCCCAGTCCGTAGCGCCCGACCGGCCGCCGATCATGCCGGCCGTTGCCGAGCCGACGCCCGATGTGGTTGTGACCGCGACGAAGCGCGCGACCTCCCGCCTTCGTTTTCCGGGAGCACTGACGATCTTGCGCGCGGATGGCACCGCGCTGATCGGCGCCGACGCAACCGGCGGGATGGACCGCGCGATCACCGCCACGCCGATCCTTCAGGGGACCGCGCTCGGGGCGGGCCGCAACAAGCTGTTCATCCGCGGCGTCGCCGACAGTAGCTTTACCGGCCCGACGCAAGCGACCGCCAATGTCTATTTTGGTGAGGTGCCGGTCGCCTATAACGGCCCGGACCCCGGGCTGAACCTGTACGACGTCGATCAGGTGGAGGTGCTCGAAGGGCCGCAGGGAACGCTGTACGGCGCCGGCGCGATCGGCGGTATCGTCCGCCTGGTTCCGCACCCGGTCGATCTGACACGACAGGCCGGCAGCCTGTCGGGCGGCGTCAGCACCACCCGATCAGGGGCTCCGGGCGGTGATCTCGCCGGCATGATCAACCTGCCGATCCGCACTGAGGTCGTCGGCGTGCGCGCAATTGGCTACACCCTCGTCGAGGGCGGCTATATCGACGACGTGCGCCGCGGCTTGCGCAACGTCAATCGTGTGGAGACGACCGGCGGACGCCTCGACGTGCGGGTCGCACCAGCGCGAGGCTGGACGATCGACGCCGGGATCGTCGGGCAAAACGTGTCCGCGCCCGACCTTCAATATGCCGAACGCGGTGCCGGTCCGCTGGCGCGAGCCTCGCTGCTCGCCCAACCCTTCGAGCAGCAGTATTTCCTCGGTCGCCTCGTCGTCGACAAGCAGTGGGACGACGGCCTGCATCTGGTCTCTGCGACCGGTCTGGTCCACCGTGACGCCGAAAGCCGGTTCGATGCCACCAAACCCAGTCAGCCGACCCTGCCGATCGCCTATGATACCGACGAGCGCAGCCGGCTGTTCTCGCACGAGACGCGGCTGTCGCGGACGGGGACGAACGGCGCCGGGTGGCTGGTCGGGGTCGCGGTGATCCACGCCCGCGATGCCTATGCCCGCATGTACGGCGTTCCCGACCGGCTGCGCGATATCGTCGGCGTCACCAACCGGACGTTCGATGCCGCGATGTTCGGCGACGTCGGCGTCGCGGTGACACCGGCGTTGACGATCACGGCTGGTGGACGCCTGACCCACCAACGGAGCGACGGCGATCCGATCGCCAGCTTGCGTACAACCAATTTCATCCGCGGCCGAAGCGTCACCCGGGTCGATCCGACGCTTGGCGCGTCCTGGCTCCTCACTCCCGGACTTGCCGCGTTCGCGCGCTATCAGTCCGGCTTCCGGACCGGCGGGATCACCGTCGCCCCGGGTGTTGGCCGGGTCGCCGATCTCGTGCCCGACAGCATCCATGTCGGCGAGATCGGACTTCGCCGGGAACGCAAGGGGCCGCTCGGGCTGGCCGGATCGATCGGTTTTTCCGTGGCCGACTGGCGGCATATCCAGGCTGATCTGGTCGATCGATCGGGCTTTCCGTTCACCACCAATCTCGGCAACAGCCACATTCGTGGGGCCGAGGCGAGCCTCGACTGGGTACCGGTGGCGGGGCTGAGCCTCGACGCGGCGATGTTCCTCAACGACACGGGGGTCACCGACCCCAATCCCGCGCTGCGGCGTCAGGTCGGTACCAGATTGCCCAATACGCCGCCTTTCGCGGTATCGGGCGGCATAAGCTACACCTGGGTACTTGGCACTGAATCACACATGAGCACCAACGCCACCTGGCGCTATGTCGGCCGCTCGACGATCGGGACGCAAGCGCCGCTCGACGTGTCACAAGGCGAGTATGGCTCTACGCATTTCGGTACAACATGGTCGAAAGGACGCGTCCGGCTGAGCGTTACGATCGAGAACGTGTTCGACGTCAAGGGCGATCGCTTTGCCGGCGGTAACCCGTTCGTCCTGGCCACGCGCACCGAATACACCCCGCTGCGACCGCGCACGGTTAGACTCGGTGGCAGCATCGCGTGGTGATGACCTAGCGGATCGGCTTGAGCGATCCGCCCTGGAGATAGGTGAGCGTCACGGGGACGACCGTCGTACCGTTCCCGACGCGGATCTGAACGGTCTTTGGATCTGGTTTGCGCGAGAACAGCATGTCGAACAACGTCACGTGCGGGTTGCCCGATGCGCCACCGCCGTCGCTGCGATCGGTCTTGCCGTTCGCATTATAGTCGTGGCGAACGTCGACCGCATACACGCCAGGCCGCGCGACCGGCATGCAGACCGCGACGATGCCGTCACGCGGTACGGCGATCTCAGTCCGCAGCAACGCATGCTTCTTGTCAAAATAGCTCGACGGCGCACCACCGAACACGCGCACGCGGACGGTCCCGGCGCGCGACTTGAAACCGGTGACCTCGACCAGAAGCGCGGGATGGGCGCTACCGGGCGAACACTGTGCAGCGTCCGGGCCGATCGGCCGGACAGCCGCGCTCGGCGCCATCAACAGCGCCGCCAAATATAAGCTTACCATGGCTGTGGAAGTGGGGCGTCGGCAGCCTTGTGCAAGATGCGGAGCACCGTGCGCCTCTGTTACCCACCTCAGTCCGGGGTGCCGGCTTTGGGGTGCGCCGCTACCGGCGACGCACCCCGTCCGACATCAGAAGCTCACACGTCCGCCGAGCGACAGCACGACCGCCGAGGCGTTGCGCAGCGCACCCGATGTCAGGATGTTGGTCTGCGCGGCGGTGCCGACATACGCCGCCGTGATGCGGTCGATCGTCGTGTTCTCGAAGTCGACATATTGCGCAGCGGCGTCGAGCGCGATGTGCGACGACAGCTGATACGAGCCACCCGCTGCATAGGTCCAGCGATCGGCGTCGGGCACGCGTGCGTCGCGCGAGCCGTCCTGCGTCGGTGACTTGGTGCGCTGCAGACCTGCCCGCACGGTGAGCTTCGGCGTGACGTCATAGTCGAGCCCGCCCGCGAGGCTCCAACTGTCCATGTAGTTCTCGGGGATCGCGGTGTTCAGCGGTGCGCCGAGATCGATCGTGTCGAACTTGCTCCAATTATACGCGACGACCTGCGCGTTGAGCGTCAGCTTGTCGGTACCACGGAACCGGCCTGCGACGATCACCTGACCCGGGGTGTTGAAGGCAGCCTTGGCGCCCGACACGGTCGTGTTCGATGACGCAAGCGGACCGACGAGGCCGCTGACCGTGAGATCACCCTTCAGATTGTGCCGGATGCTCGACTTGTAGCTAACGCCGACCGTCGCGAAGTCGTTGTGGAGCTGCACGCCCGCGGTCCAGCCGAAGTCCCAACCGTCGCCGCTCAGTTCCTGGCGACCATCGGGCAGCGCCGCGGAAAGGTTGGGGAGCGCGTTGCTGAGCGTTGCGTCGGTATATTCGACGTTCAGCGCACCACCGACGCGGAGCCAGTCGGTCACGACGACACCAACCGACGGCTGAATATCGATCGTCCGCAGCCGCGTCTTGTCGGCGCTGTAGCGGGCCCAGCTATCCCCATCATAGTTGGTTGTGAAGCTGAACGGCGAGGTCACCGCGAGGCCGACGGCGATCCGGTCGGTCAGCGGATAGGCGATCGACCCCGATGGCACGACACCTTTGTTGATCGGATCGCGCGAGTTCGACTGGCCGCTGATCGCGGTGCAGGCCTGGCCCGGGCGGCAGATCCGCGTGCCGGTGTCGACCACGTCGCCCTTCGGCAGAATTGCGGACGCGCTGAGCGTCGCGCTGCCGTCGCGGATGCCGGCGATCGCGGCCGGGTTCCACCACAGCGAGTCAGGACCTGTGTCGGCGCCTTCGCCCGAGAACGCACGGCCTGCGCCGCGTGCGGACTGCGCCTGGAGATAGAATGCGTCGGCATAGGCGGTGCTGGCGAAGCCGAAGGCGGACACGAGAGCGGATACCGCGAGAAGCGGAGCTTTGTTGCGAACTGTCATGGGTAAGGTCCTGAAAGCTGTACTGATAGGGGAAGGCGAAGGCGGAGGCGTGGCCTCAGCGCACGCGCGTCCAGGTCTGCGTCTTGCAGAGCGGGAAGAACACGCAGCCGCGCAGCTTCAGCTGGTTCGCACCGAGTGGCGTGATCTTGCCGCTATAGGTCTTGCCGTCCTCGGCATTGTAGACCTGCCCACTGCTCCAGATGCCGTCCTTGTCGGGCTTGAACCCGCTCAGCATCTGCATGCCCTGGATCGGGCGATTGCGCAGCGCAGTGTTCGCGTTGTTCGCGTCCTTCATCGAAGGATTGGCGCGGAGTGCGTCGGAGGTGAGGATCTTGCCGCAGATCGACGGGCCGCAGCGGGCGATCTCGACGATGGCATTGTGTGTCTCGGTCTTCCAGCGACCGATGACGGTCTCGGGCGTCGCGGAAGCGCCAGCGAGCAGAGCACCGATAATCAACAGGGACATCTTCTATCCTCTCCTAGTGTCGTTTGATGGCGCCGTATGCGTACGGTCACCAAATGTCTCGTCAGGTCGTCGACGTTATCGCGACCTTGTTGCCGTATACGGCAGTTATTGGTCCCGACTAGAATTGTACGAAGACAAGTCAAGTCTTCTTACCGATTCCAGCGGGTGAAAAAGTTTTCATGGACTTATCGTTCCTCCGCGCACGCGGGGCCCCGGGCAACGAACGCGGCGCTGCTTGATCCTGGGCCCCGCTTTCGCGGGGAAACAGGGTCAGTTGCGTAGCGGCTTGCCCGTCTGCAGCATGTGGACGACGCGGGCCTGAGTGCGCGGATCCTTGACGCTTGACATGAACGCCGCGCGCTCGAGGTCGAGCAACTGGTCCTCGGTCATGGTGTCGACGAGATCCGCTTCACCACCGGTGAGAACCTCGGCAAGACGATCGGCGACGACGAGGTCGTACTCGGTCGCCATGCCCTTCTTGTGGAAGTCCGCCACCGCCATGTTCAGCCCCGTCCGGCCGCTCTCGCCGGCAAGGCGGAAGGTCGGCTTCTCCGGTGCCTCATAACCCTCGACCAGCGACAACGCCTTGGCCTTCGCATCGGCCAGCAACCGGTCGCGGTTCATCGTGATGCCGTCGGCCTTGCGCAGGATCATCATCTCCTTCGCCTCCGCCGCCGACTTGGCGACCTGCGCTGTCGAGACAGCTTGGAAGACCTTGGTCAGCACTGGCATAGGCCCGTTCGGCAGCGTGCGCGACTTGGTCCGGCGGTCGAGCATCTCGCCATTGCCGCCCCAGCCGGGGACGAGCCCGACGCCGCATTCGACGAGGCCTGCATAGGTCTCGGCATGCGCCTGCACCGCGTCCGAGTGGAGCAGGATCTCGCAGCCACCGCCGAGCGCGAGCCCGGCAGGCGCGCTGACGACCGGGAAAGGCGCGTATTTGAGCGCTTTGTACGCCTGCTGACCGCCCGAGACGCTGGCCTCGACCATGTCCCAAAGGCCCGCGCCAACCGCGAACATCGCCGCGCCAAGATCTGCACCCGCCGAGAAGTTCGAGGCTTCGTTATACACCACCAGCGCCTTGAACCGCTCGCGGACGATCGGGATCGCCTCGTTGATGAGCGCGACGACCTGATCGTCGAGCGCGTTCATCTTGGTGTGGAATTCGAGCGCCGCGACGCCGTCGCCGACGTCCCAGAGCGACGCCGACAGGTTCGTGAGAATCGGCTGCGAACGGAGTTTGATGTCCTCCAGCAGCTCGACGCCGTCTGCGCGCGGCACGTCGGCATAGTCACCGCCCGCGGTGAGATACTGACGCTGGCCGTTCTCGACGCGGTAGAATGGACGATCGCCCGCGGTCGTCAGGATCGCAGGAACGTCGCGCCCTTCCTCGGCAAGGCGCGCGGCGAGCACGCCGGGACCCATCCGGTCGATCAGCTCGAACGGCCCGTATTTCCAGTTATAGCCGAGCTTCATCGCGTCATCGATCGCGACGATATCATCCGCCGCCTCGCCGACGAGCATCGCCGCGTAGGACAGCGTGTTGCCGAGGATCGACCACGCATAGGTGCCGATCTTGCCGGGCTCGGCGATCAGTGCACCGAGATCCTTGCCGGTCTTGCCGGGCAACTCCGCGGGCTTGGCTTCCGAACGATACTCGCCGGTCGCGAGGTCGAGCGACAGCTTCGTTCGCGTCGCCTTGTCGAAGCGATAGAAACCACCCTTGCCCTTGCGGCCGGTGAAGCCCTCCGCGATCATCTTGTCGACCAACGGCAGCGGACGCACCGTATTGAAATACGGATCGCCAGCGGGCAGCGTGGACGACAGGCTCTTCGACAGCAGCGGCATCAGGTCGACGCCGACGAGATCGACCAGCCCGAAGATCCCGGTCTTCGGCACGCCCATCGGACGTCCGCCTATCTGGTCGGCTTCCTCGACGGTCAGCCCCTGGTCCATCGCCGCGTTAATCGCGATCGCCAGCCAGTAGGTGCCGATGCGGTTGGCGATGAAACCCGGCGTGTCCTTCGTCCGCACGATCCGCTTGCCCATGAAGCGATCGACGAAATCCTCGACCTTCTCCGCGACCGCGACGTCGGTGTGCGCACCGCGAACGATCTCGACCAGCCGCATGTAGCGCGGCGGGTTAAAGAAATGCGTGATCAGGAAGTCGGCCTTGAACTGGTCCGAACATCCCTCGACGAGGTTGCCGAGCGGGATCGTCGAGGTGTTCGACGACACCGCGGTGCCCGGACGCTTGAGCGCTTCGAGCTTGGCATAGAGTGCCTGCTTGATGTCGAGCCGCTCGACGATCGCCTCGACGATCCAGTCGCACTCGGCGACCCGACCCAGATGATCGTCGATGTTGCCCGTCTCGACCAGCTTGGCCGCGCGCTTCGACATGAAGGGGGCGGGGTCGGTCTTGAGCATCTTGGCCACCGCGCCCTTGGCCACTGCGTCTCGATCGTCACCCTCGCGCGGAACGATGTCGAGCAACAGCACCGGGATGCCGGCGTTCGCGACCTGCGCCGCAATGCCCGCACCCATCACGCCCGCGCCGATGACGCAGACCTTCTTGACCTGATCGACCATCATGCGCGCTCCAACACCGTCGCGATGCCCTGACCGCCGCCGATGCACTGGGTCGCCAGCGCATAGCGGCCACCCTCGCGCGACAGCAGCGCAGCCGCCTTGCCGACGATCCGCGCGCCGGTCGCGCCGAGCGGATGACCGATCGCGATCGCGCCGCCATCGAGATTGATCGTCTCGTCCTTCAGGCCGAGGTCGCGGATGCAGGCGATCGCCTGGCTCGCAAACGCCTCGTTGATCTCGACCACATCGAGGTCCGCGACGGTGATCCCGGCACGTTCCAGCGCCTTCTTCGACGCACCGATCGGGCCAAGCCCCATCGTCTCGGGCGCGCAACCCGACACGCCGATCGACTTGATCCGTGCGAGAATCGTCAGCCCGTGCTTCTTGGCGAACTCTTCCGAGGTGACCAGCACCGCCGACGCGCCATCGGTAAGCGGCGACGACGTGCCAGCGGTCACCGACCCATCCGCGCTGAACGCAGGCTTTAGGCCGGCGAGCGCTTCGGTCGTCGTACCGGCGCGGATCGTGCCGTCCTGGCTCACCGGCCCCGCCTTGGTCTGGATCGTCACGATCTCGTCCGACAGCCGGCCATCGGCGCGCGCCGCGGCGGCCTTGTCCTGGCTCTTCACCGCGAACGCGTCCTGCTCGGCCCGCGTGATCTGGTATTGCCGCGCAACGTTCTCGGCGGTCTCGCCCATCCCCATGTACGCGCCGGCGCTCTTCTTCGCGAGCTCGGGGTTGGGGAGGGGTTGTAGCCGCCCATCGGCACGCGGCTCATCGATTCGAGCCCCGCGCAGATGAACGCCTCGCCCGCGCCGACCGCGATCTGGCCATAGGCGATGTGGATCGAGCTCATCGACGAACCGCAGAACCGGTTGACCGTCATGCCGCCGACCGAGATCGGCAGGTCGGCGATCTGCGCGATCAGCTTGGCGACGTTGAGGCCCTGCTCGCCCTCGGGGAAGGCGCAGCCGAGGATGATGTCCTCGATCTCGGCGGGATCGACGCCGGTCTTGTCGAGCAACCCGCGAATCGTCTGCGCGGCGAGATCGTCCGGACGGACGCGGGCGAGCTCGCCCTTGCCGGCGAGGTGGAACGGCGAACGGGCGTACCCGGCGATGACGACGTTGGTCACGATGATCCTCTCATATTGCGGTCGACCCGGTTAACGCTTGCGGGTTACCCTTAAGGTGCGATACCTCACCTTTACGTCAAGGTGAAGCGGCCGACAATATGGCTTACGCACATCGAGTAATGGAGAGCGAGATGCAGGACACTTCCGGGGGCAAGGCGATCGGCATGCCGTTGCAGGGCGAGCCACGCCTGCTGGGCGACATGCTCGACACGTCGGTGCGCCGGTTCGGGTCGCGCAACGTGCTCGACTTCATGGGCCGGACGCTGACCTATACCGAGCTCGGCGAGCAGGTCGACCGGGCCGCGAAGGGGCTCCAGGACCTTGGCGTCGTGAAGGGGACGCGCGTGGCGCTTTGCCTGCCGAACACGCCCTATTACCCGATCCTGTTCTTCGCGATCCTCAAGGCGGGCGGGATCGTCGTCAACGTCAATCCGCTCTATGTCGAGCGCGAGCTCGCGCATCTGCTCGAGGATTCGGGCGCGACGATCATCGCCACCTGCGACATCTCGGAGATCCACGCGCGTGTCCTGAAGGTCGCGGGGCAGATGGGCGTGAAGCACGTCATCACCTGCCCGATCGCCGGTGCGTTGCCGACGCTGAAGTCGATCGCCTACCGCATCTTCAAGCGCGCCGAGATCGGTCGGGCACCGACTGACGCGCGCCATTGCACGTTCGACTCGCTGCTGAAGGCGAAAGGTGCGCCAACCCCCGTCACGGTCACGCCGGACGAGGTCGCGGTGCTGCAATATACCGGCGGCACCACCGGCGAGCCCAAGGCGGCGATGCTCAGCCACGCGAATATGGTGTCGAACGCCGATGCGATGATGGTGTTCGTCGGCGGCGAGCAGCCCCACCAGGACCGCGTGCTCGGGGCGCTGCCGCTGTTCCACGTCTTCGCGCTGACGACGGTGCTGACCTATTCGATCCGCGCGGGCGCAGAAATGATCCTTATGCCGCGCTTCGAACTCGGTCAGCTGCTCAAGACGATTGCACGCACCAGGCCAAGTTATTTCCCCGCGGTCCCAACGATCTACGCCGCGATCACCACCGCGGCCGAAACCCAGAAGATCGACCTGTCCTCGATCCACGCCTGCATTTCGGGCGGTGCGCCGCTGCCGGCAGAGGTGCGGATCGCGTTCGAGGCGGCGACCGGCGCCAAGCTGTGCGAGGGGTATGGCCTGTCCGAAGCCTCGCCGATCATCACCTGCAACCCGATCGATGGCCTCAACAAGCCGGGCTCCGCCGGGCTGCCCTTTCCCGGCACGACGATCGAGATCCGCGACCGCGAGGATCCGACCCGGCTGCTGCCCGTAGGTGAGAATGGCGAGATCTGCGCGCGTGGTCCGCAGATCACGCAAGGCTATTGGCACAAGCCCGCCGCCACCGCCGAGTTGTTCGCGGACGGCGCGCTGCGCACCGGCGACGTCGGGCATCTCGATGCGGACGGCTATCTGTTCATCGTCGACCGGATCAAGGATTTGATCCTCGCCGGCGGCTACAACGTCTATCCGCGCGTGATCGAGGAGGCCTTGTACGAACACCCCGCGGTGCTCGAAGCGGTCGTGATCGGCGTGCTCGACAAATACCGCGGCCAGGCCCCCAAGGCGTTCGTCGTGCTGGCCGAAGGCGCGGTCGCTACCCCGCTCGAACTGCGCGATTTTCTCCGCGACAAGATCAGCAAGATCGAGCTTCCCCGCGAGGTAGAAATCCGCGACAGTCTCCCCAAGACGCTGATCGGCAAGCTATCCAAAAGGAGCTTGTCGCAGAAGAGGCCGCAAAGGCCGCAGCGACGGAGGTGAGGGGAGTGGACGCGTGAACGACCGACAGGACGATCTTACCGGCATACAGGAGGTCTCGCGCATGCTCGGCGTGAGCGCGCGGACGCTCCGCTTCTACGAGGACAAGGGACTGATTGAGCCCTGCCGGATCGGGACGACGCGCGTCTACACGCGGCGCGAAGTGGCACGGATGCAGCTGATCCTGCGCGGCAAACGTCTCGGCTTCACGTTGCGCGACATCGAGGAGTTCCTCGACCTCTACGATGCCGATCCGCAGCATGTGGAACAGATGCGCGCGCTGGCGGAACGCTGTCGGCAGCGTATCGACCTGCTGGATGCGCAACGCGAGGCGATCGTCCAGACGCGCGATGAGTTGGAGAAGATCGAGCAGGAGGCGCTGGCGCGGATTCCGGCAGGGTCGGTCTGACGCCTGTGATCGCTCGTTAGGAACGAGCGCCAACCAATTGAAACGATAAGACCGCAACGAACATCTACCTCCCCGGCGAAGGCCGGGGCCCAGTTGGAAAGGTGGTAATAACGACGCGCAGCACTCAGTTGGCGACGTCTCCCAACTGGACCCCGGCCTCCGCCGGGGCGGGGCACATCGTACCTTGGAGAATTCTTACAATCCTCCCCCGCCAGGGGGAGGTGGCTGGCGCTTGCCAGACGGAGGGGGCGGAAAGGGAAACCTCTGTTACGCATCCTCCCCCTCCGTCACCTTCGGTGCCACCTCCCCTGGCGGGGGAGGATCGTACGGGCCTTCGATTAAAGCCCCACCACACCCCCATCGTTCTTCGTGATCACGATCGTCGCCGACCTCGGCCGCGACGGCGTCGTCACCGCACCTGCCTGGTTTGCCGGCCAGCTGCTCGTGATGTTCGTCGGCCCGCCATTCTCACCCGGATGCTGGATGTTGACGAACAGCGACCGGCCATCCGGCGTCGTATGGATGCCGGTGATCTCGCACTCCTTCGGCCCGACCAGGAAGCGCCGCAGCGCCGCGCCCGGCGCCTTGCCGATCCGGGTCGTGACGCTGCCGGTAGCCGCGCCGATCGTGTTGGTCACCGTCCGCGTGCCACCGTCGTTGACGATCCCCGGCACCGACGCGAGCAGCATGCAGTTGGTGACGTCGGTATAGGCGCCGTCGTCGGTCTCGATCCACATCACCGGCGCGATCGTCCCCGAGGCGTTGCTTGGCAGGCCGAACCACAGGCCGTCCGGCGATGAGAAGTCGTTGGTCGCATCGAGCCCCGACAGGTTGATGTTGGTAGCATCCAGATCGGAGCCCGCGCCGAACGCATAAATGTCCCAGGCGAATGTCAGCGCCTCGGACGTATCCCCCGTCTCGCGCAGGCGGATGATGTGCCCATTGGCGTTACCCGTGGTCTGCCCGCCGGTAGTCTTCGGATCGACATAGGCCCGCGGGTTCGACGCATCCGTCGTCGCCACGGTCCGCGACGAGTTGTTGGTGAGCGTGCAATACATCTCGCCGGTCGCGGGATTGACCGCAGTCCACTCCGGCCGATCCATCCGCGTCGCACCCAGCGCATCGGCAGCGAGACGCGTGTTGATCAGCACATCGACCTGGCTTGCAAACGAATAGGCCGCATTGGCGGAGGTGAGGGGGCCCTGGCCGAACACCAGTGGCATCCACTGCCCGCTGCCATCCGCTGCGAACTTGGCGACGTAAAGCGTTCCGGTATCCAGATACTTGTCGCCGATCGCCAAGCGGTTCGCCGCGCTCGCATCCGCCGCAGACCACGGCGTGGCCGACACGAACTTGTAGATATATTCGTTCTGCGCGTCGTCGCCCATGTAGAAGGCCGGCTTCACGCCCGCGATCGTCCGGCCGATCTGGCAGCCCTCGTGGTTCATGCGACCCAGCGCAGTCCGCTTGCGCGGCGTCGAGGTAGCATCGAACGGATCGATCTCGACCACCCAGCCGTACTGGAAGATCTCGTTTCGGAAATCGCCCGAGCCGTCGGCGGGAGCACCGGCCTGCGCGGTGATGTTCCACCGCGAATACAACGTGCTGGTCGTGTCCGCCGGGGCCACTGTCGACCACCCGTAATTGCCGCCGGTATTGCTCTCGGACTTGCCATATCGCGTCAGCGACGTGTTGGCCTTCACACCAACCGCGCCGGTCGCCGCACGGCGCGCGGCATCGCCGACTTCACGCTTGAAATAGCCAACCCAGTTCTCTTCGTTCGTCAAATACGTGTGCCAAGGCATTGTACCATTGGCACAATTATTGATCGTGCCGCGGCCGGTCGTGGCATCGGGCGAGTAGCGCGTCTTGAGGCTGTCGGCACCGCGCACCGGCCCCGAGAAGCTCATCGGCGTCAGCGGCGTAATCCGGCGGTTGAACGACGACGCGGTCGTGTAGCTCCAGGCGGCGGCGCGGTTGATCTCGATCACCGACACGCCGTGGCACTCCATCTCTTTCAGCGCTTCGGCTTCGGGCCGGACGCCGCCGCTATTGGTCGCACCGTTCGGATGCAGATAGGCCTGCGTGATGTTCTCATGGTTGAGCACGAGCAGGCCACGCGTGTTGCCGTTCGCATCCGGCGTACCCGTGGCGGACATCCCGAAATAGCTCATGCCGTCATGGTGATCGCCCGCGCGCTTCGAGAAGGTCGCATCGGTGCCGTCATTGGCATAGGTGCCGACGCCGCTGCCGATCGGATCGCCGAGGCGATACAACACGGTGACGGCGTATCCCGACGGTACTGCAACCACATCGGCGAGACTCTTCGCAACCGCCGTAAAGCCCAGCGAGGCCGCGCCGACCGTCACGCTGGTCGTCGCGGTGACCGATCCGCTTGCCGAAACGGCGGTGAACAGGAAGCTCAGCACCGTGCCTGCGGTGGCACCCGGCACGACGAACGTCGCAACCGTCGTCGTCGCGCCTGCCAGCGTTACCGTCGGTCCAGCCGTCTGCGTCCAGCTCACGCTGTCGACCTGGCCGATCGCGGCACCGGTCAGCGTTGCGACGCGGCCGGCGGTCGAACTGCCCCCGGCGGTCGCGGTCACCGTGACAGGGTCCGAGCCGCCGTTATTGTCGTCGTCGCACCCGGTCAGCAACATGCCGCCGAACACCGCGGCGGCCGTCGCCGACATACCGCCCATCAAGGTCTGGCGCCGCGAATAGCGCACCTCGATCAGGTCGTTGAGATGCGGGTTCGCGGTCGGATTGGTATCGATATCGCCGTCGGTATAGATGGTCTCGAACGTCATGCTTGGTCCCCCCGGGGATGGTTGCGTGGTGTGTAACGATGCGTGAGAGTTAGAATTTCGCGCCCAGCTCGACGCCGTAGAAGCGTGGCTCGCCGGCGATGTAGGTCGGGATGCCGAAGCCCCCGCCGGTGTTGCCCGCGTCGATCAGGTAGCGCTTGTTGGTCGCGTTCCGGACGAAGCCGCCGACGCTGTAGCGGCCCTGCGCGAACTCCAGCCCGGCGCGGAGGTTGACCAGCGTATAGCCCCTCTGGCTGACCGCCTCGGTGTTCGGCAGCTCGAAGAAGACCTTCGATTTGTAGGTCACGCTGGGGGTCGCGTAGACGGTCACGCCGCCCACTGGCGCGCGCAGGATCAGGCCGCCCGACGCCGTCGTCTTGGGCTGAAGGCGGAACTGGTTGCCGGCATAGGGGCCGTTCGCGACGTCGTCGCCGATCCCGCCATCAATATACGCAAACGTCGCGAAGGCAGAGAGATACGACGCGAGCTTCAGATTGCCTTCGAGCTCGACGCCGACGCTGTTGGCCGAGTCCGCGCTACGGACCGTCGTCACGCCGTTGCTCGTCACCGAGAACTGGAAGCCGTCATAGGTCTGGTAGAACACCGAGGCGGCGCCGCTGAACGGTCCGACGCTTCCCTTGATGCCGCCTTCGTAATTCCAGACCTTCTCTTCCGGAATGATCTGGAGGTTGGGACCGACGCCGAACGCGGTGCGCTGTGCGGCAAGCTGGACCACCGGCGAGCGTCGGCCCTTGCTGATCGTGCCGTACAGATTGACCGCGCTGTTGAGCTTCAGCAGCGCGTTAAAGCGCGGCAGGATCGCGGTGAAGCTCCTCTCGGCGACGAACTTGCTGCCGTTGGTGTTCACCGTGCCGAGCAGGCTCGACTGGATACCGAGCGATGCGAGGATCACCGAGTTCGGCTGGACCGAGGAATACCCCGACTGGCGATCCTCGATTAGGATGCGGGCGCCGGCGGTCAGCTCGAGCGCGGGCACCGGGATATACGTCGCGTCGGCGAACACCGAGTAGGTATTGTTCCTACCAAAGTTCGTGAACTCTGCCGCGTAAGGTATTGCGGTGGCACGTCCGCCGGTCAGGATCGACGTCGCGCGGGTGGCCGGGATCGTGCCGTTGGCGGCGACGCAGCCGGTCTCGGTCGGAATGCCCGCGCGGTTGAGCGCGGTCCGGATCGGCTGATACGCCGCGGCAACCGAGCAGGCGAGATACGTGCCCTCTTCCGTCGCGAACGGAACGCGCTGGAAGCCGTTCTCGAAGAACGCGTTCCAGCCGACCGAGGCGCGATACTTCGGCCCTTCGAAGGCGAAGCGGCTTTCATGGCTCCACTGGTCGCCCTTCGCATCCTCGGCGAATTCGAGATAGGCGGCGGGGCCACCATCAGCGTCGAAGATCTCAAGTGCGTCGAACCGGCGATAGCCGTTGACGGTGGTGAAGGTGATCCCCGGCGACAGCTCCGCGGTGATCGTCAAATTGGCGTCGTAGACGTTGCGGTCGAGCCCGAGTTTCCGAGCGCCGAGCACCGCCGCGCTGTACGGCGAGCCCGACAGTTCGGCATAGCCATAGTCGCCGGTCTGGCCGCCGGTCGGGGCATGCGCGCGGCTCTTGAACGCGGTGCCGGGATTGCGCTGGCCGTCATAGGTCAGGACGAGATCGGCGGTGATGCTGTCGCTAGGGCGATAGCGCAGCGATCCGCGGATGCCGCGCTGGTCCTGGCCGTTCAGATCGTCCTGGTCGACGCCACCCTGGTTCTGGTTCGGCACGTTCGCGTCGCCGGCGATGTTGCGGACATAGCCGTCGCGGAATTTGTAGGCGAAGGCGATCCGCCCGGCGAGCACGTCGTTGCCGGCGTTGAGGAAGCCCGACACCTGCGTGCGGTTGAAGTTGCCGTACGAGCCGTTGATCGCGCCCGACACGCCGGGCTGCGGTTTTGCCGAGATGACGCTGATCGCGCCGACCGCGGCGGCGGTGCCGAACAAGGTCGCCTGCGGGCCCTTCACGACCTCGATCCGCTCCAGATCGTACAGGTCCTGATACGCGCCGCGCGACCGGCTGATGTCGATGCCGTTGTAATAGAGCGTGACGCGGGCGCCCTGCTGCGACGATCCGTTGTCCGAGGTGATGCCGCGGATCACGAAGCCCGGATTGTTCGCGCTCTGCTCCTGGATCTGCAGGCCGGGAATATAGGCGGCGACCTCGGTCAGTGAATTGACGCCGATCGCGGCCATCTTCGCGCCGGTCACTGCGGTGACGGTGACGGGGACATCGGCGATCCGCTGTTCGCGCTTCTGCGCGGTGACGACGATCTCATCGTTTGGCGTGCTGGCCTGGACGTCGGCCCCTGCGGCCGCCTGTGCCGACGCCTGCGCGAGCGCGGCGGTCGAGCAGGTCGTGGCGAGCGTCGCAACTGCGAGCCGCGTGAAGATGCGTGTCATTAAGTCCCCCGTGTCGTTGGGGAGGCACTAGGGGCGGCGCGTGACGTTTCGACGTCGCAATGATGAAAGCAAGATGACTATTGCGTAACGCGCGTGTCACATCGCTGCCACCGGGGTGTCTTCGATCAGAGGTAGCAGGCGGCCAACACCCGACACGAAAGCTTGAGCCGATGACGATCAACCGCCGCGATGCCTTGAAGAACGCCCTCAAACTCGCCGGCTCCGGTGCCACGCTTGTGCTGCCCGCAGTCGCATCGCGGGCGGCGGGCGCAGTGAAGGTACGCTTCGATCACGGTGTCGCGAGCGGTGATCCCGCGATCGACGGCGCGATCCTCTGGACGCGTGCGACTCCGGCCGAGGCGACGCAAGCCCGCGACATCGCACTGACGTGGCACGTTGCGGAGACCGAGGGCGGCAAGTCGCTCCGTTCGGGCACCGTCAAGGCGCGTGCGGCACGCGATTTCACCGCTAAGGTAGACGCAACCGGCCTCCAGCCGGGCCGCGAGTATCGCTACTGGTTCGACGCCGCCGACGGCACGCGCTCGCCGGTCGGCCGGTTCCGCACGTTGCCCAAGGGCAAGGTCGCCGATGTCGTGATGGCCGTCGTCTCGTGCCAGCTCTACGCGGGCGGGCTGTTCAACGCCTATGACGCGATCGCCAAGCTCGATCGGCTCGACGCGGTGCTCCACCTTGGCGACTACATCTACGAATATGGCGTCGACGGCTATGGCGCAGACATCGCCAAGAAGATCGGCCGCCTGGTCGAGCCACGCCACGAGATCGTCAGCCTCGCCGATTATCGTATGCGCCACGCGCAGGTGAAGCGAGACGTCGACATGCAGGCCGCCCACGCCCGCGCCGCGTTCATCTGCGTCTGGGACGATCACGAAGTCGCCAACGACGACTGGATGCACGGTGCCGAGAATCACGATCCGAAGACCGAAGGCGACTGGGACGCGCGGAAGGCGGCGGCGATGCAGGCGTACTTCGAGTGGATGCCGATCCGCGATCCCAAGCCCGGCCAGCCCTGGGCCGCGATCAACCGCAGCTTCGACTTCGGCGATCTCGCGACGCTGGTGATGGTCGAGACGCGGCTGCTCGCGCGCAGCCATCAGGTCGTGTCGAAGAGCGAGGAGATCACACCCGCCGAATATGCACCGATGCTCGCCGAGCGCGCGCGCACCGATCGCGAACTGCTCGGACCGGCGCAATTGGCCTGGGTCGAGAAGACGATGGCGACCTCGGTCGCGGCGGGCAAGCCGTGGCAGGTGCTCGGCAACCAGGTGGTGATGGCGAAGGTCGCGGGCCCCGACATGGAGCGCCAGCTCGGGCCGGTAAAGTTCGCCGAGACGATGGCGAAGCTGCCCGCGATCTGGCGCGAGCGGCTGACCGCGAGCATCGCCTCGTATCGTGCCGGCCTGCCGTTCGGCTTCGACAGCTGGGACGGGTATCCGCCCGCCCGCGAGCGTCTGTATGCGGCGTTCCAGCGCGCGAAGTCGCGGCCGATCGTGCTCTCGGGCGACAGCCACGCGGCGTGGGCGAACGATCTGCACGACGCATCGGGCAAGCTGGTCGCCGCGGAGTTCGGCTGCACCGCGATCACCAGCCCGTCCTATGGCTCGCTACTCCCCGGCATCGGCACACTGATAGCCGACGCCAACAAGGGTGAAGTCCGCTTCTGCGACCAGGACGGCAAGGGGTTCACGCTGCTCACCCTCACGCCGGACCATGCGACGGCGGACTCGGTGACGGTGTCGACGGTAATGGCCAAGCCCTACACGCAAGCCACTGCCGCGCGCTTCCGTGCGCACGCGGACCGTCCCGATGCGCCGCTCGAAAAAATCGCCTGAGCCCGCCGACAATGCCCTTCCTACGATCCTCCCCTTGGCGGGGGAGGGTCGATACGGTTCGGCGCATGGATCGAGATCGACGCGGATGTCCGACCACGGGGCCCCTAGGGGGCGTGCGACACGTCGATCGGAAATTCAGCTCGGGGAAGGGGGCACTTGCCCCGAAAAATCGGCAATGGTCGGGGCGATAGGATTCGAACCTACGACCCCTGGACCCCGAGACCAGTGCGCTACCAGACTGCGCCACGCCCCGACAACATTGCCGGTGAGCCCCCTAGCCGCGACAGCAAGTCCGGGCAAGACAAATATCAGCTGCTCCCTGTCGAGTGTTGGTGCGATCTATCGCACACGGAACGGCACTGCTAGGAGCGCGGCATGACTCCGCTCGACCGCATCCGCAATTTTTCCATCATCGCCCATATCGACCACGGCAAGTCGACGCTCGCCGATCGGCTGATCCAGGAAACTGGCGGCCTCACCGCGCGCGAAATGTCCGAGCAGGTGCTCGACAACATGGACATCGAGAAGGAGCGCGGGATCACGATCAAGGCGCAGACCGTGCGCCTTGCGTATCACGCCAAGGACGGCCTCGATTACGTCCTCAACCTGATGGACACGCCGGGCCATGTCGACTTCGCCTATGAAGTGAGCCGCAGCCTGGCCGCGTGCGAAGGCGCGCTGCTGGTGGTCGATGCCGCGCAGGGCGTCGAGGCGCAGACGCTCGCCAACGTCTACCAGTCGATCGAGCACGACCACGAGATCGTGCCGGTGATCAACAAGATCGATCTTCCCGCTGCCGAACCCGAGAAGGTCCGCAAGGAAATCGAGGACGTGATCGGCATCGACGCGTCGGAGGCGGTGCTGGCGTCGGCGAAGTCCGGGATCGGCATCGTCGAGATCCTCGAGGCGATCGTCACCAAGATCCCGCCACCCAGCGGCGACCCCGAGGCGCCGCTGAAGGCGATGCTCGTCGACAGCTGGTACGATCCGTATCTCGGCGTCGTCATTCTTGTCCGCGTGATCGACGGGGTCCTGAAAAAGGGCCAGCAGATCAAGTTCATGCAGACCGGCACGATGCATCTGGTCGACCGGGTCGGCTGTTTCCGCCCGAAGATCGAGCAGCTGACCGAGCTCGGCACCGGCGAGATGGGCTTCATCACCGCGCAGATCAAAGAAGTCGCGCAGACCCGTGTCGGCGACACGATCACCGACGCGAAGCGGCCTGCGCTCGAAGCGCTCGCGGGCTTCAAGGAAGTCCAGCCGGTCGTGTTCTGCGGGATGTTCCCGGTCGATGCCGCCGAGTTCGAGAAGCTGCGCGAGAGCATCTCGAAGCTGCGCCTGAACGATGCGAGCTTCTCGTTCGAGATGGAGACGTCGGCGGCTTTGGGCTTCGGCTTTCGCTGCGGGTTCCTCGGGCTGCTGCATCTGGAGATCATCCAGGAGCGGCTGACGCGCGAATATGATCTGGACCTGATCACCACCGCGCCTTCCGTCGTCTATGAGATCGAGCTGACCCACCCCGATCCGTCCGGCACGACGCATATCGAGCTGCACAACCCCGCCGACATGCCCGAGCCGAACAAGATCGCGACGATCAGCGAGCCGTGGATCGAGGCGACGATCTACGTCCCCGACGAGTATCTCGGCAGCGTCCTGAAGCTCTGTCAGGACCGCCGCGGAATCCAGAAGAACCTGACCTATGTCGGCGGTCGCGCGCAGGCGACCTACGAGCTGCCGCTGAACGAAGTGGTGTTCGATTTCTACGATCGGCTAAAATCGATGTCGAAGGGTTATGCGAGCTTCGATTATCACCAGATCGGCTACCGCGAGGGCGACCTCGTCAAGATGGGTATCCTCGTCAACGAGGAGCCGGTCGACGCGCTCAGCATGATCGTCCACCGCGGCACCGCCGAAGTCCGCGGTCGCGGCATGGTCGAGCGTTTGAAGGAGCTGATCCCGCGCCATCTGTTCAAGATCCCGATCCAGGCGGCGATCGGCGGCAAGGTGATCGCGCGCGAGACGATCAGCGCGATGCGCAAGGACGTGACCGCGAAGTGTTACGGTGGCGACGCGAGCCGCAAGAAGAAGCTTCTGGAGAAGCAGAAGAAGGGCAAGCTGAAGATGCGCGAATACGGGTCTGTCAGCATCCCGCAGGAGGCGTTTATTGCGGCGCTGAGGATGGGCGACGACGCCTGAGGCCAAGCTTTGCTTGGACGAGGATAAGCGTCTAGCCGGACGGCGACCGGCCGAGCTCGTACTCGGTCGTGTCGTCCGACGGCGCGGTTTTGCCGCGGCGCGACTGAGGTTGCGTTCGAACGGCAGTCCGCTCTTGTCCTCCCATCGCCAACCGCCGTCACCCCAGCGAATGCTGGGGTATCTCCGGGGCGCACGTCCGGCTCGAACCGGGAGATACCAGCGTTCGCTGGCATGACGGGGGAGGGATCGTTTACACCCAAGCCGCTCTCTCATTATCTGCCCGTCGCCGTCACTCGTACGTTGCGATCCCAAACGCGATGTAGCCGACGCACAGGATAATCCGGGTCAGCCAGGCCGCTTCGCCGTGCAGTACGACGCTCGCCGCGATCGCGGCGATAAACGCCGCCATAATCGCCCAGGCCTGCCAGGCGAAAGGGAACGGGAAGAGGCCGCCGGTCGCACTGGGCTCGAACCAACCCGAACGCCGAAAGGTCAGCCAAAATCGCATCACCAAGCCCATAGGGCGAAGCTAGCATGGCGTTCCCGCTCCCTGCCATCGGCAAAAATATCGCACCGTGTTGCAAACCGGCGCCAGCCCCAAAACGCCGCAACCAACTGTCATCATCCTAACACAATCCCGACCTAACCGCCGGCCTGGGGAGTGAGCGTCGCGAGGCGTCGTCGTGCCGTCCGGGGAGGATGGTCGAGGACGATCAACGACGTTGTATTTTGGGATGTGCGGCTTGTCGTCAGGGACGGCGCCGCACGATTGGGGAATTTCATCTTGAAGATTTCGGTCGTTAAGTCGGCGCTGATGCTCGGCGTCGCGTTTGGTTCGTTTGTGGGTGGTACGGCCGCGTTCGCGCAGGCAGCGCCGGTCCAGGAGCAGGCTGCTCCCGAAGAAGGGCTCGGCGATATCGTCGTCACCGCAGAGCGCCGGTCCGAGAACCTCCAGAAGGTGCCGCTGTCGGTCGGCGTCGCATCGGGTGACGCGCTGCGCGCCTATACCGCCGGCGGCGACGACACGCTGCTCGCGCTGTCGGGCCGCGTTCCCGGACTGTACGTCGAATCGACCACCGGCCGCATCTTCCCGCGCTTCTACATCCGTGGTCTCGGCAACATCGATTTCTACCTCGGCGCGTCGCAGCCGGTCACGATCATCCAGGACGACGTGATCCTCGAGCATGTCGTGCTGAAGTCGAACCCGGTGTTCGACGTCCGCCAGGTCGAAGTGCTGCGCGGTCCGCAGGGCTCGCTGTTCGGGCGCAATACCACTGCGGGCATCATCAAGTTCGACACCAACAAGCCGACCAACGAGTTCGACAGCCGCGCGTCGGCCTCGGTCGGCTCGTACAACAGCGTCAGCCTCGACGCCGGTGTCGGTGGTCCGCTGATCAAGGACCTGCTGGCGATCCGTCTCTCGACGCTGATCCAGCACCGCGAAAACTATATCGACAACCGGTTCGCAGGCGTCAGCGCGGACAGCACCGCGACGCCGCGCAACAATGCGATGGGCGGCTTCGACGACCGTAACGTCCGCGTCCAGCTGATGCTGACCCCGGGCGAGCGCTTCACGCTCGACCTGTCGGGGCATGCCCGCTGGTATGACGGCACCTCGACGCTGTTCCACCGCGGCGCGCTGAAAAAGGGCTCGAACGACGTGTCGGCCGAACCGCGCAATACGGTGGCGCTCGACGAGGGGAACGACAATCCGCAGAGCTACAACACCTATGGCGGCTCGGCGCGCGCAGCCTACGACTTCGGTCCGGCCACGCTGACCTCGATCACTGCGTACGAGACGACGTCGGGCTTCAGCCGCGGCGATACCGATGGTGGTGCGGCCGTCAGCTTTCCGTTCAATGGGCGCGCGAACGGCTTTGGCGAGTCGCAGGGGCAGATCCGCGATCTTGACCAATGGTCGCAGGAACTGCGTATTGCCGGCACCCCCGGCGGCCGCTTCAATTGGCAGCTCGGCGGCCTGTATTTCGACAACCGCGACATCACCGATTTCTACCAGCGGACGTTCTTCCTGACCGCGCCGGACGTGAACGGAACCCGGCCGAACCCCAACAACTGGGTACGGCTGCACGACGTCAACACGTCGTGGGCGGGCTTCGGCCAAGTCAGCTACGAGCTGATGGACAAGCTGACGGTCACGCTCGGCGGTCGCATCACCGAGGACAAGAAGCGTACGCAACTGCTGAAGACCGTCCAGAATGCGCTGGGCGTCAACCAGTACCCGGCAGGCTTCCGTCGCGACGTCACGCTGAAGTCGACCAAGCCAAGCTGGGATGCGAGCATCCTGTATCAGGCGAACCCCGACATTAGCCTGTATTCGCGCGTAGCTCAGGGCTTCCGCGGACCGACGATCCAGGGGCGTTCGGCGGTGTTCAACTCCGACTTCTCGACCGCGAAATCGGAGACGATCCTGTCGTGGGAGACGGGGATCAAGACGCGTCTGCTCGACAACACGCTGAGCCTCAACGCAACGGTGTTCGGCTACCGCGTCAACGACATCCAGCTCAACGGCAACGATGTGAACGGCAACGGCATCCTGTTCAACGGCAACAAGGCCGAGGCCTACGGCATGGAAGCCGAAGCAAACTGGAAGCCTGTCCCGAACCTCACGCTGGGCGCAGGGCTCAGCTTGCTGCACAGCGCGATCCGCGACAAGACCACCGAGGTACAGATCTGCGCGCTCAACAGCGTCGTGGTCTGCACGCCATCGCGGACGCCGCGGGCGATCGTCGGTCCGTTCGGTACGACATACCTGGTCAAGATCGACGGCGAGCCGCTGCCGAATGCGCCGGAATACAACGTCGACCTCACCGCGCGCTACGACCAGCCGCTGGGCAATGGCGGTCGCGCGTTCATCGCGGGCGACTTCAACATCCAGGGCTACACGCAGTTCGTGCTGTACAAGACCAAGGAGTTCACCGCGAACGGCAACTTCGAGGGTGGCCTGAAGATCGGCTACGCGGCGCCGGACGATGCGTATGAGTTGGCGGTATTCGCGCGCAACATCACTGGCGAGAAGAACCTTAAGGGCGTGATCGAGAACTACATGGCGGCGGTGTTCAACGAGCCGCGGATCATCGGCGTCTCGCTCAGCGGCAAGTTCCGCTGATTTCTTCCCCTCTCCCGTAAGCGGGAGGGGGTGGGGGTGGGCTCGCGCTATCGTCAAGCGCGGCGTGTGTTCGAGCCGGGTGCCCACCCTCGGTCCCCTCCCGCTTGCGGGAGGGGATGCAGTAGTAACCGCGTCGTTACCTAAACTATGCGTGACGCATTTTTCAGCAGCGCTCACGCAAACGGCATTGTAGCGAATTATTGCGGCGAGTTGCCGTTTTCCTTCGGCCGGTTGATACTCGCACCATGTCGCTCAATCCCGTATTCTATGATGCAAGCGGCCGTCGTCGGCGGCGGTTCACCTTCGGCGTCGCGGCGTTCATCGCGCTGCTGCTGCTGTCGATCGCGGTGTTCGCCGTCTCGATCGGCGCGGTGCCGACCGCGCCGTTGCTGCCGATCGAGCCCGAGCACCCCGCGCTCCACAAGCTGCCCGCACCGCGTGGCGGCATCCTCCGCGAGACCCGGCGCGACCTCAATTACTACGCCAAGCAATTGTTCGGAACGAGCGCGGCCAAGCCCGGTGTCGGCAATGGCGCCAACCCTGCGCTCGCGATCGCCTTCCACGCGCCGTGGGACGAGGCGAGCACCGCCAGCCTCGCGCGGCACGTCGAACAACTCGACTGGCTGATCCCCGGCTGGGTCTCGATCACCGGCAAGGATCACCACATCACCGTGTTCCGCGACCAGGCCGGGCGCGACATCCTCAACAAGGCGGTCCACCGGCCGATGATCCTGCCGATGGTGCAGAACGCGGTCGACGGGAACTGGGATGGCGCCGGCAGCGCGTCGCTGTTCGCCGATCCCAAGGCACGTGCGGCCTTCCTCGACAAGCTCGTGCCGTTCCTCAGTGCGAACCATGCCGGCGGCGTGTTCTACGATTTCGAGGATTTGCCCGCGTCGGCGCAGCCCAACTACCGCACGTTCCTCGCCGAAACGCGCGCGCGGTTCGCGAGCCGCGGCTGGGTGGTCGCGATCGCTGCGCCGGTCGGCAACCCCGACTGGAACCTGCCCGCCTACGCCAAGGTGACCGACAAGGTCTTCCTGATGGCGTATGACGAGCACGAGACCAGCGGCGCGCCCGGCCCGATCGCCTCGCAGCGCTGGTTCGCGCGCATGGTCGCCGACGCAGCGCGCGGTATCCCCCGTCGAAGCTGGTCGTCGCGATCGGCTCGTACGCGTATGACTGGCACGCGGGCGCCGATGCGGGCAACGGCGATGCACTCGATGTCGAGGAAGCGTGGCAGAACGCGGCGGACTCGGGCACGATGCCGACCTTCGACAAGGCGAGCGGCAACAGCAGCTTCGCTTATTCCGAAGGCGGCGTGCAGCATCAGGTCTGGCTGCTCGATGCGGCGTCGGCCTACAACCAGATCGCGTTCCTGCAAAAGGCGGGCCTGGGCAGCGTCGCGCTCTGGCGTCTCGGCTCGGAGGATCCGGGCCTCTGGTCGATCTGGGGTCGTGACCATCGCAAACTGCCGATCCCCGATGCGATCGACAACATGCCGGCGGGCACCAATGTCGATATCGAGGGCAGCGGCGAGATCCTGAAGATCGCCGCCGAGCCGGTCACCGGTATCCGCGACGCGGTGCCGGCCAAGGACGGTACGCTCGCCGACGTCGTCTTCAAACGGATGCCGTCGCCCTATGTGGTCGAGCGGACCGGCTATCGCCCGAAACAGCTCGCGCTCACGTTCGACGATGGCCCCGATCCCGAATGGACGCCGCAGATCCTCGACGTGCTCAAGCGCGAACATGCGCCCGCGACGTTCTTCGTCATCGGCGAGAATGCGCTGACCGAGCGCCCTCTGCTCGAGCGGATGGTCGACGAAGGCCATGAGATCGGCAGCCATACCTATACGCATCCCAACCTCGCCAACGTTTCGCAGCGGCAGGTGAAATACGAGTTGAACACCACGCAACGGCTGTTCCAGGCGTTCACCGGGCGTTCGCTCCGGCTGTTCCGCGCGCCCTATTTCGGCGATGCCGAGCCGAGCACCGCGGACGAGATCCTGCCCGCGCTCGAAGCGCAGCAGCGCGGCTATATCTCGGTCGGCCTGCACGTCGATCCCGACGACTGGAAGCGCCCCGGCGTTCAGGCGATCATCGACCGGACGATCGCCGGCGTCGAGGCGGGCAATCCCGAGCGCAGCGGCAACGTCATCCTGCTCCACGACGCCGGCGGCAACCGCGCCGAGACCGTCGCCGCGCTGCCGATCATCATCGAGCGGCTGCGCGCGATGGGCTACAGCTTCGTCCCCGTCTCGACGCTTGCGGGGCTGTCGCGCAACCAGTCGATGCCGGTGATCTCGTCGAGCGACCGCGTCGCCGCGGTGGCGGATCTCGCGCTGTTCAGCACGCTCGGCGGGATCGTCGTCGCGCTCCGCTGGATCTTCGGAATCGCGATCACCATCGGCATCATCCGCGCGCTGGCACTGTCGGCGCTCGCTCTGATCCAGGCACGTCGCGAGTTGAAGACGGTGTTCCCGGCGATCGATCCGTCGCGTTTCGTCACGGTGATGATCCCCGCGTTCAACGAGGAGCGCGTGATCGTCCGCGCGGTGGAGGGCGTGCTGGCGTCGAACGACGTCGCGATCGAGGTCATCGTGATCGACGACGGATCGAGCGACGGCACCAGCCGCGTCGTCGCCGAGGCGTTCGCCGGCGACGACCGCGTCCGCCTTCTGACGCTGGAAAACGGCGGCAAGGCGCGCGCGCTCAACCGTGGGCTCGAACTGGCGCGTGGCGAGATCGTGATCGCGCTCGACGCCGATACGCAGTTCGAACCGATGACGATCGCACGGCTCGCGCGCTGGTTCGACGATCCCAAGCTCGGCGCGGTCGCGGGCAACGCGAAGGTCGGCAACCGAGTCAACCTGATCACCAAATGGCAGGCGCTCGAATACATCACAGCGCAGAATCTCGAACGGCGTGCGCTTGCGCGGTTGAACGCGATGACCGTCGTGCCGGGGGCGGTCGGCGCGTGGCGGCTCGAGGCGATCCGCAGCGTCGGCGGTTATCCCGACGATACGCTCGCCGAGGACCAGGACCTGACGATCGCGATCCAGCGGCATGGCTGGACCGTCCAGTACGACCAGTTCGCGATCGCCTGGACCGAGGCGCCAGAGACGATGCGCGCGCTCGCCAAACAGCGGTTCCGCTGGGCGTTCGGGACGCTGCAGTGCCTCTACAAGCACCGCTCGGCGATCGGCCGGTCGCATCCGCGCGGGCTCGGCTGGGTCGGGTTGCCACAGGCGATCGTGTTCCAGATCGTGCTCGCGTCGATCTCGCCGATCATCGATCTCGCGTTGCTGGTCAGCTTCGCGTCGACCTATGTCGCGGTGCAGGCGCATGGCTGGGAGCAGACCAGCCACGACGTCTACACGATGCTCGCCTATTGGCTGATCTTCACCGCGATCGACCTGCTCGCCGCGACGATCGCGTTCGCATTGGAGCGCAAGGAACGCTGGCGGCTGCTCTGGCTGCTGATCCCGCAGCGGATCGGCTACCGTCAGGTGATGTACTACGTCGTGCTGAAGGCGATCGCGCAGGCTCTGCGGGGGCCGCTGGTCGGTTGGGGCAAGCTCGCGCGGACCGGACGCGTCACGGCGAACTAAGCGCGCAACATATCGAACCGGCTAGCGTTATGGTCCCGCGCTATATATCGGTATGCGCAAAGTTCGAGGGGCAAGCAGCATGCGGTATCTGACGTCGGCGCTGGTGATGACGGTCGGCCTTGGCGCGACGGGTGCCCAGGCACAGCAGCGCCCGCCGCTAGTGCTCGCTGCAGCCTCGCTACAGGAATCGCTTACTGCCGCTGCCGACGCATGGGCGAAGAGGGGGCATGTAAAGCCGACAATCTCGTTCGCGGCGTCATCGGCGCTCGCACGGCAGGTCGAGGCCGGTGCGCCCGCGGATCTGTTCGTGTCGGCGGACGAGGACTGGATGAACGCGCTCGCTACGAAGAATCTAATCGTCGCCAGTACCCGCGTGACGTTCCTCGGCAACCGCCTTGTCGTCGCGGCGCCGGCGGGCAGCAAGGTCCGTATCCCGGTGCGCCCGCCCGCAGCCCTTGTTCGCGTTCTCACGGCCGGGCCATTGGCGATGGCGGATACCGCAGTCCCGGCCGGCAAGTACGGCCAGGCGTCACTGGAAAAGCTCGGCGTCTGGGCGCAGGTTTCGCCGAAAGTGGTGCGTGCGGAGAATGTCCGCGCAACGCTGGCGCTGGTCGAGCGCGGCGCGGCGCCGCTCGCGATCGTCTACGCAACCGATGCCAAGGCATCGGCCAAGGTTCGTATCGCTGGCGTCTTCCCGGACGCAACGCACCCCGCGATCACCTATCCGATCGCGCGGCTGAAGACATCGACGAACCCAGAGGCAGAGGGCTTCCGCCGGTTCCTCGTTTCGCCCGCGGGCAAGGCGATCTTCGTCCGCTACGGGTTCTCCGCGCGCTAGATGCTCGACGCAACCGAATGGGGTATCGTCGCGCTGTCGCTCAAGGTCGGCGGCGTGGCGATGGCGGTGACCCTGCCGGTCGCGTTCGCGCTGGCCTGGCTGCTCGCAAGGGTCCGCTTTCCGGGGAAGGTCGTGGTCGACGCGGCGATCCATCTGCCGCTGGTGGTGCCGCCGGTCGTGACCGGTTGGTTGCTGCTGCTCGCGTTCGGTCCCAATGGCCCGATCGGCGCGTGGCTGCAGGACTGGTTCGGCGTGACGGTCTTATTCCGCTGGACGGGCGCGGCGATTGCCGCCGGTGTCATGGCGTTGCCACTGATGGTGCGGGCGATGCGAATCTCGATCGAAGCGGTGGATAGGCGACTTGAAAACGCCGCGAGGACGCTGGGCGCAGGCCCATGGCGCGTCTTCTGGACGCTGACACTACCGCTCAGTGTTCCCGGCGTCCTCGCCGGTGCTGTGCTCGGCTTTGCGCGATCGATCGGCGAGTTCGGGGCAACGATCACGTTTGTCTCCAATGTGCCCGGCGAAACACAGACGCTGCCGCTCGCGATCTATTCGGCGCTTCAGCAGCCTGGTGCCGACGCGTTGGTATGGCGATTATCGTGTGTATCGGTGGGATTGTCGCTGATCGCTTTGATCGCGTCCGAACTGCTGACGCGACGCGCGGGACGGGGGCTCCATGTCCTTTGAGATCGATATCGAGAAGCGTCTTGGCGATGCACAGGTCACGCTGACGCTGGACGCGGGGGAAGGCGCGACGGTGCTGTTCGGCCCGTCCGGTATCGGCAAGTCGAGTGTGCTCAACATGATCGCCGGACTGCTCCGCCCCGACCGCGGCCGCATCGCGGTCGACGGCGACACGCTGTTCGGGGACGGCATCGACGTCCCCCCGAACGCCGCCGCGCCGGTTATGTATTCCAGGACGCACGCCTCTTCCCGCACATGCGTGTCCGGGCGAACCTCCTCTACGGCGCTGGCCGCGAGCATGATGCGTTCGAGGAGCAAATCGGGTTCCTCGGCATCGGTCACCTTCTGGATCGCTGGCCACGCACATTGTCGGGCGGCGAAGCGCAACGCGTCGCGATCGGCCGCGCATTGCTTAGCCACCCGCGCTTTCTGCTCCTCGACGAACCGCTGTCCTCGCTGGATCGCGCCCGACGCGAGGAAGTGCTCGTTGCGATCGAACACGTTCGCGACGTGCTGAAGTTGCCGATCCTGATGGTGACGCATGACCCGGCCGAAGCGGAACGGATCGGGACGCGCGTGGTCCGGATGTGAGACCGGCCTTCTCCCCACCTTGCAGGGTGGGGAGAAGGCAAACCGGTTACCCAAGCGCGCGCGTGAACAGCCGGCTTAGCCGCGCCGAAAAGGCCCGCGCATCGAGCGGCCGCTCGCCATCGGCGATCTGCGCTTCGTCGAACAGCAAGTGTGCGGCATCCTCGCGCAGCGCCGTCTCGTCTTCGCCGAGCGCTGCCAGCTTGGCGATCAACGCCGAGCGCGGGTTGATCTCCAGCACCGGCTTGGCGGCGGGCATCGCCTGACCGCTGGCCGCCAGGATGCGTTCGAGCTGGCGGTCCATCCCGCTATCCGCCGCGACCAGGCAGACCGCGCTGTCGGTGAGCCGCTCGGACGCGCGAACTTCGGAAACCGCATCGCCGAGCGTGGTCTTCACGAAGGTGATGAAGTCCGCGACTGCGGGCGTGGCATCGGCGGTGGGGGCCTCCGCGCCATCGACCAGCGGGATCAGCCCGAGATCGGCAGCGCCTTGCGTGACCGACTTGAACGGCTTGCCGTCGGAGTCGATGCCCGCCGTGACCCAGAACCCGTCGACTGAGTCCGGCAGCAGCAAGACCTCGATGCCCCGCGCGCGGAACCCTTCGAGCTGCGGCGAGGCTTCAAGACGGTCGAGGTCGGTGCCGACCGCGTAATAGATCGCGGTTTGGTTCTCCTTCATCGCGCCGACATAGTCGGCGACCGAACGCCATGCGCCGCCGGACGTCGTGGTCTTGAAGCGCGCGAGCTTGAGCAGCGCCTCGCGGCGTTCGAAATCCTCGTACAGTCCTTCCTTCAGGACCGCGCCGAAATTCTCCCAGATCTTTGCATACGCGTCGGCATCGCGTGTCGCGAGCTTGTCGAGTTCGCTCAGCACCCGGCCGGTCACGCCCTTGCGGATCGCGGCGAGCATCGGGCTTTCCTGGATCATCTCGCGCGAGACGTTGAGCGGCAGATCCGACGATTCCACCAGCCCGCGCATAAAGCGAAGATAGCGCGGCAGGACTTCGGCATCGTCGGTGATGAAGACGCGCTTGACGTACAGCTTCATCCGGCCGTTGCGGTCGGGATCGAACAGGTCGAACGGCTTGGCGCCCGGCACAAACGCGAGCACCGAATATTCGTGCACGCCTTCCGCGCGGTAGTGGAGCGTCAGCGCGGGCTCGTCGAACTGGCCGGAGACGCTGCGGTAGAAATCGGCATAATCTTCCGTGCTGATCTCGGACTTGGGCTTGGTCCACAAGGCGGCGCCATCGGCGATGTCGACCGGCTCGGCATCGGGCTTTTCGCGCAGGGTGATCGGGACCGGGACATGCCCCGACTGATCCTTGATCAGCCGCTCGACGGTGAAGCGATCGGTGAACGACGTCGCGTCCTCGAGCAGATGGAGCACGACGCGAGTGCCGCGTGACGGTGCTTCGGCAGTGTCGATGGGTGCGATCGTGTAGGTACCGAGGCCGTCCGACGACCAGACCGACGCAGTTTCGGCGCCTGCGCGACGCGAGACGACGTCGACCTTTTCGGCGACCATGAATGCGGAATAGAAGCCGACGCCGAACTGGCCGATCAACTGCGCGCCTTCGGAACCGCTGGAGGCGGCGATGCGGTCCATGAACGCCTTGGTGCCCGAGCGCGCGATCGTGCCGAGCGCCTCGCCCATGTCGTCGGCGGTCATGCCGATGCCGTTGTCCTCGATCGTGAGCGTGCGCGCTTCGGGATCGAGCGTGATCGCGATCTGCGTGCGGGTCTCGTCGCCGAGCAGTTCGGGCGCGCTCAACGCCTCGTAGCGCAGCTTCTCGCACGCGTCGGCAGCATTCGAGATCAGCTCGCGCAGGAACACGGTCTTATCCGAATAGACCGAGTGCACCATCATGTGCAGCAGCCGCGCGACATCCGCCTCGAAGGCGTGAGTGTGGGGCGTCGTCGTCTGGGGTTCGATGGAAGCGGTGTCTGGAGTCATGGTACGGAACGACCTTCGCTGAATATTCGTGGCGGAGAGTTGGACGGGCACCGAAACGAATTCAAGAGGCCGCCGACGCACATGTCGCCCATGCCTTGATCGTGCACCCTCGATAGCGACTGAAAAGGGGAGCTGCCGCTTTGCAATTGACGGCTGCGATGCGGGCAGGGGATGATCGCGCCGATCATCCGTAGACATCATCCGCAGAGAAGAGTGTAGCGTGCCCATGCGAACAGTTTCGGCCTCTTGTCTCGCGGCGCTCATGGCGCTGGCCTTTCCCATCGCGGGCGTGGCTAAGGATATGCCGGCCAAGCGCCTTGTCCTGATCGACGACGACGTGGTGGGACTGAACGGTGCCCCCGCGCTGCTGCTCCAGGCGCCCGATGTCGCCGTGCTGGGGATCACCACGACCAGTGGCTCGGTTTGGCGCGATACCGCGACCGCCTATGCGTTGCGGACGGTCGAGATCCTCGGGCGTACCGATGTGCCGGTGGTACCAGGCGCAACCCTTCCGCTCCTCAACACGCAGGAGGCAACCAGGCGGTGGGAGGGGCAATATGGTCGGCTCGAATTCAAAGGGCCGTGGACCGAGCCTGCCTCCGGCGCCGAGATCCAGCCGGCCCCGGGTACGCCGTCGCCCGCAATCGTCCCGAGCTTGCCGATCGGCGATCCGGTCACCAAGCCGTCGGGTGAAATCGCCGCCGCGTTTCTCGTCCGGATGGTGCGCGCACATCCGCACCAGATCACGCTGTTCGCGACGGGACCGATGACCAACATCGCGATCGCGCAGAGCCTCGATCCGGGCTTTGCTGCGAACGTGAAGGAACTGGTCTACATGGGCGGCAGTCTCAATCCGAAGCAGACGCTCGACACGCCGGCGGCTGCGGAATTTGCGCGTGAGTTCGTCAACACGCCGCGGCGCGAATTCAACATCCGTTGGGATCCCGAAGCGGCGCGGATCATGGCGCACGGCGCGTGGCTGAAGGTTACGATGGTACCGATCGACCCGTCGACGGGGACGCAGTGGACGCGCGGCTTTCTGGACAGCGTGAAACCGGCGCATACCCCGCTCACCGATGCACTTCAGACCGGGCTCGAGCCGGGGTTTCCGATGTGGGACGAGATTGCGGCGATGGCCTGGCTGGAGCCCGCCATCGTCACGCGCGCCGAGACACTCTACATCGATTTCGATACGAGCCAGACCGCCGGGTACGGCGATACGCTGTCCTGGCACGACGCGTACCGGCCCCACCTTGGCGAACGCGCGCAGACCGTCGTCTTGCAAGTCGACCGCGCGAAGATGGAGGCGGCCATGCGGACGCTGTATACCCGACCTCCGCAGCGCTGACCATCGCCGCGTCGGCAGCGCCGACGTTGACCATCACCGCGTCGGCAGCGCCGACTGGGGCAAAGATGTCGCGGTGCCCGGCAAAAATGCATCGTGCCCGATCGCGCCTATTGCAGCACGTTACAGCGGTGTTACCGATCGGGGACGGATCCGGGTCACACGGATCGACGCCGGAGGATGTTCGAAGCCCAAGGGGGGACCATCCATGATTCGCTTGCCCGTTCGTACGTCTGCCATCGCCCGGTTGTTGGCCGCCAGCGCGCCACTCCTCGTCTTCGCCGCGCCCGCCGTCGCGCAGCAACAAGCGCCAACTGGCCAGACTGCCAGCGATCCGGCCGGCGATCAGGGACTTGGCGAGATCGTCGTCACCGCGACACGCCGTCAGGAATCGTCGAAGGACGTGCCGCTCGCGGTCACTGCGATCAGCGGCGAGAAGCTCGACGTGCTCAATTCGAGCGGTCTCGATATCCGCTTTCTCGCTGGCCGCACGCCGAGCCTTCAGGTCGAATCGTCGTTCGGCCGCACGTTCCCGCGCTTCTATATCCGCGGCCTCGGCAACACCGATTTCGATCCCAACGCCGCGCAGCCGGTCTCGGTCGTGTACGACGACGTCGCACTCGAGAATCCGATGTTGAAGTCGTTCCCGGTCTTCGATCTGCAAAGCGTCGAAGTGCTGCGCGGGCCGCAGGGCACGCTGTTCGGCCGCAACACCCCGGCCGGCGTCGTGAAGATAGATTCCGCCAAGCCGAACCCCGACAAGGTCTCGGGCTATGCGACTGGATCCTGGGCGACCTACAACACGATCAACGGCGAGGCGGCGCTGAACCTGCCGATCGGCAACGGCTTCGCGTTCCGCGCCTCGGGCATCATCCAGTCGCGCGACGATTGGGTTAAGAACGACTCCACGACGGGCAACGCCGACCGCAAGCTCGAGGGCTATCGCGATGTCGCCGGCCGCTTCCAGCTTGGCTACACCAGCAGCGACTTCAACGCATTGCTGAACGTCCATGTTCGCGACCTCACCGGATCGCCGCGCATCTTCCGCGCCGGATTGTTCAAGCCGGGCACGAACGACTTCAACACTGGGTTCGACCCTAAGCACGCCACGCTCGACGGCTATACCAGCCAGAGCCTGACGCAGTGGGGCACCAACCTCCGGCTCGACTATCATCTCGACGGCATCGGCACATTCTACTCGGTCACCGGCTACGAGCAGGCCAAGGTCGAGAGCACGGGCGACGTCGACGGCGGCAACAACTATACGTTCCTTGGCGGCACGATCGGTGCGATCGGCGTCGGGCTGTTCCCGTCGAACACCGGCGGCCTGACAAAGCCGAAGGAGTTCAGCCAGGAACTGCGCTACGCGAGCGAGGACATGAACGGCATCCGCCTTCAGGGCGGGCTGTATTATTTCCACCAGACGCTGCGCTATCACCAATATGACTATGCGTTCGGCGGTAGCGGATCGCGCGCGACCGACCTGACGCAGGATATCTTCCACGACAATCGCAACGAGAATTACGGCGCGTTCGCGTCGATCGAGGCCAAGCCGACCGAGTTGCTGACGCTGCGCGCAGGCGTCCGCTATTCGCACGACTATCGCAACGACCTCGTCACCGCACCGATTCCGGGCAGCGGGATCAGCGACACGCTGCCGGCGCGCGCGGTCGTCCGCGGCTCGAACGTTACCTGGGATGCGAGCGCGACCTATGAACTGACGCCCGCGATCAACGTCTATTCGCGGCTCGCGACCGGCTATCAGGGCCCCGCGATCCAGGACCGCGTGACATTCGGCAGCGTCCAGAGCACCGCGCCCAAGCAGACCACCTTCTCGGGTGAGAGCGGGTTCAAGGGCACACTGCTCGATCGGAAGGTGAACTTCTCGCTCGACGCCTATTGGTACAGCACCAAGGACCTGCAGATCACCGCGGTGGGCGGCAGCAGCAACTCGGCACGGCTGATCAGCGCGAACAAGGCGATCGGCTACGGCGTCGAGGGCGAGTTCGAGGCGCGGCCGCTCCCCGAGCTGACGCTGACCGCGAGCGGCAGCTACAACTTCACCGAGATCCGCGATCGGAATATCGGCGTCGGGGTCTGCGCGACCTGCACCGTACTCGACCCGATCGTGAACGGGTTCGCGATCATCGACGGCAACGACCTTCCCCAGGCGCCACGCTGGATCGCCAACTGGACCGCGCGCTACGGCATCCCGCTGGGCAATGGCGGCGAGGTCTATGCCTATACCGACTGGGTTTACCGCAGCCGCGTCAACTTCTTCCTGTACGAAGCGGTCGAGTTCACCGGCAAGTCGTCGCTCGAAGGCGGTCTCAAGGTCGGCTATAAATCGCCGCAGGGGTATGAGGTCGGCGCGTTCGTCCGCAACATCACCAACCAGTATCGCAGCATTTCGGCGATCGACTTTAACAACCTGACCGGCATGATCAACGAACCGCGGATCATCGGCGGCCAGTTCAAGGTTGCGTTCTGAGATGACGAGGGCGGATCGTCGAGCGCGAGGTCAGCGTTCGATGATCCGGTCCGTGACGGGTTCGCGGTGCTGCCAGTCGCGGCGTTCGAGTTCGGGTATGGTCGAGGGATGCTCGGGATAGCCGAGGCAGAGGACCGCGATCAGCGTCCAGTCGCGCGGGACGTCGAGCATCGTGGCGACGGCGGCCGGATCGAGGATCGAAACCCAGCCGAGGCCGATCCCGCGCAGCCTTGCGGCCAACCAGAGGGTGTGGATCGCCATCACCGTCGAATAGCGCAGCGTGTCGTGCATCGTCGTCCGGCCCAGGCCGTGGCCGGCGAGCGGCGCCTCGTCCGAGAAGACGGCAACGATCACCGGGGCCTCGCGCAGCCCGTGGAGTTTTAAGGTGCGATAACGCGCGCGGCGGTCGAGGTCGGGCTGCGCATCTGCCGCAACGGCGTTCGCGGCATCGACGTGATCGGCAAGGTCTGCGCGGATGCTTGGCGAGCGAATGCGGACGAACCGCCAGGGCTGGGCGTTGCCGACCGATGGCGCGAGCGCGGCGGTTTCGAGCAGGGCGTCGAGATCGGCATCGGCGATCGCTGTCGGCAGGAAATGACGGACGTCACGGCGCCAGCGAAGCAGCGTGTCGAACTGCGCGGCGAAGTCGGCCTCGAACACCGGCGGGGTGCCGGCGGTCATACGCGGATCAGTGTGCGGCGCAGGAGATAGATGTCCATGATCCAGCCGTGGGCAGCACGCAGTCTTGCGCGCTCGCTGACGATGTGCGCGGCGATGTCTGCGAGTGGGCCGGTCGCAAGTGCTTCATACGACATGCTGAGATAAGCGCCCCACCAGATCGAGACGCCTGCCGGATCCAGCGTCTCAAACGCGCATGTGCCATCGAGCATTACCGCGAGCGTATCGACCGCGTCCGGCCAGCCGCTCTCGCGCAGGCGGCGGCCGGTGGTGATGAGCACCGGCGCGGCGAGATCGTTGAGCGGGATCGCATGCGCGGCGGTTAGCGCCTGGAGACTGGTGATCCCGGGGACGACCGTCACCGTCAACGGCAGGCCGTCGGCGCGCAGGCGGTCGGCGATCCTCAGCGTGCTGTCGTAGAGCGAGGGATCGCCCCAGACGAGCAGCGCCAGGCGGCCACCGTTCGGAAGATGCCGGGCGATCTGCTCGGCCCAGACGGCGGCGATCGCGTCGTGCCATCGATCAACGGCGTCGCAGTATGGCGCGGCCACGTCGCGCTCAGGCAGGTCGAACTCTACGACCTTCGTGGTGCCGATCAGGACGTCCGCGCAGATCGCGCGGCGCAGGTTGAGCAGGTCGGACTTCGCATCGCCCTTGCGGGGCAGGATGATCAGGTCGGCGGCATTCATCGCCTTGATCGCGGCGCGCGTGAGGTGATCGGGATTGCCGGTACCGATGCCGATCAGCTGGAGGTCGATCATTCCGCCTCCATCAGCGGACCGTAGAGGATCAGGGCGGGCTTGCCGGAGAAGCCGTCCTGCAACTGGGCGGCAAGCTCGGCAATTGTCGAGCGGGTCAGGGTCTGATCGGGGTGGCCGACATTCTCCGCGATCAGCGCGGGCGTGTCCGGCGACAGGCCATGCGCGATCAGTGACGCCGCCAGCGCGGGGAAGGTGCGCTTGGGCATGAAGACAACCGTGGTCGCGTCAGGATCGGCGAGCGCGGCCATGTTACGCTGTTCGGGCAGATCGCCGGTGACGTCGTGACCGGTCAGAAACTGGACGCGGCGCGCACTTAGGCGCCGGGTCAGCGGAATATTCGCGGCGGCCGCGGCGGCGCTTGCGGCGCTGACGCCGGGGATGATCTCGAATGGGATACCCGCCGCCCTCAGTGCGACGATCTCCTCTTCGAGGCGGCCGAAGATGCCCGCGTCGCCCGACTTGAGGCGGACGACGCGAAGACCGGACTGCGCGTATTCGACCAGCAGTTGCGAGACGTGCGCCTGGCTTGGGGACGGGCGCCCAGCACGCTTGCCGACCGCGACGAGATCGGCCCCAGCGCGCGCATGACCGAGCACGGCCGAAGACAGATCGTCGAACAGCACGGCGTCCGCCGCCTGCAACCGCGCGACGGCCTTCAGCGTCAGCAGTTCGGGATCGCCCGGCCCCGAGCCGACGAACGACACGAACCCGGTCATGACGCGGCGGCGATCATGTGGAAGAAGCTGCCGCTGACGTGCCCGCGATATGAGCCTGTCTCGGCCACCGCATTGCCCTCGGCATCGGTGACGTGCGCGAGCGGCGCGTCGGGCTGGTCGATGATCGTCGAATAATGAAACTCGTGCCCGGTCAGCGCTGTGTCAGCGGTGAAGCCCCCCATCGGCGCGTGGAGCGTCGCGCGGCGATACCCGAGATGCATTTTTCGCTGGGCGTAACTGGTCACAAGGCCGAGCAGTCCCGCCATCCGGTGACGCGTGCCGTCGGCATCGATCAGGCCTTCGCCCAGCGCCATATAGCCGCCGCACTCACCGTGGACGGGCCGCGTGCGCGCATGCTCGGCGAGACCTGCGCGGAACGTCGCGGCGGCGGCGAGCTTGCCGGCGTGGAGTTCGGGATAACCGCCGGGAAGCCAGACCAGATCGGCGTGTGCGGCCGGGGCTTCGTCGGCGAGCGGCGAGAACGGCAGAATCTCGACGCCGGCTTTGCGCCAGCCTTCGAGGACATGTGCATATGTGAAGGAAAACGCTGCGTCCTGCGCGAGTGCGATCCGCTGGGCGGGCGGTCGGATCCAGGTCTGAGCATTGAACGGACGCGCGACGGCCGAAGCGGCGTCGCGGAGGGCGGGGATGTCGACATGCGCGCGGAGGAACGCCGCATATTCGTCGATGCGGGCGTCGAGATCGGGGTGTTCGGCGGCCTGCACCAGTCCTAGGTGGCGTTCGGGCAGCTTCAGGTCGCCGCGCCGTGGCAGCGACCCGAACACGCGGATGCCGACCGCCTCCATCCCGCTGCGCGCGAGCCGTTCGTGACGCGGGCTGGCGACACGGTTGAGGATGACGCCGGCGATCGGGACGCTCGGGTCGTATCGGCTGAACCCCAGCGCGGTGGCGGCGGCGGACTGTGCCTGGCCCGAGACGTCGATCACCAGCACCACCGGCCAGCCCATCCGCCGCGCGATGTCTGCGCTCGCACCATTGCCAGTCGCGCCAGGCTTCGCGACGCCGTCGAACAACCCCATCGAGCCTTCCGCGAGCGCGAAGTCGGCGTCGTCGGCCTTGGCGGCGAGCATGTCGAGCATCGCCGCCCCCATCGACCAGCTGTCGAGGTTGAACGACGCGCGACCACTCGCGGCGCGGTGGAACGCGGGGTCGATATAGTCGGGACCGCTCTTGAACGGCTGCACCACGAGGCCATCGTCGCGAAGCGCGCGAAGGAGGCCGAGCATGACTGTGGTCTTGCCGGTGCCCGAGGCGGGCGCGGCGATGAGGAGGCCCAGGGTCATATCCGGTGTCATATGTCGTGTCCTGCGAACTTCGAGTCCGCCGATTGCGGGCGGAAGCGGCGGTCATAGCCTGCTGCGTAGAGGCTGCTTTCGGCGAAGTCCTGCGCGGCGAGTGCTTGCCCGACGAGGATCAACGCGGTGCGATCGGGTTTGCCTGCGATCGCATCCGCAATCGTCGCCAGCGTGCCACGCGCGATCTGCTGGTCGGGCCAGCTCGCGCGCCAGACAATCGCGATCGGGCAGTCCGAACCGTAATGCGGCATCAGATCCGCGACGACCTGCGCGAGATTATGCACTGAGAGATGGATCGCGAGCGTCGCACCGGTCGCGGCGAACGCGGTCAACGTCTCGGCGGGCGGCATCGTGCTGGCGCGACCGGGCGTGCGCGTCAGCACCACCGACTGCGCGAGTTCGGGAAGCGTCAGTTCGACCTCCAGCGCGGCGGCGGCGGCGGCGAAGGCGGGCACGCCCGGCGTGATCGAGAACGGGATGTCGAGCGCACGCAGACGGCGGAGTTGCTCGCCCATCGCCGACCAGATTGACAGGTCGCCCGAATGAAGCCGGGCGACGTCGTGGCCAGCATCGTGCGCGCTTTGGATCTCGGCGATGATGTCGTCGAGCGACAACGGTGCCGTGTTGACGATCCGCGCGCCGGGCGGGCAGTGATCGAGCATCGCTGCTGGGATCAGCGACCCGGCGTAGAGGCAGACCGGCGATGCTGCGATCCGGTCGCGGCCCCTGAGTGTGAGCAGGTCTGGCGCGCCGGGGCCTGCGCCGATGAAGTGGACGGTCATGTGGCAGGTCCTTGAGCAATGGCGCAGGTCGCCATCCGGTCGGGGGAGATGTGGCGGGTGACGAGCAACTGCGCACCGGGGCCGGCGACGGCGAGTGCGCAGGCTTCGGCGACGCTGCCGGTCGCGCGCGCGGACAGGCTGGCGATCGACCGGGTCGGCGTTCGCGGGCCTTGCAGCGCGTCGGCCGATACTGCGATAGCGGGTAGGCCCATCGTATCGGCAAGCTCCGCGACCAACGCGAGCTTGTCGTCCGGCGCTGCCAATGCCGTGACCGGAGGGTGCCCCGCCTGCGCACAGGCAAGCGCGGCACGCAGCGCGGCGACGTCTGCCCCGCTGCGAAATCCGAAGCCGGCGACGATCACAGCACGACACTCCACTGCACGACCGGATAGCTCGCCCGCCAGCCCCGCCGCGTGCCGAGCGGGACGGCCTCGGACAGGCCGATGCGCAGAAGGCTGCCACCCTTCGCCGCGTGCCAGCGGGTGAGGAGCGCTTCGGACTCAAGCGTGACGGCGTTGGCGACCAGACGGGTGCCGGACGCGCGCTCGGACCAGAGCCGTTCGAGCAGCACGTCCGACAGACCACCACCGATGAAGATCGCGTCCGGTTCCGGCTGACTTCCGAGGACGTCGGGGACGCGGCCTCCGACCACCCGCAGGCGATCGACACCCAGCGCAGCGGCGTTGCCTCGGATACGGCCGAAGCGGACTGGATCGGCTTCGAACGCGATGGCCTGCATGGATGGATGGGCGAGCAGCCATTCAATGCCGATCGAGCCGGAGCCTGCGCCGATATCCCACAGCATTTCGCCCGGCTTCGGCGCGAGCGCGGACAGCGTCAACGCGCGGATCGGGCGCTTGGTGATCTGGCCGTCATGCTCGAACCATGCATCGGGCACGCCGGAAGCGTGGGGCAGAACCGCTCCGGTTCCTGCGAAGGCGATGCCGACTGCCACCGGGTGCGCGATGTCTTCGAACGCGGGGGCAGCGGCGACCATCTCGCGGATCCGTTCACGGGGGCCACCGAGCGCTTCGAGGACATGCAAGTGCGACCCGCCGAAGCCGAGTTCGGTCAGATACCGCGCTAGTGCAACAACCGCTTCGCCGTCGCGGACCAGAACCATGGCACGGCGGGTCGGGGCAATGTATCGGCGCAGGCGTGCGAATGGCGCCGCGTGCAGCCCGAGGCAGGCGGTATCGTCGAGCGGCCAGCCGAGACGTGCCGCGGCGAGGGCGAAGGTCGACGGCACCGGGTACGCGATCCACTCGGTCGGCGCGAGATGGCGGGTGACGGACGTGCCTGCGCCGAACCAGAACGGATCGCCGGAGACCAGCATGACGGTTTTTCGGTCGCGGCGATCGAGCAGTCCGGGGATACCCGCGTTGAACGGGACTGGCCACTGCACGACCTCGCCCGTAAGCTCGGGGAGGAGCGCCAGATGCCGGGTCGCACCGGTCACCATCTCGGCATCCGCCAGCGCTGCCTTTGCCGAGGCGGACAAGCCGGCCGCACCGTCTTCGCCAATGCCGACGATCGTCAGCCAGGGAGTGTCAGCCATGTCGAACATCCTGGTGCTGGGGGGCACGACCGAGGCTAGCGCGCTCGCGGCCTTGCTGGCGGCGCGAGGCGATGCGGCGGTGCTGAGCTATGCCGGGCGTGTTGCCCACCCCAAGGCTCAGCCGATCCCGGTACGCGTCGGTGGCTTCGGCGGCGTCGAGGGGCTGGTCGCGTATCTGCGCGATAACGGCGTTACGCATCTGATCGACGCGACGCACCCGTTCGCGGCGCGAATGAGCGCGAATGCCGTCGTTGCTGCGGCGCGTGCGGGCGTTGCTCACATTGCCTTGACGCGGCCGGCTTGGGCTCCCGTTACGGGCGATCGATGGACGCGCGTGGCCGATATCGAGGCTGCGGTCGCGGCGCTGGCCGGCCCCGCTCGGCGCGTCATGCTGGCGCTCGGGCGGATGCATGTCGACGCATTCGCGGTGCAGCCTCAGCATGACTATCTGTTGCGGTTCGTCGATGCGCCCGATCGTCCGCCGGGGTTGCCGCGGCATCATCTGGTCGTCAATCGCGGACCGTTCGACGTCGAGGGCGACCGGCGCTTGATGGCAACGCACGGGATCGAGATCGTGGTCTGCAAGAATGCGGGCGGGTCGGGCGCGCAGGCCAAGCTGGGCGCGGCGCGTGCGCTCGGGCTGCCGGTGATTATGATCGATCGTCCCGTCCTGCCTGCGCGGTTGGAAGCGTATGCCGCGGAAGATGTGCTGCGCTGGCTCGATCATGGCGCCGACCGGGGTGTAGAGGATCGGGCCGGCCGGGCGATCGATGATCCGCGTCAGGCTGGAGCCGATGATGATCATCGTCCGCATGTCGGCCATGTCCGCGCGGGCTTCGGGTAGCGGGACGATGCGGAGGGTCTCATCAGGCGTGGAGACGGCGCGGGCGAACAGCACGGGGCGGTCGTCGCGGCAGGTCTCGCGGAGGATCTCGAAGACGCGGATCAGGGCATCGGGGCGCGCCTTCGATCGCGGGTTGTAGAAGGCGATCGCGAAGTCGGCTTCGGCGGCGAGACGCACGCGGCGTTCGATCAGCGGCCAGGGTTTCAGATTGTCCGACAGGTTGATCGCGCAGAAATCATGGCCGAGCGGTGCGCCGGCACGCGCGCTCGCGGCGAGCATCGCGGTGATGCCGGGCAGGACGCGGATGTCGAGGTCGCGCCATTCGGGCTGACCTGCTTCGAGCGCTTCGAACACCGCCGCAGCCATCGCGAACACGCCGGGATCGCCCGAGGACACGACGACCACGCGGTGGCCTTGGGCCGCGAGCCGGAGCGCGTGCGTGGCGCGATCGAGTTCGACGCGGTTGTCGGTCGGGTGAAGCGTCAGGCCATCACGGGGCGAGATGCGAGCGACATACGGAATGTAGCCGATCACATCGGTCGCTTCAGCGAGCGCTGCGGTGACTTCGGGAGTCACGAGGTTCAAATCGCCCGGTCCGAGGCCTGCGATGGCGAGCCACCCGGTCATGGGCGACGCCCTGGCCGTGGATCAGCAGGATCGAGAAATACGGCGTGATCGCGTCCGCCTCGCAGAGCCGCGTAACGCGCTGATCGGCCATTGCGGCGTATTCCACCAGCCACGCTTCGCCCTCGCGTCCGGCGGCGGCGACGGCACGGCGGAGTTTGTCGAGGTGGCGGCCGATCTTCATCACCACCAGCGCGTCGGTGTCGCGGATCCGACGGATCAGATCCTCCTCGGGGAGCGTGCCCATCAGGACCGTCAGCACATCGTCGCCCCACGTGATCGGCGCGCCGCTTGCGGTCCATGCGCCGGACATGCCGGTAATGCCGGGGACGACCTGCACCGGTGCGATCGCCTGCAACCGCGTGTAGAGGTGCATGAACGAGCCGTAAAAGAACGGGTCGCCTTCGCAGAGCACGACGATATCCTCGCCACTGCGGGCCAGCGAGGCCAAATGTTCGATGCAGCCTTCGTAGAATGCCGACAAGCAGTCATTGTAGCGCGGATCGGAGACCGGAATCTCGGTAGTGACCGGGTATTCCATCGGGAACTCGATCACGTCGGCGCGGAGCATGCCGTCGACGATCTTCCGCGCCTGCCCGGCCCGACCCGCCTTGCGGAAATAGGCGACATGACGCGCGCCGCGAACGAGGCGATCCGAACGAACGCTCATCAGGTCCTGCGCGCCAGGGCCTAGGCCTACGCCGTGGATCGTGCCGGGTATCACTCGGTACCGCTCGCTAGCGCGTTGATCGCCGCGACGGTTATCGCGCTGCCGCCCATCCGGCCCTCGACGACGACGCAGGGGACTGGCTGGTCGGTCCAGAGCGCCGCCTTCGATTCGATCGCGCCGACGAAACCGACCGGGCAGCCGATGATCGCCGCCGGACGCGGACAATCGGGGTATTCGAGCATGTTGAGCAGGTGGAACAGCGCGGTCGGCGCATTGCCGATCGCCACGACCGCACCGGCGAGATGCGGACGCCAGAGTTCGAGTGCCGCTGCCGATCGCGTATTGCCCATCGCCCGGGCGAGCTCCCGCGTCTCGGTAGCGTGAAGCGTGCACACGATGCGGTTGTCGGCCGGCAGCCTCGCTCGCGTGATCCCTTCAGTGACCATCCGTGCGTCGCAGAGGATCGGGGCGCCGGCCTGCAGCGCGCGGCGGGCTTCGACGGCGAAGGTCGGCGAGAAGCGGAGGTGCTGGGCGAGGCCGACCAGTCCGGCGGCGTGGATCATGCGGACGGCGACCGGTTCTTCCTCGGGCGAGAACCGAGCGAGGTCGGCCTCCGCGCGGATCATCGCGAAGGACTGGCGGTAGATCGCCGCGCCGTTGGTTTCATAGGCGTACGGCATTCAGGCGGCTCCGAAATGAGCGAGGATCTGCGCGGCGTCGAGGCCCGCGCAAGAGGGTGGCGCGCCGGCACGCGCGTCGAAGGCGAGGTCGTAGCGACCGTCGCGTCCGGTCAGCGTCACGTCGGCCAGAGCGGCGCGCGCGCATCCCTTGGCGCATCCGGAGACGTGGAGCCGACCGGCGATATGAGGGGCGAGCCGATAAGCGAGGTCACGGGTTTGGACGCTGGCCTGCGGACACGCCGGCGCGCCAACGCAGGCATCCACGCGGAGGATCGGCGCGGATGGATCGGTGATGAAGTCGGCCGGGTCGGGATACCCCGCGAGCGGCACATCCGTCTCGCAGATCGCCATGTGCCAAGGAGCCAGGCGGATCGCTTCAATCACGGTTTCGGCTTCGACGAAGCGGCTCAACGCGGTTGCTGCGACCCGACCGAATGGCAGGCCGAGCGCGATGCCGAACGGGTGCCCGCCGGGCTGGAGCCTGTACGCCGATGCCGCAGGGGGTATTCTGCCAACGGCCCAGTCCGGAAGCGGCGCGTCGTGTCGTGCCATGCGACCGCTCACCGCGCCGCCGCTCTCGACGAACCAGTGGGCCAGCGCGATCAGCTGGTCGACTTCGGTCCTGGAAGACAGCGGCGCACCGAGATCGCGACCGTCGGCGCGAAGGATCAGTTGGCCGGACGCGGCGCGTTCTATGCGGAAGTCCGCGGGCGCGTCTTGCAGCATCGGCGCAGCGCCTGCGTCGATCGAGAAACCGACTTTGCCGGGGAGGTCGGGCAGTTCGGACAAGCGAGCGCGCAATTCTTCGGCGATGCGGTAGGTGTCGTCGCCTGCGTGCCAGTCGGGTGCGACGAGGATGTTGGCACGGGTTTCATGGGTCGGATCGGGATCGATCAGGCCGAGATCGAGAAGCGCGTCGATCAGCGGGCGCCAACTGTCCTCGCGCACGCCGCGGATCTGGAGGTTGGCGCGGGTGGTGGCGTCGATCTGGCTGTTGCCGTGCTCCGTTGCCGCTTTGCACAGGCCGAGCACCTGAACGCGCGTCAGGCGACCGAGCGGAGGGCGAACGCGTACCAACAGACCGTCGCCCGCCATCATCGGGCGCCACGCGTCGGGGCACCAGCCTTTGACCTCGAATGCGCTCACGACGGCAAATCCAGGCGCGCGAGGATCGAGTTGCGGCGGGTCGGCCAGAGGTCCGCGGCATGGAGCGCCGCGAAACGGGCCTGCATCGCCGCGAGTGCGCCGGGGTTGGCTTCGGCGAGGAAGGCGTGGACGTCGTCGCGGCCTAGCGTCGCGTCGTAATAGAGGTCGATCAGTTCTGGGCGGACCGCGCTGGCCAGATGCGCGAAGGCGCCGAGGTGATCGAGCGTGGCGGCGATCTCGGCACCGCCGCGGAAGCCGTGGCGCATCATGCCGTCGACCCACGCCGGGTTGGCGGCGCGGGCGTGGACGACGCGGGCGATCTCTTCCTTGAGCGGGCGCGCCTTGGCTTGCGTGGGGTCTCGTGCGTCGAGGTGGTAGAGCGTGGCGCTCCCTCCGGCGACCGATTGCGCGGCGGCGAAGCCGGCTTCGTGCGCGGCATAGTCCGCGGCGAGGAGCAGGTCGGTTTCGGGCAGGTCCTGGACGTGGACGAAGGCATCGGCGGCAGCGACGCGGTCGCGAATGCCGGTCGGGTCGAAGCTGTCGACGCCGTCGTCGAGCGCGTGGCTGGAGGCAGATAGCCACGCGTTGCCAGCTTCGATCTCGCGCTGCTGGCGTGTAGGTTTCGGCGGCGTCGCCCATGCTCAGGCCGTAGCGGCCGGGTTCGGGGCCGTAGACACGGGCGGTCGTTGGCTTGCCGACGAAGGGATTCCAGTCTTGCGGTTCGTCGCGTGCGGCAAGCGCGCGGACGGCTTGGCCGAACATCGTGCAGAGCGTCGGGAAGGCGTCGCGGAAAAGGCCGGAGACCCGCAGCGTGACGTCGATGCGGGGGCGATCGAAGTTCGCCAACGGCAGGATCTCGACGCCCGTGACGCGGTCGGACTGCAGGTCCCAGACGGGCTCTGCGCCGAGCAGGTGAAGCGCCATCGCGAACTCCTCGCCGGCTGTCCGCATCGTCGCGGAAGCCCAGAGATCGACGACGAGGTTGCGGGGGTAGTCGCCGTGGTCCTGCAAATGACGGCGGACTAACTCGTTGGCGAGTTTGACGCCTTGGGTGTGGGCGGCGCGCGAGGGGACTGCTCTGGGATCGGTGGTGTAGAGGTTGCGGCCGGTCGGGAGGACGTCGGCGCGGCCTCGCCACGGGGAGCCGGAGGGGCCGGGTGCGACGCGTTTGCCCTGGAGAGCCGACAGCAATCCGGCGCGTTCGGCGTCGCCGTGCTCGCCGCGGCCGTAGATATGGAGGCCGTCGCCGTACTGGCTTTCCTTCACGTCGCACACGAACGTGTCGATGCGGGTGATCGCTTCCGACTGGGATTGCGCGTCGTCGAGGCCCAGCGTTGCGGCGAGGCCGGTGGCGGTGGCTTCGTCGCGGATGTCGCGTTGCAGGCGGTCGCGGCGTGCGGGATCGAGGCCGTCCGCGTTGGAGAATTCGTCGAGCAAGGCTTCGAGGCGGCCGAGACCTGCGCCGGTACGGGTTCGTTCGAGCGGCGGCGGGACGTGGCCGAGTGTCACCGCACCGATGCGACGCTTGGCTTGGGCTGCTTCGCCGGGGTCGTTGACGATGAACGGGTAGATGACGGGCATGGCGCCGACGAGCGCTTCGGGCCAGCAAGCGTCCGACAGCGCGACCGACTTGCCGGGGAGCCATTCGAGCGTGCCGTGCGCGCCGACATGAACCAGCGCGTCGGTGCCGCGCGTGCGGAGCCACAGATAGAAGGCGACATAGGCGTGGCAGGGGCAGCGCGAGAGGTCGTGATACTCCTCGGCGCGTTGCTCGGAGCGACCGCGTTCGGGTTGGAGGGCGACGAGCGCCCCGCCGTGATCGATCGCGGTGAAGGTGAAGTCCTCGGTGGGGTCGCCCCAGCTTTGCCGGAGGTCCTCGCGGAGCGCTTTGGGCAGTTGCGCGAGGGCTTTGCGATACTCTTCGAGTGGCCAGTGAATGCGTGATGTCGTGAGATCGTTGGCGTCCGAGGTGATCGCGTAGCCGGCTTCGGTAAGGTCAGCGAGGATTGCTTGCGTCGAGGCGAGCGCGTCGAGACCGACGGCGTGCGCCATCTGGTACGCCTTGCCGGGGTAGGTCGACAGTACGATCGCGATGCGGTGGTCGGCGACGGGTTTGCTGGCGAGTTTCGTCCAGGCCTCAATGCGCGCGGCGATGGCGTTGATGCGTGCCGGGTCAGCGCGGTGTTCGCGGCGGGTGTATTCTAGGTCGCCGTCTCTGGTCGCGGCTTCCTTGAAGCTGGCGACGCCTGCGAAGAGGCGGCCATCCACTTCGGGGAGGACGACGTGCATGGCGAGGTCGGCGGGCGACAGGCCGCGGGTGGCGCCGGCCCAGGCTGCGCGGTCGGAGGTGGCGAGCGAGATCTGGAAGACGGGGACGTTCGCGTCGTCGAGCGGCGTGGTATCGGCCGCGCTGCGGGCGGAGAAGGCGGTGGCGTTGACGATCGCAGCGGGCTTCAGGGCTGTGACCCAGCGGCTCATCCAGCCGGCTGCATCCGGTGCCTTGAGCGAAGGCGCGAAGAGGCCGATGACGTCGAACCCTCTCGCGGAAAGTTCGACGTGGAGCGCTTCGATCGGGTCGAGGTCCGCGGCGGTCAGATACGAGCGGTAGAACACGGTCAGTACGCGGGGGCGTGTCGCGTTCAGGGCGAACGCGGCCGGGCATGTCACGCCGTCATGTGGCTGCCAGCCGCCGACATCGGCAATCGCGCGGACGCCGGTGACGGGGCCGGCGTAGCACCCCGCAGCCAGCGCGAACTGGGCCAGCGCCGCCTGCGCCGCGACCGCGCCGCCGGTGTCGCAGAGATGCGCCAAACGGCGCAGCGTCGACAGCGGGATCGTCGAGGCGGCGTCGAGGCGCGTGTCGATGCGGCCGTCTGCGGCGAGGACGACCAGCGCGATGCCCTTCTCCCGCGCAAGGTTTTCGACCTGTTGCAGGCCGTAACTCCAGTAGGAGCGCCCGCCGATCAGCCGGATCAGGATGCCCTTCGCGCCCGCCAGCGTCTGCTCGACATAGGTGTCGACCGAGAGTGGATGCTGGAGCGCGGTCAGGTTCGCCAGGCGTAGCGACGGCAATCGGCTTCCGGCAGCGTCCGCACGTCTCCAGCCCGCAGCGAATGCGCCGAGGTCACCGTCTGAGAAGGAAAGGACGACGAGGTCCGCAGGGGATTGGGCGAGGTCCTGCGGGACCGCGCTTTCCTCCAGCCCGTGGGTCTCGCGGAAGACGACGTGCATCGTCGGCCTCAGGCGTCCAGCGCGGCCTTGATGCGGGCCTCGTCGATGCGGTCGTGCTCGGCGATGACCACCAGTTGCGTGCGGCGCTGTTCGCCGGCGCGCCATGGGCGGTCGTACTGCGTGCGGACGCGCGCGCCGACCGCCTGGACGAGCAGGCGCATCGGCTTGCCGGTGACGGCTGCATAGCCCTTCACGCGGAGGATGTCCGCGCTGCGGGCGAGCGCCTCGATCTTCGCGGTCAGGTCGGCGGGGTCGGCGATCTCGCCCAGCTCGACGACGACGCTGTCGAAATCGTCATGCTCGTGATCGTCTTCGCCGTCGTGATGCGAGGGGCGGCTGGCGATGTCGTCCTCGGCAGCGGCGTTGAGGCCCAGGATCACGCGCGGATCGATGATGCCGTCGGTGAGGTCGATGACCGGCAGCGGTCGTGCGGACCCGGCAGCGATCACCGCGCGCGCCTTGGCGACGCCTTCGGGTCCGGCGAGATCGACCTTCGTCAACAGCACCAGATCGGCGCAGGCGAGCTGGTCCTCGAACACTTCCGACAAAGGCGTCTCGTGATCGACGCTCGGGTCGGCAGCGCGTTGTGCATCGAGCGCGGCGACGTCGGGTGCGAAGCGACCGGCGGCGACCGCTTCGGCATCGGCGAGTGCGATGACGCCGTCGACGGTGATGCGTGAGCGGATCGCGGGCCAGTCGAATGCCTTGAGCAGCGGCTTGGGCAGCGCGAGGCCGGACGTCTCGATCAGGATGTGGTCGGGGCGCGGGTCGAGCGCGAGCAGCGTCTCGACGGTCGGGATGAAGTCGTCTGCCACGGTGCAGCAGATGCAGCCGTTCGCCAGCTCGACGACGTTCTCGGCCGGGCAATCCGGAATCGCGCAGCCCTTGAGGATGTCGCCGTCGATCCCCAGAGTGCCGAACTCGTTGACGACGACGGCGAGCCGGCGGCCGTTCGCATGACGGATCAGGTGGCTGATGAGCGTAGTCTTGCCGGCGCCCAGGAAGCCGGTGACGATGGTAACGGGGACCTTTGAAAGATCGGACATGATTATTTCCTCGACGTCTAAAGCACACGCACGCACGACCTTTCGGTCGCACGCGTTCGTCGCTCAGACGGAGTACCGTGCCGCGACCATCCCCTGGATCGTAGCAAGAGCGACCATAACGCTGGCAGGTCTCCTGGCTCGCGGGTCGAGGCTCGACGTACGCCTTCCCAGGTTTCCCCAGTGGCTGCCCTCCGAAACGAAGGACGTGTGCGTCTCGCTCACCGCTTACAGTTGCAGGGACAGCCGCGGCATTGGGAGGACTCCTCCCGCACCGCATTCCCATTCAAGCCCTTCCGGGCACCGGCGCGATCTGTGAGGTTCGGTGAAACCGAGCCTCGGGGGTGGGTTAGAGGACTTTCCGCCACGCCGCCAGCTATCCGTGCACGACCTCGATCTCATCGAAGCGTTTCCAGCGGTAGATGGCGAAGCTCAGGACCCAGCACAGCACGAACAGGCCGATGATCGCGAAGCCCAGGCCGTTGAAGTTCTCGCCGAGTGCGGCTGCCAGATCCCAGATGCCGCCGGTCAGGCCGAGCTTTGCGCCAAGCAGCGCGAGCGTCTCGATCCCGCCGATCGCTATCGCGACGATCGCGGAGATCAGCGTAATGGTGATGTTGTAATAAAGTTTGCGGATCGGCTTCACGAACGCCCATTCGTACGCGCCGAGCATGACGACGCCGTCCGCGGTGTCGACCAGCGCCATGCCGGTCGCGAACAGCACCGGGAGCACGAGGACGATGCCGATCGAGAGACCGTCGGCGGCCTGACTGGCGGAAAGGCCCAGGATCGCAACCTCCGTGGCGGTGTCGAAGCCTAGCCCGAATAAGAAGCCGAGCGGTGCCATATGCCAGCTGCGCGTGACCAGCCGGAACATCGGCCGGAACAGCCGTGCGAGCAGCCCGCGGTTGCCGAGCAGCAGGTCGAGATCCTCCTCGACATACGTCCCGCCGCTGCGGACATGACCGAAGGTGCGCCAGACCGAGCGGAGTATGATCAGGTTCATCGCTGCGATCGTGAACAGGAACAGCGCGGAGATCGTCGTCGCGACCACGCCGCCGACCTGCTTGAATGCCTCGAACTGCGACAGCGCACTGGCGGTGAGCGCGATCGCGACGGCAGCGATCAGCACGATCCCCGAATGGCCGATCGCGAACCAGAAGCCGACCGCGATCGGCCGCTGGCCGTCCTGCATGAGCTTCCGCGTCACGTTGTCGATCGCGGCGATGTGGTCCGCATCGACCGCGTGGCGCAGGCCGAGACCCCAGGCCAATAACGCCGTGCCTAGCATCAGCGGTTGCGCATGGAACAGCGAGAATGCCCAGCACCAGGCGGCGATGTTGGCCACGATTAGCCCAATGAACATCCAGCCGATGCGCTTGCGTGTCGAAACTCGCATCGGTCGCTCAATCGTTAAAGTCGTCATGCAATAGCCCCGCAGCGTCCGACGAGGACGGGGGCCTGCCGCGAACGGCCGGGCCATACGACGACCGGACGCCATGAGCGGCCGACGCACGACGCCGATGCGGCCCCCGCCACATGGTCGTCGCTCAGCCAGTGTCACGCAGGCGGCGTTCACCGTGCCTCGGCCACCCCCTGGACCGGGACAAGAGCGACCAGACGCCGGCAGGTCTCCTGGCTCGCGGGTCAAGGCTCGGCGCACCGCCTTCCCAGGCCTTGCGGCCCAGTGGCTGCCTTCGCGCAGAGGGCTCGTGCGCTTCGCTCGCCGCTTACAGTTGCAGGGACAGCCGCGGCATAAGACGGCGAACCGTCCGCACCGCATTCCCAATCAAGCCCTTCCGGGCACCGACGCGATCTAGCAAGCCACCGGTCGAACCGGCCGCTCGGGCGTCGTGCTAGCCGGGTTCGTGCCGGGTGCCAATCGTCCTTTGCGGGTGCCGCCGTCGTTGCCAGCGCAGCACGCCGGTTACGAACAGCGCGATCGGGACGATCCCGGCGGCGAAGGCGAGAACGCGTCCTGGCAGTCCGAACGCCTCGCCGCCGTGCAGCGGGTGGAGCCAGTTCATCACGGTGTCGCCGCGTGTCTCGGCGAGGCCGTTGCGGGTCGCGAGGATGGCGCCGGTATAGGGATCGAGCCAGACGTTAGTGCGCGGAAAGCGGCGGCTTGGCTCGCCGTCCTGCGCGAGGTTAATCCGCATGGTGCCGGTCGGCGAGGCGGGGGTTTCGATCCAGGCGAGCGCGGCACCGGGAAAGCGGCGCTCGGCGACCGTGACCAGTCGGTCGACCGATAAGGGCTCGCCCGGCGCGACAACCTTAAGCGACGGCATGTGGTATAGCGGTGAGGCGCGTCCGATTACGGAGCGCGTCTGGTCGGGGAGGTCGAGCATCACCCCGGTCGCGGTGACGACGAGCAGCAGGATCGCGCCGGCCACGCCGATCAGCTTGTGCCAGTCGTACAGCCGCCGGATCGGGGCGGCGTCGCGCTTGAAGCGGAGCGCGCGCCACCAGCCGCCGGGGCGCGGCCACCACGCCCAGATCCCGCTGGCGATCATCAGCAGCATAACGATTCCTGCGATCCCCATGACGATGCCACCGGGTTTCTCAAGTAGCAGCCGGTAATGGAGGTCGTAGATCCAGGTGACGATGGTATCGCCCCAGAAGCCGGTGCGGATCGTCGTCAGCCGCACCGGGTCGATCCAGGCAAGCAGGGGCGCGAAGTCGCGACCGGTGGTTTCCTTGGGCTTATAATAGCGGACCGGGATCGCGCCGCCATCCGTCGTGACTTCGATCCGCCACGCGCCGGTGCGACCCGGATGCTCACGGTGGAGCGTGTCGACGACCGCTTGCCACGATACCGGCCGCGCACCGTTCGGTATCGCGCGCAACGCCGGGCTGAGCGCCGCGTCGATCTCCGGATAGAAGACGAGGATGCTGCCGGTCAGCCCGGCGAACGCGAACAGCGCGCCGATCGACAGCCCCAGCCAGAGGTGGATGCGCCGCACGATCACGCGCAGCGGTGGCCGGCGTGTCATCAGAGCGTCAACCGGACCGCACCGAACAGCGATCTTGGATCCGCCGGTGCGTGCAGCCGCTGAGTGCCGTCGTACCAGACATATTCGTAGCGCTCGTTCGCCAGGTTCTTGAGTTGCGCGGAGATCTCAATCGTCGGCGTCAGCTTGTACGCTACCTCCGCATTGAGCACGACATAATCGCCGTAGCGTCCCTGCGTGTTGGCGGGGTCGAGTTCGTAGCTCGACTGGCCGTTGCCCCACAGGGACAGCCGCACCTTCGGATCGGGCGTAACGTCGAGCCCGCCCGAAAAGACGTTCTGAGGGACGTGGTCGATCGCGTTGCCGGCCTGCGACGGGGTGGCCGGGTCGGGCGTGACGATCCGCGCGGTCTGGTGCGAATAGCTGCCCCAGAGCGCGACGGTGCGGAGCGGCTTCACGTCGAGCTGCAGATCGATGCCGCGGCGGCGCGTCCGGCCGAGATTGTCGACATCGCCCGACGGATCGTTCAGCCGTCGCTTCAGCTCGCCACTCGCGGTCTGCTGCCACAGTGCGACGCGGGCTTCGAGCCAGCGGCCGCGGGTCAGCTTCAGGCCCGCCTCATAGCCTTCGTTGATCGACGGCGCGACGTCAGTGGTTCGCGGCGCCACCAGATATGCACCCGAGCCCGCGCCGATCTGGAACGTGCGGCCGTAATTGGCGTAGGCGGTGATGCCGGTCACGGGCGTGATCGCGACGCTCAGCTTGGGCTGGCTGATCGTGCCGTAATCGTTGATCGGCGCGGTCGTGCCCGCCAGGCGGTTGGTGAAATCGCCGGCGACGCGGTCGAGCCGCCATGCCGGCGTGATCTTGAGCCAGTCAGTCGGCTCGATCACCGCCTGGAGATAGCCGCCATACACGGTCAGCCCGAAATCCTGGTCGCGTGTCTGGCTGGTGAGCATGCGGCGATCGGTCAGCCAGCGCAGGCTTTTATTGTCCTGCACCTGCACGTCGCCGCCAGCCTCGATCATCAGGCCGTGGAGGAAGTCGACCTGGGGATGATAATGCAGCGCGGCGGTCGCGCCATATTGCCATTCCTCGGTCAGCCGTCGTTGCTGCGGGACGCTCGCGGAGAAGCGCACATAGCGATCGTCGTGCAGGCTGTTGGCATAGCCCTTGGCGCTGAGCGCAAGCGTGTCGGCGAGGTCGGAATCGAGATGCAGGCTATATTGGCCGATCCTTCGCGTGCCGCCATCGGTGGCGGACACGGCATAGGATTTCGGGCGGTCGGTATAGGCGTCGGCGTCGGTCAGATAGCCAGGTTCGTCGGCGGTCGCGGTCGAGTAGCGGACGATCGCGCCCAGGCGGGTAGACCCGAAATCATAGAACCATTTGCCCGCCAGGTTGAGGCGGTCGAGATCGGCATGGTCGCGATAGGCATCGGTCCGACGGTATCCGACCAAATAGTTCTGGCTGAACCCGCCGCGTTCGACTCCGGCGGAGACCTGTCCGTCGACCGTTCCGAACGCGCCGCCGATCAGTCGCGCGTCGAGGTAAGTGCCGCCGATCCGCGTCAGGATGTTGGCGCTGCCGGCGATCGCGTTCAGCCCCCAGCGCGGATCGGCGGTGCCGCGGACCAGCTCGATCGCGGCGATATCGAGCGGCGAGACCATGTCGATTCCGGTCATCCCGCCGGCATTGTCGTTGCTGGGAATGCCGTCGATCATCAGCTTGACCGCATTGATCTCACCTTCGCCGTTGAACCCGCGGATCGAGAAGCGGCCCGAGGTGGTGCCCTGGTTGAAGTCGGTCACCACGACGCCGGGCAGCCGAGCGAACAGCTCCCAGGTGTTGTCGACCGACTGGCGCTGCGCGATGTCGCCGCCGAGGATGTCGACCGACGTCAGGATCGTCTCGGTCGACCGCGCCATGCTCGGTGCGGTGACGACGACGTCGCCGATCGTGAAGCGCGTGTCGGTGTCGGTAGGGGCGGGGGTAGGGGTGGTTGTCTGAGCGACCGCGGGAGGTGCGACGAGGCAGGCGGGAACGGCGAGGACGACGGCCATCGCCGCCCCGAATGGAGGCGGAGTACGAAACATATGCAGGAGCCTTCGACAGGCGCGCGACCGTGACGATGCGCGTCGGCAAATGTGACGAGCCGCGTCCCGCGGGACGGGCGGCTCGGGTCAGATGGTCGAGAGGGCGATCGGTGGGCCGCGTAAAGGCGGGCGCAGATAGGGCGGGCGGGCTCGCACCAGCGGGCGGACGGGACGGATGCCGATCGCCATGACGAACGCGATCGCCGCCACCAGCAGGGTCGCATCGACGCCCGCGAGCGCCTGCGCCGAGAGCCCGGAGAACGCGCAGGGCATCTCCATCTTGCCGTGGCTGGTAGAGGGATCGTGTTCCGGCATGGCATGGCCGGACATGACGTGATCGCCCATGACCATGCCCGGCGACGCAGTGCTCAATGCGCCGGTTGTAGATGGGCCGGCCATCGACGGGGCAGCCATCGACGGGGCGACACCCGAGCACAGGATGATCGCGACGCGGCCGCCTTCGCCGGAGATCATGTAGCCCGACGGCACCAGCAGTTTCAGCGCCAGCGCCGCAACGCACAGCCATCCCATCAGCAGCGGGCGGGACAGGATGAGGCGGCGCAGTGCGGACACCGCGTACCGGTAGACGGCATGCCCATGGCTGTCACTGTGACATCCTGTCCACGTGGTCGGGGGCGATCGGGGCTGGCGATAGGTCAGGAATTCTTTCGTGTGCGTGGACCCAGGCTCTCGCAGCGTTCGTTAACTGCCCAGAACTCCGACTGATAACCAAGGATTTGCAATGAGCGACCCCGCAGAGCGCAATCCCGGCAATGGTGGCGAAACCCATCAGCGCGCCGGCGGCGACGTGCCCGTGCTCACGACCAACCACGGCGTGCCCGTTTCCGACAACCAGAACAGCCTGAAGTCCGGCGCGCGTGGTCCCACGCTGCTCGAGGATTTCGTGCTGCGCGAGAAGATCTTCCACTTCGATCACGAGCGGATCCCCGAGCGGATCGTCCACGCCCGCGGCTCGGGCGCGCACGGCTATTTCGAGGCGACCGACGACATCTCCGACCTGACCAAGGCGGCGGTGTTCAAGAAGGGCACCAAGACCGAGCTGTTCACGCGCTTCTCGACGGTTGCAGGCGGCGCCGGGTCGGTCGACACCCCGCGCGACGTGCGCGGCTTCGCGGTCAAGTTTTACACGACCGAAGGCAATTGGGATCTCGTCGGCAACAACATCCCGGTGTTCTTCATCCAGGACGCGATCAAGTTCCCCGACCTGATCCATTCGGTGAAGATGGAGGCCGACCGCGCCTATCCGCAGGCCGGCTCGGCGCATGACACGTTCTGGGACTGGGCGTCGCTGACCCCGGAATCGACGCATATGCAGATGTGGGCGATGTCCGACCGCACGCTGCCGCGCTCGCTGCGGATGATGGAAGGCTTCGGCGTCCACACCTTCCAGCTCGTCAACGACGAGGGCAAGTCGAGCTTCGTGAAGTTCCACTGGAAGCCCAAGCTCGGGCTCCAGTCGACGATCTGGGACGAGACGCTCAAGCTCCAGGCCGCCGACAACGACTATCATCGTCGCGATCTGTGGGAAGCGATCGATACCGGCGACTTCCCCGAGTGGGAGCTTGGCATTCAGGTGTTCGACAAGGCATTCGCCGAAGCGCAGCCCTATGACGTGCTCGATTCGACCAAGTTGATCCCCGAGGAGGACGTCCCCGTCCGGATCATCGGCCGGATGGTGCTCGACCGGAACGTCGATAATTTCTTCGCGGAGACCGAGCAGGTTGCGTTCCTGCCGACCAACATCGTGCCGGGGATCGATTTCTCGAACGATCCGCTGCTTCAGGGGCGGTTGTTCAGCTATCTCGATACGCAAAAGTCGCGTCTCGGGACGACCAACTTCCACCAGATCCCGGTCAACGCGCCGCGCAACGACGCGCAGAACTTCCAGCGCGATGGGATGATGCAGACCAAGGTGCCGAAGGGCCGGGCGAACTACGAGCCGAACAGCCTGTCGGTGGTCGGCGAGGATGGTGGTCCGCGCGAGTCGCCGAACGGCTTCGTGACGACGACCAACCCGACCGGGGCGGACGAACAGGGCGAGAAGCTGCGGATGCGCGCCGAGTTGTTCGGCGATCATTACAGCCAGGCACGGCTGTTCTGGGTGTCGGCGACGGACAACGAGAAGGCGCACATCGCGTCGGCCTTTACGTTCGAACTGTCGAAGGTCGGCCTCGCGCACGTCCAGGAGCGCACCGTCGCCAACCTGCGCAACGTGAACGAGGAACTGGCATCGCGCGTTGCCGACGGTCTCGGGATCGACCTGCCGGCAGCTAACCCTGCCTTCCGCGAGCCGGTCGACATGAAGCCAAGCGACGCCCTGTCGATCCAGAAGTCGATGAAGGAGACGCTCGAGGGTCGTCAGGTCGGCATCTTGATCGCCGACGGGTCGGATGGCGCCGAGATCGATGCGGTCGTCAGCGCGGTCGAGGGAGCAGGCGGCAAGGCCGTGCTGGTCGCGCCGAAGGTCGGTGGCGCCAAGCTTGCCGATGGCAGCAAGAAGAAGGCGCACGGCCAGCTCGCGGGCAGCCCGTCGCAGATCTTCGACGCGGTCGCGGTGGTGCTCTCCGAGGACGGATGCAAGACGCTGCTCAAGGAAGGCGCCGCGGTTCAGTGGGTCATGGACGCCTTCGGGCATCTGAAGGCGGTTGCGGCCAACGCGGCATCGAAGCCGCTGCTCGACAAGGCTGGCGTCGAGCCGGATGCCGGTGTCGTCGATCTCGGCAAGATCGCGACCGCGGGCACGAAGCGCTATTGGGATCGCGAACCCAACGTCCGCACGCTGGCCTAATCGCCGACGTGACGGCTGACTAAGTGAAAAAGGACCGGGGTGCAGACCATGCGTCCCGGTCCTTTTTTTGGCGGGGTCCGGCCGTCACGACCATCGATCTATGGTGGTGGGACGCGGCTTCGGATAGATCGGCACGAACGAGAAAATACCAGAAGTCAGGAGATCGCGATGTCGATGACCATCAACGGCACGACGGCCGAACCGCCGGCCGATCCACGTGTCTCGCTGCTCGATTTCCTGCGCGAACATCTTGATCTGACGGGTACGAAAAAGGGCTGCAACCAGGGCGCATGCGGCGCGTGCACCGTGCTCGTCGATGGCGAGCGGATCGTGTCGTGCCTCGCGCTGGCGGTGCAATATACCGGGCGCAGCATCACGACGATCGAGGGACTCTCGACCGATGGCGCGCTGCATCCGTTGCAGCAGGCGTTCATCGATCATGACGGCTTCCAGTGCGGCTATTGCACGCCTGGGCAGATCTGTTCGGCGATCGGCATGGCGAGCGAGGCCAAGCGCGGCCTGCCGAGCCATGCCACGGCGGATTTGTCCGCGTTCGTCACGCTGACGCGTGAGGAACTCCAGGAGCGGATGAGCGGCAATCTGTGTCGCTGCGGTGCACATAACGGCATCATCGACGCGATCGCGCAGACCGTCGACGCGGAGCGAACCGGCGTCGCGGAGGGGTGGCATGACGCCGTTCACCTACGCACGCGCCGACGGCATTGCCGATGCGATCAAGCTCGGCGCCGACCCGGCCACGGCCTATCTTGGCGGCGGCACCAACCTGGTCGACCTGATGCGCGAGACGATCGCCCGGCCCGATCGCGTGGTCGACGTCACCGGCCTCTCCGCCGAGATCGCCGAAACCGAGGACGGCGGACTTTCGATCGGTGCCGCGGTCCGCAACACCGCACTCGCCGAGCATCCGGTGGTACGCGCACGCTATCCCGTGCTGGCGCGCGCGATCCTGGCGGGGGCGTCGCCGCAGATCCGCAACATGGCGACGGTCGGCGGCAATCTGCTGCAACGCACGCGGTGCACCTATTTCTACGATACCGACGGCTCGAACTGCAATAAGCGCCAGCCCGGGTCGGGGTGCGATGCGGCGGGCGGGTTCAATCGGATCCACGCGATCCTCGGCGCATCGCCCGCCTGCGTCGCGACGCATCCATCGGATATGTGTGTCGCCTTCACTGCGCTCGATGCGACCGTACATATCGATGGCGTCGCAGGCGCGCGAACACTGCCGTTCGTCGACCTCCACCGCCTGCCGGGCGATAGTCCGGACCGCGACACGGTGCTCGCGCCCGGCGAACTGATCACCGCGATCACAGTGCCGCCGATGCCGTTCGCGACGAACTCGACCTACCGGAAGGTACGCGATCGGGCGAGCTACGCGTTCGCGCTGGTCTCCGTCGCCGCGGCGTTGCGGATCGAGGACGGCCAGATCGGTGACGTGCGGATCGCGCTTGGCGGCGTCGCACACAAGCCGTGGCGCGCGCTGAAGGCGGAGGCGATCCTGCGCGGTGCGGTACCGGGGGAGGAACTGTTCCGCGAGGCGGCGCTGGCCGAACTGGCCGACGCGCATCCCTTGCGCGACAACGGCTTCAAGATCGAACTCGTCAAGCGGACGCTGGTCGCCGTGCTCGGCGATCTCGCAGGAGCAAGCGCATGAGCATCGTCGACAGCGTCAAGGGCGCAACGCAAGCCGTGGTGCAGGGCGCGATGGAGAAACTCGTGCCGCTGGCACCCGACAGCTGGATTCCAGGGGGCGTTCCCGATCCGTTGATCCGCCGCCAGCACGGGCTGATCGGGACGCCGGTGTCGCGTCTCGATGGCGCGGCCAAGGTGCAGGGTGCGGCGCGCTTTGCCGCCGAGGTGCCGCTGCCGGGGATGGTCTATGCCGCGCTGGCCTATGCGACGATCCCGCGCGGGCGGATTGCGCGGCTGGATACGGAAGCTGCCGAGGCCGCGGCCGGCGTCGTGCTGGTGATGACGCATCGCAACGCGCCACGGATGAACCGGCCGGCGGTGTTCGGCACGTCGCCGACCGCTGCCGGCCCCGCCGACCTGCCGATCATGCAGGGAGACCGGATCCACTGGAACGGCCAGCCGATCGCGGTCGTGCTCGCCGAGACGCAGGAGCAGGCGGATCATGCCGCGTCGCTGATCGTCGCGGATTATGACGCGGAGCCGGCGCTGACCTCGTTCGACGAGGCCAAGGCCGCGGGGGCGGAGCCCGGTGCGTTCATGGGACAGGCGTTGCAGGCCGCAGTCGGTGACGCCGAGACGATGCTGAAGGCGGCACCGCATGCGGTCGATAACGTCTATCGGACGCCGCGCCACAACCACAATGCGATCGAACCGCACGCGTCGACGGTGGTCTGGGATGGTGATCGCCTGACGATCCACGATGCGAGCCAGCTGGTCACCGCGGAGGCCGCGACGATCGCCAACGTGTTCGATCTTGCCGCCGACCAGGTCCATGTCCTGTCGCCCTATGTCGGTGGCGGCTTTGGCGGAAAGTGCTTGTGGGATCACCAGATCCTCGGCGCGGCTGCGGCCAAGCTCGTGCAGCGGCCGGTGCGGATCGCGCTCAGTCGCGAGGGTGTCTACCGGATCGTCGGTGGCCGCACGCTGACCGAACAGCGCGTCGCGATCGGCGCTGCCGCCGATGGCCATTTCCAGGCAATGATCCACGCAGGCACGACCGCGACGACGCCGCACAACGACATGCCCGAGCCGTTCATCGTCGGCTCTAAATCGGGTTATGCGGCGGACAGCGTGAAACTGTCGGTCGAGGTCGTCCGGCTCAACATGCTCGCCAACACGTTCATGCGCGCGCCCGGCGAGTCGGTCGGCACCTTCGCGCTCGAATCCGGCATCGACGAACTTGCGGTAGAACTCGGTATCGATCCGATCGACCTCCGCATCCGCAACGAGCCCGAAACCGATCCGCTTTCGGGTCTGCCCTTCTCTTCGCGGCATCTGGTCGAAGCGTGGCGTGCTGGCGCGGAGAAGTTCGGGTGGGACCAACGGTCGTCCGAGCCGGGCCTGCGCCGCGACGGCGAGTGGCTGATCGGGATGGGCTGCGCGACCGCGACCTACCCCTATTACCGGATGCCGGGCGCTGCGGCGCGGATCACGCTGTCGGCATCGGGGACGGGGGCCGCGACCGCGATCGTCGAAGTGTCCGCGCAGGAAATGGGGATGGGCACCGCGACGACCACGGCGATGGTCGCGGCCGAGCGGCTCGCGCTGCCGATGGACGCGGTCGAGGTGCGCTATGGCGATTCGATCATTCCCGGCGCGATCCTTGCCGGCGGATCGCAGCAGACCGCGGCGATCGGGGCGGCGGTGATCGCCGCGCACAACGCGCTGGTGAGCGAGTTGCTCAAGCTGGCCGGCAACGACTCCCCGCTTGCCGGGCTGTCGGTGGACGAGGTCGGCAGCGATGACGCGGGTCTTGCCAAGCTCGACGATCCGGCGCGGCGCGAAAGCTATGCCTCGATCCTCGCCCGGGCGCAGCGCGACAGCGTGACCGTCACCGAAGAGGCGTCGCAGCCGCTCGAACTGATGCACTGGTCGATGCATTCCTACGGCGCGATGTTCTGCGAGGTGCGCGTCAATAGCGTGACCGGCGAGACGCGCGTCAGCCGCTTTCTCGGCTCGTTCGACACCGGGCGTATCCTCAATCCCAAGACGGCGCGCAGCCAGTTCCGCGGCGGGATCATCATGGGGCTCGGCATGGCGCTGATGGAGGAGACGCAGTTCGACGAGCGCAACGGCCGGATCATGAACCCGAGCCTCGCCGAATATCATGTGCCGGTGCATCTCGACGTGCCCGAGATCGATGTGATCTGGACCGACATCGCCGACCCGCATACGCCGATGGGCGCGCACGGGATCGGCGAGATCGGCATCACCGGCGTCGCCGCGGCGGTCGCCAATGCGGTCTACAATGCCTGCGGCAAACGCGTTCGCGACCTGCCGATCACGCTCGACAAGCTGCTCTAGCTTCTCACCTGCGTATCCTCCTCCTGGCGGGAGGATCGAGGCGAGCGACAACCACTCGGTTTACGCCGGGTGGCTGTCGCCGACCGCGCGGATCGGCGCTATGTTGCGTCGTGACACCGCGCTTCGGCGCCAGACTGGAGCGCATCCATCACACGACCGATGATCATCCTCGCCATTCTCGGTTATGGCGCGCTGTTGTTCGGGATCGCGTGGGTGGTGGATCGGCGTGGGCTGTCGCAGCGGCTCGGACGGATCGCGTATCCGTTGTCGCTGGCGGTCTATTGCAGCAGCTGGACGTTCTTCGGCGGGGTCGGCACCGCGGCGACGCGAGGGTGGGATTACCTCGCCATCTATCTCGGGCCGGCGCTGGTGTTCCTGCTCGCGCCGAAGTTTCTCGCGCGGCTGGTGCGGCTGGCGCGCGAGGAGGGATCGAGTTCGATCTCCGACTTCATTTCGGCACGCTACGGCCGCAGTCGGGGGACGGCGGCGATCGTCGCGGGGACGGCGTTGCTCGCATCGGTGCCGTATATCGCGCTCCAGTTGCGGTCGGTGACGCTGAGCTTCGGCGCGATTGCCGGCGTCGGCAGTTCGGCAGAGGTTGGCGTGCTGGTCGCGCTGCTGCTCGCCGTGTTCGCGATCCTGTTCGGCGCCCGGCGGTATGAGGTGGCGGGGCGCAACCCTGGCGTAGTCGCGGCAATCGCGGCGGAGTCGCTGATCAAGCTGTTGTGCTTCGTCGTGCTCGGGGTTGTGACGGTGGCGTTGCTGGTCGACGTGCCGGCGGAGGCGCTGGCGCCGCCGCTGGCCCGGCTTGAGGCGGGCTTCACCTGGGGTGCGCTATCGTCGGATTTCTGGGTGCGCACGCTGCTGTCGGCGCTGGCGATCCTGTGCCTCCCTCGGCAATTCTATGTCGGGGTGATCGAGGCCCGCGGCCCCGACGCGATCGCCCGGGCGCGGGGCCCGTTCATCGCGTACATGGTGGTGATCTCGCTGCTCGTGCTGCCGCTCGCGCTGGCGGGGATGACGCTGTTGCCGGGCGATGCCGAGCCGGATCTGTACGTGCTTGCGGTGCCGCTGCAGCAGGGCGAAAACCTGGTCGCGCTGATCGCGTTTCTCGGCGGGTTCTCGGCCGCGACGGCGATGGTGGTAGTCGAGACGATCGCGCTGTCGACGATGGCGACCAACGATCTGCTCGCGCCGCTGCTGCTCCGGCGGCACGGCGAGGCGGGCGAGGGCGAGCTTGGCCGAAGGATGCTGCGCGTGCGGCGGGTCATCATCGCCGCGATCGTCGCGGTCGCGCTGCTATATGGCCGGAGCCTGGGTGCGGACCTGCCGCTGGCGTCGATCGGGCTGATCGCGTTCGCCGGTGTGGCGCAGTTCGCACCTGCGCTGATCGCGACGGTCGGGTGGAACTTCGCCAATCACACAGCGGCGCGCGCTGGGCTGATCGGTGGCGTGGTCGTCTGGATCTACTGCCTGTTGCTGCCGTCGATCGGCGAGGGTGTTGGGCCGGCGTTAGCGCAGTTCACGCGGGCGTGGCTCGATCCGGATGCGTTGCTTGGGTGGCGGATCGGCTCACCTTTGGTCAACGGCACGGTGTGGAGCCTCGGCGTCAACGTCGCGCTGATGGCCGGGCTGCACGTGCGCGAGCGGCATCGGGGGAACGCCGCGCTCGACCATGTCACGACGCTCGGCGAATTGCGGATGCTCGTCGCGCGGTTCGTCGGCGACGGCGAGGCGGAGGCGATCGGTGTGGCGTCACCCGATCAGCGCGCGCCGATCGACGGCCCTGCGGCGCGCACCGCCGAGCGGCTGATCGCGGGCGTGATCGGCGCACCGTCGGCCCGGAAGATTGTCGCGTCGAGCATCGCCGGGTCGGCGATCGACGTCAGCGACGTGGTCCGCCTGCTCGACCAGCGCGGGCGCTCGCTGCGGTTCTCGCGCACGTTGCTGTCCGCGACGCTGGAGACGATCGACCCGGGGGTGAGCGTTATCGATGCGGACCTGCGGCTGGTCGCGTGGAATCCGCGCTATGTCGAGATGTTCGACTATCCCGAGGGCTATGTCGTGGTCGGGCGTGCGATCGCCGACCTGATCCGCTACAATGCCGAGCGCGAGGGCATCGCGGGCGATATCGCGGCGCATGTCGGGCGTCGGGTGGCGCATCTCGCGCGCGGCACGCCGCACAGTTTCGAGCGGCAACGGCCGTCGGGGCGGTGGATCAAGATGGTCGGGCGGCCGATGCCGGGCGGGGGCTACGTCCAGAGCTTCACCGACATTACCGCGGAGAAGGAGGCGCAGGCCGATCTCGAGGCGCGGGTCGTCGCGCGGACGCAGGATCTCGCGCGGTCGAACCACATGCTGGGCGAGGCGCGTGCGATCGCCGAGACCGCGACGCGCGACAAGACGCGGTTCCTGGCGGCGGCGAGCCATGACCTGTTGCAGCCGCTGCATGCGGCGCGGTTGTTCTGTGCGGCGCTCGACGAGGGGAAGGCGCCGCATCAGGCTGAGCTGGTGCGCGCGATCGACGGCGCGATCGGGTCTGCGGACACGTTGCTGCGGGCGTTGCTCGACGTGTCGCGGCTCGATGCTGGGGGCGTGGTGCCGAAGGTCGAGCGGTTTGCGCTGGGGGCGCTCATCGAGGAACTGGCCGTGCAGTTCGCGCCGTTGGCGGGGGAGCGGGGGCTGGTGCTGGCATCGCATCCGGGAGTGTTCAGCGTGGCGACGGATCGGTCGTTGCTGCGGTCGATATTGCAGAATTTCCTGTCGAATGCGGTGCGCTATTCGGCGGATGGGCGGATCTGGATCGGGGCGCGGCGGCGGGGTGACGACGTGCTGATCGAGGTGCGTGATGCCGGGCCGGGGATTGCGTCTGGGGACCGCGAGCGGATCTTCGAGGAGTTCGAGCGGCTCGAAAGCAAGGGCAGCGCGGGCGGCGGCGTCGGGCTGGGGCTGGCGATCGTCCGGCGGATCGCGCGGTTGCTCGGGGTGGCGGTGGAGTTGCGGTCGGCTCCGGGGCGCGGGACGACGTTTGCGGTGCGGGTGCCGTTGGCGCCTGACGGGCTGGATGTGGCGTTGCCGACGCCCTCGGCGCCGCGCGCGCTGGTGCCGGGGTTGCGGGTGATGTGCCTCGACAATGATGCTACGATCCTGGCGGCGCTCGACGCGGCGTTGCGCGCGCGGCGGTGCGTGCCGTTGCTGGCGGCGACGATCGCCGAGGCGATGGAACTAGCGACGGACGAGGAGCCGGATGTGGCGCTGGTCGACTTCCACTTGGACGAAGCGGAGGATGGACTCGACGTGGTCGCGCGGTTGCGGGCGATGACGCCTCCGCCGGCGATTGCGCTGGTGACCGCGGACCGCGCGGTCGTGGAGGATGTGCGGTGTGCGGGGCTCGTCGTGCTGACCAAACCGGTGGTGCCGGCGGATCTGTGGCGGTTCATCGAGGAGGCTTCGGCGGCCGCGGCGCGGGGAGTTGAGCCTCGTAGAATCCTCCCCCGCCAGGGGGAGGTGGCTGGCTCTTGCCAGACGGAGGGGGCGGAAAGGGTAACGTCGGTTGCGTGTTCCTCCCCCTCCGTCGCCTTCGGCGCCACCTCCCCCTTGCGGGGGAGGATTGAAATGGGGGTGGCATTCAGTTGGAGCGCCGGCTCTCGAAACCAGTCGGCACTCTTACCTTGCGCGCAAGATATGTTTCCCCGCGAAGGCGGGGATCCAGACTGGGCTCCCGCCTTCGCGAGAGAACAAGGAATTATGTGCTGCCGGGGATGCGAAATGGCTCTTGTCCGGGCGGCATGGCCTGCCTCAGTCGGCGAAGTGGATGTCCATCGCCCTCGCCGCGAGGACCGCTTGCGTCCGGTTCTGCACCCCAAGTTTTCGGAGGATGGCGGTCATGTGACCTTTCACCGTACCTTCCGAGATGCCGAGGTCGAAGGCGACTTGCTTGTTCAGGCGACCGGCGAGGACACCGAGGAGCACCTTCAGTTCGGTGGGGGTAAGGCTGGCGACGCGGGTAGACATTTCGTCGACGGGGGCGCCTTCGGCTGGCGCGTCGCGTTCGCCGGCGAGAGCTCGCGCGACCGCGTTTTCGAGGGTGGCGAGGTCGGCGGTTTTTGAGACGAAGCCGATTGCGCCATAGGCCCTCGCACGCGGTGCCGCCTCGGCTTCGTCGGCCGAGGAGATCACCATGATCGGCGTGTCGGGGCGTTCAGCGTGGAGCAGCGCGACACCGGCGAACCCTTCCGATCCTGGCATCCGCAGGTCCAGCAGGATCAGATCGAGCCGTTCCGCCCCGCGCGCTGCATCGACCGCCTCGCAGAGTTGCCCCGCCTCGATCACCACCGCATCAGGCGCGGCGCGGCTGACCGCCAGTTTGAGCGCCTGGCGGAACAGCGGGTGATCGTCGGCGATGAGGATCGTGCGCGTCATGCCGGTACGGGGATGGCCTCCTCGCGGCCCGCGATCAAGGCGTCGACCACGGCTGGATCGGCGAGCGTCGAGGTATCGCCAAGCTGGTCGAGCTGGTTCTCCGCGATCTTCCGCAGGATGCGGCGCATGATCTTCCCCGACCGCGTTTTCGGAAGCGCCGGCGCGAACTGGAGGATGTCCGGCGTGGCGATCGGCCCGATCTCGCGGCGGACCCACTGGACGAGTTCCTTGCGCAGCTCCTCGCTCGGCTCGGCGTTCGCGTTGAGCGTGACGTAGGCGTAGATGCCCTGGCCCTTCACGTCGTGTGGCATGCCGACGACCGCGGCTTCGGCGACCTTCGAGTGGGCGACCAGCGCGCTCTCGACTTCGGCGGTGCCCATGCGGTGGCCGCTGACGTTGATGACGTCGTCGACGCGGCCGGTGATCCAGTAGTAGCCGTCTTCGTCGCGGCGGCAGCCGTCGCCGGTGAAATACTTGCCAGGGTAGGTCGAGAAATAGGTCTGGAAGAAGCGCTCGTGATCGTTCCACACGGTCCGCATCTGGCCGGGCCAGCTGTCGGCGATGACGAGGTTGCCCTCGACCGCGCCGTCGAGGACCTTGCCGTCCGCATCGACCAGTTCGGGCATCACGCCGAACAGGGTTTCGTTGCGCTGCCGGGCTTGAGCGCAGTGGCCCCGGGCAATGGCGAGATCATGTGGCCCCCGGTTTCGGTCTGCCACCAGGTGTCGACGATCGGGCAGCGGCCGTCGCCGACGACGTTGTGATACCAGTTCCACGCCTCGGGATTGATCGGTTCGCCGACCGAGCCGAGCAGGCGCAGCGACTTGCGGCTGGTGCGCGTGACCCAGTCGTCGCCCTCGCGCATCAGCGACCGGAGTGCGGTCGGTGCAGTGTAGAGGATGTTGACCTGGTATTTGTCGACGATTCTCCAGAAGCGGCTGTGATCGGGGTAGTTGGGCACGCCCTCGAACATCACGGTGGTCGCGCCGTTGGCGAGCGCGCCGTACAGCGAATAGGTGTGGCCGGTGACCCAGCCGACATCCGCGGCGCACCAGAAGATCTCGCCGGGACGGTAGTTGAAGACGTATTCGTGCGTCATCGACGCCCACACCAGATAGCCGCCGGTCGAGTGGAGTACGCCCTTTGGCTGGCCGGTCGAGCCGCTGGTGTAGAGGATGAACAGCGGGTCCTCGGCGTTCATCGGTTCGGGTGCGCAGTCGGTCGACTGGCCCTCGACGCACTCCGCATACCAGCAGTCGCGGCCTTCGGTCATCGTCACCTTACCGCCGGTGCGACGGACGACGATGACGGTCTCGACCGCGAGATCGCCGTGGTCGAGCGCGGCATCGACGTTCGCCTTCAACGGCACGGTCTTGCCACCGCGCAGGCCTTCGTCGGCGGTGATGACGATCCGGCTGTCGCAATCGTGGATGCGGTTGCACAGGCTCTCGGGCGAGAAGCCGCCGAACACCACCGAATGGATCGCGCCGATCCGCGCGCAGGCGAGCATCGCGAACGCCGCTTCGGGGATCATCGGCAGGTAGATCGTGACGCGGTCGCCCTTCTTGACGCCCTTCGCCTTCAGCGCGTTGCCGAGCTTCGAGACTTCGTCGCGCAGTTCGGCATAGCTGATCTTGCGGTCGTCGGCGGGGTCGTCGCCTTCCCACAGGATCGCGGTCGCGTCGGGGCGCGCGTCGGCGTGGCGATCGACGCAGTTCGCGGCGACGTTGAGCTGCCCGTCCTCGAACCAGCGAATGTGGAAGTCGCTCTCGTCGAACGACGTGTCCTTGATCTTGGTCGGGGCGACGATCCAGTCGAGCCGCTTGGCCTCCTTCGCCCAGAACGCGTCGGGATCGGTCGCGGCCTCGGCATACATCCGGTCATAGGCGGCGGCATCGATCAGGGCGTCCTTCGCCCATGCCGCGGGGACGGGATAGCTTGCCTCGGTCATCTGGCTCTCCTTTTGCCGCGCTGTACGCGGTCGTGTCGGCACGATCATCCCTCACCAAAGTAAGGGGTGTACGGAGGGACGCAATGCGCCATGATCATGAGGCTTATTCCACGCGTAAGACCAGTGGGAGAGCGCGGAGACGGGGATGACACGGATGGCACTCAGGACACGGCTGGCGTTGACCGCCTTGCTGGCGGGCGCCGCGCTGGTGCCAGGCATGGCGCAGGCACAGACGGCGCGCGAAGTGGAGCTCGAGACGCGGTTGAAGGCGCTCGAAGCGGCGGTGCAGGATCTGCGCGGCGAACTGAACGCCGCGCGGGCGACGGCATCGACTGCGCCACAACCTTCGTCCACCGGGCAGGCACCGACGGCGGTCGCTTCCGCGTCTAACGACCTGCATCCGATGGCCCCCGCCGGACCGACCGCACCCACTGCGCTCGCCGAGGCGAAAGCGCCGGCCGCGGCGCCGACCGACGGGTTCAAGGTCGCGGGGACGACGGTCAAGCTCAACGGCTTCTTCAAGACCTGGGCGTCGGTCAGCCGGTACAGCGGCGGCAATATCGCGCCGGAATCGGTCGGCCGCGACTTCTATTTCCCAAGCATGACCCCGGTTGGCGGGCGCAACGAAGGCAACAGCTTCGAATCGCACGCCAAGCAGACGCGGATCGTGCTGGCGACGGATACGCCGATCGCGGGCCACAGCCTGAAGGGGCTGCTCGAACTCGATTTCCAGGTGGTGCCGGGCACGCAGGGCAACCAGCGCGTCGTCAGCGGGTATAACCCCGGCCTGCGTCGCGCGTTCTTCACCTACGACAACTGGCTTTTCGGCCAGGAGTGGACGACGTTTCAGTATATCGGCGCGCTACCCGAGACGACCGACTTTATCGGGCCGTCGGAAGGCAGCGTATTCGTCCGCCAGGCGCAGGTTCGCTACACGCGGAAACTGAGCGATACGCTGTCGCTGTCGATCGCGGCGGAGAATCCCGAGACCGCGTCGACCAACCTGGTGTCCGCAGCCGTCGTCGAGAACGCCGACGACCGGCTTCCCGACGTCGCTGCCCGCCTGAACTACAAGACGGCGTTCGGCGAGTTCTCGCTGGCAGGTCTCGCGCGGAAACTGACGATCGATACGGGGCCGTTGAACGAGAGTGCGACGGGCTGGGGCGTGTCGTTCGCGGGCAAGGTGCCGCTCGACGCATCGGGCCATTCCGACATCCGCTTCATGGTGACGCACGGCGACGGTATCGGCCGCTACGTCGGCCTGAACCTTGCGCCCGACGCGGTGTTCGTGCCGGTGCGGGGCGCGGAATTGCAGACGCCGAGCCTGACCGCCGGGTTCGCCGCGCTAAAGCTGGGCTGGACCGACAAGCTGCGCTCGACGTTCATCGGCAGCGTGCAGTCGATCGACTATCCGACCGGCGGCGAGCCGATCGGTGCCAGCGCATCGGCGTGGAGCACGTCCGCCAATCTGTTCTTCTCGCCGGTCAAGGCGATCGATCTCGGCGTGGAGTTCCGTCACGCGGAACGCCGGCTTGTCGATGGGCAGGTCGGCAAACTCGACCGGGGCGAACTCGCTGCGCGGTATTCGTTCTAGGGCATGATGCCACGATGCGTCCCTGTCAGGGAGACACGCTAGGTTACGGAGGGGGAGGATGCGACACCGACGTCATCGCCTACTGCCCCCTCCGTCTGGCACGTGCCAGCCACCTCCCCCTGGTGGGGGAGGATGGCGAGCCCACCTCGTTACATCGAGGATGCTTCAGTTTTTATAAGCCGGCGACGATCGGCTGTTCCACCCAACCCTTCTGAGAGGATACCGCCATGGCGACGACAACCGGGGATGCTTCGCCCCTTGGGCACGTGAAGCAGAGCCAGCCGCTGATTATCATCGCGTCGTCGCTCGGCGCGGTGTTCGAATGGTATGATTTCTACCTCTACGGCCTGCTCGCGACGATCATCACCGCGCAGTTCTTCTCGGGCGTCAACGAGACCACCGGGTTCATCTTCGCGCTGGCGGCGTTCGCGGCCGGGTTCGCGGTGCGGCCGTTCGGTGCGCTGGTGTTCGGGCGGATCGGCGATGTCGTTGGGCGCAAGAACACCTTCCTCGTGACGATGGCGATCATGGGCCTGTCGACGTTCCTGGTCGGCCTGCTGCCAAGCTACGCCTCGGTCGGCGTCGCCGCGCCGATCGCGCTGGTCGTGCTGCGGCTGTTGCAGGGCCTAGCGCTCGGCGGCGAATATGGCGGGGCTGCGACCTATGTCGCAGAGCACGCGCCCGACAAGAAGCGCGGGCTGTTCACCAGCTTTATCCAGACCACCGCGTCACTTGGGCTGTTCGCGGCGCTGTTGATCGTCATCGGCGTGCGGACCCTGGTCGGCGAAGAGGCGTTCGCGGCATGGGGCTGGCGTATCCCGTTCATCGTCTCGATCGCATTGCTGGCAGTGTCGCTCTGGATCCGCATGCAGCTCGAAGAGAGCCCGGTGTTCCAGAAGATGAAGGACGAGGGCAAGACCTCGAAGGCGCCGCTGACCGAAGCGTTCGGGCAGTGGAGCAATTTAAAGGTCGTGCTGATCGCGCTGTTCGGTGCGGTCGTCGGGCAGGGCGTCGTGTTCTACACCAGCCAGTTCTACGCGCTGTTCTTCCTCGAGAAAAACCTGCGCGTCGATGGGCCGACCACCAACATCCTGATCGCGATCGCGCTGCTGATCGCAACGCCCGCGTTCATCTTCTTCGGCTGGCTGTCGGACAAGATCGGGCGGAAATACATCATCCTGACCGGCTGCGCGCTCGCCGCGCTGACCTACATGCCGCTGTTCCACGCGCTGTCGAAGGCCGCCAACCCCGCGCTGTATGCGGCGCAGGCCAATTCGCCGGTGAGCATCGTCGCCAATCCCGACGAATGCTCGGTGCAGTTCGACCCGGTCGGCAAGAACAAGTTCGACAAGAGCTCGTGCGACATCGCCAAGGCGTATCTGGCGAAGGCCGGCATTTCGTACGCCAATGTGATCGCGCCCGCGGGCACCGTCGCGCAGATCCATATCGGCGGCGCGACCATCCCGGTCGTCAACCCGGCGGTCGTGTCTGGGCCTGATAAGGCGGCGGCGATCAAGGCGTTCCAGACCGAGGTGAAGACCGCGCTGACCGCGGTGGGTTACCCCGAAAAGGCTGATCCGGCGCAGATCAACAAGCCGATGGTCGTCGCGATCCTCGTCCTGCTCGTGCTGTACGTGACGATGGTTTACGGGCCGATCGCCGCGTTGCTGGTCGAGCTGTTCCCGACGCGGATACGCTACACCTCGATGTCGCTCCCCTATCATATCGGCAATGGCTGGTTCGGCGGGTTCTTGCCGACCGCGGCGTTCGCGATGGTCGCGGCGACCGGGGATATCTATTACGGGCTCTGGTATCCGATCGTCGCCTGCGCGGTGACGGCCTTGGTCGGGTTGGTGTTCCTGCCGGAGACGTTCCGCCGGTCGCTGCACGGCTGAGCTGCTGCGTTACCGACAACCTGATCGGCCCCGGGGCGCTTAGGCGCGCCTCGGGGCCGAAATGTTTTGGGCGTCAGGTTCGAACTGGGGACCGCATGGGCGGGACGCCCTCAAACCGGCCATGTGCCGCAACGAAGTCGCCATGGCCGGGCAATGCCTGCGCCGTGCGCAACGTCGCCCCGCGGATCTGACGGACCGCGTCCGCAACGCGGTCGGCATCGAGCGCATCGACGATCGGATCATAACCGACCGGGACGACATCCTGCCCGAGCAGCACCTGCACCCAGCTCGAAATCCCGAAAAGTTCATCGTCGTAGCGGAAGATGCGGGCGTTTTTGCGGAACAGCGTGAGCTTGCGCGTCAGGCTATCGGGGATCGGCATCGTCCGGACATGCCGCCAGAACGCGGAATCGTCGCGCCGGGTGGCGTGATAGTGCAGGATGATGAAGTCGCGGACCGAGGTATAGGCGTCACCCATCAGGCGGTTGTATTCGTCGCGTTCGACATCGGCAAAACCGCAGTCGGGGAACAGCGCGAACAGCTTCGAGATACCGGTCTGGATCAGGTGGATGCTGGTCGATTCGAGTGGCTCGAGAAACCCTCCGGCGAGGCCAAGCGCGACGACGTTGCCCTCCCACAGCCTTTCCCGACGCCCCGCCTTGAACCGCAACTGGCGCGGCTCGGCGGTCGGTTTCGAGTCGAGGTTGGCGAGCAACGTAGCGGTCGCCTCGTCATCCGAGATGTGCGCGCTGGAATAGACATGGCCATTGCCGGTGCGATGCTGGAGCGGGATCCGCCATTGCCAGCCGGCGGTGCGCGCGGTCGCCCGCGTATAGGGCAATAGCGGCGTGCTCGGTTCGGTCGGCACCGCGACTGCGCGATCGCAGGGGAGCCAGTGCGACCAGTCCTCGAACGCCACGCCCATCGTTTCGCCGAGCAACAGGCTGCGGAAGCCGGAACAGTCGATGAACAGGTCGCCGTCGACCGATTGGCCACCTTCGAGGCGAACGGCGCGGACATGGCCGGTCAGCGGATCGCGATCGGTGCCGGTGATCCGCCCTTCGATCCGGGTGACGCCACCGGCCTCGGCACGGCGGCGGAGGAACGTCGCGTAGAGCCCGGCGTCGAAATGATAGGCGTAGGCGAGCGGTGGCTGGCCGCCAGGCTGGCCGAACTTGTGTAGATAGGCCGCCACCGCGGAGGGGGCATATTCCTCGAGCGTGCCGATACCGGGACGATCGCGCAGTTTCAGCCAGAGCTGGTGGAAGGCGAGCCCCTGGATGTCGCGGCCATGCCCGCCGAAAGCGTGCATGTAGCGATCGTCGCCGGTGTCCCAGCCGACGAACTCGATGCCGAGCTTGAAGGTGGCGCCGGTCGCACGGAGGAAGTCGCGTTCGTCGATCCCGAGCAGCGCGTTGAAGCCGAGGATCGGCGGGATCGTCGCCTCGCCGACGCCGACCGTACCGATCGCGTCGGACTCGATCAGGACGACCTGGCGCTGGCCATCGTCGAGATAGCGGGCAGCCGCGGCGGCGGCCATCCAGCCGGCGGTCCCCCCGCCGACGATGACGACTTTGCGGATAGGGCCAGGGTTCGAATCGGTCATCGTCCACGCTCCAGTTGCGCGAGATACAGGGGATAGGGGGCAGGCGCGCCGGCAACGCGGCAGTTGCCTCGGCGAGCCGTTTCAGCGTCGCGTCGATCGTTTCGGGCGGGCTGGCCGATGCGATTGGATCGGCGATGCGGGGGATGATGCCAAGACCGAGCAGCAAGCCGTGCCAGTCGTCCTTGTCGAAGCTTTCATCCTCGTAGAACGGCAGGCGACCGCGATGCGCGAAATGTTCGAGCGTGTGTGCGAGGCTGTCGGGGCGGGGGAGGCGGGACGCATGCTTCCAGAACGGGCCGCGCGTGCGACCGGTCGGCAGGTAATGCGCAGCCTGGAAGTCGCGGACCCGAGCGGCCTGGCGGTAACTGCGCTGATTATATTCGGCGAGTTCGGTCGGTGCGCAGTCGCGACCCGGCAGCAGGTCGATCGCGCGGAGGATCGCGGCATGGGCGAGGTGCAGGTTGGCGTCGGCAAGCGGATCGAGCACGACCGCGGCATCACCCAGCCCTAGAACGTTGTGCTTCCATGGCTCGGGTCGCGCGCCCGGCGTGAGCGGTACGATGGTGTCGCCGGCCGGCAGGATCCGCCGCGCGCTGGAATCCGAGGTCTGATCCGCCGCGTAGGCGAGCCCGACCAGCGTACGGTCGCGCAACCGGCTTGCGAACCGCCAGCCGGCCGGCACGGCGACCAGATCGTCGGTCGGTGTCAGGGTCTGCACCGGCGCCGTCCCCAGCAACAGACGATCGACCGGAAGCCAGCGTCGCCAATCGTCCCACCGCGTATCAAGTGCCGACCGCAACGGAGCAGCGGGGCCGGAACAGTCAACATACAGATCGGCGACCACGCGATGCCCATCGGCTAGCAACAATGCCGATACCCGCCCGTCTTCACCGCGCTCGACACCCGCAAAGGCGCCGGGCACGGGGACGATGCCAATATGCCGGGCGAGCGCGCGCAACAGGTCGCGGTAGCGGGGTGGATCGAGCCGTAGCGCATAGCCGAAGCCCGAGATCGGCGAGTTCGGATCGTCGGACGGATGGACGAATTTCTCTGCGGCGGCGAGGACCGCGGGCACCGAGAAGGCATCGAACGCCGCTGTCTTCCCGGCGCGGCGTGCATTCAGCCAATGCTGGTGGAATGCGCCGGGAGCGATCGCCCCGCCGCGCTCGCCCTGCGCCAGCACGACCGGCGTTCCGTCCGCGCTCCAGTCCGACAGCCGCGTGCCGAGCCGGTGCGTCGCGCCCGCCGCGAGCAGATCGCGTTCGCGCAGGCCGATCCGATCGTGAAACGCAGTGATCGACGGCAGCGTGCCCGAGAGGCGATCGGTCAGCGCGGCAGCGTCATCCGGCGTCTCGATCAGGGTCACCGCCAGCCCCGGCAGCGCGCGTGCGAACGCGATCGCCGCGGACAGGCCGACGACCCCGGCACCCAGCACGGCAATGCTCGCGATCGGCGTGCGGCTGGTCACGCGGCAATCGTCGCGTTGCGGCGGGCGATGAACGCGGCATGGTCGGGCATCGCGGTCGCGGTGGCGGCGACATGATCGCGCAGGCTGGCGACCGCGCGGTCGAGACCGTCGAGCCCGGGGCGATCGGCACGCTGGTCCCATGCTTGCGGGATGATTCCCTGCCCGAGATAGACCGCGATCCAGCTCGGTTCGAGGAACAGCCCCTCGCTATACTGCGTCACGCGACCGGCGCGGCGGAACAGCTCCATCTTGTCGGCGAGCGTCGTGGGCACGTCCATCGTCCGGACATGATTCCAGAAGTCCGAATCGTCGCGGGTGGTGGCGTGGTAGTGCAGGATCAGGAAGTCGCGGATGCGGTCATATTCCATGTCGACCATCCGGTTGAACTCGGTCCGGTCGGTCGCGGAAATACCCTCCGATCCGGCGCGCTGCGGAAACAGTTCGATCAACTGCGTGATCGCCATCTGCGCGAGGTAGATGCTGGTCGATTCGAGCGGCTCGAGGAAGCCCGAGGCGAGGCCGATCGCGACGACGTTGCCGACCCAGCTGTTGCTGCGACGACCGGCGCGAAATTTGAGGAAGCGGGGATCGGCGAGCGGCGTGCCCTCGACCGACGCGACCAGCGCATCCGCAGCGGCCTGATCCGCAATATGCGCGCTGGAATAGACATAGCCGTTGCCGACGCGGTGCTGGAGCGGGATCCGCCACTGCCACCCGGCCGGTTTCGCGGTCGCTCTCGTATAGGGTTCGATCGGTCCCTCGGGCGAGGTGCACGGCATCGCGACCGCGCGGTCGCACGGCAGCCAGCGCGACCAGTCCTCCCACGGCTCGGCCATCGCATTGCCGAGCAACAGGCTGCGGAAGCCGGAGCAATCGACGAACAGGTCGCCCTCGACCGTCTCCCCATTGTCGAGGCGGACCGCACGGACGTCGCCGCTCACCGGATCCTGGTCGACCGACACGATCCGCGCTTCGGTCCGGCGTGCGCCGTGCGCTTCGGCAAAGCGGCGGAGATAGGGGCCGAACAAGGTCGCATCGAACTGATAGGCATAGCCGAAGCTCGCCGCGAGATCGTCCGCCGGGCCATCGGGAATCGCGAAGCGGTGCGCCTTCGCAGCGGCGACCGCGACCGAATAGTCGCCGATTGGCCCTGCGCGTCCCTCCGCCGCGAGCCGAAGCCAGTAATGGTGGAAGCCGACATCGTCGAGCGGTCGGCCGAACGTGCCGAACGGGTGGATATAACTGTCGCCGATCGCGCCGAAGTCGCGGAAGTCGATTCCCAGTTTGAAGGTCGCATGCGTAGCCCGCATGAAGTCGGCCTCGTCGAGACCCAGTCGCTCCACGAAGGCGCGGATATGGGGCAGCGTCGCTTCGCCGACGCCGACGATGCCGATCTCTGCCGACTCGATCAGATGGACGCTACACCCTGTCGGCAACAGCCTGACCAGCGCTGCGGCCGTCATCCATCCCGCCGTTCCGCCACCGACCACGACAACCCGCGTTCCGCCCGTCTCCATCCCCGCCTTCATCCTCTCGCCAGCACTGTCTGCACAGTCTCTTCCGACAGCTTCTTATCAGTAGGACCGTTCCGAGCCTGTTACACTTTGGCCACACCTCGGCAACGTCTGACACATCTGTCTTTCAAATTGTCTTATTCGTCTTGTGATCCGTAATTTTGCTGCCTAACACCTTGGTAAGGCGAGCGAAGGACGTTCGTCGATCTGGAGATGTGCGATTAGATCGTCTGCTCGAAGAGCGGCGGCGATCGCGCTGAAGGATGCTTAGGGGTTTATCATGGCTGGTGTTGCATCATCGCGGGCGATCGCTCGCGCGTCGCGTCTTATTGGCGCAAGCGTTTCGGTAATCGCAATTGCCGTCATGGCACCCTCAGCCTTCGCGCAGGTCGCCGATCCTGCCGCAGCTGATCCGCAGGCAGTGCCGGCGCCGGCCGGTTCGGGCGTCGCCAGCACGACGTCGGGTTCGGCCAGTCTCGACTCGGCAACCGCGGGTACGGCCCCCGGCTCGGCTAGCAACACCACCGGCACCTCGGGTGCGTCGCAGGACGCCGGTAATCCGACCCCGGACACCGACCGCGGCGAGATCGTCGTCACCGGCATTCGCCAGAGCCTGGCCAACGCACAGAACATCAAGCGTAATTCGGACACCGTCGTCGACGCGATCACCGCGGAAGACATCGGTGCGCTCCCCGATCGGTCGGTCAACGAAGCGCTGCAGCGCGTTCCCGGCGTGTCGATCAGCCGCTTCGCCGCCCCCAGCGACTCGGCGCATTACTCGGCACAGGGTTCGGGCGTCGTCATCCGCGGCCTCAGCTATGTCCGCGGCGAGTTCAACGGCCGCGACGCGTTTGCCGCAGGCGGCGGTCGCGAGATCGGCTTCAACGACATCCCTGCGGAAATCGTCGGCTCGGTCGAGGTGTTCAAGAACCTCACCGCCGATCTGGTCGAGGGCGGCATCGCCGGTACCGTCAACATCAACACGCGCAAGCCGTTCGACTCGAAGAAGGACCTGCTGTTCCTCTCGGCGGGCATGAACCTCGGCGATCTCGAGAAGCGCGGCGCGCCGCAGTTCGTCGGGCTCGTCTCGAAGCAGTTCGACCTGGGCAGCGCAGGCCGGTTCGGCATCCTCGCTAGCGGCACCTACCAGAAGCTCTACAGCCGTTCGGACTCGGTGTTCATCTCGTCGATGCTGCCGCGCTATAACGACGACAAGAACGGCAACGGCGTCCAGGATGCCGGCGAAGGCCGCGTGCTGAACGCGGGTACGCCGTTCCAGTCGACGCTGTTCGATACCTTCCCGCTGCCGGCCGGTCGCAACGTCGTATACGCACCGCTGGGCGCCGGTTCGCGCTCGCAGGATTTCGACCGCACACGCATCGGCTATTCGGGCGCCGCGCAATATGAGACCGCGTCGGGCAACCTGCTGGTCACCGCACAGTTCGTCCGCGCCGAATCGACCGACGACTGGCTCGAGCACACCGTCGAGCCCAACGTCTATTACGGCGATGCCAACACGGTGTTCCCGGTCGGTGGCTCGGACTTCACCTACGACGACAACGGCGTCTTCACGAGCGGCACGCTCGGCAAGCGCACCGGCGCGGTGCAGGGCAACGGCCCGAACGGGTACGGCGTGCTGAGCCAGTTTTCGCCGAACGGCGTGTTCACGACCGAATCCAACCGTCACTTCTTCTCGAAGTCGATCTCGCAGGATCAGTCGCTCAACATCAAGTTCGAGCCGATCGAGCGCCTCCACCTGAATTTCGACGGGCAATACGCCACTTCGAAGGTCAAGGTTCGCGACGACATCCTCGACACCGCGACGTTCAGCCAGACCGCGATCGACCTGCGCGGCAGCATCCCGCAGATCACGTCGATCACACCGGGCTTCGATACGACCAGCTATTTCGCCAACCCCAACTCGATCTATTTCCGCGACGCCTTCAACGGTCGCCAGGATAACGATGGCCACGAATGGGCCTTCCGCGGCGATGCGCAGTTCGACGTCAGCGACACCGCGTTCCTGCGCAACGTCCGCGTCGGTGGCCGGTATGCGGATCGCAAGCAGCTCGTGCGGTCGGCGGATTACAACAATTGGGGCTATCTGTCCGAGACGTGGTCGGCAAAGGGGCCGGTGAGCTATGCGGCACTTGGTCAGAACGAGCAGAGCCTGCACAATTTCACCAATTTCTTCCGTGGTCAGACCAACACGCCGCCGAGCGCGACGTTCGTCTCCGAAGACATTTTGCGCGATCACGACGCTTTCACCGATCTGCTGCGCAAGATCACGACCCTGGGCGGCGGCGGGTATACCGCGCTCGAAGATCGCAAGAACGGCGATGGCAGCCCGCTGAACGATGGCGCGTACCTGAACAGCGAACTCTATCGTAACCGCGAGCAGACCAAGTCCGCCTATGTCCGCGCCGATTTCGGCGTTGAGGATTTCGGCAACGGCATGAGCCTGACCGGCAACGTCGGCGTGCGCTTCGTCAATACCAAGGACAGCTCGAACGGCGCGATCACCTTCCCGAACCAGAGCAGCATCTTCGATGCGTCCAACCTGCCGGCAACCCCGACCGGCGGCGCGTATCCCCAGACGCTGGCCGGGTTCTGCCAGTCGCAGCGCGACAAGCCGCCGGCGTCTGGGACGATCAACGCGATCTGCACCGTGCCCGCAGCCCAGCAGGCGGCGATTCTCGCCTATGCGAACTCCGGATCGATCCCGGATGTCGCCCGGCAGAAGTTCAACTTCTGGCTGCCGAGCGCCAACGTGAAGCTGCAGGTCACGCCGACCTTGCTGTTCCGCGCCGCCGGATCGAAGGCGATCTCGCGTCCGAACTTCGGCGATCTGCGCAACTTCGTCGGCGTCGGTGTGTCGTCGGGCAACACCGCGGGCAACTACCAGTTCTCGGCGACGTCGCGGAACCCGTATCTGCGGCCGGTCGAGGCGTTGCAGTTCGACCTGACTAGCGAATGGTATTTCTCGAAGGTCGGCTCGCTGACCGCGACGGTGTTCCACAAGACCCTGTCGAACATCATCGTCGACAATCTGGGCTACACGCGCACGCTGACCAACAACGGCCAAACGTTCGACGTGCAGGTCAACGGTCCTGCCAATGTCGACGGCAAGTCGCGGATCAAGGGTGCGGAAATCGCGTACCAGCAGACCTTCGACTTCCTGCCCGGTGCGCTCGGCGGTCTCGGCCTGCAAGCCAACTACACCTATGTGAAGGCGGGCAAGATCCCTAACCCGGTGCCCGCCAATGGCGCCGCGGATGGCAGCCGTCCGCCGCAGGACGTCGCCGGTCTGTACGACAACCTCCCACTCCAGGGCCTGTCGAAGCATACCGTCAACGTCGCCGGCTTCTACGACAAGGGTCCGTTCTATGCCCGCGTCGCATATAGCTGGCGCTCGAAGTTCCTGCTGACCAACCGCGATTGCTGCTTCCCGTTCCTGCCGGTCTACGCATTGCCGACCGGACAGCTCGATGCCTCGGCGTTCGTGACGGTGAACGAGCATTTCAAGCTCGGCGTGACCGCGTCGAACCTGCTCGACGAGACGACCAAGACCAACTTCCTGTTGAACGGCGCAGGGCTCGAGGCACCGCGCAGCTTCTTCAAGAACGACCGGTCGTACACGCTGTCGGCGCGCATGACCTTCTGAGGTAGCGGGAGACGAGGCCAGGGATTACACGCACGCGATGAGTGAGATCCTTGGCCTCCCGGTTGCCGAAACCGGCGCGATCGACGCAGTACGGTTCGAAGCCGAGATCGCACGCGGGTATCGCCCGGTCGTCATGCGCGGGCTGGCCGCGGACTGGCCGGCGGTACGCGCCGCCCGCGCCTCCGATCGCGCGATCGGCGAGCATATCGTGTCGTTCGATGGCGGGCGCTCCGCCGACGTCATGGTCGCGCAAAGTGACGTACGCGGGCGGTTCTTCTACAATGACGACCTGAGCGGCTTCAATTTCGAGCGCGCCAAGGCGCCGATCCCGACGCTGGTCGACCAGTTGATCGCGTTGCAGGGGGTGCCCGGCGCGCCGGCCATCTATGCCGGGGCGGCGGCGGCGGGGAATTCCTGCCGGGCTGGGCTGAGGCGAACGTGTTGCCGCTGCCCACGCCCGATGCGGTGCCGCGGGTGTGGATTGGAAACGAGAGCCGGGTGTCGACGCATTACGACGTGTCGAGCAACGTCGCTGTCGTGGTGGCGGGGCGGCGGCGGTTCTGCCTGTTTCCGCCCGAGCAGGGGCCCAACCTGTATGTCGGTCCGCTCGATGTCACGATCGCCGGACAGCCGGTCAGCCTTGTCGATCTCGAAGCGCCCGATCTGGAGCGGTATCCGCGATTTGCCGAGGCGCGTGCGCAGATGCAGGTGACGGTGCTGGAGCCGGGCGATGCGATCTTCATCCCGTCGATGTGGTGGCATGACGTCAAGGCGCTCGGGCGGTTCAACGTGCTGGTCAACTACTGGTGGGGGCAGGCGGGTGCAGCCTCGCCATTCCCCGCGTTAATCCACGCGATCCTCGCGATCCGCGACTTGCCCGAGGGCGAGCGCTCAGCGGTGCGCGGCTGGTTCGATCAATACGTGTTTGGAGACGCGGCGCAGGACGCGGCCGCGCATCTGCCTGAAGCGATGCGCGGCGTGCTCGGAAGCCCGTCGCCGGAGCGGACCGACGCGATCCGCGGATACCTCGCGCGAACGTTGGAGCGGCTGTAGTGCGACGTTATACGTCATCCTGACGAAAGTCAGGACCCAGAGCCACGAATGCTCCGCTTGGTATCCTGGGTCCTGACTTTCGTCAGGATGACGGTTGTGATGATTTCTAGCGCCCCCGCGTCGCGTCTAGGAAGGCGGCGGTCCATACTAGCGGGGCGTTCCAGTTGATTGCGACTTCGTTGACGGTGAACGCGCGGTAGTCGTCGATCCAGCAGGTTTGTGGCGCGCAGCCTTTCATCGGGCCGGGCTCGTTCGCGGCGGCCGAGTTGGGGCCGCCGGAGAGGACTCCGGTGGGTGGCGCGGGATAGCGTTTGTCCGCCGCGGCCGCCCAGAAGCGGTGGTGCGGGTGCTGCATCGGGCGCGTGCCGATACCGGTGACGTAGGATTGGTCGAGCGGATTGCGGCCGAGGATGTAGTCGAGGCTCGATACCACCGCGTCGCGATAGGCGGGCTTGTGGTCGATCTGCCACGCGACGCCGAGCACGATCGCGCGGTTGAGGATCGAACTGCTCGAGCCCCAGGGGTAGTTGGTGCCGCCAAAGGGGATGCCGTAGCCGCTGCGCTTTCCCTCGGCGACGAAGCCGTCGGCGAGCGCTGTGATCCGGGTGCGGAGTTTGGCACGGTCGTCCGCGGGTAGCGAGTCGCCCAAGGTGGCTAGCGTCAGTGCGCCCGCCAGTCTGAGCGAACCCCAGCCGATATCCGTGCCGGGATCGGTGAAGATGCCGTCCTTGCGCAGGCGATCGAGGAAAGCCGCTTCGTTGGTGGTCGCGTAGAGTTGCGCGGCGGCGAAGGTGAACTCGTCGCGGACATCCGGGTCGCCATAGCCCCCGCTGCCCATGAAGTCGGAACTGGTGAGGAGGTTCGGATGGCGGAGTGCCGCCGCCCAGCCGCGTCGGGCTGCGGCGAGGCACTTGGTAGCGAAGGCCGGATCGATCGTCCGCCAAATCCGCGCGCACTGCGCCGCGACACCGACCATGTTGAGCGTTGCCGCGGTCGATGGTGGGTAGAGGAACCGGCGTTCGCGATCGTCGGCGGGGGCGGTTGGAAGTCCGGTCCAATTCTCGTCGGCGATCTTGGTGTGAACCAACCCGCCTGCGTCGATTGTCTCGAACCGGGTGATCGCCTTGCCCGCCACGCCTGCGTCGGGCGCGACGGCTAGCTTGGTGCCGTCGGGGATCTGCATTGCGAGCAGGAAGGCGACTTCGACGCGCGCTTCGTCGAGCAGGTCGTCCTTGCCGTTGATGCGTTCGGGCAGCGCGAGCCGACCGTCGGCGAACGCGCCGGCGTCACCGAACGCGGCCAGGCGCTCGTGGAGGTCGAGCAAGGTCCAGGTCGAGACGCCGCCGTTGACGACGTATTTGCCCTGGTCGCCCGCGTCGTACCAGCCGCCGGTCGCGTCGATCTTGTAGTCGCAACCGGGCCATTTGACGCCCTTCTGGTCTACGCCGCCGAAGCACGTCGCGATGTCGGGGGCGTGGCCGGCGGGGCGGGCGAGGTCTTTGCGTTCGACGTAGGCGGGCAGGATGGGGACGCCGCTGCGCTGTTGGTAGAAGAAGGCCATCGCCGCGGTCGCCACGGCCGCGAACGGGCGATCGGCGATCGCGAACGGGTGGCTGGCGTCCGCGCCGACGTGGAGGCGATAGCCGGTGCCGGGCGTGTGGAACGTGCCGAAGTCGATCCGGTGGACGCTTTCGCCCGAGGCTGCGTCGGGACCGACCGGTATCGTCTGCCCCGACGCGACGATCTTGCCGCGCGCGTCGGTGAGCGTCCATGCGAGCGGTTTCGTCTGCGCAGATGGCAGGACCGCCAGCTTGGGGCCGGTCGTCTCGAACCCGGTCTGGTCGATCCGGATCGGTGCGGGCGGGGCTTGCGTGGCGGCAGTCGTCAGCAGGACGGCCGCCGCACTGAGCAGGAGCCGGCTCAATCGCCGCACTTCGCCATCGGCACGGGTGCGGAGTCGATCTTCACGTCGGAGATCGACAGGCCCAGCTTGCCGTCGGTGGCGATCACGAACGGCGCGGTGACGTGCGCCATGTCGATGCCGCGCTTGGCGAAGCACTGAAGCGGGACGATCACCTGTTGCCAGTCGCCGGGCTTGCCCGCCGCGAGCGTCTTGCCGATCGGGACGGTGACCGCCTTGCCGTCGTTGCTGACCATGCCGAGACCGACGGGTGCGCTGGCTGCGCGATCAACGCGGACGTCGACGACGAGGCTCAGTTCGCCATTGCTCTCGCGCGTGAGGTCGAGCGGGCCCGAGGCCTCGACGCGGGCGTCCGCAGCGCCACCGGTCCAGACGAGCGCACGTGCGTCCTCCTGGCGACGGCGATCGACTGCGGAGGCGGTGAGGCGCTTGGTTGCGGTCGTCGCGTTGACGCCGAGCAGGCGAACCTTCGACTGGTCCTGCTCGACCAGGGTGAGCGACCAGCCCTCGGGAACGCGGCCCTTGCCGAAGATCGTGCCGTTCGACGACGCGGCCATGCCGGCAGGGCGGGTTTCGTCGAGCTTGGGGACGGTGCCCGGCTTGGCGTAGCTGAGGCCATAGCCGAACGCGAACAGCGGGTTGTAGCCGGCGTCGGAGCGGTTGAGGACATACTGGTCGGGACGCTTTGGCCACGAGAAGCTCAGTTTGCCGCGGAAGTCGTTGGCGACGCTGCCGTCCTTCTTGCGGAACAGTACGTCGGCGACGCCGCCGCCTTCGCTGCCCGGCAGGAACGCCGCGACGAACGCATCGGAGGCGTTCAGTTCGGCGTTCACCCAAAGCGGGCGGCCCGACAGGAACACCGCGACGACCGGCACGCCTGCGGCCTTCAATTTGCGGAGGAGTTCGAGGTCGGACTTGTCCTCGGCGCTGTATTCGAGGTTCGGGCGGTCGCCCTTGAACTCGGCATAGGGCTGTTCGCCGAACACGACGATCGCCGCGTCGGGTTTCTTTGCAAAGCTGCCGTCCGCCGACAGCGTCGCGGTACCGCCGGCGTCCTTGACCGCGGCGCTGATGCCCGACCAGATCGTCTCGGCGTTGGGGAAGTTCGCGTTGGTGGTGCCGCCGCCCTGCCAGGTCAGCGACCAGCCGCCGGCCTGTTGCGGGATGTTGTCCGCACCGCCGCCCGCAACGAGGATGTTGGCAGACGGTTTCAGCGGGAGCAGGCCGCCCTCGTTCTTGAGCAAGACCATCGACTCACGTGCTGCACGGCGGGCGATCGCGCGGTGGTCGGCGGCACCGATGAGGTTCATCTTGCCGGCAAGTGCGCGCGACGACGGGCGACCGCGATCGAACGTGCCGGCGCGGATCTTTACGCGCAGGATGCGGCGGACCGCGTCGTCGAGGCGTGCGGCGGGGATTTCGCCCGACTGCGCCTGCTTCAGCGTGTTGTCGTAGAGCGTCTTCCAACCGCTGCCCGAGTACATGAACATGTCTAGGCCGGCGTTGATCGCCGCGGCGCAGCTCTCGTTCGAACAACCCTCAACCTGGCCGTGGCCGTTCCAGTCGCCGACCACGAAGCCATCGAAGTGGAGGCGGTCCTTGAGCACGCCGGTCAGCAGGCTCTTGTTGCCGTGCATCTTGGCGCCGTTCCAGCTCGAGAAGCTGGCCATCACCGACTGCGTGCCGGCCTCGATCGCCGCAGGGTAACCGCCGAGATGGATGTCGCGCAGGGTAGTCTCCGGGATGAGCGCGTCGCCTTGGTCGCGTCCGCCGGTGCCGCCGTCGCCAAGGAAATGCTTGGTGGTCGCGATGACGTGGTCGGGAGCGAGGAACTCCTTGGTGCCGACCTTACCCTGGACGCCTTCGATCACCGCGCCGGCATAATCCGCCTGTACGGTCGGCTCTTCCGAATAGCTCTCGTAAGTACGGCCCCAGCGATCGTCGCGGACGACGGCGAGCGTTGGGGCGAAGGTCCAGTCGATGCCGGCGGCGGCGGTCTCGATCGCGGTGACGTGGCCGATCTCGCGCATCAGGTCGCGGTCGCGCGCTGCGCCGAGGCCGATGTTATGCGGGAAGAGCGTCGCGCCGGGGATGTTGTTGTTGCCGTGGACCGCGTCGGTGCCCCAGATCACCGGGATCGCGGGGCGGCCGTCGCTGCGCGCCATCGACGCGTCGTAGAATGCGTCGGCGAGCTTCAGCCACTCGACGGGTGGGGCAAGGTCGTTGCCGCCAGGGCCGGCATTGCCGCCGTTGAGAATCGAGCCGAGCTTGTAGGTCCGCAGGTCGTCGGGCGTAATGCTGGCGATGTCGACCTGGATCAGCTGGCCGATCTTGTCCGCGACCGTCATGCGTTTCATGATCGCGTCGATCCGCGCCTCGACCTTCGGATCGCGCAACGGACGCGCGTTGGCGGTTGGCCAGATTTCCGGATGCGCAACGGCAGAAAGCGGCGCTGGTTGCGCTACCGGCGTCGCTGCGGATTGCAGCAGAAGCGCGATCGTGAACGTGGAAAACCCTGCCGACATCATACTCTCCCCGGTCGGTGCGCGATCGTGATCCGCACCTTGGCATCCTTGCTACCGGGTTAGCGCTACAATGTGCAAATCATTTGCTTATTTCTGCGCCCAGATCTCGGGATGCGCGTCGATATAGGTCGATAGCGCCGTTGTGATACGCGCGTCGTCCGCGGTCGAAGGATGCGCGTGGCAGCCGCTGAAAGCGAGGCCGGTGACGGGCACGAAGGCGATGTTGCGCTCGCCCTCGGCTTTGAGGCGCGCGGCGACTTTGCCGACTTCGGAGGCTATCTCGCCATCGGCCAGGTCGGTTGCCCACAGGACGACGTGCGCGTCGGGGTCGCGTGCGCGCAGGCGTTTGACGAAGGCGACGTACTTTGCCTCGTAGTCGGCGTGGAGCGCGTCGCGTGTCTGCCATGGCTCGCCGGGGTGGAGCTTTGTGGTGAAGTCGTTGGTGCCGAGCGCGATCACGAACAGGCTGGGGTGCCAGGCGGGGTCGGCGTAGCGCCTTGCCTTGTCGAACAGCGTAAAGGGGTAGGCGACGGGCACGGTGTCAGCGGCCATGCCGTCGTAATTGCGGACGATCCCGCGGCCCGAGATCGCGTTGACTTGGTAGTCGGCATCGTATCGGCGGGCGGTCAGCGCGGGCATGGCCTGTGCGGTGTCGGTGGTCGCCCAGACTTCGTCCTGCGTGCAGTCGCGCTTGGTCGAGACGTTACCATAGCCGACGGTGTGCGAATCGCCGATGAACTCGATCTGGCGGGTGCGGGCGGGCGCGGGGCGGGCACGCGTTCCCCGGTCGGCGTAGAAGCCGCCGAAGACGGTCGGGGCGGCCTGGCTTTCGCTGGCGACGTCGACGTGGATCGTGTGGCGACCGTTCGACAGGCCGGCGATGCGGTAGAGGCCGGGCTTCGGCTTGATGAGCTTGGCAGCAAGCGCGCCATCGACCGACACGCGGAGGATGACGTCGCCCTGGCCGATGCGGAACAGCGCGCTCGGGCCGCGGAACGCCGCCTCGAAATAGGTGCCCGGCCATTGTCGCTTATAGCCATCCGCGGTCCGCTCGACGCGGCCGCCGATGTGGACGGGGAGGGGGCGCCGGCTTTCGTGGTGGTCGGAGTCACGGTCGGCGGAGCGGCGGTCGCCGATGTCGAAAGCCACGTTGCCGCGAACAGGCCGAGGATCGTCTTCATGCCTTCACCTTCAGCCATGCGGGGAGTTCATCCTTGGTAACGTAGCGCTTCGAGGCGAAGTCGCGGCGCAACTGCTCCGGCGTGTTCTGGTCGGCGCCGGTCAGCCAGCGCGTGTGCCAGGTCATGAACCAGAGCCAGTCCGCCGTGGGGCCGAGCAACGCCGGGTCGGGAACGGGGCCGTTCTCGTGCAGGCAGATCGGCAGCGTGTCGCCGACGATGGCCTTCACCTGCGCGAACATCGGGGCGAGGTCGCTATGGTCGTTCGCATAGATGTCCGCGCCGGCGACATCGACCGTCGCGCGGCCGGGATACCAGGTTGGGTCGACGTTCTGGCCTGCCCAGCCGAGCACCCAGATCAGGTTGTTCAGACCGAAAACACGCGTAAATTGGTCGTGCATCAGCGCCCAGAGCGCCTTGAACGCGGCGGGGCCGTGCTTGCCCCACCAGAACCAGTCGCCGCTGAATTCGTGGAACGGGCGCCACAACACCGCGACGCCGCGGTCTTGCAGGACCTTCAACAGCCGCGCGATCTCGGCCATCTGGCGCATCATCGCGACGTTCTGCGGCGTCCCCGGTTTCAGCGCGGCGGCGACGTCGAAATCCTTCTTCGAATTCTCGTAGCCGGTGCCGATGTCGGGCGCGCCCCAATGCCAGCACAGGGTGACGATCCCGCCCGACCGCGCCCAGGCGGTCGCCCGGTCGTTGACGGCGTCGTTGTCGCGCGGATCGATATAGTCGAGCCCGAGGATCGCGGGGAGCTTGCCCGTCACGCGCTGGAGATAGTCGAGTTCGCCGTGCGGATTGGGCGGCGCGGAGCCCTGCTCCTGTTGCCCGGTCAGCGTCTTCCTGCCGTATTGGCTCCACAGATAGGCATAGAGGTGGCGCGCGGCCGGGGTAGCCTTCGGGTTGCTCAAGCTGCGGTTCGGGACCGCCGCCAGCGCCGGCACGCCGTGAAGCAAGCCAAGCGCCGCGGTCATGCCGAGCGTCTCGCGACGGTTGAGCATCAGAGCGCCGCCATCGCCGCGGCGTGCGCGCGGATCACGGCCTGGGTCGAGGCATCGCTGTCGAACACGCCGTACCAGCCCTGCGGTTCATGCGGGGGTCGCCCATGTAGCCAAGGTCGCCGCGCTGGAACCGGTGGTCGGCATGCGGCGTGCGCGCCTCGCCGTTCCAGGCCCAGAAGTTGGAGCCTGCAAGCGGCCCGCCGGCCTTCGCATTGGCCTCGATCGCGGCGTAGATCTGGCGGTAGAAGCGGTCCTTATATTCGGTCGTGATGAACGGATCATAGGCGGCCTGGCCGTCGCGCGGGTAGCCGAACTCCTCGATCACCAGCGGCTTGCCGAGCGTCGTGGCGAGCCGGATATGCGCGTCGATATAGGTGGCCACCTTCGCTGCACCGGCGTCATAGGTGCCGGCGAGATTGCCTGCGTCCATCCAGGTCCAGTTGTTCGGCCAGATATGCGTGGTGAGGTAGTCGATCGAGGGCGACTTGTGGGCGGCGAGCACGACATCCTCGCGCTCGATCGAGCCCTTCAGTCCCTCCGAGCCGGTCGAGACGAGGTGATGGGGATCGAGCGTTTTGATGTAGCGCGCGGTCTCGTCGATCCAGCGATAGAAATGCGAGAGATTAGGCACCGCGACCTTGTCGCCGCCGGCCGGACGCGGTTCGTTCGCGAGTTGCCATGCCATGATCGTCGGATCCGCGGCATAGGCAACGCCCGTCACGGTGTTGGTGCGCGAGACGACGGCGCGGATGTAATCGCGGTACATCGCCTGCGCCTGACCGTTGGTATAGAACGCGGCGTTCCAGTCGGCGAACTCGGGCCAGGGGTGCGCGGGGTCGTTCATGTTGATGAACTTGCCGCCGTTGACCCACGACAGGTACGTCATCATCCCGCCCGACCATTCCCAGAAGTTGGTCAGGTAGATCACGCCGGTCATGTCGCGCTTCGCCATTTCGGCGAGCGTCCAGTCGAGGCCCTTTAGCAGGTCCTCGTTGTACGTCGCGCTTTGGTCGCGAAATCCCGGGGTGATCGAGTTCTTGAGCGGCGACAGTTCGGCCGACCCCAGGATGCGGAGGTTGCGGACGCCGAGCGCCTTCAGACGATCGAGTTCGCGTGCCAGCCGCGCACGATTGCCATAGGCGGTGTCCGCGCCGAGCCACGCGCCGTACCAGATGTTCGCACCCGCATACCGATACGGCTTGCCATTGCGTTCGAAGCCATGCCCGACGACGGTGACGAACGCCGATGGCTGGGCCCGACCAACCGGCTGCGTCACGGTTGCGCAGGCGGAAAGAAGCGCACCGCTGGTGATCGCTGCCCCGGTCAAAAGCGCCGTGCGCCGGTTCATCGTCATATCATACTCCCATCCATCCCACGCCGTGTCTGCTGCACGCATCGCGATATCTGCCGAATCAGACGGCTGCGGTCTATGCGGATATCCGCGAAAATAGAAATTCATTTGGGTAATTCGTAGGCACTTACGAGCGGTCCGGTGCGGACAATGAATTTTTGGCCGTGCCAAAGCTTATAGCGCTCCAATATCCGACGCGATCGATGGATATTGATCGCGAAAGGCCACCGCGATGCAAAGGAAACAACGACGCTCGACGATGTGCGGCCACGCCGCATGATGCGCTTTGCATGCTGCCGTAGCGATGACGGGCCGATCAAGCCCGTGATCGGCGTATTGTGCTGCAACGAAATCGCCGATCGCCCGATCCAGGCGGTCGCGACGCGGTTCGTCGAGCCGCTGGTCCGCTATGCCGGCGCGACCGTCCTGCTGGTGCCCGCGGTCGCGGACGCGATGGATACGCGCGCGCTGGCGGGGCGGCTCGACGGGCTGTTGCTGACCGGGTCGCGGTCCAACGTCGCGGGCGCGCGCTATGGCAAGACCGATGCAGCGGCCGGCGCGGCGGACGAAGCGCTCGATCTCGACCGCGATGCGGTAGCGATGGAGCTCGCAGGGCGGATGATCGAGGGCGGGCGGCCGGTGTTCGGGATCTGCCGCGGATTGCAGGAACTCAACGTCCTGTTCGGCGGCACGCTGACCGATACGCTCGACGCGGGACACCACCGGGCGACCGAAGACGCGACCGCGTATGAAACGCTGTTCGATCACGTCCACGACGTCGACCTGCAGGCGGGCGGGATGCTCGCGACGGTGACGCAACGGCGCAGCCTCTCGGTCACCTCGGTTCACCGCCAGGGGATCGATCGGCTCGGGTCCGGGCTCAATATCGAGGCGCTGGCGACCTCGGACGGCTTGGTCGAGGCGTTCTCGGCACGGCCGTGCGGCGGCGATGTGCTGGCGGTGCAGTGGCATCCCGAATGGGATGTCGCCGCCAGCGCCGCGAGCCAGGCCTTTTTCTCGCTTATCGGGCGATCGCTCGGGACCTGTCGGGACCGTTGATCGCCTTCATTCGTACCACACACGCAGAGGTCGTCGCAGAACGATCCACTATCAGGGACCAAGACATGACTGCTTACCGTACCGCGTTGGCGTTCGCCGCCTCGACCTTCGCTCTCGTCGGCGCGCAAGCCGCGTTAGCCCAGGACGTTCCGGCCCAAAACGTTCCGGCCCAGACTGCCGCCGATCCTTCGGCCGATCCTGCCGCCGCGGCTGCGCCCGACACGCAGGACGACATCATCGTCACCGGTACGCGCGCGGTCGGCCGGTCGCGACTCGACAGCGCGTCGCCGGTCGACGTGCTGAGTTCGGCCGCGATCCAGCGCCAGGGCACCACCGAACTCGGCGCGGCACTGGCGGCGATCGCACCCTCGATCGACTTCCCGCGGCCCTCGGCGGTCGACGGCACCGATGCGATCCGCCCCGCGACGCTGCGCGGCCTGTCGCCCGACCAGACGCTCGTGCTGGTCAACGGCGTGCGCGGCCATACCGCGGCCTTGCTCAACGTCGGCGGCTCGGTCGGGCGCGGCTCGGCGGCGGTCGATCTCAACACCATTCCGACCGTCGCGCTCGACCGGATCGAAGTGCTCCGCGACGGCGCATCGGCGCAATATGGCTCCGATGCGATCGCCGGCGTGATCAACCTCCGCCTGCGCGAGGCGCGGTCGGGCGGCGCGGCCACGGTCAATTACGGCTTCTACAACACCGACATCGACACCGCGCGCGGTAGCCGCAGCAGGACCGGCGAACATGCCGTCACCGTCTCGGGCTGGCAGGGACTCGGCTTCGGCGAAGACGGATTTCTGACGCTGTCGGGCGAGTATCTGAACCGTCAGGCGACCAACCGCGCCGATTTCGATCCGCGCGTCCCCGGAACACGCGTGACGGGTCGGTTCGGCGATCCGGCAGTCGAGCAATACAGCATATTCGCCAATGCCGGCACGACGCTGACGGGGACGTGGAAGCTGTATGGCTGGCTCGGCTATCAGGACCGCGATACGCGCAGCGCGGCGTTCCCACGCCTGGCGAACGCGACGACCGCGCTGGCCGGCTATCTGGATGGCTTCCTGCCGCTGATCAACACCAAGTCGCGCGACATCAATTCGGCGGTCGGCATCAAGGGTGTGGTCGCCGACTGGAACGTCGACCTGAACGCGAGCTATGGCCGCAACAAGATCGGCTTCCGCACGCTCAATTCGGCGAATTACGCGTTCGGCAGCACCACGCCGAAGGACTTTTCCGACGGCGCGTTGATCTACGACCAGTACATCGTCGGGCTCGATGTCGACCGCAAGTTCGACCTGTTGCAGGGCGTCAACGTCGCGTTCGGTCTTGAAGGGCGCCGCGAGGGGTTCAAGATCGAGGCGGGTGAGCTCGCCTCCTATGGCTATCCCGCGGCCGGCACGGTGACGGGGGCGGCCGCGACCGCTGCGCCGGGCGCGCAGGGGTTTGGCGGCTTCTCGCCCGCCAACGCGATCGAGCGCAGCCGGCGCAACGGCAGCGTCTATCTCGATGTCGAAGCGCAGGTGACCGACAAGTTCCTGGTTGGCCTTGCCGGACGCGGCGAGGACTATTCCGATTTCGGCTCGACCGCGACCGGCAAGCTTTCCGCACGCTATGATTTCGCGCGCTGGTTCGCGCTGCGCGGCACCGCCTCGACCGGGTTCCGCGCACCGGCGCTGCAACAGCAATATTTCACCTCGATCGCGACCGTCATCCAGAACGGCAATCCGATCCAGACCGGCACTTTTCCGTCGATCAGCCCGGTCGCCAGCCGGCTCGGCGGCCTTCCGCTCGAGCCGGAAAAGTCGACCAACCTGTCGGCTGGTGCCGTCATCCGTGCCGGCCGGTTCGATCTGACCGTCGATGCGTATCGCATCCACATCCGCAACCAGATCGGCCTGTCGGAGAATATATCGACGTCGCCGACCCAGTCCGTCGCGGTCAATACGCAGATCGCCAACCTTCTGGCGGGATCCGGCGCCACCGCCGCGCGGTTCTTCCTCAACGGTCTTGCCTCGACCACCAAGGGCATCGACGCGGTCGCACATTACCGCATGCCGACCGACTCCGTGGGGACGTTCGACCTGACGATCGCCGGCAACATCAACGATTCGAAAGTCACGCGCGTGCCGACCTCGACATCGGCGCTCAATCCCGCGCCGACGCTGTTCGCGCGCAGTCGTATCCTGACGCTGGAGGACGGCACCCCCGGCGAGAAGGTGACCGGATCAATCGACTGGTCGCTCGAACAGTTCGGCGCGCTTGCCCGCGTGACCTATTACGGCGACGTCAACCAGCCGGGCACGACGGCCGCTGCCGACGTTCATAGCGGCAAGCACGTCATCACCGATATCGAACTCCGCTATCAGGCGACCAAGGGCGCGCAGTTGGGGTTCGGCGTCAGCAACCTGTTCGACGTGTATCCCGACGCGACCATCCCCGCGAACAATAGCACCGGGGTGATCGGCTTCCCCTATTACTCGCCGTTCGGGTTCAACGGTCGCTATCTGTATGCCCGCGCCGGCTTGAGCTGGTGATAAATCCTATCTCCGCGATAGGGTATTGCGCCGAGCGATCATCGGCGGTAGCTTTCGGTTCCAGAGCCAATGTTGCGCTATGCGACTGCAGTTCTGACGTCGTCACCACGGAGACCAGTTCATGAAGAAAATCACGATCGTGCCCATGATTGCAGTCATGGCACTTGGCCTTGCGGCCTGCTCGAAGACTGCCGAGCCGTCGAACGTTTCGGCTATCGACAGCAACACGTTCGTCGAGGAATCGGATGCGAACTTCTCAGCGGTCGATGGCGTCGCAACCGAAAACTCGACCGATCTGATCAACACCACCGAGACCAACACGACCGGAAACACGTTCTGATCGACCGGTCGTAGCGCGTTCTCGTAGTGCGCGCTAAGATCGTAGACTTCGCCCTGAACGGATCAAACAGATAATGCCTCCCGATCAAAAGGGGGCGTTATCTGTTTGTGTTTACAGTCTATGTCAGTGGTTTATTGGAAACTTGCTCGATCGTATTTTACGGTCGCTTCGTCGTACTCTTTGCGGAATTGTATTCCTATTTGATTGGTATGCATTACACCGAAGTAACGTCGAGGCGAAGTGAAGCTCCCTGGACGGATCCTCGTGGCCCGGCGGAACCCCTCTGCCGGGCCATTTTTCGTAATCGTCGTCTGGATCGCCCGGTCGGGCGCAGGCGGATTGACGCGGATCGCGCGGACGCACAGCGCTGAGGGTCTCTATGGCGACGGTCGGCATGACCGCGCGCCCTTGTTGCAGAATGTCAAAGCCGATGCGTCTTCCTCGTCTGTTCAGCCGTGCTTCCAGTGACATGGCGATCGATCTCGGCACGGTGAACACCGTCGTCTATCTGCGCGGGCAGGGGATCGTGCTCAACGAGCCGTCGGTGGTCGCGATCGAGACGCGGGGCGGGGTGAAACAGGTCCGTGCGGTCGGCGCCGAGGCCAAGCTGATGATGGGCAAGACGCCCGACGGGATCGAGACGATCCGGCCGATGCGCGACGGCGTGATCGCCGATCTCGACGTCGCCGAGCAGATGATCAAGTTCTTCATCGACAAGGCGCATGGCGGGCATAGCCGGATGCCGCGCTATCCCGAGATCGCGATCTGCATCCCGTCGGGCGCGACCCTGGTCGAGCGCCGCGCGATCCGTCAGGCGGCGTCCAATGCCGGCGCGCGGAAAGTGTTCCTGATCGAGGAGCCGATGGCGGCGGCGATCGGCGCGGGGTTGCCGGTGACCGAGCCGGTCGGCGCGATGATCGTCGATATCGGCGGCGGCACGACCGAAGTCGCGGTCTTGTCGCTTCGGGGGCTCGCCTACAGCACGTCGGCGCGGGTCGGCGGCGACAAGATGGACGATGCGATCGCGTCGATGATCCGCCGCAAGCATAATCTGATGATCGGCGAGGCGACCGCCGAACGCGTCAAGCTCGCGGTCGGGATGGCGCGGATGCCCGACGATGGGGTCGGCGAGATCATGCGCGTCAAGGGGCGCGACCTGCGCGCTGGGGTCCCGCGCGAGATCGAGGTGACGCAAGGCGACATCGCCGGGTCGCTGGGCGATCTGATCGGCCAGATCGTCGAGACCGTGCTGACCGCGCTGGAGAAGACCGAACCCGAACTGGCGGCGGACATCTGCGACCAGGGGATCGTGATGACCGGCGGCGGGTCGTTGCTCGCGCGGATCGACGAGGTGCTGGCGGATGCGACCGGGCTGCCGGTGATCGTCGCGGAGAATGCGCTGACCTGCGTCGCGATCGGTGCGGGCCGGGCGATGGAAGAGCCGATTTACCAGGGCGTGATGACCGAGGCCTGACGCGTCGTGCCAGGCTGCCGGGGTAACCTGCGATAACACTTACGAAATATCACGATCACGGAGTGGGGAATTATTGCCTTAGCGCGTGTTGGCTAAGCTCGTAGGGCGCAGGATATGTATGCGTCGCTGACCTAGCTGTCGGAAGCGCGACTGTCAGCGGGAGAAGCGACATGGCGACCAAACGTCCAGACGGCATTGCCGACTATACAGGCCCGGCAGGGGGCTGGGGTGCGCTGAAAGCGGTCGCGGTTTCGCTGAAAGCGCAGCAGATCGTCGTGCGTGGCGGCCAGACGCTGTTGAAGTCCAACCAGCCCGATGGCTTCGACTGCCCGAGCTGCGCATGGCCCGATCCGAAGCATACCTCGTCGTTCGAATTCTGCGAGAACGGCGCCAAGGCCGTCGCGTGGGAGTCGACCGCGAAGACGATCGGTGCGGAGTTCTTCGCCAAGCACAGCGTGTCGGATATCTGGAAGCAGAGCGATCACTGGATCGAGGACCAGGGCCGCGTCACCGAACCGCTCCGCTACAATGCGGCGACCGATCACTATGAGGTCGTGAGCTGGGCGGACGCGATGCGCGAGATCGGCGCGGGGCTGGCGGCCGTGCCCGATCCGAACCAGGCGGAGTTCTACACCTCGGGGCGCTGCTCGAACGAAGCGGCGTTCCTGTTCCAGCTGTTCGTCCGGCTGTACGGCACCAACAACTTCCCCGACTGCTCGAACATGTGCCACGAGGCGACCTCGGTCGGGCTGCCGAAGTCGATCGGGATCGGCAAGGGCACCGTCAGCCTCGAGGATTTCGATCACGCCGACCTGATCCTGTCGATCGGCCACAATCCCGGCACCAACCATCCGCGGATGATGGCGACGCTCCGCGAAGTGTCGAAGCGCGGCGGCAAGATCATCGTCTTCAACCCGCTCAAGGAACGCTCGCTCGAACGCTTCGAATCGCCGCAGTCGGTGGTCGAGATGGCGACGATGTCGGCGACGCCGATCGCGAGCAGCTATTACCAGGTGAAGGTCGGCGGCGATGCGGCCGCGCTGAAGGGTATCGCCAAGGCGCTGGTCGCGCTCGACGAGGCGGCCAAGATATCGGGTGGCGAGCACGCGCTCGATCATGCGTTCATCGCCGAGCATACCGCGGGGCTCGACGACTATATCGCCGATCTCGCCACCACCGAATGGGCGGATATCGAGCGTTCCAGCGGGCTCTCGCGCAGTGACTTGGAAGAGGTCGCGCTGGCGTACTCCAAGTCGAAGTCGACGATCTGCTGCTACGGCATGGGCGTCACGCAGCATCGCACGGGCACGACCAACGTCCAGCAAATCGCCAATCTGCTGCTGCTGCGCGGCAACATGGGCAAGCCGGGCGCGGGCATTTGTCCTCTGCGCGGCCACAGCAACGTCCAGGGCGACCGCACCGTCGGTATCACCGAGCGGCCGATGCCCTTGCTGCTCGACAATATGCGCGATGTGTTCGGGTTCGAGCCGCCGCGCGATCACGGTCATTCGGTGGTCGAGAGCATCGCGGCGATGCGCGACGGCAAGGCCAAGGCGATCGTCTGCCTCGGCGGCAACCTCGCGATTGCCTCGTCCGATCCGCAGGCGTGCGCGGAAGGGTTCCGCAATCTCGATCTGGCGGTGCACATCACCACCAAGCTCAACCGCACGCAGTTGCTGATGGCGAGGGCTACCTATGTGTTGCCGTGCCTGGGGCGAACCGAACTCGACATGCAGGCGACCGGTCAGCAATCGGTGACGGTCGAGGATTCGATGTCGATGGTCCACGCCTCGCGCGGCTTCCTGATGCCGCCGGGCGAGAACGTGAAGTCGGAGATCTGGATCGTCGGCGAGATCGCCAAGGCGACCTTCGCCGCAAAGGGCCGCGCGCCGGTCGAGATCGACTGGGACGCGTATGTCGGCGACTACAGCCTGATCCGCGACAAGATCGAGGCGGTGTTCCCTGCGTTCGCCGACTACAACGCACGGATCCGCAAGCCGGGTGGGTTCCACCTCCCCAATTCTGCGGCGATGCGCGAATGGAAGACGGACAGCGGCAAGGCGAACTTCCTCGTGACCAAGGGCGTCGAGGAGGACGAGGGCGCGGGCGATCCGACCGTGTTGCGGCTCACCACGCTGCGCGCGCACGACCAGTACAACACCACCGTCTACAGCCTCGACGATCGCTATCGTGGCGTGTTCGGGCGACGCGACATCCTGTTCATGAACGAGCGCGACATGGCGCGGCTTGGCCACAAGGAAGGCGATGTCGTCGATATCGCCACCGCGCTCCAGTTCGCGCGGCCCGACCGGGTCGTGCAGAAGCTGATGCTGGTGCGGTACGCGCTGCCCGATGGTTGCGTCGCCTCCTATTACCCCGAGACGCAGCCGCTGATCGCGCTCGAGGATCACGATCCGCAGAGCTTCACCCCTCCTATAAATCCATTCCGGTGACCGTCCGTCCCGCTGCTGCCGACCTCGGGTCGGATCGCGGCGTGGTGCGCGCGGGGATCGTCGGCCACGAGAGCAAAGTCCCCGCATGAGCACTGGTTATTCGTCGACGATCGACACCTACGCGACCCTCGCGGCGACCAAGGCGGAGGCGTTGCGGCGCTCGCCTGCGGGATTCTTCGCGGGCGCGATCCTCGCCGGCACGTATATCGGCATCGCGATGATCCTCGCGCTCAGCACCGCGTCGGGGCTCGAGCCCGGCGTGCGCCCGCTGGTGATGGGCGCGACCTTTGGGCTCGGGCTGATCCTGACGGTGTTTGCCGGCGCGGAACTGTTCACGGGGTATGTGATGTATCTCGGCTTCGGCCTTGCCCGGCGGACGATCACGATCGGGGACGCGCTAAAGCTGGCGGTCGTGGTGTGGATCGGCAACCTTATCGGCGGCGTCGTGCTGTCGCTGGTGTTCGCGGCAGGCGGGGGCGGGGCGATCTTCGCCAATGCCGATGCGATGTTCCACGGCTATGTGCTGCACAAGGTGTCGGTCGATGCGACCGCGTTGCTGGCACGCGCGATCCTGTGCAACTGGCTCGTCTGCCTCGCGATCTGGACCGCGGCGCGGATGACGGGCGATGCCGCCAAATGCATCGCGATGGCCTGGATCCTGCTGGCGTTCGTCGCTGCCGGGTTCGAGCATTCGGTCGCCAACATGACTGCACTGACGCTTGGCTTGCTGGTGCCGCATGCGTCGATCGATCTCGCCGGTATGGTCCGCAATCTGGCTATCGTCACGGTCGGGAATACGATTGGCGCGTTGGTGTTCGTCGTCGGCGGGTATCTGGTCGCGTCGAAGACCGATGGGGTCGTCGCGCCCGCAAAGCGGGGCTGACCTGATCCTCCCCCTGGCGGGGGAGGATCTTAAAACTCGATCACATCGCCCCGTCTCGGATCGTTTCCATCGCGACGAAGGTCGAGGTGCTGGCGACATGCGGCAGGCTCGAGATGCGCTCGCCCAGCACCTCGCGGTAGCGGCGGATGTCGGGGGTGCGGACTTTCAGCAGATAGTCGAAGCTGCTGGCGATCATGTGGCATTCCTCGACCTCGCGGATCGCGAGCACCGCGCGGCGGAACGCGTCGAGCGCCGCCTCGCGCGTGTCGGATAGCTTCACCTCGGTGAAGGCGATGTGATCGAGCCCGAGCTTGACCGGATCGAGCACCGCGCGGAAGCCGCGGATATAGCCTTGGTCGAGCAGGCGTTTCAGGCGGACCTGGCAGGGCGTCTTCGACAGGCCAACGCGGCGCGCGAGTTCGGCGACCGACATCCGGCCGTCGTCGCGCAGTAGGTCGATGATGCGGCGGTCGAACTGGTCGATCTCACTGGCGTGATCCACTTTATCGGGCATTCCGCCGCTCCTGCCTTCTCAAAATGGTCGAACCGACCGATATAAAGCCATCGATAAGGCGGATCGCCAATCGCGTCCATGCTACGGTCTGGTCAGGTTCCAGACGAGGCTCGCCGCATGCCGCACACATCTTCGCTTTCGCCATTGTTTGCCGATTTCGCCCCGCCGATCCGTGCGCAGAGCGATCTGCGCCATGCGATTACCGCCGCGTATCGACGTCCCGAGGCCGAATGCCTCGCGCCGTTGCTCGATCAGGCGACGCTGGACGACGCAACGGCAGCGGATGCGACGCGCACCGCGACCTCGCTGATCACCGCGCTGCGGGCTAAAAAGCGCGGCGGCGGGGTCGAGGGGATCGTCCAGGAATACGCGCTGTCGAGCCAGGAGGGCGTCGCGCTGATGTGCCTGGCCGAGGCGATGCTGCGGATTCCGGATGCCGAGACGCGTGATGCATTGATCCGTGACAAGATCGCGGGTGGTGACTGGACGTCGCATCTCGCCGAGGGGCGGTCGTTGTTCGTCAACGCGGCGACCTGGGGGCTGGCGCTGACGGGCAAGCTGACCGGGAGCGTCGACGACAAGGGGCTCGGCGCCGCGCTCACCCGGCTGATCGCGCGCGCGGGCGAACCCGTGATCCGCGGCGGCGTGGCGATGGCGATGCGGATGATGGGCGAGCAGTTCGTCGCCGGCCAGACGATCGCCGAGGCGTTGAAGCACGCACGTGGCCCCGAGGCGGAGGGGTTCCAGTACAGCTACGACATGCTCGGCGAGGCGGCGACGACCGCGGAGGATGCGCGGCGCTATCACGGCGATTATGTCGCGGCGATCCATGCGATCGGCAAGGCATCCGCCGGGCGCGGGATCTATGGCGGGCCGGGGATCTCGATCAAGCTGTCGGCGCTGCACCCGCGCTATGCCCGGTCGCAGGCGGACCGCGTGATGGCCGAACTGCTGCCCGACGTGAAGGCGCTCGCGCTGCTGGCGAAGCGCTACGATATCGGTCTCAACATCGATGCGGAGGAGGCGGATCGGCTCGAACTGTCGCTCGACTTGCTCGAAAGCCTCGCGACCGACCCCGATCTGAGCGGTTGGAACGGGCTCGGCTTCGTGGTGCAGGCCTATGGCAAGCGCTGCCCGTTCGTGCTCGACTGGATCGTCGATCTCGCGCGGCGCGCCGATCGCCGGATCATGGTGCGACTGGTCAAGGGCGCGTATTGGGACGCCGAGATCAAGCGCGCGCAGGTCGACGGGCTGGCCGACTTCCCGGTCTACACGCGGAAAGTGCATACCGACGTCGCGTATATCGCGTGCGCGCGGAAGCTGCTGGCGGCGGGCGATGCGGTGTTTCCGCAGTTCGCGACGCACAATGCGCAGACGCTGGCCACCATCCACGCGATGGCGGGGCCCGACTTCGTGATCGGCGATTACGAGTTCCAGTGCCTCTACGGAATGGGCGAGCCGCTGTACGAGGAGGTCGTCGGGGGCAATCGGCTGAACCGGCCGTGCCGGATCTATGCGCCGGTCGGGACGCATGAGACGTTGCTGGCGTATCTGGTCCGGCGATTGCTGGAGAACGGGGCGAATTCGTCGTTCGTCAACCGGATCGCGGACCCGGCGGTGCAGATCGCCGAGCTGGTCGCGGACCCGGTCGCGACGGTGCGCGCGATGCCGGTGCCGGGCGAGCCGCATCCGGCGATCGCCTTGCCGCGCGATCTGTACGGGACGCGACGCAATTCCGACGGGCTCGATGCGAGCGACGAGGGCGTGCTGGCGACGCTGAGCGAGACGTTCCGCGGGGCGCTGGCGCCGGTGCAGGCCGGAACCGAGGGTGACGCGCGGGCGGTGCTCAATCCGGCGGACCACCGCGACGTCGTCGGCACGGTTCGCGAGCTGTCGCCGGATGCAGCGCTCGCAATGGCGCGGACCGCGGCCGAGGCGGCGCCGCGTTGGGCGGCGGTGTCGGTCGACGAGCGCGCGGCGTGTCTCGACCGCGCGGCGGATCTGATGCAGGCGCAGATGCCGGTATTGCTGCCGCTGGTCATGCGCGAGGCGGGCAAGTCGCTGGCGAATGCGGTGGCCGAGGTGCGCGAGGCGATCGACTTCCTGCGCTATTATGCACAGCAGGCGCGGCTGCTCCCGGCGGGACAGACGCCGCTCGGGGTGGTGACGTGCATCAGCCCGTGGAACTTCCCGCTCGCGATCTTTGCCGGGCAGGTGGCCGCGGCGCTGGTCGCGGGCAATGCGGTGCTGGCCAAGCCCGCCGAGGAAACGCCGCTGATCGCCGCGCAAGGGATTGCGATCCTGCATGAGGCGGGCGTGCCCGAGGATGTGTTGCATCTGGTGGCGGGTGATGGCGCGATCGGTGCGGCGCTGGTCGCGGCGGCCGAAACGTCGGGCGTGATGTTCACCGGATCGACCGAGGTCGCGCGGTTGATCCAGGCCGAGCTCGCCAAGCGCGTGTCGCCTGCCGGTGCACCGATCCCGCTGGTCGCCGAGACTGGCGGGCAGAACGCGATGATCGTCGATTCTTCCGCGCTCGCCGAACAGGTGGTCGCGGACGTGGTCGCCTCGGCGTTCGACAGCGCGGGCCAGCGGTGTTCGGCGCTGCGCATCCTGTGTTTGCAGGAGGATGTCGCCGACCGGACGCTGGCGATGCTGAAGGGGGCACTCCGCGAGTTGCGGATCGGCCGCACCGATACGCTGGCGACCGATATCGGTCCGGTGATCTCGGCCGAGGCGAAGACGAACATCGAGCGGCATATCGAGCGGATGCGGTCGCTCGGACGCCCGGTCGAGCAGATCGCGCCGGCGGGGGACACGACGCACGGCACGTTCGTGTCGCCGACGATCATCGAACTCGACGATCTCGCCGATCTGGAGCGCGAGGTGTTCGGGCCGGTGCTGCACGTCGTGCGCTTCCAGCGTGCCGATCTCGGCACGCTGATCGATCGGATCAACGCGACCGGGTACGGCCTGACGTTCGGGCTGCATACGCGGCTCGACGAGACGATCGCGTTCGTCACGCAGCGGGTGCAGGCGGGCAATCTGTATATCAATCGCAACGTGATCGGCGCGGTGGTCGGCGTGCAGCCGTTCGGCGGGCGTGGGCTGTCGGGGACCGGGCCTAAGGCGGGCGGGCCGCTGTATCTCGGGCGGCTGGTGACGGGGGCGGATGTTGGAGCGCGCGGTTCGGGCGATCCGGTGGCGACTGAATTTGCGTCCTGGCTCGAGGGTCGCGGTGATGCCGGCGCTGCTCAGAGCGTGCGGGAGTACGCAACGCGGTCGCCACTGGGCGGTGTGACGGAACTGGCTGGTCCGGTCGGCGAGACCAACGTCTATGCGATCCATCCGCGTGGCACCGTGTTGCTACTTCCGGCAACGCGGGAGGGCCTGATCGCGCAGCTTGCAGCGGGGCTTGCTTCCGGAAACGACCTCGTGGTCGGCGATGCGGCGGCGTTGACGCTGGACCTTCCCAAGACGGTTGCCGCTCGCGTGCGGTGGGTCGAGGATTGGGCGGCGGCGGGGCCTTATGCCGGCGCGCTGATCGAGGGGGATGCGGCGCGGGTCCGCACGCTGAACCAGGCGATTGCCGCGCTGCCGGGGCCGATCGTGCTGACGCAGGCGGGGGTGGCTACCGGCTCGACTGGCTGGTCGAGGAGGTGTCGACCTCGATCAATACGACCGCGGCGGGGGGCAATGCTAGCCTGATGGCGATGGCCTGAGCCGATTGGGGAGGATCAGGGGCGGCGGTTGGCGGCTATCGCTTTCAGCGCGTCGCTGGCGATGATCCGGATCGGTGAACCCTCGGCGCGGAGAGCCTGCGCCCTCGAATAGGCGACGCTCGACCGGGTCGCGCGGCCGAACGGCTCGCGACCGGCTACCACCAGCAGAGTCGTCGAACTGCCGACCCCGGTCATTACGCGCGCGCCTAGCCCGGCGGCGATGTGCGCGAGCCGGCCGTCGCGGGGTTCGCCGAGGATCACGACGCGGTCGCCTTTCAGCGGTCCGTCTGCTGCTGCCGCGGGTGCGGGGCCGGCGACGCGCGGCGGGGCTAGCCAGTCGTCGAGCGACAGGCCGGTGTGTTCGCTTGCCTTGACGATCACCCAGCCGGCGGCGCGCGCATCGCTGAGCGCGTCGTGATGCTTGTGGGTGATCCCGAGATAGCGGGCGAGGAGACCGAGGCGGTGGCTTTCGAGGTCGGGCCAGGCGCGCTTGGCGACGCGGACGCTGTCGAGCCAGGTCGTCTCGATCATCGCGCGGTCGTGGACGCGGCAGGCGGCGGCGAGCGCGCCCTTGTCGAAATAGGAGTGCGCGACGGTGGTCCGGCCCGACAGATGGCCGTGGACGATGGCGTGGACGTCGGCGAAGGTCGGCTGGCCGACGATGTGATGCTCGGCGATGCCGTGGATCCGGGTGTTGAAGACCTCGAATATGTCGCGCGGGTCGAGCAGCGTCTCGTATTCGAAGATCTCGCGGCCGTTCTTGAAGCCGACGATGCCGATCTGGCAGATGCTGCTGACGCGCGAGCAGGCGGTCTCGACGTCGATGACGACGAAATCGGGGGCGTCGTTTTGTAGGGCGGGGCTTTGTGGGGCGGGGCTGTGCGTCACGTCGCTCATGGGTCTGCCCTGACGATCAAGCTGGGCCAAGTAAAGACGGGCTGATCCTCGCCCGGCATCGGGGGGCGAAGACTTGCGTCACGTTATCGAAGCTGGCTGTCCTTGCTGCCGCGGCGGTTGAAGAGGGCGGAGGCGGGGCGATCGCGGCCGCTCTGGCAGGCGACACAGGTGCGTACGCCGGGAATCGCCAACCGGCGGCCTTCGGGGATGTCGTCGCCGCACTCCGCGCAATACGGCTCGCTTTCGCCGGTCGGCATGCGTGCACGCGCGGCCAACACGGCGTCCATCACCGTGTCGTCGATCTGATCCTGTACCGCGCCGTCGCGTGTCCAGCCGCCCGCCATTGCCTCGTCCTTTGTTCAACCTCTTCAAGAATATGGGTAATCCTGCTGTCCTTTTCCAGACGTCGACGGCGCAGGGCTGCGGCTGTGGGCTTGTGGATCGGCCGCATTCGGGCCACGCTCGGGTCAGCTCATTCCGAAAGGTCGACGATGAACCGCTCTGTCCGTCTCATGCTTTGCACCGCCCCAGCCTTGCTCGTCGCGGGCGCACCGACCGTGGCGAGTGCGCAACGGGTGCCTGCGCCGATCACAGCCGCGGTGGCTGCAACGACGCGGATGCCGGCCAATGTCGCGCGCGATCGCTATCGCCACCCGGCGCAGACGCTGGCGTTCTTCGGGGTGAAGCCGACCGATACGGTGGTCGAGATCTGGCCGTCGGGCGGCTGGTATACCGAGATCCTCGCGCCGCTGACCGCGCGCGGCGGTGCCTATTACGCGGCGGGTCCTTGGGAAAAGGGCCTCAACGGCGTGCGCGCGATGCAGGCCAAGAATGCCGCGACCTATGGCAAGGTTCGGCTGGCGGCGTTCCCGGCCGAGGCGGGGAAGCCGGGCGTGCCCGATGGCAGCGCCGATGTCGTGCTGACGTTCCGCAACGTCCACAACTGGCGCTTCGGCGGCGTGGATCAGGCGCGCGCGATGTTCGCGGCGATGTTCAAGATGCTCAAGCCGGGCGGTACGCTGGGGGTCGTCGAACACCGCCTGCCCGAGACGCGCGACGTCGCTGCCGAGGAGAAGAGCGGCTATATGAAGCCGAGTTCGGTGATCGGGTTCGCGACCGCGGCCGGGTTCAAGCTGGCGGGCAGGTCCGAGGTCAACGCCAATCGGAAGGACAGCGCGGACTGGCCGGGCGGCGTCTGGACGCTGCCGCCGAGCTATGCACTGAAGGACGTCGACCGCGCGAAATATGCGGCGATCGGCGAGAGCGATCGGATGACGCTGAAGTTCGTCAAACCGCGGTAAAGCGTTGCTTGCAGCGGTTGGACGCCCGGCCTAATCCTCGCCGATAGCCGCGTGTTTGCGGTGGGGAATTTGCCGGTGTCGATCAAGCTGCTGCTCGCTGCGTTTCTTGCAACCACCGGCGCGAGCGCGGCGGTCGGACAGGCGTTGCCGCCACCGACCGCGCAGGCCGGCGACAGCGCCGAGGATACGAAGCTCAAGGCGCTGTTCTATGCGAGCGACGAGGCGAGCCTGAAGCGCAACCCGGTATCGGCGATCTTCCGCGGCGACCTGCGCTATGCGGATCATCTCGGCGACTATCTGACCGACGCGTATACCGCGGCCGAGCGGACGGCGGCGGAGGCCGACCTCGCCGCGCTGGGCCGGATCGATCGCGGTAAGCTCTCGGCGGTCGACCAGATCGCGTATGACGTGTTCGAGACGAATACGCGGATCACGCTGGGCGGCTATGCGCCCGATCTGCTGAAGATCCAGCGCGACCTGCCGATGGATCATTTCTCGGGGTTCCAGACCTTCTATCCCGATTTCGCGTCGGGGCAGGGCGCCGCGCCGTTCAAGACGCTCGTCGATTACGAGAATAATCTGAAGCGTAATGCCGAGTACGCCGCGGTGCTCGACCGCGCGATCGGGTTGTTCCGCGAGGGGATGAAGGACGGCATCGTCCAGCCGCGGCTGGTGGTCGACAACATGATCGGCCAGTTCGACAATCTGATCAAGGAGGGTGTCGAGCGCTCGACCTTCGCGGGGCCGCTCAAGACGTTCCCGGCGAGCGTCGGCGCGGCGGATCAGGCGCGGTTGCGGACGGCGTATGCCACGCAGATCCGCGACGTGATCCTGCCGGCCGAACAGCGGATGCGCGATTTCCTCGCCAACGAATACCGCGCCAAGGCACGCGACAGCGTCGGGCTTTCGGCGATCCCGGGCGGGGCGAAGCTGTATGCGTATCTGATCGAGCAGAACACGACGTTGCCGCTGTCGGCGGACGCGGTCCACTCGCTGGGTCTGTCCGAGGTCGCAAGGCTGCTGAAGGACATGGAAACGCAGAAGCGGGCGGTCGGCTTCAAGGGGACGTTGCCGGAGTTCTTCACCTATCTGCGGACCGATCCGAAGTTCGCGCCTGCGTCGGCCGAGAAGCTCCGCGAGGGCTATCAGGCGATCGAGACGAAGATCTACAAGCGGATCCCCGAGCAGTTCTCGCTGGTGCCCAAGACCAAGCTCGAAATCCGCGCGGTGCCGGCGTTCAAGGAAAAGACCGAGGCGGGCGGCTCGTACCAGGGCGGCACGCCCGACGGGGCGCGGCCGGGCGTTTTCTATTACAACACCTATGATCTGCCGTCGCGCTACACCTGGGAGATGGAGACGCTGTTCCTGCACGAGGGCGTGCCGGGGCATCATTTCCAGATCAGCCTCGCGCAGGAGAACACTGCGCTGCCGGCGTTCATGCGGTTCGGCGGGAATACCGCCTATGTCGAGGGCTGGGCGCTGTATTCGGAGAGCCTGTGGAAGGAACTGGGCGTCGAGACCGATCCGTATCAGCGGATGGGCGGGCTAAACGACGAGATGCTGCGCGCGATGCGGCTGGTGGTCGATAGCGGCATCCACGCCAAGGGTTGGACGCGCGACCAGGCGATCGCCTACATGCTCGCCAACTCGCCGATGGCGCGGACCGACGCGACCGCCGAGGTCGAGCGCTACATCGCGATTCCGGGGCAGGCGCTGGCGTACAAGATCGGCCAGCTGACGATCGCGCGGACCAAGGCGAAGGCGAAGGCGGCACTGGGTGCGAAGTTCGATCCGCGCGGCTTCCATGCGCAGGTGCTCGATACCGGCGCGCTGCCTATGCCGGTGCTGGAGAAGAAGATCGACCGCTGGATCGCCGCTGGCGGCGCCACGCGCTGACGGCATTCCAGAAGAATACCAAAATGATTTTTTGAATGTTGACTTGGGTTCGGTGACGGGGGACGATCGACAATACCAAAATGGGATCTTTCAAGATCGCCGGAGGGATGAGGTTGAATTTTTCGGATTTCGAGCCGGCGGTCCAAGGCGGGGTTACCGCGGACGAGCGTGCGGTGCGGCTTGGGCCGAGCCTGTCGGGCACCAACCTGGAACGCGCGGGCGATTATAACCAGCGCGTCGTGCTGCAGGTGATCCGGCGCAATCCGGAAATCACCCGCAGCGAAATCGCGGCGATGACCAACCTGACCTCGCCGACGATCGCCAATATCACGGCCAGGCTGTTCGACGCCGAGCTGATCGTCGATGCCGGCCGCCGCACCGGTGCCCGTGGCCAGCCCGCGGTACGGTTGCGGATCAATCCCGATGGCTGCTTTGCGATTGGCCTCAACATCGACCGCGACCATGTGACGTTGGTGTCGCTCGATCTGGCGGGCACGGTCCGGTCGCGGTTCACGCGGCAGATCGCGTTCGCGATGCCCGAAGACGTCGTCGCGATCGTGCGGACCGGTCTCGCCGAGATCGAGCAGAGCGGCGTCATCCGCACCGACCGCGTGCTCGGAGTCGGTGTCGCGCTGCCCGACGACCTCGGTCGCGTCGTCCTGCCGCACCGGCCCGAGGGGTATGAGCGCTGGGGCGAAGTCGATCTCCAGGCGTTGCTCGCCGACGTCGTGCCGTGGTCGATCCATATCGACAACGACGCCGCCGCCGCCGCGATCGGCGAGGCGCAGTTCGGCAGCGGCCTCGATCACGCCAGCGTCTTCTACATCCTGATCAGCGCCGGCCTCGGCGGCGGGATCGTGATCGACGGCACCTATTATCGCGGCGCCGATGCACGCAGCGGCGAGATCGGCTTCCTGCCGCTGGCGGGCGATCCGTCGCGTGTCTTGCAGGACGTCGTATCGCTGTCGGCGTTGGCCGAGCGACTTGAAACCGCGGGGCTGTCGATCGCCGGACTCGATCCGACGCAGATGTTCTCCGAGGCCCACGCGCCGCATCTCGAGACCTGGATCGAGGAGGCGTCGACCGCGCTCGTGCCTGCCCTGACCGCGATCAACTGCCTGATCAATCCGGCCGCGATCCTGCTTGGCGGACGCCTACCCGATGCGATCCTCGATCGTCTGGCGGCCGAAACGCTGCGCAAATTGACCGCCGCGGCGCCCAATATCCCGGCCTCGGCACCGATCCGCCGTGCGACGCTATCGCGCGATGCGCCCGCCGTCGGCGCGGCGATCCTGCCGTTCCTCGACCGGATGCTCCCCTCCGACGCGATCCTGATCAAATCCTGACCGCGGTCTGATCAGGGCGTCTCGCGTAGATCGCAGATCGGCCCGCGAAGGTCGCGGCGGGCGACCGGGCCGGCCTGATCGAACGCCAGATAGGCACGGACACCTGCCGAATAGGCGGGCCAGTGCGGCAGGCCGGCGCCGTTGGGATTGCCCGTCTTCACGAAGTTCGCCCAATAGGCCTGGAGCGGCGGCTCGCCGGGTTTGGCCGCGTTGAAGACATAGCCGAGTTCGCTCGCGTGGCTGACGGTCCCGCCGGGCGGGGCATAGTCGAACTGATAGTGCCAGACCGGTACGCCGACGCGCGTGAGAGCCTTCGAGAGCGCGACGGTGGGGCAGCGGAAGGTGAGATCGTTGGCGAGCTGAATCGTGACGTCGCCGAGCCGCGGATCTGCGACCGGCGTGCCGCCTGGCTGGAGCCCGTACAGCCTTGCTGCACGAGCGCCATACGCCCCGAATTCGCGGCGAACGGTCGCGGCGGCCGCGGGCAGGCCGCCATGCAGCGTCAGTTCGCGGGCATTGACGCCGGCGATCAGCGGCGCGCGCGAGACCTGCCCGGTGGCAAGCAGATGCGCGGGCGTATCGGTGAGGACGCGACCGTCGACCACCGCCTGCAACCAGATGAAGCTGTCGTCGTCGAGATTGGGGACGTCGACCGCGTCCTGCGCGGCGAGGATAGAGTCCACCGGTAGCGTGCGGAGCTGGGCCGCGGTCGCCGCCGCGGGTAGCCCGGCGGTCGTGGCGATCAGCGCGCCGAGACGCTCGTTCTGTGCAAGGCTCCGGGGCGCGACACCGAAGCCGGCCGTCCCGCTTTCCTGAATCGCCTGCGCGAACAGCGTGCGCGAGGCTGGGGCGAGGCGGTGCAGCGCGACGTCCTGCGCGCCCGCGGACTCACCGGCGATCGTGACGCGGCGTGGGTCGCCACCGAACCGCGCGATGTTGCGCTGGACCCAGCCGAGTGCGGCCTGCTGGTCCATCAGCGCGTAATTGCCCGAATGGCCGCCTTGTTCGCGGCTGAGCGCAGGGTGCGATAGAAAGCCCAGCGCGCCGAGCCGGTACTGGACGCTGACCAGGACGATGCCGGCATCGGTGATCTTCGATTCCACCGTGCCGCCGCCGGCGCCGGCGCGGTTGGCACCGCCGTGGATCCAGACGAGGACGGGGAGGGGCTTGGCCGCCGTATCCGCACCGGCCAGCTTCGGGGTGCGGACGTCGAGGAACAGGCAGTCTTCGGCACTGGTCTGGGCGGCAGCGCGATTCCAGTCGCCATAGACGAGCTGCGCGCACGCAGCATGCTCGGCGATCGTGTCGACGGGGTTGGTCCAGGGGGCGGGGCGCTCGGGCGCACGCCAGCGCAGCGGGCCGACCGGCGGTTTGGCGAACCGGATGCCACGAAACACCGCGCCGCCACCGGTGAGCGCGGCACCGCGGACCGGTCCGTCGTCGGTACGGACCACCGGGCCAGCAGCAGTCGGAGCAGCAGCGGCGGCGAGCGCGAGCGCGAGGATCACCGGGCGATCGCCTTCGGTACAGGCTTGGCAAGCGCTGAGCGGATCGCGGCCTCGGCGACCGGGCCCATCACCGCGTACCCCGCCTTGTTCGGGTGGACGCCGTCATAGGTCAGGCTCGCGCGCAACGCCTTGCCGTCATGTAGCGCGGTCCAGTAATCGGCATAGGTCGAGTTGGTCTGCGCGGCGTAGGTCTTCAGCCAAGCATTCATCGCCGCGATCTTGTCGGCGGTTTCGAGACCCGGACGCCACGGGAAGTTCGCGGCCGGCGGGATCGAGGCGAGGATGACGCGGATGCCGTGCGCGCGCGCGAGTTCGGCCATCGTCATGATGTTCGCCTTCGACTGATCGGGCGTCATCGGCCCGGTATTGCCGGCGATGTCGTTGGTGCCCGCCATGATCTGTACCACCGCCGGCTTCAGGTCGATGACGTCCTGGCGAAAGCGCAGCGCCATCTGCGGCGTGGTCTGCCCGCCGATGCCGCGTCCGAAGCGGTTGTTGTCGGCAAAGAACGCCGGGACCATGTCGAACCAGCCTTGCGTGATCGAATCGCCGATGAACACCACGCGCGGCTGTGCGCCCTTGGCGGGGACCGCCGCATTGGCCTGTTGATAGCGGCCGAGCCAGGCCCAGTCGGTGTGCAGCCGCTCTTCGGCTTCGCGCGCCGCCTTGGCCTTGGCGTCTTCGGTCTGCGCGACGGCGGGCGTGGCCATGGCAATCAGCGAGAATGCAACGAGCAGGAACTTCATCGTTCGGTCTCCAGGATCACCGCGGCGCCACCCGACGCGGCCAGTTCGAGGGTCAGGCTGTCTGCTTTGGTCACGGTCGTCCGCCCGGTTATCAGGTCGGTCGGCGCGGTGCCATCGGTCCAGCGACGCGCGACATATCTGCCGGTGCCGAGGAAGCCGAGCGGGAGCGTCACGGTGCGCGCGGCATCGGTCATGGCGCCGATATACCAGCGCTTTCCCTTGCGTCGCGCGATCGCGACATAGTCGCCGATGTCGCCCGCCAGGAAGCGTGTCTCGTCCCAGGTCGCCGGCACGTCGCGGAGGAAATCGAGCCCGGGCTGGCCGCGATACGCGTCGGGCGAGTCGGCGACGCTGCCGAGTGGGCTCTCATAGACTACGTACATGGCGAGGCCGGCGGCCCGCGTCGTCTGGACCTCGGGCGCGGTCGCGGTGATGCGGAACGTCGCGGGCGTGCGGTTGCGATACCCGCCCGGCGTATAGTCCATCGGCCCGGCGAGCACCCGCGTATAGGCGAGCGTGATGTTGTGCCGCGCGGTGATCCGCCGCGTCCATTTGTTGTATTCCGCGCCGAGCACACCCTCCTGCGTGATGAAGTTCGGCCAGGTCCGCGTCATGCCCCATGGATGCGTCGCGCCGTGCAGGTCGAGCAGCAGGTGACGCCTGGCGGTCGCCGCGGCGAGACGGTGGTAGAAGCCGATCATGACCTGGTCGTCGCGGTTCATGAAGTCGACCTTGATCCCCTTGAGGCCCCATGCCGCAACCTGGTCGAGGATCCGGTCCATATCCTGGTCGAGCAGCTTCCAATGGATCCAGACGATCAGGCCGACACCGCGCTGGCGTCCGTAGGTGACGAGTCCGGGCAGGTCGATCGCGGCGATCGGCTTGGTCGGATCGGCACCGGGACGCAGTGTCGCGCCGTCGCCGCTGTTCGCGTACCAGCCATCGTCGATCATCATGTACGGCAGCGCCGTCTGCGCGGCGAAATCGATGAAGCGCTTGATCGTGGCGTCGTTGGTGCCGGCATTGGGGACGCCCGCGAGGACCGGGCCGGACCACCAGTCCCAGGCGGTCTTGCCGGGCTTTACCCACGAGAAGTCGCCGGCTGGCGCGGGGTTGAGGCTGGTGAGCAATGTGTTCTCGATGAGCGCACCCGGGTTCGCACCGACCATGACGACCCGCCACGGCGAGCGCAGACCGGCGCCGACCTCGGCTTTCACCGCGATATCGGGATCGTCGGGGCGGCGGGCGAGCTTGGCGGCGACGCCGAGCGCGCCGGTCTCGGTGCCGGTCAGGTACATTGCGGGCCAGTCGGTGACGTCCGCTTCCGCGAAGGCCAGCGCCGGGCCGCCAGTCCCGGTCGCGCAGACCAGTGGCAGTTCGTAGAGGTTGTGCGGGCGGATCGCCGAAGCACGCACCGGATCATATTCCCCCTCGTGGCTGGTGCCGAAGCTGCCGAGATTGAGACCGTGACAGGCATAATCGGCGGGGAAGACGAACTGGCTCAGTTCGTTGGCGATCCGCACCGAGGTGAGGGTCGGCTGGCGCGGGATGGCGTAGCGGAACGCGATCCCGCTGTCGTAGGCGCGCAGGACGATATCGAGCTTGCGCCCGGTTGCGGCGGCCTCGGCATAATGCACGACGATCTCGTTATAGCGTTCGTCGACGCGCGATACCTTGCCCGCGGGCAGTGTGTAGCGATCCGCGCCCGAACGACGATCGATGGTCGCGACCTTCAGTCCGTTCGCGAGCTTGGCATAATGTTCGAACTCGAGCCCGAGCGTCGACGGGGACAGGAGCGTCTGCCCGGCGACATCGAGCCGGTAGGTCGGCTGGTCCTGGTCGTTGGTGCCCAAAGTCACGGTGATGCGGCCGTCCGGCGAGGCGAGCGACTGCGCTGAAGCCGTGGCCGAGACAGTCGACAGTAACGCTGCGGCGAGGATCAGGCCCTTCATCGTGCCACCACGCGCGACGCGGCGACGTTCCAGCCGCGTAGGGTGACGCTGGGGGACGGTGCCTTCGCGGTCGGGTAGCGGATCTCGATACTTCGGGTCTCGCCGGGGAGCAGCGAGACGTAATTGTCGCTGAAATACGCCGGCAGGACCTGCGTGCCGTCGGCGTTCATCACCGTCAGCTTGGTTTCGATCGCGGGCGTCGGGCTGGCGTTGGTCAGCGTCACCGTCGCGACGGTCTCCGCGCCGTCGATCCGGGTGGTTGCGGTGCTGCCGAGCGTCACCGCGGCCAGCGTGTTGAGCGCCTGGAACGCGGCATCGTCCTTCGCCTGCCAGTAGAAGTTGGTCGACAGCCGCTTGCCCGCAGTGTCGGTGGCTTCGAGCCGGACCAGCGCGACGCCCTGTTGCAGCAGCGGCGCGAGATCGAGCGTGAACGCGTCGGTGGTCGCCTCGCGAGGCGCGGCGATCGTCACGGTGCGATCGGCGAGCGTGCGGTTGTCGAGGCTGACGACCTTGGCGGTGACGTTGACGCCTCGCAGATCTGCGAGGCGGTTGTTGACCAGCACGACCTTCCAGTCGGGCAGGTTCATCTGGACATGGACCGGCTCCGACGCCGTCTTGACGCCGTAGAACGAGGCCTGCGTGTCGTAGTCCGACGAGAAGATCTGCCACGCCGAGGACGGCCAGGCGGGCTGTGTCATCCACAGCATCCGGCCGCTATGCTCGGTCCACAACCGCGCGTTCATCCCCTCGAAGATCGCGCGGTACGATTCATACTGCATCATCTGCGCCTTGCGCTCGAAATCGGCGAGATTGGTGCCGGCACCGAAGCGCGTGGCGAGCACGTCCATGTACGTCTTCACCGCGCCGTTCCCGGTCTGGTGCCAGTCATGATACGCCCAGCTGTCGCTGATCGGCCACTGGTCCGCCGCAGGGATCGCGCGCTGCCACGCCTCCAGCGTCGGCAGCGACGGCGTGCCGCTTTCGACCGAGAAGCCCTTGGCGTGTTCGGTGAAATACTCGACTGGCGGGCGCCAGTTATACGGGCCCGAATTCTGCAGGTTCACGCGGTTGGACGAGCCCATATAGAGCCGCGTGCCGTCCTCCGTGTCGATCAGCGTCTCCAGCGCCTCGTTCAGAATCGGCTGCGGTACGCCCTCGTTGCGGCCGAACCACGCGACGATCGACGGGTGGTTGCGATAGCGCTTCACGACGTCGGTCGCGTTGGTCATGAACAGCGCCGGATCCTGCGCCTCGAGATTGTAATCCTGCGTCGATTCCCAGAAATCGTTGAGGATCATCAGGCCGTATTCGTCGGCGAGGTCGTAGAAAGTATCCTCGGTATTCTGGCCGACCCAGTTGCGGATAATGTTGAGATGCGCGTCCTTGTGGAGGCGGAAGAACGGCTCGAGGCGCGCGCGGTCGACGCGCTTCATGAAGTCGTCCATGCCGATATTGCCGCCGCGCGCCGCGATCTTCACGCCGTTGACACGGATCACGAGATAGGGAGACAGGCCGTCCTGGTCCGTGATCGGGGTCACCGCGGGCGATTTCTCCGCGCCGGGGACGAGGCTCGCCGCCCAGCCGTTCGACACCTTGCGGATGCCGGTGTGCGTGCCGTCGACGATCCGCTCGCCACGCTGGCGCGCCTTGGACAGGTCGATGCCGACGCGGTCGAGATCGCCGTCCTGGTCCATCAGCGAGATGTCGTAGGTCACCTGGCGGATGCCGAAGCGGACATGCCTGGTGTCGCTGGTCGTGCCGTCGACGGTTGCGGTCAAAGTCAGGTCGTGCAGCGCCGGGTCGCCGTACCCGTTGGGCCACCAGAGCTTGGGATTGCGCACCGTCAGCTGCGGGAAGTCGGCTGGCTTCATTACCACGGTCGTCGTCTGGCCGGGTGCGAGCGTCACCGGCTTCTCGACCGAGACGCCGTCGAACGCCGCGCGGACGATCGCGGTCACGGCGCGGTCGGTGGGATTGGCGACCGGGACGCCGATCTCGATCTCCGCGACGCTGTTGTCGGGCTTGGGCAAGGTCGTGACGACCTGCGCGTCGCCGAGCGTCGCCGCGCCGCTCGTGGTCAGCGTCACGCCGCGCCACATGCCGGTGTTCCGATCGCGGATGCTGGGGATCCAGTCCCAGCCCTCGGTCGCGACGAAGGTCGGGCCGTCGAGCATCATCATCCCGCCATTCTCGCCCACCCCTGCGGTCAGCGACTCCTCGTGCGCGATGCCGGGATGCGGCGGCGGCGAGACCTTCACCGCGATCGCGTTGCGACCGGGGCGCAGCTTGCCGGTGACGTCGAACCGGCCGCGGACGAACGCGCCCTTCATCGTGCCGATCGGCGCGCCGTTCAGCCAGATCTCGGCGCTGTAGTTGACGCCGTCGAAGGTGAGCATTTGACGCTTGTCCGTGGTTTCGGTCGGCGCGTCGAATTCGGTACGGTACCAGTAATCCTGCCGCGCGAGATTCTCGGGGATCGTCATGTTGTTGAGACCGTAGGCGGGGTCGGCATAGACGCCGCGGTCGACCAGGGTCGTCAGCACCGTGCCCGGCACCGTCGCGACATACCAGCGCGAGGCATCGAACCCGGCACGGCTGAGCGTCGTGCCCGGCGCGGCCACCTTGGGCGCCTCGGCCAGTTTCCAGCCGGCGACGGTCCATTCGCCGGGACGGACCGCGACGATCGCGGGGCCGGTCGGCAGCGGCTTGGCGACCGGCGCGGGGAAGGGGCCTTCGAAACGGGGCGCGTCCACGCATCCTGCTGGACGGTTTGGCCGAGCGACTGGCGGACCTGCACCGGCCAGTCGGGGCTGCCGTTTTGATACAGCGTCAGCGCGGGATCGGGCGCCGTGCCCGCCTGCGTGCGTACCGCCGCGGCATCAAGCGCGCCGACCTGCAGCGCGAACCCGGCGACGCGGCCTGCGAAGACCGGACCGGCTCCCTCGGGGCGATCGTCGCGACCGGGGCGACCGGCGCAACCGTCAGGCGACGCTGCGCCACTTGCCGCCCGTCGACGAACAGCCGGGCCTGCGTGCCGTCGAAGGTCGCGGCGACGTGATGCCATGTGCCTGCCGTTATGCGGCTCTTGGCAGTCAGTATGCCGGCTTCGGTGCCGAGGCTCGGGCGACCCTGATCGAGCGCCAGATAGCGGCGCGCGCCGGTCGCGGCGTCGCCAAATCCTGCAACCAGAGCGGTACCGTTCGGGATCGCTTTCGGTTCGAGCCAGGTCGACATCGTCCAGCTCTGCGCGTCGATTGTTGCCGCGCGCTCCCCGCCGATCGCGGTCCTGACGCTATCGCCGCCAGCAGGCGCGACGACGTTGAACGGGCCATAGGTCTGCGCCATCGCTGCCGTGCCACCGCACAAGGCCAGCGTCGAAATCGTGCTTGCGAACAGACGGTTGCGCATTCTCACCCTCCCGGAAAGCGGGATCTTGGTCGCCCCGCCGAACTGCGCCGCATCAAGCACAGACGTCGGAAAAAGCCAAATTGAATTGCAGATTGTCGGAGGGCGGCATCATGTCGTCGCCCTGACAGCAAATTCATTTGCACCGCGCCCCGGTTAAGCGCTTGCGACGGACTGAGAAAACAGACGTCAGGAATAGCCATGTTCGAGCAACGGGTCGCGATCGTCACGGGTGGGGAATCGGGGATCGGCGCGGCCTGCGCCAAGGCGCTGGGCGATGCCGGCGCGCGCGTCGTCATCACCTATTTCAAGGATGTCGCGGCGGCGAACGCGGTCTGCGCGTCGATCGGTGAGGGCCGCGCGATCGCAGTGCAGACCAATGTCGGCGACGAAGCCGCGGTCGAAGCGCTGTTCGCGGCGGCCGAAAAGACGTTCGGTACAGTCGACCTGCTGGTGAATTCGGCGGGGCTCAACATGACCGGCGTCAACCTCGTCGATATGGAACTGGCGCAGTTCGACCGGGTGATCCGCTCGGATCTGTACGGGCCCTTCCTGACCTGCCGGCGGATGGTGCGCGCGCTGGAGGCAAAGGCGGCGAAGGGGCGGATCGCCAACATCTCGTCGATCCACGAGCGCGCGCCGCGTCCCGGCGGGGTCGATTATGATTCGGCCAAGGGCGGCCTGTCGCAGCTGACCGCGACGCTCGCGCTCGAACTTGCGCCGAAGGGGATCGCGGTCAACGGCGTCGCGCCGGGGATGATCCTGACGCCGATGAATCAGTCCGCGCTCGATCATCCGGAGGAACTGGCGGCGAAGGAAGCGGCGATCCCGTGGAAGCGCGCAGGGCGACCCGACGAGGTCGCTGCGCTGGTCGTGTTCCTGCTGTCGCCCGCCGCGGATTATATCACCGGCACGACCGTGACGATCGACGGCGCGCTGTCGCTGACCGTCGCACAGGGGCCTGATACGATGCTGAGTTATGTCGTCGAGCAGCTCGACCCCGTGACGATCTCGGCGGCGTCGCCGATCGACGGGATGGACCTGATGAGTCCGTTCGTCTGGAAGGAAGGCGAGCTGTACCGCGTGATGATCCGCGGCGTGCCGCATCCGCTCGGGGCGCATGATCCGACCGGGATCATCGGCGGCGGGGCGAGCAGGGACGGGCTGCATTTCCAGATGGATCCGGGGCTGGCGATCGTGCCGGGACCGGGGCCTGCCGATCTCGGCGGGTGCGAGGATCCGACCGTGCTCGTCACCGATCGCGAATATCTGGTCTATTATACCGGCGTCGATGCGGCGCGGGCGCAGGGCTCGATGATCCTCGCGGCGGGGCGCGAGCTCACCGCGCTGGCGAAGGAGGATCTGGTCCTCAAGGCGCCGCCGGGCGAGGGCAACATCAAGGAGGCGACGCTGGCGCAGACCGCGGCGGGCGACTGGCGGCTGTTCTACGAATATGCCGCGAACGAGGCGTCGCGGATCGGCATGGCCAGCGCGCCGACCGCGAAGGGGCCGTGGACCGTGCTGCCCGACCCGTTCGGGATCCGCGAGGACAGCTGGGATAACTGGCATCTGTCGACCGGGCCGATCATCCAGGTCGGCGACCGCGACCCGGTGATGTTCTATAACGGCGCTACGCATGATGCGCGCTGGCGGATCGGCTGGATCAGCTTCGATCCGGCGTTCACGCGCGTCACCGGGCGCGGGATCGAGCCGATGCTGGTGCCGCCGCCCGCGCTCAGCCGCGAGGCGACCGATATTGCGTTCGCCGCGTCGACGGTGATCGAGGGCGACCGGATCGCGCTGTATTTCTCGCTGGAGGACCGGATGCTGCGGCGTGCGCTGATCGGGGTGTATTCTCGGTAGTTTTTGATCCTCTCCCTGGCGGGGGGATCGAGCGAACCGGCTTCATGACGAAAGTTGCAGCGAAGGCGGCGCTCCGGCGTTATCGAGGCGCGCTGTCCTCGGTTGACGGGGCGCGCCGCCAAAGGACCAATCCGATCTTCCAGCTGATCTTCTCGCTGCCGTGCCTGTACGTGATCGGCCGATGGCTCTGGCCGCTGTCGCTGGCGATCCCGTTCAAGCTCGGCATTTCGGTGCTTCTGCTGCTCGCGTCGCAATATCATTCGTGGAGCCGGCTCTCGTCGGGATCGGTGTTCGCACCCGAATTTCCGCGCGCGATCGTCATCGCGTTCAACTGGGCGTTCGGGGCGATCCTGTTGCTCGCGATCCTGCAGATCTTCGTCGACCTCGGCACGCTGGCGATGCTGGTCGTCCGGCGCGGCACGGTCGTCCCGGATAGCGTGCGCTACGCGATCGCTGGGCTGGCGGCTTTGCTTGCGGCGATCGGTGTCGCCAATGCGATCCGCGTGCCGCCGGTCGTGGATGTCGAGGTCGCGATCCGCGACCTGCCGCCGCAGTTCGACGGCTATCGGCTGTTGCAGCTCACCGATCTGCATATCAGCCGCTTGTTTCCGGCGGCGTGGGCACGGAAAGTCGTCGACCGGGCGAATGCGTCGGGCGTCGATCTGATCGTGGTGACCGGCGACTTCATCGACGGATCGGTGGCGATGCGGCGGGAGGACGTCGCGCCGCTCGCCGACCTGCGCGCGCCCGACGGCGTCTACGCGATCCCTGGCAACCACGAGTATTTCTTCGATTATGCGGCATGGATGCAGCATCTGGCGGGGATGGGTATCCGCATGCTGCCTAACGCGCATGTGCTGCTCGCGCGCGGCGATGCGCGGCTGGTGATCGCCGGCGTGACCGATCTGTCCGCCCCCGCGGTCGGGCAGGCGGGACCGGATCTTGGCGCTGCATTGGCCGGCGCTCCCAAGTCCGCGCCCATCGTGCTGCTCGATCACCAGCCGAAGATGGCGCGACAGGCGGCGTCGCGCGGGGTCGCGCTGCAACTGTCGGGGCACACGCATGGCGGGATGATCCGCGGCTTCGATCGGATCTTCGCGCTCGCCAATGGCGGCTTCGTCTCGGGTCGCTATGATGTCGACGGCATGACGGTGTACGTCAGCAACGGCACCGGCTTGTGGCCGGGCTTCGCGCTGCGGCTTGGTCGCCCACCCGAGATGACGCGGATCACGCTGCGTCGCGCGCTGCCGGACGATCAATAATGAGACATTGTAACGCCTTGGCGCTCCATGCAACAAGAGCGTCATCACTCCTGCCATTGTGAGTCTGAAGATGCCGCGTTCCAGCCTGCTCCGTTCCGCCGCCATCCTGTGCTGCCTGGCCAGCCCCGCAACCGCGCAGGCGGCGCCCAATACCGGTCGTGTCAATCCGCTGACCGTCCCCAGCACGTTGCCGTTCCAGGCGCCGCGGTTCGACCAGATCACCGACGCCGATTACCAGCCTGCGCTCGAACAGGGCATGGCCGAGCAGATCGCCGAAATGCGCAAGATCGCCGACAACCCGGCCGCGCCGACCTTCGCGAACACGATCGAGGCGATGGAGCGCTCGGGCCGGACGCTCGACCGCGCGAGCCAGGCGTTCTTCGGCGTGTCGCAGGCGAACACCAACGATGCGCTCGACAAGGTCCGCAGCGCGGTGGCGCCGAAGATGGCGCAGCACGGCGACGCGATCTATCTCGATCCCAAGCTCTTCGCGCGCGTCCAGGCGCTGTACGCGAAAAAGGATTCTGCTCGGTCTCGATGCTGAGCAACGCCAAGTCCTCGAGATCTATCACAGCGATTTCCTGCATGCCGGCGCGCAGTTGAACGATGCCGATAAGGCCAAGCTGCGGTTGCTCAACACGCAGATCTCGACCGCGACGACCGATTTTCAGCAGAAGCTGCTCGCCGGCACCAAGGCGGGCGCGCTAGTGGTTGACGACAAAGCCAAGCTCGCTGGCCTGAGCGATGCCGAGATCGCGGCAGCGGCGGAGGGCGCGAAGGAGCGGGGAGTGCCCGGCAAATACGTGCTGTCGTTGCAGAACACGACGCAGCAGCCCGCGCTCGCCTCGCTCAGCGACCGTGCGACCCGCGCCGCGCTGTTCGAGAAGAGCTGGAACCGGTCGCAGCGTGGTGACGCCAATGACACGCGCGTGCTGATCCAAAAGATCGCGCAGTTGCGCGCGCAGAAGGCGCAGTTGCTCGGCTATCCGAACTATGCCGCCTATTCGCTGTACGACCAGATGGCGAAGACCCCGGCGGCGGCAAAGGGCTTCATGACCCAGCTCGTCCCCGCCACCGCCGCCGAACAGCGTCGCGAGGCGGCCGAGTTGCAGAAGACGATCGACGCGACCGGAACGTCGTTCCCGCTCGCGCCTTCCGACTGGGATTTCTATTCGGACAAGGTGCGCAAGGCCAAGTACGACCTCGATCAGAACGAGCTCAAGCCGTATTTCGAGATCAGCCGCGTGCTGACCGACGGCGTGTTCTTCGCCGCCAACCAGCTCTACGGCGTCACCTTCAAGGAACGCCGCGACATCCCGACCTACCAGCCGGACATCCGCGTGTTCACCGTCTACGACAAGGACGGCTCCGAGCTGGGCCTGATGTATTTCGATTACTGGAAGCGCGACAACAAGGCGGGTGGCGCGTGGATGTCTAACTTCGTCGGCCAGTCGAAGCTGCTGAAGACCAAGCCGGTGGTCTATAACGTCGGCAACTTCACCAAGCCGGCGCCGGGCCAGCCCGCTTTGATCACGTTCGACGACGTGACGACGATGTTCCACGAGTTCGGCCATGCGTTGCACGGGCTGTTCGCGAACCAGACCTATCCGCTGGTGTCGGGCACCAACACCGCGCGCGACTGGGTCGAGTTCCCGTCGCAGTTCAACGAGCATTGGGCGCTCGATCCGAAGGTTTTCGCGAACTATGCCAAGGATTATCGCACCGGCGCGGTAATGCCGCAGGCGCTTGTCACGAAGATCAAGAACGCGGCGAAGTTCAACCAGGGGTATGAGCTGGGCGAGCTGGTCGCGGCGGCGACGCTCGATCAGGACTGGCATTCGCTGCCCGCCTCGGCAGGCCCGCAGGACGTCGATGCGTTCGAGACCAAGGCGCTGAACTCGATGGGGCTCGACACCAAGGACGTGCCGCCGCGCTATCGGACCAGCTATTTCGCGCACATCTGGGCGGGTGGCTATGCCGCGGGATACTATGCGTATCTGTGGACGCAGATGCTCGATAACGACGCCTATGCGTGGTTCATGGCGCATGGTGGCCTCACCCGTGCGAACGGCCAGCGCTTCCGCGACATGATCCTGTCGAAGGGCCATACCGAGGATTACGGTCCGATGTTCAAGGCGTTCTACGGCAAGGATCCGGATATCGGCCCGATGCTCGAAGACCGCGGCCTGACGGCGGACGCCAAGTGATGCGCAGGTTTGCCATCGCGGCGCTGCTCGTCACGACGCCGGCGTTCGCGCAGGCGTCGGTGCATCAATATGGTGCGCTCGCGCTCGCGCCGAAGGGGGACCGTCTCGCCAGCATCGAACCCGTCGCGCCCACGCATGCAGCAATCGTCGTGCGGCGCGTGTCGGACGGCGGCATCGTCCAGACGATCGATGTTTGCGCGACGTGCAGCTACGGCGCGCCGACCTTTGCGACTGATGGCCGGATCGCCTTCCTAGCGCGCGAGGCGGGCAAATCCCGCGCGCTGGTGATGCTGGCAGACGCCAGCGGCGCACGGCAGGTCGCGGCGATCGACGGCATCGCCCAGGCACCGCGCTTCTCGCCCGACGGGAAACGGCTTGCGCTGCTCGCGACCTTCGGCGCGGCCAAGGAAGCGGGTGCGACGCAGGCTGGCGTGCGGCAGGTCGGCGAGATCGGCGAGACCAGCGACGAACAGCGCCTGGCGATCGTCGATCTCGCAACCGGCACGGTCAAGCCGGTGTCGCCGGCCGATCGCTATATCTACGAATATGACTGGACCCCCGACGGCCGCGGCTTCGTCGTCACGAGCGCGCTCGGCAATGGCGACAACAATTGGTGGGTGGCGACGCTCGACGCGGTCGACGCGGACACCGGCACCGTCCGCACGATCGCCAAGCCGACGACGCAGCTCAACATGCCGCGCGTCTCGCCCGATGGCCGCACGGTTGCGTATATCGGCGGCCTCATGAGCGATTTCGGCTCGATCGGCGGCGATGTCTGGACCGTGCCGGTTGCCGGCGGCGTGCCCGTCAACCGGACCGAGGGCGCGAAGGCGACGGTGACTTCGCTCGACTGGACCGGCGGTGGCCTGCGTGCGGTCCGCCTGCACGGCGACGCGGCCGAGATCGCGACGCTCGATCCGACCGGCAAGACATTGGTCAGCTGGAGCCGCCCGGCAAGCTTCGCGGCGGGCGAGGGCAAGGCCGCCTATAGCGCGGACGGCCGGATCGTCGCGACCGCCGTGCAGGATTTCACGCACGGCCCGGCGATCTTCGCGGGCCCGATCGCGAAACCCCGCCAGATCACGCATGACAATGATGCGCTCCCGGCGAACGCGTCCGCGCGCAGCGTGACGTGGAAGAATGACAGGCTCGACGTCCAGGGCTGGCTGCTCGCCCCCAAATCGGCCGATCCTGCGCGGAAAGCGGCGATGGTCACGATCGTCCATGGCGGTCCGTCGGCGGCGAATACCCCCAGCTATGTCGGCAGCGGATCGGGCCCGGCCGCGTTGCTCGACGCGGGCTATTACGTGTTCATGCCCAATCCGCGCGGTAGCTATGGCCAGGGCGAGGCGTTCACCGCCGCCAACCGCCGCGATTTCGGCGGCGGCGATCTGCGCGATATTCTCGCCGGGATCGACGCGGTCGAGAAGATCGCGCCGGTCGACGACGCGCGCCTCGGACTCACCGGCGGCAGCTATGGCGGGTTCATGTCGATGTGGGCAAACACCCAGACCAATCGCTTCAAGGCGATCGTCGCGGGCGCCGGGCTGTCGAACTGGATCAGCTATTACGGCACCAACGGCATCGACCAGTGGATGATCCCGTTCTTCGGGAAATCCGCCTATGACGATCCCGAAGCCTATCGTGCAGTCTCCGCGATCAGCTTCATCAAGCAGGCGAAGACCCCGACCTTCATCTATGTCGGAGAGCGCGACATCGAGGTGCCACCGACCCAGTCGATCGAATATTGGCACGCGCTGAAGGAGTTGGGGGTACCGACCAGCCTGGTGATTTATCCCGACGAAGGCCACGGCATCCGCGCCCCCGCCAATGCCGCCGACGTCCGCAAGCGATCGGTCGGATGGTTCGACCGGTATCTGAAGGCGCAGTAAGCCGCCCCAACTCAGACTGGCGGGACAGTTTGGGGAACCGGGGCGTTGTGATCTGCAAATGAGGAGTTTGCGATGAAGGTCATGACGCTGCGGTCCCCGGTGGGCCTCGATACGCTTCAGCCCGAAGAACGCGCCGATCCGGGCGATCCCGGCCCCGGCATGATCCGGGTGGCGATCCACGGCAGTTCGCTCAATTTTCACGATCTCGGCGTCGTTACCGGCAAGATGCCGAGCGAGGACGGCCGCGTGCCGCTGTCCGACGGGGCCGGCATCGTCGAGCGCATCGGCGACGGCGTGACCGAGTTCGCGGTCGGTGATCACGTCGTGTCGTGCTTCTTTCCCGACTGGCAGGCCGGTCCGCCGACGATCGGCGATTTCAGCCGCACGCCGGGGGACGGGATCGACGGGTTCGCGCAAGAGCATGTCCTACGTCCCGCGACCGCGTTTACGCTCGCGCCGCGCGGGATGATGCGGTCGAGGCGGCGACGATCACCACCGCGGGGCTCACCGCGTGGCGCGCGCTGGTCGTCGATGGCGGGTTGAAGGCGGGCGACACGGTGTTGCTGCTCGGCACCGGCGGCGTCTCGATCTGGGCATTGCAGATCGCAAAGGCGATGGGCGCGATCGTCGCGATCACCTCGTCGTCGGATGCCAAGCTGGCGCGTGCCAAGGCGCTCGGTGCGGACTTCACGCTCAACTACCGCGAGAACCAGGATTGGGGCCACAAGGTAGCCGCGTGGACCGGTGGCCGCGGGGTCGATCATGTGGTCGAGGTCGGTGGACCCGCAACGCTGGCGCAATCGATCGCGGCGGTACGCATCGGCGGCCATATCTCGCTGATCGGTGTGCTGACGGGGCGTGGCGGCGAGGTGCCGACCGCGGCATTGATGGCGAAGCAAGCGCGGCTGCAAGGGCTGATCGTCAGTAGTCGCGCGGATCAACAGGCGTTCGTTCGCGCGCTCGACGCGACCGGCATCCGTCCGATCATCGATCGTCGCTTCCCGCTCGACAGGCTCGCGGACGCCTTCGCGTTCGAGATGAGCGGCGAGCATTTCGGCAAGATCGGTGTCGAATGGTGAGGGTGTCGGTGTAAAGTCCCGAGATCCACACCGGTGCGGTCGAAACCGCACCGGATGATGGTCGGGGAGACAGGATTCGAACCTGCGACCCCCTGGTCCCAAACCAGGTGCGCTACCAGCCTGCGCCACTCCCCGACTGCGACGGCCCTTAGCCGCAGCCTTCGCCGGATGGCAAGCGGCTTCGTGTTCTCCGTGATGAAAGACCGAGGGCAGAACGTCACCGACGAGGGCGGTACGGTCGTGCGTGCGCCCGGTGCGACGATGCGAGGTTCCGATCGCGGCACGTCTGTGGCAGAGCCTTCGGATGGGTGGGACATCGAAAACCGTGCGGCTGCGCAATCTCGTGATCGGCGCCGTCGCCATGCTGGCCGGCAGCAGTCCGGCACGGGCGCAGGACGATGCCGGGTTTCAGGCCTATATGGTCGCGCTCCGGCAGCAGGCGCTTGCCGAGGGGGTCAGCACGCGGACCGCGGATGCGGTGTTTCCCGGCCTGACGCTCAACCAGCGGGTGATCGATCTCGACCGCCAACAGCCGGGGGCTTCCAACCCCAGCGCGGTGCCCGCGTTCGCACCGTATCGGACGCAGCATGTCGACGCGGCGCGGATCGCGCGCGGTCGCCAGACCTATCAGGCGCAGCGCTCGCGGTTGCAGCGGATCGAGCAGACGACGGGCGTGCCCGAATCGATCATGGTCGCGATCTGGGGGCATGAGACGAATTACGGTAGCTATACCGGCAATTTCGATCTGCTCCGCTCGCTTGCCAGCTTGGCGTATGAAGGCCGGCGGCGATCGCTGTTCGCGGGCGAGTTCATCGCTGGGCTGAAGATGCTCGATCGCGGCGTGACGCGCGACCAGTTGAAGGGGAGCTGGGCGGGCGCGACCGGCAATCCGCAGTTCCTGCCGTCGATCTATTTGCGTCTGGCGCGCGACGGCGATGGCGATGGCCGTGCGGATATCTGGAACAGCCCGGCGGATACGCTGGCGTCGATCGGCAATTACTTCGTCGATGCGGGCTGGCGTGCGGGTCAGCCCTGGGGCGTCGCGGTCAACGTGCCCGCCGGGTTCGACCGGTCGCAGGTTCGCAACCGGCTCGTGTCGCCGCGCTGCCCGCGCGTGTTCGAGCGGCATAGCGGCTGGCGGACGATCGCCGAATGGCGCGCGCTGGGGATCTCGCCGCAAGGTCGCGGCCTGCCAGCCGACAGCGTGATGGCGACGTTGCTCGAGCCGGACGGGCAGGGGGCGACCGCGTATCTGCTGACCAGCAACTACCGCGTGATCCTCGATTACAACTGCTCGAATTTCTACGCGCTGTCGGTCGGGCTGCTTGCCGACGCTGTCGAACGCTAGGAATTTGCGCGCAACGGATACGTGACGCGGTCGCCGGGCGCGGCTATGACTTGCATCACATCCTGCCCACGGACCGCCCTTTTGCTCACGGAATACCCCATGAAGAAGCTGATCGTCGCACCGCTCGTCGCCCTCGCGCTGGCGCATCCCTCCATCGCTGCGGCCCCGCAGTTCCAGACCGCGGCGCCGATCGCCTATATGGAGGATCTGTCGTCGGGCGCGGTGCTGTTCGCGCGCGACGCGAACCGCCGCATGCCGCCGGCCTCGCTCGCCAAGATGATGACCGTCTATGTCGCATTCGACATGGTCAAGAAAGGCGAGCTGAAGCTCGACCAGATGATGCCGGTGCGGCCCGAGACCTGGGCGAAATGGCATGGTCCGTCAGCAGGTTCGACGATGTTCCTGTCGTCGGGTGAGAACGTCAGCGTCGCCAACCTTCTCTACGGCATCGTCACGCTGTCGGGTAACGACGCGTGCATCGTGCTCGCCGAGGGCATTTCGGGGTCGGAGCAGGCATTCACCGAGCGGATGAACCGCAAGGCCGCCGAACTCGGCCTCAAGGACAGTCATTTCGGCACCGCCAACGGCTGGCCCGACAACGGCGTCACCTATGTCACCGCGCATGATCTGGCGCAGCTCGCCGCGGCGACGATCACCAACTATCCCGATCTCTACAAGCAATTCTATTCGAAGCGTGATTTCACCTGGGGCAAGACGATGGGCGGCAGCGCCATCACCCAGGCGAACCGCGATCCGATCCTCGGCCGCGTCGCTGGCGCCGATGGGCTCAAGACCGGTCACACCGAGGAAGCCGGCTATGGCTTTACCGGGTCCGCCATCCAGAACGGCCGTCGCCTGGTGATGGTCGTCGCTGGCCTGACGAGCGCGGGCCAGCGTGCGGAAGAGTCGGTGCGGTTCATGGAATGGGGCTTCCGTGCGTGGCAGTCGAAGCCGATCGTCGCGAAGGGCAAGAAGGTTGAGACCGCAGCCGTCCAGATGGGCGACAGCGCGTCGGTCGGCCTCGTCGCACCCAAGGCGCTGACCGTGACGTTGCCCGCCGGCACCTCGCCGACCATGACCGCGAAGGTCGTCTATCAGGGGCCGATCAAGGCGCCGATCAAGGCGGGCCAGCATGTCGCCGATCTCGTCGTGACGACCTCGGACGGTCTCCAGCAGACAATGCCGCTGGTCGCCGAGAAGGACGTTGCGGTCGCCGGCTTCTTCGGGCGTGCATGGGCAGGACTGACCGGCTTTTTCGGCTGATGACCGCGGCGCCGACGGCGTTGCCGGCATGACGCCAATCATCGGCAACTCCGCCGCGCAGGCCGCCTTCATGGCGGCGATGCGCGGCGGGTCGTTGCATCACGCATGGCTGATCGCCGGACCGCAGGGTGTCGGCAAGGCGAGTTTCGCGCGCGCCGCCGCCATGCGGATGCTGGCGGATGCGGCCGATCCCGATGGCGGGTCGACCGGGTCGGAGGTTCCCGAGGGGAACCGGACGCGGTCACTGATGGAGGCCGGGTCGCATCCCGATTTCCGCGTGCTCGCGCGACTGCCGAAAGATCCGGAAAAGCCCGATCAGGATCTCGCGCGCAGCATCACGATCGCACAGGTGCGGACGCTGCAACCGCTGTTCGCGACGACGCCGTCGATGAGTCCGCGGCGCGTCGTGGTGATCGACGCGATCGACGATCTGGAGCGGGGCGGGGCGAATGCGCTGCTCAAGAACCTCGAGGAACCGCCAGCCGGGACGATATTCCTGTTGGTCAGTCATGCGCCGGGAAGGTTGCTGCCGACGATCCGCTCGCGCTGCCGGTTGCTGCGGTTCGAGGCGCTCTCGGACGGCGAGGTCGCGACCGCGATCCGGACGTTGCAGCCCAATGCCGACGAGAGTGAGGTCGTCGCGCTGGTTCGCGCGAGCGACGGGGCCCCGGCCGCGCGCTTCGCTACGCTGGGCTCGACATCGCGGCGATCGACGATGCCATCGCCGCGATCGCGCAGGACGGCGATCGGGATAACGGACGCCGGTTGAAGCTCGCCAAGGCGCTTGGGCTCAAGGCAGCGCAACCGCGGTACGAGGCATTTCTCGACCGTGCGCCAGCATTCATCGCCGACGCCGCCCGGACCCGCTCGGGGCCAGCGCTCCGGTCCGCGCTCGACGCGCATGCCGCGGCACGCGACCTCGCGGGCGCGGCGATCGGCCTGTCGCTCGATGCGCAGGCGACCGTGTTCGAGATGGCAGGGATCGTCGCGACATTACGCCAGTGATCGGGCCGAGCAGGCTTCACCTCACCGGGGCGATGCTCTAGGAGCGCGGCATGGCCGATCCTTTCTATATCACCACCGCAATCCACTATCCCAACGGCCGTCCGCATATCGGTCACGCCTACGAGATGGTCGCCGCCGACGCGATCGCGCGCTTCCAGCGCCAGGCGGGCCGCGACGTGCTGTTCCAGACCGGCACCGACGAACACGGTCTCAAGATGGTCCAGGCCGCGCGTGACCGCGACATGCCGGTGCGCGACCTCGCCAACGAGATGTCGTCGTATTTCCATGCGATGGCCGACCGTCTTGGCATCTCGTATGACCGCTTCATCCGCACTGTCGACGAGGATCACTACGCCGCGAGTTCGGCGATCTGGCAGGCGATGGCGGATGCGGGTGATCTGTATCTCGACCGCTACGAGGGCTGGTACTCGGTCCGCGATGAGGCGTTCTACGACGAATCCGAGCTGACCGGGGAGGGCGACGATCGCCGCTCGCCGCAGGGTACGCCGGTCGAATGGACCGCGGAGGAGACGTGGTTCTTCCGCCTGTCGAAATATCAGCAGCCCTTGCTCGATCTGTTCGCCGCCAACCCCGATTTCATCCGCCCCGAGAGCCGTCGCAACGAAGTGATGCGCTTCGTCGAGGGCGGCCTGAACGATCTGTCGGTTTCACGCACCAGCTTCGACTGGGGCGTGCCGGTGCCGGGCAGTCCCGGCCATGTCATGTATGTGTGGGTCGATGCGCTCACCAATTACCTGACCGGGATCGGTTATCCCGACATGACCGGCGACAAGGCGAAATACTGGCCGGCGGATATCCATATGATCGGCAAGGACATCGTCCGTTTCCACGCGGTCTACTGGCCGGCGTTCCTGCTGTCGGCGGGCATCCCGCTGCCCAAGAGCGTGTTCGGCCACGGCTTCCTGCTGACCCGCGGCGAGAAAATGTCGAAGTCGGTCGGCAACGTCGTCGATCCGATGGCGCTCGCGGATGCGTTCGGCGTCGATGCGCTGCGCTATTTCTTCCTGCGCGAGGTCAGCTTCGGGCAGGATGGCAGCTACTCGCCCGAGGCGATCGTGATGCGCGTGAATGCCGAGCTGGCAAACAGCTTCGGCAACCTCGCACAGCGCACCTTGTCGTTCATCGCCAAGAACTTGGGCGGCGAGTTTCCCACCGCGGGTACGGTGCAGGATGCCGACGGCATGCTCATCGAGGAGGTCGTCGTCGCCTGCGCGGGGTTCAAGTCGGGCTTCACCGATCTCGCTTTGTCGCAAGGCATCGAGGCGTGGATGCGCGGCGTGTTCGCGTGCAACCAGTATATCGATGCGCAGGCGCCCTGGGCGTTGCGCAAGACCGATCCCGAGCGGATGAACGCGGTGCTGCGCACGCTGGTCCGCGCGATCCGCATGCTCGCGATCGCGATCCTGCCGGTCGTGCCCGAGTCCGCTGGCAAGGTGCTCGACCAGATCGGCGCGACCGAGCGCGACCACGCCGCGATCGACGATGACCGCTGGTACGACCGGATCGCCGCATCGGACTTCCGGATCGCGCCGCCATCGCCCGTGTTTCCCCGTCTCGAAATGCCCGCGGAGGCCTGATGCTCGCCGACAGCCATTGCCACCTGAACTACAAGGGCCTCGTCGAGGACCAGCAGGCGGTGCTCGAACGCGCGCGGGCCCGCGGCGTGACGGCGATGCTCAACATCTCGACGCGTGAGAGCGAGTGGGACGATATCGTCGCCACCGCCGAGCGCGAGCCGGACGTGTGGGCGACGATCGGCATCCATCCGAACGAGGCGGACACCTATCCCGACGTCGACGCGGCCAAGCTGATCGCGCGTGCGGCGCATCCGCGCGTCGTCGGGCTGGGCGAGAGCGGGCTCGACTATTTCCGCGATACCTCGGACCGCGCGCGCCAGCAGGCGAGCTTCCGCGCGCACATCGCGGCCTCGCGCGAGACGGGCCTGCCGATCGTCGTTCATACCCGCGATGCCGAGGACGATACCGCGGCGATCATGGCCGAGGAGATGGCGAAGGGAGCCTATCCGGGCGTCATCCACTGCTTCACGGCGAGCGGAGCTTTTGCCGACAAGGCGCTGAATATGGGCCTTTATATCTCGATCTCGGGGATCGTGACGTTCAAGAACGCGCGTGATCTCCAGGAAACCGCGGCACGGCTGCCGATCGAGCGGTTGCTGATCGAGACCGACGCGCCGTTCCTCGCGCCGGTACCGCATCGGGGCAAGACCGGCGAGCCCGCCTTCGTCGCGGATACTGCGCAATTCCTGGCCGACCTGCGCGGCGAGAATGTCGAGGAATTATCGCGGCGTACGGCCGAGAACTTCCACGCGCTGTTCGTCAAGACGCGGGTGGCCGGGGCGGTCGCATGAAGATCACGATCCTCGGTTCGGGCACATCCTCGGGGGTGCCGAGGATCGGCAACGACTGGGGCGAGTGCGACCCCACCGAGCCACGTAACCGCCGCACGCGTGCGTCCGCGTTGGTCGAGCATGACGGCACCCGGATCCTGATCGACACCAGTCCCGACATGCGCGAGCAGTTGCTGGCGGCTGATATCGACCGGGTCGATGCGATACTCTGGACGCACGACCATGCCGATCATTGCCACGGCATCGACGACGTGCGGCAACTCTTCCACGCGATGGGAACGCCGGTCCGCGGCTATGCGCGGCCGTTCACGCTGGCGGCGCTCGATGCGCGCTTCACCTATGCCTTTCATGGTCGCCCCGGCTATCCGCCGACGATCGCGGCCGAGGTCTTGCCGGATCGATTGCGGATCGGCGGGATCGACATCCGCGTGACCGATCAGCCGCATGGCAGCATCCACGCTGCCGGCCTGCGCTTCGATGCGGACGGCACGTCGATCGGATATGCGACCGATTTCAACGTGATGACGGACGATATGGCCGGCCTGTATCAAGATCTGGATATCTGGGTGGTCGATGCACTTCGCCGGCGACCGCATCCGACGCACATGGAGTTGTCGGCGGTGCTCGGCTGGGTTGACCGCCTCACGCCGAAGCGGACCGCACTAATCCATATGGATAACACGATGGATTACGCGACGTTGCGCGATGAACTGCCCAGCGGGGTCGAGCCCGGCTATGACGGGCTCGTGCTGACCGCCTGACGGTCGCACGAGCCCGTCCGCCTACTCAGAAGCCCTTCTTCAGCGACACGAAGAACTGCCGCGGCGCGCCGGCGAGCAAAGTCTGGTTGTCGCCGCTTGCGGTGAAGCCGTTCGAGCCGACCGTCGCGATATACTTCTTGTTGGTCAGGTTGGTGACGTTGCCCTCGATCGCGACGCCGTGCAGCGGGCCGTCGCCCTCGAACCGATAGCCGATGCTGGCGTCGACCAGCACGCGGCTCGGTACCGACTGGTCGTTGAGGTAGGTGAAGTAGCGCTTGCTCATATAGTCTGCGCCGACCCGGCCGGTGAAACCCGATTGTTCGAGCACGATCTCGCCCTTGACCATGTGCTTGGGGGTGTCGACGACGGTATCGCCCTTGCGGACCTGGACCGAGCCCGAGGCGTCGGTGACCGTGTCCTGATATTCCGCGTTGGTGTAGGAGTAGCTGGCGAACAACGAGAGCGGGCGGAACACGCGGTAATTGGCCGAGACTTCGGCGCCGTAGGTCCGCACGCTACCCGCGTTGTTGAGCGTCGGCGCGTTGCCGAGGATGCCGACGCCGTTCGCAAACGCGAGCAAGCGGTTCGAGAAGTCGACATAATAGCCGACTGCCGATGCCTGGAACGGGCCGCTGTGCAGGCGGACGCCGCCTTCCGCGGTCTTCGAGCGCTCGGGCTTGAGGCGCCCACGGACGGCGTTGAAGCCCGCTTGAGTCGCGGCGAAGGGCCCGGTCGTCGCCGACGAGACGAACGCGCGCATGTTCTCGGTATAGTCCGCGAAGATTTCCGCCGCCGGGGTCAGCTTGAACAGGATGCCCGCCTGTGGCTGGAACCAGTCCTTCGCCGAGATGCGACCGACCGCGAGCGGGGAGGTCGTGTCGGGCAGCATCGTCGCGCTGTTGACGACATAGGCGCCCTTCCACCCGGCGTTGACGATCAGCCGATCGCCGGCGAGCTTCAGCGTATCCTCGACATGATACTGCATCGTATCGGTGCCGTATTTGCCGTCCCACTGCGTTGCATAGGGGTTCTTCTGGAACTCGAGCACGTCGCGGTTCGGGGTCGCACTGTCGGTCATCCCGTAGAAGCGCCGCGCCTGCGTGAAGGTGTTGGTCTCGAGCCAGCCGCCGACCTCGACGGTGTTCGCGCCCGTCTCATAGGCGATGTTGCTGAGCGCCCCGCCGCGCTTGATGCTGTACTCGGTCGTGCGGAAGCCGAGCGGGCTGGGCGCGGTGATCGCGCTGCCGTCCTGGTTCAGCGCACCCGCCGCAGTTGGCGAATAGGGCGTGATCCACGATCCCTGGCCCTTGTTGTCGTGGTAATAGCCGGTCGTGACCATCGTCAGTTCGGGCGTCAGGTTCGCGTTTAGCGTCACGCCACCGAGATAATCGCGCCGCACGCCACCGGCATCGAAATAGGCGTCGTCGACCGTGCCGAACCCGGTCGGGAAGGTCGTGCCGACCCCGGCCCACGGCGCGACGAAGCCGACCGACGAGCCGTTGTTCGCCTTGGTGTAGGAGGCCAGTGCCGCCTGGTTCTGGTAGGTCTTGCCGATCTGCAGCGCGAGCGGGTAGTTATCGGCGATGTTGTCGTTGCGCAGGCCACGACGGCGGATGATGTCGTAGCTCAGATCCTGGTAGTCCTGCTCGCGACGATCCGAGAAGTTCACGAACGCCGACAGGCTGCCGAAGCTGCCTAGATCCTTGACGATCTTGCCGTTCGCCTGGTGTTGGCGCTGGACGCCGTCGCCTTTCCACTTGTCGGTGGTGAGGTAGCCATAGCTCAGATAGCCCTTGAGGCCGCCGCCGAGATCGCCGGTGTCGAGCCGGGCATAGCCGCGATACGTGTTGTCGGAGCCATAGGTGCCGCCGCCCGTGACGTTGAGCGTGTCCCTCGGCTTATCGCTGAAGAACTGGATCGTGCCGCCGAGGTTGCTGGTCGAGGCGGTGCCGAGCGCGCCGGCGCCCTGCGCGACTTCGGTGCGCGCGACGTTCTCGGAGATGATCGCGCGGCTGATGTGGAGGCCGTTGACGTTGCCGTAGCTCATGTCGCCGAGCGGTACGCCGTCGAGCGTGAAGCCAAGCTGGTTCTGGTTGAATCCGCGCAGCGATATGCGGACCGCCCATTCATACGCGCCGAACGGGTCGGACGCCTGGAAATTGACGCCGGGGAGCTTCTCAATCGCCTTCAACGGACTCGAACCGGGGGTGAGCCGCGCGAGGTCGACCGCGCTGACGCTCTGCACCTGGCGACTCTGGCCGAAGCCGAGCACGACGATGTCGGCGGGGGTGCCCTGCAAACCGTCGGCGCCCGCGTTATCGCCCGGCACCGCCTGATCGGCTTGCGCGACCGGAGCCGAAGCATCGGCGGTGGTCTGTGCGACGGCAGGTGCGGCGATCGCGAGCACGGCAACACTGGCGAGAAGGCCGGATAGACGGTTCATAATGGTCCCCTGCGCTGCCATGACGCAGCGCTCTCAGCGCCCATCGACGCGGCAGGTTACCGGGCAGCGACGTTTCAGTGACGGTTTGATGTCTAGCCGGTAATTCCGGGTCGGCCCCTTTCGACAGGTCGATTTAACGATCTCCGCGTGTCCGTTTCGCAACACCTAGGGTCGTCCGGGCGACGCTGGAGATCTTGCGCTAGGTTAGATCCGCGCTCACACGGAACCGATCGCGTCGGCGACGCTTTGCGTTGATGACCACCGCATAGGCCCGTCGACGAGCGGTCACGGAAAAGCCTGCGGGTCATCACATGGGAAACAGCGCGCAATGGCTCATACGATCGCGGATATCATGGCACTCACGCTCGCCGATGCCGGCGTGAAGCGGATCTGGGGGGTTACCGGGGACAGCCTCAACGGGCTCAACGAGACGCTTCGGAAGATGGGCAAGATCGACTGGATGATGACCCGTCACGAGGAGGTGGCCGCCTTCGCCGCGGGCGCCGAAGCCGCGATCACCGGTGAGCTTGCGGTATGTGCGGGCAGTTGCGGGCCGGGCAACCTGCATCTCATCAACGGCCTGTTCGACTGCCACCGGAACCACGTGCCGGTGCTGGCGATCGCCGCGCATATCCCGTCGTCGGAGATCGGTCTCGGCTATTTTCAGGAAACGCATCCGCAGGAACTCTTCCGCGAGTGCAGCCACTTCGTTGAGCTTGTTACCAACCCGGCGCAGATGCCGGAGGTGATGCACCGGGCGATGCGCGCGGCGATCGGCAAGCGTGGCGTCGCGGTGATCGTCGTTCCGGGCGACGTCGCGCTGCTCGAGGCACCGAAGGGGGCGACCGGGACATTCCCACGGCTCAATCCGCCGCGGATCGTGCCCAATGCGGACGATATCGATACGCTGGTGACGTTGCTCGACGAGGCCAAGACGGTGACGATCCTGGCCGGCGCGGGCTGTGCGGGGCAGCATGACGCCGTCGTCGCATTGGCGGACACGCTTGGCGCGCCGGTGGTCCATGCCCTGCGCGGCAAGGAGCATGTCGAGTGGGACAATCCATTCGACGTCGGCATGACCGGCCTGATCGGCTTCTCATCGGGCTATCAGGCGATGGAGAATGGTGACCTGCTGCTGATGCTCGGCACCGACTTTCCGTATCGCAATTTCTATCCGAAGGACGCGAAGATCGTCCAGGTCGACCGCGATCCGTCGCAGCTCGGCAAGCGTGCGCCGCTGACGCTCGGGATCGTCGGCGATGTCGGCGAGACACTGGCCGCGCTGTTGCCGCGGCTGACGCGACGGACCGATCGCACCTTCATCGAGGCGGCGCGAAAGCATTATGCCAGCGCTCGCAAGGGGCTCGACGATCTCGCGACGCCGTCCAAGCCGGGGCGCCCGATCCATCCGCAATATCTCGCCAAGGTCTTGAGCGATCTGGCGGCGGACGACGCGATCATCTCCGCCGATGTCGGCACGCCGACCGCCTGGGCGTGTCGCTACATCACCGTCAACGGCCAGCGTCGGCTGTTGTTCTCCGCCAATCACGGGTCGATGGCGAACGCGCTGGCGCAGGCGATCGGCGCGCAGGCGGCCTGTCCGGGCCGTCAGGTTATCTCGCTGTCGGGCGATGGCGGGTTCGCGATGTCGATGGGCGACCTGCTGACGCTGAAGCAGCTCAATCTGCCGGTGAAGATCGTGATCGTCGACAATGGCGAACTCGGTTTCGTCGCGCTCGAGCAGAAGGCCGGCGGTTTCCTCGACGTGAATGTGAAGCTGGAGAACCCGGATTTCGCGATGATCGCGCAGGCGTCGGGTATCCTGGGTATCAACGTCACCGAGTCGGCGGATCTCGAAAGCGCGTTGCGCGAGGCCCTGGCGCATGACGGTCCGGCGCTCGTGTCGGTAAAGACGGCGTCCTACGAACTGCTGATGCCGCCATCGATCAAGGCGGAGCAGGCGAAGGGCTTCAGCCTGTATATGGCCAAGGCGATACTAAACGGGCGCGGTGACGAAGTCGTCGAACTGGCCAAGACCAACTTGCGGCTGGCTTTGCCCGGCCTGTAGGCCATCCGGAACGATGCGGGGAAGATCAGCGATCTTCCCCGCGTACGATCACTCTTCGTTGCCGAGCGTCTTCTTGGCGGCATCGAGCGCAGCCTTGCCGCTCTTGCGGACCGTCTTGACCGCGGAGTCGGCAGCCTTCTCGACGGTGCTGCCAGCCTTGCGGCCCAGACCGATCGACTTCGCCATCGCGCGACGCGCTTCCGAATAGTTCGCGGCGACCATCGGATAGTCGGGCTTAAGGTTGAACCGCTCGCGGTACTGCTCGGGCGTCAGGCCGTTGGTGGTGAGATGGCGACGCAGCGTCTTGTACTTCTTACCGTCGAGCATCGAGATGATGTGATCGGGCGAAGCAAGCGATTTGCGCGCGGTGACGGCGGGCTCGTAGTTCTGCGCGGGAGCGGCCTCAACATCGGTATCGGTGCCATCGGTCAGCTTGACCACGGCAGCATGCATCGAGAGCAGAAACGCAGGAACGTCGTCAGCCGACGTACGAGTGTTCGGATTCGCGAGCCACGCTGCGGTCAGTTCCGCGGCCAGTTCAACGGCGTTCAATGTATCGGTCACACTCGGTCCTTGTCTCTACGGCCCCCGGCGGGGGCGTGACTACAACGTGCGCAACAGAATGAAAAGACACGACGTTATGAAATAATCGACACTATTCGGGACAAAATTCGGCGGTGAAATTCTTTCGATCAGTGGCGATCAAGCGCTCGATACACCGTCGACGCAGATCAAATCCGGCGCAATTTCGACCCCGATTATACGGACTCGTTTCTGGACATGATCGACCGGCATACGGCCGAGTTGGAGATGGTATCGACCACCGGAATCACGCTGCAATAGGAATGCACCGCCCTCCCGGATCAGCGTTCCTGTTTCGTCTATCGGGTTGCCTGGCTGTATCATTCGACGACAACGCGCGGCTTTTCATGAAGATCATTGGTCGATCGATCTGCGGCGATCAGGACCGGCTGGCGGGAAAAGAGCAACCGTGATCATGCCTGCCAGATCAGGTACACGCCGGCAGATGACTGCACCGATCCTGTACAGCTTCCGCCGCTGCCCCTTTGCGATGCGCGCACGCCTGGCGCTGCTGATCGCCGGGCTGGAAGTCGAACTTCGCGAAGTGGCGTTGCGGGCCAAGCCGGCGGCAATGCTCGCGGTATCGGCCAAGGCTACGGTTCCGGTGCTGGTGCTGCCAGACGGCCGGGTTATCGACGAGAGCCTCGACATCATGCGATGGGCATCGGTCGAAAGCGGTAATGCCGGTGGGATGACGCCCGACGACGCGGCGCTGGTTGCCGACAACGACGGGGCGTTCAAGCACCATCTGGATCGCTACAAATATGCCGATCGGTATCCCGACGATCCGACCGACCACCGGGCCGAGGCGAACCGGTTCCTACAACGGCTCGATGCCCGGCTTGGCAAAAGCCCGGCGTTGGCCGGGGAACGGCTGGCGACCGTCGATCTCGCGATACTCCCGTTCGTCCGGCAGTTCGCCGAAACCGACCGGGCGTATTTCGACGCGCTGCCGTTTGCCGATCTGCAACGCTGGCTGACCGATTTCCTGAGCTCGCCGCTGTTCGCGCGCGCGATGGTCCGGTTTGCGCCCTGGCAACCCGATCATCCGGCGACCATGTTTCCCGCGCGGTCTTCCGAATAATGCTGACTTGGCGGAAGAGGTGGGATTCGAACCCACGGAGGGCTTGCACCCTCGCTGGTTTTCAAGACCAGTTCCTTAAACCACTCGGACACTCTTCCAAGCCAGTCGGTGAGCGCATCTAGGCGGTGCGCGGTCGGTTCGCAACACTTCCGGTATCGGGGTGAGGAAGCCGCTCCACGTGTTGCGCGAAGGCAGCGTGGACTGCATGACGATCGCATGGACCTCGACGCAATCTCGCATCATTTTTTCAGCACGACCGATATCGACACCCTCGATCCCGATGCACTGCAGGCAGGGCGGGACCGCCTCTCGCTCGCATTCGGGACCGAGCGGGAGCCGGGGCGACGGTTTGCGTTATGGGCCGTCCTGCGCGCGACCGGCGAGGCGCCTGCGCCGCACCTCGCCTTCAAGGATCCACGCGAGCGACGTGCGGCGGAGATGTATGCAAGCATGTTGAGCCAGTCCGATGAGGCGGACGACTGATGAGGCGGACGACTGGGGTCAGGCTGCTCGACGAGCCTCGAGTGCCTGGTCGATACGCCGGATCAAGTCCGCGATCGGTGGCCGCTCAAAGGCTGGATACTCGATCTCGCAGGGCGCAGGCGCGCGCATCCGGTTGCCGACCAGCGTGAAAATATCCTGTTGGCGTGCCATTGGTCCGATCCCTTCGCTCCCGCGATCATGCCCGCTAACCGTTAACCAAAGGTTGGCGGCAAAACGCCGAGCGGGTTCAGCGGCATAGCGCCGACAGGTCGATGGGGAGCGGAGGGATAAACTTTCGCAGGGACGCGTTGAGCAGCGATATCCCCCAGCGAAAGATTAGCCATGCACATCGACCTGACGGGCCAGGCCGCGATCGTTACCGGCGCGAGTTCCGGGCTCGGCCGCGCCTCCGCCATCGCCTTTGCCAAGGCCGGCGCGAAGGTCGCGGTCAATTACAACAGCAACGCGGACAAGGCGCGCGAGGTGGTCGAGGCGATCGAGCAGGCGGGCGGCGAAGCCTTTGCGTGCGAAGCGGATACGTCGGACGAGGCCGCGGTGCTGAAGCTGTTCGACGAGACGGTCGAGCGCTTCGGCGGTGTCGACATCGTCTTCGCCAACGCGGGCATGCAGAAGGATGCGGCCTATGCCGACCTGACGCTGGAGGATTGGAAACGCGTCATCGACGTCAATCTGACCGGGCAGTTCCTCGTCTCGCGCGAGGCCGTGCGGCGGTTCCGCAAGCAAGGCGACCGCGGCGTCAGCCGGTCGATCGGCAAGATCCTGTTCATGAGTTCGGTGCACGAGGTCATCCCCTGGGCGGGCCACGCCAACTACGCCGCGTCGAAGGGCGGCAGCGGGATGCTGATGCGGACGCTCGCGCAGGAGATCGCCGGCGACCGCATCCGGGTGAACGGCATCGCTCCCGGCGCGATCGCGACCGAAATCAACGAGGACGCGACCGCCGACCAGGACAAGCTGCTCGAGCTGATCCCCTATGGCCGGATCGGCGATCCCGAGGACGTCGCGCGTGCGGCGCTGTTCCTGGTGTCGGATGCCGCGGACTATATCGTCGGCTCGACGCTGACGATCGATGGCGGCATGAGCCTGTATCCCGGCTTCCGCGATAATGGGTGAGCTTGGGGATAAGCCCGCCATATCGATCGCGGATCACGGCGCGATCGGTAACCTGGAGACGATCGCGCTGGTCGATACGGCGGGCACGATCGACTACCTCTGCTGGCCGTGCCTCGACAGCGCGTCGGTCTTCGCGCGGCTGCTCGACGGCGAGAAGGGCGGCCATTTCTCGGTCGAGCCCGACCTGCCCGATGCGAACATCGTCCAGATGTACCTGCCCGAGACCAACATCCTGCTGACCCGCTGGATGGCGAACGCGGCGAGCGTCGATCTGGTCGACCTGATGCCGGTCGGCAACGATGCCGATGCCGATGACGCGCCGTCGCGGCTCGTTCGTCGGCTGACCTGCACGCGTGGGTCGGCGACGGTCCGCGTCCGCTGTGCGCCGCGGTTCGACTATGGCGTGATGGGACGCAAGGCTTCCGTCACGACCACCGACGCGGACGTGTCGCGCGGGCGGTTCGATCACGAGAGCGGCCTGGCACTCGCGGTTCATGGCGCCGCGACGCTCGTCGCGGACGGTTGCGACCTCACCGCTGAAATCCACCTTAACGAAGGCGGCACCGTCTCGCTGATCCTCAGCAACCCCGACGACGTCTCGCTCGACACCGACGCGCTCGATGCGATCGTCGAGAAGGACATCGCCTATTGGCGCGCGTGGAGCCGCAAGTCGCGCTACCGCGGCCGCTGGCGCGAGACCGTCGAGCGCTCGGCAATGGCGCTGAAGCTGCTGACCTCGCGCAAGCACGGCTCGATCGCCGCCGCCGCGACCTTTGGCCTGCCCGAAGCGCATGGCGGCGTCCGCAACTGGGATTACCGCGCGACGTGGATCCGCGACTCGTCGTTCACCGTCTACGCGCTGCTCCGGCTCGGCTACCAAGGCGAGGCGGTCGGCTTCCTCCACTGGGCGATGAATCGCGCGCAGGCGTGTTCGAAGGGCCATCTCGGCGTCATGTACGCGCTCGACGGTGGCGAGATCGCCGACGAACGCAAATTGGACCTCGCCGGGTTCGAGGGCGCGACGCCGATCGTCGTCGGCAACGAGGCGAAGGACCAGACGCAGCACGACATCTACGGCGCGCTGCTCGACGCGACCTATCTCGGCAGCAAATACGGCGAGCCGATCGCGCATGATTCCTGGGTGGCGATCGGGCGGATCGTCGATCAGGTCTGCGAGACGTGGGACACGCCGGACTCGGGGATCTGGGAAGTCCGCGGGCCGAAGAAGCATTATCTCCATTCGCGCCTGATGAGTTGGGTCGCGGTCGATCGCGCGGTGCGGCTGGCGCAGAAGCGTTCGCTCCCCGCGCCACTGGTCCGCTGGTCGGAGACGCGGACGGCGATCCACGACGATATCTGGGCGAATTTCTGGAACGACGATCTCGGCCGCTTCGTCCGCGCGATCGGCGATGCGCCCGAGGATCTGGCGGTCGACGGCGCGTTGCTGATGATGCCGCTGGTCCGCTTCGTCGGCGCGACCGATCCCAAGTGGCTCGCGACGCTGGAGGCGATCGGGAGCGACCTGTCGGACGACGGGCAGGTCTATCGCTACCGGATCGACGACGGTTTGCCGGGGCAGGAGGGGACGTTCGTCGCCTGCTCGTTCTGGTACGTCGAATGTCTCGCGCGGGCAGGGCGGCTCGACGAGGCACGGCTGAACTTCGAGAAGCTCCTCGCGCACGGTAATCATCTCGGTTTGTTCGCCGAGGAGATTGCGCAGGACGGCAGCTTCCTCGGCAATTTTCCGCAAGGCTTCAGCCATTTGGCGCTCATCAGTGCAGCCTTCTACCTTGACCGTGCGCTCGACAGCGACGGTCCGCGGGAATGGGCATGACAATTTTCACTGACGTAAGGACGACAGCATGAACCTCGATATCGCAGGCAAGATCGCACTCATCACCGGCGCGGACAGCGGCATGGGCAAGGAAACCGCCCGGATGCTGCTCCAGGAAGGCGTCCGCGTCGCGATTACCGACCAGCCCGGCGGCGACCTCGACGCGAGTGTCGAGGACCTGAAGGCACACGGCGAGGTGATCGCGGTCGAGGCCGACCTGACCAAGCTCGACGATGTTAAGGCGTTGTTCGCCAAGGTACACGCGCAGCTCGGCGAGCCCGACATCCTGGTCAGCTGCGCGGGCGTGACCGGCGCGACCGGCGACTTTCTCGACGTCGACGATGCCGGCTGGCAGTCGACGCTCGACATCAACCTGATGGGCGCGGTGCGGGTGTGCCGCGAGGCGATCCCGGCGATGCGCGCCGCCAAATGGGGCCGCATCGTGCTGATGAGTTCAGAGGACGCGGTGCAGCCCTATGTCGACGAGCTCGCCTATTGCGCGTCGAAGGCGGGGATTTCGAGCCTGTCGAAGGGGCTTTCCAAGGCTTACGGGTGCGACAACGTGCTGGTGAACACCGTCTCGCCCGCGTTCATCGCCACGCCGATGACCGATAAGATGATGCGGAAGCGCGCCGACGAAAAGGGCATGAGCTTCGACGAGGCGATCGAGACGTTTCTGGAAGAGGAACGTCCCGGGATGACGCTCAAGCGCCGCGGCAAGGCGGAAGAGGTGGCCTCGGCGATCCTGTTCCTGTGCTCGGAGCGGGCGAGCTTTATCAATGGCGCGAATATCCGCGTGGACTCGGGTTCGGTGATGACGGTGGCGGGCTGAGCGCTCAGGCATCGCCACTCCCCCAGGAGCGGAGCCGAGCAATCCTCCCCCGCCAGGGGGAGGTGGCAGGCACTTGCCTGCCGGAGGGGGAGGCAGGTGCAACCGATGGTGCGTGTTCCTCCCCCTCCGTCGCTTCGCGCCACCTCCCCCTGGCGGGGGAGGATTGCAGGGGCGGCGGGTTACCCCTCGAATAAGTCCTTAAACTGCCGAGGCTGCGACCGCAGATACTGCCGTGGCGCCTTCACCTTCCCCCAAGATGCGCCGCCGCATGCCAGGGCCAGCGCGGATCGTAGAGGATCGTCCGGGCCAGCGCGATCATGTCCGCTTCACCTGTGCCCACGATCGCCTCGGCCTGCTCGAAATCGGTAATCAGTCCAACCGCAACGACCGGGATCGACACCGTCTGCTTCACCGCACGCGCGAGCGGCACCTGATAGCTCGGCCCGACGGGGATCTGTTGCGCCGGCGTGATCCCGCCGCTCGACACGTGGATCGCACTGCACCCGCGCGCTTCGAGCGCCTTGGCAAACGCCACAGTCTGGTCCGAATCCCAGCCGCCCTCGGCCCAGTCCGTCCCCGACACACGCATCGTCACAGCTCGTTCAGCGGGGAACGCCGCGCGCACCGCATCGAACACTTCGAGCGGGAAGCGCATCCGGTTTTCGAGACTGCCGCCATACTCGTCCTCGCGCCGGTTCGACAGCGGCGACAGGAACTCGTGCAGCAGATAGCCGTGCGCCGCATGCAATTGCACCGCATCGATGCCGAGCCGCGCGGCGCGCACCGTCGCCGCCACGAACGCATCGCGCACTCGCGCTAGCCCGGCGGCGTCGAGCGCGACCGGCGCGTTCTCCTCGGGCAGGAACGGGACCGTCGAAGGCCCCTCGGTCTGCCAGCCATTCGGCTCGCTTGGCGCAATCTGGAGTCCGCCCTTCCACGGCACCTCGCACGACGCTTTCCGCCCGGCGTGCGACAACTGGATCGCGATCGGCATGTCGGACCAGCGCCGCACGCTCTCGATCACCCCCGCCATCGCCGCCTCGGTCGCATCGTCGTACAGCCCGACATCGCCATGCGTGATCCGCCCCTCGGGCAGTACCGCACTCGCCTCGATCGTCAGCAGCGCCGCGCCGGACAGCGCGAGCTGGCCGAGATGGATCTGGTGCCAGTCGTTCATGCAGCCATTGTTCGCCGAATATTGGCACATCGGCGCGATCACGATCCGGTTGGCCAGCGTGAGATTTCCGACCTTGAGCGGCTCGAACAGTTTCGGCCCGCTCATGCGAAGATCGATCGGATGGAATAAGGCATGGGCGTGTCCCTTGATACGTAGAGGAGTACGGCGAAAACTCGCTGCTCGATGCGGAACATAGGAACCGGCGGGCGGGTTTCACGCCAAGGAATGCTGCACCGCGATAAAGCCGCGGCAGCGACGACAGATGGGGGTCTTCACGTTGCATCTACTGCCCGACACGCTCGACGCCGGCTCGGCCTATCCGCTCGGCGCAACCTTTGACGGTCTCGGCGTTAATTTCGCGGTCTATTCCGCCAATGCCGAGAAGATCGAACTCTGCGTCTATGACGAGACCGGCCGCCGCGAGCTGAAGCGCTATCCGCTGCCCGAATGGACCGACGAAGTCTGGCACGGCTACCTCCCCGACGCGCAGCCCGGCCTCGTCTACGGCTACCGCGCGCATGGCCGTTATGCGCCGGAAGAGGGCCACCGCTTCAACCCGAACAAGCTGCTGCTCGACCCGTACGCCAAGCAGATGATCGGCGAACTCCGCTGGACCGACGCGATGTACGGATACCAGGTGAAGTCGCCGCGCGTGGACCTGAGCTTCGACAAGCGCGACAGCGCGCTGACGATGCCCAAGGGCGTCGTGACCGACAGCCATTTCGACTGGTCGCGCGACGTGCGCCCGAACACGCCCTGGTCCGAGACGGTGATCTACGAGGCGCATACCAAGGGCCTGACCAAGCTGTTCGAGGAGGTCCAGCCCTCCGAACGCGGCACCTTCGCGGCGCTCGGCAACCCCAAGGTCATCGATCACCTCAAGCGCCTCGGCGTCACCGCGATCGAGCTGCTGCCGATCCACACCTACATCCAGGACCGCTTCCTCCAGGAAAAGGGCCTGCGCAATTACTGGGGCTACAACACCCTCAATTTCTTTACGCCCGAGCGTTCGTTCTTCGCCACCAACAGCCACGACGAACTTCGCCGCTCGATCCGCCGCCTCCACGCGGCCGGGATCGAGGTGATCCTCGACGTCGTCTACAACCACACGTGCGAAGGCTCGGAACAGGGCCCGACGCTGTCGTGGCGCGGTCTCGACAACGCGAGCTACTACCGCCTGGTCAAGGACGACCCCCGCTATTCGATCAACGACACCGGCACGGGCAACACGCTCAACCTGACCAAGGCGCGGGTGATCCAGATGGTCGCGGACTCGCTGCGTTACTGGGCGACCAGCTTCGGGATCGACGGCTTCCGCTTCGATCTCGGCTTGACGCTCGGCCGTACGGATACCGGCTTCGATCCCGGCGCAGGCTTCTTCGACGTGCTCCGCCAGGATCCCGTGCTCGGCCGGTTGAAGCTGATCACCGAGCCGTGGGACATCGGCCCCGGAGGCTACCAGCTCGGCAACTTCCTCCCGGTTTCGCCGAGTGGAACGACAAATACCGCGACACCGTGCGCAAATTCTGGCGCGGCGATCATGCGCAGCGCGCCGACCTCGCCGCGCGCCTGACCGGGTCGGCCGACCTGTTCGACCGCCGCGCCCGCCGCCCCTGGGCCAGCGTCAACCTGCTCGGCGCGCATGACGGCTACACGCTTGCCGACACCGTCGCCTACGAGGAACGCCACAACGAAGCGAACGGTGAAGACAACAACGACGGCCACTCGAACAACTGCTCCCGCAACTGGGGCGTCGAAGGCCCGACCGAGGACCCCGCGATCCTAGAGACCCGGTCGCGAGTGATGCGCTCAATGCTGACCACGCTGTTCGCCTCGCTCGGCACGCCGATGCTGGTCGCGGGTGACGAGTTCGGCCGCACGCAAAACGGCAACAACAACGCCTATTGCCAAGACAACGAGATCAGCTGGCTCGACTGGGACAAGGCCAAGTCCCCCGAGGGCGACGCACTGATCGACTTCACCGCGCGGCTGATCGCGCTCCGCCGCGACTATCCGATGCTCCGCGCTGGCAACTTCCTGTACGGTGAAGATACGCCCGCGGAGGGGCTAAAGGACATCGAATGGTGGGATGAACGCGGTCTGCAACTGACTTCGGAAGATTGGGAGAACACCAACGGCCGCGCGCTGGTGATGCGCCGCGCGTGCGAGCGGGACTCGGGCGAGGTGCAAGTGATCTCGCTGTTCCTGAACGCCTCAGAAGGCCCGCTGACCTTCCACATGCCACCCCCGGCCGAGGTAGAGCGCACCGTGCTGATCGACAGCAGCAGGCCCGACCAGCCCGCCATGCCGATCAAGGACAGCTATGAGCTCCCCGCAGGGTGCGGCGTTGCTGACATGGACGATCGCAGCAGCATGACGGCCTGGGGACCGATACTCGCCGAGGACGGGACGACCTTCCGCCTCTGGGCACCCGATCGCGATGCGGTGACGCTGGAGATCGCTGAGGGCAACGCGGTTCCCATGACCCGCGAGGGGGAGGGCTGGTTTAGTGCTAAGGCCCCGGTCGGTGCGGGCGCACGGTACCGGTTCCGACTTGCGGACGATCTTACCGTTCCGGACCCGGCTTCGCGTGCACAGGACGGCGGCGTTCATGGTTGGAGCGTGGTTGTCGAACACGCCTATGACTGGCGGACCCCGGACTGGCGCGGCCGACCATGGGAAGAGATGGTCATCCAAGAGGTCCATGTCGGCACGCTCGGCGGCTTCGCAGGCGTCGCGGACCACCTCCCGGCGATCGCCACGCTGGGCATCACGGGAATCGAACTCATGCCCGTCAACGCGTTCGGCGGCACCCGCAACTGGGGCTATGACGGCGTGCTCCCCTACGCCCCTGCTGAAAGCTACGGCACGCCCGACGAGCTGAAAGCGCTGGTCGATCGCGCCCACGAGCTCGGCTTGGCCGTGTTCCTCGACGTGGTTTACAATCACTTCGGCCCCGATGGAAACTACCTTGGCGCCTACGCGAAGGGCTTCTTCCACCCCGAAGTCGACACCCCCTGGGGCGGCGCGGTCGCGGTCGACCAGGCGCCCGTCCACCGCTATTTCGTCGACAATGCGCTGATGTGGCTGAACGACTACAAGTTCGACGGCCTTCGCTTCGACGCGGTCCACGCGATCGAGAACGACCATTTCCTCGACGCGATGGCCGCCGAACTGCGCGAGAAGACCGAAGGCCGCCACATCCATCTTGTCCTCGAAAACGAGGGCAACGACGCCGACCGGCTCCACGCTGGCGCGTTCGACGCGCAGTGGAACGACGACTTTCACAACGTCCTCCATGTCCTGCTCACCGGCGAGACGAGCGCCTATTATGCCGACTTCGCCGACCGCCCTGCCGAGCGCCTCGCGCGCTGCCTCGGCGAAGGCTTCATCTACCAGGGGGAGGGTTCCCCCAACCACGACGGCAAGCCGCGCGGCAAGCCCAGCGCACACCTGTCGCCGACCGCGTTCGTCGCGTTCCTGCAAAACCACGACCAGATCGGCAATCGCGCGATGGGCGAGCGCCTGACGCTGCTTGCCGACCGCCAGAAGCTGCGTGCTGCCACTGCGTTGCTCTTACTCGGACCGCAGATCCCGCTGCTGTTCATGGGCGACGAGCATGGCAGCGAAAGCCCGTTCCTGTTCTTCACCGATTTCCACGACGACCTCGCCGACGCGGTGCGCGAAGGCCGGCGCAAGGAATTCGCCAAGTTCGCCGCATTCGCCGATCCCGAAGCACGCAAGGCGATCCCCGACCCCAACGCGCACGAAACCTTCCTTCAATCGCGAGCACGGCCCGGCGCCGATGCGGCCGAGTGGCAGGACCTGTACCGAACCCTGCTTAAGATCCGACACGAGCAGATCATCCCCCGCCTTCGCGGCACGACGGTGATCGGCGCCGAAGCGATCGGGGAGGGGGCGGTCGTCGCACGTTGGCAGATGGGCGACGGCGCAATCCTGACGATTGCGCTCAACCTCGGCGACAAAGTCGTTGATTTTCCTGCACTAGAGACCTCGCCGATCTTCGCCCAGGGCGAACCGGGGGGCTGCCAGCGTGGCAGTCTGGCTGGACCGATGAGCGGCCTCCGAACACTCGCTGTCGCGGCCGGCCTGCAACCCGAATGGCAGGACGCAGCGGGTCGTCGCCAGACCGTCGCCGACGATGCGCTGCGGGCGATCCTGGACTGCCTGGGCCATCCGTCCGGAAGCGAAAAGCAGATCGCCGAAAGCCTCGCCGCGATCGAAGCGCGAGACGCGCACGGTGTCCGTTTCCTGTCCGTCGATGTCGGAGACCCGATCCGGCTGGCATCAAAGGTATCAGGCAAAGCCGAACTTACGTTCGAAGACGGTACGACGCGCTCCGTCACGGTTGATGACAGCACGTTAAGTCCGATAGGCAGGTGCGGCTACCACAAGCTTGAAATCAATGGCGAAGTCATCGACATTCTCGTCGCACCGCGCCGCTGCTACACGATCGCCGATGCGCTACCTGGCCGCAAACTCTGGGCGCCCGCCGTCCAGATCCCGAGCCTGCGCACCGATGCGCCGAAGGCGTTCGGTGACTTCGTTTCGCTCGCAGACGCCGCCCGAGCCTTTGGCCAGCGCGGCGCCGATGCCCTCGCGATCAGTCCGACGCACGCGTTGTTCCCCGCCGACGCCAGCCGATACAGCCCCTACGCACCCTCAAGTCGGCAGTTCCTCAACGGGCTCTACGGCGACCCGGCGGCATTTGGTGCAAAGTTCGACAGCCGCGACTGCCCCGAACTGATCGACTGGCACGCCGCGATCCCCGAAAAGCTCGCGCGACTACGCAAGAGCTTCGACCAAGTGCTTCCACAGATTGAAGAAGCCTTAACGGTATTCAGGCGACAAGGTGGCGACGACCTCGAACGCCACGCCGAGTTCGACGCCCTCCACGCGCATTTCTTCGCAACCATGGAAGCACGCGGATGGCAGCAGTGGCCCGCCGAGTATCGCGATCCCGCCAGCCCAACCGTCCGCCGCTTCGTCGCGGAGCATGCCGACGATGTCACGTTCTACATTTTCCTCCAATGGCTAGCGCGGCGCGACCTCGACGCCGCGCATACGGCCGCCAAGGACGCCGGCATGGCGGTCGGGCTCATCGCCGATCTTGCCGTGGGCATGGACCCGGGCGGCAGTCATGGCTGGAGTCGCCGCGGCGACCTGCTGACCGGCCTGTCGATCGGCGCACCGCCCGATCCGCTCGGGCCGGATGGACAAAGCTGGGGCATCACCGGGTTCGATCCGCAAGCGCTGCGGGATACCGCCTTTGCCCCGTTCATTGCTACGATCCGCTCAGCGCTCACACACGCCGGCGGCATTCGGATTGACCACGCGTTCGGCCTTCGCCGCCTCTGGATCGTCCCCGAAGGCGCCTCAGCCGCAGAGGGCGCGTATCTGGACATGCCGTTCGGTGACATGATGCGGATCATCGCCATGGAATCGCAGCGGGCGAAGGCGATCGTCATTGGCGAAGACCTCGGCACCGTCCCCGACGGCTTCCGCGAGGCGATGGACGTCCGCGCAATGCTCGGGATGCGCGTGCTCTGGTTCGAGCGCGATACAGACGGCTTCGTGCCCCCGGCGAAATGGTCTCCCGAGGCGGTGGCGATGACCGGTACGCACGATCTCGCGACGATCGCTGGGTGGTGGAGCGGCCGCGACATCGACTGGACGTGGGAACTCGGCCGTAAGTCCGACGCGCCAGACGAACGCGCCGACCGCGCCGCTCGTGCCGAAGACCGCGCCGCGCTCTGGTCTGCGTTTGGCACCGGTACCGAGCAACCCGCGGCCGACGACACCGCCCCCGTGGTTGACGCGGCGATCGCGCATGTCGCCGGGACCCCGTGTGCGCTGGCGATCGTCCCCATCGAGGACCTCGCTGGGCTGATCGAGCAACCGAACCTCCCCGGCACGATCGACGAACATCCCAATTGGCGCCGTCGCATGCCCGGCACGACCGAGTCGCTCCTGCAACGTCCCGACGTCGCCACCCGCATCGCCACGCTCAACGCCGCGAGACCATCATGACCCCCCGCGCAACCTATCGCTTCCAGTTCCACAAGGACTTCACCTTCGCCGACGCGGAAGCGCTGGTGCCGTATCTCGACGCGCTCGGGATCAGCCACCTCTATACCTCGCCGATCACCACCGCCCGCAGCGGCTCGACCCACGGCTACGACGTCGTCGACCCTACCCGGATCAATCCCGAACTCGGCGGTGAAGAGGCGTTCCGCAACCTAGTCGCAGCACTCCGCGCGCGCGGTATGGGCGTCATTATCGACATCGTGCCCAACCACATGGGCGTTGCCGGTGGTGAGAATGCGTGGTGGAATGATGTTCTAGCAGACGGTGAAACCAGCGAATTCGCCCGCTACTTCGACATCGACTGGCGTGAGAAGCTCGTGCTCCCGATCCTCGGCGATCCGCTCGCCGAAACGCTGGCCAGCGGCGCGCTCAAGGTCGAGCAGGTCGACGGCCGCTATGTCCTCGAAGCGTACGGCGAACACTGCCTGCCGATCCGCGACGAAGATCAGCCCACCGCAGCGACCGACGATATCGCTGCGCTGGTCGATCGCCAGCATTACCGTCTCGCCTCCTGGCGCGTCGCGAATGACGAACTGAACTGGCGGCGGTTCTTTACCATCAACGACCTTGCCGGCCTACGCGCCGAAGACCCGGTCGTGTTTGAGGCAACACACGCGCTCTATTTCCGCCTGTATGCCGAGGGCCTGATCGACGGCGTCCGCGTCGATCACGTCGACGGGCTGACCGACCCCGCGGGCTATTGCCGCCAGCTCCGTGCGAGGTTCGATGCGATCGAACGTCCCGCCGATGTGCCGCCCGGTTCGGCCTACATCGTCATCGAGAAGATCCTTGCCGACGGCGAACCGCTCGCGACCGACTGGGGCGTCGACGGCACCAGCGGGTACGACTTCATGGAGCAGGTCACGGCCTTGCTCCATGCCCCCGCCGGCGCCGAACCGCTCGCCAAACTTTGGGCGGACATAAGCGAGAGGTCTGGCGACTTCGCGCCCGAGGAACTGCGTGCGCGGCAGGAATTGCTGGCGTGGCAGTTCGATGGCCAGCACCGCCGCTGCGTCGACGCCTTTGTCGCCCTCGCTCGGTCGACGCCCGAATGTGATGGCCTGACGCGAGGTATGCTCGACCGCGCGATCGAGCGCCTGCTGTGCGTCTTTCCCGTCTATCGTACCTATGGGACGGGCGATGCCGCCCCAGCAGCGGACGCCGCGATCCGCGAGACGGTCCGCCAGCGCGTGGCTCAGTTCGTTCCACCGGGCGAGGACGCAGTGGTCGAGCGGATCCTCGCATGGCTGGCAGGCGAGGGGCCTGGGGATGCAAAGCTCGCCGCCGAGGCGGTGCGGAAGTTCCAGCAACTCTCCGCGCCTATCGCCGCCAAGGCGGTCGAGGACACCGCCTTCTATCGGTACGGCCGCCTGCTCTCGCGCAACGACGTTGGGTTCGACGCCGCTCGCATGTCGCTCGATATCGACGACTTCCACGCGGCTATGGTCGAGCGCGCCCGCGATTGGCCGGCGGCGATGCTCGCGACCGCCACGCATGACCACAAGCGCGGCGAAGACGTCCGCGCACGGCTCGCGGTGTTGAGCGAACTGCCCGATCTTTGGCCAGCGCACGTGGAACGATGGCGCGAACTCGCCGCGCCGTTTGCCGACGGGGTCGATCCCGCCGACGCGTATATGCTGCTCCAGACGCTGTTTGGCGCTTGGCCCGAGCGCCTGACTGGATCGGATACAGAAGGATTGTCGGACTTTGCCGAGCGGATCGTCGCGTGGCAGGAAAAGGCGTTGCGTGAGGCCAAGCTGCGCTCGTCCTGGGAGGCGCCGGACAAGGCTTACGAGAGCCGCTGCCACGATCTGGCACGCGCGCTGCTCGATCCCGCGCAGTCGCAGGCTTTCCTCGCCGACATGACCGCGTTCGTCGTGCGGATCGCACCCGCGGCGGCGGCGAACGGCCTTGCGCAGGTCGCGCTGCGCTACACCGTTCCCGGCGTCCCCGATCTGTATCAGGGCACGGAGATCGCCGATCTGAGTCTGGTCGATCCCGACAACCGTCGTCCGGTCGATTACACGCAGCTTCAGGCATCGCTGGACGGTGAAACGCCAGCAAAGATGGCGCTGATCCGGCAACTTCTCGGGCTGCGACGGACGCATCCGAGATTGTTCTCTGAGGGACGTTACGAGCCCATCGCGTTAAGCGGTATCCGCGCCGACCACGCCATTGCGTTTCGTCGGATCGGTACGGATGCAATTTTGCGCTGCGTGATCCCGCTACGCTGTGCCGAGCGCTATCTCGACCGGATCGACGCCCGCGACTGGTGGGGCGACACCGCACTCGCATCCGGCGAAGCGCTCGCCGATCTGCTCGACGAGCGTTCCATGTCGATCGAGATGCTGCCCGCAAAAGGCTGAGCGATCAGCGGCTTGCGAGATAGTGGGCGAGTGGATCGATCATGTCCTCGGGAATGCGGCGGGCGATGACCGGCATCGTCGATTGCGACTTCCGCGCGTCGACCACCGTCTCGTCGCCGCGCCAGTTACGGAGGCGTTGCGCGATGTAGCTGGCGCGCTGGCCGGCGAGGACGGGGTAGGGCTTGCCGGAGGCGTGGCAGCTCGCACAGGCGGGGAGCTGGACCTTCGGCAGGCCTTCGCGGTCGATTTTCGCGGCCTCGGTCGAGCCCGACGGCGTGACGCTGCCGATACCCTTCATCGCTGCGAAGTGATCCGCCAATCGCGTCATCTCGGCGGGCGTCAGCGTCGCGGCGGCGTTCGCCATGACCGCGCTTTGGCGCTTACCGGTCGCATAGGCCTCCAGTGCTGCACGGAGATACGCCGGGCTCTGGCCGCCGAGTACGGGCATGTCGGGCTGGTTGCGACCTCGCCCGTCCGCGCCGTGGCAGCCGGCGCAGGTCGCGATCTTCGCATCTGCAACGTCAGGCACTTCGGTCAGCGAACGATAGGTCGCGGGCGTCATTTCGGGGAGCAGGCGGACGAAGGCGACCATGCGGCGAACTTCGTCGTCGCGGTCCTTCGCGGCCCAGCCGGGCATGCCGGTGTATTTGACGCCGTGCTTGAGGATCCAGAAGATCTGCTTGTCGGTCCACTCGCGCGCGTTGATCGACAGGTCGGGGGCAGGGGCGTCGCCGCCTGCATTACTGGGAGCGGGCGCACGCCGGGGGCGCCGTGGCACGACGCGCAGCTGGCCTTGAACAGGCCGGCGGCGCTGACGAGGCCCTCGTTCGCCTTGGGATCGTCGGGCGCGGTGACGGCGGCGTAGGTGCGGACCGAGTTGCGCATCGTCCAGTGGAGAAACCAGTCGGTGATCTTCCAATGGCCCGACGACGCGGCGATGTTGAACACGCCCGACCAGGCGAACAACAGCCCGGCAAGCGCCAGCCCGACGATGGCGGCGGCGGCGCGCGCCCAGGTGATCCGGATCGTCATGCGGTCGCGCTCCGTGTCTTCAATAGTCCGCCGAGCATCGCCAGCCCGCCGATGAAATAGCTTGCCGCGCCGACCATCAGCATGACGACGCCGCCAAGTTGCTGGTCTTCGAGGGCGTCGAGGCCGTGTGTAGCCGGATGCATCGCCATCATCGCGTAGAGCGGTCGGGGGGCGAGACCGATCAGCGCTCCGAGCAGGGTCATGTGCATCGAGGTCAGCAGCAAGGCTGCCACGCCTGATGCGCGACGGTCGGTCGCACCGCCAATGCGTGTGCCAAGTACGGCGCTCCAGAGGACGACGCCGGCGATGAGGAAGCTTGCCTGCTCGATCAACAAAGCCAGTGGCTGCATATCGACGCGCAGCCTCAGCGCGGGGAGGTGCCAGATCCACACTACGACCAGCTCGGCCAGTGACATCGCGAGCGGGGTTACGATCGCGGGCCAGCGCTCGGCTGGGTCCCAGCGCGAGCCGGCGATCCCGTAAGCGAGGAACGGCGCGGCAACCGCGACCGCGATCATGTGTCCGGTCATATGCCCGACCATACCCAGCGGTGCGGCCGCAAACGCCCAGCCGAGCGGGACGAGCACGACGCCCAGTGCGAGGCTCGCGCGTCTCATCGGCAATCGCCGAAGATGATGACCGGGAGCGCCGTGAAGATTACCGCAACGAAGCTCAGGCCCGCCAGCAACCGCGTCGACAGCGCGAGAAAACGGAGGCGGTCGATCGCCGTGCCCTGTTCGTGGGGGCGGATCGCCGGGTGTCTCCGATTGGACGCGCGCGATATAGCCCGCCGCGACTATCCCGAGCAGCGCCACGATCGTCGCGATCAGCGTCGCCAGCGGGAAGCCGTTCAACGCCGTCCCCGGCGCCGAGGATTTCGCGCATGTCACCGCGACCCACAGGTAGCAGAACAGGAAATGCACCGCCCAGATCGTCGGCGGGACAATCAGTGTCCACAACGTGACCTTCAGGTCGCGTGCCCAGTGTTTGCGCTCGGCGTCGGGCTTGCGCTCGGGCTTCGTCATGCGACCCCGGGAACAGGCCGATCGTGGAGAACGTCACGATGCCCGTCAGCGCGAGGAAATGATGGTACACGGTGATGTTGCGCAGGTCCGCGTCATAGACCGGCGTCATCTTCCCCGCGAGGCTGCGCGCCAACGTATAGCCCTGCATGATGACCCCGATCGCAGCGTGCACCGCGGTCCAGATCGCCAGTGTCCAGACCATCGCGGGATAGACGTGGAGTTCGGGATCGAGCCCCGAATACCAAGGCCCGGCAAGCCCGGCGAACAGGCTCGCCAGCGTGGCGACGATGCCGACGACCAGCAGCGCCCGGCCCGCACCGATGTTGCCGCGGCGATGCACTTCGCGCGCGCCGACGGTCGCGGCCCAGCCGGCCAGGGTCAGCGCCAGCGCGACCATCGGCCAGAACACGCCCGGCCCGTTAAGCCCGAACCCGCTCGGCGGGAAATCATTGTGGATCGTCCAGAAGAAGAAATAGCCGAACACCAGCCCCGAGAACGCGGTCGCGTCGGCCATCATCGTGATGAACATCGCCCACCAGCCCGGCGCCGACGGCCCGGAGGTATAGAGCGGCACTTCGATGCCGTGGCCGATATGCTTGGTCGGCTTTTCAGGGATCTCGGCGGTGCCGGTCCACAGCCACCACAGCACGCACGCGAGCGTCGCGACGCCGCTGACCGCCGACCAGATATACAGGTGGTACGTCGTCAGGATGAACACGCCCGCGAGCGCGACCGCGGTCATCATCGGCTTTACGCTCGGCGTACCCAGCCGGATCACCTGCACCGGACGCGCGTCGAGCACGGAGGTGACGATGGACTCGCGCCGCATCTCCTCAGCGTCGGGCAGGAAGAAGCGGCCCTCGTCGACCTTCTGGACGAAATTCTTCTGGTCCCAGATCGGATAGCGGCTCTCGATCAGCGGCACCGAGCGGATACCCCAGTCCTCGTCGTCGGGCAGCGCGAGCCATTCGAGCGTCCCCGCATTCCACGGATTGCGCGGGGCCTTCGGGCGGCGCGGCGACAAAGCGAGGTCGATGCAGACGATGACGACGCCGAGCGCGAACATGTACGACCCGATCGTCGAGGTGAGGTTGAGCCCGCCGATCCCGAGTTCCTCGGGATAGGTGAACACGCGGCGCGGCATCCCGAGCAGGCCCGAGAGATGCATCGGGAAGAACGTCACGTTCATCCCCACGAACATGATCCAGAACGCGATCCGCCCGAGCCTGTCGCTGAGCTTCTTGCCGGTGATCAGCGGCCAGTAATAATACAGCCCGGCGAACAGCGGCAGCAGCGTGCCACCGATCAGCACGTAATGGAGATGCGCGACGATGAAATAGGTGTCGTGCGCTTGCCAGTCGAACGGCGCGACCGCCACCATCACGCCGGTCAGCCCGCCGATCACGAACACCGCGAGGCTCCCGGTCGCATAGAGCAAAGGCGTCGATTTCTTGACGTTGCCTGCCCAGAGCGTCGCGATGAACACGAAGATCTGTACGCCGGTCGGGATCGCCACAGCTTCCGAGGCCGCCGCGAAGAAGGCGAGGCTGATCTTCGGCAGCCCGGTCGTGAACATGTGGTGGACCCACAGCCCGAAGCTCAGGAACGCCGTGCCGACCGCGGCCAGCACGATCCAGGGATAGCCGAGCAGATGCCGCTGCGCGAACGTCGGGATCAGCATCGCGAACAGCGCGATCGACGGCAGGAAGACGATGTAGACTTCCGGATGCCCGAAGATCCAGAACAGGTGCTGCCACAGCAGCGGGTCGCCACCCTTCTCCGCGTTGAAGAACGGCCAGTTCAGCAGCCGCTCCATCTCGAACAGCACGTCGCCCGCGATCAGCGGCGGGAAAGCGAACAGGATCATCACCGCGACGACCAGGATGTACCAAGCGTAGAGCGGCATCAGGTTGAGGCGCATGCCGGGCGGACGGCATTTCAGCACGCCGACGATAAGCTCGACCGCGGCGGCGACCGACGACACCTCGATGAAGCTCAGCCCCAGCATCCAGATGTCCGCGCCGAGCCCGCTCAGGTCGGTCCGCGTCGTCAGCGGCGGATACATGAACCAGCCGCCATCGGGCGCCGCGTCGAAGAAGATCGAGCCCGACACGAACACGCCGCCAATCAGGAAGCTCCAGTATCCGAACGACGACAGCCGCGGAAACGGCAGGTCGCGTGCGCCGAGCAGCTGCGGCAACAGGATGATCGACACCGCCTCGAACATCGGCACCGCGAACAGGAACATCATCATCGAGCCGTGCAGCGTGAACAGCTGGTTGAACGTGTTCGCCGTGACGAGATCGTTGTTCGGCACCGCCAGCTGCGTGCGCATGATCAGCGCGAGCACGCCTGCGAACAGCATGAAGCCGAACGCGGTCAGCGTGTACCACACGCCGATCCGGTTGTTGTTGACGTCGGTCCAGCGGAAGAACCAGCCCGACGGCGGCTTCCACACTTCACGCAGGCGATCCTCCTGGCCTTTCCGCACCGCAGGATCGTTCTGATCGGGCGCGACATAGGGGGTGCTCTCGGTGGTCATTTGAGCCCCTGAAGGTAGCTGGCGATTTGGTCGGCTTCGGCGGCCGACATCTGCGGGAAGGCGGGCATCCGCACGCCGGGCTTGGTCTTGCCCGGATCGCGTACGAAGCCGGAAATGTTGGCGTGAGTCATCGGCAGCACACCCGCGGCGAGTGTCGGGCGCGAGCCGAAGTGGGTGAGGTCGGGGCCGATCTTCGCGACCGGGCCGACGCCGCGGACGCTGTGACAACCGCTACAGCCGTAGCTTGCGAACAGGCGCGCGCCGGGCGATGCGGTGACGGTGGCGGGCCCGGCCTGCGCGGCGAGCCAGCTCGCGAACGCGGCGGGCTCCATCGCGATGACATCGAACGCCATCAGCGCATGGCCGAGCCCGCAGAACTCGGCACAGACGCCGCGGTACGTGCCCGCCTTGGTCGCGCGGACGACGAGGCGGTTGGTGCGGCCGGGGATCATGTCCATCTTGCCGGCGAGACCGGGCACCCAGAAGCTGTGGATGACGTCGGGACTCCGCAGCGACAGTTCGACGGTGCGACCGACCGGCAGGCGAAGTTCGTTGGCGGTCTCGACCACCGATCCGCCCGGCGGGGCATAGCGGACGCGCCACCAGAATTGCTCGCCCTCGACGCCGATCCGCAGATCGTTGTTCGCAACTTCACGTGGGCGCATCGCGGGGAGGGCGTAGAGCAGCAGGCCTAGCAGCAGGATCGAAGGCCCTATACCCCCGAGCCACAGCACCAGCTTCATCCCGCCCTTGTGCGTCAGCCGCCCCTCGGGTGCGCGCATCGCGTGACGCATCAGCAACGCGAGCCCACCCGCGAGGATGATCGCGCCGATGACCAGAACGATGGTGATCGAGAGGACCTTGTCCGCTTCCTCGCCGAACGGCGCGAGCGTCGACTGGTGTCGGTTGCACGCCGCCAACAGCGGCAGGCACGCGCCCACGGAAAGAAAAATAGCCTTCCGCATCATCACCTTGCCACCCTTTGGAAGGGCGTCCCCTAGCGGTGGGGGCGGGGCGGCGTAAACCCGAAAATGACAATTATTTCATGTATGGATGGAGCGCTGTCGCTTATCTTCGATCAGGATGCGCCGTTGAACGGGGCTCGCTCCGTCCGGAGTCGACGCCGGAGCCTGCGCTCCGGCGTCCAGATCAGGCGGCGAACTGGTTCATCGTGTTATGCGCGCCGCCGGCCTTCAGCGCCGCCTCGCCTGCGAAATACTCCTTGTGGTCGTCGCCGAGGTCCGAGCCGGACATGTTTTGGTGCTTCACGCAGGCGATGCCCTCGCGGATCTCCTTGCGCTGGACGCCCTTCACGTAACCGAGCATCCCAGCCTCGCCGAAATACTCCTTGGCGAGATTGTCTGTGGAGAGGGCGGCCGTATGATAGGTCGGCAGCGTGATCAGGTGGTGGAAGATGCCCGCGCGTCTGGCCGAATCCGCCTGGAAGGTGCGGATGCGCTCGTCGGCCTCGTCGGCCAGCGCGGTGCCGTCATAGTCGACGCTCATCAGGCGCGCGCGATCATAGGCGGAGACGTCCTTACCCTCTTCGCCCCAGGCGTCGAACACCTGCTGGCGGAAGTTCAGCGTCCAGTTGAAGCTCGGCGAATTGTTGTAGACGAGCTTCGCGTTCGGCACGACTTCGCGGATGCGGTCGACCATGCTGGCGATCTGCTCGATGTGCGGCTTCTCCGTTTCGATCCAGAGCAGGTCGGCGCCGTTTTGTAGCGACGCGACACAATCCATGACGCAGCGATCCTCGCCGGTGCCGGCGCGGAACTGGAACAGGTTGGAGGGCAAGCGCTTCGGGCGAAGCAGCTTGCCGTCGCGGTTGAGGATGACGTCGCCGTTCTGCGCGGTCGCTGGGTCGATCTCCTCGCAGTCGAGGTAGGAGTTATACTGGTCGCCGAGGTCGCCGGGTTCCTTGCTGACCGCGATCTGCTTGGTGAGACCGGCGCCGAGCGAGTCGGTGCGCGTGACGATGATGCCGTCCTCGACGCCGAGTTCGAGGAACGCGTAGCGGCAGGCGCGGACCTTCGCGAGGAAGTCCTCGTGCGGCACGGTCACCTTGCCGTCCTGGTGGCCGCACTGCTTCTCGTCGCTGACCTGGTTCTCGATCTGAAGCGCGCAGGCGCCTGCCTCGATCATTTTCCGCGCGAGCAGATACGTGGCCTCCGCGTTGCCAAAGCCTGCGTCGATGTCGGCGATGATCGGCACGACGTGCGTCTGGTGGTTCTCGATCGCGTTGAGCAGGCGCTGTTCCTCGATCGCATTTCCTGCGGCGCGGGCCGCGTCGACCTCACGGAACATCATGCCGAGTTCGCGCGCGTCGGCCTGGCGCAGGAAGGTGTAGAGTTCCTCGATCAGCGCGGGGACGCTGGTCTTTTCGTGCATCGACTGGTCGGGCAGGGGGCCGAACTCGCTGCGCATCGCCGCGACCATCCAGCCCGAAAGGTAGAGATACCGGCGGTCGGTCGTGCCAAAATGCTTCTTGATGCTGATCATCTTCTGTTGCGCGATGAACCCGTGCCAGCAGCCTAGCGACTGCGTGTATTTGGCGGGGTCGGCGTCATAGGCGGCCATGTCCTTGCGCATGATCGCGGCGGTGTAGCGCGCGATGTCGAGCCCGGTGGCGAAGCGGTTCTGCAATCGCATGCGCGCGACCGATTCGGGCGAGATCGCGTCCCAGGTGCCGTTCTGATCGGCGATGAGGTTGGTGATCCGGGCGATGTGCGTCTGGTAGGTCACGGGCGATCCTTCGCTGCTGCGTTGATCGTCGTGTAGGGTTGTTGACAGGGTTTTTGTTGGGAATGCGGTTGGGGATGAGGTGTGGATGTCACTGGCGGCGGACGCGCAATGTCGTTGTGTAAAGAAGATTACAGGATAGGATTGGCGGGCCCGATATGAAAAAGGGCGCCTGGATTGCTCCGGGCGCCCTTTCTCTATTTAGCGACGTGGCGAAGCCACGCCGTCGGTCGTTGCGCTTCGCGACGCCGGCCGGGCTTCGGCGTCTCGCGGTCAGCTTACGCTGGCTGCGTGCGCCGTGCGCCTCACCCGCTGTAGTACATGTCATACTCGACCGGGCTAGGCGTCATTTCCCAGCGCGCGACTTCCGCGTACTTGATCTCGACATAGCTCTCGATCTGGTCCTTCGAGAACACGTCGCCCTTCAGCAGGAAGTCGTGATCCGCGAGCAGGCATTCGAGCGCCTCGCGAAGCGACCCCGCGACGGTCGGGACCTGGGCGAGCTCTGCCGGCGGCAGATCGTACAGGTTCTTGTCCATCGCTTCGCCCGGATGGATCTTGTTGAGAATGCCGTCCATGCCGGCCATCATCAGCGCCGCATACGCGAGATACGGGTTGGCCAGCGCGTCGGGGAAACGCACTTCGACGCGCTTCGCCTTGGGGCCAGTTCCGTACGGAATGCGGCACGATGCCGAGCGGTTGCGTGCCGAATAGGCGAGCAGCACCGGCGCTTCGTAGCCGGGGACGAGGCGCTTGTAGCTGTTGGTCGACGGATTGGTGAACGCGTTGACCGCCTTGGCGTGCTTGATGATGCCGCCGATGAAATACAGGCACATGTCGCTCAGGCCCGCATAGCCGTTGCCGGCGAACAGCGGGGTCTTGCCTTCCCAGATCGAGAAATGCGTGTGCATCCCCGAACCATTGTCCTCCTTGATCGGCTTCGGCATGAACGTCGCGGTCTTGCCGTACGCATGCGCGACCTGGTGGACGACGTACTTGTAGATCTGCATGCGATCCGCGGTCTGCGTCAGCGTGCCGAAGGTCAGGCCCAGCTCATGCTGCGCGGCGGCGACCTCGTGGTGATGCTTGTCGCAGGGCAGGCCCATCTCGATCATCGTCGAGACCATCTCGCCGCGGATGTCGACGGCGCTGTCGACCGGTGCGACCGGGAAGTAACCGCCCTTGGCGCGCGGACGGTGGCCGAGGTTGCCGCCCTCATATTCGCGACCCGAATTGCCCGGCAGCTCGATGTCGTCGATCTTGTAGTAGCTGGTCGAGTAGCTGTTCTCGAAGCGGACGTCGTCGAACATGAAGAATTCGGCTTCGGGGCCGACATACACGGTGTCGCCGACGCCGGTGGTCAGCAGATACGCCTCGGCGCGCTTGGCGGTCGAGCGTGGATCGCGCGAATACAGTTCCCCGGTCGACGGATCGGCGATGTCGCAGATCAGGATCATCATCGGCGTCGCCGAGAACGGATCGACATAGACCGCGTCGAGATCGGGCTTGAGCGTCATGTCGCTCTCGTTGATCGCCTTCCAGCCCTCGATCGACGAACCGTCGAACATCAGGCCGTCGGTTAGCTCGTCTTCGCCGATCAGGCTCGCGACCATCGTCAGATGCTGCCACTTGCCCTTGGGATCGGTGAACCGCAGATCGACCCACTCGATCTCCTGGTCCTTGATCATATTGAGAACGTCGGAGGCCGAATTCGCCATGATGCTTGCCCTTCGTTTTGAGATTTCCGCCGCATCATGCGGGGAATCTAATTGCGGTATGGAACGGGATTTCCACACAATGTTGCGTCGCGTCAAATGACGATGTCGTCACTCGTCGTCAACGCCTCATGCGTGGTTCAAAACTAGATTGCGTCGTCGTCGCGCTCGCCGGTGCGGATGCGAAGCGCGCTCTCGACCGGGATGACGAAGATCTTGCCGTCGCCGATACGGCCGGTCTGCGCGGCTGCCGCGATCGCCTCGACGACGCGCTGCGCGAGCCCGTCCTCGACGACGACCTCGAGCTTTACCTTCGGCAGGAAGTCGACGACATATTCCGCGCCGCGGTACAGCTCGGTGTGGCCCTTCTGCCGGCCGAAGCCCTTGGCCTCGGTCACGGTGATGCCGCTCACGCCGATCTCGTGCAGCGCTTCCTTCACCTCATCCAGCTTGAACGGCTTGATGATGGCTTCGATCTTTTTCACAGGTACGCCCCCGATTGTTGAAACCCTTGCCCTTTCGGACGAGCTGTACGCCCTTGCGGGTCCAGTTTACGCCCTGAAGGGCGCCTTGCACCAAGCGTGCCAGCCGCAGCGCCCTTGGGCAACCGCGGAATATCGTTGATTTCACTGCCCAAAATTGCGGCACCTGGGCGGTGCGTGCGCAATCCAAGGGCAGGGGAGCCGATCACAGGATCTCGTGCAGCCGCGCGATAGGGCGGCCGAGCCGGACGCCCTTGTCGGTCTCGACCAGCGGGCGTTCGATCAGCAGCGGATCGATCATCATCGCGTCGAGGATCGCCTCGGCGTCGCCATGCTTGACTGCCTTGGCGCCGTCCTCGGCCATGCGGAGCCCCTGGCGCGGCGTCATGCCCGCCCGGTCATAGAGGCGGACGAGCTCCGCGCGGGAGGGCGGGTTCTTGAGGTATTCGACGATCGTGACGTCCGCTCCTGTCTCTTGCAGCAGCGCGAGCGCCTCGCGGGACTTCGAGCAACGCGGGTTGTGGTAGATCGTCGCCTTCACGAATGCTCCGTTATCATCTGGCACCCCGTCATCCCGCTCTACCTCCGTCATTCCAGCGAAAGCTGGGATCTCCCCGTTCGGGTCGCACCGCAAACCAAGCGGGAGATCCCAGCTTTTGCTGGGATGACGGGTGGGGGTGGGGCGGCCGTTAAGCCCCCTGCTTGGCGAGCCACTCTTCCAGCCACTTGATCGTGTACGCGCCTTCCTGGAACTCGGGATCGTCGAGCAGCGCACGGTGCAGCGGGATCGTCGTCGTGACGCCCTCGATCACCATCTCCTCGAGCGCACGCCGCAACCGCCGCAGCGCTCCCTGCCGAGTCGTCCCGTAGACGATCAGCTTGGCGATCATCGAGTCGTAGTAAGGCGGCACGCGATACCCCGCATACAATCCGCTATCGACGCGGACATGCATCCCGCCCGGCGCGTGATACACCTTCACCAGCCCCGGCGACGGCGCGAACGTGCGGGGGTCCTCGGCGTTGATGCGGCATTCGATCGCATGGCCGCGGAACTGGACGTCTTCCTGGCGGAGCGTCAGCGGATGGCCCTCGGCCACGCGAATCTGCTCGCGCACCAGGTCCAGCCCGGTGATCATCTCGGTCACCGGATGCTCGACCTGGAGCCGGGTATTCATCTCGATGAAGTAGAATTCGCCCGCTTCCCACAGGAATTCGATCGTCCCCGCGCCGCGATAGCCCATGTCGGCCATCGCCTTGGCGACGATCCCGCCCATCCGCTCGCGCTCTTCGGCGGTAATGATCGGCGAGGGCGCTTCCTCGAGCACTTTCTGGTGGCGGCGCTGCAAAGAGCAGTCGCGTTCGCCGAGGTGAATCGCGTTGCCGTTGCCGTCGCCGAAGATCTGGAATTCGATATGCCGCGGATTGCCGAGGTATTTTTCCATGTAGACGGTGGCATCGCCGAACGCGGCCTTCGCCTCGCTGCCGGCCTGCTGCATCTGGGTTTCGAGGTCTTCGGCGTCGTTGACGACCTTCATCCCACGACCACCGCCGCCCGATGCCGCCTTGATGATCACCGGATAGCCGATGTCCTCGGCGATCCGCTTCGCCTCGGCGATGTCGCTGATCGCACCGTCCGACCCGGGGACGAGCGGCAGGCCGAGCGCGCCCGCGGTGCGCTTCGCCTGGACTTTGTCGCCCATCGTCCGGATGTGCTCGGGCTTCGGGCCGACGAACAGGATGTTGTGGAGTTCAACGATCTCGGCGAACTGTGCGTTTTCGCTGAGAAAGCCGTAGCCCGGATGGATCGCGTCCGCGCCGGAGATTTCGGCGGCCGAGATGATGTTCGGGATGTTCAGATAGCTGTCCGCGGCGGACGGCGGTCCGATGCAGATCGCCTCGTCCGCCAGCCGGACGTGCATCGCGTCGGCGTCGGCGGTCGAGTGCACGGCCACCGTCTTGATGCCCATCTCGTGGCAGGCACGATGGATCCGCAGCGCGATCTCGCCGCGATTCGCAATGAGCAGCTTCTTGATTTGCGGCATTATTCCACCACGACCAGCGGCTGGTCGAACTCGACCGGCTGGCCGTTCTCGACCAGGATCGCGGTCACCGTGCCGGCCGACGGCGCCACGATCGTGTTCATCACCTTCATCGCCTCGATGATAAGCAACGTGTCGCCCGCATTGACCTTCTGGCCGACGGTCGAGAACGGCTTCGCCTCGGGGTTGGCGGCGAGATAGACCGTGCCGACCATCGGCGACTTGACCGCGCTCGCGCTGATCGCGGGAGCGGACGCGCCGACCTCGGCCTGCGGGATCGACAGCGGTGCGGAGACGGGGGTCGGGGCGGGCGCCTGCGCGTAGTGCGCGACTGGTGCGGCCTGCGCGGCCTTGCGCGCGACGCGAATCCGGCGCGAGCCGTCCTCGACCTCGATCTCGGTCAGCTGCGTGGTGTCGAGCAGTTCGGCGAGCTGGCGCACTAGGGTCACGTCGACCTGCATTGCGCCTGTGGTTTCTGGTGTATCGTTCATGGCGGGGCCTCCTGTCAGAACCGTGCGACGGCTTCAAGCGCGAGCAGATACGAAAGCGCGCCGAAACCCGCGATCGTGCCCTTTGCGGCTTGGCCGACCAGGCTCACATGCCTGAACGATTCACGCCTGTGGGGATTGGAAAGATGCACTTCGATCACTGGAGTCTTCACGCCCTTGATCGCGTCGTGCACCGCGACCGAGGTATGCGTGAATGCGCCCGCGTTGAGGATCACGGCCTTCGCACCCCGTGCCTGCGCCTCCTGGATCCAGTCGACGAGGTGCCCCTCGTGATTCGACTGGCGCATGTCGATTTCCAGGTTGAGCTCGCGCGCGCGGTCCTCCAGCATCCCGGCGATATCGTCGAGCGTCTCGTCGCCATAGATTTCCGGCTCGCGCGTTCCCAGCAGGTTGAGGTTGGGGCCGTTCAGGACGAACACTGTCGCAGTGACGGTATCTGGCAAGGGCAGCTCCTAGTTGCGGGGGCTGCGAACGACCCCCTATATGCGTCGTCCCACCCTTACCCGTTCGTGTCGAGCGAAGTCGAGACATGAGACAAGCAGCGGACGGGTGGTTTCTCGATCAGCCTGTCCCGAGCCATGTCGAGGGGCTCGCAACGAACGGAAAGTTTTGCATGCCCCACTCCGATGGTACCGTCTCCATTACCGTCAACGGCGAACACAAGCGGGTGACGGCCGGGTTGAGCCTAGCGGGACTCGCGACCGAACTCGGCCTTGTACCCGAAAAGATCGCGGTCGAGCGGAACATGGAGGTCGTGCCGCGTTCGACCTTGGCGGACGTGATGGTCGAGGACGGCGACGACCTTGAGATCGTGCATTTCGTCGGTGGTGGCGACCACGAGGACAGCTGGACGGTCGCGGGCAAGACGTTCAAGTCTCGGCTGATCGTCGGTACCGGCAAGTACAAGGACTTCGCGCAGAACGCCGCCGCGGTCGAGGCGTCGGGCGCGGAGATCGTCACGGTTGCGGTCCGCCGCGTCAACGTGTCGGACCGCAACGCACCGATGCTGACCGATTTCATCGACCCAAAGAAGATCACCTATCTCCCCAACACCGCCGGCTGCTTCGACGCCGAATCGGCGATTCGCACGCTGCGACTGGCGCGCGAGGCGGGCGGCTGGGATCTCGTGAAGCTCGAAGTACTCGGCGAGGCGAAGACGCTCTATCCCGACATGGTCGAGACGCTGCGCGCGACCGAGATCCTCGCCAACGAGGGCTTCAAGCCGATGGTCTATTGCGTCGACGATCCGATCGCCACCAAGCGGCTGGAGAATGCCGGCGCGGTCGCGATCATGCCGCTGGGGGCGCCGATCGGCTCGGGGCTCGGGATCCAGAACCGCGTGACGATCCGGCTGATCGTCGAGGGGCAGGGGTGCCCGTGCTGGTCGACGCCGGCGTCGGGACCGCGTCCGATGCGGCGGTGGCGATGGAGCTTGGCTGCGACGGCGTGCTGATGAACACCGCGATCGCCGAGGCGAAGGACCCGCTGATGATGGCGGCGGCGATGAAGGCCGCGGTCGAATCGGGGCGGCTCGCCTACCGCGCCGGGCGGATGGGGCAGCGTCGCTATGCCGATCCGTCGAGTCCGCTGGCAGGGTTGATTTGAAACATATGTCATGACGCAAACGTCACGGAACCCTCGATAAAGACGGCCGTTATACCTCTGCAAGTTCAAGCGGCCCGGTTGGCGGGCCCGCAAAAGCAAGTGGAGGCTCTGATGGGCGAGTTCACCGACAAGGTCGCAGCAGCAGGCAACAAGGTTGCAGGCAACGTCAAGGAAGCCGTCGGCAAGGCGACCGATAACGGGAAGCTGGTAGCCGAAGGCGAAGCGCAGCAGGCCAAGGGCACTGCGCAGAACGTCAAGGGCAGCGTCAAGGGCGCACTCGGCGACGACATCTAAGCTTTGGCTTGATGTGAGAATACAGGCCGCTTCGGGAAACCGGAGCGGCCTTTTCTTTGCGCGGTCAATTGAGGCTGCTGCCACCATCAGAACTGCCACCACCCCGGCGAAGGCCGGGGCCCAATTGGGGGACGGTTCTGATTAAGGGCAGCGCGCCCTTACATCGGCCATGCCAATTGGGCCCCGGCCTTCGCCGGGATGGTGCCTTTGCCAAGATAGTGCCTTCGCCAAGGTCGTGTCGGGCGCCGAACCAAACCGCCTTGCCCAACTCGCCAACCTCCCCCACGAGCACCCGCATGACTCTCCCCACCCGCACCTACGCCGCGTTCCTGTTCGACATGGACGGCACGATCCTCACCTCGATTGCGTCGGCCGAGCGCACCTGGACCAAATGGGCGATCGCGCATGGCCTCGACGCCGCGACGTTCGTGCCGACGATCCACGGCGTGCAGTCGGTCGAGACGGTCCGCCGCTTGAACCTCCCCGGCGTCGACCCGGTCGCCGAAGCCGCGGCGATCACTGCCGCCGAAATGGAGGATGTCGACGATATCGAACCGATCGCCGGGGCTGCCGCGTTCCTGGCCAGCCTGCCGCCCGAACGCTGGACGATCGTCACGTCCGCCCCGCGCGCGCTCGCCGAAGTGCGGTTGAAGGCTGCCGGCCTGCCGATGCCTGCCACCATGATCGCCGCCGACGACATCCCCAACGGCAAACCCGCACCGGACTGCTTCCTCGTCGCGGCCGAACGGCTCGGCGTTGCGGCGGGCGATTGCCTCGTGTTCGAGGACGCCGCCGCAGGGATTGCGGCGGGTGAAGCGGCGGGGGCGGATGTGCTGGTTATTACCGCCACGCATTCGCACGGTGTCGCGACGTCACATCCGACGGTGGTCGATTATGTCGGGTTGTCGGTCGCGGTCGGGCCAGACGGTCTGGTCGTCACGCGAGACTGACGCCCCGCCCGCCGTCATCCTGACGAAAGTCAGGATCCAGAGCTACGAAGCGCACCGACGGTTACCCTGGATCCTGACTTTCGTCAGGATGACGGAGGTGAGGGTAGCATCTGGGGCTCAGAACAGCCCCTCGATCAGCCCTTCGTCGTTCAAATGAATCGCCTCCGCTGCGGGCACGCGCGGCAGGCCCGGCATCGTCATGATCTCGCCGCAGATCGCGACGACGAACCCCGCACCCGCCGCAAGGCGGACTTCGCGGACCGGCACGATGTGACCGGTCGGCGCGCCCAACAGAGCGGGATCGGTCGAGAAGCTATACTGCGTCTTGGCGAGGCAAACGGGCAGATGGCCGTAGCCCGCATCCTCCCAGCGCTTGAGTTGCGCGAGCACGCTCGGCTCCGCGACCGCATGCTCCGCGCGATAAATCCGCCGCGCCACGGTGTCGATCTTGTCGAACAGCGACAGTTCGTCGCCATAGATCGGCGCAAACCCGCCACCATGCGTCTCGCAGATCTCGGCGACCGCGTCGGCCAGTTCGACTGCGCCCGCGCCCCCGTCGGCCCAATGCCGGCACAGGATCGCGCGGGAGCCGTGCTGGGCTGCAGCCTCGACGATCGCGGCGATCTCCGCGTCGCTGTCGGTGTAGAAATGGTTGATCGCGACGATCGCGGGGACGCCGAACTGGCGGATGTTCTCGATGTGGCGGACGAGGTTGACCGCGCCCTTGCGGACCGCCTCGACATTTTCCTGCGCCAAGTCTGCCTTCGCGACGCCGCCATTCATCTTCAGCGCGCGCGCGGTCGCGACGATCACGACCGCGTCGGGGGCGAGACCCGCCTGGCGGCACTTGATGTCGAAGAACTTCTCGGCGCCCAGGTCCGCGCCGAAGCCGGCTTCGGTGACGACGTAATCACCCAACGACAATGCGGCGCGCGTGGCGATCACCGAGTTGCAGCCATGCGCGATGTTGGCGAACGGGCCACCGTGGAGGAACGCGGGGTCCCCTCCAGCGACTGGACGAGGTTGGGCTTGATCGCCTCGGCCAGCAGAACCGCCATCGCGCCGTCGGCCTTCAGGTCACGCGCGGTGATCGGCTTGCGGTCGCGGGTGTAGGCGACGACGATATCGCCGAGCCTGCGCTCCATGTCGGCGAGGTCGCTGGCGAGGCACAGGATCGCCATGACTTCGGAGGCGACGGTGATGTCGAAGCCCGATTCGCGCGGATAGCCGTTGGCGACGCCGCCGATCGACTGGACGATGTCGCGCAATGCGCGGTCGTTCATGTCGAGGACGCGGCGCCAGACCACGCGGCGGACGTCGATCTGGAGCGCGTTGCCCCAGTGGATGTGGTTGTCGATCATCGCCGCGAGCAGGTTGTGCGCCGCGGTGATGGCGTGGAAATCGCCGGTGAAGTGGAGGTTGATGTCCTCCATCGGCGCGACCTGCGCGCGGCCGCCACCGGTGGCGCCGCCCTTGGTGCCGAAGCACGGCCCGAGCGAGGGTTCGCGGAGCGCGAGAACCGCTTTGCGCCCGGTGTGGCGCAGCGCGTCAGCGAGACCGATTGAGGTCGTCGTCTTGCCTTCGCCGGCCGGGGTCGGGTTGATCGCCGTGACGAGGATCAGCCGGCCCTTGGCGCCCGACTTCCGCGTTTCGAGCCAGTCGAGCGCGATCTTTGCCTTGAAGCGGCCGTAAGGCTCTATCGCCGCGTCGGGGATGCCGAGGCCGTCCGCGATGGTGGCGATGGGGCGCAGCGCGACGCTGCGGGCGATGGCGATATCGGTGTCCATGCGGATCGGCCTAGCGAGGGTCGCGACAGGTTTCCAGATGCTACGCTAGCGCGGGCGACGGCATTTCCGTAAACGCGACCGCAATGACGGATACCGACAGCAAGACGCCCGAGACTTCCTCCGGAATGACGCCCGCTTTGACCACCGTGTTTGCGGTCGCGTGCGGGATGATGGTGGCCAACCTCTATTATGCACAGGCGCTGATCGGCGAGATTGCGCCGGTGCTAGGTCTTCACGGCAGCACCGCCGGGCTGATCGTGACGCTGACGCAGCTCGGCTATGGCGCGGGCCTGTTGCTGATCGTGTCGCTCGCCGATCTGGTCGAGAATCGCCGGCTTATCCTGATGATGGTCGCGGGGACGACGGTCGGCCTGATCGGCGTCGTGTTCTCCAACGGCGCCATGAGCTTCCTCCTATTCTCGTTCGTCACCGGCTTCTGTTCGGTCGGAACGCAGATCATGGTGCCGCTCGCCGCGCACCTGGCGCCGGATGCCAAGCGCGGCCAGGTAATCGGCAACATCATGGCCGGGCTCATCACCGGGATCATGCTGGCACGGCCGCTGGCGAGCGGACTCGCATCGATCGCGGGATGGCGCGCGATCTTCGCGGTGTCGGCGGTTGCGATGGTCGCACTCGCGCTATTGCTGGCCAAGATGCTGCCCGAGCGGCGACCGAGCCCGGGTCTCGGCTATGGCCAGATCCTAGCGTCGAGCTTCCGGCTGCTCGCGCGGACGCCGGCGATCCGGCGGCGGACGGCGTATCAGGCGACGATGTTCGCGATCTTCAACTTGTTCTGGACCGCGGTGCCACTGGTCCTCGCGCGCCAGTTCGGTCTGGGACAAGTCGGTATCGCTCTGTTCGCGCTGGCGGGAGCGGGCGGTGCGCTGACCGCGCCGATCGCCGGCCGGTTGGGGGACCGCGGCTATATCCGGATGGGGACCGGGATCGCGCTGGGGAGTGCGATCGTCGCCTGCCTGGTCGCGGGCTGGGCGGGCGCGGCGCATATGCTGATCGTGCTCGCGCTCGCGGCGGTGCTGCTCGATGCCGCGACGCAGTTGAACCAGGTGCTCGGCCAGCGCGTGATCTATTCGATCGCGCCCGAGGCGCGCGGGCGGATCAATGCGATCTACATGACCGTCGTGTTCCTCGGCGGGGCGGCGGGATCGATGCTGGCGTCGTTCAGCCTGTATCATGGCGGCTGGACCGCGACGATGGCGGTTGGCGGCGGGCTGGCAGTGGCGGCGTTCGCGCTGTTCCTGACCGAGCCGCGCGGCGATCACATCCTGAGCGGATCCGCGTAACCGGTTAGCTCGAGATAGCCGCTGCCGCCGGCGGTGCGGACCGCGCCCTCCCAATAGACCGGCATGCCGCTGCGGCGCGCGTCGAGTTCCTGATCGGCGAACAGCGGGGTCAGGTCGAACCGGCGGAGGCCTTCGGGCAGGCGGATGCTGAGCCGTTGCGTAACGGGGTAGAGCGCGCCGGTGCGCGGCGAGCGCCACTGCCTGAGCGGATCGAAACGGACGTCGCCGGGCGCGAACCGGACGACGGGGCCGTCTGCGCGACGGAGCGAGCCGCCCGCCCACACCTGTTTGCCGCCAGCCCCTCGGATCCGGAACGCCATCAGCGCGCCGCCATCGTCGAGGTTCAGCCCGGTCCAGTCCCACCCAACCGCACCGCCGCCGAGATAATCCGAAGACCATTCGCGATCGAGCCAAGCCTGGCCGGTGACCGGCTGCGCCTTCCTGTCGCGCGTGAGGCTTCCCGTCACCGCGAGGTGCGGGACCGAGTAATAATAGCTTGCCTGTTCGGGGCGGGGGCCCTTCTGGCTGTAGCCGTCCTGGCCTTCGAGCAGCGGGGGCTGGCGTGGGGTGAGGGTCAGCGCGAGCGCGAAGTCGGGCGTCGCGACATTGGTGACGAAGCGACCGTCGGGGAGGCGGCGGATCCGCCAGTCACGCAAGGTCATGTCGGTGTCGCCGATCCGCGCCTGAGCTAGGCCGAAGCCGGCGCGGGCCGCGCGCTCGCCGTGAAGCAAGTGGCCGATGCTCGGGTCCGATAGGGCGGCATGCGCGAACAGGATCTGTTTCGGCGCGAACCGGCTCGGGTTGGCGGCGTCGGTTTTTGGCGTGGTGCGGAAGAAGGTGATCTGGAAGCCGAGATCACGGCCTTCGCGGGTCTTGAGCAGGCCGGTGACGTACCACCATTCGGTACGGAATGCGGGGTGGGCGCCGTGCTCGCGGGGGAAGACGAAGCGCGCGCCGGGGCGGACGACGGGATAATCGGTCGCGGCGGGCGTTGCGGCGGTGAGCGCGAGCGCAGCGGCGGTGAGAACGGATTTGACCGAGCGGCGCATCACCAATCCTCCCTGACCACGCGGACCGCGTCGGCGGCAATCGCGCGGCGTCCGGCGAGCGTGGCGGTGCCGGCGGCGGCAATGACCAGTGCGCCTGCGACGCTGACGACGATACCCCAGGGCACCCGCGTTGCCATCGTCCAGTTGAACGACTGCGGATTGATAACGTGGACGAGGACCTGTGCCATGATGCCGCCGAGCGCGATCCCGGCGATCCCACCGACCAGCCCGAGCAACGCGCCTTCGCTCGCCAGCATCGCGATGATCTGGCGTTTCGAGACGCCGATGTGGCGGAGCATGCCGAACTCGCGCGTGCGAGCGATGGTCTGCGCAGACATCGTCGCAGCGACCCCGGCCAGCCCGACGAGGATCGCGACCGCCTCGAGCAGATAGGTGACAGCGAAGCTGCGGTCGAACAGCTCGAGCGCATAGCGGCGCAACGTCGCCGGTTGGGCGATCGAGATCAGGCTGGCGAGCGCGCGAGGGAGCGGGCGGCGAGCGCGCGTTGGACTTCGCGGGAATTGGCGGCGGGGCGAAGCGTGATCGCCGCCTCGGTGCGGGTAAGGTCGCCCGTCGCCTTCGCATAGTCGGTGTCGCGGATCACTATCGCTCCCTGCTGTCGGGCATAGTCCCGCCAGATCCCGGCGACCGCATAGCGACCGGCGAGCGGAAGCGTGACAGGTGCGCCGACCTTCCAGCCATAAAGCCGGGCGGCAGGTTCGGAGAGCCAGATCGGTGTCGTGCCGGCGGGGAGACGCTCGGCCTTGTCGAGCAATACCAGCGTCGGATCCTCGCCGTCAGCGACCGGACGGGCGACCAGAGTCACGGGCGGACGATCGGCGCGAAGCGTAAGCGGCACCTGACGGCTGAACGCGATGCGGGCCACGCCGGGCGTCGCGCGGAGGACCGCCTGCGCGGCGGGATCATAGCCGTTGCCACCCTCGACCCGCAGATACAGGTCGTCCGACAGGATCTGGCCGAGCCATTCGTCGACCGCGCCGCGGAAGCTGGTGACCATTACCGCCATCGCGATCATCAGCGCGGTACTGGCGACGATCCCGCACAGCGCGGTGGCGGCCTGGCCGGGGGCGCCGTGAAGATGACGAATCGCGAGGCCTGTCGCGACGTTGCGGTCAGGGCGGCGGGCGAGGGGCTCAGCAACGTCCGCGCGAGCCAGGGCATGCCGGCGATGCCGCCTGCAAGGATCAGCGCCATGCTGGCGAACCCGAACAATGGCAGCCCGCCGACCGCCGGAAGCAGCGCCGCGACGCCGCCGACCGCGATCAGGACCGCGGCAGGGATCCAGGGGACCGGCGTGCGCGGATCGATCACGTCGCCCGCATTGCGCAACGCCGCAGCTGGCGCGGCGCGGGCGGCGATGCGCGCCGGGAGGACGCTGCCCGCGACCGCTGCGAGCAGGCCGAGCGAGAAGAAGCCGACTGCGGCGGCTGGGGCGAAGGTCAGACGGACGCTGCCATCGGCGAAATAGCCTGCGCCGAGATCGCCACCGAACCGGGTCAGTGCGGCATAGGCGAGCGCATGACCGAGCAGCAGTCCAAGGCTCGACCCGATCACGCCGATCGCGAGACCTTCGAGCGCGACGGTGGCGACGATCCCGTTGCGTGGCAGGCCAAGCGTGCGGATCAGTGCGAAGGCCCGCAGCCGGCGCGCGACCGACAGCGACTGCGCGGAGAACACCAGAAAGCCGCCGGTCAGCAATGCGACGAGCGCGAGCATGTCGAGATTGACGCGATAGGCACGCGACAGCGCGTCGCTGCGCGAGGCATCGCTCGCGCTGGTCCCGATCGTCGCGTCGCGCGGCAGAATCGTGGCGAGCGCGGCTGTGGATGCGCCATCGGCCTGCTTGACGTCGATCCGGTCGAGCCGCCCGAGCCTGCCGAACCGCCACTGCGCAGTGGCGATGTCGACGACGCCGATCGCCTGGCCTTCCGCGACGCCGGGGAGGGCACCGGCGATGCGCAACGGCGTGGCCCGACCGTTGGCGGCGACGGTCAGCCTGTCGCCCGGCTTGGTGCCGATAGCGCGCATCGCCGCTGACGAGAGGAACAGCGCTTGTTCATCGAACGCGTCGTCGGTGCGACGGTCGATCCCGGCGGGCGCGATGCCGACCAGCGACGGCGTAACCTGAGCCGCGCGAATCACGTCAAGACCCAGCAGCGTGAAGCGCGCCTTGCCGGCTGTGGCGCGTAGCACGACGACCGGACTTGCATCGGCGACGCCGGACGCAGTCGAGACCCTAGCGTACAGCGCCTCGTCAAAGCCCAGCGGTGTGGTCGCGTTGACCTGGACATCCGCGCTGCCGTTGACGGTCCGCAGCGCGCCTTCGAACGACGTCAGCGCCGACCCGTTGACGAGATGAACCGCGAAGCCGAGCGCCACGCCGATCGCGATCGCAACCGCGGTGAGGGCGAGCCGGGCAGGGTGCGCACGCCATTCCCCGCCGATCAACCAACCCAGCGCAAGCCGCGCCGACACGAGGCTCACGGCCGCCGTTCCAGACCCGTCGCGGTCAGTGTCAGGACGACGTCCGCAATCGCCGCGGCGGCTTCGGAATGCGTGACGATGATCGCCGCGGCCCCGTCCTCGCGAACTGCCGTTGAGAACAGGTCGAGAACACTTGCCGCGGTATCGGGATCGAGATTGCCGGTCGGCTCGTCGGCGAGAATGATTGCTGGGCGATGGACGAAGGCGCGAGCGATCGCGACGCGCTGCAATTCGCCACCCGACAGATCGCGCGCATAGCCGTCGCCGCGAGCGCCGAGACCGACGCGATCGAGCATATCGTCGGCGCGCGCGGCGAGCGCCTTGCGATCGGCGGACACGAGCGCGAGCGGCAAAGCGACGTTTTGACGCAGCGTCAGGTACGGCAGGACGTGAAACGCCTGGAAGACGAAGCCGACCCGCGTCGCGCGGAGACGGGTCAACGCGGCTTCATCGAGCGATCCGAGATCGACGCCCTCGACCACGACATGCCCGGCATCGGCGCGGTCGAGACCGGCGAGGATATTGAGCAGCGTAGATTTTCCCACGCCGCTCTCGCCGACGATCGCGATCAACTGGCCACGCTGGGCGACCAGGTCGAGATTGCGGAACAGTTCGCGACCACCGGGCACCGACTTTGCAAGACCCGAAACGCGCAGAAGGCTATCGTCAATCATACGTCGCTCATGCCATGCGCGCCGAGCTTACGACAGTGACGCGAGGGTGCGCTAGGTTTCTTTTCCGACGCATATGCCGGGACGAGCAAGGGCCTCACCCGCCAAATACGATAACTGATTTAACATAATATATATTATCGATCTTGCAGAGATGGTGAGATTGATACCGGATACAGAGCGTTCGTGATCCCCGGCCACCAATTGCCTGTCAGCAGCGCAATGAGCGTCGCGCTTTGGTGACGTCGCGCGCTATGGCGATACGATAGGTTGATGACAGGCAGATGATTTCGATGATCGAACGGTTGGTGTCCATCATGGCGCGGTTGCGCGATCCGGTCGACGGATGCGAATGGGATCGCGTCCAGACCTGGTCGACCGTCGCGCCGTACACGATCGAGGAAGCGTATGAGGTCGCCGATGCCATCGCACGCGACGATCCTGCCGATCTGAAGGACGAACTGGGCGACCTGCTGCTCCAGGTCGTGTTCCACAGCCGCATCGCCGAGGAATCGGGCGCGTTCACATTGGCCGATGTTGTCGCCGCGATCAGCGACAAGATGGAGCGCCGCCATCCGCATATCTTCGGCGATGCCGCGATCTCGCCGGGATGGGAAACGATCAAGGCAGCTGAGCGTGCGGAGAAGTCCGATCCCAGCGCCTTGGCCGGAGTCGCGATCGGCCTGCCCGCCTTGTCGCGCGCCGAGAAACTGCAGAAGCGCGCCGCACGCACAGGGTTCGACTGGCCCGATTCGGCAGGGCCGCTCGCGAAGGTTTTTGAGGAAATCGAGGAAGTTCGCGAAGCTGGCTCAGATACCGTGGCAGAAGAAGTCGGCGACCTGCTGTTCGCAGTGACGAACTGGGCGCGTCATCTCGGCATCGATCCGGAGGCGGCGTTACGCGCCGGCAATGCGAAGTTCGAGGCGCGGTTCCGGGCGATCGAGGCCGATGGCGGCGATGCCTTCGCCGCCATGACACTCGATCAGAAGGAAGCCCTGTGGCAATCGGTCAAGCGTCGCGGCGGATGAACCGGTCGTAGTCGGTTTCCGACAGCCGCACGTCGTAGGTCGTCTCGAGTTCGTCATCCAAGCTGCCAAGCACCTCACCGTGCGCATGCAGCCATGCCGCGCCCGCCCCGTCGGTCGCATCGAGCGTAATGCTGTAGCGACGATGCGCGCCGGTTAGCTTGGCGGCGACCTGGTGGATCAACTCATCCACCCCTTCCCCGCTCAGCGCCGAGATGGCGACCACGTCGTCGCGGTGCGCGGCTTGGCCGGCGATCTCGTCATGCGTATCGGCATCGAGCAGATCGAGTTTGTTCCAGACCTCGAACCGCGGCGTGTTCTCGTCGACGCCGATCTCGGCCAGCACGGTCTCGACGTCGGTGCGCTGCGCTTCGGTATCGGGATGCGCGATGTCACGAATATGGACGAGCAGATCGGCAGAGACCACCTCCTCGAGCGTCGCCTTGAACGCGGCGACTAACTGCGTCGGCAGGTCCGAGACAAATCCCACCGTGTCCGACAGGATCGCCTTGTCGATGCCGGGCAACTGGATCTGCCGCAACGTCGGGTCGAGCGTGGCGAACAGCAGATCCTCTGCCATCACGTCGGCGCCCGTGAGCCGGTTGAACAGCGTCGACTTGCCCGCATTGGTGTAGCCGACCAGCGCGATCACTGGCCACGGCGCACGCTGGCGCCGCTCGCGGTGAAGCCCACGGGTGCGGCTGACCTGCTCCAATTCGCGCTTCAACCGGGCCATCCGGTCGCGGATCAGGCGGCGATCCGCCTCGATCTGGGTCTCGCCCGGACCGCCGAGGAAGCCGAAGCCACCGCGCTGGCGTTCGAGATGGGTCCAGCTCCGTACCAGCCGGCCGGCCTGATAATCGAGATGCGCGAGTTCGACCTGCAAGCGGCCCTCGGCGGTCGCTGCGCGCTCGCCGAAGATCTCGAGGATCAGCCCGGTGCGATCGATGACCTTGGTCTCGAGCGCCTTTTCGAGATTGCGCTGCTGGACCGGGCTGAGACTCGCGTCGAACACGACGAGCCCCGCCTCTTCCATCCGCACCTGGGTCGCGAGCAGTTCGACCTGACCGCTGCCTATCAGCGTCGCCGGCTTGGGCTGACGAACGCGGTAAGCGATCCGCTCGACCACCTCGACGCCGATCGCCGCGGCGAGACCGGCGGTCTCCTCCAAGCGAGCATCGACGTCGCGCGATGCGTCACCCTGGTCGGGCAACACCACGATCGCGCGCGTACCGCGGGTGAACTCGTCCCGATCGCGTTCGAAACCGCTACTCAATCGTCATGGTCCGCGTCATCGACATCATCCGTATCAGTGGGTTCCTCGGCGAGGTTCAGCGGGCGCGCCGGCTGGATCGTCGAGACCGCGTGCTTATAGACGAGCTGTGCCATGCCTTCGCGCTGGAGAAGCATGCAGAACAGGTCGAAGCCGGCGATCTGGCCCTGCAGCATGACGCCGTTGATCAGGAACATCGTCACGCTGTCTTCGGACTTGCACACCGCATTGAGGAAAATGTCCTGCAACAGCGGATGCTTCTTCTGGTTCTCTCCGACCGCGTCCACGATTGCCGACACGTCCATCGGTCCGGCGGGCATGATCGTCGAAATGGCGTGCTTGTAGATCAGCTGCGACTGGCCGTCGCGGCGGAGCAGCACGGAAAAATTATCGAACCATGTGACGATGCCCTGGAGCTTCACGCCCTTGACGAGGAACATCGTGACCGGCGTCTTGGAACGCCGGAGTGCGTTCAGGAAGAGGTCCTGAAGCGAGCCTGGTTTATCGGCCAATGGGATAACCCTTTGTTTTTGGCGGGACTTTGCCCGCAAGGCGCTGTTTCCCAGCGTCGGAGATGCACCCGGTTACCGGGCACCGTATATGATCTATGATCGCCACCGCAATAGTTCCAGAGGGGGCGAAATTGCGGCGCCTTATTCGTCGCGTGTTTCGGTGATGCCGAGGAGCTTCAGTTTGCGGTGGAGCGCCGATCGCTCCATGCCGATGAAGCTCGCCGTCCGCGAGATGTTTCCCGAAAAGCGCCGGATCTGGACGCGGAGATATTCGCGTTCGAACGTCTCCCGTGCTTCCCGCAGCGGCGATCCCATGATCGCGGTGCCGCCCGCCGCGCCCATGTCGCCCTGATCGCCAAGCACTTCGGCGGGCAAAAGGTCGATGTCGATCCGGCCGATCCGGTCGCCCGGTGCGAGGATGATCGTCCGCTCGACGACGTTGCGCAGCTGGCGGACGTTGCCGGGCCAGTCGTAGGATTGCAGCGCGACCATCGCGTCGGCTGCGATCTCGGGCGTCGGCACGCGGCGTTCGGACGCGTAATGCGCGATGAAATGCTGGACCAGCGCAGGGATGTCCTCGCGGCGATCCGACAGCGGCGGGATCGTCACGGGAACGACGTTGAGACGGTAATACAGGTCCTCGCGAAACCGCCCCTCGGCGATCTCGAAGACGAGGTCGCGGGCGGTCGCCGAGACGACACGGACGTCGACCTTGACCACTCGGGTGCCACCAACGCGCGTGAAACTCTGGTCGGTCAGCGCGCGCAGGATCCTCGCCTGCGTGGTGATTGGCATGTCGGCGATCTCGTCGAGAAACAGCGTGCCGCCATGTGCCTGCTCGAACAGGCCTGGACGGACGAGATCACCCGCTTCCTCGACGCCGAACAGCTCCTCATCGACGCGCTCCGGAGTCATCCGTGCAGCGCTGACGACGATGAACGGCGCGTCGGTGCGCAGGCTCCAGCCATGCAGCAGGCGCGCGGCGACTTCCTTGCCGACCCCTGCCCCGCCCATGATGAGCACGCGACTGCCGGTCGCGGCGACGCGCTTCAGCGTGGCGCGGACGCCGTTGATCGATCCCGAGCTGCCGGTCAGATCGGTCTCGCGGCCGACGGTTGCTCGCAACGTCGCGACCTCACGACGCAGCCGCTCGGTCTCGGTCGCGCGCGCGACCATGAGCAGCAGGCGCTCGGCTTCGAACGGCTTTTCAATGAAGTCGGAGGCACCACGCCGGATGGCGGCGACTGCGGTGTCGAGATTGCCGTGGCCCGAGATCACCAGCACCGGGATCGACGGATCGCGCCGCTTGATCTCGTCGAGCAATTCTAGCCCGTCGAGCCGCGAGCCTTGCAGCCAGACGTCGAGCAGCACCAGCGATGGTCGCCGCGCGGCAATCGCCTCTAGCGCGCTGTCGCTGTCGCCAGCATCGCGCGTCGCATAGCCTTCGTCCTCCAGGACGCCGGCGACCAGTTCGCGAATGTCACGTTCGTCGTCCACGACGAGAATATCGAGCGCCATCAAATCATGTCCGGTTGCGAGTCATGGTGGCGAGTTGGCCATCCCCTGCCCCCTCGGGTAGCGGCCCTCTTGCGTCGAGCCCCCTTGATCCAGGCCCCCTTGGTCGAGCGCGGTGAGCGCCCTTATATCGAAGATCATGGTGACGAGCGTGCCGCCACCCGGTCGATCGGAGAACCCGATCGTGCCACAATGTTCCTCAATGATCTTCTTGACGATGGCAAGCCCGAGACCGGTGCCACGCGCGCGCGTCGTGACATAGGGCTCCATGATCCGGTCCCGATCGACGGGGAGGCCGATGCCCGTGTCGGCCAGCGCGATGGTCACGCTGCGGCCCGGATCCTGGCTCAGCGCCATGGTGACCGATCCACCGGGTTCACCCTTTGCCTCAATGGCTTCGACCGCGTTCTTAACGAGGTTCGTGAGCGCCTGGCCGATCTGGCGACGGTCGCAGACCAGCGCCAGGCCGGGATCGTCGTTGACCAGATGGAAGCCGATTGCGGGGTGCGCCACCTCGTGCAGGAAAAGCGCCTGCCGCGCGGCGTCGACCAGCGATTCCTCGCGGAAGACGGGCTTGGGCATTCGTGCGAACGACGAGAACTCGTCGACCATCCGGCGGAGATCGCCGACCTGACGGATGATCGTGTCGGTCAGCCGCGAGAAGGTACCGTCCTGCATCTCGGTCTTTGTGCCGTAGCGGCGTTGCAGGCGTTCGGCGGCAAGCTGGATCGGGGTCAGCGGGTTCTTGATCTCGTGCGCGATCCGCCGCGCGACGTCGGACCAGGCCGCACGGCGCTGATCGAGCAGTTGCTGCGTGATGTCGTCGAAGGTCAGGATCGGGCCCGTCGCAGGTCGTGCGATCCGCACTGCCAGCGTGCGGACGTCGCCACCCTGCCCGACCTCGACGATCGCCTCGCGGTCGCCACCGTCGAGCATCGCGTCGAGCTCGGGTGCGACATCGACCAGTCGCCGACCGACCAGCCCGCCGGCATCGGTGCCAAGCAACGTCGTCGCCGAATCATTGGCGATCGTGATCGTCCGCTCGCGTCCGGTCGCGACGACGCCCGCGGAGACGCCCGCCATCACCGCCTCGATCAGCGCGCGGCGGCTTTCGAGCTGGCCGTTGGCGGTGACGAGTTCGGTGTTCTGCGCCTCCAGCTGCCCGGTCATCTGATTGAACGCGTTGGCCAGCGTGCCGACCTCGTCGCGGCTGCGCGGATCGGGCACGCGTGCGGTCAGGTCGCCGCCTGCCACCCGGCGCGCGGCGTCGACGAGCTCGCCGACCGGCCGGACGAGGCGATCCGCGACCGCCAGCGCGATCCACACCGCAATCCCGACGATCAACAACGAGATCAGCAGCAGTGCCGCATTGAACTGCAGTTGCAGGCTGCGCGCCCTGGCCAGAAGCGATCGATAACTCTTCAGCACATCGTTCGCGCGCGTGGTCTGTTCGGACAGTAATTTCGTATCCTCGACGCGGCCCGCATAGAGGAACAGCTCGTCAGATCCCGGCAGCATCGTGATCGTCTGGATACGATCGCCCGTCACCGCCACGACCGCGCTCTTGCCCGACCGTAGCTCGGCGATCGCCGAGGGGGTGACGCGACGCGTAAAGTCGATCTCGTACGGGTTGACGATCGCCAGCGTCTGGATCCCCTGCTGGGGGGACAGTTTGAACAACGCCGCTTCCGAGAGGCTGCGAAAATAGACTTGTTGGAGGAACCAACCGGAAAAATCCGGGCTCTGCAGCGAGCGTTCGCGGAGATAGGCGGACATGTCGCTCGCCATCGTCACGGTGGCTTCCTGCCATCGGTTGAGCTGGCGGGCGTAGGACGACTGGGCGAGCCCGGTCGCATTCTCAAGCATCCCGCGCGCCTGGTCGGAATACCAGAACTGGACGCCGTACTGGAACAGCAGCGACGCAAAGATCGTCACCAGCAGCATCGGCACCGCCGCAACGATCGAGAAGAGTGCGACGAGGCGAACGTGGAGACGACCGCCGCCGCCGACCGGCGAGCGTGCTGCACGCCGCATCGCCACGCGCCGCCCCAGCAGCATGAGCAGGGCGATTCCTGGCACGAGATTGGCGACGAGCAGCAGCGCGACGAGCGGCGGGGCCAACAGACGCTGCGGCGCGTCGGAGCCGGTGATGACGAAATAGCTGGCCACGGCGATCGCGATCGCGACGCCCAGCACAAGCGCTTCGACCGCAGGCGTCACCGCGAACCGGTGCGCGGGCCCGTCATCATCCATCGGTAGCGTCGCGGAAGCGATCATCGTTGCCCCGATACAACGTCAACCGTTGCCAGGAAACCACATAATGACAAGATCAGCGCCGTTCCGCCTCGTCACCGCGCCGCGCATCGACACCGCTATCGATATGGATGCCGAGCGTATCGAGCCTTTTGCGCAGCGTGTTGCGGTTGATGCCGAGCGCGCGCGCCGCGCGAAGCTGATTCTGGCCGTGACGCGCGAGCATCGCCTCGATCAGCGGGCGTTCGACTTCGCCGATCACGCGGTCGTAGAGCGTGCCATCGTCGAGCGATGCGGGGTCTTCGCGCGCGATCCGGTCGATCATTGCGCGCACCGCCTGGCCGATCTCGATCTCGACCGCTTCGCCCGACGCCGCCTGGGTGCCGATCATTGCCCGGATCGCCTCGGCGTCGATCACCTCGTCACGCGCCAGCACGGCGAGACGGCGCATCAGGTTCTCAAGTTCACGGACATTGCCGGGCCAGTCGTGCGCCCCCAGTTCGGTCAGCGCGTCGCCGCCGAGTTGACGGCGTGGCAGGCCTTGCAGGGCGGCGTGATCGAGGAAGTGGCGCGCGAGCAAGGCGATGTCCTGCCGTCGCTCGCGGAGTGCCGGCAGCGCGATCGGCACGACGTTGAGGCGGTAGAACAGGTCTTCGCGGAACTGGCCATTAGCGACCTGCGATGCCAGATCGCGATTGGTTGCGGCGACGATACGGACGTCGACGCGGATCGTCCGCGCGCCGCCGACGCTGGTGAACTCGCCCGACTGGAGCACGCGCAACAGGCGGGTCTGCGCCTCCATCGGCATGTCGCCGATCTCGTCGAGGAACAACGTGCCGCCCGACGCCTGTTCAAACCGGCCGGCATTGCGCGTCGCGGCGCCGGTGAACGCACCGCGCTCATGACCGAACAGCTCGGCCTCGATCAGTTCGCGCGGGATCGCGGCCATGTTGATCGCGACGAACGGGGCCGCGCTGCGTGGCCCCAGATCATGGATCGCGCGCGCGACGAGTTCCTTGCCGGTGCCCGATTCGCCCGAGATCAGCACGGTCAGGTCGTTCGAGACGACCCGGGCGATGATCCGATAGACGTCCTGCATCGCCGCCGAGCGCCCGATCAGCGGGAGTGCACGATCCGCGTCGTGGAGCGCATCCTCGCTGACCATGCCGCCACGGGCAAGCGCACCGGCGACCGCACGCGTAAGGACGTCGAGGTCGAACGGCTTGGGGAGGTATTCGTAGGCACCGACTTCGGCCGCGCGGACCGCGGTGGTCAGCGTGTTCTGGGCCGAGAGGACGATGATCGGCAGCAGCGGAAAGCGCGCGGCGACGCTGCGGACGTGGTCGATGCCGTCCCCATCCGGCAGGATGACGTCGGTGACGAGGACGTCGGGAAGCGAGGCCGCGAGCGCGCGTTCGAGTTGCGCCAGACTGTCGGCGACGGTGACGTCATGCCCTGCGCGGCGGAGCGCCTGTGCGACGACAGTGCGGATCGCGGCATCGTCGTCGACGACCAGGACGGTGCTCACGATGCGGCCCTTGGCAGCAACAGGCGGAGGACGGTCATCTCTGGATTTCCTTCGCGGGCATATTGGACGATGCCGCCCATGTCGCGCGTGAGCTTGTCGACCAGCGCGAGACCGAGCCCCTGCCCTTCGCGACGACCTGAAACGAACGGATCGAACAGGTGATCGGCGATATCGGCAGGCGCGCCGGGACCATTGTCGAACACGCAGATCTCGATCGGCAGCGGCAGGCGCGGTTTGCCCGGCGCCGAGCTGACGGTGATCCCGTGACGGTAGGCGGTCGTCATGACAATGCGGGGTTCGCGTTCGTTTCGAACGGCTTCGCGGGCGTTCTTGAGAAGGTTTATGATGATCTGGAGCAGCGCGTCTCGGTTGATCTGGGCTGGCGGGAGCGACGGATCGAAGCGTTCCTCGATAGTGATGCCGCGTGCGAACCCGGCCAGCGCGAGCCGGCGGGCATGGCCGAGCAGCGGATAGATGTTCTCACTGGCGAGTGGCAGCGGCCGCGTGTCGCTGAAATCCTGCATCCGATCGATCAGCGCGGCGATGCGGTCGACCTCGGTGACGATCAGCGTGGTCAATTCACCGGCGCCGAGCAGTTGGGCGGCACCGCGGATGCCCGACAGCGGGTTCTTGATCTCGTGCGCCAGCATTGCTGCGGCGCCGACGGCTGCGCGCGCGCCGGCCGCGCGGTCGGCGGAATGGCCGAGGCGCCGTGAGGTCGCGGCGGAATGTAGCGTGATCGCGCGCCAGCCGGGATAGTCCGCGATCTGCGTCTCGGCAAAATCGACGCGGATCTTCACGCCGCGCGCGGTTGCGATCTCGGTGTCGTAAACCGCCAGGCCGTGCCCATCGCGGTTGCGCGGATCGTCGGGCGGCGGGATGATCGCGTCGAGCGGCTGGCCGATCATCAACCGCTCGGACAGGTTCAGCAGTTGCTCGGCGAGCGCATTGGCGTGCGCGACACGGTGGTCGGGATCGACGACGACGACCGCGACCGGGAGCGCCGCGAACAGCTCCGCAAAGCCCGGCCGTCCGCGTGAACTGGTGTCAGGCCGCCGCAAGGTCACGCCAAGGCGCGTAGAATTCGGCGAGCATCGCCTTGACCTGTTTGGGATCGGGCACCTGGTTGACCTTGTTGCGGAACTCCGCCGAACCGGGCAGCCCCTTGGTGTACCAGCCGATATGCTTCCGGGCCATGTTGACGCCGGTTTCGATCCCGTAATGTTCGAGCATCGCCTCGTAATGGCCTGCGATCGCGTCATATTGCTCGGTGATCGACGGGTCTTCGATGCGACGGCCGGTGGCGAACCATTCCATTACCTGGCCGAGCACCCATGGGCGTCCGTAGGAGCCGCGACCGATCATCAGTCCGTCCGCGCCGGACTGGTCCATCGCCGCCTCCGCGTCCTCGATGGTGCAGATGTCGCCGTTGACGATCACCGGGACGGTGACCGCGTCCTTGACCTTGCGGACGAAGACCCAGTCGGCGCTGCCCTTGTACATCTGGTTGCGCGTGCGGCCGTGGACGGTGATCAGCTTGATGCCGAGGTCTTCCGCGATGCGCGCGAGATCGGGCGCGTTGAGGCTGTCGTGGCACCAGCCCATTCGCATCTTCAACGTCACGGGGACGTCGACCGCCTTGACCGTCGCCTCGATGATCGCGCTGGCGAGCTTGGTGTCGCGCATCAGCGCCGAGCCCGCGTCGCCGTTGACGACCTTCCGCACCGGGCAGCCCATGTTGATGTCGATGATCGCCGCGCCGCGATCCTGGCTGAGCTTGGCGGCCTCGCCCATCTCGTAGGGGGTGCAGCCGATCAGTTGCATCGACACCGGCTCCTCGAGCCGATCCCACGCCGCCTTCTGCAACGACTGGCGGGTTTCGCGGATAGCCGCCTGGCTCGCCACCATCTCGGTGACGTTGAGGCCCGAGCCATAGCGTCGCACGAGCGTGCGGAACGGCATGTCGGTGACGCCGGTCATCGGCGCGAGCACAACGGGGCTTTCGATCCGGACGGGACCGATCTGGATAGGAGCAAGGTTACGCATGGATGTGCCTGAAAAAGAGGCATCGCCCTACCTCCTCCGGTGGTTTTTCGCAAGACTGGCGAGCGTCGAGGCGAACCGCTAGGTCGCGGGGATGACACAGGGACAGCGTATCATCGCGATCATCGTCGCCGCCGGAACCGGCGTGCGCGCCGGGGGCGGTTCCCAAGCAATATGCGCGGATCGGTGGGCGACCGATGATCGCCTATTCGCACGCCGCGTTCGCTGCGCATCCTTCGATTGCCGAGACGATCGTCGTCGTGGCCGAAAGGCAGCAGGCGATGGCGATCGACGCACTGGGGCGCGATGTGACTATTGTGGTTGGTGGTGCGACCCGGCGCGAGTCGGTCGCGAACGGAGTCGTGGCAGCCGGTGGTGCCACGCATGTGCTGATCCACGACGCCGCCCGCCCCTTCCTGCCTGCCGCGGTCATCGATTCGCTCGTTGCCGCCTTGAAGACCAGGGACGCGGCGATCCCGGTGCTCCCGGTGACCGATACGCTCGCGCGCGGCAATGGCCTGCTGGGTGACGTCGTGCCTCGCGCGGACCTCAACCGGGTGCAGACTCCGCAAGCGTTTGCGGTGGAGGCACTCCGTGCCGCGCACGCGGTCTGGCCTGGAGACGAAGAAGCCACCGACGATGCGCAGATGGTGCGACGGCTTGGCGTCGGCGTCGCGTTGGTGCAGGGCTCGGCGATGCTCGAGAAAGTCACCCACCCCGAAGATTTCGCGGCCGCCGAAGCGCGTGTCGCCTACGAGACCCGCACCGCGATGGGCTTCGACGTCCACCGGCTCGAAACCGGCGAAGAACTCTGGCTCGGCGGCGTCCTGATCCCGCACGACAAGGGGCTGTCGGGGCATAGCGATGCCGACGTCGCGCTCCACGCGCTGACCGACGCGTTGCTCGGCACGATCGCGGCGGGCGATATCGGCACGCATTTCCCGCCGAGCGATCCGCAGTGGAAGGGCGCCGACTCCGCGCAGTTCCTCCAGCATGCCGCCAAGCTGATCGCCGACAAAAACGGCCGGATCGATTTCGTCGACCTGACGATCATGTGCGAGGCGCCGAAGATCGGCCCGCATCGCGCATCGATGACCGCACGGATCGCCGACCTGCTCGGGCTCACGCTCGACCGGGTCAGCGTCAAGGCTACGACGACCGAACGGCTTGGCTTCACCGGGCGCGGCGAAGGCATTGCTGCGCAGGCGGTAGCGACCATTCGCCTGCCCGGATCGCCGCGTTGAAGATCGCGGCAGCGCTTGGGGGATCGCCCTCCTCGCCAGCCCGGCAGTGGCGCAACCGCGCTGCATCACCGGGCCCGAGGCCGAGTCGCTGACGCTTGTCGCGATGCCCGACATCCTGCGCGAGACCGGACGTGTCTGCGCGGCACAGCTTCCCGCCGCCAGTCTGATCCGGTCGCAGTCGAGTGCGCTGATCGATCGCTATCAGATCGAGTCCGACCGGGCTTGGCCGGCGGCGCGCGCGGCGATCGTCAAGCTCAGCGATCCCGCCGTGGACGCATTGCTCGATCTCGGAGTTTGCACGCCCGCTGCTGACGACGCTGCTGGTACCGCAGATCGTCGGGCGGATCGCGACGCGCGATTGCGGAACGATCGACCGGATGGTGACGCTGCTCCAGCCCTTGCCACCGCGCAACACCGCGGGCATCGTCGTCGAGACGTTGCGGTACCTCAAATCCCAGAAGTCGCGCAGCGGTGATATTGCCGCGGTGGCGATGCTGCTCTGCCCGGTGGAGACTCGCTGATGGATACGATCCTTCCCGCCGAACTGGTCGACGCCGCGCGTAAAGTGGTCGAGCAGAACCGCGCGATCGGCCGCCGAGTCGCGGTCGCTGAGAGCTGCACCGGCGGGCTGGTCGCTGCCGCATTGACCGAGATTCCCGGTTCGTCGGACGTCTTCGAGGTCGGCTTCGTCACCTATTCGAACGCCGCCAAGCTCGGCGTGCTGAAGATCAGTTCGGATGTGCTGGAGACGTTCGGCGCGGTGTCGATCGCGGTTGCCTGGAGCATGGCTCAGGCCGCGCTCAAGCAGTCGGGCGCTGATATCGCCGTGGCCATCACCGGCGTTGCGGGCCCCGGTGGTGGTTCGCTCAAGAAGCCGGTCGGCACCGTCGTGTTCGGTCGCGCCGAGAAGGGTCGCGACCCGTCCGATGTCCATGCCGATCGCAAGGATTTCGGCGATCTTGGTCGCGGTGGGATCCGGCTTCAGGCGGCGTTGTGCGCGCTCGAACTCTTGTTGCCGGACGCTTCGGCGCCATAAAGCTCCGCGGCGCGGGTCTCGAACGCGCCGATCATCTTTCGCAGTGCAGCACCGAAGACCTGCCCCGCGATCATCTCGAACATCCGGTTCTTGAACGCGAAGTCGACGGTGAAGTCGACCGCGCAGCCCTGCGGCTCGGGACGGAAATGCCACTCGTTGCGGAGGTATTTCAGCGGGCCATCGACATAATCGACGGTGAGTTCGCTCGGCCGCACCTTCTGCACGCGCGAGGTGAACGTCTCGCGCAGGCCCTTGAAGCCGACGATCATGTCGGCGAGCGTCTCGGTCTCGCTGTTCGAGCGCACGCGCATCGCGCTGACCCACGGCAGGAACTCGGCATAACGACCGACATCGGCCACCAGGTCGAACATCTGCTCAGGGGTGTAGGGCAAATGGCGCGTTTCCGAATGCTTCGGCATCAGATGCGCGCGACGCCCAGCTTGGCGTCACGGTTAGCGCGCAACCGTTCGAAATCATCGCCCGCGTGATAGCTCGACCGGGTAAGCGGTGAGGATGCGACCAGCAGGAACCCCTTTGCGCGGGCGATCGAGGCATAGGCGTCGAACGCCTTGGGAGGCACGAACTCGGCGACCTTCGCGTGACGCGGCGTCGGCTGGAGATACTGGCCCATCGTCAGGAAATCGATGTCGGCGCAGCGCATGTCATCCATCACCTGATGAATCTCCAGCCGCTCCTCGCCGAGCCCGAGCATCACGCCGGACTTGGTGAAGATCGACGGATCATGCTTCTTCACGCTCTCCAGCAAGCGCAGCGACGCATAGTAGCGCGCGCCGGGGCGGATCGTCGGATAGAGCCGCGGCACCGTCTCGAGGTTGTGATTGTAGACGTCGGGGCGCGCCTCGACGATCGACTCGATCGCGGCCTGCGCCTTGTTGCGGAAGTCGGGAGTCAGGATCTCGATCGTCGTGGTCGGGTTCGACGCACGGATCGCCTGGATCACCTTGACGAACTGCGACGCACCGCCATCGGGCAGATCGTCACGATCGACCGAGGTGATGACGATGTGGTTGAGCCCCATTTGCGCGGCGGCATCCGCGACGTTCTGCGGCTCCATCCGGTCGACTGCGCGCGGCATGCCGGTCTTGACGTTGCAGAACGCGCACGCCCGCGTGCAGGTGTCGCCGAGGATCATGACCGTCGCATGCTTCTTCGACCAGCATTCGCCGATGTTCGGGCAAGCGGCCTCTTCGCATACGGTGGTGAGGCTTTTCGAGCGCATCAACTCGCGCGTCTTTGCGAAGCCAGCGGAGGTCGGCGCCTTGACGCGGATCCAGTCGGGCTTGCGCGCACGGACCGGCGCAGCCATCGGGGTCATGTCGTTCATGCACGCCAGATAGCCCCGCCCGGCCGTTGAGACAATGGTGGCGGGCCATGTCGGCGGGTTGGAACCATCGGACGAACCGGATAAAATCATGGAACCAGTTTCAACATGACAAGTTTGTCATGTTGCATCGCAAACTGATATGGAAGGCTAACCGTGCCAACTCACTTTCCGGAAATGATCGAAGGCTATCACCGCTTCAAGGACGGCCCCTGGGAGGAGCAGCGCGAGCGCTGGAAGGAACTGCAGGACGGCCAGAGCCCCAAGGTGATGATCATCGCCTGCTCCGACAGCCGCGTCGAACCCGCGCAGATTTTCGATACGCTGCCGGGCGAAGTGTTCGTCGTCCGCAACGTCGCCAACCTCGTCCCGCCGTTCGAAACCGGTGGTGGTTATCACGGCGTCTCCGCGGCGATCGAGTTCGCGGTTACGCAGCTGAAGGTCGAAGAGATCGTCGTGATGGGCCACGAGAAGTGCGGTGGCTGCAAGGCCGCGCTGACGCAGGCGTTTGCCGATGCCGATCACGGTGCAGGCGGCTTCGTGTCCGACTGGGTCAGTCTGCTCGACGGTGCCCGCGAGAAGGTCATCGCGAAGTACGGTGAAGGTGCCGAGGCCGGCCGCGAGATGGAACTCGAATCCGTCCGGACCTCGATCGCCAACCTCCGCACCTTCCCGTTCGTGACCGAGGCAGAAGCCGCCGGCACGCTGGCCCTGCGCGGTGCCTATTTCGGCATCGACAAGGGTCAGATGCTGCTGCTCAACGAGGATGACGAGTTCATTCAGGCCGAGGCAGCGGAGGCCAAGTCCGCTAAAGCCTAACGCGTCAGCGAAGGCCAAACGCCTTCTCCGCCACCTTCTTGACCTTCGGGTCGAGCGGTGGCGGCACCATCGACACGCCGGCTTCGAGGCGGTCCGCGATCAGCGTCAGCGCTGCGATCCGGGCCGCCTTTTTGTCGTTGCCGTCGATCACGGTCCACGGCGCGGTCGCGGTGTCGGTGCGCGCGAACATCTCGGCCATCGCCTCCAGATAGTCTTCACGGCGCGACCGGTTGTGGAAATCATCGAGCCCGGTCTTCCAGTGCTTCCATGGATCGTCGAGCCGCGCCTTCAATCGGCGGTCCTGTTCCTTCTGCGTGGTGTGGATGAACAGCTTGATGAGGGTGGTGCCGCTCTCGACCTGTTGCGCCTCGAACGCGTTGATCTCGTCGTAACCGTGACGCCATTCGGTTTCGCTGGCGAACCCCTCGACGCGCTCGACCAGGACGCGGCCGTACCAGCTGCGGTCGAACACCGCGATGTTGCCGTTCGCGGGCAGCCGGTTCCAGAAGCGCCAGAGGAAATGATGCGCCTTCTCGTCCGCAGTCGGCGCCGAGATCGGCCAGACCTTGTAGTTGCGCGGATCCCATTCGGCGGACAGGCGCTGGATGATGCCGCCCTTCCCTGCTGCGTCCCATCCTTCGAACATGACGATCGCCCGCGTACCGCCGACGATGTGCGCGACCTGGATATGTTCGAGCCGCTTTTGCAGCGCGGCGAGGTCGTGCTTGTACTTGCCGTCGTATTCGTCGCCAGCTTCGTAATCGGCCAAGTGTATCGTCATGCATCGCGCTCCGTCGCAAGGGTCGGGATCTGAACGTTCCAGGCGCCCCGTCGGCGCAGGATGAACCAATAATAGGCGATCGACAGCAGGATCTGCGCGCCCGTCATGATCAAACCGGGGCGTCCCTCCTCGATATCGAGCCAACTCGTCCAGCAGACATAGCCGAGCGCGAGCAGCGTCACCACCGGAGCGATTGGGTAGAACGGCATCTGGTAGGGGGCGTGGGCGGTCTTGCCGGTACGCCTGCCGACGATCGCCGCGACGCAGATGCCCGTGTAGATCGCGACGAGGCCGGTGCCGCTGAGCACCAGCAGCAACTGGAGCGGCAGAAAGCACGCGACGATCCCGAACCCGCCGACCAGCAGCGTGCCGACCCAGGGCGAGCCGAACTTCGGGTGGACCTGCGTCATCCACCGATCGAGCGGACGCCCCCAGCTCCCGTCGCGCGCGGTGCCGTAGAAGAAGCGCGCGCAGGCGAGGATGCAGGCGATCACCGCGTTGACGATCGCGACGACGACGCCGATCGAGATCCAGTTCGCCGTCGTGGTGCCGCTGCGGAGGGTGACGAGGAGGCCGAACGGGTCGTCGGCGGTAAGCGTGGCGTGGAGGTCTGGTGCACCGACGAGGACCGCGACGATCGGGATGCCCTCGAACAGCAGCGTCAGCGCGAGCGAGGCCATGATCGCGCGCGCGATCAGTCGGGGGGCCTCGAGCATCTCTTCGCCGAAATACACCGCGGCGCCATAGCCATTGAGTGCGAAGATCGCGATCGAGGTGGCGAGGCCGATCGAGGCGGCGGACGCGGGGATGAGCGCGCCAGCTTGCGGCATCACCGGGTGGAGGAGCAGGTCGCCGAACGGGCGCACGGCGTCGGCGAATCCGAGCCAGACGACCGCGAGGATCGCCAGCATTTCGACCAGCAGGAAGAGCCCGGTGAGCCACGCGTTGACGCGGATCTGGAGGATCGCGACCAGCGTCGACCCTGCGACCACGGCGATAGCGATGGGGATCTGCGGCAGGCCGGGCGTCAGCGTGCCGAGCACCGCGCTGACGCCCAGGCCTGCGACCGGGGGGAAGAGCAGGTTGTTGAAGACGTTGACGCCGAGCATGACGAACCCCGCCATCGGCCCGAGCGTATGCGCGACCGCGACATACTCGCCGCCTGCGACCGGCCAGGCAGAGGAGAGTTCGGCGTAGACGAACGCGGTCGCGACGCAGACGAGTCCGGCGATCAGCGTTGCCCAGACTGCGCCGGTGCCGGCGACCTGGAGCATGCCGGGGACGATGACGAACACCGACGATGCCGGGGTCGCGACGGAGAGGGTGAGGAACAGGACGCCCGTGACGCCGAGGTTGCGGACGAGGGTTGGCGCAGCCGCCGGTGTCATCTGATCGTCGCGCATGCCAACCCCTTATCGTGCAGGGGTATTTGCATGGTTGAGGGGGTTGAGGAAGCGTGAGACGTCTTTCCCTCGCCCTTCGGGGAGAGGGAGGGGCCCGCCCGCGCTTGCGGGTGAGAGGATGAGGGGAAGTTGGCGCGCACCAACCGCCCCTCACCCTCCCGTCGCCAAGCGGCTCCTCCTTCCCTCTCCCCGTAGGGGCGAGGGACAGAGAGACGTTACCCAGCGCTCGGCGCGACCACCTTAGTTGCGTCCTTCGGACCATCCACCGTCAGGCGGATGTTGAGTTCCTTCAGCTGCTTGGCACTGACCGGGCTCGGCGCGCCCATCATCAAATCCTCGGCCTTCTGGTTCATCGGGAACAGCACGACCTCGCGGATGTTCGGTTCGCCCGCGAGCAACATCACCATCCGGTCGATCCCCGGTGCCGAGCCACCATGCGGCGGTGCGCCGACCTTGAACGCGTTGATCATGCCGGCGAAGTTCGTGTCGACATCAGCCTGCGTGTACCCGGCGATCTCGAACGCCTTGTACATGATCTCCGGACGATGGTTCCGGATCGCGCCCGACGACAGCTCGACGCCGTTGCAGACGATATCGTACTGATAGGCCAGGATATCGAGCGGATCCTTGTTTTCCAGCGCGTCCATCTCGCCCTGCGGCATCGAGAACGGGTTGTGGCTGAAATCGACCTTCTTGGCGTCCTCGTCATATTCGAACATCGGGAAATCGACGATCCAGCAGAACTCGAACCGGTTCTCGTCGATCAGGCCGAGGTCTGCGCCGATCCGCGCACGGGCGGCGCCCGCCAGCTTCGAGGCGGGCAGTTCCTTGCCGGCGGCGAAGAAGATGCCGTCGTTCGGGCCGAGACCCATCTCGGCGATTAGCTTCCGGGTCGCCTCCTCGCCGTGGTTCTTGGCGATCGGGCCGCCGAGTTCACCGTTCTTCTGGGTGATGTAACCGAGCCCGGCATGGCCCTCGGCGCGCGCCCAGTCGTTCATGTCGGTGAAGAATTTGCGGCTCCTGTCGGCGGTGTTCGGCGCGGGGATCGCGCGGACCACGTCACCGCCCGCGACGATGCCCGCGAACAGACCAAAGCCCGAATCGACGAAGTGATGGCCGACGTCGTGGATCAGGATCGGGTTGCGCAGGTCGGGTTTGTCGCTGCCGTACTTCAGCATCGATTCGCGGTAGGGGATGCGCTTGAACGGGAGCGCGGAGACCTGACGTCCCTTGCCCTGCCAGTCGGCGAACTCCTCGAACACGCCGTGAAGGACGGGCTCGATTGCCGCGAACACGTCGTCCTGTGTGACGAAGCTCATCTCGAAATCGAGCTGGTAGAATTCGCCCGGCGAGCGATCGGCGCGCGCGTCCTCGTCGCGGAAGCAGGGCGCGATCTGGAAGTAGCGGTCGAAGCCGGCGACCATCAGCAGCTGCTTGAACATCTGCGGAGCCTGCGGGAGCGCGTAGAACTTGCCGGGATGGACGCGGCTCGGCACCAGGTAATCGCGTGCGCCCTCGGGGCTCGATGCGGTCAGGATCGGCGTCTGGAATTCGGTGAACCCTTGCGAATTCATCCGGTTGCGCAGCGACGTGATCACCTGGCTGCGGAGCATGATGTTCGCGTGCAGCCGCTCACGACGCAGATCGAGGTACCGATAGCGCAGGCGGATATCCTCGGGATACTCGGCCTCGCCCGCGACCGGCATCGGCAGCTCGCCGGCCATCGACTGGACGGTCGCGGCGGTCGCGCGGATCTCGATCCCGCCGGTCGGCAGGTTCGGGTTCACGGCTTCCGGCGCACGTGCGGTCACCTTGCCGGTGATCGTCACCACGCTCTCGCTCTTCAGGCCCTCGATGACCTTGAAGACCGGGCCAGACACGTCAGTGACGATCTGCGTGATGCCGTAGTGATCGCGGAGATCGATGAAGACGAGGTCGCCGTGATCGCGCTTCTTGTGGACCCAGCCGGAGACGCGGACCTCTTCGCCGACCTGTTCGGGGCGGAGGGCGGCGCAGTTGTGGGTGCGATAGGCGTGCATGTCTCTGTCTCTCATACGTCGTCCCAGCATCTCGTGCGGCAAGGATGCGCCCTGCGACGGGAGATCCCAGCTTTCGCTGGGATGACGGGAATTGGATGGCTCGCGCTTCACCTTCCCTACCCGCCTTTGTCAACCCGCCCCTTTGTCAACGAGAGGGAGCCTCGCTATGGACGAGCGATGCATATCCACCCGCTTATCTCCGACAGTGCCACGCTCGCCAATCTGTGCGCGCGCATGGCCGACGCCGACTATGTGTGCGTCGACACCGAATTCATGCGCGAGAGCACTTATTACCCGGAGCTCTGCCTGATCCAGATCGCCGACGACAAGGAAGCCGCGGCGATCGACCCGATGGCACCGGGGATCGACCTGAAACCGCTGCTCGACCTGCTCGTCGAGAATCACGACGTGCTGAAGGTCGTCCATGCCGGCGGCCAGGACATCGAGATCGTCTACAACCTCACCGGCAAGACGCCCTTCCCGCTGTTCGACACGCAGGTCGCGGCGATGGCGCTCGGCCAGGGCGAGCAGATCGGCTATTCGAACCTGGTCGACAGCTGGCTCGGGATCGCGGTCGACAAGGGGGCGCGGTTCACCGATTGGGCGCGCCGGCCGCTCGACGCGCGGCAGATCGAATATGCGATCGGCGACGTGACGCACCTTTCGAAGATCTTCCCGAAGATGCTGGAGCGATTGCGCAAGACCGGGCGCGGCGTGTGGCTCGACCAAGAGATGGAGCGGCTGGGCGATACCGCCAATTATGCGAACGATCCGGATCTGGCGTGGAAGCGCGTGCGGATCTCGGGGCGCAAGCCTGATGTTTTGGGGCGCCTGAAGGCGCTCGCGCGCTGGCGTGAACTCGAAGCGCAAGCGAAGGATTTGCCGCGCGGGCGGATCGTCAAGGACGAGACGCTCGGCGACATGGCGGGGCATCCGCCGCGGAAGCAGGCGGATCTGGCGCGGGTGCGCGGGCTTTCCGCGACCTGGGCTGGGAACGACATCGGCGGGCGGTTGATGGCGGCAATCGAGGGTGCGCAACCGCTGAGCGACGACGAGATGCCGCCGCGGGACGATCGCAAGCCGGGGCTTGGAAAGGAGGGCTCGCTGGTTGCGGATCTCCTCAAGCTGTTGCTCAAGATCCGCTCGCGAGACATTGATGTGGCGTCGAAGTTGCTCGCACGCACCGATGAGCTAGAGGCGCTGGCCGCTGGCGTGCGAACCGGGCTGCCGATGCTCGAAGGCTGGCGGTTCGATCAGTTCGGACGCGATGCGCTAGATTTGGTCGAGGGGCGACTGGCCTTTGCGGTCATCGGCGGCAAGCTCAAGATGACTCGGACGGAGGACGCTGCGTGAGGATCGTTCTGGTCACAGCCTTGGTCGCCACGGCAGCGTGTACACCGGTCGAGATGAGGGGCGAGACGCCGGCCGCTGCACCAGTGGCTGCTGCGTGCAATGCCGATTCGCTGGGCGATCTGGTCGGCAAGCGCGCAAGCGATGCCCGGGCGGATGTGATGCAGACCCGGTCGGGATCGCGGACGCTGCGCTGGATCGCGCCGAATACCGCGGTGACGATGGATTTCCGGCCTGACCGGCTGAATGTGTACGTCGATGCGAAGGGCCGGATCGAACGCTTCACCTGCGCTTGAGTCTGCTCTGTATATCCTCCTCCTGCAGGGGAGGTGGCTGGCACTTGCCAGACGGAGGGGTGCCTCCCTCTCGATAGCGCGATACCCCTCCGTCAGTCCTGCGGACTGCCACCTCCCCTGCCAGGGGAGGAACTTAGATGAGAGTCAACACAGGTTTGCGGCCTAACGCGGTCGCCAGCGCGGTATGGCGACGTTCTACCGCTTCTCCGTAGAGCCCGCGATCGTCCGATCGGAGCGTCAGCGTCAGGGAGACCCCGTCGTCCGCGAGGCTGGAGCGTTTCAGCGGTCCGGCCAGGCCGCCGCTCATGCGCTGACCAAGACGCATCGCCAGCCCCCACGCGGTCGCGCTCTTTACCGCCGCTGGGCTCGCCAGGCGGCCCACCGGATCAGCGGCCGCCAAGTCGCCGCCGAGGCTCGTGTAAAGCGCTTGCGCCAACATGCCCCGGCCTGGAGCGTCGATCGCCACCCAATTGCCGTGCAGCGCGACCTCTACGCCGCGTTCGGCGCGGAACTCCGGATTGGCCCGCCAGCCAACGTCGGCGAGCAGGCATGCGGTATGACGGAGTCGCGCCATTGCAGGCGGCTCGGTGGTGAATAACGGCGCGAGCCAGCGATCGAGCAGGTCGCCGTGCTCGGGAAACCGGCCAAGCAGGCGGCCTTCTTCGCGGGCTGCAACGATCAGGGGGTCGAGCGTGCGGTCTGCGGGCTTCAGATGTTCGTAGAGCAGCCCTTCGCGCAGACCGTATGCCGATACGACCGTCGTCTTGCTGCCAAGTTGGCGCATCAGCACGCCGAGCAACGCGGCGGCGTCCGCCAGCGTCGCGGTACGGCCTGAAGACAAGCCGGGGATCGCCTTCAGGCGGGGCTTCGAAAGCTGCGGGATCGTTCGGCTCAACCGCGTGATGGTCGCGGCGGTCATCGGGTATTGATGGATGATCGGTAGCGGATAATTCGACAGCTCCATGTCGAGACGCGCCAGCGCACGCCACGATCCGCCGACGAGGTAGAGCGGAAGCCCCTGCCCCTTCGCCGTCCAGCCAGCCTCGCGGACCAGTCGCGCCACATAGCGTTCGAGCACCTTGCCGCGTTTGGCGCGAAGCGGGCCGATGCGAAGTACGCCCAAGGGAAACGAAACGCGGTCCTCGATCTTGCCGCGGCGAACGCGGACGAGTTCGAGACTGCCGCCGCCGAGATCGCCGACGATGCCATCTGCATCGGGGATCGCCGAGAGCACGCCGTAGCCGGCCGCGCTGGCTTCCTGCTCGCCGGAAAGAGTCTCGACCTTGAGGCCGAGTTGCTCAGCCGTTGCAATGAGTTCGCCGCCGTTCTTCGCATCGCGTACCGCCGCCGTCGCGACCGTGCGGAGCGTCGAGCATTCCATCTCGCGTGCCACGGCCGCGAACCGCGCCAGAGCGACGCGCGCCGTTTTCAGTGCCGACTTCTCGATCGACCCTGTCGCTGCGAGCCCACGTCCGAGGCCCGCGAGCACCTTCTCGTTGAACCGGATCGCCGGAAGGCGCGGCGGGCCCTGATACACGACCAGACGGATCGAGTTCGAGCCGATGTCGATGATCCCGGTGCGCGGGTGATCGTCAGTCTCGGCCTTGGGTGGGGAATTGCCGAACAGGATATTGGTGACGCTCATCGTTTTCGACGGAGCGATAGCGTCGGCACGGCATTGCTGGTCGCGAGCGAGGCGCCGCGGCCGGAGAGCGAAGGATTCGTCATGAAATACCGATGCAGGTTGAACGGGCGGTCGCCGGGATCGACGCGCGTGTATTCGCCGTCGGGGCCTAGCTCCCAACTCTGCTCGTTGTCGATCAGGTTCGCGACCATCACCTGATCGAGGATCTGGTCGTGGACGGTCGGGTTGAGGATCGGCAGCATGTATTCGACGCGGCGATCGAAGTTGCGCGGCATCCAGTCGGCCGACGAGATGAACAGCTTGGCGCCGTCGTTGGGGAGCGCCTTGCCGTTGCCGAATGCCCAGATCCGGCTGTGCTCGAGAAACCGCCCGATCACCGATTTCACGCGGATCGTCTCGGACAGGCCAGGTACGCCGGGTCGCAGGCAGCAGATTCCGCGAATGATGAGGTCGATCTCGACCCCTGCCCCGCTCGCCTCGTACAGCCTCTCGATCACAGCGGGGTCGACCAGCGAGTTCATCTTCGCCCAGACCCCAGCGGGCTTGCCGGCGCGCGCGTTGGCGATCTCTACGTCGATCAGGTTCATCAGATTCTGGCGTAGGTCGCGCGGGCTAAGGCTGACGCGCGCCATGTCGGTCGGTTCGACGTAGCCGGTGATGTAGTTGAACATCTGCGCGGCATCGCGCCCGACCGCGGCATCGGCGGTGAAGAAGCTCAGGTCGGTGTAGATCTTCGCGGTGACCGGGTGATAATTGCCCGTGCCGAAATGGCAGTAGGTGCGGAACGCCTGGCCTTCGCGGCGGACCACGAGCGAGACCTTGGCGTGCGTCTTCCAGTCGATGAAGCCGTAGACGACCTGCACGCCCGCACGTTCCAGCGCGGAGGCCCAGACCATGTTCTGTTCTTCGTCGAACCGCGCCTTGAGCTCGACCACTGCGGTGACCGACTTGCCCGCCTCGGCCGCGGTGATGAGCGCGTTAATGACCGCGGGCTGCTTGCCGGCGCGGTAGAGCGTCTGCTTGATCGCGACCACGTCCGGATCGTTGGCAGCCTGTTTGAGGAAGGCGAGCACGACTTCGAATGTCTCGTAGGGGTGGTGGACGACGATGTCCTTGGCCTTGATCGCCGCGAAGCAGTCGCCGCCGAATTCGCGGATTCGCTCGGGGAAGCGCGGCGTGAAGGGCGGGAACTTCAGGTCGGGGCGATCCTCGTCGACCAGCCCGTCGAGGTCGACGATGCCGAGCAGGTTGCCGCTTTCGGTGATGATCGCGTCCGCACCGCCGAGTTCGTCCTTGAGGACGGCGGCGAGCACGTCGGGAATGCCGGTTTCGAGTTCCAGGCGGATGACGCGGCCGCGGCGGCGACGCTTGATCGCGTTGGCGAAGTAGCGGACGAGGTCCTCGGCCTCCTCCTCGATCTCCATGTCACTGTCGCGCAGCACGCGGAAGCTCGCGGCGGCGAGGACGTCGTAGCCGGGGAAGAGGACCGGGGCGAACCGCTTGAGCAGCGTCTCGACCGCGATGTAGCGCGCGGGCTCGCCGGGAAGGCGGACGAAGCGCGTCATCGTGTGCGGGAGCATCACCAGTTCGCGGACCGGCTCATTGTCCGAGATGCGGACGAGGTCGAAGATCACCGACAGGCCGCGGTTCGGGATGAACGGGAACGGATGTGCGGGGTCGAGCGCCTGCGGAGTCAGGATTGGGAAGATCTGGTCACGGAAATGCGTTTCGAGCCACTCGTCGGCCTCGCCTTCGATCGCTTCGCGGCGGAGGACGAACAGCCCTGCTTCGTCGAGCAAAACGCGGAGATCGCCCCAAACCGCCTGCTGGCTCGCCATCAGCGCATCGGCCTCACGGACGATCGCGGTCAGCTGTTGTCCGGCGGTAAGGCCGTCCGCCGAGCGGCGATCAACGTCCTGCGTCTGCTGTCCCTTCAGGCCGGCCACGCGGACCATGAAGAACTCGTCGAGGTTCGAGCCCGAGATCGACAGGAAGCGGAGCCGCTCGAGCAACGGGTGTGCGGGGTTGCATGCTTCCTCCAGCACACGCCGGTTGAACGCCAGCCAGGAGAGCTCGCGGTTGAAATACCGGTCGTTCGGCTCTGCGCCGATGGGATCGTCGTCGTCTTCCGATTGGCGGACGATATGGGCTGGACGGTTCATCGGGCCTCTTGGGAGCTTATGGTGGCGTGAAGAGCGGGAGGTCGAGCGCGAGTTGCGGCCGGAGGATCAGCCCGGCCTCGGTGAGTGTGGTTCGTGCAAGAGGAATGGACAAGCGCTTGCGACGTTCCATCGCCTCCTGATCGAGCGCATCGACGGTTCGCGTTACGGTAATATGACTGCGCTCGATTCTGGTCGCGAGCCAGTCGATCAGATCGGGCCGTGCATCGAGGCTGCGCCGCTCGAACAGATGCGCCAGCAACAGCCGCATGAGTTCGTCGTCAGGCGCGCCGATCGCCGCGATCGGGCTGGCGGCGAGGCGCGAGCGCAGGTCTGGAAGCTTTACCTTCCACTCGGGCGGCGCGGCGTCGGCGACGATGAGCAGCGGCCTGTGCTCCTCCTGCGCGCGGTTCCAAGCGTGGAACAGCTGCGCCTCGGGCACGCGCTCGGCATCGTCGATGATCGTCCCGCCGCTCTTCGCCGCGAAGATCCGCGCGAGAAGGCTGCGGCCCGATTTGCGCGGGCCGGTTAGTATCGCGGTCATGACGGGCCAGGTCGCGGTGTGCTCCAGCGTGTGGACCGCGCGCGAGTTGGAGGGGGTAACCAGGAAGGCGTCGTCGCGAGGGTCCGCCGGCCATCCGAGTGGCAGCGCAATTTGAGTCATCTTGGTCGCGCTCACCCTGTCGTCGCATTGTCCGCGGGCAAGTCCGGCGGAAGAAGTTGGGCGACCCGGCGAATGCGGATCGTCTGGCCGGAGCCGAACACTTGGTAGCCGCGAGCTTCGAGCGCGGTCTTCAGCGCCGCAGGGTCGCCGTCGTACGCGACACGCATCAGCGAGACACCGCCGAGCGCGAGACTGGTGGTGGCCGCCGAGCGGACGCCGGGGATCGCGCGGAGTGCGGCTTCGGTCGAAGAGACGTTTGCTGCGGCGGGCGTGTCGAACTGGACGATGATTGAGATACCCGCGCCACCCGTCACGACGGCGGTGTTGGCGTCCGCGGTCTCGTCGGTGGGCAGGTCGTCGATCACCGCGGCTTCGGGCGGCGGCGGTGGCGAGAGGCTGTAGTCGACGCGGAGCGAACCGTTGCGGCGGGCCTGCTGGTACAGGTCGTCGATCCGCTTCACGCCGGTATCGAGTAGCTGCGCGATGCCATCGGGCGTGCCGACTCGCAGCGTGAAACTGCCGATCAGGTCGTTGTCGGGACCGTGGCGCGCTTCGAACACGCCGATCACCGGGCCGCCGGGCCACTGGCGGTACAGCTTCACGACCGGGGTCAGCACGTCGCTCGCGCCATATTGGTCGAGGATCGTCCGCCACCAGCCGCGCCCGGGGCGCTGCGTCTGGCCGACGTTGAGCAGAAGCGCGTCGGGGCCGGAGCCGGACGGGCGGACATAGTCGATGCTGCTGTTGCCAGTGCGATAGCGCGCCCAGGCCTGCTGCCACTGCGTGCTCTGCTCGAACGCCTGGCCGACGCCGCCCGAATATTGGATCGGGATGGTCAGCATCGGTTGCGAGCGATCGGCATAGGTCGAGATGCCGAGGATCGATCCAGCGCGGGTGCGGTCGAACAGCACGCCGAGCTTGGCGATGTAGCGCTGCGGGCCGATCTGTTCGTTCTCGACAACGATCCCGGAGACGAGCGAGATCAAGCGTGCCATCGGAGACGAGACCGCCCCCGCCGCCGAGCCGGTTCGATAATTGCACCCAGGCTTTTCGCTGGGCGAGCCGCCAGCCGCTGTAGCGCGCGGCGTCGGCGGTCTTGCCGGCTACGTCGACCATGACGCCGCTCACCTCGTATGCGCTGCCGCTGTCGACCGGAGCTGCGCCTCGGCTGCCGCCTTCGATCTGCGCAAGCACGGCTCCGCCGCTCAACAATAGGGCGGCACCAGCAAGCGCGGTGGGAAGGGCACGGATACGCATCAAGCGGGCCTTTTGGCGAAGCAGACGTGGAAATCCAAGCGCGATGTGGCTAGCAGCACCGATCATGACCGATACGCCAGACTCCGCCGCTCCCACTTCGGGCCCTTACACCTACGCTCAGGCGGGCGTTTCGATCGCCGCGGGCAACGCGCTGGTGCGGGCGATCGCCCCGCTCGCGCGCTCGACGCGGCGTCCGGGCGCGGATGCCGATCTTGGCGGGTTCGGCGGGATGTTCGACCTCAAGGCTGCCGGGTTCATCGATCCGTTGCTGGTCGCGGCGAACGACGGCGTGGGCACCAAGCTGAAGCTGGCGATCGAGTGGGATCGGCATGAGGGCGTCGGCGTCGACCTCGTCGCGATGTGCGTTAACGACCTGATCGTGCAGGGTGCCGAGCCGCTGTTCTTCCTCGATTATTATGCGAGCGGGAAGCTCGATGCGGCAGTCGCCGAGCGCGTCGTCGCCTCGATTGCGGAAGGCTGCAAGACCGCCGGCTGCGCACTGATCGGGGGCGAGACCGCCGAGATGCCGGGCATGTATGCAGATGGCGACTACGACTTGGCGGGCTTCTGCGTCGGCGCGGTCGAGCGGACCAACGTGCTGACCGGGCGCGAGATCGCGGCGGGCGACGTGATGCTCGGGTTGGCGTCGTCGGGCGTGCATTCGAACGGGTTCTCGCTGGTTCGTCGTCTCGCCACCGATCGCGGGTGGAAGCTCGATCGCCCTGCGTTGTTCGATCAGGACAAGTTGCTGATCGATCATCTGATGGCGCCGACTCGCATCTACGTCGCCAGCCTGCTGCCGTTGCTCCGCGAGCGGCGGATCAAGGGGCTGGCGCATATCACCGGTGGTGGCTTGCTGGAGAACATCCCGCGCGTGCTGCCGGACGGCGTGCATGCGGTGGTCGATGCGGATGCGTGGGAGCAGTCGCGGTTGATGGCGTTCCTGCAAGCGCAGGGCGCGATCGAGCCAGAGGAGATGGCGCGGACGTTCAACTGCGGGATCGGCATGGTCGTGATCGTGGCCGCCGACGAGGCCGAGGCGGTGACCGCGGCACTGGAGGCGGCGGACGAGACGGTGTTCACGATCGGGCGGATCGAGACCGGCTCGCACGGCTGCACGGTTCGTGGGTCGGCGGGTACGTGGAGCGCGCGCGACGACTGGACCGCAACGCATGGCTGACAAGACGCGGGTCGGCGTGCTGATTTCGGGGCGCGGATCGAACATGATGGCTCTGGTGGAATCGTCGCGCGCAGCTGAGTGTCCGTACGAGATCGCTCTGGTTGCTTCCGACAAGCCGGACGCGGCGGGGCTCGAATGGGCTCGGTTGGAGGGGTTGGCGACTTTCGCGCTCTCGCCGAAAGGTTTGGGGAAGCCTGCCTATGAGGCGGCGATCAGTTCGGCGTTGCGTGAGGCCGGCGTCGAGGTCGTTGCCCTCGCCGGGTACATGCGGTTGCTGTCCGACGGGTTCGTCGCCGCTTGGCAGGATCGGATCGTCAATATCCACCCGTCGCTGCTGCCAAAGTACAAGGGCCTCGACACGCACGCCCGAGCGATTGCGGCGGGCGATGCGTTCGGCGGCTGTTCGGTGCATGTCGTGACCGAGGAACTCGATGGCGGCGTGGTGCTGGGGCAGGCCGAGGTGCCGATCCTTGCCGGCGACGATGCGGACGCGCTTGCGGATCGCGTGCTGGCGGCGGAGCATGTTTTATACCCGAAGACCTTGGCGGAGTTCGTGACGCGATGACCGATTTGTCCCCCCTCGACCGCGTTCGTGTGGCGGCGCTTGCCTTACCGGAGACCGAGGAGAAGGTGTCGCATGGCCAGCCGACGTTCTTCGTCGCGGGTAAGCAGTTCGCGCAGTTCCGGTCGGATCATCACGGCGATGGACTGACCATGGTGTGCGTGAAGACGAGCGGCACCGATGAACAGGCGACGCTGATCGAGGCGGACCCGGCAATGTATTCGCGACCGGCGTATCTCGGCGCGACCGGTTGGGTCGGAATGAATGTTGCGGGCGATCCGGACTGGGCTTTGGTCGAGGACCGGATCGCGCGCAGTTGGGAACTGGCGGCCCCTGCCCGGCTGCTGGAGGCTGGTGGGCGATGAGCACCGAGACTCCGACCGAACGGCGCGAGGCTGCGGCGACGCGGCGGCGTTGGGTGACGCTGGCTGAGGCCGTGGCGGTCGCGGGCGTGCTGATCGCCGCGCTGACGCTGTGGACCAACTGGTCGGATCACCGCGCGAACGAGGCCGACAAGATCGCGGCCCAGTCGAGTGCGGCGCGGGAACGGACGAAGATCGATCTGTCGGCGATCGTGCAGGATGGCGGTGATACGCTGTTGCTGAAGGATGCGCGGCATGACCTTCAGGACGTGACGATCACCTTCCCGCGGGCGCTGGGCGTATCGCCGCAGCGGCCGCCGGCTGAGCCGATAATCGATGGGGCGTGGTTTTCGGCGCCGTTGCTGAAGCTTACCGACGGTGGGTCGGACGATCGTGCGGGGCGGCTTCCAGTGCTGGTCAGCGTGCAGTATTTCGATGGGGATACGACGCGGTCGGCTAGCGGGATCTATGATGTGATCTGGAAAACGCATGGTCGCAGGTGGCGTAGTCGGGCGTTCCAGCTGGAGGGGTTGCAGGTTCGCCAGCGGGGTGGAGATCAGGCGAAGCTTGACGCGATCTGGGTTAAAGAGAAGCCGACGGCTTAGACACCACCCCGGCGGAGGCCGGGGCCCAGTTGGGGAACGTCGCTAACTGGCGACTGCCCGCTGTTACTCCAGCCTTGCCAACTGGGCCCCGGCCTTCGCCGGGGTGGGGCCTTCGATTTGGTGCGGGTCTTACTCAGACCGCCTTGGCGTAGACCGGGTCGTTGTGGAGAGTGGTGCCGACCGTGAATTGGCGGGCGCCGATTACCTTGAAGCCTTGGCGTTCGTAGAAGGCTCGGGCGCGGGTGTTCTGGTCCCATACGCCTAGCAGGACTCGGGTTTGTTCCGCTGCCGCTGCGTCTTCTATGGCGCGGGTCATCAGGGCGGCGCCGAGGCCTGAGCCTTGGGCCTGCTTCATGAGATAGATGCGGCGGAGTTCGATGTCCGCGGGGCCGGGTTCGATCGGAAAGTCCGGCGCGGTCAAAACCGAGTAGCCGATCGGTGCGTGGCCGGGCTCGTACTCGGCCAGCGTCACGATTGTAGCCGGATCGGCCAGCCACGTCTCGAACGCTGCGACGCTGTTCTTAACCATGCAGTGGGCGACGATGTCCGCCCCCGTTAGCACGGTCGCATAGGTGTCGAGGAACGTGGCGGATGCGACGAGCGATAGCGCGGGCGCATCGCCCGGCTCAGCCCGTCGCAGCCGCCAGGTCATCAGCCGACGATTTCTTCGGGCTTGAAGAAGTACGCGATCTCGATCTCGGCGTTCTCGTCCGAATCCGAACCGTGAACAGAGTTGGCTTCGATCGACTCGGCGAGTTCCTTGCGGATAGTGCCGGGCTCTGCGTTGGCGGGGTTGGTGGCGCCCATGATGTCGCGGTTGCGCTGCATAGCATTCTCGCCTTCGAGAACCTGGACGACGACCGGTCCCGAGATCATGAACGAGACGAGCTCGCCGAAGAACGGACGCTCCTTGTGGACCGCGTAGAAGCCTTCGGCCTGCTCGCGTGTCATCTGGATGCGCTTCGAAGCGACGACGCGCAGGCCGGCTTCCTCGAGCATCTTGGTGACCGCACCGGTCAGGTTGCGGCGGGTTGCGTCGGGCTTGATGATCGAAAAGGTACGGTTCGCGGCCATGATGGTCACGGGCTCCTGTGTTGACGGTAATCGGATGCGCGGCGCTTAGGCGGGGGACGGCCGTAAAGCAACCTATGCGGCCTTTTCCCAGCGGCCGGAGTCGTTCTGCTTCCAGTAGCGACGCTCGACGCCGTCACGGTCGGCAAGCGCTTTCCAAGCGAGGCGGGCTTCGCGGATCGCTTCGTCGTCGAAGATGTGGAAGGCTCGGTCAAAGGTTAGGATAAGGTCACGCCAACGTCCGTCTACCACCGCGACGTTGCGAGCGGCGTTGGCGGGGGCGGCTTCCTGGATGTTTTGAGCGATTAGAATGGGTTGGGCTGTATCGTCGTTGCTTCCGGCCTGGGCGTGGGGGAGGAAACTCTCGGGGGCGTAGGACCAGAGGAGGCGGTCGAGGACGACGCGCTGTTCTTCAGGTTCTGCGACTATCAGGAGGCGGCCGCCGGTTTGCACGACGCGCTCGGCGATGCGTGGGAGGACGCGGTCGAGAGGGCTGGTTAGGTGGTAGAAATCGACCTGCATTCTATCCATTCCCCCTGCCCAACCCGCACCGTCATCTGACGAAAGTCAGGATCCAGAGCAACGGAGCGCATCGTTTGGTATCCTGGGTCCTGACTTTCGTCAGGATGACGCCGGGGTGAGCGAAGTTTCCCCTCCCTAACCCCTCCCGCAAGCGGGAGGGGAATTCTTGGCCTTACCCCTCGAAATTGTCCGCTACGAACTGGTCGAGCAGGCGGACGCCGTAGCCGGTTGCGCCCTTGTCGTGGTTGGTGCCTGGCTTGTCGGACCAGACCATGCCGGCGATGTCGAGATGCGCCCACTTCACGCCTTCGTCGACGAAGCGCTTGATGAACTGGGCGGCAGTAATCGAGCCCGCGCCGCGGGGGCCGACGTTCTTCATGTCGGCGATCGGCGAGTCGATCAGCTTGTCGTACGCAGGCGACAGCGGGAAGCGCCAGAGCGTGTCGCCGGTGGTCTTGCCCGCCGCGATCAGCTGTTCGGCGAGCGCGTCGTCGTTTGCAAAGATGCCGCCATTCTCGGTGCCGAGCGCGACGATCATCGCCCCCGTCAGCGTCGCGAGATCGACGATCGTGGTCGGCTTGTGCGCCTGCTGTACCCAGGTAATGCAGTCGCAGAGCACGAGGCGCCCCTCGGCGTCGGTGTTGAGCACTTCGATCGTCTGGCCCGACATTGAGGTGATGACGTCGCTCGGCCGGAGTGCCGCGCCGTCGGGCATGTTCTCGACCAGGCCCATGACGCCGACGACGTTCGCCTTCGCCTTGCGACTGGCAAGCGCCTTCATCGCGCCGGCGACGGCGCCTGCGCCGCCCATGTCCCACTTCATGTCTTCCATGCCCGCACCCGGCTTGATCGAAATGCCGCCCGAATCGAACGTCACGCCCTTGCCGACGAACGCGAGCGTCGGCGCATCGGCCCCTGCCCCGTTCCACTTCAGCGCGAGGATACGCGCTTCACGGCGCGAGCCCTGGCTGACGCCGAGCAGCGAGCCCATGCCGAGTTCGGTCATCTGCGCTTCGTCGAGCACGGTGATCTCGAGCCCGAGGCCTTCGACGTCCTTCGTCACCTTCTCGACGAAGCTCTCGGGGTAGACGACGTTCGGCGGCGACGTGACCAGCCAACGCGTCAGGTCGAGCCCGCCGGTAACCGCGGCCGCCTCGGTCCAGGCGGCATCGGTGCCCTCGGGCGCGCCGGCGATGGTAATCTCGGTCAGCGTCGGCTTCGACTTCTCGGCGAGCTTGGTGCGGTACGTGTCGTAACGCCATGCCCGCTGAGCGGCGGCAGCCGCGAAGTGTGCGGCGGTCGTCGGAGTCGGCTTGGCACCAGCAGAGAGATCGGCGACGACCGACGTTGCGCCCGAGGTCAGCAGGCGTCCGGTGATCGCACCGCCGGCCTTTTCCCAATCGGCGGTCTCGCCCGCGCCGACGCCGACCAGCAGGACCTGACGGACCTTACCCTCGACCGACACGAACAGCTCGACCACCGCGCCGGCTTCACCCGCGAAGCGGGCCGCAGCGATTGCGCTGGTCGCGAGCGCCTCCGCATCGCCACCGATCGCGCGCCAAGTCACCTGCGCCATGCCGTCCTTCGCGACCGGAACGGCGAGAATCGGGGCATTGGCGGGGACGGTAGGCGCGAAGACGATTTGCATGAAGAAACCTCGGGAAGCGTTTTGAACGGATACACTAAGTTGATGCCGCATGCCCGGCAAAGCAAGGTGGCGGCCTGCCATCGCACGGCGATTGCAGCGAAGCCCCGGTGGTGCGATAGGCGGGCGATAGGGCGGCAAATGGCTGCCGAGTGCCAAAGGGGTTGGTTCGGATCGTGTTGCGTATCGACCTTTTGACGGGTTGTGCCGTTTCGCTCGCGCTGGCGTGCGGACTGGCGACTTCCCCGTGCAGGCTCAGGATTTCCAGAACCGCCCGGTCGCGCCGCCGGTACAGGACGCACCGGTCGCGAACGCACCTGCCGCTGCTCCCGCCGAGGATCAGGTCCAGTTCAGCGCTAACGGCCTGGAATACGACACGAATACGGAAATCGTCACCGCCAACGGCGAAGTCCGCATGTTCCGGCAAGGGAGTCGCCTGCGCGCCGACAAGGTCGTCTGGAACCGCAAGACCGGCAAGGTGGTCGCGACGGGCAATATCGCGGTCACCAATCCCGAAGGCGACATTGCCTATGGCGATGAGATCAATCTGACCGACTCGCTCAAGGACGGCGTGGTCGACAACATGCTCGTCGTTCTCGAACAAGGCGGGCGCCTCGCGGCCAAGCAGGGCACGCGCGAGACCGACGGAACGGTCAATCTGAAGAGCGCCGCCTACACCCCGTGCGGCGTCACGAACTCGGCGGGCTGCCCCAAGGAGCCGACGTGGAAGATCACCGCGGTCCGCGTCACCTATCGCCCCGAGCGCAAGCGCATCTATTATTCGGGCGCACGGCTGCATCTGTTCGGACTGCCGAGCCTGCCTTTGCCCAAATTCTCCAACCCGGTCGGCGGCGGCAGCGACAGCGGGCTGCTCTCGCCCAACGGTGGCTATAGCCGCGTCAACGGCCTCGAAGTCAGCGTCCCCTATTATTGGAAGCTCGCCCCGAACCAGGGTTTGGTCATTACGCCGCACATCTACAGCAGCGTGCTACCGATGGCGCAGGTCGATTATTCCGCGCTCAATTCGAAGGGCGCGTTCAGCGTTCGCGCCTATGCGACCGAAAGCCGCCGCAGCGACGACTTGACCACTGGGGCGTCCACCGACACCAGCATGGCGTTCCGCGGCTATATCGATGGCATGGCGCGCTATCAGCTTTCGCCGAACTGGACCGCGAGCGGCTCGCTTCGCCTGACGACCGACCGGACGTTCCTGCGCCGCTACGATATCTCGCGCGACGACCGGTTGCGCACCACAGCGAGCCTGGAGCGGATCGACGACACCAGCTATTTCTCGCTAACCGGTTGGTACGCCCAGACGTTGCGCGTCAACGACAGCCAGGGTCAGCAGCCTATCGCGCTGCCGGAAATCGATTATCGCAAGCGCTTCGACGATGGCCTCGTCGGCGGTAAGTTCCAACTTCAGCTTAACACGCTCGCGCTGACCCGCACCGACGGCCAGGACACGCAGCGCGCGTTCGCCAGCCTGCAATGGGACCTGCGTCGCTTCACCAACTGGGGCCAGGAGGTCACCTTCACGGCGTTTGCGCGCGGCGACCTCTACAATACCAACGACATCTCTGAGACCATCGTCAATTACCAGGGGCTAGAAGGCTTTCACCAGCGCGTGATCGGCGCGGCCGCAGTGGACGTGAAATGGCCGTTCATCGGCACGTTCCTTGGCGGGACGCAGCGCTTCACCCCGCGCGTCCAGTTCGTCGCCGCCCCGAAGGTCGCCAACCTCTCGCTGCCCAACGAGGATCTCGCGCGCAGTCGATCTCGACGACACCAACCTCTTCTCGCTCAACCGGTTCGCCGGGTATGATAGGTTCGAGGATCTCGTCACGCGTCACCTATGGCGGCGAATGGGCACTCGACCTGCCGGGGATCAGCTTCACGACCAATGTCGGGCAGAGCTACCGTGTCGACAAGCGGCCGACCATCCTGCCCGACGGTACCGGCCTCAGCGATCGGTTCTCCGACATCGTCGGGCGCAGCGAATTGCGGTTCCGCGACTTCGTCTCGATCGTCCACCGCTACCGGCTCGACAAGGACGGCTTTGCGATCCGTCGCAACGAAGTCGACGCGACGATCGGTTCGCGCGCGACCTATGTGCTGGTCGGCTACCTCAAACTCAACCGCAACATCGACGCGTCGATCGAAGATCTGCGCGACCGCGAGGAAGTCCGTCTCGCCGGCCGCGTCCAGTTCGCGCGCTTCTGGTCCGCATTCGGCTCGGGCGTGGTCGATCTGACCAACACCGCGGAGGATCCGCTTTCCCGCAGCGACGGCTTCACGCCGATCCGCCACCGGATCGGCATCCAGTATGAAGACGATTGCCTCCGCCTGGGCGGCACCTGGCGGCGGACCTACAACGACACCGGCGACGCGCGGAAGGGCAACAGCTTCTTGTTGACGCTGGCCTTCACCAACCTCGGCCGCTAAGCCCGCGTTCAGCTACTCTGGGGCAACCCGCGTCGGATATTCGTCGTCATGGCAATGATGGCGCGATGTACGGCGTGCGATGATGGGATACCGACACTTGAAGCATGATGTTCGACTGGCGGCGCGTGGCGGCCGTGTGATCGGTGGGGTGGTTCTGGCCGCGTTGGCGGCAAGCGCGATCGCGCAGGCTGTGCCGCCACAGGGCACGGCGCCTCAGGCTGCGCCGCCCAAGGGCGCACCGCGCGGTGCTCAGGCGCAGGCTCAGACCCCGGGTCAAACCCCAGGTCAAACGGTGCAGGATCAGAGCGTGCCGGACAATACCGGTCTCGACATCCCGACCAACCTCCAGATCTTCGGCAAGCTCGATCCGAACGTCCGCAAGCCGACCGCGATCGTCAACGACACCGTGATCACGGGCACCGACGTCGACCAGCGCGTGGCGCTGGTGGCGATGGCGAACGAGGCAAAACTGTCGCCGGAGGATCGCGAGCGGCTGAAGCTCCAGGTGCTGCGCCAGCTGATCGACGAAACGCTCCAGATCCAGGAAGCGAAGACCGCCGACATCACGATCACCCCGGCCGAGCTCACGCAGAGCTATGACGCGGTGTCGAAGCGGTTCAATCGCACGCCGGTCGCGATGCGCGCCTATCTGCGCGAGTCCGGTTCGTCCGAGCGCTCGCTGAAGCGCCAGATCGAGGGTGAGCTTGCGTGGCAGCGCTATCTGCGTCGCCGGGTCGAGCCGTTCGTCAACGTCGGCGACGAGGAGGTGAAGTCGATCATCGACCGTCTCCAGGCCGCCAAGGGCACCGACGAGTTCAACCTCAAGGAAATCTACCTCGCGGCAACGCCGGCGAACAGCCAGCAGGTCTATGCGAACGCCAAGCAGATCCTTCAGGAAATCCAGAAGGGCGCGCAGCCGTTCGAATATTACGCGCGTCAGTTCTCCGAAGCTTCGACCCGCGCGGTCGGTGGCGATCTCGGCTGGATCCGTGCGGCGACGTTGCCGGCGCAGCTGGCCGAAGCCGCGACGACGATGCAGGTCGGTCAGGTTGCCGGACCGATCGAGGTCTCGGGCGGCTATTCGATCCTGTACCTCACCGACAAGCGCCAGGTGCTGACCGCCGATCCGCGTGACGCCAAGCTCAGCCTGAAGCAGCTCACCTTGCGCTTCCCGCCGAACACCAACCAGGCGCAGGCTTCGGCTCGCGCGCAGGCGTTCGCGAAGGCGACGCAGGAGTTGCGTGGCTGCGGTACGGTCGAGAAGGTTGCGGCCGGGATCGGCGCGGACGTGGTCGACAACGATACGGTCCGGATTCGCGACCTGCCGCCGCAGCTCCAGGAAGTGATGTTGAAGCTTCAGGTCGGCGAATCGAGCCCGCCGTTCGGGTCCGCCGAGCAGGGCGTTCGTGCGCTGGTGCTGTGCGGGCGCGACGAAGCGGCTGGCGGATCGGTGCCCAACTCCGAGCAGATCCAGGGCCAGCTCGAACAGCAGCGCGTCAACCTGCGCGCGCAGCAGAAGCTGCGCGATTTGCGGCGCGATGCCGTGGTCGAATATCGGTGATCGCGGCATGACGCGCGTCCAGCCGCTGGCGGTGTCGATGGGCGATCCTGCCGGGATCGGGCCCGAGATCATCGCCAAGGCGTGGGATGCGCGTGAGGCCTATCGCTTGCCCCTGTTCGTGGCAGTCGGCGATGCGCGGGCGATCGAGCGTGTCTGGGCGGGGCCGATCGCTCGCGTTGCGGACATGACCGCCGCGGCCGAGGCGTTCGCGACAGCATTGCCGGTGCTCACCGTTGGCGATGCCGGCGCGATCGTGCCCGGAGAGCCGGACGCCGATGGTGCGCGGTGCGCGCTGCATTCGCTGGAGCTCGCCGTCGGCCTCGTCCGCACGGGCGCCGCGCGGGCGCTGGTCACGGGGCCCGTGTCCAAATCCCAGCTGTATGCGATCGGCTTCAGTCATCCGGGGCAGACCGAGTTCGTAGCCGAACGCTACGGCGTCGCGGGCGACAACGCTGTGATGATGTTGGCCGGACCTTCGCTGAAGGTGGTGCCGATCACGACGCACGTGCCGTTGAAAGACGTGTCCGCGCTGCTGACGGTCGATCTGATCGTCGCCAAGGCGCGCGCGACCGCACGTGGACTATTGCGGAACTTCGGCATCGAGAACCCGCGGCTCGCCTTTGCAGGGTTCAATCCGCATGCCGGCGAACAGGGTGCGCTTGGCCGGGAAGAGATCGATATCATCGCGCCGGCGATCGCGATCCTCCGCGAGGAAGGCATTGATGCGACCGGGCCGTTTGCGGCGGACACGATGTTCCACCCGCGCGCGCGAGAGACCTATGACGTCGTGATGTGCTGCTATCACGACCAGGCGCTCGTCCCGTTGAAGACGATTCATTTCGACGAAGGCGTCAACATGACGCTTGGCTTGCCGATCGTGCGGACATCGCCCGATCATGGCACCGCGTTCGCGATTGCTGGCAAGAACCTCGCCGAACCCGGCGCGATGATCGCGGCGATCGCGATGGCGGGTGAAGCAGCGGACCGACGCGCGCAGACCGCCGCCCAGTCGTGAGCGGACCAGCTATGACGGACCTCCCCCGCTGCGCGAGGTGATCGCGCGCTATGGACTGAACGCGAGCAAGGCGCTCGGGCAGAATTTCCTGTTCGACGGGCAGCTGCTCAAGCGCATCGCGGCGGTGCCGGGTGATCTTCAGGATGCCGAGGTGCTCGAAGTTGGGCCTGGCCCGGGTGGGCTGACACGGGCGTTGCTCGCTGCGGGCGCGCGGGTGACGGCGATCGAGCGTGACCGGCGCTGTATCCCGGCGCTGGCCGAACTCGGCGAGGCGTATCCGGGGATGCTGCGCGTGATCGAGGGCGACGCGATGGAGATCGACGCGCCGTCGCTGTTCGAGGGCAAGCCGCATATCGTGTCGAACCTGCCGTATAACATCGGCACGGCGTTGCTCGTCGGGTGGCTGTCGACGTCGTGGCTGCCGTGGTGGCAGTCGTGCACCCTGATGTTCCAGAAGGAAGTCGCCGAGCGGATCGTCGCGAAGACCAATGACGATCATTATGGCCGGCTGGCCGTGCTGGCGCAGTGGCGCTCGACCGCGCGAGATCGCGATGCCGGTGCACCGGTCGGCCTTTACGCCGCCGCCCAAGGTCATGTCGGCGGTGGTGCATCTGACTCCGGTCGACGCGCCGGAGGGAGTGAATTTCGCTGTTCTGGAACGGCTGACGGGCGCCGCGTTCGGGCAGCGGCGGAAGATGTTGCGGCAGAGTTTGAAGGGTGTGCCGGGCGCGCTCGATGCGCTGGAGCGGATCGGGGTGGAGGCTACGCGCCGGGCGGAGACGTTGTCGGTGGAGGATTTCGTGGCGCTGGCGAAAGCGGTCGGAGCGCCCCGGGGCGACTAGCCTACACGCGCAGGACATTTCGAGGAGTACCTCCCCGGCGGAGGCCGGGACCCAGTTGGAAAGGGCGTAGTAACGACCCGCCGTCCGAAGTTATAACCGTTCCCCAGCTGGGCCCCGGCCTCCGCCGGGGAGGTGCAGCTTTCGCGGGAATCCTCAGTCCTTGGCGGCGACCGGCGTCTTGTCGACTTGAGCCGTTGCAATCGGTGGGCCCTTGGCGATCACCGCGGCAAGTTGCGTCGCCTCGGGGCACGCGCCCTTGCAGAGCGTCCGGATCTTCACGAGATTGTCCTTCGCGCGCACCACCGCACCCTTGGCGACCAGCGCCTCGCCCTGGCCCTTCAGCGCCGCGACATCGTTCGGTTCGAGCAGCAGCGCCTCGCGGTACAGCCGGATCGCCTTGCCCGGCAGATCGCGGCTCTCGGCGACCTGGGCAAGCAGCAGGAACGCCGCGCGGTTGCGCGGGTCGACCGCGACCGACGTTTCCAGCACATCGGTCGCGCCGTCGAGATTGCCCGCCGTCATCAACGAACGCCCCTGCGCTAGAAGCTGCATCGAGCGGGCATCGATCTGCGCGTCGGGACGCTGCCCGCTGAGCGAGGTCGATACGCACACGAGAGTCAGCGTGGCGGCAAGGGCAACGGACGAAAAACGCATGAACGTCTCCAGGCGGGTCATTTACCGGCTGGCTAGCACGCAGCCCGGAGGCGCGCGACAAAAAAGCCGTCGGTGCCGTCGCGGCCTGGTTCGAGGCGGACGCCGTGGCCGTGCTTAGCGCCGGCGGGGAGCGTCAACGGCTCAGTGGTCCAGCCGGGGTGCGCGTTGAGGAACCAGCTGACCTGGTCAGTGCCCTCGGCGTCGAGCAGCGAGCAGACGATGTAGACGAGCGCGCCGCCGGGCTTGACCAGCGTGGCGGCGACCGAGAGCACCTGCTGCTGCGTCGATTGCAGCCGCGAGACGCGATCGGGGGTGAGCCGCCAGCGCGCCTCGGGGTTTCGCCGCCAGGTGCCGGTGCCCGAGCAGGGGGCGTCGACAAGCACGCCGTCGGCGCGCCCCGCCCATTCGCTGAGCGCTTCGATCTCGCGCGTCGGATTTAGCAGCCGGCTCTCGACGATCGTCGCACCGGCGCGGGTCGCGCGGGGGCAAGGCGCGAAAGGCGGTTGCGGTCGGTGTCGCAGGCGAGGATCACGCCTTCATTCTTCATCGTTGCGGCCAACGCGAGCGTCTTGCCGCCGGCGCCTGCGCAGAGATCGACGATCCGTTCGCCGGGCTTTGCCTGCATCGCGAGGCCGACCAGCTGGCTGCCTTCGTCCTGCACCTCGAGCGCGCCTTCGTTGAAGAGCGGGAGCGCTTCGACGTTAGTGCCGGTGGGGAGGCGGATGCCGTCCGGGGCGTGGGGGGTGGCTTCGGCGTCGGGAAGTGCTGCGAGGACGGTCGCGCGGTCGGCGATCAGCGTGTTGACGCGGAGATCGAGCGTGGCGCGACCGGCTAGATCTGTAAGGGCGGCACCGTCGAGGCCTGAAGCGCGGAGTGCCTTGCTCAGCCACTGCGGTGCGACGCCGGCGCGGGCGCGGGGTTCATCCTTGGCGATCGGGGCGGGCGCATGGGTGGAGCCGTCGAAGGTTGCGGCGACTTCCGGATCGGCGTCGGCGACGAGGAGCATCGCGGTACGGCCATTTTCGGGGCGGTCGCCGGCCTTGCGGATTGCGGCGTAGACGAGTTCGCGGACCGCGCGGCGGTCCTTCGAGCCGGCGTAGCGGCGGGTGGCGAAATAGCGGGCGATCAGCGTGTCGGCGGCGGCGCCGGACTCGCGGGCGGCGGCGATGATCTGGTCGAGGAGCTCGATCGCGGCTTGCGTGCGTGCGGGGAGTCACTTCTGAGCTCCCGACTTCGCGTGGGTTCTGGGGGAGGCTAGGTACGGAGTGTTCGTCATCATCCCCTCCCTAGCCCCTCCCGCGGGCGGGAGGGGAATAATTTCGGGTTGGCCGCCACGCAGCAGCGCATCCCACCCGTTCACCCGACATTCCTTTCCCCGTCTCATCCCTTTCCCGTCATCCCGGCGAACGCCGGGACCCATGGTTGCGATTTGGATGATGGTTGCGCGCTACGCTGGGTCCACCGTGTCCGTGGGTCCCGGCGTTCGCCGGGATGACGGAAGGGTGCGACCATTGTCACGTCGTTCTGGCTTAGGACCCGCATACAATCGTCATCCCCGCGCAGGCGGAGATGACGATTGTGAGTAGGGATACTTCCCAGTCGCTGGCCAGTGAGCAAGCGGCAACCGACCCAAGCCCGCTTCCCTTTCCAGCGAGGGGGAAGCGCCGTTACCGCGTCGGGTAGTTCGGCGCTTCGCGCGTGATCGTGACGTCGTGAACATGGCTCTCCATCAACCCGGCACCGGTGATCTGCACGAACTCCGCCCGCGCCTGGAGATCCGGGATCGTCGCGGAGCCGGTATAGCCCATCGCTGCCTTGATCCCGCCGACGAGCTGATGAACGACATCTCTTGCCGGGCCCTTGTAGGCGACCTGGCCCTCGATACCCTCGGGGACGAGCTTCAGCTGGTCCTTGATGTCACCCTGGAAGTAACGATCCGCCGACCCGCGCCCCATCGCGCCGACCGAGCCCATGCCGCGGTACGACTTGTATGCACGGCCCTGGTACAGGAACGTCTCGCCTGGGGCCTCGTCGGTGCCTGCGAGCAGCGAGCCGATCATGACCGTCGACGCGCCGGCTGCTAGCGCCTTCGCCATGTCGCCCGAGGTGCGGATGCCGCCGTCGGCGATCACGGGGACACCGGCCTTGTGGCCTGCCTCGGCGCAATCCATCACCGCGGTCAGCTGCGGCACGCCTACTCCGGCGACGACACGCGTAGTGCAGATCGAGCCCGGGCCGATGCCGACCTTGATCCCGTCCGCGCCAGCACCGATCAGCGCACGCGTCGCTTCGCCGGTGGCGACGTTGCCTGCCACCACCTGCACCGAGTTGGACAGCTTCTTCACGCGCTCGACCGCACGGCCGACGTCGCGGTTGTGGCCGTGCGCGGTGTCGATCACGATCAGGTCGCAGCCGGCGTCGACCAGCTGTTCGGTCCGATCGAAGCCCTTGTCGCCGACCGTCGTCGCGGCGGCCACGCGCAGGCGGCCCGCCTCGTCCTTGGTCGCATCGGGGAACATCACCGCCTTCTCGATGTCCTTGACCGTAATCAGACCGACGCAGCGATACTGCGCGTCGACCACCAGCAGCTTCTCGATCCGGCGGGCGTGGAGCAGGCGACGAGCCTCTTCCTTGCCGACTTCGGTCGAGACGGTGGCGAGATTCTCGTGCGTCATCAGCTCGCTGACGGGCTGTTTCGGATCGCCCGCGAACCGCACGTCGCGGTTGGTGAGGATACCGACGAGCTTGCCATCCGCTTCGACCACCGGGATGCCGCTGATGCGGTGGCCCGACATGAGGGCCTGCGCCTCGCCGAGAGTCGCGGTCGGCTTGATCGTGATCGGGTTGACCACCATGCCCGACTCGAACCGCTTGACCTGACGGACCGCGATGACCTGCTCCTCGACGGTCAGGTTGCGGTGGAGCACGCCGATGCCGCCGAGCTGCGCCATTACAATGGCCATGTCGGCTTCGGTGACGGTGTCCATCGCGGAGGACAGGATCGGGATGTTGAGCGCGATGCCGCGCGTCAGCTGCGTGCGGGTATCGGCCTGGCTTGGCAGCACGTCCGATTCCCCGGATACAGGAGGACGTCGTCGAAAGTGAGGCCGAGGCGGATATCCATGAGAGCTGCCGTTCCTGGGTATGAGGTGGCGCGCCATGTAACCAAAGGCGCGGCGTACGGCTAGGCCTGTCCTTCAGCGACGTGCTATAGCGGTGCGATACACGGATGGGGGATTGTTCGATGGGCCTGATCGTTGCCGCGCTCCTGCTGGCGCTGGTGCTGCTGTACCTCTTCACCAGCATCAAGATCGTCCACCAGGGCTATCAATATACGATCGAGCATTTCGGCCGATTCACGACGGTCGCCCGGCCTGGGTTCAATTTCTACCCGGCGTTCTTCTACCGCGTCGGGCGGAAAGTGAACATGATGGAGCAGGTGATCGACATCCCCGGCCAGGAGATCATCACCAAGGACAATGCGATGATCTCGACCGACGGGGTCGTGTTCTTCCAGGTGCTGGACTCGGCGAAGGCGGCGTATGAGGTGTCGGACCTGTACCAGGCGCTGTTGCAGCTCACGACGACCAACCTGCGCACCGTGATGGGATCGATGGACCTCGACGAAACGCTGTCGAAGCGCGACGAGATCAATGCGCGGCTGCTCAACGTGGTCGATCATGCGACGACGCCGTGGGGCGTGAAGATCACGCGCGTCGAGATCAAGGACATTCGGCCGCCGGCGGATATCGTCAATGCGATGGGGCGGCAGATGAAGGCCGAGCGCGAGAAGCGGGCTAACATTCTGGATGCGGAGGGTTCGCGGGCCTCGGAGATTCTCCGTGCCGAGGGCCAGAAGCAGGCGCGGATCCTCGAGTCCGAGGGGCGCAAGGAATCTGCGTTCCGCGATGCCGAGGCGCGCGAGCGGGCTGCCGTTGCTGAAGCTTCGGCAACGCGCGCGGTGTCTCAGGCGATCGAGGAAGGTGGCGCGCAAGCGATCAATTACTTCATCGCGCAGAAATATGTCGAGGCGATAGGGAAGTTCGCAACCTCGCCCAATGCGAAGACGATCCTGTTTCCGGTCGAGGCTACGCAGTTGATGGGGACGCTTGGCGGGATTGGCGAACTGGCGAAGGATGCTTTGCGTGACGCGACTGCTTCACCGCCGGCAAAGCCTGCTGCTCGGGGGCCGTTCGAGCTCTCGAAGTCGACCGAGGTTCCGAAGAACTGATGGACGTGATCGGGGCGGCTGGTGCTTGGTTGATCGCGGCGCTCGTGCTCGGGATCGCCGAGCTGGCGGTGCCGGGGGTGTTCTTGGTGTTTCTCGCCATCGCGGCGGCAGTGACCGGGGTGGCGGTGTACGTGTTGCCGGACTTGCCGGTGGCGGCGCAACTTGGTGCGTTCGCGGTGTGGAGTGCGGTTACGGTGCTGATCGGGAAGCGCTGGTACCGGGATTATCCGGTCGAGGGTGGGGATCCGATGTTGAACGATCGGTCTGCTCGGCTGGTGGGTCAGGTTGTGGTGGTGGAGACTGCGATTGTTGCCGGGCGTGGACGGGTGCTCGTGGGCGACGGAAGTTGGCCGGCTCGGGGTGCGGATGCGGGGGTTGGGGCTCGAGTCCGGGTAACGGCGGTGAGGGACGGCGAAGTGATGGTGGAGCCTCTCGACCCGTCATCCTGACGAAAGTCAGGACCCAGAGCCACGAACCGCACCGCCTGATACTCTGGGTCCTGACTTTCGTCAGGATGACGGGTGGGGAAAGGGCACGCCGTATCACGTGCCCTCACCTTCCCACCCGACTTCGTCGTGCGGGCCCCTTCCTCTCCCCCGAGGGAAGAGGAGTTTTAGGCGGCCTCGCGAACCTTCGGCGCCGCTTGCCGGACACCCTCGTCGACATGCTCGGCGAATTGCGCGAAGTTTTCGACGAACAGGTCGACCAGCTTGGCGGCCGTTGCGTCGTACGCATCCTTGTCTGCCCAAGTCGTGCGCGGATCCAAGATGGCGCTGTCGACGCCCGGTACACTTACCGGGACCTGGAACCCGAAGTTCGGGTCCGTCCGGAACTCCGCATCGTTCAGGCTCCCATCGAGTGCGGCGTTTAGCAGCGCCCGCGTCGCCTTGATCGGCATGCGGTTGCCGACGCCGTATTTGCCACCGGTCCAGCCGGTGTTGACAAGCCAGCAATAGACGCCGCCCTTCGCGATTCGGCTCTTGAGCAGATTGCCGTACACCGACGGATGCCGCGGCATGAAAGGTGCGCCGAAGCAGGTCGAGAAGGTCGCATCGGGCTCGGTCACGCCGATCTCGGTCCCGGCGACACGCGCGGTGTATCCGGAGAGGAAATGGTACATCGCCTGGTCGGGCGTCAGCTTCGCGATCGGCGGCAGCACACCGTACGCGTCCGCGGTCAGCATCACGATGTTGCGCGGCACCGGCCCCATGTTCTCGGCCGACGCATTCGGGATGAAGTCAATCGGATACGCGCCGCGGCTGTTCTCGGCCAGCGTATGATCGTCGAGATCGAGCAACCGCGTCGCCGGGTCCATCACGACGTTCTCCAGCACCGTCCCGAACCGCTTGGTCGTCGCGAAGATTTCCGGCTCGGCATCCGCGGAGAGGCGGATCATCTTGGCATAGCACCCGCCCTCGAAATTGAAGACCGCAGTGTCGGACCAGCCATGCTCGTCGTCGCCGATCAGCGTGCGGCTGGCATCAGCCGACAGCGTCGTCTTGCCGGTGCCCGACAGCCCGAAGAACACCGCGGTGTCGCCGTTCGCGCCCATGTTCGCCGAGCAGTGCATCGGCATCACGCCGGTCGGTGGGAGCAGATAGTTGAGTAGGCCGAACACCGACTTCTTCATCTCGCCAGCATATTTGGTGCCGCCGATCAGGATCAGCTTGTCGGTAAAGTTCACCGCGATCACGGTCTCGCTCCGGCAGCCGTGACGCGCTGGGTCTGCGCGGAAGCTCGGCAGATCGACGATCGTGTACTCCGCGACGAAGTCCTTCAGTGCCGCCTGTTCGGGCCGGACCAGCATCGTCCGGATGAAGAGGTTGTGCCACGCCAGTTCGGTGACGACGCGAACTTGCACGCGGTGATCGGCCTGCGATCCGCCGTACAGATCCTGCACGAACAGCTCGTCCTTCTGCGCCAGCACCGCGAAGAAATCTTCCTTCAGTGCGGCGAAATGCGCGGGCTCCATCGCCTTGTTGCTTTTGCCCCACCAGACGGTCGCGTCGGTTTCGGCATCGCGGACGATGAACTTGTCCTGCGCCGATCGCCCGGTATGCGCGCCGGTCTCGACCACTAGCGGACCGTCGGCGGACAACGTCCCCTCGCGCCGTTCCAGCGCCGCCTCGACGAGCTGCGCGGTAACCAGGTTCCAGTGCAGATTGGCGCGGGTTTCGATCCCCTGCGCGGATAGGCCGACGGCCGGAATACGCTCGCTCGACACGGCATCTCTCTCCTAAGTTTTTATCGCATACGTATGTATGTCGTTGCGGCCGGCTGTACGGGTCAGCTTTCCACCGGTCAAATCCACTGAACCACGACGCTGTCCCGATACGGCTTTAGTTGAGTGGCGCGGCGGTTTGCCCTACGCCGACACGCCAACGACCGAGGCAAAGCTTCCCAGATGACGGCAACGATCGCGCTGGTCGACGACGACCGCAACATCCTGACATCCGTGTCGATCGCGCTGCAGACCGAGGGCTTCGTCACGCGCGTCTATTCGGACGGCGAGACGGCGTTGAAGGCGCTGACTGACAACCCGCCCGATCTCGCGGTGTTCGACATCAAGATGCCGCGCATGGACGGGCTCGAACTGCTGCGTCGGCTGCGCGAGAAGAGCCAGATCCCGGTGATTTTCCTCACCAGCAAGGACGACGAGCTCGACGAGGCGCTCGGGCTCGCGATGGGCGCGGACGACTATATCGCGAAACCGTTCTCGCAGCGGCTTCTGATCGCCCGCATCCGCGCGATCCTGCGGCGGACCGAGCTGACGCAATCGCCGGGGACGGAGACTGAGGCTGAGGCTGCCGGGCCGCTCGATCGCGGTCGTCTGAGCATGGACCCTGCGCGGCACCGGACTTTGTGGGGCGGCGAGCCTGTTACGCTGACCGTCACCGAGTTCATGATCCTCGAAACGCTCGCCCAGCGCCCTGGCATCGTCAAGACGCGCAACCAGCTAATGGATGCGGCGTACCAGGACGATATCTATGTCGACGACCGGACCATCGACAGCCACATAAAACGACTCCGCCGCAAGTTCCGGCAGGTCGACCCAGCCTTCGACGCGATCGAGACATTATATGGTGCCGGGTATCGATTTTCTGAGGAATGAGCTGGGCGTCGACGGCCGCGATCTCACGCTGCGGTGGTCGGGCCAGATCTCGCTCACGCGGCGGATCCTGGCGGTCAACATCTTCGCGCTGCTGCTGCTCGCGGGTGGGTTCTTTTATCTCGATTCCTACCGCAGCCGGGTGGTCGACAACCGTGTCGCACAGACCGCGCGTGAAGCGCGGCTGATCGGCGAGGCGATCGCCGCGGTCGATCCGACGCTGCGCGATCCGCTGGTGGTCAGGCTCGCGCGGGACACGGGCTCGCGTATCCGGTTGTTCGACGGCACGGGACGGACGACCGTCGACAGCCGTGCGCTGGGCCTTCGCAATTTCGTGCTGATGGACCCGGACAAGGAAGATTGGGACCAGACGATCGCCCGCTTCCTGGACGCGGCGATCGACGTCATCGTCATGGCGCCGCGCCCACCGCTCTACCGCGAGCGCAGCAGTACGCAGCAATGGCCCGACGTGACGGCGGTCCGCGGACGCAGCATGGTATCGACGACGGTCTGGCGAGCGCCCGATCGTACGCCGGTGCTGACCGCCGCCGCGCCGCTGCCGATGGGCGGGGTCGTGATGACCACGGTCAACGCGCGCGACATCACGAAGACGGTGCGGATCGAGCGGTTCCGGCTGAGCATGGTCCTGCTCGGCGTGTCGATCGTCTCGATCCTGCTGTCGCTGTTCCTCGCGCGCACGATCGTCCGCCCGCTCCGCCGCCTTGCGCGGGCCGCGGTCCGGGTTCGGCTAGGTCGTGCTCGCGAAGTCGTCGTCCCCCGCCTCCCCTCGCGCCGCGACGAACTCGGCATGCTCGCACGCGCCCTGTCCGACATGAGCCTCGCGCTCAGGGCCCGCATCGACGCAACCGAGGCGTTCGCCGCCGACGTCACGCACGAGATGAAGAACCCCCTCGCCTCTCTCAGGTCCGCAGTCGAGGGATTGTCGCGGGTGAAGGATCCAGCGTTGCAGGCGCAATTGCTCGCGATCGTCCGCGACGACGTCCGCCGGCTCGACCGCCTGCTCTCCGATATCTCCGAAGCGTCACGGCTCGACGCACAGCTCAGTCGGGCGAAGTTCGAGCCGGTCGATGTCACCGCCATGATCGACGGTCTGGTCGCGCAACGCGACGCACGCGGGGTCGAGCGTGGTATCCGCCTACGGTTCGATCGCAACCCCGACGATCGCACGGTCATATTCGGCGAAGGCGCGCGGCTCGAACGAGTCTTCGAGAATTTGATCGACAACGCGCTCTCCTTCTCGCCCGACGCAGGCCTGATCGCGATCTCCGCAATCCGCGAAGGCGAGGAGCTCGTCATCCGCGTCGAGGACGAAGGTCCTGGCGTTCCGGAAGAGGCGCGCGAAGACGTGTTCAAGCGCTTCCACTCGGTCCGCCCCGACAGCGAGACGTTCGGCCAGCATTCTGGATTGGGGCTGGCGATCGCGCGGACGATCGTCGACGGCCATCAGGGCACGATCTTCGTCGAATCCCGCGAAGACCGGCTCGACGGCGCGCGCTTCGTGGTAAGGCTACCGCTCGCCGACATGCCGGAGTAAGGACGCTTGGTGGTCGTCCCCTCCTCCGACAGGCTCCACGCCACCACGGTCGCCATCGGCGGCGTGGCGGTGATGATCGAGGGTGTGTCCGGATCGGGCAAGTCCGACCTCGCCTTGCGCCTAATCGACCGCGGTGCGGTCCTCGTCAGTGACGACCAGACACTCGTGATCCGTGCCGGCAAAATGCTCCGCGCACGCGCTCCGGCGACCATCGCCGGGCGGATCGAAGTCCGGGGGATCGGTATCCTCGCCATGCCCTATGTCGAGGATGTTCCCGTCGGCCTGCTTGTCCGCGTCGATGGCGCGATAGACCGCATGCCCGAACGCCGCGCCCGAAAAATCGCCGGGATCGAAATCCGTCAGTTCGCGGTCGATCCGTTCGAAGCCTCCGCACCGATCAAGGTCGAACTCGCATTGCGCAATCCGGAGCCTCTAGAATGATGTGTTCGCCATGACTCGACCGAAGGACATCCTACTCGTCACCGGCATGTCTGGGGCGGGCAAGTCGACCGTCCTCAAGACGCTCGAGGATCTCGGCTGGGAGGTCGTCGACAACCTCCCGCTGTTGCTGCTCGACCGCCTCCTCGATGCACCGCTTCCCGAAGGATCGACCGACGATTCGCGACCGCTCGCGATCGGTATTGGCGCAAGGACCCGAGATTTCGATCCGGAGCGGATCATCCGCCGGATCCGCGATCTGCGTGATCGGCACGGCTTGGAGGTCGGGATCCTGTTCCTCGATTGCTCCGGTAGCGAGCTCGAACGCCGCTATTCCGAGACGCGGCGGCGGCACCCGCTCGCGCTCGATCGTCCCGCCAATGACGGCATCGGTCGCGAGCGCGAGCTGCTCGCCCCGTTGCGCGACTGGGCGAACCGGCTGATCGACACCACCGACATGGCGGCGAACGAGCTCGCCCAACAAATCCGCACGAGCTTCGGTGGCGACGACCTCGGTGAGCCGACGCTGTCGATCCGATCGTTCGGGTTCGCCCGCGGGCTACCGCGCAACGCCGATCTGGTGTTCGACATGCGCTTTCTCCGTAATCCGCACTGGGACGCAGCACTGCGTCCCGGTACCGGGCTCGACGCAGACGTCTCTGCCTACATCATCGAAGATCCCGCCTACGAGGCTGCGGTGAGTCGAATCGAGGAGCTGCTGATGTTGTTGCTCCCGCGCTACCGGGCGGAGGGCAAGTCCTACGTCACGGTGGCATTCGGGTGTACCGGAGGGAGACACCGGTCGGTACATGTCGCCGACCGCGTGGCGCGACGGTTGCGCGACGCGGGATTTTCGCCCAGTATCATGCACCGCGACCTGGGGGCCGCTCCACAAGATGCGCTCGAAGGATCACCGGTCGTCTTATGAGTATGAAACGCTGATATGATCGGCCTTGTTCTAGTAACCCACGGTCGATTGGCCGAGGAATTCGTTCGCGCGATGATCCATGTCGTCGGCCCGCAAGAGCGCGTCGCGCCGATCGCGATCGGTCCCGACGACGATATGGAAGAACGCCGCGCGGATATCGCCGCCGCGATCCAGGCGGTCGATGTCGGCCGCGGCGTGATCGTGCTGACCGACCTGTTCGGCGGCACCCCCTCCAATCTTGCCATCTCGCTGATGGAGCGCGGGCGGATCGAGGTGATCGCGGGCATGAACCTGCCGATGCTGATCCGGCTCGGCTCCGCGCGGAAATCGATGACGGTCGTCGCTGCGGTCGCGGCCGCACGGGAGGCGGGTCGCAAATATATCTCGGTAGCGTCCGAGGTTCTCGGCGAGGCAGCTGCGTGAGCCAGGTCTCGCGCACCGTCCAGATCACCAACCGCCGCGGGCTCCACGCGCGGGCCAGCGCCAAGTTCGTCACACTCGCCTCTTCGCATCCGGTCGAGGTTAGCGTCACGAAGGACGGGTCGGATCACGTCACCGGCACGTCGATCATGGGGCTGATGATGCTTGGCGCGGCGATGGGCGATGCGATCACGATCAGCGCGAGCGGCGATGGCGCCGAGCATACGGTTGCCGCGCTCGCCGAACTGGTCGAGGCGAAGTTCGGCGAGGATTGACGATCTTCCCCCTCCCGCTTGCGGGAGGGGTCGGGGAGGGCATGAGCGACGGCGTGTTTACAAACCCCTCCCCCAACCCCTCCCGCACGCGGAAGGGGCGCTAGATGCCCCGCGAGATAACCGCCTTTTCGAACCCGCTGATCAAGTATGTCCGCGACCTGCGCGACAAGCGACATCGGCGTGCGGCCAAGCAGTTCCTCGCCGAGGGTTTGCGCATCCTGACCGAAGCGCGCGAGACGGGACGCCTGCCCCGCACCTTGTTCTACGCCGCGGCAAGCGCGAACCATCCGTTGGTGCACGCGCTGTCGATGGACGTCGAGGATGCCGGCGGCGATTCGATCCAGACCACGCCCGACATTCTCTCGAAGCTGTCGGGCAAGGATAACCCGCAGGCGGTCGTCGGCGTGTTCGACGAGTTCGACGCGACGCTCGAAGACCTCGATCGCACCAGCTCCGGCATCTGGCTCGTCGCGGAACGCCTGCGCGATCCCGGCAATCTTGGCACAATCCTGCGCACCGGCGACGCGGTCGGCGCGGGTGGACTGATCCTGATCGGCGAGTCGGTCGACCCCTTCTCGGTCGAGGCGGTCCGCGCGAGCATGGGCGCGCTGTTCACGATCCCGGTGGTGAAGACCGAATGGGAGCCGTTTCACGCCTGGCTGCGCACCGGCCCCGGACAACTGGTCGGGCTGAGCCTCGACACCGACACCGACTACCGGTCCGCGACCTATACCGGCCCGACCTTCCTGCTCACCGGCAACGAAGCGCAGGGCATGCCGCCCGAAATGGCCGAAGCCTGCGACGTGCTGGTCAAGATTCCAATGCTGGGCAAGGCGGACAGCCTCAACGCCGCCGTCGCAACGGCCGTGATGGCCTATGAAGTGCTTGCCCGGCAGGAAAAACCCTAATCCGGAGCCTCAACCGTTAATTTTCCCCGATTGGCGATGCTTAGCGAGTCCGGTTCAGCTAAGGGAGAGCTACGTCGTGCGAAAGCATCGACCAGATACAAGACAGGACGATTATGGCTCGCGGTTTCGATGATGGACGAATGAAGACTGGCGTGATCCGGTCCGTGCTCGCGGCGGCCCCGCTGTTGATGGCAACTCCGTCGTTTGCGCAGGTTACGCCGCCGCCGGTCGTCCCGACCACGCCTGCTGCCATGCCAACGCCGACGCTCGCGCCACCGGTGATCACCGTGCCGCCGCTGAGCGACACGCAGGCCGCGCTGCTCGACAAGCTGCTCAATGGCGACATCGTCGCACAGGGTCTGAAGTCCGCCGCCACGGTATCGACCAGCGCGCCGAGCAAGGACGAACTCGTCCGTGCCGCGCTCGACCATGCGCGCGCGGTGCATGCCGGTCGTCTCAGCGGCGCCGATTTCCAGAAGGATTGGGGCCTGCGTCCGCCGGCCTATGATCCGACCCCGGCGTTTGCCGACGCGGTCCGGCTCGATCGGATCGCCGCGTGGTTCGCGTCGCTGCCGCCGCCCTATGCCGGCTATGACGGGCTTCGTAAGGGCCTCCAGAATTACCGATCGATCGCCGCTACGGGGGGCTGGTCTCCGCTGGCGTCCGGCCCGGACTTCACCATCGGCGCATCCGGTCCGCGCGTGCTGGCGCTGCGCAAGCGGCTGGCGGCCGAGGACAAGGACGTCTCGACGAGCGGCGACAAATTCGATGCCGCGCTCGTCGATGCGGTCCGTCGCGCGCAACGACGCTACGGCCTCAACCCCAGCGGGATCGTCTCGACGCAGACGCTGGCTGCGCTCAATGTGTCGGCAACCGACCGCGTGCGTCAGATCATGGCGAACATGGAGCGCTGGCGCTGGCTGCCGCAAGACCTGCCGCGCGATCGTATTCAGGTGAACATCGCCGCGGCCGTGCTGACAGTGTTCGACGGCGATACGCCCGTGCAGTCGATGCGCGCGGTGACGGGACGCCCGGGCGACGAGACCCCGATGCTCTCCTCGACGATACACAGCATCGTCATCAATCCGCCCTGGAACGTGCCGACGTCGATCGCGACCAAGGAGCTTTGGCCGAAGGAAAAGGCCAACCCCGGCTATTTTAAACGCAACGGCATCAAGGTGATCGACGGCACGCGGCTTCAGCAGCAGGCCGGCGACCAGAGCGCGCTGGGCCGGTTCAAGTTCGATTTCGCCAACGACTATTCGGTCTATCTCCACGATACACCGAGCCGTGCGAAGTTCGCGAGCTTCAGCCGGCTTGCGAGCCATGGCTGCGTTCGCCTTGAAAAGCCTGCCGAACTCGCCGACCTTCTGCTCAAGGGCGATCCGTCCTGGACGCCCGAGATGGTCGACGCCGCAGTCGCCAAGGGTGACACGGTCCGCGCTCGCCTGACCAAGCCTGTGGCGGTCTATCTGCTCTACTGGACCGCGTTTGCCAGCGGCAACGGCCAGATGAACTTCCGCGCTGATCCCTATGACTGGGACGGCATCCTCGCCTCCAAGATCGAGGCGCGCACCGCACGCCAGACGATCGCCGCTCGCTGAGAGGGTCAGACATGACGATTTTCACCCGCACCCGTACCGCCATCGCCGGCGGCTTGCTTGCCGCGATGGCGCTGGCCGGCTGCTCGCGCTCCGAGCCCGAGCAGCCGCCGACGGATACGAATATGGTCGAGGATACCGGCGTAACCGAGTCCGAGGCGGCCCCTGCCCCGGTCGAGGCTGCGCCGGTCGAAGCGGCGCCGGCCGCACCTGCCGTGGTCGAACCGCCGCGCGAAAAGCCGGTCGCGCCGGACGAGCAGATGCTTGACGATGCCGACGCCACGGGCATGACCGCGCGCGTGACGCGCGATGAAGCGCCGGTGGAGAACGACGCCGAACCGCAGCAGTAGCGGACGTTTTACGATCCTCCCCCGCCAGGGGGAGGTGGCAGGCGTAGCCTGGCGGAGGGGGAGGTAAGGGAAACCTCTGTTCCGTGCCCCCCTCCGTCACCTTCGGTGCCACCTCCTCCGGGGGAGGATCAGGTCGAAGTCTACGCCGTCATCGCCGCCATGACCCGATCGCGCAGCACGACGGGGCAGATCAGCAGGTCGGGCATGTAGACATCTCGACAATTATACACTAACGGCGACCCGTCGATCCGGCTGCAATGCAGACCGAACGCTGCCGCTACCGCCACCGGCGCGGCCGAATCCCATTCATACTGCCCGCCTGAATGCAGGTAGATATCCGCCTCGCCGCGAACCACCGCCATCGCTTTTGCGCCGGCCGAGCCCATCGGGATCAGCGTCGCGCCAAGGGCCTCCGCAACCTTCACCGCTTCGGGCGCGGGGCGAGTGCGGCTGACGACCATCCGTAGTGGATCACCCGGCGGTGGCACCGGTGCGGGCTGGTCCGAACGCAGGACCAGACCCAATCCCGGTAATGCCACCGCACCGACCTCCGCGACCCCGTCGATCGCGAGCGCGACATGCACCGCCCAATCGTCGCGCGCCTCGCCATATTCGCGCGTTCCGTCAACCGGATCGACGATCCACACGCGCGACATCGCCGTCCGCGTCCCGTCACATCGACGTTCCTCGGACAACAGACCGTCGTCCGGCCGCGCATCCTGCAACGCATGGACGAGGAACGCGTTCGCGGTCTCGTCCCCGGCCTTGCCGAGTGCGCCGGGCGAGAACACGCCCGACCGTCGCACTTCGAGCAGCAACCGCCCCGCCGTCTCGGCCAGATGCGCGGCGAGTTCGCCGTCGGTCATCGCACTCATGGGATCAGCATCGCGACGATCGCATCGGCCGCCTCGTCGGGCGTCATGCCGGTCGTGTCGATCCGGATTTCCGGATTGGCCGGCGCTTCATAGGGGAGTCGATCCCGGTGAAGTTGGCCAGTTTCCCCGCCCGCGCCTTCGCATAGAGCCCCTTCACGTCGCGCCGCTCGGCCTCGGCGAGCGGCGTATCGATATGCACCTCGATGAACTCGCCCGGCGCCATCATCTGCCGCACCATCTCGCGCTCGGCGCGGAACGGCGAGATGAACGCGGTGATCACGATCAGCCCGGCATCGGTCATCAGCTTGGCGACCTCGCCGACGCGACGGATGTTCTCGACCCGGTCCGCATCCGTGAAGCCAAGATCGCGGTTCAGCCCGTGGCGGACATTGTCGCCATCGAGCAGGAACGTGTGGCGGTTCATCCGGGCGAGCTTCATCTCGACCAGATTGGCGATCGTCGATTTTCCCGCACCCGACAGCCCAGTGAACCACAGCACCGCCGCCTTCTGGTTCTTCAGCGCGGCGTGCGCCTCTCGGCCGATGTCGGTTGCCTGCCAGTGCACGTTCTGCGCGCGGCGGAGCGAGAAGTGCAGCATCCCCGCCGCGACCGTCGCGTTGGTGATCTTGTCGACCAGGATGAACCCGCCAAGCTGGCGATTGTCCGCATAGGGCTCGAACACCAGCGGCCGATCGGTCGAGAGGTTCGCAACCCCGATCGCGTTTAGTTCGAGCGTCTTGGCAGCAAGCCGCTCCATCGTATTGACGTTGATCGCGTATTTCGGCTGCTGGATAGTCGCCGTCACGGTCTGCGTCGCGAGCTTCAGCCAATAGGAGCGCCCCGGTAGCATCGCCTCGTCCGCCATCCAGACGACGGTCGCCTCGAACTGATCGGCCGCTTCGGGCGGCGACTCGGCGGCAACGATCACGTCGCCGCGCGAGCAATCGATCTCGTCCGCCAGCGTCAGCGTCACCGATTGCCCGGCGACCGCACTCGGCAGATCGCCGCCGAACGCTACAACGCGGGCGATCGTTGAGGTGCGCCCGCCCGGCAGGATGCGAACCGGGTCACCCGGCGCGATCGATCCGCTCGCGACCAGCCCCGAAAACCGCGGAAGTCGAGGTTGGGGCGGTTCACCCACTGCACCGGCATCCGGAACGCGCCCGCCTGATCCTCGCTGACGTCGAGCGTCACCGTATCGAGGTGGTCGATCAGCGTCGGTCCGTCATACCAGGGCGTGTTCGCGCTCGAAGTCGTGATGTTGTCGCCCTTGAACCCGGAGATCGGCATCGGCGTGAAGCCGGCGATCCCGATCGACTCCGCAAACGTCGCATAGTCCGCGACGATCCGGTCGTAAGTCGCCTGGTCGTACCCGACGAGGTCCATCTTGTTCACCGCGAGCACGAGGTGCCGGATACCGATCAGATGCGCGAGATAGCTGTGCCGCTTGGTCTGCGTCAGGATGCCCTTGCGCGCATCGACCAGGATCACCGCGAGATCGGCGGTCGACGCGCCGGTGATCATGTTGCGCGTATACTGCTCATGCCCCGGCGTATCGGCGACGATGAACTTGCGCTTCTCGGTCGAGAAATAGCGGTAGGCGACGTCGATCGTGATGCCCTGCTCGCGCTCGGCGGCGAGCCCGTCGACCAGCAACGCGAAATCGATCTCCTGGCCTTGCGTGCCGACCTTCTTCGAATCGCTCTCCAGCGCAGCGAGCTGATCCTCGAAGATCATCTTAGAATCATACAGCAACCGCCCGATAAGCGTCGACTTTCCGTCGTCCACCGACCCGCAGGTGATGAACCGGAGCAGGCTCTTATGCTGGTGCTGGAGCAGATAGGCGTCGATATCCTCGGCGATGATGTCCTGCACCTGATAGGCGGACTCTTGCACGCGCGTTGCCATCAGAAATAGCCCTCCTGCTTCTTCTTCTCCATGCTGGCCGAGCCCGCGTCGCGGTCGATCGCGCGGCCCTGGCGTTCGCTGGTGGTGGTCAGCAGCATCTCCTGGATCACTGCGGACAGGTTGTCGGCCTCACTCTCGACCGCACCCGTCAGCGGGTAGCAGCCTAGTGTACGGAAGCGGATCGAGCGCTCGACCGGCACTTCGCCGGGTTCGAGGCGGAAACGGTCGTCGTCGACCATCAGCAGCATGCCGTCGCGCTCGACCGTGGGGCGCGGCGCGGCGAAATAGAGCGGAACGATGGGGATGTCCTCGAGCTGGATATATTGCCAGACGTCGAGTTCGGTCCAGTTTGAGATCGGGAAGACGCGGATGCTCTCGCCCTTCGCTTTCCGCGCGTTGTAGAGGTTCCACAGCTCGGGGCGCTGTTGCTTCGGATCCCAGCGGTGATGCGCCGCGCGGAACGAGAAGACGCGCTCCTTCGCGCGGCTCTTCTCCTCGTCGCGCCGTGCACCGCCGAACGCCGCGTCGAACCCGTGAAGATCGAGCGCCTGCTTGAGCCCCTCGGTCTTCCACATATCAGTGTGGAGCGCGCCGTGGTCGAACGGGTTGATCCCGCGCGCCTCGGCCTCGGGGTTCTTGTAGACGAGCAGCTCCATGCCGCTCTCCGCCGCCATCCGGTCGCGCAGGTCGTACATCGCCTTGAACTTCCACGTCGTATCGACGTGCAGCAGCGGGAAAGGCGGTGGCGACGGATAAAAGGCTTTCCGCGCGAGATGCAGCATCACCGCGGAATCCTTGCCGACGCTATAGAGCATCACCGGGCGCTCGCACTCGGCGACCACCTCGCGCAAGATATGGATGCTCTCCGCCTCGAGCCGCTGGAGATGCGTGAGCGACACGGGGCCGGTATCTGGAAGTTTCGTCATCCCCCTCGACGTAGGACGTCGCGGCGGCGCGTACAGCATCGTATTTCTCGCCCGCCCCAAAGATCGAGCATTACCCCTCGATCGGATCCATCATCAGCGGGGCATGGCGATCGACCAGCGTTGCGCTCGCCGTGTTGAGGCCGATGACCTCGACCTCGCGGCCGTGGCGGCGGAGCTTATCGACGACGGTTTCGAGTGCGCCGACCGCGGTGACGTCCCACAGATGCGCGTTGGTCAGGTCTATGCGGACGGCGCGCGCTGTCTCGCGCAGGTCGAAGCGATCGGCGAAAATGTCGGCGCTGGCGAAGAAGATCTGCCCGCTTACCCGGTAGATACGCGTGTCGCTTGCCACGTCGTGATCGATCGCGACGTCCATCAACCGCGTGACCTTCCACGCGAAGAACACGCCGCTGAGCAGCACGCCGACGCCGACGCCGAGCGACAGGTCGTGTGTGGCGACGGTGACGACGACGGTCGCGACCATCACCACGCTCGACATCTTGGGGTGCCGCGCGAGGTCGCGGAGCGAGCCCCAGGAGAAGGTGCTGATCGACACCATGATCATAATAGCGACCAGCGCCGCGACCGGCACCTGCGCGACCCACGGCCGCAGCGGGACCATCACGATCAGCAGGAACACGCCTGCGACCATCGTCGAGAGCCGGCCGGTGCCACCGTAGCGGACGTTGCCGACGGTCTGGCCGATCATCCCGCACCCGGCGATCCCACCGAACGCGCCCGCCGCGATGTTGGCGAGGCCGAGCCCGGTGCACTCGCGCGCCTTCGAGCTGGTGGTCTCGGTGAGTTCGTCGACCACGCTGGCGGTCATCATCGATTCGAGCAGGCCCACGGCGGCCATCGCGAACGCATAGGGGGCGACGATCCGCAGCGTGTCCCAGGTAAGTGGCACGTCAGGTAACCCGAACGAGGGGAGCGAATCCGGCAAGCGGCCGAGATCGCCGACGGTCTTGAGCGGCATTGGAAACCACATCGCGATCGCGGTGAGGACGACTATGCAGATCAGCGGCGACGGGATCGCGCTGGAGATCCTGGGCATGAGATAGATGATCGCGAGGCCGCCGGCGATCATCGCATAGGCCTGCCAGCTGACGCCGACCATCTGCGGCACCTGCGCGGAGAAGATCAGGATCGCGAGCGCGTTGACGAAGCCAGCATGGACCGACTTCGAGACGAATCGCATCAAGATGTCGAGCTTGGCGAGCCCGAACGCGATCTGGAGCGCGCCGGCGAGGATCGTCGCGACGAGCAGATATTGCAGGCCGTGCGCGTGGACGAGCGCGGCGGCAACCAGCGCGACGGAGCCTGCCGCACCGGAGATCATCGCGGGGCGTCCGCCAGCGAACGCGATGACGATGCCGATCACGAACGAGGCGAACAGGCCGACTTCGGGATCGATGCCGGCGACGAAGGAGAAGGCGATGACCTCGGGGATCAGCGCGAAGGTGCCGACCATGCCGGCGAGCACGTCACGGCGCGCAGCCGTGGGGCCGCTGAACCATTCGGCCCGGTAACGAGAATATGATGTCATGTGTGTATCCGCATAGGACGCGAGAACCGCGGCGGTTGCGCGGGCGGTTCGTGATAAAAGCGTCGGTGCGTTGTCCGGCGGATCGGCGGCCGGAATAGCCACCCGGAATTGCACCGGGTCCATGCGAGTGGGGGTTCGTTAGCGGAGAGTGTGCTGCAACGCAACATTCCCCTGCGTCACGCTGTCGACATTAACCCTCGACCGCAACCTCTCGCATGCCCCACCTATCTTACCGTCACCCCAGCGAAAGCTGGTGTATCTCTCGGGGCAGATGTCGCACGCCTAACAGGGATACCCCAGCTTTCGCTGGGGTGACGGATAGAGCGGGTAACGGACGACGCGGCGTGACGGGGTTTTACGAAGAGGCGGCTAGCCCGGCCTACGTATAAAGATCCACGACCTCTGCCCCCTCGCCCACCGCCTGCAACAGCAAGGTTCGGTGGCAATGGCACGGGTCGCGTTCGTAACAGAGCAGCGCGCTCGGCTTCTCCGCGGCGAGCCCGAGCATGATCGCGGCCTGCGCCTGTGCCTCGGGGAGGTCGAGTTGCTCATCGTACACCGCGGTAAGCGTCGCTACGTCGCCCTTCTTTGCCGCGTCACGTCCGCGCTTCGGCGTTCCGAGCGCCTTTAGATGCATATAGTCGATATCGACCTCGCGCAACGACGCAGCCAGCGAGGTCTTCGAGAACCCAGGCCGCCGCGACAACGGGAGCGCGCGGACGTCGATCACCCGCTCCACCTCCGCCGCCTTCAGCGCGCTGAGGAAGTCGGCCATCGTCGTGGCTTCGTAGCCGATCGTGAAGATCTTCGTGGGGTGGGTCATGAAGGCGAAGTGGGATTGCACCGCCGGCACGACAACCGCTGACATGACACGCGTCCCGCGCTATCTGACCGGAATGACCCACGATATTCACGTCATCGGCGGCGGCCTCGCCGGATCCGAAGCCGCCTGGCAACTCGCAGAAGCGGGCCTCAAGGTCCGCCTTTCCGAAATGCGCGGCAGCGGCGAAGGCACGCCCGCGCACCAGACCGACGGGCTCGCCGAACTCGTCTGTTCGAACAGCTTCCGCTCGGACGATGCCGAAAGCAACGCGGTCGGGTTGCTCCATCAGGAACTGCGCACGCTCGGTTCACTGATCATGCGGCAGGCGGACATCCACCGCGTGCCCGCCGGCTCCGCGCTTGCGGTCGACCGCGACAATTTCTCGAACAGCGTGACGAAGGCGATCGACCAGCATCCGAACATCACCCTCGTACGGGAACGGATCGATGTCCTGCCCGACGACCCGACGATCATCGCCACCGGCCCGCTGACCGCAGCCTCGCTTGCCGCCGGAATCGGTGCCGAGACAGGCCGCGAGGCGCTCGCCTTCTTCGATGCGCTCGCGCCGATCGTCCACCGCGACTCGATCGACATGGACACCGCATGGTTCGCATCGCGCTGGGACAAGGGTGAGGGCAAGGACTACATCAACTGTCCGATGGACAAGGACCAGTATCTCGCCTTCCACCAGGGCCTGGTCGATGGCGAGAAGACGCCGTTCAAGGACTGGGAGAAGGATACGCCGTATTTCGACGGCTGCATGCCGATCGAGGTGATGGCCGAGCGCGGCGTCGATACGCTGCGCTACGGCCCGATGAAGCCCGTCGGCCTCGACAACCCGAAGACCGGGCGCTGGCCGCACGCCGTCGTCCAGCTTCGGCAGGACAATGCGCAGGGGTCGCTGTGGAACATCGTCGGCTTCCAGACCAAGCTGAAGCACGCCGACCAGGTGCGGCTATTCCGGACCATTCCCGGCCTGGAGAATGCGGAGTTCGCGCGGCTGGGCGGGCTGCACCGCAACACGTTCATCCGCTCGCCCGAGCTGCTCGACGAGACGCTGCGATTGAAGTCGCGCCCGAACATCCGCTTCGCCGGGCAGATCACAGGGTGCGAGGGGTATATCGAGAGCTGCGGGATCGGCATGCTCGCAGGGTTGTTCGCGGCGGCCGAACTGACGGGCAAGACGTTGACGCCGCCACCGTATGCAACCGCGCTCGGCGCGTTGCTCGGCCACATCACCGGCGGTGCGGAGGCGGAGACGTATCAGCCGATGAACGTGAACTTCGGGCTATTCCCACCGATCCCCGGCCGTACCAAGAAGACCGATCGCAAGAAGATGTACACCGACCGGGGCCGCACGGCGCTCGCAGAATGGCTCAACTCTCCTCGGCAACAGCCTGGACCGGTGGACAATTCACCCGAGCTGGCCCCTTCCGCTTGACCGCGGTCGTGGCGAATTCGGGCGCGGTCATCGCGCCCGATTTGTCACGATCCGCGTCGGCGAATTTGGTCGTCGCCTTCACCGCCCACTCGTCGAACGAAAGCTTCCCGTCGCCGTCCACGTCGAGCCGCGCGTAAGCCTTGCGCCGCTGGACGAGGTATTCCTCCCGCGTAATTTTCGCATCGCGGTCCTTGTCGTAGCGATCGAAGCGCTTCTGCTCGCGGGTCTTGTCGGTGGCTTGGGGCGCGGCGTCTGGTAGCGGATCGCTCGCGACAGGCGCTTCGCCCGATTGCGATACCGGTTGCGCGGGCAGCAGCGGCCGCGGCCGCGCATTCCCGCTGAAGACCAGGAACCCCGCGATGATCAACGCGATCACCGCCGTACCGCCAGCCAGATATCGCCACATCGTCGTCGCCCCCGCCTGCCAAGCGCGCACGCTAGGCCTCGAACGCGACGATCCCCATATGATGGGTCAGTATCCGGTCAGTCTGTGCCACGCCAAGCGTCCGACATGCCTTGCGCTCCCCAGCGTCTCGGGTGCCTCGGCGGCGTGGAACCTAGCGGACAGCGTCATCGCGCCGAGCGCCCGTCCGGGTACCGGCCAACGCCCCTGTAGCGCGCGATCAAGTCGCTCCACCGCCCGCGCTCGCACCGCGTCACGGTCCGACGGCGTCAGCGTTCGCAGCGCCAAGTCAGCCAGTGCCCACCCTTCTCCGGCAAGCCCTATGCGATCGTCGACAATACCCAGGACTGCGCCAGCGAGTTCAAACAACCGCCGTCCCCTCCGTACCGCAAACCGGTCGATCGCGGCCTCATCCAACGCAGGGTCAAGCAGTACGTCCCAACCATCGGTCAATTCGGCCAGCATGGTGCCGGATACACCTGCCGGTAGAACCGTGGCGTATAGTTCGCGCAGCAGTGGCTCGGCCGGCGGCGGCGTGGCATCCAATCGAGCCAGCGCCTCGTACCACCATGTTAGCCGCATCTGCCCGATGAGTGGCTCGCGTGTCGATCGCAAGATACCGGAAAACTTGTCATCGAGCGCAAACAGCGTCGCTAGCGCTCCCCTGACAGGTACCGGTGCGTAACTGAGTGCGAGCGCGCGCAGGGGATCTTCCGGGGTCATCGACCTCGCATACCGGGCATCAAACGTCGCGAACAGACGATTACGCGCCTGTTGACCATACTCTTTGAGCCGGATCCTCAGGGTCTGCCGTATCACGGTGACCGGCGAGAAGACCAGTTCGAAGCTTTCTGGTCTTCGCAACGCAGTACTCAACCTATACGACGCGCTCGCCCTAAACGTCAGTCCTACGATCGACTTACGCTATGGCTTCGTGACGTACACGTCCACGGTCAATGACGGATATGCAACCGGGGAACTGACGCCGGAATACCTTGTAAAGAACTGGAACTATGAAGGGTCGCCGCGTGACGCGGTGATCTCAACATCGGGACCTGCACGGTCAGGTCCTGGCCGGTGAAACCCAACCGGGACGATACGCAAGTCGACCACCACTACAAGCCAGTCGTAGGAACCGGCGGGCTGCCGAACGGTGCTGCGAAGATCTATTATATCGTATCATTGATCGTTCGCGACCGACATGATTTTGGCGAGATTTATAGTCCATCGCCGACCGCAACGCGCATGACCTGCGACGAATATACGAGCTGACGTCCAGCCGCGGCGACATGCCGCGACTGGACGCAAACATCAGCCCTTGTAGGTCACCTTCTTCACCGCCGTCACGACCTTCGCGACATCGACCAGCATCAGCTTTTCGAGGTTTGCCGCGTAGGGCATCGGCACGTCTTCGTTGGTCACGCGTAGCACCGGGGCGTCGAGGTCGTCGAAGCCGTGTTCCATCACCACCGACACGATCTCCGAGGCGATCGAGCAGGTTGCCCAATTCTCTTCGACGATGATCATGCGGTTGGTCTTGGCGAGGCTCTTCAGGACCGTCTCGGTGTCGAGCGGGCGCAGCGTGCGCAGGTCGATGACCTCCGCGTCGATGCCCTCTTCGGCCAGCTTCTCGGCGGCTTCGAGCGAAATCCCGACGCCGATCGAGTAGCTGACGATCGTCACGTCCTTGCCCTCGCGGACGATCCGCGCCTTGCCGATCGGCAGGACGTGGTTGTCGAGCTTGGGGACGTCGAAGCTGCGGCCGTACATCAGCTCGTTTTCGAGGAACACGACCGGATCCTCGGTGCGGATCGCCGCCTTCAGCAGGCCCTTCGCGTCGGCCGCATCGTACGGCGCGATCACGATCAGGCCGGGAACGCTCGCATACCACGCCGCGAAGTTGTGCGAATGCTGCGCACCCACGCGCGACGCAGCGCCGTTGGGACCACGGAACACGATCGGGCAGCGCATCTGGCCGCCCGACATGTAGTTGGTCTTGGCAGCCGAGTTGATGATGTGGTCGATCGCCTGCAACGCGAAGTTGAAGGTCATGAACTCGACGATCGGGCGCAAGCCCCCCATCGCCGCGCCTGCACCGATTCCGGCAAAGCCGTATTCGGTGATCGGCGTGTCGATCACGCGACGGTCGCCGAACTCGTCGAGCAGCCCCTGCGTGACCTTGTACGCGCCCTGATACTGCGCGACTTCCTCGCCCATCACGAAGACGCGGTCGTCCTCGCGCATTTCCTCGGCCATCGCATCGCGCAGCGCCTCGCGGACGGTCGTCTTGACCATCTCGGTGCCCTCGGGGATCGCGGGGTCGGAGATGCCGACCTTCTCTGCCGATGCGACGAGCTGCTGCGTGCCGCTCTCGGCCTTGGCAGGCGAAGCGCCTTCGGGAACCGGGGGTGCCTTGTCGTCCGACGGCGTTTCCTTCGGCGCGGCGTTGGCCGCATCGCCGGAGCGTCCCTCAGTCGGCTTGGCGTCGCTGGCGCTCTCGCCCTCTTCGAGGATCGTCGCGATGACGGTGCCGACCTTCACGTTGTCGGTGCCTTCAGCGACGGCGATCGAACCGATCGTGCCTTCGTCGATCGCCTCGAACTCCATCGTCGCCTTGTCGGTCTCGATCTCGGCGAGGATGTCGCCCGACTTGACGCTGTCGCCTTCCTTGACGAGCCACTTGGCCAGCGTGCCCTCTTCCATCGTCGGGGAGAGCGCGGGCATCTTGATCTCGATCGCCATCAGTACTTCTCCACCAGAACGTCGGTGTAGAGCTCGGCAGCATCCGGCTCCGGGGTCTGCTCGGCGAAATCGGCGGCTTCGTTCACGATTTTCCTGATTTCCTGTTCAAGGGACTTGAGGTCCGCCTCGGTCACGCCCTGCGCGTCGAGCAGCTTCTTCATGTGATCGATCGGATCCGACTTGTCGCGGACCGCCTGGACCTCGTCACGGGTGCGGTACTTGGCCGGATCGGACATCGAGTGGCCACGATAGCGGTAGGTCTTCATCTCGAGGATGACCGGGCCCTTGCCAGCGCGGACCCATGCCAGCGCTTCCTCGGCGGCACCGCGGCAGGCGAGCACGTCCATGCCGTCGACCTGGATGCCGGGAATGCGGAAGCTCTCGCCGCGGCGATACAGCTGGTCCTCGGCGGAGGCGCGGTTGACGCTCGTGCCCATCGCGTACTGGTTGTTCTCGATCACGAAGATGATCGGGAGCTTCCACAGCTCGGCCATGTTGAAGCTCTCGTACACTTGGCCCTGGTTCGCGGCGCCGTCGCCGAAATAGGCCATGCAGATGCCGCCGTCGTTCGAGTATTTGTGCTTGAACGCGAGGCCGGTGCCGAGCGACACCTGCGCACCGACGATGCCGTGGCCGCCGTAGAATTTATGCTCGGTCGAGAACATGTGCATCGACCCGCCCTTGCCCTTCGAGATCCCCGAATTGCGTCCGGTCAGCTCGGCCATGATCACCTTGGGGTCGATCCCGTAGGCGAGCATGTGGCCGTGATCGCGGTAGCCGGTGATCACCGAATCGGTCTCGCCGTTGAGCGCGGACTGAAGCCCGACCGCGACGGCTTCCTGGCCGATATACAGATGGCAGAAGCCACCGATCAGGCCCAAGCCATAGAGCTGGCCCGCTTTTTCCTCGAAACGGCGGATCAGCAGCATCTGCCGATACATTTCGAGCAGTTCGTCCTTCGACGCTTCGTACGGCTTTGGTTCGGCCGGTCGTTCGCGGTTCGTAATCGGCGGTTCGGCGATTGCGCGTGCTGGTGGGGGGTCTTGGCCACGATGTGGGAAACCTCGTTTTCCGTAGGGGAGTTGAGGGAGCCTATAGGCGCGGACGGGGCGGAACATCAATTCCCGTCTGGGGTATGTTAGTTTGCGGGGTGTGGGATGGGGTCTTGTCCCACCTGTTGCCGTCACGAAAAGGCCACCACCCCGGCGAAGGCCGGGGCCCAGTTGGAAGGTCGTAGTAACGACGTGCAGTCCTCAGTTAGCAACGTTCCCCAACTGGGCCCCGGCCTTCGCCGGGGTGGTGCTGAGGTAACGGAGGAGTGGTGGCGACAACACCGATACCAAACACGCCAGCCCCTCCTCCATGTTCTCCCGCGAACGCGGGAGCCCAGTCTGGGCTCCCGCGTTCGCGGGAGAACATGCTTTCTTCGGTCCGGCATCCTTGGTCAGGCCACTATCCCCACCCCAAGCAAAGCTCCGGTTGCCCTCCCCTCGCACCACCGCCTAAAGCCAACCGCAATGAACTCCACCGCAGCCCCCCCAGCATCCCTTACGGATCGCCAATTTTCGCGCCTATTGGCTGTCCCGCTTCACCGGCACCATCGCCGTCAGCGCGATGTCGATCGTGATCGGGTGGCAGGTCTACAACATCGCCCGCGAGACGATGGACATCCGCCAGGCCGCCTTCATGCTCGGCATGATCGGCTTCGCGCAGTTCGTGCCTTTGTTCCTGCTGACCCCGATCACCGGGTTGGTCGCGGACAGCTTCGACCGCCGCTGGATCGTTCGCGGGACGACCGCGCTGCTGGTGCTCACCGCCGCGACGTTGTGGTTGCTGACTTGGACGGGCCACCTCACGCTCGGCGTGCTGTTCGTCGCCGCGGTAGCCTTCGGCGTCGCCCGAGCCTTCTCCGGACCGGCCTATTCCGCGCTAGCCCCCAACCTAGTCCCCCGCGCGGTTCTCCCGACCGCGATCGCGATCAGTTCGATCGCCTGGCAGGTCGGCACCATCGCGGGCCCCAGCGTCGGTGGCCTCCTCTACGCAATCCACCCGGAGGTCGCCTACGGCGTCGCGACGATCCTGTTCGTCGTCGCGCTCCTCTTCATGTTCCTGATCGGCCCGGTCCCTCAGCCCGCGGCACAGACCGATCACCGACCCCTCGCCCGCATCATCGAGGGCTTCACCTATGTCCGCCGCAACCGCCTCGTCCTCGCGACGATTACGCTCGATCTGTTCGCGGTGCTGCTGGCCGGCGCGACGTCGCTGCTCCCGGTCTATTCGCGCGACATCCTCCACGTCGGCTCGCAGGGGCTAGGCGTACTCGCGGCGGGCATGGGCATCGGCGCGGCGGTGACGGCGATCTGGTTCTCGTTCCGGCCGATGAGCACCAATGTCGGCGTGAAGATGCTGATCGCCGTCGTCGTATTCGGGCTCGCGATCCTGACCTTCGGCGTCGCAACGCCGATCGTAAACCTGCTCGGCATCGCGCCCGGCACGATCGGCGGCATCCCCGTCCAGCCCGCTTTCGTCCTCAGCCTCGTCGCGCTGATCGTCGCGGGTGGCGCGGACATGATCTCGGTCTATGTCCGCCAGTCGCTGATCCAGCTCCACACCCCCGATGCCATGCGCGGCCGCGTCGGCGCGGTGTCGCAGCTCACCATCTCGGCCTCGAACGAGCTCGGCGAATTCGAGAGCGGGGTGATGGCATCGTTGCTCGGCCCGGTAGGCGCAGTGGTGTTCGGCGGCGTCGGTGCTATTGCGATCACGATCGGCTGGGCGCGACTGTTCCCGGAACTAGGCCGCGCGAAAACCTTTGATCCCCCAGAGATCCTAGAGACCGAACCCGAACACGGAGAAGCCAAGCCATGAAGGCCAACTCGATCCTCGATACGATCGGCAACACGCCGCACGTCCGCCTGTCGAAGCTGTTCCCCGAATCCGAAGTCTGGGTGAAGTCCGAGCGTTCGAACCCCGGCGGGTCGATCAAGGACCGCATCGCGCTCGCGATGATCGAGGCAGCCGAAAAGGACGGCCACCTCCAGCCCGGCGGCACGATCATCGAGCCAACCAGCGGCAACACCGGCATCGGCCTCGCGCTCGTCGCCGCGGTGAAGGGCTACAAGATCGTCCTCGTCATGCCCGAGAGCATGTCGATCGAACGCCGTCGCCTGATGCTCGCATACGGCGCGACGTTCGACCTGACCCCGCGCGAGAAGGGCATGAAGGGCGCGATCGAGCGTGCGAAGGAACTGGTCGAGCAAACGCCCGGCTCGTGGATGCCGCAGCAGTTTGAAAATCCTGCGAACATCGCCGTGCATGTCGCTACGACCGCGCAGGAAATCCTCTCCGATTTCCGCGACACGCCGATCGACGTGATCATCACCGGCGTCGGGACCGGCGGCCACATCACCGGCGTCGCCGAGGCGCTCAAGAAGGAATGGCCGTCGCTCAAGGTCTACGCGGTCGAGCCTGCCGCCTCGCCGGTCATCGCCGGTGGCCAGCCCGGCCCGCACCCGATCCAGGGCATCGGCGCCGGCTTCATCCCGGTGAACCTCCATACCCAGGCGCTCGACGGCGTGATCGAGGTCGATGCCGCGGTGGCGAAAGACATGGCTCGCCGCTCGGCGACCGAAGAGGGCATGCTGGTCGGCATCAGCTCGGGCGCGACGCTCGCAGCGATCCTCCAGAAACTGCCCGATCTCCCTGATAACGTTCGCGTTCTTGGCTTCAACTACGACACCGGCGAGCGCTATCTGTCGGTCCCGGACTTCCTGCCCGAACAGTGACAAAGCCTCTATCCCCGCGCGGCACGACGGTGCTGCGCGCCACTATCGTCGGAATTTCCGCGCTAGCGATCATTGGGCCCGCGCTCGTGGTCGCCAACGCGCCGACGATCGTCCACGTGTCGAAGCGGGTTAAACTGCCGCCGGGGCGGGTCGTGCCGCAAGCCGAAGTGCCTCAGGTCGAACCGGTAAAGTTCGTCGACCTGACGCCCGACGACGCACGCGCGTTCAATGCGACCGTGCCGTTCTCGACCGCGCCCAACCCGCTGCGCGGCCGTTCCTCTTCGCTGGCGGTGCAGAGGATCTGGCACGCGCCACCGACTGCATGGCGGCGGGCATCCTCTACGAGGCCGGGGATGATACGCTGGGTGAACGCGCGGTCGCTCAGGTCGTGCTGAACCGCCTGCGCCACCCGGCTTTCCCCAAGACGGTATGCGGCGTCGTATTCGAGGGCCAGGACCGTTCAACCGGTTGTCAATTCAGCTTCAGTTGCGATGGCGCGCTAACCCGCTGGCACCCGACTGATGACGCCTGGCGGCGTGCGCGCGAGGTCGCCGCGGCGGCGCTTAACGGCGCGGTGTTCAAGCAGGTCGGCTATGCTACCCACTATCATACCGACTGGGTCGTGCCATACTGGCAGTCGAGCCTCGACAAGATCACTGCGGTCAACACGCACCTGTTCTTCCGCTGGTCCGGCTGGTGGGGGACGCCCTCCGCATTCGGCCGTCACCCCGAAACCATCGAGCCCGTGATCACACAGCTCGCTACGCTCTCCGACGCGCACAAAATTGGCGCCGCGCTCGTCGAGGCCAATGCGGCCTTGGCCGAAGCATCGGCTGCAATGGGGTTCGCTGCAGGGACGGAGACGGACCCTTCGGTCATGGCGAGCGCGGTCGACGGTGATACGGTTCTCGTTACATTGCCGCGCAATCAAACGGCCGACGGCCTCGTCGCACTCGCAACCCAAGCCTGCGGCGATAAACCATTTTGCCGCTTCATGGCCTGGACGGACGCCACAAAAACAGCGACATCGATCCCGCTGGACCTCGCCCAAATGGCCGCATTGAGCTTTAGCTATATGCGCGATCGGGGAGCAATTATGAACGTTCGCTCTGGAACTGCCGCCAGTTCAAGCGTGCGGACCCGACGCAATGCATCGTGACACGGGCGACGATGACTGCAGTACCGCAGTCCACTCCAGTCGCACCGAACGCAGCCGCAGGTGCGGGAGAACTGAGCGGTGTCCGGCAAAAATCGAGCGCTGCAGCGTCGTCATCGCCAACGCAAACATCGTCTTCTGCAGCCGCGACGGCTACAAAATAGCGCCAACGCATCCCTCCCCGTCAGAGGGAAGCATACGGGGCGGATAGCTTTGGCGATCCGCCCCGTTTTCGATCAGGCCGCCATGAACATCTCGGGCGGCAGCGCCATCAGCGACTCCGCGCCACCCTCGATCTTGCGACGTAGTGCGCCCGCATCCGGCAGGATCCGCTCGGCATAGAAGCGCGCCGTCACCAGCTTGGCGTCTAGGAACGCAGTCTCGCCCTCGCCTGCCGCCTTCAGCTTGGTCGCAGCGACCGCCATCCGCAGCCACATCGTGCCGACCGCGACGATCCCCATCAGGTGCATGTAGCTGACCGCACCCGCGCCGACGTTCTCAGGATTCTTCATGCCATTAGCCATGAACCACATCGTCGCCGCCTGAAGCTGGCCGTTCGCCTTCTCCAGCGCCTCGGCAAACACTGCCGTCGCCGGATCGGTCTTCGCCGCGGCGACGTCGTCCGCCACCAGCTTGAAGAACGCCTGGATCCCGCGTCCGCCATTCTGCGCGAGCTTGCGCCCGACCAAGTCCATCGCCTGCACGCCGTTGGTGCCCTCGTAGATCATCGCGATCCGGGCATCGCGGACATACTGCTCCATGCCCCATTCGGCGATGTAGCCGTGGCCACCGTACACCTGCTGCGCGTTGGTCGCGATCGCATAGCCCATGTCGGTGCCATAGCCCTTGATGACCGGGGTCAGCAGGCTGATGATGTCGCCGGCCAGCTGGCGCTCTTCCTCGGTCTCGGCATGATGCTCGAGATCGGCCTGGAGCGCGGTCCACAGGATCAGCGCACGCAGGCCCTCGGTCAGCGACTTGCCCTCCATCAGCATACGGCGGATGTCGGGATGGACGAACAGCGTGTCCGCCTTTTCCTGCGGCTCCTTCGGCCCAGTCAGCGCGCGACCCTGGCGCCGATCCTGCGCGTACTGGACAGCATTCTGGTAGGCGACTTCGGCAACGCCGAGACCCTGAAGACCAACGCCGAGACGCGCGGCGTTCATCATGATGAACATCGCCGCGAGGCCCTTCATCTCCTCGCCGACGAGCCAGCCGGTCGCCGAATCATAGTTCATCACGCAGGTCGAGTTCGCGTGGATGCCCATCTTGTGCTCGATCGAGCCGCAGGTGACGCCATTGCGCGCGCCGAGCGAACCGTCTTCCTCGACGAGAAACTTCGGTACCACGAACAGCGAGATGCCCTTCGAGCTGTCCGGCGCGCCCGGGGTCTTGGCCAGCACGAGGTGGATGATGTTCTCGGTCAGGTCATGCTCGCCCGACGAGATGAAGATCTTGGTGCCGGTGATCGCGTACGAACCATCCGCCTGCGGCTCGGCCTTGGTGCGGATCAGGCCGAGATCGGTGCCGCACTGCGGCTCGGTCAGGTTCATCGTCCCGCCCCATTCGCCCGACACCATCTTCGGCACGTACATCGCCTTCTGCGCATCCGAGCCCTTGGCGATCAGCGCGGCGATCGCGCCGTGTGTCAGGCCGGGATACATCGCGAACGCCATGTTCGACGAGATCATGTATTCCTGGAACGCGGTCGACACGACGTGCGGCATCCCCTGCCCGCCATATTCGGGCTGGTTGCCGAGCGTCGCCCAGCCGCTCTCGACATACTGCTTATACGCTTCCTTGAAGCCGTCCGGCGTCGTCACCGAGCCGTCCTCATGCCGCGTGCAGCCCTGCTGGTCGCCCGACAGGTTGAGCGGAAACAGCACTTCGGCGACGAACTTGCCGCCTTCCTCGAGCACTGCGTCGACGACGTCGGGCGAGGCTGCATCGAAGCCGGGGAGGTTATTGTAGCGATCGAGGCCGACGACATGCTCGAGGACGAAACGCGTGTCGCGGACGGGGGCGTATACTGAGGCATGGTTTATCCTTGGTTGTCCTGGGCGCGGCTCACTTCGAGGAGGGCCACGAAACTGGTGAGTTCGTCGATGGCGAGATCGATGTCGCGCTTCTGCGCGGTCAGCAGCGCGATCCGCGCCTGGCTGCGCTCGATCACGACCTGGCGCTGCGCACGGCGACCGTCGCCGAGATCGTAGAGGTCGATCATCTCGCGGATTTCGCCGAGGCTGAACCCGACGCGCTTGCCGCGCAGGATCCAGGCTAGGCGCGCGCGGTCGCGGTGCGAATAGATGCGCTGGGTCCCGCGACGCTCGGGCGCGATCAGGCCCTCGTCCTCGTAGAACCGGAGCGCGCGAGCCGTCACGTCGAACTCGGCCGACAGGTCGGAGATCGTGAAGCTCTCGCGATCATGCCGCGGTTCGATGACCGCGTAGGATTCGGGAGAGACCGGGGAAGGAGATGCTCGTGTCGCCATCCCCAGCCAAATAACTCTCGTTTACGTCAACGTCAATTAGCGCAGAGCAACTTCCCGGCAGATGATCGCCCACCCGTTGAGCGCAACGTCGAAGCCTCCGATCGCGATTCGCTGATCCGATCGACGGCCAGCGCGGCTAGCGAGGCGCGGCCAGTACACAGCGATTCACAGGCTTCTGGCATCTCGGCCGGGAAGACGATCCGATCGCCGTCGAACCGGGCGTCGAATTTGCACGCGCCAAATGCGACTTTCAGTGCATCGCCCGAGCGCTCGACGGTCCCGGATGCGGCACAGCCCTGATCTTCGCCGTAGTCGACGCTGACCCCGATCCGGGCGGTCTTCTCGGTGGCGATAACGCAGACCCGGTCGGTATCGCGCGCCCAGTATCCCTGCAGCGGCGCGTTCGGGTCGGACACGATTCCTGCGGTCTCCGCCGCCGCCTCAAGCCGCGCCCCCGCACTATCCGCGACCGTACGAGACGGCTCCTGCCCGCACCCGCTCAAGACGAGAGCGAGCAGCAACGCCCGCTTCATTCGGCCGGCACCAGTCCGCCCCCTCGATCCGGCGGAAGAAGCAGGTCCGCTCGCCGGTATGACACGCCGGCCCCGCCGCATCGGCGATCACCCACACCGCATCCTGGTCGCAATCGATCCGCAGCTCGGCGACGCGCAGCACGTTCCCCGACGTCTCGCCCTTCTTCCAGAGCTTCTCGCGACTGCGCGACCAGAAATGCGCCTCGCCGGTCGTCTGCGTCTGGGCCAGCGCCTCTGCGTTCATATGCGCGACCATCAGCACGTCGCCCGATACGCGATCTGTGACGACCGCGGTCAGGAGCCCGGTGGAATCGAATTTCGGATCGAGCGTCAGGCCCGTGTCGCGGCTGTGTGTCATGCCCCGGATATACCCGAAACTCGCCCCGATGCGACCAGCGGCGCGCAATGTTATTACAAACAGGCGACAAGACGGCGATCCGCTCGTATAGGGCAGCTTCCGCACGACGTGAGATCCGGCATGCTGACGACAAACCCTTATGACGACGACAAACTTCGCGAAGAGTGCGGGGTGTTTGGCGTCTCGGCCACCGAAGGCGCGGCTGCGCTCGTCGCGCTCGGCCTCCACGCTTTGCAGCACCGCGGGCAGGAAGCGGCCGGGATAACCACCTTCGACGGGGCCAATTTCCACACCCACCGCGCAATGGGCCATGTCGCCGGGAACTTCGACCGCGACGACGTGATCCGCGCGCTGCCCGGCACAGTCGCCTGCGGTCATGTCCGCTATTCGACGACCGGCGAAACCGCGCTCCGCAACGTCCAGCCGCTCTATGCCGAGCTGTCGACCGGCGGCTTCGCGATCGCGCATAACGGCAACATCTCGAACGCGATGCGACTGCGGCGCGAGCTCGTACGGCGCGGCTCGATCTTCCAGTCGACCAGCGATACCGAGACGATCATCCACCTCGTCGCGACCTCGAACTACCGCACGCTGCTCGACCGCTTCATCGACGCGCTGAAGCAGATCGAGGGGGCGTACTCGCTAATCGTGATGACGCCGGAGGGCATGATCGCCTGCCGCGATCCGCTCGGCATCCGCCCGCTGGTGATGGGCAAGCTCGGCGACGCGGTGATCTTCGCCTCCGAGACGGTCGCGCTCGACGTCGTCGGCGCCACCTTCGTTCGCGCGATCGAGCCGGGCGAACTGGTTATCGTCCAGGGCTCGGAAATCCGCTCGATCCGCCCGTTCGCACCGATGGCGGCGCGGCCGTGCATCTTCGAATGGGTGTATTTCTCGCGCCCCGATTCGATCGTCGACGATCACTCGATCTATTCGGTCCGCAAAGCGATCGGCGCGCAGCTCGCGATCGAATCGCCGGTCGATGCCGACCTGGTCATCCCGGTTCCTGATTCGGGCACGCCCGCAGCAATCGGCTATGCGCAGCAATCGGGCATCCCGTTCGAGCTCGGCATCATCCGCTCGCACTATGTCGGCCGCACCTTCATCTCGCCGGGCGACAAGGTCCGCCATCTCGGCGTGAAGCTGAAGCACAACGCCAACCGTGCGCTGATCAAGGGGAAACGGGTCATCCTCGTCGACGACTCGATCGTCCGCGGTACGACCTCGCTCAAGATCGTCGAGATGATGCGCGAGGCCGGCGCTGCCGAAGTCCATATGCGGATCGCCAGCCCGCCGACGCGGCATTCATGCTTCTACGGTGTCGACACGCCCGAGCGCGAGAAGCTGCTCGCGGCCAAGCTGGATCTCGGCGGCATGACCGGCTTCATCCATGCCGACAGCCTAAACTTCATCTCGATTGACGGCCTCTACAAGGCGCTCGGCGAGGCGAAGCGCGCGGATGTCCGCCCGAAATATTGCGATGCGTGCTTCACCGGGGATTACCCGACGACGCTGACCGACCATGACGAAGGTTCGGAAGTCGATCAGTTCGCGATGCTCGCCGAACGCGTCATCTGATACTCGCGGAGCTGATATGACGGACAAGCCTCTCGAAGGCCGGCTGGCGCTGGTCACCGGTGCCAGCCGCGGCATCGGCGCTGCGACGGCGATCGCGCTGGCGGCAAAGGGCGCGCACGTCGTCCTGACCGCGCGCACGCCCGGCGGTCTCGAAGAGGTCGAGGCGACGATCCACGCGGCCGGCGGCTCGGCGACGATCGCGCCGCTGGATCTGGCGGAGAGCGAGGCCATCGCGCGCTTGGCGACCGCGATCGGAGACCGCTGGGATGCGCTTGATATCCTCGTTCTCAATGCCGGCATGCTCGGCTCGCTGTCGTCGGTCCCGGCGATCGATCCGAAGGAAATGGCGCAAGTCCTGACGCTCAACGTCAGCGCGCAGGCGGCCTTGATCGCGGCGTTCGACACTATGCTGAAAAAGGCGAAGTCGGCGCGCGTGATCGGCGTGACCTCCAGCGTAGGCCGCAAGCCTCGCGCGTATTGGGGCCTCTACGGCGCTTCGAAGGCTGCATTCGAGACACTGCTTGGCGCATACGGTGACGAGATGGCGGAGATTAGCGCCATTCGCACCGCAATCGTCGATCCCGGCGCGACGCGGACAAAGATGCGTGCGCGGGCCTATCCTGGGGAAGATCCGAACTCGGTCAAGGAACCGACTGTCGTGGCCGACCGCATCGTCGCGCTGGCAATCGAAGGCTTCGAGGCGGGCCACTTCGAGCGGGTAGCCTAACCGTTCTCCTGCGCACGCAGGAGCCCAGGGTCACAATCGCCACCGCCCGTTACCCTGGATTCCTGCGTACGCAGGAAAGCGCTACCGCTTCACCAGCGTAACCTGCGCGACATCGATCCCGCCGCCGAGAAACCCACCCTCGCAATACATCAGATAGTAACGCCACAACGCCACGAACCGAGCATCGAACCGCGCCGGCAACCGCCCCTCCGCGACCGCCGCGTCGAACGCTACCCGCCACCGCCGCAACGTCTCGGCATAGTGCAGTCCAAACCCGCGTCGGTCCTCCCACGCCAGCCCCCGCGCCTCCGCAAGCGCGCGAAACCGCGGCTCGGACAACAGCATCCCGCCCGGAAACACGTAGCGCTGGATGAAGTCGACACTCCGCGAATAGGAATCGAAGATCGCATCGTCGATCGAGATATACTGCAACGCCGCGCGCCCGCCCGGCTTCAACGCGCGCGCGATCGCGTCGAGATACACCGGCCAATATTCCTCGCCCACCGCCTCGACCATCTCGATGCTTGCCACCGCGTCATAGGTCCCGGTGAGGTCGCGGTAATCGGTCAGCGCCACCTGCACCCCGTCGAGCCCCGCCGCCGCGATCCGCTCGTCGACCTGGCGCTTCTGCTCGATCGACAGCGTCAGCGCATGCACACCGACCCCCGCATATGCCGCCATCTCGGCAAACGATCCCCAGCCGCAGCCGATCTCCAGGATCGTATCGCCAGCACGCGCGCCGGTCCGGTCGAGGATCGCGCACAGCTTGGTGGCCTGCGCCACCTCATGCGATTCGGCATCGTCGAACGGCTCGGCGAAGATCGCACTCGAATAGGTCAGGCTCGGATCGAGCCACGTCTCGTAGAAATCGTTGCCGAGGTCGTAATGCGCCGCGATGTTCTTGCGCGAACCGGTCGGGTCGTTGCGCCGCATCCGATGCCACGCCCGCGCCGCGAGCCGCACCACGCCCCCGACCGCGCCGAACTCCCGAGCGAGCGGCGGTTGCGCATGAAAAGGTCGAATAGCGGCACTGGATCGGGGCTCGACCAGTCACCTGCCGCCCAGCCCTCGTACCAACCGACCGATCCTGCCGTCGCGAGCCGCACCAACGCGCGCCAGCGATGCACTGTCACTACCGGCAAAGGCCCCGGCGCACGTCCGCCAATCAGCCGCCGTGTGCCGTCGGGCAGGCTCGCATCGATCCCGCCGCTCTCAAGCCCCGCGTCGATCCGATCGAGCAGACGGTGGAACACCGGCGCGACGATGCGCGCAACCGGGGAAACCTGGGCGGTGGGCACATCATCGAAAGCTGGAACGGCAGTCATCGCGGCGCTCCATGCAACAGGGGCGGCGGCTAGGAAAGAGGCGTCGGCGCGGAAACGGCTGGAACGTAATCAAGGCCGCAACGCACTCCCCTCCCTGGAAGGGAGGGGCCGGGGGTGGGTTGGCGGGTTCGAGCCACTGACGGTCGACCGAGCGGAACCCGACCCACCCCCAACCCCTCCCTTCCAGGGAGGGGAGAAGATGCGACCCTAGCGCGCGTGCCGCCCGGCTTCGAGCGCGCGCTCACGGCCTTCGCGGTGGCCGACGATCTTCGCCGCGTACGCTTTTGGCCGACAGCCGGACTCCTCCGGATCGTGGATCGCGTCGCCAGTTACCTTCGCCAGTTCCGGCACCCACTCGCGGATATAGTCGCCTGCATCGAACTTGTCCGACTGCGTCAGCGGCGCCATGATCCGCCCGAACATGTTCGAATCTACCCCGGTCCCCGAGACCCATTGCCAGTTCACCGAATTATTCCCGTAATCCGCATCGACCAGGCAGTCCCAGAACCAGCGCTCGCCCTCGCGCCAGTCGATCAGCAGATGCTTCACCAGGAAGCTGGCCGTGATCATCCGCACGCGGTTGTGCATCCAGCCGGTCGCCCAGAGCTGGCGCATCCCGGCATCAACGATGGGATAGCCGGTCTTGCCCTCCTGCCATGCCTTCAGGTTCGCCTCGGCCTCCTTGCCCGACCGCCAGGGGAGCTTGTCGAACTTCGGCCGCCCGTTGGTGTCGCCGTAATCGGGCATCGTCAGCACGACGCCATCGGTGAAATCGCGCCATGCGAGTTCCTTCCGAAAGATTGTCGCATCGCCGTGGCCATCGACCGCGTGCCACACCGCGCGCGGCGAAATCTCGCCGAAGTGGAGATGCGGGGACAGGCGCGACGTGCCTTCGATGGAAGGCATGTTGCGATCGACGTCATACGCCTCGACTATCGGCGCCATCGCCTTCGCGTTCTTCAACGCCTGCGCCTCGCCCGGCGTCCAGTCCTTGAACCCGGTCGACCAGTCCGGCTTGGTCGGCAGGAGATCCCAGTCCGCCAGTTTATCGCTCCTCGGCCATTTCGACGGCGCCGGGATCGTCCGCGGCACCGGCTCCGGATCGCCCGGCGGCATCATCTGGTTGAGCGCCTTCCAGAACGAGGAATACACCTTGAACTGCCCGCCCGACCCCGTCTTCACATCCTCGACGCGGGCAAGATGGTTGCCGTCATGCAGGCACAGCCTATCGCCAAGCGCCGCCTCGGCCTTCCGCCACCAAGGCTCATAATGCCGGATCGCGTGCACCTGCCCGGCACCGGTTTCGTCCATCAGCGCCGTCAGCACCTCGACCGCGTCCCCGCGTCGCAGGATCAGCTTCGACCCCTTGTCGGCGAGCGCCTTGGCGAACGCGTCGAGCGTGTGGTGCAGCCACCAGCGCTGCGCGCCGCCCATCTTCCATTTCCCCGGCGCCTCGTCGTCGAGGACATAGACCGGGATCACCGCTCCCACATGCGCGGCGGCGATCAGCGCGGGGTGATCGTGAAGGCGGAGGTCCTGGCGCAGCCAGAGCAAAGAAGGTGTCGTCATCGCGCGTTCAATGCACCAACCCGCAGTCCGGCGTCACCCGCGGCGGCAAAAGTTTCGCCCAGCGTCAGGATCGACGCGACGTGCCGCTCGGCGATCGCCAGCGCATCGTCACCATAGCCGCCGCCGACCGTACTCGCGAGCGGCATGCCGCGATCGATCGCGAGACCAGCGACCAGCCGCTCGCGCTGCGCCAGCCCGTCCAGCGTGAGCAACAGCCGGCCGAGCCGATCGCCCTCGAACGGATCGACCCCCGCCTGATAGAGGATCAGCTCAGGCCGGAATTCATCGAGCAGCGGCACCAGGGTCGACTCCAAGGTCGCCAAATAGACTTCGTCGCCGACCTTGTCGGGCAGCGGCACGTCGACCGTCGACCGCGCCTTGCGCACCGGAAAATTCTTCTCTGCATGGATCGAATAGGTGGCGATTTCAGGCCGTCCCGCCAGCAGCGCCGCAGTCCCGTCGCCCTGATGCACGTCGCAATCGACCACCAGCACGCGCGCCACGCGACGCTCGTCGATCAACCGCGCCGCCGCCACCGCCAGATCGTTGAACACGCAAAATCCAGCGCCGGTATTCGCCAGCGCATGATGACTCCCGCCCGCCGTATTTGCCGCAAACCCGTGCTCCAGCGCGAGACACGCCGCCAGCCACGTCCCTTGCGGGACGATTGCGGCACGCGATGCCACCGCCGCCGTCACCGGAAACCCGATCCGCCGCTCCTTCTCCTTGGGCACCTGCGCCCCAAGCACCTCGGCGACGTAATCCTCGTCATGCACCGCCTCGAGCCACGCGGTCGGCGTCGTCTCGGCTCGATGCCACGTCACCGCATCGCCCTTGTCGAGAAGCAGGTCGCGGATCAGCCCGTTCTTGTTCCAGCGATAGGTCGAGCGCGTCGGCGCTGGCGTAACATAGTCGGGATGGTGGACGACATGGATCATGCTCCGTAGGTAGGAGCGCGCTGCCCGAGCCCCAAGCGGTTCGCCGCACAAGCGCCTGCGTTCCGGAGATTTTCGTGACCGATTACTCGACCCTTCCCTACCGCCCCTGCGCCGGCGTTATGCTCGTCAACGCCGACGGCAAGGTCTTCGTCGGCCAGCGCAACGATTCGCCCTCCGAGGCTTGGCAGATGCCGCAGGGCGGGATCGACCCAGGCGAGGACGCCGAAGCCGCCGCACTCCGCGAACTCGGCGAGGAAACCGGCGTCATGCCTGACAAAGTCGCGCTGATTGCGGAAGCGCCGGGTGAATTCGTCTACGACCTCCCGCCCGAGCTGCTCGGCAAGGTGTGGAAGGGGAAATGGCGCGGCCAGGCGCAGCGCTGGTTCCTGTATCGGTTCAACGGCACCGACGCGGACATCGACATCGCCACCGAGCATCAGGAGTTCCGCGTCTGGCGCTGGAGCGATCCCGCCGACCTGCCGCGGCTGGTCGTGCCGTTCAAGACTGCGCTCTACGAACGGGTACTCGCCGCCTTCGCGCCACATCTCGGCGCATAACCGCATCGGTCCGCAGTTCCCATCGCGTTGCGCTGCCGTTACGGAATCCAGCGTGCGCCGCTTAACATGCCTCATCTTCGCCCCGCTGTTGCTCGCCAACGCGCCCGATCCGCAATCGGTAATGATTCCGGAAACGATCCGCGCGATGCTCGACGCGGCGCTGGAGGCGGGCAACGAGGCCGACGTCAACACGATCGCCAAATACGCGCGCGCCGCCGACCCGCTTAGCGGCGACGCGGTGCTCGCGATCGCCGAAAAGTGGAAGGCCGACCGCGCGGCTCAACGCACGCAGGTCATCCGTCAGGCCAGCTTTCTTGACCTTTGGAGCGGCAAGGCGGAAATCGGCGGCTATTTGACTACCGGCAATTCCGACACCGCCGGCGGCACCGCGGTGCTCGACCTCAACCGCGAAGGCCTGCGCTGGCGACACAAGTTTCATGCGCAAGCCGATTATCAATCGAACCTCAACATAACGACGCGCGAGCACTATCTCGCTTCGTACGAACCCAACTACAAGATCGACGATCGTGCCTATGTGTACGGCGTCGCGCAGTATGAGAGCGATCGGTTCCTCGGCTATTTCAACCGATATTCGACCTCGGTCGGCGCCGGTTACAGCGTCATCAAGACTGCGGGCACCAAGCTCGATCTTGAACTTGGGCCGGCGTATCGTGATACCGAGTTTACCGACAATACCGTACAGAGCAGCATCGCCGCGCGTGGGACCGCGAACTTCAGCATCCGCATCCTCAGCGGGCTGTCGGTCAGCCAGGTCGCGTCGGCGTATGTCCAACGCTACAACAGCACGCTCAGCGGCACGACCTCGCTCAACGCCAAGCTGATCGGGCCACTCTCCGCTGCTTTGTCGTACAGCGTCCAATATGAAAGCGAGCCGCCGGTCGGATCGGTCTCGACCGACACCACCAGCCGCGCGTCGCTGGTCTACAGCTTCTGACGCTGTTCCCACGCACGGCCGGTTTCGCTAGGGTCGGGTGATGAGGGGACTTTCAACGATAGAGCGCGATGCCGTCGATAAGGCGCACGCGGCTCCGATGCTAGGGCAGGTCGAGACCTGGGCAGAGATCAACAGCGGCACGCGCAACCTGCCCGGCCTCGCGACGATGGCCGGTTTGCTAGGCGACGCATTTGCGGCCCTGCCCGGCGAGATCACACTCGTGGAGCCGACCCCGGTCGACAGCGTCGCGACGGACGGCGTCGTGTCGTCGATCGAGCACGGCAAGCATCTGCATCTCGTCGTCCGCCCCGACGCGCTGGTACGGATGCTGTTCACCGGGCACATGGACACGGTCTATCCGGTCGATAACGCGTTCCAGTCGCTCCAGTGGCTCGACGACGGCCGGCTGAACGGGCCGGGTGTTGCGGACATGAAGGGCGGGCTGGCCGTGATGCTCGCGGCGCTTCGAGCGGTCGAAGCGAGCCCACTCGCCACCCGTATCGGCTATAACGTCGTCATCAACTCGGACGAGGAAACCGGCTCCTTCTCCTCCGCCCCGCTGCTGGCTAGCGCAGCACATGGAAAGATTGCCGCACTCACCTACGAACCCGCTCTCGCCGACGGAACGCTCGCCGGCGCACGTGGCGGCACCGGCAATTTCTCGATCATCGTGCGCGGCCGTAGCGCGCATGCCGGCCGCAACCCCGAAGACGGTCGCAACGCGCTCGTCGCCGCCGCGGATATCGCGGTCCGGCTTTCGAAGGTCCGCGGCCCGCGTTTGGCGGTGAACCCGGCACGGATCGAAGGCGGCGGCCCCAACAACGTCGTTCCCGACCTTGCCATCCTTCGCATCAACTTCCGCCCCGCCACGCTCGATGATATCGCCCGCGCCCAGTCTCACATCGACTCCGCGGTCGCGATGGTGACTGCCGAACATGACGTCCGTATCGAAGTCCATGGCAGCTTCAACCGCCCGCCCAAACCGATCGACGACGGCGCCGCTCGACTGTTCGACCTCGTCAAGGCGTCGGGCAACGATCTCGGCCTCGACATCGCCTGGAAAGCGACCGGCGGGGTGTGCGACGGCAACAACATCGCGGCGGCGGGCGTGCCGGTCGTCGACACGATGGGCGTCCGCGGCGGCGCGATCCATTCGGTGGACGAATTTATGATCCCCGACAGCCTGCCCGAGCGGGCAGCGTTGTCGGCGGTCACCATATTGCGCATTGCGGAGGGCCGGTTGTGAGCTTCAGGATCCGCGCCGCGGTCGACGACGATCTCCAGCATCTCTACGAAATGGCTAAGCTCACGGGTGGCGGCTTCACCAACCTGCCGCCTGATCGGCGTGCGCTGACCGCCAAGCTTGAGCGTAGCCACGCCGCCTTCGCGCGCAGCGATGGCCCGGTTCAGGACGAGCTGTTCGTGCTGATCCTTGAAAACACCGAGACGCGCGAAGTCCGCGGTACCTGCCAGATCTTCACGCAGGTCGGCCAGAGCTATCCGTTCTACAGCTACCGGATCGGCCAGCTCACGCAGCACAGCAAGCAGCTCAATCGCACCTTTCGCGCCGACATGCTCTCGCTCGCCACCGATCTCGAAGGCGCGAGCGAGGTCGGCGGGCTGTTCCTCCATCCCGGCGAACGCGCCGGCGGTCTCGGCCTGCTGCTCGCGCGCAGCCGCTACCTCTTCATCAAGATGCACCGCGCGCGCTTCGCCGACCGCATCCTCGCCGAGCTCCGCGGGGTGATCGACGAAGCCGGCGGCTCGCCCTTCTGGGATGGTCTCGCCGGCCGCTTCTTCGGGATGAATTTCCAGGACGCGGATCAGTTCAATGCGATCAACGGTCACCAGTTCATCGCCGACCTCATGCCCAAACACCCGATCTACACCGCGATGCTGACCGAGAGCGCACGCGCGGCGATCGGCCTGCCGCATCCCTCGGGCCGCGCGGCGATGCGGATGCTGGAGAACGAAGGCTTCGCGTTCGAGAATTACGTCGACATCTTTGACGGCGGTCCGACGATGACCGCGCGCACCGACCGGGTCCGCTCGATCGCCGATGCGCGCGAAAGCCGTGTCGTCGCGATCGACCAGGACGGCGGCACCGAAGCGCTGGTCGCGACCGGCAACCTCGCCGACTTCCGCTGTGCGTTCGGTCATGTCCGCGATACGGGGGACGGCGTTGCCCTCTCTCCCGACAGCGCCGCGGCGCTCGCGCTAGCCGAGGGCACGCTAGTGACGCACGTCGCACGACTATGACCAAGGTCGAGATCAACTTCGACGGGCTGATCGGCCCCAGCCATAATTTCGCCGGGCTCAGCCCCGGCAATCTGGCGGCGACGCAGCATGCCGGGCAGATCGCGCATCCGCGGGCGGCGGCGTTGCAGGGCATCGCCAAGATGCGCGCGAACCTCGATCTCGGGCTGGTGCAGGGCGTGCTGATGCCGCTTGCCCGCCCCGACCATCGCTGGCTCGAAACTTTGGCGACCACTTACGACGACGCGCCGCCGCATCTTCGCGCGCAGGCCTTGTCGGCGTCGGCGATGTGGGCGGCGAACGCGGCGACGGTCTCGCCTGCAGCCGACACCCGCGATCGCCGCTGCCATCTGACCGTCGCCAACCTCCTGACGATGCCGCATCGCAGCCACGAATGGCAGGGTACGCTCGCCCAGCTTGGGACGGCGTTCGCAAACCCCGCCTTCGTCGTGCATCCCCCCGTCCCCGCCCCATTCGGCGACGAGGGCGCCGCCAACCACATGCGGCTCTGCGCCGATCATGCCGAACCCGGCGTCGAGGTCTTCGTCTACGGCAAGCCCGGCGGACGCTTCCCCGCCCGCCAACACCGCGACGCGAGCGAAGCCATCGCGCGCGCGCACGGTCTCGATCCGGCACGGACTGTGTTCGTCCAGCAGTCCGACATCGCGATCGCCGCGGGGGCGTTCCATAACGACGTCGTCGCGGTCGCCAACGAGCGCGTGCTGTTCGCCCACGAACACGCCTTCGAGGACAAGGATGCGTTCTACGCCGATCTGCGCCGCCTCCTGCCCGAGGTCGAGATCGTCGAGGTTCCCGCCGACCGTGTCAGCCTCGCCGATGCGATCGCGTCCTATCTGTTCAACGCGCAGCTCGTTTCGCTCGCCGATGGCATGGCACTGGTCCTGCCCGAGGAGGCGCGTGCCAATGCCGCGGTGTGGTCGTGGCTCCAGACACATGTCGCAGGCAATAGTCCGATCCGCCACCTGCACGTCGTCGATGTCCGCGAATCGATGAGCAACGGCGGCGGTCCCGCCTGCCTCCGCCTGCGTGTGGTCGCCGATCCGGCAACCGTCGATCCCCGCTTCCTCGTCGATCACGCCAAGCTCGACCGGATCGCCGCGATCGTCGCCGCGCACTGGCCCGAGGCGATCGATCCGGCATCGATCGGCGATGCCACGCTCGTCGCGGCTATCGAGGCCGCGCGGAATGCGCTCCTCACCGAGCTCGATCTTGTCGGGTTAATTTACACTTAACCATATTTGCTCCGGGCTAAACCGCGGAAATCCGCCATTGGCACCGGTCTTGCTAGGTCGCGGCCATGTGGACTCGCTTTGCCCGCCTCTTCATCATCAAGACCAAGTTCGAGGCATTCCTCGTCATCTACGGCCTCGGGGTCGGCGCGGTCGAGCGCGGCATGCATTATCTGCAGCAATACCCGGGCTATGGCGGCTGGATGCTGTTCGCCGCCTGCCCGATCGCAGTCTTCATGGCAGGCGGGCGGATCATCGATTCGGTCAGTCACGGCCGAGAACGCTGACCCGTCAGGATTTCTGCTGCGACAGGTGCAGATAGCGGCTCGAGAAATCGGCGAGTTCGCGCAACGCATCCCAGCGCGGAAAGCTGATCCGACGCCGGTTGCGCGAGATCAGACCGTCCGCCTCGAGCGACTTGATCGTCCGGTTGACGTGCACCGCGGTCAGCCCGAGCGCATCGCCGAGCTGCTCCTGGCTCATCGGAAGCTCATAGCCGGTCTCGTCGACCAAGCCCTGCATATCGAGCCGGATCGCGAATTCGCACAGGAAATGCGCCAGCCGCGACCGCGCATCGCGCCGGCCGATATTGAGGATCCATTCGCGAAAGATCGACGCCTCGACCAGCGTATTGACGAAGATCGCATTGCCGATCGACGCCCGCGTCCGTGCGAGATCGCGCAACGCCGTTCGTGAGATCGTCGCGACGTCCGCGCGGGTTAGCGTCTGCACATTGTGGTCGGCGACGTCGAGAAACAGGTGCTGGAAGTCAAGCGCCTCCCCCGGCACGTGCAGTGACACGATCTGTCGCATCCCCGAGCCGGTCAGCTTCTGGCGGTATGCAAACCCGGACAGCAAGACGGCGCATTGCTCGGGCGCGTCGCCTTCGCGGACGAGATAGGACGACGGTTCGTAGGTTCGCAGCGTATACGGTAACGCCAGCAATGCGCGACGATCAGCTTCGTGCAGAACCGCGTGTGTTTCGAGCTTTCGCACCATCAAAGCCAAGGGGGCCAAAGGGGAAATCACAGCACCATGATCCGTCAGAACATCGTTCAAATGCGTTCTCCCGCACAAATCGGGGCGGGAGCACATGCCTCTCTCGGCCGTCAGCGCCCAATGATCGGCTGTCGGTAAAAGACGATAACATATTCGGATAAGGCTTATCGTAACATTTGGTCTTCACGCAAAATAAACCTGCGTTAAAATCGATAAGCTATGACCCCGGGTCTATCGAAGGCGATGCTGCCAGCATCTTCGACTATACTGGCCTGTCGGGACATTGCCTTTGCGCCGTATCGTTTTATCCATACGGATATCGATCACGTGACGCGTTACGGTTTGACGGATGTCGCGCTGCTGATTTCATCCAATGCGCCTTGCAGGCAATCAATACAATCGCTCAACTTGGCACCGAATAGCGGATTGTCGCCCTCATCGGCGATCCGCAGCGCCTCCTCGATCAGGAAGACCATCGATTTTAAACGCGCGACTGCCTGCGCTTTGCTATGCATTCCGGCCTCCATTCACGCATGATGGTCGTTGCGACCAGTTCGGTGCAGTTGGCGACGATTAACCATTCCCGGTGTCGGCAGGCAAGATGCCAATTGCGATCGGTGCGCGCGGTGTCATGCGTCGCCCAGGCGCGCTTAGACCGGGCGTTTCCAAGACTGGACCAGACCAGCCATCAGACCGTCGACCGAATCCACCTGTGCCGCAAGCCGCTGGTGCAACACTCCCGCGGCGTCGCGAAAGCGCCGCGCGAGCGCGTTGTCGGGGACGATACCGAGACCGACTTCATTCGAGACGAGAATGACCCGCGCCTGCGCGCAGGCAAGCGTCGCTAGCAAAACATCGACTTCCTGGTCGATGTCGAGATCGGCGAGCAATAGGTTGGAAAGCCATAAAGTAAGGCAATCGACGAGGATGACCGTGTTCGCGCCATCCACCTCGCGCAATGCGGCGGCAAGTTGGGTTGGGGCTTCGACGGTCTGCCACCGCGCATCGCGGTCGGTCCGATGCCGCGCTATCCGATCGCGCATCTCGTCGTCGAATGCCTGCGCGGTCGCGATATACACCAGCGGCCCCGCCGATGATGCCGCGGCGGCTTCGGCGACGGCCTGCGCATGACGGCTCTTGCCGGACCGCGCCCCGCCGAGCACGAACAGGCTCCTACCGAACGACGGGCTGGTTTGTAATGGCGGCATGGTCTCTCCTTGGCGCTTGCAGCGCGCGTCCGGAATGACGATGAGCGGCGCAAGATCAAGCGAAAGGATATCATGACGGGGTTGCGCGCGCATGGCGGGAGGGTCGATCTCGCCGCAACCCTGTACCCCGATGCCCCCACCCCGTGGATCGATCTGTCGACCGGGATCAATCCGTGCGCCTGGCGGTCCGACCCGTTGCCCCCCGTCGATCTCACGACGCTACCATCGCCGGCATCGATCGCGGTGCTCGAAGAAACGGCGGCTGCAATGTTCGGAACCGATTCCGCGTGTGTTCTCGCGTTGCCGGGCAGCGAGATCGGACTACGCTTGCTGGCCGGTCTCGATCTGCCACGGCCCGCCCGGTTTGTAGCGCCGAGTTACGCAACACACGCGGAAGCGCTCGGACACGCCAGCGCAGTTATGCGACCGGCCATCGATAACATCGAAGACGGGACGCTGCTGCTCGCAAACCCGAACAATCCGGATGGACTACTCGACGAACCAGAGCGCCTGCTCGCCGTGACGCGACACGGCGCATGGCTGGTGGTCGACGAAGCGTTTGTCGACCTGGTCCCATCGTACAGCATCGTCCCGCATCTTCGGCCGTTCCACCAAGTCATCGTTTTTCGCTCGTTCGGCAAGACGTTCGGCCTGCCCGGCGTCCGGCTCGGTTTCATGATCGCCCCGCCGGCACAGGTTGCCGCGATGCGCCACCAGCTGGGAAGCTGGCCGGTTTCCGCCTGCGCAGTGGCTTATGGGACGGCCGCCTACCGTGATAGCGCCTGGATCGATGCGAACCGGCTTGCCTGCATCGACCGGGCGGCACGACTGGACACGATGCTGGCGCGCCACGGGCTGCATGCGACCGGCGCCTGCCCCCTGTTCCGGCTCGTGGAAAGCAGCGCCGCAGCCGCGATATTCGACCGTCTGGCGCATGCCGGGATACTGACGCGCACGTTCGACCATGAGCCACACTGGCTGCGGATCGGCCTGCCACGCGACGACATCGCCTTCGACCGGCTGGACCGAGCGCTGGCGCATGGCTGAGCCGATAGCGGTCCTAGCGATAGCGATCGACGCTGCGATCGGCTGGCCGGCCGCACTATATGCACGGATAGGGCATCCGGTAGGCGGGTTCGCGCGGTTGATCGGCGCCGCCGAGGCACGCTGGAACGATCCGCGAACATCGTTTGCGACCCGTCGGGCGGCGGGTGTCTTGACGATGACAGTCGTCGTCGGGGTCGCGGTCGTCATCGCGCTCGCGCTAGACGTCGTTCTGCGAATGCTGCTCGGGTCTTCCGCCTGGGTCGCGATCGCCTTGTTAGCCGCGCCGGGACTCGCGATCCGTAGCCTGCACGATCATGTCGTTCCCGTGCCGCGGGCGCTGGGCGCGAGCGACCTCCAGACTGCCCGTGCCCGCGTTGGCATGATCGTCGGGCGGGATGTCGCGTCGCTCAATGAAGCCGGCGTCGCGCGGGCGGCGATCGAGAGCCTTGCCGAGAGCGTGTGCGATGGCGTCGTCGCGCCACTGTTCTGGTTGCTCGTGGCCGGGCTGCCGGGACTGTGGGCGTATAAAGCGATCAACACGGCCGACAGTTTGATCGGGCACCGTGAAGAGCGCTGGCGTGCGTTCGGCTGGGCTGCGGCACGGACCGACGACTTGGCCAATCTGATCCCGGCTAGGCTGAGCGGCGTGCTGCTGTGCGTTGCCGGGCTCGGCGGTTGGCAGACGATGTGGCGCGACGCCGGCAACCATGCCTCGCCCAACGCAGGCTGGCCCGAAGCGGCGATCGCGGGCGCGCTTGGCCTGCGTCTCGCCGGGCCGATCGCCTATGACGGGGTGAGCGTCGCCAAGCCCTATATCGGCGATGGCCGTGCGGACGCTACCGCCGCCGATCTACGCGCCGCGCTCGGCATCTATCGCCGAGCGTGTGTGCTCCTGTTTGTCATTGCCGGAGGGATCGCATGGGCGCTCTGATGCTCCAGGGAACCGGCTCCGACGTCGGCAAGTCGGTGCTCGCCGCCGGGCTGTGCCGCGCGTTCGCCAATCGCGGACTGTCGGTCCGCCCGTTCAAGCCACAGAACATGTCGAACAACGCGGCCGTCACTGCCGACGGCGGCGAGATCGGTCGCGCGCAGGCGACTCAGGCGATCGCGTGTCGCGTCGAACCCAGCGTCGACATGAACCCGGTGCTGCTCAAGCCGCAGGGCGACCGCACCTCGCAACTGATCGTCCGCGGGCAGGTGCGCGGGACGCTTGCCGCGGCACGCTGGCGCGAGGGACGCGAAGGGCTGCTGGTCGACGTGCTCGACAGCTTCGAACGGCTGTCGGCAGGCTGCGATCTCGTCGTCGTCGAAGGCGCGGGCAGTCCGGCGGAGATCAACCTGCGCGCCGGGGACATCGCCAATATGGGGTTCGCGCGTGCTGCCGACGTGCCCGTGGTGCTGGTCGGCGACATCGACCGCGGCGGCGTGATCGCGGCGATCGTCGGCACGCGCGCGGTGATCGATCCGGCCGACGCGGCGATGATCCACGGGTTCCTGATCAACAAGTTCCGCGGCGACCCGGCGCTGTTCGACGACGGCTATCGCGCGATCGAAGGGCGGAGCGGATGGCGCGGGTACGGCGTCGTGCCATGGCTTGCAGACGCGGTACGGTTACCGAGCGAGGATGCGGTGATTCTCGAACGCCCCGCCGCCAGTACGCAGCGCCGCGTCACGATCGCCTGCCCGATCACGCCGCGGATCGCCAATTTCGACGACCTCGATCCGCTCCGGCTCGAATCCGGCGTCGCGCTTGTCATGGTACCGCCGGGCACGGCGATCCCGGACGTCGACATGATCGTGCTCGCCGGCTCGAAGGCGACGATCCCCGACCTCGCCTTCGTCCGCGCGCAAGGCTGGGACATCGATATCCGCGCGCATCACCGGCGTGGCAAGCCGGTGCTCGGGCTCTGCGGCGGTTATCAGATGCTCGGCCGCAGCATCGCCGATCCCGACGGGATCGAGGGACCGGCGGGACGCGTCGACGGACTGGGGCTGCTCGACGTCGACACGATCCTCACCGGCCGCAAGACACTGGAAAGGGTTCGCGGGCTAGCGCAGGGCGCGGCGTTCGAGGGCTATGAGATGCACATGGGCGCGACCACCGGCCCCGCGACCGAACGCCCGGTCGGACACCGCGCCGATGGCAGCCCCGAAGGCGCGACGAGTGCGGACGGGCTGGTGTCGGGCAGCTACGTTCACGGCCTGCTCGCGCTCTCCGAGCAACGCGCGGCGTGGCTGGCTCGGCTCGGCGTCGCGGCGAGCGGACCCGATCATGGCGCGTCGATCGACGCCGCGCTCGATGCGATCGCCGCGACGCTCGAACGCCATGTCGATCTCGATGCGCTGCTCGCGCTAAGCGAGCGCGCCGGCCACCGAGAGCGCAACTAGCAGCCCGGTCTCGACGATCTCGATCCCGGCGCCATGCGCGTCGCCGGTCACACCACCGAGCGTCCGCCGCAACCATGCCGCGACGGCGAGCACGAGGAACGGGAGAGCGATGAGCGCCGGCACTGCGATGGCGGCGAGCGCGAGCAACAGTCCCCACCCCAGCAGATCGCGGGTTCGGACTGCGCCGGCGACGGCCGCGCCGAGCCCGCCGGGCCGCAGTGGCGGCAACAGTCTCGCCCAGACGAGAGGCACCATCCTCGCAGCAAACGGAACGACGATCAGAGCCCAGTTCATGCCGATCACGTGGAGCAAAACGAGCTTGGCCAGCATCTGGCTGACAATCGCGACGACGCCGAAGCTCCCGATATGCGGATCGGCCATCGCCGTGAGCAGCCGCGTCCGATCGCCATGCGCCGCGCCCAACCCATCCGCGAGGTCGGCGAGCCCGTCGAGATGCAGCGCCCCCGTCACTGCGATCCAAGCCAGCAACGCAGCGCAGGCCCCCGTCCAAGGATCCACCAGCGTGCCCAGCCAGCCGGCCGCCGCGACGATCAGGCCGATCGCGAGACCGACGACAGGGTAGCACCGGATTGCTGCCGCGAAATCCTCTGCCTCGACGTCGACGCGCGGCATCGGCAGCCGGGTCAGGAAGCCGAACGCGACGATCAGCCGTTTCATGTCGCCAGCCCGACGATCTGCACGGTCCGCGTCGGGCCCGGCCAGATGCGCAGCGAGACCAGCGCGGCATAGGGCAAGTCGAACGCCCAGATCTGCCGTCGATCGAACCCGCACAAGTCCGCGAGCGCCGCCCGGATCGCACCGCCATGCGTCACCACGAGTGTCGAGACCTGGGGCATCTCGGCCAACGCCTGCGCTACCCGGTCCTGCAGCGCGGACCAGCGCTCTCCATCAGGCGGGGGAGACGCATCGGGATCGTCGTAGAATGCGGCGAGCTCGACACGATCGATTGCCGTCGAGGCCAGCCCGTCCCATGCCCCGAAATCGAGTTCGCGCCAGCGTGGGTCGACCTCGACCGCAACGCCTCGCGGTTCACCGATCGCCGCCGCACAGGCGCGTGCGCGGATCAGATCGGAGGCCTCGATCCGTTCGATCGCAAGACTCTCGGCGCGTGCCATACAGGCGGCAATCCCTCCCTTGGTTACCGGGTCGTCGGTCCGCCCGAGCATTCGCCCCGCCACGTCGGGCGCACCATGCCGCATCAGGTGCAGCATGTACGCGCTCACGCCGCCGAAACGCCCGCCTCGGCGAACGTCGCCATCTCGGCATGCACGGCCAGCGCGGCTCGAATCAGCAATGTTGCGGTCGCAGCGCCGCTGCCCTCGCCCAGCCGCATCCCGAGCGAGAGCAACGGGTCGAGGCCCATTCGCTCAAGCAGAAGACGGTGCCCCGGCTCGGCCGAGACATGTCCGGCAAGGCAGTGCGCCAGAATGTCCGGACACGCCGCCGCCAATGTCGCGACCGCCGCACAGCAGATGAACCCATCGAGCATCACCGGCACGCCCGCCTGCCGTGCCGCGACCACCGCCCCCGCGATCGCCGCTAACTCGCGTCCGCCGAGCCGCCGCAAAATCTCGAACGGCGTGCTCAGCGCGTCCCGGTGCAGCGTGACCCCAGCCTCGACGACCGCGATCTTCCGCGCGATGCCGTCATCGTCGACCCCGGTTCCCGGCCCCACCCAGTCGCTCGCCGACCCGCCGAAGCTCGCCAGGCACAGCGCCGCGGCGGTCGTCGAATTGCCGATCCCCATCTCGCCGAGCACCACCAAGTCCGGCGCGTCCGAGACGGCAGCCGCGCCCGCGTTCAACGCGGCAAGGCACTCGTCCTCCGACATCGCAGGCGCTTGCGTGAAATCCGCCGTCGGCCGGTCGAGCTCGAGCGACACGATCTTCAGATCGAGGCCAGCCGCACGTGACAGCGCGTTGATCGCCGCGCCACCATGCTCGAAATTGGCCACCATCTGCGCGGTGACGGAAGCCGGAAACGCGCTGACGCCGCGCGCGACGATGCCGTGATTGCCCGCGAACACCACCGCGCTGCCACGATCGAGCCGAGGCAGCGGGTTGCCCTGCCAGCCGGCCATGAACACCGCGATATCCTCCAGCAGCCCTAGCGACCCAGGGGCTTGGTCAGTTCGCCTTGCCGGGCGATCGCCGCGGATCGCGCCGCCGCGTCCGCCTGCGGCAAGCCGCGCAAGGCCGCCAGAAACCCGGCGGGCGTCGCGAACGCGGTCATTCGACGACGAAGCCTTCGGGCGGCGTGCGGGTGATGAAATGTCCCTTCACGCCCTGCGGCCATTGCTTGAACGGCACCTGCCCGAACGCGCTCTCGCCGTAGAGCCTCGCGTAATCGAGGATCGCGCGCGCGGCGTCTTCGGTCGGTTCGAACCGGCCGAGCACATAGCCGACCTTGGCGGGTGCGCGCAGGTGGATCGTGCAGAAATCCTGGCATGCGAATAGGCAGGGCATCTCCTGCACCGCGACGTCGGCATAGGCCGGGTCGCTCTGCTGCACCGTCTTCAGCGCCTGCACGAGCCGCGCGCCGCCGCGCTGGCCCTGCTCGTCGTCGCGCGCATCGGCCGAATGGCGGCACGTGTTGCACGCGACCACCGCGACGCCGTCCTCGGCGGGCTTCAGCATGTCCGTTCCCGAACGGTCGCAGCATTATGTAGATTTGGCATAGGAACCCCTTCGGACAGTCGATCCCGCACTGCACGAAGGGCGAGAGGCGCACGCCTCCAGCCTCCGCGCGACGCGAAGCGATGTCGTCGCTCGGGGTGTTACCCGTCCGTTCGGCGCACCCTGGCCGGACGAAAGACGACCGCGACGGGCAGGTCTCCTGGCTCGCGGGTCAACGCCGTCCGCGCCGCCTTCTCGGGAGTATCCCAATGGCATGAGGCACGATGGCTCGCCGCGTACAGTTGCAGGGGCAGCCGGGTGTTTCCCGTTCCCATTTTCATTTCCCTACGCGTGAGCGTCGGGGGAACCTGTCGCGGGGGGATCGATAGGCGGGAGGAAGACACGGCGCAAGACACGGCTACGTCGGTTAGAAGTCCGCCAGCCATCCCCACGCGCTCCCGTCATCCTGACGAAAGTCAGGATCCAGGGTAACGGGCGGTGGCCTTCGTGGCTCTGGATCCTGACTTTCGTCAGGATGACGGACGGTGGCTGTTTTGGGCCGCAGAGTACGGAGCCGCCTAGAACTCCACGCCCGCCTGCGCCTTAACGCCCGACCGGAACGGGTGCTTCACCTGCGTCATCTCGGTTACCAGGTCCGCCGCCTCGATCAGCGCGTCGGGCGCGTTCCGCCCGGTCACCACGACATGCGTCATCTCAGGCTTCGCCGCCAACACCGCCAGCACCTCGTCGACCGGCAGATACTCATACCGCAGCACGATGTTCAGTTCGTCAGCCACCACCATCGCATAGGACGGATCCGCGATCATCCGCTTGACCTCGTCCCACGCCTCGCGCGCCACTGCGATATCGCGCGCACGATCCTGCGTATCCCAGGTGAACCCCTCCCCCATCGGCTTGAACTCGCACAGGTCCGGGAACGCATCGAAGATTGCCTTCTCGCCGGTTGCCATCGCGCCCTTGACGAACTGTACCACGCCGACCTTGCGCCCATGGCCGATCATCCGCACCGCCATGCCGAACGCGGCGGTCGACTTGCCCTTGCCCTTGCCGGTGTGGACGATGATCAGCCCCTTCTCGATCGTCTTGCTCGCGACGATCTTATCATGGACCTCTTTCCGCTTGGCGCTCCTGGCATTCTGCTCGTCGTCGGTCCGCATGATCATGTCCTCTCGCGCTCGCGCTCTGTACTGCCGATGGCGGATCACGCCGCGCGGCGCTAGAGGACCGAGCATGCTCCGCATCACCGACCTCAAGCTGCCGCTCAACCATGCCGACGAAGCGCTCCCCGCCGCGATCCGCGATCGCCTGCGCGTAACCCCGCGCGACCTGATCCGCTACACGATCGCGAGGCGCGCGCACGATGCGCGCGACAAGATGGACATCCAGCTCGTCTATTCGGTCGACGTCACGCTGAAGAACGAGGACACCGTCCTCACGCGCTTCCGCAAGGATCGCCACGTCCAGCGCACCCCCGACACGGGGTATCGCTTCGTCACCAAGGGCGGCCCGAGCTACACCGGCCCCCGCCCGGTGGTCGTCGGCGCGGGGCCCTGCGGCCTATTCGCGGGCCTGATCCTCGCGCAGATGGGGTTCCGCCCAATCATCCTCGACCGCGGCAAGGTCGTCCGCGAGCGCACCAAGGACACCTGGGGCCTCTGGCGCAAGAGCGTCCTCAATCCCGAATCCAACGTCCAGTTCGGCGAAGGCGGCGCCGGCACCTTCTCCGACGGCAAGCTCTGGAGCCAGATCAAGGACCCGCGCCATCTCGGCCGGAAAGTCCTGACCGAATTCGTGAAGGCCGGCGCGCCGCCCGAGATCCTCACCGAAGCGCACCCGCACATCGGCACCTTCCGCCTCGTCACGATGGTCGAGAGCATGCGCGAGACGATCGAGGCGCTCGGCGGCGAATACCGCTTCTCGACGCGCGTCGACGGTCTCGACATCGTCGAGGACGCCGGCACGCGCCAGCTCCGCGGGCTCCACCTGAGCACCGGCGACTATCTCGAAGCCAACCACGTCGTCTTCGCGGTCGGGCACAGCGCGCGGGACACATTCGAGATGCTGCATGCCAAGGGTGTCCACGTCGAGGCGAAGCCGTTCTCGATCGGTGTCCGCATCGAGCATCCGCAGTCGTGGATCGACGAAGCCCGGTTCGGGCCGTGCGCGGGCCATCCGGATCTCGGGGCGGCGGCGTACAGCCTGTCGCACCACTGCAAGAACGGTCGGACCGTCTATAGCTTCTGCATGTGCCCGGGCGGCACCGTCGTCGCAGCGACTTCGGAGGAGGGCCGCGTCGCCACCAATGGCATGAGCCAATATTCGCGCAACGAACGCAACGCGAACTCGGGGATCGTCATCGGCATCGACCCCGAGCGCGATTATCCCGGCCACCCGCTGGCGGGGATCGAACTGCAACGCCACTGGGAATCGCGCGCCTATGTCGCCGGCGGCTCGAACTACAAGGCGCCTGCGCAACGCATTGGCGACCTGCTCGCAGGGCGTGCGTCGACCGCGCTGGGCTCGGTGATCCCGTCGTACAAACCGGGCGTGCATATGACGGATTTGTCGGAATGCCTGCCGGAGTTCGCGATCACTGCGTTGCGCGAGGCATTGCCGGCGTTCGGCCGCGAGATTCCTGGCTATGATCATCCCGATGCGGTGTTGACGGGGGTGGAGACGCGGACCTCGTCGCCGGTTCGGATTACGCGCGGTGATAATTTCGTGAGCCTCAACACCGCGGGATTGTTTCCGGCAGGCGAAGGCGCCGGCTATGCAGGGGGCATCCTTTCCGCCGCAGTTGACGGGATCAAGGTCGCGGAAGCGGTAGCGCTCAGCCTGACTGCGTGACCCTCCGTCCTGTAAGTAAAGCTTGTTTCCCCGCGAAGGCGGGGATTCAGTCTGGGCTCCCGCCTTCGCGGGAGGACAAGGAAGGACGTGGTACCGTACGACCATCGTCGGCACGTGTTCGAAGGGGATAGGCGCCGAAACTAGTCTGGGGTGACGGATACATCACTTCTTCCGATCAGGCCCCGTCTCGATCAACCACGCCCGAGGCAACCCCGTCGGCTTCGCCACCCCGTCGAGCCGGCGCGCACTCACCAGCGCCACGCGCTTCAGGATCATCTGGTCCTTGAACGCGTCCATCCCGCCCCCAGTGGGCTTGGCGAGAATGCGCTTCACCACGTCCATTCCCGCGACGACGTGTCCGAACGCCGCATAGCCAGGATAGCCCGCGCGGGCGTCCATCGCCGGTGCCGGACCGATCGTGATGAAAAATTCCCGCCAGCCGACGCCGGCGTCATCCCGCGCGCCATCGAGATCGTCGCGTCGAGATGCTTGATCCCGGTCATCGCAGTAGTCTCGAGCGGAAATGGCGGAAGTATCCGCCGCGCGTCGGTGCGGATGCCCGCCTGGATAAAGCCGAGCTTCGGCGCGGATTTCTGGCGGCTTGCGCGGTAGAAGTCGGTGCCATCGAACCGGCCGTCATCGACATACGCGAGGAAATTCGCGGTCGTCTTCGGCGCGTGGCGCGCGTCGAGCGCCAGCAGGATTGGCCCCTCCGACGTGACGATGCGGACGCGTACGATGCCGGGTTTCGGTCCTACGCGGTTCGGCTTTTGCGCAGATCCCGCCGTAGCGAGCGCCGCAACGGCCATTAGCCCCATCATCACACGCCGCATGTTCGCCTACTCACGCCTTTACCGATGAAGGTCGGCTAGCGGTCGGGGTCGGGCGAAGCAAGCGAGGGTGATCAACGGTATGGTTGGATCGACGGTCGTTGCCGCGCTGAGCACCACCACCCCGGCGCAGGCCGGGGCCCAATTGGGGGACGGCAATAACAAAGGATCGCCCGCCATTACTGCCGCTTTGCCGATTGGGCCCCGGCCTCCGCCGGGATGGTAGTACACGCGGCTGAACCGACGCAAACAAAGCCTACCCCTCTTCAAACATACCGCGGGATAGGCCCCCATTGCGGCGTCTGGTTGGGCAGGTCGACCATCGACTCGTCCACGAAACACCAGCCCCAGCCCTCCGGTGGGTCATAACCCTCGATGATCGGATGCCGCGTCGCATGAAAGTGCGCGGTCGCGTGGCGGCGTGGCGAGTCGTCGCAGCAGCCGACATGCCCGCATGCCCGACACAGCCGCAGATGGACCCATTCACTGCCGATCCGAAGGCAATCCTCGCACCCCTTGGCGCTCGGCGTGACCGACCGGATCGTCTCCATATGCGTGCAGCCGTAACTCATGACGCCTCCCGTTCGGCCATGTCGGCCAGCGCGACATGAACCTGCGCGACCACCGCCGCCCCCTCGCCGACCGCCGCCGCGACGCGCTTGGTCGAGCCAGCGCGCACGTCGCCGATCGCGAACACGCGCGCGCGGCTCGTCTGTAACGCAAGCGCAGCCTTGCCCGTGACGATGAACCCCTTGTCGTCGGTATCGACGCATCCTTGCAGCCATCCGGCATTAGGATCGGCGCCGATGAACAGGAACAGGTGACGCATCGCGCACTGTTTGGTCGAGCCGTCTGTTTGGCGGAACATTGCCCCCGTGAGCCCGGTCGCGCGGTCGCCTTCGAGACCGATAATCTCGGTGCCGACATGCAGGGTGATGTTGGGCAGCGCCGCGATCCGGTCGATCAGGTATTTCGACATCGTCGCCGCCAGCGGTCGTCGCACGATCAGGTGCAGATGTTTCACGCGAGGCGCGAGAAATACCACCGCCTGCCCGGCCGAGTTGCCGCCGCCGACCAGCGCGACATCCTCGCCTTCGCACAATCGCGCTTCGATCGGCGACGCCCAATAGGACACGCCCGCGCCCTCGAACATCGCCAGATCGGGAATGTCGGGGCGGCGATAGCGGGCGCCCGAGGCCACGATCACGGTCCGCGACCGGACCCGCGTGTCATCCGGCAGCGCGAGCACCAGCGGATCGTCCGCCGGCCGCGCGTCATCGCAGTCGAGCCGCGCGACCTCCAGCGGCACCGCGATCTCCGCGCCGAACTTCAGCGCCTGGTTGAATGCCCGACCCGCCAGCGCCTGCCCTGAGATGCCGGTCGGAAACCCCAGATAATTCTCGATCCGCGCGGACGCCCCCGCCTGCCCGCCAATCGCGCGCTCGTCGAGCACGACCACCGACAGTCCCTCAGACGCGGCATACACCGCCGCCGCCAGCCCCGCCGGCCCCGCGCCGACGATCGCAACGTCATACACCACGTCTGGATCGAGATCGGGCGTGATCCCCAGGCACGCGGCAACCTCGACATCCGACGGTCGCTTGAGGACTTTCCCGTTCGGACAGACCACCAGCGGCAGATCGGCGCGCAACACGCCGATCCGCTCGACCAGCGCACGCCCTTCCTCGTCCGACGCCGCATCGAGCACGATGTTGGGATAGCCCGACCGGGTGAGGAAACCCTGCAACCGAACGATATCGGGGCTGCCCGGCACGCCGACGATCACCGTGCCGCCACTGCCCTGCTCGATCAGTCCGACCCGGCGCAGGATCAACGCGCGCATCACGACTTCGCCGACATCCGCCGAGCCGACCATCAACGCGCGCAAATGCGCCGGATCGAACGGCAAAGCGGTGCAGCCATCGGCGCCGGCGCGCCCCCGCGATCGACGGGCGTCCGGCGAGCTGGTTCACCTCGCCGGTGATCTGGCCGACTCCGTGCGAGGTGATCGGTGCCTCGTGCGTCAGCCCGTCGCGGCGGATGACCTTGATCGATCCCGCCAGCACCAGCCATGCAGGCGCGCCCTGTTCGCCGATCGCATAGACCTGCTCGCCCGCTGCGAATTTTCGCGCGGGGCCGCTCGCGAACCGCTTGGCCGTCTCGATCTGGTCGGCGTCGAGCACCGGAAACATCTGGTGCTCGCGCGAGGCGACGCTGCCGGTCGTGGTCATCGAGGCTCCACCGGTTCGAGACCGAGCAGCAGTGTCGGGATCAACTCAGATACGGTCGGATGGATCGGCACCGCCCAGCGCAACGCCGACACCGGCTGATCTGCGTTCATCACGTCGAGGATACCGTGGATCGCCTCATCGCCGCCCGTTCCGAGTATCGCCGCACCAAGGATCCGCTGCGTCTCCGCATCCGCCACGATCTTCATGAAGCCCTTGGTCTCGCCCTTCTCGATCGCGCGACCGACCCGCGTCATCGGCCGCTTCGAAATGAGGATCTTTCGACCAGTCTTCTCCGCCTCGGTCTGCGTCATACCGATGCGACCAAGCGGCGGGTCGATATAGAGCGCATAGCCGACCAGCCGCTGGCTCAAGCTCCGCTCGTCGCCATCGAGCAGGTTCGCGGCGACGATCTCAAAATCATTATAGGCGGTGTGCGTAAACGCGCCCCGCCCATTACAATCACCGAGCGCCCATACGCCCGGCACGTTCGTCTGGAGCAGATCGTCGACGATTACGTGGCCCTTAGCATCCGTCATGACCCCGGCAAGCTCGAGCCCGAGATCATCGGTGTTGGGCCGCCGTCCGACTGCCAGCAGCACATGGCTACCGACCACTTGCGGATCGCCCGCCTGGCAGTCGACCGATACCGCGACGCCGTCTGCATGCTGCGAGAACGCGATGCATTCGGCGCCCGTTCGTACGGCGACTCCCTCGTCTTCCAGGATCGCGCGCACGGCCTCCGACACGTCGGCATCCTCGTGTCCGATCAACCGCTCGCCCCGCTCGACCACGGTCACCGCAGCACCGAACCGTCGATACATCTGCGCGAACTCAAGCCCGACATAGCTTCCGCCGACGATGACCAAATGCTTGGGTACGGCCTCCAGCGCGACCATGTCGGTGTTGTCCAGATGGGGGACGTCGCTTACGCCCGGCATATCAGGCACGCTCGCGCGTCCGCCGACGTTGAGAAAAATCCGCGGTGCGTTCAGTTCCTCCCCGTCGACCATGATCGTACCAGGGCCGGTAAAGCGCGCATGACCGCGCAACAAGGTCAGCCCGGCCATGCCGTCCAACCAGGCTTCGTTACGCGAACGCGCATCCATCACGATGGCACGCGCGCGCGCCGCTATCGCCGGCATATCGATGCCGACTTCGCCGGTCCGCACGCCGAACTCCGCGGCCCGACGAGCCAGATGGGCGGCATAGGCGCTTGCAACCAGCGCCTTGGTCGGCATGCACCCGGTATTGACGCAGGTACCTCCGACCAACTTGCGCTCGATCAGTGCCACCGTCATCCCGGCCTCGGTCAAACGCCCCGCGAGCGGCGGTCCCGCCTGACCGGCGCCCACGATGATCGCGTCGAACCGCCGCATCACAACAGCGCGACGACCAGCACAGCCAGGCCGATCGCCAGCGCATCCTCAACCAACGCGGCGGGACGATCGCTGCCGAATGATGCCGCCAGCCGCGCGCGCAATCTCGCACCGCCCAGCGTCCCGAGGACGGCGCCGATCACGCCGAGCACCAGTCCAAAAAGCGGCGCCCCCAAGGCATAACCGATCGCCGCGCCCGAAATTCCGCCCGTGACGATCCGTGCGCCGAACTGCGCCGGTACCGTCCGGCTTGGCGTCGAGGGCAGTTGATCGGTGACGAGTTCGGCGGCTGCGAGAAACGATATTATCCAAGGCGTGAACCGCCACCCGAGAAAGGCCAGCCATGTTCCCTGCAGAGGCACCAACCCGGTTGATGCTGCCCAGGCGATCGCGGCCGGCGCCATCATCGCGCGCAACCCGGCGACGATACCGATAACGAGAGCGAGAACTAGCATGGCCGCCTCCTGCAGAATTCCTTGAACAGACGCTTTCACGCCCGCTTCGAGCGGTCAATCGTCGATCGGTTTCAGCCCGCAATCCGATCGGGTATAGATGAGGCAGAGTTTAAGCAGGGGTCAGAGCGACAGAGGCAGGACCGGTCCGGAAACCCTTGCCGTGGCGACACAAATCCCAAAGCTCCGTGATTCAGACCATGAGCAGCGACACCGAGCGACTATCGCCAGTATATCACCGGAGAAGGGTCCATTTCGGGTGCGTAACGATACAAAGCCATCGCGAGGTCCGGTATCGTCTTATGATTCGGCATCGAGGGCGAGGAGGGCGAACGTCGCCAGCCAGTGTTCACCCATATAATCGTCGGCAAGATGCGGCAGCGCCTCGGCGAGGTGATCGTCCGCCACCAACCACGCCCGCTTCGGGTCGGGTAGTGCCTTGGCAATCGACCGCCACCCCCATGCGCGTGACAAATTCACGCCGTCGAGATGTGCGAGCCTTCCATCCGAGCGATCACTGACGATCGCCGGCGTCCGCAGGCATGTGGTTGCCGCGCCGAACGGATCGGGCATGAATGCGGTCAGCCACGCCGTGAAGTCGGCACCGAGCACCTCGCGCATCAGCACCGCTTCGCACAACGTCGCGGACAAGAAATCCTCACCGCTTGGCTCCCACGGTTGGCACGCGCGATCCGCCCCGAACCAATCGCGCGCACGCGTTTCGATCAACGCCACGAGCGCCGCGTCATGCGTACGCGCCCAGCGTAGCGCGTGGACCAGCGCAAATGCCGTGCAGTCATGCTTGCCGCTGCGTACCGGATAAATAAGCTTCGGCAGATACTCGGCGAACCGGGCGGCGAATGCGCGTGCGAGCGGCGCGAGCGCGGCCGCCCAGGAATGATCGGTCCGAAGCGCCAGTTCGTCATGCAACGCGAGCAACCAGCCCCAGCCATAAGGGCGCTCAAAACTTCCCGTCGTCGGCCTTGCCAGATAGGCGAGTTCGCCTGCCGCCAACGCCGGCACGAGCATCCGGTCCGCCAGCGCCTCGATCGCCACCGCCTCGGGCATGGCCGGGTACAGGCGTGCGAGCCGCATCACCTGCCACCAGCCGTGTACGCAACTATGCCAGTCGAAACTGCCGTGAAAGATCGGATGCAGCGTCTTGGGCAAGGCAAGGTCGCCGGGACCACCCAGCGTCTGGTCGAGTTTGTACGGCCATTCGCGGGTCAGATGCCCCAGTGTCAGCGTCGCGAACCGCGCCGCCGTCGCCTGATCGATGCCGTGTGTCATTCGTCTCTCCCAAACCCGCCGCCGCCGGGCGTTCTCGATGACGAATACGTCGCCAGCTTTCATGTCGACCTTGGCGGTGGAGCCGCGCGGCTCGACGCTGCCATCCGCGCGCTCGACGGTCGCCGAGCCCAGCCCGCCGCTTGCACCGCCCGCCATGCCGAATGGCGCGACGCGGCGGCGATTGGCGAGGATGCAGGCGGTCATGTCTTCGAGGAAGCGCACGCGCCGCGTTGCCCCGTCGCCGCCGTGATGCGCGCCTGCCCCGCCCGAGCCGCGGCGGATCGAGAATTCTTCCAGCAGCACGGGGAAACGCGTTTCGAAGATTTCCGGATCGGTCAGCCGGCTGTTGGTCATGTGCGTCTGGATCACCGACGCGCCGTCGAAGCCTGGGCCCGCGCCCGCGCCGCCAGCGATCGTCTCGTAATATTGGTGCACGGCGTTGCCGAAGGTGAAGTTGTTCATCGTCCCCTGGCTCGCCGCCATCGCGCCGAGCGCGCCGAACAGCGCGTCGGTGACGACCTGGCTGGTCTCGACGTTGCCCGCGACGACGGCGGCCGGATAGCGCGGGTTGAGCATCGAGCCTTCGGGCACGCGGATCGTCACGCCGCGCAGGCAGCCGTCGTTGAGCGGTACCGCCTCGTCGATCAGCGCGCGGACGACGTAGAGCACGGCCGCGCGGACGATCGAGACGGGAGCGTTGAAGTTGGTCGGGCGCTGTTCACTGGTGCCGGCGAAGTCGACCTCCATCGTCGCGGCATCGCGATCGACGCGGACCGCCACGCGAACGACGGCGCCGTCGTCCATCTCGTAGGCGAACGCGCCGTCGTCGAGCGTTGCGATCAGGCGGCGGACGGCGGCGTCGGCGTTGGCCTGGACGTGCTCCATATACGCAGCGACGACGTCGGTGCCGTACTCGTCAGCCAGGCGCGTGAGACCGGTCGCGCCGCGCGTACAGGCAGCCAACTGCGCGGCGAGATCGGCGATGTTCTGGTCGATGTTGCGCGCGGGATGGGCGCCGCTCGCGAATACAGCGCGCAGTTCTGCTTCGAGGAAGCGCCCTTCGTCGACCACCAGCACGTCGTCGAGCAGCACGCCCTCTTCCTCGACCGAGCGGCTTTCGGGCGGCATCGATCCTGGGGTGATGCCGCCGACGTCCGCGTGATGGCCGCGGGCGGCTACGAAGAACGCGGGTGCATCGCCGTCATCCGCGAAAACCGGCATGATGACGGTGATATCAGGCAGGTGCGTACCGCCACGATACGGCGCGTTGAGCGCGTAGGCGTCGCCGCGGCGGATACCGCGGCCGTCTGCGCCGCCGCCTCGTGCGTCGATGATCGTGCGGATGCTTTCGCCCATCGAGCCCAGATGGACCGGGATGTGCGGGGCGTTGGCGACAAGGTTGCCGTGCGCGTCGAACAGCGCGCAGCTGAAGTCGAGCCGCTCGCGGATGTTGACCGACGCCGCGGAGCGCTGGAGGGCGGCGCCCATCTCCTCGGCGATGCTCATGAACAGACCGGCGAAGATCGCCAGCCGGACCGGATCGGATTCGGTGCCGATGCTCGCGCCGACACGGGGGCCGATGCGGTCGAGGATCAGATTGCCGATCGGATCGACGCGCGCGCGCCAGCCGGGCTCAACGATGGTGGTCGAGACGCTGTCGAGGATCAGCGCGGGGCCGTCGATGGCGTGTCCGGCAGGGAGGCCTTCACGCGCAAGCACCGGTGTGTCGTGCCATGCACCGGCCATATAGACGGGGGCGACGGACAGCGGCGCGGCTGGCTCTTCGGGAAAGGCGACCAGTGCGGCATCGAACGGCGGGCTCGCGGCGATCGCCTCGGCGACGATCCGGTCGGCGATCAGCGGCGCTTCGCTGGCGAAACCGAACTGGGCGATGTGTGCGGCATCGAACGCGGCGATCATCGCTGCCGGGTCGGCGAGATCGAGTTCGATCGTGTGGTCGGTCTGGCCTCGGCGGAGATGCACGCGGCGTTCGATCCGGACCTCGTCCGCCGTGACGCCCTGCGCGACCAGTGCTTCACGGGCAGCCTCCGCTAGCTCGTCCAACGCAGCGGCGATCTCAGCGTAATTCGCGAACGCAGCACCCGAGGTCGCCTCGCGGAGCACGCGGCGATCGGCCAGCCCCATGCCGTACGCCGACAGCACGCCGGCGAGCGGATGGATCATCACCCGGTCCATCGCCAGCGCATCGGCAACAAGGCACGCATGTTGCCCCCGGCTCCACCGAAGCACGCCAGCGTATAACGCGTCACGTCGTGCCCCCGCGCGACGGAAATCGTCCGGATCGCGTTCGCCATGTTCGCCACCGCGACCGCGACGAACCCTTCGGCGGCGACCTGCGGATCGAGCGTCAACTCCGCGAACCGGGCGACCACCGCTTCGGCATCGAGAAGTTGGTTGCCTGCCGGTCCGAACAGCGCAGGGAAGAATTCGGGGCGCACTTTCCCCAGCATCACGTTGCAGTCTGTCACGGTCAGCGGCCCGCCGCGGCGGTAACACGCCGGCCCCGGCACCGCGCCTGCGCTCTCGGGGCCGACGATCAACCGGTCGCCATCGAACCGGCAGATCGAGCCGCCGCCTGCCGCGACGGTGTGGATCCGCAGCATCGGCGCCCGGATGCGGGCGCCGGCGATCAGCGTCTCGGTGTCGCGTTCGTACGTCCCGGCGTAGTGCGACACATCGGTCGAGGTGCCGCCCATGTCGAAACCGATGATCTGTTCGAAGCCCGCCTCGCGCGCGGTCGCGGCCATGCCGACGATGCCGCCCGCCGGACCCGACAAGATCGCGTCCTTGCCGCGAAAGCCTGCGCCGTCGACCAGCCCGCCCGACGACTGCATGAACAGCGCGCCCTGCCCCAACGCGTCGCTCAAGCCTGCGACATAGCGATCGACGACCGGCGACAGATACGCGTCGACGACGGTCGTATCGCCGCGCCCGATCAGCTTGATCAATGGCGCGACGCGGTGGCTGACCGAAATTTGGGTGTAGCCGATCTCGGCCGCGACTACCGCCAGCGCCTCCTCGTGCGCGGTGAAGCGATAGCCGTGCACAAGAACAATCGCGACCGCGCGCAGCCCGCTCTCGAACGCTGCTTGCAAGCCCGCGCACGCCGCATCGACGTCGAGCGGCCGGAGCACTTCGCCCTCCGCGCCGACCCGCTCATCGATCTCCACGACATGCGCGAACAGCGGTGGCGGACGGTTCACGTCGCGCGCGAAAATGTCAGACCGCTCCTGGTGGCCGATCAACAGCGCATCGCCGAACCCGCGGGTGATCGCGAGACACGTCGGTTCGCCCTTGCGCTCCAGCAGCGCGTTGGTCGCCACCGTCGTGCCGATCCGCAGTTCCAGCGGCACGTCCGCCCCGTCGGTCAGCCGCCGAATCGCCTCGACCGCCGCGTCGTCATAGCGCTCGGGATCTTCCGACAACAGCTTGGCGGTGACGATCCGCCCGTCGGGCTGCCGCGCGACGACGTCGGTGAACGTGCCGCCGCGATCGATCCAGAACTGCCATGTGGTCATCGGTTACTCAGCCCAGAAATTGCGTCATCCGCGCCGCTGCCCCGGTCCACGCGACCCCGCGATCGTCGAGCCACGCGTCATCGTAATAGGTGCAGCCATAGCGGTCGCCGCCATCGCACAACAGCGTGACGATGCTGCCCGTTTCACCCGCCGCCGCCATCTCCTCGACGATCTGCGCGCACGCCCAGAGGTTGGTCCCGGTCGAGCCGCCGACGCGCCGGCCGAGCCGGTCGGACAGCGCGCGCATCGCACCGATGCTATCGGCGTCCTCGACCGCGATCATCCGGTCGATGACGCTCGGCACGAAGCTCGGCTCGACGCGAGGCCGCCCGATCCCCTCGATCCGCGACGCGCACCCCTCGGGCAACGCGACCACCGAGCGGTCCTCGAAATGCCGGTGGAACACCGAGTGCACCGGGTCCGCGACGCACAATTTGGTGTCGTGCCGGCAGTATCGGATGAACCGCCCGATCGTCGCCGACGTGCCCCCCGTCCCCGCGCCGCAGACGATCCAGGACGGGCACGGATGCTCCTCCTCGGCCATCTGCGCGAAGATGCTCTCGGCGATGTTGTTGTTGCCGCGCCAGTCGGTCGCGCGCTCGGCATAGGTGAACTGGTCGAGATAATGCCCGCCGGTTTCGGCCGCGAGCCGGTGCGAGACCGCGTAGACGGTGCGCGGATCGTCGACCATGTGGATCTCGCCGCCGTGAAAGCGGATCGCGTCGAGCTTGGGTTTGGCAGTTGTCGCGGGCACCACCGCGATGAAGCGCAGCCCCAGCATCCTGGCGAAATACGCCTCCGACACCGCGGTCGATCCCGACGAGGATTCGATCACCGTCGTCTCCGGCCCGATCCATTCGTTGCATAGCGCGTACAGGAACAGCGACCGCGCGAGTCGGTGCTTGAGGCTGCCGGTCGGATGCGAGCTCTCGTCCTTCAGGTACAGCACGATACCGGGGTACCGCGGCATATCGACGCGGATCAGGTGCGTGTCGGCGGACCGGTTATAGTCCGCCTCGATCCGCCGCACCGCCTCCGACAACCAGCGTCGGTCGACGCGCTTCGTCACCCTTGCAGCCCGTGACGGACCAGCATCGCGGTCGGCTCGGGGTCACGCCCCGGAACGCGCGGAAGCTCTCCGCCGCCGGCCGCGTCGCCCCGCGCGCGAGCACTTCCTCCCGGAACCGGTCGCCGGTCTTGCGATCGACGAGGCCAGCCTCCGCAAATGCCTCGAAGCCGTCCGCCGCCAGCAACTCGGCATAGAGATAGCTATAATAGCCCGACGCATAGCCGCCCGCGAAAATGTGGCTGAACGCGTGCGGGAAGCGGTGCCATGCGGGCGGGCGGATCACCGCCACCTCGTCGCGCACCGCCTCGATCACCTCGATCGGATCGCTGCCCATCGTGCCGAGATGCAGCAGCAGGTCGAACAGCGCGAACTCGACCTGGCGCAGGATGAACATCCCCGCCTGGAAATGCCGCGCCTTCACCATCCGCTCGAACAGGTCAGCGGGGAGTTTCTCGCCGGTCTTGTAGTGGCCGGACATGCCGGTCAGCACGTCCTTGTCCCAGGCGAAATCCTCCATCAGCTGGCTCGGCAGCTCGATCGCGTCCCATTCGAAGCCATTGGTGCCGGCGATGCTCGGCCGGTTCACCTTGGTGAAGAGCAGGTGGATGCAGTGCCCGGTCTCGTGCAGCAGCGTGGTCACGTCGTTGTGGCTCAGCAGCGACGGCGTCTCGCCACCATCCGGCGCGAAGTTGCAGACGAGATACGCGACCGGCACCGTCACGGTATTGCCGTCGTGCAACCGCGCCCGCGCCTGCGCCATCCACGCGCCGCCACGCTTGCCGGTGCGTGCGTGGAGGTCGAGATACAGCCCGGCGAACACCGTCCCGCTCTCGTCCACCACGTCGAAGAACCGCGCGTCCTCGTGATACAGCGACACGTCGTCGCGCTCGACCAGCTTGATCCCGAACAGCCGCCGCATCAGCGTCTGCCAACCCTCCATCACCCGCTCGACCGGGAAATACGCCTTCACCACCTGCGCATCGACCGCATAGCGATCCTGCCGCAACCGGTTCGACACGAAGCCCGCATCCCACGGCTCGAAATCGGCGATCCCGAGCTGCTCGGCGGCAAACGTCTTCAGTTCGGCCAGGTCGCGCTCGGCCGCCGGCTTCGCCCGACGCGCCAGATCGCGCAGGAACGCGATCACCTCGGCTCCATTGGGGGCCATCTTGGTCTCCAGCGACCACGCGACCGGATCGGTGAAGCCGAGCAGCTTGGCGCCCTCATGCCGCAGTTCGAGGATCCGCGCGATCCGCGCGCTGTTGTCGAACTCGCCCGCGTTCGGTCCCTGGTCCGACGCGCGCGTCGCGAACGCGCGGTACATGCGCGCGCGCAACTCGCGGTTCTCGGCGAAGGTCAGCAACGCGTTGACGCTCGGCTGTTGCAGGGTGACCAACCAGCCGGCCTGCCCCTTCGCCTTGGCCGCATCCGCGAACATCGCCTTGTCCGCGTCGGAGATCCCCGCGAGATCCGCCTCGTCCGTCACCAGCTCCGACCACGCGTCGGTCGCGTCGAGCACTGCGCTGCCGAACTCGTTCGACAACCCCGACAGCTCGACCGAAATCTCGCTGAACCGGTCGCGCGCCTCGGGTTCCAGCGCCACGCCCGACAGCGTAAAGTCGCGGATCGCCTGCTCCACCGCGACCCGGTCCTCGGTCGCCAGGTTGGCAAACTCGGGCGATACGCTCAACGCCACGAACACCTCGTACAGATCGCGGTTCTGCCCGACCTTCATGTCGTTCTCGACGAGCCGCTTCTGCCCTTCCGAATACGCCGCGCGCAGTTCGGGCGTGTCCGCGACGCCGTGCAGATGCGACACCGCCGACCAGATCGCGCCGATCTCGGTATTTGCGCGCTCGTACGGCAGCCACGCCCCCGCGAAATCGGCCGGCCGCGCAGTGGTCAGCGCCTCGACCATCGCCTCATGCCGCGCGATCGCCTCGTCGAGCGCAGGCGCGATCTGGTCGGGCGACAGCTCGGCGAAACGGGGCAGCGACAGCGTATCGAGAAGCGGGTTCGTCGGGGCAGTCATGGGAAATCCTTCAGCATTCGACGACGTTGACGGCCAGGCCACCAAGCGACGTCTCCTTATATTGCGAGCGCATGTCCTCACCGGTCTGGCGCATCGTCTCGATCACCGCATCGAGGCTGACGATATGGCGACCGTCCCCCCGCAGCGCCAGATACGCGGCGTTGATCGCCTTGATCGCACCCATCGTGTTGCGCTCGATGCAGGGGATCTGGACCAAGCCGCCGATTGGATCGCAGGTGAGGCCGAGATTATGCTCCATGCCGATCTCGGCGGCATTCTCGATCTGTTCGTTGGTCCCGCCGAGCGCCGCGACCAGCGCGCCCGCCGCCATCGAGCACGCGACGCCGACCTCACCCTGGCACCCCATCTCCGCCGCGGAGATCGACGCGCGCTTCTTGTACAGAAACCCGATCGCCGCCGCGGTCAGCAGGAAATCATGCGCGCCCTTCGGCGTCGGATCCTTGGTAAACGTCTCGTAGAAACGCAGCACCGCCGGCAACACGCCCGCCGCGCCGTTGGTCGGCGCGGTAACGACGCGGCCCCCGCGGCGTTCTCCTCGTTCACCGCGAGCGCATACAGGCTGACCCACTCGAACACCGCGGACGGATCCGCCGCGGTATCGCGCGCCTGCAACCCCTCGAACAACGCCTTCGCGCGACGCGGCACCTTAAGCCCTCCCGGCAGTATGCCGCCCTGCCGACACCCGCGATCGATCGACGCGAACATGGCCGCGCGGACGGCATCGAGGAACGCATCGGTCTCGCTCTCCGGCCGCCACGCGATCTCGTTCTCGCGGACGATGTCGGCGATCGTCATCCCCGTCGCGTCGCCCGTCGCAAGCAACTCCGCCCCCGACGAGAACGGCCGCGGCAACAGGATGTTCGCCTTGACCGGCCCCGAGCCCGCCTCGACGATCGCCCCGCCACCGATCGAGAAATAGGTCCGCTCGACGCTGCGCCCGTCCCCAAACGAGGCGGTGAAGGTCACCGCATTGGGATGCCCCGGCAGGAAGGTCTGCGCATGGAACAGCAGATGCTGGCTCTCCTCGAACCCGATCTCGACCCGCTCGGCCAGCATAAGCCGCCCGCTCGACCGGATCGCCGCGAGGCGCACCGGGATCAGGTCGGGATCGATCGTCTCGGGCTGCGCGCCACTCAGGCCCAACATAACCGCACTGTCGGTCGCATGCCCGCGCCCGGTCAGCGCCAGCGAACCATACAGGTCGACGCGCACCGCCACCGGCTGCTCGTCCGCGACCAGATCGGCAAACAGCCACGCCGCACGCATTGGCCCGACGGTATGCGAACTCGACGGCCCGATCCCGATCGTGAACAGATCGAGGATGCTGATCGCCTGGTGGCAATCCGGGCGAGCGCGCGTCTGTTCGTCTTGGCGATCGCGAGTGAGTGGCTCCATCCGAGCGCTCCTATCGTCTTGGTTGCACGGAGGAAAGCAGCGAGCGCGCAACCGCCTCTCTTGCCCGTACGGCCGTGCCGACAATTGCCGCCCGACAATAGGTTTCGCCTCACCGCACCGATCCGATTGCACCCCTCGCACCCTTCGCCTATAGGCGCGGCCTATTCCGGCCTCGGCTTCGCGGTGTATATCGCGTAGGCTGGGGCCGCTCGATTTTCATCGCTCGATTTCCAGGGGACCGCGCATGGCTCGCCGCCGCCAGATCTACGAAGGCAAGGCCAAGATCCTCTACGAGGGTCCCGAGCCAGGCACGCTGATCCAGTATTTCAAGGACGACGCGACCGCGTTCAATGCCCAGAAAAAGGGCACGATCAACGGCAAGGGCGTGCTCAACAACCGGATTTCCGAGCACATCTTTACGCTGCTCGATCATATCGGCGTGCCGACGCACTTCATCCGCCGGCTCAACATGCGCGAGCAGCTGATCCGGCAAGTCGAGATCGTCCCGATCGAAGTCGTCGTGCGCAACGTCGCAGCGGGCTCGATCTCGACGCGGCTCGGGATCGAGGAGGGCACCAAGCTGCCCCGCACGATCATCGAATATTACTACAAGGACGATGCGCTCGGCGACCCGATGATCTCCGACGAACACATCGCCGCGTTCGGCTGGGCGAGCCAGGAGGAAATGCACGACATCGCCGACCTCGCGATCCGCGTGAACGATTTCCTGTGCGGGCTGTTCGCCGGCGTCGGCATCCGCCTCGTCGACTTCAAGCTCGAATTCGGCCGCATCTTCGACAACGACTTCGGCCGCATCATTCTTGCTGACGAGATCAGCCCCGATGGCTGCCGTCTGTGGGACATGGAAACCAACGAGAAGATGGACAAGGACCGCTTCCGTCGCGATCTCGGCGGCGAAGTCGAGGCCTATCAAGAGGTTGCACGCCGTCTTGGCCTGTTGCCCGAGGGTGGCGACAATTCGGTCCTCGACCTCGAAAAGCATCGCAAGAACCGGGGCAAGTAAATGAAACTCAAGGTTTTCGTGACATTGAAGCCCGGCGTGCTCGATCCGCAGGGCCGGGCGATCCACCACGCACTCGGCAGCCTCGGCTTCGAGGGCGTCCAGGACGTCCGCCAGGGCAAGCTGATCGAGTTGGAAGTCGCCGACGATACCGACGACGCGACGATCGACGGCATGTGCCGCAAGCTGCTCGCCAACACGGTGATCGAGAACTATCGGGTCGAGCGCGCATGAAGACCGCCGTCATCGTCTTTCCGGGCTCCAACTGCGACCGCGACATCGCCGTCGCGCTGGAGGCGGTGACCGGCGTCAAGCCGCTCATGGTCTGGCACGGTGATGCGGACTTGCCGGCGGATGTTGGCCTGGTCGCGGTACCTGGCGGCTTCTCCTACGGCGATTACCTTCGCTCGGGCGCGATCGCGGCACGGTCGCCGATCATGCGCGCGGTCGTCGAGCAGGCAGGCAAGGGTCTGCCCGTGCTCGGCATCTGCAACGGCTTCCAGGTGCTGACCGAAGCAGGTCTCCTCCCGGGTGCGCTGATGCGCAACGAGGGCCTGAACTTCGTATGTCGCGATGTCGCTCTGACCGTGGAGACCGGCAGCTCGACCTTCACGTCAGGCTATACGGCCGGCGAACGCGTGTCCTTCCCAGTCGCGCATCACGACGGCAACTACTTCGCCGACACCGAGACGCTGGACCGCCTCGAAGGCGAAGACCGCGTCGCGTTCCGTTATGCGGAGAGCGTCAACGGCTCGGCACGCAACATCGCCGGGTTGTTGAACGACAAGGGCAACGTGCTCGGCATGATGCCGCATCCGGAGCGTCGCATCGAAGCGGCGCACGGCGGCACCGATGGCCGGCGTCTGTTCGAAGGTCTGCTGGAGGCGGTCAGCGCCTGACCACTACCCGTTCCCCCGCGAAAGCGGGGTCCAGGATACCACCCTCAGCGCCTGTAACCCTGGACTCCCGCCTTCGCGGGAGAACAGGAAGGCGGGATAAGCCCTCAAACCCGAGTCCGGAACGGCGAGAAGTCCGTCCCCCGGTCGTACACATCCACCCCTTCGCGCCGCTTCAGCCACCCCACCGCCACATACGTCAGCGGCGTCAGCAGCACCTCCCATGACACCTTCAGCAAGAACTGGCTGACCATCACCATCAGCATCGCCTCGACGGGCCAGTCCGGTGCGCCATAAAACGCGAGCGGGTAGAAGATCAGGCTGTCGAACGCCTGCCCGACCACGGTGCTGCCGATCGTCCGGGTCCACAGCATCCGCCCTTGCGTCCAGATCTTCATCCGCGCGAGCACGAAGCTGTTTGCGAATTCGCCGACCCAGAACGCGCAGATCGACGCGAACACGATCCGCGGCACTTGACCGAAGACGGACTCGTACGCCGCCTGCCCCGTCCACCCCTTGTCGGGCGGCAAGGCGACGACCACCGCCGACATGAACACCATGAACAACATCGCGCCAAACCCTGCCCAGATACAGCGGCGCGCCCGCGCGTACCCGTACACCTCGGTCAGGACGTCGCCGATCACATAGCTGACCGGGAAGAAGAGTATGCCCGCGCCGAACGGCCATGCGCCGATGAACGGCAGGTCGATCACCGCACGCTTACCCGCGCCAATCACGTTCGACAGCAGCAGGATCGTGACGAACGCCGCCATCACGAAATCGAAATAGCGAAAGTGCGTGCCGCCGACCGCATTCGCGTCGACCGGTTCGAGCCCCCGCTCGCGCGCATTCCCAATGCCCGTTCCATTTTCCATTCGCGCGTTATGATCGAGGTTCCAAGCCCGCACAATCCGGGCTAGTCGTCGCCGTAGCGCGCGCCCGTAGCTCAGCTGGATAGAGCAAGGAGCTTCTACCTCCTCGGTCGGGGGTTCGAACCCCTCCGGGCGCGCCAATCGCCTTTCGCAAGTTGGCACGATGGTCTGCGGGACTGTCCAAAACACCCTATGGTCTAGTCCTTCCCGATCACGCGCTGCGTGTCAGGCCGGGTATAAAGGCGCAACATTGCGATGGATGCCAAGCGTGACGCTAGACGAGACCAACTACACCCAATCCGTCGGCGAGGGTGACAAGCCCTATTTCTCGAGCCGCGCGCAGTGGCACGAACATCGTGCGCAAATGGCCACCGACGACAGTACGCGATCGATCCATTTGCGCTTTGCGAAGCTGTATCACGCCCGTGCATTGTCCTGAGCTGGTACATTCCGCTTAGGAAATTCGTTAGAAATACCAGGAACCTAGTGACCGGGACGGGGTTTATCCGTCCACACCGGACGTATCGATGCGACCGGTCCTGGCAAGATTTGACGAAGCTCTATCGGCAGTCCGTCATCGGCACTCGTCGCGCCAATCGCGACGAGATCGCTGGCGTACGTCGGCGAGACCTCAAGCAAAGGTAATGACCATGAACAAGGACGAATTCCAAGGCGGCGCGCGCTATGTCGGCGGCAAGGTCGAAAAGGGCGCGGGCGATGTGGTCGGCAGCCGGGACTGGCAGGTCGATGGTGTCGTCGATCAAGTCGCTGGTGGCGCGCAGAACCTCTACGGTCGCGCCAAGTCGGCAGTTGGCGATATCGTCGACGGCGCACCCGAGCTCGCCGACAAGCTGAGCCATGACGCGCGTGACGTCGCCGATCGCGCTGCGGATGTCGCACGCCGCGGTGCGCAGACCGCACAGGACTCTGCCAAGGATGCACCATTGCTTTGGGCGCTCGGCGCAGCGGCAGTCGGTTACGGCCTCGCCTGGCTCGTCCACGGTTCGCGCGACTGAGACCTTGTCGACCCGGACCGCCTTGAAATCGCTGCGCGACTCTGCCGATCTGATGCATTTGCGTCAGATCATCGCAGGGCTCGACGAGGGCGTCATCCTGATCGATCCCGATCAGAGCATCCTGTGGGCGAACACTGCCGCCCTTGGGATGCACGGGGTCGAGTCGATGGCCGAGCTCGGTGAGACGGTCGACGAGTATCGCGACCGGTTTCAGCTGCGGTATCGCAACAACCACCGCCTCGATAACGCCGACTATCCGATCGAACGCGTCGTTTCCGGCGAGGCATTTTCGGAGGTGGTCGTCGAGGTGGCGGTCGCGGGCGAAGCGGAACCGCGTTGGGTCCATCAGGTTCGCAGCCTGGTCCTGACCGACGATCATGACGAGCCCGAATGCCTGGTGATGATCATCCAGGACGTTTCAGCACGGTTCGAGGCGGAGGATCGCTTCGAACAGTCGTTCAACGCCAACCCCGCGCCTGCGGTCATCTGTCGCCTATGCGATCTGCGGTTCGTGAAGGTGAACCAGGGGTTCGTCGACATGACCGGGCACGCGCGCGAGGTCGTGCTTGCGCGGACGGTGTACGACATCGACGTGCTCGAACGCGCCGAGCAACGCGATCTGGCCAAGGAGCGCCTTGCCGAGGGTCGGACGATCCCGCAGATGGAGGCCGAACTGGCGCTGCCGGACGGCACGTCGAAGCTGGTGATCGTCGCGGGTCAGCCGATCGAAATGGGCGATCAGCCCTGCATGCTGTTCACCTTCGCCGATCTCGAGCCGCGTCGAAAGGCCGAGACCGCGCTGCGCCAGAGCGAGGAACGCTTCATGCGGACCTTCTCGCTCGCCCCCGTCGCGCTGGCGATCGGCACGCTCGACGGTCACCGTCTGTGCGACGTCAACGCGGCGTTCACCGAACTGACCGGCTATGCCTCATCGGACATCACCGACACGCCGCTCGGCGATGTCGAATTATGGGAAACTGCGGCACAACGTCACGAACTCGAGGACGAGATCGCGGCAGGTCGCCCGATCCGCGATCGTGAGGTCCGGATCAAGCTGAAGGATGGCACGGTGATCGACGGCATCGTCTCGACCGAGCCGATCATGCTTGAGAACGAGAAGTGCGTGCTGTGGGCGATGCGCGACATCACCACGCGGAAAACGTCGGAGCGCGAACTCGTCAACGCGATCGAGGCGGTGATGCAGGATACAAGCTGGCTCAGCCGCTCGATCATGGAGAAGCTCGCGCGGATCCGTACCCCGCAAGCCGAAACGACCGGTGTCGGTCTCGGCGAACTGACGCAGCGCGAGCGCGAGGTGCTGGCGCTGATCTGCCGCGGGCTGGACGACAAGTCGATCGCACGGACGCTCGACGTCTCGGCCAACACCGTGCGCAACCATGTCGCGCGGATCTATTCGAAGATCGGCGTCAACCGTCGCAACGCCGCCGCGGCCTGGGCGCGTGCACGCGGGTTCGACGGGGACTCGGTCGTCATTCCCAATATCAAGGAGGTCGCCGCATGACTCGCGACACCGACAAGGGCCGCGCGCGGCAGGCCAAGGGCTCCGTGCAGGAGGCGATCGGCAAGCTGATCGGCGATACCAGTGTCACGCAGCGCGGCGCCAGCGAAAGCGAAGCCGGCGCGCGCGAGGCCGATGGGGCCGACGCGAAGGCGACGCCACCGCGTACCAAGTCTTCCCCTGAGCCTAAGCCTGCTTCTCGTCCGACATCGGGACGCAGGCGCACGGGGCAAAAGGACGGCGCGCACTGACGCCGTCCGACAGATTTTCGTTTCAACAGGAGTGTTTATGATCAACAATACCACCGGCTACGTGCCGGCCGAAGACGCACGCTACGGCAAGTCCGTCACCCGCGTATCCTGGGGCGCGATCTTCGCAGGCGTCGTCCTCGCGATCGCGGTTCAGCTCGTGCTCGGCATCCTCGGCACTGGGATTGGCCTCAGCATGGTCGATCCGGTCGAGGGCACGACGCCGGGGGCAGCCGGGTTCGGCATCGGCGCGGGCATCTATTGGCTGATCACCACGGTCATCGCGCTCGGCGCAGGCGGCTACACCGCAGCACGCGTCGCCGGCGTCCATGACCGCTTCGACGGTCTGGTCCACGGCCTGGTCGTGTGGGGCGTCACGCTGATCCTGACGCTGTACCTGCTCACCTCGGCAGTCGGCGGCATCGTCGGCGGCGCCTTCCGCACCGTCGGTTCGGTCGCCTCGGCAGCCGGCACGGGTATCGGCGCGGCGGCTCCCAAGGTGGCGGACGTCGCCGGTGTGGACGTCAGCGACGTGCGCAACGAAGCGGCGCAGTATTTCTCGACCGCACCGTCGGATCCCGCACAGATGACGCCTGAGCAGGCGCAGAAGGAAATCGCCCAGGAACTGCCCGCGCTCGCCGCTGGTGGCCAGGATGGCGCCCGTGCCGAGAGCCGGATCGTCGACATCATCGCAGCGCAGCGCAAGATCAGCCGTCCGGAAGCCCAGGCCCAGGTGACCCGCGCCAAGGCGCAGTTCGTTCAGAGCAAGAACAAGGCGATCGCAACCGCCAAGTCGGCCACCGACACGGCTGCCGGTGCTGCTGCAGGGACGTCGTTCACGATCGTGATCGCGCTCGTGATCGGTGCAGCCGCCGCTGCATTCGGCGCAACCGCAGCGACCCGTCGCCGCGTGTAAGAACGCAAGGTCGCGGCGGGTCCTCAGCCGCGACCACTACGAAAAGGGCGCTGCCGGTTCGACCGGCAGCGCCTTTTTGTGACCATCACTCTCAATCCTCCCCGTTAGGGGGAGGTGGCTGACGCTTGCCAGGCGGAGGGGGAGGAAAGGGAAACCGAGGTTCCGTGTCCGCCCCCTCCGTCACCATCGGTGCCACCTCCCCTGGCGGGGGAGAATTAGTAGGCTCCGACTGCCTTACTCAAAGCGCCAGATCAGGGCTCCGGTCCACCTTCACCCGCGTTGCCGCCGGCTTCGGCTGGGTCGCGACGAACACCGCAGGCGACGGCACCGTCAGTTGCAGCGTCTCGGCCGTCGACGCCCAGGTCTTGGCGATCGCCGCGGGATGGTCGTTCAGCGCGGTGCCATAGCTCGGCACGATCTCACGGATCTTCCCCTGCCACGCCGCGGTCGCGAGATGGTTCGGGAACACCTTCTTCAATAGATCGAGCATGATCGACGGCGCGGTCGACGCCCCCGGCGATGCACCGAGCAGCGCGGCGATCGAGCCGTCCTTCGACGCGACGATCTCGGTGCCGAGCTTGAGCACTCCGCCCTTCTCGGGATCACGCTTGATGATCTGCACGCGCTGGCCCGCCTGCCACAACCGCCAGTCGCCATCCTTCGCGCCCGGAAAATACTCGCGCAGCGCGGTCATCCGGTCGGCATCCGACATGATCAGCTGCCCCGCGAGATACTCGACCAGGTCGAAATCGTCCCAGCCGACCGCGATCATCGGCCGGAAATTGTCGAGCGTCACCGACGCCGGCAGATCGAAATACGAGCCTTCCTTGAGGAACTTGGTCGAGAAGGTCGCAAACGGCCCGAACAGCAGTGCCTGTTTGCCATCGAGATAGCGCGTGTCGAGATGCGGCACCGACATCGGCGGCGAACCGACCGCCGCCTTGCCGTACACCTTGGCGAGATGCGCCTGCGCGACCGCGGGCTTCTCGGTTACCAGGAACGACCCGCCGACCGGGAAGCCGGCATAATCGTCGGCCTCGGGGATCCCCGACTTCTGCAGAATCGGCAGCGCGCCGCCGCCCGCGCCCGCAAACACGAAGCGCGCGTTGATGATCTGCTTCTCGTCGCTCTTCACGTCGCGCGCGGTCACCCGCCAGCGCTTGTCGGCGTTACGTTCGAGCGAGCGCACTTCATGCCCGGTGGTCAGCGTGAACCCCGGCTGCGCGGTCATCGTCTTGATATACTGGCGAGTCACTTCGCCCCAGTTGCAGTCGGTGCCGAGCGGAGAGCGCGTCGCGGCGAGCTTCATCGCCGGGTCGCGGCCCTGCATCATCAGTGGCACCCACTGTGCGATCTGATTGCGATCGGTCGAAAATTCCATCCCCGAGAACAGCGGGCTCGCCTGCAACGCGGCATGGCGCTTGCGCAGGAATTCGACGTTTGCGTCGCCCCACACCAAATTCATGTGCGGCGTCGAGTTGATGAACGAGCGCGGGTTGGCGAGCATCCCGGCCTTGACCTGATGACTCAGGAACTGGCGCGTGACCTGGAACTGCTCGTTGATCTCGATCGCCTTCTTGATCTCGACCAGTCCGTCCGCCGCGTTGACCGGCGTGTAGTTCAGCTCGCACAGCGCCGAATGCCCGGTGCCGGCGTTGTTCCAGCCGTTCGAGCTCTCCTCGGCGACCTTGTCGAGACGCTCGATCAGCTCGATAGTCCAGGTCGGTTCGAGCTGGTGGAGCAGCACCGCGAGCGTCGCGCTCATGATGCCGCCGCCGACCAGCAGCACGTCGACGTTGCGCTCGGTCGTCGCGGCATCGGCTTGCGCCAGCGGTAGCATCGAAGCCCCGCCAACGACGCCCGCGCCGATCGCGGAGCCGAGTAGGCCGCGCCGCGTTACGCCTGCCGCGGCACCGGCCGGATCTGCGGCCGAAATGGTCGTGGAATGTGAGTTATCGTTGTTCATGTCGCGCGGCACCATGCTACCTTCTCGTTGCGGCTGGCCTCGCGCGCTTTTCACCGGTCAAACGGCGAAAGGCGATCGTCCATCACCTGGTTATCGTCGGGAGCATGTGTGAAACGGAACCGACAGCACGAGGCCGACGACCGAGCACAGCTGATGCTCCAAGTCCTCGCCTAATCTGTCGTCGGAATGTCTGGGTGTCGCCATGTCTATGGTAAGCGGCGACTATCCATGCCGGATATGGCATTCTAGGGCGCTTTACGCAAGGTTAGCGCGCACGGCGGGGGCCCTAGCCTCGTCGTCTATCCCCTTCTCCGACCCACCGGCGTTCAGGCGAAGGACGCTATATCGTCCCCTTCTACTTGCGTCTGAAAACCGCGCCGCGCCCAGCCGTACAGACGCGCACATCAGCTTCTGGTGCTGCCTTACCCTGCCGACAGCACCAGGAAACTGATAGCGTTCAGCGTGTCCCCGCGCGACGATCAGCCGCGCCGCGATCGCTATTTGTAGCGCCCCATCGTCACCTTAAGAATGACCGGGGTGAGGAGGTTGATCCCGTAATCGGTCTGATCGCCGTTCCACATGCGGCTCATCACCCAGCGTCCGTCGACCACGCGGCCCTCCTCGACGCGAAATACCGAGCCGTTCGCGGGGCCACCCTTCGCGGTCCCGAAGTTCAACCGGACATGATCGCCGACCACTAGGAATTCGTTCGGCGACAGATGCGCGACCGCGACACCGCCGACTGGCTCCTTCGCCCAGACCGGCGGCTCGGACTTGATCCACGTCCAGTCCTTCTGCCCGAACTGCCATTCGCCATAGCTGGTGCCGATCGTCCAGTCGCCCATCGTGACCGACTGGACTGCGGCCTGCCCCGCGCTTTCGTCAGGCTTGGCGACACCCCACGTGGGATGTTCGAACGCGATCTTCGCCCAGTCGCGCGCCATCGTCGACAGCGCGGCGTATTTCAGCCCGATCGCATCGACGGTCTCGTCGTCGAGCGCCTTCGCCCCCAGCGGGTAATTGAAATAGCCGGTGTCATCCATCCCGAAGGGCGCATAGCCGATCGCGCCGCGGCCGAGCGCCGCGTAGAAGAAACGCGCAAATTCCTTCGCGTTGCCGATCTCGGGCACCATCAGCGCGTTGTCGGGGCGGGCATAGGCGTCAAGGTACAGCGCGACGTGGGCCGCATCGCGGTCGTAGATGTCGGGCGCCTGGAAATCGATCGCAGGCGCCGCCGCCTTCCAGATATCCAGCACGTCCTGCTGCGGCCCGCCGCTCGCCACGCCGGTTGGATCGGGCACGTTCGACGGCCCGGCGAGCGATGCATTAACGTACATCGGCAACGGCTTGATCGCCTTCCCCGCCGCCGCGATCTCATCGACGAAGCGCGCGGTATGCCAGGTGTTGAACGCGCGATCCGCCTGCGCACCGAACATCTGCGTCCAGCTTCCGCCCGGCTTCTTCAGCGCCTTCGCCAGTTCGGCGGGCACCGGCTTGGCAAACACCGCACTGGCCTTGGCGCCGTAATCGCGTGGCGAGCGATAGCTGCCGACCTCGTTCTCGGGCTGGACGATGATCACCGTGTTCTGCGGATCATGCGCCTTGAGGTACTTCATCACCTCGACGAACGCGCGCTTGTCCGCCTCCAGCGTCGCGCGGAACATCGGCGAATGGACATAATGGTCGGTGCCGTCCTTCAGCTTCATCCGCGGAAAACGGCGGTTGTCAGCCTTGAACCAGTCGGGCGTGTAGCCAGGCGAGGTGTTCTTCCACGTCCCGAACCAGAGCAGCACGACGCGCTTGTCATGCGCGCGCGCCTGATCGAGCAGCGTCTGGAGAAACGACAGGTCGAACTTGCCCTCGACCGGCTCGACCTGTTGCCAGGCGATCGGGATCTCGACGGTGTTCGCATGCATCCGGTCGAGCATCGGCCATATCTGCGGCAGTGCGGACGCATAGTTGCTGCTGTTGTTGACCTGCGCGCCCAGCATAAGGAACGGCGCGCCATCGACCATCAGCGCATGTCGGCCGCCCTTGGTGACGATGCGCGGTACCTCGGTCGTCGTCTGTGCCGACGCGATGCCAGCGATCAACCATGCGGAAAGAGCCAAGCCCGCGAGCATTTTCTTCATACGAACCATCACTATGTCCTTTTTCTCGAAGCGGCGCCGACCGGAAATCCCCTGCCGATCGACACCGAAATACTTGCGTTCCGCACCGGCTATCGGCGTGACGCGCGCACGCTCACCGCGTCATTCCTCTACGAATACGATGCCCCCCAGCCCCGACGGTTGCGTGCCGTTGCTTTCCAGCAGGACGGTAACGATCCGTTCGCCTTCGCCCGCAGGCATCGGCACGATGACGGTCGCCGGTGCGAACCCGGCCTTCGTTCCGACACGCTTGCCGTCGATCCAAACTTCGCCACGACCGACGACGCCCTGGAAGACCAGCTTACCGCCGCGTTCCCGCACCGGCCGACGCGGCGTGACCTTGGCGCGCAACACGCTCCAGGTCCCTCGACCCTGCGCCGGCTGGATCTCGCCCGCCCGCACGAACAGCCAGCTGTTCATGTCGTTGTCCGCGAGCACGATGTTGGGCGACGGCCGGGTCTCGAACGCCGGCGATTGCCGCCAGTCCTGCACCATGAGCGTCGCTGCGGTGGTCGGTACGCTCGGCCGGGGTGCGGTTGCCAGCAGGCGGACCGTAGTCGTCGCGCTGCGCAGACCGGCCGACGTCGCCTTGAGCGACAGCGCCCCTGCCCCGCCCTGCTCGGCGCGCACGATGACCTGCGCCAGGCCGTTGAACAGCGCTCGCCTGTCACCTTGCTCGGCCTCGTGGCTGATCGGATCGCCGTTGCCGAGCCCGATGATCGTGCCCCCGGTCACCGCAAACGCGACGGGGAGGTTGGCGGTCGGCACATGGCGTCCGCGCGCATCGACCGCATCGATCGTAAACGGCTGCACGTCCTCGCCATCGGCGGCCATCACACGGCGATCGGGCGTGATCCGAAGCGCGACCGGCGCGCCGGTCGTCTCGACCACGCTGCGCACGACCTCGCGCCCGCCGCGATAGCCGATCGCCTCCAGCCGCCCCGGCGCATAGGAAACCTGCCACTGCGGCATCGTGAAACGATCGACCGCCTGCTCGCCGATCACCGTACCGTTGAGCAGCAGCCGCACCGTATCGACGTTGGTCAGCGCCATCACCTTGACCGGCTGGCCCTCGCGGCCCGGCCAGTTCCAATGCGGCATCAGGTCGAGCAGCGGCACGTCGTCGATCCACTGCGCGCGGTGGAGATAAAAGGCCATCTTGGGAAACCCGCACAGGTCCATGATCCCGAAATAGCTGCTCACCGACGGCCATTCGAACGGTGTCGGTTCGCCGTGATAGTCGAACCCGGTCCACACGAACGTCCCGCCGACGAACGGCCGCTCGGCGATCGATTTCCAGCCGGCGCGGTGCGTACTGCCCCAGTCGGCCGGCTCCTCGTCATAGGATGCCATGACGTGCGCAGCCCGGTCGGTCGTCCACGCGCCGCGCGTCATGAAGCTCGACGTGTCCTCCGAACTGATCATCGGCAGCGTCGGATTGGCGGCGTGGAACCGGTCATACTGGTCGCGCTGGTAATTGAAGCCGACCAGGTCGACCGCCTGGCTGACGTTGACGGGCGCGAACATCCCGCTGTTCATCGCCGCGGTCACCGGGCGGCTGTCGTCGAGTGCCTTGACGGTCCGCGACATGCGACGGACCATTTCATAGCCGGCGGGCGTGCCCTGCATCGGCTCCTCGTTGAAGACCGACCACATGATGACGCTGGGCCGGTTGCGATCGCGCCGCACCAGCCATTGCAGCTGCGCGATATAATCGGGGCTGGTGTTGAAGTTGCGGTTCTCGCTCATCACCAGGAAACCCAGGCGATCGCAGGCATCCAACACCTCGGTCGCGATCGCGTTGTGCGAAAACCGGATCGCGTTACAGCCCAGATCCTTCAGACGCCGGAGCCGCCAGTCCCACAGCGCATTGGGCACCGCGACGCCGACGCCGGCATGATCCTGATGGTTGCACGTCCCCTTGATCTTGAGCGGGCGGTCGTTGAGGTAAAACCCGGTCGCAGCATCGAACCGCAGCGTACGGAAGCCGATCCGGAGCGTCCGCTCGTCGACCGTCTTTCCCGCGCGAATCAGCTTGGTCCGCAGTGTATAGAGCGTCGGCGTCTCGACCGACCAAAGCCGGGGAGCCGCTACCGAGAGAGTGAGTGCAACGTCGGTCGGGGCGAGCGACGGCACCGTCCCGCCGGCGGTTTGCGTCGCGATCACGCGGCCGTCGGGATCGATCAACGTCGCTTCGATCGTGACCGCGGCCGCGTCCTTGCCGATATTGCCGAGCGTCGCGGTGACCGGGACGGACCATGCGCCGTCGGGTCCGCGGCGCGGATCGGCATGGATACCATCGGTGGTGATGTGTGTGGCATCGCGCTTCACCAGCCAGACGTGGCGGTACAGCCCTGCGCCCTCGTACCACCAGCCTTCCATCGTCTGCGCATCGACGCGCACGACGATCGTGTTCAGATCGTCGCCGTAGCGTGCAAGGTCGGTGATATCGACATAAACCGAATTGTAGCCGCTCCAATTGTGCGCGACGACCGATCCGTTGAACCAGATCGTCGCGTTCGTCGCGATCCCGCCGAACTGAATTTCGAGATACCGCCCGCGATCCTGCGGATCGAGCCGCAACGCCCTCCGGTACCAGCCGAAACCGCGGCGGCGATAGCCTTGTGAGACGTTGGCGCTTTCGGCGACGGGCATCGCCATGGCCCAGTCGTGCGGCAATGCGACCTCGGGCCAGTCCGAATCGTCATAATATAGGGCCGCGGCACCCTGTGCCTGTCCGGCCTTCGCGCTGTTGTAGGACCAGCCATGCCCGCGAATCTCGGGCATCGGTATGTCGCCGAGATGAAACCGCCAGCCGCCGTCGAGCAGCAGCCGGCCCGGATCCTCGACCGGCGCGCGTAGCGGCAGAGCATCGCGCGTCGCCGGCATAGGCAGCGCGCCCGCACCGTGTTCGGCGGAACGCGCTGCAGCGCGCGCGACCTGAGCAGGACCTACCGCCGCGCCAAGCGCTGCACCATTCGCAAGAAACAAGCGTCGGCTGATCCGGGTCGTCGGCTGGTCCTGCTTCATCGTTTCCCCTCCGAAGCGCGCGTATAGCGGCCATGCTTTACGCTTGCGTATCCGAAGCCAGCGGCTCTGTCATAACCGTGTCTATCATTCCCTGCCCGTCAGGGGCTGAGCCGGATCCGAAGATCAAGCCCAGCCCCGACGTCCAGCGTTGCCGGATCAGAAGGTGATGCGCGCCACGCCGCTGATCTGGCGGTCGCTCATGATCGAATCGCGCGGCCGGGTGGTGATGCCGTAATAGGTCGACCGCACCGTGTTGGTCAGGTTGGTCCCGTTCAGCGTCAGCGACAGATGCGGGGTCACGTTGGCGGTGATCGACGCATCGAGCTGCCCCGACGCTTTCTGGAACTGCGGCAGATTGCCCGTGCCGTTGGCCGACGTCGTCACCAGGAACTCGCTGCGCCAGTTATAGGCGACGCGGGTGGAGACGATCCCACGCTCGTAGATGCCGATCACGTTGTAGTTATACTTCGACAGCCCTTCGAGCGACAATTGCGTCACCGGACCGTCGCTGGCCGGGCTCGGCGCCTCGGAATCGACATAGGTGAAGTTCGCCTGGACGCCGAGGCCGGCGAGCGGACCCGGCAGGAAGTCGAAGAACTGCTGATACGCGACTTCCGCACCCTTCACCTTGGCCTTGGCGGCGTTGCTGTAGGTGGTCACGTCGTAGGTCGCGGTGACGCCGTCGGTAAAGGTTACGTCACGCGGCGTGATGACCGTCTGGATGTAGTTCGAGATATCCTTGTAGAATCCCGCGACTGTCAGCGATCCGCTCTTGGCGAAATACCATTCGAGCGAGGCGTCGAAATTGGTCGACTTCATGGGCTTGAGATACGGATTGCCGGTCGAGGTCACATGCTGCTGGTCGATCTGCGCGGTGCCGGGCTCGGTGATCGTCAGGCTCGGGTTGAGCTGGTTGAAGTTCGGGCGCGAGATGTTCTTCGACGCGGCAAAACGCAGCTGGAGCCGGTCGGTCAGACGCCCACGGACGTTGAGGCTCGGCAGAACCGACGTGTACTTGGTCGCCTCGTTGACCTCGGTGAAGGTCGGAGCCGCGGTCGACTGAGTGCCGTCGGGCGCGGTAATCAGGTCGACCTGCTGGTAGAAGCCCGAGACCGCGACCTTGCTCTGGACCACGCGCACGCCGATATTGCCGTCGATCGGCACCGGCAGATCGTCCGCCTTGAAGAACGCCGCCGCATAGCCGGTATAGGTCTTCTGCGCCTGCGTGTTGGTCCCGCTCGGGACATAGCTCGGCGTGGTCGCAATGCCGAGCGACGCCCGCGTGGCGTCGTAGTCGAGGACGGTCGGCAGCGAGAACGCCTGGATGTCCCCGAACAGGTCGGCCTGGCCGCGGAAGAAGCCGCCGAGGTCGACATAACGGAGATTGGTCGCAGCGCCGGTCAGCCCGGTATAACGATAGCCGGTATCGCTAGTCCGGTTACGACGATCGGCGAACCGGAAGCCAGCCTTGATCGAGCTCAGGATGCCTCCGTCGAAGCGGTACTCGCCGTCCAGGCGGCCGACCTTGTCGGTACCCTTCGAGTTGTTGAGGTTATCCAGGTCGAAGCCGTTGCTGTAGGTCGCGGGGTTCGCGAGGCCATCGGCGGACGCGATCTGGAACGACGGGATCTCGCCGGAAATATCCTGCGTCAGCGTTGTGGCGACGCCGCTCAGCCCGACGATCGAGTTCAGGTTGTCGGTCTTGGAATCGACATATTGGAGATCGCCGGTGATCGTCAGATTGGCGGTCGGCTTCCACTTGCCGTTGAGCGAATAATCGGTCGTCACCGAATGCCGCGAACCGAGCGAGGTGTTGTTGCCGATCGGGACGTTGGTGAACGTGCCGCTCTGGAAATCGCCATTCGGTGCATAGGTGAACGGCGCGCCGGCTAGCGGCGTGATCGACGCTCCGCTGGTGTACGCGAAATAGCTGTAGCCATAGTAGCGCAGCTTGTAATCGTTGCGGAACACCTCACCGGTGAACTCAAGCGTGTCGGTCGGGCGCCACTGGAGCGACACGTCGATGCCGAGGCGACGGCGATCGCCGAACACTTCCCCGATGCCGGTGCCGTGCGGCAGCGTCGTGGTCTGGCCGGTCCGCCCGAGCAGCGCGGCGGTCGCGGCGTCACCGGGATTGCTTTCGTCGAGCGTGTAGAACGGCTCGGTCGAGATCGTGTCCTGGCGGAAATTGGTTTTCTGATACGACGCGCTCGCCAGGATGCCGATTTCGCCGATGCCGGTATTCCAGCGATCGCTGACGAGCAGCGATGCGGCCGGCTGGCTCTTCTTGATTAGGTCGTAATAGGTGTTAGTCGCCGAACCCGAGATCTTGAAGCCGTCGAAGTCGAACGGCTTGCGCGTGCGGAAGTTGATCGTGCCGCTGAGCTGATCCTCGATCAGGTCCGCCGACGGGTTCTTGTAGACGTCGATCCCGGCAAGCAGCTCGGACGGCACGTCCTCGAGGCTCAGCGTGTTGCTCGAACCGCTCGCGGTGAAGATGTCGCGACCGTTCAGCTCGGTGCGGACCTGCGTTAGCCCTCGGATCGCGACCGAGCTGCCCTCGCCGAAATTGCGCTGGATCTGGATGCCGGAAATGCGCTGCAGGGCTTCGGCGATGTTGCGGTCGGGCAATTTGCCGATGTCTTCGGCCACGATCGAGTCGACGATCTGCGCCGAGTTGCGCTTGATGTTCTGGGCGGACTGAAGGCTCGCACGGACGCCGGTCACGACGATGTCGTCGCCCCCCTCTGCGGCGACGGGGGCGGTATCGACTGCTTGGCCCTGATCGGCGCTCGAGGCGGCAGTACCACTGGTCTGCTGAGCATCCGCAACCGGCGCGGGCGCGCCATCCTGCGGTGCTGCGACCTGCGCCTGCGCTACCGAACCGACTATCACGAGTGCTAGCAGCGACACGGTCGTGCTCAGACCCTTGATGCTGCCAACGCTAATCTTGGAACGCTTCATCACACTCTCCTCCATCGGTCTGATCCTTACGGACCGCCCGCGGTTCACTCTTGGATATCGTGCGCGGCCACGCCGCTACCGTATCGTCCGCGGCGCCTAGCGAATGATTTAGATCATTTATATGCTAATTCGATTTACGCGGACAATTCATCCGGTACGATGGCAAAAATGTCGCACATGGAATGACGATACTCGGAGTTGTTTCGATGAATTACGTCAATATCCGACCAAATCGATCCTAAACTGACATGCGATGCTGGTGTAGGCTTCCAGCAAGGTAGCGTATCAAATTGTAATTGTAGGACTTAAGCGCCGACCTTCGTAACAATGGCGTAATTCCATCGACGCTCTTTCCGGACTGTCGAAACCGCGTGTGGGGAGAAGCGTAATGACGTTCAGCAAACGCGAGATACTGGGAGCACCGCTAGCAGCGACGCTGGGTCTAAGCGGGCGGTCGCGTGCCGCCGCATCGCCGGCGGCGACGAAACCGTCGCCTCTCTTCCATCGCGCCATAACGCCCGGCCGGTTCGATTCCACCGCACAGTCGCTCGCCGGTTATCGCGCACCGGACTGGTTTCGCGACGCCAAGTTCGGGATCTGGGCTCATTGGGGACCACAGGCGGTACCGAGCCAGGGCGACTGGTACGCACGCTTCATGTACGTCCCCGGGCACCCGCATTACGACCACCACGTCAAGACCTACGGCCACCCCTCCAAGGTCGGCTACAAGGACATCATTCCGCTATGGCGTGCGGAAAAGTTCGATCCCGACGTACTCGCCGCACGCTATGCCGCCGCAGGCGCGCGCTACCTCGTCTCGATGGGCGTGCATCACGATAATTTCGACCTGTGGCGATCGAAGCATCACCGCTGGAACGCGGTCGCAATGGGGCCGAAGCGCGACATCGTCGGCGAATGGAAGGCGGCCGCCACCCGGCGCGGGCTGCGCTTCGGCGTGTCCGAGCATCTCGGCGCAAGCTATAGCTGGTGGTATCCCAACCACCTCTACGATCAGTTCTGGCCCAAGCTCGGGGTCGCCTATGACGGCGCCGATCCGCGCTATGCCGATCTCTATCACACCAACCGCGACGAGCCGTTCATCAATACGCCCGCCAGCTGGTACACGACCAACCCGACATATCACGCGATGTGGTTCGACCGGATCCGCGACTTGATCGACAGCTACCAGCCTGATCTGCTCTATTCGGACGGCGGCCTGCCGTTCGGCGAGGTCGGACGCTCGCTGCTCGCGCATTTCTTCAACAGCAGCACGGCGCGCACCGGAAAGTTGGACGCGGTCTACAATTGCAAGGATACGGGCTCGGGCGCGTTCAGCACGGACTGGGCGGTGCAGGACGTCGAGCGCGGCGTCCTCAGGGGTATCAATCCACACGCCTGGCAGACCGACACATCGAACGGCGACTGGTTCTTCAACCGGACCGACAGCTACAAGACCACAGACGAGGTCGTCGCGATGCTCGCGGACGTCGTCAGCAAGAACGGCAACCTGCTGTTGAACGTCGTTATGCACGGCGACGAGGTCTACCCGCGGAATCCGACCGGCTGTTGACCGATCTGGCGCCGTGGATGGCCGCCAATGGCGAGGCGATCCACGGCACGCGCCCGTGGACGATCTATGGCGAGGGTCCGACCACCGCCGCCGCCGGCGCGTTTGCGGAAAAAACGAGTTATACGCCGCAGGACATCCGCTTCACGACGAAGGGCGAGACGCTGTACGCGATCACGCTCGGCACGCCTCGGGGGCAAACCGTAATCACGTCGCTCGCCCAGCCCAACCCGCACGAACGACGCCGGGTACGCGGGGTGCGCCTGCTCGGCCGCCCCGGGGACATCGCGTTTCGCCAGACCGGACAAGCTCTGTTGATCGATCTGCCCGCGACCTTGCCGACGCGACACGCGAGCGCATTCGCGATCGATTTCGCCTGACCAGAAATACCGCACGTGCACGATGTGCGCGTCGATCGAATACGAGCTTGGAGAGGCTATTTGAAACACCCCTGATCCGCGCCCTGCGGTTTGCGATGCTTGCGGCGGCTACGCTGGCTGTTCCGCTTGCCGGCATCGTTCCAGCGCAGGCGCAGAGTGCCGTCGGGCATCCCGACTGGCCCGGCTACGGCGACCTGTTCGTCGGCACCTGCTACCAGCCGATCGATCGTTCGCCCGAACAGATCCGCCAGGACATCACGATCATGAAGAAGGCCGGCTTCACCATGGTCCGGATGGGCGATCTGTCGTGGGATTCGTTCGAGCCGCAGGAAGGCCATTTCACCTTCGAATGGTTCGACGCGATCCTCGATCAGATGCACGCCGCCGGGATCAAGGTGCTCCTCGACATTCCCGGCCAGCCGGCACCGACCTGGCTGCACAAGACATATCCCGGCGTCGATCTCGTCACGCAGGACGGCGTCCGCCGCAATGCCGCGACGCGCTATTGGGACAATATCAGCGATCCCGATTATCGCCGCCTCGTCAGGCGGCTCGCCGAGCAGATGCTCAAGCGCTACGCCCATAACCCCGCGGTGATCGCGATCGGCTACACCAACGAGATCGGCAATGGCCAGATGTCGTATTCGCCGGCCGATCGGCAACGCTTCGTCGGTTGGCTGCAGAAGAAATACGGGACGATCGCTGCACTCAGCACCGCCTGGGCGACGCAGCGCTGGTCGCGTCGGATCAACAGCTGGGACGAGGTCGACCTACCCTATGGCAATGGTCCGGGGCCAAACGAGCGCAATCTCGATCTTCGCCGCTTCTGGTCCAACGACACGATCGGCGCGCTCACCGACCTCGAAGCGGTGCGCAAGCAATTTGCGCCCAACCTGCCCGTCGCGTCGAACTTCTGGCCCGACGCGTGGACCAAGGGGTTCGATTACCTACGGTCGTGGGACAAGGTCTCGACCTATGGGGGCCAAGGCTTCTATCCGGGCGAGCCATTAGGCGCCGCGCTCGACGTGTCGCGCAACCGTGCCGGCCACGACACGCCGATGTGGCTGAACGAGTTCACCGCCGGCGGTGGCGGCTATTACGGGACGCCGGGCCGGTCGCGGATGTGGGCGTATTTCGGGCTGATCTACTACGCGCAGACGTTTCTCGCCTGGACCTTCAACTCGCATAGCGGCGGCGAGGAACAGGGTCTGTTCGGGCTGGTCGACCATGACGGTCGCCCGTCGTGGAAGGTCGGCGAGTTCGGGCAGATCGCCAGCGAATTCGCCAAGCTGAAGTCGATGGGCTTCCCGCGCTACCGCAAGCTTGAGGTGGCGATCGCTTATTCGTTCCAGACCAACTGGCTGACCTCGCCCCCGCCGGGGCCCAACACGATGCAAGAGTATTTCAAGACCAACTACCCTGATCAGGCCAAGGCCGCGCTAGCACCGCTGTTCGCCGACAACATCGATATTGCGGTGATCGACATCGGTCACGACGCGATCGACCGCTACAAGCTCGTGATCCTGCCCAGCGCGTACATGATGGACAAGGAAACCGCCGAGGCCGTGCGGCGCTATGTCGCGAACGGCGGGACGGTGATTATGACCGGCTATTCCGCCAAGGTCGACGAGACCGGCAAATGGTTCGAGACGCCCCTGCCCGGCCGCCTGACCGACGTGTTCGGCGTGCGGACCAACGAATTCTACCGCGCCGAGCAACCGCTGAAGAGCATGTTCGACGGCAAGGTACAGACCGGCACCGATCCCTATTACGAGGTGCTCGAACCGAGCACGGCCAAACCGCTGGCGATGTTCACCAACACGCCCAAGCCCAGCCCGGCGGTCACGGTCAACCGCTTCGGCAAGGGCCGGGCGATCTACCTCGCTACCGCCGCGCAAGGCGCGTTTCTCGATCCGCTCGTGCGATCGCTCTATACCGAACTCGGAATCGAGCGTGGCCCGGTCACTCCGCCGGGCGTGGTCGCGCGCGTCGTCGATGGGCGGACGCTGTACGTCAACACGAACACCGCGCCTGCTCGTGTGGCCTTGGCAGGCAAGCAGCACGATATTCTGAGCGGCAAAGCCTATACCGATCGGCTCGACCTTCCGCCGTACGGCGTGGCGCTGCTCCAATAACGACGCCCGATAAGTGGCCAATCCGGGTCTTCGCCTTGCGTTGAAGCGGAATACGGTTGATCCGCGCGCCGTATCTGCAATTATACGACAAAATTACCGTCTCGGCCAAGATAGCGCTACCGTCAGGGCATAGACCCGTGGAGAGGATTTCGATGTACATTTCCCCAGCCCGTATCGACGCGCAATCGTCTGACCAGTCCCGCACCACGTCGCGATGGGGCTGGTCTTCGCGGCTAATCGCACGGTTGACCATGGGGGTTTCACTAGCGACGCTCGGCACCGCCGCCACTGCCGCACCGATCGCGACGGTCGATCGCAACGGCAGCCTCGTCTCGGTCGAGGCCTATGCGCCCAACATCGTCCGCGTGACGATCGCGACCGACCGCGAACAGGTCGATGCGCCCCCGGGCGATGGTCCCAACGCCAAGCCCGATGCCGCCGGCTGGACGCATCGTAACGACGCAGGCGCCGACGTCTTCGTCTCTTCCGCGCTGTCGCTCTCGGTCGACGCCAAGCCCTGGCCCAAGGCGCCGTCGCAGATGGAGCGCTATTTCGCGCCGTCGCTGCCGCCCGTGTCGGTGACGATCCGCAAGGCGGACGGCACTATGCTGACGCAGATGACCGGCTGGGAAATGGCGCCGCATACCGTCAACGGCGAGAAGACGTTCCGCGTTGGTGCGAGCTTCGCCTCGCCCGCGGACGAGCATTATTACGGCCTCGGCCAGAACCAGGAAGGCAAGCTCGACCTGCGCGGCCGCACGATCGACTGCCGCCACAATTACGATGCGCCCGCGGGTGAGACGGTCTGCGTACCGTTCATGGTCACCAACAAGGGCTATGGCATCGTCTGGGACAACCCGTCCTCGACCACCGTTTCCCCCGGCCTGCATAGTTCGACCCACTGGCAGTCGGAGGTCGGTGAGCGCGTCTCGTTCTTCGTCATCACCGGCGCCACCACCGATGAAATCTACGCCGGCTACGCGACGCTGACCGGTACCACGCCGCTGCCGCCCAAGGCCGCGTTCGGCCTCATCCAGAGCAAGGCACGGTACGAGACCGAGAAGGAACTGCTCGACGTCGCCAACGGATATCGCAGCCGCGGCCTGCCGCTCGATATCATGGTGCTCGACTGGTTCTACTGGTCGCGCATGGGCCAGCTCGACATCGACCGCAATTATTTCCCCGATCCCAAGGGGATGAACGACAAGTTGAAGTCGATGGGGATGCATTCGATCATCAGCGTCTGGCCGCGCTTCGAGAAGGAATCGCGGTATTTCGACCTGTTGTCGACCAAGGGCTGGTTTCTGAAGGACAAGGACGGCAACGTCGTCGACGGCCTGCCGATCCGGTCCGATCGTGCGGGCGCGTTGCTCGACAGCACCAATCCCGATGCGCGCCACTGGTTCTGGGACAGGATCCGCGACAACATCGCCAGCCAGGGCTTCGACTGGTTCTGGCTCGACGAGACCGAGCCCGATCTGGTGCCCGATGGCAGCTTCTATTCGATCGGCTCGGGTGATCGCTATCACAACGTCTTCCCGCTGCTCCACACGATGAGCGTGGCGGACGGGTCGGCGAAGGATCGCCCAACGATGCGCAACCTGATCCTGTCGCGCGCGGCGTATCTCGGTGCGCAGCGCAACGGCGGGCTGTTCTGGTCGTCGGACATCAAGTCGACCTGGGAAGCGCTGCACCGTCAGGTCCCCGCCGGGCTCGGCTTCACGGCGAGCGGCATGGCCTATTGGGGCAGCGACATCGGTGGCTGGCAATGGCCGAACGGGCCCAAGGCGACGCGTCCGGTGCTGCTCGATCCGGCAGGCGCGACCGCGATGGCGCCCGACTACGCGGACTACCCCGAGCTGTTCACGCGCTGGTTCGGCTACAGCGTGTTCACGCCGACCTTGCGTATTCACGGCCAGCGTCCGGCAACCGCGATCTGGCAATATGGCACGGCCGCCGAGCCGGTCCTCGCGAACTTCCTGAAGCTGCGCTATGCGCTGATGCCGTACATCTATTCGCTCGGCCGCCACACGTACGAGAGCAATGCGCCGATGATGCGCGCGTTGTTCATGGATTTCCCGAACGATCCCAACGTCGCCGACATGGGCGACGAATATATGTTCGGCCCCGCCTTCCTGGTCGCCCCCGTCACCGAACAGGGCAAGACCAGCCGTCAGGTCTATCTGCCGGCCGGTGCGGAATGGTATGACTACTGGACCAACCAGCGCTTCACGGGCGGCCAGACCGTCACCGCGAATGCGCCAATCGACAAGATCCCGCTGTTCGTACGTGCCGGGTCGATCATCCCGATGGGCGTCCAGGTGCCGAGCACGGCGACGGCGCAGGCGCTGGAAAGCATCCGCGTCTATCCCGGCGCAGACGCGAGCTTCGCGCTGTACGACGATGACGGCGTGACCAACGACTATCGGACCAAGGGCGGGCGCAAGGCGATGCTGCGCTGGGACGACAAGACCCGGCGGCTGACCGCGTCGGGCAAGCTGCCGACCGGGCAGGACGCCGCATCGCTGGTCCAGATCGTGGCTGCGAAGTGATGCGCGCAGTTTCCATCGCGGCACTGGCACTGGTCGCCTTTCCGGTGGCAGCGCAGACCAATGTTCCGGGCGATCCCTATGCCGGCGATCCGGTCGGGATCGTCGCGGCGCCCTGCCCTGCGCATCCGTCGCCGACCGATGGCGCCGGATGGGAGGCGTGGAAGCTGCATTCGCTCACGCGCGATTTCGGCCAATTGTGCCGATACCGCGCGCAGAACGAACAGCTGAATGCATCGAACACGCCGGTCCGCGTGGTCTTCATGGGCGATTCGATCACCGAGAACTGGATCGGTGCGGATGCTGCGCTGTTCACTGGCGGACTGGTCGATCGCGGGATCAGCGGGCAGACCACGCCGCAGATGCTGGTGCGCTTCCGCGAGGACGTGATCGCGCTGAAACCGCGCGCCGTCCATATCATGGCGGGCACCAACGACATCGCCGGCAACACCGGCGCCTCGACGATGGAGATCGTCCACGGCAACATCGCCAGCATGGCCGACCTCGCGCGCGCGAACGGCATCAAGGTGATCATCGCGTCGACCCCACCCGCCGCCGCCTTCCCGTGGAGCAGGGACAAGCAGCCGGTGCCGCAGATCCGCGCGCTCAACAGCTGGTTGAAGGCCTATGCCGCGAAGAACGGCTTCACCTATGTCGATTATTACACCGCGCTAGCCACACCCGAAGGCGCGATGAAGCCGGGGCTGGCGAGCGACGGCGTCCACCCGACTCCCGCTGGCTATGCAGTGATGCGTCCGCTGGCCCTCGCCGCGATCCGTCGGACCGTCGCAGCCAAGTGAGTATCGATCTCAGCCGCCGTTCGGTTCTCGCCGGGATCGCCGCACTCGGTCCCGCGACGCACGCCCTCGCGCAGAGCCCGATGGGGCTGGCCCGCGGTCCCGTGCAACCCACCTGGCAGTCGCTGGTCGATCACTATCGCTACCCCGAATGGTTCCGCGACGCGAAGCTCGGCCTGTGGTCGCATTGGGGCCCGCAGTCCGTGCCCGAGCAAGGCGACTGGTACGGCCGCTTCATGTATATGCAGGGGCACCCGGTCTACGAACATCATCTAAAGACCTATGGCCATCCGACCAAGTCGGGGATGATGGAGGTGATGAACCGCTGGACCGCAGAGCGCTGGGATCCCGACGCGCTGATCGCCCGCTATGCGAAGGCCGGCGCGAAATATTTCGTCTCGCTCGCCAATCACCACGACAATCTCGACTGCTACGACAGCCGCTATCACGCCTGGAATTCGCTCCGCGTCGGGCCGAAGCGCGACGTCGTCGGCACCTGGGAAAAGGCGGCACGGAAGGCCGGGCTCAAGTTCGGCGTCTCGAACCATGCGGCGCATAGCTGGCACTGGTATCAGACTGCCTATGGCTATGACCCGACAGGGCCGCTGAAGGGCCAGCGATACGACGCGTTCACGCTGCGGACCGCCGATGGCCATAGCAAATGGTGGGACGGGCTAGACCCGCAACAGCTGTATACGGGCGCGCACGCGGTCCTGCCGAACGGGATCGACACGATCGCGGCGATGAATGCATGGCACGACGCGAACGACGGCCAGTGGATCGAGACGCCGCCGCCGAACGATCCGGGCTATGCGGCGAAATGGCTGCTCCGCCAGACCGACCTGATCGACAAGTACAAGCCCGACTTCTGCTATTTCGACGATTACGAACTGCCGTTCGGCCCGATCGGGCTCCAGGCAGCGGCGGATTACTACAACCGCTCGATCGCCTGGCACGGCGAGATCGACGTCGTACTGACTGCTAAGCAGCTGAAGCCCTATGCACGGTTCGGGCTGGTGCAGGACGTCGAGCGCGGATTCACCGACCATCTGTGGGACGAGCCGTGGCAAACCGACACGTGCATCGGCGACTGGTTCTACAACGTCGCGCGGCTCAACGACAAAAGCTACAAGACCGCCGAACAGGTGATCCAGCGGCTCGCCGATGTCGTGTCGAAGAACGGCAATCTGCTGCTCTCGATCCCGCAGCCCGGCGACGGCTCGATCGACGGCGAAGAGGAAAAGATCCTCGACGGCATGAGCCGCTGGATCGCGGTCAACGACGAAGCGATCTTCGGCTCGCGGCCATGGCGGATCTACGGCGAAGGCCCGACAAAGCTTCAGGCTGGGATGCAGAACGAACAGTCGTCGGGCGTGTTCACGGCCCGCGACGTGCGGTTCACCACCAAAAAGGGCGCGCTCTATGCACTGTTCCTGGGCTGGCCGCAGGGCGACGTCACGATCGAGGCGCTGGGACGCAACCGCTTTGCCAACGGCGTGATCGAGCGCGTGACGTTGCTCGGCGGCGGCAGCATGGCGTATCACCGCGACGCGCGCGGTCTGCACCTGACGATGCCCACGAACCCGGGGGACAGCTTCGTCCCTGTCCTGAAGATCGAAGGCCGAGGCCTGGTCTAACCATTATGGGCTGCGCCTTACGGACCACGGATCAACGCGGATACGATTGGGAGCGCTGCTCAGCCCAGCAGGGCCGCCCCGCGATCGACCACCGCGCCCTCGCTCTCGGCCTGCCGGATCAAGATCATAACGTCCTCGATGATCGATCGGATCGTGGCGCTGGCGGAAGCCGCATCGCGCGCAGCGATCGCCTCGAGCACGGCCTTATGCGCGGGCAGGCTTGCGCTGCGGCCCTTGAACCGGTTGGTGAAGCGGATCGAGGTCCGCAGCGCCGTCGACACAAGATCCTCGAACTGCGCGAAGAACGGGTTGTCGCACGCTCGGAGGATCGCAACGTGGAACACGATGTCGGCCTCGAGCGCATCGTCATCGCCGAGCTCGGCCGCCTCCATGCGCGCATAGCCCCCCGCAATCATCGCGATGCCCGACGGCGTGGCGTGCAATGCCGCGAGCTGCGCCGCCATCGGCTCGACCGCAAGGCGCAGCTCGTTGAAGCTGCGGAGTAGCGGCAAGGTAAACTGCCGTTCGAGTAGCCAACGCAGCACATCGGTGTCGAAGAGGTTCCAGGTCGAATTTGGCTGGATGATGGTGCCCTGCCGCGGACGCGCGGAAAGCAAACCCTTCGCGGTCAGCATTTTGACCGCCTCGCGCGTCACCGACCGGCTCACGCCGTGCTCGATCGCCAGTTCCGCCTCGGTAGGAAATCGCTTTCCGTCGTAATGGCCCGTGACGATCGCGCGTCCCACGGCGTCGAGCATACCGTAAGTCAGATTGCGGCCCAGCGCCGTGCGGACCTTCGTGGGCTTGGGTTCGGTCATAGGGCTTGGTTGCCCAAATTCGTGACCGCTACAAGCGTCCCTCTGCATATCGGACGACAGGTGCTCACTTTTACGCTGCGAAGATCATGAGCGCACCCGATTGCCTCACCAGCACCGTATCTCATCCCACCCCGCACATGGCCGCGGCATCGGCCGAATAGCGCGTCCCCATCATGCTTGTCGGAACATCGGTGCCGCGCAGTGCTGGGCGATGAAATCCTCGTGTGTCGGCATCGCTTCGGCGGTCTTGCCGATCATCTCTCGAATATGGGCCATGAACCGCGTCGCCTCGCCAAGCGGCAACCCGCCCGTCAACGGATCGAAGGACGTCGGCTGCACATTCTGGCCGAGCAACACCGCAATCCAGCTATCGGGGGTGAACAATTCACCCTGCTCGCGAAACACCCGCGCCTTGCCCCGCCATAACGCGAGTTTGCCCTGCAGCGATTCCGGCAGCGCCATGGTCCGACAATGGTCCCAGAATGGCGAGATCCGATCGTTCGGTCGCATGATAATGGAGGATGATGAAATCGCGGACCTGCGCGTATTCGCGGAGCATGACACGGTTGTACTCGTCAATTTCGACCGGATCGAAACCACGATCGGGGAACAGGGTCATCAACCGCGCGATCCCCGACTGGATCAGGTGGATGCTGGTCGATTCGAGCGGTTCGAGGAAACCGCCGGACAACCCGATCGCCACGCAGTTCCGGTCCCAGAGCCGCTCGCGCCGCCCGGCCTCGAAACGCAACTGACGGGGGTCGCCCAACGCCGCGCCATCAAGCCCCGCCAGTAGCGCCTGCTTGGCATCGTCGTCGTCGATATGCGCACTGGAATAGACATAGCCGTTGCCGACGCGGTGCTGGAGCGGAATCCGCCAGCGCCATCCGGCGCTATCCGCGGTCGCCCGCGTATAGGGCGTTAGTGGCCCCTGTCGTACGCTCGGCACCGCCCAGGCGCGGTCGCAGGGGAGCCACTGCTTCCAACTCTTAAACGGTACACCCAGCGTATCGCCAAGCAGCAGCGACCGGAAACCGCTGCAGTCAATAAACAGTTCGCCCTCGATCCGGCGATCGCCTTCAAGCCGCACCGCCTCGATGAACCCCGTTTCGGCATTCCGATCGACAGCAATCACGCGCCCCTCGACGCGGACCACCCCGTCCTGCTCGGCGATGTCGCGCAGGAACGTCGCGTAGAGGCCTGCGTCGAAATGGAACGCGTACGACAAGGTCGACAGCACCGACTGCGGATTGGCGCTCGGCCGAGTGAACCGCCCGCGCCGAGCCGCCACGGAGGACAGGCAATAGTCGCCGATCGGTCCCGGATCGGCGTTGCCCGAGGCAGCCTGACGGAGCCAGAGCTGGTGAAAGGAAACGCCGTCGATGTCGCGGCCGTGCGTGCCGAACGGGTGGAGATAGGAGTCGCCGAGCCGCGTCCAGTTGCGGAACTCGATCCCCAGCTTGAACGTCGCGCCGGTAGAGCGGACGAACGCGTCCTCGTCGATCCCGAGCATGCGGTTGTAATCGAGCAGCGACGGGATCGTCGCCTCGCCAACACCAACCGTGCCGATCTCCTCGGATTCGACCAAGGTGACCGAAACGCCGCTGGCGACCAGTCGCGCCAGGGCCGCCGCGGTCATCCAGCCTGCCGTGCCGCCGCCGACGATCACGACCTTTGTGATCTTCCCGGGCCGGGTGACGGTCACGCTGCGGCCCGCGCGCCAAAGCTGTGGGACTGGGCGTAGGATACCAGATCGCGGTTCGACGGGAGGTTGGCGATCGCATAGCGCGCCTGGCGCTGCACCTCGGCGAACGCCCGGCGTGCATCGTCGGCGTAGCGCAGCGCGCCTGCCTTGGCGCTCAGGTCGGTCTTCCAGCCCATGCCGTACAGGACATATTGCCAGCTTGCCTCGGTGAAGATGTCGACCTGCCCGTCGATGTCGAGCTCGTTGGGCGGCCGGAACCGCCAGCGATCCAGCATCTCCAGCAGACGATCCGGCACCGATGCGTCGGCCACATTGTCGCGCCAGAACGCGGTGTCGCGGCGTTCCGAGATACAATAATGCAGCTTGATGAAATCGAGCGCACGTTCGTAGCGGCGGAGCATGTTGGCGTTGAACTGGCGCGCGGACGTCTCGTAATCACCGCCCCACGGGAACAGGTTGGCGATCATCCCGGCGGACACCTCGGCAAACGCGATGCCGGTCGCTTCGAGAGGCTCGAAAAAGCCGCTCGACAGCCCGACCGCGACGCAGTTCTTGTACCAGTTCACCTCGCGGTAGCCGGCCTCGAACTTGAAGTGGCGCACGTCGGCCGTCTCGCCCGCCGTGCCTAGATAGCCGCGCAACACACGCTCGGCAGCATCGTCGTCGCTATGGTCGGACGAATAGACATGACCGATGCCGCGGCGACGATCGAGCCCGATGTCCCAGATCCAGCCCGCCTCCTGCGCGGTCGAGATCGTGTACGAGGCGATCGGTTCGTCGGGCCGCGTGTAGGGGAGTTGCGCAGCGATCGCGCGGTTGCAGAACAGCACGTCGCGGCACGAGCGGAACGGGATCTTCATCGCCTTGCCGATCAGTTCGGCGCGAAAGCCCGTGCAGTCGATATAGAGATCGGCGTCGAGCATCCCGTTCCGCTCGGTCCGAACGCCACCGATCGCGCCGTCCGCATCAAGCAGCACTTCGCTCACGGTGTCGGACATGTGGCGGACGCCGTTCTTCACGCCCTGCTCGCGCAACAGCCCCGCCAGCGCAATCGCATCGAAGTGGAAGGCGTAGTTTAGCGGCCCGACATAATCGGGATGCGTCGGTAATTTGGGCGCGCGGTGCCGGTCGGCCGCCTTCTTCTGCGGGTTGGAGACCTCGTCCCAATTCTCCGTGCCGCCGAGACCCAGCAGCCAATAGGGCAACAGGTCGAGGCCATCGCTCGCGTCTGCGACCTGGAACGGGTGTGAATAATGATCGGTCGCCCCCTGCCCCGGCGCGTGGCGCCAGTGGACGAACTTGGCACCCTGCTTGAACGTCGCGCCGCAGCGCCGGATCAGGTCGGCCTCGTCAATCCCGATCGTCGCCAGCGTCCGCCGGATTGTCGGGAACGTCCCCTCGCCGACACCCAGAATCCCGATGTCACGCGATTCGACGAGCGTGATCGCGACGCCGCCCGGCAGATCAGCGCCGAGCCGCTTGGCGAGATAGCCTGCGGTCAGCCACCCGGCAGTGCCGCCGCCCACGATCAGGATCCGCTTGGTCATCACAGCCTCGCTTTGCCGCTCGCCGACACGGTGTCGACGAGCGGCGTATCATCGTCAGAAGGCGAGGTTGATACCAGTGCTGATACGACGATCTGCCTGGAACCAGCTACGCCCGACCAGCTTGCCGCCGGGATACCCGCCCATCAGCGTACGCTGCGTCGACGCGGTCAGGTTGGTCCCCTGCACGCCGAACGACAGATAGTCGGTCACCTTGAAGCGGACGCCGGCATCGATCGACCCGTAATTGCCGCCATAGATCGGCAGCGCGATCTGGGTCGAGGCATCGAGGCCGCCATCCTGATTGCTGACGACGCCCGGCGCGCTGTAATAGGTGTACGTGCCGTTCGTGCCGTTGCTGTTCGTCGACAGCAGATATTGCGAGCGCCACGAATACGCGATCCGCAGCGAGATCGGATTGCGCTCATATAGCAGCGTCGCGTTCAGATTGTGCTTCGACAGACCCACCAGCGGCGCGTCGCTCTTCACCGCGCCGGTAATGTCGCGGTAGACGTCGCCCGGATTGCTGCTCTTGATGAAGGTGTAGTTGCCCTCGAACCCGATCCCGGCGAGCGCACCCGGCAGCATGTCGAAGAAGAAGCGTCCGCCGACCTCGACGCCCTTGACGGTCGCCGCCTTCGTCGAGTTGCTGTAGTCGGTGGCCGACGCCGATACGTTCTCCGTCGTCCCATCGGTAAACTGGACCGTCACCTGCCGGGTCGTGAGCGCGTAGATCGGCAGGTTGGTCAGCCGCTTGTAGAATGGAGCGATGTGGAACGACGTGCCCGCGCGTCCGTAATATTCGAGCGAGAGATCGAAATTGTTCGACAGCGTTGGCTTGAGCAACGGATTGCCCGTGTCCGCGGTAAAGTTGTTGAACGTCCCGATCCCGCCCGGGGTCTGGCTGGGCGTCGTCGCAACACCGATCGAACCCGACGCGCGTAGTGCGTTGAAGGTCGGCAGATCCATCGTGATGTTATAGCCGCCGCGCACCTTGATCTTGTCGGTCGGCGCATATTCGAGATTGACCGACGGCAGGACGCGCGTGAAGTCGGCCTTGCCGCCGCGTGCGAGGAAGGTGTTCGCAAGCGTCACCAGAGCGCCATTGCGAATGAAGACGGTCCCGCCATTCTGCTGGATGAAGCCGCTGCCCTCGTTCTCGATGCGCACGACCCGCACGCCGATATTGCCGGAGATGCCGCGCGCGTCGCCCTCGGGGCCGAAACGCACCAGCGCATAGCCCGCGATGTTCTTGGTGCGGTTCTCGACCTGATCGCCCGGCAAGACGAAGCCGACCGGCCTGATCGCCAGGGTGCCGTCCGGATTGAACTCGCCGCCATAGCCTGTGGCCGGCAAGGGACCCGAGGCCGAACAATCGAACTCGCGGCCGGTGCAGAAGCCGGCAGGCGGCGCCGTTACCAGCCCGGTGCGGTTGGCGTTAAACCGGTCCGCCAGACTTTCCGACGCGAACATCAGGTTGCCAGGCAGCGTCGTGTTGCCGCGGAAGAAGTCCTTGAACGCGTGGCTGGCGACGTCGCCCGGCGCCGCGTTAGCGTAGGTCAGCTGCGGGTCGCCGTTCCAGCCGCGGCCGAGCGCGGTCCAGTTATAGCCGTTCGACAGGTCGCGCTCGGTCCGCTTGGCATAACGGCCACCAACCTTGACCGACCGGAAGAAGCTGTTGTCGAACTTGTATTCGGCATCGAGCTGCCCTGCGTCGAGACGGCCCTTGTTGCGTTCGTTATGTGGCATCGACGCCGTCCAGAAATAATTCGCTGGATTCGCGAACGATGCCTGCGTTGCCGGGCTGACGGTGATCTGCGGCAGGTCGCCGGTCAGATCCATGCCGAAGCTCTGGCCGAAGCCGATGTCGCGAAAAATGTCGAGGCGATCGTAGATCTGACGCGAGTCGACGCGCTGCAACGAGCCCTTGAGCGACAAATGGCTATCAACGGGTGCCCAGGCGAACGACAGCGAGTAATCGCGTGTCCGCGTATTACTCTCCACGAACCCCTTGTTGCCGCTGCTGTTGACCGCGCCGCCGGTGGGAAGGAACGTGGCCGTATCGCGATTGAAGAGCGCGTCCGTCTTCGTCAGCAGGCCGTTGCTGTCGAACGTGCTGCTCGCCGGATCGACCGCCAGCGTCTGAGAATCGAGCTGCGTACCGTAATCGCTCGACTGGCTTTTGTAGCGCGACTGGAAGAAGCTGCCGGTGAAGGTCAGCGACTCTGCCGGCTGCCACTGCGCCGCGCCATAGATGCCGTAGCGCTTATACTGGAACGCCTCGTCGCCATACGCGAAGCCGCTCGGCACGTACTTGCTGCTGCCGTCGCTGAGCGTGGTCTTGAAATACGGGCTGACGCGGATGAACTGCGACAGCGAGCTGAACTGGCTGAACGCAACGTCGCCGAGCAGGCCGATCCGGCCGATCGGGGTATCGAACGAGTCGGTGATCAGCACCGAGCCCGACGGATCCGCCTTGTTCGCCATGTCGCCGAGCGCGAGTTCGCTGGTGCCCGCGATATGGAACTTGCCGTTGAAGTCGAACGGCAGCTTGGTGCGTAGATCGATCTGGCCGCCGGTGCCGCCCTCGATCAGGTCCGCTGTCGATGCCTTGTAGACGTCGACTGCCGACATCAGTTCGGGCGTCACGTCGCTCCACAGGATCGCGCGACCATTGTTCGCGCTGAAGATTTCGCGGCCGTTGAGGCGCGAGGCGACGCCGGTCAGGCCACGCACCTGCACGCCCGAACCCTGGACGCGCACCCAGCATCGCGCACGCACCGCGCCCGATTGCCGAGACGCCCGCCAGCAGGGCCCAGGGCAGCATAGCGTCGACGCCCTGAGGAACCGCGACCACGCCGCCCGCCAGCCCGGCAGCAAAGCCGATCGCCGCGACGGTGTCGAGCAGAAGCAGGCTCGTGGAAAGCCGCACCCCGCCGCCGTCCGCGACGCACCCCTTCAGATAGGCGCGTGACGCCAGTGTCCGGTCTTTGGCGATGCTGTTCATGCCGATCGCATGCAGGGCCGAGCCCGCGCGCGTCTTTGACCGCGGTCAATGTTCGCGCCGCCGACGGCGCCTAGCCCGGCATCCAGACAGGGCCGTCGACGGCACTGTGGGGAGCATCATCATGGACCTTGGGGTCATCGATCTGTCGCGGCTGCAATTCGCGCTGACCGCCTTGTACCATTTCCTGTTCGTGCCGCTGACGCTCGGGCTGTCGATGATGCTGGTCATCATGGAGGCCGTGTACGTGATGACCAACCGGCCGATCTGGCGCGTGATCACACGGTTCTGGGGCCGCATTTTCGCGATCAACTTCGTGCTGGGCGTCGCCACCGGGCTGACGATGGAGTTCCAGTTCGGCACCAACTGGTCGTATTTCTCGCATTATGTCGGCGACATCTTCGGCGCGCCGCTCGCGATTGAGGGGCTGATGGCGTTCTTCCTCGAGGCCACGTTCGTCGGGCTAATGTTCTTCGGCTGGGAACGCCTGTCGAAACTCGGCCATCTGATCGTCACCTGCATGGTCGCGCTCGGCACCAATTTGTCGGCGCTGTGGATCCTGGTCGCGAACGGCTGGATGCAAAACCCGACCGGCGCAGAGTTCAATACCGACACGATGCGGATGGAGGTCAGCGATTTCGGCGCGGTCCTGTTCAACCCGATCGCGCAGGCGAAATTCGTCCACACCGTCAGCGCGGGCTATGTCTGCGCCTCGGTCGTGGTGCTCGGCGTCTCCGCCTTCTGGCTGCTGAAGGGCCGCTACACCGCGGTCGCGCGCCGTTCGATGACGGTCGCCGCGGCGTTCGGGCTCGCCGGATCGCTGTCGGTCGTAGTGCTCGGCGACGAGAGCGGTTACGCGCTGACCGACAACCAGAAGATGAAGCTCGCCGCGATCGAGGCCGCGTGGCACACCGCGCCCGCCCCCGCCGGACTGACGCTGTTCGGGATACCCGACGTCGCCTCACGCGAGACCCGTTACGAGGTGCAGGTGCCCTGGGTGCTCGGCCTGATCGCGACGCGCAGCCTCGACAAGGAGGTGACGGGGATGTCCGAACTGGTGCTGAAGGCGCAGGAACGGATTACGTCAGGCGTCATCGCCTATGACGCGGTTCAGCGCCTCAAGGTCGACAGGACCGATGTCGTCCAACGTGCTCGGTTCGAGGCGCATAAGCGCGACCTCGGCTATGCGCTGCTGCTGAAACGCCACGTCGCCGATCCGCGCATGGCGAGCCCACAGCTGATCGCGGCGACCGCGTGGGACGTCGTGCCGAACGTGCCGCTGATGTTCTGGAGCTTCCGGATCATGGCGTTCATCGGCTTCTTCATGATCGCGCTGTTCGGTGCCGCGTTCGTGCTGACCTCGCTCAGGCTGCACACCCAGACACGCTGGTTCCTCAAGCTCGCCGTCATCGCGATCCCGCTGCCATGGATCGCGATCGAGCTTGGCTGGATGCTGGCCGAGATCGGTCGCCAGCCCTGGGCGATCGAGGGCGTGCTGCCGACGTTCCTCGCGGCATCGTCGCTGACCCCCGGGGTGCTGTGGGCGACGATCATCGGCTTCACCGCGATCTACGGCACGCTGGCGGTGATCGAGGTGCGGCTGATCCTCGCGACGATCCGCAACGGACCGTTCGAGCATGATGAGAGCCCGCAACCGGTTGCGGGCCCGATCCTCGAAACACCGACTCCACCCCTTCCCTTGGCCGCCTGACAGGAGACACGACGATGTTCGAGTATGAAACGCTGCGTCTGATCTGGTGGGCGCTGATGGGAATCCTGCTGATCGGGTTCGCGCTGACCGACGGCTTCGATCTCGGCGTCGCGGCGCTGCTACCCTTCGTGGGGCGCAACGATGCAGAACGACGCATGGTGATCAATTCGATCGGCCCGACCTGGGAAGGAAACCAGGTGTGGTTCATCCTCGCGGGCGGCGCCATCTTCGCGGCATGGCCGTTCGTCTACGCGATCAGCTTCTCTGGCTTCTACCTCGCGATGTTCCTCGTCCTGGCGGCGCTGATCCTGCGCCCGGTCGGGTTCAAATACCGCTCGAAACGGCCCGACCCTGCCTGGCGCTCGCGCTGGGACTGGGCGTTGTTCGTCGGTGGGTTCGTCCCCGCGCTCGTGTTCGGCGTCGCGGTCGGCAACGTCCTGTCGGGCGCCCCCTTCCGCCTCGACGGCGACCTGCGCGCGTTCTTCGACGGCAGCTTTCTCGGACTGTTCACGCCGTTCACGTTGCTGTGCGGGCTGTTGTCGGTCGCGATGCTGGTGCTGCACGGCAGCGCATGGCTGGCGATCAAGGTCGAGCATGGCGCAGTCCACGATCGCGCGCGCAAGTTCGGCACGGTCGCGGGCCTCGCGTCGCTTGCGCTGTTCGCGATCGGCTGGGCGTTCGTGGCCTATGGCGACATCGGCTACCGCCTCGTCGGCGCGATCGATCCCTCGGGCCCGTCAAACCCCTTGCACACCACCAGCGAACTCGCGCGTGGTGGCTGGCTCGCCAATTACGGCCTCTACCCGTGGATGATGATCGCCCCGGTACTCGGCTTCGGCGGCGCGGCGCTCGCGCTGTTCGGTATCCGATGTGGCGCGGAAGCCGCGGCGTTCGCCGGGTCGTCGGCGTCGGCACTCGGCATCATCGCGACCGTCGGCCTGTCGATGTTCCCCTTCATCCTGCCGTCGAGCATCGACTCGCATTCCAGCCTCACCATCTGGAACGCGTCGTCGAGCGCCAAGACGCTCGGAATCATGCTGTTCGTCACCGCGGTGCTGCTGCCGATCGTCGTCGCGTACACCGCCTGGGCGTACAAGGTCATGTTCGGCCGCGTGACGACGCAGGAGGTCGCGACCAACCCCGATTTCTACTGACCCCGATCACTAAGGACATCTGATCATGTGGTATTTCACCTGGGTCCTCGGCCTCGGCCTCGCGGTTGGCTTCGGCATCCTCAACGGCATCTGGCACGAGTTCCATCTGCCGATCGAAGACGACGCTGGCACTTCGACGAACTCGTAACGGTCGCGTAAAGAATTCGCACAGAGATCGCGCGCCTTCATACTATACTCGATCAATGGCTCACCACGACATCTGTGCGGATTGCGCGGTCTGCGACAAGGCGCTGTGCAGCAGCCTCAGCGATGTCGAGCTGGGCGCGCTGAATACGCTCGGCCGTCGCCGCAAGATCGCACGCGGCCAGACGTTGATCTGGGCGGGCGACGAGAGCATCATCTGCGCGAACCTGCTGTCGGGCGTGCTCAAGCTGGTGGCGGCGACGTCCGACGGCCGCGAACAGATCGTCGGGCTGCTGTATCCCGCCGATTTCGTGGGCCAACCCTATGCGGGCCAGGCCGACTTCACGATCACTGCGCTGACCGAGTCCGAACTGTGCATCTTCCCGCGCGACGCGTTCGAACGCGTGCTGGACGATCACGCGCGGATGGAGCGGCTGCTGTTGCAGCGTACGCTCGCCGCACTCGGCATCGCCCGGACGCGGATCCTGTCGCTCGCACGCCAATCCGCGCAGGAGAAGATCGCCGGTTTTCTTCTAGACATGGCGACGCGGGCCACGGCGACCGGCTGTCGCGCGACGCCGGACGGACCGATGACGTTCGATCTGCCGCTCACGCGCGGCCAGATCGCCGACGTGCTCGGACTGACGATCGAGACGGTGAGCCGCCAGATGACCCGTTTGAAGACTGCAGGCGTGATCGCCCTGCCCGGCGGCCGCGCAATCACGATCTCCGACCCGGATGCACTGCAAGGTCGCGCCGAGGCGGCCTAGACCGCGCCGCGCTCGCAAAGCCCGCGTACGAGCATGTCGCGTGCGCCACGCGTGAGACGTCCGGCGCCGAGGATCAGGATGGCGAGCTGGGTAAAGTCCATCGCCATCCGGCACCCGTCGAAAAAGCTCCGCAACATATAGCCGAACGCTTCCGCGCAGGGCGTCGTAACGCCGGACAGCGCGGCGAGAATGTCATCGGCCTGGATCGCCTCGCTCGCATGACGCGCCTGCACCCGCCCCATTACCACCGCCGTCAGGGGATCGCGCACATTCCGCGCGAACAGTGCGTCGACCACCGCCGTCTCGTCACGCGGGTGACTGACGACAACGGCACGCAAGTTTCGGCAGATCGCCCTGGCCTCGGCATCGGACAGCCGCCCCGGCAATGCATCGGCGCACGCCTCCAGCCGATCGCACACGTCACGCAGCCGGGCATGGGCGGCAACCAGCCGCGCCAGATCGACTTCATGGATGACATGCCAGCGCCTCGCAAACGGCACGACGCGCGCGGCAAACTCGTCATGCTCGGTCATCGCGGCTCTCCATGAGCCTCGGTCGCACGTCAGCGCGCACGCGACATTGACGGCGGTCAATCAGGCCGCTCGATCCGCTGCCTCGCTCTCGCGAAGACGGTCGCGAAACTCCGCCAACCGCGCGCGATAGCCGTCTGCATCGCCATATTCGAGGAACGCATAATAGCGGTGGAGCGGATCGCTGACGCGCAGCGCGTGCTTGATCGGGCACCAATATTGCTCGGTCCGGCTACTGACTTCGCGGACGAACCCGACCAGTCCGTTAGCGTAGGAGCAGAAGGCGCAGTTCAGCGCCTCGATCCGGTTCAGATAGCCGAGATGCGCGCGGTCGAACATGATGTAGTCGCGCCGCCGCACCCGCGCGATCCCGTAGGCGCGGAAACAGATCGCCTGATACGCGGTGACCCAGAGATCGACGATGACCAGCGGCACGATCAGCGAATAGATCACTGGCGCCGTGACGATCGAGACCAGGTCGGACCGCGCGACGAACCGCAATACCGACACTTTCAGCCGCCGCTGCGCATCGAGCACGCCGTGTTCGAACCCGACGATCCGCCCGGTGAGTTCGACGCCGAGCGCACGCCGCCTGCTTTCGATCTCGCGGTCGAGTTCACCCTGAAGCCGGACGATCTCATGCGCCAGATCCTGCATCCGCTGGATATCGATCGTCATGCGGTCTCCTCGACGGGCGGAGATCGCCCTTGGGAGGCAGCCTAGCGCGCACCAACCGGCCCGGTAGCGTCGGAAACTACGTGTTTCCCGACGCTGCGGTGACGCAGGCTTCTCGGTTAGCACGGCGTGCATCGCCATCGACGGCGCGCAATCGCAAAGGATTTCTCATGGTCGAACTTGTCAGCGAGCGCGCAACCGCCCCACATACACTCCCGGCCGTGTCGTGGAGCGCCGACCTGACGACACGCGACGGTTACGTCTTCCACGCCCGCCCCGCCTCGCCCGCTGACGAACCCGCGCTCGCGGAATTCTTCGAGCATGTCGACAGGGAGGACCTCCGGTTCCGATTCCTCAGCGCGATCCACAAGGTCGGTCACGACCAGCTCCGCGCCCTCGTCACCGTCGACCACGAGCATATTGAGAACTTCCTCGCGTTCGATCCCGCGACCGGGCGGATCGTCGCGACCGCGATGTTGGCGGCGGACGAGAGCCTGACCCGCGCCGAAGTCGCCGTCGCGATCCGCGCCGACTTCAAACGCCGCGGGATCAGCTGGACTTTGCTCGATCACGTCGCGGCATTCGCCCGTGCGAAGGGTATCGCGACGCTCGAATCTATCGAGAGCCGGGACAATCACCAAGCAATCGAGCTGGAACGCGAACGCGGCTGGATCGCGTCCGCCTGCCCGGGCGATCCCGCTTCAATGATGCTGCGAATGACGCTCTCAGCCTGACGCCGACATCGCCAACGCCTCGGCATACGTGGCGGTGCTGGTCATCGGCCCTAGCCGGGCGCGGCCCAGCATCGCGGCCGGTTGCGCGGCCATGCCGCAGAGAATAACGCGCGTATGCGTCATCCCCGCCCGCCGCAGCAGCTCGGCGATCGCCGCGACGCCGCTCGCATCGAGCATCGGCACGCGTTCCAGCCGCAGGATCAGCACGCGCGGCACGCTGCCCAACCGGCGATAGGTATCCATCAATCCGGCCGCGACACCGAAGAAGAATGGCCCGTCGATCCGGAACATTTCGACGCCGGCAGGCAGCGCCGCGCGTTCGGTGGGCGCGTCGTCTTCGGGGCCAATGATCGCGACCGTCTCGCTCATTCGCGCCATGAACAGCAGCGCGGCGAGCGTCACGCCGACGCCGATCGCCACCGTCAGATCAACCAGCACCGTCAGGCCAAACGTCAGCAGCAACACCGCGCGGTCGCCATTGGGCATCCGCAACAGGCCGACGAAGCGCTCCTGCTCGCTCATCCCCCAGGCGACGACGAACAGGATCGCCGCGAGCGACGCCATCGGGACGAACGCCATCAGCCGCCCGCCGAACACCACGAACAGCAGGATAAACACCGCGTGGAGCATCCCCGCGACCGGGGTCCGCGCGCCCGCCTTGATCGCGGTCGCGGTGCGCGCGATCGCGCCGGTCGCGGGCAGCCCGCCGAACAGCGCCGACGCGATGTTGGCGATCCCTTGCGCGACCAGTTCCTGGTTCGACCGGTGCCGCGATCCGATCATCCCGTCCGCGACGACCGCGGAGAGCAGCGCCTCAATACCGGCAAGAAACGCGATAGTGAACGCCGAGGGCAGCACCGCCTGAAGCTTCGCGAGCGTCCAGACGGGGAAAGCCGGCATCGCGATCCTGTTCGGCATCGCCGGAAAGCGCGAGCCGATCGTTGCGACATCCACGCCGCTTACGACGACGAAGATCGAGGCGAGCACGACCGCGACCAGGAACCCGGGCACGCGCGGTGCGATCCGCTTCAGGATCAGGATGACGGCCAGCGCGCCTACTCCGACTGCAACAGTCGGGACGTCGATGGTCCGGATCGCGCCCGCATAGGTCGCCCATCTCGGCACGAAGTCGGCGGGCACCGAGGCCATGGCCAGCCCGAGAAAGTCACGAACCTGGCTCGACGCGATGATCACCGCGATGCCCGCGGTAAAGCCGGTGACGACGGTATAGGGAATGAACCGGATCAACGCCCCGAGCCGCGCATAGCCCGCAACGATCAGGATGATGCCGGCGAGCAAGGTCGCCAGGATCAGCCCGTCATAGCCGTGCCGCGCGATCACGCTGAACACCACGACCACGAAAGCGCCGGTGGGGCCGCCGATCTGGACGCGCGATCCGCCGAGCGCCGATACCAGGAAGCCTGCGACGATCGCAGTGATGAGCCCCTTGTCGGGTGACGCGCCGCTCGCGATGCCAAGCGCCATCGCCAAGGGGAGCGCGACGACCGCGACCGTCGCGCCCGCGATCGCATCGGCGCGCAATGTGGCGAGCGAATAGCCTTCACGCATCGTCGTGACGATCTTCGGGACGAAGGCGGTCACGCGCGCCCCTGCCATAGCGCAACCACCTGCTTGGTCACTTCGGTGACGACGATCGTCCCGAAGACCGCGACGACGCAGAACCGCATCGTCGCGGCCGAGACCGGCGTGGTCCCGAGCACGCTGCCGAGCGGCAGCCACAGCATCGCGGTCGCCTGCAACGCCAGCGCGATGCCGACACCGACCAGCAGCCAAGTATTCGAGAACAGCGGCTCGCGGACGATCGAGCGACGCTCGCTGCGCATGCACAGCACATAGGCGTTCTGGAACAGCACCGTCATCAGCAGCACCGCGTTCTGGATTTCGGCCAGCGGGCGCCCCTCGGCCCGCATCTGCGCCACGAGGCACAGCGCCAGCCCGGTCATCAGCAGTGCGGGCGGGATCATCAGCGCGATCGCGCTCCGGTCGAGGATCGGCGCGCTCGGCGGACGCGGTGGCTGGCGCAGTTCGTCGCCCTCGCCGCGACCAAAGCCTAGCATCACGTCCTGCGCGCCGTTCGTGACGAGGTTGAGCCACAGCAGCTGCACCGCGGTCAGCGGCATCGGCAGGCCAAGCATCACCGCGCCGATGAACATGCCGATCTCGGCGACCCCGGTGGCGAGCAGGATGATGACGATCCGCCGGACGTTGGCATAGGTCACACGCCCCTCCTCGACGCCTGCGACGATCGACGCGAAATTGTCGTCGGCGAGCACCAGGTCGGCGGCGCCGCGCGCGACGTCGGTGCCGGCCACGCCCATCGCCACGCCGATATGCGCCGCCTGGAGCGCGGGGGCGTCATTCACCCCGTCGCCGGTGACCGCGACGAGTTCGCCGCTGGCAGCGAGGATGCGGACGATCTCCAGCTTCTGCACCGGTTCGATCCGCGCGAACACGCGGCCGCCGAGCACGAGGGTGGCGAGCCGTTCCGGTTGGTCCACGAGGTCGGTCATCTGCGCGCCGGTGACGACCTGCTCGGCCGCGACCTCAAGCCCGAGCCCGCGAGCGATCGTCAACGCGGTGCCGGGATGATCGCCGGTGACCATCCGCACGCCGATCCCCGCCTCGGCACAGCGCGCAATCGCGGCGGGGACTTCGGGGCGAACCGGGTCGATCAGCCCGATCCAGCCCAGCAGCACGAGATCGTTCGGCGCGGTCAGGTCGGTGGTCGTCGCACCGTCAGACGCAGCGACCGCGATCACGCGATAGCCTTCACCGGCCATCGCGGCGGCGGCGGCGAACGCGGCGGGATCGATCGTGCGGCACATCTGCCGGATGATCTCGGGCGCCCCTTTGGCGAACACGCGGACGCCCTTCCCCTCGGCAACGGCGACGGTCGAGAATTTGCGGACTGGTTCGTAAGGAAGCGCCGCGGTCCGCACCACCGCATGCAGCGCGCGCAGATCCTCGCCGCCCTCACCCGCGAACCGGAGCAACGCGACGTCGACCGAATCCCCGACCGGCACGCCATCGGGTCCGATCGCTGCCTCGTTGCAGAGCGCGGCGGCACGACGCATCTCCGGCAGAGCATCCGCGCCCCAGTCAGCACCCGCGAAAGTTTGTCCGTCGGCGAGCAATATCCTTTCCACCGAGAGGATGTTCCGCGTCAGCGTCCCCGTCTTGTCGCTGGCGATGATCGTGCACGCACCCAACCCCTCGACTGCGGGCAGCGAGCGGACGATCACGTTCCGCGCCGCCATCCGCCGCGTGCCCGCCGCCAGCGCAACCGTCACCGCGATCGACAACCCTTCGGGGATCGCCGACACCGCCAACGCAACTGCGAGCAGCAGGATCTGGTCGCCCGGCCGGCCTTGCACCAGCAGGACGAGCGCGAACGGGATGATCAGCGCGATCGTCGCGAGGCTGATCTGCCGCGCCAGCCGGTCGAGCCGGATCACGAGCGGTGGCGGCGTCGCCTTCGCGGTCCGTAACGACTCATCGATCGCCCCCAGCGCAGTATCCGCGCCGGTCGCGACGACGATGCCGCCACCACGCCCCTGCTCGATCATCGTCCCGGCCAGCACCATCGTCGTCCGCTCGCCGGGCGGCATGCTGTCGGGCAACAGCGCCGCCTGGTCCTTGGCGACCGCGACGGACTCGCCGGTGAAGGTCGACTGATCGACGCGCAGCGCGCTGCTCGACGAGAGGCGGATATCGGCGGGCACCGCCATGCCGCTCTCCAGCGCGACGACATCACCGACGACGAGCGCGCGCGCGTCGATCACCGACGCCGCACCGTCACGCAGCACGGTCGCGGTCTGGCCGATCATCCGGCCGAGCGCGGCCAGACTGTCGGCCGCCTTGCTCTCCTGCACCGTGCCGATCGCCGCGTTGACGAGCAGCACGACGCCGATGAACCCCGCATCGGTGTGGTGGCCAAGCCCGAGCGAGATCGCCGCCGCCGCGATCAGCAGATAGATCAGCGGACTGTCGAACTGCCGCACGAACAGCCGCAGCATCGACGCGACGGGCGGTGGCGCGAGTGCGTTCGGGCCGTCATGGGCCAGGCGTGCGGCGGCATCGCTCGCGCTCAACCCGGCCGCACGGGTGTTCAGCAACGCCATCACGCGCACCGCCGACGTCGCATGCCAGGGTCGCGGAATGAGCGCCGGCGTGTGCAGCTGGTCGATCGGGCGCTCGGCGATCATTGCCCGGTCGCCTCGATAATCGTCACGGGCGTACCGGTGCCCGCGCTCGCCAGCGTCTCGCGCGTTACCAACAGCGTCGTACCGAGCGTCGTCACGGTCGCCAGCGCGATGCGGAAGCTTTCCGGGAGATGCCCCTTGGCGCGGTCCTCGGCGGTCAGTTCGCCGGTTCTCGGATCGCCGGGCAGTGGCAGGCGCAGCCAATGCTCGCCGTCCGCATCGATCGATTGCAGCGTGAACGCCGAGGTCTGCGCGATCGGCGCATCGAACGCGATCGCGCTGGAGCCGATCTCGATACCGTTGCGCAGGACAACCACGCGCCGGTCGCGCCCGCTGATCACGATCGAGACCGGCCCCTTGGGCGACAAGGCGGGGTTCCACGCGAAGTCCCCGCCCGCCGATCCCGCCGACGTCAGCATGCCCGGCGCGGCGGCCACCACCGGAACGGTCGCGTCGCGCGTGATGACGACGGTGATCCCCAGCCGGGTGATCCCGAACAGGAGTCTGGCGAACGCCGGCGGCAGGCGGATACAGCCATGCGACGCGGGATAGCCCGGTAGGTTGCCCGCATGCATCGCGATCCCGCCCCAAGTCAGCCGCTGCATGAACGGCATCGCCGCGTCCTTGTAGACGTTCGACACATGATCCGCGTCCTTCTGGAGCACCGTGAAAACCCCGGTCGGCGTCGCGTGACCATCGCCGCCGGTCGACACGGTCGAGACGCCGATCGCCACGCCGTTGCGGTAGGCATAGGCCTTTTGCGTGGCGAGGCTGACGATCACCGTGACGGGCCCGGCGGGGGCGATCTCCGGCGCCCAGAGATACTCGCCGGGTTTGAGCTGCTCGATCCGGCCGTCGATGCTCGGCGGGGCCTGCGCTACCGCGGGGCCCGCGAGGGTCGTGGCAAGCGTCAGGGCCAGCGGCAGGACAAGTGACCGTGCGGGACGGATACGGCGCGAGGTTCGGCACGGCATCATGATCTGTTCCGATCCAAAGGGCCTCGCCGAAGCGAGCATTCGACCCGCTGCTATCGATCGAAGTCGCCAAGCATCAGCGTCGGAAACTACGCAATCGGGGGTGGATCACCCCGCACGCGCCCAGCTCGGGCATTACCGTCAGATCGGCCCGGCGCGGTATTCGCCAGGTGCACCCGGCTCAGAACAGCGACCGTCCCATTAATTGTGATGGCGCTATAACGCGCTGACAATAATGGGTATCTCCAGCGTCGAGTATCACACGACCGGCGCTTCAACGTCGTAGCGGAGTTCGCACATGCCTGATCGCCTTCACGTCATTTGCCTGATGTCATCATCCCTCGACGGCGGTCTCCACGCCAGTCGGTGTACCAAGAGCCCCGACGGCACGTCGAAGGACTGGGCCCTGCTCTACGAGGCTCTGCACGATCGGTTGGCGGGAGATGCCTGGCTCGTCGGGCGCGCGACGATGGCGGAAATGGCGAAGGGTGAGGCTACCCGGCCTGCGGCCGTCCCGACGGTCCAGCGGTCACGGCATTTCGCAAAGGGGATTGCCAAGCCGTTCGCGTTCACAGTCGATACGCGCGGCGAACTGCACTTCGGTGAGCCGAAGATAGCCGGCGACGACGTCGTGGTGCTGCTCGGCAAAGACGTCTCGGACACGCATCTCGCGGAACTGGCAGCCAGCGGCGTTTCTTACATCGTCTCTGCTGAAGAGCAGGTCGATCTTAAGGCAGCGCTTCGCGTCCTGCGCGATGATCTTGGCGTTACGCGATTGCTGGTGGAGGGCGGTGCCGCAATCGTCGGCAGCTTTCTGGCGGAGGGTCTGGTCGACGAATTGAACGTCATCGTCACGCCAACGCTGGACGCGCGTGCGAATATGCAGACATTCGTCTCATACGGTCGAGACGGACTTGCCGGCAAAACCAGTCTGTCGTTGAAAAGCTGCGATCGCCTCGATCACGGCGCCGTCCTGTTATGTTACGACGTCCGTTCGGTTGACGGGCGCTAGGCTCGGACGTTTCATCACCATGGCGCGCCGGCTGGGGACAGCGGTCATACTCTCCGGGCGGTCTGCCGCTGACCGCCCGGCGTAACATGGCGTCGCAACCAGCGTTGGGGAATTGGCAATGCAAAAAATCGGCTTTGGCGGTGGCTGCCACTGGTGCACCGAAGGGGTATTCCAAGCGTTGCTCGGCGTCGTCGAGGTTGAGCAGGGCTTCATTCAGTCTGACGCCCCGTGGGATGCTTGGTCAGAAGGTGTGCTGGTCCATTTCGACCCTGCGATCATCGATCTCGGAACACTCGCCGAGGTCCACCTGAGGACGCATTCGGCGAACGGAACCTACTCCCCGGCGGACGGTATCGCAGCGCTATCTACGTTTTCGACGCGCATCAGCGTCAGACAGCGGTGCTGATGATTGACCATATCGCGACCGAGTCCGGAGCGCCGGCACGGACGATGGTGCTCCCGTTCGTCGCCTTCAAACCGTCCGAGGCGCGCTACCAGAATTACTACCGCAGCAACCCGGACCGGCCCTTTTGCCGCCGCTATATCGATCCCAAACTGGATTATATCCGGCGCAATTTCGCGGCCATCGCGCGGCCTTGAGAGGCGGGATATCGTACCGAGCGCGTATTGCGCATCGTGCCGTCAGGCGGTGCAGGAGGAATGCCGCAGACGCAGGTTTATGATGTGCGCCGTAGCAACCAGGACGCTACCGGCAACGGTCATGGCGATCTCGGCCGCTCCCTCCTGCAGCGCAAATGCGCCGATCGTCATCAGCACGATCCCGATCAGCCCGAGACCTAGCGGCAACGGGGCCTTGTGGCTGACGTTTCCACCTAGCAGAGCGACCACCGCGACCGGTGCCGCGAACAGCAGCACCCAGCGATGAAAGCTTTCGAGATCGCGATGATCGCGGACAATGACGGTGCCGCAGCCAGGAGCAACGGCAGTGCCAGACAATGGATCATGCACGCCGCCGATCCCGTCACCGCCACCCGATCGAGCCAGTCTACACCGTAGATACGCGCACTCTTCATCTTGCCGACCTCACATACTTTAGGTTATGATACATCATCTCCTATATTGGGTAAAACACCGATGCACCATATGCGGTCGCAAGAAAGCTTCGACGTTGTTCGGACCAAAATATCGGATCCAGAGTCTCCACGAAGGGCTCCCGCTGCGGAGGCGCGGTGGCTTCGCGCGTTGGACTGTCCTCGAACATCAGACCCGTAATGGCGGGAAAACGGCCCCATGCAACGCAGCTGACACATTCGCGATCCATGATCGACACGTGTCAGCCGGGCTCATCTGTGGTCCGAGGCAGCAGGATGCTCACCCTATGACGCGTTTGATGGTGTCAGCGATGCAAGGCGACCCGGCGTTCACCGCCGATCTCGCCGCGGCCCGACACGAGATCGCGGCGCTCCGACAGGACGGCGGCGCGGCGAAACCCGACACGGTATTCTGCATACCCAACCTCTCTACTGACGGGACATCCATGACCGACACTAGCTCGCGCCTGCTTCTCGATCGCCGCACCCTGATCGGTGCCGCCGCAGCGATGATCGGCGCACCGGCGATCCTGCACGCACAACAGCTGTTCGGCGCCTACCCGTTTCGCCTGGGCATCGCGGCGGGCGATCCGGTCGCGGACGGCTTCGTCATCTGGACGCGGCTCGCCCCCGATCCGCTGGCCGAGCATGGCGGCATGCCGATGCAGCCGGTCGAGGTCGCGTGGCAGGTCGCGACCGATCCGCGCTTCGCGACGTTGGTCGCCGGCGGCAAGGCGCTGGCACGTCCAGAACTCGCGCATTCGGTCCATGTCGAGGTCGAAGGCCTACTGCCCGATCGCCCCTATTGGTACCGGTTCAGCGTCGGCAGCGAGCGCTCGCCGGCAGGATGTGCCCGGACACTGCCGATCGCCGGCGCGTCGCTCGAGCGGCTTCGCTTCGCGGTCGCCGGGTGCCAGAACTACGAGGATGGGCTCTATACCGCCTATCGCCACCTCGCAGCGGAGGAACCGGCGTTCGTCTTCCACTATGGTGACTATATCTACGAAGGCCGAAGCGCGCCGATGCCGGTCGGGTATGACGGCAAGCCGCGACGGTTCGTTCGCGAGCATGCCGGGCAGAAGCTGTTCGACCTCGCCGATTATCGCCGCCGTTACGCCCAGTACAAGACCGACCCGGACCTCCAGGCGGCGCATGCGGCGGCGGCGTGGTTCGTGACGTTCGACGATCACGAAATCGAGAACAACTGGGTCGGCGAGATCGACCAGGAGAATGATCCGCCCGAAGTGTTCGCGCTGCGCCGGGCTGAGGCGTTCCAGGCGTATTACGAGCACATGCCGCTGCGCCGTTCGGCGTTTCCGGGACCGGCCGGCATGCAGATCTACCGTCGCGCGACGATCGGCAATTTGCTCGACCTGCACCTGCTCGACACCCGGCAATTTCGGACCGATCAGCCCTGCGACGATGGCTTCAAGACGCGTTGCAAGGGGTGGGCGGATCCGGCGGCGCAGGTCATGGGACGCGCGCAGGAAGCGTGGCTGGCGACCGCGCTGAAGCAAAAAAGGCGCGCTGGAACGCGCTGGCGCAGCAGGTGATGATGATGCCGCTCGACCGTCGCACCGGTGACGAGCCCACGCCGATCCGCAATATGGACAGCTGGGGCGGCTACGACGCGCCGCGCGAACGCGTGCTGAAGATGGTCGAAGGACTCGGCAACACCGTCGTCCTGACCGGCGACGAGCATCAGAACTATGCAGGCGTGCTACGTACCGAGGCTGGCCAGGGGGACGCAGTCGCCGTCGAGTTCGTCGGCACGTCGATCACCTCGGGCGGCGATGGCGCGGACCGCCGCGTCGGAGAGGACCGCATCCGAGACCGCAACCCGTTCCTCGCCTGGACCAATGACCGGCGCGGTTACCTGCTCTGCGAGGTGACCGCCGACCAGTGGAAGACCGAGTTCCGCACCGTCGACAGCGTCACACGTCCCGATGCGCCGGTGAAGACGGCCGGCACCGCGATCATCGAACACGGCCTCGCGGCGGTGACGATGACCGCCTCCGCCTGAAACCCGCGCGTATTGCGCCACGTCAATTTAAGTTTGCGACGACGATGCTAAACACCCTTTTGGACTGTGGCCTGGGGGGAATGACATGGGTATCCCGTGGAACGAGTTGGCGACGCTGATCCGGGTCACCGACCGTACGACTGAAACGGCGGCGAGCCGCGAGATGGTGCAGCAAGGCCCGCTGCACCACGTGGTGGAGACGGTTGCCGCAATGCCGCCGGACGCGCGTCGCGGCCTGTCGGTATCATTACCCGATCGTCGCGTCCCGCCGCATACGTTCGACCGCCACGCGATCGACGCTCTCATCATCGATCTGCGCCGCACGCGACCGTGACACGTCGACGAACTTGTGCAAATTGATGCCGATTCGACAACATCGGCGTTGCGAGGTGGCTGCGCCCGCCTAGCGCGTAACGCCGCACCCAAGAGAACCTGTCCATGACTCCAACTGTCATCACGCCCAGCGGCCCCGGCGCTATGGAAGCCGGCTTGGTCCTCGACGAGGAAGGCAGCCGCTTCGTCGTGCTCACGTTCAAGGAGCCGAACGGCGAGCCGACGCTCGTCACCTTTACGGTCCCGGTTTTCCAGAACTATGTCGAGCATCTGGTGCGGACCGCCAAGGCCGCCAAAGAGGATGCGAACTGGGGTATTCCCGGTTGAACCCTGACGCGGCTCTCACGTCTGCAAGGACGCCAATATGCTGGAGACCTTTGCGCGCAGTTCCGGCTCGCGTGTGATCTCCAGCATGGCACTCAGACTCTTGCGAGTGCCGGCGACGTCGCCGCCGATGAGTTCGAGACGCGCCCGCTCCCACCAGGCATGACCGGAGTCGGGCGCTACGAGAGTCATACGGTGGTAGAGGGTGAGCGCACGGCGCCCCTCCCCTGCCGCTTCCGCCCGCGTCGCCTCGTTCAGCAACAGGCGGACCAGAATCGCCCGGTTCGACATGGTGGCAACGTGGCTGGCCGCAGCGATCCGCCCGGGATCCATCGTTTGTAACAGTACGACGAGTTGATCGCGATCGACGGCCTCGCCTCCGCGAAACGGATCGATCATGACCGGAACCGCTTCTTCGCCGAGCAACACGAGCACATGGCCCGGAACGTCGAGCATGTTCGCCGTCCAACCCAGCCGTCGCGCCGCCGCGACGTAGAGGATCGACAGGCTCACCGGCAGCCCCCGCCGGCGTTCGATAACGCGGATCATGTCGGTATTGGCGGGATCATCATACGTCGTTCGATCGCCGACAAAACCGAATTCGTCGCCAAGGACATTGGCGAGAAGCCGGGCCTGCGACTTGGCGTCACGCGCCTCGCCGCCGATTGCGGCCAGCCTGCCCGCGATCGACTGAAACACATTCAGCACGCGATCGGGATCGACATTGGGATGATCGGGCATCGCCAACGCCAGCGCCGCCTCGTCGAGAACGACGTCGTCGTCATCGATAAGGCCGAGACGGATCAAATCATCATGCATCCCGACAACATGGTAGCGCCGCCACCGTCCGCAACGCGTCCGGCATCATGAAACGAATATCTCTTCGCACGGCGTCGTCCGCACCGTGCAGATTCGTTGGACGAATAGTGTAAAACGTCATGATCCTCGGGTGCGTGGAACGGTTGCGAACTACGGAGCGCCGCGTCGGAGCTATTCGTACCGCAAGGCGCGCGCAGGCTCGCTGCGCGCGACCCGCCATGCCTGACCAAAGATCGTTGCCGTCGCGATACTCCCGGCAAACACGATCGCCCCCACGAATAGCCAGGGGGATAGCGCGACCCGATCGTCGAACCCGGCCAACCAGCGGGTCATCGCAAGGTATGACACCGGTATTGCAATCACTCCCGCAACGAAGACCGGAACTAGGAACTGCGCGATCAGCAGCGTCAGGACGTCGCCGGTCGAGGCCCCGAGCGTCTTGCGGATACCGATCTCCTTGATCCTCCGCGCGGTGTCGAATGCGGCTAGGCCATAGAGACCGATACAGCCGATCACGACGGCGAGCACTGCTCCGATCATGAACAGGTGCGACCGTTGCGCATCGGCGCGGTAATAGGTGTCGTATAATTGTCGATCCACCGGCAACGCGACAAAGGGTATGGCCGGCGCGATCCGCCGCCAGAGCGTCTCCATTGCAGCCGTCAACTGGCGACCATCGCCGGCATGACGGACGGCTAAGACGGGGTTCGAAAGGGTCTGATCGCGTTGGTAATAGGCTTGCGGTTCGACCGGATCGCGGGGTGATTTGAACCGCATGTCATCAATGACCCCGACGACGGTGGCGCTATTTCCCGTGCCCGCGTTGCTGGCGTCGCGGACGGTACGGCCGATCGCCGCCTGCGGGGTGGCGAAACCCAGCATTCGCACCGCGGTCCGGTTCAGCACGATCGCGCTGGCACCGGGTGCCTTGCGTAGCGCGTCGTCACCGCGATAGCGGTGCGCATCGAGAAATCGTCCGGCGAGCAGATGCGCGCCATAGGTCGCAAAGAACCCCTGCGCGACGTCGGCACGCACGATCATCGGCTCCGTGCCGGTTGCACCCTCGCGGTGCATCGCCGCGATCCCGAAGCTGCCACCGGTCGGTGCCACCGCCGATTGTGCCACCGCCATGACACCGGGTAGTCGCGCAACCGCGGCCATGAACGCCCGCCGCTGACTATCGTCGATGGCCTGGTCCCCGAACATGCGTAGAGCGATCAGCCCTTCACGATCGAACCCGACGTCCGAAGCCTGGAGATGGTGCGTCTGGGCTACCAGCACCGCGGTACCGATCATCAACCCGATCGCGACTCCGAATTGGCCGACGACCATCGCGCGACGCAGCAGCGTTCCGGCACGGTGGCCACCCGGCGAACGGACCGACGCAAGCACCGCCGCCGGCTGGAACCCCGCCAGGATGAACGCGGGGTAGATGCCGGCGACCAGGCCGACCGCGAGGATCAGCAGCATAAGCGGCGGCACGATCGATCCCGTGCCGATATACGTCATCGACAGCGTCGTACCGCCAGCGACATTGACCAGCGGCAACGCCAGTTCGGCAAGTGCCAGCCCGATCAGCCCAGCCATTGCCGCGGTCACCATCGCCTCGCCGACGAACTGCGCGACGAGCTCTTGGCTGGTCGCACCGACAACCTTGCGGATTGCGACTTCGCGCGCCCGCAACCCAGCGCGCGCGGTCGCGAGGTTCACATAGTTCACGATTGCAATCAGCAGCGCGAGGACGCCGACTGACCCCAAGGCACCGACGACGATCCGGTCGGTCGGGTTCGCCAGATGAACATCGGCCACCGGTACCAAGCTCTGCTTCAGCACGTCGCGCGGCAGGTCCGCGAAATTGAGACCGGGATGGCGGCGCAGGAATGCCGGAAACATCGCGGCCCTTCGCGCCCCGTCCTGTGCATCGGCAAAGCGGAGGAAGGTGACTACGCCCGACCCGCCTGCCAAGCCGACATCCACGCTCGGCAAGGCGACATAAATGGAGTGGCGGTACGTCATCGCAGCCGGCGGTTCGGCGATCACCGCTCCGACCTGAAACGGCGTCGCCTTGCCATCGATTATCAGCATCAGCGTGCGTCCGATCGCAGGTCCCTTGCCGAAGTAGGTTTCGGCGATCCGCTGCGTGACCACCGCGCCATCGGGGGTCGCGAGTGTTGCATGGGGGTTTCCGGTGATCGCTGACAGGGGAAACAGCGTAAAATACGCCGGGTCTACGCGGGCCACCTTCTCCTTGGTGAGCATAGTGCCGTTCTGCACCGGCATCGAGTCCTCCAGCAACCGCGCGCCGTCGACCTCTGGCCAGTCGCTCTCGATTTGGCGGAGCAGCGGCATCGGCGAGGGAATGGCCATTTCCGGAGACCCTGGAAACTGCATCGTCTGCTTGACGACACGGACCCGCTCCCATCCCGGCAACGCGCGGTCGTAGCCGGTCTCGAAGCGGACGAAGAGGAACAGCACCAGGAACACCGCGATGCCGAGCGCGAGCCCGCCGATGTTGAGCACCGCATATAGTCGATGCCGGGTGAGCGACCGGTACAGCGTCAGGAAGGCTGAGGACATCGATCGGCCCCTATTCGTGACGCAGCGCGCGCGCGGGCTCGGCACGGGCGACGCGCCAGGCCTGACCGAAGACCGTGCCGCTCGCGATCAGCACCGCGGCGAGCGAGGCGCCGACGAAGAACAGCGGCGACAGCGCGATCCGGTCGTCGAACCCGCCAAGCCAGCGCTGCATCGCGACATAAGCGAGCGGCCACGCGACGAGGTTGGCGAGGATCACGGGTCGCAGGAACTGCCCGATCAGCAGCCGCAGCACCTCGGCGGTCGAAGCGCCGAGCGTCTTGCGGATACCGATCTCCTTCACGCGCCGTGCGGTGTCGAACGCCGCCAGGCCGTAAAGCCCGATGCAACCGATCAGGACCGCCAGCACCGCGCCGATCGTGAACAGCCGCGAGCGTTGCGCATCCGCCTTGTAATAGCGCTGGTACAGATTGTCCTCGACCGAGCGCGCCTCGAACGGAACGCCGGGAACGACGCGCTTCCAGGCCGCCTCGAGCGCCGCCATCATCGTCTTCGCATCGCTGCCGGCATAGCGGACCGCTGCGAACGGCGAGAGGATATCGACGGTGTTGTAGGTGTAGGCGACCGGCGTGACGGCATCGCGCGGGCTCCTGAAGCGCAGGTCGTCGACCACGCCGATGATCGTCGCGTCCCGCTCGCCGTCATTGATCGCCTGTCCCAGTGCCGCGGCCGGCGACGCGAAGCCCAATGCGGTCACCGCGGTCCGGTTGATCACCACATTGGGCCCTGCCCGCTTGCGTTCGGCAGTCGTCAACAGGCCGCGGTCGTCGGCATGCGCGGCGTCGAACAGGCGCCCCGCGACGAGACGCGCGCCGTACACCCGGAAATAGTCGCGGCCCGTGCCGACATCCATCAACGATATCTTGCTGCCCGACACGCCGGCACGGCTGTACCCCGAGAAATTGGTCGTGCTCTGGTCGCCCGGGGCATTGTTGGCGACGGTGACGCCGACGACGCCGGGCGCCGCCGCGAGGCTGCGCAGGATCGCAGCGCGCTGTGGGGAGTCGATCCCGCCGGTCATCAGCGAGCGGACGATCATCAAGCCGTCGCGACGAAAACCGAGATCGGCGTCACGGATATGCTCGGTCTGTTTGAGCATGACCCCGGTGGCGATGGCGAATGCGATCGCGATCGCGAACTGCACGATCACCAAGGCACTCCGCAGCCTCGTGCCACTCCGCCCACCACCGGGCGCGCGCGTCGAGGCGAGCACCGCCGCCGGGCGAAACCCCGACAACACGAACGCGGGATACAGCCCCGCGACCAGTGCTATGCCCAGGACCAGCAGGACCAGCGGCAGGACGACGCCGTCCCAACCGACATAGCGGATCGCCAGCGACGTTCCGCCAAGCGCGTTGACGAACGGCAGCGCGATCTCGGCAAGCGCGAGCCCGATCAGCGCCGCCACCGCGACGGTCGCCAGCGCCTCGCCCAGGAACTGGCGGATGAGCGACCGCCGCGTGCCGCCCAGCACCTTGCGCATCGCCACCTCGCGCGCGCGCAACCCGGCACGGGCGGTGGCCAGATTGACGTAGTTCACGATCGCGATCAGCAGCGTCAGCAGCCCGACCGCCCCCAAGGTCGTGACGATCGCGCGATCGCCCGGACTATATAGATGCATCGCGGTCAGCGGTCGCAGCGACTGGAAATACTCGCCCTTTTTGAGATTGTGGTCGGCATAGGCGTGCCGGTCGAGGAACGCCGGCAGTTGCGCCTCGAACGCCCGCGCTGCCACCGCATCGGGAAACCGCAGGAACGTGGTCAGCGACGCGCTGCCCCAATGCTCCCACCATTCGTTGCCGAAGCGAGTCCGTGAGATTTGCGCGAACATCTCGCTCTTGAAGGTGACGTCGTCGGGCATGTCGCGCAGAACCGCCCCGACCTTGTAGGGATAGGTCGTCCCATCGATCGACAGTTGCAGCGTTCGGCCGATCGCCGACTGGCTCCCGAAATATTTCCGCGCTGTCTTCTGGGTGACGACCAAGCCGTTCGGATCGGCGAGCGTTGCTGCCGGATCGCCTTCGACCGCGGGAAAGCGCATGAGATCGAAGAAGTTCGGGTCGACCGTGCCCAAATCCTCGGCGGTCGCCTGCCCGCCCTGTTGCACCGTCGCCGCCATGTTCATGTAGCGCGTGCCGACCAACTGCGGATAGTCCGCCTGCAGGATCTTGAGCTCGCTGCCCATCGTGCTCGGATTGGTGTCCGCCGGGTAGCCCGGCATCACGTAGCGCTCCTCCATCACCCACAAGCGGTCCTGTTGCGGCAATACGCGGTCGTACCCGGTCTCGAATTGCACGAAGAGAAACAGGACGAGGAACGTCGCAATCCCGAGTGCGAGACCGCCGATGTTGAGCAGCGCGAACAGCCGGTGATGCGCGAGCGAACGATAGAGACTGGTGAGCGCGGACATGGCGGTTCCTTCAGGCTTCGCTTGCGGAATCGGGGCCGGGCTTGGGGCCGGACTTGGCCCCAGGCTTGGTCGCCGCGAGATGGCGGACGAGGACCACCACGAGGAGCATCAGCACGAGCATCTGGAGCGAGCGGCGCATCAGGCCGCCCGCCGTGCCGACGACAGGATGCGGCCATCGAGCATGTGCACCGTCCGCTTGGCGATATCGGCGTGCGACGGGCTGTGCGTGACCATCACGATCGTCGCGCCCTCCGCGTTCAGCTGGCCGAGGATGTCCATCACCTGTGCGCCGTTCTCGGTATCGAGGTTGCCGGTCGGCTCGTCGGCGAGGATCAGCCGCGGCTCGCCGACGATCGCGCGGGCGATCGCGGCGCGCTGTTGCTGGCCGCCCGACAATTGGTGCGGGTGATGACGCTGGCGGTGCGCGATGCCGACCCGGTCCATCGCCGCCGCAACCCGCTCCTTCTTCTCGCGCGCGGGCATCGTCCGATAGGCGAGCCCCAGCGCGACGTTCTCGGCGATCGTCAGCTCATCGATCAGGTTGAAGCTCTGGAACACGAAGCCCAGCCTGTCGCGGCGCAGCCTGGCGAGTTCGGCCTCGGGAGCGCGCGCGATATCGGCGCCTTCGAAGAGATAGCGTCCATCGGTCGGCCGGTCGATCGTGCCGATGATGTTAAGCAGCGTCGATTTTCCGCACCCCGACGGCCCCATGATCGCGACGAATTCCCCCGCCTCGACGAGCAGGTCGATACCGCCGAGCGCGGTCGTCTCGATCTCGTCCGAGGCATAGGTGCGGCTGAGGTCCTGTAGCTGGATCATATCGAATCCTATCGGATGATGAGGGTCTGGAAGGGGGTGTAGGTGCCGAGCGCGGTGGTTACGATCCGTTCGCCGGGGGCGAGGCCGGAGACGATCTCGACCTGGTCCGGATTGCGTCGGCCGGTGACGATCGCCCGCCTGACGGCCTTCTTGTCACCGTCGAGCACGAACGCGGTGGTGCCGCCCGCATCGAGCCAGCCGCCAGAGGGCGCGACCACCGCGGGCCGGTCCGCGCCGAGCACGAGGCGGACGTCGAGCGTCTGGCCGCGGTTCAGTCCCGTGGGTGCAGCCCCACGAAACCAAGCTCGACGCGAAACCGGCCTTCGGTCACCTGTGGCAGGATCTTGATGACGGACATCGGATAGCTGCGTCCGTCGATATCCGCGGTCGCCGCCAGCCCGGCCCGGACGCGTCCGAGGTAGAATTGATCGACATCGGCGGTCAGCTTCCACTGTCCTTCGGAGTCGATCTGGCCGACCGCGTCGCCGCTCTTGAGCGTCTGGCCGGGTTGCAACGTGAAGGCGGTCAGCCGTCCCGCGACCGGCGCGCGCAGCACCAGCGCGGACAGGCTCGCGCGGACCATCGCCAGGCTCTCGCGCAACTGCCGCGCGGTGGCGGCGATGCCCGAGGACTGATCCGCCAGCGTCGCGCCCACTTCCGCGGTCCCGCGATCGAGCGCCGAAACGCGCGCCTGCTGATAGCCGACATCCTCGCGCACCGGATCAATCGCGGCGCGCGTGATGATCCCCCGGTCGAACAGCACCTGCTTCTGCGCGAGCAACGTCCACGCCTTGGACAGCGCGTTGCGTGCCTCGGCCAGATCGCGTGCGCCATCCTGCCGGGTGTTCTGGACCGACAGCCGCTGGCCGCTGATCGCGCTCAATTGCCCGACGATATCGGCCGAGCGGCTGGCGACGTCGAGTTCGAGCGATGGATTGGACAGCCGCGCGAGCGGCGTGCCGGCCGCGACCATCGCGCCGTCGCTTGCGGCGAGTTCGGCGACCTGTCCGCCCGAGATCGCGGTGACGAACACGGTCCGCAACGGCGCCACCTCGGCGCGGAGTGGCACGAAATCGCGGAACGGTGCGCGCACGACGTCACCGGTACGGATCGCGGCGGCATCGACGGTCAGCGCATTGGCGCCGGGCATCAACAACCACAGCAGCACCGCCGCAGCCAGCACGGCGAGTACAAGCGCACCGCGCACGATCCGCTTGCGCCGCCGGGCGTGCGGACGCTCGATACGCCGGTCCATCGCGGCACCGGTTCCTGTAGGGGTCGTCTCCGTCATGCGGACAGTGTACGGGATCGAACGAAGCGAACCTAAACCGCTGTTATTAGTTGGCTTTCTTGAGGAAAGCGCCGGAGCGGTCACTGCTACTGTACCAACTGTCCGTTTCCGGACACTATGCCGGTCATGTCAACCGAATCGCATATCCTGGTCATTGACGACGATCCCGACATCGCCAAGGCGGCGCGGTTGTTGCTCGAGCGGCACGGGATGCGCGTGTCGACCGCGGCGAACCCGGAGGCGGCCTGGGTCTTGCTCGCGGGCGAACCGATCGACGTCATCCTGCTCGATCTGAATTTCGCGCGCGGGCGGACCACCGGCGAAGAGGGCTTCACGATGCTCGACCGGCTGATCGCCGCGGACGCGCGCGCGGTCGTGATCGTCGTCACCGGGCATAGCGGGATCGCGGTGGCAGTGCGAGCGATGCGCAGCGGCGCGACCGATTTCGTGATCAAGCCCTGGAACAACGAACGGCTGCTGACCACGGTCGAGCGCGGTCTGGCGCTGCGCCGCGCGAGGCTGGAGACCGCCGCGACACCGCCTGTCCATGACGGCATCCTGCTCGGCGAAAGCGCCGGGATCGCGCGCGCGCGCGACCTGATCGCCCGCGTCGCGCCGACCACCGCGCCGATCCTCGTCCACGGGGCTGCGGGCACCGGCAAGACGCTGATCGCCCGGCTGATCCATCAGGCCTCGCCGCATGCCCATTTGCCGCTCGTCACACTGGATGCCGAGGCGGCGGACGCCGCGGCTATCGCCGAACGCACTGCGGCCGCAGCTGGTGGGATGCTGGTGATCGACCATATCGACCGACTGCCACGTGCGTTCAACGGCGTTCTGCTGGCTGCGTTAGATGGCATTCGCGTCATAGCGACCGCGCGGCTGGATCGCATCGGGATCCGGGGGCGATCGGCGAAGACATGCTCGACCGGGTCGCCACGATCGAAATCCCGTTGTATCCGCTCGTCGATCGCGTCGGCGACGCGGTGGTGCTCGCCCGCCATTTCCTCGCGCTGTTCGCGTACCGCCATGGCAGGCCGAGCATAGCGCTCGACGAAGATGCGGCGCGCGCGATCGCCGCGGATCGCTGGCCCGACAACGTCCGCGGTCTGCGCCAGACGATCGAACGCGCGGTACTGCTCGGCAATGGCGACCTCATGCTGTCACCCGCCACCGCCGAGCCCGCGGCGTTCGCACCCGACCTGTCGCTGGCACGTAACGAAGAGTCCCTGATCACCGCAGCGCTCGAACGCCATGCCTTCAACGTCAGCCGTGCCGCCGCCCAGCTCGGTCTGACGCGCGCCGCGTTGTATCGACGGATGGCGCGCTATGGCCTCTGACCAGGCGCGCGCGATGTTGCGCGCATTGGTGATCGCCGCGGCCGGTGCAGGCGGCGCGGTTGCCGCCATGCGCGGCCTGTACGCCACCGCATTGCTTGCCGCGCTGATCACGGTCTGGATCGCCGCGCTCGACCTGGTCGATCGCGGTCCTCGACGGCCGCCGGCACCCCCGCCCCCCGCGCCCGTTTTCCCCGGAGAAGAGGAACGGCGCCGCCTGAACGCCTATCTCGATCTGTCGCCCGCACCGCTGGTCGCGCTCGACGACGGTCGGCTGCGCGTCGTCAACCGCGCCGCGCGGCGCTTGCTCGGCGCCAGCGATCTGGTCGCCGATCCACCCGAGGGGCTCGTCGCGGCGCTCTCGGAGACCCGCCCCGGCCGCACCGCGACGATCGACATCGGCCACGACGCCGACGTCCGCAGCTTCGCGCTAGCGACCGGCGATCTCGCGCTGACCGGCCGGATGACGCGGATCGGCGCGCTGATTGACATCGACGCCGAACTGAAGGCGGCCGAGGCTGCGGCGCTGCGCGACCTCGTCCAGGTGCTGAGCCACGAGATCGTCAACGCGCTTACCCCGATCGCCTCGCTCGCCGAGACCGCGGTGGCGATGCTCGACGATCCCGAGCCTGCGCTGCCCAAGATCCGCGAGGCGATCGAGACGGTCGCGCGCCGCGCCGCCAGCCTGCATCGTTTCGGCGAAAGCTACCGTACGCTCGCAAAGCTGCCCTTGCCGATCCCCGCGCGGATCCCGCTCACGGGATTTGTGAACGACCTTGCGGCGTTGTTCACGATCAGATGGCCCCACATCGCCTTCACCGCCGATCTTGAGGAGGCGCCGGCGTTTCTGCTGGCCGATCCTGATCAATTGACCGCCGCAATTTGGGCGGTGCTGCAAAACGCAGCGGAGGCGTTGGACGCCACGCCCACTCCTCACGTCACGCTGGCTATCCAGGCCCGCGTCGGCGAAACGCGCATAACCATGACGGACAACGGACCCGGTATTCCTGCTGAGAACCTGAAGGACATCTTCCGACCCTTTTTCACGACGAAACAGGCGGGCAGCGGAATAGGGCTGGCCCTCGCTCGCCAGATCGTTCGCGGCCATAATGGCGACCTTACGCTCACCCATTCCCTCGCGGGGCAAACCCAGTTTGAAGGCATCCTTCCGTCGGTCGTGGCGCCGTGATGGCAACGCCGTCGAAGCCGTTGCACCGCGATCACGCTTGGCTTGCGCTTGCGTGTTACCGCTCCCACTAATACTGCATGCGCAACGCTCGCTGGCCCCGACGTGATGATCCGGCGGGCATCGACTGACCTGGAGACTTGATATGGACGGCACCTTCCCGATCGGCGCGCGCGCCGTGAGCAGCGACGTCACCTTCCTCGCGATCGACCCGTCGACCGACGCGAAGATCGAGCCCGCCTTCGCGGTATCGAGCGAGGCCGATGTCGCCGAGGCCTGCACGCTCGCCGCAGCGGCGTTCGACGTTTTCCGCGAGATCGATCCCGAGGCTCGCGCAGTATTTCTCGAGACGATCGCCGACGAGATCGAGGCGATCCACGAGCCGCTCGTCGCGCGCGCGATCCAGGAAAGCGGCCTGCCCCGCCCGCGTCTCGAGGGTGAGCGCGGTCGTACCACCGGCCAGCTTCGCCTGTTCGCCAAGCATCTGCGCGCCGGCACCTGGGCCTCGGTCGTGATCGACGAGGCACAGCCCGACCGCAAGCCGATGCCACGGTCCGACCTCCGCCAGCGTCGGATCGCGGTCGGTCCGGTCGCGGTGTTCGGGGCGTCGAACTTCCCGCTCGCCTTCTCGGTCGCGGGCGGCGACACCGCCTCCGCGCTGGCGGCCGGTTGCCCGGTCGTGGTGAAGGGGCACCCTGCGCATCCCGGAACGTCGGTGATGGTCGGCAAGGCGATCCAGGCCGCGGTCGCCAAATGCGGCTTGCCCGAGGGCGTGTTCTCGCTGGTTCAGGGTCCGGCGAACGAGCTCGGCGCGGCGCTCGTGACCGATCCGCGGATCAAGGCGGTCGGCTTTACCGGGTCGCGTGGCGGTGGCCTCGCGCTGGTCAAGCTCGCCGCAGCGCGTCCCGAGCCGATCCCGGTCTATGCCGAGATGAGCAGCATCAACCCGGTCATCCTGTTCCCCGCCGCGCTCGCGGCGCGCGGCGAGGCGCTTGGCAAGGCGTATGTCGGGTCGCTGACGATGGGGTCGGGGCAGTTCTGCACCAACCCCGGCATCGTCGTCGCGGTCGATAGCCCCGATCTCGACGTGTTCGTCGAGGCAGCGGCTGCCGCCTTGGGTGAGGCCGCGCCGCAGGTGATGCTCACCCCGGGCATCCATGCCAGCTACGAGCAGGGCGTATCGGCGCTCGCCGGGCACGACTCGGTCGAGACGGTCGCGCGCGGCACCGAGGCCGAGGGCGCCAACCGCGGTCGCGCCGCGCTGTTCTCGACCACCGGCAAGGCGTTCGTCGCCGACCCCGCGCTGTCGCATGAAGTGTTCGGGGCAGCCTCGATCATCGTCCGTTGCGCCGATCTGGCCGAGGTTCACAGCGTTCTCGAAAAGATCGAGGGTCAGCTCACGATCACGCTGCAGATCGACGAGGGCGACTATGCCGACGCCGCCGCGCTGGTGCCGGTGCTCGAGCGCAAGGCCGGGCAGATCCTCGCAAACGGTTGGCCGACGGGTGTCGAGGTCGCGCCGGCGATGGTGCATGGCGGCCCCTTCCCGGCCACCTCGGACCCACGCACGACGTCGGTCGGCACCGCGGCGATCGAGCGCTTCCTGCGCCCGGTCTGCTACCAGGATCTGCCCGACGCACTGCTGCCCAAGGCGGTCAAGCACGGCAACCCGCTGAACCTGCCGCGCACCGAGGGCTGATCGACTCGAAGTGATAGGGAAGAGGGCGCTGCCGTACGGAAGCGCCCTCTTGGGTTCTGCCGGTGGCACGGTGTCCGCCGGAAGCTGCTGCGGCCGACGCATTCAAACGCCGTCACCCCAGCGAAAGCTGGGGTATCAAGCTTGGCGCAAGGATCGCTCGTCACGGGGATACCCCAGCTTTCGCTGGGGTGACGGGTGTCTGGATACGGCGCATGCCATCCCTAACCACGCGAATTCATTGACACGCGTGCGCCGCATACGCACTAGTCCGGCATGACAACCCCAGTCGCGTCGCGCACCATTTCCCTGCCAGACGACCTTGCAGGCTATATCGACGATCTCGCCGCCGCCGGCCACGGCGACGCCACCACGATTCTCCGCACCGCACTCGAACGGATGCGCGACGGCGAAGCGACATCGTCGAGCGAAAGCCTGATCGGTGGCGGCGAATGCGGCATGCTGGTCCGCCAGCGCGACTGGAGCGCGACCTCGCTCGGCCCGATCGACTCGTGGCCCGCCGAGCTCCGCGTCACGCTCGCCAACATCCTCAACTCGCCGGTCGCCAAGGTCGTGATGTGGGGTCCCGAGCACATCATGCTCTACAACGACAGCTACCGCGCCGTGGCCGGCGATCGCCATCCCGCCGCGCTCGGCAGCCCGGTCGCGACCGCGTTCCCCGAAGTGTGGGACTGGAACCGCGCCGTCCTCGAAGCCGGCTTCCGCGGCGAGACCGTCGCCTATCGCGATCAGCCGATCCTGTTCCAGCGCCCCGACGGCCCCGAGACGCTGACGCTCGACCTGTTCTACACGCCCGTCTACCGCCCGCATGCCGGCGTCGGCGGCGTGCTCTGCACGATGGTCGACAATACCGGCCGGGTCGAAGCCGAGCACCGTCTCGCCGCCAGCGAAGCCGAACTGCGCCGGATCACCGATGCGGTGCCCATGCTGATCTCGTACATCGACCGCGATCACGTCTATCGCCTGGCGAATGCGCAGTACGAGGAGTGGCTGGGCGCCAACCCCGAAGCCATGATCGGCAGACCCGTCCGCGACGTCCTCGGCGACGCGGTCTATCAGGATCGCCGCCCCTCATTCGACCGGGCGCTGGCCGGCGAAAGCTTCACCGCGCAGACCGTCTTTCCGCACCGCGACGGTCGCGCGCGCCGTGCCGAATTTCGTTACGTGCCACACATCGCGGCGGATGGCACGATCCCTGGCATCTACGTGCTCGGCATCGACGTCGAGGAGCGCGCCGAGCGCGAAGCGGCGATCGGCATCAGCAATGGCCGCTTCCGCACCGCGATGGACGCGGTCCACGGCGTACTCTGGACCAACAGCCCGGATGGCCGGATGATCGGCGAACAGCCCGGTTGGGCGGCGCTGACCGGCCAGTCGATCGACGAATACCAGAATTTCGGCTGGGCCGACGCGATCCACCCGGACGATGTGGCGTCGACGATCAAGGCGTGGACTGCCGCCGTCCTTAGCAAGTCGATGTTCGTTTTCGAGCACCGCGTCCGTCGGCACTGCGGGACGTGGCGCACTTTCGCGGTACGCGGCCTGCCGATGTTCGACCACGCCGGCGAAATCCTCGAATGGGTCGGCGTCCACACCGACATCACGCATCAGCGCGCTGCCGAGGCCGCCTTGCGCGAACAGGCCGAGGCGCTCGCGCGGCAAGTCCGCCACCGCGAGCGCGCCGAGGATCAGCTCCGCCAGCTCAACGAGACGCTCGAAGCGCGCGTCATCCGCGAGATCGACGAACGTCGCCAGGCCGAAGCCAAGCTCGCCCAGTCGCAGAAGATGGAGACGGTCGGCAAGCTCACCGGCGGCGTCGCACACGACTTCAACAATCTGCTCCAGGTCGTCTCGGGCAATCTCCAGCTGCTCGGCAAGAATCTCGCCGGCAACGCGCGCGCCGAACGTTGGGTCGAGAATGCAATGGCCGGCGTCTCGCGCGGGTCGAAGCTCGCCGCGCAGCTGCTCGCGTTCGGGCGTCGCCAGGCGCTCGAGCCTAAGGTCGTCAACGTCACGCGGTTCGTGCGCGGCATGGACGACATGCTCCGTCGCGCGATCGGCGAAGGCATCGAGATCGAGACCGTGGTCGGCGGTGGCCTGTGGAACACCTTCATCGACCCCGCGCAGATCGAGAACGCGCTCCTGAACCTCGCGATCAATGCGCGCGACGCGATGGAGGGCCAGGGCAAGCTGACGATCGAGCTCGGCAACGCGCACCTCGACGACAGTTATGCACAGGGTCATGACGAGGTCGAGGCAGGACAATATGTCATGCTCGCCGTGTCCGACACCGGCACCGGCATGAGCCCGGAGATCATCGAAAAGGTCTTCGAACCGTTCTTCTCGACCAAGAGCGAGGGCAAGGGCTCGGGCCTCGGCCTGTCGATGGTCTATGGCTTCGTCAAACAGTCCGGCGGCCATGTGAAGATCTATTCCGAGGTCGGCGAAGGCACCACGATCAAGCTCTACCTCCCGCGCGCGATGGAGAGCGAGGACGTCGAGGTCGTCGCCGATGCCAGCCCGATCTCCGGCGGCACCGAGACCGTATTGGTGGTCGAGGATGACGACGAGGTGCGCGGCACGGTCGTCGAGTTGCTGACCGATCTCGGCTACAGCGTGCTGAAGGCAGTCGATGCGGCCAGCGCGCTGAACGTGGTCGAGAGCGGCGTGCCGATCGATATCCTGTTCACCGACGTCGTGATGCCCGGCACGCTGAAAAGCCCCGAACTCGCGCGGAAGGCCAAGGAACGCCTGCCCGATCTCGCGGTGCTGTTCACGTCTGGCTATACCGAGAACTCGATCGTCCATGGCGGCAAGCTCGATGCGGGTCTCGAGCTATTGTCGAAGCCATACACGCGGGAAGCCCTTGCGCGGAAATTCCGCCAGGTGCTCGCCAATCGCCAGCGCTCGGGCAGCACTTCGGCGAAGGCCGCGCGCGATGCGCGGATCGAGGCCGATCGCCGGCTCGACACGCCTGCCCGGCGCACCGTGCTGCTGGTCGAGGACGACGCGCTGATCCGCGCCAACACCGCCGAGATGTTGCAGGGCAGCGGTTTCGTGGTGGTCGACGCAGCCAGCGCGGAGGACGCGATGACCGCGCTCCAGACCGTGCCGATCGACGCGCTGGTGACCGACGTAAACCTGCCGGGCGTATCCGGGCCGGACTTCGCACGGACCGCGCGGGCGTTGCGTCCGGGCGTCGGCATCGTCTTCGCGACGGGGGATACGGCGTCGGTCGCGGACGAAACCGATGCGATCATGCTGGAGAAGCCCTACGGCCTCGACGCGCTCGCGGCCGCGGTGCTGGCATCGCTCGGCGAAACGATCCTTGCGGATCCGCTGGAGGCCGCAACAGCGACGGTTCGCCTGACCGACGCAGAATAGAACGCCAGGCGATCCCGCCAGGGGAGGATCGAGATGTTATCGGTCTGCGGTGACTCACATCAATTGCGCCCTCGCTCTCCCGCCCCATATTCTGGTCGAAGGTCGCGCCCAGCGACTGAAGGATGTGATTTGACCGAAGACCGCGGCAGCAAAGCCAGCGCAGGACGCGCGATCCCCAGTGGCCGTCTCGCCCGTCTCGGGGTCTTCGGACGTCTCGCCGGTGGTGTTGCAGGCGGGGTCGTCGCCGAAGGTGCACGGCGGCTCGCCAGTGGCGAACGTCCGAGCATGGGCGACCTGCTGCTTACCCCCGCCAACGCCACGCGCGTCGCCGATCAGCTCTCGCATCTGCGCGGCGCGGCGATGAAGCTCGGCCAGATGATCTCGATGGATGCGGGCGACATGCTCCCGCCCGAACTCGCGACGATCCTCGCCAAGCTTCGCAACAATGCTCACCACATGCCGCCGCAACAGCTCGACCGCGTGCTTGCCACCGAATGGGGCAAGGACTGGCGGCGTCGGTTCGCGCATTTCCAGGCGCACCCGGTCGCCGCCGCCTCGATCGGCCAGGTTCACCGCGCGCGCCTCCCCGACGGATCCGAACTGGCGATCAAGGTCCAGTATCCCGGTGTGAAGGACAGCATCGACGCCGATGTCGACAACGTCGCCACGCTGCTCCGCGTGTCGGGGCTGTTGCCCAAGTCGCTCGACATCGCCCCGCTGCTGAACGAGGCGAAGCGCCAGCTCCACGAGGAGGCCGACTATCTCCGTGAAGCCTCGATGCTCGCGCGCTACGGCGAACTTCTGGCGGGCGAGAGCGCGTTCGTCGTGCCGTCGCTGGTCGCCGACCTGACGACACCGCGCGTGCTGGCGATGAGCTTCGTCACCGGCGTGCCCGTCGAGTCGCTTGAAACCGCCCCGCAGGCGGTGCGCGACCGGGTGATGCATGATCTGATCTCGCTAGTGCTGCGCGAGCTGTTCGACTGGCGGCTGATGCAGACCGATCCGAACTTCGCCAATTACCGCTGGCAGCCGGATACCGAAAAGCTCGTCCTGCTCGATTTCGGTGCCGCGCGCCCGCTGCCTGCCGAAACCGGCGAAGGCTATCGCCGCCTGCTCGCCGCCGCACTGGCGGGCGACCGCGATGCGGTCCGCGAGGCCGCCATCGCTGCGGGTTTCCTCGGCGAGGCGGCGGTGGTCCGGCATCGTGCTTTGGTCGACCGGATGATCGACGTGATCCTCCGCGAGCTCGCCAAGCCCGGCCCGTTCGACTTTGGCGACCGCGCGTTCGTCGGCGTGCTACGCGAGCAGGGCACCGAGATCGCGCGCGATCGCGAGACATGGCACCTTCCGCCGATCGACACGCTGTTCGTCCAGCGCAAGATCAGCGGCACGGCGTTACTGGCGGCCCGGTTGAAGGCGAAGGTCGATATCCGGACGATGGTCGCCGCCTATTGCGCCGCGCCGTCGGTCGACTGACGGGATCTACTCGACGAACGCCGCCGTTGCGCGCTGAAGCGCAGCGGCGAGTTCGCCCATCGAATACGGCTTCCGCAACAGATCAAATCCGTGCGAGCCCTCGCGCGAAATGACTTCGCTATACCCGCTGGTCAGCAGGATCGCGGTCTCGGGATAGCGCCGGCGGATTTCGCGCCCGAGCTCGATCCCGGTCATGCCCGGCATCATCACGTCTGAAAAAACGACATCGAACCTCGTGGTTTGCCCGTCGAGCACGTCGAGCGCTTCCTCGGCATCGCGCGCGAAGACGATGGCGTGACCCAGATCGGCAAGCGCCGAGATCGCAAAATTGCCGACATCGGGATTGTCCTCGACCACGAGAATACGCAGCGAGGCCTGCTCGGGACAGATGGCCGGCTCCGGATCGGCGATGATCGGGGTCATATCACGCTCGCGCGGGAGATACAGCGCGAACGTCGCGCCTTCGCCTGGGACACTGTCGACGATCACTTCACCGCCCGATTGCTTGACGAACCCGAAGACCTGGGACAACCCAAGTCCGGTGCCGTGACCGACCGCTTTAGACGTGAAGAACGGTTCGAAGATGTGCTCGATATGCGCAGGGTCGATGCCCGTGCCGGTATCGCGGATCGCGATCCTGACGAAATCCCCATGCTGTGCCGCGTGACCGCGGACCGCAGGAATACGCTGCGCGGCATCGACGTCGATCGTCAGGCGGCCGCGCTGGTGCATCGCATCCCGCGCATTGACCGCCAGGTTGACGATCGCCGTCTCGAGCTGGCTGGCGTCGGCGTTGACCAGGCAAGGCTCGTCGGGAAGCCGCATCGACACCTCGATAAAGGCGCCCGACAGCGTCGCGATCATGTCGGTCATCCCGCGCAGGATCGTCCGCGCATCGACGATGGTCGGCGTCAACGACGATCGCCTGGCGAACGCGAGCAGCTGGTTCGTCAATTTGGTCGCGCGGTCGGCGGTATCGGCAATCGCGGCGATATAGCGCGTCCGGCGATCCTCGGTCAGGTCGGGGCGCTTGAGCAGATCGGCCGATCCGCGGATGACCGTCAGCAGGTTATTGAAATCATGCGCGATCCCGCCTGTGAGCTGACCCAGCGTCTCCATCTTCTGGGCTTGGCGAAGCGCCTCGTGCGCCTCGGTCAACTCCAACGTACGCTCGACGACGCGCTGCTCCAGCGTGTCGTTGACGTCCTGGACCGCCTTGAACAGCCGTGCATTGTCGATCGCGATCGCCGCCTGCGCCGCGACCCCGACCAGCAGCCGTTCGTGCCGCTCGGTGAACCGCCCAACCGCCGAATGCCCGAATAGCAATCCGCCCAGCACGGCCCCCGATCGCGACGTCACCGGCACCGACAGATAGCTGCGGACCGGCAGATGCCCCTCGGGCATCCCGTAATGCGGCGCGCTGCGACCATAGCGCGGATCGGCGAGAATATCGTCCGAGCGGATCACGCCTTCGTTGCGGAAGGTCGGGCCGAACACCGCGGTCGCACGCGGGCGGCCGAGCGCTTCGAACGCCGCGCGCTCGGCGCCGGCCAGCGTGAACAGATGCAGCTTCTCGCCGGTCTCATCCATCAGATTGTGGAAATAGGCACCGAACTGCGCACCGGTCAGCTTGACGCCGGCATCAGTCACCATCTGTATCAGCGGCTCGAGCTCCAGTTCGGCCGCCAGCGCCGCGCCGGTGAGGTTGAGCGTCTCGAGCGTGTGCGTCTCTCCCCGCAGCCCGCGCTCGGCGAGCACCGCGTCGGTCGTCTCGACGACGACGGCGAGCACGCCGCCGGGCACGCCATCATGATCGAGCACCGGCGAGTAATTGAGATCGAGAAAGACCGCGTGATCGTGTGTCGGAAAATATTGCGACATCTCCTGTCGCGCGAACGACAGCGTTTCGCCGGCCAGGCAGACGCGCAGGACATGCTCGTTGAACGTCCGCGCCTCGGGCCACGCAGCATGGACCGTTGCCCCCAAACCGGCGGGGTGCCGGGCGCCGACGATGGCGGCATAGGCGTCGTTGTAGATCATGACGCCGTCGCTCCCCCACAGCAACGCCATCGGCACCGGCGCCCGCAGGATGATCGAGGTCGCGGTCTTGAGGTATTGCGGCCAGCCGTCGATCGGTCCGAGCGGGGTCGACGCCCAATCAGTCTCGCCGATCAGCGTCGCCAGTTGCCCGCCGTCGCCCAAGAACGCGAATTCCTTCGACACCATTCCGCCTTTTCCACGCCGACCGCCCCGCGTCTCTGTCGGGGCCAGCCCAACAATACAAGATTGTTTTCCGCATGTTGGCGCGCGAGTAACTCAGGATCGGCACAACTACCCGCCGCCTAGCGACGTCTTTGAAACACAAGGATCGTGCTGTCTCGCCGCCCCTCAAATCCATCATACGCCACCGCGCCCGCGATAGCCCCTCAGTCTGAGCGCTTTACAACGGCAATACACTTGATAGGTTGCGCCTTCGAAACGAACGGGGATTCCACATGCTCGATCTGGTCAATGTCACGCATGTCTATGCCAATGGCACGCGCGCGCTGGATGATGTGACGCTGAGCATCCCCAATGGCATGTTCGGACTGCTGGGTCCCAATGGCGCGGGCAAGTCGACGCTGATGCGGACGGTGGCGACGTTGCAGACCCCCACCTCGGGGACGATCCGGTTCGGCGATATCGACGTAGTCGCCAACCCGGAGGCGTTGCGCGAGACGCTCGGCTATCTCCCGCAGGATTTTGGCGTGTATCCGCGCGTGTCGGCCTACGACATGCTCGATCACATGGCAGTGCTCAAAGGGATCGCCTCGGCGCGCGAACGCAAGGAGACGGTCGAGACGCTGCTCAACCAGACCAACCTCTGGTCCGTCCGCAAGAAGGCGATCGCCGGCTTCTCGGGCGGCATGCGCCAGCGTTTCGGAATCGCGCAGGCGCTGATCGGCAACCCCGGTCTCATCATCGTCGACGAACCGACCGCCGGGCTCGACCCGGAGGAACGCAACCGCTTCCTCAACCTGCTGGCCGAGATCGGCGAGAGCGTCGTGGTGATCCTGTCGACGCACATCGTCGAGGACGTCGCCGATCTGTGCCCGCGGATGGCAGTGCTGGCGGGCGGGCGGATCCAGCTCGAAGGCGCCCCCTCGACCTGATCGAGCGGACCCGCGGCCAGGTCTGGGCGAAGACGATCGGCAGGGACGAACTCGACGAGGCCAAGCTGCGCTACGAGGTGATCTCGACACGGTTGTTCGCTGGCCGGACGATCATTCACATCCTGTCGCCCGACGATCCCGGCGAAGGCTTTGCCGCAGCACATGGCGGGCTCGAGGATGTCTATTTCTCGACGCTCGCTAGGTCGCGGCGAATACCGGCAGCAGCATCCGACCAGTTCGTCGCTGCCTGATGTTCGGCCAGATCGCCCGCTTCGAACTGCGCTATCAGCTGCGCAACCCGGTCTTCTGGACCGTCGCGATCCTGTTCTTCCTGCTCAGCTTCGGATCGATGACGATCGAGCAGATCCAGATCGGCAGCGGCGCCAACATCCACAAGAATGCACCGGTCGCGATCGCCCAGGTCCACCTGATCATGTCGCTGTTCTTCATGTTCGTGACGACCGCGTTCGTCGCCAACGTGATCGTCCGCGACGACGAGAGCGGGTTCGGGCCGATGGTCCGGTCGACGCGCGTCAGCAAGTTCGACTATCTGACCGCACGGTTCCTTGGCGCGTTCGGTGCCGCGGCATTGGCGTTCGTCGCGATCCCGTTGGCAATCTGGCTGGGGTCGATGATGCCATGGGTCGATGCCGAACGGCTCGGACCCAATCGTCTGGGCGACTATGCCTATGCCTATTTCCTGCTGGCGCTGCCGAGCGTGTTCATGACCTCCGCGATCTTCTTCGCGGTGGCGACGATGACGCGGTCGATGATGTACAGCTATCTCGGCGTGATCGTCTTCCTGGTCCTGTACCTGGCGATCAACGCGGTGCTGCGGGCGAAACCGGAATGGCGCGCGGTCGGCAGCTACCTCGAACCGTTCGGGCTTGGCGCCTTTGCGAGCACCACGCGCTATTTCACCGCCAGCGAGGCGAATGCCGGGCTGCCCGCCTTTACCGGCGTGCTGGTCTGGAACCGGCTGTTCGCGATCCTGATCGGCTTCGTCGCGATCGGCATCGCCTATGTCCGCTTTTCGTTCGCCGAGCGCGGCGTCTCGAAACGGGCGCTTCGCCGGCAACGCCGGACGACCGCAAAGCTCGCCGCCACCCCGCCGCTGCTGGTCGACCAGCTCCCCGCCGCGCGCCCCGCCGCCGCAGGCTGGACCCGCCTTCGCGAGCGCTGCCGGTTCGAGATGGCGCTCGTGTTCCGCAGTCCCGCATTTCTCGTGCTGATGCTGATCGGCATCTTCAACGCGCTGGCCGCGTTGCTCTCGTCCAACGAAATGTACGGTACCGCGATCCGCCCGCTGACCTTTGCGGTGATCGGGACGCTGGAGGGTGCGTTCAGCATCATCCCGCTGATCATCGCGATCTATTATTCGGGCGAACTCGTCTGGCGCGACCGCGAGCGCGGGATGCACGAGATCGTCGACGCCACCCCGCTCCCCAATTGGGCGTATCTCGTGCCGAAAGTCCTGGCGATCACCGGCGTGCTGTTCGCGACCTCCGTGGTGGCGGTCGTCACTGCGTGCGTCGTCCAGCTTTCGCGCGGCCAGACTGATCTGGCGCTCGGCCATTATATCGCGTGGTGGGTGCTGCCGATGACCGTCGATGCCGTGATCCTCGCGGTGCTGGCGGTATTCGTCCAGGCGCTCAGTCCGAACAAATATATCGGTTGGGCGATCATGGTCCTCTACCTCGTCGGCACGATCACGCTGACCAACATGGGCTTCGAACACCCACTCTACCAATATGGCACGGTCGGCACCGTCACGCTGTCGGACATGAACGGCGCACAGATCGGTGGCGCGCGGGCATGGTGGTTGCGGCTGTACTGGGGCGCGATTGCGCTGGGCCTGTGCGTGTTCGCGCATCTGCTCTGGCGGCGCGGCACCGAAACCCGGCTGCGGGTGCGGCTTGTGCAGGTGCCACGTCGTCTGATCGGCACGCCCGGCGCGGTCCTGGCCGGTGCGCTCATCATGGCCACTGCGACCGGCGTCTTCCTGTACTACCAGATGGACGTTCTGAGCGTCTATCGCACCAAGCAGGATGGCGAGGCGCGTCAGGCGCTCTACGAGAAAAATATCTACGCTATCTCGGCGTAAAGCAGCCTTCGGTCACGGATATCCGGCTGAACGTCGCGCTCTATCCCGACCAACGCCGGCTCGAGACCGACGGCACCTACGCGTTCGTCAACGATAGCGGTGCGCCGGTACGCGACCTTCACGTTCGCCTGCCCGACGACAGGACCCGGCTGGGGGCGGTCTCCATTCCCGGCGCTGTGCTGGTGATGGACGATTCCGACCTGCAATACCGTATCTACCGGTTCGCAACTCCGCTTGCGCCCGGCGCGCATGGCACGCTGACGTTCCACACGACCCGCTGGCAACGCGGCCTCGTCGCTACGGGCGACGACACGCGCGTGGTGGCCAACGGTACGTTTCTGGAGAATCGCGAATTCGCGCCGCAGATCGGCATGAGCAAGGATGGCCTGCTCGAGGAGCGTTCGAAACGGCGCAAATACGGCCTGACGCCCGAACTCCGTCCTGCCAAGCTCGAGGATCGCACTGCACAGGACCGCAACCTGCTGGGCAACGCACCATGGGTTCGTTCCGACATCACCGTCTCGACGCTCGCCAGCCAGATCCCGATCGCGCCGGGTCGGAAAGTCTCGGACGCCATCGCTGGCGGGCGGCGCACTGCCCGGTTCGTGTCGACCGTTCCGATCCTCGCCTTCTTCTCGGTCCAGTCAGCGGCGTACGCGCAGAAAAACGGTACCGCCGACGGCACTGCACTGACGGTGTATTACGATCCGCAGCACGCCTTCAACGTCGATCGGATGCTCGACGCGATGCAGCGTTCGCTCCGCTATTACCGCACCAATTTCGGGCCTTATCAGTTCGATTATGCCCGCATCCTCGAATATCCGGGCTATGCGAGCTACGCGCAGGCGTTCGCTGGCACGATCCCTTATTCGGAACGGCTCGGCTTCATTGCCGACAACCGCGATCCGGCCAAGGTCGACTATATCAGCTACATCACCGCTCACGAGCTAGGCCACCAATATTGGGGTCATCAACTGGTCAGCGCGGACATGCAGGGCGGCTCGATGCTGATCGAGACGATGGCACAATATTCGGCGCTGATGGTGATGAAACATCAATATGGCGACGACAAGATTCGCCGCTTCCTGAAGTATGAACTCGACAGCTATCTGCGTTCGCGTGGTAGCGAGGTCGTCGAAGAAGTCCCGCTCGACCGGGTCGAGGGCCAGGGGTACATCCACTACCGCAAGGGGTCGCTGGTGATGTATCTTCTCCAGGATCGGCTTGGCGAGGCGCGGGTCAACGCGATGCTGCGCGGCCTGCTTGCGCGGTATAGGTTCAAGGGCAAGCCATATCCGCGCTCGCTCGATCTGGTCGACGGGTTCCTGTCGTTGGCGCGAACCCCGGCGGAAAGAGAACTCGTGCTCGACCTGCTCGACCGGATCACCGTGTACGACCTCAAGACGACCGCGGCCGTTACGCGCAGGCGATCCGACGGCCGTTTCGAAACGCTGCTGACGATCAAAGCCACCAAGTCTCATGCAAATGGTGCAGGCGTCGAAACCGAAGCACCGTTGTCGGATATGATCGACGTCGGCGTGTTCGATCAGCGTCCCGGGCTTGGCAGCTTTGCGACAAAGGACGTCATCCTGAAGGAACGCCGCCCGATCCGCTCTGGCGAACAGGTCATCCGCATCGTCACGACGCGCAAGCCCGCATTCGCCGGGGTCGATCCCTATAATTTCTACGTAGACCGCAACGGCGACGACAATGTCGCCGCGGTGACCGGCGGATGACGGTCAGGACGGCCGGCAATGCGACGAGGTGGCGACGAGGTACCGGCACCGATCACGGCACTTGACAGGCTCCGTCCACGACCGATGCTGAGCGAATGAAAGCCGTCCTGCCCGCAGCCGCTCGCCCGCTCCTCGAACCCCATCTCCCCATGACGCTCGACGTCGCCTGGTTTTCGACGCCGGACGATGCGAAGGCGATGATCGCGGATGCCGACATCGCCTGGGTCGACATGCAGCCGACCCATCTCGTTGCCGAGGCGATTCGGGCGGCGGGGCCCCGATTGACGTGGGTATCGACGATCTATGCTGGGCTGGACGCGTTCCCCCTCGAACACCTCAAGGCCAATCACGTCACGCTGACCAACGGCGCGGGGATCAATGCGGTGACGGTGGCGGAATATGCCGTGATGGGCGTGCTGGTCGCGGCCAAGCGCTTCGATACGGTCTTGCGGGCGTACGACCGCCACGAATGGCTCAAGGACGCGCCGGGCAAGATCGAGCTCGAGGGGACGAAGGCGCTGGTCATCGGCTATGGCACGATCGGCCGGTTGATCGGCGACCGGCTTGCCGGGTTTGGCGTCGCGGTGACGGGCGTCTCGCGGACCGGCCGCGATGGCACGATCACGGCGGATGCCTGGCGCGACCGGCTCGGCGCGTTCGATTGGATCATTCTCGCCGCACCGTCGACCGGCGCGACACAGGCGATGATCGGCCATGCCGAACTCCAGCAGATGAAAAGGTCGGCCTGGTTGATCAACATCGCCCGCGGCGACATGATCGACGACGAAGCCTTATGCAGTGCGCTGGCGGACGGAACGATCGGCGGCGCGTTTCTCGACCCTACCCAGCCCGAACCCCTGCCCGCCGGCCACCCACTCTGGTCCGCCCCGAATGCGATCGTGACGATGCACTTGTCGGGCAGGAGCCAGACGACGATGTTCCAACGCGGGGCGACGATGTTCCTCGAAAATCTTGCCGCGTTTCTTGCCGGTGAACCGATGAAGAACGTCGCCGATCTCGACGAGGGCTATTGACCGTTCGAGCGGATGCTGAGGGGGTCGGTGCGTTGCTGGCGGTTGTAGCTCTTGACGCCGCGCCGACGCAGCTTGGTTGCGCGGCGACGACGGGCAAAGACCAACAGCATAGGCACGCCGACCACGATGACGCCGGCGATAATTGAAAACGCGATCATGACACGCAAAGGGATATCCATACGCGGCTAATGCCGAAGGGACAGCGGTTGCGCCATTCCCAATCGTCTCAGCTACGCCAAAAATGGTCAAACCGGGCGCTTTCAAGGGCCTACCCTCTCTATGGTGGCCTAGCAACGGCACATGCTTGAGCCGCACAAGCTTTACTTCATTGCGCGAAAAGGCGTTTTCGCGCATGGCCAGCCGCACAATTCACCATCCGGACGACATGATATGGCCGCGAACTGGGCCCCCGACAGCTGGACGCGTCACGAAGCACGACAGCTCCCCACCTATCCCGACGCGGCTGCACTGACCGCCGCGACTGACCAGTTGGCGACCTTCCCGCCGCTCGTCTTTGCCGGCGAGGCCCGCAACCTGACCGCGTCGCTCGCCGAGGTCGCTGCCGGTAAGGCATTCCTGCTCCAGGGCGGCGATTGCGCCGAGAGCTTCGCCGAGCATAGCGCGAACAACATTCGCGACACGTTCCGCGTCATCCTGCAGATGGCGGTCGTCCTGACGTTCGCGTCGAAGCTACCGGTGGTGAAGCTCGGCCGCATGGCGGGTCAGTTCGCCAAGCCGCGCTCGACCGATACCGAGACGATCGGCGGCGTCGAGCTGCCCTCGTACCGCGGCGACAACGTCAACGATATCGCCTTCACCGCCGAGGCACGTGCGCCAGATCCGCAGCGGATGATCCGTGCCTATTCTCAGTCGGCGGCGACGCTCAACTTGCTTCGGGCGTTCGCGCAAGGTGGCTACGCGAACCTCCACCAGGTGCACCGCTGGACTCACGACTTCATGGGCCGCAGCCCCTGGTCGAAGAAATACGCCGAGACCGCGGACCGGATCGGCGAGGCGCTCGAATTCATGGCGGCGTGCGGGATCGACCCGGAGACGGTGCCACAGCTTGCGCAAACGCATTTCTACACCAGCCACGAGGCATTGCTGCTCCAGTATGAGCAGGCACTGACACGGCAGGATTCGCTGACCGGCGACTGGTACGACACGAGCGCGCATTTCCTCTGGATCGGCGATCGCACGCGGTTCGAGGGCTCTTCGCATGTCGAATACCTGCGCGGCATCGGCAACCCGATCGGCATCAAATGCGGGCCTAGCTTGGAGCCGGACGCCCTGCTGAGGATGCTCGACACGCTCAATCCCGGCCGCGTACCCGGCCGCATGACGCTGATCACGCGCTATGGTTACGACAAGATCGAGGCCAACCTGCCCCGTCTGGTCCGTGCGGTCACACGCGAAGGCCATCCGGTGGTGTGGAGTTGCGACCCGATGCACGGCAATGTCGTCAAGGCCGCCAACGGCTACAAGACGCGGCCGTTCGACCGGATTCTCGCCGAGGTCCGCGGCTTCTTCGCGGTCCACCGCGCGGAGGGTACGCACGCCGGCGGCATCCACGCCGAGATGACCGGCCAGAACGTGACGGAGTGCACCGGCGGCGCGGTCGATGTAACCGAGCAGTCGCTCGCCGATCGCTACCACACGCACTGCGACCCGCGCCTCAACGCCAGCCAGAGCCTCGAGCTCGCATTCCTGCTGGCCGAGATGCTCAACGAGGAAATGGCCGAACGCAAGAAGGTCGCTGCCTGATAAAATGCGCGGGCGTCGCAAGAATTGTCGGTAACCGTCTTGACGGCTACCGACCCATTCCGTAGACGCCCGCTTCTGCTACACGGCCCCTTCGTCTAGCGGTTAGGACGACGCCCTCTCACGGCGTAAGCACGAGTTCGATTCTCGTAGGGGTCACCATTCTCGAGTAAACCTCGGAAATGTGCGGATTTACGTCTCTTTTACCCGTCATGTGTACAGAACATGGGTACAGAAGAACGTGAAGAAGACCAGCATGGCGTCCCCTTTCGCCGATCCCCGGACCGGTCAGCTCTACTTCAGGCGGGCGGTCCCCGAGGCACTCCGGTCGGCCTTCGAAGGCAAGGCCGTGGTGAAGGTTTCGCTGCGGACCAAGGATCCCGCCGAGGCCAAGATCGGCTTCGCGCGCGAGAACGCAGAATTCGAGACGAGGCTCGCCGAAGCACGCCGCCGGTTCGCGGAGGGAACATTGGTCCCGACGCCCGGCGCCCTGGTGCGACGCTGGTGCGAGGCGCCGGCGACAGGCACCGGCTGACGTGACCCCCGTTTTTCATCCAGCGGCAACCAGAGACCGACCGTTGTTGTCGCGCAGGAGCGCGGGTGAAGCAACGGGCGGGTTTAAACCCGCCCGTTGCTTTTCGAGTTCGGCGGCGAAGGCCGCTGGTGTGGCGTAGCCGAGCGAGGAGTGCGGCCGCTCAGTGTTGTAGTCGTCGACCCAGCGCGCGAGGATCGCGCGCGCCTGGCGGATGGTGAAGAACAGCGTCTCGTTCAGCAACTCGTCGCGCATGCGACCGTTGAAGCTCTCGACGAACCCGTTCTGCGTCGGCTTGCCCGGGGCGATATAGTGCCACTCGACGCCGGCATCGCCCGACCACGCGAGCACCGCGTTCGAGGTCAGTTCGGTCCCGTTGTCGCTGACGATCATCTTGGGCGCACCGCGCTCGGCGATCAGATTAGCGAGTTCGCGTACCACGCGCTTGCCCGAGATCGAGGTGTCGAGCACCGCCCGCAAGCACTCGCGTGTCACGTCGTCGACGATGTTGAGGATGCGGAACCGCCGCCCCGTGGCCATCTGGTCATGCACGAAGTCCAGGCTCCAGCGCTGGTTGGGCAGCGCCAGCACGGGGGCCGGCGCCCGCGCGCCGACAGCACGCTTGCGTCCCTTGCGACGACGCACCGTCAAACCCTCTTCGCGGTAGAGCCGCTGGGTCTTCTTGCGGTTGATCGTGATGCCGTCCCGGCGCAGCAGGATGTGCAGCCGCCGATAGCCGAACCGCCGGCGCTGCTGCGCCAGCTCACGCAATCGCGACCGCAGGTCGCCATCATCTCCCCGGCACGAGCGGTACCGCATGCTCTTGCGATCCGCTCCGACGACAGCACACGCCCGCCGCTCGCTCATCCCCAGCGCCGTCTGGAGATGCGCGACCGCTTCCGCTTCGCGGCAGGCGTCACCATTTTTTGACAGCAGGTCCTTCAGACCCGCGTTGTCGAGCATCGTATCCGCCAGCAGCCGCTTGAGCCGGGCGTTCTCCTCCTCGAGCGCTCGCAGCCGCTTCGCGTCGGACACCTCCAGCCCTCCGAACTTGGCCTTCCACGCGTAATACGTCGCGCTCGACATCCCGTGCCGCCGGCACAGGTCCGTCACTACCGCGCCCGCCTCGGCCTCCTTCAGGATGCCGATGATCTGCTCTTCCGAAAACTGCTTCCGCTTCATCTGTCCGTCCCTTTCCGGGGTCGGACTCTAGCTCCAACTGGAGGAAAAAACGGGGGTCACGTCAACATTTCCGAGAGCAAGCGGGGGTGTCCTGAGGACCCACTTGCAGACGTTCGGGCCGGCCCCCATTTCCCAACTCCAGACACTTATTCATGCCCTCGGGTCTTCAGAAACTGACGGCGACGTTCCCCACCGAAGCGCCCCGTGGTCCTGATCATCAAATGCCCTCAATCTTGTCAAAGCACGCTTGCGATCAGACGCGCATCGCCGCCACGAAGGCCTGGAAAGCGGCAGTAGGTTGGCGGCGGCTCGGATAATAGAGGTGGTTCGGCGCCAGTATGGGTGCCCAGCCGGCGAGCACTTCGACCAGCGTACCGTCGGCCAGTTGCAGCGCAGCGTGCGGCAGCGGCAGGCAAGTCACTCCTAGACCTGCCACCGCGGCGTCGCGCATCACGTCGATGTCGTTGGTGATGAAGTCGCCGCGGACCGACCGTTCCACCGTCCGGCCATCCCGCTCGAATTCCCAACGGTGGACGATGCCGGACGACGTGTACCGGTAACACAGGCACCGATGCGCGACGAGATCGTCGGGCTCGACGGGTGCGGGATGATCGGCGAGGTAGGCCGGGGCAGCGACGAAGACGAGCGGCACCGGCGCGCTGATCCGCACCGATATCATGTCGGCCTGCAGCGTCTGCGCGTGCCGGACCCCGCAGTCGAAACGGTCCGCGACGATGTCGACGAACCTGTCGTCGACCACCAGTTCGACGGCGATGTCGGGATAGGCGCGCGCAAACTCGGCCAGCCGCGGCAGGATGGCGTAGATCGCCGCGACCCGGTGCGCGCTGACCCGGATCCGCCCCGCCGGCCGTTCGCGGGCGTTGTCCAGGTCGGCGAGCGCACCCGCGACCGAGGCGATTGCGGGCTTTAAGCGCGCCAGCAGGTCCTCGCCGGCGGGCGTCGGCGCCAGCGAGCGGGTCGTACGATCGAGCAACCGAACGCCCAGTTTCGTCTCCAGCGAGCGCATCGCATGGCTGAGCGCAGAGGCGGACAACCCAAGCCGGGTCGCCGCCCGCGCGAAGCTGCCAGCCTCGACGATCGTCTCGAACACCGCGAGACCGGACCAGAGATCACGATCCATTCCTGAACATCCTTCAGCAACCCATGCGCCGCAGATGATCTAATCCTCGCGCCGTCCGGCGTCCATCTGGAGACGACACAACGCAGGACGCCACCATGAACCTCGACACCTATCGCCCGCTCGGCCGCTCCGGCCTTCTCGTCAGCCCGCTGGCACTCGGCACGATGACCTTCGGCACGCCGCGATGGGGGCTGGACGAGAGCGGCAGCCGCGCGGTGATCGATCGCTACACCGATCTGGGCGGCAATTTTATCGACACCGCAGACGTCTATGCAGGCGGGCGATCGGAAGAGATGGTCGGTAGTTTCGTCGCCGCGCAATCGTCGCGCGATCGGATCGTCATTGCGACGAAATCGGGGTTTGCGACCGGCCGCGGCTATCACGCAGGCGGCAATGGCGCGCGCCACATACTGGCGTCCGTCGAAGGATCGCTCCGCCGGCTCCGGACGGACTTCATCGACCTGTACTGGGTGCATGTCTGGGACGGCATCACGCCGCCCGAGGAACTGCTGCGGACGATGACCACGCTCGTCGCAGCCGGCAAGATCCGCTACTGGGGCATATCCAACACCCCGGCCTGGTACGTCGCCGAACTCGCGACGCTGGCGCGGGTCCAGGGCGATCCGGCGCCGATCGGCCTGCAATATTTCTATTCGCTGGTCGAACGCGGGGTCGAAGCCGAGCACCTGCCGCTCGCGCGATCGGCGAGCATGGGTCTCGTGCCATGGAGCCCCTCGCCTATGGCCTGCTCACCGGAAAATACGACCGCGCGACCGTCGAGGCGGGTCCGAAGCGCGCGGGCGGCGTCCCCAACCAGGCCGGGCAGGACGACACGGCGCGGCCCGCCGACGACAAGCGGCTCGATGGCGACAATCCGTTCGGCGACACGCTGTTCACCGAGCGCAACTGGCAGATCCTCGACGAACTGAAACGCGTCGCAGCGGAGATTAACGAGACGCCGGCGCGCGTCGCGCTGTCCTGGGTGGTCGGGCAGTCCGGCGTCGCATCGACGCTGATGGGCGTGAGCCGGGCGGAGCAGGTAACCGACAATGTCGCCGCACTTGGCCTCCCCTGTCACCCGAGCACCGTGCCGCGCTCGATGCGGTGAGCGGTGGCAACCTGCCGTTTCTCTACGGCCTGTTCGCCCCTGCCGTGCGCAACCAGGTCGTCTTCGGCGGCGGAGACGTTCGAAGCTGACGCGTCATCCTGGAGCCACCCGCCCGAGACGAAATCTACGCGTGATCGGCTCCAATCGACAAACTCCGCGTTTGAGGGTGTCGGCGTGCAGCAAGTTCGTTTGCTGCACGCCGACACGGGGGTGTTCATGCGGATCGGAATCATCGGGGCGGGAATGGCAGGTCTGTCCTGCGCGCAGGCGCTTCGTCATCAGGGTCACGATGTCATCGTGTTCGACAAGGGCCGCGGGCCGGGTGGCCGCATGTCGACCCGCCGCATCGGCACCCCGCTGGGTGAAGCCGCGTTCGATCACGGCGCGCAATATCTGACGGCACGCGACCCCGCGTTCGTCGCGCAGGTCGAGCGCTGGGCGCAAGACGGCCACGTCGCGCGCTGGTTGCCCGCCGGCGCGGATGCGTGGGTCGGGACGCCGGCGATGAACGCGCCGATCCGGGCTATGGCGAGCGACGGCGACGTCCGCTGGAACACGGCCATCGGCAGCCTGACCTATGACGGCGAATGGCGGATCGGTAACGAGCGGTTCGACGCGGCGATCGTCGCGGTGCCCGCCGAACAGGTCGCGCCCTTAGTCGCCGCCCACGATGCCGCGCTAGCCGATGCAGCGCGCTCTGCGGTCTCCGATCCGTGCTGGACCGTCATGGCAGCATTCGACGGTCCAGTACCGACCGATTGCGATCGGCTTACGGATCTCGGCATAATCGGATCCGCCGTCCGCAACTCGGCCAAGCCAGCGCGGACCGGACCGGAGGCCTGGGTGCTTCAGGCCAGCGCCGATTGGTCGCGCGTGCATATCGAAGACGCTCCGGACACGGTCCAACGCGCGCTTCTCGCGGCGTTCGCGGAGCACGTCGGCGCTAGGTCGCCTGCCGTCATCGCGACCAGCGTCCATCGCTGGCGGTATGCGAAAGTCGACGCGTTAAAACTCGGCGCGATCTGGAACGCGGATATCCGGCTTGGCGCCTGCGGCGACTGGCTCCTCGGACCACGAATTGAAGCCGCTTGGCTTTCGGGGCAGCAACTCGCAGAGTTCGTAGGATCGACAAATTGGACTGTTTCCGAACAGAATGTCTGATGCTGAGACCCAAAATCGGCCGCTCAGAGACTACGAGGCGGCGCCCGAAACCTGCCGGTCGTTCAGTATTACCGACGGACGATCAACCACATTTCCGAACCGTCGGTTTACCGCGCCTGCCTACGCTCACTTGGCTGATCCGGCCTGATGGAGATGGTCGATGGGTCACTCGTCGATGGACCCCGCGTTTCACGAACTTCGACCTTGGAACGAAGGTCGGCTTATTGGTGCGAAGCGGGCACTGAAACAGCAACAGGTCTGGGCTATTCGCTTCTGGCTCGACCAGCATAGACGACTGCGCGACCGAGCGCTGTTCGACTTCGCCATCGACAGCAAGCTGCGCGGCTGTGACGTGGTCACGGTGCGGATCGGCGATCTAGTTTCCGGCGGGCGCGTCCGTGACCGCGCCATCGTGGTTCAGCAGAAGACGAAACGACCGGTCCAGTTCGAGCTGATGGACACGGCACGAAAGACGATTCGGGCATGGTTGGAGCGACGCGGCGGGACACTGAACGACTTCGTATTCCCGAGCCGAAATGACTACATGGCGCACATGAGCACGCGACAATATGCCCGCCTAGTGCACGAGTGGGTGGTCGCTATCGGCCTACCGGCTCAGGATTACGGGACGCACTCGCTTCGGCGCACGAAAGCATCGATTATCTACAAGGCGACTGGCAACCTCCGCGCCGTTCAGATCCTTCTCGGTCATGCCAAGATCGACAGCACGGTTCGCTACTTGGGCGTTGACGTGGAGGACGCTTTAGAACTGGCCGAAAGGACTGAGGTCTGATCGGACCCAGACGCAGTCATTCACGGCGCAATGTCTGCTTCCCCATTCCGGTCACTCGTTCATCCTCATTCGGCCTTGTTTAAGCGACGATGTCCTATTGTCGAGGCTCGCGACGAGCGTATGATCAGGCGATGATCGCGATTGCTTTGCTTGCTGCAACTTCCGCTTGCTCGCCTCTGGGCGACTGGGATGGAGCGCTGACCGTTCCCGCGGGAATGCATCTCCCATTAGTGCTGCATCTCAAGGGCACAGGCAGCACGATCGACAGCCCGGACCAGAATGCACGAGACATACCCATCGACGTCACAATGCACGACAGTGGCGCCACGGTCGTAATGCCATCAACGAAGGCCGAATTTGACGGCGTTTTGTCGTCTGATTGCAACACGTTGGCTGGTCCGTTTCGTCAAAGCGGCATGGAGATGAAGGCGAACTTCCAGCGTCGTCCTATTGGAGCGAAGGAACCGGTTCGAGAACGTCCACAAACGCCGCAACCGCCATTCCCCTATGCGGCGGCAGACGTAAGCGTCCCCGATCCCGCAGTCACGCTCGCAGGCACGTTGACCATGCCTAATGGCAAGGGCCCTTTTCCCGCTGTCGTAATGATCGCTGGATCCGGCCCGCAAAACCGCGACGAGACTGTCGAGGGTCATCGCATCTTTCTCGTGATCGCCGATCGATTGACGCGGCAAGGGATCGCGGTCCTTCGCTACGACAAGCGCGGCGTCGGCAAGTCGACCGGCAGTTACGCCACAGCGACGCAGCGCGACTTCATCACCGATGCGACAGCGGCGTTGCACTGGCTGCGCAAGCAGCCCGGCATCGACGCGGCGAAGGTCGGCCTGCTGGGACATAGCGAGGGCGCAGAGATCGCCCCCACCGTTGCCAACGTCGATGGCCATGTCGCTTTCACCGTCCTATTATCGACGCCGGCGGAAACAGGAATGGAGACGATCGCGTCCCAGGCCAAGGCCATATCGCTTATCGGTGGCGTGCCCGCCACAACCGCCGCGGCCAACGACGTACTCCAACGGCGGCTGCTCGCAGCGGTCGGCGCCGCTCCGGACAATGCGACGGCGGAGCGCGCGGCGACCGACATCCTGGTCGCAACAGGTATGCCGACCGATCGGGCGGCCGCGCAGGCTAAGGGTCTCGCGTCCCCGTGGTACCGTGCTTTCTTGAATGATGATCCGCTGCCGGCATTGCAAGCTCTCAATGTACCAACCTTGGTAGTTGCAGGATCGAAGGATCTTCAAGTGCTGCCGGAACGGAACCTGCCGCTCATCCGCAAAGCGCTATTGAAAAACAAGCACGCCAAAATAGTCGAACTACCTGGATTAAATCATCTACTGCAACCGGCTGCGACCGGGTCCCCCAGCGAATATGGTCATATTGCGACTACCATCGATCCCAAAGTACTGGAATTAATTGCTGACTGGGTCGTCTCAACTACGGCCTAATCGACCCATAATCAGACGTCCCCGCCCCTTTCCGGCTTCCCCACTTCGGCCGCTCGTTCATCTTCGCGTTGCCACCGCTTTTGGCGCCTGACCCTGCGAACTCGAATGTCCAGACTGGGCGATAGTTTAGGAAGCAGGCTGTCCAAGTCCGAGTTTTGTGCCCGATGAGCTGCGGACGGCTTTTGCAGGAGGCTCAGGCACTGGATGAGCGGCGACGCTACGTCGAACCGTAGGTGCCAATCCGGATTCGTCATTCCACAGAACCAGGATTGTAGCGATCGGTGCGGCGGTGAGGATCAGCAGGAAAAGGCCCATCAGCCATTCGTTGGTCTCTAGCGGCTGCGAGAGGCTACCGCTGGGCTGCATCGACGGGCTAGGTCGCATCGGGCGCCTGCCGGCTTTCCTGGGGTGAAACGGGCGGTCCGCAGTCGCTCGGTGGGCAGACGGCCTGATCTGCGACCGATCATAGGCGGCGCGTGCTTCCTTCTTTCCCAAAACGGAATACGCCTCGTTGATCTCTTTCGCACGAGCAGAGACATCCACACCATGGTTGGCATCGGGGTGATATTGACGGAGAAGCGCTTTCCACGCGGCGTGGATAGTGTCTCGACTTGCTGTCGAGGGCACGCCTAGAACAGAATAATAGTCGCGTGAGAGAGCCATCTAGTTGTTACTTGCGGCTAAAACGCAAAAAGAAAAGTCCGCTTGAGGCGTGATATTAACCTAGCTTTCTCGGTGATCCAAAAGAAAGCTTTAGGCGCCAACAGTCAGATGGCTACCATTCCCATCCACAACTTCGTGCTTTTGACGACACCACGACGCCCCCGGCGCAGACCCATAGTCGGCGTTCGATCGTCCCTCTGCGTATCCTAACTTCAGACACTTCTTCATATCCTTGCCGGAGCGCCACACGCATGCCCAGCTGAAAGGGACCATACTCCACACCGCGTAAGATCGACCAGGTTTGCAGGACGCACCGAAAACGATCTGTTCCTGACCTGTCTCGGTAATCACGACGGGCTACGGTTGACGTTGTTAACCGGCCGCTCTTTGGCATAGGCCGAAACGCCTGATCGGGTTAACGAGCAACCACGGTGGCAAGTACCTGTGCAAAACGCCGCGTTTGAAAAGGATACGGCGTGGATACGATACGGCGAGGCACGAATGCGGGCGGGATGCGACGGTATAATGAGCGCCTGATCCTGTCAGCCGTGCGACGTATGAACGGCGCGTCAAAAGCTGAACTCGCTCGCGTGACTACGCTGTCTCCACAGGCAGTCGTACGCATAGTTGACGAGCTGGATGGTGAAGGTCTGCTTTTTCAGGCAGGTAAGCGCACCGGCGGCATGGGCCAGCCTGCGACCATCTATCGTATCAACGGCAAGCGTGGATACACGGTCGGCGTCGAGGTTGGCCGTGGGGATACCACGATCGCGCTTCTGGATTTCGACGGAGAGCGCAAAGCCGTCTGTCGCCATGCCGACAGCTTTCCATCTATCGATACCGTGCTTCGGCACGTCAACGCGTTCATTGACGAACATCTCGCGGCCACGAACTTGCTCAGTAACGAAGCCTTTATGGGCATTGGAATTGCAATGCCGTGGTTCCTCGGAGAATGGCGTGACGAGCTTGGTATATCGATCGACCAAGCGGACGAGTGGCGACGTGCTGATGTGGCGGATCGCCTTCAAGCAGGACTCGCCTGGCCTGCATTTTTCGAAAACGACGGTAATGCCGCTGCACTGGCCCAACTGCTATGCGGCGCAGGCATCGATCTTCAGGACTTCCTGGCAGTCAATATCGGCACCTTCGTCGGCGGAGGTTTAGTTTTGGGCGGTCGGGTACATCAAGGCAGACATGGCAATGCCGGAGCACTCGCGTCAATGCCTGTCTGCGCAGCCGGCAAGAGCGACTATCTGATCCACCACGCCTCGCTTTACGCTCTTAACCAGGAAGCCGTTGCCGAGGAGCGTTCCGCGTGGACGCGTCGGTGTGTTGAGGCACTCGCCTTCGCAGTGACTAGCGCAAACAGCCTTCTCGATCTCGAAGCCGTCATCATTGACGGTGCCCTTTCTTCCACGTGTCTCGATGCAATCGCCACAGGATTGCAAGATCACTTTTTGACTAATTCACCGCCGGATTTCTTTGTCCCTGAGATCCGCCGAGGAGGTCTTGGCAACGTAGCTGCAGCCGTGGGCGCAGCCCTGCTGCCACTCCACGCAAGCTTTACCCCAGACTTGGCGAGCCTGTTCAAGAAAAGCTGATCTGCCCGAAACGGCCACAATAAAAAAACACGGTCTATGCCGACTGGATTTCTAACTGTGCTTGACAGACTAACTCACACTAGTAGATTTAGTACCTGACCACGAAGGCGTGGCAAGTGTCAGGAGAGAGATTTCGTGTTCGTTCGTCCTAAGCCACTGTCGTGCGCCGACTATTTTCGGAATCGCGCTCATGGTTGAGCCATTGATTCTCGGCGCAATCGAAGCTGGCGGCACCAAATTTCTTTGCGCGATCTCCGATCGTGATGGCGCGACGTTGATGCAGACACGCATCCCGACCACGACGCCGAAAGAGACACTAGGCGCGGCCAGCGATTTCTTCGCTCAGGCGAGCGAGCAGTACGGCACTCTTGCGGCGTTCTCTATCGGCAGTTTTGGGCCACTTTCTTTGAATCCGATTGCAATCGATTACGGATGCATCACGTCAACGCCGAAAACGGGTTGGCAGAACGTCGACCTTCTTGCGCATTTCCGCGAAACTATCTCCGCGCCCACAGCACTCGATACCGACGTGAATTGTGCTGCAGTTGGCGAGCGGCTGTTTGGCAGCGGCCAAGGGCTCGATACGTTCTGTTATGTGACGGTTGGAACAGGCATCGGAGTTGGCGTTCTGATTAACGGTGCTCCGCATGGTGGCGCAAATCATCCCGAGGCAGGTCATATCAAACTGCCACGCGCGCCTAGCGATGATCAGTTTGCCGGAATCTGTCCTTACCACGGCGACTGTCTTGAAGGTCTGGCCTCAGGGCCTGCGATGCATGCTCGTTGGGGTACGCCGGCGGAGACGTTGCCCAGCAGTCATCCAGCATGGGACATCGAGGCAGACTACCTCGCCGGTCTTTGTGCGACACTTACCTATACCGTGCGGCCCGACCGCATCATCATCGGTGGAGGCGTCATGCAACCGCCCATGTATGACCGTGTGCGCAGGGCGCTGACCGCGAAGCTGGCCGGTTACGATGCCAGCATGCGCGCGATCGACATGGCCGACTATGTGGCGGCGCCAACCGCGGGCTCTTCGGCAGGTCTGACAGGCGCCCTCGCGCTCGCCTATCGAAAAGCGACCCGACAGTGGCCGATGCATTGGGCCGTTACTGAAACCACCTCCATCGAAGCGGAAGCCGTCAATGCATAGTGTTGTTAGTTCAGGCCCCGCGGGTGTTGCCGATGACGCCCGGGCAACTCCGGCGATCATCATGAGCGCGGCAGGCGCTGCGCTTGGTGGTCTTCTGTTCGGTTTCGACACCGCTGTGATCTCGGGTGCGACCAATGCGCTGCAAAGCCAGTTCGCGCTGACCGAGGCATCGCTTGGCTTTACCGTGGCCTCAGCCTTGATCGGCACCGTCCTGGGATCGCTGATAGCAGGCGCCCCGGCCGATCGGTACGGCCGCAAAGCCATCATGCTGTCCGTCGCGATAGCCTATGTCGTGTCGTCGCTCGGTACTGCGCTGGCGCACGACTGGTACGTGCTGATTGCATTCCGCTTCCTGGGTGGCGTGGCGATCGGCGCCGCATCGGTCGTCACGCCGATCTACATTGCCGAGGTCTCGCCGGCGCGGTTCCGCGGCCGATTGGTGGCGATGAACCAACTGAACATCGTGCTGGGTATCCTCATCGCGTTCCTCTCCAACTACATCATAGCGCAGATCCTGCCCCCCAGACGGCTTGGCGCTGGATGTTCGGCATCGTCGGGGTGCCGTCCGTCATATTCCTCATCGTCACGTTCTTCTTCCAGAAAGCCCAAGGTGGCTGGCGGTGCATATGCACCGCGAACGCGCCGTCGCCGCGATGACGCGGCTTGGATTTAGCGACCCCGGTGCCGAACTGCTCCGCATCGAAGCCGCAGACACGCGCGAAGCCGCCAAGGGGCTCCACGCCTTTTCCAGGCGTCGCACGCCCTCCCCGTCACCTGCGCAATCGCGATCGCGATGTTCAACCAGCTCTCCGGCATCAACGCCCTGCTCTACTACGCACCGCGCATCTTCGAATTGGCCGGTGCCGGTGCTGACAGCGCATTGCTGCAATCGGTTGCTGTGGGCGGTACCAACCTGCTGTTTACGGCGCTGGCACTGTTCCTGATCGACCGCTTCGGTCGCAAGCCGCTGCTGTTCGTCGGGTCGATCATCTGTGCTGCCGCATTGCTTCTGGTCGGCTGGCAGCTCGAGCGCGTCGCGCCGAACGGCACCCTGATCCTCGTCGGACTTCTCGCCTTCATCGCAGCGTTCGCGGTGAGCCAGGGCGCGGTGATCTGGGTGTTCATCTCCGAGGTTTTCCCAAGCTCCGTTCGCGGGAAAGGTCAGGCGCTGGGTTCGACCACGCACTGGGTCATGGCAGCGATCATCACCTGGCTGTTCCCGGTGGTCGCCAGCGCCGTCGGCGGATGGGTGTTCGCATTCTTTGGCGCGATGATGCTGCTCCAGTTCGTCTGGGCATGGAAAGTGATGCCCGAGACGAACGGTGTCGCCTTGGAAGATATGGATTTGCGTGGAGCTGCAGCATGAAGACGATTGCACTGCTGATGGCGGCAGCTGCCGCTCTGGCAACCTCGGCGTCGGCGCAGCGGCCCGATCCCCGGCCTAGCTATCATTTCGCCCCAGCCAAGAACTGGATGAACGACCCCAACGGGCTCGTCTACTATGACGGCGAGTATCATCTGTTCTTCCAGTACAACCCTCATGGCGACCGCTGGGGCCATATGAACTGGGGACACGCAGTCAGCCGCGATCTCGTCCATTGGCAGGAACTGCCCATCGCGATTCCCGAGACCGCCGACGTCATGGCCTTTTCCGGCAGCGCCGTGATCGACTGGAACAATACCAGCGGCTTCGGACGCAACGGCAAACCGCCGATGATCGCGATCTACACCGGGCACAACCCCAAGGCGAAGCTCCAGTCGCAGTACGTCGCCTATAGCAACGATCGCGGTCGGACGTGGACGGTCCACGGCGAGGTTCTGAACGTCGGATCGCCAGAGTTCCGCGATCCAAAGGTCTTCTGGCACGCCGCCACCAAGCGCTGGGTGATGGTCGCAGTGATGGCGCTGGAGAACCGCGCGGTGATCTTCACCTCGCCGAACCTCAAGCAGTGGACGTTCGCCAGCAGCTTCGGCCCCGCCGGCGGTCGCGGGAAAAACTGGGAGTGTCCGGATCTGTTCGAATTGCCCGTCGAGGGCGGAGCTTCCGGCGAAAAGCACTGGGTGCTCGGCATCAACCTCGGCGACAACGCCGTCGGTGGGGGCTCGGGTGGTCAGTATTTCGTCGGCGACTTCGATGGGACGCGATTCACGCCGGTTCAGGGCTGGCCCGGCGATGCGCAGTGGATGGATTATGGGGCAGACTTCTACGCCGCTGTGTCGTGGAACGATCTGCCCAAGGACGATCCACGCCGCATCTGGATCGGCTGGGCTAACGACTGGCGTTACGCGGAAGCCATCCCAACCTGGCCATCGCGCGGACTGATGACCGTCCCACGCCAGGTTACGCTGCGCAAATCGCCCGACGGGTATCGGATCATGCAGACGCCGGTGCGCGAGGTCGCGACCCTGCACGGCGCCCGACAGGAATTCGCCGCGACGTTGAACGACAGCCCGACCGCGCTTCCCATTCAGGGTGGTTCGGCGGATCTGGAGTTCGCGATCGACGCTGCTTCGTCCGAGCAGGTGGCGATCACGCTCACGGATGGCGAGGGTTATCAGACCGTCGTCGGCGTTAATCCGACCGTGAACGAGGTCTTCGTGGATCGGACGCGCTCTGGACCGCATTTCCATGACGGCTTTGCCAGCCGCCACGTCGCCCCCGTCGATCTGAAGACGCATCGCGTGAAACTGCGCATTCTGGCAGACGAGTCGATCCTCGAAGTCTTCATCAACGATGGCGAGCGGACGATCACCGATCGATTCTTCCGTGGCAGTGGCCTGCTGCGGTGGAGCGCGTCCTCGCGCGGCGGCAGTGCGCAACTGAAGCTCACCGCATGGCCGATGAACGCAGGCCCAGTGAAGGTCGCAGCGAAGTGACGACGGGTCCCGTTCAAAAGTCGGCAAGCATGTCCGGCCCGAGCTAGCTAGCGGGCCTCGCGGCCCGGACTACCAATAACCTGAAACAAATAACGTAATAAAGAGGGGATTCTTTTATGACGAGGTCTTTCCACGTCCTGTTGACGACTACTGCACTCCTGCCGCTGATTGTTGCATCTTCAGCTTGGGCACAAGCTGATGTGTCGCCGGCAACGAACCAGACCGGAGCGGCCCAGACGCCAACATCCGGCGATCCACTGCCCAACTCTGCGCCCACCAGTGCTGCGCAGGCGCAATCGGACGCGGCGCCGGAGAACGCGCAGGCGGGCGGAGACAACGAAATCGTTGTTACTGGTTACCGTGCAGCGCTTGGTTCTGCACAGGAACTCAAGCGCAATTCGTCGTCAATCGTCGACGCGGTCGTATCTGACGACATCGGCAAACTGCCGGACAACAACGCTGCCGAAGCCATCTCGCGGATCGTCGGCGTTACGGTTCTACGTTACAACGACGAAGCAGGCGTCATTCTGGTGCGTGGCCTCCCGGACGTTGCAACGACGTTCAACGGCCGCGAGTTCTTCTCGGCCGAAGACCGCGTCTTGCATCTCCAGGATTTCCCGGCTGGTGTCGCCGCGGGCATCGAGGTCTACAAGTCGGGGACGCCCGATCTTATCGAACCCGGTCTGGCAGGGCTGGTCAATCTGCGCTCGCGTCGCCCGTTCGACGTAAAAGACACCGAGATCGCCGGAGAAATCCGCGGATCATACAATGATCAGTCCAAAGCATTCGACCCGTCAGGTAACCTCCTGCTGACGAAGCGCTGGGACACACCGATTGGCGAGATCGGCGCCTTGGTGAATATGAGCTACACGCGCACCACCTATCGCAACGCCGATCGCTATGCTGACTCCGCGGTTATCACGCCGCGCGGTTTTGGCGTCGATGATCCCGCCGATGATCTGACGGTCACGACCTCTGGCGTTGGCAATTTCAACTTTCCGGCAAACGCCGGCAACTTTTACGAGAAGGGCGTTCGTCACCGGCCGGCCATCAACGGTACGATCCAGTGGCGCCCATCGGCCGATCTTGAGGTTTACGCAGAAGGTTTGTGGCAGGCGTATCGCGGCAACGTGTTGCGGGACTCGTTTAACGTGAACTTCGAACGGCGTGATGCCAACGGCGTTGCGCCCACGCTCAGCAACGTCGTCCTGGTACCGGGCGAGCCGAACAAGGCCGCAAGCTTCACCAAGACGGGCGGCTACGTTCCCGAGTTTTCACGGGTAGCGCAGGATGATCGGACTGATACATATCAGGGCGCATTGGGCTTTAAATGGACGACCGGCCGCGCAACGCTGTCGGGCGACTTCGCCTACACCAACAGCCGCTACAAAGCCCTGGAGCTTGCCGTCGACTCCCAGCTTGCGACTGCACCGACTATCAACGTCGATTGGGACGCACGCGGATCGGCAGTTTTCGATCTAGGCAGCTACGACATCACCAACCCCGACAACGCCCGCTGGCGCGGCTTCAATCAGCGCGAGTTCGTCGCCAAGGGCAACGGGCTTCAAGGCCGTCTTGATCTGGATCTCGAAACCGACTGGGGCTTCCTGCCGCATCTTCAGTTTGGCGTTCGTGCCAGTGATCGCAACGCCTCGTCGCAGAACAATACTCGCTACGCCTACACTGCCGGCCTCAACATCCCGCTTGCGAGCCTTCCAACCGGCGCGCTTGAAGTGATTACGGATGGCTTCCGTAACGATCCACAGCGCTTTCAGAACTGGCTTGCGCCAAATCGTGACGCGATCATCGCCAATAGCGAGGCACTGCGCCAGCTTGCCTATCAGTCGGTCCAGCAGGCGACCGTGCTGTTCCCGAACGACGGCGGCATTCGTGACGCTGTGGCAAAGTACGCAACTGCCGAGATCCCTGTCGATCCGCTGGGCGGCTTCACCGCTAGCGAGGCTAGCTATGCCTTCTATGGTCAGGGCAAGTTCGCGTTCGACCTCGGCGGTATCGAGGTTGACGGCACTGCCGGTGCTCGCATCGTCAACACAGATGGTGAGTATCGCGGTTTCAGTCGCGTACAGGGCAGCGATGGCACCGTTGGTATCGTCCCGACGACGACCAAGCAGAACTACGTCGACGTCTTGCCATCTGCCATTGCGCGCATTCGCTTCTCTCAGAAATGGCAGGTTCGTCTAGGCTACACGCAGACGCGGACCCGGCCGGGGTTCGGTCAGCTGAACCCTTCGCTCAACATCACGGCCAACAGCCCAGGTCCAGATGGCTCGCCGCCGCAGTTTGATGCAACCGGCTCTGGCGGCAATCCGAACCTGCGCCCGCTGACGTCAAAGAACTATGATTCCACTCTGGAGTGGTACTTCTCCAAGAACGGGTCGGCATCTGTCGCCGCGTTCTACCGCGATCTCAATGGCTTCATCGGCAACTATACACAGGTCGTAAACGACCCGATCTACGGCCGCGTTCAGCTGAACCGTCCTGAAAATGCCGGTAACGGACGCATCAAGGGTATTGAGGCTTCGGCGCAGACGTTCTTCGACTTCCTTCCCGGCCTGCTCTCTGGCTTCGGCGTGCAGGCGAACGGCACCTATCTCGACGGCACCAACCAACTGCCGCAGGCGCTCGGCGAAAGTGATCGCCAAGTGCGGATTACTGGTCTGTCCAAATGGGCCTATAATCTCACCGGCTTCTACGAGAAGGGCAAGGTTTCCGCCCGGCTCTCGTACAACTGGCGGTCGGGGTATACCACGAGCTACAACCGCACCATCAATGAAACGCAATATGCGGGCGAACTCGTACGTCCTGTGTCACGACTGGACTTCTCCGCGAGCTTCGAGCCGTACAAAAACATCTCGCTCGTGGCCAACGTCAGCAACATCCTGGCGCAGCCGTTCAAGAACTACCGCTACTATAATGAGACGCAGTATTTTGGTCGCGATCTCCGGATCGAAGGTCGATACATGAGCCTAGGCCTGCGATTCAAGATGTAACGCTCTGACCTGCGCAGTGTGGCAACACGGCACTGCGCAGGGACTTGGACCAAGTTGACCGCGGGTCAACGCCTTCGAACTCTGACCTACCTGCGCAGCGTAGGATCCCTGAGTCCCGTGTAACGAAATGCCATTCCGCTCGGGTGCGGGAGGCCGGGACCCGTCTGCCACAGATATCCTGATAGGAGCCAAGGCAATGCCACGTGAAACCGTCTACACCCGGCGCACGACGCTTGGGCTCATCGCCGGCTTTCCGATGATGGCTGGGTGTGGCCGAACACTGGGCGGAGCAACGACCTTGACGGACGGCTCGGTCTCCATTCCTCCGTCACCTTCAGCCACTGTGCCTCAGGCAGAAAACGGCCGGCCTCGCTATCACATCACTGCCCCGGCAGGCGGCTGGATCAACGATCCGCAACGCCCACTGAAGATCGGCGATACCTGGACGCTTTGGGCGTTGTACAATCCCACCTACCCTACCGGTGGCACAAATTGGCGGCGTTGGACGTCGAAGGATCTCGTCACATGGGAAGACCGTGGCATTGCGATCCCGCGAAACACCAACCGCTTTGGAGACGTATGGAGCGGCAGTACCGTTGTTGATACAGCAAATACCGCCGGTTTCGGCGCAGGAGCGCTCGTAACTCTCGTAACGATGCCGGTGCCGGGCACCGGCCAATCCTGTGCATTGTGGTACTCACATGACGACGGAGCGAACTTTGCGTTCCATGACATCGTTCTGGCTAATCCGGGAGGTCGCAAGGATTTTCGCGATCCTACCGTGTTCTGGCATGCGCCCACGAACCGTTGGGTTATGACCCTCTCCGAGGAGGGTAAGATCGGGATCTACACATCCACCAATCTCAAGCAGTGGACATATGCCAGTGGCTTCGCCTCGACGATTGTCGGGCGCGTCATGGAATGCTCACATCTCTTCAAGCTGCATCTGTACGAGGCGAACGGTGAGACGTCGGCAGATAAATGGGTATTGCTGGTTGGCGGCAATGGTACCAAGCTCGGCTTCACCGTAGGCGGCTATTATTGGGTCGGCGACTTTGATGGGATGACGTTCACGTCCGACGCCTTGGAGGGGCAGTGGATCGATGGAGGGGCAGACTTCTACGCCGCTGTAGTCTGGACCGACCCAGCCTCGGCCGATCCGCTTGCATCGGCGTACTCGATAGCCTGGATGAGCAACTGGGATTATGTGAACAAGATTCCTGTCACCCGAGATTACCGCGGACAACTCAGCCTTGTTCGCCAGCTAAGACTTGAGCGTGTAGCGAACTTACCACGTCTGCTCAGCACACCGCTCGCTGCCCAGAATAAGGTCTTTGCTCCCGCCATTGCCGGACAGGATCAGACGATTACAGAAGGGACGTATTACGTATGGCCGGCAGGTGCAGAAGCAGCCGCCTGCCGTATTGATCTGACGTTCAGCCGGATTGGCGCCATTTGGCCCGACGACATCATCTTATTGGTTCGCAAGGATGATAATTTTGAAACCCGAATTCTATTCACAGCGCATACCAATACGGTCTCCCTTCACCGAGAAAAGAGCGGCCCCAACGTACCGAATGTTGACGTTTGGCGGCAGCAACGTAGTGTCGCGTGCGATTTCACGACGGGCTCGATAAACTTAAGCCTATTCATTGATTCAGGTTCGGTTGAGCTTTTTCTCGGCAGCGGAAAAGCAAACATTTCTGAACTCATAACGGCGCCTCTTGAGGCCAAGCTGCTTAACCTGAGCGTAAGCAACGCTAGATTGAAGGTATCGGGTGTTTCAATAACGCCTATGAATTAGCGCGTTTTGAACTCGCGCTTGCAGCGAATTCGGTTTCGCGCCTTTAAGCCAAGTCCGGCTGGACCCACAACCGGCCATCCGCGACCCATTTTTGTGTTCCAACTTCGGCCATTGGTTCATCTCGACCGTACGGCCTTATCCCGTACGCTGGAGGGTCTGCTTAGACGGCTTCGAGTGGGGAAATGGCGAGTCCGATCAGGGAACGTCACAAAGCTCAACCAGACATCAAATCCGTAGCGATTCGAGTTCCGCTCGCAGCACCCTAACCAAGGCTGCTGCCGGCATGGCACGAGAAAGCGGCGCACCTTGCCCGGCCCACTGCGCCCCGAAACCGTGTTCGCCTTGCGCCTTGGCAGCCGCGTGCAAGGCCTTCCCCGCATCATAGGCGATAGGATAATCAGGCGGTCGGCGTTCATCGACCAACTGGCTCATAGCCGTAAACCGGTTGGCCAGCGCACGCGCGGGTCGACCCGAAATAAGCGACGTGAGGACGGTGTGGTAAGCGCCCGCACCGGTAAGGGCCGCCCGGTATGCATCGTCTGCGGCCGACTCCGGGCACGCGACAAAGGCAGTTCCCAGTTGCGCTGCCGATGCGCCGAGGTCGAGCGCCGCGGCGATGCCGGCGCCGTCCATTATCCCGCCAGCTGCGATGACCGGTAGGTTGTTCTTGCGCACCAAGAGCCGGGTCAGCGCGAACACGCCGAGCGCGTCGTCGGGCGCAGTGGGGTCGAAGACACCCCGATGCCCCCAGCCTCGATCCCCTGCGCGACCACCGCGTCGATCCCCGCCGCTTCGATCGCGTGGGCTTCGTCGAGGCTGGTTGCGGTCGCCATGAGGTAGATACCGCGCGCTCGCAACGCCGAGAGCACGTCGGTGGACGGCAACCCGAAGTGGAAGCTGACCACTGGCGGCGCGAGGTCGAGCAGTACCGCCACCATGTCGGGATCATCCGCGAAGCTCTTGTAGATGGTCCTGAGTGCCGTCGGGGGTTCTGCGCCGAACTCGGCGAACAGCGGGGCAAGCCAATCCAACCAGTGCGCTTCCCGTGCGAGATCGGCCTTTGCGCCAGCGTGGACGAAGACGTTGACGTTGAACGCGCGGGCCGTGCGGCTGCGCACCTCCTCGATCATCGCCCGTGCGCCGGCGGCGTCGGTCGCGCCCACGCCGATCGACCCCAAGGCTCCTGCCTCGGATACGGCTGCCGCCAACGAAGGTGTGGCGACCCCCGCCATCGGCGCCTGGATCAAGGGCACCGAGAGTTCGAACCGATTGATGAGAGACATACCTACGGGACCCAACCGTTAACGATGGTCCGCTTATGACTACGCCAGCTCATTAAGTGAATGACGCCAGGTGGGCGGACGCGGATCCTCTGCCCTTCAACCTCTACGACCCACTTGCAGACGTTTAGCCCGCCCTCCTAGCAACCGAACTTCGGACGTCCGTTCAGGTCCGCCAAGATCACCCATCCGCCGCCCGACATTCACGTCAGAACGTCGCCATCTGGTTGCGTAGGAGGTTTTGCTCTGGAAGCCATTCGGTGCTGATCAGCACGGGTTTCGTGGTGCGCCGATTGCATGAAACGCCGCAAACTGTCGCTGCGCTTCATCACTCATAAGGTTCTGCATCATTGTCCAATAACCATGGACGGCCTCTTCGCCTGAGGCAGCATAGGCACGGCTCATATTCTCATGCAGTCCAGCAAAAAGCTTATGTTCGAGTAGCTCGCCTGCTGGCGACAGACTAAGCAGACGTTGTCGCCGGTCCTTGTCGCCAGTCTTCTGGCGGATCAGGTCACGTTCGACAAGAAGGCTGAGAACACGCCCAAGCGACTGCTTGGTGACACCAAGCAAGCTCAAAAGTTCGGAGACACTTAGATCAGGTTGCCTGCCGACAAAATAGAGGCAGCGATGATGCGCGCGCCCAAGACCCAGTGCGGCAAGCTCCTCATCCGAATGACGCAGGTGCGATCTGTGCGCGAAAAGCAGGAGATCCATTCCTCCACGGATGACGTCGTCACGCAAATATTGGGCACGGGGGGCTTATGGATTTTGGCATGTGAGGCTTGGTATCTCTCTCACTGTTGGCAGGCAGGTCCGTCATGCATGAAGCAGCGAAATGGCAGTATCTACGCCTACCACGAACTTTCTGCGCTGTGAGGTGCAAAACTTACAGGCAAACGAGGCGCTGTTCGGGCCTATGAGACGTTCTGGAGTTAAAGAGATAGTAGTATCGCCGCCGTTGCTCGTCGCACTCGGCGCGCGTATCGCACTGGAATGACACGTAATCGACCCTGGCGAAAAGCCCTGATCGTGTTGTTCGTCGCGGTCCTAGCCTTCACTGGCTATCACGCGGTCCGGACGGTCAGCGACGCGATGTATTGGAACGCGCACCGCGATGAGCCGATCGAGCGGTGGATGACGATAGGCTATGTCGCACATTCGTATCACGTCCCGCCCCATGTCCTGCATCAGGCGTTGAACCTGCCGCCGACGCCGGACCGTCGGCCGCTCGGACGGATTGCGCGGGATAGCGGCCGTTCGATGACACAGATCGAGGCGAAACTGATGTATGCGATCGTCCACGCGCGGCCGCCCTATCCGCCACCCGGCCCACCAGCACGACCGTTCATGCGATCACCTACGTCTACGGCATCCCCCGCCAAATGACCGACCAGCTGCTAGAACTGCTGACGACCTACGGGCTGCCTGCCCTGTTTGGTGCAATGATCCTGGCTGCGGCCGGCATGCCGTTCCCCAGCTCGCTGACGTTAGTCGCGATGGGTTCGTTCGTCGCGCAGGGGGAGCTCGCATTCTGGCCCGTGATCTTCGCTGGTGCCTCGGGCGCGATCGTCGGCGACCAGATCGGCTATGCCTTTGGACGATATGGCGGCCGGCCGCTGCTATCGGCGGTCACGAAGCGAATCGGCGGGGCAGACAAGGTCGAGCAGGCCGAAGCCTATTCTCGCAAATGGGCGGGTTGGGGCATCTTCTTCAGCCGGTGGCTGATCGGGCCATTGGGACCGTGGATCAACGTCACCAGCGGACTGACCGAGTATCCCTGGGTACGGTTCATCGTTCTAGACGTTGCCGGCGAAGTCCTGTGGCTATTGATCTACGTCTCGCTGGGCCGCGCCTTCAGCGACCAGGTTCAGACGATCGCGAGCCTGCTCGGCAATCTGACCTGGGTCATCGTCGGCGTGCTGGTCGCCGGGCTGCTCGGTTGGAAACTGTTCGGCCGTTCGACCGAAGTCTCGGATGGTGCGGCATGATCGTCTCTGGCAGAGCAACGCTTCCCACTTAACCTCGTCCGTGGGCGTATTCGTCGGACACCGCCGGCTTCTCCGTCAAGCGCGCTGCTCAAGCGCGGTCCGGGTCTGTGCACTCCAAGTCTGACCGCCGCGCAAAAACGCGTACCAGCCATAGATCGCGCCCGCGTGACGCAACAGCTGGAAGCTGAACGGTTCGGCGATCGCGGCGACGATCGCGGGGCCGAGGTTCAAGCCTTCGCGCTGCCCGGTCCAGCGCTTGTAGATGCCGAGCGACCAAAGGTGGAAGCTCAGGTCGATCGCGATCTTGGCGATCATCACGAGCAGGATCGGGAACGCGAGCGTGTAGCGACCGGTGACGACGAGGCCGATCAGGACCGCAAAGGCTGCCAACCCATAAATCGGCTGCACCGTATCGAGCGCCTTCACCGGGAGCATCCGCGTACCCAGCCGCCCGTAACGCGCGTTGCCGACCATGTCGCGGTTCCAGTGCTGCGTCTGCAGGAAGCCGCCGAACCAGCGCTGTCGCTGTTTTAGAAAGGCAGGGATGCTCGCCGGCGCATCGGTTCGCGCCAGCGCGCCACCGACGACCCGCACCGTCCAGTGCAGCCCGGCATCGTGGGCATGGCGGTGCAGCCGGTGGATCAGCTCGTAATCCTCCACCATGCAGTCGGGATCGAAGCCGCCGACCGTCAGCACCGCATCGCGCCGGAACGCCGCGAAGGCGCCCGAGATCAGCAACAGCCCGTCGATCCGCATCCACGCGTCGCGTGACAGGAAGTTGCGGACATATTCGTAGGACTGGAACCACTCGAATATCCGACCGCTCAGGTTTGGACCGCAGATCGGCGCCAGCACCCCGGTAGCCGCCACCAGCTCTGGCTCCGCTGCAAAGGCGGCACGCATTGCTGCGATCGAGCCGGGCTCGATCAACGTGTCGGCATCCACGGTCAGCACCACGTCCGTAGCGATCCGCTCGAGCGCAGCATTAATCGCGCGGGCCTTGCCGCCGTGCGGCAGACGCAGCCATTGAAGCCGGGTGCGCCCCGTCTCGATCTCGACGAGCCCCCCGAGGGGCGGCGTCGCCAACGCATAGCCCGCCGCCATGGCGGACGGCGTATCGTCGCTCGATCCGTCGTCGGCGATAAGGATCGCCTCGGGTGGTTGGTCCTGGGCAAGGAGCCGGTCGATCGCCAGCCGGATCACGCCTGCCTCGTTATGCGCGGCGACGATCACACCGAAGCTCGGCTGCACGCCGGTCGGGGCTGGCGTTGCGGTTTGCGCAAGGTGGCGGATCTGCCACGCCGTAAACACGAGCAGCGCCGTGTCGTACAGGATGTACGCGATCCCGACCGACCATATGGCAAGCCCCTGCCGCAGAAATGCCTGCGCGATCAGCACGACGAACACCAGCGGGGCGGCCAAGCCGATCAGCCGGCTCGCCAGCCGGATCGGCCGTGGCGACAGCCGCGGCGACTGTGCGGTAAAATTTGCCGAGAGGGATTGCATCGGCCAGCGCCTAACGCTGGCTTGCTGAACGCGCTATTGCGGAAATGTGTCGAGAACCGGGAATCGGCGCGAGGTGGTGGAGCGGATTGCAGCGGATGAATACCAGATACACAGGCGTCGCCATCGCCTTCCATTGGCTGGTCGCGGTGGGGATCGTCATCAACATGACCCTGCCCTGGCTCTGGCCACATCTTGCCGACGACCGCGTGCGCCCCGCGATCGACCTGCACAAGTCGATCGGGATCACGATCCTCGGCCTGGCAACCATGCGCCTGCTCTGGCGGCTGACGCATCGGCCTCCCCCGATGCCGACCACCTATCAAAAATGGGAAATCGGCGCGGCCCATGTGACCCACTGGCTGCTGTACGCGCTGATCTTTGCCATGCCGCTGACCGGCTGGATCATGGACTCGGCGTACAAGGATGCGGCGACCCACCCGATGTTCCTGTTCGGACTGTTCGAATGGCCGCGGATCGGCACGATATTAAGCCTGCCGCCCGCCACGCGCGACGCCGTCCACGATGGTTTCGGCGCCTTGCACGTTTACCTGTCCTACCTGCTCTATACACTGGTCGCGCTTCACATCGGCGGCGCGCTCAAGCATGAATGGATCGATCGACACCGCGAATTAAGCCGCATGATGCCGGTTTGGCGCCGCCGTTGAGGGAATTGAGCGACGCGGCTGCCGCTTAGAGAACGGACGGCTGCTCGGTACCGAAGCAGGCCCGCCTGCAAGACCCAGAAACGGACATTCAGCCCTGCTAACTGCCGTCTTGGAAGCGGCCGTTCGTTCAGCTACCCTCGCTCCAAACTCTCACGTCACTGCTGCTGATGATGCGGTTGCGCGGCGAGGCGAAAATGAGACAAAGCTCGAGTGAAAGCAGCGCGCCTGCCGCATCGAGCCGCTGTTGCTGCTAGGACGACAGCACGGTTTTGAGAAACTCGGAGTTCTCCCAAACCTGCTCCCCCGGCTACCGTACTTACCCGTCAGCATTCCCAAGCCGGGAGCCCCAAGAAACGAGCCCGAGACAGATTCCTGCGGGCGCTAGGCCGGGCTCAACACCTCAGCAGAGCAATGAGTAGCTGTATCGAAGGCTCAACGGCTCAGGCTGACCGTGCGCGCGAGCGATCTCCCAGGCTGCCGCAGCTATGCCGCAACCGCAGATTGGCCGTGTGGGCGAGTGCTACCAGTATGCCGCCGGTCACCGTGACGGTGATTTCGACGCCGCCTTCCGGCAGGGCGAAGGCCCCTATCGTCATCAGGCCCAGTCCGGCGGCGCCAAGGCACAGCGGCCAGGACGCCGCGTGGCGCGCGTGACCACCGACCAGTGCGATCGCTGCGATCGGTGCCGCGAACAGCAGCGCCCAGCGGTGGAAGCTTTCGGGTATGACGATGAACGCGGACACGGCCGGTACCGCCGCCAGGAGGATCGGCAGCACGAGACAGTGAACCATGCAGGCCGCCGATCCCGCCATCGCCGCGCGGTCGAGCCAATCCATTCCGTAATTCCGTATCGTTCTCATCTTGCCACAACCACCATCAACACAGTAATGATACATCATATCATTCAATATGAGGTAGGTCGATGGTTCAAGATGCGAAGCCGCTGTTACCCGTGACGGTCCTGTCCGGATTCCTGGGTGCCGGAAAGACCACGCTCCTCAATCACATCCTCGCCAACCGGGAGGGCCGGCGCGTGGCGGTGATCGTCAACGACATGTCGGAGGTGAACATCGACGCCGACTTGGTGCGCAGTGGCGATACCACCCTGTCGCGCGGCGAGGACACGCTGGTCGAAATGACCAATGGCTGCATATGCTGCACGCTGCGCGAGGATCTGCTCATCGAAGTGCGCGCGCTGGCCGATGCCGGGCGGTTCGACTGCCTGGTGATCGAGAGCACCGGCATCTCCGAGCCCCTGCCGGTCGCAGCGACCTTTTCGTTCGAGGACGAGCATGGCGAAAGCCTGTCGGATGTCGCACGGCTCGACACGATGGTGACGGTGGTCGACGCCGCCAATCTGCTGCGCGACTATGCCAGCACCGACTTTCTAGCCGACCGCGGCGAGGCGCTTGGCGACGACGATCGCCGCAGCCTGGTCGGGTTGCTGGTCGAGCAGATCGAGTTCGCGGACGTGATCGTCATTACCAAGACCGATCTCGTCGATGCTGCGCAGCTGGCGACCGTGCGCAAGCTGGTGGCGTCGCTCAACGCCGATGCCCGCATCGTCGAGGCACGCCACGGACACGTATTGCTCGACTCGGTGATCGGGACCGGGCTGTTCGACGACGAGAAGGCGGAACTGCACCCGCTCTGGGCCAAGGAACTCTACGGCCACGCCGAACATCGTCCCGAGAGCGAGGAATACGGCGTCGAGAGCTTCGTCTATCGGGCTCGCGCGCCGTTCGACCCCGTGAAGTTCCACGCGTTCGCACGCGGCGGCTGGCCGGGTGTGGTCCGGGCCAAGGGTCATTTCTGGCTCGCGACGCGACCCGACTGGTGCGGCGAACTCGCACAAGCCGGCGCCCAGTCGGTGACCGAGGCGCTGGGCCGCTGGTGGGCGTGCGTACCGGAAACGAAGCGCCCGAGCGGCGAGGCCTGGGACCGGATGGTTGCGGCGAAATGGTCGCCGATCTGGGGCGACCGGCGGCAGGAACTGGTCTTCATCGGCATCGAGATGGACGAGGCGGAGATCAGGCGGCGCCTCGATGCGTGCCTCGTCCCCGCGGCCGATTTCACGCCCCGGCTGTGGGAGGGGCTGCCCGATCCGTTCCCCGCCTGGGGCGTGCGGGAGATGGCCTGATGAACGGCGCGGCGATACTCGCCCCGTGCCGCTCGCACGTTCACCGTGCGCGGACCGTCGATGCCTTCGCGGCGATCCTCGACCCCGACGTGAACCTTGCGATCTGGGATCGTCCGTCGATGCTGCCGGTCGGGTCGCTGGACGGCTTCGGCACCATCCAGATGACGACGACAGTCGGTCGCGCGCATGCCGCACTGACCGATGCGCTCGCACAACAGCCGCCGGCCGCCTGGCATGCGGATATCGCCGCGGACATCGCTACGCTGGCCGAGTCCTTCGCCGCGATCATGGATCTGTCGCACGTCGTGATCCGGCTGGAACGGGTAGTCGGCGACGCCTGCAAGCGCTGGCACGCGGATTACGTGTCCGTCCGGCTGATCTGCACCTATCGCGGATCGGGGACGCAGTGGATCGAACGGTTGGTCGAGAGCGCCGATGCGCCGGCGGTCGAGACACCGCGATCGCTCGCTCAAGGCGCGGTCGGCCTGTTCAAGGGCCGCATCCTCGCCGGCGAGCAGGCAATCGTCCACCGCTCGCCACCAATCGCGGGCACCGGCGAGGAGCGGTTGCTGCTCGTGATCGACGGTCCGCCGCCAGCGGACACCGCTGCGCTGTGGGAGCGGGCGATGCAACGTGGCTGACATATTCGCGGCCCATCATCGTCACGCGATCGGCGGGCACGTTCTCACGATTCCCATGATCCAAGCCATCAGGATGCCGACCCCATGACCCGTTTGCCGCTAATCATTGCCGTCACGCTGGCAAGTCTTGGTGGCATTGCCGGTGCGCAGCAAACGCTCGGACCGGCAGGGTATCTAAAGCCCGGCGCGTTCGATGTGCTGGCCGTCCTGCCGCCTGCCCCGAAGGCGACCGATCCCCGCGGTCTCGCCGACCGCGCGATCTTCAAGGCAACGCGGGCTTTGCAGGGCAGTCCTCGCTGGGCGATGGCGACAAACGACGTGAAGTCCGCCCCCGCCGACCTCTTCCGCGATTTCAACTGCGCCATGGGGATCACGATGACGCCTGAAAACGCGCCACGGACGGCCGCGCTGCTTCGGCGCGCCATGTTCGACACCGGACGACAGACCGGCATCGCGAAGACATTCTACAAGCGGCAGCGCCCGTTCCTGATCGACCGCGGACCGATCTGCCAGCCTGCATCGGAGGTCGCGGACAGCTATGATTATCCGTCGGGCCATACGACCGCCGGCTGGACGATGGCGACGTTGCTCGCGGAGATCGCTCCCGATCGCGCAACCGCGCTGCTCGCGCGTGGTCGGGCGTATGGCGAAAGCCGGATCGTGTGCGGCGTCCACAATGCCAGCGCGGTCGAGGCGGGGCGGCTGTCGGCCTCGTCGACGCTGACCGCCATGCAGGGCGATCCGGCCTTCACCACCGATCTTGCCGCGGCCAGACAGGAGATCGCGGCGCTCCGACAGCCCGGCGCCGCGGCGAAACACGATACGGTCCAGTGCACACGTGAGGCCGCACTCGTCGCCCAGCCCCTCTACTGACGAGACACTCATGACCGACACGACCGGCTCGCGCCTGCTGCTCAATCGCCGCACCATGATCGGTGCCACTGCCGCCATGATCGGCGCACCCGCGATCCTGCGCGCGCAGCAACTCTTCGCCGCCTACCCGTTTCGCCTCGGTATCGCGGCGGGCGATCCAGCCGCGGACGGCTTCGTCATCTGGACCCGCCTCGCCCCCGATCCGCTGGCCGAGCATGGCGGCATGCCGATGCAGCCGGTCGAGGTCGAGTGGCAGGTCGCGACCGATCCGCGCTTTGCGACGCTGGTGGCCGGCGGCAAGGCGCTCGCGCGTCCGGAACTCGCGCACTCGGTCCATGTCGAGGTCGCGGGACTGCAGCCCGATCGCCCCTATTGGTACCGTTTCACGGTCGGCAGCGAGCGCTCGACCGCGGGATGCGCGCGCACCCTGCCGATCGCCGGCGCATCGCTCGACCGGCTACGTTTCGCGGTCGCGGGGTGCCAGAATTACGAGGACGGTCTCTACACCGCCTATCGCCACCTTGCCGCGGACGATCCGGCGTTCGTCTTCCATCACGGCGATTATATCTACGAGGGCCGAAGCGCGCCGATGCCGGTCGGCTATGACGGCAAGCCCCGACGGTTCGTCCGCGAGCATGCCGGGCAGAAGCTGTTCGACCTCGCCGATTATCGCCGTCGCTACGCCCAGTACAAGACCGATCCGGACCTGCAGGCCGCGCATGCCGCAGCCGCATGGTTCGTGACGTTCGACGATCACGAAATCGAGAACAACTGGGTCGGCGAGATCGACCAGGAGAAGGACCCGCCCGAAGTGTTCGCGCTGCGCCGCGCCGCTGCGTTCCAGGCCTATTACGAGCACATGCCGCTGCGCCGATCGGCCTTTCCGGGGCCCGCCGGGATGCAGATCTATCGCCGGGCGACGGTCGGCAATCTGCTCGACCTGCATTTGCTCGACACCCGGCAATTCCGGACCGATCAGCCGTGCGACGACGGCTTCAAGACTCGCTGTGCGGGCTGGGCCGACCCCGCCGCGCAGGTGATGGGACGGACCCAGGAAGCATGGCTCGCCAACGCCCTGAAGCAAAAAAAGGCCCGCTGGAACGCGCTGGCGCAACAGGTGATGATGATGCCGCTCGATCGGCGGACCGGCGACGAACCCGTACCGATCCGCAACATGGACAGCTGGGGCGGCTATGACGCGCCGCGCGAACGCGTGCTAAAGATGGTCGAGGGGCTCGGCAACATGGTCGTGCTGACCGGCGACGAGCATCAGAATTATGCCGGCGTGCTGCGTACCGACGGCGGCCAGGGGGATGCAGTCGCGGTCGAGTTCGTCGGCACATCGATCACCTCGGGCGGCGACGGCGCGGATCGGCGGGTCGGCGAAGATCGCATCCGCGCCCGCAACCCGTTCCTCGCCTGGACCAACGACCGGCGCGGCTATCTGCTGTGCGATGTGAACGCCGACCAGTGGAAGACCAACTTCCGTACCGTCGATACCGTCACGCGGCCCGATGGCGTTATCAAGACGTCTGGTACGGCGATCGTCGAGCATGGCCGTGCCGCAGTGAAAGTGACCTAAACTTGCCCGAGTATGGTGCCAGAAATCGCGATCTGTGCATATACGAAAAACACTGCGTTTGCGCTTCAGTTCTTTAAACGTGCGCTTCAAATGATAAACTGCAGAAACGATGACTGATCGGCTTTCTGCAGTAACTTGACCCACAAGCGGACACTCATAAGCCGTTTTCGCTTTCCCTACTTCTGCCATTCGTTCAGCTTCCAGCCTGCAAGACGGGTCGCCGATTTTCGATCTCAAAGAGGCTTTGTACGCGCAAGCCATGCCGCCCAATGGCAATGCCTTAGTGAGACGAACTCGATCTCTCAGCGGAACGGAAGCCGATCAAAACGATTTAGTCCCGGCACGGAGTTCGGCTGGTCGGCACGCTCCACGGAGGCGTGATGAAGCAGCGGGACGATTGGCATCTGACGGAAGCGCTCGATTACGAGCACGGGCGAGCGGACCCTTTTGCCGCGGCTGTTCGGGCTACCCGAATGCCTATGGTCATCACGGACCCCGCGCAGACCGATAACCCGATCGTCTTCTGCAACGAAGCCTTTCAAACGCTGTCGGGCTATGACCGAAGTGAAATCATTGGCCGTAACTGCCGCTTCCTGCAGGGTCCCGACACCGACCGAGAGCAGGTGGCTAAAGTGCGTCGGGCAATCGACGCCCAGACCGACATTGCCGTGGACCTTCTAAACTATCGAAAGGATGGATCTACGTTCTGGAACGCGTTGTATCTGAGCCCTGTACGCAATGACGCCGGTAAGGTTGTATTCTTCTTCGCCTCCCAGCTTGATGTTACTGACCGCGTCAAAGCGCAGACTATGATTTCAAAGCAGAAGTTATTGGTCGAACAGGAAGTCGAGGCGCGCACGTCAGACCTCGAGGCCGCGTTAGATGCGAAAACTCTGCTGCTTCACGAAGTCGATCACCGGGTAAAGAACAACCTTACGATGATCGGTTCACTTCTGCGTCTGCAGGCGCGCAGCATATCAGACCCGGCCGTTTCATCAAAACTTGAAACTATGCTCGAACGGGTTGATGCGCTGGCGACAGTGCATCGCCGTCTTTATCAGTCGGACGACGTCACCCGGTTCGATGTCGGGGCGTTTACCGAAAATCTAATCAGCGACGTCGTTGGTGCCAGCCGACGCGACGACATCAAGCTTGTTTCGAACATTTCGCAAATAGAGGTGCCGTCCAGTAAGGCGGCATCGCTTGGGTTGATCCTCAACGAAATAGCGACCAACGCCATCAAGCATGCATTTGCCGACGGGCGAGCGGGTACGATTTCCGTCCGCACCGCCCTAGAAGGCAATAATGCCCTGATCGAAATCACCGATGATGGGCATGGGCTTGCCAGCAATGACGTTCAGCCGGACGGCATTGGCAAAATGCTTATTTCCCGCCTCGCCAAGCAAGTCAGGGCCGACGTCGTATGGTCCGACGCCGCCCCGGTGTTCGTGTATCTCTCTCATTCCCGGTGGACGATTAATGAATGCACGTGCCCAACCGCCGTTGAATGTGCTGATCGTCGAGGACGAAGCTCTTTTGGCGATGGATATTGAAGCGATGATCGAAGACGCCGGTCACCGTGTCGTCGGCGAGGCCGCGTCTCTCTACGAAGTTGAAGACCTGGCAAGCGATCTCCATCCGGACTTGGCTTTTGTCGACATACAGCTTGCGAAAGGCACCAGCGGCCTAGATGTCTGTGCACTAATCCGAAAGCGATGGGCGGACGCAATAGTCGTCTTCGTCACTGCAAACCCACTTAAGATCCCAGCCGACTTTGCCGGTGGCCATGGCGTCATACCCAAACCCTTCTCCCGGAATGGTCTGATGTCCGCAATGCGCTACATCGAAGAGGGTGTCTGCGATCCACCGCCCGTATCCCCGCAGCCAGCGAGCTTCATTGCGGCGCCCGCGTTTGCCGCAGAGTGGTCCCAGACCAGTACCTGATTTCCGGGTGATAAGCGACAATCCACGGCCTCACGAAGTGGGACGACAGATGACAGAAGTTATACATAAATTCGATTACGTTGATCCATCAACGTCTTACCGCTAGGACGTTCCCGCTTTGGACCGTCAGCCACTCCCACCTTCGCCTATTCGACCGCACGATGCCTCAAGTGTCGTACGCGAGGCTGTCGATGCCTTTGCGTCCCGCCTCAACGAGCATGACCCCTTCGTTGCGGCGTTCGATCACTGCATTACGCCAATGGTCGTCAGCGATCCAACGCTACCGGATAACCCGCTGGTTTACGTCAATCGTGCGTTCGAGGCTCTGACGGGGTTCTCGGCAGTCGAGGTCGTTGGCCGGAACTGCCGTTTCATGCAGGGACCGTTGACCGATCAGGCTGACGTCCAACGCATGAAGGACGCAATTGCTCTTCGTAAGCCGATCGATATCGACCTCCTGAATCACCGTCGTGATGGCACGCCGTTCTGGAACCGCCTCATGGTCGCGCCCGTGCATGACGCGATCGGCAGCCTACGCTACTTCGTGGCATCCCAGCTCGATGTCACACTCGAGCGGCACGGGCTGTTGCAGTTGGAACGCGACCGCGACACGCTGAGTGCCGAGCTTGCGAAGCGCGAAGTTGCGCTAGCCGAACGAGAGGCCCGCCTGGCACTTGCGCTCGATGCTGGCGGACTGGGCACTTGGACCATCGACCTGCCGGAATGGCGGCTCAGCTACTCGCCAAGTTGCCTGACGAACTTTGGCCGGCCTGTCGGCGAAAAGTTGTCGATGAAAGGTATGCTGGCATGCGTTCATCCAGAGGATCGAGACCTCCTCACGACCTCGCTGAACAACGCTATCGAGCATGGCACGCGGTATAACGTCGAATACCGCATATTGACGCCTGAAGGCGAGCAACGCTGGATCCATTCCCAAGGCTCGCTGCAGCGCCGTGCGGATGGCACGCCGTTGGCGGTTTCGGGCTTTTCGAGCAATGTTTCAGCGCGCAAATTCGCCGAGGAGCAACGTTCGGTTCTGGCCCATGAACTGACACACCGCGTGAAAAACACGCTTGCGACAGTCAGTGCCGTTGTCAGTCAGACGCTACGCGATGCTGCGTCCCTCGCTGAGGCTCGGGATGCGGTATCGGGCCGCATCGCCAGCCTAGCGTCTGCCCACGAACTGCTGCTCAAGGACGAGATCGAAGGCGCGGCGATCGGTGAGATCGTCGAGCGGGTGCTCGCGCCGTTCATGGACAGCAACGGTCGACGGTTTTCCGCTGTCGGCCCGACGATACGGCTGACCCCGGAAGTGACACTTGCGTTGTCGATGGCGCTGCACGAGCTGGCGACCAATGCGATCAAATATGGTGCGCTCTCGGTACCGGAGGGTCAGGTGAGCATACGCTGGGACCTGAACGGCAATGGGACGGAACGTCGACTTACCTTCTCCTGGGCAGAGCAGGATGGTCCTGTCGTTGCCGTGCCTACGCGTATTGGATTTGGTACGCGAATGATTGAGCGTGTCCTGTCACGCCACATCCGCGGCAGGGCGGAAATCCAATATTTGCCGGAAGGTGTTCGCTTCGCAATCGAAGCGCCGATCTAAGCTCTCGATCATGTCTGACATTTATTAACGCCGTGGCGGGCCCATTGCGTGACCACATTGGTTAAGAGCTCAGCTTATCGGGATCTGTCATATGTGCCATGTGCTCGTCATCGAGGATGATTTCCTCATCGCCGATCACATCATTCAGCTGATCGAGCGGGCTGGTGGCACATCCTTTGATCAGGCCGCCTCGCAAGATGAGGCAATCGATGCCGCGAGATTGCGGCCTCCCTCCATCATCATGTCCGACGTCAATCTCTCAGCCGGTACCGGTCCTGCCGCGGTGGAAGCCATCATCTTGGAGCATGGGCCGACGCCCGTGATCTTCGTTACCGGCACGCGCGAAGCATGCCATGTAAGTCGGCCATCGATGATCGTTCTCGACAAACCGATCAACGAACAGGCTCTTATCGCGGCGTTCCAAAGTCTGGCGCCCGCCTGAGCCAGCGATCGCCGACGGTCAGTGAAGCAGTCGCCCCATCGGCCTTACCGGTAAGACCGGGTACTTCATCAAGCTGTCTCAGGTCACTGAACCCGCCACGTTCCTCACGATAGCGGACGATCTCGAACCCGTGCCCCGCTAGCGCCGGGATGGCGTCCAACTCCGCCGCACTCGCCGCGTTGACGTTGATCGGCATCTCGTTCCTCATAGCTCTTCCTCTTTCGTACCCTTGGTGACGGAATGTTGGAAAGGGCTTTGCTATCGATGAGCGCCCTAGCCAGCTAGGCGGAAGGTTTGATTCATGTCCGCCTTCGGCGGATAACTGCTTGTTTGATAAAGAAGATCAACCATCGTGGAGGGGCTTTCCAGTATCCGTGCGTTTCACCCACTCGATCAGGAGAGGGTTCGGCATGGATCAGAAGAGTGCGCCGTTGGCCGATGCGTTGGCGGCGATCGAGAAGAGGCCGGTCATCGGATTTGGAGCGCCGGGCCACAACCAGGGTGCAGCCATTCCTGGCGGGATGAAGGCACTGCTCGGCAAGCGCGTTTTCCAAGCCGACGTGCTGACGCCGAAGGGGCTCGACGACCGTACCGAAGGCAAGCTGGCCCTTCAACGTGCGCACGAGATCGCGGCGGAGGCCTGGAATGCCGACTTCTGCCGGTTTGCAACCGGCGGATCCACCCAGAGTCTTCACACGGTTATGGCCTCGGTCGCCGGACCAGGTGACACCATTCTGGTCGCGGCGAATGCCCACAAGGCCGAGCGTACCTACGCGCTCGCGACGGGGCTCAATGCCGCTATCGTGCCGGTCCAGATCGACGGGGAATGGGACATTGAGCATGGTGTTGAGCCGCAGGCGCTGAACGCCGCCTTGGCGGCCAATCCAACCGCCAAGGCGTTCATCGTCGTCAGCCCAACTTATTACGGCGTGACGAGCGATATCGCGGCACTCGCCACTGTCTGTCACGATCACGGTATTCCCATGATCGTCGATGCCGCTTGGGGTGGTGCGTTCGCATTTTGTGAAGGACTGCCTGACGATCCGCTGACCAAGGGGGCGGATGCCGCCGTCTACAGCGCCCATAAGACGATGGGGGCCCTCGCGCAGGGATCGGTGATCGTCGCCAAGGGCGACCTGATCGATCGCCAGCGATTGTGGATGGCCTATGAGCTGTTCGAGACCACCAGCCCATCGGTACCGATCCTAGCAACGCTTGACGCGACCCGGCGAGATCACGCGTTGAACGGGGAGCAGATGTGGAACGGCGTCATTGCGCTGGCGGAGAAGGTCCGCAGGAAGATTGCCGGTATAGCCCCCTGCGCGTGTTCGGTCATGATCATTTGCCGCCAGATGCCAGTCTGGACGTCACGAAAGTGCTGATCGACGTCTCGGCGCTGAGCGTATCGGGGTATGCTATCGATGACTGGCTCTACAAGCATCACCGGATCAGCATGGGCCTGTCCGACGCCCGGCATATTCTGGCTGTTCTGTCCATGGGCACAACCAGGTCCGATCTCCGCAAGCTCGTCCGTGGTTTGCAGGATCTCGTGAATCAGCTCGGTTCCGATCCCTCCATCCTGCCGGCAATCCCACCTGTGCCCGGGATCGGCACCCTTTCCGTCGACATGGCGATGCCTGGGCCTGCGGCACTCTACGGCTCAGCCGAGATGGTTGCCTACGAGGCGGCGGAGGGAAGGATCGCAGCCGAGATGATCGCGCCCGCGCCGCCCGGCGTACCTCGACTGGTGCCGGGCCAGCGCATCACTGCCGCACACGTCGCATGGCTTGTCGCGAACCGTGATGCCGGGGCTTTCGTGATGGATCCGGTCGATCCCACAGAAGCGACCGTCAGAGTGGTTCAGAGCTGACGCAGCAACCGGATCGACACGCCAAATCTAACAGCAACTGCAATTAGGTGGAAACGCAATGCAGACCGATACCGACGAACACTGGATGCAAATGGCGATAGACGTCGCGCGCTCCAAAGGGTCCGATCCCTCAACCTCCCCGCTTGGATGCGTCATCGTGTTAGACGGGAGGGTGATTGCCGCCGAACGCAATCAGACCAAGGAGTTGCCTGACGCAACCGCTCATGCCGAGATGATGGCGATCCGTCGGGCTTGTGAGCAAACCGGAGAACTGGAGCTGCGCGGAGCGACGTTATACTCGACACTCCAGCCCTGCGGCATGTGTACGATGGCATCGATCTGGTCGAAAGTCGGCCGCGTCGTTTACGGTGCTGGTCGCAACGATGTGCACCCGATGTATTTCGAGGCAAAGCACGTCGACACTCTCGGCTTCATCGGGGACGCCTATCGGGACGATATCGAGATCGAGGGTGGCTGCCTGCGCGACGCGTGCGCTGAACTCTATTACGGTTCCGACGCCGACTTAAATAAAGAGGAACAGGCCAACCTATAAGCACACAGCATGTCATAGGCGACGACTGTTTGCGGCTGTGAGCGCGAGGGTAACGCAAAGCCTCCTCGAAGCAGCCCCGACGACCCAGAAGCAGACGTCCCCGCCCCCTGCCCAACTTCCCAACTACAGACGCTCGTTCATCTCCGCGTTACGACTGCTTTTGGCGCCTGACCCTGCGAATTCGAATGTCGCGGTTGGGCGGTAGTTTAGGAAGCAGGCCGTCCGAGTCCGAGTTTTGTGCCTGATGAGCTGAGGACGCCATTTGCAGGAGGCTTAGGCAAGGGATGAGCGGCGACGCTACGTCGAACCGTAGGTGCCAATCCGGATTCCTCATTCCACAGAACAAGGATTGTAGCGATCGGTGCGGCCGTGAGGATCAGTAGGAAAAGGCCCATCAGCCATTCGTTGGGCTGTAGCGGCTGCGAGAAGCTACCGCTGGGCTGCATCGACGGGCTAGGTCGCATCGGGCGCCTGCCGGCTTTCCTGGGGTGAAACGGACGGTCCCCAGTCGCTCGGTGGGCAGACGGCCTGATCTGCGACCGATCATAGGCGGCGCGTGATTCCTTCTTTCCCAAAACGGAATACGCCTCGTTGATCGCTTTCGCACGAGCAGAAACATCCACACCATGATTGGCATCGGGGTGATATTGACGCAGCAGCGCTTTCCACGCGGCGTGGATAGTGTCGCGACTCGCCGTCGAGGGCACCCCTAAAATAGAATAATAGTCGGGTGAGAGAGCCATCCAGCCGTTACTTGCGGCTAAAACGCGAAAAAGGAAAGTCCGCCCGTCGCGTGATCTAAACTTGGTCTTCTCACAGATCCAAAGGGTGGCTTTAGGGGCCAACAGTCGGATGAAAGCGACATTCAAGCAGCGCCCGCCGCTCCCCGGACGGTCGCTCATTTATCTTCGTCCCGCTCAGCTCAACTGCCACCAGTCACTGTGCCCTATCCAAATTCCGGATTCGGACGGGACAGAACCTCAACGGTGTCGACTGGTTTACCAGGGGGCCGACTGCATAGAACTTACGCTTCGAGTCCGTGCCGCCGTCCCTGCGGACTCAATACGGGCAAGCCTGTTTAGCCGTCAGGGCACGTCGAGCCCGCTTGGCTATCGGGCGGCCGCTCGCTTCGCCGCACCGCCGCCAGCAGCGATCCACTTGTCGATCTTAGCCTCTAGAACCGGCATCGGCAGCGCTCCGGTATCAAGCACCTGCGCATGAAAATCGCGCGGATCGAACTTCGGGCCAAGCATCGCCCGCGCCTTCGCCTTGGTGCGCGCGATCGTCAGCTGGCCGATCTTGTACGCCAGCGCTTGGCCCGGGATAGCAATGTAGCGTTCGACTTCAGCCGTCGCGTCGGTCCGCGCCATTGGCGAATTCGCGAGCATGTAGGTGATTGCCTGATCCCGCGTCCAACCCTTGGCATGGATTCCGCTGTCGACGACCAGCCGCATCGCGCGCAGCATCTCGTCGTTCAGCCCGCCCATCCGCTGATACGGATCGGTTTCCATGCCGAGTTCCTTCCACAGGCTCTCGGCATAGAGCGCCCAGCCCTCGACATAGGCGGTATTGCCGCCGAACCGCATGAACGCGGGCAGCGCGGTGTTCTCCTGCGCGAGGCTGATCTGGAAATGATGCCCCGGCACGCCTTCGTGTAAGAACAGCGTCTCCATTTCCCACATGTAACGCGAGGGCAGGTCGTAGGTGTTGTAGTAGAACACGCCCGGTCGCGACCCGTCGGGCGTGCCGCCGTTGTACGATCCGGCCGCCTCGGTTTTCTCCTTGAACGCCGGGACCGGCCGGATCTCCAGCGTCGTCTTCGGCGTCAGCGAAAATTGCTCGGGGATTAGCTTGGAGATACGCGCCTCGATTCCACGGTAACCGTTGCGCAGCTGGTCCACCGAGCTCGGCTGGAATTGCTTGTTGGTACGCAGGAAGGCGAAGAACGCCGGCAGGTTGCCCTTGAACCCGACCGCCTGTTTCTGCGCTTCCATACCCTTCAGGATGCGCGCGACCTCGGTTAGGCCGAGCTGATGAACCTGCTCCGCGGTCATCGGCAGCGTCGTGTTTTGCCGGATCAGAAAGGTGTAATACGCGTCGCCGCCGGGCAGGGAAGAAAGACCTACCGTGTCGCGCGCGGCGGGCAGATAGACGTTAACGAGGAAATCGCGCATCTGCCGATGCGCAGGTATGATCACGTCGCGAATCTGCGCGGCATAGGCCGCCTTCAGACGCGCCTGGTCCGCTGCGGGGATCGTTGCCGGAAACGTCTTCACTGGGCCGTAGAAGGTCGAGCCCTCGACCCCTTCAGCAATGAGGTTTTCGAACTCCTGGATCATGTTCGTGACGACCAGCTTGGGCTGGACGATCTTGTCCTTCATCCCCTGCCGGAACAGGCCGATCGCGCGGTCGAGGACAACGGCATATTTCGCGTTGCGCTTCAGATTGTTCTCATAGTCGGCGAGCGTCTTGAACGGCGCGGCGCCGTTGCCCGACGCGAAATCAGGATAGAAGGTCTGAAACCCGTTCATATGGTCGATCGGCAGGTCGCGCTGCACCTTCAAGAGCGCGGGCGCAAAACCGGCGAGATCAGTCTCGTTTCGCGTCTTGAAGACGTCATAGGCGATCTGATCTGTCGGGGTCAGCCGGAAACGATCGATTGTGTTCAGGGTCGCGAGGTCATGCTCCACTGCCGCGCGCTCGGCCGCGAGATACCCATCGGTCAGATAGTCGCCGAACTGGTCGGCGTAGCGCAGGTCGCCACGGAAAACCGCCTCGATGGGATGACGCTCCAAGCTCGCCTCATCGCTGTTGTAGAACAGCTGCTTCAAACGCGCGTCGTCTGCGCTCTCACCCGGCTGCACGACCGGCTCGGGTACCGCCTGCCCCTCGCCGCGGCAGTCGCCAGCGTGGTGGACAGTAGAGCGGCGAGCATCAGTTTGACGGACAATATGCGGCTCCTTGGGATGCGACGGTGCGAGGGTTAGGATGCGGCCATAGTTCCCGCAAGCGCGCGAGGGTTAACGCGCGCCGTCAAGTCCAAATGGGCCACTGGAGGTCGGATTACCTCGCTTAACGTCGGGTCGGCAGCGAGGTCATCAAGGCAGGTTCCGCAACGAGAATAGCCGGGGGGCTCAGGCCGGCATTTTGGGCCACTATCCCTTCGGACCGATACTTTGAGAACGTCGAACTGCTCAGATCATAGAGAATTGCGAACAGGACCTAGTTGTGGACGTTCACAGGGCAATCTCTGCTCCCCAACTTCAGCCCTTTGCTCATGTCGAGGCGGGGCTCAAGCGGCGCGCATTCCCCCTGCCTGACGGCACGCCGAATTTCTCGAAAGGGATCAAATTTTGGGAACGCCCGACCTCAATTCCTTTCTTCCGCTCTATCCTGCTGCTCGTTGTCGTTGTCGTTGTCGTTGTCGTTGTCGGCGCTGTCGATCAATGGAGCCACGGCTTCAAATAAGACGCCGCCAGGAAGGTATGAGATACGAGCCGTTCCACCGGTTTCGTGCGCCAAAACACGCTGAATGAGCTGTGTGCCAAAGCTGGTCCTCGTTGGCGGTTCAACCGGTGGGCCTCCTGACTCAATCCAGGTGAGGTGGAGATCATGTGGCTGCCAGCCGTCCATGACCTTCCAGCTCAGATCAATCACGCCCTCGGCGGTCGATAGCGCGCCGTATTTTGCGGCGTTGGTTGCAAGCTCATGGAGGGCAAGGGCGAAGGCGACGACGAGGCGGGGCGGGAGCTGAAGGTCCTCGCCGGAAAGCTTAAACCTCTGCCCGTCTTCCACCCCAAAGGGGGTAAGGGTACGCTCGACCAGCGCACGCAGAGATGTGCTTTCGAACCTGCCACTGATCAGCAAGTCGTTCGCGGCAGACATCGCGTGGATGCGTGCTTCCAGCGTCGTGCCGGCCTCCTGCACAGAGGTCGCCCGGCGCATCGTTTGCGAGACGATCGCCTGCAGGGACGCAAGCGTATTCTTCACCCGGTGGCTTAGCTCATTAGCCAAGAGGGTCCGATGCTCCTCAGCGCGTCTCCGTGCGGTCACGTCCTGGGTCGTCCCGACGAGTGCCAACGGTGTGCCATCGGCGCGGTAGCTCGCCTGTCCCCGGATCTGTACCCAGCGCTCCTCGCCTGCCGGCGTCTGCAAGCGGTACTCAAGGTCCAGCAGCGATCGGTCGCGTATGGCGCGCTCTATGCCGTCGACCTGCATCTGCCGGTCTTCCGGATGGATCGACTCTCGCAGTTCGTCGAGGGTTAGAGGATCGGTTGGGGCACGACCGCATATCCTCTTGCACTCGGCAGATGCCGTCAGCCGGTACGTATCGAGATTGATGCTCCAGGACCCCAGGCGACCGGCATCGAGGGCAAATTGAAGCCGCTGCTCGCTCTCCTGAAGCTCGGCTATCCGGCGCTCTACTTCTGCTTCGAGGGCATCGCGATCGAGCTGAAGATTGACGAGGCGTTCGCGCTCAAGAGTGACGTCGTACTGCGAGGCGAAGAAATAGAGCAGCACCCCGTCGTCGTTAAACACGGGCGAAACCAGCAACCGGTTCCAGAAATGCGTGCCGTCCTTCTTGTAGTTCAGCAGGTCGAGTTCGATCGACTCGCGCGCGCGTATCGCGTCTCGAACGCGGTCGACGTCGGCCGTGTCCGTGTTCGGTCCCTGCAGAAACCGGCAGTTGCGACCCATGATCTCGCTGCGGGCATAACCGGTCAGCTTCCCAAAGGCGTCGTTCACAAACACGATGGGATTGTCGGGCAACCGGGGGTCGGTGATGATCATCGGCATGCGCGTTGCCCGCACGGCCGAGGCAAAAGGGTCAGATCCGCTATCGCCGCGCGTCAGCTCGCGGACGATCCGCGCTTCTTCCTGGATATCTCGCACACGTCACTCCGTTCGCGTGCTCAACGGGCCTTACGACGTTGGACGCTGCGTTTTTTAGTCCTTTAGTGTCAGTAGGCTATGATGGCTATTGTGACAAAACTACTCGGTTAACAGCCTGCAAACGACACTCGGCATGGCCCGTGGATACGGCCATGCCGCAGTCGCATTTTGAGGAAATCGACCAGTAAATCCTCGCGCGCCGCAACTCGGCATATGGCGGGCGAGTTAGGGCTCCATGACCCTTTCAACCGTACCCTACGCCCTCGTTGTCGATGATGATCCGCTCATCATGATGGATACGACTGCCATTCTCGAAGACGCCGGATTCCGCTTCTACGAAGCCATGGACGGCGACGAGGCGAAGCGCGTCTTAGCCACCAACTGGGAGAGTATCGTACTGCTGTTCTCTGACGTCGACATGCCCGGCGAAACCAACGGCTTTGCATTGGCGCGTCATGTCGCCGATCGCTGGCCGGCGATCGAAATCGTCATCGCATCCGGTCATGTTCTGCCAAAAGCGGGCGAGATGCCCGCAAAGGCCACATTCATCTCCAAGCCGTTCAACAAGCAAATGGTGCACAAGCATTTGCGCAACATGCTTCCGGACAACAAATTGCCGGAGCCGCTCAAAAAGGCGGTTTGATCAACTGTACAACTCATTGGCGTAGATGAGCTTGAACGGGACAACCAGCGTAACTCTCTAGCGGACAACGATCGAGCCGATGAGGCTATTGCAAGACCAGGCCTAAAAACGCTCTGCAAGTACGAGGCTGAGAGGCTCAGGCTGCTGTCGAGACCCAAAACCGGTCATTCCCGGCCTGCCTGCGACTGCTCTACTCCGGCCGTTCGTTCATATAGGCGGAGAAGCGGTTCCAGATGCCCCCTGTAAGCAGCAACGTCATTTCAAAGCCCAATCGCTAACCGCAGCGTGATCGTCCGCGGACGCACGGGCACGGTCTGCATCGTGCTGCCGAGAGTAAAGGGTTGCCGAAGCCGAAGCTGTTGCCACGGCTGTCGAGCAGATTGGTGACGTCGACCGACCAGCGCCGTCCGCTGATATCGATCGAGCTACCGGCATCGATCGTCGCATAGCGGCCTGCCGGACGGTCCAGCAACGGATCGAAGCTCAGTCGGGTCCGACCGATATAACGAGCGGCCGCATAGACTTGAGCAGGCAGCCCGCGCACGTCAAAGTTTCGCGAGGCAGCGAGCCTCGCAGATATATCAGGTACTACGGGCAGCCGGCGATCATCGTCATCGACCGTTGCAACCGACGAGGTTGAGGTCAGGCGCGCGCGCTGGAGCGTCATGCTAAAGTCGATTGCGACCGGCGCTAGGTCCAGCCGGCCCCCTAGTTCGAGCCCGTAATTGTTCGCGTTACCTACATCGACCGTCCCGAGCAGGCCGTCCGCGCCGACGGTATCGCTGCGCAAATGCTCCCAGACCGAGCCGAAGACTGCTCCGTGTAGCGCAACAAGGTCTCCGCCCACGCGGATCCGCCACCCCAATTCGAGGCTCTGTAACTCGTCGCCGGGGATGCGGCGATCGGCGATCGGCGCGGTGCGACTGACACCGGCTGGGCGAACAGCACTCGCATAGCGCAGCCACACGAGACCAAGATCGTCACGGTGCCAGCTGAGTGTCGCGCTAGGGGTGACGCCGACCCGCGCGGCGCGTTCGCGGTCGGGGTCGACCTGTTCGAGATGGCTAATGGTCGAAAACGCCCGCAGTCCGAGCTTCAAATCGAGCGTCTGCGTCACTTGCTGCGTGCCCTCGGCGAACAGGGCGGCGTCGATGACATCCTCTTCGTCGCGCCGCGCGGTCACCGCAGGGGATCCGCCGGTGGAGAAGTACCGGCCGTCTAGCCGACTGGTCGAATGCAGGATCGTCGCACCGACGATCCACGGATGGCGCGCGGTCGGGTCGCTGACGCGGATCTCCTGCGACAGGAGTTGTGCCGAGCGATCCTCGATATAGGCCAGCGGCGCCGTCGGGCCGAGCAAGGACGCCAACACGCTGGCATCATAGGTGCTGCCGAATTCTTGGTCGACGAATGCAGTCGTCGCCTGCGCGTCGAGCTTGCCGATCAGCCCCTGGAGGGTGAGCGTTGCCGCAGTGAAGTCATTGTCCTGCGGCTCTGCAATGCGGGTCGCACGCGACAGGCCATCGGTCGCATATTGGCTGTCGCGCGCATCGATCCGCTGCGCGACACCGTCGAGCGTCGCATGCCAGTCGCCGAACGACCATCGCAAAGCGGCGCGGCCGCCGATCCGGCGTGTCCGATTGACGTCTCGGCGGTTGCGTCCGGTGTCGTCGATCCAGCCGGGCATCGTCTCGCTCCAGCCCGACGCGCGCAACGCCAGCGTGCCGGGCAGGATCGGCACATTGACGATGCTCTCGACCGCACCGCCGAGCGAACCGTTGGCGACGCCCGTTCCCTCGATCGCTGCGCTACCGGTGAAGCGATCGAGATCGGGCGCGACCGTGACGATGCGGACGACGCCGCCCAGCGCACCGGTGCCGTAGAGCGTGCCTTGCGGGCCACGCAGCACTTCGACGCGGTCAACGTCGACTAACCGCAGATCGGGATCGGGCGCGGCATAGCCGATCCGCGCGTCGTCGAGATACAGGCTGACCAGTGACTGACTGGTCCCGTTGAACGCGCTGTCGGCGACGCCACGCAGGAAGATGCGGTCGCGACCGGGCCCCAGATTAGTCGAGAACGCGCTGTCAGCGCTTGCCATCACGTCGACCAGTCCCCGGCGCCCGGCGAGACGGCCGAGCACCTGCCCGCCCGCGATGCTGATCGAGGCGGGTAGATCGGAGAGGCGTTCGTCTCGCTTGCTGGCGGTCACGATGATGTCGCCGCTGGCGAGGTCGGGCGGCGTTACGCGGCGGCGGGGCGAACGCGAGATTTTTGCGGAACCGCCTCGACCCGCCATGTGCTTGCGTCGACCCTGACGGCACGCAGCCCGCTGCCGGCCAGCATCCGCCGCATCGCATCGCCGACATCGCGCGCCCGATCGATCCGCCGGACGCGCAGATCGGGAAGCGATCCCGCCATGCCGATCGAAATGCCGCTCTGCCGCGCGAGCGCATCCAGCGCCGATCGCAACGTACCGGCCGGGATCGTCAGCCCCGGGCGTGCCTGCTCAGCGTGGGCCTGCTCAGCATGGGGCGCCTCAGCGTGAAGCGGCGGCGTCCAGATGCACCACGCCGCCGACGCGACGAGCGCGTATCGGCAGGACTGCGCGAAGCTGATCGACGAGCCGCGATCCATCACCAATCGTCAATACCCCGGAAAAACGCAGGTTCGCCGCGGACGGATCGACCATCAGCGGGGCGTCGGCATACCGCGATATGTCGGCGGCAACCAGCGCCAGCGGAGCGCCATCGTAATCGAGCCGTCCATCGGCCCAGTCCGAGACGCGGGCAGGATCGACGGTGCGGCGCTCGGCGATCTGCTTCGACGGCGTGATGTCCAGGTTTTGCCCGGCGTGCAGCATTGTCGTGTCCGCCGCCGACCCACCGATCGGCGTGACGTCCACCGCACCCTCCGCGACCGTGACCGCGACGCGCCCGCGCGCGTTAACGACGTCGAACCGCGTGCCGATATCGCGTATTTCATAGCCGCCGGCGCGCACCATCAGCAGGCGCGAGGGGTCATGGCGCACCGCGAAACTCGCCGCACCGTCCGCAATCTCGATCACCGGGCTCGTCCCGCCGCTGACCGACACGCGAGACCCGCGGTCGACCTGCATGCGGCTGCCATCGGCGAGCGTGACCGCGCGCGTTTCGCCGCGACCGGTCGTGTAGAGCTGTGCCGCCGTATCGGCCGAGGGGACGGCGATCAGCACCGCAAGCCCTGCCGCCAGCGCACCACCAGTGCCGAGCGCAGCCCAGCGCCAGCGCGGCGATCGTGCCGGCGTCGGCGTCTCGGCGACCATGTCGTCGTTCGCGGGCATCGCGGCTGCGATCGCGGCTGCGGCCTCGCCGATCTCGGCGTCCAGCACAGCGATGCTGTCATAGGCGCGGCGATGCGACGGGTCGGCATCGAGCCAGGCACCGAACGCCTCCCAGTCCATCTCCGGCGAGATCGAGCCGGGCGTGCCAGGAGGCCGCGTCGTCGATCGCCGTGCGTATGTCCGTCATGCCGCCCTCCTTTCCCCACCCGAATGATAGACGCCGCCGCATGTATCGGACCGCAGTTGCTTGTCTCGATCAATCATCGAGCGCCTTTCTGAGGTGCCGGAGCGCGACCGCGACGTGTTTTTCGACCGCGCTGCGGGATATGCCCAGTTCGGCGGCGATCTCGGCATGCGATGCGCCGTCGATGCGGTGCCGTCGGAACACGCGCATTGCGCCTTCGGGTGGCCCCGACAGAGCAGCGACGAGCCGGTCGAGCCGCTCGCGCCCCATCGCCGCGTCGAAGGCGGACGGCGCATCGTCGATCGCCTCCGCGCCCATGACCGACGTCGTGACTTCGACATAGCCCGCGTCGCGCCGCTGCCGTCGCCCGCCGGCCCGTACCCGGTCGAGCACGATGTTCATGCCGACGCGGTGCAGATAGGCGAGCGGGTTCGCGATCGGGCCCGTTATGGGCTCGGCCACGTGCAGCCATATTTCCTGCACCACGTCTTCGGCCTCCGCGACGCTTCCCGTTCGCCCGGTGAAGAACCGGACGAGTTGCGGGCGGTTGGCCGCGAGCACCGCGGACAGGCCGGCGGGCGGGATCGGGTCGGCGTCGGCTACGACAGGGCTCCGCGGTTCAGGCGCCGAACCTGGCATTCACCTTGGCGAGCAATCGCTGCACGTCACCCTGGCGCCCGGAATCGGCAATCTCGTGGCATACTGCCCTCGTCCCAACAGGAAGTCGCGTCCGAAATATTGGAAACGATGTCACGCCGCCCGCCGATCGGACGGACCGGCGAGTCATTGCGCTGCCGGACGACGCGCGGCTGCCCGGTGAGCCGGCGGATATCGTGGTGTCCACCGCGCGCGCAAAGGACTGGCTGATGCAGCGCGCCGATCGCAGTAATTGACCCGAACCGCACCTGATCCTTGCAAGTCGCTGACGGCCGATCGCCAGCGTTTCAGGCCAGCAGGAGCAGAAGCGGCAACACTGCTCCCGCCACGAGAACGATCACCGACGTCCGGCGCATCGTCCGATTGGTGAGCGCGATGACGATGCCGAGGATCGCCGACGCCAGCAGTCCGATCGACATCAGTACGACGAAGATCTTCAGGGGCAGCGGCGAGATGGGTGCGAACGGTCGATCCTCCCCGCGCCTTGCAGGGCCGGACAGCGATCCCGACGACATCTCGGTGGAAGGTCGCGACGCCGCCCCGGCGCGCGGTGCCGACGGCGTTAGACTGAGAGGCCCGCCGCGGTTCTCGCGCGGCAGCGACTGGTCCTTGTGCACGCTAGCCATCCAGACGATCCAGCCGGGCGGCGTGCCGCCATAGCCCTTCGCCTCCTGCAGGCGGAATGTCTGGAGCGCACCGCTCAGCGCGAACAATAAGGTCGCGGGCGCGAAGAACATGCCCAAATAGAAATGATACTGGCGGATACGGCGCATCGTCTGGGCTTTCATCGCGGACTCCGGTGGCTGGCCTTGGCATAGGGCATGACGCTCATACGGCAGTGCCGACGAGATGCCCGATCCCGGCGGTCGCCGCCATCGCTGCCGCACCCCAGAGCAGCACGCGGACCGCAGGGCGGAACGGGTGGGCGCCCCTGCCCTCGCGCCCACCACGCCGAGGATCGCGAGACAGACCAGCGTCGCGCCGATCACCACGACCAGCCGGTGCGGCGCCGGGGCGAGGGCCGCGACCGCGAGCGGCACGACCGCGCCGGTGACGAAGCTGATCGCCGAGGCGAACGCCGCCTGGACCGGGCGCGCCATGACGATTTCGGAGATGCCGAGCTCGTCACGCGCGTGGGCGCCGATCGCGTCATGCGCCATCAACTGCTCCGCGACCTGATGCGCGAGCGTCGGATCAAGCCCACGCGCTACATAGATCTGCGCCAGTTCGTCATGCTCGTGCGCCCAGTCGCTGGCGAGTTCGGCATGTTCGCGCGCAAGGTCGGCGGCTTCGCTATCCGCCTGCGAACTGACCGAGACATATTCGCCCGCCGCCATCGACATCGCGCCCGCAACCATCGCTGCCGACCCCGCGACAAGCACCGCGCCGGTGGTCGCACCCGACGCGGCGACGCCCGCGATCAGGCTTGCGGTCGAGACGATCCCGTCGTTCGCGCCGAGCACCGCCGCGCGCAACCAGCCGGTCCGCGAAACGAGATGGCGTTCGCTATGGACGCTCATGGTAACTTCCTAATGGTTTCCTCTAGCGTCGCGACGGTAACGCCCACCTTACGGACGATGAGATGGTTCTGAGCGACCTGCCCATCAGACGACAGCCTCAGCCACTGATCGACGCGCATGCCGCCCTTCATCGGAAATCCGAGATGCAGCCGATTGCCCTCGACCTCCCCCGTTACCGGGCCGGAGGCGTCGGTCAGCGTGCCCTTATAACGCCCGTTGCCGAGCGGCCGGATCCGCCATTGCCGATCACGTGCGGGCTTACCCTGCTGTTCGATGTGCTGGTCGAGCAGCAGGATCCCGTCGGCGCCGACACGACCGATGCTGATCACGTGCGTCGTGGCCGGCGCGTGCAGCACGATCTTAAGCGTGCCGACGCCATCGAGGCGGCCTGCGAAGAAACGCTCTGCGACGAAGCGCGGCGCGGCACCAGAGGTGTTGGCTACGGGTGGAGCGCCCGCACAGGCCGAGACGAGCACGGCGAACGCTATCGCGACGGCTGGCCTCGAGGTCAAGAACGGCATCATCGCAGGGGCTTTCGGCAGGAGCGCGGTGTGGTCGAACGGAACGATTGCAACGTCCGATACTATGCTCAGTGCCAATATCTAAGCTATCGACGACCCTTGCGCCACCACCCGTTCCCTAAACTCAAGTTCATGTTACCGATCTACGCGCGGGAAGCTGATAATGATTATCATTTATTCCTCCGACTTCTTTGAAAGGACGACTAAATCGTCGATTGTCTCCGTTTGCCGACGTCAAATCGTCGTTAACTGAAGTTTTTTGTCAGCGTGGACTGAGGTCGTGACGTGCGGGTGGCGTCCCATCTGCATCTGGGAGGATGCAGATGCACGACGCCGCGCTGATCGCGCTGATCCATGACCGTTACGCCGCCGTACACGGGGCCATCCCTGCGAGCGATTATCCGACCTACCTGACTGTCGGTGCGCCTGATTTGCCGCAAGCGACCCTCGGCTATCGACTGGCCGAAGCCGGCACCCTGTTTCTTGAGGGGTATCTCGACCGCCCAATCGAGGTGCTGTTGACCGAACGGTTCGGGCGACCGGTACCCCGCGCGCGGGTCGTCGAGCTCGGCGACCATGCCTCGCAGCGTCCCGGCGCGACGATAACTCTGTGGCACGAGGCGGCAGCGGCACTCGCCGGTCAGGCGGATGTCGCGGTCGCCGTACTGACCCGGCCGTTGCGGTCGATGTTCGCGCGCCTGGGTCTCGAGTTGATCGAACTCGCACCCGCGCGGATCGAGGCGCTCGGCGCGGCAGGCGAAATCTGGGGGCGCTATTACCAGACCGACCCGGTGGTTTGCGCAGGAGACATCGCCGCCTGTCGCGCCACGCTCGATCGTAGCGCACGCGCATGACGCGGTTGCTGGATGCGATCCGGGGCCATGCCGAGCACCGGCCCGATGCGATCGCAATCGATGGCACGAAACCGGTGACCTGGGCGACACTGGCGCGCACGCTCCCGCTGCTGGCGGAGGATCTGGCCGCGCGGTTTGCCGATGGCCGCCCGGTTGCGCTGCAGGTCGATCAGGGCGTGAGCGAATGTCTCCTCGACCTCGCCTTGCTCGAAGCGGGCATACGGACCATCCCCTCCCTGCCTTTTTCACCGCCGCACAGACCGATCACGCACTCGACGCGGCGGGTGCGGAGATACTGCTGTCGGGGCCGGTGGCTGTATCGCTGGACGCCCATCCGAGCCTGCAGGTTCGCGAAGTTCGACGCAGCACACCCGCCCGCACGCTGCCCGACGGCACGGCACGCATTACCTTTACGTCCGGATCGACCGGCGACCCGAAGGGTATCTGCCTTTCGCGCGACCATCTCCTAAGCGTCGCGCAGGGGGTGGTGGATACGCTGGGTGTCCATCACGCCGGGCGGCATCTGCCGTTGCTGCCCCCGGGGATCCTGCTCGAAAACGTCGCCGGGTTCCATGCGACGATGCTGGCGGGTGGCACTTACGTCGCGCTGCCCCAGTCCGCGGTCGGCATGGCCGATCCGTTCCGCCCGGACGTCATGGCGATCCTCAACACAATCGAGCGGCAGGCGATTACGTCGCTGATCCTCGTGCCGGACTACCTTGCCGGCCTCGTCGCGGCGATGCGCGCGACCGGCATCCGGCTGCCACGCCTGACTTTAGTCGCGGTCGGGGGTGCGCGGATCGATCCGCTGTTGCTCGACGCCGCGGCAGACCTGGGGCTGCCGGTCTGCCAGGGTTACGGCCTTACCGAATGCGCTTCGGTCGTTTCACTCGACGACGGCGATCCGTCATCGCGCGGCAGCGTCGGCCGGAGCATCGGTGCCAATATCCTGCGCCTGGCCGACGACGGCGAGATCCTGATCGACGGGCCGCTTTTCCTTGGCACAGTCGGCGCGCCGCGCGCTCCGGGCCCGCTCGCGACCGGCGATCTGGGACGGATCGACGACGCCGGCCGGCTCTGGATCGAGGGGCGCAAGTCCGCACTCATCGTTACCAGCCACGGCCGCAACATTGCCCCCGAATGGGTTGAGGGAATATTGACGCGCCAACCCGCGATATTCCAGGCGATGGTACGCGGCGACGGGCGCGCGACGATCGACGCGCTGCTCGTCCCGTCATCACCGACCGCGGACGTCGAGGCCGCAGTCGCCGCCGCCAACGAAGCGCTCCCTGCCTACGCGCACATCGCGGACTGGCAGGTCGTCCCGCCGTTCACCCCCGCGACGGGACTTCTCACCGGCAACGGCCGCCTCCGCCGCGCCGCGATCGACACCGCCTATCCCGCCCAGGAGATTTCCATGGATCACGCGCCTTCAGATGTGCCCTTCTTCAACCGCCTCGTTGCCGACACCCGCGAGGCACAGGCGCGGTTTGCGATGACCCCGCAACTCGTCGCCGGGATGACCGGACGGATCACGCGCGCGGATTACATCGCGTATCTGACGCAAGCGTTCCATCACGTCCGCCACACCGTGCCGCTCATGCAGGAAGCACGGACCCGGCTTTCGCATCGACCGGTCCTGGTCGCCGCACTCGACGAGTATATCGAGGAAGAGACCGGCCACGAATTCTGGATCCTGGAAGACATCGAAGCGGCTGGGGGCGACAGCGTGGCAGCGAGTAAAGCGCCCTCTCCTGCTACGCGTGCAATGGTCGAATACGCCTATCAAACGATTCGAGAGGGTAACCCTGCCGCCTTCTTCGGCATGGTCTATGTCCTCGAGGGCACCAGCATCGCGATGGCGAGCCACGGCGCAGGCGCGGTTCAGGCGTCGCTCGGGCTGCCCGACGACGCGTTTCATTACCTGACCTCGCACGGCGCGCTCGACCAGGACCACATGGTGTTCTTCGAAACGCTGATGAACCGGATCGACGATCCCGATGACCAGCGCGCGATCATCGACATGGCCAACGCGATGTTCGCGCTGTTCGGCGGGCTGTTCGCCGGGATCGAGCTGGAGGCGACGCGTGTCCCAGCTTGAAGGCCGCCATATCCTGCTGACCGGTGCTGCCGGCGGGCTCGGCGGCCTGCTCGCGGCCCGAATGCGCACACGCGGCGCGTACGTAACAGGAATCGATCGGATCCCGTCGACTGCTTGCGACGACCATCTCGTCGCAGATCTCGCCGATCCCGAGGCGCTGGCCAACCTCACCCGCACGCTCGCAGAACGGCGCATCGACATTCTCGCCAACGTCGCTGGGCTCCAGTATTTCGGTCCGTTCGAGCGGCAGGGCGCGATGGGGATCGCGCTCGGCTACACGGTCAACCTGGTCGCACCCGCGATCCTCGCAGGCGCCGTCGTGCCGCAGATGATCGCGCGTGGCGATGGCCAGATCGTCAACATCGGCTCGGTTATGGGCTCGGTCCCCTACCCCTATTTCACCGTCTACTCTAGCGCAAAGGCCGGGCTGAAGGGTCTTAGCCAGGCGCTGCGTCGCGAACTAAGCGGGCGCGGGATCGCTGTCACGCACGTCGCCCCGCGAGCGGTCAGGACCGGCTTTAACACCGCAACGATCGAGCGTTTTATGGCGCTGACCAAGATGACCGCGGACGATCCCGCCACCGTCGCCGACCGCATCTTCCGCGCAATCGAGCGGCGCGAGCGCGACGTGTCGATCGGGCTGCCCGAGCGCGTCTTTACGCAGCTCAACGCGATGGTGCCGGGCGTCGTCGATCGCGGCATCGCAAGCCAAGTGCTGACCGCGCGCGGCCTATTCCAGGACAATTCTTCAGGAGCCCTATCATGATCGTTCGTTACGCTCTTGCCTTCGCCGCGCTCGCCTTTGCAGGTACGGCCAACGCCAGCAACAACCCGGCGATGGACGCCGCGGTGCGCCGCATCAACGATCAGTGGGCGCATATCCGCTATCAGGTCGCCGACCGGAACGAACAATATCGTCAGCTCGACGCGCTTGCCGGCCAAGCCGCACAGGTATCAGCACGCTATCCCGGCCGCGCCGAGCCGCTGTTGTGGCAGGGGATCGTCGTCAGCGAGGAAGCTGCGCGCGCCAGCGTCCTGAAACAGCTCGGTCTTGCCCGGTCGGCCCGCGAGATCCTCGAAAGGGCGCAAGGGATCGATCCGAACATCGCCGATGGCGGCGTCAAGATGAGCCTGGGCGTCCTTTATTACCGTGTCCCCGGGTTCCCGATCGGCTTCGGCAGCACGACAACGGCCCGCGCGCTGCTCGAGGCGGCGCTGAAGCAGGATCCGAACGGCCTCGACAACAACTTCTTCTATGCCGACTTCCTCAACGACGAGGGGCATCCGGCACAGGCGAAGCAATATGTCCTGCGCGGGTTGCAAGCGCCGGCGAACACGGGACGCCCGGTCTGGGACGCAGGACGTCGTGCGGAAATGCGGGCGCTGCTCGGCAAGATCAACGCAAAGCTCAAGGCGGCGTGAACCCGCTCGCCGCTACCCTCGCGCGGCAGCTTGAGAACCCTAACGGCGTGGGCGGTCGGCTAGTCGGGCATGCGATGCGCGTCGCTAACCGTCGGCCCACGCGCCTCGCGATCGCGGCGCTCGATGTCCGACGCGGCGATATCGTGCTCGATTTCGGCTGTGGTACCGGCGACGCAATCCTCGCGCTGACGACGGCAGCGGGAGCAGGACGGGTTTATGGCCTCGATCATTCGCAAGACATGATCGACACCGCCCGCCGGCGTAACCCCGGCGCGGTTTTCTACCATGCGCCGTTCACCGACATCCCGATGCCCGATGAGTGCGTCGACCGCATCCTAGCATCCAACGTCGCCTATTTCTGGCACGACGATCGCCAGGTCCTTGCCGAACTGATGCGCGTGCTGCGTCCCGGCGGACGGCTCGCAGTCTATGCGACAACCGCAGAATCTTTGCGCCGCACGGGGATCGGATGCAGCAGCACGCACCGGCTGCTCACCGTCGCGGACTTTAGGAGCATGCTCGGACCGACCGCCGAGATCACCACGGTTAAGGCGGGGTTTGGCGTGGCGGGCATGATCGGAACTTTCGATAAATCACCGCAAAAAGGGACCCTGGCGAAATGAAGGTCAAGATTATCGCATTGCTGGTACTCGCGCCGGTGGCGTGGGCCGCCCCCGCCACCGCCGGTCCAAAAGGCTGGGCAGATGCCAGCGATATCGGCCGTGACCTGCTCGTCGGTGCCGCCCTCGGCGTGCCCGCTGTTCAGGGTGACTGGCGCGGCGATCTGGACGCGGGTGCCAGCGTGCTCGTCGCTGGCGGCACGACATTCGCGTTAAAGGAACTGATCCATGAAAGCCGCCCGGATCGTAGCGACGACAAGAGCTTCCCCTCCGGCCACACCTCGGTGTCGTTCGCCGCAGCGGCATCGCTCGAGAAACGCTACGGCTGGGAAGCGGGATTGCCCGCGTTGCTGGTTGCCTCGTTTGTTGGCGTCGCACGGGTCCGGGCCGACAAGCATTATGTCCACGACGTCCTTGCCGGCGCGGTGATCGGCAGCGCCAGCGGTTTCCTGCTGACCTCGCGCCACGACGACCGCGTCCGCCTGACGCCGTGGGCGGGCTCTGGCGGCGGCGGGATCGACGTCGCCATGCGGTTCTGAGCCATGCGCTTTTGACGCGGTAGGTCAGGTTGCACGATTGCGCACCGGATCGCCCATCGGCGTGATGCCTCCCCACGGGACTGCACCACGCCAACGCTCGCCCTCTCCTTAGTTGATCGGCGCGCTCGGCGTTCCGGCGGGGGCAAGCGTGCGACCGTTGTTGAGGTCAGCACCCGTATTGGGATCGGTCGGCGTCGACTGGATCATTGCACGCATCTGCCACTGATATTTGTCGATCGCGTGCTGTACTTCCTGCAGCAGGTTGCCTGTGGTCGGATCGGTATCGTTGGTCGCTTTGATGCCCTGCCCCAGCTCGTCGCTGGTAACGCGGTAATATTGCGCAAACCACTGGATCACTTTGCCGTCGTCGACGAAACCGCCCGGGAATTCGGGAATGCGGCTGGTCCGGATGATCGTGTTGGCGCGCCCGTCGGACGAGACTCCTACACTCTGGAGACGCTCGGCGACTTCGTCGGCATATTTGGCAACGCCTTCGTAATGTTCCTGAAGCAGTTCGTGCAGCGGGTAGAACAACGTACCCGAGACGTTCCAATGCGCCTGCTTGGTCTGCAGCTGGAGCTGCTGCAATTCGGTCAGCGCCTGCTGCAGGGCTTGGATCGAGTTGCGCAAATCGCCGGCTTGCGGTCCCGAATGGACCCGGTCGGTGACGCTGTTGAGTGGGAACGGGCCGGTCTGCGGCTGGGTCTGTGCTAGCGCGGGGGAGGCGAGCAGAAGCGAAGCCGTAGCCAGGAGAACATACCGCATGGATCGTCCTTTCGAGCGAGGAACGGCGGCGGATGCAGGACGAATTCCCCATCTCGTTACGCGTCGTTTCGTCGAGGATTGAACGTGCGATCGGCACCCTGGTTGTCTAAATTCGGGTTCAGTCTTGATACGCGGGACCGATTAGCGAGACGGCACTGCCGACCTCGGCGAACCGCAACGTGAAGTCGTGCAGGTCGGCGATCGCCTTGACCAAGCTGAGCCCTAGTCCGGCGCCGTCGCAATCCTGCCGGCCGCGGTAGAATCGCTGCGTGACCAGCGACCGCTCGGCGATCGGTACGCCTGGCCCGTCGTCGGCCACGGTCATGACCACGCGCTCGCCGTCCTGCCGCAACGACAGCAGGACGCGACCGCCCGCGGGGCCGAACTTCATCGCGTTGTCGATCAGGTTCGAGACCGCTTCCATCAACAGGCTCGCATCGCCCTCGACAGAGGCGGTCGTGGCGATCTCGCAGGTCAGGTCGATCCCGCGATCCTCCGCGGTCGGGCGGTGAAGCTCGCACGCATCCTCCGCCAACCGCGCGAGGTCGACCGCGGCGAAGCGGCTGCGACGGGCGTGATCCTCCAGCTCGCGGATCCGCAGCAGCGCAGCGACGATCCCGAGCAGGGTGTCGACCTCCGCCAGCGCGGCATCGGCGACCGCCTCGAACTGCGCGCGCGTTTCCGCCTCGCGTAGCCCGCGTTCGACCCGCGCGCGCAAGCGGGTGAGCGGCGTGCGCAACTGGTGCGCGATGTCGTCGCCGACCCCGCGGACCTCGGTCACGAGCAGCTGGAGCCGGTCGAGCATCGCGTTGATATGCGCGCATAGTAGTCCGAAACTGTCGGGATCGGGGCCTACCGGCAGGCGCTCTGCCAGATCGCCCGCGACGATCCGGGCAGTGAGTGTGCGGACGGCGTCCACCTGTCGCGCCGCGCGTCGCCCGGCCGCCAGGCCAAACCCGATCGCCAGCAAGATCGCGGGGAGCAGCGCGATCGCGAGCGACCGCTCGACCACCCGCAACGCCTCCTCCGCATCGTCGAGATCAACACCGGTAAGCAGCCGCGATCCGTCGGGCATCGCGCACACGACCAGTCGCGCGGTATCGCGGGTCTTGCCCGGCAGTTCGATCGTGTCGACGTCGGCGATCACCGATGCTCGCGTGATCTCGGGGACCGGCAGACGTGCGATGTTGCCTTCGATCAGCCTGCCATCGGCGGCAAACAGCGCGAGGAAGCGATCACGGTGGATATCGCGCGTCAGCATCGCCCGGACGGCCGACTGCCGCATCGGCGCCGCCAGTGAAGCCAGATCGCGACAATCGCTCGCAAACCCGCGCTCGGTCATCCGTCGGTGACTGCCGTTCGCCAGCACCCAAAACAGCCCCGCGACGACCAGCGACTGGACGATCAGCAAAGCCGCGATCGCCCCGCCCCACCGCCATGTCGCGCGTGCGCGGGGTTAGAGCGGGACATCGGACACATAGCCTTGCCCGCGAACGTTACGGATCAGTTGCGGCTCGCCCTCGCCGTCGACCTTGCGACGCAGGCGGCCCATGTGGACGTCGACGACGTTGCTGTTGGGCTCGAAATTATAGCCCCAGACATCGCGCAATAGCATCGACCGCGTGACGATCCGGTCGGGCCGGCGGACCAGGTAATCGAGTAGCTTCAGCTCGCGTGGCAACAGGTCCAGCGCCCGCCCCGACCGGGTTGCGGTTCCCGCCAACAGGTCGAGATCAAGCGGGCCGACGATCAGCCGCGTGTCGCGTGTCTCGTTGGGCCGCCGCAGCAACGCCTCGACGCGGGCGATCAGTTCGACCAGCGCGAACGGCTTGGGGAGATAGTCGTCGCCCCCGCGCGCAATCCCCGCACCCGGTCGTCGAGACTGCCGAGCGCGCTGAGCACCAGCGCTGGCGTCCGCCGGCCCTCGGCCCGCAACCGCGCGATCAGGTCGAGCCCTTCCCCGTCGGGCAGTTGCCGATCGACGATCAGCAGGTCGACGCCGTCCCCCTGCGCCGCGAGGAAACCATCCGCCAGCAAGGCGTGGTGCGTCACCGCATAGCCGTTCGCCGCCAGCTCGAGCGTGATCTCGTGCGCCGTGCCGGCATCGTCCTCGATGAGCAGGATATGCGTCATGCGACCAGTTCGCAGGCCGGGGGACGCGCCGTCAATTGAATTGCAGTTCAGACTCTGAACGCGGATTTAATCGACGCACCGCCGACCCCTCAGCTACCGATTTTTCCAAGGGTATGTCCTTGGAGAAGCACGTAATGCGGATTGTTGCCTTGGCCCTTATGGCTGGCGCCGTCATGCCGACCGCCGCGTATGCGCAGGCCCCGACTGGCACGGCGATCTCACTCGACCGGCTGGCGCAGGACGTCGTCGCCAACAATCCCGAGCGGCAATTCTATCAACGCCAGATCGAGACGGCGGGCGTCGAGCGATCGGCCGCCGGGCGCTGGGCCGATCCCGAGACGGTCGTTGAATTCGGCCAGCGCCGCGCCGATGATCGCACGACGGGCATGCCGCTCGGCGACGGGCTGACCTATGCCGTTTCGGTCGTCCAGCCGATCGAGTTCGGCGGCCGCATCGCGCTGCGCCGGGCGATCGCCGAGCGGCAGGTGGAGCTCGCCAAGATGGGTCTCCAGCAGTTCGACGCGACGCTGGCGGCGCGCGCGCGGACGTTGGGCTACGGGCTGTTCGCGGCCGACGAGAAGGCGGGTGTCGCGCGCGAAGTCGCGACGCGGATGCGGGCGCTCGCGCGCGTGATCGTGTCGCGCGATCCGGCCGGGCCAGCCCCACGTCTCGAAGCCGCCTCGCTCCAGGCGGGCGCGATCAGTGCGGAGCGGACCGCGGCGATGGCCGATGCCGAGGCGAATTCGGCGCTGTACGAACTCAACCAATTACGCGGCGCGCCGTTCGCCGCGCGGCTGCGGATCGTCCGCCCCGACATGTCGCTCCCCGATCTTCCATCGGGTACGACGCTGGCCGCCAACGCGACCGCGAACAATTTCGAACTGAAGGCGCTGCGCGCACAGTTCGAGCAGCAGGGCCTGCGCGTCGATCTCGCGCGGAAGGCACGCCTCCCGACCGTCGGGATCGGCCCCTATTACGACCGCGCGCGTTCGGACATCCGCGAGACTAATTATGGCGTCCGCCTGTCGACTACGATCCCGCTGTGGAACCGACAGGCGGGCGAAGTTGCGGTCGAGCAGGGTCGGCAAGCGCAGGCCAACGCGACGCTGGTCAATGCCGAACGCCGCATCGCGCGCGACGTGTTCGATCAGGCCGCACAATATGAGGCGAAGCGTTCCGCGCTCGGCAAATGGGACGGCAACACGCCGCGCAGCTTTGCCGATGCCGCCGAAGAGGCCAACCGCAACTTCCAGCTCGGCGCGATTCCGCTGGCGATCTACATGCAGATGCAGCAATCCTATATCGAGGCGACCAACGCGGTGCTCGATACGCGGCGCGAGGCACTCGAGGCGCTGCTTCAGTTGCGCGCGCTCAACGGCGGCAACGCGCTCGCTCGATGATTGCCGGGCTCCTAGATTTCGTCACGCGACGCCGTCTGGCGATCGCGGTGGTGGCCGCGCTGATCGCGGCGGTCGGCCTGTGGTCGTTCGCCAATCTCCAGATCGACGCGATCCCCGACATCACCGGGGTGCAGGTGCAGGTCAACACGATGGTCCCAGCCCTCGCGCCCGAGGAGATCGAGCGGCTCGCGACGCTACCGATCGAACGCGCGATGGCGGGCCAGCCGGGGCTCGAGGAGACGCGCTCCCTGACCAAGACCGGGCTCAGCCAGGTGACGCTGCTCTACAAGGACGGCACCGACCAGATGCGCGCGCGCCAGCTCGTCACCGAGCGGCTGAACGCGGTCCGTGATCAGTTGCCGCCGGGCGCCTCGCCGCAGCTCGCGCCGATCACGACGGGCTTGGGCGAGATCTATTACTACACGCTCGAATGGAAGCGGCCGCCCGCGGGGATGGACGCGCAGCGCCAGTTGATGGAGCTGTACGAGGCGCAGGAATACACGGTTCGGCCGATGCTGCGCGCGGTCACCGGCGTCGCCGACGTCAACACCAATGGCGGTCTCGAGCAGCAGTTCGTCGTCGAGCCCGATCCGCGACGGCTGACGATGCACGGCGTGACCGCGGCCGAACTCGCGCAGGCGGTCGGCAAGAACGTCGAGAATGCGGGCGGCGGCATTATCGCGCGCGGCGCCGAGCGTTTCACCGTGCTTACCAACGGCCGTGTGACGAGCGCGACCGATATCGGCGCGATCCCGGTGAAGTTCGCAGGGGAATCCTGCCGCTCCAGGTCCGCGATCTCGCCGACGTCGTGATCGGATCGGCGCCGCGTCAAGGCGCCGCGACGCAGAACGGGCGCGAGACCGTGCTCGGCACCGTGATGATGCTGGTCGGGCAGAACAGCCGCGAGGTTGCGCTGCGGGTGCAGGACGCGCTGCCCGATATCCAGTCGGCGCTGCCCAAGGGCATGGTCGTCCACCAGCAATATAGTCGCGCCGACCTGGTCGACCGGACGATCTCGACGGTCGAGCACAATCTCGGCGAAGGCGCGCTGCTCGTCGCGCTCGTGCTGCTGCTGGTGATGGGCAACTGGCGCGCGGCGTTGATCGTGACGATCGTCATCCCGCTCGCCTTCCTCGTCACGGTCTCGGGGATGCATGCGATCGGCGTGTCGGGAAACCTGATGAGCCTCGGCGCGCTCGATTTCGGGCTGATCGTCGACGGCGCGATCGTGGTGGTCGAGAACAGCCTGAGGCTGCTCGCCGAACGCCGTCGCGCCAAGGGTGAAGACCTCACGCCCGACGAACGCCGCGAAACGGTGGCGGACGCCGCACGGATGGTAGCGCGACCGACGATGTTCGGCATCGCGATCATCGCGCTCGTCTATGTCCCCGTGCTCAGCCTCGGCGGGGTCGAGGGCAAGCTGTTCCAACCGATGGCGCAGGCGGTCATGCTTGCGATCTTCGCCGGCCTCGTCTGGACCTTCACCGTCGTCCCCGCGCTGTCCGCCTGGCTGCTCCGCGCGCCCGCGAGCGAGCAGGACGACACCCGCCACAAGGGCCTGATCGGGCTCGCCGAGCGCGGCTACGCACCGACACTGGAGCGCGCACTCGCGCATCCCAAGCTGCTGGTGATCGGCGCGCTCGTAGTGCTTGCGGTCACGTTCGGGGTCTTCAAGACGCTCGGATCGCAGTTCACGCCGCAGCTCGACGAGGGCTCGATCACCGCAATGGTCTATCGCCCGGTCGGCATGTCGCTCGAACGCAGCCTCGCAATCGAGCAGGAAACCGAACGCCAGATCCGCCGGCAATTCCCCCAGGTCAGCCACATCTTCTCGCGAGATCGGTACCAGCGAGGTCGCGACCGATCCGATGCCGCCCAACGAGAACGATCTCTACATCTTCTACGCGCCCGAAAAGGACTGGCCGACCGGCGATGGTAAGCCCAAGACCAAGGACGAACTCGTCGCGGGGATCGAGAAGATCGGCCGGCAGGTCTACAAGGGGCAGAGCTTCGAATTCGCGCAGCCGATCGAGATGCGCTTCAACGAGATGCTCGAAGGCGTGCGCGCCGACGTGTCGGTGAAGATCTTCGGCGAGGATTACGATGTCCTCGAACGTGCCGCCAAGCAAGCCAAGGCGATCCTCGACAAGCAACCCGGCACCGAGCATGTCGAGTTCGAAACCGCCGGTCGCCCCAAGAGCATCGTCGTCGAACTCGATCACGCCGCGATGCTGCGGCTCGGGCTGGGCACGGCCGAGGTGAACACCGCGATCACCGATGCGATCGCCGGCGCCGAGGTCGGCTTCATCCCCGAGGGCGAGGCGCGCCACATGATCGTCGTCCGGATGCCCGAGAGCCTGCGTGCCGATCCCGCCGCGATCCTCGCGCTGCCGTTACGCGTCGGCGAGTATGGCATGGTGCCGCTGTCGCGCGTTGCCCGGCTGCGCGTGACGCCGAAGGTCGAGCCGATCCTCCACGACGGCGGCAAGCGTCGCGCCGCGCTGATGGTGACGCTCAACACTAGCGATCTTGCGGGCTATGTCGCGAAAGCGCGCGCCGCGGTGGACGGTCAGGTCAAGCTCCCGCCGGGCTACCGGATCGAATTCGGCGGCCAGTTCCACCAGCTGGAAGCCGCGCAGAAGCGCCTGTCGATCGTCGTCCCCGCCGCGCTCGTGCTGATCTTCCTGCTGGTCTACGCCGCGCTCGGCAGCGTGAAGGAGGCGGCGATCGTCTATACCGGCATCCCGTTCGCGGTGACCGGCGGCGTGCTTGCGCTGTGGCTGCGCGGCATGCCGTTCTCAATTACCGCGGCGATCGGCTTCATCGCGCTGTCGGGGATCGCGATGCTCAACGGGCTGGTGCTGGTCGACCACATCAATTCACTCCGCGACGGCCGTGACGGCGACCCGCGCACCGTCGACGACGCGGTCCGCGAAGGCGCCCGCGATCGCCTCCGCCCGGTGCTGTCGACCGCGCTGGTCGCGTCGATCGGCTTCGTCCCGATGGCGATCGCGAGCGGTGCTGGCGCCGAGGTACAGCGCCCGCTGGCGACCGTGGTGATCGGCGGGATCGTCACGTCGACGCTGCTGACGCTGCTGCTGCTGCCGAGCCTGTATCGTTGGCTGGTCCGGGAGCGCGCGCCCGACATGCTGGCCGAACGCGCAGACCCGGCCTCCTGATCACCCATGCAGACGGACGTGATCCCCAGCACCACCACACCGCTGTTGGTGACATGGCCGCGGACGTCTCCGCTAGCCAGCTTCGGCGAGAAAGCAGGCCCGGCGCCAGCGCTGGCCGCGTGGATCCGCGTGCACCTGACCTATTGGTGGCGGCACCGGCGGCGATTGTCGATCGACCGACCGCGACGGTTCACCGAGTTCGTCCAGCGGCGCAAATTGATCGACCGCGATCCTCGCATCCCGCTGATGATCGACAAGGTGGGCGTAAAGCCATTCGTCGCCAACGTGCTTGGCGCGGATTGGGTGACCCCACCCTCTGGTCGAGCGAGATACTGCCTGGCCAGCTCCCCTTTCCCGCCCCGTTCGTCGTGAAATCGCGTCACGGCTGCAACCAGTGCCGCATCGTCCGGGATACGTCGGACGACTGGAACGCCGTCCGCTCGGCGGCAGCGGCATGGATGCGGCGGCCCTACGGCCTTTGGCTCGACGAATGGGGCTATCGTGACGTGCCGCGCGGCGTGCTGATCGAACCCTTCGTCGGCGAGGGACCGGCGCTGCCGATCGATTACAAGCTTTACGTGTTCCACGGCCGGGTCGAGGCGATCCAGGTCCACGTCGATCGTGAGACATGCCACCGATGGGTGATCTTCGATCGGGATTGGCGCGGCATGTCGACCAGTGCCGATCGTCTCGATGTCCGGCCGCCGATCAGTTTGCCGCTCATGATCGAGGGGGCAGAGGCTTTAGGACGCGGGTTCGAATTCGTCCGTGTCGACTTCTACGACACAGGCGTCATACCCCGATTTGGCGAAATGACATTTTATCCCGGCTCAGGCCTGGATCCGTTCGACCCGCCTCGATTGGACGAATTGCTCGGTAGTCATTGAAACCGAATTAGCGTCGACTAATATCTGTTAGCCGAGCTAGCTAAGCGACCCAAATGCAGACATTCGCGCGCCCTTCCCCGCTTCCCAACTTCAGACATTCGTTCACCCCCGTGCCGACTGCGCTTGGCGCATGATCGTCCGTTATCGATGTCGTACAAGGGAGAGGATAGTGGATCGTCCGCTTACCGGGTGATGGCGAACATCTGTTGCAGCATGGACGACAGGTGCCTGTCCCGGTCAGGCCGCACCGGAAGCTCCATTCGAACTCGAACGACGCCGGTAAGATAGTGGGCGATTTGCTCCACTGACGTGACCCCCGTTTTTTCCTCCAGTTGGAGCTAGAGTCCGACCCCGGAAAGGGACGGACAGATGAAGCGGAAGCAGTTTTCGGAAGAGCAGATCATCGGCATCCTGAAGGAGGCCGAGGCGGGCGCGGTAGTGACGGACCTGTGCCGGCGGCACGGGATGTCGAGCGCGACGTATTACGCGTGGAAGGCCAAGTTCGGAGGGCTGGAGGTGTCCGACGCGAAGCGGCTGCGAGCGCTCGAGGAGGAGAACGCCCGGCTCAAGCGGCTGCTGGCGGATACGATGCTCGACAACGCGGGTCTGAAGGACCTGCTGTCAAAAAATGGTGACGCCTGCCGCGAAGCGGAAGCGGTCGCGCATCTCCAGACGGCGCTGGGGATGAGCGAGCGGCGGGCGTGTGCTGTCGTCGGAGCGGATCGCAAGAGCATGCGGTACCGCTCGTGCCGGGGAGATGATGGCGACCTGCGGTCGCGATTGCGTGAGCTGGCGCAGCAGCGCCGGCGGTTCGGCTATCGGCGGCTGCACATCCTGCTGCGCCGGGACGGCATCACGATCAACCGCAAGAAGACCCAGCGGCTCTACCGCGAAGAGGGTTTGACGGTGCGTCGTCGCAAGGGACGCAAGCGTGCTGTCGGCGCGCGGGCGCCGGCCCCCGTGCTGGCGCTGCCCAACCAGCGCTGGAGCCTGGACTTCGTGCATGACCAGATGGCCACGGGGCGGCGGTTCCGCATCCTCAACATCGTCGACGACGTGACACGCGAGTGCTTGCGGGCGGTGCTCGACACCTCGATCTCGGGCAAGCGCGTGGTACGCGAACTCGCTAATCTGATCGCCGAGCGCGGTGCGCCCAAGATGATCGTCAGCGACAACGGGACCGAACTGACCTCGAACGCGGTGCTCGCGTGGTCGGGCGATGCCGGCGTCGAGTGGCACTATATCGCCCCGGGCAAGCCGACGCAGAACGGGTTCGTCGAGAGCTTCAACGGTCGCATGCGCGACGAGTTGCTGAACGAGACGCTGTTCTTCACCATCCGCCAGGCGCGCGCGATCCTCGCGCGCTGGGTCGACGACTACAACACTGAGCGGCCGCACTCCTCGCTCGGCTACGCCACACCAGCGGCCTTCGCCGCCGAACTCGAAAAGCAACGGGCGGGTTTAAACCCGCCCGTTGCTTCACCCGCGCTCCTGCGCGACAACAACGGTCGGTCTCTGGTTGCCGCTGGATGAAAAACGGGGGTCACGTCACCAGAATTCGGCCATCCGCATATCAAATCGGGGGCTTAATCATGCGCTTCTTCGATGTGGAGTCAAGAGGTCCCCAATCTGGTTGACACCAGACTGTAGGTTCATAAAGGTCTTCCCCAAGCCCAGGTGGCTCAAGCTGTCTCGCCTTCAATGGATAGAGCGTCAATCGCCACTGATATCCAGGCACCAACAACTTTGATTTCAAGATCATACGCAAGTTTCAAGGCCTGCTCAAGCTTGTCTTTTAAATTACCTAACGATTCATCCATGATTTATCTCTGTCTATTTCGGAGTTGTAGTGCCTGAATCGACGTCGGGATCATTTAGCCTCAGCGCATAACCCGGCAAAGGTTTGATCGAACTCGGCGCCACCGTCAGCTATGGCCCCCATCCTCGCGGTCTTCGCGTAAAAGAAGCGACGGAAGGGCTGCCCCGCCCCAGGCTGTACCTGTCCGCAAACAACCTGATGCCTAGAATTCGAGCCGATCACCTCACGCAATCGGGCATCCACCGGCAAGGCAAGCGCGCGCAGTATAACGGTGCGGTCAGAGCCAATCCAATCAGACCGTGCTGGGCCTCGGTCGACAAGTCCGGCTGATACGTTGCGGCCTGAGGCATGACCGCCAACTGCCGGGACCGATACCACGCGAACACTATCAGGCTGGAGCCCGACCGGAGGCGGCGAATAAAACACGAATACGGCGACGAGCAGTGCGGTACAGGTGCCAACAGCCAACAGGCCCCACCACAAATGACGCGACCGCACCATCGTGAGATCATGCATCTTACGGTCGCTGGATATTGCTAAGGACGCCGAGCCATCCGGGTGCCGCGTTGCTCAGTTCACCGTTTTTAGCGAACGCGGCCGGCCCATCGGCCGCTCCCTGCAACTTCCACATGAACCAGGCGGTGGGATATCCGAGCAAGGGATAAACACCGAGATTGCACGACGCCGGGATACCGCCGCTCGCGCAACCAGGATTGCCCTCGATCTCGGTATGGCCGCCAAGCGCAATCATCCCCATCGCCTTGTCGACCGCATCCGAAGTCGGCACGTAATAGCCCAGATTGGTCGGCAGGCTTGAGATCACATCGACGTCGCCACCGACATAGAAAATGGAACCACGGGTAACTTTTGACAGCGCGCCAAGGTCGATCGAGCAGTTCGCGACCACGCAGACCGCGCGTAGTGGGGTTTCGATTGGCACGTAGGTCTTGAACGCAGGATCGTTCCGCGAGAACAGCAAAGCCGCGGTCGCCGCACCCTGCGAATGGCCTGCCAGACCGATATTGTCGGCGTCCACCTTCCCGTAGAAAACACTACCCGGATCGCGGGACTGAGCGAGTAGGAAGTCCTTCGCGTCGGTGACCGTTTCACCCTGCCCCGTCGAGCCGTCGCGCGATCGAATGACAATGAAGCCCCAGCTCGCGAGATGGCGCAGGAAAAAGGCATTCTTCTCCGCCGGGACCGTATCCGCCGTGCCGTTGGCGAAGACAATCACAGGATGCTGAAAGCCGCTGGTCCGCCCCTTGAGCGGGTTGGCGCCAAGGTCAGCCGGATACCAGATATCGCAAAGATTGCCCTCACGGTCGCAGGCGTGGGTCGAGACGGCTGTCGTCGTGGCCCATGGACCGTCCGCCGCATAATGACGTTCGATCGGCCCTTTGGCCTCGTATGTCGCAGCCGTTGCCGGCGGCATGAGCAGCATCGCGCTTATTGCGCCCAATATTGACCAACGCATCGTTCCGTCTCCTCGAAGAGTAGCGATTAGCTTCCGGCAATTCCTGCTATTTCGTCAGCCAGCCGTGCGCGCCGAACCAGGTGAGCAGCGCGGTGCTCCAGCCAGTGCTGGTCGTGCCCGCCTTGCCGTCGAAGCCGAAGCCATGGCCGCCATGTTCGTAGACGTGCAGTTCGACCGGCCGCCCGGCGCGGCGCCAGCTGTCGGGCAGGCCATAGCCCTGCTTGCCGAACAGCTCGTCGTCGTTGGCCACCGCAACGAACAGCGGCGGAGCGCCTACGGCGACGGTCGTTGGTGCCATTGAGGGATAGATGGCGGCAAACAGGTCCGGCGTGGTGCCCGGTGCTGCTGTCTTGACCAGATCGACCCCCATGATCGCGCCAGCGGAAAAGCCGAGATAGGCGACGCGGCGTGGATCGACGCCCCATTCCCCCGCACGTGCCCGCACCAGCTTCACTGCCGCCTGCGCATCGGCGAGCGCCGGCGCAGGCGCCGGGATCACGGCACCGCCCTTTGCTCCAGCCATTGCGGCAGCTGCGAAGCGCGCCAGCGCGGCCTGTTTGAACGCGTCCAGTGAAGCCGGTGTCGCATCGAGACGGTATTTGAGAACAAAGGCAGCGATGCCATGATCTGCAAGCCAGCGTGCCGGCTTCATCGCCTCGGCCTCCATCGACTCCATCAGGAAACCGCCGCCAGACGCGATAATGACCGCAGCCCCCGTCGCCTTTGCCTTGTCGGGCAGCACGGGGAGAAGTGTAGCGGATGCGACGTTGCGGACCGTGGGGCGACCGGCGAGCGTGAACCAGCTTTCCGCCGGCATGCCGGGCACACCGCCAGTGCCCAGTGCAATCGCGCCGGTTTGCGGGGGTGTCGCGATCGGTTCGACCGGGATGCCCTGCGCCGTCACCGCCGTGGGGAGGGCAAAGGCAAGGGCAGTGACGAACAGGCTGAAGCGGTTCACGGGCATGCTCCTAGAGTGAATGGTCAGCGCCACTGGCGCGCTGGCAGGCTGACAGCGACGACAGGTCCAAGATCGGTTGCCGAGCGCCCGAGCGCGAAGCCATAGCGGCCTGCCGGCATCGTCCATCGTCCACCTTTGCTGTCGGCAAGTATGCGAGGTTCGATTTGAACCGTGACGTTCGCCGCAGTCCCTGGCTGCACGGCGACCTTGGTAAAGCCAGCGAGCCGCAGTGTGCGTCCTGCAGGTGTCGAGACTAGGTAGAGTTGCGCGACATCGCTACCTGCGCGCGTGCCGGTGTTGCGGATCGTTACCGTCGCCTTCGGCTGCGCGCCCCCGGTGACCTTCATTGGGCCGGACTGAAACTGCGTGTAGCTGAGTCCGAAGCCGAACGGGAACAACGGCGTAGCATTCTTGCGCGCGAACCACCGGTAGCCGACGTCTGCGCCCTCGATATCGTAATCGATCGGATAGCGCGTTCCGGCAGCGGTTCCGGCAGCAAAGTCCCGGTCGATCATCCCGGCATACGGCAGCGCCGGGCGCGGCAGCTGATCAAGCGATGCGGGAAAAGTGACGGGCAACCGACCAGATGGATTGCTATCGCCGAACAACGTTGCGGCGATAGCATCGCCACCACGCACGCCGCCATACCACGCCTCCATCACCGCACCTGTGCGATTAAGCCATGGCATCAGGACCGGCCCACCGGTTTCGAGAACGACGATCGTCTTAGGATTAGCGGTGGTCACCGCAGCGATGAGCGCGTCCTGCCCACCCGGCAGCGACAGATCTGGGACGTCTGCGCCTTCGGCCATCCACTGCGTCGCAAAGACGATCGTCACGTCCGCCGTTTTTGCTGCCGCAACAGCCTCCGCCGGATAGCGCCCGTCATGGAATGTCACCTTGGCGTTTGGCGCCAGCGCACGGATCGCGGCGAGTGGCGCGGTGCCATGATAGGTCTGGTTATTGTATTTCGCGAGCGGCCCCTCGCCACCCATCGGCAGCGAGACGGACGGACCACCAAGCGGTTGCACCTGCGTCGACCCACCACCCGACAGCACGCCCGCATCGGCATACCCACCGATCACCGCGATCGAGCGCACGTCCTTCGACAGCGGCAGCAACGCATTGGAGTTCCGCAGCAACACGATCCCTTCGTCGGCAACGCTTCGGGCAATGCCGGCATTCGCCGCAAAATCGATGTCGGCCTTGAACGGCGGATGCGTATCAAGCCCAACCGCGTAGATCGAACGCAAGATGCGCCGGTTCATGTCAGCGACGCGCGCGGCATAAGCCGGATCGCGGGCAGCCGCCTCGGCGAGTGGCACGCCGAAGAAGATCTTCTTGTCGATCTGCGCGCCCGATTGCTGGTCCAGCCCGGCAAGAGCAAAATCGAGGGCACCAACCGCACCCCAATCGGACATGACGAACCCTGGGTAGCGCCAATCCTGCTTCAATACGCGGTTAAGCAGGTAATCGCTGCTGCATGCCGGCGCACCGTTAACGCGGTTATACGCGCACATCACCGAGCCGGGCTGGCCACGGTCGATCGCGATCTCGAAGGCGAGCAGATCGCTCATGCGGAACGCGTCATCGGCAAGTTTACCGTCGACCGCGTGACGCCCCGTCTCCTGCGCGTTGAGGGCAAAATGCTTCACCGTCGACAGCACGTGCTGCGACTGGACGCCGTCTATCGCGGCACCGCCGAGAAGCCCCGAATGAAGTGGATCCTCGCCGAAATATTCAAACGTCCGCCCATTGCGTGGATCGCGCATCAGATTGATGCCACCACCAAGCAGCACGTTGAACCCCTTCGCGCGCGCCTCGCCCGCAATCATCGCGTTGCCGCGGCGGATCAGGCCCGGGTTCCACGTCGATCCCATTGCGGTCGCCGACGGCAGCGCGGTCGCCCCGTCCTTACGAAGATTGGCGATGTACGAGACGCCGAGACTCGCATCGGTTTCAACCAGCGCTGGCACGCCGAGCCGGGGGATCCCGGTGACGTAGCCAGCACCCAGTATCGCCTCGGCAGGAATGCGAACGTTAGGGATCAACGGTATCGCCCAAAGGCCATGCGTCAGCACGGTCCGCTCATCGCCTTGCATGGCGCGTTCGGTAGCGGCCGCCCGCGTATCTGCCGCAGCTGGCCTTGCCATACCGCTCGATGGCCTTTCCTGCGCGAAAGCTGCTGTCACACAGGTCATTAGCACGCCACCAAGCAGTACAGACCGATGGGTCATCCTTGTCATGAACACTCCCCGACGCAGCAATTCACCTTACGTGCGTGCTTGACAGTATGTTTCTAACAGACAATGATCGTTGTCAAGCGGCAGGGACCGCTGGACGGGTGAGGATAACGACGATGCGTGGATTGGCACTGCTGGTGGGCTCGAGCATTCTGGCTTGGGCGGGAACGGCTCAGGCACAGACCGGAACTCAGGCAACGCAGAGCGGAGGAAGCGAGGGTTCGCAGATTTCAGATCCGACCGGCACCGCCGAAGGCGACATCGTCGTGACTGCTCAACGACGGACAGAGAATCTACGCGACGTGCCGATTGCCATCACCGTCGTGAACGGCCAGTCGCTGCGCGAAACCGGCGCCACCCAGCTTGCCGACATTACGCAACGTGCCCCTAGTCTGAACTTCACGGCGACGCCTGGCGTGCCGAACTTTGCAATCCGCGGCGTCGGCACCAACTCGTTCGACTACGGCATCGAGTCAGCCGTCGGCATAGCGGTAGACGACGTCAACATCACGCTGCCGCGCTACGTCCCGCTCAACTCGCTCGCCGATGTCGAACGTGTCGAAGTGCTGCGCGGGCCACAAGGGCTGTTGTTCGGCAAGAACACGACTGCAGGCCTCATTTCGATCTCTACCACCAAACCACAACTTGGTGAGTTCAGCAGCAGCGGTCGGGTCCAGGCGGGCAGCCGTGACCAGGTCCAGACGCAGGCCGTCGTCAACGTACCCATTGGCGACACCGCAGCTCTGCGTGTCGTTGGCGGCTATCAATACCAGAAGCCGTCGACGCAGCTTGTTGGACCAGGTCGTCTTGATCCGGTCCGCCGGTATTTCGGCACGGCCAAGCTGCTGTGGGAACCGACCGACCGGCTTTCGCTGTACGGAATCGTCGATTACCAGAACAATAGCGGGATCGAAGCCTATTCCACGATCCGCAAGTTCGGCGGCAACGATGCGACGCCGATCCCCGCCGCCTTCCGACCCTTCGCACCCGCCAACTTCGTGTTCACGCAGAACAGTGCACTCGGCGTTGTCGCCTCGCCGACCAATAACAAGACTGCGATCGGGAGCACCGACGTGCTCCGCGACGAACATAGCCTCGGGGCACAATTCTCGGCGAGCTACGATGCAGGGCCGCTCACCGTCACCTCGGTCACGGCGTACCGCGACCTGCGCGCTCGCGCTAACAATGACGTTGATCAGACGCCGGTCGCGTTCTTCGACACGAATATCGCCAACTCGCAATCCCACCAGTTCTCGGAGGAACTGCGTGTTGCCAATAATGGCCACGGCTTCGTCGACTACACGGCGGGGCTGTATTTCTTCAAACAGCATATCGACGCACAAATCCTGCAGGCGGGCACGTTCGGCGTCTTCCCCGCAAGCACGCCGGTCCGCCTCTCGCCGGTCAATGGCCAGTCGAACTTCGACTATGGGACGAAGAGCTATGCAGGCTTCGCGCAGCTCACGTTCAACGTGACGCCGTCGCTCCACCTGATCGCAGGCGGCCGGTATACGCGCGACGAGATCGATTCCACGACAACCGTTACTGCCGTCTCGGGCGTCTGCAATCTCGTCACATTCCTGCTGAGTGGCGGTAGGCGCTGCGTTGGTACTCTTGCCGCGCCGATCGTCGCCAACCGGGATGCCAACGGTTTTTCGGCACGTGGTGGTATCGAGTATTCGATCACACCGACCGCGAACGTCTATGCGACCTATACTCGCGGCTATAAGGGACCGGCGGTCAGCTCGGCTGCGGGTGTCGCGTTCAATGTCGATCCCGAGAAGGTCGACGCCTATGAGATCGGCGCCAAGTTTGACCTCGCCGACCGCCGGGTCAGCCTCAATCTCGCGGGTTTCATCAACAACTTCCGGGATTTCCAGGCTCAGGTCTTCGACCCCACGCTGAACGGGGGGCTGGGTACCTTCCGAACCGGTAATGCCAGCACGTTGAAGACGCGCGGCGTCGAGGCGGAGGCTGTCGTGCGACCACTGCATGGTGTCAGCCTGTCGGGCGGTGTTACCTATCTCGACACCGAATACGGCGACTACAACGTGGCCTGCTATTTCGGGCAGACCGCTGCACAGGGCTGCTCGCTGCCCGGACCCAGCTTCAATGCGGCAGGGTCCCCGCTTGTTGGGGCGTCGAAGTGGACGACCAGCCTTGCCGCCAATGTCGACCAGCCCATTGGCAACGACCTGAAGGTCTTCCTCAACGCAGACTGGCGCTATCGCAGCCGCTTCTATTACGCGATCAACGATCCCAGCACGATCCAGAACGGTTACTCGCTGGTCAACGCTACGATCGGCATCGGCGATATCGGCGACCATGCGCGCTTCAGCGTATTCGTCCGCAACCTGTTCGATAAGCGCTATGCCGCGGCAATCTTCCCAGGCAACTTCTCGGCAGGCCAATATGTCCAGTCTTTGCCGGATAACGCCTTCCGCCGGATTGGCGGCGCCTTCGAGTGGCGCTTCTGACCGTATCACCGCGTGTCGCTTGTCGGCACGCGGTTGATCGGTCACTAGGGCGGCAGGAGTGACGATGAGCGAGACCAAGGTTGTAAGGCGCACGCAGGAACAACGCACCGCAGAAACGCGCGGCGCGCTGTTCGAGGCAGCAGTGCGCGCAATCAGCCGGCTGGGCTATAGTCGCGCAAGCAACGCTGAAATTGCCGACGAAGCTGGTGTCAGCCGCGGTGCGATCACGCATCATTTCACGACCCGGGCGGCGTTTATTGCAGAAGTCGTGCGATGGGTCTTCCAACAGGAGGTGGTGGCTTACCAGGACTTGCAACGCGAATGGGGTACCGGATCACGCGTATCGGACTGGCCTCAGATCTCGTGGGAAGTGCTTTCGCGGCCCTCCGGCGTCGCGGTTCTGGAAATCTTCGTCGCTTCGCGGAGCGATCCCGAGCTCGCCGCGCTGATAAAGCCGGTCCAGGCCGAGATCGAGGAACTGGCGGTGACCGCTTTTCTGGATCGTCTCGGCGCCAAGGTCCGCGACACAACCGCCATCCGGCTGGTTGTCTGGGCGATGCACGGCATGTCGATAGGTCGTGATTTCATCGACGATCCCAACGCGATGCGAGATTCGGTGATTCTACTCTCAAACATGCTTGAGCGCCTCGCGCCCAATGGCACGCTCGAAGAATTGTTAAGCTCCCCTCCCCCATCGTAACGCTCACAGGCAATCATCACCGTCCGCGTCCGAGCAGGCGCCAGTAAGCGACCGGCATGATCCGCTCGATCATCGCGACGATCTTTGCGTCCCGTCCGACCAGCACCCGGGCTCGCCGCTGCTCGATCCCGGTGACAATGATCTCGCCGGCCTGTTCGGGACTGAGCTTCAGCGCCTTCGAAAAGTGCGCCTGCTGCCGCTCGCGCTCTTCGACTCCGACTGCAGCACCGGCGCGTGCGTTGGTGGCGATACCGGTCTTCACACCGCCTGGATGCACCACGGTTACACCAACCGTGGAATGTGCTGCGGTCAGTTCGTGGCGCAGAGCTTCCGAGAAGCCGCGGACGGCAAACTTCGCGGCAGCATAAGCGCTCTGTCCTGGTGGTGCGATGATTCCGAACAGACTGGAGAGGTTGACCAGCTGTGCCTGCTCACGCTGCTGTAGCAGCGGCAGGAACGCGCGTGACATGCGGACGACGCCGTGCAGGTTGATGTCCAAGAGCCAATCGAACTCCGCCTCAGTGAGCTGTGCGAAGGAACCGCTCAGGGCGACACCGGCGTTATTGACGACCACGTCGACGTGTCCATGAGCTGCCAGAACCACAGCCGGAAAGGCGGCGACAGCATCGCGGTCCGCAACATCGAGCCTGTGACGGGTGACGCGGACGCTGTTTCCGATCATTGCAGCGGTTTCAGCCAGCCCGTCCTCATCCACGTCGGCCAGCGCGACGTGACAGCCACGCACGGCCAACGATCGCGCGATCGCACGGCCTATTCCGCCCGCTGCGCCAGTCACTACAGCCACCTTGCCGGCAAGCTTCATCCGGGCGCTCATGCTGCGTTCTCTCTGGTCAAACCACGCCGACCAAAGCGCAGCACACCGTCATCGATGCGCCCACTACGGAACGCCAACAGGTCGCGGAGGTAGTTCTGCTTCACCTTCCAAGGCGCGCTCGCACCTTGCCGAGGCAGAAGGTCTGCCGCCCGCTGCACATATCCGGAGCTCAGGTCGAGGATCGGTTCGTCGCCCGTAGTCGATGGCGGTGCAACCGGTACGACGCTGTCCATCTTGCGACGATCCATATGATCGAGCAGGCGGCGGACGAACTGCGACGTCAGGTCGCATTTGAGTGTCCAGGACGCGTTGGTGTAGCCGATCGCGAAAGCGAGATTGGGCACACCATCTAGCATCGCCCCCTTGTAAAGCAGTCGCTTGCCCGGATCGACAAGGGTGCCATCGACGGTCAATCGTGCACCGCCCATGAGCTGCACCTTGAGCCCCGTCGCGGTCACAACGATGTCGGCGGGGATGGCCTCGCCGCTCTTCAACTGGAGACCGTCACGCGTGAACTCCGCGATCTCATCGGTCGCGATCGACGCCCGCCCGTTGCGCAGTACCTTGAACAGATCGCCGTCAGGGACGAGGCACAGCCGCTGGTCCCACGGGTCGTAGCGCGGCGTCAGGTGAGTGGCGATGTCGAAGTCCGGCCCCAGCATCGCGCGCTGCTGTTGCCTGATCTTCTGCTTCAAGACATGTGGTTTGCGCCGCGACACACCGTAGACGAAGATGCCGTAGCCGATATTCTTCCACCGCACCGCCGCCTCCGCCACCTTGTCAGGCAGCCAGCGGCGCAACGTCTCGGCGCGATCGTCGCGTGACGGTCGTGAGACAATATATGTCGGCGATCGCTGCAGCATCGTAACGTGTGCGGCGTCCTGGTCGACCATGGCCGGGACCAGCGTCACCGCGGTCGCACCCGAACCCACGACCACGACGTCCTTGCCCGCGACCGAAAGATCGTCAGGCCAGAATTGCGGGTGGACGACCTGTCCCGCGAACGCGTCCATTCCCGGCCAAGTCGGCGCATGCCCCGCGGCATAGTCGTAATAGCCAGAACACAGGAACAGGAAGCGGCAGGTCAGCTGGTTCGCTATGCCATCGACGGTATACGACACGATCCACAGCGCGTCCGCCGAGGACCAGTCTGCATTGGTCACCCGGTGACGCAGTCGCACCTTGGCGTCGATTTCGAACACTGCCGCAGTGTCGCGGATATAGTCGCGGATGTCCTCGCCCGCGGCGATCGCTTTCTCACCTCGCCACGGACGGAATGGGAAGCCCAGCGTCGTCATGTCCGAATCCGAGCGAATGCCCGGATAGCGGAACAGATCCCACGTGCCGCCGATCGCATCGCGCCCCTCGAAAATCGCCCAGCTTCGCGTGGCATTGCCAGTCTTCAACCAGAACGCGGCGTCGATCCCTGACAGACCGGCGCCTACCACCAGCACGTCGAGGTGCTCCATACCGGCCATGTTCCACTCCCACCATATTCCTGAACTGAATGACAATGCTTGTTGTCATTGTCAATATCGCTACTCTGTCGTAATGACGGTAACAACAAAACGGTGGACCGGGCAGACGCTTGACGCTCGACGGGCTGAGCGGCGCACGATGCTGATACAGGCGGCCGTGCGCCTGTATGGCTCCCAGGGGTTCCACAGCACGGGCGTGCGCGCGATCTGTCGCGAGGCAGGACTTACCGAACGCTATTTTTACGAAAATTTTGCGCATGGCGAAGCGTTGCTACTCGCCGCGTTCGATCAGGTGATCGCCGCTGTGTTGACGCAGATCGTTGCGGCCGACGATCCCTCTCTACCGACTGAAGATCGTACCCGACGGATGCTAGGCGCATATTTCGCGACGCTACGTGCTAATCCCACCACGGCACGCGTGTTCCTGGTTGAAATCGTCGGCGTAGATCCGTTGATCGACGAGGCAATTCGACGTTCGATGCATGACCTCTCCGAGCCGCTCTTTGCGGCCCTCGATCCTGATGATCGCGGCCCCGTCAAAATCAATGCGATGCTCCGACGCGGTGTCGAAGGAGGGCTGTTACACATTGCCCTCGCCTGGGGCGCCGAGAACTATAAGTGCTCATTGGAGGAGATTGTCGCCGCGGCGTGGATACTATGCGTAACGGCACGGCCGAGCGACTAACGTGCGCAGCGGAAAGGCTACGCTTTGACAATGAATGCCGGCACAACCGGCCAAGCGCTGGTCATCACTCTTGGGGGCAATAGTGAAATGCAAATACGGGTAGACGATCCAAAAGAACCATACGTCACGGATCTATTGGACCATCACTTGCGAGAGTTGCAGGGCGTAATGGCCGATCACGCTTTTGCACTTGATGCGTCTGGCCTTTCGGCAGCTAGCGTCACCTTCTGGACGGCATGGAACGACAAAAACCTGGCCGGGTTCGGCGCGCTAAAGGAACTGGACTGCGCACATGGCGAGCTGAAATCCATGCGGGTGGCCCCGGCCGCACGTGGCACAGGGGTAGGACGAGCGATGCTTGAGCATATTATCGCGGAAGCTCGCCGACGCGGCTACACTCGGTTGAGCCTTGAAACTGGAACTGCCGCACTACACGCGCCGGCCATATCACTTTACCGTAGTGCCGGGTTCGCTCCGTGTGGTGCGTTCGCCGATTATCGGCTCAGCCCCCATAATCAATTCTTTCAGCTGGCTCTTATAGCGTAGCTCCTAATATTTGAGTCAAAGCGCCCTACTGTTCGGGTTCCGAAACGACGCACCAACTCCGATCGCTTCGCTTACCAAAAGCGCTATTCGGAAAGGAACATCGTCTCAGCAGCCAACGCGGAGCGATGTTCCTCTCCGTAGTATGATGCGATCTCATCCAACCGGAGCGTGATCACTCTGCTGGGGACATGGATAGTCAACCTCTGCTGCTCGCCTTTGTTGAAGCGAGTGGCCTTATTTAACAGGTCACGGATAGCTCCGCGACCGACGACTCTGTCGCCGCCAAGCCAGCCACTGCCGAGCGCAATTTCAGGTGCGAGGATGAGAAGGCCATAGTCGTCAGGTGTGAGATGCTCGGTTGTGACCATGGTGTTCCTTGGCGTGATCGCGGCTTGCCCTTTATACTGGGGATCAGTGCTTGGCGACCGGGCGGCGCTGATCCAACTGCGGTCATGCACGGGCCTGAACCGGATCAACGAAGTGGACGCCTGTCCACAATCGATCAGGCGTCCCACGGCAATTTAAACGTCACCAAGCTACCGTACCATCATCGTCGAAGAAGCCACCAGTGGGTCCATCGTCAGGTAAAGTAGCTAGTCGAATACCGATCACAGCCCCCTGCTCCGGAGTGCGCGAGCCTGTGTGCTGGTTCAGGTCGGTCGCGGTATAGCCCGGGCAGCCGGCATTAACCTTGAAGCCAAGCGGCGCGAGATCCTTGGCGAATGCCACTGTCACCGCATTCAACGCCGACTTCGAGCTGTTGTAGCCAAGCAGATTTACCTCGGCCATCGGCGCCTCAAAGTCCGATGCCCAGGCAAGCGAGCCCAGGCTGCTGCTGACCATGACGATCCTCGGCTCGGACGCCTTCTTTAGCAAGGGTAGGAAAGCCTGCGTTGTTCGGATCACGCCAAAGACATTGACGTCGTAGATTGCATGAACATCCGTGACCGCCTCTTCGCTAGGCGGTCCCCAGCCAATTGAGATGCCAGCGTTGTTCACTAGAACGTCGAGCTGGTCGACTTCGCCTCCCAGAGTTTTTGCGGCCGCGGCGACGCTCCGATCGTCTGTTACGTCTAGCGGCAGGAAGCGGGCATCCAAGTCGTCGCGGCGTAGTGCCTCAGCAGCCGCCTCGCCGCGGCTCTCGTTCCGGCTACCGATCCAGACCGTGTAGCCAATCCTGCCGAGTCCGCGCGCTATCTCCAGGCCGATGCCCTTGTTTGCTCCTGTCACGAGTGCTGTTTTCTTGTGGGTCATGCCTATTCCTTTATCTGGTGCTCCCAAGATGGATGCCGCGGCTATCTGCGCATGCGTGATCGCCGCGAGTACTTGCCCGATCCGATCAAGGACGCTTGTCTGAAGCGACGTGACCGCTCATCTTCGTCGCATGCACGACACGCTTACAGAACTGCGCGGTATCGTCAGCCGCCATACACCTGGCCGATATCAGTCAACCGTGTTGCCACGAGTTGCGCTGTACAAGGACCGCGCCGCGCCACAGCCGGTATCAGGCGTTTACCAGCCGATGATGGCGTTGATCCTAAGCGGCGCAAAGGAGATCGCGATCGGCGACCGCCGGCTTCGGTATGATCCGGCCAGCTATTTCATCGCTACAGTCGAGCTACCCGCGTCCGGCTGCGTCAAACTCGATCAGCCAAACGAGCAGTATCTTGCAGTCAGCCTCGACCTCGACAGTGACCAGCTTGCATCCGTTCTCAGCGAGGCGGACGTGTCCTCGCCTACAGCCGAACCCGCGTTTGCAGTGAACCCGGTCACGTCGGAGCTGCTTGACGCGTGGCTACGTCTCTTACGGCTTCTCGATGCGCCAAAGGATATTGCCGTGTTGGCCCCGCTTTGCGAGCGAGAGATCCTCTATCGTCTACTCCAGGGGCCGCAGGGGGCAATCGTCCGGCAGATCGCGCGCGCTGACAGCCGGCTCTCGCAGGTACGCCGGGCGATTGCACTGATCCGCGATCAGTTCGATAGGCCGTTGCGCGTTGAGGCGCTGGCTGACGTGGCCGGCATGAGCCCGGCTTCGTTACACCGGCATTTTCGCACAGCAACGGCGATGAGCCCGCTGCAGTACCAAAAGAGCCTGCGGCTTCAGGAGGCTCGTCGGCTGATCCTGGCCGGCCGCGACGTCGCCGCAGCTGGCTTTGCGGTGGGCTACGAAAGCGCATCGCAATTTAGTCGGGAGTACGCCCGCCTGTTCGGCTCCCCGCCGTCCCGTGATGCAAAAAGCACTAAGCTAACGGGCGAAAGCAACCGAGCCCTAGCTGCCTAAACGATGACGACTTGACCCACAAGCCGCCATTCAACGGTACTAAGACGGTTCCCATCTTCGGACACTCATTCATCGGCCCGCCCTTTGATCTGGCTAGGTGCTTGGTGATCTGAGGGAGATGCGTTCGAGGATCTGCGATGTAATTGCGACCCCTCGTTCGCCGCCGCAGTTGGTAAGCGCCCCGTACCCATGACCGGACTTGCGGTCGATAATCGCACTCGCAAACCATAGGGTGTTCGACCCATCGTGCGTTAGTCTGCTGGCCGGAGAGTCGGATGGTCCGTCAAGGCTCCAGCCCCCGGCATAGCCCAAATCCGGCTGGGCTGGGGTAAGCAAGTGCTTTAGCGTCGTTGTACGAAGAAAAGGTGGCCCGCTGCCCAAATAACTGGCCAGGAATTGCGCGTAACCCGAGGCGCTGATGTGTACGCCGCCGGATGGCCATAGTACCGCCGGATTGTCAGCCTCACCAAGGGCCGGGTCAATGGGTTTCAATATGCCACCATTAGCTTCCCGCCCCCACGGCCCTGTTCGAGGAGGTGCCCCAAACCCCGCTTCGGCAATACGCAAAGCTCTGAAAACTTCGCCCCGCAGTGCCTCCTCCCACGTAACGTTGACCGCCTCTTCAATAGCTGCGCCCACCATCACGTAGTTCAGATTGCCGTAGCGATAGACACCCCGCCTTTCCGGCGGAGCACTGCTAAGAACGCGCTCAACCAGATCGCGCCGTTGTTCATTGGCAGATTTTGGATCGGCGCGCCTCGCGTCCAACCACCGAGGGTCAACGAAGGTATCGGTTAGGCCTGCTGAATGACTTAATAGTTCCTCGACACGTATGTCGACCCAAGCAGGATGCGATGCGATTGCGGGGAAGAGACTAGGTACGCTTGCGCCCCATCGGCACCGTCCGCGATCGACCAAGCGAGCGTATAGGGCGGCTGTCATTGCCTTGGTATTGGAACCGATGTGCCAACGGAACGACGGATCGAGAATTGCGCCAACTTCGCCCTGCGAGATAATTCCCGATACGCCCGCCTTCGAACAGGTGAGGCCCACCGCTCCACTGGGTATGACGTCCGCTCCACGCACAGCGCCTGATAAAGCGGCCCCCGCTGCACCCACGAGGAAGCTACGTCTTCTCAACTGCCCTCGCCCCATCATAATCTGACTTGGCGGATTGTTAGGGCATGAGATCAACAGGGGATATGATTAACTCGGCCTGCTCGCAAACGTACCGATTCCGGGACTGGTGTCGTTGCCAGCTGTCGGACCAACCTCATCTACAGCGGCGTCCAATGCAGCAAATCCAGATAGACAGCTGCCGTTCGACGTGTATTGTTTGAGCACCACACCAAGGAGGCCTCCTGCATGCTGCTACCCATACTCGCTGCGGCAGCAACGCCTGCTGTGACCGCTGCACAACAGCAACCTGTCCAAGTGATGGTGCTGGGTAGCTATCATTTCGGCAACCCTGGTCGTGACAAGGTGAATGCCCACGTCGACGATGTCACCACGCCGCAGCGCCAGCGCGAACTGGAAGCACTGGCTGATGCCATCGCTGAATTTGAACCGACGCGGGTCATGGTAGAGGCGCAACGCCCGGGCCCGACCTACGATGTGACGGACTTCGCGAGGTTTTCCCCAAAATGCTCAAGACCGACCGGGACGAGACAACCCAGATCGGCTACCGCATCGCTGCTCGCGCCGGCCTTCGGTCCGTTCAAGGTATTGACGAGCAACCCGACAAGGGTGAACCGGACTATTTCCCAATCGGCCGGGTCGAAGCTTATGCAAAAGCTCACGGGCAGCAGGCCTATCTCGACGCCGCCTTTGAAACGGTCCAGGCGTCTGCCAAAAAGTTTGAGGCTGAGCAGGCAACCACCAGCATACCACGGATGCTGATCCGCTATAACGACCCCTCCACGCCCATGGGTGGACAGGATTCATACTACTCCCTGCTCCGACTTGGTGACGGTAACGAGCAGCCCGGCGCAGATCTGAATGCCATGTGGTACCTACGCAATGCGAAGATCTTCGCAAAGCTCATCAATGTGGCCAAACCGGGCGATCGCATCCTCGTCGTGTACGGGGCTGGACACGGGTACTGGCTGCGACACTTCGCCTCGACGACACCGGGCTACAGTTCGGTTGATGTCAGGCCCTATCTTGAGAAGGCAGCCAGCAAACTGGCCGCGCCGAGATGAACCCGTCGCTCCTTGCCATACCAGCGGCGGTTCTGCTGATCGGTGCGACCAACGTACCTCGCGACTGGGCAGCGACCTTGCAAATGGACGCCAAGGCCTATCACAACCAGATCGCCGACAATCACCCTGGTCCCTACAACAAACTCGACCCCGGCTTTGCGCGTCGCAACGATGCCGGTCTGGCGTTGGCCCTGCGTCGTGCTGCAACCGCTGGAGACTACCCAGGATATCTATGGGCGATGCGCGGTTACGTGGCGAGCTTCAACGATGGGCATGTCGCGCTCGACCTCGATCAGCCAGCGCCCCTGCCGATCCGCTGGCCCGGCTTTCTGACCGGCTTTGACGGCACCGGACGTCAGGTCGTGATGACCCGAGCGGATGACGCTCCCTTACCGCTCGGAGCAGTACTCGTAAGCTGCGATGGCATTGATGCCGAACACCTGGCTGCCCGCAACGTCGGCGCCTTCCGAGGCAGGTGGGAATTGGTCAGCCAACGAGCGACCAATGGTGGTCGGTTGTTCCTCGACGCCGCCAACCCCTACATCAAGCGTCCAGTCCGCTGCCGCTTCAAGGTCGATGACAAGCTAAAGGACGTGACGCTCAGTTGGCGCGATCTGCCTGATGCAGACTTCGACGCACGTTTTGCCGCTACCGCACCGCGGGCACGTCCAGAGTTCGCGGCTCGAACCCTTGCTGACGGCACGCGCTGGTTCTCGCTCCCCAGCTTCAACGGTGACCCCGACAGCGCTGATGCCAAGTCCCTAACGCCAATCATCAAATCGATGAGGAAGGACGCCCTCGCGATCGCAGCGGCACAGCGCATCGTGCTCGACCTTCGAGGCAATGGCGGTGGATCGTCCGACTGGTCGTATCAGATTGCGGCTATCCTCTGGGGCCAGGCTGCAGTGAACGCGCTGCCATCAGGATCGAAAGGCGTCGACTGGCGCGCTTCGGCGGGAAACATCGCCACGCTTGAAGGCTATCGTACCGCCTGGCAGAATTCCGCCGATGTCTCGCAGGCGGTGAAAGACTGGGCCGCGCGTACCGCGAAGGGCATGACATCTGCCCGCGCCCTCGGCCAAGCGCTCTGGCGTGAAGTGGATGCCGACGAAGCTAAGCCAGCGGCAACCGGCGCTGCTCACATGCTGAAAGCGCGGGTATTCGTGCTGACGGACTGGGGATGCGGATCGGCATGCCTTGATGCGGTCGATCTATGGACCGCGTTAGGCGGCATTCACGTCGGGCAGGAGACGAGCGCTGACTCGCTCTACATGGACGTACGGCAAGTCGCTCTGCCCAGCGGTTTTGCCCGGGCCGTCATTCCGATGAAGGTGTATCGCGGCAGGAAACGCGGTTCGAACGTCCCGGCCAGGCCGGTACATGCTTACACCGGCGACATGCGCAATACCGATCGGCTCGAGCGCTGGATCACTGCCCTTTAGCCTTAAACAGTAAAATGCATCGTCTGTTCGACTACTTCGATGCCCGCGCATCCCACCATGAAAGGGGCATTCTTTTGAAGAAGCTATTATCGGCTGGGTTGCTCATTAGTTTGGCGTCTGGAGCGAATGCTGCCCCAACGGGTCCGGTGCGGCTGCCGTTGGAAAGTTACCGCAAAGGCGTAGCGGCACGGGTGAAGGTGGCCGGCCGGGAGCGGCTTTTTCAACTCGACACTGCAGGCGGACTGACGGTGATCTCACCAGCGCTCGCGAAAGAGATGGACTGCCAACCTTGGGGATCAATCACCGGGTTTCATATGACCGGCACGAAGATCACCGCCCCACGTTGCGACAATGTTGCAATCCCCTGGAAGAACCAGACCCTACAGAGCCCTGTTGCAATCGTCATGAACGTGGGGTCTCCCGACACACCGATCGATGGTCTGCTTGCCCTCGACGCATTCGCCGGACGCACTGTAACCATCGATTTCGCAGGTCGCGAACTCACGTTGGAAACACCTGAAAGCGCGGCTGGGCGCAAGGCGAACGCTGTGGAGCTTCCTGCTCATCTGGCTCGTGAAATAGGCGGCCTGGCGCTGTCTGTGTTCATTGACGTCCCCACCGAACGTGGACCGGCGCGCCTCGAGCTGGACAGTGGCAATGGCGGCACGATCCTGGTTGCACCAAAACTTCTTCCTCTACTCGGCTTGAAGAAGGTTACCGGCGAGGGACCGCAACAAGGCCAATTCCAGATCGCTCCCGGTGTCGAAGCGTCCGGGATGATCTTCAGCCCCGACATCGTGATCGATGGAAACCTTGGCATGCCGTTTCTCAAAGATTGGGTGGTCACCATGGATCTTGCTCAAGGACGGGTTTGGCTCAAACGCAGTGCCGTTGCAGCACCCGCCGGCATGGGGACCCCGCCGCCAGTGAAGCCTGCGGGGTAAGGGGATGCTAGTGAAAATGTTAATGATGGGCGCGTTGCTCGCCGCCCTTCCCGCCGGACCATCGCAAGACCGCGGCCCACAAACGATAAGCCTCGAGCTTTTTCAAGGTAAGCAGTTCACTGTTCAGGCATCGGTTGGCGGCCGCGAGCGGACCTTCTTGTTTGACACCGGCGAGGGGGTGACAATGATTACGCCAGCCCTGGCCCGCGACCTTGGCTGCGAACCTTGGGGCAATGTCACGGCGTTCCGTATGACCGGAGAGCGCCTGGATCTACCACGCTGCGATAACGTTGCTTTTGAAATGGGCGAGCACGCCTACACAGCACCGACGACGATCGTCTACGATCTCGGCAAGCTCGATGCCGACACTGCCAGGCTGGACGGCTCGATCGGACTAGACCTCTTCGCTGGCCGTATCATCACTATTCGCTTCGCTAGTCGCCAGATCGTGATCGAAACACCCGGCTCCCTCGCGGCGCGTATGAAGTCCGGTCTTGAAGTGCCGGTTCGGCTGGTGCGGGGAGCAGAAGGTGCCGCCCTCGATGTCAACATCGGGGTAAACACCCCCGGGGCCGTGCCTGGATGGAACTGGACTCTGCCAATGCAGGGCCGACCATCTTCGTGTCGCCGCAGATCGCGCCGCATCTAGGCTTACGCGCGGACATTCGGACGGCTCAGCCGGTTAGCGCAACGATTAGGCGCGACGTGGTATTTACCGGGCAAGCACGCGTCTTTCCGAATATGATAATGGACGGCAATATCGGCATGCAACTGATGGGCAGGCGCGATCTGACGGTCGATTTGGGATCCGGCCGCGCGTGGATCGGTAAGGCGCAATGACATACTTGCTTGGACTGATCGGCGTTCGGCTCTGGGTAGGCGGCGCGTTAACATGAGTGAGCCAGTGAGAAATGATGCCCACTTCTCCCGCCCCTCCTACCTACCAGGCGTCGAACTCGTATCCGTCGAGTATAGCGAGCGAGCCTTTCCCGAGCACAGCCATGCGGAATGGGTAGTCGGCGCGGTCATGGCAGGCTGTGAGGCCCTCGCTGTTGGCGGCAGAACCTACAACGTCGAGGCAGGTCAGGTACTGCGTCTTCATCCCGACCAGCCGCATGCCAACCGAACCACGGGAGGTGAGACCTTACGCTATCGCGTCGCGTACATCCCCGACGAAGCGATACGTCCCTACATCGCCGCGCGCCTGAACGCGCCGCGGTTTGACTCCCCGTGTTGGCTGGCGATCGGTCTCACTCCATCGTTGCTGATGCGCACGCTTTATTGTGTCGCGACGACGCGGGGCGATTGGAACAGGAAAGCGCGCTCGCCGATTTGGCTGGGGTCCTGTTCGCCGACCAGGTGAAACAATCGTCGGATGACACCCGCGTATCCAGCGATGCCGTTGCGCGCGCTCGAAGCTACATCGACGCCCACTTCGCCGACGGCTTTGGGTTGGGCACGCTCTCGACCGTATCCGGGATCAGCGTCTTCCATCTTGCGCGTAGCTTCCGCAAGGCAGTCGGGATCACCCCCTTGCGTACCGCAATCAGTGCCGCATCGTCGCAGCACGACGCCTGCTTTTGGCAGGTCAGCCAATCGCGGAGGTTGCGCTTGATGTCGGCTATGCCGATCAAAGCCATCTCACACGGCAATTCCAGCGTATCGTCGGTGTATCGCCGGCACGCTACGCAAACAGGTAAGCTCGCACCGTTCGCGCGACAGCAATATCGTTCAAGGCGGCGAGATTTCATTCAGCTAACCGCATAGAAGACCACCAGCGAAAGCCGATCACATGCACCACCCCATGACCCGTCGCTCGCTGATTCATGCTGGTATCGCCCTGGGTACGGCTGCGGCATTCCCGCCGGGTATGGCCCAGGCGGGAGAGACGGCTCATGACGTGACCTATGTCGAGGACTTCGACGAGCTCTGGCGGACACTGGACGAGCGCTACTGCTATTTCGGGGAGAAACGCACCGACTGGAGAGCAGTAAGGCGAATGTATCGCCCGCTCGCCGCTGCCGCCCAATCGTCCGAAGCGTTCGCCGGCGTTGTTGGCCGGGTGATCGGCGAACTGTACGACGCGCACACCCACTTGAATGATCCGGCACCGGATGCGGCGCGCGGGCCATATTTTGATCTGTGGGTCGAACCCAACCGCGATGGTACGGCGTTTGTCACAAGCGTTCGCGATGGGTCGCCCGCAGCGGATGCGGGCATTACGCCAGGGTACAGCGTATTGGCGATCGACGGCCGGCCGATTGGGCAGATCGCCTCGGACATAATACCGCGCTGTCTTAGCCGTCCAGATCCAGCGGCAACGGCGTTTGCGCTTAACGTGGCGGTATCGGGGCGGCGCGGCATGCCAAGGACGTTAACGGTGCGGTCGACCCCAGGTTATGCCTTTAGCTCACCGCTTCAGGCTGGTCTGTTTTACGTTAAAAAACGGCGTATCGAATTTCAATCAATTTGCTCGCCTAGTCTGGCTAAAGCCCTAACCAAACAGGACCATACGGTACCCATTTAAACAGCACCGCTAAAGCTGCATTTGGAGGGCGGTACTTTGAACGGACTCAGATACGGTAAGCGCGGGCAGGGTCAGTCAGGCGTCCCAAAACCCCTGTTTGTCGTACATTAGTGCCGGCAATCGAGATCGACGCAGTTCGAAATGAGTCTCAGCGTACGGGCGAGGCGGGGCCCGCCTTCTCAAAAGGGATGCTGTTACGGGAATGGCCGAGAACGGTAGGCAGCGGAATGGTCGAGCTCGGAAACGAGGCAGTTACTGTTCCGCTAGAGATCTCCAGTCGTCGACATTTATGCACTCGGCGGTCTGCTACGATCGAACTCGATTTTGAAGGCTCCGTCAGCCCTTAAGATATAAGCGCAATGATGCCAGTCTACCTGACCCTCTTCGAGCATGTTACGTCTGAGCGCAGATAGAGCATCATTGACGGATCGGTTCACGGATCTCTCGCCTTCCACTCCTTCAACAAGCTTGCCGTCATGCACGACATCATAGCGCCTCTGGATCCAGTCGTCATGGACTTCCGCCACGACCCTTATTTCGGACACCGAACCAACTAGCATCGGCGCGATTGCGATTCCGATGTTTTCCAACTGACGGCTACTTTCCATTCTGCATTACCTCCGCCAATGATTGTCGAAACGACGTTCGCAATGTTTCCATATAAAGAGGAGCGACCGCAACTAGATGGTTCTTGCGATCTCACGCGTCCATTTGCGAACGGCGGGCGAAAAGGCATCGGCGTTCTCGGAACCGATGGAGTAACGGGAAAGCGATGGGAGCTGCGACGCTACCCGACAGTATATACCTTCTGGACGATGCCCTCTGGCTCCCGATAGGTTTGGAAGCCCATCGCCTCATAGTAGCGTAAGCCAGAGGGGTTATCAGCGCCGATGTGAGCGTCGATCTTTTCGAGCCTCGCTTGTTCTGCCGCCTTCCGGGTGGATCGGAACAACACGCTTCCTACGCCCTGCCGATGCGCCCGAGGACTGATGTGCGTGCCGATAATGCCCCAACCCTCCGGCACGTCGTAGCGGTTGCCAGCTTCCGCTTTGACCAGCGATTGAAAGTCAACAACATCTCCTGCCTCGCTAATCGCTACCGTGCACCGGATGCTGGCCGGGTTGGCAAGGTACTGCCTCGCCACAAACGCCTCATCGTTCGGGCGTTCTCGACCCGTCTGCTCGAAAATGTCGCGTAACACCCGGCTCATGGCTGCTGCGTCACCGATCGTCGCTATTCGGGTATTCATTATATCCTCGAACTATACCGGCCACGCTGCAAACCTTATGGGCTGGTAGGGCGGGCGAGCAAATGACTGACCATGCTTTCGGGCTTCCTAATTGGGGATCGAGTTTCGGGAATACCTGGCTTTCGCAATTTACTCGTCGGTATGGTTCCGACCAGCGAACAACAATGGAACAGCCATGAGAAGAGCAGCGAGCCCAACGTAGGCTACCGCCTTTAACCATGTCAGCGTGCCATTGAGATGACTCGACAGCAATGCTGCCGGAAGAAAGAATGCCGTCAAGCATCCGAACGCACCATAAGTTCTGCTTGTATCTCGGTCTTCCGTCGCCATCCAGCACAGCTACGCTGCCCAACAGATGCCCGCAATCGGGCAATGATACCTTTCCCGACCATTCTCGACTGGGATGCTATATTGGGAATACGAAGGGCCGTTCGCGCTCGCTTAGCTATGCTGATCGTCACTCATGGTAACGCCATCTGAGTCCAACACATCGCCCGAGACTGCGGCATCCGTATCACGCAACGCGAATAGCGCGCGTAGATCGGCCGGTCGGGTAGAAAGATCCGCGATCGTGTAGCGATCCAGCGTGGCAAGGAATGCCTTTGTCGCCTCAGCCAAGACGCGCGGCAGGCCACACGCGGGCGCGATCACGCAACCACCGCATTCCACCAGGTCAAAGCCGCCCTCGGTGTGACGCACCAAATCGCCAACGTTGATTTCTGCTGCTGGCCGCGCCAGCCGCAATCCCCCATTCCGTCCTCGGATCGTTTCCACGAAGCCGGCACGGCTGAGGTCCTGCACAACCTTCATCAGGTGATTTTGCGAGATCAGATAACGCGAAGCGATCCGACCGATAGAGGCCAGCTCGTTCTCATGCACCGCGAGGTGGATCAGCACGCGCAGCGCGTAGTCAGTGTATCGGGTCAGCTTCATTCGGATACGCTAATACCGGTATTTCGGTTGCATGTATATGGCAACGATAATAGAGGTATCTGCAATACCTCTTTATGGAGTCGCCCATGTCCGCGTCGTTGTCACCGCAAACCATCACCATCGTGAAGGCCACCGTTCCAGCGCTGGCCGAGCATGGCAGCGCCATCACTGGGGCGATGTATCGCCGGCTTTTCGAAGACGCGGAGATTGCCGCATTGTTCAACACAGCCAATCAGGAGAATGGCGCACAGGTCCATGCGCTGGCGACCGCCGTCCTTGCCTACGCTCGCAACATCGAGAATCTTGGTGCGCTTGGGCCTGCGGTCGAACGGATCGCGCAAAAGCATATCGGCTACGCCATCAAAACCGAGCATTATCCCTATGTCGCAACAGCCTTGCTCGGCGCGATCGAGGAAGTGCTCGGCGACGCTGCCACGCCAGAAATTCTAGCTGCTTGGGGCGAAGCATATTGGTTTCTCGCCAATATCCTGACGGGGCGCGAAGACACGATCCGCGCCGAGATTATGACGCACGAAGGTGGGTGGACCGACTGGCGCAAGTTCGTCGTCGCTGAGCGTCGGTCGGAGAGCGAAGGCATTGTGTCGTTCATTCTCAAGCCCGTCGATGGTCGTCCAGTGCTGCGCCATCGCGCCGGCCAGTATCTCACGTTCCGCTTCGACGCCGCGGGCTTGCCCGGTTTGAAACGCAACTTCTCAATTTCGTCCGGCCCAAGCGACGATCATTATCGCATCACCGTGAAGCGGCAGGCCGACGGGGGTGCGTCGGCGTTCCTGCACGATCAGGGTTTCCCTGGCGTGATCGTCGAAACTACGCCGCCTGCCGGCGATTTCTTCCTCGCCGACGTGCCGGAGCGCCCGATCGTACTGCTGTCTGGCGGTGTGGGACTGACGCCGATGGTCAGCATGATGGAAATGATTGCAGAGGCACATCCCGCCGCTCGCGTTTGGTACGTCCACGGGACGGCGAGCCGCGAAGCCCACGCTCTCGACGCCCATATCCGCGAATTGGCCGGTCAGCATGGCGGTACGAAGGTCCACACATTTTACGAACGGCGCAGCGAGGCAGACGATGCGGAAGCCGGGCTGGTCACGGTCGACTGGCTGAAAGCCAACACGCCATTCGAGCAAGCCGACTTCTACCTATGCGGTCCGCGTCCCTTCCTGCGCTCCTTCGTTCCCGGCCTGATCGGGGCGGGCGTACCATTGGGACAAGTTCACTACGAACTGTTCGGTCCGACTGACGAAGCGTTTGCGGCATAGGGAGGCAAAGAATGCTCAACCGGCTCAACATAACGTTTCCCATCGTCCAGGCACCGATGGCCGGTGTCTCAACGCCAGTACTAGCAGCAACGGTATCGAATGCGGGCGGGCTAGGGTCGATCGGGGTCGGCGCGACCGACGCCAACGGCGCACGCGCGATGATCGAGGAAACCCGTGCGCGTATCGATCGCATCGACGGAGCCTTCAACGTCAACCTGTTCGTCCACGGCAGCGCCACGGCCGATCCGGAGCGAGAACGGGTGTGGCTGGAATGGCTCGCGCCGTTGTTTGCTGAGTTCGACGCCGAGCCGCCCAAGGCATTGCGGACGATCTATAAGAGCTTTGCCGACGATGCCGACATGCTGGAAACGCTGCTCGCTCTGAAACCACCCGTCGTCAGCTTCCATTTCGGCTTGCCGTCTGCCGACACGCTCTCTGCGCTGCGCACGCGCGGGATCTACCTGTTGGCGACGGCCACCAGCTTGGAGGAAGCCCGCGCAATCGAAGCAGCCGGTATCAATGCTATTGTGGCGCAGGGTATCGAGGCAGGCGGGCATCGGGGCGTCTTCGATCCGGCAAAGCTCGACGATGCATTGGGGACGCTGGCGCTGACGCGCCTTCTGGTGCGGAAAACAAAGCTCCCTGTTGTCGCTGCTGGCGGGATCATGGATGGGGCGGGCATCGCAGCCGCACTCGACCTTGGCGCGGTTGCAGCGCAACTCGGCACGGCCTTCGTACCTTGTCCGGAATCCGCTGCTGATGATGCTTACCGCGCCGCATTGACCGGTCCGGGAGCGTATCACACGACCCTGACACCGCTGATTTCAGGACGCCCCGCGCGAGCGATTGCCAATCGTTTTACCGCGCTGGTCGAACACCTCTCCGGGCGGTTGCCGCCCGACTACCCCATTGCCTACGACGCCGGCAAAGCCCTCCATGCTGCCGCCAAAGCGCGCGGTGAACATGGCTTTGGCGCGCAATGGGCGGGACAGGGAGCACCGCTGTCTCGCGCCCTGCCTGCCACCACCCTCATCGAAACACTCGTGGGCGAGCTGCACGCCGTCCACAATCGAAAGGACCAGTAATGCCGCTGCTCAACATTCATATCGTCAAGGGTCGCCCTGCAAATGTAGTCGCCGAATTGCAGCAGGTCATCCATGAAGCGATGGTGGAAGCGTTCCAGGTGCCGGTTCGTGACCGCTATCAGATCGTCACCGAGCACGAAGCTACTCACCTTGTCATGGAGGATACGGGCTTGGGCTTTGAGCGCACCGAACAGCGTGTTTTGATCCATATGACGACACGTCCTCGCTCGCAGGAAATGAAACAGGCATTTTACCAAGCGGTGACGCGCGGCCTTGCCGAGCGCTGCGGGATTGAGCCGCAGGATGTGATGTTCTCTGTGATCGAGAATAGCGACGCGGACTGGAGCTTTGGGTTCGGGACTGCGCAATTTCTCACTGGCGACCTATAAACAAGGGTCGTTTTCGGCCGTTTACGCACAGCGCCTCGCCTTTCTTTCAAACTGGATCTGAACAAAGACGATCAGAGGGAGACGGCATGGTAATCTAACAGTTCCGACCGGTTTTGGACCTCGTCGGCGCTACGCTCTCGTTCGTGATTGTTGCAGCCCCGCAATGCTACGGATACGTTGCCGGGGCAGCGGTCGTGCTATGCTCGACATTGCACCAGCCCCACAGGATATGATGGATCTCTCGACCCGCCTCCTTATTGTCGATGACGATCCGGGCATTCGCGAGCTGACCACCGCGTTTCTTGTCGGGCACGGCTTTGTGGTCGATGCCGTGCCGAACGGCTCCGAGATGCGCGCCGCGCTGGCACGCGACCGTTATGATCTCGTAATTCTCGACGTGATGATGCCGTGCGAAGATGGACTGTCGATCCTTCGCTCCCTCGATCGAACAACCGGCCCTGCCGTCATCATGCATTCAGTGATCGGGCAAGAAGTCGATCGTATTATCGGTTTGGAGATGGGGGCTGATGACTATCTGGCCAAGCCCGCCAACCCGCGCGAACTACTGGCACGCATCCGCGCGGTCCTGCGCAGAGGTGCGAGTACGTCAGCGCCGCTTGTTCGAAGCCGGGTGTTCCTTCGTTTTTCTGGATGGCGCGTGGATCCGGTTGCGCGCGAACTGCTCGATCCCGACGAAGTGCTCATCAATCTAACCGATGGCGAGTTTCGCCTGCTGTTGACGCTGATCGAGCACCCGCGCCGTGTTCTGACGCGCGACTTCATACTCGATCATTCGCGCGGCATGAACGCGGAACAGTTCGACCGTGCGATCGATGTCCAAGTTAGCCGCCTGCGTCGTAAGCTCGCGCGCGACGATGGGCGCGGCGGTGAAGAGCTGATCCGGACCGTCCGCAACGAAGGATATCTGTTCACCGCCGATGTGCAGCGGCGCTGATATGCCCGCCAAACGCGCGGCGTCGATTGCGCAACCGATCTTCCTGTTAGTTATCGCCGCAATCGTGCTCGCGACTGTCGTCACGTTCGCGATCACGTTCAATGGCCCCCGCCACGTCCAAGACCGATTCCTGATACGGACATCTTGGCAGCCTTGCGTGGCACGGTCGTGCCAGGCCTCATCGTTCTTCCAGGACGGCAACCCGCCCGCCCCGGCGAAACGCCAGACCTTGAACATGATGCCGCCCTCGCCCGAGCTCTGGGAAGCCCGGTTTTCGGCTTCTACGCTCAGCGAGAGCAAGAGCGAGAGCAGGCAGGCGAGGTCCGTGGTGGGTTCACTGTGTCCGGGCGTACGATGGACAAGTGGCGCACCGTTCGCAGCCCCGATCGTCCACTCATAACCAGCTGGCACGTTGTAACATTTGGCGGGATGGGATTCGCGCTGATCCTTCTGTCGATTCCGGCCTGGATAATCACCCGCCGCATCTCGCGTCCGCTCCAGCATCTTGCCAGCGCAGCCCAAGCTGCGCGGATAGGTTCGCCATTGGCGGCACCGCAAGAAGGCTCGCGCGAAGTACGCGAATTGGCTGTCGCATTTAGCGACATGCACGATCGTATTGGTCACCATGTTGAAGGTCGCACCACGATGCTCGCGGCCATTGCGCATGATCTTGGAACGCCCTTGTCGCGCCTCGCCTTCCACATTGAGGGTCTGCCCGAAGCGGCGCGCGCGCGCCGCTGCCGATGTCGATGAAATGCGCGCAATGATCGGTGCAGCGATCGGCTTCGCACGCGACGAACTCGTGAAAGGACCAGCGCTCCGCTTCGACTTGGGGAGCCTGCTCGACAGTTTGGTCGAGGACACGCGTGCAGCGGGGAAGGATGTGACGATCACTCCTGATGCGCGCGTGGTGGTGGTAGGTGACCCTGCTGCGCTGAGACGGCTATTCGCCAATCTAATCGACAACGCCATCCGTTATGGCGACCGCGCACGCGTTGGATGGCGTAAGCTCGACGGAGCGGTGGCGGTCACGGTGGAGGATGACGGTCCAGGCATAGATCCTGAACAAGCCGAACGTCTCTTCGAGCCGTTCGTTCGCGGCGACCCGTCCCGTAATCGGGAAACCGGCGGCACGGGCCTTGGACTCGCTATCGCTCGGGCCATCGCCACCCGCCACGGAGGACGGGTGACGTCCGAGCCAAGCGAAAACGGCGCGCAAATCCTAGTCGTACTGCCCTGCTGAAATATTCTGCAATAAATCCAGCCAGTCCCGAAATACGGTCGTCCAGCGCCTCCCCGACAAGCGTGATTTAAAGCACGAGGAGAGACGCATGAACGACCCGCACATGATCGAAGAAGCAGAGCACGGTCACGGCCTAGCCGAGGACTTGGTCCTCATGCACCGTCTTGCTGATCGTCGGCGCGCTCTGAAGTGGTTTGCCGGGGTCGGCACCGCTGCGCTGGTGACGGGCTGCGGTGGAAGCAGCAGCGACAGTTCCGGGACTGTATCTGTCGTTTCGGGCGGGACGACCACCGCAACGCCGACGCCGACCACCACCACAACGACCACAACGACCACAACGACAGCTACTCCGACTAGCACAGCCACGTGCATTGCCGATCCAACGGAAACCGCAGGCCCCTATCCAGGCGATGGCACCAACACAGCCAGTGGATCGACGAGCAATATCCTTACCATAAGCGGGATCGTGCGAAGCGATATTCGGAAGAGCTTTATCAGCACCACGACGGACGCAGGAGGGGTGCTCGTTACTGTCACCCTGACGCTGGTGAACGTCAACGCCACGTGCGCGCCACTCAGCGGATACGCCGTTTATCTGTGGCACGCCGATCGGTATGGCCATTACTCACTCTATACAGCCGCGGCCGAGAGCTACCTTCGCGGTGTCCAGGTCACCGACGCTAACGGACAGGTCACCTTCACCACCTATTTTCCGCCTGCCTATGACGGTCGGTGGCCGCATTATCATTTCGAGGTTTTCTCGTCGCTCTCGAATGCACTCAGCGGAAAATACTCTATCTTGACCTCGCAGCTTTGTATGCCAGCAGCGATTTGCAACACTGTCTTCGCTGACACAACGACATATCCAAGTGCAAAAGGTATCTTTGCAGGTCTGTCACTCAGCACTGACAACGTGTTTGGTGATAATACGGCCGCGCAGCTCGCGCAGCAGACGCCAACATTTACCGGTAGTGTCGCGAGTGGCTACACAGCGACAGCATTGATCGGGATCGCTCGGTAAGAAGTCATCGGCCTCGGAATGACGATCAACGCATAGAATGGACCCTGAAATGCGCTGACGACGAACGGGCTGCCGGGAAACCCCACGCCGGGGTTTCCCGGTACTGGACAGAGGCATCAAGCCTTGTTGAATGCTCCGAACTTCCGCTAGCTTCTTTGCAGCGCCCGCGTGGCGGCTGTATGAGCCTGTGTTCTCTACCGAGCCGATGGTGTGCGGCTACGCCTGCGCGCGCCGCTGGATCGAAGGAAGGCTCGCCATGGTGTTTACCAGCGCCGGCCCGAAGCTCTTCACCGCCTGCTGAACCAAAAGGCTCACTCATGTCCACGCTGTTCACCGGCCTGTCGGCTTTCCCGCTTACTCCCGCAGATCCCAATGGGATCGTCGACACCACGGCGATCGGCGTGCTGGTCGAGCGCCTGGTGGCGGCCGGTGTGGACTCTATCGGACTGCTCGGCAGCACCGGCATCTACGCCTACCTTGATCGCATCCAGCGCGGCCGGGCCGTGGCTGCGGCGGTGGAGGCGACGGGCGGGCGGGTGCCGCTGGTCGTCGGTATCGGCGCGTTGCGGACAAGCTGGGCAATCCAGCTTGCCGTCGATGCGGAGCGGGCCGGGGTATGCGGCCTGCTGCTCGCGCCCATGTCCTATGCCACCCTGACCGATAACGAAGCTGCGGCCCATTACCGCGCCGTCGCCGGTGCCACGGCGCTCCCGCTTTGCATCTACAACAATCCCGGCACGACCAATTTCAGCTTCTCCGACGCGCTGATCTGCGAGCTGGCGGCAATGCCCGGCATCGCCGGGATCAAGATGCCGCTGCCAGCGGATGACGACTATGCCGGCGAGCTGGCGCGGCTCCGCGCTTCAACACCCCAAAATTCGCGATTGGCTACAGCGGCGATTGGGGCGCCGCCCCGTCACTGCTCGCAGGTTGCGACGCTTGGTTTAGCGTCGTTGCGGGCCTCTTGCCTGAACCGTCGCTGCGGATGACCCGCGCAGCGCAGCAGGACGATGCCGCCGAGGTGGCCGCGATCGACGCTGCTTTCGCCCCCTTATGGGCGTTGTTCAAAGCGCATGGCAGTCTGCGGGTGATGTACGTTGTCGCTGACCGGCTCTCCCTTTCGGTCGGCGATCCGCCGCTACCTATCATGCGCGTCAGTGCGGACGTTATGGCAGCCGTCGAGACAGCCTTGGAGGATCTGGGTGTCTGACGGGCCGCATGTGGCTTTCCCGAGCAGGCCCCCGATCGGGAAATAAGGGCGGTCCAAAACGCCCGGACACAGCCGCTAAAATGGGGAGTTTGATCTCTCGAAAGCGACCATTCGTTCAACACCTCCTTTCCAGCTTACCATCTTCAAACGGCAATTTCGGACAGGCAACGGCAACAGTATTTGGGAAGCTGGCAACATTGGGTGGCCGTCAGCGCGACCGGCTGGCGACCGTCTCCCGCTTTGGTTCGTGTGCGAGGAGGTACTATGTCGCAGAACGGGGTTCAGATACGCTTCTTCGATGACGCTACGAATCACTATCCCCGACAGCCCCTCCGAGACGGACCGCGAGGCAATAAGTGCGCCACTGCGCGCCTACAACATCCGTCAAGCGGGCGATCCGCGCATCCGCCCTGTGGCGATAATGCTGACCGATGAGCGTGGTGATCATGTGGGCGGCTTATGGGGCAAGTGCGTTTACGATTGGCTCTTTGTAGAGCTTCTGGCCGTCCCGGAGCAGTATCGAGGCGGAAGCTATGGCAAGGCGCTGATGAGCGAGGCGGAAGGGATCGCCCGAGCCAACGGCTGTGTCGGAATTTGGCTGGACACCCATGAGTTCCAAGCCCGCGGCTTTTATGAGAAGCTGGGGTTTGAGGTGTTCGGCACGCTGGACGACCATCCTGTCGGCCAAAAGCTTATCTTCCTGCAAAAGCGGCTCTAGCGAGCAGGTTCCCTTTCGATCGAGTTTCGGGAATGTCCGAGATGGAAAGGTTAGCGGACCGGCCGCTTTTAGCGGATTGACTGGCGAGACCGGACGTTTAGCGTCGGGGTGAGTTGTACAGCCAGGCTGTCAAAGGCTGCCTCAGAACGTAGCCGGGCGGGTGCCAGGCTTCCATGCACACACTTTAGTATGCGCGTTGATCCAACAGCCTCCCTTACGCGTGACAGTCCCCAGCGGATCGTGGGCATGACTTTCCCCAGCGACGCCGTTCCAGCTTGCATCGGCCTTTCTCGTCGCGGGATCGATGTTGACGTAGGCAAAATAGCGCGAACGATTAGGCGCGCGAGCGAAGATGGAAAAGCTGCCATCCTTGGCTAGATCTATATCACAGGTGCCGTCGAGATAGGCATGGCCATTGACGCCTAAGAAGCAGCTTCCTCCCGTCGCTTCTGCGGCCGCAGGCAAAGTCATTGAGACAATGGTCAGGACGACCCACCGCAGCTTCATACGTGTGCTCTCCAAGGTGGACGATATTAAACGCACGCTACCCCGTCCAAATTGGTGACAGCTTTCGAACATTTCGTTCATCGATCAAATTAAGCGAGCGTCGGCCTTAACAAACGGCCGGTGTTGGGCGTCGAATGTTCAGCTCGAACGTCCGGACGTGGGCGATAGTCGTCCGCAATTGGGCGTTCTTGTCTGATCCGACTTTCTCGCGAGGGATGCTGAATTGAGAAAGCTGGCTCCGGAAATCTCGAACTAGCCAAGCTCAACATATCCTCTATGCTGGATATATGGAAAATGAATCGGCTATCGCTGCACTTGGTGCGCTCGCACAGGCTACTCGCCTCGATGTGTTCCGCCTCTTGGTGCGGCACGAACCGGACGGCATGGCAGCGGGCGAAATCGCCCGCCAGCTCGACGTACCGCAGAACACCATGTCAGCGCACCTCGGCATCCTCGCGCGGGCCGGCATCGTGCGCTCCGAACGGCATAGCCGGTCGATCATATACCGCGCCGATCTGGACCGGCTGCGCGCACTGACCCTGTTCCTGGTCAAGGACTGCTGCGCCGGTTCGCCTGACGTGTGTGCGCCGCTTCTAGCCGAACTCACCCCTGCTGCTGAAAGGACGCCCCGTGGCCGTCGATATCGTGATCTACCACAACCCCGAATGCGGCACGTCGCGCAACACGCTGGCGATGATCCGCAATACCGGCATCGAGCCGCATGTGGTCGAATATCTGAAGACGCCGCCCTCGCGTGCGTTGCTGGTCGAGATGATCGATCGCGCGGGGATCACGCCCCGCGATCTGCTGCGTGAGAAGGGCACGCCCTATGCGGAGCTGGGCCTGGGCGACACGTCGCTGTCCGACGAAGCGCTGGTGGACGCGATGATGGCGCATCCGGTCATCATTAACCGGCCGCTGGTCGTCTCGCCGCTAGGCGTGAAGCTGTGCCGACCGTCGGAAGCAATTCTCGATCTGCTGCCCGAACCGCAACAGAAAGCGTTTGCCAAGGAAGACGGCGAACAGATTGTTGATGCCTCGGGTCAGCGCATCGCCTGATGCTGCTCGCGCTCACTATCTTCGTCATCACGATCGCCCTGGTCATTTGGCAACCCAAAGGCCTCGGCATTGGGTGGAGCGCGCTGGGCGGCGCGGCGGTCGCGCTGCTTGTTGGGGTCGTCTCACTCTCCGACGTACCTGTGGTGTGGGGGATCGTCTGGAATGCGACCGCGACGTTCGTCGCGATCATCATCGTCAGCCTTTTGCTCGACGAAGCCGGATTCTTTGAATGGGCGGCGCTTCACGTTGCCCGCTGGGGCGGGGGGCATGGTCGCAGGCTGTTTGTGCTGATCGTCCTGCTCGGCGCGGCGGTATCGGCGCTGTTCGCCAATGATGGCGCGGCGCTGATCCTGACGCCGATCGTCATCGCGATGCTGCGCGCGCTGGGATACAAGGACAAGGCGACGCTGGCGTTCGTGATGGCTGCGGGGTTCATCGCCGATACCGCCAGTCTGCCGCTGATCGTCTCCAACCTCGTCAATATCGTGTCGGCCGACTTCTTCCGGATCGGCTTTGCCGATTATGCCTCGGTAATGGTGCCGGTCGATCTGGCGTCGATCGCGGCGACGCTGGTCGCGCTGCTGCTGTTCTTCCGACGTGACATACCAGCGAGCTACGATGTGGCGCAGCTCCGCGCGCCCGGTGATGCGATCCGCGACCATGCCACGTTCAAGGCGGGCTGGGTCGTTCTCGCCCTGCTACTCGCCGGCTTCTTTCTGCTCGAACCCCTCGGCGTGCCGGTCAGCGCCGTTGCCGCTACTGGCGCGGTCCTCCTGCTCGTCATCGCCGCGCGCGGCCATGTCATCCAGACGCGCAAGGTGCTGGCAGGTGCGCCGTGGCAGGTCGTGATTTTCTCGCTCGGCATGTACCTGGTCGTCTACGGCCTGCGGAATGCTGGCCTGACCGATCACCTTGCCAGCCTGCTCGATCGCACTGCGCAAGGCGGCGTGTGGGGCGCGGCGTTCGGGACCGGGATCATTGCCGCGCTGCTCTCCTCGGTGATGAACAACATGCCGACCGTACTGGTAGGCGCGCTGTCGATCGACGCGACGCACGCTACGGGCGCGATCAAGGAAGCGATGATCTACGCCAACGTGATCGGGTGCGACCTTGGACCGAAGATTACACCGATAGGCTCGCTCGCGACGCTGCTCTGGCTGCATGTCCTCGGGCAAAAGGGCATTCGGATTGGCTGGGGCTATTACTTCAAGGTTGGTGCGACACTAACGATCCCGGTGCTGCTGGTGACACTCGCGGCACTCGCGATCAGGATCAGCATGGTATGACGACGCTCGTGTATCTGGCCGCGGCACTCGCGGAAATCGCGGGCTGCTTTGCCTTTTGGGCATGGATGCGACTGGGCAAATCGCCCCTGTGGCTGGCTCCGGGCATAGTCTCGCTTATGCTGTTCGCCTGGCTGCTGACACGCGTGGATAGCGATGCAGCGGGGCGGGCCTATGCTGCCTATGGCGGCGTCTACATCTGCGCATCGTTGATCTGGCTGTGGGCTGTCGAAGGGGTAAGGCCCGATCGCTGGGACGCGGGCGGAGCCGCACTGTGCCTGATCGGCACCTGTATCATTCTGCTTGGCCCAAGGACCGCCTGATGCCGCTCCGCATTCTCTCCGATCCTGATAATCTACCCGCGCTCGATCGGCGCTATGCGCTCGATCGTCCTGCCCTTGGGCTAGGTGCTGGCGATCCACCTCCGCGCATCCTGTTGCTCTACGGCTCCCTGCGGGAACGGTCCTTCTCGCGGCTTTGCGTCGAGGAAGCCGCTCGCCTGCTGCAATTCTTCGGCTGCGAAACGCGGATCTTCGATCCCTCGACGCTGCCGCTACCCGATCAGGTGACGGGGGACGATCACCCAGCCGTTCACGAGCTGCGCGAACTGTCGATGTGGTCGGAGGGGCACGTGTGGTGCAGCCCCGAGCGGCATGGTCAGATTACCGGCATCATGAAGCTGCAAGTCGATCACCTGCCGCTGTCGATGGGTGGGATGCGCCCGACGCAGGGCCGCACGCTTGCCGTCATGCAGGTGTCGGCGGGGTCGCAGTCATTCAACAGCGTGAATACCCTGCGCGTCCTCGGCCGGTGGATGCGAATGGTGACGATCCCCAACCAGTCGAGCGTAGCCAAGGCGTTCAACGAGTTTGACGACGCCGGCCGGATGAAGCCGTCCAGCTATTACGATCGGATCGTGGATGTTATGGAGGAACTGGTGCGCTTCACGATCCTGCTGCGACCGCACACCAGGCAGCTTGTCGACCGCTATTCTGAGCGCAAAGAGGCTGGGGTGGTGATCGATACCGCGACCGACCTTTCGAGCATCGCAACAGCCTCATAGTGCCGCCCAACCATCCGGTCATGACCTCCTTTCAAACGTGCATTTGACCTTGGTGCATCGCAACGACATATAGCTACCAACGGCGATGGATTTCCGCCGGGCCATTTGGCCGAACCGCCCTCGCAAGGGCCGATGATTCCTACCAGGCGCCGCAAGGCAGCAAGGAGGAATCGTGCGCGCAACATTTCGCAATCTCTATGACGAACTCAATTTGGCGACGTTCGTCCGCAACCGGCACGACCATACCATGTCGGTGCTGCGCTGGGCGCTGATCCTGATCCCTATGGCCGCGGTCGTCGGCACGCTTTGCGGGGCATTCCTGTGGAGCCTCGATGCGGTCACCCGGTTGCGCTTCGCCTTCCCGTGGCTGCTGTACCTGCTGCCGGTCGGGGGCTTCGCCGTCGGGCTACTCTATCATCTGACCGGACGCTCGGTGGAGGGCGGCAACAACCTCATCGTCGAACAGATACATGAACCGGGGGCGGGGTGCCGCTACGCATGGCACCGCTGATCTTCTTCGGAACGGTGGTGACGCATCTGTTCGGCGGGTCCGCGGGTCGCGAAGGCACTGCGGTACAGTTGGGTGGTAGTCTCGCCAGCGGCTTCGGTCGCGCGCTCAACCTCGATGCGGACGGCACCCGTATCCTGCTGATGTGCGGCATCGCGGCCGGGTTCGGTGCGGTGTTCGGCACGCCGATCGCGGGCGCGGTGTTCGCGCTGGAGGTACTGGCGATCGGGCGGGTCGAATATCGCGCGCTGGTGCCATGTCTGGTCGCGGCATTGGTCGGCGACTGGACCTGCCTTGTCTGGGGTATCCATCACGGTATTTACCGGATCGATGCAGTGGTGCCGGTTGACGCAGTGCTCGTCATCAAGGCCGGGATCTCCGGCGTGGGGTTCGGGCTGGTCGGGCTGGTGTTTGCAGAAGCCAATCATGCCCTTGGTGGGTGGCTCAAGCGGCTCGTCTCCTATGGCCCGCTGCGCCCCGTGATCGGCGGGCTGGCTGTCATCGCGCTCGTTTATCTGTTCGGTACACGCGACTATCTCGGCCTCGGCACGCTCGCAGCAACACCTGACGGCCTGACGCTATTCAGCTTTTTCGGCCCCGACACGCACCCGTGGAGCTGGGCGCTGAAGCTGCTGTTCACGGTCGTCACGTTGAGCGCCGGCTTCAAGGGAGGCGAGGTCACGCCGCTGTTCTTTATCGGCGCGGCGCTCGGCAATGCGCTGGCACCCATGTTCGGCGTGCCGACCGGCGTGTTCGCCGCGATCGGCTTCGTCGCGTTGTTCGCGAGTGCGGCCAATACGCCGCTCGCCTGCACCTTCATGGGCATCGAACTGTTCGGGGCCACCTATGCGGTGCCGATCGCGGTCGCATGCTGCGTCGCCTACCTCTGCTCCGGGCATAACGGCATCTACCTGTCGCAGCGCGTCGCCGTCCCCAAGGTGCCCGCAGACGGCCTCACCCCCGACGCCACCCTGCGGGAGGCCCGGACGCAGCGCGCGTCGCGCCGTCGCGCGCATCCCTTATTCTCCCGGATAGCATCGTATGCCCATAGCTGCGTCCAGTCCTAACCGCCAAAAATCGTTGCCGGTTCGCCGGTGTCCGGCTGTTCCCACGGCATCACGCACCGCTGGATAACTTCGGCGAGACGGCGATATGTCGCTTCCCGTGGTGACGAGGAACGCCATATCATCGTCAGGTCGCGCACTGGCGCCCGCCTCGCCAGCGGTCGCGCGACGATCAGCTTCTCGCGCAGCACGTCCGACCGGACATACAGTGCGGGGAGGAGCGACAAGCCCATGCCGGTCGTCACCATGAGACGCAGCGTGTCGAGCGTGGTCCCGGCATAGTCGTCGACTTCGATCGCGCCGACCTCGTTGCATAGCGAAGCGATCTGGTCGTGAAGCCGTGGTGAGCGGTCCATGACCAGGATTGTCTCGCCGGCTAGATCCTCGGGCTGCACGACTTCGCATCGGGCAAGCCTGTGGTCGCTCGGCATGACAAGGTGCAGCGGTTCCCGGATCAACCGGACGAAACTGAAGTCGGGCTGGCTGGGTCCATGCGCCAGAAGGAGCACGTCATGTGTACCATCCGACAATTTCCCCGGCAGGCTTTCCAGCCTGTCCTCGCGCACGACGATCCGCAAATCAGGGAATGTCTCGCGTAGCGCCGGCATTGCCAGCGACAGGACGTACCCGCCAACCGTCTGCAGAACGCCCATTTGAAGCGTTCCCTGTAGTGCCGCGGGATCGTCACGGCGCGCGATCTCCCGAATATCCTCGATTTCGGCAAGCACGAAGCGCGCACGGCGAGCGATCTCGGCGCCGACCGGCGTCAGCACGACGCGTACGCGCGTGCGTTCAACGAGTTGCGTGTTCAGGCGACCTTCCAGTTCCTTCAACTGCATACTGAGCGTGGGCTGGGTGACACGACACTGATCGGCCGCACGGCTGAAGCTGAGCGTGTCGGCGACGGCCACGAGGTAGCGCAACTGTTGAATGCGAGGCATCACCAACCTTATAGGCAACCTCTATAAGCGGCAATGTAACTTCCGATTTTCTCACAACGACCGGGCCTGCTACCGAAAGAGCGTCCACAACGATCAGCATTCCGACGTGCCGTGCGGACAACTTCTCATCATTGATCCGCACGTCCCATCGGCGGTGCCGATACCGCAAAGGGCAGGACTGCGCATGGCCGCTCATCATCAGACAGGTGTCGAGGCGCGCTTTGCCTTCCTTCGCAGCGAGGCTGCTGGCGGCCCGCTGCTCATGGGCGCTGCGGCGCTGGCGATGATTGCGGCCAACCTGCCCGGAACGCACGCTTACCACGACGTACTGCACATGGCGGTGGGGCCGACATTGTCCGACCGGTTAGGCCCGATGACGCCGCACCGTTGGATCAACGACGGCCTCATGGCGCTGTTCTTCCTGCTCGTGGGTCTCGAACTGAAGCGCGAGTTTCTGGAAGGCCGGCTGTCGCGCTGGTCCGACCGAACGATGCCTGCCATAGCTGCCGCGGCCGGCATGGCTGTCCCGGCGCTGATCTATCTGCTCGTGTCATGGTCCGACCCGTCTTTGTACGGCGGATGGGCGATCCCCGCGGCGACTGATATCGCCTTTGCGTTGGGCGTGCTGGCGCTGCTCGGCAACCGCGTGCCGGCCTCGCTGAAACTATTCCTCATGTCGGTCGCGATCGTCGATGATCTTGGCGCAGTCGCTATCATCGCGCTGTTCTATACGGCGTCGATCGACGCGCTGGCGATCACCGCTGCCGCGGCGATCTTCGGGGTCATGCACCTGCTCCGCTGGCGGGGTGTGAACGCGCTGACGCCCTATCTCATCTTGGCCGCACTGCTCTGGTACGCGGTGCTACTCTCCGGCGTCCATGCGACTATCGCGGGCGTCCTCGCCGCAACCGCCATCCCGCTTCGCGCGAACGGCGACAGGGACGCGGGCGCACCGCTGCACCGTCTCGAACACGCGCTGACGCCGTTAGTCGGGCTGCTGATCGTACCGCTGTTCGGGTTCGCCAATGCCGGCGTATCGTTGGGCGGTATCGGGTTGCAGGCGATCGTCGCACCGTTGCCGCTGGGCGTTGCTGCCGGTCTGTTCCTCGGCAAGCAGTTCGGCATATTTGGCGCATTGCAGATCGGCAGGCGGCTGGGGCTATTCGGCACTCTGCCGGGCGCGAGCGTCATGCAGACGTACGGCGTCGTTCTGCTGTGCGGCATTGGCTTCACGATGAGCTTGTTCATCGGCGCGCTTGCATTCCCAACGTCTCCGCACCTCGCGGAAGAGGCGAAGATCGGCATCCTGCTGGGATCGATGATGTCCGCGCTCGCCGGATATGCCGTCCTCCGGTTCGCCAGATCCGGAACTTACCCGGCGTCGACCACCCTATCGCCGGCGTCCGACTAACCGCTCGCACCGCCCTTCATCATCCTGTCCGCTGCCGCGGACAACAAGGACGCCTGCCATCTCCCGCGAACATGTTCCCCTAGCGATCAAATCGCTGCCATGGTCGATGCTTCTCGCCGTCTGCATCGTCATGTCTGCAAGTCTGCTCACGCTCTACTCTGCGGCGAACGGAAGCATGACACCGTGGGCGTTCAATCAGGGTCTCAGGTTCGGCTTTCTGTTCGTGGTCATGCTGCTGGTGTCGTTCGTCCCGGTGTCGTTCTGGCGCGATTATTCGCTGCCCTTCTATGGCGTCACACTCGGGCTGCTGCTGATCGTCGAGCTGTTCGGCAAGATCGGGATGGGTGCGCAGCGCTGGATCGATCTCGGGATCATCCGCCTGCAACCCTCCGAGTTCATGAAGATCGCTATCGTGCTTTCACTGGCGAGCTATTTCGACCGCGTGCCCCCCGGGTTCATCCGCCGCCCCATGACGCTGCTGCCACCTGTGGTGATGATCGGTCTGCCGGTCGTGCTGGTCCTGCTGCAACCCGATCTAGGCACTGCGATGATGATCGCGCTCGCCGGCACCGCTCTCCTCTTTCTTGCCGGCATCCCGCTACGCTGGTTTGTGGGGGAGGGCTGGCATTCGCCTGCACGCTTCCAGTCGTCGTGAACAATCTGCTTCACGACTATCAGCGACACCGGGTGCTGATCTTCCTTGATCCCGAAAGCGACCCGCTCGGCACGGGCTACCATATCGCGCAGTCGAAGATCGCGATCGGATCAAGCGGCATCTGGGGCAAGGGCTTCATGGAGGGCACACAGAGCCACCTCGCCTATCTGCCTGAGCCGCATACCGACTTCATCCTTGCGACGATGATGGAAGAATGGGGCCTGGTCGGCGGGGTCGTGATCCTACTGGCCTATGCGTGGATTATTCGCTGGGCGAGTGGGGTTGCCATGCGATCAACCGATCGCTTCGTAAAACTTGCTGCGATTGGGCTGTCCTTCACGATCTCGCTGTATGTCGGGATCAACATGGCAATGGTGCTGGGTCTGGCTCCGGTCGTTGGCATCCCGCTGCCACTTCTGTCCTACGGTGGATCGGCAATGATGACGGTGCTGATCCTGCTCGGCATTCTCATGTCATTCGACAGGGCCGAGCGAAAAAGCGGAAGCTCATCAACCCTTAGCTTTTCGTTGGCCAGATAGGTTCTCAATTAGGAACCGCCAGCGAGATAGCTGTCGTCTTTCGGTCAGTCCCGCGCCTCATGTACCGAGCTTTCTCAAAATACGTTCTCAAAAACACTTTCTCCAAATTGCGCAGTGAGATGGCATTATGAGAAGGCAGGGCGGCTCCGATGGGGCGACCGCAATGAACCAGGAGTAAGGCACCATCGATCCCGGCCGAGGCCCCTCCCCTTCCCACGCCCTTCCTCTTCCAAAGTCGTGCGAATGATTGGGATGCAGCCGGTACGGTTTAGCTATGCCTTTCGCAGACCTCTCAATAGCTGGTACTTTAATCCCGTCCTGACGGCGTAAAAAGGACTAGACTAATAAGTACCACATATAGCAGACTGCGGGATGTTTATCCGAGCCTATCTTCGCGCTTCTACCTCCGGACAGGATGCGTCGCGCGCCAAGAGCGCCCTCGACGTGTTTGCGACCGAGCACGGGCTTCGGATTGCGGCCCGCTATGTCGAAAACGAAAGTGGAGCCAAGCTTCACCGGCCAGAGCTGTTCCGCCTGCTTTCGGATTGCGAGCCGGGAGACGTGCTCTTGGTCGAGCAGGTTGATCGGCTTTCCCGCCTCACCTCCCCAGACTGGATCAAACTGCGGAATATAATCGACGCCAAGCAGGTCCGGGTTGTTGCACTCGACCTGCCGACGTCGTGGATCCTGACGGCGCCGACGGATGAGTTCACCGGCCGAATGTTCGCAGCGGTCAACGCCATGATGTTGGACGTACTCGCCGCGGTTGCCCGTAAGGACTATGAGGATCGCCGTCGTCGACAAGCCGAAGGCACCGCAAAAGCCAAGGCAGCGGGCCTTTATAAGGGGCGTCCCGAGAACAAGACCCGCAACGCTGCGATCTCGAGCCTTCTTCGCGATGGCCGAAGCTGGCGCGATATAATGGATGCGACTGGATGCAGTCGAACGCTGCTAGCCAAGATTGCTCGTGATCGCCGTCGACAGGCAGAGGCTGACGCAGCAATGTCAGACGCGCACCCTTAATGTGTTCAGGCAGACTCTAGACCCTCATAATGAGGTGTCCGATTTCTCTGCTACCGACCCTGTTTGAACGGGTTTTGTGTACCAAAGCCCATGCCCACTCAGGGTATACCCTATTTGACAAATACGGGATGCCTATAACTTTGTCTGCCAATCATCGCATTTTGGGAACGTCCGGGTTGGGCGGACGCTTGCCGCAAGCATTATCGACGCCGCTAGCGTCCTCTCTCAAATCTAAAGTTTATGGCGGTGTCTGACATTTTACATTCACCGACCATTCCGAGCGCTGGCGGATCGATCATTATAAAGCGATAATCTCAGCTAATCCCGGTTGCTTGTGAGGATGCTGATGAACCTGCAGAACTTTAGAGAATGAGAAAACCTCTGAACGATCCGATAGACAGACGTATGGTTGCCCTGCGCGAGAAGTCGCTCGACAAAAGCCGATGGTGGATGCGATCACGTCGTACCATCGGTTTTTCGGTGATGGTATTGATTGACGTCCTTATCCTGTTGATTATCCGGTACGGAACAACCAACGACAGCGACGCTGCAGGCAACGGTATGGCTCATGCCATTGACATAGCGTTGTTCGAGATTGGGGGGCTACGGTCTGCGTTGTTACGTTTCTGTACGTCATCATTCCAAGCCGAAATATAAGGATAGGTTTCACGATCCTTATGGCGCTGATTACAGTAGCTTTGATGGTGATAACCGCCTGATGCGCTTTGTATTAGAGTAACGACCTTATCGAGAAAGCCTGATTGGCTAGAATCGCGCAATTCGAGAATCGTGCGCTTACATATCTTGAAGGCGGGAACAGTACATGCGGATACTGCTGTTGAACTGACGTGACCCCCGTTTTTCATCCAGCGGCAACCAGAGACCGACCGTTGTTGTCGCGCAGGAGCGCGGGTGAAGCAACGGGCGGGTTTAAACCCGCCCGTTGCTTTTCGAGTTCGGCGGCGAAGGCCGCTGGTGTGGCGTAGCCGAGCGAGGAGTGCGGCCGCTCAGTGTTGTAGTCGTCGACCCAGCGCGCGAGGATCGCGCGCGCCTGGCGGATGGTGAAGAACAGCGTCTCGTTCAGCAACTCGTCGCGCATGCGACCGTTGAAGCTCTCGACGAACCCGTTCTGCGTCGGCTTGCCCGGGGCGATATAGTGCCACTCGACGCCGGCATCGCCCGACCACGCGAGCACCGCGTTCGAGGTCAGTTCGGTCCCGTTGTCGCTGACGATCATCTTGGGCGCACCGCGCTCGGCGATCAGATTAGCGAGTTCGCGTACCACGCGCTTGCCCGAGATCGAGGTGTCGAGCACCGCCCGCAAGCACTCGCGTGTCACGTCGTCGACGATGTTGAGGATGCGGAACCGCCGCCCCGTGGCCATCTGGTCATGCACGAAGTCCAGGCTCCAGCGCTGGTTGGGCAGCGCCAGCACGGGGGCCGGCGCCCGCGCGCCGACAGCACGCTTGCGTCCCTTGCGACGACGCACCGTCAAACCCTCTTCGCGGTAGAGCCGCTGGGTCTTCTTGCGGTTGATCGTGATGCCGTCCCGGCGCAGCAGGATGTGCAGCCGCCGATAGCCGAACCGCCGGCGCTGCTGCGCCAGCTCACGCAATCGCGACCGCAGGTCGCCATCATCTCCCCGGCACGAGCGGTACCGCATGCTCTTGCGATCCGCTCCGACGACAGCACACGCCCGCCGCTCGCTCATCCCCAGCGCCGTCTGGAGATGCGCGACCGCTTCCCGCTTCGCGGCAGGCGTCACCATTTTTTGACAGCAGGTCCTTCAGACCCGCGTTGTCGAGCATCGTATCCGCCAGCAGCCGCTTGAGCCGGGCGTTCTCCTCCTCGAGCGCTCGCAGCCGCTTCGCGTCGGACACCTCCAGCCCTCCGAACTTGGCCTTCCACGCGTAATACGTCGCGCTCGACATCCCGTGCCGCCGGCACAGGTCCGTCACTACCGCGCCCGCCTCGGCCTCCTTCAGGATGCCGATGATCTGCTCTTCCGAAAACTGCTTCCGCTTCATCTGTCCGTCCCTTTCCGGGGTCGGACTCTAGCTCCAACTGGAGGAAAAACGGGGGTCACGTCAGAACTTGGCGTGGACCTTATTGGCGGGTGCGAGTGTGTCACCGGCAGCGTCAGAGCCATGGCAGTTCACGGACGAGCGCATGATCGTGGCGAGCCACACAATGGTCATCACCTTTATCGGCGAGTCCGTAAGGGTGAAGGGTGAGATGCGAACAGCGCGGGTCAATCTACACCTCCCGAAGCCAGACAAGTATGGCGCGAGCAGCTTTGCTATCGATACCGAGGTGGACTGTACGCGAAAGCGCTTGCGGGAGGTGGCATCAGTTGCAACGCGTTCCGATGGCGGCGTCGTGCATTAGGCGCTCCGGTTGTCGCGGCGAAAGTCAGCGATGGTCTTGTAGTCTGGCCGAAGCCCACGCAGCAGCCAGATCAGCTCGAGGTTGCGTGCCGCCTCGGCTTCCAGCCGTCGGCTCGACCGCACCCGGTTGAGATAGCCGTACAGGTACAGCTTGAGCATGTCGCCCGGGTCATAGCCTGGGCGCCCCGTCGCCTTCGGCCGCGACCGATGAAAACCGGCCTCGCCCAGATCGAGGTCATGAACGAACGCGTCGATGAACCGAACCGGACTATCCGCTGCCACATAATCCTCTACCGATGCCGGCAGCAGCAGCGCCTGGTCGCGCGCATGACCCTCGATATATGCCATGATTACAGCATACGCCCGTCAGCAACCTTGTGGAATCACCCAGCGAGTTTTCGCACGGTCTGGATCGATTCCGAGAACGCCTGCGACGTCTCGATCAGCGTTCCTTTTCGAGAAATTTGGTGTGCCGTCGCGCAGAGGGGGATGGGCACAGCATGAGCCCCGCCTCGACATGAACGAAGGGCCGAAGTTGGGCAGCAGAAATCACCCCGCGAATATCGACTTCTGGATCAATCTGCATGGCTCCCACCGACAGCGATAACTCCATCCTGATATGCCGGCCGCGCCCTGATCGCGATCGTACCGCGATCGGCATCATAAAGAACGTCATAGGCAAAATACGCCAGGAGACCCGATCGAATCCGCATGCCTTCCACTCGCGGATCGGCGACGGCATTGAACCTCGATGCCTGCATCCTGCGGCCCACGGTGAAACGGACTCCCATTGCCTCCGTATCGGTGCTGCCACCAAAAGTAAGCCGAGCTGTCGTGCCTTCGGTCCAGCCGTTATCGGCACGGTGGTTGACGAGTTCAATTCCCGGGGCGCCGCTATCGATCAACGTCGGCGCGCAGACGGGTTTTCCGTCGTTGTGCTGTAAACACGCACGCACTGCGTCATTCGATCGCGTTCGATGCGCGTCCGCCAAAAGAAGTGGCGTAAAACCGATGATCTGTTGCTCGCTCGGATTGAGGATTAGTTTCCCGATAGGCGTCTCGCCTGGCCTGGGTAGTTCGACGATCCACCGGTGGGCGCCAATCTCTTGAAATGGGTTTGGCAAGTCGGCGCTTGCCAAACCCACACCGAGTATGGCGCGAAACCCCTCGCCGGCGAGGCCATTGCCCTGAATACCGAACTGGCGGCGATCGACGTGCAAAGCAGGGCAATCGGGACGGGCAGCACTACATCCGATTGCACGAATATCTTGCCAGCGGGCGCTTTTGTGAAGGTCACCGACCGAAACTTCTGTGCGGACCACGGGGCCCTCAAGGGTGGTGCCGACGCCATAGCCGTATCTTTGTACCGGTCCAACTTCCTTCGTGGTGGCAGAATCTATAACGCCTGGGAGTACGCGCAGCCCAACCGAGCCGGTATCGAGACCGGCGTCGATCGGATGCCCGTCGACTTTGATCGTTATCGCGTAGCGTCGCGTCCCGTCAGACAAATCGACCTCGCGGATGGGAACCTGAACGGAAGCCGATTGGGTTTGGGCACCGCCCGGAAGAGCTGCAACCTGGGTGCCGGCTGCAAGGCAAATTATGACGAACGATGTTTTATCTCGAATCATCGGGCGATCCTTTGCACTGTATATTCCTTTTATCAGCAATCACGACGTACGCGATCATGCCGGCAGCGGCAGAGCTAAGTTGTGCGGTTCCCCGTACGTGAGCATCGGGGCGTGAATCAGACTGCATGATGAGCGTATAGACAGGGATAGCCGGGGAGGGCGCCGAACGAACCTATTTGGTTGTGCCGGGCAAAAAGTGCGTGATACCGTTGTTGCGCCTCCTGATATGAATGCTCGCTCGACGAGGGAGGCTATGCTGGAGATGATCCCGTCATAGTTTACCAACGAAGTGGCGACAGGTAACAACAGGAGTCGAGCCATGATCAAAACGTGTGTCACGGCCGCTTTCCTGTTTGGTTTGGCCACCGCGAGCGGTGCGGATGGCGCCGACCGATCAATAGCCACTGTCGCGCTTTCCGGTCCTTTTGCCACGCAGACGCCGTGGCGCTTGACGGTGACGCAAAGCGGGCATCCCGGTATATCCGGCACCGGAGATCCCGAACCCGGCGTGGTTATGCCGTGCCTCCGGCATGCGAATTCTTTGACCTGCGATCCCGCCCTAGACGTTCGCCTTGACCCCAATAGGCAGATGAGTGACTTCGACCAACCGCATTACCTGCGTATGGCGCGCGTCGCGTATCGACAGGCGGGCGATCGGGAGCCGCTGCTGATTGTCGTTCTGGCCAGCATTCACGCGGGTAACGGTGGTCAACTTGTCGGCACCCAGGCTTTTGCCTATCACCGAGATACCGACCGTTTCGTTAGTCTGTTTACGCATACCACCGGCACCAACAACAATCAGGAGGTACGCTTCGTCCAAGCGGGGCTGCTGCGCGGCGCCTTCGTCACAGTCGAGCCGACCACCGACGCGCCTTTCGGCTACTGGGTCACGGTCGCACGATCGAGCGACCCGACTGCGCCGTACCGTACCGTGCTGCGCTATCGCAGCGCGACAGGCTATAACGACGGCAACGCGCTGCCGGTGATCGATTCAGAAATGCCGGAAATACTGCAGCGCCTTTCGTTGTGGCGACCCGGGCAGCGGCTGCCGCTACCAGCGTCCGGCTGCTCGAAACCGACACTCAAGAACGGCGCGTTGTGGTGCATGTAATCGTCAGTCGCCGAACAGCACTGCCAGCCCGCTCAGTTTCTCGATCAACGATCGAGAAACGGGAAAGCCTCTACGCCACAGCCGCGAGGCTTTCTGCGCGCTGTAAGTCCTTAGGCCGCCCAAAAGCGGCGAGCATGGCTTGTAGGTCCGCCTTCTCGGGGACGAAGACAACCAAGCCAGCAACCTCAACGCGTTGCCGCGTCGCTGGCAGTACCGGCAGCCACGTCTCCCCTGACCGGCGGTGGAAGTCTGCCATGAACTCCACCGGCAACGGCGTCGTTCCGGTCCAAGTGCCGAAGATCTTCGACCGAAATGCAGCATGTGCCGATCCTTGCCGAAGCTGGATGCCGATCGTTGGCAGAATGCGTTGCGCATCGGCAATGCTCAACAGTACGTCCACGTCAGCTACGTGGCCTGGATCAGCCCCGTGCAAGGCGACGGCTGCGCTCGCGATAATCCACTACGGATCACGCGCCTCGACCATGAGATTTCCGACCGCGCCTAACGACGCCAAGAGGGGTGGGCTGACCGTCATCCGCTTTCAATAGCGTCTATTATCCCGCTTGGGATGGCATTGCGGGAAAGCGGGTGAAGACGGGTAGTATGGGTTATATGGCTTCATAGGCAGGAGCCGTCCGGCAATAGAGGCAAGTCGTGGCGATCACGTTGAGGTTGCAGAGGGGGCGAAATGCGTGATTTTTGCATCCGAGCGCCTACCGGGAATGTCGAATTTGTCACTTTCAGGGTGCTCAACAACGTGCTCTGCTGGGCACAACCTATGGGAAGTATCCGCATGGTTGATGCCTTTCTCCGCATGCCGTTACGGTTCTGGCTTCGCGTCGGCACCGTATTTTCCGTGCTTTGGTTAGTAATTATAAGTTTGGTGCGGTGGTCATGGCTATCACGCGAGCATTTGAGAATATACTTTCACAACCTTGGATCGTGCCATTTGCACGCAGTTGATTCCGGTAGCGCCTGCGTCAAACTTGCCGAGCATCAACTAGAGGTCAGTAGTAATTCTGTCTCGCCGTTATCTATCGGAACAAGCATTTTTCAGCTAGCGCTTATTTGGGCTCTTGGTGCTGTAATCGTCGGCGGCTCAAGATGGGTAAGCCGAACAGCAATACGATGATGATCGATTTTAATAAACCGTCATATCCATAATATACAAATTACTGAGTTTGTATCATGTCTGCAACCGTACCGATTTTGGTGCCGCATGTTAAGTAAGACAACAACTGGCTGCAGATTCATTTTTGGTGGTATCAGTATCATACTTTTTGTGGCAATGATCTGGCTAAGGTCAAAGATTCCTTATAGCTCTGGTCTGTACAATATAATTTATTATCATTCGAGACCGCATAAGCCTGAGGATAACAATACATTTCTATTCATATTCCACTATTCTGCTGTCTTGCTACCGTAATTACTCCATTCTCCTTTAGTGGCAGTATTAAAAAGAGATGGCGCTGCACCCTATACTTATCCATTTTTCTTTATTGTATTCATCGCATTCGCGGTTGGTTGAATTGTTCGATTTAGTATCTTGGGGAAGTTTTATGGGATTTCAGGCTGAAAGGTTTATAGCACGTTGACCGAATCAGCCGACGAACCACACACCGTGATATACATAATAATCGCTAGGACTACGCAAACTAAAAGTACCGCCAACAGCAAATATGGTGCTAACATTGATGGTTGGCGCATAAATGCTATCTCTGCGATAGGTTGGTCCCGCTCGATCCAACACTTGTGATTCTCTATCAGAGATTTATATGGGTTAATTTTTTTCATTTATAAGTTAGGAGGCATAAGCTTACCTTGTGATCTTAATCGTCACGGGCGACGAAATAGCCTTGGCATAGCGAGCCGGCGTTGCGCTAGGATCGAACAGAGAGACCATCGCCTGGACTTGGTAGATACCCGGCCCCGGGAAGATCGTTCGGGTCATTTCGTGGATGGCGACGCTAAAAGGGGCCTCTCCGCCGATAGAAGTCAGCTCGCCGGGCGCAAGCGGCGGTGGCGGCGGTGATCCTATCATTCTTTCTGCAGGCTCGACGAACTGGCCGGTCGACGATCTCACCAGAAAGACGATCCCGCGTGTCACCTGAACAAATGGGGAGATAGCGAGACCATCACTTGTTGCAGTAAGATCCACTGTAAACGTCGCCATGCCGCTCATCGGCGCTGCGCCGGCCTTCAACGCTATTTTGATAGGAGTCGCTGATCCCGACCACGTAGCCTGAGCGGGAGGATTCCATATCTCGCCCGCCTGTCCGGCGTCCTTCGCACGTGATGAAGGACGTAGCGATACGCCTTCTGGCGTCCTCCCATCGCTTATGGTCTTTTGCATAAATGCCATTCGTTCTTCCGGCGTCACCACACCATCGTGGTTCGTATCCTGAAGCGCAAAAGCACGCTTTGCCGCGGCGATCTCTTCAGCGAGAGATATCCGACCATCCTTGTCGGTGTCGCCTGCTTGGAAAAGTGCTGCTGACAACGGCGGTAGCGGATGGGCGGTATCGGTTCCCGGTATTGCCAAACCGTTCATAGACTTCGTGATGAACCGGGCCATCTCTGTTGGGGTGACGTCTCCATCACCGTTTGCATCCATCTTCCTATGAAGCGCAGTGGCGCTCGCCAGAGCCGTCGCTTCGGTGTCACGACCCAACAGATCGGGGCTCGATATCGCGCCGGAAGCGGCAGCCTGTGCCGCAAGAATCAGAAGGAAAGGCATCACCATTTGCCAGCCTAGCCCCGGATGACATTACACGTTGCTGACGCGAGGATTAAATCGACCCCCCTCGGATGATTTTTGCATCAAGAGTGGGCGGTTACTCCATAGGTCAGGCCATTCTCAAAATTCGATCGAGTTTTGAGAAGGGAAAGGAAGGCGGGCCTTACGCTTTAGTAAAACGCGCTAGATATATTCGGGAGGCGGAAGGAGAGCGGACAGGCGGCTCGCGAGATGGTAGAAATTGCAAAATTCGTTGAACGCTTTGCCGCTTAAATCCAAAATTGTATTGATCTCGCTCAATCCGATCCCTGCCTTCGGGCGTTACTAGCCAATGGAACCAGACGAACCATTGTTACGCGAAGCGTATGAAGCGGGCTTGAAAAGCGGTCAACGCGAAGGGGTTCCAGACCAATGCCCCTTTGAAATTCATGACAAAATGTCGGAGCGTTTCGCGTGGCTTTCCGGTTTCAGCGTTGGCAAAACTGTACGACTGTTGAAATAGTCGTTCCCCGTTTTCATCGACGCCGGGACGCCCTGCGACATGACATTAAACGCTAACAGAACTGTTCCATTTTGCGCGGATATCTACGACAATCGGACTCCCAAATCCCGTAATCGCGCCGCAACCGCGAAGGAACACAAGCCGACCCTTTCAAACCGCAGGCGGCAACCACGCGGTCTCGATCTCGCCGTAACGATCCATAAACCCGGTCGCCGCGACCAGCGCCGCTTCATCGACGATCCGCACCCGCCGCCCGGTCCGCTCGATCACGCCCGCCCTTTCCAACGCGCGGATCGTCCGGTTCACATGTACCTTGGTCAGCCCGAGCGCATCGCCGATATCGGTCTGCGTCAGCGGCAGGTCGAAGGAATCGACGATCCCCCCGCCGTCACACGCAACCGCGCCATGATGTCGAGTAGCAGCGTGGAAAGCCGTTCGCTCGCCCCCATCCGCCCGATCGTCGTCAGCCGGTCGCTCATCGCGACGTTCTCGGCCGCTGCGATTGCATAGAGGAGCCCGGCGATCCGCGGTTGTGCGCGGAACAGCAGCCCGAGTTCAGTCTTCGGCAAATCGATCACGATGCAGTCCGAGATCGCGGTCAGTGTCGCCGCTGCCTGCGACCACGCCATGCTCGACGTCCCGATCAGGTCGCCTGCGTAGTGGAAGCGCAGGATTTGCCGCCCACCGGTGACCAGCTTGGTCGACGAGTGCAACCACCCCTGTCGCACGACATACAGCGCGTGGCTTTCGCCGCCCTCCACGACCAGGACATCGCCCGCACGCAAGCGCCGCTCGCCGCGTTCGGCGTGTAGAATCGCCTCGCGTTCGGCGTCGGTGAGATCGAGATGCCGCCCCAGTCGGGCGATCAAACCGCTCAATTGCATGCCTTACCTCTTCCTGCCTGCGCTCGGCTGATGCCGCCCCGTCGCCAGATAACCGAACCCCGCTTTAAACCAAGCTTATTACTCTCCCATACTGTATTCACGCTAACCAAATGATGTCTTCAATAGACTAGAAGGTCTTAGCGGTAAGATCTAATTATTCCCAAGTTTATTCATATTTTATAGATGAATATACCACCAAATAGAAGCTCGATACGTATAGTAAAGCTGTGAAGTCAGTGACGCAATTGTCTGATTTAAGTTTCAACGCGAGCGTCTTTCGCGCGATATGCCTGTACGTCCAGCGCGGCTCCTAAGAGAAATGAATATACGCTCAGCCATAACCACGTCAACGCCACGATAATTGCGCTCAGAGATCCGTAGGTTGCCCCATAATCACCAAAGTTCGACACATAGATACTGAATGCCGAACTAGCGAGCAGCCATACAATAGTCGCAGCAACCGTTCCGGGCGTCGCCCAACGCAACCTCGCACGCGGGCGGTACGGTCCAAAACGAAACAATAGCGACGCCCCGGTTATAACAATTATAGCCAGTAGCATATAGGTAATGAGTCTAATGAGTAATAGTACAACACCCGGAAACCACGGTACTAGAGTACCGGCAAATGCAGCTAGGGCACCTGATCCAATCGCAACAAAAACTAGCACAATTCCGCCCAGCACGACCGCAAACGAGGTGAGCGTCCAAACGATAAAATTCCGTTTATCTTTTACCTCATAGGCGACATTCAGGGCGGTCATCATCGATGTGGCAGCTTTGCTACCCCCGTACAGGGCGATGAGCAACGCCAACCCGAGTCCAAATCCTTTTTTACCTTGCGATCCTGAAACTACTGTGTCGAGTTGTTGGCCTATTAATACCGCGACATCCTTTGGCACAGTAGAGAATAGCTCGCGAATATTGCCTTGCACCGTCTGAGCATCGGCGAACAGGCCATAACTGAGCACAATTGCGGCCAGAATTGGTGCGATGGAAGCTATTATGTAGAAAGCCGCGCCAGCAGCGATCATTCCAAGATTGTCGTCGCTGGAGGAAGCCCATGCGCGCTTTGTTATTCCCCACCAATCTTTGTGGAACGATCGCCAGAGGTCGGACGAAGATAAATCTAGTTTCATTATCTAACTCAACGAAGCGAATGAACCAAAGCTCCCGAGTTTTAATTAATAAGCAATATCAGATGTTTAGACGAACATCGAGGATTTTGGTCAAATAAAATTGCTTTGACACAGTAGTTGGAGGCTTACCGTCTTCTGGAGGCCAAATTTGGCTAATTCTCGACATACGTTCCTTCCGAAAGCCCAAGCTTCTGGAGCGGCGGAGCGGAAAGCGTTAGAGACCTGCGCGATGCAGAGAATGATGGTACGATAGGCGAGTGCTGAAAACATAAATGAAGCAGTATGCAGCGCAGAACGCTGATGCAAGAAAGAGTCTTACGCAGATTGAGACATTAATCACAAAACTTGGAAACTAAGACCTACTCGATCTTGCTGGCATTTCTAAGGAAAAATCCAAAGCAGATTGCGCAGTATGGCTTCGCTGAAATGGCCCGACGTAAAATCAGTCTTTAAAACAATCAGCAACCATCGCAGCCGAGCGTCGCTCACGCTGTGGGTATTAGTCCTCTTCCAGTAACGCGCGAGGGCAGTGGAAAACAGCCGCAAGGCCTTCATCGGTGTAGTCGAGCCTGGCTTGCCGCGCACCTGCGATACCCATACCTATCAGCCGTGATCCGAAACCTGTTGCGGTAGATGCACGCGCGGGTGGCCCGCCCTCCTCTTTCCATCTCAGGCAAAACGTCCCTTCTTCGACCCACCATTCGATCCGGACAAGGCCGTCTGGTAGCGACAGCGATCCATACTTTACCGCGTTCGTCGCCAGCTCGTGCAGCAGCAACGATAGCGAAAGCGCTGCTCGCGATCCGACGATCAAGTCAGGGCCTGTAAGCAGGAAGCGGCGTCCTTCCGCCTCAAGCCTCAGCACACGTTCCATAAGCTCGCTGAGCGATGTCGAGGACCAGCTGGTCTGGATCAGCACCTCATGAGCACGGCTCAGCGCTGCCAGCCTGTTTTGTAGGGCCGTCGAAACTGCTTGGTCGCTCCCACGCAACGTCTGGAAAGCGACGGATTGCACCATTGCAAAGGTGTTCTTCACCCGGTGCGACAGTTCATGCATCAGCAACTGACGCTGCTCATCGTGATCCTTGCGATCGGTGACATCGACCACTGTGCCAGAGAAGCGAACAGGTTGGCCCTGCTGATTGTAGATCATGCGGCCTTTGCACTCGACCCAGCGTAGTCGCTCGCCGGGAATGGCAAGCCGGTACTCAACCAGGAACTCGGCGCCAGTATCGAACACCTGTCGTATCCTGGCGCGCAAAGGCGCTACATCCTCCTCGACAACATGGGTCTGATATTCCTCCATGGTCAGACCAGCTTTGGTCTGCGCTTTGTCCAGGCCATACAGGCGCGCGAAGTGGGCGTCGCCGTGCAGCAGGTCCGTATCAACGACCCAGTCCCAAAGGCCGACAACACCGGAGGCGGCCAGCGCCATTTCCAGTCGCTCATCAGCGAGCCTCACTTCCGTGCGGTCGCGCAGCATCTTCACATAACCCTGCAGTTCGCCGTCCGGCCCTCGCAGCGGCATCATCTCGCCACTGGCCCAAAAGCGCTCGCCGCTCTTGCGAAGGTGCCAACGCTCGTCGATCCCGCGGCCGACGGTTCTGGCTCCTTCCATCTCCTTGTCAGAGATACCTGCCGCCCGGTCTTCTGGCGTGAAGAAGGCGTCGAGGTCCCGGCCGCAAATTTCCTCGGGAGTCCAGCCAAGGATCTGACGTGCCCCCTCGTTCCAGTCCGTGATCCTGCCATCCCGGTTCATGACAATGATCGCGTAATCGACCGCGCTGTTGAACACGGCTTCAAACCGCGAACGCTCACGTTGCAGATTGAGCAGCGTGACGACCTGGCGACCCAGCGCTGCCAAGGCTCCTGCCTGATTATCCGTAAGTCCGCCTGGACGGGGCTCACGGTCCATGATGCACAGCGTGCCAAGCGGCTTGTCATCGGAACCGACCAAGAAGACGCCGGCATAGAAGCGCAGCGAAGGATCAGCCGTGACCAGTGGATGGCATGCGGTGCGGAGGTCAGCGCTGAGATCAGGAATGACGAGGAGATCACGCTCGTTGATCGTGTGCTGGCAGATCACTTCGTTGAGCGGTGCCGTACTGGCAGTGATGCCGATGCTCGCTTTCGGGATCTGCTGCCCCGCCTCTATAACGCTGACGAGCGCGACCGGTGCGCCACAAATTTGTGCTGCAAGTCGTACTACATCGTCAAATTGCCCACCCTCCAGATTGAGGCCGCTCCAGGACACGGCTTCCAGGGTCTTTGTCGGGCTGGCAGATTGGGGCACGAAAGCAGAGATCCTGGCAGAAACGGTAGATAGCCCTGCATTAGCATGATCCTGAGGATCTGCTCTAGCTCCTCTTCGATCGTCGTCGGTTAGCGCATCGCAACGAGATTTCGCAAAGTTCGCGATCCAGAGAGGTACGACTTTACGATGTCATCGTAGCAGCCCTCCCAGTGATGTGGGAGGTGGGAGCCTGATCGCCGCTCCTTCAGCGTCAGCTATTTGGGCTGCGGGCTTTGGCGCGATCAAGAACGCGCTCAACAGTGCCGCCTTGCACGATCACCGAGAACAGCACCACGATGTATGTGGCGGCCAGCGCGATAGATCGCGCCGGGCCATCTGGCAGGCCAAGGGCCAGCGCCACCGAAATTCCGCCACGTAGGCCACCCCAGATCAGTGTTAACGGCGCGAGCCGTCCGAGCGACAGGATCGGTCGCAGGACCGCAAGCGGAGCGACGACCGCTATCCCGCGGGCTAGCAGTACGAGCGGCACCGCCGCGACACCGAGCGCGATCAGTCGCGGATCCCATGCAATGGTCACGACCTCAAGCCCGATGAGCAGGAACAGGACGGCGTTGAGGATGTCGTCGATCAACGCCCAGAACTTCAGCAGGTAATCGCGCGTGATGTCACTCATCGCATCGGCAACGCCCTTGTTGCCAATCAGCAGCCCGGCGACTGCCATGGCGACCGGACCGCTGATGTGGAGCTGCGCGGCAAGCGCGTAGCCCCCCATAACCACCGCCAGTGAGATCATCACCTCGACATTGTATTCGTCAATCGATCGCATCGCCCGGTAGCCGATCCAGCCTGCCGCCACCCCCAGAAGCACGCCTCCGCCCGCTTCCTGAAAGAACAGTGCCGCACCGTGACCGAGCGACAGCGGTTCAGTGCCCAGCGCGGCTTCGAGCAGGATAGCGAAGACGACCACCCCGACCCCGTCGTTGAACAGGCTTTCACCGGCCACCGTCGCTTTCAGTGTCGGCGAAACCTCCGCTCGACCGAGGATGCCCATGACGGCGACGGGGTCCGTCGGGCTGATGAGCGCGCCGAAGACGAGACACCAGATCAGCGGCACGGCAAGGCCGAGCCAACCAGCGATCAGGTGGAAGCCACCGCCAATGATGAGGGTGGAGAGCAACACGCCAACGGTGCTGAGAACAACGATAGGCCAGCGCCCGCGTCGCATATCATCCCACTTCACGTGCAGTGCGCCCGCGAACAGCAGGAACGACAGCATGCCGTCCATCAATGTCGTGTGGAAATCGATGCCGGCGATGAAGCCGACGACCTGCTCGCCGACCTGACTGCCGGGCAGCAACTGGTCAATACCGACGACAAGCAAGGAAGCGACCGCCCCCATGATCGTCAAGCCGATCGACGAGGGCAGTTTCAGGACACGGTGGTTGAAGTAGCCCAGCACCGCGGCGAGTACGATCAGGATCGCCGCTGCGTCGAACGGAGTCAGCACGGCCGGTTAGTCCTTCGGGTCGCTACGGACGATGGTCAGCGCGTTGATGTGGCGCGGCTCGGGAACGGTATCACCCGCCGGCCAGCCCTCGCGCTGGCGTCGACGATCGCCGTCGCTCGCCTCGGTCTGGTCGTGGAACAGCACCTGGGTGGTAGGGAACGGCAGATCGATCCCGGCGCCGACCAGCGCCTCAGACACCGCCTGCAGAACCCGGTCACGAACCTGAACAACGCCCGACCGCTTGGGCTTAGTCCACCAGCGCACCCTTAGGTTCTTGGACGATCCGGCCAGATCCCAGAGCAGCACATCGGGGGCAGGCTCGGCGAGCACGCCGTCGACGCCCTTGACCGCTTCCAGGGCAATCCGTCGTGCGGTGGTGACGTCGTCGCCGTAGCCGATGCCAACGTCATACTCGCTGCGCAGCAAGTCGTAGGCGGTGATGACGGTTACCGTTTCGGTATAGATGACGCTGTTGGGCACGATCACCCGCTGGCCGTCATAGGTGCGGATGTAAGTGGCGCGCGTCTCGATTGACTCCACCGTTCCAGTGAAGCCGCCCCCGGTGGTGATCTCGTCTCCAGCGCGGAACGGGTGACGAATGAGAAGCAGGATACCGGCGAGCAGGTTCTGGAAGATGTCCTTGAACGCAAAGCCGATCGCGACACCACCGATCCCGAGCGCCGAGAACAGCTTCGCCGGCGTGACGGACGGAAACGCAACGGTCGCAGCGATCAACGCGCCGAGCAGCATCAGAGCGATATAGGCAAGCCGGCCAAACGCCATGCCGGCGCTGGGAAACTCGGAACGCTTGGCTGCGAACGCCTCGACGCCGCGGCGAACACCCGATGCAAGGCCCCAGAATATCAGGAAGACGATCAGCCCCGCCAGAAGCAAAGGCAGCATGGCAAGGAAGCCGTTGACCATGCCGTTGACGGTCGTCCAGATCTCGGACGGATGGATGGCCTTTGCGGAAGGAGTATTCATCATGCTGTTCCTTAGGCCGTGCCGGCAAGCCAGGCGGTGCCGTCGCGCAGACGACGCTTGTAGTCGGGTTGGTCGAGCGCGGCCCGCAACTCAGTTGCGCGGGTCCGGACTCGGGTCAGGTTGAAGCCCTTCAGTGCCTCACCCGCGAGTTCCTCCAGCCTGTCGGTGTAAAGGCGGATCGTCGTCAGCCGATCGGGCTCGTCACAGTCGAGTGATACCTCGCCTAGCGCGTTGAGATAGCGCAGGCTCGCTACCATGTCGGCCGCACAATACTGCGCCAGCGCGCCAAACGACCGGTCCATCAACGATGCAAAGGTGGTGGGATGGGCGATGACGCGAAGGGAGCCTTCGTCGTCGACACGCAGGTGTGACGGCAGCGATCGGCCGGCCAGATCGGACATCGCAGCGCTCAGCCAGTCAAGGCAGGTGACCGCTGTGAAGGGATCGTTGACGCCAGGCGATAGTGCCCGTGCCGCGATCTCGACCAACTCGTCGACGAGGAAGCGCAGGTCCTGCAACGCCGAACGCCGCGAACCCACGGCGAAGGCATCGCGTAAGTCATTTGCACAGTCGTCGTCACACTGCTCCGGCGGCCAGACTTCGACCAAGGCGCGGCCAACATGAACGAAGTCACCGGGCTGGTACTGAAGGCGAAGAACGAGATCGTGCCTGGATGCCAGACGGAGGACGGCCTCATCGTCGAGGAACTGGATATAACCCGTATCCTTGGCCGTAACGATCCGACACTGTTTGCCGACGCGCGCGTTGGCATCGTCGCGGAAAGTGTCGGGAACGTTCGTAGCGGTCGTGGCATGATCGTCGGGCGAACTGCCGACAAAGCGGGGGAAGCGATCGTCAATGCCGCGCAGCAAGCGGTCGCCGACGTCCTCGATCACACTATTGATGTGAATTTTGGATGGTACATGGTGGATAAAATAGATCAGCACCGCGATCGAGCAGAGCGCCAGTAGCACGCCGACCAGCAGCGCCAGATTGGGCACGAAGCCATAGCCACCTGACTCGTCAGCCGAGTGGATCGTGCGGAGCACTAGCAGGCAATACAGGAACGTCGCGATAAAGGTGCCGAGCGTCACTTGGTTGCCGCGGTCGCGCATGAAGTTGGTCAGCAGGCGGGGACCATATTGGCCGGATGCATACACTACTGCGGCGATCGTGACGGAGAACACCGTACCGGCCACCGTGATCATCGACCCGCCGACCGACGACAGCACCTGCCGCGCACCATCCGGTCGCGAGGCATATAGCCAGACATAGCCGTCCATCCAGGACGAGCCCACCTTCGTATCCAGTGCCACCATGCTACCTGCCAGCAATATTGCGGCGATGGCCATGACGGTGGGGACGAACCAATAGCTGGAACCGAGGTAATCGGTCAGACGGCGAAAGCCGGCGTTCATGAGGCAAGGCTTTCGACAGATGCCCGGCCGACTAGCGGCCGGGCAGAAAAATCAACGGACAGCTGCGGCCTGATTGGCGACTATGGCGTCGCGCTGTTGCTGGCTCATGCCGGCAACGTTCATATCAGCTGCCTCGATGGCGTCAGAGCGGGAGTCGCCGACCTTGCGTGCCTTGTCGGCACGATTATCGAGCTGCGCTGCCTGATTACGCAAATCATCGGCATTCGCTTCCATGGCGTCAGCACGGGTATCCGCTGCATTCTCGACGCGATCAGCAAGCTTGTCCGACGGACTTTTATTGCAAGCCGCGAGCGGGAGTACGGCGGCAAGTGCCGCCAGGGTGATCATTGATTTCAAGGCATCTCTCCTGACAAAGCGCCAGGGTGTGTCCCGGGCGCGCCGAGCTCACTGTCCGGTTTATATCAACTGCGAAACGACCAAGGGGTTCCAGACACAGGTTAAGTGCAAGCGGCTGGAAGGATTACCGATTTTTCGGTTAGTTGATCTCGGTGCTCGTATGTGGCTGGCAAAGATGGTCCGGTTTTGCCGGATTTTCGCCTGTCGACCGGATACGAGCCTTGAGGATGCCCGGGATGCCGCCTGCCCATTCTTATCGGGAGCCAGCCCCAGTTATGGTAACGTACGAGCGATAACGTCTAAAAGAAAAAGGCATTTGATACGCCCAAAAGACAGAACTCCCGCGAAGCACCCGCGCGAAAGTTCTGTATTTGACAAGCTTTTGGCGGCTTTCTCAGATAGCGATTTCGCCCTCGTCACTACCGTCCCAGTAACGAATTGCCTTTGCGTCGACACGGATCATCACAACGCCGGGTGTGTCGATGCCCTGAGGAAAATACCGATCGAGATCCTTGGTCCAGTGATCGGCGAACGCGACTTTGTCCTCGATTAGCGCAGCGGCTCCTTCGACAGCTACAAACAGCGGGGGACCACCGAGCATACCGACGGCGCCGGTATAGCTAAGCGTGACGTGAGGATCGGCGCGCAGGTCAGCAATCTTCCGTGATTTTTCGTAGGCAAAAAAGTAGCTGTCACCTTGATATTCGACATCGCCATTGTTGCTCATCGGGCGGGCCGTCATCGTTCCGTTGGATGAGCGAGTGGCCATCATTGTGAAGTCCAACTTTGCCATCTTTTTCGACAGTTCGTGTAGGCTGAGGTCCGACATCGTATTGCTCCTTCAAAGTGGGCTATGACATTTGCTCGAGTGTTTACAACGAACGTGGTGATGTGTCGGCCGCGTGAGATAACGGGAGTGTTTTATCCATACCGAAATTCAATGGTCGCCAGCTTCATCCGAAGCTGGCGACCATCTGGCACTGCCTAGAAATTCACCCGGGCACCCAGGCGCAAGGTGCGTGGCTCAACTACGCGGCTCAACCGGCCATCCGTCGGCCCTGAGGCGTCGAACGAGGGAATGTAGGACTCGTAGAAATAGGCGATGTCCTTGTCGCGGCTGTCGAGGATGTTGAGCACCTCACCGTACACGTCGAACCGCCCGATCTTGCGAGCCGCGCGGACGTTGACGACGGTGCTTCCTGTATCTCGGACGCTGTTGTCTTCGATCAAAGGATAGGGCCCAAGGTGGCGGACGCGAGCGCTTGCCTCCCAAGGATTGAGCACCAGCGCGATCCCGGCGGATGCGGCGTTCTCGAAGGCGTTGGGAATGCGATCGCCATTGTCGTTGCGCGATCGGCTTGCCGTATAGTTGCCGTCGATCGCAAGCCACGGCCTGGGCCGCCAGAACGCCACCAGTTCATAGCCACGACGCTCGCTGGCACCGGTCGGTTCAACCGCGTTGGAATCTCCAACGAAGCGCAGTTCGCTGTCGACGTCGAGCCACCAATAGGTCGCGGTCAGCGTAATGCCGGGTAACTGCCACCGGGCGCCGACTTCACGGCCGTTGCCGCGGACCAGCACAGGCACCGGCGTTTCGACGTTTACCGCGCCGCGGACGTCGTTGGAGTGGAACCCACGTCCCCAGTTGCCGTAGAACTCCAGCCGATCGGTCGGCGAGTACGCGATCGATGCCTTGGGCGACAGGGTCGTGTCGTCGCCACTGCCTTCCCCGGCCAACACGGCCGCCTGATCCCGCGCGCGAACGACGTAGTGATAATAATCTCCACGAACCCCACCGATCAGGCGGAGGCCCGTAACCGGCGTCCACGTCGCTTCGCCATACAATGCCGCCGACGCTTCCTCGACATGGTAGCGACCGAGCGACGACAGGAACGATCGCGCGCTGGTGCGATAGACACCGACGCTGCCGATATGGTCGTAGCGCTCTTCGGTACCGAGCGAGACGGCGAGAGCTGGTGCGAGCGTCCAACGCTTTTCGCCCCTCGCGCCGACGATCCAGCGTTTGTCGAACTGGCGGATCTGTGCGCTGGTCCCGTCCGGGTCGGTGTAGGTCGGGTTCGAATACATCGACCAGTCGTAGAACTGACCATAGACATTGGCGTGCCAGTCAGGCTGGCGGACCGCGACGTTGCCGACGAGCCGTGTCGTTTCGCCGCGTGCCGTCGGATCGGGTGAGCAGAACACGTCCTTGCAGAGCGCGGTACCAATTATGCGCTCGGGAATCTGTTCGGTCGGACGCCAGGTCGCGCGGTAGGCGTTGAGCGAGGCTTCGACCTGGCCTGCGCCAGCTGGAGCGGTATACTTCGCGAAGCCAGATGCGTGTCGCAGATGCTCAGGCTCCTCCCATGGTCCGTCGTAGACCTTGGTTTGCGCGACGAGCGTCAGTTTCCCCGGACCAATCCCGTCAATCGTCCCGCCCGCGGCGATCCGACCATAGCCATAAGAGCCGCCCTCGACCGAAAGCCACGGCCGGGCAAAGCTGTCGATCGTGGTCATGTAGGCAGCCCCCGCCAGCGCGAAGTCGCCGCCATCGGCACGGTATGGCCCTTTGCGAAAATCCTCGCGCGCGACGATCTCCGGGATCAGTCCGTTGAGATCGAGATAGCCTTGGCCATGACCGTGGGTGCGCAGGTTCATTTGCACCCCGTCGATATAAGTTGTGAAGTCCGAACCGTGATCGAGATTGAAGCCACGCAGGAAATACTGGTTGGCCTTGCCGCTTCCCGAATGCTGCGCAGCGACCATGCCAGGTATCGCCTCTAGCAGTTCGGCAACGCGCAGCAGCGGGCGAACCAGAAGGTCGGCACCGGCGACGGTGCCCTCACTTGCTGCATGCGCAACACCGATCTTCGCTTCGCCGCGGCCGAACACGACAATGTCGTTTGGTGCCTGTGACGGCACAGCCTCGGTGTCTTGCCCCTGAGCCCATGCTGGTGTGGTGCTACATGCCGAAGCTATAGCCACGCATTCGAGCCATTTTGTTCGTAATCTCAGATTCTTCATGTCCGTCCCCCGTGCGCCAAGCGACTTCGGACGGGGGCGTCCGCTGCGAACGGTCGGCACGCGTCGACAGGCGGACGCAAGCGCCCGCGACACGAACCGATGCGACCCCCGCCGCTCGTTCGTCGCTCAGACGGAAGAACCGTGCCCCGACCATCCCCTGGACCAAAGCAAGAGCGACCAGACGCTGGCAGGTCTCCTGGCTCACGGGTCGTCGCTCGATATACGGCCTTCCCGGATCTCGGCCGTTACGGCGTTGGTCCAGTGGCTGCACCCTCCAGAAGAGGACGCGATGTACGTCTCGCTCGCCGCTTACAGTTGCAGGGACAGCCTCGGCTTCGGGAGAGCGTCTCCCACACCGTGTTCCCTATTAAGTCCCTCTCGGGACACCAGCGCGATCATTGTCGGGTCGGAGATACCTCTCCGGCCTGACGGACAATGCGTACCGGGGAAGGTTCCGATCGGCAAGACAGCCTCGGCCTTCTCTGATCCCGTCCGTTTACAGGGGAGATCGACACGGCAATGACAGGACTGCCTGCCTGCGCTACCCGCATTCGGTGTTCGCCGTTCGTCGCCTCCTAGCGCAACGCTACTTCGCTGTGCTCGTATGCGCGGCAACGCTGTTGCTCAAGCTGCTGGTACCGGCCGGGTACATGATTGGCAGCGAGCACGGCCGGATCACGATCGAGCTCTGTTCCGGCGTGGCTCCTCGAGCCGTAACGATGGCAATGCCGGGGATGCACGGCGACATGCCCGATCACGGCAAGTCGAAGGATCATGGCAAGGCTGACATGCCCTGCGCCTTTGCGGGCCTGTCGGCAGCATCGCTCGGTGCGATCGATCCTATTCAGCTCATCACCTTAATCGTTTTCGTCATGGCGGTCGGGCTGTCACCGGCCGTGCTGCCGGCGATCATTCGCCGCAGCCATCTTCGGCCTCCGCTTCGAGGTCCACCGGCCCTCCTTTGACCACCTGATCGCGTGCTCCTTCAGGAGCAACCACGTCCACGGCTCGCGTGCTTTCGCGGGGCCGGTCAAAGGCCTATTCATGATCCGATCCCACTTGTTGGCGGGGGCATGCCTGCCCTGCCTCCTGCTCGCCGTACCAGCATCTGCTCAGGATCTGGTGGCCCCTCCCACGAAGGCCGACGCAACGGCGACCAACACGCTGAGCGATGGACCAGCGGAAACCAACGACATTATCGTCACCGCGCTGAAACGCCCGCAAGCGCTCAAGGACGTGCCCGCAAGCGTCACCATCCTTCCTGCCGACCTGCTGCGCCGCCTCAATGCGCAGGACTTCTCCCGCGTCGCGGACTCCGTGCCGGGCCTGGCCTTCGCGACCACCGGGCCCGGCAACTCGCAATATATCATACGCGGGATCGGCGGGGTGGGGTTCGTCCAGTCGCCGACGACGGGCGTCTACCTCGACGAGACCCCGCTTCAGACCCGCGCACTCCGCGGCTTTTCGCAGCCCGACCCGCAGCTGTTCGACGTCGCTCGGGTCGAAGTGCTGCGCGGACCGCAAGGCGTGTTGTTCGGGTCGTCGTCGATGGGCGGCCTGGTCCGCATCGTGACCAACCAGCCGGATGCCACCAAGATCGCCGCACTGAGTCAGGCGAGCGTTGCGACCGTTACCGATGGCGGCACGAGCTGGGACGCCAAGGCGATGCTCAATCTGCCGATCGCAGCCGATACGCTGGCGCTGCGCATATCGGGCGGGTTTGTCCGGCAGGGCGGCTGGATCGACGATCTGCGGCCGACTACCGGCGACCTGACCGAGAACGCCGGAACGTCGGCGGTCCGCAAGGACGTCAACTGGACGCGCACCGGCACGGTTCGCGCCGCGCTTCGCTGGAATGCGACGCCGACCCTGACGATCACCCCGTCGTTGGTCTGGCAGGCCGCCTATAGCAATGCGGACCGTCCCCATAGCGACGTGACCTTCGGCAAGCGCGCGCGGCTGAAGGCGCGGTATGCTGACACGTATGCCAAGGATCGGTTCGTCATCGGCTCGCTGCTGATTGAGAACCGGTTCGACGCGCTGGGTGGCTTCATTCTGTCGTCCAACTCGTCGTGGCTCGACCGGCGCAACCGTCTGTCGTTCGACGTCACCGCATTCGACTCTCCGATCGTCGAGGACATTGTCGGACCGGGTCCAGGCGGCAAGCTGTTCCCAACGCCACTCGTCGATTTCGGCCGCACGAAACAATTCACGCAGGAGGTGCGCGCCGTGTCCGATGGACCGGAGCGGCTGCAATATGTCTTCGGCGCGCTCTACCGCGACCTTCATCAGGACTCCCGCCGTACGATCACCGTCGCTGACCTGTTCGGCGTCACCGCGCCGCTGCCACTCGGTGCCAGCAGCCCGGCCGTCGTCCAGGACACGACGGTGCGCTTCCGTGAGAACGAGATCGCGGCGTTCGGCGAGCTGACCTATGCCGTGGTGCCGAAGGTGAAGGTCGCTGCTGGCGCCCGGGTGTTTGCCTATCGCCAGCGCGAAGTAAGCCGACGCTATGGGATCGGTGGCGTCGCGGGCGGCGATCTCGCCTACGATTATGACGAGCGCAATCGCGAGAACGGCGTCACACCGCGCTTCACGCTAAGCTATGAGCCGAGCCGTGCCGCGACGCTCTACGCCAGCTACTCACAGGGATTCCGCACCGGGGGCGTCAATGCGCCAGTGACGGATGATATCTGCTCGGCTGCGGAACGTCGCGCGGCAGGCATTCCCGATGTACTGCCGCCCTACGACAGCGATCGTACCGACAATTACGAGATAGGCGCCAAGACCAGCCTGTGGGGCGGTCGCGTGCAGATCAACGGTGCTGCCTATGCGATCGACTGGAAGGACTATCAGCAGGCGTTCCAGACTGCGTGCGGGATCAACAACGCGACGACCATCTCCTTCACCGTCAACGCCGGCCGGGTTCGTAGCCGTGGCGGCGAGCTTGAAGTTTCCGTGTCGCCGGTCCGGGGCTCGATCTTCACGCGGGCGGATCGTTCACCGACGCGACCTACCGCAACGACGTGCCCAACTTGCTGCTGCCGGTAGGCTCGCGTGTGCTCGATGTGCCGCGCTGGCTGTGGAATGTGCGCGGCGAGTACGAGACCGCGCTCACAGAAGGGCTGACCGGCACGCTGTTCGCCGCGGCGCGCCACGTCGGCGGATCCAACAGCGGGTTCGGCGAAGGCGAGGTGCTGCCGCGTCCGCCCTACACGCTGGTCGACGCCTCCGCCGGGGTGACGATGCGTGGCGGCTTGGGGGTCGACCTGTTCGTCACCAACCTGTTCGACGCCGTGCCGGTCTTCGGTCAGGAGTTCACGACGTCGCCCGGCAACACCACTGCGACCAGTTACTTTTCCTATCTCGTCGGCCCGCCGCGGACGATCGGGATACGTCTGACCAAGGCATTATGATGGCGGGCATGGACGCTTCAGCGATGAACACGAACCCACCCGCTGGCCATCGGGCACCCGGCGCGCGGTGGTACAACGCGGTATGGCGTTGGCACTTCTATGCAGGCCTGTTCTGCATCCCATTCATTATCTGGTTGTCACTGACGGGCACGATCTATCTGTGGCGACCGCAGATGGAAGCATTGTTGGACCGGCCCTACGATCATCTTCCCGTTGCCGGGCGGACCGTCTCACCCGACGCGCAGGTGCGGGCGGCACTGGCTGCGGTGCCAGGATCGTCGCTGCATAAATACGTACTCTCGGAACATCCGGGAAACGCCGTGCGTGTGATCGTCTCCGCTGATGGCGTTGATCACCGCGTCTATGTCGATCCGCACTCGCTTGCGGTGCTGAAGGTCATCGGCGAGGAAGACCGGCCGCTCAACGTGGTATCGCGCCTTCACGGCGAATTGCTGGCGGGGGTGTGGGGCAGCTACCTCGTCGAGATCGCCGCCTGCTGGGCGATCGTCATGCTCCTGACGGGTCTCTATCTGTGGTGGCCGCGCAACCGGAAAGGGCTCGCGGGTGTCCTCTACACACGCCTGAGGGGCGGCCGACGCTTGTTCTGGCGTGATATCCACGCGACTGCCGGCATCTGGGTGTCGGTGTTCGCGCTCGGGCTGATCCTCACTGGCCTTCCGTGGGCAAACGCCTGGGGCAGCTATCTCGGCGAAGTCCGCACGCTCACGGGCGCGACGCAGGGTCCGGTTGACTGGACGATCGGCGGTAAGGCGCCGACGCCGAAAACGGACGCAATGCTCGGCCCTCACGCCGGGCATGACGGCATGGTGATGGCCACGCCCACGATCCGACCGGGTGAACTTGCCCGCGTGATCGCGACGGTCCGGCCGTTGCGGATCGCGCCGCCCGTGCTGCTGTCTCCGCCCGAGCATGATGGTGCACCGTGGGCGGTGTCATCGGACGCAGCCGATCGTCCGCTGCGATCGGACGCGCAGGTGGATGGTGCGACAGGGCGCCTTGTCGGCCGTGTCGCGTTCGCCGAGCGCCACTGGATCGACCGGGTCATCGGCTACGGCATCGCAGCGCACGAGGGCGCGCTGTTCGGTATCGCCAATCAGATCCTCGGCACGCTCACTGCGCTGTTGCTGGTCGTTTTAGCCGTATCGGGCGGGGTTATGTGGTGGCGGAGGCGACCGACGGGTTTGTTGGGTGCGCCGGTGCCATCGGCGCACCCACGCTACCGGCCTGCGTTAGTCGCAGCGATCGTCGGCCTTGGGATCTATATGCCGCTGTTCGGGCTGACGCTGTTGGTCGTGACGATTGTTGAAAGGGTCCTGCTGCGGCGCGTCCCTCGAGCGCGGCTTTGGCTGGGACTGGAGTCTCCCGCCCTTCGCACTGCCTGAACAACGACCCTACCTCAGGGGCAACTGTGTGAAAAACCCTGTCGCAATCACGACTATGCGGAAAACAGGTGTTTTGCGGCACTCGAGTCTGCCTCCGACGCTATGCGTATATCTGGGGCCGTTCTATGTACGATCCCGTCTTACGATCGTGCGCCCGCGGCGCCGGTCAGTGTCACGTAATGCCGACCAACCATCACCGCCTGCGTTCAATCTCCGACAGCATGTCGAGAAACGCGGTGACGCGCGCCGGCCGGTAGGGGGTATCGGGCATGACCGCGTAGATCCCGCCGCTATCCAGATGCCAATCAGGCAGCAGCCGGACGAGCCGGCCGCTTGCCAGATCGTCGGCGACGGCGAAATCGGGAAGAACCGCGATACCGCCAACGTTCCTCACCGCCTGCAGCACGCCGAGCGTCGCGCTGATCGCGAGCGTCGCCGCAAACTGCAGCGATTGCTGACGCCCGTCCTGGGTGCGGAAAGTCCAGCCCAGCGGATCGCGCAAGTTGCTGTTAGCGACGAAGGCTAGCCCCGCGACCTGCTCAGGCGTGAGGTCGCGTGCGAGATGCCCGGCAAATTCAGGGCTCGCGACGAGCAACTGGTCGAAGGCCCCAATGCGCCTCGATCGTAGCGCGCTGTCGACCAGCCAGCCCACTCGAATTGCCAGTTCAATGTCGCTCCCGATCGGATCTAACGTTGCGTCACCGATGACAAAATCGACAGTACAGCCCGGATAGCGCTGCTGGAACGCGGCGATGACAGGAACGACCACGGCGATCCCGTAGTCAAACGGTGCGGTCAGCCGCAGTTTTCCCGTCGGCGCGCGGTCGCTGCTCTCGAGCCCATCGAACGCCGCCTGCGCCTCCGCCAGCACGCGCGCGCTCCGTTCATAGAAGGCGCGCCCTTCCTCAGTCGGGCGGACGCTGCGTGTCGTGCGTACAAGCAAAGTAGTTTCGAATGCGCGTTCAAGCGCGGCGACCTGCTGGCTAACGACAGCCTTGGTGATTCCCAGGCGCTCCGCCGCGGCGGTGAACGAGCCGGTTTCGACCACTTCCGCAAAATACGCGAGCCGCTTCAGATTGTTGATGCCGCGGTTTGATCCGGAGCGAACATTGTGTGGCAAAGACATACGATCTGATTAGATCTTCGTTCTACACATCGCAATCGACGGGGCGCATATTCCGGTCATCCTGGAGTCGATGACGATGACGACGCGCTTTCTCTACATCTACGATCCACTGTGCGGCTGGTGCTACGGTGCCTCCGCCGGAATCGCTACGCTCGCAGCCCAGGGCGACCTGACCGTCGAGCCGATGCCCCGCGGATTGTTCGCGGGCAAAGGCGCCCGCACTCTCGACGGCGCGATGAGCGATCACATCATGGCGAGCGACCAGCGGATCGCGACTGTCACTGGTGCGGTCTTTGGCGCGTCCTATCGCGAACGGATCGCCGGCAGCGCCAGCCTGACGCTCGACAGTGGACCCGCAACGCTGGCGCTGAGCGCGGTTGCGCGAACCGCGCCGATGCGCGAACTCGAAGCACTCGGGATCATCCAGCGCGCCCGCTATGTCGACGGACGCGACATCACCGATGCGTTCGTGCTGATAGATCTGCTTGTCTCCGCCGGCCTCGATGCCGCAGCGGTCACGCTTGCCAATCCCGCGCCTGGCCTGCGCGAGGAGAACCGGTCCCGGCTGGAGCAGGCGCAGACAGTGATGCGGCGCTTCGGAGTGAGTGGCGTACCAGCGCTGTTCCGGATCGATGGCGACCGGATATCACCGATCGACGCGGCCATCTTATACCATAACCCGCTCTCGCTCGTTCGTTCACAGGGTGTCGCGTGACTGTGCGCAAATCCAACCAGCCAGTATTCACCATGCCTAACCGGAGACAGATGATGACGATGATCGCAGGCGGCGCAGCCGTATCGATATTGGGTCAAGGCGAAGCGCTCGCTGCCGGCAAGGCGCTTCAGTGGAAGGCATTCCCAGCCGGCGAGCCTGGATTCTTCCGTGCGCCGGTACTGGTCTGGGGCGCGACCGAGGCGGTCCTGATCGATGGCGGCTTCACGCTTCCCGACGGCCGGGCGCTGGTCGAGGCGATCAAGGCGACCGGTCGCACGCTTACCACCATCTATGTCAGCCAGAGCGATCCCGACTATTACTTCAGCCTGAGCCCGATCAAGGATGCCTTCCCCGACGTTCGTGTGCTGGCCGCGCCCGAGACGATCGCAGCGATCACGGCGAACGTCGACAAGAAGCTCGCGACCTGGAGTCCGCAGCTCGGCGACAATGGTCCCAAAACGCTGGCCGATATCGTCATGCCGAGCGCGTTCTCGGATACCCAGCTACTGGTCGACGGGCAGGCGATCGAGATCGTCGCTGCGAGCAGCCTCGCCAACCGTCGCTATCTCTGGGTGCCGTCGCTGTCGGCAATCTTCGGCGGGGTGCTGGTGTTCTCGGGCGTCCATGTCTGGACCGCGGACACCGCCGGTGCCGAGGCGCGGGCGGCATGGATCGCTCAGCTCGACGCGATGCTGGCGCGCAAGCCCGATGTGGTCGTGCCTGGCCACATGACCCCGTCGGCACCGCTTGGCCAAGCCGCAATCATCTATACCCGCGACTATCTGCGGGCGTTCGAGGAGGAGATCGCCAAGAAGCCGGACAGCGCTGCGCTCATCGCGGCGATGACCGCGCGCTATCCCGACGCGGGGATGGGCGTGGCGTTGCAGGTCGGCGCGAAGGTCGCGACCGGCGAAATGAAGTGGGGCTGAGCATGCAAAGCAACACCGACATCATTCGCGCCACCTATGAAGGCACGTCGGCGGAAAACGGCGCGCATCTGAAGGCCGCGCTCGCGCCGGACGCGACATGGACCGAGGCAGCGGGATTCCCCTATGCAGGCACCTATGTCGGCTATGACGCCATCGTCGAGAACGTCTTCCAGCGGCTCGGCACCGAATGGGAGGGGTATACCGCCAAGGTCCACACCTATCTCGCCGAGGGCGACCGCGTCGCCGCGTTCGGGATCTATTCAGGCACCTACCGTGCGACCGGCAAGGCGGTGTCCGCGACTTTCGCGCATCTCTATCGGTTGGAGGACGGCAAGATCGTCACGATGGAGCAATATGTCGACAGCGCGACGGTGATGGCTGCTCTGGACGGCGACAACAGCTGACATGCATCTTCGACGATGGCTTTGCCGCGGTATCTCGACGATAGACCGGGGCACCGAGGCAACGCCGACCGTTCGATTTTCTCGAACCTGATCGTCGAAACTATTCGGCTGTGTCCAAGCCGCAGTTGGGCCGATAGCGACTTCCAAGGCGGCGCTGCAATCGGGCGCTCCGGGAGTGCATCATGGCCTATCTCGATCTCGAACTGAACCTTCCCCGCGGCGCGCTCGAGCAGGCCCAGACGCGTGCCACGCCACGACACGATCCGGTTTCACGGCTGAGCATGCTGGAGCGTCAGGTTATCCAGCTTGCACATACCGATGGCCGGTGGAGCCTGGCCGGTTCAGGTCGGTTTCAGTCGGTGCTGGCGACAGTGTTAGGGCTTGAGCGTCCGAACCCCTCGCAGATCCACGGCTTGAGGCGTTGCGCCGCTATGCGGTCACGCTTCGTCTAAGCGCCGGCAGGCTGTCGCGCCCGGACGACGATCGACTGATCGCGTTCGGTTTCTCCTCGGCAGCGATCACTGATATTCGCCGATTGGTACTCGACACCGTGCAGTCGGTGGCGTGATGCGAACCGCCCTCACACGCGCCAAGCCGGACTTCGTCACTTTGACGGCGGTCGTTGTACAGCTTGCGGTCGTCATAGGTGCCGCCCTGCTGCTCTATACAGAACTGGTTCGTAAGCTCGACGATCCGATGATCTCTGTCGTCCTGACGCTAACGGCATTGCTCACGTTCGTAGCCCTCGTCACCTCGAATGTACGCAGGCGTCCCTGAACCGACCAATCACAGCTGCCCCCGCAAGCGCTCGATAAGCCAGGCAGCAGCGGGGCCTGGCGGCGTATCGCTCCGATGGATCGCGTGCATCTGATATTCCCCGCCCGGCGCATCCGGCATGTCGAGCAGAACGAGCCGCCCAGTGTCGAGATCATCCCGGATCATCGCTTCGGGCATGTAGCCCCAGCCGATCCCCGCCTTCATCAGCATGTGCTTCGATCCGAGATCGGCGAGTCGCCAGGTCTGGCTGCTCATTACCGCAAAATCGCGCCCCTGCGTTAGCGGCGAGCGATCGGTCAGCACCAGCTGGATATGCGCGCGCCCGGCGCCTGGTGCGTTGCGTCCCGCCAGCACCAGCGGATGCGTAGGGGCTGCGGCCGGCAACAGGCGGATGCTGCCGATCGCGATCCGCTCGATCCCGTCCACCGTGTCGAGCGGGCCACTGACGCCCAGCGTTGCCCGGCCGTCGCGCACCTGCTGCGTCACCGCGCCCAGCGTCTCAACCGACAGATGCAACGAAACCGTCGGAAAGGTCGCGAAGAACGCGGTCAGCGCATCGACGACCCGCGCCTCGGGCAGGAATGTGTCGAGCACCACGTGCAGTTCGGACTCGAGCCCCTGCAACACCCCCTTGGTCTTGGTCCGCAAGGAATCGATGCTGCTGGCGACCAGCCGCGCTTCGCCCAGCACCATCCGGCCCGCTTCGGTCAGTTGCGGCTTGCGCGTCGTCTCCCGATCGAACAGCCGGACACCCAGTTGCGCCTCCAAATTGGCGATCGTGTAGCTGATCACAGAGGTCGCACGGTTCAGCGCGCGCGCGGCGCCTGCGAAACTGCCGGCTTCGACAACGGTCACGAGAACGCGGAGCTGGTCGAGTGTCGGCGTGCCGGGTTCCGAAATAATGATGCCTTTCCGTCTGCGGCGTGGATCGATGCATAGGATGATCACGCAGACGCGCCAACCGGCCTTGTCGAGATTATCGAACGTAGCGATCGAAACTTAGCCGGTTTCGCTAAAAGTTGCGTGTCCGTATCTGGGTCTCACGACGCAAACAGGCGTCTCGGACACGACCATGAAAAACCAGCGCTCCGATACCCACCCCCTGACGAACACCGAATGGTCGACCGTCGCCGAGGCGCTCTCGACGGTCGAGAACGACGGTGCCGAACTGGTATCGCGTTTGATGCGCCGGGTCCGCGTTGCGCTGACTGGCACCGCGCCGACACTGCCGCAGGTCGATCCGCGCACCGCCGCGATCCGCGCCTTTGTCAGCGACACTCGGCGCTTCGGTCGACCGGCAGACGCCGCGGGCTCGGCGCTGCTCGGTCACGGTTTCAATGCGAACCAGGTCGCGGCCCTCGCAGCGCTGTCGATCCACTGATCCCCCTTCTTCGGAGACCTGCCGTGACGCTTCAGTCCCATACCGGCCCGGTCGAACAGACCATCCTGCCCGCAACCCGCGATCTCGGCGATTTCTCGGTGCGCCGCGCACTGCCCTCGGCCAAGCGGCGGATGGTCGGGCCGTTCGTGTTTCTCGACAGCTTCGGTCCGGTCGTGCTCCGTCCCGGCCAGGGTGCCGACACCCGTCCGCACCCGCATATCGGGCTCAGCACGCTCACCTATCTGATCGAGGGCGAGAGCGAGCACCGCGACAGCGCGGGCTACGTCCAGACGATCCGGCCGGGCGAAGTGAACCTGATGACCGCCGGTCGCGGCATCGTCCATTCCGAACGCAGCGGTGTCGAGAGCCGTGCGCGCACCGAGACGATGTTCGGCTTCCAAGCGTGGCTCGGGCTGCCAAGCGCGTTGGAGAAAACCGATCCCGGCTTCCAGCATGTCGCGGCAGGCGACGTGCCGGTGATCGCCGATCACGGCATCGAAGTTCGCCTGCTCGCGGGCCGCTTCGGCGGACGGCAGTCGCCGACCAACATCTTCTCCGAGACGCTCTATGCCGATGTCGTGCTGGCGGACGGGATGTGCTTTCCGATCGAAAGCGCGCATATCGAGCGCGCGGTCTATGTCGTCGGCGGATTGATCGAGGTCGAGGGCCAGACCGGTCGTTTCGGCAAGGACGAACTGGTCGTGTTCCGTCCCGATACCGAGATCGTCGTCCGCGCGGTCGGCCCGACGCGGCTGATGGTGCTGGGCGGCGAACCGCTCGACGGCCCGCGCCACATCTTCTGGAATTTCGTGTCGAGCCGCCAGGAGCGCATCGACCAGGCCGCTGCCGACTGGCGCGAACGACGCTTTCCCGGCGTGCCCGGCGACGACGTCGAATTCATCCCGTTGCCCGAGACGCCCCCCGTCTCGCAGCCTGATCACTTCCTTCCCCAACCAGAAAGACCCAGGACATGAAGCTTCTCCATATCGATTCTAGCATTCTCGGCGATCATTCCGTCAGCCGCATGCTGTCCGCCGAGGCGGTCGCGCGCCTCGTATCTGATAGCGACGACGTCGTCGTCACGTACCGCGATCTTGCCGCCGACCCGATTCAGCATCTGTCGGGCGCGTATCTCGGCGCGCTCCAGAATGCGGATGCGCAGCACAGCGAGGCGATGCGCGCCGATCTCGCGACCGGTGCCGCTGTGCTCGAGGAATTCCTCGCCGCCGACACGATCGTCATCGGCGTCGCCTTCTACAACTTCACCGTGCCATCGCAGCTCAAGGCGTGGATCGACCGGATTCTCGTTGCCGGTCAGACCTTCCGCTACACCTCGGAAGGCAAGCTCGAAGGGCTCGCAGGCGGCAAGCGCGTGATCCTGACGGTCGCTCGCGGCGGGTTCTATGGTCCCAACTCGTCACTCGCCGGTATAGAGCACGCGGAAACCTATATGCGCGCCGCGCTCGGTTTCGTTGGCATCCACGATCCCGAAGTCGTCATCGCCGAGGGCATCGCGACCGGTCCCGACGCGCGCACTACCGCGATCGAAACCGCAAAGACGCGCATCGCCACGTTGACGGCGTGATTCATAGTACCGGGCTGGCGATGCGCGTCGGCCCGGTTCACGATCGGTCCGGCAGGCGCGGATCCGCACAATACTCACGGAGAACACCCATGGAAATCGGCATCGACAGTTTTGCCGCCACGTCCGCGTTGCTCGGCGGGGAGAACCCGGCCAGCGATTCCGATCGGATGGCGTTCCTGCTCGACGAGATCGAGGCTGCCGATCGTGCCGGGCTCGACGTGTTCGGGATTGGCGAGCATCACCGCAGCGACTATCTCGACAGCGCGCCACCAGTGATCCTGGCGGCAGCGGCCGCACGCACCAAGACCATCCGACTCACCAGCGCCGTATCCGTTCTGAGCGCGGCCGACCCGGTGCGCGTCTTCCAGGAATTCGCGACGCTTGACCTGATCTCGCGCGGCCGGGCCGAGATTGTCGTCGGTCGCGGTTCGTCGGTGGAGGCGTATCCGCTGTTCGGCTTCGACCTCGTGGATTACGACGCACTGTTCGCCGAGAAGCTCGATCTGCTGCTCAAGGTTCGCGACAACGCGCATGTCGAATGGTCAGGCCGCTTCCGCGCGCCCTTGCGGGGCCAGGGCGTGTATCCGCGTCCGCAGCAGGCGTCGCTGCCGATCTGGCTCGGCGTTGGAGGCACCCCGCAGTCGTTCGTTCGCGCGGGAACGCTGGGCTTGCCGCTCATGGTCGCGATCATTGGTGGCGAAATCGCCCGGTTCCGCCCCCTGATCGACCTGTACCGCCAGGCGGGTGCGAAGGCCGGGCACGCGGCCGACACGCTGAAAGTCGGGATCCACGCGATGGGTTTCGTCGCCGATACGACGCGCGAGGCGCAGGACCGGTTCTTTCCCGGCTGGCAGCAGATGTTCACCAAGATCGGCCGCGAGCGTGGCTGGCCGCCTGCGACGCGTGCGCAGTTCGACCAGCTCGTCTCGCCGAGCGGTGCGTTTCTGGTCGGCGATCCGGAGACCGTCGCCGCCAAGATCCTGCGCGCCGACCGTGACATCGGCGGGATCGACCGCCTCACCTTCCAGATGAGTTCGGCCGCGCACGACCAGCCCGCCATGCTCCACTCGATCGAACTGCTCGGGCGAGAAGTGCGGTCGCGCGTCAACGCCGATCCAGCGTGAAGAGACAGCGAGGAGCCGACCGTCATTCCTGTGAACGGCGCCACGATCTGAAGAGACGTGGCGCCGTTGCTCAGCTTTGCGTTCAGGCAGCCCTGACAGCGTGATCCAAAAACGCAGCGGCGTTTTCGATCGCCTCGCGACCTTCCGCCAACTCGGCGTGGAACATATGCCAGACGTGGAACATACCCGGCCACACTTCGAGCGAAACACGAACCCGGTTCTCACCGAGATGTGCCGCGAGGCGGATGGCGTCGCTCAGCATCAGTTCGCCTTCGCCGATCTGCACCATGATCGGTGGCAGGCCACGAACATCCGCGAAGACCGGCGAGGCTTCGGGACTGTTCGGCAGCGCGTCGCCCAGGAAGGTCCGAGCCATGAGGTCGAGGCCCGCCTTGGTGTTCAGCTTGTCCAGTCCCTCACGATTGAACATCGAGGCACCGGTGTGTTCCAGGTTCGCCCAGGGCGAGAGCGCGGCCCCACCGGCCGGTAGTGGCACGCCGGCGTTACGCGCCATGACCATTACGGACACGACCATAGCACCGCCAGCAGAGTCCCCGGCGAACGTCACCGACTTCGGGTTCTGCCCCTGATCGATCAACCAGCGATATGCTGCAAACGTATCTTCGATCGGAACGGGAAATGCATGCTCAGGCGCCAGTCGGTAATCCGGCAGATAGACGCGCGCCTTCATCGCCTTTGCGAATGCCGCTGCCAGCCCGTGATAGCCGCCGGGTCCGCCGACGATGTACGCCCCACCATGGATGTAGAAGAGCACTCGGTCGCCCTCTACGTCTTCCGGGGTAACGAGCGTCCCAGGAACACCGCCCATGTCGATCTGCTCGATACGCACGTCGGCAGGCGTCGGGTGCTCGGCCATCTTGCGGACGTAGGATTGGCGAATTTCATCGATCGTCACATCGGTGTTCTCGCCCAGGATGACGGGGCCGAGGTGCTGCAGGCTTTCAGCCCATTGGTTCAGGCGATGCGTCACGATGTCGTTGAAGGCCATTTCATTTGCTCCTGATGTCGGTAAACTGCTCAGGTCATCAATATAGTCCGTTGATTGGCGATCGGACGTCTACACTGTGGAGGAGCGGAAGCGTCTCATGGCGCCAGGCAACATCAATGACATCGTCGCCTTTGTTGCGGCAGCCGAAGCGGGAAGCTTCGTAGGAGCAGCCCGCGTGCGTTCGATGACGCGGTCGGGTATCGCCAAGAGCGTTGCGCGCCTGGAGGATCGGTTGGGCGTGCGGCTGTTCCACCGGACGACGCGCAGCCTTGGGCTGACCGATGACGGTCGCATCTTCCTCGAACGCTGCACGCAGATCCTGACCGACCTCGAAGAAGCAGAATTGTCGATGTCCGATGGCGGCGGAGAGCCTCAGGGACTGTTTCGGCTGACTGCGCCGATGACGTTCGGACGCGTCATGGTCCTGCCGCTGCTCAATGATTTTCTCGCCTCATGGCCAAAGCTCAAGGCGGACGTGAGCTTTACGGACCGGGTCAGCGACATCGTCGAAGACGGTATCGATCTGGCGATCCGAATTGGCGAGACTCGCGAAAATAGCAGCCTCATCACCAGGACACTTACCCACCAGCACGACCTGGTCGTCGCCAGCCCCGCCTATCTGCTGGTCAATCCAGCACCGAGCCATCCCGACGATCTGCTGGGCCATGCTTGCCTGAACTATGTAAGCGCCGGCCAGAAGCGCGCTTGGCGGTTCAAGCTCGAAAACAAGACCATCCTGGTCAATCCGCGAGCGCGTCTCTCGCTCGATAGCGGAGAAGCATTACGCGACGCCGCAATCGCGGGGGCGGGTTTGGCATTCCTTCCCAGCTACGTCGTCAACCAGGACCTTGCCGACGGCCGCCTCAACAGGCTGTTGATAGATTATGCCGCGCCCCCGGTCCCGATCAGCTTGATTTACCCAAGCCGCCGTCACCTGTCTCCGAAAGTCCGCCGATTCATTGATCTCTTGGTGCGCAACATTGCGCACCGTTCAGCCATTGTGATTTAATAGCAGACATTATTTGGCTCTCCGAAAGCGAGCCAGACGTTCGCTAGGCACCATCAAATACGACAGCTGGTTAATCGCGGTCGTCTGGCTTGAATTAGTTCTCGAAATGCCATCCAGACTGTGCGGAAACCTACCATTATCGCCGTTCAAAGGTCAGGTGCACGAAAAACCCGATTACAAGCACGACTGTACGACAAACAGGTGTTTTGCGTCTCCTGCGCGGCCTTGCCGGTGCTTAGGCCCAGCGACGGATACGGTTAGAGCGGTGACCGCTCCGCGCATGAGAGCTTGATCAATCATATTCGATCAGAAGTTTGGAGCACACCCGGCAAGATTCAAACGGTCGCTGGCGTCGGCGTCAGCGAAGGAGCAAATTTGCCAACGTCTCAAACGGTAATTAAGAAAGCGTATTCCCGGTTTCATTTTTATGTATTGATCTCAAATGGATAGTCTGGCGCGACCTGAGATTGCCAGCGACCAATTAAGTACCTAGATGCGCCTCCAGAAATGGAGACTTCTATGTCCGACGCTACCCTCGACCTGAACCCCGTTGAACTCGCCACGGAATTGACAATCGCTTGGTTGGCCAATCCCAACACGCGTACCAACGCTGCCGACGTTCCAGCCTTCCTGAACAAGATGTACGAAACTGTTTCGGTGCTGGTCGGCGGAAACTCGACGGCTGCCGAGCCCGAAGCATCTGCTCAAGAGTACACCCCGGCAGTGACTGCTCGTAAGTCGCTTGCCAGCCCCGATTACATCATCAGCATGATCGATGGTAAGCCGTACAAGACGCTGCGCCGTCACCTCGCGACTCATGGCATGACGCCAGTGGAGTATCGCGAGCGTTATGGCCTGAAGGCTGATTACCCCATGGTCGCTCCTACCTATTCGGAAGCACGTCGCACGATGGCCAAGAGTATTGGGCTCGGTCGCAAGCCTGGCCAGACGAATGTAGCCAAGGCAGACGCCAAGCCCGCTTCGGCTCCGCGCAAGCGCAAGACCGAAGAAGCAGCAGCGGAATAATATAGAGGCTGGCTTCCTAGGAAACGGGGAGCCAGCCATTTATCGTGCATGTAGATCAGCTGCATGCTTCTAAGCGACATTCTCTTCCGCGCTAATTGCCTCTTGTTCTGGTGCTGGCAAATGGCGGTATAGCGTCGCGATCGAGACGCCGATGGTTGGGGCTATTTCGCGGGCAGTCATTCCAGACGATAATAGCTTCCGCGCGGCCTCGAGGCGTTTGGGTGTCATTACTGTCTTCCGGCCACCTACCCTGCCCTCACGCCGGGCGACGATTAACGCAGCCGTCGTGCGCTCACGAACCAAGTCACGCTCCATCTCGGCCATCGCTGCCATGATATGGAAAACGAGTTTCCCTGCTGTGCCTGCGGTATCGATCCCGTCTGTAATCGATTTCAGCCCGATTCCCCTCGTCGCCAGATCGGACGAGAGGTCAATCAGTCCTTTCATGGTACGGCCGAGCCGGTCGAGCTTCCATACTACGAGAATGTCGCCGGTTCGCGCATGGGAAAGCGCGTCGGCTAACCCTGCGCGGTCGGCTTTTGCTCCGCTGGCCTTGTCCGAGAAGGTTCGTTCGCAACCCGCACTACGCAACGCTTCGAGCTGCGGGGTCAGATCCTGTTCCGGGGTCGACACTCGGGCATAGCCGATCAGCATGAAGCATTCTCAGAACTCATGTCTGACGTCTATCATGTCAAGGGCCAATCGCGAAAGTGTTTTGAGACGCTGGCGTCAACTGCTACGGTTCTCACATGATGGCGCATCAAAAACGATCGTTTATGAGGTAAGCTCGGACGCCGGAACCCTCGTATATTCTTCCGCGCTATAGCCATGAAGGAGAGACGGCATGGACGACCAGCGAGTGTGGGAATTCGAAGGTAGCCTATGGGATGCCAGCGACGAGCATTACCAGAACCGGATCGACGAGGAGATCGTCATGGTCTTGCCCCGCCCGCCTTATGTCTTCCAGGGGCAGGAAGCGAAGGATGCGGTCAAGGCTACGCCCGATTGGGATGCGGTCGAGCTATCGGACCGACGAGTGTCACGACCTCAAGAGGGCCTGATCGTCGTTGCGTACACCGCGCGCTGCGCAAGCGGCGACGAGAAGTACGAGGCACATTGCACCTCGACTTTGCGGATGCGGGGACACGACGATTGGCTGGTCGTCCAACATCAGCAGACGCCACCCTTAACCGCCAGCGTCGAGGCCTGACCACGAGCTTGCCGTTGCGCCTGATACATACATGAAACAGGCGCAACGGCACTAAACCGGGAAGTCAGCGCCCCCATTGCTGGTGTGATCCCGACAGCCTCAACTGCGACCGGTTATCGCGACCAATGGATCGCCCAGGCGACCGTCGGTGAGTAGGGAAGCCGTGGCATCGCGGAACCCTGCTGTTTCCAAATAATGGCGGACAAGCGATGCGTGGCCCCGCGTGTCGAGAGCGCGCCAGACCGCCACGGCCTTGGTCGGGAAGCACCGGTTCGAGAAGCTTATGATGACGCGGCCTTCCGGCTTCAGCACACGACGAATCTCGCGCAGTACCGCCAGGGGGTGTTGCAGATATTGAACGCCGACACAGATCAGTACGGCATCGTAGCGCGCGTCCTCTTCGGACAAGTCAGGCACATCGTTCAGGTTCTGGACGAACCAGCGATCGAGGCGCGGATTGGCCGCGAGTTCCTCTGCGTTCATGCCGTGGCCGACTACCTCGCCGTAGGCGACGTCGTCCGGCAGGTGGCTGACCCAGCTCGACATGAGGTCGAGCACCCGCCCGCCAGCGGGGATCGCATCGCGGTAAAGGCTGGTCAGTGCACCTACTGCTGCCTCGTCAATGTGCGTGACTAAACGCGGGGGCGCGTAGAAGCCAAGATCGTCGCCATCATCCTGACGGTCGAAGGCATGCGCCGGCAATCCCAACTCGATCGCTTCGGTCACGCGGTGAACCCCTGCCAAGTAAACCAGCCGGTATTTGCGACCACAGCGTCCGTTCGTAGCCGTATGCCCAAGCGCACCGCGAGATAGCGGTCGTCCTCAATCACCGGCGACGGCCCAGCCATACACCGACCCCCGCAAGGCCGAGAACCGCCATACCGCCCGCTGCGGCTGCCACCTTGCGCCCCCGGTGTGGATCGCGTCGGCCACCATCAGAACCGGCCGGGACGCCATGTTCGAACAACACCCCATCGCGGTCGTTGCCGTCGGCCGCGCGGGCTGACCAGGTGTCGAGGAAGCCGCTCATGATCGCCGCCAGCAGGTTCGGCGCCGCGAACTCGCCAAGTTTGAATGCGATTGCCGGCGCGCCGACGGCGGTAAGGTTACGAGGGTGCGTGGCGAGCCGCACGACTGCCTTCGCCACCGTCTCCGGTGCGAGCGAACCGGGGAAGCGAAAGCCGGGCACCGGTATAGTTGCCGGCATGGTCCACGCCGGGCGTATCGACGAAGGTCGGGCAGACGTCGCATATGTGGATATGAGGGCGCTTCGATACCTCACCGCGCAACGCCGAGCTGAACCCGCGTAACCCGAACTTACTCGCCGAGTAGGCCGCAGCGTACGGCGTGGCGACAAAACCGCCCGCCGAAATCATGTTTACCCAGGTGCCGTGATCCTGCGCGAGAAAGATCGGCAGTACTGCATGGACGTCGTTCATGTGGGCGACGAGATTCACTTCGACGACACGGGCGTGATCCGCGATCGGGACGTCTTCGTACCGGCCAAGCACACCGACGCCTTCACAGCTGAACCACAGGTCAATGCCACCGAGCAGATGGCGCGCCTCAGCGGCGAATGCGGCCACTGCGCCTGCGTCGGTGCAATCTACCGGTCGGACGATTGCGCTGCCGCCAGCTTCGACGCAGCGCAGCGCGACGTCGTCCAGCCCGTCCTTGCCTCGAGCCCCTAGGACAAGCCGCGCTCCCGCTTTAGCGAAAGCCACTGCTGTTGCCGCGCCGATACCACTCGAAGCGCCGGTAATCACTACGCGGCGCCCGGCCAGGTTACGATCAGCGCTCATCGGACGATGCTCAAGGCGGCTGCGTTTACACCTACGGGAAGACAACGCGAGCGCATCAGACGAACTGTCTTGTCATCATGCATAGGCACTCAACGTCCCGGAGGCGCTGGGGTGTCCGCCTGACACCGCGAGATGTTCTATAAAGTGATCCCAGCCAATGTGACAAAAGTTTCATCCGGACGTCTCCTTTTAAACTCCGCGACACGTCTACGGTGCCTGCTGCACCGCCTCCCTAGATACCGCTGTCGTGGGGTAGGCATGACGCGCGGAGCCGCTGATGACCCATGTCCGTCACCCTGCCCGATGGCCTCATATCCTGGCCGTTATCATTGGCGTCGTTGGGCTTCTCAACCTTGTCGGCGGTTTGTGGCTCGCAACGTTAGGCGGCAGCCTGTTCTACATCGTTGCCGGCTTTGCGATGTTGGCGACGGCCGTGTTGCTTTGGCGCAGGCGTGTACTCGCGTTACACGTGTTTGCCGCGCTCGTGCTCGGCACGGTAATCTGGGCATGGGCAGAGATCGGTGCCGATTGGTGGCCGCTAGTGCCACGCGGCGACCTGATCTTCATCTTCGGTGCGTTGCTGGCCCTCCCTTGGACGGTTAAGCGCCTGACGCCAAGCGAACCATGGACACGAGGCGCCGGTCCGCTGACTGCGGCACTAGGCATAGCCATCGTGTTCGGCGCTGTCTCACTGACGCGCGATGTGCACAATCTTGACGGCAGTCTACCGGAGCCGCGCAACGCGATTGCCGCGAACCTGCACGGCGTGGCCGATGACGATTGGCAGGCCTATGCGCGCAGCTGGTACGGCGACAAATTCTCGCCGCTTACGCAGATCACGCCAGCCAATGTCGGCAATTTGAAAGTCGCCTGGCAACTGCGTACCGGTGACATGAAACGCGACACCGACCCCGGTGAGACAACGTACGAGATGACGCCGATCAAGGTTGGGGACACGGTGTATCTGTGTACGCCGCACAACTGGGTCATCGCGGTCGACGCCGAGACCGGCAAGGAACGCTGGCGCTTCGATCCGAAGATCGTGACATCGCAGAAGAACATGCAGCACCTAACGTGCCGCGGCGTCTCCTACTGGGATAGTACGAAGGCGGGCGTACCTAGCGCTACAAGCGTCAGCGACTGCCCCCAGCGCATTATCCTGGCCACGAATGACAGCCGGCTGATCGCGCTCGATCCGCGAACGGGTGCGTTGTGTCGCAGCTTTGGTCAGAACGGTACTGTCAGCCTGCTGCCAGGTCAGCCGCACTACAATCAGGGCTGGTATCAGGTGACCTCGGCGCCACTGGTTGCAAAGGGGCTCATCATCACTGGCGGCGCAGTGTTCGATAACATCGCGACCAAGGTACCGTCCGGCGTAATCCGCGGCTATGATGCGGCGTCCGGCCGGCTCGTCTGGAACTTCGATCCCGGCAACCCCAACGACACTGCGCCACTGGGTACGGGCAAACAGTACACGCCGTCATCTCCCAACAGCTGGAGCACGCCGGCAGCCGATGAAGCGCTCGGGCTTGTCTACCTGCCGATGGGCATGGGGGCGGTCGATCAGTGGGGCGGCAACCGTCCTGCTACCACCGAGCAATTTGCAACTTCGGTCCTCGCGCTCGACATCGCGACTGGCCGACCGCGCTGGATTTATCAGACCGTCCATCACGATCTGTGGGACATGGACGTGCCAGCGCAGCCAGCACTGGTTGACCTGACACTGCCTGGCCGCGGCAAAGTGCCTGCGCTGGTCCAGTCGACCAAGACTGGCAATCTGTTCGTGCTTGATCGCCGGACTGGCAAACCGATCTTTCCGGCGCCCGAACGCGCCGTGCCAGCCGGTGCCGCGCCTGGCGACCACACGTCGCCGACTCAGCCCTTTTCTTCGGTATCGTTGATGCCAGCGCAGGCGCGTGAGACGGACATGTGGGGCACGACAATGCTTGACCAGCTCTGGTGTCGGATCCGCTTCAAGTCGCTCGACTATCGCGGGCCGTTCACGCCACCCTCGCTGAAAGGTTCTCTGGTCTTCCCAGGAAACTTCGGTGTCATGGACTGGGGCGGTATCTCGATCGACCCGGTGCGACAGGTCATATTCGCACATCCAAACTACGTAGCGTTCGTCGACCGACTGGTGCCACGTCGAGACGATAGTGGCGGACCCAACGAACGCGGGCCGTCCGGCGGATCGGATCGGCGCGGCTCTCAGGAGCAGGGTTATAATCCCAACACAGGCGCGCCGTTCGCGGTCGACATGAACCCGTTCCTGTCGTTTGCCGGCCTGCCGTGTCAGGCGCCGCCTTGGGGCTATGTCGCCGGCATTGATCTGACCACGGGCAAGAAGGTCTGGGAGCATGAGAACGGCACGATCCGCGACGAGACGATCCTGCCGCTGCCATTCAAGATGGGCGTGCCATCGCTCGGTGGACCAATCACGACCGCTAGTGGGGTTGCGTTCATGGCTGCGGCGATCGACAACTACGTTCGCGCTTATGACACCCGCACGGGCAAGGTCTTGTGGCGCGCTCGTTTACCAGCAGGCGGTCAGGCAACGCCGATGTCGTATCGCTCTACCGCGAGCGGTCGACAGTTTGTTGTCGTAGTCGCGGGTGGCCATGGCTCACTCGGCACAAAGCTCGGCGATCACGTCATCGCGTATGCGTTGCCAAAGTAGAAAGCTCGAGAGCGCAGGCATTGGTGGCAGTTTGAAGCCACCAATGACCTGCTTGTCGGCTTCTAACGACTACCCCCTGCTCGACGGAAGGGCTGATCGCCTGATTGCAGCACGTTGACGCCACGTGCTGCAATCATAGCAGGCGCAGGACGACCGATCTAAGCGCTTTAGCTAAGCGTCTGTTTCGGTTACGAATGTCTGGTACGGCAAATGCCCGTCCGGAGAGTCTTCTGATGCCTGATATGGAGCACTTGCTGGGCGTGCCTTTGACACGGCGCACCGCGCTCGGTGGTACCGCTGCGCTTACAGCGTCTAGCCTTATTTTTGAGAGCGATCAGGCGGTCGCGGCACCGCTCGCCATGCCGGTCGGCACCCGGTTGGCGATCCGGACGACAGTCAACGGCAAGGCGGTACCGGTAGAGATCGATGTGCGGACATCGCTGCTCGATCTCCTGCGTGAGCAACTGCATCTGACTGGCGCCAAGAAGGGCTGCGACCATGGCCAGTGCGGCGCATGTACCGTTCACGTCGACGGTCGGCGCGTAGCATCCTGCCTCACGCTAGCAGCCAAGGTCGACGAACGTGCCGTGACAACGATCGAAGGGCTTGCCTATGGCGAGACGCTGCATCCGATGCAGCAGGCCTTCATCGATCACGACGCGCTGCAATGCGGCTATTGTACGCCGGGACAGATCATGGCGGCAGTCGCGTGCGTGCGCGAAGGCAACGCCACGTCAAAGGATCGCATTCGCGAATATATGAGCGGCAACATATGCCGCTGCGGCGCCTATGTCGGCATCGTCGCGGCGATCGAGCAGTTTGCGGGAAGGGAGAAGAGCTGATGCGTCCCTTCACCTATGCACGACCCGAAAGCGCCGTAGCGGCAGTCCAGGCCTTCACAGCCGCGGGAGCCGGTGCGCGTTACATCGCTGGCGGCACCTCGCTCTATGACCTGATGAAGCTCGACATCGAGAAGCCTCAGCATCTTATCGACGTCACTGCGATCCAAGGGCTCGACGGAATCGAAACAGGAGGCGAGCGGCTACGCTTCGAGGCGCTAGCACCGATGAGCGCGGTCGCGACCGACAAGGTCGTCCTGCGCGATTATCCTGTCCTTGCCGAGGCGTTGTGGAAGGCTGCCTCGCAGCAACTGCGCAATATGGCGACGGTCGGCGGTAACCTGCTCCAGCGGACCCGCTGTCTCTATTTCCGAAACGGTGCGGGCGGAACGTCGGTCGGCAACACCTACCCCTGCAACAAGCGGGAGCCGGGCTCGGGTTGCGCGGCAATCGGTGGACTCGACCGCGGTCAGGCTGTGCTGGGCCAGAGTTCGTCATGCACCGCCGTCTCCCCGGAGATTGGCCCGTCGCGCTCGTCGCGCTCGACGCCTATGTCGAAGTGCTGGGCGCCAGCGGTAGCCGCGCGATCCCGATTGCCGAACTCTATCGTCTACCGGGCAGCACGCCGAACCTCGAGTTCACGCTGCAGCCAGGCGAGTTGATCACGGCGATCGTCGTGCCAAAGACGAAGGCAGGCCGGCATTCGACGTATCACAAGATTCGTGACCGGGAGAGCTACGCCTTCGCGCTCGCCTCGGCAGCGGTCGCGTTAGACATGGCTGGTGACACCGTGACGCGCGCCCGGATCGCACTTGGCGGCGTGGCGACCAAACCATGGCGGGCGACCGCGGCGGAGGCGCTGCTGGCTGGTAAGCCTCTGACCCCGAAGACAGCACTGGCGGCAGGGCACGCCGCCTTCGCCGATGCCAAAGCTAGCAAGCAGAACGGCTTCAAGATCGAACTCGGCGCGCGGACCGTTGCCGACGCCCTGACTATTGCCGCAGCGAGGAACCGGTCATGACCGCCCCCTTCCCCAACCGTCCCCGTGCCGATGCCCGCGAGAAGGTGATGGGCGCTGCGCGCTATGGAGCCGACCATCAGGTCGCTGGACTGCTGTACGCCATGCAGGTCCCGGCAACGATCGCAAAGGGGCGTATTGCCGCGCTGTCGGTCGATGCAGCGATGCAGGTGCCGGGCGTTGTTCGCGTGCTGACCGCGACCGACTTTCTGCCGCCCCTCCTGCGACCCCTGGCGCACCGCCCCCGCCTGCGACGCTCACGGCCGACATTGCCTATCGCGGCCAGCCGGTCGCACTTGTCGTTGCCGAGACGCTCGAGGCCGCGATCGAGGGCGCCGAGGCCATTCGTCCGACCTACACAACAGCGCCCGCGTTCACCTCGCTCATCGAGCAGCCGGGGATGGTGCGCGAAGCCGTCAAACCGGTGACAGCGGGCGATGCGACGCAGGCGATGGCGCGCGCGGTAACCCGGCACAAGGCGGACTATATCTCACCGCCGCAGCACCATAACCCGATCGAGATGCTGTCGACGACGGCCGTATGGGAGAACGGGCAACTCACCATCTACGAAAGCACGCAGAGCAGCAGCAACACAAAGGGTGCCGTAATGCGCAACATGCGCCTTACGCCCGAGCAGGTGACGGTAAAGAGCCCACAGATCGGAGGGGGCTTCGGCCAGCGTGGCGGGGCACAGCGCCAGACCGCCCTGGTTGCCCGCGCCGCGATGCTGCTCGGCCGACCGGTCAAACTTGTCCTGCCGCGCGGGCAGATTTTCCATAACGCAACCTTCCGGCCGAAGAACCGTCACCGGATCGAGATCGGTGCGGATGCCAGCGGCAAGATGATCGCGGTGCGCTACGACGCCGATCAGCAGCAATCGCGCGAAGGCCAGTTTCCGCCCGACTACCACGAGTCCGTACCCATGCTGTACGGCATCGAGAATTACCACGGGACCGCCGCCAATCTGCGGATCGATACGCAGGCGCCAGGTTATATGCGGTCGCCGACACCGCATCCGTCGTGCTTTGCCTTCGAAAGCGCGGTGGACGAACTTGCCCTCAAGCTCGGCGTCGATCCGGTCGCCTTCCGACTGCGCCACCGCGCCACGACCGATCCGATCCACGGCCAGAAACTCTCGTCCTGCTATCTATCGGAATGCCTGACGGAGGGCGCCCGTCGTTTTGGGTGGGAACGGCGTAGTCTCCAGCCTGGATCGATGACGCTGCCCGACGGCACGCAGGTCGGCTGGGGCGTGGCATCGGGCGCCTATCCGGGCTCCGCCCATCCCAACATCGTCACTCTGCGCGTGAACGCAGACGGCACGACGCGGTTTGCGGCTGCAGGGCATGAGATGGGCCAGGGCATCCGCTCGACCATCGAACAGGTTCTCGTACGCGAACTGGCGATCGATCCTTTGAAACTGGAGATCGCGATCGGCGACACCAGTGTAGCGCCTCAGCACACGACGGCGGGATCCTGGGGCACCGCGAGTGTCGTGCCGGCAGCGGCAGAGGCGGCTGCCAAGTTGAACGCTGCCATGGCCGAGCTGTTGGCGGGGCGTCAGGTGGCGGGCAATCTTCACCGACAGCTTGCGACCGTGCGGCGTCCCTCGCTTCAGGTCGAGGTCGAGCATGTTGCTGTCGACCAGGGTCCGAAGGATCTGGCGAAACTGCGCAAGGGCGGCATGGCGCTGGTCGGGCCGGATTACTCGACCTTCACGACCTACAGCTACATTGCCCACTTCGTTGAAGTTCATGTCGAACCGGGTACGCGCCGCGTCCGCGTGCCACGCGTCGTCAGCATTGCCGATTGCGGGCGGGTGATCTCGCCTCGCACGGCCGAGAGTCAGGTTCGGGGCGGCGTGATCTGGGGCATTGGTGCGGCGCTCCGCGAAGCGACCGAAGTCGATCCGCGCTATGGCGGGTGGCTGAACAACGATCTTGCCGACTATGTCGTGCCTGTGAATGCCGACATCGGGTCGATAGACGTCGGCTTTATCGATCGACCAGATCCTCTGATCAATGCTCTTGGCGCAAAGGGGCTTGGCGAAGTTGCCATGACGGGCTGTGCCGGCGCCATTGCCAATGCCATTCACCATGCGACGGGTAAGCGGCTGCGCGAGATGCCGTTCAGGATCGAAGATCTTCTGTAATCGAACCGAGGCGAAAGACCGCGGCTGAGACGGGAAATCACATGCCTCCGACGTGCCGAGCTATATCAAAAAGCCTCTTAAAGCATCGGACCTTGTTGGATGTACGTACTTCCTCTCGCTGCGGCAGCAGCCATGATGCAATCGCCGGTTGCCACCACCGCGGTAAGACCTGGCACGATAGCGATCGTGGCTGCTGATAGTCCGACTACGTCTCCCGCTATCATGAGAACGTTCACGGACGCCGTTCAGCGAACCCTCCTTCGAACACCATTCCTGCCCCTGCCCGACCCGAACCACAGCCTTTACATTGCCAAGGTTGAGGTATCGCAGACACAGCGCGGCGTCGTCAGGTCCGGCAACGATCGATCAGACCGGCCAGGCATGGCAGCGGGCCTTGGAGGCCTGTCGCTGACTTTGCCTTCGGGAAAGGATCAATTGCGCGGACTGATCGTAACCCGTCTCAAGGTGACGGTATCGCTGCGCCGCGACAATCACGTCGTATGGACGGGGCAGGCGACCACGGTGCGCGCTAGCGGCACACGAATGGGCGATCCCTCTGTTGTCGCCGCAGCCCTCTCCGACGCCCTCCTGACATGGTTTCCTCGGCAGTTGCCAGGGCCGCTGTCTGTTCCGTAAGGCTCCCTGGGCTGATTTACGTATTCTCGGTTGAAGGTCGTCGCTGGTACGGTTCTTTTAAGCGGTTCTCCGCGTTCGCCTGCGCCAGGCGCTCGGTTAGTTCACCCTGACTGGCCATTACATCCCATGCTTCTGCCGATCGTAAATGACGTTCTCGGACACGAGGTAGCGAAGACAGCTCCGCTGCTGATCGTTCAAGGACGGCCGCGTTACGGTATGACCGGTTTGAGAAACGTTCATAGGCAAGCCTATAAACGACACGGCAGGTTTTCGTTTGTGCGGATTCAAGTTTCGAATGATTAAAAGGACATGCGATATGGACGTGAATGCTCAGGGCGAAGATACTCCTTCTGAACGCGCCGAGATCCATTTTCTTGCGGCGCTCGTCGACGAACTCATGCGTAAGATGCTGACGGCGGGCGTGGTTTCGCAAGCTGACCTGAATGAGATAGAAGCAGCGGTAGCAGCACGGACCGGAGCTGAGCCTAGAGCTTGGTAGAACACCGACCCATGTGGATTGGCGCCCAAAGCGGACCACCGGGAGGGTTTAACCACGCTGTTGTATCTAGGTCGAAGCTTACCGTGCATGGGTCCCGATCAGCGCCGATCGGGACCCCGTCTTCATCCATACGTTCGAGGAGATTATAGGTAGTTGGCTCGCGTAATGCTGGAGTCCCTCTTTCGGCGTCGATCCAAAATCAGCGCACGCCTGATCGCGTCGCAATCTGCGGTCGCGCGATGCCCTGCGCATGCCCGAGGAGAAGGGCGGTCGTCGTCTCGCGATTGACTGCGGGTGAGAATATGTACCCCTGCCCTATCGCACAGCCGATCGCGCGAAGCTGCTCGACTTGTTCTTGGGTTTCGATCCCCTCGGCGACGATCCTGATGCCCATCTTTTTCGCGATACGGATAAGGCCTTCAACGATGGTCACGCTGACGCCGTCGGGTTCGAGGTGGTCAACGAACAGTTTGTCGATCTTGATGACATCGACGGGAACGGTGAGCAGGTGCGTCAGCGATGCGAAACCCGTTCCGAAATCGTCCAGCGCGACCCGTATACCGTCAGCGCGTAATGCCCTGATCGCTTGCTGTATCGCTTGGTCGCCACGTCCCATGTACACCGTCTCGGTTACCTCGAGGATGACGTGATCGAGAGGGACCCGCTCGCGTTCGAGCGCCGCGGCCAGAACCTGCCCGACGGCCCCGCCACTCAAATCCGCAGACGAGACGTTGATGCCAACGTGTTGAAAGGGAATACCCAAATCCAGCCATCGACGTAGGTCAGCCGCTACCAGGGTCATCATCCTGGCAGTGAGCGAGGTCGCAACCTGCGCGTCGGCAGTCGCCTCATGAAAGGAGGCAGCCGAGACCAGATTGTCGCCGATGCGCATGCGGCAAAGCGCTTCCAGCCCTACGATCTCCCGCGTGTCGAGTCGAAAGATCGGCTGATAGTGCGCCTCGATCCGGTCCTCTCGCAAAGCCGCGCTGAGGTCCCTGATCGCACCCATACGCCGCGTCATGTTCGAGCGCAGCCCTGCCCAGTATCGTACGAAGCCGCCACGACCGGTCTCCTTGGCGTGGTAGAGGGCAAAGTCGGCATTTTGCCGCACAATCCCCACCCCGGCGTCATCCGATGAGACCGTAGCGCCTCCGATAGTAGCGCGGGGGACGATGCTATGCCCGCCGCAGTCGGCAGCAACCGAAAGCGCGCCTAGAACCTCATCAGCGATTTTCTCCAGGTTACAAAGCGCTTCAGGAGCCTGGAGAATGACAGCGACCTCGTCGCCACCGACGCGAAACGTTCGCCCGGGGCTGACTGCTGCTGAGATCCTGTCGCTGGCGATCTGAAGAAGCTCGTCACCCGCATGATGCCCGAACGTGTCATTCACGACCTTGAGATTATCGAGATCCAACACGAACAGTGCCCAACTGCCCACCGCAGCGCCTTCGAGTTTGGAAAGTGCGGCATGGTAAGCGGCCCGATTGGGGCAACCGGTCAAGGCGTCGGTAAAAGCCCGTCGTTGGTGCTCGAGGACACGCTCATGTCGCTCGATAGCGATTTGCGTGAGGTTAACGCAGTTAGCCACCACCTCGCGCTCAAAGGCCGTCGGTCCGCGGGCGCTGTGATAGTAGAAAGCAAAAGTTGCGATCGCGCGACCGTCTGCATCACATATCGGACTGGACCAGCAGGCGCGCAGCCCGTGGGGAAGTGCGAGGTCTTTGAACCGGGCCCAGCGGGCATCGGTTTCGATATCAACGACCGTAATATCTGTTTTCAGATACGCCGCAGTGCCGCAGGAGCCGGCTAACGGGCCGACGGACAGGCCATCCAAAGCTTGGGAATATGCTTCCGGAAGGCTCGGGCCGGCCAGCGGATGAAGCAGGCCTGCCACATCGACCGTTAAAACCGAACAGATTACGTCAGGGAGAATCCGCTCTACTTCCGCGCACAGCGTGGTACACGTTGGTGCGAGCCCAGCGCCCTTGGCAATCATCTTCAGAATAGCATTCTGAAGATGAAGCAGGACACTTACTGTATCATTGTCTCCTTGATACTGGGAATTTTCCGAAAGGCTCATGGAGTGGGAACCTATCAAATCGCTGGTTTAGATATCTTTAATGCGATAGTCGATAACGACTCTAATACTGCCCGTGGCGGTTTTAACTCAGCCCATTTTGAATATATTAAGATAATTGGCCAACATCTGATTGGCGATCACCTATTTTCTAGATCAACGGTCAGCGGATTGGTCGCGAGACTCGACGACGAATACAGTGTGCCCATACATCGCGAACTCAACCCGACACCCAAATAGGCTGGATCGGTTTCGCAAGTTCAAGCTCTGATGCGAGACAATACGCGCGCTGCGACATTGCTCCTGGCTGCAAGCTTGCGCCCATAGCGTAGCGCGGTCGACGGTGAAGACCATCGCAGCGCCTGTGCAATGCCAACGCCGTCCTCGCCGGCCGCAAACAGATCTTGCGTCAGCCCTACTCTCAGCGAGTGGCTTGATAGCGCCCTCGCCGCCTCCTCAACCTTCGCGATCGGCATCTCGACCAGCCCCTGATCGAAGGCACTCAATGCCACGCGCCGGTAGATCCCGTTAACGCCCTGACGACTAAGCGAGACCGTCCCGACGGTGTAAACCGTCCGGGCCGGTTCGGCCTTCTTGCCCTTGAGCTTCTCCTGCCAGTGCCGCGTGTGGCCCGGGATCGCCTCGTACGCCATCGGCGGAACCGCGGCGCGCAGCCGACGCCGATCGACCCCAACGCGGCGGAAGACCGGCCCCTCGGTAATCGCACTCGCTACCAGCCAGGCGCCGACCCGGCGCATAGTGTCCGCGGACAGCCAGCCCCAGGCCCCCTGCCCTTCCTGATCGGTCTTGGATAATGGAATGAACAGGAGCGCCGAGCCATCGCTGTGCGGATCGATATGCGCGACGGTGACGGCGACAAGCTCGCTGACGCGCAGCCCCGCATCATAGCCGAGTGAGAGCAGCGCTGCGTCGCGCAAGCCCTGCAGATCGCCGCTACAGGCGCCGAGCAAGGCAGTAAGCGTGAACCCCTTGGTATGGGGATCTAGCGAGGCTCCGAAGCGCAACGGGGCAGCCTGACGCTGAGCAGCGCCACGACGCCGGCGGAGGCCCTTGAGCGCCGCACGGACCATGACGTGGCTGGTGGGCGCATGCCCCTCTCCTGCATCCCTGACAGCCCATGTGCGGTGGCAAGACTGGCAACCCGCCGGGCGACCGTCGCGGGCTTGGCGCCGCGCGTCTCGAGCATGGCAATGTAGCGGACCAGGTTTTCGGGCTCGGCGGGCAGCGGGGCGACACGGATGTCCTCACACCAGCACAGATAACAGGCCAGGTCCGACGCCAGCGCCGACTTGCTCGCCGCGGCCATAGCGCCGAGCTGCGCCGCGAAACCGATCTCGCTGACGGGGCCGGCATCAGCCGGCAGCGCAAGACCCAGCAACCGGGTAACGCGGGCATCGATCGGCTCGACCAGCGCGCGCCGTGCCCGGACCGGAAGCCCCTCCCCGTCGGTGCGGTGGACGACGATCTCGCTCACGTAGCGCTCGCCCTCTGGTCTGATTTGCCCTGCATTCCGCCTTCGTAGCACACCGCCGTAGTTACCATAATGCCCGGTTATGGCGAGTGCACTCGGAGGCGTCTGGCCGTGATGTTCGCTCGCGAAAATCGGTTGACGATTGCCCGCATCTGCGCTCACGTAGCATCATGAAATCAGGCGGAAATGCCCGCCGGTGGGTACAGAACATGGGTACAGAGACCCCCGCAATGGGTACAGAAGATGACGGTTTTCCGCCATTTTTGCTACCCTTGGACCCCTCTCGTAGGGGTCACCAGCTTTTTCACTGATCTATTAGGGTAACGCTGGCTGGCAATCTGGCCTTCCTTTAAAATCACCCTCTTATTCCCTGTTGGCGTTGCGACGCGGCGGGACGAAATGGCATACGCTGTGCCAACCTTCGACGGGTCGCCTCCCGCCTCACCGGCGACCGCGCTTTCAGTAGCGCCCCCATCTGCTCGTCATGCTTGTCGAAGCACGTGACGCTATAGTTTCCCCGCCTTGCCCCCCCGGGGCGTACTCGATCGATACCGCACGATAATCGCTTCCCCGCTCGGCCTGCAGCAGTTTCCGGACGCATCGCGCTCAGCACCCATCAGCCATATTGCTGCGTCCGCTGCCATGGCCGCTGCCACGCCGGCTATGGCGCAGGACGGTCTCCCCCTGCCCCGCCTTCCACGGCGAACCCGCAGGACGAAGCGGCTCCCGCCTCGGCAGCCCCGCTCAGGCAGTGCCCCCATCGACACCCGGCCAGGCGCCCGTCGACGCCTCCGCATCGCAGGACATCATCGTCACGGCGGAGCGCCGGTTCAACACCGCGCAGAAGACCGCGGCGGCGATCACCGTGCGTCCGGACGCGGAGATGCTTCGCTAGGGTCGCTACGAACTTAAGAACATCCTCGAGGACGTCCCCGGCGTAGTCGGCGGCGCTGCCGCTACGGTGGCAACGTCGTCTCGATCCGGCGAGGCAACTCTCCAACCGACTTCATCTACACTCCGCAGGACATCGGCACTGGCAAGAACCATTTTCGTCAATATTGGGCGAACTTCAAACTCGACCTGGATCCGGTCGAGATCAACCACATTCCTGCGGTCCGCACTTGGTATCAGAACGCGACGATCGTGGCGCGCGGTACGGTGTTCAACGCCGACCAGACCATCCTGATGCCCGACGACAAGTTCGTCACGCATGAGTTGCGGATCCACAGCACGCCGAACGATTCAAAGCTCAGCTGGCAGACCGGTGCGATGTATTACCGCAACACGCTGATTACCGTAAACAACCTGTATAATCGCGACCTCGGCGCGCAAGCTGATGCGGATCGGCGGCATCACGCTCGACGTGATCGAACTTAACGAAGCGTTCGCCAGCCAGGCGATCGCGACGCTGCGCGACCTCGATATCGATCCGTTCGACGACCCCCGCGTCAACCGCAACGGCGGCGCGATCGCGCTCGGCCACCCGCTCGGCATGTCGGGCGCGCGGATCACGATGAGCGCGGTCGAGGAGCTGCACCGCACCGGCGGCCGTTATGCGATGGCATTCAAGTGCATCGGCGTCGGTCAGGGCATTGCGCTCTTGATCGAATGCGTATGATAATCAGGATGTTGCGCGGCGTTGGTCGAGACCGATACGATCCGTCGTAGAAGATCCACTCAGCTACCCTCAGGGAGACGGCAGTGACGAACACCTACGAGAAGCAGAAACGGCTGCATCACGACGTGACGAACGTCGGCTTGCGCGCGCAGGCGACCGCGGTCGGCTTGATCCAATTGTGCATCGAACTCAGGCAGGCCGACGTGCTGACCGAAGCCGCACTTACGCGGATCAAGGCAGCGATCGGCGACGAACTCGCAATCGGACCCTATCGCCGTCTCGCCTCGCGCGATCACCGCAGCGAGATCGATGCGCGGCTCGATCAGCTGTTCTCCGGCGAACAGAAAGTGGGGCCCGCCGATGCGCTCGATTTTGTCACAGAGACCGACCGCTAGCGGCGAGGTGAACGGGCAGGCCGCTGACGCTCTCGATGCCGGATCGCCTTCACTTGGCGCCCGCGCAAATTGGATTGGTAAGATCCACCTTGGCCGTTTGCTAACCGCGGGCGCGTTCATGAACCCTGAAGGCGGTCGATCGAAAATATCATGCAGTTTGGCCGCGTTGAAGGGTTTTGTTCGTTGCTTTTACACTTATGCCGTTCATGGCAGCGTGGATGAGCGGCCTGATATCACGCCTGAGACAGCTCAGGCACTCCGACCATGCGATCGCCGCCTCGGTGCGCGAGACCCTTGTGGGATCGCTTTATGCGTCCCCGCAGTCGCTCGTGATCGGTGCGCTGACATCCAGCGGCGTCATGACCATCGTCGCACTCGTCAGCGGCAACCGATCGATGATCCTGTGCGCCGTCGCGATTGCGTTCGTCGCCGGCGTAAGGGTGTTCGATGCGATCGGGATATGGCCGCGATCCAAACGGAAGGGCGTGCTAGCGGGGATGCAGACCGACCGCCAGGAGATGCTCTACCGGTTCGGTGCGTTGTGTTATTCGGGCTTGCTTGGCGTGTTCGGGCTTTTGACGCTTGTGAATACGCACGACGCGGTTCTGCAATTGCTCGCGGTCACGACGACGATCGGATACGCGGCCGGGATCGCAGGACGTAACGCCGGCCGCCCCTGGATTGCCCTGTCCCAGCTATGCTTCGCGTCCCTGCCGCTTGCGGTAGGTCTGATTGTCTCGTTCGATCCGCTGAAGGTCGCGCTCGCGGTCGTGATCGTGCTGTTCGTCGTCGCGATGATGGACATCACCCTCCAGACGTACGGCGTGATCCTGAAGGCGACCACCGTCTCTCGCGAAAAAGCCGCGCTGGCCGAGTACCATGCCGCGGTTGCGCGTCGCGACGATCTCACCGGGGTCGCCAATCGAACGGCGTTCCGGGAACAATTCGAGGCGCGGTTGCGGGCACTTTCCGGCGCGGACCGATGGCTGACGATCCACTGGATCGATCTCGATCGCTTCAAGGAAATCAACGATTCGTTCGGACATCTTGCGGGCAATGCGCTGCTTGCAGGGGTCGCGCACCGGCTGAACGATGCGTTTGGCAGCACCGGTATCGTTGCGAGACTGGGCGGTGACGAGTTCGCAGTCGTTTGCGAGGTTGAGAACCGGACTGCCGCGACGACGATCGGCCGGACGATCATCGAACTGGTCGAGCAGGCGGTTCACCATGACGGGCGCCTGCTGCATGTCGGTGCCTCGCTGGGCATCGCGATCGCACCCGTCGACGGAACCGACGCGGATACGCTGTTGAAGAATGCCGATCTCGCTCTCTATCGTGCCAAGGACAGCGGGCGTGGACAAATGTGTTTCTACGAACCGTTGATGGATGAAAAGATCGAGCGTAGCCGCGATCTCGCCAGCGAAATGCAGGGTGCGTTGGAGCGCGGCGAGTTCCACCTGATGTTCCAGCCGATATTCGATCTCGCGGGACAACGCGTGCTGTCTTGCGAAACGCTGCTGCGCTGGACCAACCGCCGTCATGGTCCAATCTCGCCGGCCGAGTTCATTCCCATCGCCGAAGACAACGGCCTGATCGTGCCGATCGGCAGTTGGGTCATCCGCGAGGCATGTCGTACCGCGAGCGCATGGCCGGTCGAGGTCAAGATCGCCGTCAATCTGTCGCCGATCCAGTTGCGATCGGCCAATTTGCCGATGGTCATCATGAGTGCATTGGCCTCGAGCAACCTCGCCGCGGAACGGCTCGAACTCGAAGTCACCGAGTCGGTCCTGCTCGACGACATCGAAGCGTCGTTGGCCGCACTCGACGCGATTAACCGCCTCCATGTTCGCACGACGCTCGACGACTTCGGCACCGGCTATTCCTCGCTCAGCTACCTGACGAAATTTCCCTTCCAGACGTTGAAGATCGATCGATCGTTCATTGCCGATCTCGAGCAAAGCCCGGCATCGGTCGCGATTGTCCAGACCGTAATCGACCTGGCGGCAAAGCTCGGGATGCGGACGGTCGCCGAAGGGATCGAGACGCAGGCCCAATTGGATCAGTTGCGCCGGACTCGCTGCGATGCGGTGCAGGGTTTCCTGCTGGCGCGGCCAATGCCGGCGAGCATGGTCGCGACCATGCTCGCCGGTGAAGACATCAAGGCACAGGGTCGATCATGAACGCGGCGATCATGCCGCCGCCTTCTCCAGCAATCTGGTTTGTGCGCCGACCAACCGGCGCATCAATTTCAGATCCGCGTCGCTGAGCCGCAACGCCGCATCCGCCCAGAGGTCGACGACCGCCTCCAGTTCAGCCAAGGGCAGTGGATTGACCGAGCGCGAGGCCTCGTAAATGGCGCAATGCCCGCTGTGACGACGTCGGTTCTGGCGGATGTAGCTCTCGACTTCGGCGCGTCCCTTGCCGGGGTCCGCCAGAGCATGGACGATACCGAGATCGTACAGCTCTTCGGCACTGTAGGACCGCCCGCTGAGGATCATATGCTCCGCGCGTGCGGCACCAAGCCTGCGCGACAGGAAGCAGTGCGCGCCCATCCCGGGAAACAAACCGAAATTGGTTTCCGGCAGCCCGAACTGCGTCCCGCGCTCGGCAATGACGACGTTGAACGACAACAGGGCTTCAAAACCGCCACCCAGCGCATCGCCTTCGACCAAGCCAATCGTGATGATCGGCAGGTCCAGGCTCCGCATGTTGCGATGCAGGATCTCGACACAGGCCCGACCGTACCGGACCAGTGCGCCGCGGTCGCCGTTGCGGATGTGTGCCGCGAACAGGTCGAGATCGCCACCCAGCGAGAAGACGCCGGGAAAACGCGATCCGAGTACGACATAGCGGATCGGCATCGCACCGGATGACTGCGCGCTGCGGATATCATCCTGCCATTGCCGGAATTCGGCCAGCAGCCCCGGATTGAAACTGGGCCGGCCGCGCTGCCGCATATAGGTCCACAGGGTATTGCTCGCGGGGTCGAATTGCGTTTCCAGATCGGCGGCCTCGAAAAGTCGGCGTGGCGCGGGTGTTGGCCGCGTTTCGATGGCTTGATAAGACGATTCATCCGGGTCGGCCGACACGATCGGGGAGTATTCGAGGCTCATTGCGACGTCCTTCTGCACGCACAGCGATTTTGCTGCGGAAGAACTCTACTTTGAACTTGATACAGGACCGATCGCGGGATGATCCATCCGGCCGAAAATGTCGCGTTTGAGCCTAGTTGCCGATCCGCGCCGCGCGCTGGTTCAGCACGATCCGCATCGCACCCTTGGGGGTCGTACCCGTGACCGTCGCCTGCCCGACAAAGCCATTGCCGTCGTATGTGCCGGCGCGCGCAATCTGCATTGGCTCGCCGCGCTTCTGCGGACAGGTGAGCGCCTGTGCATAGCGGCCATCCGCAATGCGCTGACTATCGACCCTGCACCCCGCCTTTGGATCGGGGACCAACAACGCCTCGACGCCTTGCGCCCGCGGTAGTCGCTTATGCTCGGCCTTCGATTTGCCGCGCATCATCCGCAAGATGAAGCCCGGTGCTCCGGGTATGGCGATGTCGGCCACGGTGGACGTGACGTCCCATCGTCCGGCCGCGAGCACCGGCCCCCCGCGGTGGCGATCGACGGCAGAGCACCCAGCGCTACGACGAGAAGTTTCAACGCGGAATGTGCCTGCATGCCTTTGTTTACAGGGCAGTGTTTTGCGATGCCAGTCTTTAGTGACGCGGTCAGCCGTTGCGCCAAGGCAAACGAGCCGCGAAGACGCGGCATGATGTCGCTTCCCCACCGCCCCTCGCGATACTCGCAGATCGCGTTGCCCCGGTTGTTATTCTCCTAGGCCGACGCCGCCGGTCCAACTGCGTGCGATCCTGCGTGAAATGCCGTTTCTACCGCGTGACCCTATGATCCGACGTCGCAGATCGTCGTCCGTGCGCGGCACGCTGGTAGTGTTCAGTGCCGGGGACTTCGCGTTCAATCTCTACTGGCAGGCGATCAGTCTATATCTGCTATTCTACTACATCGACGTGCTGGCGTTGCCGCCGGCGACCGCGGGTATCGTTTTCATGATCGGCGCGATCTGGGACGGGATCGCGGATTTCGCCGCCGGCGCGGCAGCGGAGCGGATGCGGCTTTCCTATCGTCGGCTAGTCGGATGGGGTGCGCTGCCGCTCGGGCTGGCATTCGTAGCGATGTTCGCGGTCCCGGCTGGTGCAGCCGCCTGGGCGCTGGCGACACAGGTCGTGTTCCGCACGCTCTATGCCTTCACCAACATACCCTATGCCGCGTGGACGACGCGGGTCGCGCCGACCAGCAGGGAGCGCTCGTTGGTGGCAGGTCTGCGGATGGGGTTCGGCGCAGCGGCCGGCGTTTTGGTCGCCTTGGCCCTGCCGTGGCTGGTCCGAGGTACCGGCACCTACGCCGCCGCGACTGCGCTGCTCGCAATGCTGGGCGTGCCGGTGCTGATCGTCATCGCCTGGCGCGTTCCCGAACCGACACCGCCCGTTTCGACATCCGACCATCCCCGGATCCTGTCCGGGCTTGGCGCACTGGTTCGCAATCGCGCGTTCGTCGCGCTCAATATCGCAGCGGCAGCGGGCGGTGCCGCGACCGCGCTGACCAGCCAATCGGTGCTCTATTTCTTTCGCTATGTGCTCCACGACGCGCCTGGTGGCCCGCACGCGCTGGCCGGCATGGCGCTCGGCAGCCTGGCGGCGGTGCCTCTCTGGACGGCGGTCGCGAGAGCCCGGGGTGCGCGGACCGCCTGGATCGTTGCTGGAGTGTTCGCGCTTCTGTTGCCCACCGGGTTCGCGCTGATCGCAGCACCCGGCACCACCGCGACGGCGGCGTTCCTGCTGGCGATGCAGGCAGCGTTCGTCGGCGTCTCGGTGGCGGCGTGGACGCTGTTGCCCGATGCGGTCGACTGGGGCGAAGCGCAGAGCGGCAAACGCGTCGAGGCGCTGGCGTTCGGCAGCTTCGCGCTGGTGCAGAAGATCGCGCTGGCGGGCGCTGGGTTCGCGATCGGTGCGGTCTATCAGGCGAACGGGTTCGTGGCCGGTGCGGCGCAAGGCTCGGACAGCTTGCACGCGATCCGGTGGCTGATGCTGGCGGGGCCGGCAGCGCTGATCGCGGCGATGCTGGTGGCGGTGATCGCCATCCCGCTTCGCCGCGATACGCTGTTGCAGGTCAGGCGAGCGTGAACTCGCCGAAGACGCCCTCGGCCTGCGCCGAAGGGGCGACCCAGACCTGGAACCGGCCGGGCTCGACGGTCGGTTTGAGATCACGGCCGACGAACAGCAGGTCGGCCTTGCGCAACGTGAACGCCACGACCTGACGCTCGCCGGGCTTCAACATGACCTTACGGAACGCCTTCAGCTCGCGGACCGGGCGCGTGACGCTGGCGGCTACGTCGCGGATGTAGAGCTGCACCGTTTCCTCGGCAGTCCGCGTGCCGGTGTTGGTGATCGTCGCGCGCACGGTCAGCGCACCGTCACTCGCCATCTGCGCTGTACCGAGGGCGAGGCCGGCATAGCCGATTGCGCCATAGGTCAGGCCGTGGCCGAACGCGAACAACGCGTCGTTGGCGAACTCGCGGTAATGCGCCTTGTATTCGGTCAGCGTCCCCGGCGGGTTGGGACGACCGGTGCTCTTGTGATCATAATGATAGGGCTCTTGGCCCGTCGCATGCGGGAACGAGACCGGGAGGCGCGCGGACGGCCCGGTCTTGCCGAACAGCACGTCGGCGATCGCGGGGCCGTCCTGCGAGCCGAGGAACCAGGTGACGAGGATCGCGGGGGCCTCGAGCACGGCACCACTGAGTGCGAGAGCGCGGCCGTTGCGAAGTAGGACGACGATCGGCTTGCCGGTTGCCGCCACCGCGTCGACCAGCGCCATCTGCGCGGCCGGAATGACGATGTCGACGCGCGACTGTGCTTCGCCCGACATGCGTTGGCTTTCGCCGATTGCGAGCACGACGATATCGGCAGCTTGCGCCGCAGCGACGGCGGCGGGGATGCCGCCGACCAAGGGATCGTCGACACCCGAACCAAGCGCGACGCTGACCAGCGACGGATCGGCGACGGTCGCGCGGACGCCAGTTGCGAGGTCGACGGCCTCGGCATCGGTGCCGTAGACGTTCCAGGGGCCGATCAGGTCGTGCTGGCCTGCCGCGAACGGACCGATCAGCGCGATCCGCTTACCGGCGCGCGGCAATGGCAGGAGGTCGCCGTCGTTCTTGAGCAGGACGATCGACTTCGCACCGGCCTCGCGGGCGAGCGCAAGGCTCTCGCGCGTGCGGATGCGGGTCTTCTCGCGGCGCGGGTCGATCCGGCGGAACGGGTCGTCGAACAGCCCGAGTTGCACCTTCAGCGCGAGCACGCGGCGGACGGCCTCGTCGAGCCGCGCCATCGGCACGTCGCCCGACGCGACCAGATCGGGCAGGTGTTTGAGGTAGAACCCGCTTTGCATGCTCATGTCGACGCCGGCCATGAAGGCGAGCTTGGTCGCCTCGCGCGCGTCGGCGGCAAAGCCGTGCGCGATCAGCTCCTCGTCGCCGGTATAGTCCGAGACGACGAGCCCGCCGAAACCCCATTCGCGGCGCAGCACGTCGGTGAGCAGCCAGGGATTGGCGGTGGCGGGGACGCCGTTGATCTCGTTGAACGACGCCATGACGGTCGGCGAGCCTGCCGCAAAGGCCGACTGGAACGGCGGGAAATACGTTTCGCGGAGAGTGCGTTCGGAGATGTCGACCGAGTTGTAGTCGAGCCCCGCCTCGGCCGCGCCATAGGCGGCAAAATGCTTCGCGCACGACGCGACCGCATCGGGTGCCGCGAGCCCGCGTTCGCCCTGGAACCCGCGCACTCGGGCGGCAGCCATCATCCGGCCGAGTAGCACGTCTTCGCCGGCGCCCTCGACGCCGCGACCCCAGCGCGCGTCATGGGCGATGTCGACCATCGGCGCGAAGGTCCAGTCGATCCCCGACGCAGCAGCCTCGGCCCCGGCCGCGCGCGCGGTCCGCCGGGCCAGCTCCGGATCGAAACTCGCCGCCTCGGCCAGCGGCACCGGAAACACGGTCCGCAGCCCATGGATGACGTCCGCCGCGAACAGCAACGGGATTTTCAGCCGCGACTCGCGCATGGCAACGGTCTGCATCCGCTGCGCCATCACCGCGCCGTTGCCGTTGAACACGCCACCGAGCTTGCCGCCTCGCACCTCTGCCAACTGCCCGTCGAAGCTGGACGAACCACCTGCCGGGTTGAGCGACGTCGCCGCGCCACCTGCCCAGGCGGCCGCCATCAGCGTCAGCTGGCCGGCCTTTTCGACCACCGTCATCCGGCCGATCAGCGCCTCGACCGATGCGGGCAAGGCCGCCGTACCGCCCCTCGCCTGCTGGAGCAGCGCGCGTGCGGGACTCGCCGCCCAGGCCGTCACCGCGGCGGCGCCCATCATCATCGCCCGCCGTGAAATCGCCGTTGAATTCACCCGTGAATTTTTTGCCGCAGTCATCCGCTCATCCCTGTCCATGCCTGTAGCGATCGCGCCGGCACTCACCGGAAAGACGATCGTCGCAAGGTTCTTGATCCCTGCTTCTGGATCATGTAACCGGTTACATCAAGAACAAGATGCCGGTCGCGAGACGTAAGATCGGCGCAAGAGGGGATCCTGACGCTTCATGCCGCACGCCACTGTCCGTGATATCGCCCGCGAAGCCGCGGTGTCGGTGGCGACCGTGTCGCGCGCGCTGAACGGGCACAGCAACGTGCGCCCCGAAGTGCGCGAGCACATCGAGAGCGTCGCGTTGCGGCTCGGTTATGTCCCCCATGCCGCGGCGCGTCATCTGAGCTCGGCGAAGTCGGGCATGATCGGCGTCGTCGTCCCCGACCTGCACGGCGAATTCTTCTCCGAACTGTTGCGCGGCATGGACCGCGAGGCGTCCGAGCGCGGCCTGTATTGCATGATGATGGTGATGCACGGCGATGCGCAGCGCGGCGTCGCGGCGTTGCACGCGATGCGCGGCCGGGTCGACGGGCTGGTGGTGATGGCGCCGCAGGTGTCTGCGGACGAACTGCTCGCGCACCTGCCCCGCGGCATGCCCGCCGTGCTGGTGAATTGCGCACCGGGACACTCGGGTCGTACCGAATTGCGGATCGACAATGTCGCCGGCGCCTCGGCGCTGGTCGAGCATTTGATCGCCACCGGCCGGCGGCGGTTGGTCCATATCTCCGGGCCCGCCGGCAACATCGATGCCGACGAACGACTGCGCGGTGCGCAGGAGGCGTGCGCGCGCGCCGGGCTTCCGCTCCGCGTGCTGGCCGGCGACTTCAAGGAGCCATCGGGCGCCGCTGCCGCTGCGACGTTGGTCGAGGAGGGCGCCGATATCGACGCCATCTTCGCCGCCAACGACATGATGGCGATCGGCGCGATGATGACGCTCAAGCGCACCGGCATCGTCGTCCCCGACCAGATCGCGATCTGCGGCTTCGACGACATCCCCCTCACCCGTCTCATCTCGCCGTCGCTCACCTCGGCGAGCATCGACATCGCCAGCTTCGGCGCCAGCGCGGTCGCCCGGCTCGTGAAGGCGATCGCGGGCGACGACGATGGCGGTGTCGAGCAGCGCGTACCGATCGTGATCGTGCGCGAGTCCACCGGGCCGAGGCTGAGTGCCCAGCCCAATCAGAATCTTTCCAACGTCCACAACGAGAAACCCGAATAATCGGGAATAGGGGAACTACCATGAACAAGATGATGTTGCGTGCGGCGGTCGTCTCGCTGACTGCGCTGTCCGGCGGGCTGCTGTATGCGCCTGCCCCGGCGGCTGCGCAGGTCGGCCAGGCTTCGCTGCGCGGCACGATCACCGCACCCGCCGACAATCCGGTCGTCGAGGTCACCGCGATCGAGATTTCCACGGGCTTGCGGCGCACCGTGCCAGCGGATGCTCGCGGCGCGTACAACTTCGCCTCATTGCGTGCGGGCACCTATCGGCTCGAGATCAAGCAGCGCAACGGCACGCGCAATTCGGACGCCCTCACGCTGCGTGTCGGCCAGGTCGCCGGGCTCGATCTTGACTTGTCAGCCCCTACCGCGCCCGCTGCGACCGCTGGCGCCGAACCCGCCGGCACCCCCGGCGCCGATGCGCCCGCCGCTGGTGCAGCCACCGGCGGTGACGAGATCGTCGTCACCGGCAACCGCATCCGTTCGCTGTCGGGTGGCCAGGTCGGCAGCGTCATCTCGTCGCGCCTGATCGAGCAGTTGCCGCAGAACAACCGCAACTTCCTCGCCTTCGCCGATCTCGCACCGGGCGTCCGCTTCCTCGAGGATTCGAGCGGCACGTCGCGCATCCAGGGTGGCGCGCAGGACAGCCGCACGGTCAACGTCTTCATCGATGGCGTCAGCCAGAAGGATTATGTTCTCAAGAACGGCATCACTGGCCAGGACACCAGCTCGGGCAACCCCTTTCCGCAGCTCGCGATCGGCGAATATCAGGTGCTGTCGTCCAACTACAAGGCCGAGTTCGACCAGGTGAGTTCGGTCGCGATCACCGCGGGCACCAAGTCGGGCACCAACGAGTTTCACGGCGAGGCGTTTTTCGACTTCACCAATCAGGATCTGCGCGACCGCCGCCCGAGCGAAATCTTCCCGACCAACATCCCCAAGGCGGACACCAGCAACAAACAGTTCGGCGCCGCGCTGGGTGGCCCGATCATCAAGGACAAGATGCACTTCTTCGGCACCTACGAAGGCAAGCGCATCTCCAGCCCGTATGACGTCCGCCCGAACAACGACTTCCCGATTTCGTCCGTCCCCGAGCAGTATCGCGACAATTTCGGCACCTTCGCGCAGACATTCAAGGAAGACCTGTATTTCGGCAAGATCGACATCGTGCCGACCGACAACGACCTGATCGAACTGTCCGGCAAGTACCGCAAGGAATCGGGCCTCCAGAACACGACCGGGATCGACGCGGCGAGCACGTCCACGCTCAACAAGGTCGACGAAAAGCGCGGGCTGCTGCGCTGGCAGCATACCGGCAACCAGTGGATCAACGATGTGCGCCTGTCCTATGAGGATGCGGTCTTTTCGCCGACGCCCGCCAGCGACGGCATCACGCAATTCTTCCAGGCGACCCAGCGGTTCGGAACGGCCGTCTCGCGGACTGACCTCTTGCGGTTCGGCGCGGGCAGCAACTTCCAGTCGAAGGGCCAGAAAGGCTGGACGTTCCAGGACGATTTCACCTTCACTGGCTTCCAGGGCCATACGATCAAGGTGGGCGGCAAGGCCAAATGGGTAAAGCTCAATTCGCTCGAGCAGAACCTGACCAACCCGCTATACACCTATGACGTCAACGCGATCCCCGGCGTCGCCTTCAACGACACGCTGCCCTATCGGCTCCAGTTCGGTGCGACGACGGATGCCTCGGGTAACGCGACGGTCCGGTCCAAGAACTTCCAGATCGGCTTCTACGCGCAGGACGATTGGGACGTCACCAGCCACCTCACGCTGAATCTCGGCCTGCGCTGGGACTATGAGCGGACCCCCGCCTATCTCGATTACGTCACGCCCGCGGTCAATGTGGCTGCGGTGTCGCCCGAAAACTATCCGAACCTCATCGGCGCCGATTATAACATCAACGACTTCATCACGGACGGCAGCAAGCGGAAGGCGTTCAAGGGTGCGTGGCAGCCGCGTCTCGGCTTCACTTATCGCTTCGACGAGGCGGGCCGCTTCTCGATGTTCGGCGGCTATGGCCGGTCCTACGACCGCAACCAGTTCGACTTCCTCCAGCAGGAAGTCAGCCAGGGCCGGTTCCAGGTCCGCAGCTTTAACTTCATCGGCAACGACTCGGTCAATCCCTGCACGCCGAGCCAGACCTGCATAGCCTGGAATCCGATCTACCTGACTGATGCCGGGCGCCAGCAACTGCTCGGCGCCGCGACCGGCGGCGGCAGCGAGTTCCGCTTCATGAAGAACGACCTGAAGGTGCCCTATTCGGACCAGTTCAGCCTTGGCGTGCGCGGTCGCTTCTCACCGGTCGAGCTGGAGGTCGGCGTCACGCATATCGAAAGCAACGACGGGTTCGTCTTCCTGCTCGGCAACCGCCGTCCGGACGGCTCGTTCTTCTTCAACGATCCGACCTCGGCGACCGATATCCCGCAATCGCCCTTCACCTTCACGCCGAGCGGCTACGGCTCGATCATCCTCGGCAGCAATGGGTTGAAGACCAATTCGGACGCCGCCTATTTCAAGCTGACCAAGGTGTATTCGGCATCTTCGCCGTGGAGCATCGACGCCACCTACACCTATACCCGAGCGGAAGAGAACCGGCAGTTCGGCGAGACCTATTCGCTCGATTATGCGCAGATCTCGGACTATCCGACGCTGCGCTCGTCCGGCGTGCCGCGTCACCGGTTCGTGATCGCGGGCAGCGTCGACACCCCGATCGGCGTCACGTTCTCGAGCAAGTTCCAGATCGAATCGCCGAGCTTTGTGAAGGGCTTCATCGACAATGCGGATCCGTTCGGGCGTGTCCTGGTCGGACGGCAGACGGCCGGCCTCGGCGATGCCTGGGGTCGCCGTCAGCTCGATTTCGCCTTCACCAAATATGTTCCGATCGGCTTCGTGAACGATCAGGCGCGGGTCCGGATGCGGCTCGATATCCTGAACGTGATGAACGATCGCAACTATGTCGACTTCAACGCCAATGCGAGCGATCCGGCCTTTGGTCAGCGGTCGTCCTACAGCATCGGTGGCAACGCACCGCGTACCGTCAAGCTGTCGGCGGGCTTCTCGTTCTAAGACACACCAGCGGGACGCGGTTACACCGCGTCCCGTTTCTACTCGCTTATCAGTAACCGAAGGACGCCATGATCGATCGCAGGCAGTTGCTGGGCCACACGACGTTGGGCCTGGCGGGACTTATGGCCGGCTGCGCGATGCCGTCCGCTACTCGGCTCGGCAGCGGGACCGGCGCCACGACCGGTACGGCTAGCGGCACGGCGATGCCGACCGCGCTGCTCGCCGATCTGCATCAGCGCAGCTTTCGGTTCTTCTGGGAGACGACGGATCCGGCGACCGGGCTTGCACCGGATCGCTGGCCGACACCGTCGTTCGCGTCGATCGCGGCGGTCGGGTTCGCGCTGACCGCGTACCCGATCGGGGTCGTCAACGGCTGGATCACGCGCGACGAGGCGCGGACTCGCACGCTCGCTACGCTGGAATTCTTTGCCGCCGCGCCGCAGGGCGACAGCAAGAGCGACGATAGCGGCTACAAGGGGCTGTTCTACCACTTCCTCGGTACCACCAAGGGGCACCGGTTCGCGCGTGCGGAACTGTCGACGATCGACACCGCGCTCCTGATCGGCGGCGTGCTGTTCGCGCAGAGCTGGTTCGACTCGGATCATCCCGGCGAGATCCGGATCCGGGCGCTTGCGGATCAGCTATATGCGGCGATTGACTGGAGCTGGATCGTGCCGCGGCCGCCGTTTATGTCGATGGGCTGGCACCCCGAAAGCGGCTTTATTCCGCACGACTGGAACATCTTTAACGAGGCGATGCTGCTGTACGTATTGGCACTCGGCTCGCCGACGCACGCTTTGCCGGCGGAAACCTGGGACGCGTGGACCGATCGCTTCGACGCGCAGTGGACCGACAAATGGGGCGGCGAACCGCATATCCATTTCGCACCGCTGTTCGTGCATCAATACAGCCATTGCTGGATCGACTTCCGCGGCATCCGCGACCGCTACATGGCGAAAAAGGGCATCGATTATTTCGAGAACAGCCGCAGAGCGGTGCGCGCGCAGCGGGCGTATGCAATCGCCAATCCGGGTGGGTGGAGCGGTTACGGCCCCGACGTCTGGGGACTGACCGCGTGCGACGGGCCAGGCGACTTCACGATCGACCTCGGCGGGCGCAAGCGTGAGTTCTTCAGCTATTCCGCGCGCGGGCCGGACGATCGCGACGACGGCACGCTCGCACCCACCGCGGCGGCGGCGTCGATCGCGTTCGAGCCCGAACTGGCACGCCGCGCGATCGAGACGATGCATGGTCGCTACGGCACGCAGATCTACGGCAAATACGGGTTTCTCGACTCGTTCAACCCGACGCTGACCGCTGCGTCGGCACCGCTCAAGCATGGCAGCATCGATCCGAAGATGGGCTGGGTCGATGGCGATTATCTCGGGATCGACCAGGGTGCGATCGTCGTGATGATGGAGAATTGGCGGACCGGGCTGGTGTGGTTGACGATGCAGCGCAACCCACACATCCGCCGCGGGCTGCAGCGCGCCGGCTTCACCGGCGGGTGGCTGGCCTGATCGCTGCCGCCTGTACGGTGTCCCGCACCACGTGCAACCTAGGCTCGCGGATCGTTCAGCGCTCGATAGCGGCAACACCCAGTGTCTTGAGCTCGATCGACGTATCCGCCAGCACGGCTGCATCCACCTCGACCGAGCCGGTGACCAGTGCGCGGCCCTGCACGTAGTCTCGGACGCGGTTGATGCAGTCCAGTGCGATTACCCGTCCACCCCTCAGATAAATTAGCGAGAAGCTCCGAGTAGCCGGATCGCCGCGCAGCACCGTCTGGTCGTACCCCGACGAGAGACCGACCGTCTGGAGCTTCAGGTCGTATTGATTCGACCAGAACCACGGCACCGCGTGATACGGCTCTGGCGTGCCCGTCAGCGTCTTTGCGACAATGGTCGCCTGGTCATTGGCATTCTGTACCGATTCCAGACGGATCACCTGTCCCTCCGCGAACGCATTGGCATGCGCGGCACAATCGCCGATCGCGAAGATATCCGGCACCGTGGTGCGACAATGATCGTCGACGCGCACGCCATCGCTGCCATTCGCGCCGCCATCGGCGCCGGCGTCCAACAGCGGACCGACTGCGGGTATAATGCCGATCCCGACGATGACCATCTGGCAGGGCACGACATCGCCGTCGACGAGGCGAACGCCGCTGACCACCCCCGCGGCACCTTCGATACCCGAGACGCCGACACTCGTGCGAACGTCGACACCGTGCGCGCGGTGTTCAGTTTCGTAGAATTGCGACACGGCCGCACCCGTGACGCGCGCGAGCACGCGGTCCTGGGCCTCCAGGACGGTTACCCGCTTGCCGAGCTTGGTAAGCACCGCGGCCGCCTCGAGCCCGATATACCCGCCACCGATCACGACGACGCGATCGACGGCCGGCAGCTCCGCGATCATTCGATCGACATCCGCGCGCGTCCGTACGCTGTGAACGCCGACCAGATCATGCGTCGCGCACGGCAGACGCCGTGGCACCCCGCCGGTCGCCCAGATCAACGTTCCGTATCCGACCGCGACGCCCTCGGCGGTGGTCACGGTGTGTGCGTCGGGATCGACCTCGACGACCGTCTGCCCGGGCAGGAGCGTAATCCTGCGATCGTCCCAGAAACTTGCCGGCCGAAGCAGGATGCGCTCGAACGGCTTGTCGCCCGCGAGATACTCCTTCGACAAAGGTGGTCGCTCATAGGGCAGCGAGGGCTCATCGCCGAGCAGCGCGATCGTTCCGTCGAACCCGCGTTGGCGCAGCGCGATCGCCGCCTGCGACCCGGCATGGCCTGCACCGACGATCAGGACGTCGTAGCGATCAGGAAACGGCATGATCGATCCTCGCAGAAATATCAGGTGGCGTGGCGCGCGGGGTCGCGCATCCGCGGGCGGGGGAGCGACGGAAGACATGCAGGCTGGCTATTGGCAAGCCTCGCGGACGTCAACGCATCGGGAGCACCCGCCCCCATTACAGCAGCGTTGCGCGCGCCGGGACCCGGACGATGGCTGTGTCCGCCGACCTGCTGCGCGTCAGTCGGTCTGGTCGGTCACGCCCGGCTCGCCGATCTCTTCGGCGAGAATGCCGGCAATCTGTCCAACGCGGGGACCGTCATGGCGCTCGCCCTTGCGCAGCACGGCCTTCGGTTCGAGATCGAGTTGCCGGACGATGAAGTTGCGCGATTGCGGCAGGCTACGAAGCCAATAGGAAAAGCGTCGATAATAGCTGAATTCATCATAGGCGGTCGCCTTGTGCGCCATCCCCCCGGACGCGACTTCGAAAATTCCCGTCGTCGGCCCCATGGCGAACAGCAACCCGCGGAACGTCAATCCCTCGGGCAGAGTGCCGCGGAGCACGGCGCCCGCCGCAAGCTCGACATACGGCAGTTTGATACCCTTGCGTTCCATCACACCGGCCACCGGACCGAAGCTGGTTGCAGGAATATACCGGAAACGGCTTTCGCAAACCGTATCGGTATGATTGGCCCAGGGTCGATCCCGGACGATGCGACGCAGGAACGCGGTGATCGCATCGGCATAATACGCGGCCCCCAGCGGTGTAGTATGCGTACCGTCGCGCAACAGGTCCGCGAGGCGCCCCTCCGCCTTCGCTTCGACCATAGTATCGGTGAGGTCGAGCAGTGGCAGGTCGTCCTTTTCCGCCAGGGTGCGGATCGCTCGGATCAGCCGATCGGTCCGATAATCGACCGGGCCGCGGAACAGGTTGACGAAACACGGCATCGCACCGGCCCGCCGCACCTGCGCGACGATCTCCGCCAGTTCACGGTCATAGCGATCCGGATCAGCCTCGGCATAGCGCAGACAAGTGGCAATCTCGAACAGCACGTAGTCGTACCGATCGTAGCGCAGCAGCCGCCCGAGATAGGGCACGACAGGAATGGCCGCGCCGCCGAGCGCCTTTCTTTCGACCGCGATCTCGCCCGACAAGGCGCGTCTGACCAAGGGAACGAAGCCGGCGGTTTCTTCCGTGACGCTGAAACCGAATATCAGAACACGCGCCATTACACTTCCCCCATGCGCCCCAAATCACCAGAGGACGCAAATCACGGTTAGCGCACGGGCTGTCCCTTGGGTACCCGTGTGAATGTCCTCAGCGTTGGCACGTCGCTGCTTGGTCTATAGGTTCGGGGGAATACTCTGCGGACTGGTGGAAAAACGGGAGTTTGATGATTTTTCTTCACCCAGAGATGATCACGTCATCTCAAAATATCTAGTCTATGATTTCATTCGATTTTTCCGCCGATCGCCGCCGCTTGTCTCGTCCTTTTGGAAAAAGTCTTTCCAGCATGACGACTGTAACAACGACCAAGGCGAATACCGTGACGAGGAATATAACCGCGTCCGATGTCCAGTCTATGTTAATCAACCGCATGTTTTTTGCTTACCATTTCCTGTGGCGCGAACGGAAGATATAGCGGAATGACACCAAATCGCCAGCTAGAAGCTTTGCACAGCGTGCAATGATCCGGTTGCGTTGCCACCGCGTCAGTCGCCCGCAAACGTCAGTGCCGACGTACGCCGCTCGCGTTCGTTGATCAGCAGCGCCCGCCCTGCCGGCGCGATTGAGCGTTGCGGACAATCATTACGAAAGCAGGCGCGGCAACCGAGACCGATCGGCATCGCCCTCCCCGCCAAGTCGAAGCCGCTTGCCGCCGCCAGCACGCCGGCCTGCGACGCGGCAACGCCGAGACCGATCGCGAACTCGGCATGCACCGCACCGAAGCGACTGCCTTGCGGCGTCACCGTCCGCGCCATCGTCAGCCAGCGTGCACCGTCTTCCAGCTCGACCAATTGCACCATCAGGCTGCCGGGCCGGTCGAACGCGTGGTGCAGGCGCCACAACGGACAACGCCCATCCGCCTCGACCAATGCAGCACCGCTTGCGCCGGGGTAGCGCTTCGATGCCTGCCCCGCGCGGTCGATCCGGATCATGAAAAAGGGCAAGCCGCGTGCACCGACGCGCTGCAACGTCGTCAGCCGGTGCGCGACCTGTTCGAAACCCGCGCCGAAACGCCGTTGCAAAAGCTCGATGTCATACCCGGTGGCCTCACAGCCACGCAGGAACCGCGCATACGGCATCATCAGCGCGGCGGCGAAATACCCGAGCAAATGGCGACGATAAAGCCTCTCGGCAGCGCGATCGGTGAAACCCGCCCCCTTGGCCAGAGCATCGATCTCCGCCTTTGCCTCGATCTGGCCGAGCTGGAAAGCGACCGCGAACGTACGTGAGGCAGGGTCGAGCATCTCGCTCAGCTGCAACTGGCGCGCATGCAGGTCGAGCCGGCGGAGCATGTCCGGCAACACGTCGGCGGGCAGCACCCTAATCGTCAGGCCGTGCTTCGCGCGCAATCGTTCGGCGATCGCGCCATACAGATCGCCCGCACCAAGCCGCAGTTCATCCGCCAATGCCTCCGCCGCCGCGTCGAGATCGGCGAAGTGGTTGCGCCAGCGTTCGATCTCGCGGCGCACCAAAGTCACCGGATCGTCGCCGGCTTCGGTTACCGCGCCATCGCCGATCCGGTCGAACACGCGCGCGAACGCCGCCGCGCCGCCGGGCGCGCTGGCGAGCCATTCCTCGACTTCGTTGCGGTCGATCTCAAGGTCGGCGAACATCGGGTCCGCCAGCCGGCGCCGGATCGCGTCCGCGCCGCCGCCGGGCTCGGCTGCGGTAAGCGACCGGGGATCGAAGTCGAAACTCTCCGCCAGTTTGATCAGCAGCGTCGCCGATACCGGCCGCTGGTTACGCTCGACGAGGTTGAGATAGCTCGGACTGATCGCGAGCATGTCGGCCATCGCCGCCTGCGTAAGCCCCGCCCCGCGCCGCAAGCGACGGATCGCATGCCCCGCCAGCAATTTCCGTTCCGCCATCGCAAACCCTCCTGTCACGATATTTACAGATCGACAGGAGCAACACAAGTGGAACGGACACCACGACGCTGAGACGGTCCGGTACTACGTTCCAACCGACCGGCATTGCGCGGTATTGCATGTGCATCGCCTCTCTCCGAACGCGCAGCCTGTAAAGAGAGAGACAAAACGATCCATCGAAGGAGGCAAGCCATGCAGACGACCACCGAACAACCCCGTGCCCGCGCCGTCTTCTCGACCAATGACTTCGCGCTGATGAAAGAAGTGCTCGGCGAAATGATCAGCAAGACCTCGATCGACGACGAACGCCTGACGCGGATGAGTGCGCTGTACCACCGCCTCGGCCGGCTTGGCTGACGCGCTTCACACAGTTTCCTGGGGAGGAAAGGTACCCGCCGATGGCTCGTCCATCGGCGGGTATTCCCGTTTATTTTGATCCTCCCCCGCCAGGGGGACGTGGCGCCGTAGGCGACGGAGGGGAGGCTACGCAACATCCGTCGCGCTTTCCTCCCCTCCGTCTGGCAAGCGCCAGCCACCTCCCCTTGCGGGTGAGGATCGCAGCGGCTTTGCAACCCGTTGCGAAGCGGGCCCTTTCCAACGCTCCTCCCTCGTGTAGGACGGCAGCATGGCCAAGACACTGACTGCTCGCATCAAGGACGACATCGTCCTTTATGGCGCCCTCGCCGCTAATCTTGGGATCGGCGTGGCGAAATTCGTCGCGGCCGGGATGACCGGATCGTCGTCGATGCTCACCGAAGGCGTCCATTCGGTGGTCGACAGCGGCAACCAGGTGCTGCTGCTCTACGGCCAGCGCAAGGCCAAGCGCCCCGCCGACGAGGCGCATCCGTTCGGCTATGGTCGCGAGCTGTATTTCTGGGCGTTCGTCGTCGCGATCCTGATCTTCGCGATCGGTGCGGGCGTTTCGATCTTCGAGGGCTGGCGCCACATCCGCGAGCCCGAGCCGCTAACCAGCCCTACGGTCGCCTATGTCGTGCTGGCGATCTCGTTCGCGCTCGAGGGCAGCAGCTGGACGATCGCGATGCGCGAGTTCGCCAAGGCCAAGGGCGATCTGGGATGGTGGGACGCGATTCACCGGTCGAAGGATCCCGCCGGGTTCATCGTGCTGTTCGAGGATTCGGCGGCACTGGCCGGCCTCGTGATCGCCGGGATCGGCATCTGGGCGAGCCATGCGTTCAACCAGCCTTGGATCGACGGGGCCGCGTCGATCGCGATCGGCGTGATCCTCGCGATGGTCGCGGTCCTGCTCGCCCGCGAATCAAAGGGCTTGCTGATCGGCGAGCGCGCCGACCCCGCGGTGATCGCCACGATCCGCAAAATCGTCGCGGCGCATCCCGCGGTCGTCTCGGTCAATCACGTTCGCACGATCCACACGGCGCCCGAGAGCATCTTCGCGGCGATCAGTGCCGACTTCGACGATTCAGTGACGATGGGCGATGGCGAGACGATGATCGAGGCGATGGAGACTGAACTTCGCGCCGCCGTCCCGACGCTGTCGTCGATCTACATCCGACCCGAGAAGCGTGAGAACGCGACGCTCGCCCATACCCCTGTAACGCCGGACACCGCTGATGTGGCTACCACGCCACACTGATGAAAATCAGACTCATCCTACTGGCAAGGCTCGACATTCTCAAATAATATTGGGGAATGAGACCGCTATTTCGGCTGATCGCCCTGCTCTGCCTGTGCTTGGGATATGCGCTCCCCGCACAGGCTGCCGTTACCATCACCTTCTGGAGCCACGAGCTCGGCAACAGCTTCCCGCATGCGTTCTTCACGTTGCGCGGCGTACCCGACGCTGGTAGCGCGCCGGTCGACGCGAACTTCGGCTTTACCGCGAAATCGGTATCCCCGGCGCTGCTGATGGGCCCGGTCTCGGGCAAGCTCGACATCGCAAAGCCTACCTATGTCGCAGGCAGCGACGCGCAGTTCTCGGTGGTGATGACCGACGTCCAATATACGCAGGTGCTGAAGCTGGTCGACGCGTGGAGCGAGGGCAAGCCGGACAGCGTGTACCGTCTCGGCGATCACAATTGCGTCCACTTCGTCAAGGAAGCGGCGCGGATCGTCGGACTGTCGGGGCTCGACCAGCCCAAGCTGATGAAGAAGCCGCGCTCGTATCTGAAGGCGGTCGGCGCGGCGAACATCGGTCGGGTCATCCCGGTCGGGATGCACGGCAAGGCGTATCTCGCGAGCCTTGCGCCAATCGTGCCGGTCGGCGCCGTACCCGCAACGTCGGCGTCGGCCGTGGCCGCGTATCAGTCCGCGACGGCAGCGCTCACTCAACCGACGTCCGCCTCGCCACGCTAGTTTGCGGGCACCAGTTCGACCACGTCCAGCACCGATTCGAACCTGGGATAGGGCAGCACGACGCGCCAGCGCTTGGCGCCGATCCGTTCGATCAGCCCCGCCATGTCGCGGTTGGCATCACGGCCATAGCGCATCGGCCGCTTCTCGTCGCCCAGCTCCATCGTCCCGAGAAAGACGGCCCGCGCGTTGGTGTCGGCGAAGATCGTACCGACCGGGCGCTGCGATCCGTCGAGCTTGACGAGGCTGACCACTTTCTCGCCGTCGTCGTCGCCCGTACCGATCCGGCAGGCGAACCATCCCGACATGGTGAAGGTCGGACCGATCCCGGCACGCGCGCCCAGCTTGTAGGTGCGGCACCGATACGCGCCTTCGGGCGGCAACGGATCGACGAGCGAGCGATCCGGGTTGAACAATATCGGATCGCCCGCGACCTCTTTGGGGTCGACTTGCGCCAGCGCGTCGATCCACGCACCGCGCCACCCCTCAACCGCCCGCGATCGGCCTCGGTCGCGACCCGGCGCCAGTCCATGTCACGATCCTGACGATCGGGCAGCGGCACAGCGCCGACCTGCGCGACGCTGACGACGATCGACCCGCAGGTCACGATCGTCTTGCATGCGGTCGTCTTTAGCCAAGTCCGCATCGTCATCGTTCCTCTACACAACACAGATGCTATGCTTTTGGCATACCCGACCGCAACGGCATTTATCCCGTGCCGCCAGATCGCTCAGGCCGCGGTCCAGCCACCATCCATCGACAGGTTTGCGCCGGTGATCGCCTTGGCTTCGTCGCGGCAGAGGAACAGCGCGAACGCCGCCACCTGTTCGGGCGTGACGAATTCCTTGGTCGGCTGCGCGGCGAGCAGGACGTCGTTCATCACCTGATCGCGCGTCAGTCCCCGCGCCGCCATCGTATCGGGGATCTGGTTCTCGACCAGCGGGGTCCAGACATAGCCCGGCGAGATGCAGTTGACGGTGATGCCGTCGGTCGCCGTCTCCAGCGCGATCGTCTTGGTCAGCCCTGCGATTGCGTGCTTGGCCATGACATAGGCGGACTTGTTGGGGCTCGCGACGAGCGAGTGCGCCGACGCGGTCGAGATGATCCGGCCCCAGCCCTTCGCGCGCATGTGCGGCACCGCGGCGCGCATCATGTGCCATGCCGAGGACAGGTTGATCGCGATGATCGCGTCGAACTTGTCGATCGGAAAGTCGGCGATCCCGGCGACATGCTGGATGCCCGCGTTGTTGACGACAATGTCGACGCTGCCGGTCTCGGTCGCTGACCGCTCGACCATCGCCGCGATCTCGTCGGGCTTGGTCATGTCAGCCGGATCGTACAGCGCGAGCGCACCGCTGATCTCCGCCAACGCCGCGCGCTCCCGCTCGATCGCGTCCGCATCGCCGAAGCCGTTGAGCACCACTGCTGCGCCCTCGGCGGCAAACGCCTTGGCATAAGCGAGCCCGATCCCCGAGGTGGATCCGGTGATGACCGCGGTCTTGCCCTTTAGGAACATGCACACTCCCCAATCGCTTTGCGCAGCGGATTCGACCGCCGTGCAACTCTAGCGCCACCTTGCGCATTTCGTTCCCAAGCAGAAACGAAAAGGGGCATATTCATGCGGCTCGACGATTACGATCCGAACATCAACGTCGAGGACCAACGTGGGTCGGGCGGCGGAGGCGGCGGCTTTGGCGGCGGCGGTGGCGGGCTGCTGATGGGCCTGCTGCCGATGATCGGCAGCCGCTTCGGCTGTGGCGGGATCGTCGTCGTGCTGATCCTGATGGCCGTGTTCGGTGGCATGGGCGGTCTCGGCGGCCTGCTTGGTGGCGGCCAGTCCTCCGCCCCGACCACCCAGAGCGGACCGCCCCGTGCGGGCACGGACACGACATCGAGTTGCAACCTGACGCCCGAGAGCAAGGCCGCGTGCAACGCGTTCAGTTCGGCGGACAACACCTGGGAAGCGATCTTCCAGAAGAACGGCCAGCGTTTTGAAGCCCCCAAGCTCGTCTTCTTCGACGGCAACGGCCGCTCGGGCTGCGGTGCGGCACAATCGGCGATGGGGCCGTTTTATTGCCCGACCGACCAGGGCATCTATCTCGACACGAGCTTCTTCAACGAGCTCTCGACTCGCTTCAAGGCGAATGGCGACTTCGCGCAGGACTATGTGATCGCGCACGAGTTCGGCCATCACATCCAGAAGCTCCTCGGCACCAATGCGCAGGTCCAGCAGGCGCAGCGTCAGGCCAGCGAAACCGAAGGCAATGCGCTGTCGGTGAAGCTCGAACTCCAGGCGGATTGCTATGCGGGCGTCTGGGCGGCGGCGAACCGGTCGCGGCTCGAGGCAGGCGATATCGAGGAAGGCATGACCGCGGCGCAGGCGATCGGCGACGATACGCTGCAGAAGCAATCGCAAGGCCGCGTGGTGCCCGACAGCTTCACGCATGGAACGTCGGCACAGCGCCAGACGTGGTTGAAGCGCGGGCTGGACAGCGGCGACCCAGCGCAGTGCGATACGTTCTCCGGCGCGATATGATTGGACCCGACGATCATCCCCTCGCAAGGGGAGGATCGTCGGTCCTATTGCGCCTCAGGCGACCGTCACGCCCTTCCAGAACGCGTAGCGGCCCTCGATCTCCGCCGCGGCCGATTTCGGGGTCGGATAATACCAGACCGCATCGACGTTGCGTTTTCCGTCGACGACCAGCGTCTTGTAGCTCGCGACGCCCTTCCACGGGCAGTTCGAGTGCGTTGCGCTATCCTCCAGCAGCGCCGCGTCGATGCTGTCCGCGGGAAAATAATGATTGCCCTCGACCACGACCGTATCGTCCGACCGGGCAATCTCGTGGCCATTCCAGGTTGCAACAGGCATTATAAACTCCTTCAAGCGTGACCCAGCCCCGCCGCGTCATACCGCTCGGGCGTGAACCCTACCAGCAGCGTCTCCCCCGCTTCGAGCACGGGGCGCTTGATCATCGCAGGCTGCGCGAGCATCAGCGCGACCGCACGATCTGCGTCCAGATCTGTGCGCTCGGATTCGGGCAGCTTGCGGAACGTCGTGCCGCTGCGGTTGAGCACCACCTCCCAGCCCGCGATACCAATCCAACGCCTTAGCCGGTCCTCCGCGACGCCCTCTTTCTTGTAGTCGTGAAAGGCGTACGCGACACCGCGCGCGTCGAGCCAGGTCCGCGCCTTCTTCATCGTGTCGCAGTTCGGAATTCCGTATAGTTCGACCGTCACGCGTCTATCCTCCATGATAGCCGACGTTTAGACGGTCATCGAAAGGGTGGCGAGAGCGCGGCAGCGGCGGTCCTCAAGGCGCAACCGTGCACGGCGCCGCGACGAGCACCGGATTGCACCGTGCCATCGCTCCACCGGGCAGTGTCACCGCGAAACCGAACCCCTGCGGGTCGGGAGCGCCTGGATAATAGTCGGTACTGACCGCCTGCGCACCGCTGTCCGCCGCCGCCTTTGCCTTGGTCATGTCGTGCGTGCGCGCTTCGACGGTGTTGGCGTCGGTCCGCGTCCGGACGATCACGCCGGCCTTCACCCAGTCGCGGATGCGGGCGCCGTCGACCAACGGATCCTGGACGATCTGGATCGCGCTTTCGGGTTCACCGTCGGGATACCAGCCGAACATCGCCCGCCCCTGCAGCGACGGATGCCCCGCGCGATACGCGTTCGAGACCGCCGGACGGACGTCGAGCAGGACGTAGATCCGACCGCGCGCAGCATCCAGCGTGGGCCAGCCCATGTTATGCACGGCCGCCGCCAGCGTCGCAGCATTGCCCCGTACCTCGTCCGGCACGATCAGCCGCCGTCCCGGTATCGCCTGGCGGATTTCACGGTCGAGCGAGTCGAGCAGCGCGGCATCGTCTAGCGGCAGCGGTGCCGCGACCTGCGGCGACGCTTGCGTATCGGCGGCGTTGATCGTGATCATAATCGGCAGATGGCGCGGGTGCGCGCGCGACCAGGCATTCACTTCGCCGAGGCAACGCTGCAACGTCACGCAGGTCGAGATATAGTCGATGTCGGGAACGTGGAACACCTTGTACCCCGGGCGCAGCATGGCCGCGCGATCGAACGCGGTCTTTTCCCCCGCCGCCCGTGCGAGCCGCTCGCCCTTCGGATCGGCATAGCGACCGCCTTGCGGATCCGCGAAGATGTCGATCTCCAGCTGCCGCACGCCGCGATCGAGCTGTGCGGCCAGCGGCAGATGATAATAATCGAGCGCCGCCGCAGTCTTCGGATCCCGCCGCCGCAGCTCGGCCATCACCGCATCCGGAATCGTCGCCTTGAAGCTGTTGTGCGAGCCGACGACCTGGATATCGTTCATCCGCGCCGGCCCCTGGCCCGATGCACGGACGGGCGCGGCAGCCTGGGTCGAGCCACCGATCGACAGACCAACCAACAGCGTTGCGAGTACGAAGGTCCGCATCAGAATTCAGCCCGCACGCCGAACAACACGGTCCGGCCCCAATAGTTGATCTCACCGAAGCGGTTCTCGTCGTCGTTATACGTGTAGAGATGCGCGCCCGACAGGTTGATGCCTTCCAGGCTGAACGTCACCCGGTCGCTCGCCTTGACCGAGATGTTACCGTCGAGCGATCCGAACGGCGCGGTATAGACCGGCGCCTGCGTGGTGCTGCCGGTGCCCGACAGATACCGGTCGCGCCAGACGTACGACAGTCGTGTCGAGATCGGCCCCTTCTCGTAGAAACCTGTGATGTTGGCGCTGTTCTTCGACAGCCCGATCAGTTCGTCGCGGATCGGCCGCGCGCCGGCGGTGTAGCTCGCCTTGACCGAGGTGTGCGTATAGGACGCCTGCACGCCGAGACCGTCGAACGGCGCCGGCAGGAAGGTGAAGACCTGGTTGTAGGCCGCCTCGACGCCATACACCTTCGCGTCGCCGCCGTTGACCTGCGTCGACAGCAGCACCGTGCCGCGACCGGGGATGTCGATGTTGACGTTCTGCTGCGTGATATAGTCGTCCATCGCCTTGTAGAACACCGCGCCCGTCAGCGACCCTGCGCGGTTGAAATACCATTCGAGCGAGCCGTCGAACTGCGTCGCGAGGAACGGCACGAGTTGCGGGTTGCCGCCGCTCGCGGTCGGCGCGTCGGTCGACACGGTGATCCGCGGTGCGCTGTCCGTCACGTTCGGGCGGGTCAGCACGCGGCTCGCGGCAAGGCGCCCGATCAGGTCATGCGTCAGTTCGGCGCGCAGGTTGAAGCTCGGCAGCCAGTTGTTGAACGTCTTGGGGAAGCTCGCCGGCGTCGCGACGCTACCCGTCGTCAGCGTACCGCTCGCGACCTGATCGGTGTGGACATAGCGCACGCCGACATTGCCGGTGACCGGCACCGCACCGACGTCGAAGCCGTAATCGGCTCGCGCATACGCACCCCAGATCTTCTCTTTCACGACGAACGACGAGCGCAGATCGCCTGCGGTCAACGCCGACGCTTGCACCGTGGGGGTGAAGAACGCGTCGAGATAGGCCTGCGTGACGGGCACCAGGAACTGGCGCAGCGTGTTGCCCGAGACGCCCTTCAGGAAATCGTCGTACGGCAATTGCTCGTAGGCGCCCGACCCGAGGCTCGACAGCGGCGTGTTGGCGGCCGGATTGACGTTGAAGTCGCGGCGGAAATAATCGCGCTTGCGCCAGTGATACTCGCCACCCGCCGCGAGCTTCGTGATGAACCCGTCGAAATCATGCGACAGATCGGCGCGGGTGTAGAAATCCCAGTCCTTGCTGTCCTTGGGCGCGATGTTGAACTGGTACAGCTGGTAATTGGCCGGGTTGATCGCATCGGTCGTGGTCGTGAAGGTCGGGATCGTCTTGTAGCCGGCCGACGCGTCATAGGTCAGTGGCGCGAAGAAGATCGCGCGGCTGCGTACCGTGCCTTCGTTATAGTTCGGATGATAGCTGTGCGCACTCGACCAGTTCACCGCACCCGACGCGTGCCAGGCATCCGAATCCCAGGTCTGGCGCAGGCCGATATTGAGCAGGTCGTGGCGATTAAGGCTATATTCGCGCGACGCCATGAAGCGCACGTCGTTGATCGTCGCGGAGATAACGGTATCGCCGTCGAGCTTGACGCTGCCGGGGACGATTACCGGGCGATGCCCCGCAACGCTCGCGTCGTCGGGATAGATGTCGAGGCCGAATTCGTCATAGGCGACGTCGAGCCGGGTCGCGAGGATATCGAGCGTCGTCTCGAACTCGGCATTCGGCTTCCACTGCGCGGAGACCATGCCCGAGATCCGCTTACGATCCTCAGTCTCGATTGTCGGCCGCGTGCGGGTCGGCGTGTAGAGTCCGGTCGCGAGCCCCCCGAGGCAGGCGCGGTGAACTTGTCCAGATTCCAGCCGAAGTTCAGGAAGCGATCGTTGCGCACGGCCTTTTGCCAATATTGCGCGCCGGCCAGGATGCCGAACGTGCCGCTGGCGTTGGTCGCGCTGGTGATGACCGTCGCATTCGGCTTCACCTTGTCGGTCTGGCTCGTATAGGTGCCGCGCAGATTGACCGTGGTCTTGTTGCCGACGTCGAGCGGGTGGAACGTCTTGACGTCGATGTTCCCGCCCAGCGCGCCTTCGGTCATGTTGGCGGTGGGCGTCTTGACGACGTCGATGCTGGAGGTGAATTCGGCGGGCAGCATCTCGAACCGGAACTGGCGGCCGTTCGCGCCACCATTCTCGATCAGGTCGTTCAGCGCGACCGTGCTGCCGTTGAGCAATGTGCTCTGGAACTGTGGCCCGAGCCCGCGGACGCTGACGTATAGCCCCTCGCCGCGCGGACGGGTGATCGTCACGCCGGGGATCACTTGCAGCGCCTCGGCGACGTTCTGCGCCGGGAACTTGCCGATGTCGGTCGAATTGATCGAGTCGACGCCGTAATCCGCGCGACGCTTCGTCTCGGTCGCGGCGCGCAGGCTGCGCGCGTAGCTGCCGGTGACGACGATCTCGCCATTGTCGCCGGTCGTTGCATCCGTTGAGGGAGATGTTTGTGAGGCGGCGTCCGCGCGCTCTTGTGCCTGCGCGGTGGCAACACCGGACGTCAGGATAAGCGGAACCGAGGCCAGCAACAGACCTTTGACCATATGCATCGTTGATTTTTCCCCGTGGCGACGCTGCCACCCCCGGCGCCACTAGGTATCGTCTGCGTCATTTGAGCGAACGTTTCGCGACAGTAACGTTACGTACGGTAATCTTGTTACGCGCCGTGCCGGCATCGCTTCAACCGCTGTCGAAAACTGTGAAACTGGCCTCGGGTCAGGCCGGCGCCGGCTGGACTTGCCAATAGGTTGCGTAGCGCTCGTGGGCGATGCGGTGATACGGGATCAGGCGAACCGGTTGACCGTCGGCGGAGGGGATCGTGAACTCGAGTGGACGATGGCTAGCGCGGATCGCGTTCGCCAGCGTCGCGGGATCGCCGGCGAGCGTCGGTGGCGTGAACGGCGCTGCATTGTAATCGCCATATTTACGCTCGTTGACGATGATGTCCGCGCCCGGCGCAAGCCCGTCTCGCCCGAACGCACCGGCCAGTACCAGCGGACCGACGGTGAATGCGACGATATCCGGGGCGGCCGGCGAGCGCTCGGCGACCGGATGCATGTCCAGACGCAATTCCACCGTATCGTCGTTCCGCCAGACGCGGACGATCTCGAGGTAGCGACCGGGGATGGTGGAGCGCAGTGCCTCGACGCCGTTGACCAGAACGACCGCCGCGCGGCTCCAGCCTGGATGACGTAGTTTGAGCGCGACCTCGGTCGGGCGTTTTACCGTCCAGCGGAGGATCGTCGTCGAAGACTCCGGGAACGCGGTCGTCTGCGTCAGCACCGCGTCCCGATCCCTCCACCGGACCGCCGACGGCACGAACAAATTCACGTACAGCGCGTGATCGTCGTGGAAATAGATCGAGTCGCGATATTTGACGTGGTTCTCCATTCCCGTGCCGGTGCAGCACCAGAATGCGGTTTCGGGCGCGTGATACAGCTTCATGTAACCGGGCCGCGCACCCTGGAAATACGTCGCCATGCCGCTATCCGGATCCTGCGACGCAAGGATGCCGTTATAGAGCGTGCGCTCATAGTAATCGGCGTAGCCCGCCTGCGGATCTTGCAGGAACAGCGCACGTGTCAGTTTCAGCATATTATGCTGGCAGCACGTCTCCGATCCCTTTGCGGAAAACACGTGTTTGGCGAAATCCGCCACCGGAAAGAAATGCTCGTTGTCGCCGTGCCCACCGGTAGCAAACGACCGGGTCAGCGCTACCGTCTTCCAGAAAAACGCCGCGGCGTCGCGATATTCGGGCTTGCCCGTGATCTCCCAGACACGGTGAAAGCCGATGATCTTGGGGACCTGCGTGTTGGCGTGCAGTCCGTCGAGATGATCGCGGTGCTGGCTTAGTGGCGTGAGGATCGCCTTATGCGAAAACCGCTCCGCCATCAGGAGATAGTCGGGCGTGCCGGTCATCGCGTAAAGGTCGGCGAACACTTCGTTCATGCCGCCATGCTCGGTGTCGAGCATCGTCTCGAACTGCGCCGGGCTCAATGGCCGGCTCGCGACCACGGCCCAGTCCGCGAGCCGCACCAGGACGGTACGTGCGGTGTCGCTGTCGGCCAGACACGCTGCGTCGCGCAGCCCCGCATAGACCTTATGCAGAGCGTACCAGGGCACACCGGTAATCGCCTCGCCGCGCAAATGCGCTGCCACGACGGCGGGACCGTCGGGAAAGGCACAGACCAGCCCGGTGCCCGATGCCACCTGACACGCGCCAAGTTCGCGCGCGATATGGTCGATCCTCGTCTTGAACCGCGAGTCCCCGGTCGATCGATAGGCCAGCGCACACGCCGACAGATAATGGCCGAGCGTATGGCCATGACAGTTGATATCCGCCCAAATTGGATCCGACTCCCACCCGCCATAGACCGGGGCCTTGGGCGGCAGCCCGGCATTCACGCGGAAATTGTGGAGCATGCGGTCGGGCTGGAGCGTCAGCAGATAGGCCAACGTCTTCTGCTGTGCATGTAGGAACGGTCCGTCGCCGAGCGTCACGTCGGCCATGTCGAACGGCACGAGATGCGCCATCGGCAACGGGAGCGTCGTGGCCAACGAGGACGGCTTGGCAGCGTTCAGAACCGACACGTGGCCTGCCGACAATCCCGCTACTAACGCCGCCTTGCCGACGCCGGTCAGGACTTGGCGACGCGCATACCCGGCGTGACATGGGTCGATCATCGCGACATCCTCTCCAGACTATCCTATTTGTAGGAGTAGGTAGAGCATGCACGAGGTCGTCAGGCAACCTCGGCGGCAACCGCTATCAAGTGGGGGCCATCAAGCGGCAGCCGGCCCTATGGTTTCGGCCCGTTGCCATTGCCTGTACCCGATGACGGCAAGCACGATCATCGCTGCATAGAGCCCTGCAGTCGGCACCAGCCCTTTGACGAGAAACATTCCGACGTACAAACCGTCCACGCCGATCCAGAGCAGCCAGCTCGCGGCGTGGCGGCGCGCGGTCCAATATTGCGCGACCAGGCTGAAGCTGCTGAGCGCGGCGTCCATCCACGGCAGCGCGGCGTTGGTATAGCGGCTCGTGAACCAGCCGATCGCGACAGCGCCGACCGCGCCCGCAACGAGACCGGCGAGCGCCTGCGCAGGGCGTAGCGGCACCACGACCACATCGCCAGCAATGTCCTTGCCGCGGCTCCAGGCGACCCAGCCGTACAGGATCGCGAGTCCGAACAGCGCTTGCAGCACCATGTCCGCATACAGCCGGACGTCGAGGAACAGCTTGAAATACAGCGCGCAGGCGATGAGGTTGACTGGCCAGCACAGCATGCGACGCGTGGCGGTCAGCCAGATTCCCGCGGCACTGACCACGACCGCGACGATCTCGAACGCGGTCATTGAGGAAGCGCTCCGGCTTCGATCGCGCGGAGCAAGTCCCGGCCCGGAGCGGACTGGAACCACGCGGCGTGACCGATGAGATACTCGTCCCAGGCCAGTGCCGCGGACGCGGGGTCTTCGACGACCGCGGCGAAATACTCGATTTCCGACAGCGCGAACTCAAGATGCACAAGCGGCAACAGGCGGACGATCGCCGCGACGTCGGTACCGCCCAGCGGCGCGATCGTGGCATAGCCGGCGAGCAGCGCGAGTGCTGCCGCCGGATCGCCGATGTCGTCCGTCCCCTGCCCCAGCTCGAGCCAGCGAACCGCGGTGCGCTCGATCGCGGTGGCGATGTCGTGGACCGCGCAGGTGCGATCGGCGAGTCCGAAGTCGAACACGGTTTCGACACTACCGTCGCTCGCCCATAGCAGGTTGGACGGGTGCCAGTCGTTGTGCGTCCACAGCGGCATTTGGTCGGCAAGTAACGGCGCGAGTCCTTGCCCCAAGCTTTCGAAGAGCCGCCCGAGTTCGCGTCGCCACGGCTTGGCGTTCAAGAACGCGGCCAGAGCGGGGCGAGCCGCAACATAGGCTTCGGCCGCGGCGATCGGATCGGCGGCGGGCAGGATCGTAAAGCTTGCAACCAACGGCTGACGGCGACGCGCCGGGGCAGCGAAACCGCGCGCCGCCTCGTGCAGCGTCGCGAGCGCCACCCCCGCCGCATGGGCATGCGCGCGCGAGGCGAACGGCGTCCAGGACAGGCTGTCGCGGTACAGGTCCACACCCGGCGCCGCGCGGTGCAGTTCGTACGACCAGGCGCCGCTCGCCACCGCCGTCGCACCGTCCGCGGTCGCCATCACCTCAGGCACCGATACGCCAGCACCTGCGAGGTGCGCGATGAACGCGTGTTCCTCTGCGAGCCCATCGACCGTGCGAACGCGGTGATGGTGGCGCTTCAACAGGAACGCGCCGGTGATGGTGTGCACCAGCGTCGCGGCGGAGAACGGCCGTGGCGAATGCCAGTGCAGCCCGGTCATCTGCCTCGCTGCCGGAAAGCGTGCGATCACCGCCTCGGCCTCGTCGGCGGTGATGGCGGGCCAGGTCGGCGGCTCCATCGCGGTCCCCATGCCGTGGACCAGATGCGCAGACTGCGTCGCCACCTCAGAACGCCCGCGAGATCGTCGCCATGACCGCCGCACCGCTCCCGACATAATAAGCGGGCGGCGAGCCGGCGATGACGGTGCCGTTGCGGCCGATCGTGTCCTGCGCGTTGGTGCTGACCGACTGGACGCCGGCGAGGACGTGCGGATCGGTGACGTTGATCGCGTTGACGCGCAGGTCGGTGCGCTTGCCGTCGAGCCAGTCGGCAAGGTGCATGCCGACCGACAGGTCGAGCGTCGCATAGCCCTTGATCGCCTCGTCGTTCATGAAGCTCGCATATTGCCGGCCGATATATTTCGACGCGACGCTGCCGAAGAACCGGCCATCGTCATAGATCCCGCCTGCGCCGAACTGGACGGTCGGACTGGAGACCGCATGCTTGCCCCTGGTCGGCAGGAAGTCCGCCCCGACCGGCAGATCGTCGTCGATCCGCGCGCGCAAATATTCGCCCGAAAGGTAGAGGCTAACGCCTGCGACCGGGCGGTAGTCGATCTCTGCATCCACCCCGTACGAGGTCTGGCCGCCGGCGTTGAGCGTCGCATTCACCTGTGCACCGCCCTGGTCGATTACGGTGGCGAGTTGACGGTTGCGGAACTTGTAGTGGAAGCCCGTCACCGAGGCGGAGAGCTGTTCGCCGATGAAGCGATAGCCGATCTCCTCCGAGACCGAATATTCGTTCTTCAGCGCGTTGGTGCCCTGCACGACGACTTCGCCACCGTAATAGCTGTTGTAGAGCGTGAACTCGTTGGGCGTGCGGAAGTTGGTGGTGATGTTGGCGAACAGCTGCTGGCGATCGTCGATCCGGTAGTGGATCGCGGCGCGGGGCAATGCGGCGAAACTGTCGTTGCGGATCTTGTCCTGCGGTCCGGGGAGGTAATTGCGGCCGTTGCGCAGCACGTTCACGCCCTTGAACCCGGCGTCGATCGTCAGCCGCGGCGCCAGCGCGATGCTGTCGGCGAGGAAGAAGCCCTTCGTTACCGTCACGGTCCGCTGGTTCTCATAGGCGAGCAGGCGGCCATCGGCGGTACGGATCGCCTTTGCACGGTATCCCCAGCGGTCGAACGGCTGCCCGTCCGCGTCGATCGACGTGTACGACTGCGTGACGCGGTCGGTCCCGTAATCGAACCAGAGCCCAGCGGTGAGCGTGTGCGCGCCGGTCTTGAAGGTCAGCTTGCTGACGTTGCCGACCCGCATCTGGTCGCCGGTGTAATTGCCGAGCACGGTCGCCACGCCGTCGACCGCGCTAGGCAACACGATCGGCTGGGCCAGTTCTTCGGTGCCGAGGAAATTGCCTTCGGTGGTCAGCTGCGTCCCGTAGGGCGAGTTGCCATAGCCGAACTGGAGATAGGTAGTGGTATCGAGCGCAAGCCGATCGGTCAGCGCCAGATGCACCGGCGCGGAGGCGTAGAGGTTGCGGAACGGCGCGCGGTACAGGCGCCAATAGTTGGTGTTCCCCGCCGTGTAGCGCTTGTCGTAGTTGAAGCTGCGGCCCTGCGCGTTCCACTCGGCCAGCGTCGGGCTCGGATAGCTCGACGAGTTCGCGTCATTATACGACAGCGCGAGGCTGGCACGGTTGCCGGCACCCCATTCGTTCAGGATCTTCGCGTCGATGTGCTGGCGCGTGTCGTAGCCCGCACCCCGCCAATTGTCCGCGCGCGTGTTCGAATAGGACAGGAACGCCTTCAGCCCGGTATTGCCGATCGTACCGCTATCGACACGGAAGAACCCCCGCCGCGCCGCGTAGCTGCCGAGCGACAGGTCGACGAGCGCACCGGGACGCGCTTTCGGATCGTCGAGCGCGAGCGACAATAGCCCGCCGGCCCCGCCAAGCGTCGGGGAATCGATATCGACCGACCCTTGCGCGAGCGAGATGCGCCTCAAATTCTCGGGGTCCGCAAACTGCGACGGATAGGCATAATAATAGCCGATGTCGTTCTGCGGCGCGCCTTCCATCAGCACGCCGATCTCGTCCTGGCCGAGACCACGCAGCGTCAGGCTGGAGCTCGTCGACAGGCCATACGGATCGCTCGACGCGACGTTCGCGCCGGGCAGCAGCGTCACAAGCTGGAACGCGTTGAGCGTCGGCGCCTGCTTGACGATGAAGTCGGCGGAGATCGCGCTCTGCGCGCGCGGCACGCTCTGGTCAGGGAGCAGACCGGCAGGATCCTGTTTGCCGACGACGCGAATCTCGGCGGGTTCGACTGGATCGGGTGCGACTTGCGCCCCGGCCGACGATGCCGCGAGGGTTACCGACAGGGTCAACGCGACCCGCCCCAAAAGGCGGCACTCTCGCCCGGCGGAAGTCACAACAAAACCAGCACTGAAAAACGTCACGTCCACTCCAATCGGAGGGACGACGGGCCAGCCGCAGACCCTCCCTACGCCGGTATAAGCCGGATCAGGTTCAGCGGGTCATGGGCTGCAGCCCACCTCTCAGCCGCGCATCAGCGGCCCCCGGGGATGTCTGTCGCTTAGGTGGTTGGGCGCGTGTTGGAAAGCGCTATCGCGGTATGCGCCCAGCGGCCGGGGTATGTTCCCATCCGATCGTCATCGGGTGCGGCTCGCCGTATCGGGATCGGCCCTGAAAGAGACGAGGATGGTGTCACGCCAGTGAAAAGGGGTGCGCGTACAGCGCGATCGGCGGCTGCCGTCTCATGTCAAACCAGGACTCCTCGATGCGCGCTATTCGTCCCTCGTTGTCCAGTTTTTGTACGGCGCTCGCCCTGCTGTCGGCCATACCGACCATGACCCAGGCACACCCGGTTCCCAGCGGCTTGCGCCTCGAACGAGTCGTGATGGTGATGCGGCACGGCGTCCGCGCGCCGCTCTCGGGCGAAGTGCCGGTGACGACGCGCACCGCCCAGCCCTGGCCGAACTGGCCCGTTCCCGAAGGCCAGCTGACACCGCACGGCGCTTCCGCAATCGAGTTGCTCGCGCGCCATGATCGTCGCTGGCTCGCGTCGCTCGCGCTCACGCGGTGTCCGGCCGCAGCTACGGTTCGGATCTGGACCAACACGGCCAGCCGGACGATCGCCAGTGGAGAGGCGTATGCGCAGGGGTTCGCGCCCGATTGTCGATTGACCGTGGGCCACCTTGCCGAAGATCGGACTGATCCGATCTTCGAACCGCTGGCCGCCGGCGCGACCGCCTTTAACCCCAGCCAGGCAATTGCTTCGATCGACCGCTTCACCGGTGGGATGGCCGCGCTCGTCGCGCGTCACCGCCCAGCCCTTGTGTTGCTCGACACCGTGCTGGGATGCGGTCATGGCGCATGCAGCCCGGTCGACCCGCCGTCGCTGGTCGCGTCGACCGATCGCCGTGGGATCGAACTATCCGGGCCGATCCGGGCGGCGTCGGGCATCGCGCAGGTCCTCCTGCTGGAAGACGCCGAGGGCATGCCGCGTCGTGCGGTTGGATGGGGACGCGCCGATCCCGTGACGATCGCGCGGCTCGGCGCCCTGCATGCCGCGCTGTTCGACGTGTTCACACGCTCACCCTATATGGCGGCGCACCAGGCTTCGCCGCTCGGCCATCGGATCATCGATACGCTGACCGCCGCCCGCGCGCCGCGTCTCGATGTGATGATCGGTCACGATACCAACGTCACTGCGCTCGCCGCCGCGCTGCACGTCGCGCTCGATGCCCCCGGCTTTGCACGCAACGACGTCGCTCCGGGCGGTGCGATGGTGATCGAACGGTTGCGCGATCCACGATCAGGCGAACGGTTCGTCCGCCTGTACTACCGCGTACAGTCGCTCGCGGCGATCCGTGCGCTGCGCCCAGAGGTCATCGCGACACCGCTCGCGGTTCCGGGCTGTGCGGCGCCGTGTCGGCTCGACCGTTTCGTCGCGCTGTTAAAGGCTCGGATCGCTTAACGTTGCCGTCATCGCGCTGTGTGCATCGGCAAGCACACGGATCCAACCCAGAGCATCAATCGTGCAGCGGGCTGAGACCGGCATGCCACGACGGGCAGGCATAAAGTCAAACGACGCACCGTACCTGTCACCGGACAGTGCGTCGTTATCTGGTGCCCTAACCGAAACGACTAGGCCGGGCTAGCTATCGGCTTGGACATTCCAGTCTTTGGCAGACCTCAGCCATGGGCCCGGGCGCGAGCCTTTTCGGCCCTTGCCTGCTTCGCATAGTGATGATGCGCTACGGCACAACCGACCGCGGCGCCCATCACCGCGTGGCCCTTGCCAACGAAATGGCCACCGACGCCACCGGCTGCCGCACCGCGAATACAACCTTTGGCCAAGACTGGCGATGCCGTCATGGCCAGCAACGGAAGTGCGATCAGGGAAATGTAACGCATGCCTCAGGTCCTTGAAGAACAGGGTTAGGACCGGAAATACTCGCGGCAATACGCCGATGTTCCGTGAGATTTCGTTCATGTTCCCATCGTCGCCAAACGCCGATTGCGGTCGGCGGCCGACCATCTTCGCTAACCTTGCGACGAGCGATCACAGCTTGCGCGGAGCAGCCAAACTTCCGCGCAAGCCGTGGTCAATCGATCAAACGGCGCCGTGACACTGCTTGTACTTGCGTCCCGACCCGCAGGGGCATGGTGCGTTGCGGCTGACGACGCCTTCCCAGTTCGCCGGATCCTCGCCGATATCCGCTTCCTGCGGCTGAGGGATCTGCAACGGCGGCATCGTCGAGGTGATGTGGCCGCGCGTCCCCGCATCGAAATCGTTCGAGTTGTCCTCGCCCGTGAACGGGTCGAAATGCGTCGTGATGAAGTCCGGCAGCTCCGGCAGCCCGACCGGCGCCTGCATCTGGAACTGGGCATGCGCGATCGTCTTGGTCACGTCCTCCCGGATCGTTTCGAGCATCCGCTGGAACAGCGAGAACGCCTCCTGCTTATACTCGTTGATCGGCGTCTTCTGGGCGTACGCGCGCAGGTGGACGACCTGGCGCAATGCGTCGAGCGTCGCGAGATGCTCCTTCCAGTGATGGTCGAGATTCTGCAACAGGATCGACTTCTCGACCGACGTCCACGTCTCCGTATCGAGATCGGCCGACTTCTGCGCGATCGCCTCGTCCGCCATCGCGCGGACGCGCTCCTCGATCACCTCGGGGTCGACCGACTCTTCCAGCAACCATGCGTCGATCGGCGGCTCGAGGTTCATCACCTCGGCAAGCCGCGTCTTCATCCCCGCGACATCCCACTGCTCGGGATACGAGTTCGGCGGGCACGCATCGCCGACGATCACGTTGACCGTCTCCGCGCGCATGTCGGTCACCACGTCGCCGACAGTGTCCGCATCCATGATGTCCGCGCGCTGCTCGTAGATGACCTTGCGCTGCTCGTTCATCACGTCATCATATTCGACGACCTGCTTGCGGATGTCGTAGTTGCGCGCCTCGACCTTCTTCTGCGCGGTCTCGATCGCCTTCGACAGCCACTTGCTGCCGATCGCCTCGCCGTCCTCGATGTTGTTGCGCATCATCTTGGCGAACAGCGTGTCCGGCCCGAAGATGCGTAGCAGGTCGTCGTCGAGGCTGAGATAGAAGCGCGACAGCCCCGGATCACCCTGACGACCCGAGCGCCCGCGCAGCTGGTTGTCGATACGCCGGCTCTCGTGCCGCTCGGTGCCAAGCACGAACAGACCGCCCGCCGCGAGCACCGCCTGCTTCTCCGCCTCGATCTCGATCGTGATCCGCGCCGCCGCCTCGTCATACTCGGGCGTGCCCTCGACCAGCTCCGGATGCTCGTCGAGCATGCGGAATTCGAGGTTGCCGCCGAGTTTGATGTCGGTGCCGCGGCCCGCCATGTTGGTCGCGATCGTCACCGCGGACTTGCGCCCGGCTTGCGCGACGATGTGCGCCTCCATCTCGTGGAAGCGCGCGTTGAGCACCTTGTGATCGACGTTCTCGCCGACCAGGAACTCGCTCAGCATCTCGGACTTCTCGATCGACACGGTGCCGACCAGCACCGGCTGGCCGAGCTCGGCGTGATGCTTGATCTTCTTGGCGATCGCCGCGAACTTGTCCTTGGTGTCCTTGTAGAACTCGTCTTCCTCGTCGACGCGCTTGACCTCGACGTTGGTCGGGATGCTGACGACGTTGATCTTGTAGATGTCGTAAAACTCGGCCGCCTCGGTCGCCGCGGTGCCGGTCATGCCGCCGATCTTGGGGTACATGCGGAAATAGTTCTGGAACGTGATCGAGGCCATCGTCTGGTTCTCGGGCTCGATCTGGACGCCCTCCTTCGCCTCGACCGCCTGGTGCAGGCCGTCCGACCAGCGCCGGCCGTCCATCATGCGACCGGTGAACTCGTCGATGATGATGACCTTGCCGTCCTTGACGATGTAGTCGATGTCGGACTTGAACATCACGATCGCACGCAGCGCCTGGTTGAGGTGGTGCACGACCTGCGTGTTCTCGAAGTCGTACAGGTTCTGCCCTTCGAGCAGCCCCGCCGCCTCGAGCATCCGCTCGACCTTCTCGGTGCCGTCCTCGGTCAGGATGATCGTCTTCTGCTTCTCGTCCTTGTCGTAGTCGGCGGGATCGAGCTGCTTCACGACCGCGTCGACCTGCATGTACAGCTCGGACTTGTCGTCGGTCGGGCCGGAGATGATCAGCGGCGTCCGCGCTTCGTCGATCAGCACCGAATCGACCTCGTCGACCACCGCGAAGTTGAACGCGCGCTGCGTCATCGCGCTGCGCTCGTACTTCATGTTGTCGCGCAGATAGTCGAACCCGAACTCGTTGTTCGTGCCGTAGGTGATGTCGGCTGCGTACGCGGCGCGGCGTTCCTCGTCGGACAGGTTGGGGATGATGACGCCGATCGTCATGCCGAGGAAGGTATAGACCTGCCCCATCCACTCCGCGTCGCGCGCCGCGAGGTAATCGTTGACGGTGACGACGTGGACGCCGTCGCCGGGGAGTGCGTTGAGATAGGTCGCGAGCGTGGCGACGAGCGTCTTGCCCTCGCCGGTCCGCATCTCGGCGATCTCGCCACGGTGGAGGACGATGCCGCCGACCATCTGCACGTCGTAGTGACGCTGGCCGAGCACGCGGTGCGCCGCTTCACGGACCGTCGCGAACGCCTCCGGGAGCAAGTCGTCGAGCTTCTCGCCCTCGGCGAGCCGCGCGCGGAACTTGACGGTCTGCGCGGAGAGCTCCTCGTCGGACATCGCCTGGAGCGACGGCTCGAACGAGGCGATCTTGGCGAGGATCGGATTGAGCGACTTGACGTACCGGTCGTTGGACGAACCGAACAAGGATTTGGCGAGGCCACCGAACATGGGCTGATTTCCTGAATTTGAGACGCGGCGGCACGCTAAGGGCTCGCACGCGGGGAGAGATAGGGCGGCCTGTAAGCCGAGAGGTCAGACGCCCGACGCTATTCGCGCCTGCGGTCCGCCCAGATCGAAGCCTTGCTCAAGGCGATGACTCGCAACGCCGCGGAGACGCAAACGTCTTCCAGCGACGCCAGAACCGCGGCCGGCCGTATCGCAACCTTGACCGGCGCTGCCGCCACCGACTGCGAGCAAACGCTACCCTGCGCGACAGCCTGTGCCGACTGACCACGCACGCCCGGCACCGCGCCGGTCAGCGCGGACAGGAGGGCGGAAAGGAGCAGCAGCAGGTTCATGCAGCACCGGCTGTATGCGAGCCGGCGCGATAAATCTACCGTTCGTCTCGTGGCAGCGCCCATCGAACGCGGGGAAGCTCGAAGCGCGAGACGATCGCTGCGCCACGTGCATCGCGCGCCGGCCTGAAGCGACCGTGACGGACCGCCGCGCGGCACGTACCGCGATCAAGCCTCCTGATACCGCTTCCGGTAAGAATCTCGCAGGCCTCGACGCGGCCATCGATGCCGACGAGTAGCGCGACCCGGACCGCACCCTCCTGCTCGGCCCGGATTGCAGCCAGGGGATAGTCATCGGGACCGAACCATTCCGCATAGCTGCCGACCGGGCGCGCGGGGGTTACGGCAACGGGAAGATCACGGGGAGAATCGTCGGGTACGGAGACCGCCACGATCGATAACTGTCCTGCGCGATGAACATGATGCAGGCGGCGAAGGCGAGGCTGCACGCGGCGATCAGCGCGAGGACGGTGACCATCACGACCCTGCTGCTGCCGTCGAACCGAGCATCCAAGCGGCTGGAATATGGTTCGCTTGCGTTCGCGTCCGTCATCGTCGAGCCCCTCGCGCCATCTTGGACACTGGCGGACCATGGACGGTCAAGCGCGATCGGCGATCTTGCCGCCCGGATTGCAGCGACTATGAAGGCGGGATGCAGACCTCGCCGCTCGCCTTGCCCTTCCCCGCCGCCCCTTCGATCGACGGAATCGCGCTGCATGTCGCGCGTGCGCAGTATAAAAGCTGGGATCGGTGCGACCTGACGTTCGTGACGCTGGAACCGGGGACCGTGGTCGCCGGTGTGCTGACGCAGAGCAAGTGTCCCTCGCCCGAGGTGGAGTGGTGCCGTGCGGCGCTGACACTCGGGCAGGCTCGGGCGCTGGTCGTGAATGCCGGCAATTCGAACGCCTTCACCGGGTCGCGCGGGCGTGCGGCAGTCGAGGCGATCGCGGCGCGGACCGCGGCGCATCTAGGCTGCCAGCCTTCGGACGTGTTCGTGTCCTCGACCGGCGTGATCGGCGTGCCGTTGCCGATCGACAAGGCCGAGGCCGGGCTCGACGCCGCGTTCGCCGCCGCGCCGTGCGGCTGGGAAGACGCCGCCGCGACGATCATGACGACCGACACCTTCACCAAGGGCGCGGTGACGACCGCGGTGATCGGGGATCGCACTGTCTCGCTGGTGGGGATCATCAAGGGTTCGGGGATGATCGCACCGGACATGGCGACGATGCTCGGCTTCATCTTCACCGACGCCGCGGTCGAGCCCGAGTTCCTCCAAGCCGCGCTGTCAAAGGCGAACGCACCGAGCTTCTCGTGCATCACCGTCGACAGCGATACATCGACTAGCGACACGGTGCTGGCGTTCGCGACCGGCAAAGCTGGTAATGCAGTGTTGGCAGACGATGACAGCGTGGGGGCGGACGCCTTCCGCGCTGCACTGGCAGACCTGTGTCATCAACTCGCCATGCTCGTGGTTCGCGACGGCGAGGGGGCGCAGAAGCTGATCGAGATCCAGGTGACCGGCGCGGAGAGCGATCGCAGCGCGCACCGCATCGCAATGAGTATTGCCAACTCGCCCCTGGTAAAGACAGCGATCGCCGGGGAGGACGCCAACTGGGGCCGCGTCGTGATGGCGGTCGGCAAGGCCGGTGAGCCTGCCGATCGCGACACGTTGTCGATTCGGTTCGGGAATACACAGGTTGCCGAGGGCGGCTTGGCGCTGAGCGGTTACGACGAGGCGCCGGTGGCGGCGCATCTCAAGGGCCAGGAAATAGAAATCGGCGTCGACCTCGCACTAGGCGAAGGGCGGGCCACTGTATGGACCTGTGACCTCACGCATGGCTACATCTCGATCAACGCCGACTATCGGAGCTAACCCCTATTGCCGTCACCCCAGCGAAAGCTGGGGTATCCCGGTTGGTAAGCGGGGTGGCTCGAACCGGGAGATCCCAGCTTTCGCTGGGATGACGGAGAGGTAGGTGGTCCTTAGGCCAATTCGCCTTCGAGCCAGGCCTTCAGCCGGCCCTTGGGCTCGGCGCCGACCTTGGTCGCTGCCGGTGCGCCGCCCTTGAACAGGATCATCGTGGGGATACCGCGGACGCCGTACTTGCCCGGCGCGTCGGGGTTCTCGTCGATGTTGAGCTTGGCGATCGTCACCTTCTCGCCTAGCTCTTCCGAAATCTCCTCGAGCGACGGCCCGATCATCTTGCACGGGCCGCACCATTCCGCCCAGAAATCGACGAGCACGGGGCCGTCGGCGTTCAGTACGTCCGCATCGAAGCTGGCATCGGTGATCTGCTTGGTCGCCATCGTGAATTCTCCTTGGTTGAGTCGTATCTAAGGTCGCTCGCGTGTGCGCTCAACCACCGGGGCGCTAGCTTTGCTCCGTGGGCCGATAGTGCGGCTTGTTCGCGGCCAGCGTCTCGTCGTTCAGTACGATCAACCGCGGTCCGGCCGTGTACAGCAAGGCCGCCTCGACCGACCGCCCCGGAAAGATCACGCTCAAGGCTTCGGCATAGGCCGCCATCTGCTTCAGATGGTATTCCGGCACGTCGTCGAGGCCGCGCGGTGCGCGCCGACCGGTCTTGAAGTCGACGACGCGGATGCGGTCGGGCTCAATCAACAGGCGATCGACCGTTCCCGACACGACCATGCCGTTCGCCAGGGTGGCGGCGATCGGCGCTTCGGCCAACGTATCCGCGCCGAACAGTTCGGTGAACCGAGGGTCGTCGAGCACTGCAACCACGCTCTGCACGATTTCGGAGCGTGCTGCGGCATCGTCGACGCCGCCTGCTTTTGCCAGCCAGCGGTCCGCTGCCGTCGCGCGGTCGGTGGCAGCAACCGCCGGCAGACGCTCGAACAGCGCATGGATGAGCCGCCCCCGCTCCGCCGCGACGCGCATCGCCGGCGTCGGCGGTGGATCGGACACCGCGTCGTCACCCAGTGCAGACGGTGACAGCGGACGAGGCGGACGCGCTTCTTGCGGTGCGGGTTCATGCGCCCAGCCCGGCAGCTGGGCGTTAGCCGCGATCTCTACCGAAGCCGAAGCCTTGGCGATCACCGCAGGCTGGGGCTCGACCCCGGCGAACGTCCGCACGCCCTCACCCATCGGCGCTTCGAGCGCCGTCAGTGCGCGATCAGATGCCGCGTACCAGCTGTTCTCCGGCGGCACGCCCTTCGCGCGCGGCCCGAGCGCACCGGCGATCACCAGCCGCTCTTCGGCGCGCGTGGCGGCGACGTAGAACAGCCGCCAATGCTCTTCCAGTTCGCGTTGCTCGGCGGCCGACACGACGGCATCCAGCGGCCCGCCACGCTCGCTCGACCGCGGCCGGAACACCGGTATCGGCGCCGCGCCAGGCTCGGGTGCCCATTTCAGGATGGAGCGCGGTGCCGCCGACGGGTCCGCGGTCGCATCCGCCAGAATCACCAGCGGCGCCTGCAGCCCCTTTGCGCCGTGAGCGGTCATCACCCGCACCGCGTCGAGCGGCGCTGACGGATCGCGGACGATCTCCACATCGCCGCGATCGAACCAGTCAAGGAAGCGCTGCAACGACGGCGTCGTCGTGCTCTCGAACGTCAGCGCGGCGTTGAGCAGTTCCTCGATCGGATCGCGCGCCTCGGTCCCCAGCCGGCGGATCAGTTTCCGGCGTCCATCGAGCGGGCCCGACAGCAGTTCCTCCAGGAACTGGTAGGGCGTAGCGATATCGGCGCGCGCCAGCATCGCCAGCAGAGGCGCGAGCCGCGTCGCGGGTTGCGTGCGTTGCAGGTGACGCCAGAGCGGCCCGGCCTCGCGCGGTGCGGCGGCCATCAGTTCGTCCTGCGTCCAGCCGATCAGCGGCGACACGAGCAGCGCGGCGACGCTTAGATCGTCCTCGGGCTGCAACACGAAGCGGATTGTCGCGAGCAGATCCTGCACCGCGAGCGGGGCGTTCAGTCGCAGGCGATCGACGCCCGCCACCGGCACGCCCTCGGCATAGAGCCGCGCGACGATCAGCGAGGCGAGATCGCCGCGACGCTTGACCAGGATCATGACGTCCTCGGGCCGCAACCGCCGGCCCTTGCTCTCCAGCATCAGGCCGGTATCGGGCGCGAGCCAGCCCTTCACCGCGCGCGCGATATCGCTCGCGAGTTTGCGCACCGCGTCGTCGATCCAGCCTTCTTCATCGTCCTCGCTGCCGCCCGCCGACACCGGCGGCCACAAGGTCACGGTGCCCGGCCCGGCGACCTCGCTTGCGTGTGGTTCCGTGGTCTCGATACCAAGCCCCGGTTCGCCGATTGCTTCAATAGCTGCGTCAACAAACTCTAGAACGGGCAGCGTCGACCGAAACGAATGCGTCAGCGACAGTGCCGATAAAGGCAAACCACGCTCGTTCTCCGGCCAGTCGTCGTCACCAAACGCCTCTTCGGCGCGCCGGGAGAAAGATATCTGCGCGGCTTCGAACTGTTGCGGGTCAGTGCCCTGGAAGCCGAAGATCGCCTGCTTGTAATCACCGACCGTGAACAGCGTCCGCGTCGATGGCGCATAGATGCCGCGGCCGACGAAGAACTCGTCCGCCAGCGCGCGGACGATCCGCCACTGGTGGCCGTTGGTATCCTGCGCCTCGTCGATCAGCAGGTGTTCGGTCGCCTGGTCGAGCTTGTAGCGGACCCATTCGCCGATCCCCGGCTGGTCGAGCAGCGCCACGGTCGTCGCGATCAGGTCGTCGAAATCGACCGCGCCTGCGCGTCGCTTGGCCAGCGCATAGCCGCGCGCATAGTCGCGCCCGACCTCCAGCCCGTCGGCGAGCAGGTCGCAATAGGTCGCGCGCTGGACCATCGACAGCACGTCGGTGCACGCCTCGCCCAGGTCCCGCGCGAGGATTTCGTAATCCGGCTCGGCATCGATCAGTTTCTTCGAGGCTTTGCGCTGCGTGCCCGTGCCGGTCAGCACGACGCTGGCGAGCTCGTCCAACGTCGCCGCGCGATCCTCGGTGTCGAGCCAGCGCTGGACGGTCGCCGCCGCGGCCTGCCCGGTGGCGGTGCCCCACGCGCGATTGGCGGCAGCGATCCGCGCGATGGCGTCGAGGTCGAGCGCGTCGCACCATTCGGCGATCGCCTCGTCTATGTCTCCGGACGGCAACCCGAGTTCGCGTCGGAGCCAAGGCTGGATCCCGACTGGGAGGGCCTCCAACGCGGGCAGTGCGCGCGCGCAGGCGAGCAGGAACGCCTCCGCCCCGCCCTCGCCCATCCGCAGTGACAGCCGGCCGACGATCTCGACCGGGCGTTCGCGGCCTTCGCGCTCGGCGTCGGACAGCATCGACGCCAGCGCCTCGCGTGCAAGCCCGGCTTCTTCACGCGCTTCCAACGGTCGGAAGCCCGGTGTCAGCCCGGCCTCGACCGGAAACGCGGCCAGCAACCCCTGGCAGAAGCCGTGGATCGTCTGGATGCGCAGCCCCCCGCCCGGCGCGTCGAGCACTTTGGCGAACAGCGTGCGCGCGCGATCCTGCAATGCCTGGACCGGGCTTTCGCCGAGCGCGATCAGGTCCGCTGCCAGTGCCGGCGCGGGCATCCGCACCCATGCGGCGAGGCGGCCGCTGATCCGCTGCGCCATCTCGGCCGCGCCCGCCTTGGTGAAGGTGAGGCACAGGATCGCGCCGGGATCGACGCCGCGCAGGAGGAGGCGGAACACGCGGGCCGCCAGCACTTGCGTCTTGCCGGTACCGGCCGACGCCGAAAGCCAGACGTGCGAGGCGGGGTTGCTCGCATCGGCCTGCGCGCCCCTCAGCCGGGGCAGCGTGGCGAGCGCATCACCGCTCACGGCCATACCATTCGTCGCGTCGCATCAACTGGTCATACTCGGCATAGGGGGCGTATTCGGGGACGAGCTTCGCGGTGAACGCGGCGCTGCCTGTGAGCCATTCGCCGACGACTTCGGTGAAGTTGTGCGCGGCGATTGCCGTGAATTCGGCGGTCGGGATCTTGTCGCGCTTGCCCTCGGGGTCGACCGGGCTCTCGATATAGCCGAACGCGTCGCGCTTCTTGCCGAGCGACCAATATTCGAACGCGCCCGCGGTGCCGGAGACGTCTGGGAACCCGCCGCGTTCGGCGATCAGGCCCAGCAGGCCGAGTTGGAGACTGTAGCCGGCGCGGACCGCGGTCGGCGAAGGGGCTTGCCGGTCTTGTAGTCGATCACCGCGAGGCGTCCGTCGGGGAGCTTGTCGATCCGGTCATAGCGGCCAGACAGGGTCACGCCGGCGATCTCGATCTTGCCCTTGCCCTCGGCGCTGGCGACGGTCCGCCCATCCTCGCCTTGCGCGACGATCGCGCCGGCGATCCAGTCGATCGCCTCCAGCAGGCGCGGCTGCCACAGCGCGCGCATCATCGGATGCGTGCGCTCGTCGTCGAGCATCGCCTTCGCGCGCTGCCGGAGCATGTCGACGGTGCAGTTGTCCTGCTTCCACCATTGCTCGAGGATATCGTGCACCGCCGTCCCGCGCCAAGCCGCACTGGGATCGGCATCGACCGGATCGAGCGGCATCAGCCCGAGCACGCGGCGCGCGTAAAAGGCGTAGGGATCGGCCTTGAGGCGATCGACCTCGGTGACGGAGATCGCTTTCGGACGTAACGAAGCGGGCGGCGAAGGCGCAGGCCGGTCGCCCGGGAGATGTTCGCCCGGATCGTCTAGCGCACGCGTCCAGCCTTCCAGTGCCGACGCGCGTTCGAACCGATCGCCCACGAGCGCCTGCAACCGCAACCAGAGCCGCGACGCCAGCGCGGGTGACTTCGCATCCCGGCGCGCTCGCGTGACAACCGCACGAGGTGCGCCGAGCGCCTGCGCGAAGTCGTGTGCGGCCGTACCGACGCGTCGCTCGAGGCCCGGCAGGCCAAGCTCCATCCGGATACGCGGCGCCAGCCAAGGGTCCGGCGCAGGTCGCCCTGGCCACACGCCTTCGTTCAGTCCGCCGAGCACCATGACGTCGGCGGTCTGCAACCGCGCTTCGATCAGGCCGTAGATCGCCAGCCGCGGATGCCCACCCGGTGCCGGCCGCACCGCGACTTCGTCGAGCAGCGTCCGCAACAATTGCGGCAGCTCGCGCGGATCGATCCGCGGCGGTCCGGCTGGGGCTTCGGCTTCCAAATCGGCGAGGAACTCCGCGGCCGCACGCCCTGCGAGGCCGGACCAAAGATTGTCGCCGCACAGGGTCTGCGACGTCTCGCGCAGGCAGGCGAGCACCGATGCCAAGGGTTGCGGCCCCTGGTCGAACGCGTTCGCCAGCGGTGTTAGGAGTGGCTGAACGTCTGCCCACCATGTCGCTGCCGTCCCCTTGCGCTCCTCAAGATGCCCGGCGATCCCGTCGAGCCCCGCTGCCGGCCTTGGCCCGCGCAACCGTCGGTCGAGCGCGCGTGCGCCGTCGAGCCAGAGCAAGCGATCCTCGCCTGCACGGACCAGCGGGTGCTTCAGCAATGCCAGCAGCGCGAGGGGGAGAAGCGCTGCGCCGCCGCCTCGGCAAGTGCGAGCAGCAACGTGCCGGGCGGCAGAATCGACAAGGGTCGACCTGCGCTGTCGTCGATGCCGATGTTCCAGCGGCCGAGATGCGCAGCTACCCGCCGCGCCAAGGCACGATCCGGCGTGACCAGCGCGGCGGTCCGCTCCGGCACCTCCAACGCCTCGCGCAGGACAAGCGCGATCGCCTGCGCTTCCTCGGCCGGGGTTGCGAGTTCGGCGGCGGTCACGCCCTTCAGGCGGCGGTCCTCGGCCGCGATCTGCGTCCATTTGCCGGTGAAGTCCGCGGGTGCCAGCGCGTTGGCGATCGCCCGGCCGCGTGCGGGATCGGCATCGTGCCCGCCGCCCTCGCGCCATGTCTGCACCTCGCCTCGGGCGACGCCCATGCGCAGGAGCATCAGCTTCGCATCGAACTGCGGATGCGTTTCGATCGAACGACGCGTGAGGCCGGTGACCGGGTTCGGATCGTGCGGGCCGAGCGCGTCCCATTCCTCGTCCGGCAGCGCGAGGTCGAGCCCTGCGAACACCACCATGCCCTGCGGCATGTCGGCGATGCAGCGAAGCAGACGCGCGACCGCTGGCGCGGAATCGGTCACGCCCGCCGCGCAGACGATCCCGGCGGCTGGTGCATTCCGCCAGCGCTGAGCGAGCCGGTCGAGCAACGCCGAGCGCCGCGTCGCTGCATCGATCCGCTCGAGCCGCGCGAGTTCGCCGGGCCAGCGTTGCAGCACGATCTCGAACGTCGCCAGCGCACGCCGCCAATGCTCGGTGAGTTCGGGGCCGAGCTCGATATCGCGCAACTTGGTTGGCGGCACCTCCTCGACCAACAGCTGATCGAGCGTCCGCGCAAGTTCGCCGGCAAGCCGTACCGCCTCGGCCGCGTCGACGGGATGGCCTTCCCGCGCCCGCTCTTCCGACACCAGTCGCGCCAAGATCATGCGCCGCTGATATGGCGGCACCGCAGGCAGCGGTAGATCGACATCGTCCGCCGGATCGAGCGCGGCGCCGACCGCCTCGCCCATCTCCGGATCGCCCAGCGCCACCAGCCGCGGCAACACGAGCCCGCCGCCGCTCGCGCGCACGAAAGCTTCGGTCACCGCCTTCACCGCTCGGTTGTTCGGCAACACGACCCGCGCGCGCGCTAGCGCCAGCGAATCGCGTCCCGCCTGCCGCATCAGCCCGGCGACCAGCGCATCCGCAAACGCCCGGTGCGCGGGGATCGTGTACAGTGTCGGACGACCCGCCGTGGCGACATCAGCCATCCGCGAGGATCGCCTCGGTCCTGGGTATCGCGGCGGGGGTCCCGACGTCGAACCACAGCCCCTGGTGGACCTGACCGTAAGCGCGGCCCGCCTCGATCGCGCGATCCCAGAAGATGTTGGTCGAGAACGGCCCCTCCGGCCAGTCCGCGATCAGCCGCGGGTGGAGAATCTGGATACCGGTATAGGCGAACGGCGCGAGCCGGCCGGACTTGCGCCGCCCGCTGATCCGGCCATCCGCGGCGAGGTAGAAATCGCCCGACCCGCGGTGATTATGCGCACGCGCGAGCGGCACCATCAACAGCAGCGCGTCCATCTTGGTATCGTCCCAGCGCGAGGCGAGCAGCTTGATCGCATCGACCGGTCCGTCGATCCACAGATTGTCGCTGTTCACCACCAGCACCGGCGCATCGCCGAGCAGGTGCCGCGCCTGGACGAGGCCACCACCCGTCTCCATCAGCATTTTCCGTTCATCGGAGATGACGACGTCGATCCCCGCGAACCGGTCGGTGACGTGCGCCTCCAGCGTATCGGCCAGGTAATGTACGTTGACGACCGCGCGCTTGATCCCGGCGGCCTGCAACCGCTCGAAGACGTGGTCGATCAACGGCTTGCCGGCGACCTGCACCAGCGGCTTGGGGCGCGTCGCGGTCAGCGGGCGCATCCGCTTGCCCAAGCCCGCGGCCATCACCATCGCCGTCTCAGGCACGATCCCGCGCGGGACAGGGCGGATCGTCTGCTGGCGGCTCACGCGCTCAGGACCAGCGGATCGCCACGCAACGCCGCCGGTACATTGGCCTCGAACCATGCCGCGACCGGCGCCATCACCGGTTGCGCCAGGTCGCGCTCCAGATACGCCCAGACGCGCGGGCACATCGTCGCATAATGCGGCTTGCCGTCGCGCTTCCACAACCGGGTGAAGATGCCGAGGATCTTGGCGTTCCGCTGCGCGCCGAGCACATGATACGCGTTCATGAAGTCTTCCCCCGCGTCCGCCGCCGCGCGATATCGCTCTAGCATTGCCGCCTCGATTGCCGGATCGACCGTCCGCCGCGCATCCTGCAACAGCGATACCAGGTCATAGGCCGGATGCCCCGCCAGCGCGTCCTGAAAATCAAGCAGGCCGAGCGAACGCTCGGGCCCAACCAGCATCAAATTCTCGGCGTGATAGTCGCGGAGTACCGTGACCGGCGTCTCGGCGATTGCATGATCGAACACCGACTCCCAGGCCGCGTCCCAGCCCGCCAGATCGGGCTCGATCCCGACCGCCGGGCAATACCATTCGACGAACAGCCCTGCCTCACGCTTCAGCACCGCGCGATCATAGGGAGGTACCGGTCCCGCCGGCTCGGCGCGCAACCGCACCAGCAGATCGATTGCCGGCGCATAGAGCGACAGTTCCTCGTCCGGCGCGGCATCGACGGTCTCGCGCAAACGGATATCGCCAAAATCCTCGATCAACACGAGCCCTTGGTCGAGATCGCACGCCAAGATCGCTGGCGCCGCGAAGTCGCGCTCGGCCAGCCATTCCGCGATGGCAATGAACGGCCGCGGGTCTTCGTGAGGGGCGGCGCGTCCATTAAAATCGCCTGACGCCCAACCTCGACCGCGCGGAAATAGCGCCGGAACGACGCGTCGCCGGCGACTGGGAGGATCTGCGCCTCACCCCAGCCATGAGCGTCGAGAAAAGCGGCGGCGCCGGGCGGCGGGGTCATGTCGGCCATCGCGACCTCCAAGCTTCCGGGACTCCTACTGTCAAGCCGCGCGTGCCGTCCGGCTCGATCGTCAGGCTCAAGCGAAGCGCATCCGGCCAATAATCAGGACCGGCACGCTCGGGCCATTCGACCAGCAACAGCGAATCATAGCGCGCGTCGTCGAGAGCCAGTTCCTCGATCTCGGCGGGGTCGTCGATCCGGTAGAGGTCGACATGGAGGACGGGGAAGCGGACTTCGGGCGGCTCGTAGGGCTGGACGATCGCGAAGCTGGGCGATGGCGCCTCGCCAGCGAGGCCGAGTGCTGCGAGCAGTCCTCGCGCGACGCTGGTCTTGCCGGCGCCGAGTGTGCCTTCGAGGGTGATCACATCGCCGGGGCGGACACGTCCTGCGAGCATCGCTCCGAATGCCTCGGTCGCTTGCGGATCGAGGAGCCTCACCACCCTCCGTCACCCCGGACCTGTTCCGGGGTCCACCCGTCAGCACTCTCTACGGTCGGCGAACACGCGGAACGGTGGATGCCGGAACAAGCCCGGCATGACGGCGTGGCAGTAATCATCGCCGCGGCAATTCTACGGTGATCAACGTGCCGGCTCCGGGTTCGGAGACCAGCTCGATCGTCCCGCCATGCGCCTCCACGAACTGCTTGGCCAAGGGCAACCCCAGACCAAGCGCGCGATCCCCCATCGGTTTCGACTCCGCAAATCGGTCGAACGCATGCGCGACCGCCTCGGCATCCATCCCGATCCCGTCGTCTGAAACAACAATCCGCGCCGACGTCGCATTGCCGTCGGTGTGCAGCAACATCCGCCCGCCATCGGGCGTTGCCGCGACCGCGTGGCGCAGGAGATGCTCGACGACCTCCTTCAACCGCTTCGGATTGCCGTTCACGCGCCCGGTAGAACGCGCCACCTCGACCGCGAAGTCGAGCTTCCGCCGCTTGGCAGACGGCAGGATCGTCTCCGCCGCCGCGCGAACAGTGGTCGCGAGGTCGACATCTGTCCGGTCGGTCTCCGCTCGATCGCTTTCCGCCCGCGTCAGATCGAGCACGTCGTCGACCAGCAACCCAAGCCGCTCGACGGACTCGAGGATAGCCCCGACATAGCCCTCGGCCTGCGGCGTCATCGCGCCGGCATAGCCGCCGTGCAGCATCTCCGCGAACCCACTGATCGACGTCAGCGGCGTGCGCAGTTCGTAGCTCATGTTCGCGACGAACGCAGTCTTCACCTTGTCAGTCGCTTCAAGCGCGTCCGCCCGATCCCGCAAAGCCTGCTCCGCGCGCCGGCTGTCGGTGATGTCGAGCATTGTGAACAGCGCATTCCCGTCGGGCAGCGGCACGCCGGCGAACTCGAAATGCCGCCCATCCGCGAACGCCACGCGTCCGCCGCGCTGCTGGCGTCCGACTGTCGCCGAGCGGACGAGATCGGGGATCAACGCGGACCGCCCCGGCGTCGCGAGCTTGGCGCCAGCCGCCTCGGCAAACGCATCGACACGCGGATGCGAGGCGAGGAACTCCTCCTCCAGCCCCCACAATGCGCGGAACCGGTTGTTCCACAGCTGCAACCGGCCATCCGCCGCGAACACACCGAGTGCCTCGAACAGATTGTCGAACGTCGCGGTCCGCACGCGCAGCAAGGTATCGCGCGCGCTGGCGAGTTGGACCTGCTCGGTGCGATCCTCGAAGATCAGCAGCAGGCCGCCGTCCGGCAGAGGCTGCGCGACGACGCGAAGATGCGTGCCGCCCCGGAGGTGCCAATTCTCCTCCATCGCCCCCCGCCGACCGAGCCACCCTGCGCCGCGCCCGTCTGCATGAACCAGTCGCGCCGTTCCGCCTTCCAGCTCGGGAAGTCGCGGACCTCGGGCAGCCGGTTGGCTTCGCGCATGCGCTCGAGCACGCGGTCGAATTCGGGGCGATCGGCAAGCCATTCGCTGCGCATCGCGAACATCCGCCGGAACGGCTGGTTGCAGAACACGAGCGATCGATCGCCGCCGAACTGCGCCACACCCGCCGACAACCGGTCGAGCATCGCGCGCTGGGCTTCGGCGAACCGCTTCGCCCCCGACCGCGCCTGCTCCAGTTCCTCGATATCGATCGCGAACCCGGCCACGCCGCCGCTCGGCAGCGGCACGTCGTAGATCTGCAACGACCGGCGCGCGCCGTCGATCGTCGCGGGCAGAACCTGCTGATGCGGCCGCCCCTGCTCGCGCGCAACCGCCGCGCCGGCGAGTGGCCCGCCGCGCCCCGATCCCTCGACCAGTTCCAGCCCGCGCGCGACGACATCGGCAGCGTCACGCCCCTCGACCGCATCGACATAGGCCGAGTTGACCATCGCCAGCCGCAGATCTGTCGCGCGGTACCACATCGGCATCGGCGCGGCCTCGATCAGCCCGGTCAACGACTCATATGCTTCACCCAGCCGCGCGGTTTCCGCCCCAAGCCGGGCGATCTCCGCCTCGCTGTCGGTCGCATCGAATGCCCAGAGCAGCACCGCACCCGTGGCGCCCATCTTGCCGGGGGCTCGGCCCCGCGAAACGTGATCGCGCGCGTCGAACCCTGCAGCCGGACCGAGCGAACGAAGGCCCGCCCCGACCGCTGCGCCGCAGTGACATCCGCGATCAACCGCGCGGCATCGTCCGGGGACAGGCTCGTGCCGCCGGTGGCCAGCTCCGCCAGCGACCGCGGCGGTACGTCCAGCCCAAGCCAGTCCGCCATCCGCTGCGTCATCTCGATCCGCCCACCCGAGCGTATCACCGTGACGATCGCCGGCGATCCGTCGAGGATCGTCCGCAACTGCGCGTTCGCCGCGACGATGTCCGCGGCACCGTTTTTCGCGCGCAGCCCATAGAACAGCGCCGCGCCGCCAGCGACGACGAACACCAGCAGCAGCGCCCCCGTCAGCAGTGCAGCGCCATAGCCAAGCGTGATCATCGCGAAAGCGGCAAGGTGCGGGGATTAGCCATCGCCAGACGTCTAAGCGCGACGGTGCCGATGGGGAAGCCGGCAGCCGCCAAATTCACGCGCGCAAGTCGGTCGACTTGCCCGATCGATCGACCGGTTATCTGGCAGCACGCCGCTGTGACCGAGGCGTCGCCGGATTAGATAGGCCAGTGGCCGTGTCCCAGCTAGGTCGCGGTGTTGCAAGGAAGAAACACTGCGCAATAATCGGTCGCGGCTCATCGCAAGACAATGGCAGTGCTGCTTTCGCGGGCCTAGGCGCGCCTCATTGGCGAAGGACAGGCACGTTGTCGTTTCGCCCGAACCGTTAGTCAGGACGTTCAAGAATGCAGACATATCGCCGCCGCCTGCTCGCCACGACGCTGTTCGTCGGCGCTGTCACCATTGCCGCCCCCGCCGTCGCCCAGACCGCGCCGACGGAAGCGCCCGTCACCGATCCCGCCGCGTCGCAGCCGGCTCCCGATCAGCCCACCGCGCAATCCGCCGCCGATCCCGCCGCTCAGGCGACCGGTCGGGCCGCGCAGGGTGACGAACCCGCTGGCGATATCGTCGTAACCGGGTCGCGCATCTCGTCGCCATCCGCCACTGCCGCCTCGCCGTTGCAGTCGATCAGCGCCGACCTGATCTCGACAGTCCGGCGCGGTCAACGTACAGGACGTGTTGCTCCAGAACCCGACGTTCGGCGCGCCCGGCATCAGCCGTACCAACTCGAGCTTCGCAACCCAGTCGGCGGGCGTCGCCACCGTCAACCTGCGCAACCTGGGTGAAGACCGCACGCTCGTTCTCGTCAACGGTCGTCGATTCGTTTCGGGCGTTCCCGGCAGCAGCGCGGTCGATCTTAACGTCATCCCCGCACAGTTCCTCGAGCGCACCGACATCCTGACCGGCGGCGCTTCGGCCGTGTACGGTTCGGACGCGGTCGCAGGCGTGGTCAACTTCGTCTACAAGACCAAGTTCGACGGCCTGAACATCGACGCACAGCAGGGCATCTCGCAATATGGCGACGGCGCAGATCGCCAGATCAACCTGCTAGCCGGCAAGAACTTCGCCGACGGTCGCGGCAACATCATGCTGTTCGGCGGTTATTCGAAGCAGGGCACCGTCCTGAAGAAGGACCGCTCGACCGAGGCCGGTTCGAGCGCGATCGACCGCACCAGTGCGTCGCTGACCCCGAACGATCCTGAAGTCCTGCTGTCGGGGTTCATCCCGGGCGGCCGCTTCTACGCCGGCGATCAGACGTTCAGCTACGGCACCGACAACACGTTGCGGGACTGCACCACGGTCAGCTGCGGCGGCTTCAACCGCTCCGACTCGCGCTATCTCGCCGTGCCGGTCGAGCGCTATCTCGCTGCCGGTCGCGCGAACTATGAGGTCTCGCCGGCCGCCAACTTCTTCGTCGAGGGCAACTACGCCAAGACCAAGGCGCGCACCAATATCGAGGCGTTCCCGCTCAGTTCGGATCTCGTCAACATCGCGTCCGGCGGCCAGGTGCCGATCCAGACAATCGTCGGCGGGGCGACTTTCCGCAATCCATATGTGCCCGATGCGATCTTCAACGCGGCGACCGACACCGACGGAGATGGCCTTAAGGACATTTACTTCGATCGTCGCCTGACCGATTTTGGTCCCCGCACGAGCAGCGCGACGCGCGACATGTTCCGCATCGCCGGCGGCGTGAACGGCAAGTTTCTCGAGGATCGCTTCAACTACGAAGCCTATGGCATTTATGGCCAGACCATCGAGAACCAGACCGGCAACGGGCAGTATGACAGCACCAAGTTCACCCAAGCGCTGAATTCGTACCGCGATCCGGCAACCGGCCAGATCGTCTGCGCCGATCCCGCAGCACGCGCAGCCGGCTGCGTCCCTGCGAACATCTACGGCATCAACGCACTTGCGCCGGCCGCCGATTATCTTGCGGTGCCGACTTCGTTGCGTTCGAAGATCACGCAGACGGTCGCTGGGGCGAACGTCTCGGGCAAGCTGTTCTCGCTGTTCGGTGCCGATCCGGTCGGCTTCAGCGTCGGTACCGAATATCGCCGCGAGAGCAGCAGCAACACGTTCGATCTGCTCACCCAGCAGGGCTTGAACGGTAACAACGCGCTGCCGTCGACCAGCGGTCATTTCGACCTGATCGAAGGCTTTGCCGAGACGATCGTTCCGCTGCTTCAGGACCGTCCGTTCTTCCACTCGCTGTCGGTACGCGGCGCGGTCCGGGTGTCGAACTATTCGACCGTCGGCACCACGGTCAGCTACAATTATGGCGGTGAATGGGCGCCGATCCAGGACGTCCGCTTCCGGGTCATGCAGGCACGCTCGGTACGCGCACCGAACGTCAACGAACTGTTCCAGCCTGCCCAGCAGGATTTCCCGACCGGTCTTCAGGATCCCTGCGCCGGTGTGACCGCGACGACCGCCGGCACGCTCGGCACGCAGTGCCGCGGCGCGGCAGGCGTTGCCGCCAACATCGCAGCGAACGGTGCGTTCGCGGTCAACCAGGCGGATCTCCAGGGCGTCACCAGCTTCGGTGGCGGCAACCCCGCACTGCAGGAAGAGAAGGGCAATTCGTTCACCGCAGGCGTGGTCATCAACCCGCGCTCGGTCGCGGGCCTGCGTAACCTTGTCGTCAGCGTCGATTACTTCAACATCAAGATCGACGACGCGATCGTCACGACGCCGCTCCAGTTCATCCTGAACCAGTGCTACAACTCGGCGATCCAGCAATATTGCGACCTGATCGTTCGCCGTCCGGCCATTACGGGCCCGAACAGCGCCGGTTCGCTTGACGAGGTCAACACGTCGCCAAGCAACAGCGGCGGCGCAAAGACGTCGGGTATTGACGTTGCAGTTGACTGGCGATCGAACCTGTCGTCGCTCGGTCTGGCTGGCGATCTGACGCTGCACGGCGCCTACACGCACCTGATCAGCGGCTACAACGTACCGTTGCCTGACTCCGCACGGGATTATTTCGCTGGCGAAATCGGCGCGCCGCGCGACAAGTTCAGCATCACTTCGGGCTACGACATCTCGGGCATCGGCTTCACGATGACCGGCACGTGGCTGAGCCAGTCGAGCCTCGACGACCAATTGACCCTCGTCCGCCCGGGCAGCGATCTCCAGTACCGCGTCCGTCCGCAGTTCTACCTCGACTCGCAGGTTCGTTTCCGGACGAGCGACGGCTTCGAGTTCTATGTCGGCGGATCGAACCTACTGAACAACAAGCCGCCGTTTATTGCCGACATCGGCGCATCGGCCGGTCAGGATACCGATACGTCGGTCTACGATCCGCTCGGCCGTCGTTACTATGCGGGCGTTCGCATGTCGTTCTAAGCCACCTGCATTAGCGAACTACAGAGGGGGCCGGAAACGGCTCCCCTTTTTATTGCGGCGAAGGTAAGTATCTCTGTCGCGTCCAATGGACTGCGATCTCTGCCAATGGAGTACTGCGGATGAACTGGATGACGGGAATTGCAACGATGGCGTTGGCGGCTTCGGGCCTGGCGACCGCTGAACTGGCTACTGGCACTAGTAAAGTGCTGCGGGTGGAGGACGTGGGTCGATTGGTCCCCGTCACGCCTGGATCCGAAATCAGGATCGCGCTGCCGTCTATCATTGGCACAAGCTATCGGTGGCAAATCTTGTCGGCGAAGCGGGTGACGCTCGCGGCACCCATCACTACGATCGACGATCCCGATCGTTCTGTCGGCGCGCCCGGCTTACCGCAGGTCGCCTTGATCAGACTTCGCGCGCCATCAAGCGGAACCGCGAGCGTCCTGCTGGGCGAGGTGCGCGATGGCAGCGGCGGTGGCGCGGAGTCCAACTCGTACCGCTTCCGCTTTCGCGTCGTCTCATAGGTATGGCGCCGTAACGAAAAGGCCGCGCCCACCTAATGGTGGACGCGGCCTTTTACGCAGCGATCGTCAGAAAGATCAGTAGCGGTAGTGGTCCGGCTTGAACGGGCCTTCGACCGGCACGCCGATGTATCCGGCCTGCTTGTCGGAGAGCTTCGACAGCTTCACGCCGAGCTTCTCGAGGTGGAGCATCGCGACCTTCTCGTCGAGGTGCTTCGGCAGGACGTAGACTTCGTTCTTGTAGTTCTCGCCCTTGGTCCAGAGCTCGATCTGCGCGAGCGTCTGGTTGGTGAACGAGGCCGACATCACGAACGACGGGTGGCCGGTGGCGCAACCGAGGTTCACCAGGCGACCCTTCGCCAGGATGATGATCTGCTTGCCGTCCGGGAACTTCACCAGGTCGGTGCCGGGCTTCACTTCGGTCCAGTCGTAGTTCGACAGCGCGGCGATCTGGATCTCCGAGTCGAAGTGGCCGATGTTGCAGACGATCGACATCGGCTTCATCGCCTTCATGTGATCGGCGGTGATGACGTCGGCGTTGCCGGTCGCGGTGCAGAAGATGTCGGCGCGGGTGACGGCCTCTTCCATCGTCACGACCTCGAAGCCCTCCATCGCCGCCTGCAGTGCGCAGATCGGATCGACTTCGGTGACCATCACGCGCGCGCCGCCGTTGCGGAGCGACTGCGCCGAACCCTTGCCGACATCACCGAAGCCGGCGACGCAGGCGACCTTGCCGGCGAGCATGACGTCGGTCGCGCGACGGATCGCGTCGACCAGCGATTCTTTGCAGCCGTAGAGGTTGTCGAACTTCGACTTGGTGACCGAGTCGTTGACGTTGATCGCGGGGAACGGCAGTTCGCCCTTCTTGGCGATCTCGTAAAGACGATGAACACCCGTCGTAGTCTCTTCCGAGACGCCCTTCAGGTTCTTGACGGTCTCGGTCAGGTAGCCGGGGTTCTTCGCGACATACGCCTTGAGCGCACGCTGCATCTCGACCTCTTCCTCGTTCTCGGGCTCGGGCATCGTGTGGCCGGCTTCGAGCTTGGCGCCCCAGAGTGCGAACATCGTCGCGTCGCCGCCGTCGTCGAGGATGATGTTGGCGGTCTGGCCTTCTACGTCGCGATCCCACGAGAAGATGTCGCCGACATAATTCCAATAGTCCGCGAGGCTCTCGCCCTTGATCGCGAACACCGGCACGCCGGTCGCGGCGATCGCGGCGGCGGCATGGTCCTGAGTCGAGAAGATGTTGCAGGTCGCCCAGCGGACGTCGGCGCCGAGCGCGGTCAGCGTCTCGATCAGCACCGCGGTCTGGATCGTCATGTGCAGCGAACCGGTGATCCGCGCGCCCTTGAGCGGCTGCGCTGCGCCGAATTCGGTGCGCAGCGACATCAGGCCGGGCATCTCGGTCTCGGCAATGTTGATCTCGGCGCGACCGAAATCGGCAAGGCTGATGTCGGCGACGACGTAGTCGGTCTTCGCGGGGGCGAGGGTGGTGGCCACTATGGGTCTCCTGGAAATTCTGTGATCGGCGAGCCTCATGCCCGTGCCGGATGCCGTGCCACTTAGGGGATCGAGGGGCTCAAATCAAATATAAAGATATCTTTATATGATGCCTGGAGGAGGTCACTATGATACTCCCTGATACCCATGTTCTCCTGCGAACGCAGGAGCCCAGGGTAACGAACGGTGTCCTGTGTAATCCTGGGCTCCTGCGTTCGCAGGAGAACGGCTAGGCCCTACCCGTCTCTGCGACGAGCAACCGCGGATCCACACCGGCCTGCGCGAAGGCGAACGTCCAGCGATCCTCCGCCGCCGTGTCGAACAGCAAGTCGGTGTCGCCGAGCACATTGAACCACCCCGGTCGCGACAGTTCGCCCTCGAGCTGACCGCCATCCCAACCCGCATAGCCAAGCGCCACCACCCACTGCGACGGCCCCTTCCCTTCAGCGATCGCGCGCAGCACGTCGACCGTGCTCGACAGCTTCCACCGCCCGGCGACATCGACCGAATCCTGTCCGCCCCAATCCGACGAATGCACCACGAACCCGCGGCGCGGCTCGACCGGACCGCCGAAATGCACGGGCGCGTTGGGGGCGTCGCCCGGTTCGATTCCGAACTGTTCGAGCAAATCGTGGAAGCCAAGCCCGTCGATCGTCGCACCGATCCCGATCCCGATTGCGCCATTCTCGTCATGGCTGCACATCGCGATCACCGCGCGGGCGAAGCGCGGGTCGCTCATCCCCGGCATCGCGAGCAGGAATTGTCCCGAAAGAAAGGCCGTCTTGTCCATGCGTTGGAACATAGCGGCGCAGACGATCGCCCGCCACGCTTGAAATACCGTCGCCCGCGTCCAAGGTACGGCTCGCGCGAGACCAACTCGCGGCGACAGGAGATTTCACATGACGATCAGCGTCGGCGACCGGCTTCCCACCACCACTCTCGTCAAGGCCACAGCGGATGGCCCCGATCAGGTCGATACCGACAGCTTCTTTAAGGGCCGCAAGGTTGCCCTCTTCGCCGTGCCCGGCGCATTCACGCCGACCTGCTCCGCCAAACACCTGCCCGGCTTCGTCGAGAAGGAAGCCGAGCTGAAGGCCAAGGGCGTCGACGAGATCGCCTGCGTCTCGGTCAACGACGCGTTTGTGATGGGCGCGTGGGGCAAGTCGGCGGGTGCCGGCGACATTACCATGCTCGCAGACGGCAATGGCGATTTCGCCAAAGCGATCGGGCTGACGATGGACGGCTCGGGGTTCGGCATGGGTACACGCAGCCAGCGTTACTCGATGCTGGTCAACGACGGCGTGGTGGAGCAGCTGAACGTCGAGGCGCCGGGCGAGTTCAAGGTGAGCTCGGCCGAGCATCTCCTCAGCGAGATCTAATCCTCCCCGGCACGGGGAGGGGGACCGTTCGGCACCTTGCCGAAGGGTGGAGGGGCTCACCGCGAGCGTTACGGTCGTGGAGCGCCCCCTCCATCAGCCGAAGCGGGCTGCCACCTCCCCGACACGGGGAGGATTTAGGTGGTCTTGCCACCGTAACCTCCGCCACCTAACACTGCCCGATGACAATCGCATCCGACCTCGTCGCCGACCTCGACCGCCTCTACCGCGCCTCCGTCGAGCGCCTCCAAGCCGCGATGAGCGCCTATATCGCCGACGGCACGACGCCCGATCCGGTCAGCCGCACCGATGGCTCGTTCGCCTACCCCGAGATCCGGCTCATCTATAAGGGCGGCGTCGACCGCCCCACCCCGCTGCGCTCGTTCGGTCGCATGGTCACGCCAGGCGAATACAAGATCAGCGTCACCAAGCCCGCGATCTTCGCCGAATATCTGATCGAACAGCTCACGCTGCTGATCGAGGATTACGACGTCTCCGTCGAAGCGGTCGAGGGTCGCCAGGAAATCCCGTTCCCGTACGTGATCGACCCCGGCCACGCGCTGAGCCTCGACGAGGTCTCCGCGACCGAATTGTCACGCCACTTCCCCGCCACCGAGCTCGCGCACATCGGCGACGAGATCGCCGACGGCCTCTGGATCGCGCATGACGAGACGCGCCCGCTCGCGCTGTTCGACGGCCTGCGCACCGATTTCAGCCTTGCCCGCCTGCGCCATTACATGGGCACGCCCGCCGAACACGCGCAGCGCTTCGTGCTGTTCACCAACTATCACCGCTACGTCGACGAGTTCGTCCGCTGGGCCGGCACGCAGTTGGGGGAAGGCTCGCGCTTCACCAGCCTGTCGGGCGCGGGCGGGATCACGATCTCGTCGGGCGACGACATCGACAAGATCATCTCCGACAGCGCGTGGCGCCGCCACCAGATGCCCGCCTATCACCTGATGGCGGACGACCGCACCGGCATCACGCTCGTCAACATCGGCGTCGGCCCGTCCAACGCGAAGACGATCTGCGACCATCTGGCCGTGCTCCGCCCCGAGGCGTGGCTCATGATCGGCCATTGCGGCGGCCTCCGTCCGAGCCAGCGGATCGGGGATTATGTTCTCGCGCACGCCTATCTGCGCGACGATCATGTGCTCGACGACGTCCTGCCGCCCGAGATCCCCATTCCCGCGATCGCCGAAGTCCAGCTGGCGATGGCCAAGGCGGCCGAGATCGTATCGGGCCAGTCGGGCGAGGAACTCAAGCGCCGCCTCCGCACTGGCACGATCGTCACCACCGACGACCGCAACTGGGAGCTCCGCTATTCGAAGTCGGCGCTGCGCTTCTCGCTCAGCCGCGCGGTTGGCATCGACATGGAATCCGCGACGATCGCCGCGCAGGGCTATCGCTTCCGCGTCCCCTACGGCACGTTGCTGTGCGTCTCGGACAAGCCGCTTCACGGCGAGCTGAAGCTGCCAGGCCAGGCCAACCGCTTCTACGAACGCGCGATTAGCGAGCATCTACGGATCGGCATCGAGACCTGCGAACAGCTCCGCCTGGAGGGCGCCAAGCTCCACAGCCGCAAACTCCGGGCGTTCGACGAGCCTCCGTTCCGGTAAGCCTGGCCGGTAAAAATCGGAGCGGATCGCGCGGGAATGCGTTACGCATCTGCAATCATTGTTGAGGGACCATAGCCGTGGCCGACACCGACACGCCCGATACGGAAGCAAAGAAGCCCGCCGCCCGCCGGCGCGCGCCGCGCAAGGCCAGTGCGCCGAAGGCGGCTCCGGCTGCGACGTCGTCTGCAAAGCCGGTCGCGCCCAAGCCCGTACCGGTGACCAAGCCGGCCGCGGACAAGCCGGTGTCCGCCGCGCCGCCCAAACCCGTCGCGAAACCAACGCCAAAGCCGCGCTCGACCAAGCGCAGCACCCCCGCCCGGCCTCCGTGCGGAAAGCTGCCACGCCGGTCGTGATTGCCAAGCCACCCGAAAAGACGCGTGGCAAATGGGGCGCCGCCGCGATCTTCAGCGGTGTCGCGGTCGCTGGCGCCGCAGTTGGCGCGCTCCTGACGCTGCGCGGGAGCACGCCCAAGGCTCCGGCGGCGCCCAAGCCTAAGGGCAAGCACGCGCATCAGGCCGACGGAGCTGATTCGTCGAAGTCGTTTGAGGCTGGGATCGCCGACCCGGGGACGGTTCCGGAGTAAGCTACAAATTGTGCCGCCACCCCGGCGAAGGCCGGGGCCCAATTGGGAGACGCTGCTGACGGAGCGGTTCGCTTCGTTACTCAGGACATTCCAGTTGGGCCCCGGCCTTCGCCGGGGTGGTGTTATCTTCCACGATCCCAGCACTTTTCCCGTTCCCCCGCGGAAGCGAGGGCCAGCTAAAACCGCGATAGCCTTCGTAACCCTGGGCCCCCGCCTCCGCGGGGGAACTAGGAATTAGCGGGCCAACATCAGCTGGCGATAAGGCAACGTCCCATCACCACCCGGTCGGCTTGCCCTTGTTTTGCACGTCCAGCCAAGCCTTCAACGGCGCGAAATACTCGACCAGCGCGGCTCCCGACATCTCGCGGCTGCCGGTGAACACCTGCAACGCATCCGGCCACGGCTTCGACTGCCCCATGCTCAGCATCGCGTTCAGCTTCGTGCCGACCGACTTGTTGCCGTAGAACGAACAGCGATGCAGCGGCCCCTTCCAGCCGGACTGGTCGCACGCCGCCTTGTAGAACTGGAACTGCAGCACCCGCGCCAGGAAGTACCGCGTATACGGCACCGCCGCCGGGATATGGTATTTGGCACCCGCATCGAACTTCGTCTCGTCGCGCGCGACCGGGGGCTTGATGCCCTGATATTGCAGCCGCAGCTGATCCCATGCCGCCTGATACCCGGTCGCCGGGATCTGCCCCGAGAACACGCCCCAGCGCCATTTGTCGATCAGCAGCCCGAACGGCAGAAACGCGACCTTGTCCATCGCCTGCCGCAGCAGCAGCCCGATATCCTTGTCCGCGCTCGGCACCTTCGCCTGGTCGAGCAGGCCGATCTTCACGAGGTAATCCGGCGCGATCGACAGCGCGACGGTATCGCCGATCGCCTCGTGGAAACCGTCGTTCGCGCCGTTTTTGTAGAGGAACGGCTGCGCCTTGTACGCTCGCTGATAGTAATTGTGGCCGAGCTCGTGATGGATCGTGACGAAGTCGTCCGCATTCACCTTCGTGCACATCTTGATCCGGATATCGTCCTGGTTGTCGAGATCCCACGCCGACGCATGACAGATCACGTCGCGATCCGCAGGCTTGGTAATCTGCGACCGCTTCCAGAATGTCTCGGGCAGCGGTGCGAAGCCGAGCGACGAATAGAACCCCTCGCCCTGCTTCACCATCTTCAGCGGATCATAGCCCTTCGCCTTGAGCAGATCGCCGGTGTCGAAGCCCAGATCGCCCGCACCCTTGGGGGCGACGATGTCGTAGATGTTGCCCCATTCCTGCGCCCACATGTTGCCGAGCAGGTCGCTGCGGATCGGCCCGGTCTTGGCCTGTACCGCATCGCCGTATTTCTCGTTGAGCTTCCACCGCGTGTACGTATGCAGCGCCATATAGAGCGGCTCGACCTGCTTCCAGATCGTGTCGGTCAGCGCCGCGAACTGCTCGGGCGTCATGTCGTAGCCCGACCGCCAAAGCGCGCCGACGTCCTTGTAGCCGAGCTCGCGCGCGCCCTCGTTCGAGATCGACGTCATCTTCGCATAGTCGCCGCGCATCGGTGCGCCGACCTTGTCGTTCCAGCTCGTCCACATCTCGGTGAGCTTGGCCGGATCGCGGACCGAGCCCATCGCCGCCTCGATGTCCGAGCCGTTGATCGGCTTGCCGTCGAGCGTGCCCATGCCCTTGCCGTAGGACGACGACATCTTGGTGGTGAGCGTCGACAGTTCCTCCGACGCGCCCGGCCGCGTCGGGGCCGGCAGTGTCAGCCCGCCGCGCAACAGGTCGAGCTTGCGCTTGATATCGAACGACAGCCCCGGCAGCGACGCGTACCGTGCAGCGCCGAGCGCGTATTTCACCCCGAGATCAGTCATCTCCGCGCCCGACTTCGCTGCCAGCGCATCGGTGTCGTCGGTGATGTAGGTCGCGTTGACCCACGCGACGCGGTTTGCGTCAATCGACGCAGCGGCCATCACGCGCTCGGCTTCGGCGACGAACGCGTCGGCTTGCGCGACGGTCGGCTTGCCAGTGGCGGCGGGAGCTGCAGTCTGGGCCTGCGCCGTCACGGGCACGGCAATCGCGCACGCGAGCGCGATAAGAGAGACGGTACGGATCATGATCTTCCCCTGGATTATGCGCCCAGAGTGATGGTCCGCCGCCGCCCGGTCAACCGCCTACCGGCCAACCCTGTGATCCTCCCCCGCCAGGGGGAGGTGGCGCCGAAGGTGACGGAGGGGGAGGGCACGCAACAGAGGTTTCTCCTTCCTCCCCCTCCGTCTGGCAAGGGCCAGCCACCTCCCCCTGGCGGGGGAGGATCAATGAGGAGCCAAGTCAGGCGGCCAGGAAGTCGGCGATCGCCTGACCAAGTTCGGGCTTCACCACTGCGCTCATATGGCCGCCGGGAGTCTCGACATACGTTCCGTGGGGCAGCGCCGCAGCCAGATCCGGCGCCGAGCCGTTGTCCTGGTCCTCCCCGCCGCACACCACGAGCGTCGGCTGCTGGATCGCCTTCACACTCTCCAGCGGCGTGTCGACGAACGTCTCGAGGATGCCCAGCAACGCCACCGGATCGCCACCGGTAGTCTTCAGGAATGCCTCGGCCAGCCACTCCGGCGTACCCTGCACATGCTGGCCCAGCTTCGTCAGGATATTGCGGAAATGCCCGGCACGCCGCGACGTCTGCGTCAGCCCCTCCAGCCCCATCCCCGAAAAGATCACCCGCCGCGGCGCCGCGCCCGTTGCCAGCATCCGCGACGTCGTCCGCGCGCCGAGCGAATAGCCGCCCAGATCATACTCGGTCAGCGCGAGATGCGCGATCAGCGCATGGCCGTCCTGCGTCAGCGCATCCGCCGGATACGCCTCCAGCCCATGCGGCTTGTCGCTGGCGCCATGCGCGCGCAGGTCCGGCATGATCACGCGGAAGCCCTTGGCGGCGATCTTCGCGGCATGGCCGTAGCGGATCCAGTTGGTCTTCGCGTCGGAGAAATAGCCGTGGATCAGCACCACCGCGCGTCCCTCACCGACTTCGTGCCACGCGAGGCGCGTGCCGTCGAAGCTGTCGAAATATTGGGTCTCGCTCGGGGTGCTCGCCACGGTCTCATCCTGCAATGGTGTCGGCGTCCGTTCGGAGACCCGAACCCGTCTGTCAACGCCGCCAAACGAAAACGGGCGACCCGAAGGCCGCCCGTTCCCGTCGTCGTCTTGGGCAGATCAGAACTGATACCCGATCCCGCCCGAGCCACCGGCCCGACCCTGCGAGTCGTAGGTGCCGCTCAGCTTGACCACAGTGTGCCCGTCGTTGAACGCCTTCGACATGCCGACCGCGACTGCCGATTGTCCGGCATAGGTGCCGCCACCGATCGCGACCATGCCCTTGCCTGCTTCATACGCCTGGGGAAGTCCGGCTGCCGCGAGCGCGCCCGACGTGCCCGCATAGCCGTCGCGTCGCACCGAGCGGAGGTCGAAGTCGAGCGCCGCGATCCGTCCGTCGGTATACGCATTGGCCTGCGTCACCGCCGAATTCATGCTCGAATTCAGCTGCCCGACATTGACCGCGTCGGTGGTCGACACGCCCGCCGCGACGTTGCTGAGCACGGTTGCCGCGCCGCCTGCGTTGAACGTCACGTTGGTCCGTCCGGCACCGTATTGGACCGAGTTGCTGCCGAGCGCCAAGGCGCTGTCCGCGGTACCCTGCGCCGTCGCGACCGCCTGATTGGTGGTGTAGAGCTGACCACCATTCACCGCATCGGTCGATCCCGCTGCTACGACTGCGGCGGCAACATTGGTGACCGTCACCGGTGCCGCCGCGTTGCCTCCCGCCAACGTCACCGTGTTGGTGCGGACGCCGTTCGCATCAGTGCCGTACGACACCGCGTTCACGGCGGTCAGCGCCAGGGCGTACACCTGCCCGCCATTGACCGCATCGGTCGATCCCGCGGCGATCGATCCACCAGCGACATTGTGCAGCCCGACCGGACCAGCCGCCGCACCGACCAGCGTCAGGTCGTTGGTGGGCGTGCCGCCATTGGGGGTCGTGGGGCTGCCGGGGTTGGAATATTGCACCGTCCCGATCGCGCCGTTGTTGATATCGTTGCCGAGATTGGTGACCGCAGTGCTGACATTGGTCACCGAGGCGCCGAGATTGGCGACGGTCCCCCCGAGAGTGGTGACCGTGGTCGACAGGTCGCTCACGGTATTGCCGAGATTGGTGATCGCCGTGGTGTTCGAAGCGACCGCCTGGTTGATGGCGTTAAGCTGCGCGCCGTTCACCGCGTCGGTCGATGTAGCGTTGATCGCGCCCGCCGCGACATTGCTGATCGTCGTGCCTCCCACTCCGCCGAGCGTCACCGAGGTCTGTGCGGCATTGTCGTAGCTCACGCTGTTCGTCGCCACCTGGCCGATCTGCCCGCCCACGCCGGCAAGCGCATCGCCGACATTGGTGTAGGTCGTGCCATTGATGACGTAGCTCGGGCCGGTGATCGCGCCGGTCGTGACGTTGTACGCAGCACCGCCGCCGAGGCTTGCGACGAACGCGTTGCCCAGCGTGTTCGAGACACCGCGCAACTGCGCGACGTTGACCGCGTCGGTATCCTCGCTGCCAGCGCCCACGCCGGTGATCTGGCGTGTGCCGAGCGGCGCGAACGTCCCGGTGGCCGGATCGACATAGTCGGCGGTGCGGGCAACCGCGATCTCGCCGATCGAGGATTGCGCGCCGGTGAGGCCGAACGCGGTGTAGTTGGCGACCCCACCGCGCAACGTCGACGAGGCGCTGCCCAGCGCGACGCTGTTTTCCAGATTGGCGATCGCCCCTGCGCCGAGCGCGGTCGAGGCGAAGGCGGTGGCCGACGAAAGCGTACCAAGCGCGGACGAACCGAAGCCGGAGGCGACTGAGCGTTCGCCGACGGCCAGCGTATAGTCCGCCGACGCCGATGCGGCGGTGCCGAGCGCCGTCGCGTTCAGGCCGCTCGCGGCCGAGTTGTTACCGAAAGCGGCGGCGAAGTCTCCCGTGGCGGTGCTGGCGTTGCCCACTACCAGCGTGTTGACGCCGCCGGTCACGATGTCCGACCCGAAGGCGAGCGAGCCATCGCCATTCACCTGGTTGCGGTTGCCGAGCGCCAGCGCGCCAAGACCGTTGACGACGTTGCTCGTGCCGATCGTGATCGTCCCGTTGCCGGTCGCCTGGTTGGTCTGGCCGATCGATACCGATCCGTTGCCGGTGGCGAAGTTGGTGTCGCCCAGCGCCACCGCGCCGATCCCCGTTGCCTGGTTGTCGCGGCCAAGCGCGACCGCACCGTCGCCGGTCGCGATATTGGGATCGCCGATCGCCACGGCGCCGTCACCGGACGCGATATTGGCGAAGCCGATCGCCACCGCCCTGCCGGTGATCGCGCTGGAACCGTCGCCGATCGCCACCGATCCCGCGCTCGCGGCGACCGTGTTGCGCCCGGCGGCGATGGCGCCATCGGCACTGGCGACGGCGTTCGGGCCGATCGCCGTGGAATCGGTACCCATCGCCCGCGAGTCCGCCATGACCGAGGTCGTGTTGAAATAGCGCAGATCTGCGCTCGTCGGCATGCCGCCGAGCGATGTCTCGATCGCGGACAAGGCACCCTGCACACTACCATAGGTGGTGCCGCCATAGAGGATGCCAGCAGCCACCGCGCCGGTACCCGGATCGTAGATCGAGCTCCCGCCGAGTGCGGAGGCAACGCTGCTGCCCAGCCCGAACAGCTGCCCGCCATTGACGGCATCCAGGCTGCCGGCGCCCAGCACACCCGCAGCCACGTTCGTGATGCGCTGCGCTGCGCCACCACGGTTCGCGCTGAACGCCTGAAGCGTGCTGTCGTACAGCAAGGCGTCGGTTTGAAGCGCGGTAACGCTGGTGTTGATGTTCGCGATGTTGGTCGTGTTGACGCCGACCGCATCGTTGGTGGCGCCGAGCTGTGCGCCGTTCACCGCATCGGTGCTACCCGCGCCGAGCGTGCCTGCCGCGACGTTGCCAAGCACCACCGGCGCAGCCCCTGCCCCGCCGAACGTGACGCGCGACCGGCTCAGGTCGTCATATTGCACCGCCAGCCCGTTGAGCGTGCCGACCTGGCCGGAGACCAGCGCCAGCTGACCGCCGTTGACCGCGTCGGTCGACCCGGTTGCAACCACCCCGTTGGCGACATTGTGCAGCGCGACCGCACCGGCTGCGCCGCCGACCAGCGTGGCGTCGTTCGACGGCACGCCACCGTTCGGCGTGGTCGGCGTACCCACATTGGAATATTGCAGGGCACCGATCGCGCCATTGGCGATGTTGGTGGTGAGGTTGGTAACGTTGGTGTTGGTTGCAAACAGCTGGCTGCCGTTGACTGCGTCGGTCGAGGTGGCACCCAGTGCGCCAGCCGCGACGTTGCCGAGGCCAACCGGTGCCGCCGCACCGACGCCGCCGAGCGTCGCCCGCACGCGCGTCGCATCGTCATACTGCACCGCCAGCGTGTTGAGGGTGCCGACCTGGTCGACGACCGTGGAAAGCTGACCGCCGTTGACCGCATCGGTCGATCCCGTCGCGACGACACCCGCGGCGACATTGTGCAGCCCGACCGGCCCTGCCGCCGCACCGACCAGCGCGACGTCGTTGCTCGGGGTACCGCCATTGGGCACGGTCGGCGTCGCGGCGTTCGAATACTGGACCGCGCCGATGCCGCCATTGCTGATGTTGGTGGTCAGGTTGGTCAGCGCGGTGTTGGTGTTGGTGACGTTGGTGTTGGTCGCGAACAGCTGGCTGCCGTTGACGGCGTCGGTCGAGGCCGCATCGAGCGTACCTGCCGCAACGTTGGTCAGCGCGACCGGTGCCGCCGCACCGACACCGCCGAGCGTCGCCCGCGCGCGCGCCGCATCGTCATACTGCACCGCCAGCGTGGCGAGATCGCCGACCTGGCCGGACACGGTCGCCAGCTGGCCGCCATTCACGGCATCGGTGGAGCCTGCCGCGACGACGCCGGCCGCGACATTGTGCAGCCCGACCGGTGCTGCCGTGGCACCGACCAGCGCAACATCGTTGGTCGGGGTACCGCCGTTTGGAACCGTCGGCGTGGCCGCGTCGGCATATTGCACCGCGCCGATCGCGCCGTTGGCGATGTTGGTCGTCAGGTTGGTGACGTTGGTGTTGGTCGCGAACAGCTGGCTGCCGTTGACGGCGTCGGTCGAGGTCGCGTCGAGCGTGCCCGCCGCAACGTTGGTTAGCGCGACCGGTGCCGCCGCACCGACACCGCCCAGCGTCACGCTTGCTCGGGTCGCATCGTCATACTGGACCGCACCGCTGGCAACCGTGCCGATCTGCGCCCGGACGCCGGCAAGCTGGCTGACGTTCACCGCGTCGGTGTCCGCCGAGCCTGCCGCGACGTTGGTGATCTGGCGTTCGCCACCTACGGTGCCGACGGAAACTTCGCCCGCCGAGTTCTGAAGCGCGGCAAGCCCGATCGCGGCGTAATCCGCCTGTGGCCCGCGCGCGGCAATGCTGTTCGCCCCCAACGCAACGCCGTTGACGCCGGTGGCGGTCGCCCCCGTACCCAGCGCAACCGCGCCCGTCGCGCCCGCACCGACGCCAGCATTGGTGCCGAGCGCAATCGACCCCAGCGCGGTCGCATCGGTCACCGACCCATTGCCGAACGCGATCGAGTTCTCCTCGCCTGCAAACGCCGCCGCCCCGGTCGCGCCGAGCCCGGTGATCCGGTTGCCGCCGATCGCGATGCCGGCCGGGGTCCGGAGCTCAAAACCGTCCGCCTGCGAAACGCAGTTGGAATTCGGCCCGATCGCATTTCCGTTTATGTCCAGTACGCTCAGCGTGATGTCGTCGCCATCGGCCGCAGAGGTCAGCAACCCGTCGACGTCGATGGTCTGCGTCGTTGCGGGAAGCGCCGGGATCAGCCCGCCCACCAACGGCACGAGGAGAATTCGGTTCACGGTCGTCAGGATCGGATTGAGCGTGTTCTCGATCGGTGTGACGACCCCGCCGATGACCGGGCGCATGATCTCGGTAACGACCGATTTCGGGAGGCTGACGCCGGAGCAAACGCCAACGACGTTGGGTGGCGGGACAATTTGGGCAACGGCTGGTTGTGACGCGAGCGTCGTCGTGGCGGCGAGCCCAATCAGCGATACGCCGCCCCGGATCTGCCGCATGATGCTCGTGTCGCGCCGCGGCCGGGCGGTTTGGTCCGTCCCGGATGTGGTGACGCCCGAATTCCGAGCTTGCGACGCATTCCCATAAGCCGATGCGATAGACATGCCGATAACCTCCACAAGCGACTGCAAATGCAGCCCAACCGTCACCGGACACTGGTTGTCTTCCAACCTAGTGACCGGAACGTGGGAAGCCTCGACCCATGATTACTAACAGTAAGTTACCTATTAAAACGGGTTTGATATCTAGCCAATATGATCGGATTCCGAATTTATACTTAAATCGGTTATATACTATAGTATTATGAAACATCAAAGTTGAGCTTATCTCCACATGTTAACCGGCCCACTCCTGACCGAAGATCAACATTTCACCCAAAACATAACAAGGTTTGTTATGTGGCCAATTGTCGAAGTGGGTCTGAAGGCCCCGCGACGAGCGCCGAAAAATTTTGGGCCCGCTCCGAAAACCAGAAACCGCGCCGCCATTCTTGATGGCGACGCGGTCAGGCGGATCGAAGCAGTCGATATCGGGGCGAGTCGCCCCGCGCGGTTTACGCCTTCTGCAGATGCCGGCGCCCAAGCAGTTCGGCGATCTGGACCGCGTTCAGCGCCGCGCCCTTGCGGAGGTTGTCGCTGACGCACCACAGGTTCAGACCGTTCTCGACGGTCGGATCCTCGCGCACGCGGCTGATGTACGTCGCGAAGTCGCCGACGCATTCGATCGGGGTGATGTAGCCGCCGTCCTCGCGCTTATCGACCAGCATGATGCCGGGCGCCTCACGGAGGATGTTCTGCGCTTCCTCGGCCGAGATCTCGTTCTCGAACTCGATGTTGATCGCTTCCGAATGGCCGACGAACACCGGCACGCGGACGCAGGTCGCGGTGACCTTGATCTTCTTGTCGAGGATCTTCTTGGTCTCGACGACCATCTTCCACTCTTCCTTGGTCGAGCCGTCGTCGAGGAAGCTGTCGATATGCGGGATCACGTTGAACGCGATCTGCTTGGTGAACAGCTTGGGCTCTGCGGGATCGCCGACGAAGATGTTGCGGCTCTGCTCGAACAGCTCGTCCATACCAGCCTTCCCCGCGCCCGACACCGACTGGTAGGTCGAGACGACCACGCGCAGGATCTTCGCCGCATCGTGCAGCGGCTTCAGCGCGACGACCATCTGCGCGGTCGAGCAGTTCGGGTTGGCGATGATGTTGCGGACCTTGTAGCCGTCGATCGCTTCCGGGTTCACCTCGGGCACGATCAGCGGCACGTCGGGATCCATGCGGTACAGCGACGAATTATCGATCACCACGCAGCCGGCAGCCGCAGCGATCGGTGCATAGATCGCCGAGCCCTCGGAGCCGATCGCGAACAGCGCCATGTCCCAGCCGTTCCAGTCGAAATGCTCGATGTTCGTGCATTTGATCTGCTTGCCGGTGTCGCCGTAGTCGACCATCAACCCCTGGCTGCGCGACGACGCGACGCAGGCGATCTCGTCCGCCGGAAACTCGCGTTCCGCCAGGATGTTGAGGATCTCACGCCCGACATTGCCGGTCGCCCCTGCGACCACCACCCGATAACCCATGTTGTCACTCCGATTGGACTTGGGGCGGGCAGTACCGACGTTGCGCGGTGAGGTCCAACGGCTTTCGACTTGTTGCGCGGATAGGGGAGTTTGGGGGGATCGCGGCGACCGTTGCACCTGCTTCCTTGTTCCCCCGCGAAGGCGGGGGCCCAGACTGGGCCCCCGCCTTCGCGGGGGAACAAGCTAGTGCTCAGCGATGTGGATCAGCACTTGCCTGAGCAGTAGCACCACCCCGGCGGAGGCCGGGGCCCAATTGGGGGACGTTGCTAACTGAGCGCTGCCGTCCATTACTGCGACCTTTCCAACTGGGCCCCGGCCTTCGCCGGGGTGGTGGCTGGGAAGGTGAACAGCTAGATCCGCCCCCGCCTCAATCGTGCGTGCGCGCCTGCCACGTCGCATGCTCGATCCCGTGCACCTTCGCCAGGTGATCCGTGATCGCATCCAGCTCCCCAGCCGGCACGTTCGTCGCCACCAGCGTAGCCGCAATCTCGACCCGGTCCTCCCCCCGCTCGGTCACGTCCAGTTCCGCCACCTGCAACTGCGCAGCCTCGAGATGCTCGACCACCAGATCGCCGATCGGCCCGGCATCCCCCGCCGCAACCGTCACCATCACGCTATACGTAGCCTCGATCGTCCGCCCCTCGGTCGGGATCCGGTTGATCCCGTCGACCAGTGGCCGCAGCGCGGTGTTCGCCAACAGCACGACGAACGTCAGCAACCCCGCCTCCGCAATCATGTCACTCCCCGCGCACGACCCCACAGCAGCCGAGCACCACAGCGTCGCCGCGGTGTTGAGGCCGCGGACGTTCATCCCCTCCTTCATGATCACGCCCGCGCCGAGGAAGCCGATCCCCGACACGACGTACGCGATGATCCGGATCGACTCGACGTCGCCGCCCAGCCGCTGCCCGAGATCGACGAACGCCGCCGACCCGAGCGCGACCAGCGTGTTCGTCCGCAACCCCGCGGTCCGCTGGCGATACTGCCGCTCCGCCCCGATCAGCGTCCCGAACACGAACGCGGCGATATAGCTCACCAGCGTGTCGAGGAACGGCCACAGGTGAAACGTCTCGACGAACCGCACCGGCGTTTACTTGACCGGAACCGCAGCCGCCTCGGGCACCGGCTTGTCCTTCACCGTCCGGTCGAGGAAGTTCAGGATCGTCCCCCAGACATGCTCGCTGATCCCAGGCCCCGATACGCGGTGCGTGTACCCCGGGTAGAACATCATCTCGAACGGTGTCGCGGTCGCCTGCATGCGCGCGGCGACCTTGGTGGAATTGTCGAGGAACACGTTATCGTCCGCCATGCCATGGATCAGCAGCAGCGGATCGACGATCTTATTCGCCTCCTCAACCGCCGCCGAGGTCGAATAGCTTGCCGGATCCTTTGCCGGATCACCCAGATACCGCTCGGTGTAATGCGTGTCGTACAACTGCCAGTCGGTGACCGGCGCGCCCGAGACCGCCGCGGCATACACGCCCGGCGTCTTCTCCAGCATCTTCAACGACATATAGCCGCCATACGACCAGCCATAGGTCGCGATCTTGGTCGGCTCGACGAATGGCAGCGACTTCAGGTAATTCGCACCCGACAGCTGGTCCTCGACCTCGACCGTCCCCATCGCATGATAGATCTGGTCCTCGAACGCCTTGCCACGGTTGTACGAGCCGCGATTGTCGATCTTAAAGTAGATCCAGCCGCGATCGACCAGATATTGCGGCAAGCCGCCCTGCCAGCCGCGCGTGACCTGCTGGCCGGTGCCGGGGCCGCCATAATGTTCGAAGAACACCGGGTATTTCTTGCCCGGCTCCAGCGGCGGCGTGATCATCTCATAATAGAGCGTCATGCCGTTCTTCGCCTTCAGCGTGCCGAACTTGGTCTCCTGATGGCTCGACAGATACGGGTAATAGGGGTGCCCCTCGACCACTGCATTCTCGTTGATCCACGAGAGCCGCTTGCCGGTCGCGTCCGCCAGATAGACCTGGGTCGGCTGCTTGGGGTTCGAGCGCGAGATGATGAACCGGCTGGCTGCCGCATCCATCGTCGCGCTGTTCCACCAGCCGGCCTCGGTCAGCTTGGTGATCGCGTTCGGCTTGGCGACGTCGACCGAATAGAGCTGCTGTTCGAGCACGTTGTCCTTGTTGCCGAGAAAGAACAGCCGCCCCTTCGTTTCATCGACGCCGACCAGATCGGTCACGACCCAGTCGCCCTTGGTCAGCTGCGTCCATTTGCCCGACGCGAACCGGTAGAGATGCCCGTAGCCGCTCCGCTCCGACCGCCAGATCAGGCTGCCGTCTTTGAGCACATGATACGCATCCGACAGGTTGAGCCAGCTCTTTACGCCCGACTTCTCGGTGAACAGCACCGTCGACTTGCCGGTCGCGGGATCGACACGCAGCATCTCGAGCAGCTTCTGGTCACGGCTCTGGCGCTGGACCAGCAGCATCCGGCCGTCCGGCGTCCAGTCTACGCGCGCCAGATAGATATCCGGGTTGGTGCCCAGATCGACCTTCACCTGCCCCGAACCATCGGGCTTCATGATATACAGGTCGACCAGCACGTTGGGCGTACCGGCCGCCGGGTAGCGCTGCTCATACACCTTGGTCCCGGTCGCGCCGATCGACGCACGCGTTGCGGTGTGCACCGGCGCCTCGTCGAACCGCTCGACCGCGACATAGCGCTCGTCGGGCGACCACCAGTATCCGGTGCGGCGATCCATTTCCTCCTGCGCGACGAATTCCGCCTCGCCGAAGTGAACCGTGCCGCCCCCGGTGGTGACGGCGCGCGCGGCGCCACCGCTCAGCGGTTGGACGAAGACGTTCTGGTCGCGGACGAACGAGACGAAGCCGCCCTTGGGGCTGACCACCGGGTTCAGCTCGCCGCCGGGCGTGTTGGTCAGCCGCGTGACCTTGCCGTCGAGCCCTGCGAGATACAGGTCGCCGTCGAGCGGCACGAGGATCGACTTGCCGTCGGGCGCCCAGTCATACGCGACGATGCCCTTCTGTCCGCCGATCCTAGCACGCTCGCGCTGCATCTTCTCGGCTTCGGTCAGCTCGGCACCGCTGCCGACCTTCTTCGAATCGACCAGCATGCGTGCCTGCCCGGTTGCGGTATCGACCGCCCAGAGATCGAAGCGCTCCTTCTCGTCGTCGCGGTTGCGCAAGCTCGTCAGCAGCGTGCCGTCCGGCGACAGCCGCACCGCGCGCGGTTGAGAGCCAGACAGGTCCGGATTGCCGAAGACGCGTGCCATCGTCAGATCGCCGGGCTTAGCCGCCTCGATAGGCTTGACCGGCTCGGCGGGCGCTACCGCCGGGGCCACCTGATCAGCAGCCATCGCGGCGGTTCCGACCGAAGCAAGCGCAAGCCCGAGCAACCATGTTCGCATCCTGTAGACTCCGTGGGATCATCCCGCCGGATACCGCCCGACGGCCCGAAGATGTTCGGTGGCGCGTTATCGCGACGGCATGAGGCGGCGTAAAGGGCGCATCGCAACGACGATCTCGGCCATTCCGATTGCCGACCGATGAGCATGAGATAATTACCACCGCGTAAACCGCGTCTTTACGCGCTTCGTTTAAACGGACCGACGAGAACCCCGCCGTGGACGATCGTTCCACGGCGCAGCACGACCGGAGTATGATGGTCTCGACCACAATACCGCAGGGCATCGAGCCCGTAGGCGAGCACAGCGCATGGCAGGCGCTCGTCCGGCTGGCCGAGGTCGATAGCAGCGTCGCGCACCCCCATTATCGCCGCCTCGTTGCCGGCGGGCAGGCGGCTCGCAACCTGACCGACGCGGTCCACGCGCTGTGCTCGGTGCACGGCGACCATCCCGGCATGATCGCCGATGTCCTGACAAACGCGGTCCAGCCCGAGGCACAGGACTGGCTGACCGCCGCCGCCGCCGGATTCGTCGACGAGCGCACCTATCTCGCGCAGCTGACCGCCGCGGTCGGCCCGCTGCCCTCGACTCCCGGCCAGGCGGAAACCGAATCGGCGCTGGTCGGCGAACGCCACGCACTCGAAATGCTCGCCCGGTCCGAGCGGCGCGGCTGCGCGACCGGCGCGGTCGCGGCGCTGTTGCTCGATTGGGGCGCGATCCGCGTCATGCTCGATATCGCCGCCGAACGCTTCGGCCTCGCGGTACCTGCACCGACATTTCCCTCGGACGTCGACACCGAGGCGGTGATCGCGGCGCTCGGTACCTCGCCCGGCACCCAGCGCGCGATCCTGTTCGGCGCGCAACAGCTGTTCGCGCAGCACCGCGGCCTATGGTCGCTGCTCGAAGCCCGTGCGAGCGCCCGCGGCGATCTGTAACCGGCTTGCACGGGGCTGCGAAAACCCTCTATCCATACCCGGTATTCAGAACCGGACGGGACATCGCATGAAGCGCTTCGAGGGCACCCAGAGCTACGTCGCGACCGACGATTTGAAGGTCGCGGTCAACGCCGCCGTGACGCTGCGCCGCCCGCTGCTGATCAAGGGCGAACCCGGCACCGGCAAGACCGTCCTCGCCTACGAGATCGCCAAGGCGCTCGGCGCGCCGCTGATCGAGTGGAACATCAAGTCGACCACCAAGGCGCAGCAGGGCCTGTACGAATATGACGCGGTCGCCCGCCTGCGCGACGGACAGCTCGGCGATGCGCGCGTCCACGACATCGGCAATTATATCCGCAAGGGCAAGCTCTGGGAGGCGTTCACGCAGCCCGCGCCGCCCGTCCTGCTGATCGACGAGATCGACAAGGCCGATATCGAGTTCCCCAACGACCTGTTGCAGGAACTCGATCGGATGGAGTTCCACGTCTACGAGACCAAGGAAACCGTCCGCGCGGTCGAGCGCCCGATCGTCATCATCACCAGCAACAACGAGAAGGAACTACCCGACGCGTTCCTGCGCCGGTGTTTCTTCCACTACATCAAGTTCCCCGACCGCGGCACGATGCAGGCTATCGTCGACGTGCATTTCCCTGGCATCCAGAAGATCCTCGTGAGCAAGGCGATGGACCTGTTCTACGACGTCCGCGACGTGCCGGGCCTGAAGAAGAAGCCCTCGACCAGCGAACTCCTCGACTGGCTGAAGCTGCTGCTCCACGAGGACATGCCGCTCGACATCCTCCAGAACCGCGACCCGACCAAGGCGATCCCGCCCTTACACGGTGCGCTGCTCAAGAACGAACAGGACGTCATGCTGTTCGAACGCCTCGCGTTCATGGCGAAACGCCAGAAGAACCAGGGTAAGGACGACCTTAACCTGACCGCGCCATAGCTGCCGGACCGTTGCAATCCTCCCCCGCAAGGGGGAGGTGGCGCCGTAGGCGACGGAGGGGGAGGACACGAAACCGATGTTGCCTCTCACCTCCCCTCCGTCAGGCTACGCCTGCCACCTCCCCCTGGCGGAGGAGGATCGACAGGTTCGCGCGGACGCACTCCGCGAACCTTCCACATGGCACTCGCGCTCACTGCAATCACCCTTCTCGGCCTCGCCCTCCGTCTGTGGAGCGCGCGCGGTGGCCTGTGGGTCGACGAAGCCTGGTCCGCCGTCATGGTCGAGCGTACCCGGACCCCGCTCGGGATCTTCACCGCGATCAACCATGACAACAACCATCATCTGAACAGCCTGTGGATGTGGCTGTGCGGCTACGGCGCACCGCCGCTCGCACTGCGCGCGCTGTCGATCGCCACGGGGACCGCGACGATCCTCGTCGCTGCCGGGATCGGCGCGCAGCGCAGTGGCCGCCACGCACTCGTCGCGGCCGCCCTCTTCGCAGTGTCGCCGATCATGGTCGATTACGGTTCGGAAGCGCGGGGCTACATGCCGATGCTGCTCGCGCTGATGACGATGGTCTGGATCGTCCAGCGCTGGTTTGCCGCGGCTGAGGACACACGGTGGCCGAGGTGGCGACTGGCCGCACTCGCCACGCTTGGGCTGTTCTCGCAACTGACGATGGTGTTCGGCCTCTGCGCGATCACCCTCTGGATCGCGGTCGCGCTGCGAAATCGTCATCCTGCGGACGTTGCGACGGCCCGCACGATCCGCCTCCTGTTACCGACGATCGTCGCGACCGCAGCCGTGTTTGGCGTCGTGCTGGGCGCCGCCGCCGTGAGCCCCACCGGCATGCAGGTCGGCGATTACGTCGCGTTCTCGCCCGCCGCGATGGGCCATGCGCTCGTCATGATGGTCGCGTCCAGTGTCGGCGGGCTCGCCGCACCGGCGTGGTTCGCGGGCGTCGTGACGATCGGTATCGGGCTCGCGCTCGTCGCGATCGTCCGGAGACGCGAGCCGGTCGCGATCTTCTATCTCGTCGCGATCGTCGGCCTCCCGCTCGGCCTCGCCGTCCTGCGCGTCGGCAACACCGGCATGCCGCGCTATTTCCTCCTGTCCTCGCTCGCGATCCTCGTGCTGCTCGCGCACCTGCTCGCCGACGGCCTCGGCAAGCACCGCACGATCCGCTTCGTCAGCATGGTCATTCTCGCCACGATCGTCGTCGCGAGCATCCGCGACGATCTTTCCCAATCAACGTTGCGCCGGGGGATACCGGCGCCGCGATCGCGGCGATGGCAGCGCTCGACCCATCAGGCGCGATCGTGCTCGTCGATCATCTCCGCCCGATCGCCACGTTGCGCGTCGGAGCCGCCGAACGCGGCTATCCGCTTTCGATCGCGCAGGATTGCCCCGCGGCGGAGTTCCTGCACGTCGATCTCGACGACGATGCCCCGGCCGCGAGCACGGTGGTACGATGCGCCGCGCGTTACCGCCTGCTGATCGTCAGACGACGCGCGCTCCTGTCCGGCGTCGACTGGGCGCTGTATGCCCGCGGCGATCTGCCCGAAAACGCGGCAGAGCGCCTCGTTAACCATAGGCCGCAACCGACCAGTCATCAGCCGCTTGATACCGTCGGCCCATGAAGCGACTCCCCCGAACGCTCCTCGCCATCGCCCTCACCGCATCGGCTGCCAGCGCCAATGCCAGCTCGCTGCTTAATTATGTCGGCGAATGCGTGCCGTTCGCACGCGCCGCATCGGGCATCCAGATCTACGGCAATGCCTGGACCTGGTGGAGCCAGGCCGACGGCAAATACGAACGCACGCACAAGCCCAAGGAAGGCGCGGTGATCGTCTTCGCCAAGACCGCGCGCCTGCCGATGGGGCATGTCGCGGTTGTCAGCCGCGTCGTCGAGAAGCGGGTCGTGATGCTGACGCATGCCAACTGGTCGCGGCAGAACGGCGAACGCGGGCATGCCGAACAGGACGTCACGCTGTTCGACGTCTCGCGCAACAACGACTGGAGCGACGTGAAGGTCTGGTACAAGGACGTCGACGGCCTCGGTGGCGGCGTCTACCCGGTCTACGGCTTCATCTACGGTCACGCGCACGCCGCCGCTGAATTGACGAGCCGGAACCCAGATTATGTCGGCGCGCTGATCGACGCCTATGTGCCCGTCAGTGGAGAACCGATCGCGCGCTGAACCCGCGTCCGTCATCCTGACGAAAGTCAGGATCCAGAGCCAAGAAAGACAGCGTTCGTAACCCTGGATCCTGACTTTCGTCAGGATGACGGTGCGAATGGATTGCCGCCACCTGCCAAACCGTGCCACCACCGTCGCTGAAAAGACGGTGAGGATAGCGATGCGGTTCAAGGCTCTTACGACGGTCACGCTGGCCTTGCTCGCGACCACCGCCCCCACAATCGTAGGCGCGCAGAAGGAAAAGTCCCCGCCCCCCGGTGGCGACATTCCCGCCAAGTTCATCCCCGCCAACGCCAGCTTCGATTTCGACCGCCGCGAAGTCGACATTCCGATGCGCGACGGGGTCACGCTCCACGCCGTCATCATCCAGCGCAAGGGGCTCACCGATGCCCCGATCCTGCTCCAGCGCACGCCCTACAATGCGGAAAGCGGCACCGGCCGTACCTCGAGCCCCAGCGGTGCGATGAACGTCAAGGCCTCCGACGCGATGTTCTTCGATGCCGGCTATATCCGCGTGTTCGAGGACGTTCGCGGCAAGAACGGATCGAACGGCGCGTACATCAACGAGCGCCCGCTGATCGGCCCCCTGAACAAAACGAAGGTCGATCACTCCACCGACGCCTACGACACGATCGACTGGCTGGTGAAGAACCTCAAGAACAGCAACGGTCGAGTCGGCATCATCGGTGGCAGCTACGACGGCATGATGGCCGCGATGGCGCTGGTGAACCCGCACCCAGCGCTGAAGGCCGCGGTGCCGATGAACCCGGTGATCAACACCTGGAAGGGCGACGACGACTTCCACGGCGGCGCCTTCCGCCAGATCGGCTACGATTATTACTACACGCAGGACGCGGCCAAGGGCGAAGCCGGCGACCTCTGGCGCGACGCGTACGACGACTACGACACGTTCCTCCGCGCCGGTTCCGCCAGCGCGTTCGTAAAGAGTCGCGGCCTCGAACAACTCCCGTTCGTCAATCGCATGCATGATCACCCGACCTACGACGCATTCTGGCAGGGCCAGGCGCTCGAGACGATCCTGCCGAAGCAGCCGCAGACCGTGCAGACGCTCTGGGTCGCCAGCCAATGGGACCAGGAGGACATCTACGGCGCGGTCGCAGCCTACGAAGCCGTGTCGAAGGTCGACCCCAACCACGTCAACCACCTCGCGCTCGGTCCTTGGGCACACGGCGGCGCAAACGGCGACGGCTCGACGCTCGGCGCGATCCGCTTCGACGCGGACACTGCGCTCTGGTTCAGGAAGAACGTTCTGCTCCCGTTCCTGAACGGCGCGCTGAAGACCGGCGCGACATCGCCCGCGCTCGCCCCCGTCACCGCGTTCCAGACCGGCACCAACCAGTGGCAGACGCTCGCGGGCTGGCCGAACTCGACCGCCACGCAGAAACTCTATTTTCAGCCCGCCAGCGGCCTCGCCCAGACAGCCCCCGCGAGCGACGGCCACGACGACTATATCTCCGACCCCGCCAAGCCGATCCCCTACCGCCTCCGCCCGATCCGCCCGACCTACGCGACCGGCTCGACCTGGCGGCAATGGCTCGTCGACGACCAGCGCCCGTTCTCCGACCGCACCGACGTCCTCACCTACCAGACACCGCCGCTGACTAGCCCGGTCGCGATCGCCGGCGCGCCCGTTGCGGACCTGATCGCCAGCACCACCGGCACCGACGGCGATTTCGTGGTGAAGCTGATCGACGTCTACCCCGCCGAATATTCCGACAAGCCCGAGATGGGCGGCTATCAGCTCGCCGTCTCGATGGACATCTTGCGCGGCCGCTACCGAGATAGCTTCGAGAAGCCGACGCCGATCGTCGCCGGCCAGCCTACGCATTTCCGCGTCGTGCTGCCCAACGCCAGCCACGTCTTCCTCCCCGGCCACCGCATCATGGTCCAGGTCCAGTCGAGCTGGTTCCCGCTCTACGACCGCAACCCGCAGACCTACGTCCCCAACATCTTCGACGCGAAGCCCACGGACTACCGCAAGGCCACGATCAGCGTCTTCCACTCGGCCGCGCAAGCCAGCGCGATCGAACTGCCGATCGCGGCTACCAAGTGAGGACGTGAGCCTGTGTTCCTGAACTTCCTCGACGAACTCCGCAGCGCCGGCATTCCCGCCAGCCTCAAGGAGCACCTCATCCTGCTGGAGGCGCTCGACGCCGAGGTGATCGAGCGGACGCCCGAGGATTTCTACTACCTCTCCCGCGCGGTGTACGTGAAGGACGAGGGGCTGCTCGACAAGTTCGACCAGGTCTTCGCCAAGGTCTTCCGCGGCCTCGCCACCAGCTACGGCACGCCGGCCGGCGAAGTGCCCGAGGACTGGCTGAAGGCGGTCGCCGAGAAATTCTTGAGCCCCGAGGAAATGGCTGCGATCAAGTCGCTGGGCTCGTGGGACGAGATCATGGAGACGCTCAAGAAGCGCCTCGAGGAGCAGAAGGAACGCCACCAGGGCGGCAACAAATGGGTCGGCACCGGCGGCACATCGCCATACGGTAACGGCGGCTACAACCCCGAAGGCGTCCGCATCGGCGGCGAAAGCACGCACAAGCGCGCGCTGAAAGTCTGGGACCAGCGCGAGTTCCGCAACCTCGACAACACCAAGGAACTCGGCACCCGCAACATCAAGGTGGCGCTCCGCCGCCTGCGCCGCTTCGCGCGCGACGGCGCCGCCGACGAACTCGACATCGACGGCACGATCGCCGGCACCGCGCGGCAAGGCTATCTCGACATCGTCATGCGCGCCGAACGCCGCAACGCGGTGAAACTGCTGCTGTTCCTCGACGTCGGCGGCTCGATGGACCCGTTCGTGAAGCTCTGCGAAGAACTGTTCTCGGCCGCGACCACCGAGTTCAAGAACCTCGAATTCTTCTATTTCCACAATTGCCCGTACGAAGGCGTGTGGAAGGACAATACGCGGCGCTTTGCCGAGCGCACGCCGATGTGGGACCTGCTCCACAAATACGGCCACGACTACAAGCTGATCTTCGTCGGCGACGCGTCGATGAGCCCGTACGAGATCACCCACCCCGGCGGCTCGGTCGAGCATTTCAACGAGGAGCCGGGCGCGGTGTGGATGCAGCGGCTGACGAACACCTATCCGGCGGCGGCGTGGCTCAACCCGGTGCCCGAGGCGCAATGGGGCTATTCGCAGTCGGTGCGGATCATCCGCGAACTGATGACCGACCGGATGTACCCGCTGAGCCTCGCCGGGCTCGACGACGCGATGCGCGAGCTGACCCGCAAACGGTGAGTTTGGCGCGGCAAGCGGCTGACCGTAACGGAACCGTCACGGACGCGATCGGTTTATCGGGCATCATCCCTTACCGAAGGACAAGCCCTATGTCGTCGATCCCCAACTCCGCCATGCCGCACGCCAAGGTCCATCACGACGACGACCACAAGCCGAAGTCCGACGCGAAGAAGACCGCGGCGACCAGCGATTGGGTCGAGGATGCGACCGATGCGGCAAAGGCCGGCCTCGCGACGGCGACGGATGCGGTGAAGTCGCACCCGAAGACCGCGATCGCGGTCGGCGCGACGGTAATCGCGGGAATCGCAGCGGCGATCGCAGCGCCTGCGTTGCGCGCGAAGGACGCGGCGGAGAAGAAGCCACCCGAAAAGAAGCCGGAGCCGAAGAAGCTAGCCAAGGCCAAGAAGCCGCACTGATAGCTTGGTGCACCTAGTCCGGTGCACCACCCCGGCGAAGGCCGGGGCCCAATTGGGGGACGTCGCTAACTGAGCGCGGGCTCCGTTACCGCAACCTTTCCAACTGGGCCCCGGCCTCCGCCGGGGTGGATATCCAACACTGGACGGCTCGCACTTCCTTGTTCTCCCGCGAAGGCGGGAGCCCAGACTGGGCTCCCGCCTTCGCGGGAGAACAACTTTTAAACGCCAGCCGGCAAACTAAACCCGATCCACAACCCCACCAGCCATCGCCACCGGCACCCCAGTCGTCCCCGGAAAACTTATCGCCAGCCCCTTCAGCGTCCGCACCGCCATATACGCGAACCCCTCGGCCTCCAGCGCATCGCCGTTCCACCCGAGCACATCGGTAGGCTCCACGACCAACCCGGTCCGCGCGGCGATCATCGCCAGCATCGTCGGATTATGCCGACCACCCCCGCCACCAGCAACCGAACCGGCCGAGCCGGCAAATGCCGCAAAGCCTCCGCCACCGTCGCGGCCGTAAACGCGGTCAAAGTCGCCGCGCCGTCCGCAGCCGACAACCCCCTAGCCGGCTGGATCGTGAAGTCATTCCGATCCAAAGACTTCGGCGGAGGCGCATCGAAAAACGGGTGATCCAGCATCGCCGTCAGCACCGTTTCGTCCACCCGCCCGGACGCCGCCAACGCCCCCCGGCATCATACCGCGCACCAGTCTCCGCCTCGACCCAGCTATCGATCAGCCCGTTCGCCGGTCCGGTATCGAACGCCACCAGCCCATCGCGGTCCGTCATCTGCGCCCGCTCCGGCGACATCTCGCGCGAATCATGCATGTCCCGCCCGCCGGGAATGAAGGTGATGTTCCCCACCCCACCAAGGTTCAGCACCGCGACCGGCCCCTCGAGCCCAGCCGCCAACGCCGCATGGTACACCGGCAGCAACGGCGCGCCCTGCCCACCAGCCGCGACATCCGCCGAGCGAAAGTCCGACACCGTCGTGATCCCGGTAGCCCGCGCGACCGCCGCCCCGTCGCCGATCTGCCACGTCCAGCGCCGATCCGGCCGATGCGCGATCGTCTGCCCGTGAAAGCCGATCACGTCGACCTCCGCCACCGCAACCCCCGCATCCGCCAGCAACTTATGCACCGCGAACACATGCGCGCGCGTGATCAGTTCGCCCGCAGCGACGACCGGCGGACTGGCACGCGGCTTGTCGAACGTCAGCGCCATCCGCGTGGCTTCCGCCAACTGCGCCCGCGCCGCATCCGAATAGGGCTCGCCACGAAACGCGATCGGCCGCACGAACGCCTCGCCGTCGGTCTCGATCAACGCCGCGTCGATCCCGTCGAGCGACGTCCCCGACATCAGTCCAATCGCCAGCATATCGGTTCCTTCCCGCGCAATCCGCCCACCCATGGCGCCCCCTCTTGGATGATGCATTTTCCGCCGCCTAGAAAAACCGAACTTTGCGCCTATGTGCGCGGGCTTCATGGCAACAACACTCCCCTCCCCGCCGAAGATCGGCATGGTCTCGCTCGGCTGTCCGAAGAACCTCGTCGACAGCGAACGGATACTCACGCAGCTCCGCGGCGACGGCTACCAGATGTCGCCGGATTATGCCGGCGCCGACATCGTCTTGGTCAACACCTGCGGCTTCCTCGATTCCGCCAAGGAGGAAAGCCTCGAAGCGATCGGCGAAGCCATCGCTGAGAACGGCCGCGTCATCGTCACCGGCTGCATGGGCAAGGAAGCCGACGCGATCCGCGCGCGCTTCCCGCAGGTCCTCGCGATCACCGGCGCGCACGAATACGAGCAGGTCGTCGGCGCGGTCCACGAGGCTGCCCCGATGCCGCCGTCCGCATTCCTCAACCTGATCCCCGACGCCGGCCTGAAGCTGACCCCGCGCCACTACAGCTATCTGAAGATCTCGGAGGGCTGCAACCATCGCTGCTCGTTCTGCATCATCCCGAGCTTGCGCGGTGACCTCGTCAGCCGCCGCCCCGACGCGATCCTGCGCGAGGCGGAGAAGCTCGTCGAAGCCGGCACCAAGGAACTGCTGGTCATCAGCCAGGACACGTCGGCGTACGGCGTCGACCTCCGCCACGCCAGCTGGCCGGTGAAGACCGGTGGCCCGATGTCCCGCAACGAAGCCCGCGACGTCCGCGCGCACATGACCGACCTCTCGCGCGAACTCGGCAAGATCGCGCCGTGGGTCCGCCTCCACTACGTCTACCCGTACCCACACGTCGACCACGTCATCCCGCTGATGGCGGAGGGCCTCGTGCTGCCGTATCTCGACATCCCGTTCCAGCATGCCGCGCCGTCGGTGCTGCGCCGAATGAAGCGCCCCGGTAACGACGCGAAAGTGCTCCAGCGCATCCACAACTGGCGGACGGTCGCCCCCGACATCACGATCCGCTCGACCTTCGTCGTCGGCTTTCCCGGTGAGACCGAGGAGGATTTCCAGTATCTGCTCGATTGGCTCGACGAAGCGCAGCTCGACCGCGTCGGTGCGTTCCGCTTCGAACCAGTCGAAGGGGCGGCGGCAAACCTGCTCCCCGACCACGTGCCCGAAGAGCTCAAGGAAGAGCGCTACGCCCGCATCATGGAAAAGACCGCGGCAATCTCCGCGGCCAAGTTGCAGGCCAAGATCGGCCGCACGCTCGACGTGATCATCGACGCGGTCGACGAAGAAGGCGCCACCGGCCGCTCACAGGCGGACGCGCCCGAGATCGACGGCGAGGTCTTCCTGCGCGATGCCGGCCACCTGACGGTCGGCGACATCGTCCCGGTCACGATCGAAGACGCCGACGATCACGACCTCTACGGCGTCCCAGCCTAAATCCCTCCGTCACCCCGGACTTGTTCCGGGGTCCACCGTTCCCCAAACTCGATAGTATCCGGTACGCGGAACGGTGGATGCCGGAACAAGCCCGGCATGACGGAAAGTCAGACGACGTTGCGGCCGGTGAACAGCTTGATCAGAACGACGATGACCGCGATGACCAGCAGGATATGGATCAATCCGCCCGCGACATGGAAGGCGAAGCCTGCCAGCCAGAGGATCAGCAGGATGACGGCGATGGTATACAGCATGGTTGTGTCCCCTAAGACGTGAAAAGGCTCCCGGTCGGACGATGAAACGTGCGTGTAACACGGCGTGTTCCGTCAACATTTCTGCCCTAGCCTAACCCCCTCAACCGTTACGGAATAAAAATCACGGCGTTGCGCGCGCACGCCGGTTCTGCTTCGTTGCGCGCATGATCCTCCGCCTTCTCGCCGTCGCCGCGCTACTCCCGGCCCCCGCCATCGCGCAGTCGCTCACCCCCGCCGAAACCGCGCAGATCGACACGCTGGTCACCGGCGCGCTCGGCGATACCGGCGTGCCCTCAGCCTCGATCGCGGTGGTGCGCGGCGGCCGGATCGTGTTCGCGAAGGCGTACGGCAAACCGTCCGAGGCGATCGCCGTCGCGGACCCCAAGCTCCCCTACCAGATCGCCTCGATCTCCAAGCAATTCACCGCCGCCGCGATCCTGCTGCTCGAAGACGAAGGCAAGCTCAGGCTCGACGACACTGTCGCCAAATACATCCCCGGCATCACCGGCGGCGACCGCATCACGATCCGGCAGCTGCTCAGCCACACCTCGGGCCTGCAAGATTACTGGCCGCAGGATTACAGTTTCGCGGCGATGGCCAAGCCCGTCACGCCGCAACAGATCGTCGATCGCTGGGCCAAGAAACCGCTCGATTTCCAGCCCGGCACGCAGTGGCAATATTCGAACACGGGCTATGTCGTCGCCGGCCTGATCGTCGAAAAGGTCGCCAACCAACCCCTCCTGTCGTTCCTCCAACAACGCATCTTCAAGCCGCTCGACATCCGCGCGCTCGATCAGGACAAGGCGATCGGCAAGGCCTTCCCCCAAGGCTATGGCCGCTTCGCGCTAGGCCCGGTCCGCCCTGAGACGCCCAGCGCGGATGGCTGGCTCTACGCCGCCGGCGAACTCTCGATGAGCGCGGAAGACCTCGCCAAATGGGATGTCGCACGCCTCAACCGCACCACGCTGCCGGCCGACGACTGGGCCGCACAAGAAACCCCGGTCAAGCTCGCCGACGGCAGCAGCAACGGCTACGGCCTCGGCGTCTTCACCGGCAGCGCCAACGGCCGCCGCTACGTCGAGCACAGCGGCGAAGCGGTCGGCTTTCTGTCCGAGAACACCGTCTACCCCGACGACAAAGCGGCCATCGTCGTCCTCACCAACAGCTGGTTCAGCGACGCGACGGGCCGCATCGCCGCCGGGGTCGCCAAGATCGTCCTGCCGCCCGCGCCCGCCAACGCCGAAGACACCGCCGCGCTCGGCCGCGCCCGCGCCGTCTACGACCAGCTCCGCACCGGCACGCTCGATAGGAAAGGCCTCACCGAAGACGCGAATTACTATTTCAAGCCGGTCGCGCTCGCCGACTACAAGACGAGTCTGAGCACGCTCGGCGAGCCCACCGCGTTCGCACAAACCGGCAAGACCCGCTTGCGCGGCGGCTTCGTCAACCGCACCTACCGCATCACCTTTCCCGACCGCACGCTTTCGCTCAGCACCTATGCCGAGCCCGACGCGAACGGCCGGTACGAACAACTCCTGGTGGCGCCTGCTCAATGACCGACTTCGCATCGATGCTGCAACCCGACCGCGGCCAGCCCGCACGGACGATCCACGTCGTCCACCCCGACGCGTATGAAGGCTGGCTCGCCAAACAGTCGCAGCGCTTCCGTACGACCGTCGCCGCACACCGCCTGACCGGCAAGCCCGGCGATCGCGCGGTGCTGCCAGGCGACACCGCCGACGACTGGTCGATGCTGCTGGTCTGCAACGAAGCTGTGACGTCGCCGTGGCGGATCGCCTCGCTCGGCGCGTCGCTGCCCGCGGGCACGTATCGCCTTGCAGAGGGGCCGGTCGGCGCGGCCGGGCTCGGCTGGATGCTCGCCCAGCACCAATTCACGCGGTACGTGAAGCCCGACCCGACCGGCCCTCGCGTTCTCCTGACCGCCGACGCCGCGCATATTGACGAGACCGTGCGCCTCGCCGAAGCCACCGCACTCGTCCGCGACCTCGTCAACACCGGCGCGTCCGACATGGGGCCCGCCGACCTCGAAGCCGCCGCCGAAACGCTCGCCAAACGCCACGGCGCGACCGTTACGACCACGCGCGGCGATGCGCTCGCGACCGGCTACCCGATGATCCACGCGGTTGGCCAAGCCGCGAGCAAGGACCGCGCGCCACGGCTGATCGAACTCGAATGGGGCGACCCGTCTCACCACCGCATCGCGCTGGTCGGCAAGGGCGTTACCTTCGACACCGGCGGGCTCGACATCAAGCCGTCCGCCGGCATGCGGCTGATGAAGAAGGACATGGGCGGTGCAGCGCACGCGCTGGCGCTCGCCAGCCTCGTGATGGCCGCCAAACTCCCGGTCCGCCTCCATTTGCTGATCCCCGCGGTCGAGAACTCGATCGCCGGCAACGCCTTCCGCCCCGGCGACGTGCTCGCGACGCGGAAAGGCCTGACCGTCGAAAACACCAACACCGACGCCGAAGGGCGCCTCATCCTCGGCGACGCGCTGACCAAGGCGGGCGAGAGCAACCCGGAGCTGATCCTCGACTTCGCCACCCTGACCGGCGCGGCGCGAGTCGCGCTGGGGCCCGACCTGCCGCCGCTGTTCACCGACGACGAGGCACTCGCCGCGGACCTGCTTGCGGCTGGGATCGACCAGACCGACCAGATGTGGCGCCTGCCGCTCTGGAACGCCTATGATGATATGTTGAAGTCCGACGTCGCGGACATGGTCAACGCGCCCGACGGCGGCTTTGCGGGCGCGGTCACGGCAGCGCTGTTCCTTCGCCGGTTCGTGCCGAAGAATACCGCGTGGGCCCACCTCGACGTCTTCGCTTGGCGACCATCGACGAAGCCGGGCCGACCAAAGGGTGGCGAGGCCTACGCCCTACGCGCCGCGTTTGCGATGTTGGCGAAGCGTTACAGCTGACCCGTTCCCCGCGGAGGCGGGGGTCCAGGGTTACGAGAGTTACCCTATGAGATCCTGGGTCCCCGCCTCCGCGGGGGAACGAAGAGGCCGCAAAGCGACAAGGCCGTCTTTAAGCCAGTCACCCCGGACTTGTTCCGGGGGCCACCGTCCCGCAAAGTCTCAATCCGCTGATGTGCGGCACCGTGGATGCCGGAACGAGCCCTGCATGACGGAAGGCGATGTCACCCCGTCGCGAACTGCCCGAACGGCAGCAACTTGTCCGCCAGCGCCTTGGTCGCATTCGCATCGCCCGCGCGCAACGGCACCAGCACCGCCAGCGCCGCCTTCCGCACATACCCATCGATCGCACTCGGCGTCGGCGCCTTGCTCGCGGTCTCGACCAAAGCCCGTCCCCGAGCGTCGTTCGGATCCAGCTCAAGCCGCAACAACCCCGCCAGCCCGGCGAACATCGCACGGTTGCCGCCCAACGCCACCGACTTGTCGAGCGCCTCCAATCCGGTCGCCTTCTGCGCGCCCGCCACCGCACGCCCGACGAACCGCCCGAGCTTCGCGATCACCCCGACATGCCACGCGCCCAGCGCCGCCTGTGCCTCGGCATTGCGTGGATAGCGCGTCACCAGCGTCTCATATTGCTTCCGTGCGGCGATCGCCTGCCCGCGATTGCCGAGCAGTTTCGCGCGATAGCCGTTCGCCATCGCCTGGATGATCGCCGCCTCCGGATCGTTCGGCGACCGGCTCAGCGCCTGCCCCGCCGCCGCCGCCGCCTTGTCGATCCGCGCCAAAGCCACGTTCCGGTCGCGATCGACAAACCCGGCCTGAGTCAGCAGTTCGCGCGGAGTCTCCGCCCGAGCGGGGATCGCGGTGACAATCGCACAGACTGCAATCGAGGCGCTCATGCACCCGGGAATCCACCTGGCCATATCAACCCTCGCACCAAAGCAGCGTCACGCCGATCCGCGATCCGCCCACCGAATCGCCCATTAATCATAAGACGCTAGGGTTTATCGGGACTTAACGACTTTCAACGCAAGCCATCGCCGCCCGCATCTATAACGAGGCCGCTGCCTCGATGATTGGCACGAATTTGTCTGCGGTCAGGCTCGCCCCGCCGACCAGCGCCCCGTCGACGTTCGGCGTGTCGAGGATCGACGCCGCATTCGCCCCCGTCACCGAGCCGCCATACAGGATGCGCACCCCCGCCGCCGCATCGCCGATCAGCATCCGCAGTTTCGCGCGAGCGATCGCGTGGATCGCCGCAATCTCTTCCAACGTAGGCGTACGCCCCGTGCCGATCGCCCAGCGCGGCTCATAGGCCAGCGTAAACCAGCTGCCGTCGGCATTGTCGGGCACCGATTTCTCGATCTGCGCCTGCACCACGCGCTCGGCACGATCCGCGTCGCGCTCCGCCTCGGTCTCGCCACAGCACAAAATGACGTGCAGCCCCTGCCGCCGCGCCGCCGCCGCCTTCGCCCATGCGTCGTGGCTGGTCTCATGCTGGTCCGCGCGCCGCTCCGAATGCCCGACGATCGTGAACGACGCGCCGACCTCCTTGACCATGCCCGCCGACACGCATCCGGTATGCGGGCCGCTATCCGCCTCGTGGACGTCCTCCGCACCGATCGCGAGGCCGGGCACACGCTCAGAAGCCGCGGCGATCAGCGTGAACGGCACCGCCACCGACACGTCGATCCCCGGCGCCGCACTCGCCGCCGCAGCGATCGCGTCGAGTTCGACGAGCATCGCCCGCGACCCGTTCATCTTCCAGTTTCCGGCTACAAGCTTACGCCGCATCATCGTCTCCCAGATATTTTGCCCAGCGATAGCGCCACACCCGCACCACACAACCCCGCACGACCTGATCGCCGCGTGACGCGCCCGACTTGAAGAGCCGCCCGCGCCCCCGTAAAGCAACCCCGTTCTATCCCTGTCGATCGGCTGTCCATGCTCGCTTTTTTCCGCCGTCTTACCCACTCCAGGGTCGGCGTGATCATCACCTTCCTCGTGCTCGGCGTGATCGCGCTCGCGTTTGCCGCGGGTGACGTGACCGGCCTGAGTTCGATGACGGGCGGCGCCGGGATCACCGGCGGCGACGTTGCCAAGGTCGGCAAGGCCGAGGTCACCGCGAACGAAGTCAAGACGCAGGCACAGACGCAGCTCGAAGGCTTCCGCCAGGAACAGCCGACGCTCGACATGGCGACCTTCGTCAACCAGGGCGGCCTCGACGGCACGCTCGACCGGATCATCTCCAGCATGGCGCTCGAGCAGTTCGGCCGTGCACAGGGCATGGTCGTCAGCAAGCGCGCTGTCGACGGCCAGATCGCCAGCATCCCGGCATTGCAGGGCCCTACCGGCAAGTTCGACGAGAATCTCTACCGCCAGGTGCTCGCCCAGCGGAAGCTGACCGACGCGCAGATCCGCAGCGACATCGTTCGTGATACGTTCGCGCAGCAATTGACGATCCCCAGCACCGGTGCGACGCAGGTGTCGAGCCAGCTCGCGCTTCCCTACGCTTCGCTGCTCCTCGAAAAGCGCACCGGAACGATCGGCTTCATCCCCGCCGCAATCGTCCCCGCCGGCCCGGCGCCGAGCGACGCCGACCTGAACACTTTCTACAAGCGCAACATCGCGCGCTACACCGTCCCTGAGCGCCGGATCGTCCGCTACGCGATCGTCTCGCCAGACCGGGTCAAGGCGCAGGCGGTTCCGACCGACGCCGAGATCGCCAAGGCCTATCAGCAGGACCGCGCAAAATACGCCGCGACCGAGAAGCGCACGATCACGCAGGTCGTCGTCGCTGATCAGGCCGGCGCGACCGCGCTCGCCGCCAAGGTGAAGGCCGGTACCAGCCTCGCCGACGCCGCCCGCGCTGCCGGTCTCGAAGCGTCCACGCAGACGGGCGTCGAGAAGGCCGCCTATGCCAACACCGCGTCCGCACAGGTCGCAGATGCCGTGTTCGCCGCCGCGAATGGCGCCGTGATCGGCCCGGTCCGCACGCAGCTCGGCTGGACCGTCGCCAAGGTCGACAAGATCGAAAACGTCGCCGGTCGCTCGCTCGACCAGGTCCGCGGCGAGATCGCTGCCGCACTCGGCATCCAGAAGGCGGCCGCTGCGCTATCCGACGTCCATGACAAGATCGACGATTCGCTGTCGAAGAACGCGACCTTCGACGAAGTGATCGCCGACCAGAAGCTCGCGGCCGTGACCACGCCTGCGCTGATCGCGAGCGGCGTCAATCCGGATGACGCGGCCAGCAAGCCCGATCCCGCGATCGCGCCGCTCGTTGCCGCCGCATTCCAGGCGGCTGAAGGCGATGGCCCGCAGCTCGTCCAACTCGGCACCGATGGCGGGTTCGCCGTCGTCGCGCTCGGCCGCGTCGTCCCCGCGACGCCCCGCCCGCTGGCACAGGTTCGCGCCGCCGTGCTGCAAGACGTGACCGCCGATCGTTCGCGTCAGGCTGCGCGGAAAGTCGCCGCCGACGTGCTCGCGCGGATCAACAAGGGCATGCCGATCCAGCAGTCGCTTTCGCAGACCGGTTTGAAGCTGCCGGCCGCGCGTCCGCTGACCGCCTCGCGTGCGCAGATCGCCGCCGATCCGCGCGGTGCACCGCCGGCCCTCGCGCTGATGTTCAGCATGGCGCCGAACACCGCCAAGACGCTGGCCGCGCCCGATGACAGCGGCTGGTTCGTCATCAAGCTCGACAGCATCGCCAGTGGCAATGCGGCGGGCAATGACGCCGCGATCAAGGCCGCGCGCGCCAATATCGGCCGCTCGGTCGGTCGCGAATATGTCGAGCAGTTCGCCAAGGCAGTCCGCGCCGACGTCGGCGTGAAGACCAACGCGGCATCGCTCGCCCGCGTCCGCGCCGACCTGCTCGGCAACGGCGCCACCGGGAACTGATCGTATGACGAGCGCGCGGGAAGCCTTGGCCGAAGGGCGCCCCGCCCTCGTCTGGCGTCGTCATGTCGCCGATACCGAAACCCCGGTCGCAGCCGCGCTGAAGCTGATCGAGCCGGGGCGTGGCGACTTCCTGCTCGAATCGGTCGAGGGCGGCGAGACCCGTGGTCGCCACAGCCTGATCGGCCTCGCCCCCGATCTGCTGTTCCGCGCGCATGGCCACAGCGCCGAGATCAACCGTCATTGGGCGACCGATCGCGACACGTTCGAGCCGTGCCCGGTGCAGACGCTCGATGCGTTGCGTGCACTCGTCGCCGAATGCCGCGCGGACGTTCCCGCAGAACTGCCCCGCGCGCTCGCCTGCCTGGTCGGCTATTTCGGCTATGAGACGATTGGCCTGGTCGAGACCCTGCCGCAACCGCCGGTCGATCCGCTCGGGCTGCCCGACATGATCTTCGTGCGGCCGACCGTCGTCCTCGTGTTCGATCGCCTGACCGACGCGCTGTACCTCGTCGCACCGGCCTGGCCCGATCCCACCCGCAACGCTGACGCGATCGTAACCGAAGCCGAAGAGCGCTTAGATGCGGTTGCCGCGAAGCTCGCCAGCACACCCGTCCCCGCGCCGATCCGCGCCGACGTCGCCGAACCCGTCTACACGCCAGCGCTACCCGAAGGCCGCTACGGCGAGATGGTCGCTACCGCGAAGGACTACATCCTCGCCGGCGACATCTTCCAGGTCGTGCTCGCGCAGCGCTTCAGCACGCCGTTCGCGCTCCCTCCGTTCGAGCTCTACCGTTCGCTAAGGCGCATCAACCCTTCGCCGTTCCTCTATCATCTCGACCTGCCCGGCTTCGCGCTGATCGGCTCGAGCCCCGAGATTCTTGTCCGCGTCCGCGACGACGAAGTAACGATCCGCCCGATCGCCGGCACGCGCCCCCGCGGCAAGTCCGCCGCCGAGGACGAGGCAAACCGCGTCAGCCTGCTAGCCGACCCCAAGGAGCGCGCCGAACACCTGATGCTGCTCGATCTGGGACGTAACGACGTCGGCCGTGCCGCGGCGCCGGGGTCGGTGAAGGTAACCGCCAGCTACGGCGTGGAATTCTACAGCCACGTCATGCACATCGTCTCGAACGTCGTCGGCACGCTGTCCCCCGACAAGGACGCGCTCGACGCGCTGTTCGCCGGCTTCCCGGCCGGCACCGTCAGTGGTGCACCAAAAGTCCGCGCCTGCCAGATCATCGCCGAACTCGAACCCGAACGCCGCGGCGCGTACGCAGGCGGGGTCGGCTATTTCTCTCCCGACGGATCGGCGGACTCGTGCATCGTGCTGCGGACGGCGGTGGTGAAGGACGGCACGATCCACGTCCAGGCCGGTGCCGGCATTGTTGCCGATAGCGTCCCCGAATACGAACAGCGCGAGTGCGAAGCCAAGGCTGGCGCGATTCTCGCCGCGGCGCGCGAAGCAGTCAGCCGGGCGAAAGCTCCGGGCTTCGGTCAGTAGGCCCGCCCGATAACGCCACCCCGGCGAAGGCCGGGGCCCAATTGGGAAGGTCGCCGTAACAACGCGCAACCTCAGTTAAAACCGTCCCCCAATTGGGCCCCGGCCTCCGCCGGGGTGGTAGAAGTAGTTGCTCGACGACAATTACTGACCAACTCTAGCTGATCAAATCATGGAGTCGTATTCGTCTCGCTAGCCGGCGCACGACGCTCCTGAGCATAAGCATTGTTCCGCGCCAGGAAGCAGCCGGACTGGCCACCCGTCCCGACCGCCGAACACGTATCCGGCAACCCGCCAGCCACGCGCCCAAGCTGGTCCATCGACGCGGCACGGTTCACCCAGCTCTGGTTCTGCGCCGCGATGGGCTTGTCGTCGCGCAGCGCCTTCGGAATACGATAGGGCTGATCGAGCGTCGAGCAGACCACCACCTCGCCGTTGGTCGACGGCGGACACTTCTGATCACCGGTCAGCGTAACGCTGCGGATGCGCTGCGGTGGCGAGGCGACCTGAGCATCCTGCGCGAACGCCATGGTGGGAAGTGCAATCAGTGCGGCAAGGACGACGGTACGAAACATGGATCAGGCTCCTTTGAACGAATAACGTCCGTCACACGGCATTGCTCCGCACTGAATGAATGCCTGCGCTGCCTCCGCCATATAGGGCTCGCTCCGGCCGATCGCGACCCGCCCGCGACGAAATCGCGATGACCCGGTACGACTGCCGCCGTACGCGGGCATATTGCACCGGGCTCCGCTTAGGCTATGGCGGCGCCATGATCCTCGTCGTCGACAATTACGACAGCTTCACCTGGAACCTGGTCCATTACCTGATGGAACTGGGCGCCGAGGTCGAAGTCGTCCGCAACGATGCGATCTCCGCCGGGCAGGCTCTGTCGTCGGGCGCGGACGCGTTCCTCATTTCCCCGGGCCCTGCACGCCGACCGAGGCTGGCGTCAGCCTCGACTTGGTCGCCGCCTGCGCCGACGCCGGCAAGCCGCTGCTCGGCGTGTGCCTCGGTCACCAGGCGATCGGCCAGCATTTCGGCGGCAAGGTCGAGCGCGGGGGGCTCATGCACGGCAAGACCTCGCCAGTGCTCCACGACGATACCGGGCTGTACGCCGGATTGCCCTCGCCGTTCATCGCCACGCGCTACCATTCGCTGATCGTCAATGCGGTGCCGGACACGCTGGTGGTGAATGCAACCGCGCAGGACGGCACGGTCATGGGCTTCCGCCACAAGACGCTGCCGATCCACGGCGTCCAGTTCCACCCGGAGAGCATCGCGACCGAGCATGGCCACGAAATGCTCGCGAACTTCCTCAAGATGGCGAACATCCCCCACCAACTCCCCTCCCGCCTGCGGGAGGGGTCGGGGAGGGCAGCGCCGCACCCACGACGTCGGCTGGACAGGTAGCCCCTCCCTAACCCCTCCCGCAAGCGGGAGGGGAATGTGACCACCACCACGCTCCTCCCAGACCCATCCTCGCCTCTCTCGCGCGAGATCCTCCCGCGAAGCGTTCGCCGACATACTCGACGCCCGCGCGAGCAACGACGCGATCGCCACCTTTCTCACTGACCTCGCGACCCGCGGCGAAACCAGCATCGAGATCGCCGAAGCCGCGCGCGCACTCCGCAACCGGATGATCCCGATCGACGCCCCTGCCGGCGCGATCGACGTCTGCGGCACCGGCGGCGACGGCCACCACACCTTGAACGTCTCGACCGCCGTCGCACTCGTCGTCGCAGCGTGCGGCGTCCCCGTCGCCAAGCACGGCAACCGCGCCGCCTCGAGCAAAGCCGGCGCCGCCGATACGCTCGAAGTCCTCGGCCTCGACATGGATCGCGCCGGCGCCACCGCTGAGGCAAGCCTCAACGAGATCGGCATCGCCTTCCTGTTTGCCGCCAACCACCACCCGGCGATGAAGCGCATCACCCCGATCCGCCAACGCATCGGCAAGCGCACGATCTTCAACCTGATGGGCCCGCTCGCCAACCCGGCCGGCACCACCCGCCAGCTGATCGGCATCGCCCGCCCCGATTACGTCGCGCTCTATGCCGACGCGCTCGAACAGCTCGGCACCGAAGCAGCGCTGGTCGTCTCGGGCGAAGAAGGCCTCGACGAACTGTCGGGCGCCGGCCCCAGCATCGTCGCCTCGGTCGGCACCGTCGCGCTGCCCGCCAAGGTCGCCCCCGAAGACGCCGGCCTTACCCGCCACGCCATCACCGACATTCGCGGCGGCGACGCGCACCACAACGCCGACGCACTCCGCCGCCTGCTCAAGGGCGAGACCGGCGCCTACCGCGACGCCGTCCTGCTCAACGCCGCCGCCGCCTTGATGGTAGCCGGCACCGTCCCCACCCTTGTCGAAGGCGCCGCGCAAGCCGCCGCCGCCCTCGACACCGGCAGCGCCGACGCGCTGCTCGCCCGCTGGATCGCCTACTGACATGACCATGCTCGACCGCATCATCGAAACCAAGCGCGCCGAAGTCGCTGCCCGCAAAGCCACGACCTCGCTCGCCGACATCGACGCCGGCATCGCCCGCATGTCGAAACCCCGCGGCTTCCGCGCCGCACTCGACGCAAAGACCGGCTACGCGCTGGTCGCCGAGATCAAGAAAGCGAGTCCCTCGAAGGGCCTGATCCGCGCCGACTTCGACCCGGTCGCCCACGCCCGCGCCTATGAAGCCGGAGGCGCCGCCTGCCTCTCGGTGCTGACCGACGAAAAGTGGTTCCAGGGCTCTGACGCCTACCTGACCGCGGCGCGCGACGCCGTCTCGATCCCCGTGCTGCGGAAGGACTTCATGGTCGACCCGTGGCAGTCGACCGAAGCGCGCGCGATCGGCGCCGACTGCATCCTGATCATCGTCGCAGCACTCGACGACATCCAGATGGCCGAGATCGAGGCCTCCGCGCTCGAATGCGGGATGGACGTGCTGGTCGAGGTCCACGACGCACACGAGATGGAGCGCGCGCTGCGGCTCAAGTCGCGCCTCATCGGCGTCAACAACCGCGACCTGCGCGACTTCTCGGTCGATTTCCAGCGCACCTACGACCTCGTCGGCAAAGCCCCGAAGGACTGCACCTTCGTCGCCGAGAGCGGGCTCACGACGCGCGCCGAACTCGACGCGATGGCCGCGCACGACATCCACTGCTTCCTGATCGGCGAAGCGCTGATGCGCCAGGACGACGTCGAAGCCGCCACCCGAGCGCTCGTCGGGTGACCGGCTTGACGCACATCGACGAAGCCGGCGCGGCAAGAATGGTCGACGTCGGCGGCAAGGCGGTCACCGCACGCGAAGCCATCGCCTCCGGCCGTATCACCATGTCCGCCGAAGCCGCCGCGGCGATCGGCGCCGGCACCGCGAAAAAGGGCGACGTCCTCGCCGTCGCGCGCGTCGCCGGCATCATGGCTGCCAAGCGCACCAGCGACCTCATCCCGCTCTGCCACCCGCTCCCGCTGACCAAGGTGGAAATCGACCTCGTGGTGGACGAAACCGGCGTAACCGCCACCGCCACCGCCTCGACCGAAGGCAAGACCGGCGTCGAGATGGAAGCGCTCACCGCCGCCACGGTCACGCTCCTGACGATCTACGACATGGCCAAAGCGATCGACAAGACGATGGTCCTCACCGACATCCGCGTCCGCGCAAAGTCCGGCGGCAAATCCGGCAACTGGGCCGCGTAGAAGAAAACCCTCTCCCCAACGGGGAGAGGGATAGACGCCAAAGGCGGCGAGGGTGAGGGCAAGCCAAGCAGAACGCGCGTAGCTTTGGACTTCAATCGTCATCCATAGACCAGTCGTGGCTCTCCACGATCGTCGACTCCACCGGTCGCCCTGCCGCATCCAGCGACGGATCATACCGAAACCGCTGCTCGATCAGCCGACACGTCAGTGCATCAAGCTCCCGGCTCCCACTCGACCGGGTCACCCGGCACCGCGAGACTCGCCCATCGGTTTCGACCACGTACCGCACGAATACGCGCCCTCTGATCCCGGTCTCGGCACCGTCGTCCGGATAGTCGGAGTCCTTCAGCCGCCCCTTGCGCCACCGCGGCGGCGTCTCCTCACCACCCCCGCCGTCGCCATTGCCATACCCACCGCTCCCGGTGCCATTGCCGATCCCGCCACTCCCCGTCCCCGGCCCGCGCACATCCGAAGCGCCCGCCGTAGCCTGCGCCCCCACCCCCGCCTTCTCCGCAATCACGACAGGCGGCGGCACCACAACCGGCACCACCGGCGGCGGCGCCACCACCTCGGTAGCCTTCGACTTCAAATTAGGCGGCGACGCAGCCCCCTCGGGCTTCCGGCTAGGCGAAGGCCGAGGCCTGACCTTCTCCTCGGGCGGCGGTGGCGGAGGCGGCGCCGCATCGAACACCTTCAACGCATCGCTCACCGCCGCCGGCATCGACACCACCAGCCCACTGAGCAGGGCATAGCCCAGCACCCCCGGCAACAGCACGGCGCCCACCGCCGCCCCGATCCTGTCTCTCGCCCGAGGCTGATTACGCGTCATCATACTGATCTGGTGTCTCTTTCCCCAAACAAAGCCCCACACCGGATGAACCCGCGCTGGCCAGAGGTTCGAAGGACGCGAAGGCCATCATCCGCATCCACTCGCCGACCTGGAAAAAACGGCACCAACCTACCAGCACCACCCCAGCGAAGTGGCACCACCCCGGCGAACTAGCACCACCCCGGCGAAGGCCGGGGCCCAATTGGGAAGGCCAACATTACAGCGACCGCCCTCCGCCCAACCCCTGTTTCCCCGCGAAGGCGGGACCCAGACTGGGCTCCCGCCTTCGCGGGAGAACAAGGAGGCAGTAGCTGCGACGGACCGCCCTGCCAGCAGCCGCAGTCCCGACAACACCTGTCCTACACCCCAAACCCATGGCAAAGCGCCAGACAAGGCCGAAACTCACACCCTCCCGCCGGACCTTCTACCGGACGAGACCGTTCCAAACCTGAACCCCAGAACTGCGCCCGCCAAAAGTCTCCCAGCGTGTGAACTTCCTGCACTTTCAGCAGGAAAACCACGTAATATCAGAGCCAAAAGCATGACCCTAGTCCCCGTCGCCGAAGCCCAGTCCCGCCTCTTCGCCATGGCCCCTCGCGTCGGCTACGAGACCGTGACGTTGCGCGAAGCCGCCGGCCGCTGGGCCGCCGAGGACATCCTCGCCCGCCGCACGCAGCCCGCCGCAGACCTCTCGGCGATGGACGGCTACGCGATCCGCTTCGAAGACCTCCCCGGCCCCTGGACCGTCATCGGCGAAAGCGCCGCCGGCCGCCCCTTCACCGGCAAGGTCGGCCAAGGTGAAGCCACCCGCATCTTCACCGGCGCCGCCATGCCCGACGGCGCCGACACGGTCATGGTCCAGGAAGAAGCCGAGCGTGACGGCGCAACCCTGATCCTAGCCGGCGAAGGCCCCCCGACGCTCGGCCGCAACACCCGCCGCAAGGGCCTCGATTTCTCCACCGGCACCCGCCTGATCGCCGCCGGCGACCGCCTCAGCCCCGCCCGCATCGCCGTCGCCGCAACCGGCGGCCACGGCAGCCTCACCGTCAACCGCCGCATCCGCGTCGCCGTCGCCGCCACCGGCGACGAACTCGTCCCCCCGGCTCCACCACCGACGGCGTAGCGCTCCCCGAATCGAACGGCATCATGCTCGCCGCGATGCTCGCCGACATGCCCGTCGACATCATCGATCTCGGCATCCTGCCCGACAATCTCGAGATCCTCCGCAAAGCCTTCGCAAGCGTTCAGGCAGACCTCCTAGTCACCACCGGCGGCGCATCGGTCGGCGACCACGACCTCGTCCGCCCGGCGATCGAAGCCGCCGGCGGCACCATCGATTTCTGGCGGATCGCGCTGCGCCCCGGCAAGCCGATGATGGCCGGCCGGATCGGCGAGATGATGGTGCTCGGCCTTCCCGGTAACCCGGTCTCCGCGTTCGTCACCGCGACGCTGTTCGTTAAACCCGTCGTCGCGCACATGGCGGGCGCGCGCGACCCGCTCCCCCAGTCGACCCACGCGCTGCTCGGCGAAGACCTGCCCGCCAACAACGCCCGCACCGACTATCTCCGCGCCGAACTGCGCGACGGCAAAGCCTATGCTTCGACGATCCAGGACAGTTCGATGCTGCTTACGCTCGCACGCTCGACCTGCCTCATCGTCCGTCCCGGCGACGCCCCGGCGGCAAGGGAGGGCGAATCGGCGGAAATCCTCGTGATCGCGTAACACGAGCGCTTGACGGCGTTAATTATGTTCCATAGAAGTTCCCAGTCTGTTCCGGACGGAGAACCGCCATGCTCACGCGCAAGCAGCACGAACTCGTCTGCTTCATCAATGATCGCCTTAACGAAACCGGCGTCTCGCCGTCGTTCGAGGAGATGAAGGACGCCCTCGACCTCAAGTCGAAGTCGGGCGTCCACCGTCTGATCAGCGCGCTTGAGGAGCGCAACTTCATCCGCCGCTTGCCGAACCGCGCGCGCGCACTCGAAGTGCTTCGCATGCCCGAGCGTGCCGAGAAAAAGGCGCCATCAAAGGCGTCGAACGTAAAGCCCGCGCCCGCTACCGCGCCACAGCCAGCGAACGACGTCGTCGAGATCCCCCTCCACGGCCGCATCGCCGCCGGCGTCCCGATCGAAGCGTTCGAAGGCAGCACGATGTTGGCCGTCCCCGCCGCACTGCTGGGTTCGGGTGAACACTATGCGCTCGAAGTCTCCGGCGACTCCATGGTCGAGGCCGGTATCCTAGACGGCGACTACGCCCTGATTCGCCGCACCGAGACCGCCCGAGACGGCGAGATCGTCGTCGCCCTGATCGAAGACAGCGAAGCCACCCTGAAATACTTCCGCCGCGAAGGCGCCATGGTCCGCCTCGACCCTGCAAACCGAGCCTACGACCCCCAACGCTACGCCCCCGCCCAAGTCCGCGTCCAAGGCAAACTATCCGGCATCCTCCGCCGCTATGACTGAATGACCGGGACCGGCCTGCGCCACAGCGACGCAGGCCGATCACGGTTTTTAGTTGCTAAGGAAAAGCGCCCGCTCAAGCTGGTGAGCTAAGTCGCTCGTTCCCGCTAGCGACGGTGACCGCGTCTGATCGGCAGACTAAGCGATATACTCGATACTCGGAGCTGTCGGGAACAGTTCTTCGACATGCCCAAGCAAGGACCGCCAAGCGTCCGGAAGCCCCTCTCCCGCTCCGATGCATAAGCGCGACTTCGACTCGAACCCTCAATCTCTGCGCCTCTGCGCCTTTGCGCGAACATTTCGTCGCCAATCACCCACACAGCCGAAGAATTTGTTCGCGCGGAGACGCGGAGACGGGGAGGTATTGCGTTCGGCGAGAGACGAAGCTGTTCCAATGCCTGCGGCAGTAAGACCGAACAATAGCCAGCCCGATTCATCCATCGTAAAAAACTTCTCCGCGGCTCCGCGTGAACCAATTCTTCGCGCTGGGATCGCATACGGCTACGGATGATTTTGTTCACGCAAAGGCGCAAAGGCGCAAAGTCGCGAAGATGTGGTGCTTAGATCGGCGTCTATTTGCCTTCGCAGACCACCGAAAAACCGACGTCGACTTATCGTTCATGGAGGTGTGAATGTCTCCCGAATCGCATCACCTTCGCGCCTTTGCGCCTTCGCGTGAACATTCTACTTTTGACGGCCTCGGCTGGCGCGAAACGCTGACGCTGCGTTATGAAACCTGCCATGTCCCGGCTTGAACGAGTGCGCGGTGCGTTCGAGGAGAGGCGGATCGCGCCAGGGGTGACGATCGTCTGCATTCAGGATGGTCACGACTGTCCCGCTCCCCAAGGTCAGCGCGACACCGCCCGTCCGCCGGAGCACACGACGATCCAGCTTCAGCCACCGCGGCGCACAACGTTTCGGCAGACCGCGGTCGCTGACGACGACATCGGCGCCGCGGCAGGCGGCGATGAACTCTGCAATCGGAACCATATAGGCGCTGCGGGTCGCTAGGATGCGCCACATCCGTCCTCGTCCAGCGATATCTGTGACGCACAGATCGCGGCTGCATCGGGCATCGGGTTGGTCCGCGAGCAGGAGCGGCTCGCCATCCACCCCACCATTCTCGGCCAGCATGTCGCGCGTATAGTCGCCCGCCCGGTCGCGCAGCATCGCCAGCCCCGCCGCGGTTCGTACCGCGACGTGGCGACCGTCTCCCGTCACCAGAACGTCAGGCGCTGGCGTGGTCAGCGCCCAGATCGCGCCGGCCGCCAGCGGCATCAGCCCGAGGCGTCGCCACTGGGTCCGCCAGAGCGCAATCCAAATCCCCCGACGATCATTAGCGCGAACGCCGCCGTCGGCATCGCGGGCAACGACCGCACCGAGCCGGGAGCGCTGGCGACGATATGCGCCAGCCAGAGCAACGCATCGAGCGAGCGTTGGACCAGCCACCAGATCGGCGCGCCAAGACCGCCCGCATCGAGCAGCAGTGCCAACGCTTCCAGCGGCATCACCACGAACGTCGTCAGCGGGATCGCGACGATGTTGGCGAACGCGCCGTACAGCCCCGCCTTGTGGAAATGATAGACCGCGATCGGCATCAGCGCGAATTCGACCAGCAGGCCCGTCAACAGCAGCGATGCGACACCCCGCGCGAGTTTGCGCCCGCGTCCTTCGTCATGCGGACCAAAGAACGCGCGGATCACAGGATGCTCGTGCAGCGCCATGATCGCGGTGATCGCCGCGAACGACAGCTGGAAGCTCGGTCCGGCTGCCGATTCGGGCAATACCAGCATGACGCACGCCGCTCCCGCCGCGACGAGCCGCAACGTCATCGCCTCGCGTCCCATCGCCAGTGCCGCCAGCACGAGCAACGCGGCCACGCACGACCGGATCGTCGGCACTTGGCTCCCGGTCAGCAAGGTATAGCCGATCGCCGCCGCCGCACCCGCCAATGCAGCGATCAGCGGCAGTCGCGCATGAAGCGCCAGCCAAGGACTGAGCGCCAGTAGCCGCAGCACGATCAACATCGTCGCTGCCACCGCCGCGGTGATATGCAACCCGCTAACCGACAGCAGATGTGCGAGGCCCGCCCGGCGCATCGCCTCCGAATCCTCTTCGCTGATCGCACCAACGTCACCCGTTGCGAGCGCTGCCGCTATGCCGCCTGCGCTGCCGTCCAGTCGCGAGACGATATGGTGCGACAGAGCGACGCGAATGCCGGCGCCCGATCCGCTCGGCGTCGTCACAGCAACCGGTGCAAAACCGCGTCCCGTCGCGCCGATACCGCCGAACCACGCAACCCGGGCGAAGTCGTAGGCGCCTGGCACCGCTGGCAAAGGCGGCGGCATCAGGCGAGCGCGCAGGTGTACGACTGCCCCGGTCCCGAGCAGCTTAGGCGCATCGGTCTCCGCGAGGTTGACGCGGACCCGGTAAGGCAAGGCAACCGGCTGCCCATTAGTCTCCACACCTTTGCCAAGTGGCAGAACCGTCAATCGCACCAATTTCCGCGCCACCAGCGGTTCGATCGCCTCAACCTTCGCCGAGAAGCTCGCGATCGTCGGGCCGCCCAACACCGGTCGTGCCACCGATTCCGACCGAGCCCAGATCAGCCCAAGACCGAGCCCCGCAGTCAGCAGACCAATCGCCAGCGCGCGCGCCGCACGCCCGCCCTGCCCCACGGCCAGACAAGTCAACCCACTCGCCACCAGCAGCAGCAACATCACGCACCATGCCGCCGCGTCGGGCAGCGCAAACCACAGCGCTATCCCACCCCCAGCATCACCGGCAGCCACAGCACCAGCTGGTCGCGCTCCGCCTCCAGCCAGCGCTCGACCGCCAGCCCCCCGCGCTCCACGGCAAGCCCCACGACAGCCCCCCATCGCGGCACGCCCATTTGTCGCCGCCAAGGACGCATGCTAGGGGCGGCGACGGCTGTCATGGCCATCGTTTCTTCATCGTTTCATCAGTCTGGGAGCACCCGCGGTTGGGCGCAATATCTGATACGGGCACCGCCGCTTCGGCCGCACCCGTGGTTACCCGTTTCGCTCCGTCGCCGACGGGGTTCCTGCATCTCGGCGGCGCGCGCACCGCGCTGTTCAACTGGCTGTTCGCAAAGGCGAACGGGGGCAAGTTCCTGTTGCGCATCGAGGATACCGACCGGGTCCGTTCGACCCAGCCGGCGATCGACGCGATCATCGACGGCATGCGCTGGCTCGGGCTCGACTGGGACGGCGACGTCGTCATGCAGTTCGCCGGTGCCGAGCGCCACGCCCAGGTCGCACACGAGATGGTGGCAAATGGGCATGCCTATCGCTGCTACATGACCAACGACGAGATCGCCGCGATGCGTGCCGAGGCACAGGCCGCGAAGAAGCCGCTCCGCATCCGCAGCCCGTGGCGCGATCGTCCCGAGAGCGAAGCGCCGAACCTCCCCCACGTCGTCCGCCTGCGCGCGCCGCAGGAAGGCGCCGTCACGATCGAGGACCGCGTTCAAGGCGCCGTTACGGTCAAGAACGAGGAGATCGACGACCTCGTCCTGCTACGCTCCGACGGCACCCCGACCTACATGCTGGCCGTCGTCGTCGACGATCACGACATGGGCGTCACGCACGTCATCCGCGGCGACGATCACCTCAACAACGCGTTCCGGCAGCTGCCGATCTACCGCGCGATGAACTGGCCCGAGCCGATCTACGCGCACATTCCGCTGATCCACGGCCCGGACGGCGCCAAGCTGTCGAAGCGTCACGGCGCGGTCGGCATCGAAGCGTATCGCGACGAGATGGGTATCCTGCCCGAGGCATTCGACAATTACCTGCTCCGGCTCGGCTGGGGTCACGGCGACGACGAGATCATCAGCCGCGAACAGGCGGTCGAATGGTTCGACCTGTCGGGCGTCGGCAAGTCGCCCTCGCGCTTCGACCTGAAGAAGCTCGAGAACCTCAACGGCCACTACATCCGCGAAGCCGACGACGCGCGCCTTGCGCTGCTCGCCGCCGATCGGCTCGGCCATGACCTGCCGACCGGCGGACTCGATCTTCTGACTCGCGCGATGCCCGTCCTGAAGCCACGTGCCGCAAACCTGAATGAGCTGGCCGAAGGATCGAATTTCCTGTTCAGCCAGCGCCCGTTGGCGATGGACGACGCCGCAGCGAGCCTTTTGCAGGGTGAAGCGAGTGCAATTTTGGTCAATGCCCATGCCGAACTTGACGCGCTCGCCACGTGGGATACGGAGGCGCTCGAAGGCGCGGTACGGCGCGTGGCCGAAGCGCGGGGCGTCAAGCTCGGCCAGGTCGCACAGCCGCTTCGCGCCGCGCTGACGGGACGCAAGACGTCGCCGGGGATTTTCGATGTGCTCGATCTGCTCGGGCGTGACGAGAGCCTGGGACGGATCGCCGACCGGATGGCTAGCTGATAAGATTTCGAGGAAGGATACAAGCATGAGCGAGACCGCAACCCTCAAGGTCGACGGCAAGGATTTCGAGTATCCGGTGATGTCCGGAACGGTCGGACCCGATGTCATCGATATCCGCAAGCTGTACGCGCAGACGGACAATTTCACCTATGATCCGGGCTTCACCTCGACGGCGTCGTGCCAGTCGAAGCTGACCTATATCGATGGTGACGCGGGCACGCTGCTGCACCGCGGCTACACGATCGGCGAGCTGGCCGAGCAGTCGAACTTCATGGAAGTCGCGTACCTCCTGCTCAATGGCGAACTGCCGAGCGAAGACGAGCTGGCAAACTTCTCGAACACGATCACGCGCCACACGATGGTGCACGAGCAGCTTGCGCAGTTCTTCCGTGGCTTCCGCCGCGACGCGCATCCGATGGCGATCCTGTGCGGCGTCGTCGGCGCGCTCTCGGCGTTCTATCACGATTCGACCGACATCCACGATCCGGCACAGCGCGTCATCGCGTCGCACCGCCTGATCGCCAAGATGCCGACGATCGCCGCGATGGCGTACAAGTACAGCGTCGGCCAGCCGTTCGTCTATCCGGACAACACGCTGAGCTACACCGGCAATTTCCTGAAGATGACGTTCGGCGTTCCGGCCGAGAAGTATGTCGTGAACCCGATCGTCGAAAAGGCGATGGACCGCATCTTCATCCTCCACGCCGATCACGAGCAGAACGCGTCGACCTCGACCGTCCGTCTCGCCGGTTCGTCGGGCGCCAACCCGTTCGCGTGCATCGCGGCCGGCATCGCCTGCCTGTGGGGCCCCGCACATGGCGGCGCGAACGAAGCCGCGCTCAACATGCTGCATGAGATCGGCACCGTCGACCGCATTCCCGAGTATATCGCCCGCGCCAAGGACAAGAACGATCCGTTCCGCCTGATGGGCTTCGGTCACCGCGTCTACAAGAACTACGATCCGCGCGCGGCGGTCATGCAGACGACCGTCAAGGAAGTGCTCGGCGAGCTGGGCGTCACCGACCCCGTGTTCGACGTCGCGATCGAGCTCGAGCGTCTGGCGCTCAGCGATCCGTACTTCATCGAGAAGAAGCTGTTCCCGAACGTCGATTTCTACTCAGGCGTGATCCTGTCGGCGATCGGCTTCCCGACGTCGATGTTCACCGTCCTCTTCGCGCTCGCCCGTACCGTCGGCTGGGTCGCGCAGTGGAACGAGATGATCACCGATCCCGACCAGAAGATCGGCCGTCCGCGCCAGCTCTACAGCGGCCCGACCGCGCGTGACTACGTCCCGATGGCGTCCCGCTGATGAAGACGCTCCGGCCGATCCTGATGATCGTCGGCGTGCTCAGCGCGCTGATGGGTCTGCTCTGGATCGGCCAGGGGCTCGGTTACGTCCACTGGCCGCAGTCGAGCTTCATGCTCGACCAGCGGCCGTGGGCGGATCGCGGCGCATTCCTCGCCGCGTTCGGTCTCGCGCTGATCCTAGTGGCGCGCCGGATCCGCCGGTAACGTCAAGACGAACCGCGCACCTTCGCCGGGCGCGCTATCGACCGTGAGATCCCCCTGCATCGCCCGCGCCAAGCGCCGCGCGATATACAGGCCGAGCCCGTTGCCACCGGCCTCCGACGGATCGACCCGCTCGAACTTCTCGAAAATCCGGACCTGATCCTCGGGCGCGACGCCCTTGCCCTGATCGGCGACGACGACGATCGCACGCGTGTCGTTGCGCTCCACCGATACCAAGACCTGCGATCCCGGCGGCGAATAGCGCACCGCGTTGCCGACCAGATTGACCAAAACCTGCAACACCCGCCGGAAATCCCCAAGCGCTGGGACACGCACGTCCATCGCTGGCCGGACGATCGTCACCTCGGCGTTTGCGGCGCGGACCGTCAGCAGCCCAGCGGCGCGGCGTGCGACATCGGCCAGATCGATCGGCTCAGGCGCGAGCGTGAAGTCGGGCCGCTCGACCGCTTGCAGATCGACGAGATCGTCGACCAGCTCGAGCAGATGGCGGCCGGCGCTGGCGATATCCGCGGCGTAATCGGCATAGTCGTGCTGCACCGGGCCATCGGCCTGCGCATTGATGCTGTCGGCATTGGCGACGATCCGCGCGAGCGGAATGCGCAACGCCTTGTCGAGCCCGCTGGTGAAAGTCGGCGATAGCGTGTCGGCGGCAACTGGCGCCGGGGCGTCCTCGACGACCATCCGCGCCACGCCGACGAACCCAGCAAAATCGCCCGATGCATCGTGCCGGACATTGGCGGTCAGCGTCACCGCGCGGCCCGAACTTCGCAGATGCGCGGGCTGCGCGGCCATCGCCCGCCGCCGGGCCAGCGAATCGAGGATCGGCAACGTCCCGTCCGTTCCGGCATCGAGCGCAAACATCGCCGTCAGCGGCTGGCCGAGCAGTGCGAACGCGTCGAAGCCATGTTTCGGCCCCGCATCCAGTGTCACGAACGTCAGCCGTAACGCAGAGTCGGTTTCCCACCGCCAATCGGTATCGCTGCCGAGAAAATCATTCTGCGCATCGGGTGCCGGCCGCGCCGGGCGCCATGCGGCGACCTCGCGCCAGCCGCTGACCGTAAGACGGACGTTCTCGCCGTCCGGTTGCGCGCGCACCCACAGATCGACGTCGGTTTCGTCGTCGGCAACTACGACACCGCGCGACACGACGATGCAGAGCCGTCGCGCCAACCGCGCGATCGTCGCGAGTTGCGGCACCGCCAGTGGCGCACCGCGCATCCCCCGCCCGCTGGTTCAATGCAATCAACGCCGGGTCCGCGAACGACAGCGATCCGTCGGGTGCGACGATCGCGTGGGCAATGGGGCTTTCGGTCGAAGGGTCGAACACGCTCATCGCCGATCCGTACGCGCCAGCGCCCGCAACGCCATCCGAAAATCGCGGTTCAGTGCCAGTGGTGCGATCGACGCCCGCGCATCCTCGACACCGACCGAAACGATCGCATCCAGAGCATCCGCAAATGCCTCGATATCGCGCCGCGGGTCCGCTTCCGACAGGGCCAGCCCGATGCGGGCGATCGTCGGCCGATCCATGTCGAGCGCGCGCAACGCAAGCCACAGCCGATCGCCCTCGGGCTCCAACGTGATCGCCCGCGCCTGATCGAACGCGATGCCGAGCGCATGCGCCAGCACCGCGACGAACAGCGACAGCCGCCGGTCGCCAATCGATTCGACCAGTACCGCCGCCAACTCGTTTGGTCGCGCATCGAGCGCCCCCGCCAGCCGCATCGCCACCGCATCGGGTCGCTCGCCCTCGTCATGCGCCGCGAGACTGCGCTGCGCCGCGTCGGTGATCGCGCGGTCGCTCTCGCGCGTCGCATGCCGCAAGCCGTCGCGGATTGCCGCCGCTACCCACCAGACCAGCCGGTGATGGAGTTCAGCGGGCAGTTCGCTCCCACCGACAACACCCTGTTCGTTCGCGACCCGCCGCCGGCTCTCGGCCGCGAGCAGGGCAGACGCCGCCGACGCTACGATACTGTCCGGCACGCCAGCGAGACGGACCAGCAGACTCGCCTCGTCGGGCTCGGCCACCTCGACCGGCAGCGACGCCGCGATCAGATCGTGACGGACGCGCGCGATCAGTTCGTCCATCAACTCCTCGTCACGGAGCAATCCAGCGCGCGTCAGTCGATCGACGACGCCCCCCGCGCCCGCCTTGAGGATCGCCTCGCCCGCCTTCGTCGATCCGTTTCCGGCAAGCGACCGCGCGGCGTGGCGGCGGATATCCCACTCGATCGAACCGACGATCGCATCCAGCACATGCGCCAGCATCAGCCGCGTCCGGTCTTCCAACCGCGCATCCGCATCGAGGAAAAAGTCGGCGATCGTCCCTGCCAGTCGCGTCTCCGCGCGCAAACGCACGGTCTCGGCCCGCGCGAGCGGATCGTCATAGGACGGCATAGCGTCAACTGGGTCTCGGCCGACCGACATCGCCCCGTGCTTAGCCTCCGGTCGTTAAGGTCCGCCTAAGGCGCGCGGCGCAATCGTTCGATCACCGCCGCCAGCGTCGCGGTCGCATAGGCCGCGGTCAACCCCAATCCCACTACCGGAAAACCGACCAGCGCGGTCAGCGTCACGATCAGCAGATACGCCGTCGGACTGCCCCACCAGAACTGGCGCTCGCGTTCGACGATCGCGCGCTCGGCCAGTCCGCCGATCGCGACGAGGGCGGTACCGATCGCCAGCGCGGTGTTCTCGCCTGCATAGCCGCTGACGAAGAACGCAAAGACGAGGATCGCGGCGGCAACGACACCGCCGATCGCCACCGTCTGGCCATGCGCCATCGGCTCTTCGTCGCGAAGCCCGCTTAACACCGAACCAAGTGCCAATGCGATGCACCCGACCAGCGCCAGGATCAGCCCGGTCGAGGACAGGCCTATGCCGATCGTCACCAGCCCGGCGACGCCCAGCGCCAGCCCAGCTGCGCCCACCGTGGTCCCCGCCACGCCGCGATCGACCAGCAGCGGCAACGCCAGCCGCGCGATCGGCGCGAGCACGAACCGGTCGAACCAGCCGCGCCGCCCCGACACGATCGTCATCAGCACCGCACGCCCGCGTTCCTCCAGCGTCCGCGCCTGTCGCTCGATCCCGTGCCCACCGCGCACCGCATCGGTAGGCAGCAAAACTTGCGTCGCGCGCGACTGCACCGCCAGACGCAGCAGCGACGATTGAAGATCGTAATCCTGTGGCAAAGCCGAGACCTCGGCGATCCGGCTCGAACTCAGCCGGGCGACCCCGGCCCACGCCATCTGCCCGCCAACGCGTTCGAACCCCGGCCCCGCATCGCTCTCTGGTACGACGAGCAGGCAATCGCCCTCCTCACCCGCCATCGCCTTGACGATCGCCTCGGTGGTGACCAGCCCGTCGCCAAGCATCAGCACGCGGGCGAGCGGATGCAGCTTCTCGACCGCTTCGGTCGCCGAGCGCACCGTATCGACCGAAACGCCGCGCCGCCCGATCCGGTTGATCGCCCCCAAAAGCTCGGGCGTCATCCGCGCGACGACGACGATCACCTGCGACACGCCGGCGGCGATCAGCAACCGTGCCTGGTATTCGATAAGCGTGACGCCGCTGAACGGCAGCGTCGCGGCCAGACGATCGGGACGATCGTCGGCGTCGTGAATTGCAAATAATAGGCCGGCAAGCATCGCAGGCTGTTAGGCGGTACGCGCCGTCCTGCAAAGCCCGCGTTAGGTCGAACTGCCCTGCGCCGCGGTTCGGTTCGACGTTACGCGCGAGAAACCACCCGGCTGGGGCGACTATACTGCCACATCCTCCCGTGCTTATCACAAGGATCGACCGCGGCTTCTCGCGGCGCCACCACGATCATACGCCGTGTCGCCCCGCTTACCGGACGGATGTTCGCCGAACCGTCGCATCATCCGTTTTGTCCGACGACAATCCATGATACTTCCGCAATTCATGAACGGGGGTTCGTCAATGATCGGGTTTCGCGCGTCGGCAGGCAATGCCCATCCCATTCGCGCGGACATCGTGATGGATCCGGTGATAGAAGACATGTCCGACACCGTCACCGAACCCCATTTCGACGAGCCCGCGCAAGAGCCTGCGCCCGAACGCGGTCCGCTTTTCGCCGGCATCGCGGTTGCGATCGTAGCGATATGGCTCGCCGCGATGCTGTGGATCGCACGCGATTCGCTGGCGACGATCGAACCGGTCGCGCTGGTCCAGTTCATCGCCGCGCTCTGCATCGTCCCTGCGCTCGTCGGCATCGTCTGGCTGCTCACCATGCGCACCAGCCGCACCGAGGCGCACCGCTTCGGCCTCACCGCGCAGGCGATGCGTGACGAAGCGGCCAGCCTGGAGCGCACCGTCGCAGCGTTGTCGAACACGATCGACGCCAATCGCCAGCACCTCGCCGAACAACTGAACGCGCTCATGGCGATGGGCGGCGGCGCGACCGAACAGCTCGCCGCGATCGGTCGCGGCATGGTCTCCGAAATCGACCAGGCTGCAGCCCACGCGCGCAACCTCGCAACCTCGACTGCCGGCGCACAAACCAGCCTCGGCGTCCTGATCGCCACCCTTCCCCGTGCACAGGCGGATATCGACGACGTCGCCAAGCGTCTCGAACGCACGGGTCTGTCGGCCAGCGAACACGCCGCTGCTCTCGACGCGCAGATCGTTGCGCTCGCCGAACGTGGCCGCGAGGCCGACGCGATGGCGAGCGGCGCCGCGCAACGCCTCGCCGCGCACATCGTCCGGATGGAGGCGACCAGCCAGACCGCGGGTGCGCATCTCGAATCGGTGACCGACGGCATGTCCGCTGCGGTCGACGCGCTGCTCAACCGCACCGCCGATGCGGTCGATCTGTCGCGTCGCGGCATCGCTGCACAGGGCGACGCGATGCTGGCGATGGTCGGCGCCAACCAGGCCGCGCTCGACAGCGCCGCGCGTGACAGCGCCGAAGCGCTCGCGCACCGTATCGCCGCGGTCGAGGACGCGATCGAACGCGTCGCGATCCGCCTCGATCTACAGCGTAGCGCCGGCGACCGGATCGTCGACGACCTCCACACTGGGCTCGGCGAAGTCGAATCGCGGATCGAACTGCTCCACCGCCATGGGACCGAGCGCACGCAAGACCTCGCCGCATCGATCAGCGCACTCGGCGGCTCGGCGAATGCGATGACCGAAGCGTTGCGCGCGGGCGACGACATGGCGCACCGCACGATCGCCACGACCGAAACGCTGCTCGTCGCGCTCGACGCGGCCGCACGCGAGATCGACGAGACGATGCCTGAAGCTTTGGGCCGGCTCGATTCGCAGGTGCTCGCCAGCAAGAGCATCGTCGTCTCCGCACGCCCCGAACTGCTCGCGCTGGTTACCGCGGCCGAGAGCACGCACGACGCGATCGAGGCGATCGCGGGCGTGATCTCCGAACAGCGCCTCGTCCTCGACACGCTGTCGACTGACCTGCTCAACACGCTCAATACCGGTCGCGCGAAGGCCGATGCGCTAGGCCAGATGGTCGACGAGGCGATCGGCCGGACGCAACATTTTGCCGAAGACGCCGCACCGCAGTTGATCGAGGCACTCCACCGCGTCCGCGAAACCGCCGCGGTCGCAGCCGACAAGGCGCGCGAGACGCTGTCGAAGGTCATTCCCGAGGCCGCAGCCGCGCTCGAAGCCGCCAGCGCCGACGCGATGCGCCGCGCGACCAACGACACCGTGGAACGCCAGGTCAAGGCGCTCACCGACGCAACCGGCGCTGCGGTCGATGCCGCCACCGGCGCGACCGAACGCCTTGCGCGTGAAGTCCAGACGATCGTCGACCAGACCGCAATCGTGGAAACGCGGATCCAAGAGGCGCGCACCGAACGCGAAGACGCCGACCAGGACACCTTTGCGCGTCGCGTGTCGCTGCTGATCGAGTCGCTCAACTCGGCGTCGATCGACATCACCAAGGCGATCGCACCCGAAATCTCGGACAGCGCATGGGGCGCGTACCTCAAGGGCGACCGCGGGGTGTTCACCCGCCGCGCGGTCCGCATTCTCGACGCCAGCGAAGTCCGCGAGATTGCCGGCCTCTACGACGAGGACGAGACCTTCCGCGAGATGGTCAACCGCTACATCCACGACTTCGAAGCGATGCTCCGCACGATCCTGACGCAACGCGACGGCTCGCCGCTCGGGGTCACATTGCTGTCGTCCGACATGGGCAAGCTGTACGTGGCACTGGCACAGGCGATCGAACGCTTGCGCTGAGCCCGACCGAATAGGAGTTCTCGAAATGATCCAGCGCCACCGCTGACGCGGCCATCGCCGGCGGAGCAATCCGCCGACCGGACTCATATTTCGAGGCTTACATGCCCAGACTGAACACCAAGATATGCGTCATCACCGGCGCAGCCCGCGGCATCGGCCGCGCGATCGCCGAGCGCTTCCATGACGAGGGCGCCATCGTCATCCTCACCGATATCGACAAAACCATTGGCGCCGAGACTGCGGCAGCGATCGGCTGCCGGTTCGAAAAGCTGGACGTCCGCGAAGGGGCGGACTGGCAGCGACTGTCGGAGATCGTTCCGGTCGCCGACGTGGTCGTCAACAATGCCGGCGTGACGGGGTTCGAGCACGGCATGGTCGCGCACGATCCCGAACATGCGAGCTTGGCGGACTGGCGCGCGGTCCATGCGGTCAATCTGGACGGCACGTTCCTCGGCTGCCGCTATGCGATCGGTGCGATGAAGGCCGCGGGCACGGGCTCGATCATCAACATCTCGTCGCGGTCCGGGCTGGTCGGCATCCCCCTCGCCGCGGCTTATGCGTCGTCAAAGGCGGCGATCCGTAATCACAGCAAGACGGTGGCGCTGTATTCCGCGCAACAGGGGTGGAAAATCCGCTGCAACTCGGTGCATCCGGCCGCGATCCTGACGCCGATCTGGGAGCCGATGCTCGGGGATGGGCCGGACCGCGAGGCGCGGATGGCGGCGCTGGTGGCGGATACACCGTTGAAGCGGTTCGGGATGCCGGACGAGGTCGCCGCGGTTGCGGTGATGCTGGCGTCGGACGAGGCCACGTACATCACGGGAACCGAGATCAATATCGATGGTGGTTTGCTGGCGGGTTCGGCTGCGTCGCCGGGGTGATGCCGGATCCATGAATCCTCCCCCGCCAGGGGGAGGATCGTTTAGGTCCGCCCCTCAGCGGGTGACCATGTTGCCGCGGTCGAACAGGTCGACGCTCTGCGGGGTGATCCACCCGTACGAATAATTCAGCTGAAACAGCACGAACAGCACTGTGGCGACGACCGTCACCCGCCAAGCCGTCCGCCCCGAGCGAAACTCATGCGGCGCGCTTTCGGCTTGGCCGGGGACATGTTCGCCCCCCACCTCACGCGTCGTCTTCACGCCGAATGGCAGGACCAGGAACACCGAGAACGCCCAGAACAGGACGTAGATCGCGAGTGCCGAGGTCCAGCGCATTCGATCAGCCCTCGATCAGCAGGACATCGACGATCGGCTGCTTGCCGGTCCAGCGCTTCGCGACCTTGCGCACCGCAAGACGGATCTGCTCGCGCATCTTCTCGCTCTCGCGCTTGCCGCCGCGCACTGTGTCCGCGGCTGCCTGGACCGCATCGGCGATGAATGCCGCGCGGTCTTCCTCGACCGGCACGCCCTGCACGCGGACCTGCGGCTGGCCGACCATCCGGCCGTCCTTGCCGAGCGCGACACCGACCGAAATCTGGCCGTTGATCGCGAGCTTGCGCCGCTCGCTCAGCGTCGCGCCGTCCGCCGGAAGGATCACGTCGCCGTCGAGCACCAGGCGCCCGACGGTCGCGTTGCCGATCTTCGCCGGTCCCTTGGGCGCGAGACGGATGATGTCACCATTGCTCTGCACGATCGCGCGCGGAATGCCCTGCTCGAGGCCAAAGCGCGCATGCTCCATCATATGGCGCATCTCGCCATGTGTCGGCACGAGTACTTCAGGCCGCAGCCAGTCGTACATCTGCGCGAGTTCGGGCTGACCCGGATGGCCCGACACGTGAACGTGTGCCTGGCGCTCGGTGATCATGCGGATCCCCTTGGCCGCCAGCGTGTTCTGGATGCGACCGATCTGGACCTCGTTGCCCGGGATCTGCTTCGACGAGAAGATCACCGTGTCGTCGGCTTCGAGCGTGATCGTGTGCTGGCCATTGGCGACACGCGCCAGCGCCGCGCGCTCTTCGCCCTGGCCACCGGTAGCGATGATCAGCACCTTGTTCTTGGGCAGGCGCATCGCTTCGTCGGGACTGATCGTGTCTGGGAAATCCTTTAGATAGCCCGTCGCGCGCGCCACCTTGATGATCCGGTCGAGCGAGCGCCCGGTGACGCACAGCTTGCGCCCGGTTTCCTTCGCGACTTCGCCGAACGTGTGCAGACGCGCGGCGTTCGACGCGAAGCTGGTGATCATCACGCGGCCCTTGGCCTTGCTGACCTCCTCAAACAAGCCCTTGCGGACCGTGCTCTCGCTGCCCGACGCGGTCGTGTTGAAGATGTTGGTCGAATCGCAGACGAGGACGTCGACGCCCTTGTCGCCGATCGCCATGAAGCCCTCGGGCGTCGTCGGGTTGCCGATCACCGGGTTCTTGTCGAGCTTCCAGTCGCCGGTGTGGAACACGCGACCGTAAGGCGTGTCGATCAACAGCGCGTTCGCCTCGGGGATCGAATGCGACATCTCGACGAAGGTGAAGCCGAACGGCCCGAGCTGGAAATTGCCGCCCATCGGGATCATCTTGAGCTTCACGCGGTTGGCGATGCCCTCTTCCTCGAGCTTGCCGCGGATCAGCCCCATCGTGAACGGGGTCGCATAGATCGGCACGCCGAGGTCTTCGGCGAGGTACGGCAGCGAGCCGATGTGATCCTCATGGCCGTGCGTGATGACGATGCCGAGCAGGTCGTCGATCCGGTCTTCGATGAAGGACAGGTCGGGCAGGATCACGTCGACGCCCGGATATTGCGGATCGGCGAAGGTGATGCCGAGATCGACCATCACCCACTTGCCCTGGCAGCCGTACAGGTTGACGTTCATGCCGATTTCGCCGGAGCCGCCAAGGCCACAGAAAAGGAGTTCGTTCTTCGGAGTCATTGATTACTTTCAGGATTATACAGGAATATGGCCCGCAGGCCGGTCGGCGCGAGCCCAATGGCCCTAGATATGGTGACGATCCCACATCATCGCCAGCCCCTGGATCGTCAGGTCGGCTTCGATGACGTCGAACACGTCGGTCTGTTTCTCGAATAATGTGGCGAGGCCGCCGGTGGCGACGACCTTCACGGGACGGCCGATCTCGCGCTTCATGCGCGCGACCAGCCCCTCGATCATCGCGACATAACCCCAATAGATGCCGATGTGCATCTGCGAGACGGTGTTGAGCCCGATCACGCTGGTATCTGTCGGCGCCTCGATCGCGATCCGCGGGAGTTTCGCGGCGGCGGTCACCAGCGCGTCGAGCGACAGGTTGATCCCCGGCGCGATGATCCCGCCCTTGTACGCGCCGCTATAGTCGACGACGTCGAAGGTGGTCGCGGTGCCGAAGTCGATCACGATCAGGTCGCCGGGATGCAGCGCATGCGCGGCGATCGTGTTGACCGCACGGTCGGCACCAAGCGAGGCAGGCTCGTCGACGTCGATCGCGATGCCCCATTCGACCGGTGCATGGCCAGCGATCAGCGCGTCGGTGTTGAAGTATTTCGACGCGAGCACCTGGAGGTTGTGCAGCGCGCGCGGCACGACGGTGGCGACGATCACGCCCTCGACGGCAGTGCGATCATGCCCGCCGAGCTGCATGAGCTGGCTCAACCACACCGCATACTCGTCCGCCGTCCGCCGCGGATCGGTCGCGATCCGCCAGCGCGCGACGATCTCGCCGCTCTCGACGAGCGCGAACACGACATTGGTATTGCCGGCATCGATCGCGAGCAGCATCAGCGGGGCCTCAAAGCAGGAAGACGTCGGCAGCGTGAATGACACGCCGCTCGCCAGACGCCAAGCGGAGGATCAGCGCGCCGTCGGTGTCGAGCCCGACGAACAGGCCGTCGATGCCGCTGCCATCGGGAAGCCGAGCGGTCAGTGCGGTGCCTGCGGGATGCGCGCAATCGACCCAGCGCTCGCGAACCGGCGCGATGCCCTCGGTCCGCCAGCGACCGATCCAGCGCGCGAAACTGTCGGCGAGGATGTCGAGGAACATCGCCGGATCGACCACCACGCCGTGCGCGGCGAGATCGGTCGTCGCACGGTCGGGCAGATCGGGATGGTGCGCGATGTTTACGCCGTAGCCGACGATCACCGCATTGTCCGCGCGTTCGAGCAGGATGCCCGACAGCTTGGCATCCGCAAGCAACAGATCGTTCGGCCATTTCAGGACCAGCGTCTCGCTCGCATCGGTCGTGCCCTGGCAGATCCCGGCAACGAGGAACGTCGACACCGTTTCCTGCAAGGCGACCGCGGCGACCAGCGCGAGGCTGGCGGCCGGCGGATCGTTCGGTCGCAAACGGACGAGCGTGCTGGCGTAGAGATTACCCTCGGGCGACGACCATTCGCGCCCGAACCGCCCCCGCCCCGCCGTCTGACGGATCGCACGCAACCAGAGACCGTCTTCGGCACCACCGCGTGCAAGCTCCAGCAGGTCGGCGTTGGTCGATCCTGTTTCCGCGACGGTGCGGATGATGCTCAGAACAACGCCCGTGCGGCCGCCATCGTCCACGTGCCAAGCACGGGGATGAGGAGGTAGCCGGCTGGCGACACGAACACCGCGGCGACGGCGATCAGGCCACCCTCGACCTTGCTCTCCATCGGCGCGAACGCCGGTGCCGGATCGTCGAAGTACATCGTCTTGACGACACGCAGGTAGTAATACGCACCGATCACCGAGGCGGCGATGCCGACCACCGCCAGCGGGAACAGCCCGGCGTCGACCGCTGCGCTGAACACCGCGAACTTCGCGTAGAAGCCGAACAGCGGCGGAATGCCGGCAAGGCTGAACATGAAGATCGCGAGCGCTGCTGCCAGCGCAGGCCGCGTCCGCGACATGCCGGCGAGGCTATCGATCGTCTCGACCGGCTGCCCGTCGTCACCACGCATCTGCAGCACGACCAGGAACGAGCCGAGCGTCATAGCGACGTAGATCGTCAGGTACATCAGTACGCCCGACACGCCTTCTGGCGTTCCCGCCGCAAGACCGATCAGCGCGAAGCCGACATTGTTGATCGACGAGTATGCGAGCAGGCGCTTGATGTTGGTCTGGCCGATCGCGGCCACCGCACCGAGGATGATCGAGGCGAGTGCAGCGAAGATCACGATCTGGCGCCACTGATCGGTCGCCGGGCCCATCGCATCGACCGCCACGCGGACGCTGAGCGCCAGCGCCGCGACCTTGGGTGCCGACGCGAAGAACGCGGTGACCGGGGTCGGTGCGCCCTCGTACACGTCGGGCGTCCACATGTGGAACGGCACGGCGCTGATTTTGAACGCGAGCCCTGCGAACACGAACACGAGACCGAACAGAAGGCCGAGCGACTTGCTGCCGGCATAAGCTTCCGAGACACCCGAGAACAACGTCGTACCGCTGAACCCGTAGACCAGCGAGATGCCGTACAGCAGGATACCGCTGGCGAGCGCGCCGAGCACGAAATACTTCAGGCCGGCTTCCGCCGAACGCCCGTCGCGCCGCATGAAGCTGGCGAGGACGTAGGCCGCAAGGCTCTGGAGCTCGAGACCGACATACAGCGTCAGCATGTCGGTGGCCGAGACCATGATGCCCATGCCGCATGCCGAGAGCAGGATCAGCACCGGATATTCCGGACGCAGATCGTCGCCGTGCGTGCGGGCGAAAAAGCTCGGCGCCATGACGATCGCGACCGCCGAGGCGATGTAGATCAGCACCTTGGCGAACGCGCCGAACGCGTCTGCACGGTACAGGCCGTCGAACGCATAGCCACCCGACGACGCCGGACCGACCAATGCGATCCCTGCTCCGACCAGCACGAACACGGCGGCGATCGAGACGGCTCGCGTGGACTTGTCCCCGCCCCAGGCCGAAACGAGCATCAGGGCGATCGCACCCAACGCCAGCACCAGTTCGGGCAGCGTCATTGCGATATTAGCGGCGTAATCCATCAGTGTGCCTCCCCGTGCGCGGCACTATGGACGGTTGCGGCGGGCTTCCCCGCAGTTGGGTTTGAATCGCTGGCAGGCTTGGCGCGGTCGACACGGGCGAGAAGCACGCCCACGTCCTTCCGCATCGGTGCCAGGAAGCTCTCGGGATACACGCCCATCCACAGCACGACGGCTGCGATCGGTGCGAGCAGCCACATCTCGCGGCCCGACAGGTCGACCATCGCACGGACGTCGTCCGACTTGATCTCGCCGAACACGACGCGACGGTATAGGAACAGCATGTACGCGGCGCCGAGGATGATGCTCGTCGTGCAGAGCAGCGCGGTCCAGGTCGAGACCTGATACGTGCCCATCAGCGACAGGAACTCGGCGACGAAGCCGCTGGTGCCCGGCAGTCCGATCGATGCCATCGTGAAGAACAGGAAGAAAATCGCGTACTTCGGCATGTTGATCGCGAGGCCGCCATAGCGCGAGATCTCGCGGGTATGGAGCTGGTCGTAGATCACGCCGACGCACAGGAACAACGCACCCGATACCAGGCCGTGGCTCAGCATCATGATCATTGCGCCTTCGATGCCCTGCCGGTTGAACGCGAACAGACCGATCGTGACGATCGCCATGTGCGCGACCGACGAATAGGCGATCAGCTTCTTCATGTCCGACTGCACGAGCGCGACCAGCGACGTGTAGATCACCGCGACCGCCGACAGGCCGAAGATCAGCCAGGTCAACTGGCCCGAGGCTTCGGGGAACATCGGCAGCAGGAAGCGCAGGAAGCCGTATCCACCGAGCTTCAGCAGCACGCCCGCCAGGATCACCGAGCCTGCGGTCGGCGCCTGGACGTGCGCGTCGGGCAACCAGGTGTGAACCGGCCACATCGGCATCTTGACCGCGAACGATGCGAAGAACGCCAGCCACAGCCACGTCTGCACGTGGGCCGGGAAGTCGTAGTTCATCAGCGCCGGGATGCTGGTCGTACCCGCGGTCTTCGCCATGTACAGCATCGCGATAAACATCAGGACCGAGCCGAGCAGCGTGTACAGGAAGAACTTGTACGACGCGTAGATCCGGTTCGCGCCGCCCCAGATGCCGATGATCAGGTACATCGGGATCAGGCCGGCTTCAAAGAACACATAGAAAAGGAACAGGTCCTGCGCCGCGAACGTGCCGATCATCAGCACTTCGGTGAACAGGAACGCGGCCATGTATTCGGGTACGCGCGTGGTGATCGAGCGCCAGCTGGCACCGATGCAGATCGGCATCAGGAACACGCTGAGCATGATCAGCATCAGCGCAAAGCCGTCGATGCCGAGCGACCAGCCGAACGGGCCGAAGATACCCGGCGCATGCTCGACGAACTGCCACTGCGCGCCACCGATGTCGTAGTTCATCCACAGCATGATGCCGAGAACGAAGTCGATCAGCGTCGCCGCCAGCGCCAGCATCCGCGCGGTGTTCGCCGAGACGAACAGGCACACGACGGCCGCGATCATCGGGACCGCGATCAGGACGGAGAGGATAGGAAAGCCGGTCATTACAGTCCGATCGCCCAGGTTACGGCTGCGGTCAGCCCGATCAGCATGACGAAGGCATAGGTGTAGAGGTATCCCGTCTGGAAGCGGTTGGCCACGCGGCTGCCGATCTGGACGACCCAGGTCGCGCCGTCGGGCCCGAACCGGTTGATCGTCTTCTCGTCGCCGCGGTGCCACAGGAAGCGGCCGATCGCGAACGCCGGGCGGACGAAGATCAGGTCGTACAGCTCGTCGAAATACCACTTATGCAGCAGGAAGTCGTAGAGCACGCCAAACTGTTCGACGACCTTCGCCGGGAAGGTGGGGGCCTTGATATAGGCGTACCAGGCGGTCAGCAGGCCGAGCAGCATCGCGATCGTCGCCGACAGTTTGATCAGCAACGGCACGCCGTGCATCTCGTGCATCAGATGTTCGCGGAACGCGAGCGCGCCCTTCCAGAACTCTTCGCCTGCGGTCGGCTCGATGAAGAAGCCGTGGAACACGAAGCCGGCGAGAACCGCACCGATCGACAGGACGATCAGCGGGATCAGCATCGGCAACGGGCTCTCGTGCGGGTGATACCCACCATCGCCCTCAGCCGGCGCATGCGCTGCGTCGTGATGACCGTGTGGCGCGTGGCCAGCGTCCTCGGCCTGCGCCGGGTTCGCATGATGGTCGTCCGCATGATGCGCGTCATGGGCGTGGTCGTCATGACCATGGGCGTCGTGGAGCGCATGCTGGATGTGCTCCGATGCGGCCCAGCGCGGCTTGCCCCAGAAGGTCAGGAACATAACACGCCACGAATAGAAGCTGGTTAGCAACGCGACGAGCACGCCGACGAACCACACGCCCGGCTGGCCCGCAGCCCAGCTCGCCTCGATGATCGCATCCTTCGAATGGAAGCCTGCAAAGCCGATCGCGGTGTTACCGAAGATACCGGGGATGCCGACGCCGGTGATCGCGAGCGTACCCGCCATCATCGCCCAGAACGTCACCGGGATCTTCTTACGCAGGCCGCCATAGTACCGCATGTCCTGCTCGTGGTGCATCGCGTGGATGACCGAGCCGGCGCCGAGGAACAGCAGCGCCTTGAAGAATGCGTGCGTGAAAAGGTGGAACATCGCCGCGCCGTATGCGCCGACACCCGCCGCGAAGAACATGTAGCCGAGCTGCGAACAGGTCGAATACGCGATCACGCGCTTGATGTCGGTCTGCACGAGGCCGCAAGTCGCGGCGAACAAACAGGTCGCGGCACCGACCGAGGTGACCACGGTCAGCGCGACCGGGCTCATCTCGAACATCGGCGATAGGCGGCAGACCATGAACACGCCGGCGGTGACCATCGTCGCCGCGTGGATCAGCGCCGACACCGGGGTCGGGCCTTCCATCGCGTCCGGCAACCAGGTGTGCAGGCCGAGCTGCGCCGACTTGCCCATCGCACCGACGAACAGCAGCAAGCAGAGCACCGTCATCGTGTCGAGCCGGTAGCCGAGGAAACCAAGCGTCGAGCCCGCCATGCCGGGAGCCGCCGCGAGGATTTCGGGGATTGAGACCGTGCCGAACACCAGGAACGTGCCGAAGATACCGAGCATGAAGCCAAGATCGCCGACGCGGTTGACGACGAACGCCTTGATCGCGGCTGCGCTGGCGGATGGCTTGCGAAACCAGAAGCCGATCAGGAGGTAGGATGCGAGACCCACGCCTTCCCAGCCGAAGAACATCTGGACAAGATTGTTCGCGGTCACGAGCATCAGCATCGCGAAGGTGAACAGCGACAGATACGCGAAGAAGCGCGGCTGGTCGGGATCCTCGTCCATATAGCCCCAGCTATACAGATGGACGAGCGCCGAGACCGACGTGACGACGACGAGCATCACCGCGGTCAGCGCATCGACACGCAGCGACCACGCGACGTTCATGTCGCCGGAGTGGATGAAGTCGAGCAGCGGCGCGACGGTCGCCGTGCTGGTGCCCGAGAGGAAGCCGATGAAGATCGGCCAGGACAACAGGCACGATGCGAACAGCGCAGCCGTGGTGACGAGTTTCGCCGGCACGTTGCCGATCGCGCGATTGCCGAACCCGGCAACGATCGCGGCCAGTAACGGCAGGAAGACGATAAGCTGGATCAACCGTATTACCCCTTCATCCGGTTGACGTCGTCGACCGCGATGGTGCCGCGACCGCGGAAATAGATCACGAGAATGGCGAGGCCGATCGCGGCTTCACCCGCGGCGACCGTCAGCACGAACATCGCGAACACCTGTCCGACCAGATCGTGGAGGAACGCCGAGAACGCGACGAGATTGATGTTCACCGCCAGCAGGATCAGCTCGATCGCCATCAGGATGACGATGAGGTTCTTGCGGTTGAGGAAGATGCCGAGCACCCCCATCGTGAACAGGATCGCCGCGACGACCAGATAATGGACGAGACCGATCGTCACAGTTCGACTCCCTGCCCGACGACCGGGCTCGTGTTGCGCGTGGCGTCCTGCGGACGGCGCGCGTTCTGGCGGCTGATATTCTGCGCCTTGACGCCGCCACGCTGGCGGTGGGTCAGCACGATCGCCCCGATCATCGCAACCAGCAGCACCAGGCCGGCACCCTCGAACACGAACAGATAGCGCGTGTAGAGCAGGTTACCGATCGCCTGGATGTTGGGCACGGTGTCGTCGATCGGAGCAGCGCGGCGCGCGAGCTGGATCGGACCCGTCCTCCACGCGCCGATCGCGATCATCACCTCGGCGGCGAGTGCGACGGCGAGTGCGAGACCGATCCCGAAATACCGGGCGACGCCTGCGCGCAACTCAGTGAAGTCGATGTCGAGCATCATGACCACGAACAGGAACAGCACCGCGACTGCCCCCACATAGACGATGACGAGCAGCATCGCGATGAACTCGGCACCGACCAGGATCATGAGGCCTGCCGCGTTGAAGAACGCGAGGATCAGCCACATCACCGAATGGACCGGATTGCGCGACGCGATCGTCAGCGCGCCCGACAGGACAACGACGAAGGCGAAGAGGTAGAAGGCTAAGGCCTGAATCACGATTGCGGCCCCTTAGACGCCCACGAGAAGAATGAGCGCGCCATTAACGGTACGGCGCATCGGCGGCAAGGTTCGCCGCGATCGCGCTTTCCCAACGGTCGCCATTATCGAGCAGCTTCGACTTGTCGTAGATCAACTCTTCGCGCGTCTCGGTGGCGAACTCGTAGTTCGGTCCCTCGACGATCGCATCGACCGGGCACGCCTCGGCGCACAGGCCGCAGTAAATGCACTTGGTCATGTCGATGTCGTAGCGCGTCGTGCGGCGCGAACCGTCGTCACGCGGCTCGGCCTCGATCGTGATCGCCTGCGCGGGGCACACGGCCTCGCACAGCTTGCACGCGATGCACCGCTCTTCGCCGTTCGGATAACGACGCAGCGCATGCTCGCCACGGAACCGCGGCGACACAGGATTGCGCTCGTACGGATAGTTGATCGTCGCCTTTTCCTTGAAGAAATAGCGAAGCGTCAACGCGTGCGCCTTCACGAATTCCCACAGGGTAAACGACTTGATGATCTGAGCGACGCTCATGAACCCACTCCAACGCGCGTCAGCATTAGATAGCCCGACACGAGGAAAACCCAGAACAGCGAAACAGGGAGGAAGACCTTCCAGCCGAGCCGCATCAGCTGATCGTAGCGATAGCGCGGCACGGTCGCCTTCACCCAGCTGAACAGGAAGAAGAAGAACAGGATCTTGGCGAACAGCCAGATGATCCCCGGCACGTAGTACAGCGGCGCCCAGTCGACCGGTGGCAGCCACCCGCCCCAGAACAGCGTCGCGTTGAGCGCGCACATCAGCAGCACGTTGGCGTACTCGCCGAGCCAGAACAGCGCGAACGACATCGACGAATATTCGGTCTGGTACCCGGCGACGAGCTCGCTCTCCGCCTCGGTCAGATCGAACGGCGCACGCTGCGTCTCGGCCAGCGACGAGATGAAGAACATCACCGCCATCGGGAACATCAGCGGGTTCAGGATGTACCCGTTGAAGAACCAGACATGCGATTTCTGCGCCATCACGATCGCCGACAGATTGAAGCTGCCGGTCCACAGCACGACCGAAATCAGGATGAAGCCGATCGCGACTTCATACGACACCATCTGCGCGGCCGCACGAAGCGCCGAGTAGAACGGGTATTTCGAGTTCGAGGCCCAGCCCGACAGGATGATCCCGTAGACGCCGAGCGACGAGGCCGCGAGCACGTAGAGCAGCCCGACATTGATGTCCGCGAGCACAACGCCGACGCCGAACGGCACTACCGCCCATACGATCAGCGCGACCGTGAAGGTGATGATCGGTGCCAGCAGGAACAGCGTGCGGTTGGCGGCTGCGGGGACGATCGTCTCCTGCAGGAACACCTTCAGGCCGTCGGCAAAGCTCTGTAGCAAGCCGAACGGACCAACGACGTTAGGACCACGCCGCAATGCCATCGCCGCCCAGATCTTGCGGTCGGCATAGATGATCATCGCCACCGCCAGCATCAGCGGCAGCGCGATCACGAGAATGTCGATGATCGTCGCGAGGAAGAACGCCCAGTCGTAACCGAGCGAGGATTCGAACCAGGAGATCATTCGGCTGCCTCCGCGTAATCTTCCCCGTGGAGAAGTTCGGCCGAGCAGCGCTGCATCGTCGGCGACGCACGGCAGATCGCGTTGGTCAGGTAGAAGTCCTTGATCGGATAGCCGGCGAGGACACCCTCACCTGCACCGTTGAGCGAAGGCGGGTTCCACTCGAACGTCGCGAGCGCCTGATGACGCAGCGCAGGTACGTCCGTGTACATTTCCTCGCGCAGCCCCTCGAAACTGTCGAACGGCAGCGTGTGGCCGAGCGTGTCGGACAGCGCGCGGAAGATCGACCAGTCGTCACGTGCGTCGCCGGGTGCGAACACCGCCCGCTCGCCGCGCTGGACGCGACCTTCGAGATTGACCCACGTCCCCGACTTCTCGGCATAAGTAACGCCCGGCAGGATGACGTCGGCAGCCGCCGCACCCTTGTCGCCGTGATGACCCACGAACACTTTGAACCCGGCGAACTTCGAATAATCGACCTCGTCCGCGCCGAGGAAGAAGCCGAGCTTCGCCCCCATCACGTCGGCGATGCCGCCCTTCTGCGCATAGCCGAGCATCAGCCCGCCCATTCGCGAGGCCGCCATGTGGACGACGTTGAAGCCGTTCCAGTCTGCCTTCACGAGACCCAGCGTATCGACGAGCTTTAGTGCAGCCGCATGGCCACCCTTCAGCGCGCCGCCACCGACGATCACCATCGGACGCTCGGCCTTGCCAAACGCCTCGGTCACCGCCTCGGGCAGAGCGCCGAGCAGCGCCAGATCGTCGCCGAGCCACTCGACCTTGTACGTCAGGTCCGTCTCCGGCCCGATCGCGAAGACCTTCGCGCCCTTCTTGATAGCCTTGCGCACCCGCGTGTTCACCAGCGGCGCTTCCCAGCGCAGGTTCGTGCCCACCAGCAGGATCGCATCGGCGCGCTCGGTGCCAGCGATCGTCGTGTTGAAATTGACCGCGGCGATGCTCGTCGCGTCATAATCCATGCCGGTCTGACGGCCTTCGAGCAGGCTCGACCCCATCTTCGCGAGCAGCGCCTTGGCGGCGTACATCGTCTCGCAATCGACCAGATCGCCAGCGACGGCCGCAACGCTCGACCCGGCGTTGACAGCCTTGATCGCTGCGAAGGCCTCATCCCACGTCGCGGGAACCAGCTTGCCGTTCACGCGGACATAGGGCTTGTCGAGACGACGGCGTACGAGGCCGTCGATCGCGTGGCGCGTCTTGTCGGTCGCCCACTCCTCGTTCACGTCCTCGTTGATCCGCGGCACGCAGCGCAGCACTTGGCGACCACGGCTGTCGAGCCGGATGTTGGTGCCGACCGCGTCCATCACGTCGATCGTCAGCGTCTTGCGCAATTCCCATGGACGCGCCTCGAACGCATACGGCTTCGATGTCAGCGCACCGACCGGGCACAGATCGACGACGTTGCCGCTCAGCTCGCTCTTGACCGCATTCTCGAGATACGAGGTGATCTGCATGTCCTCGCCGCGGAAGATCGCACCGATTTCCTCGACGCCGGACACTTCCTCGGCGAACCGGATGCAGCGCGTGCACTGGATGCAGCGGGTCATGACCGTCTTGACGATCGGGCCCATATACTTCTCGGTGACTGCGCGCTTGTTCTCGTCGTAGCGCGAATGACCGCGACCGTACGCGACCGACTGGTCCTGCAGATCGCACTCGCCGCCTTGATCGCAGATCGGGCAATCGAGCGGATGGTTGATCAGCAGGAATTCCATGATGCCCTCGCGGGCATTCTTCACCATCGGCGAGTTGGTAAAGATCTCCTGCTTGTCCGCCGCCGGCAAAGCGCACGACGCCTGCGGCTTGGGCGGACCAGGCTTCACCTCGACCAGGCACATCCGGCAATTGCCAGCGATGCTGAGCCGCTCGTGATAACAGAAACGCGGGATCTCCTTGCCGGCAAGCTCGCACGCCTGCAGCACGGTGGCGCCCTGCGGCACCTCGATCTCTACGCCATCGACTTTGACTAAGGGCATTACTCTGCGGCTTCCATCATCGGCGCGGTGTCGCCACCGCGCTCACGGATACGGCGCTCCATCTCGGGGCGGAAATGCTTGATCAGGCCCTGGATCGGCCACGCGGCTGCGTCGCCGAGCGCGCAGATCGAGTGACCCTCGACCTGCTTGGTGACCTGCTGGAGCATGTCGATCTCGGACAGTTCGGCGTCGCCAGTGCGCATCCGCTCCATCACGCGCCACATCCAGCCGGTGCCCTCGCGGCACGGCGTGCACTGGCCGCAGCTCTCATGCTTGTAGAAGTACGAGATGCGGCTGATCGCGCGGACGATATCGGTCGACTTGTCCATGACGATGATCGCCGCGGTGCCGAGGCCCGAGCCGACCGCCTTCAGGCCGTCGAAGTCCATCGCGCAGTCCATGATCTGTGCGGCGGGCACGAGCGGCACCGAAGAGCCACCCGGGATCACCGCGAGCAGGTTGTCCCAGCCGCCACGGATGCCACCGCAATGCGTCTCGATCAGGTCGCGGAACGAGATGCTCATCTCCTCCTCGACCACGCACGGCTTGTTCACATGGCCGCTGATCTGGAACAGCTTCGTGCCGCGGTTGTTCTCCGCGCCGAAGCTGGAGAACCACGCCGCGCCACGGCGCAGGATCGTCGGCGCGACCGCGATCGATTCGACGTTGTTGACCGTCGTCGGGCAACCATAGAGTCCAGCCCCCGCCGGGAAAGGTGGCTTCAGCCGCGGCTGGCCTTTCTTCCCCTCGAGGCTCTCCAACATCGCGGTCTCTTCGCCGCAGATGTAAGCGCCTGCGCCCCGGTGCACGAACACGTCGAAGTCGTAGCCCGACCCGCACGCGTTCTTGCCGATGAAGCCGCGATCGTACGCCTCGGCAACGGCTGCGAACAGCGTCTCGGCCTCGCGGATATACTCGCCGCGGATGTAGATGTACGCCGCGCGCGCGCGCATCGCGAACCCGGCGATCAGCGCGCCCTCGATCAACTTGTGCGGATCGTGGCGGATGATCTCGCGATCCTTGCAGCTGCCCGGTTCGGATTCATCCGCGTTGATGACGAGGAAGTTCGGCCGATCGGGCTTCGGCTCCTTCGGCATGAACGACCATTTCGTGCCGGTCGGGAAGCCCGCACCGCCACGACCACGCAGACCCGACGCCTTCATCACGTCGATGATCGCGTCCTGGCCGAGCGCCATCAGGTCCTTGGTATTGTCCCAATCGCCGCGCATGATCGCCGCGTCGATGTTCCACGGCTGGAAACCGTAGACGTTGGTGAAGATGCGATCCTTGTCGGCGAGCATCAGGCCCACTCCCCGGTAATCGTGGTTCGCGTCGACCATCGCCTTCAGCGAGGTCGGGCCGCCTTCGGGGCAGCTTGCGCGACGACCGAATTGCGGCCCCGGCGTCGGATGCCCGCCATTGGCCAACGCCTCGAGGATCTCGGTCGTCTTGTCGTAATCGAGGTCTTCGAAATTATCGTCGTTGATCTGCACCATCGGCGCATTCGCGCACGTGCCCAGGCACTCGACCTCGGTCAACGTGAACATGCCGTCCGGCGTGGTGCCGCCCTTGACCAGCCCGCGATTCTTGCACGCCGCCAGAACGTCGTCCGACCCACGCAGCATGCACGGCGTCGTGCCGCAGACCTGGACGTGGAAGCGACCGACCGGCGCGAGGTTGAACATCGTGTAGAAGGTCACGACCTCATACACGCGCATGTACGGCACGCTGATCTGGCGCGCGACGAACTCGATCACCGGCACCGGCAACCAGCCCTGCGTCTGCGTTTCCGCGCCGACCTGGCGCTGCGCCAGATCGAGCAACGGGATCGACGCCGACTGCTCGCGACCCTTGGGATAGCGCCCGAGAATCTCGTTCGCCTTTACCTGGTTCTCGTCCGTCCAAGCGAACGAACCCCAGCGTGCGCGGGTCTCGGCCTCGTCGGGAATTTTCGGAGCTTCAGCCATCAGCGGTCACATTCACCAAAAACGATATCCATCGCGCCGAGGATCGCGGTCGTATCTGCCAGCATGTGGCCCTTCGCCATGAAGTCCATGGCCTGCAGATGCGAGAACGCGGTCGGGCGGATCTTGCAGCGGTACGGCTTGTTCGAGCCATCGGCGACCAGATACACGCCGAACTCGCCCTTGGGGCTCTCGGTCGCGACATAGACGTCGCCGGCGGGCACGTGGAAGCCCTCGGTGTAAAGCTTGAAGTGATGGATCAGCGCTTCCATCGACTGCTTCATCTCACCACGCTTGGGCGGCACCACCTTGCGGTCAAGCGACGCGATCGGCCCCTCGGGCATGTCGCGCAGGCACTGCTTCATGATCCGCGCGGACTGACGCACTTCCTCGACTCGCACCATGAACCGGTCATAGCAATCGCCGCGCGTGCCGACCGGCACTTCGAAGTCCATCTTCGCGTAGGCGTCATAGGGCTGCGACTTGCGCAGATCCCAGGCGATCCCCGAGCCGCGGATCATCGGGCCGGAAAAGCCCCACTTGATCGCGTCGTCGCGGCTGACCACGGCGATGTCGACGTTGCGCTGCTTGAAGATGCGGTTGTCCGCGACAAGCGAGATCGCATCCTCGAACAGCCGCGGCAGGCGCGTGTCGAGCCAGTCGCCGATGTCGGCGAGCAGCTTCAGCGGCGCGTCCTGATGCACGCCACCGGGACGGAAATAGTTCGAATGCATGCGGGCGCCGGAAACGCGCTCGAAGAAGTTCATGCAGTCTTCGCGGATCTCGAACAGCCACAGGTTCGGCGTCATCGCGCCGACGTCCATGACATGCGACCCGAGGTTCAACATGTGGTTCGAGATGCGGGTCAGTTCGGCAAAGAACACACGCAGATACTGCGCACGCTCGGGCACTTCGAGGTCGAGCAGCTTCTCGACCGCCAACACCCAGCTATGCTCCATGCACAGCGGCGAGCAATAATCGAGACGATCGAAATACGGCAGCGCCTGCGTGTAGGTCTTGTACTCGATCAGCTTCTCGGTGCCGCGGTGGAGCAGGCCGACATGCGGGTCAACGCGCTCGACGATCTCGCCGTCGAGCTCCATGACGAGCCGAAGCACGCCATGCGCGGCCGGATGCTGCGGACCGAAGTTGATCGTGTAGTTCTGGATCGTGACGTCGCCGGTCGTCGGATCGGCTGCGTCGGCTTCACCCAGAAGCTCTTCGACATACAGACTCACTGGTTCTGTCCTCCACCCTTGGTCGGGACCACGTCCGGGTTCGCAGGCTTCAGCGTCGCATCGGACTCCGACTTGCCGGCGCCCGTCTGTGCGGTCGACTCGGTGCTCTTGGGTTCGGTCGGCGCCTGGGTCGGCGACTGCGCCGCGTTGGCCTTGACGATCGTGTCCGCCGACAAGGGAGTCTGCGCACCCTTGGCCTGGGGCAAGGCGCCCTTCTCGTCACCGGGGAGCACGTAGTTCGCACCCTCCCACGGACTCATGAAATCGAACGTACGGAAATCCTGCGCAAGCTGCACGGGCTCGTACACGACGCGCTTCGACTCTTCCGAATAGCGCAGCTCGACATACCCGGTCAGCGGAAAGTCCTTGCGCTGCGGATGACCGCGGAAGCCGTAGTCGGTCAGGATGCGCCGCAGGTCCGGATTGCCGCTGAACAGCACGCCGTACATGTCGTACACTTCGCGCTCGAGCCAGCCCGCGACCGGCCAGATGTCCGTCACCGACGGCACCGGCTTCTCCTCGTCGGTCGCGACATGCACGCGCAGGCGGTGATTCCGCGTCAGCGACAGCATGCAATAGACGACCTCGAACCGCTCCGCGCGATCCGGATAGTCGACGCCGGCGATCTCCATGAGCTGCTGATAGGCAAGCCCCGGGGTATCGCGCAGCGCGATCATTGCGTCGTACAGGTCTTCGCGACGAACGTGCAGCGCGACTTCGCCGACATGGTCGACCGCGTCGAGCAGCATGCCGCCAAGCGCCGCGCGGGCGCTGTCGATCACGCCGTCGTTCGACGCGTAAGCTGGTGCGGGAGCCCTCAACGCTCGATGCTCCCGGACCGCCGGATCTTCCGCTGCAACTGCATGATGCCGTACAGCAAAGCCTCAGCCGTCGGCGGGCACCCGGGAACGTAGATATCCACCGGCACGATCCGATCGCAGCCGCGCACGACGCTGTAGCTGTAATGATAATAGCCGCCGCCGTTCGCACACGACCCCATCGAGATCACGTACTTCGGCTCCGACATCTGGTCGTAAACCTTGCGGAGTGCCGGGGCCATCTTGTTGCACAGCGTGCCGGCAACGATCATCACGTCCGACTGGCGCGGCGACGCGCGCGGTGCGGCGCCGAAGCGCTCCAGATCGTAGCGCGGCATGTTGACGTGGATCATCTCGACCGCGCAGCATGCGAGCCCGAACGTCATCCACCACAGCGAGCCGGTGCGGGCCCATTGGAACAGCTCTTCGGTCGACGTGACGAGGAAACCCTTATCCGTCAGCTCACCGTTCAATCCGTCGAAAAAGCCCTGGTCGGGTGGCACCAGCGAACTGGGCGAACCGGGTGCGGGCTGAAGCTCTACTCCCAATCGAGTGCTCCCTTCTTCCATGCGTAGACGAGGCCAAGGGCCAATTCGCCGATAAAGATCATCATCGAAATCCACGCGGTCCAGCCGAGCGTGAAGACCGAGACGGACCAGGGATACAGGAACGCGGCCTCAAGATCGAAGATGATGAAGAGGATGGCGATCAGGTAGAAGCGCACGTCGAACTGGCTCCGCGGATCCTCGAATGCGGGAAAGCCGCACTCGTATTCGCTGAGCTTCTCAGGCGTAGGCTTGTGCGATCCCGTGAGGCGCGAGACGGCCATCGGCAGGAACACGAACGTGCTCGACAATGCGATAGCGATCCCGAGGAACAGGAGGATCGGAAGATAGTGCGACAGGTCGACCAAATTGCTTCTCGCAAGTGCGAACGGAACGGGGCCGCTTTAGGCCGATGGGGGGTGATGGGCAAGGCGTGGAGGGTGTGAGAATCACTCGCAAGTGGAGGGGCGGGGGTGACGGGAAACTTGCGTTACTTAGCGCGCCGATGACTGCGGCCGCGACTTCCACTGAATGTCGGGGACGTCACCGAACCATGCCCGTCACCCTGGACTGGTTCCGGGGTCCACGGTGCCGCACACCAGCGGCGGCGAGAATGCGGAACGGTGGATGCCGGAACAAGCCCGGTATGACGGACCGAGCCGGGGTCGACGCCGTTGCGCTGTTGACCCCACTCTGGCCCTTACGCTCCCCCATCCGTCACCCCAGCGAAAGCTGGGGTATCGTGGTTGGCGGGCGCGGCGACCATCACGGGGATACCCCAGCTTTCGCTGGGGTGACGGATGGGGATGGCAGTCGGATTGGGAGCGGGAGTAACCGAATTCGGTCCCAGTTGCCCTCTTCACAATCCACCTTAACGCAACGCGCCAGCCACCAGCTTATGAAGCCGCGAATGCAGCGCGTCGTTCGCCGCAAGAAACTCATTACGCTCCATCGCGCGATCGCCACCGCGGAAGTCAGTGACGAAACCGCCGGCTTCTTTCACCAAAAGCATCCCAGCTGCAACATCCCAAGGCTTCAGGTTCGACTCCCAGAACCCGTCAAACCGGCCCGCAGCAAGCCACGCCAGATCGAGCGCCGCAGCACCCAAACGACGGATCCCCGCAACCTCAGGTGCAACCGCGCCAAAAATCCGGCTCCACTGCGCGAAGTCGCCATGCCCGAGGAACGGAATCCCCGTAGCGATCAGCGATTCGGAGAGATCGCGCCGCGACGACACGCGCAAGCGCTGGTCGGTGAGCCATGCCCCCGGCCCTTCTCGGCCCAGAAGCTCTCGTCGGTCAGCGGCTGATACACCAATGCGGTGGTAACCTCTCGCTTGCCGTTCGGCATCGGCTCCTCGACCGCGATCGAGATGCAGAAATGCGGGATGCCGTGGAGGAAGTTCGACGTCCCATCCAACGGATCGACGATGAACCGCGGCTTGTTCGGGTCACCCTCGACCTCGCCGCGCTCCTCCATCAGCATGCCCCAGTCGGGACGCGCGTGCGAAAGTTCTTCGAAGATCGTCTGCTCGGCGCGCTGGTCGGCCTGGCTGACGAAGTCGGCCGGACCCTTGCGGCTCACCTGGAGCTGCTGGACCTCGTTGAAGTCGCGACGCAGACGCGGCGCGGCCTTGCGGGCGGCGCGCTCGATGACGGTCATGATGCCGGAATGGCTGGGCATGGTATTCTATCTCCCCCTCCCGCAAGCGGGAGGGGCCGGGGTGGGCTCGCGCTATCGGCGTCGCGCGGCATCGAAATTGTTCGCGCCAATATCGTCTCGTAACATGGAGGGCGGGTGCCCACCCCGACCCCCTCCCGCCTGCGGGAGGGGGAGCAGTTGTCAGTCCGCGCGCCTTACGTACGTCTGCTCGTAGACATCGACCACGATCCGCGTGCCAGCCCCAATATGCGGCGGGACCATCACGCGCACGCCGTTCTCAAGCACCGCCGGCTTGTACGAAGACGACGCAGTCTGCCCCTTAACAACAGCGTCCGCCTCGACGATCAGCGCCTCGATCGTGTCCGGCAACTGGACCGAGATCGGCCGCTCTTCCCAGAGCTCCATCACCACGTCCATGCCGTCCTGCAGGAACGCCGCTGCGTCGCCCAGGATGTCGGCGTCGAGCGAGATCTGCTCATAGTTCACCTTGTCCATGAAGGTAAGCATGTCGCCTTCGCGGAACAGGAACTGGAAGTCGACGGTCTCGAGCCGTACTTTCTCGACGCTCTCGGCGGAGCGGAAGCGGGTGTTGTTCTTGCGGCCGTCGATGAGGTTCTTCATCTCGACCTGCATATAGGCACCGCCCTTGCCGGGCTGGGTGTGCTGAATCTTGACGGCGCGCCAGATGCCGCCCTCATATTCAAGAATGTTGCCGGGACGAATCTCGACCGCGTTGATCTTCATGACCGATTCCTGCTGGAAAGAGCTAGGGGCCGTCCGCGAAGCATGGCCCTAAGGCGTGGCTATGCGGAAACCCGAAGCGGCGGGCTTTAGCGGGACGACCGGGTTCCGGCAAGCAGCGGGTACGGGTTCACGTTCTCGCCCTGATACCAGCGCTCACCCGGCTGCATCTTGGTCAGCCCGAAATGCAGGTGGTAGTTGCCCGCCCCCGCATCGCCGGTATCGCCGACATAGCCGAGCGTATCGCCGGCCTTGACCGCCATGCCCTCACGGATACCCGCGGCGTAGCCGGCAAGGTGCGCATAGTAATAGGTCCAGCGTCGATCGGGCGAGCGGACGTAGAGCGTGACACCGCCAAGCCCGCTCTGGAACAGCTTCTCGATCCGGCCCGGTGCGGCAGCAACGACGGGTGTGCCGCCCGGTGCCATGATGTCCGTACCGTGATGCCCGCGTATACCGCCGCCCCGCGCATCGTTCCAGCTATCCGCGATAGCTTTCCGAGGAACGCCGGCCACCGGAACGGCCAGAGCCCCAGGCGTCACGGTAACAGCATCGACCTCGGCGGAAGGCGCCGGCTTCCGCCAAGGCACCCGCCGCTCGATGCCGCTACCGCCGCTGCCGAACGACACCATCGACGCAAACCCGCCGACCGCGACGACGATCAGCCCGAGAATGATCCAGAACGTCCGCGTCATCGCCTCAGGCCTGGAATACGGCCTTGGTCCCCGGCTTGATCATCATCGACAGCCGCGCCGCGTCCCAGTTGGTCAAGCGGATACAGCCGTGGCTCTCCGCACGCCCGATCGTCTCGGGGTTGGGTGTGCCATGGATCCCGTAATGCTCCTTCGACAGGTCCATCCAGACGACCCCGACCGGACCGTTCGGCCCCGGCGGCAGCATCTCCTTCTGCTGCCCCTTCTTCGCATCCCAGAACAGCGCAGGGTTGAAGTGGAACTTCGGATTGTAGTCGGAGCCCTTGATCGTCCACGTACCGAGCGGAAGTGGATCATGGCTCGACCCCATCGTCGCGGAGAACTGCGCGATCAGCTTGTCGTTCGCATCGAGCACGCGGAGCACGCCGTCCGACTTGTCGACCACCACATGATCCGCCTTGGGCTGATTTGCATCGACGTTCAGCATCGTGAGCGTCGCGATCCAGTCCGGCTTCAGCTTCAGATCGTAGGCGCGCGAGGTCGGCAACGCGTTGGGGAATACCACCTTAGTGCCCGGCGATAGTTTCGTGGTCGGAGAATTCAGCGCAACGATCACCGCCGGCGTCGTGTGGAACATCTCGCCGAGCTTCTCCATGACATTCTTGTAGCCGAGCGATGGGAGTTCGGCCTGCTTTGCCGGGTCCGTCGGGAACGGATTGACGAACGGCCCCGCCAGCATCTCGGGGGTCAGCGCGACCGTCACGGTCGGCCGCGCGGCGCGGTATGGATACAATGCCTGCAAAGTCCGCGCATCGGGCTTGCCGGTAATCGGCAGGCCCTTCGCCTCCTGGAATCCCTTCAACGCCGCGACCAGCGACTGCCCACCACGACCATCAAGCACACCCGGCCCGAAGCCGAGATGATCGAGGATCACCTGTACGTGGAGAATATTGCGGTCGATCGGAACCGGCGTGGTCGGTGCAGGCTGCGCCAACACAGGCGACGCCACGCCGAACAGGCACGCCGCAAGAACCGAAGCTTTCGTCACAAATGCCGTCATGCCCGTCATCCCAAACCGTTACGCTTCTGCATCAAACGGTCGGGACGACGGTTGTTTCCAACGGTTGGGCGCGATCTCAGCGCTTCGCAAGAACCTCAGCGAACGCCTTGATCGCCGCGACCTCGTCGCCAGCCCAGACGGCGCCCGACACGGCGATGAAATCCGCACCAGCAGCAACCAGCGGCGCGGCGTTTTCCGGGGTGATGCCACCGATCGCGACGCAGGGCATCTCGAACAGCGTCGACCACCAGGACAGGATCACCGGCTCGGCGGTATGCGTCGCGACCTTCGTCGTCGTCGGATAAAACGCGCCGAACGCGACATAGTCGGCCCCGGCCTCGCCCGCTTCCATCGCCAGATGGCGACTGCCATGGCAGCTCACGCCGATCTGCGCGTTGGGCCCCAGCTGCGCGCGAGCCTCACGCGGATCGCCGTCATCCTGCCCGAGATGCACGCCGTCCGCATCGAGCCGCTTGGCGAGCCCGATGTCGTCGTTGACGATGAACGCGACGTCGCGTTCTGCACAGATCGCACGCAACGGCTCGCCGAGTGCGGCGGCGGCATGCTGATCGATATCCTTCACACGGAACTGGAACGCGGCCACGGGGCCAGCATCCAGGGCGCGCGCTAGGCGTTCGGGAAAGTCGCCGCCGACATCCAGCGGTGACACCAGATAAAGCTGGCAAGCCGGCCGACGCATGTCGCGGCGGAAATTCTCGGCGAAATTGGGATCGAGCGGGCCCAGCGGATCTTCGAATTCGGTCATGCCCGCCCCTAGCCCCTCATGCCGCGCTCGTCACCCCGGCGCGTGGCGGGGTGACGAGCGCGCAGAACGGCGCTTATTCCTCGTTCTTGTAGATCCGGATGATCCGGTCGAGCATCGCCAGCGCTTCGTCGCGCGGGCGCTGGAAGGTGTTGCGGCCGATGATCGAGCCGTTGCCGCCGCCGTCGCGGATGTCGCGTGCGTCCTGGAACACCGCGTCCTCGCCCTTCGACGCGCCGCCCGAGAACACGTTGATGCGACGCCCGGCAAAGCTCGACTGGACGACGTGCTTCACGCGGTCCGACTGCTTCGACCAGTCGGTGTTCGCGTAAAGCGGCTTGGCTTCCTTCTGCTCGATATGCGCGGTCGGCAGCTTGGTCTTGATGATGTGCGCGCCGAGCAGCGCCGCCATGTGCGCGGCATAGGCACCGACGTCGAGCGCGAGTTCGCCATCCTTGGTCAGCTCACCACCGCGCGGGTACGACCAGATCACCGTCGCGATGCCGACCGACTTCGCCTCTTCGCTCAGCTCGCGGATTTCCTCGACGAGGTCGAAGAACTGGTCCGCACCCGGATAGATCGTGAAGCCGATCGCCGCCGAGCCAAGCCGTACCGCGTCCGACACCGTCGCGGTCACCGCCTGGTCGATCGTCGTCGCCCAGCTGTTCGAGCTGTTGCACTTCAGGATCGTCGGGATCTGCCCGGCGAACGTATCGGCGCCCGCCTCGAGCATCCCGAGCGGCGCGGCATAGGCACTGAGCCCTGCGTCGATCGCCAGCTGATAATGGTAATGCGGGTCGTACGCCGCGGGATTGACCGAGAAGCTGCGCGCCGGGCCATGCTCGAAGCCCTGGTCGACCGGCAGGATCACGAGCTTGCCGGTGCCGCCAAGCTTGCCCTGCATGAGGATGCGCGCGAGGTTTGCCTTCACCGCCGAACTGGTGGCCTCGTATTTGTCGAGAATGGTTTTGACTTGCGGGGTGATCGTGGATGTCATGGTAAATCCTGTCTTAGAGTTCGAGCCAGCGGCGCAGCGCGTCGTCGACTCGGGTCATGGTGGTGATGGGTATCGTACCGATAATCTCGACGATTTTGTTGCGGTCGAGCGTATCAACCTTGTCGATCTGGATCTCGCTATCGCGAAATAGGCCGGTTTCCGCCGATGCCTCGAGCGACACGCGAAACAGGCTCGTCCCGCTAATGACGCTGGTCAGCGGACATAGAGAAATCGTCGCGTGATCGGCAAAAAGGTCTGATTGGACGACAAGAAAGGGGCGCGGCTTGCTAGAGAAGTCGCCCTTGCCCGCCCCGACGACGATCATACCGCGGACGAATTTCATGCAGGGGGCGCCCCGATTAGTGCGTCCCAATCCTCTTCACCTGCCTGCCTATCGTGATCAGCCGCCGCGAGCGACTGACGTCGTGCCTCCGCCAGGAACGCCTCGTCGTGGCGTTCGACATAGCGTCGCACGGCTTCGCGTGCGATATCGCTCTTGCTGCGCCCTTGGGTGCGCGCAACCGCCGCGAGTCGCTCTTCGAGTTCGCTGTCGAGCCTGACGCCGAGCATCCGTGTCTCCGTTTAACATGTTAAACATAGGCGCGCGGATAGCCGGGATCAATCCCCTGCCCGCTCGGTTTGCCGCGTGATTGACGGAAGGTCGTCGGACGCGGAAACTGTCCATAGGGGGACGAGGGCAATGACGATTTTGCGCGGGATCATGACGTGTGCGGCGCTGCTGGCGGCATCCGCGGCACCGGGACCAGCAACGGCAACGACCGCTGCGGTAAAGATCGGCGAGCGCTCACCCGACTTCGAACTGACGCTGATCGACGGCAGCAAGGTCCGCAGCGCCGACCTTCGCGGCCAAGTCGTAGTCCTGAATTTCTGGGCGACGTGGTGCGGGCCGTGCAAGGCGGAACTGCCGCTGCTCGATGCCTACTACCGGCTTCGCAAGAACAACGGCCTGCGGGTCTTCGCGGTGGCGACGGAGGATTCGCTGCCCGCGTACAAGCTCAAGCCGCTGTTCGCCGCGATGACGATCCCGTCCGCACGCCGGATCAAGGGCCCGTTTGCGGTTCTGGGCGCGCTGCCGACCAACTACATCATCGATCGCGCCGGTATCGTTCGCTATGCGAAAACCGGCGCGTTCGACCTGGACGCCTTGAACGGCCTGCTGGTCCCGATGCTTCGGGAGCCCGCATCCTAGCGGGTCAGCGCGGCGACGCCGGGAAGGTCCTTGCCTTCCATCCATTCGAGGAACGCGCCGCCAGCGGTCGAGACGAACGTGAAGGCGTCCGCGACGCCGGCATGGTTGAGCGCCGCGACCGTATCGCCGCCGCCTGCGACCGAGACGAGCGAGCCGCCTTCGGTGAGGGCCGCAGCGGTCTTGGCGAGCGCAACGGTCGCCTTGTCGAACGGCGGCGTCTCGAACGCGCCGAGCGGACCGTTCCAAACCAGCGTGCGGCAGTTCTTCAGCACGTCGCCAAGCGACTCGACCGCCGCAGGACCAACGTCGAGGATCATCTCGTCAGCCGCGACTTCGTGGACGTTGACAGTGCGGGTGGCGGGGTTCGGCTTGAACTCTTTAGCGACCACGACGTCATACGGCAGGTGAACCGTGCAGTTCGCCTTGTCCGCAGCTTCCATGATCTGTTCGCAAACGCTCGCAAGCTCATGCTCGCAAAGACTTTTGCCTACATCGACACCGCGTGCCGCGAGGAAGGTATTCGCCATGCCGCCGCCGATGATCAGATGATCGACCTTGGTGACGAGATGCCGCAGCACGTCGAGCTTCGACGACACCTTCGCGCCGCCGACGACGGCCGCAACCGGGTGCTCGGGCGCGCCGAGCGCCTTCTGGAGCGCGTCGAGTTCGGCTTCCATCGCGCGGCCGGCAAAGGCGGGTAGGACGTGCGCGAGCCCCTCGGTCGAGGCGTGCGCGCGGTGCGCGGCGGAGAAGGCATCGTTGACATACAGGTCGCCAAGGCTCGCGAAACGCTTGACCACCGCTTCGTCGTTGGTCTCTTCACCACCGAAGAAGCGCGTGTTCTCAAGCACCGCGATGTCACCGGGCTCCAGCGTCGCGACGGCGTCATCCGCCCCTTCCCAGTCGATGTAGCGGACTTCGCGCCCGAGCACTTCACTGTACGGCTTAACGACCTGCGACAGCGAGAACTCCGGGCTCGGCACGCCCTTGGGACGACCGAAATGCGCGAGGACGAGGACGATCGCGCCCTTGTCGGCAAGCTCGCCTACGGTCGCGACGGTCGCGCGCAGGCGGGTGTCGTCGGTCACATGCCCCTCTGCCATCGGCACGTTGAGGTCTTCGCGGACGAGCACGCGCTTGCCCTGGATGTCGCCCATATCATCGAGCGTCTTGAATGGCTTGGTCATGGTTCTTCGATCCTGATCTCATCACCGACGGCAATTTTGCCGCCCATCAAAACTCGGGTACAGGCCCCGCCCCGCCAGTCGGGCGTCAGCGCGGCGAACAATCCTGGCGCCAAGGCCTCCATGCGTTCGCACGGATCGGTGTGGCGCGTCACCTCCAGCACGACGTCCGCGCCGATGCGCAGACGGGTGCCGGGTATCTGCGGTAGGTCGAAGCCGTCAACGAGCAGGTTCGCGCGGCGTTCATACCATGGGATATCCTGGCCCACCTCGGCCATCGCCGCGGCCCAGTCGCCGTGTTCCAGCAACGTGACCTGGCGCCGCCCCTTGCCGCCCGGCTTCACATAGCCGCGAAAGTCGCCGTGCAGCCCGGCCTCGATAGTGATCTCGACATGGTCGATCACCTCCATCGGGGCTTTCGCGCGGGGGTGTCGGGCGATCCCGGCGATGGTGCCGCCTGCAGTCATGTCACGAGCCGCGCGTCATCCATACCAACTGCCGCCATCCCAACGAGACACCCGTCACCCATCCCAATTCCCGCACCCATCCCAATCTCCGTCACCCCAGCGAAAGCTGGGGTCTCCCTGTTGGCGGGCGTCGTGACCCGCATGGGGAGATCCCAGCTTTCGCTGGGATGACGGACTTGGGCGGGATAGCGGTTAGGAGAACGCAGCGTCCGTCTACCTTAGATGAACTTCGCCATCGCGGTGGCGGTATCGACCATGCGGTTCGAGAAGCCCCACTCGTTATCGTACCAGCTGACGACGCGAACCAGCTTGCCGTCGATCACCGCGGTCTCCAGGCTGTCGATCGTCGACGACGCCGGGGTATGCTGGAGATCGATCGACACGAGCGGCTCGTCCGACCAGTCGAGCACGCCGACCAGCGGGCCGCTCTCGGAGGCCGCCTTCAGCACCGCATTCACCTCTTCACGCGTCGTATCGCGCGACGGGGTGAAGGTCAGGTCGATCAGCGACACGTCCGGCACCGGCACGCGGATCGCCGAACCGTCGAGCTTGCCCTTCAGCTCCGGCAGCACTTCGGCAACCGCACGCGCGGCACCGGTCGTCGTCGGGATCATCGACATCGCCGCAGCACGCGCGCGACGCAGGTCCGGGTGGATCTGGTCGAGGATCTTCTGGTCGTTGGTGTAGGCGTGGACGGTCGTCATCAGGCCGCGCTCGATGCCGATCGCATCGTTCAGGACCTTGGCGACGGGCGCGAGGCAGTTGGTGGTGCACGACGCATTCGAGACGATCGTGTGCTCGGCGGTCAGCTTGTCGTGGTTGACGCCGTAAACGACGGTCAGGTCGACGTTCTTGCCCGGTGCCGAGATCAGCACCTTCTTGGCGCCTGCATCGAGATGCTTCTGGCAGCTTGCCTTGTCGGTGAAGAAGCCGGTGCACTCGAGGACGATGTCGACGCCCAGCTCGGCGTGCGGCAGGTTGGCCGGGTCACGCTCGGCAGTGACGCGGATGCGCTTGCCGTCGACGACCAGCTCGTTGCCTTCGGCCGAAACTTCGCCCGGATACTTGCCGTGGACGCTGTCGCGCTTGAACAGCCAGGCGTTCGACTTCGCATCGCCGAGATCGTTGATCGCGACGAGTTCGAGTGCGCCGTTCGACTGTTCGAGTACCGCACGGGCGACGAGACGGCCGATGCGCCCGAAACCGTTGATCGCAACCTTGACCGTCATTGCTGTCTCTCCGCTACGCCCGCGAGTCCGTTCCGGGCGCGCAGCCTTTGCGGGGCGGTGGGGCGCCCTGTCAACACCGTGGATGGTGTTGGGTTTCGCCTAAACCGACTTGTCGCACCCCCGTCCATGCTATCTCGCATGGCATGTCAGAAACACTTCCCGACGGACCAACTGCCGTCGAACGGATCGACGCCGCGATCGAACGGATCGAATCCGCCATTGCAGCCCGCACCGAAGCCGGCGACGCGCTCGCCAAGCGCCACGCCGCCCTCAAGGCGCGGATGGCCGAAGCCGTCGCCGCGCTCGACGATGTCATCACGCGCGGGAGCCCCAACTGATGGCCCAGGTCATGCTCGATATCGGCGGTCGTCCCCACGCCGTCGCCTGCCGCGATGGCGAAGAATCCCGCGTCCGCTTGTTGGGCGCGATGGTCGCGGAACGCTGGGCGACCGCGGACCGCGCGGCCGGCGGTCTCAGCGCGGAGCGCGCGATGCTGTTCGTCGCGCTGATGCTCGCCGACGACCTCGACGAAGCCGCGCATCGCCCACCCGAAGGCTCGGCGGTCAGCGAGATCGCACTCACGCGGATCGCAGATCGTCTTGAAGGCCTCGCACAAGCCCTTGAGCTTAGCCCGCCCAACGCCTAGATTGGCTGTGGCGGGTTCTGCCCGGTACGAGCCTTTATTATCCCTGAGGCTATTCATCATCCATAGGGGGCTGTCCCTGTTAGGATCCTGGTCCGAAGCATATGGTCCCCACCTGACGTACCGTGCGTCAGTGGATAACCCGGCACACGGCCATGGTGGGCCCGCCACACCACCATTTTCTCCCTATTTCAGGGTCGCAAGCGCATGACCGACAAGAGCGCGCTGAGAGCCTCGCTCCGCGCCGCGCGGGAAGCGCGCCCGCCTGTGGATATTCCGGTGCCATCGGCGTTTTTGACCCGGCTGAAGCCCGGATTGACGGTTGCTTCCTATGTCCCGTTCGGCGGCGAGGCCGATCCCTCGCCCTTCGCGCGCGCTGCCGTCGATGCGGGATGTGTGATCGCCCTACCCCATGTCGTCCGCCGCTCGTTGCCGATGCGCTTCCTGTCCTGGGCGACCGAGGCGGCGCTGATCGCTGGGCCGTTCGGGCTGCACCAGCCCGCCGCAGACGCCGCCGAACTCGAACCCGACATCATCCTGACCCCGCTCGTCGGCTTCGATCGCCGCGGCAACCGGATCGGCCAGGGCGCCGGCTATTACGACCGCGCCTTCCTCGCCCACCCGAATGCCTGGCGCGTTGGCATTGCGCTATCGGTGCAGCAGGTCGATAGCCTGACCCCAGACCCGTGGGACGTCCCGCTCCACGCCATCGCCACCGAATCAGACTGGATCACGCCATGACGCCAACCTGGCGCAAACCCGTCGGCATGCTCGGCATCTTGCTCCTGATCCTGGTGTGGTGCGTAGCGATCGTGAGCCTGTCGAACATCGTCGGCACCTGGCATTGGCTGGCGCAGTTGGTGTTCTACGTGTTCACCGGCCTGATCTGGATCGCACCGTTGAAGCCTGTGCTGCGGTGGATGGAGATCGGCCGGTAACCGGCCCTGACACCGCCACACTTCCGATCCCGACCTGCTTCCCCCTCCCCGTTCGTCCTGAGTAGCCATCGAGTAGTCGCGCAGCGGCGTATCGAGAGGGCGTATCGAAGGACAGGTTGGCGGGTGGAACACATGCTTCGATACGAGCCCTCGATACGCTCCTGACGGAGCTACTCGGTCTCTACTCAGCACGAACGGAGAGGGGTTGGTGGTTCCGGACAATCTACGGAACGGAATGCTCACAGCATCCAAAATCTAAAAGGGTCTCGGCCACCCACTAGGGTGGCGCGAGTGACGGGACTCGAACCCGCGACCTCCGGCGTGACAGGCCGGCGCTCTAACCAACTGAGCTACACCCGCATTCCCAATGACGAACCCTAGCGTCCCAAGGAACACGCGGGAAGGCTCGTCAAAACCTCAACACTATCTCGAACCATCCACCCGGTCAGGGCAAACGATGGCGCGAGTGACGGGACTCGAACCCGCGACCTCCGGCGTGACAGGCCGGCGCTCTAACCAACTGAGCTACACCCGCTGAAACAGCGTGGAGGCGGCAACTAGGCGAGGGTTCGGATACCGTCAACCCAAATTATCCGCCAGTTTCACGTTGTGCCTCGGGCGGGTCGCCACGACGGCGATTTCGTCCGGTCTTGGGCTGCACCAGCGTCCCGTGCTCGAACAGGAAGCCGGCGATGTCGGGCTTGCCAGCGGCCTTCACGATCGTCTGGATGATGATCAGCAACGGAACCGCGAGCAACGCGCCCGACGTGCCCCACACCCATCCCCAGAAGCTCAGCGAGATCAGGATCAGCAGCGGACTGATCGTCAGGCGGTGGCCGACGACGAACGGCGTGATCGCGTTCGCCTCGACCAGGTGCAGCCCGTACATCAGCGCCGGCGGCAGCATCGCCATCCAGATGTCCGAGAACGTCATCAGCCCGCCCAGCGCGAGCAGGAACGCGCCGATCACCGGACCGAAATACGGGATGTAATTCAGCAGCGCGACGATCCCGCCCCACATCGCCGGATAGGGCATGCCGATGAACCACAGCGCGGTCCCGGTGACGATCCCGAGCACGATGTTGATCAGCGTGATCGTGCCGAGATACGCCGAGACGTCATCGACGATATCCTGGATCACCCGCGCGGTCGCCATCGCCCCGTCGAAGCTGGTCCGCCCGGTGATCGTCTGCCGCCGCATCCGCGTCCAGCCCGAGAGAAAAGAACACGATCAGCACCCCGAACAGGAACTGCACGATCACCGCAGGCGCCGATGTCGCGGCAAGTTCGAGGATCGACCCCGGTGCGGCAACGCCTGCGGTCGCCGGCTGCTTGATCGGTGTCGATGCGACCTGCCGCAGCGTCTTGTTCACGTATTTCTCAAGGCTCGAATAGAGATCGAGCAGCGGCGCGAGGTTATTCTGGATCCGATCGAGCCGGGTCGGCAGCAAGCGGAAGAAATCGGTCGCGGGGACGAGGATCGCCGCGATCGCGATGTTCGCGGCGATCAGGAACACGAGGATACACAGGATCGCGGCCAGCGGCGAAGGCACATGCCGCCGCTCGAGCCATTCCAAGACCGGCACCAGCGCGACCGAAATCACCAGCGCGATAGTCAGCGGCAGGAAGAACTCTGCCCCAGATTTCAGCGCGAACGGCGTGGCGAGGATCAGCCCGACGCCTGCGGTCAGCGTCAACGCCGCCAGCAACCGATCGCGACGCTGCGCGATCCGCATCGCATCCTCGACTCCCACGGCGATCGGCAGCCCGAACGCACTCTCGGCCGGCGGACCTTCCGCAAAGACGCCGTCCCCGCCCTGCGGTTGGTGCGTTTCCTGGCGAAGACCCTCGTCCGTCATGGCAATTCCTTTGCCACTCCCATCCCGTAATCCTGGCCGGCATTCAAGCGGCGCGCGGTGCCAGCGCGATGGAATTCCTCGAAAAGGCCGCGTTATGTCCGATCATGTCTTGATCCCAAGCCCCCGCTCTTCGTCCTCCTGACAAAAGTCAGACCCAGAGCCAAAAGCGCGGCCCTCCGTTACCCTGAATCCTTACTTTCGTCCGGATGGCGGAGCAGTATCAGGTATGGTCTCCTACGCCGACACCCCCACCCGGTCCTCGAACAGCGCCTGCAGGTCCTTCTTCAGGATCTTACCGTTCGCGTTCCGCGGCAGAGTCTCGTGGACGAAACGCACCGCGACCGGGGCCTTGAATGCCGCCAGATGTTGCCGCACCCAGCCCTGCAACTCGGCCTCGGTGGTCACCGCCCCCGGCGCGAGGTGCACCACCGCAGCGGGCTCCTCGCCGAGGATCCGGTGCGGAATGCCGATCAGCGCCGCGTCGGTCACTGCGGGGTGCGCGTAGAGGACGTTCTCCACCTCGCTCGAATAGATGTTCTCGCCGCCGCGGATGATCATGTCCTTGGCGCGGTCGACGATGTAGCAGAACCCCTCCTCGTCGAGCCGGGCCAGGTCGCCGGTTCGCACCCAGCCGTCGACGAATGTCGCCGCAGTCGCGTCGGGCTTGTTCCAATACCCTTTCACGATCATCGGCCCGCGCGCCCAGAGTTCCCCGACCTCGCCCGTCGCCATCTCGGTCACGCCGTCGTCCGCGACGATCTTCAGGTCGGCGGCGGCGACCGGAGGCCCCGCGCTGGTCGGGCGGTTGAGATAATCCTCGCCGCCGTGATGCGTGACGGTCGCCATCGTCTCGGTCATGCCCCAGCCATTGCCGGGCATCGCGCCGAACTCGGCATGGATGCGCTTCACCAGTTCGGGCGCCGCCGGCGCGCCGCCATAGGCGATCGATTCGAGCGACGAGAGATCGTATTTCTCGCGGTCGGGATGCTCCAGCAGCTGCCAGGCGATGGTCGGCACGCCGCCGGTGATGTTGACCTTCTCGCGCTCGATGATCTCCATCGCGCGGATCGTGTCCCATTTCCGCATGAAGATCATCGTGCTGCCGGTCGCGATCACCCCCATCATCCCCGCCGAGCAGGCGGTGACGTGGAACAGCGGGATCACCGTCAGCGTCACGCGCGGCGTGGGCTCGGGCGGTGCCTCGCCGCGGCGCAGGAACGAGCGCGCCGACGAATAGCCGCCCGACAGGATGTTCGACATCATGTTGCGATGCGTGCCGAGCGCCCCCTTCGGCGCGCCGGTGGTGCCGCTGGTGTAGAAGATCGTCGCATCGTCGTCGGGCGCGATGGTCGCGTCGGGCAGGCCGATATCGGGCAACGCAGCCCAGTCGTGCGGCGTACCGATCACATCCTCCAGACGCGTCACGATGCCCGTCAGCGGCTCCGCGGCGCGCGCGACGAACACGTGCTCCAGCGCCGGCAACGTCGCATACGCCGCCTCCAGCCGATGATGCCGTTCGTCATCGGTGATCAACACGCGCGCACCCGAATCGGCGAGGCCGTATTCCATCTCGGCGCCGGTCCACCACGCGTTGAGCGGCACCATGATCGCGCCGAGGCTCGCACCCGCAAAGAACGCGACCGGCCATTCGGGCAGGTTGCGCATCGCCAGCGCCACGCGGTCGCCGGGGCCGATCCCCATCTCGCGCAACCGGTGCGCCAGTACGGCGATCGCCCGGAAGTTCGCCTCGTAGGTGACGCGCTCGTCCTCATAGGCCGTGAACACACGCTCGCCATGCGCGCGCGCCGCCTCGGCCAGCCAGCGCAACGACGGCGGTGCGTTCTTCCAGATGCGCGTCTCGATGCCGTCGATCGTCAACGTCTCCATCTCGAACTTCGCGCCGGGGGCGGTCAGCATTCGCTCGGCGTCGGCGAGCGACATCGCCGGCCAGGAGGGATCGAGTGCGATGATCGGTTCGCTTGCCAAGACCGGTTGACTCCAGAGTTGAATTTCGGGTTTGGCTTATCGCCTGTTCGAAGACAGGTTATAGTTGATTCCTGCCGCACTCAAGGCAATAGAGGCACCAGGTTCGAACTAGGGGTATGGAGCGGGTCATGGCGGGAACGATCGAATCATGAAAATCGCCAAGCCCGCCGCGCATGGCTTCGACGCGAGCCGGTTGGCGGCGATCGATACGCTGCTCCAGACGCGCTACGTCGATTCGGGCAAGCTGCCGAACGCCCAATTGCTGATCGCGCGCGACGGCGAGATCGTCCATTTCTCGCACGCGGGCGCGGCGCGTGAGGGCGGCAAGGCGATCGACGAAGGATCGCTGTTCCGCATCGCGTCGATGACCAAGCCGATCACCTCGGTCGCGTTCATGATGCTGGTCGAACAGGGCCTCGTCGCGATCGATACGCCGGTCCATCACGTCCTGCCCGAGTTCAAGGATATCGCGGTTTACAATGGCGGCGGTGGCGGCGTCCCGTTCGTGACCAAGCCGACCGCCGAGCCGATGCGGATGGTCGACTTGCTGCGACACACGTCGGGGCTCACCTACAGCTTCCAGAACCGTTCGAACGTCGATGCGGCCTACCGCGAGGGTAAAATCGAGAGCTGGCACGGAGGTCATGACCTCGACGGCTTCATCGGCGCGCTGGCGAATATCCCGCTCGAATTCTCGCCCGGTACCGCGTGGAATTACTCGGTCGCGACCGACGTGCTCGGCGCGGTCGTGCAGCGCGTGTCGGGCCTGCCGCTCGACCAGTTCTTCCGGACGCGCATCTTCGCGCCGCTGAAGATGGACGACACATTCTTCCAGGTCCCCAAAGGCAAGCTCGACCGTCTGACCGACTGCTACACGCTGCTGCCCGGCAAGGGCCGCGTCATGTACGATCGCGGCGCCGAGAGCGCCTGGAGCCGTGCGCCGAAGCTTCTGTCCGGCGGCGGTGGGCTCGTCTCGACCGCGCTCGATTATCACCGGTTCAATACGATGCTGCTGAACGGTGGCGAACTCGATGGTGCGCGGATCCTGGGGCGAAAGACGCTCGACCTGATGACGCAGAACCACCTGCCCGGAAAATCCGATCTCGCGACGATGTCGAAGTCGCTTTTCAGCGAGGCGTCGAACGCGGGCACCGGCTTCGGGCTTGGCTTCGCGATCACCGACGACGTCGCGAAGACGATGGTGCCGGGGTCGAAGGGCGAGTTCTACTGGGGCGGGATGTTCTCGACCGCGTTCTTCGTCGACCCGGTCGAGCGCCTGTCGATGGTGTTCATGACGCAGCTTTCGCCCAGCAATATGTATCCCATCCGCCGCGAGCTGAAGACGATGATCTACGCGGCGATGACCTAATCCCCAACGGCCGTCATCCCGGCGGACGCCGGGACCCAGGGCCGCACGCACACCGAATTTGGCTCTGGGTCCCGGCGTTCGCCGGGATGACGGGGCCGGCACCAGGAGACTAGAATGACGAGCCCGATCCGCACCGAACGCCATGACGACGTGCTCGTCATCATCTCGAATAACCCGCCCGTGAACGCGCTCGGCGCCGCGGTCCGGCAGGGCCTCGAAGCGGCGATCAAGGACGGCGTGAACGACGACAGCATCACCGCGATGGTCATCCGCTGCGACGGCCGCACCTTCTTCGCAGGCGCCGACATCACCGAGTTCGGCAAGGAGATGGTCGAGCCCGGCCTGCCGACCGTCGTCGACATGATCGAGGCGTCGTCGAAGCCCGTCGTCGCGGCAATCCACGGCACCGCGCTTGGTGGCGGCTGCGAGGTCACGCTCGGGTGTCATTATCGCGTCGCCGTCCCCTCGGCGAAGATCGGCACCCCGAAGTGAAGCTCGGCCTCCTCCCCGGCGCGGGCGGTACGCAGCGTATTCCGCGGATCGCCGGCGTGAAGCTCGCGCTGGAGATGACCGCGAAGGGCGATCCGATCTCGGCGAAGAAGGCGCTCGACGCCGGGCTGATCGACAAGATCGTCGGTGAGGATCTCGCTCGAGACCGACGCCGTCGCGTTCGCGCGCGAGATCGCGACCAGTCGCCCCTTGCCCCGTGCGTCCGAGAAGACCGCGCAGGCCGATCCCGATGCGGTCGCCGCGTTCAAGAAGGAGAATGCGCGCCGTTTCCGTAACTTCGACGCGCCGGCCGCCAATATCGCCTGCGTCGAGAAGGCCTCCGATGGCTCCAGCTTCGAGGAGGGCATCGCCTTCGAGCGCCAGGAATTCATGAAGCTAATGACCGGCGTCCAGTCGGTCGCACAGCGCCACATCTTCTTCGCCGAGCGTCAGGCGGCCAAGATCGACGACGTCCCCGCCGACACCAAGCTGCGCGAGATCAAGCGCGTCGGCGTGATCGGCGCGGGCACGATGGGCGGCGGCATCTCGATGAACTTCCTGTCCGCAGGCATCCCCGTGACGATCGTCGAGATGCAGCAGGAAGCGCTCGACCGGGGCACCGGCGTCGTGCGCAAGAACTACGAGGCGACCGCCGCGAAGGGCCGGATGAAGCCCGAGCAAGTCGAGCAGGCGATGGGCGCGTTGAAGCCGACTCTGGACTTCGCCGATCTCGCCGAATGCGACCTGATCATCGAGGCGGTGTACGAGACGATGGAGGTGAAGAAGGAGATCTTCACCAAGCTCGACGCGATCGCCAAGCCGGGCGCGATCCTGGCGTCGAACACCTCGTATCTCGACATCGACGCGATCGCGGCCTGCACCAAGCGGCCCGAGGACGTGGTCGGGATGCACTTCTTCTCGCCCGCCAACGTGATGAAATTGCTGGAAGTAGTACGCGGCGACAAGACCGCGGACGACGTGCTGGCGACCGTCATGGCGCTGGCCAAGAAGATCAAGAAGGTCGCCGTGGTGGCGGGCGTCACCTACGGCTTCATCGGCAACCGCATGCTGATGCCGCGGCAGGTCGAGGCGACCAAGCTGCTGCTGGAAGGTGCGAGCCCGGAGCAGATCGACAAGGTCCATGTTGCGTTCGGGATGCCGATGGGGCCGTTCCAGATGAGCGACTTGGCGGGCGTCGACATCGGCTGGCACCGCGACCCGAGCCGGATCGAGAACATCCGCGATGCGCTGGCGGCGGAGAACCGCTGGGGCCAGAAGACCAAGGCGGGCTTCTACGATTACGACGAGAAGCGGACGCCGTCGAACTCGGCACGGGTCGCCGAGATCATCGACGATTTCCGCAAGAAGTCGGGCGTGACGCCGCGCGAGATCAGCGACGAGGAGATCGTCGTGCGGACGCTCTACACGATGGTCAACGAAGGCGCGCTGATCCTCGAAGAGGGCAAGGCACAGCGCGCGTCGGACGTCGATGTGGTCTGGATCTATGGCTATGGCTGGCCGGTGTACCGCGGCGGGCCGATGTTCTGGGCACAGTCCGAGGGGTTGCCGAAGGTCGTCGCGGGACTCGAGAAATATGGGTTCCCGGTGGCGAAGTCGCTGAAGGATGCCGCGGTATCGGGCGGTCGGCTGAAGTGATCGGTCGCGGTCGTTTCTTGCCGGTAGTCGATTGCTGATGGAGCGATCCGCGCTCCAGACGGCGGCGGCGATCCGTGCGGGCGAGACGACCGCGCTCGCCGAGTGCGACGCAGCGATCGCGCGGATCGAGGCGCGCGACGGTGCGATCAACGCCGTCGTCGTTCGCGATTTCGTGCGGGCGCGGGAGGCGGCGCGGGCGCTCGATGCGGAGGGTCCGGACGACCGGCCGCTGTTCGGCGTCCCGATGACGGTCAAGGAATCGTTCGACGTCGCCGGCTTGCCTACCAGCTGGGAGTCGGGGTCCACCGTGACAATATCGTCGACCGCGATGCCGTGGCCGTCACGCGGCTGAAGGCGGCGGGCGCGGTGATCCTCGGCAAGACCAACGTGCCGGTGCGGCTGAGCGACTGGCAGGCGGATAACCCGATTCATGGCCGGACGAATCATCCCATCGATCCGACGCTGACACCCGGCGGATCGTCGGGTGGTGCCGCGGCGGCGCTCGCGTCGGGGATGGTACCGCTCGAACTCGGCTCCGATATCGGCGGCTCGATCCGCGTGCCTGCCGCGTTCTGCGGCGTCTGGGGGCACAAGCCGACCTATGGTGCCTTGTCCGATATCGGCCACCGCGTGCCCGGCACCGATGGGGCGAGCGCCAATCTCGGCGTGATTGGGCCGTTGGCGCGCAATCCGGAGGATCTGGCCGTTGCGCTGGACATCCTCGCCGACATCCCCTTGCCGCGCGCGACCGTTGACTTAACCCGACCACGCATCCTGCTGCTCACCGCGCATCCCTCGGCACGCGTCGATTCGTCAATCGTCGGCGCGATCGAGCGCGTCGGTGAAGCCCTCGCCGCGGCCGGCGCCATCATTTCAAGCGCACCCCGCCGATCGACCTCGCTGCTCAGCATGCCGACTATATGCGGATGCTCGGCATCGCGATGACCCGCGGCGGACCTGCACGCGATGGTAAGGTCGCGACGTTGTCGCACTGGTTCGACCTGCTCGATCTCGCAGGCGCGGTTGCAACGCGTCTGGGGTGCACTGTTCGAAGAGTTCGACGCGGTAATCGCGCCGGCGAGCGGCGTGAACGCCTTCCCGCACATCGCCGAGCGCAACGTCGCGCGGCGCACGCTCTCGATCGACGGCGAGGACACCCCGTTCGGCGTCCAGTTCGCCTGGGCCGGCCTCGCCACCTTCCCCAATCTGCCCGCGACCAGCGTGCCTGTCGGGATCGACCCGCGCGGCCTGCCGATCGGCGTGCAGGTCATCACCAACCGTTACCGCGACCACGACGCGATCGCCGTCGCCGCGCTGTGCAATCGACTAAGCAGGAGCTGATCCGATGTCCGACCTCGACACTTTCCGGTCCGAAACGCGTGCGTGGCTCGCGGAGAATTGCCCCCCGAGATGCGCAAACCCGTCCGGTCTGAAGACGATGTCTGCTGGGGCGGGCGCCAGTTCAAGCCTTCGAGCCCTGCGCAGAAGGAGTGGCTCGACAAGATGGCCGCCAAGGGCTGGACCGTCCCTGACTGGCCCAAGGCCTATGGTGGCGGTGGGTTGTCGCCTGCGGAGACGAAGATTCTGCGTGAAGAGATGGCGGCAATTAAGGCGCGCAACCCGCTCAATTCGTTCGGGATATCGATGCTCGGGCCGGCATTGCTCAAATACGGCACGGAGGAGCAGAAGCTCGATCACCTGACCAAAATCGCGCGCGGCGAGATCCGCTGGTGCCAGGGGTATTCGGAGCCGAATGCGGGGTCCGACCTTGCCGGGCTTGCCACCTCGGCGGAGGACAAGGGCGACCATTATCTCGTCAACGGGCAGAAGGTGTGGACATCCTACGCGGACAAAGCCGACTGGATCTTCTGCCTCGTTCGCACCGACAAGACGTCGAAGCAGGGCGGGATCAGCTTCGTGCTGTTCGACATGGCGTCACCGGGCGTCTCGACCAAGCCGATCCTGCTGATCAGCGGCAATTCGCCGTTCTGCGAGACGTTCTTCGACAATGTCGAGGTGCCCAAGGTCAACCGCGTCTACGAGGAGAACAAGGGCTGGGACGTCGCGAAATACCTGCTCGGGCATGAGCGCGAGATGATCTCGGGCATGGGTCTCGCATCGAGCGGCGGCAACCCGCTGATCGACGGGGCGATCGCGACGGTCGGGCTCGGGCATGACGGGCGGCTCGCCGATCCGTTGCTGCGCGCGTCGATTGCTATGTTCGAAGTGCGGGCGAAGGCGTTCGGGGCGATGTCCGAACGCTTCATCGACGAGCTGAAGGCGGGCAAGGCGCACCCCGCGCAGCCGAGCATGATGAAATATTACGGGACCGAACTGAACAAGGGTCGGTACGAATTGATGATGGCAGCGGGCGGATCGGATGCGCTCGAATGGGACAGCGAGCGGTCGAGGGGCGGGGCGATCCCGCGGTCGTGGCTGCGGACCAAGGCGAACTCGATCGAGGGCGGGACGAGCGAAATCCAGCTCAACATCATCGCCAAGCGAATTTTGGAACTGCCGGCCTGACCGACCCGATCGCCACCCGCCCCCATCACATCACCCCAACGAAAGCTGGGGTCTCCCCGTAACGAAGCGCCCCCTGCCGCACGTCACCCCAGCGTTCGCTGGGGTGACGGAGGTCTTCCGGGCGTCGGAGTAACCCGAAATGCCACTGTATCTAGACGACGACCAGACCGTCATTCATGACACCATTCGCGATTTCGTCGCCGAACACGCGTCGGTCAGCCACATGCGCGCGCTGCGTGACGCCGACGACAAGACCGGCTTCTCCCGCGACCTGTGGAAGCAGTTCGCGGAGATGGGCTTTACCGGCATCCTGATCGGCGAGGACCAGGGCGGGCTCGGGCTCGGCCATGTCGAAGCTGGCGTGGTGCTGGAGGAAATCGGCCGCAACCTGTCCCCTCCCCGTTCCTCTCCACCGCAGTCGCGGCGGTCGAGGCGCTCAAGGGCACGGGACAGGCGGAACGCTGGTTCCCAGGCATCATCGCGGGCGACACCGTCGCGGCGCTGGCGATCGACGAGAGCGCCAAGCACCGCGACACCGTCGCGATGAAGGCCGAACGCTCGGGCAACGGGTTCAAGCTGACTGGTGCCAAGCGGTTCGTCACGCACGGCCACACCGCCGATCTGATCATCGTCGCCGCGCGCACCGCAGGGTCGGATAACGACACGGACGGTATCACGCTGTTCGCGGTGCCGAAGGATGCCGCAGGACTGACCACAAACGCCGAACGCCTCGCGGACTCGAGCTTGGCCGCGCGGCTGGAGTTCGAGGGCGTCGAGGTCGATGCGGACGCGGTGATCGGCGAAGTCGACGCGGGTCGTTCGCCGCTTGATCGCCTTTTGCGCGCGGGGCGGACCGGTGCGTCCGCGGAACTGCTCGGCGTCGGCGGCGGGGCGATGGACATGACGATCGGCTATCTGAAGGAGCGCAAGCAGTTCGGTACGCTGATCGGCAGCTTCCAGGCGCTCCAGCATCGTGCTGCGCATCTGTATTCGGAGATGGAAGTCGCGCGCGCAGCTGTGTTGAAGGCGCAGCAACTGCTCGAACAGGGCAGCGACCGTGCCGACGAAGCGGTCTCGGTGGCCAAGGCGATGACTGCGCTGGCGACCACGCTCAGCGTGCAGGAGGGCATCCAGATGCACGGCGGCATCGGCATGACCGACGAATACGACATCGGCTTCTACATGAAGCGCGCGCGCGTGCTGGCGGAGATGTTCGGAGATGCGAACTTCCACGCCGATCGGCTGGCGGTAGCCGCCGGGTATTGACCGTAGGTTGTACCCCCGCGAAGGCGGGGGCCCAGACTGGGCACCCGCCTTCGCGGGTGAACAAGGAGGTCAGATGCCTGCCGATACTGCCGAAGTAACACCCGAAGCACTCGCCCAGGGTCTCGTCGACCTGCTTGAGATCGAGGAGGTCGACACCGATCTTTATGTAGGCAAGCGCCAGCCCGGTGGGGTCGGGCGCGTGTTTGGCGGACAGGTGATCGCGCAGGCTCTGCAGGCTGCGCAACGCTCGACCGACAGCCCCAAGGCCGCGCACTCGCTGCACGCGTATTTCATGCGGCCGGGGAACGAGGACTATCCGATCGTCTACCGCGTCGTCCGCGATTTCGAGGGTCGCAGCTTCGCCACCCGCCGCGTGATTGCGATGCAGAAGGGCCAGCCGATCCTCAACATGGCGGCGTCGTTCCAGATGCCCGAGGACGGCCTGCACCATCAGGACGCCATGCCCGACGTCCCCGCGCCCGAAACGCTCCGCTCGGACCGAGATCTGCGGCTCGAAAATATCGACGGCATCCCCGAGAAATTCCGCGCGCACATGCTGCGGTGGCGGCCGATCGAGGTGCGCCCGGTCAACCCGCGCAGTTGGATCAACCCGGCCCCGCAGGAGCCCAACTACGCCAACTGGTTCCGCCTCGTCGCGCCGATCGGCGACGATCCGGCGATGCACCGCGCGATCCTGGCCTATGCGTCGGACATGGCGCTGCTCGGCACGGCGCTCCTGCCGCATGGGAAGAACTGGATCACGCCGGGGCTGCAGACCGCGAGCCTCGACCATTCGCTCTGGCTGCACGAGGATTTCCGCGCGGACGACTGGCTGCTCTACGCCTGCGACAGCCCGTGGTCGGGCCATGCGCGCGGCTTCAACCGCGGCAAGATCTTCGCGCGCGACGGCCGCCTCGTGGCGAGCGTCGCGCAGGAAGGGCTGATCCGGATGCGCCAGTAACGGGCGTTACTTGCGCACCCAGACCTTCTCGCCGCCGATCCACGTCTCCTGCACGACGGTGGCGCGCAGGTCGGTCGGCGAGGCCATCGTCGGATCGCGGTCGACGATGATGAAGTCCGCCCGCTGGCCCGGCGCGAGCGCACCGAACTTGGTCTCCGCAAACCCGGCATAGGCCGCCGCACCCGTCATCGCCCACCACGCCTGCTCGCGCGTCACCAGCTCCTGCGGTTGCCATCCGCCTTGTGGCTGACCATCGGCATCCTGCCGCGTGAACGCCGCCGCCCATGTCGCGAATGGATCGGGCTTCTCGACCGGGAAGTCGGTCCCGAACGCGAGCTTGGCGCCGTTGGTCAGCATCGACTTCCACGCATAGGCGCCCGCGAGCCGGTTCGGCCCGAGCCGCGCCTCGGCCATCGTCCGGTCGCTGGTCGCATGTGTCGGTTGCATAGAGGCGATCGTGCCGAACTTGCCGAACCGCGGCAGGTCGATCGGATCGACCACCTGCGCATGCTCGATCCGCCAGCGGCGATCACCGGTATAGGTCTCGCTCTCGACCTGGATGGCATCGAGCACCATCTGGTTGGCCTTGTCGCCGATCGCGTGCACCGCGACCTGATAGCCGTCCATCGCCGCGCGGCTCATCTGGTTCTGGAGCTGGTCGTCGGTGAGGAAACCAAGCCCAGACTGGCCCGGCGCGTCCGAATACGGCTTCAGCAACCACGCGCCACGCGAGCCGAGCGCGCCGTCGGCGTACAGCTTCACGCCGCCCATCCGCAGGCGATCATTGTACAGCCACGGCGTCGGCCCCTTGCCGCCGATCCGGCTCGCGGTCTCGACGCCCATCGCATAGCTCATGATCCGGACGCGAAGCCCGCCGATGTCCGCCATCCGCCGATAGGTCAGCCAGTCGTCGAGCGTCGTCCCCATGTCGGCGACCGCGGTGACGCCGTAGCGCAGCAGGATGCTCTGCGCCGTCAGGAAGGCGGCGTCGCGCTCCTTAGGGAGCGGCTGGGGCACGACCTTCTCGATCAACGCCTGCGCGCCATCGACGAACACGCCCGCGGGCGTGCCGCCCACCTTCTCGATCCGCCCGCCCGCAGGCGAGACGGTCGAGCCGGTGACGCCGGCCTCGCGCATCGCCTCGCGGTTCGCCCAGCTCGCATGGCCATCGGCACGCGACAGCCAGATCGGGTGGCCACCGGAAACGGACTCGAGATCGGCCGCGGTCGGGAAGCGCCCCAGCCCCCACGCTTCCTGGTTCCAGCCGCGGCCGATCACCCACTTCCGGTCCGGATTGCCCGCGATGTAAGCGGCGATCCGCGACTTCGCCTCGTCGAGCGACTTGGTCATCGACAGGTCGAGCGACAGCGCGCCGAACCCCATCTCGATCACATGGCCATGCGCATCGATGAAGCCCGGCAGCACGGTCTTACCCCCCATATCGATCCGCCAGTCGTAGAGCGGCTTGCCGGCGTTCTTCTTCAATTCCTTGCGGCTGAGCTTGGGCGCTTCCTCTCCCGGCGGCACGAGCCGCGTGACCTTGCCATCCTTGTCGATCAGGATCGCCTTGAAGTGGATCACGCGACCGCCGTCGGCGACCGTGATGCCGTTGACGTTGTCGACGATCCCGTCGGCAAGCGCGGGCGTGGACAGCAGTGCGATCGCAGCCGCGGAGATCAGAAAACGCATCACTTCGATACTCTCCACATTTGCACGCCGGCATCTAGACGCACGCCACATGATTTATCAGCCGTTATGAACAGGTTGCGCACCACGGGATACGGCGCGATCGCCGTGCCCCTCGTTCCGGTGCCGATAAATGCCGGTATTGCCATAGCCTTCGCGCATAAGCGGTGTTTCCCGCGCGCGCCAGATGGTCTAGCGGGTCGGACATGGCTACCCACGCTGCCGTAGCGGCACCCACCCTCCCCGTCTCGATCGACGACGTCCGGCTCGCACACGACCGGATCCGCACCTCGATCGTCCGCACGCCGACGCTGATCAGCAAGACGCTGAGCCAGATGACCGGGGCGACGGTGTATCTGAAGTTCGAGAACCTCCAGTTCACCGCGGCGTACAAGGAGCGCGGCGCGCTCAACACGCTGTTGCAGCTGTCGCCGGAAGCCTGCGCGAAGGGCGTCATCGCGGCGTCGGCGGGCAATCACGCGCAGGGCCTCGCCTATCACGCCAACCGGCTCGGCATCCCGACGACGATCGTGATGCCGACCAACACACCGACCGTGAAGGTCATGCAGACCGAAGGCCACGGCGCCAACGTCGTGCTGCACGGCGAGACGTTCGACGCAGCCTATGCGCACGCGCGTATCCTGGAGGGCGAGTGCGGCTTCACCTTCGTCCACCCGTTCGACGACCCCCGCGTCATCGCCGGCCAGGGGACCGTCGCGGTCGAGATGCTCGAGGACGTGCCGCAGATCGATACGCTGGTCATCCCGATCGGCGGCGGCGGGCTGATCTCCGGCATGTCGACGGTCGCGCGTGCTGCGAGCCAGCAGGCCGGCGGTCATCCGATCGAGATCGTCGGCGTGCAGGCCGAGCTGTTCCCGTCGATGTACAACCGCATCAACGGCACCGACATGCCGTGCGCTGGCGACACGCTCGCCGAGGGCATCGCGGTCAAGGAGCCCGGTGCGATCACGTCGAAGATCGTCGCCGAACTGGTCGACGATATCGTATTGGTCAGTGAGCGTAGTCTCGAGGAATCGGTGAGCCTGCTGCTTCAGATCGAGAAGACGGTGGTCGAGGGCGCGGGGGCCGCCGGGCTCGCCGCATTGCTGTCGCATCCCGAGCGGTTCGCGGGAAAGACTGTCGGGATCGTCTTGTGCGGCGGCAACATCGATACGCGCCTACTCGCCAACGTGCTGTTGCGCGACCTGGCGCGGTCGGGGCGGCTCGCGCGGTTGCGGATCCGGTTGCAGGACAAGCCGGGCGCGCTGTTCCATGTTGCGCGGATCTTCGATCAGGAACGCGTCAACATCATCGAGATCTATCACCAGCGCGTCTTTACGACATTGCCGGCGAAGGGTCTCATCACCGACATCGAATGCGAGCTCCGAGACCGCGCGCATCTCGATCGGCTGGTCGGCGCATTGCGCGCTGGCGGGTACGAGACCTCGACCGTGGAGCTCGCATAAATAGCACGGTGCTGCGGGGATTTAGCGCATTAACCCATTATCGTGGTAAACGCGCTTTTCAGTATTGCATGACGCGACCATATGCTGTGGAACGCGATCTTTCGCGCTTCCCTGAAGGACATCCGGTTCGGTGACTGCGCCTTTTCGTTTCCCGCGCTTCTTCGTCACCAGCCCGTCGCCGTGCCCGTATCTGCCGGGTCGGCAGGAACGGAAAGTGTTTACCGAGCTGACCGGCCCGCATGCGAGCGAGCTGAACGATGCGCTCGGGCGGATCGGGTTTCGTCGCAGCCAGGGCGTCGCCTATCGACCGTCATGCGCCGGGTGTACCGCGTGCGTGTCCGTCCGCGTGGTAACCAACGAATTCATGCCCAACGCGACGCAGCGTAAGTTGCTCAGGTGCAACGGCGATGTCGAAGTGACCGCGTGCAAGGCGTGGGCGACCGACGAGCAGTTCCAGTTGCTCCGCCGCTATCTCGGGACGCGCCACCCCGGCGGCGGCATGGCCGGGATGAACGAGGACGATTACGCCGACATGATCGAGCATTCGCCGGTCAATTCGGTGATCGTCGAGTACCGCGAGCCCTCGGTCGACGGCGCGCGCGGGCGGTTGATCGGCGCCTGCCTGACCGATCGCCAGGCGGACGGGCTGTCGATGGTCTACAGCTTCTTTGCGGCGGACGAGGATAGCCGGCCGGGGTTCGGCAACTTCATCATCATGGATCATCTGATCCGCGCCCGCGAAGCCGGGCTGCCGTACGTGTATCTGGGCTATTGGGTGAAGGGCTCACCGCGGATGGAATACAAGACGCGGTATCGGCCGCTCGAGGTGCTGGGCCCGGCGGGGTGGCGGCGGCTCGAGGATGCGGATCTGGTGGCGCCGCCTGCGCGGGTCGCGGCGACGGCCTGATTTGGGGCGGGAATGGTGGCCGGGCCCGCTAGCCCGCCTCGAGAACCACCTCCCCGGCGAAGGCCGGGGCCCAGTTGGGAAAGGTAGATGATCAAGGGCAACGCTTCGTTACTTCCACCTTTCCAACTGGACCCCGGCCTTCGCCGGGGAGGTGCAGTACTGGCAATTCGCTGCTGATTACTCGACAGTCCAAACACAGGCGCCCTTGTTCTCCCGCGAAGGCGGGAGCCCAGTCTGGGTCTCCGCCTCTGCGGGGAAACAAGCTTTTAGTCTTCCCGCTGTACCACCACGTCGACGTCGAGTTCCTCGCCGCCCTCGCCCAGCCGCGACCCTGCGACCGGCGCCGCCCCCGCCGCATCGAGCGCCATCGCGACGCGAACGTAATGCTCCTCGGGCGACATCCCCGTGCAGGGATCGAACCCGACCCAGCCGAGCCCGTCGACATATGCCTCCGCCCAGCCATGCGGGGTCGGGAAGTGGACCACCTCATGGTCGTTGTGATGATAGCCCGACACGTACCGCGCCGGTGCCCCCAAGGACCGCGCGGCGACCGCAAAGATCTGCGCCATGTCGCGCGGCGTAGCGCTGTCCTTCCGGAACGCCGCACCCGCGGTGAGCCCCGGTTCGGGCCGACCGGCGTCGAACACGAACTGCCCGTGCAGCGCGCGGTTGAGCCGGTGCAACGCCCCGACGCGATCGCGCGCCCCGACCACCGCATCCGCCGCAAACTCGGCGATCGCAGGGTCGAACGCCGTCGCCTCGGTCGCGCGCAGGAACAGCGCCGGCGGCAATGTCTCGTGGACACCGTGCAGGACACCGTCGGAGTGACTCGTCAGCACCTCGCCCTTAACGGTGATCTCGATCCCGTCGACGGGCCCCTCGGCGTACAGCATCGTCACCGCGTTGCCGAACCCGTCACGCCCCGGCCGCAACCGCGCATCGCAATCGACGTCGATCCGCCACGACGCCACGGTCTGGTCGTGCGTATTCTCGGGTGTCAGCCGAAGCATCTGGACCAGCCGGCCCTGTGGCTGGGTGAAGCGGTAGATCGTGTGGTGATCGATCGACAGCCGCATCAATGGAACTTGAACTGGCGGCCGATCGCGCCGTGGAGCAGCGCATTCTCGGCGATGAAGGCCTGCAGATACTGGTGCAGGCCCGAGGCGATCACTTCCCAGACCGCGTCTTGGCCATTCGCGATGCGCGCATTCGTGCCATCCTGTCCGCCTCCCCGTGGTTGCCCGTGCGTTTCGCCAGCAGGTTGAGCACGTCGACCGTCTCCTCGACCGACGCCGCCAGGCTGCGCGGCAGTTCCGCGCGGGCGATCAAAAGGTCAATCACGTCTGCCGGCCTCAGGCCGTCGCTGTAAAGCCAGCGATACGCGGTCACCGCCGACACCGTCTGCAGGATCGTGGTCCACTGGTCGCGATCGATCGCGCCACCGATCTTCTGCCCTTCGGGCAGCAAAATATGGTATTTGACGTCCAGCAACCGCGCCGTGTTGTCGGCGCGCTCGACCGCTTGCCCGAGCCGGATAAACCACGTCGTCTGGTTGCGCAGCATCCGGTGGATCGCGCCTTCGAACCCGCGTGTCTCAGTCTTCACCGCCTCCACTAGGTTCATCTGGTCGGTGGTGCTGCGCGGAATCGTCCGGTTCTCGAACAACAGCCACGCGCGGTTGATCGCGGTCCACGCCTCGCGGGTCAGCGCGGTGCGCACCGCCTTGGCGTTGTTGCGCGCCATGTCGACGCAGCGCACGATCGAGCCGGGATGGCTCGAATCGAGCGTCAGGAAGCGGACGACTTCGGTCTGGCTAAGATTGCCGCCGAGCGTCGCGAACGGTTCCTCGGTCTCGGTGACGGCAAGCGCGGAGGCCCAGGCCGCCTCGCCCGCAGGCTGTGACGAAAGGACGTCGAGACGCACGGTAGCCTCGACCAGCCGGGCGATGAAATCAGCGCGCTCGAAATAGCGGCCGAGCCAGTAGAGCGACGATGCGGTACGCGAGAGCATCAGGCGTCTCCACCCAAGGTCTGCGTCATGCCGCCCATCGTCTGCGTCATCGCACCACGCGTGATCCGCTGCGACTGTTCCGCCATAAGCACGAAGCTGTCTTTCGTCCCGCCACCCTGGCTGGAATTCACCACCAGCGAGCCTTCCTTCAGCGCGACGCGGGTGAGGCCGCCAGGAACGACCTGCACGCCCTTCGATCCGCTCAACACGAACGGGCGGAAATCGACGTGGCGTGGGGATAGGCCACCATCGGCCATCGTCGGGACGGTCGACAGCGCCAGCGTCGGCTGCGCGATGTAGCGGTGCGGTTCAGCAATGAGCGCGGCGCGGAAATCCTCGATCTCCTGCTTCGATGCGGTCGGGCCGACCAGCATGCCATAGCCCCCGGAGCCGTCGACCAGCTTGACGACGACGTCCTTGAGGTTGTCGAGAACGTATTGCAGCGCCTGCGGTTCGCGGCAGCGCCACGTCTCGACGTTGCGCAGCTTACACTCGCCGCCGGAATAGAATTTCACGATGTCGGGCATATAGCTGTAAATCGCCTTGTCGTCGGCGATGCCGTTGCCCGGCGCGTTCATGATCGCGACGTTGCCGGCCGTATAGGCGGCGATCAGCCCGGGAACGCCGAGCGCGGAGTCCGGGCGGAACACGAGCGGGTCTAGATAATCGTCGTCTATCCGGCGATAGATCACGTCGACCTTCACCCGTCCCGCGATCGTCCGCATCCAGACGATGTCGTCGTCGACGACCAGATCTGCGGCCTCGACGAGTTCGATCCCCATCGAGTCGGCGAGGAAGCTGTGCTCGTAATAGGCGGAGTTGTAGTGGCCGGGGGTCAACAGCACACACGTTGGGTTGGAGCCCGTGCCGTGCGGCGCGACCGACTTCATCGTCTCGAGCAGGAGGTCGGGATAGCTGTCGACCGCCGCGACGCGGAACTCGCGGAACAGTTCGGGGCAGAGCCTCAGCATCGCCTCGCGGTTCTCCAGCATGTAGCTGACACCCGACGGCGTGCGCGCATTGTCCTCGAGCACGAAGAAATCATCGGGGCCGGTGCGGACGAGGTCGATCCCGCAGATATGCGCCCAGACGCCGTGCGGCGGGCGGATGCCGGCGATCTCGGGGCGGAACTGCGCGTTGCCGAGAACGAGGTCCTCGGGGAGGATGCCCTCCTTCAGGATGCGACGCTCGCCGTAGATATCGTTGAGGAACGCGTTGATCGCCTCGACGCGCTGGACCAGCCCTTCTGAGAGGCGCGTCCACTCGTCATGCAGAAACACGCGCGGAACGATGTCGAACGGAATGATCCGTTCTGCCGCCTCGTTCTCACCGTAGACTGCGAAGGTAATGCCCAGCTGGCGGAACGTCGTCTCGGCGGCTTCCTGCCTGCGACGAAGCTCGGCGTCGGGCGTCTCCTCGATCCAATGCCCGAGAGCCGCGAGTTCGGGACGAGCGGTCGTATCGCCCGGCGTCCCCATGATTTCGTCGAACGCCTGTTTCCCCATCGGAACGGTCAATTCCCCATCAAGCGTTACGGTTCCATGCTGCAACGCTTCGCTGCGCTGCACAAGTCAAGAATATGACTGACGAGGTGTGGTCGTTGATACTCCCCCGCCAGGGGGAGGTGGCTGGCGCTTGCCAGTCGGAAGGCGAGGACACGCAACGGTGTTTGTCGCCCCCCCGTCGCCACCTCCCCCTGGCGGGGGAGGATTGCAATACGCTTAGGCACCCAGCCCTTCGAGCAGGCCCGGCGTCAGGACCTGCGGGAGGACGGTCGGCTCGGCAGCGCCCGGTGCGTAGTACAGGTACAGCGGCACGCCGGCGCGGTTGTGGGCCTGGATGAAACGGCCCATTACTGGGTCGCCGTCGGTCCAGTCGCCGATCAACGCCGCGACCTTGTGCTGGGCGAACGCGTCACGCACGCCGGCCGTATCGATCGCAGCCTTCTCGTTGACCTTGCACGTCAGGCACCAGTCGGCCGTGAAATACACGAACACCGGGCGCTTTTCGGCCCGCAGCGATGCGAGCCGGGCCTCGGTGAACGGCTCGTCCCCTGCTGTGGCGACCTTCGCCGCCGCCGGTGGCGCGCGCGAGATCAGAACCGCGCTGCCGACGAACACCACCGCCAGCGCGACCTGTGCCGCCACGCCGAACGCCTTGCCCTTGCGCTGGCGGGTGCCACCGACCCAGAGCACCGCGCCGACCGCCAGCACCGCGACCAAGGCTAGCGTCAGCGTATCGACGCCAGTCTGTCGCCCGAGCACCCAGCCGAGCGCGATCGCGGTCAGGAACATCGGTACCGACAGGACGTGACGGAACGTCTCCATCCAGACGCCGGGCTTAGGCAACCACCGCCGCCACGACGGAATGAACCCGATCGCGAGGAACGGGAGCGACAGCCCGATCCCGAGGCCGCCGAACACGGCAAGCGCCGCCGGCCATGGCAGCACCAGCGCCGCGCCGAGCGCCGCACCCATGAACGGCCCGGTGCACGGCGTCGCGATGAACGCCGCCAGCGCGCCCGTCGCGAACGCCCCGCTCGCGCCGCTTTCGCCAGCAAAGCGCGGAGTCGGCACCTCGAACAGCCCGGCAAGATTGAACGCGATCGCCACGCTCAACAGCAACAGGACGACGATCGCCGCGGGATGCTGCAACTGGAATGCCCAGCCGACCGCCGAGCCGCCTGCGCGGAGCGCCAGGATCGTGGCACCGAGCCCGAGGCAGACCAGCACGACGCCGGCGGTGTAGGCCAAGGCCTCGCCGCGCGCGTCCTTCTCGCTCGCACCGCCCCGCGCGAGGCTGAGTGCCTTGAGGCTGAGGATCGGGAACACGCACGGCATGATGTTGAGGATCAAGCCGCCCAGCACTGCGCCAGCGAACGCGATCAGCGCGGTCAGCCAGATGCTCGCGCCGCTAGCGCTGGTCGAGCCGCTGCCGGCCGCATCGCCCACTACGCCGGGCGTCGCCTTGACGCCCAGCCCCTGCCCTTCGCCGATCCGCAGCACGCCCTCGATCGGCCCGCCGGTCTTGGCATTGGCCGCGATTTTGGTGCTGATCGTCAGCCGGTCTCCGTCACGCGTAACCGTTTGCGCCGCGCCATTCTCGATCACGCCGGTGGTGACCGGGAAGAAATACGCCTTGTCGACCTTCGCGCCTGCGGGGAACGGGATGGAGATCCGCATCGTCCCGTTGTTTGCGGCATAGGTCGCGCCGGCATCGAGTGGCTTCGGAATCGCCTGTCGCCAGGCGGCGAACGCCGCCGCCTGCGACGGCGCGCCATCACTGATCGTGAGGTCGAGCGACAGCGCCTTTTCCTCGGGCACGCAGATCGTCGCCGAGCACACCAGATAGCTCGTCTTCAACCGGATCGGGAATTTCGTCCCCGCCGCCAGCCCCGCCGGAACCTGGATCGTCACGAGCGGCGCATAGGGCGCCTCGTAGACATAGTTCATCAGGCCCGCGATCAGCAGCGTGGTCGGCACCGGCCATTCGGGCTCGCCGGCCTTCGCGCCCGCGGGCAGCGCCCAGTCGAACGTCGCCGGGAAGCCTGCATCGCCGGGGTTGCGCCAATAGCCGTGCCAGCCGGTCTCGGGCGTCGTCGCCAGCGCGATCGTCAGCGGCGCGCCGGCCTTGGGGTGATCGCTTTCGGCGACCAGCTTCATCATCAGATGCTGGCTAGAGCCGTTCAGCGATTCCGCAAACGCGGGCGCACTCGCCAGCCCGCAGACGGCCAGCAAGACCGTCATCACGGCGCAACGTAATCCGCGCATGGCCATCCTTGTTTCGTTCATCGCGCAAAGCCATAGCGGTGACCTTGTCGTATTGCACTTCAAAGCGACGGCCCCGCTCGAGGGACGCCGCTGGCTAAAGGACTGTTCGTGAAAGCACTTATCGCCGCGCTCTTGCTGACTTCGGCCGCCTCGGTCTCCGCCCAGACGGCGCCTCCTGCGCCCGCCCCTGCCCCTACGGCGACTCCGACCACGCCGCCGAAGCTGATCGTCGCGATCTCGGTCGACCAGTTCGCCGCCGACCTGTTCCAGCAATATCGCAATCACTATACCGGTGGATTCACGCGACTGCTGAACGGCGCTGTGTTCCCGAGCGGCTACCAGAGCCATGCCGCGACCGAGACGTGCCCCGGCCATTCGACAATCCTGACCGGCATGCGACCCGCGCATACCGGGATCATCGCCAACAACTGGGTCGACCAGCGCGCCGGACGGCCCGACAAGATCGTCTATTGCTCGGAGGACGAGCGCGTCACGGGCAGCACGCACGACAGCTACACCGTGTCCGACATGCACCTGAAGGTGCCGACGCTCGGCGAGATGATGAAGGCGCGCGATCCACGCACCCGCTCCGTGTCGGTCTCTGGCAAGGATCGCGCGGCGGTGATGATGGGCGGCCACAAGGTCGACGAGCTCTGGTGGTGGGACGGCAAGACCTATGTCTCCTATGCCGGCCGCGCGGTGCCGCCGGCGGTGCAGCGTACGCGCGACGCGGTCGCCGCGCTGATCGCCAAGCCGCAGGCGGCGCTGCCGTTGCCGGGCTATTGCGCGGGCGTGAGCCATCCGATCGTGATCGCGGGCAAGACCTACGGCCAGGGACGCTTCGAGCGCGACGCGGGCGATGCCAAGGGCTTCCGCGTGTCGCCCGCGTCCGACGCCGCGGTGTTCGCGATGGCGGCAGCGCTGGTGCAGGACATGAAGCTCGGCAAGGGGCCGCAGACCGACATCATCGATATCGGCGCGTCGGCGACCGATTATATCGGCCATACCTACGGGACGCAGGGCTCGGAGATGTGCATCCAGATGGCGCAGCTCGATAAGACGCTGGGCGATTTCTTCAACGTGATGGACGAAACCGGGGTCGATTACGAAGTCGTGCTGACCGCGGATCACGGCGCGCACGACGCGACCGAGCGCCAGCAGCAGCGCGCGATGCCGATGGAGGCGCATATGGACGAAAACGTGCTGGCCAAGCAGGTCGGCACCGCGATCGCCAAGGACATGGGTCTGCCTGGGAGCGTGCTGCTTGGCACCGAGGGGGACGTCTATATCGACGACTCGCTGCCGGAAAAAACGCGGACGAAGGTGCTAGCCGAGGCGCTCCGCCGCTACCGCGCGCTGCCCCAGGTCGCGGGGGCGTTCTCCGCAGCCGAGATCATGGCAACGCCAATGGCGAAGTCACCGCCCGAGACCTGGACCCTGATCGAGCGCGCCCGTGCCTCCTTTTATCCAGAGCGGTCGGGGCAGATGGTGGTGCTGCTCAACCCGCGCGTGACGACGATCGTGTCGCCGGCGGGTGGCTATGTCGAGACGCACGGCTCGCCGTGGGATTACGACCGCCGCGTGCCGATCCTGTTCTGGCGCAAGGGGATGACCGGGTTCGAGCAGCCGCTGTCGGTGGAGACGGTGGATATCGTGCCGACCCTGGCGGCGACGATCGGGTTGCCGGTGAGCGGGCTGGACGGGCGGTGCCTCGATCTCGATCCGGGCGCTGCGAGCACCTGCGCTAACTAAAGTCGGCTAAAGAAATGTTCTCCCGCGAAGGCGGGAGTCCAGCCTGGGCTCCCGCCTTCGCGGGAGAACATCCTTCAGGGTTGGCGCGGTGCTTCCGCTTCGTTGGTTGCGCACTGCCCCCTCTGACGTCCCCCTCAACCCATCATCCCAGCGAAAGCTGGGATCGCCCCGTGACGCGCGCGTCCTATCCTAACGGGGATACCCCAGCTTTCGCTGGGGTGACGGTTCCGGTGGGAGCTACGGCTAGCGGCGTTCTTCGCTGTCACCGCGTCTCGAACGGCTTCAACCCGGCCCCGAGCCGGTTCGCGCCAAGCGCCAGCCGGTCATGGCTGAAATCCACGACAAACGCCGGCGTATGCGTATCCCCCGCCGTCAGTCGCGCGTCGTTGTCCTCCACCCGCAACCCGGTCGACGGGTAAGTCTTCGCCTCCGCGGCGACGACGATCAGTGCCGAGCCATTCTCCTTCTGCTTGCCCTGCACGAAGGTATTGCGCGCGATCAGGCCGGTGGCGCCGTCGGGCAGGTCGATCATGTAGTTGGTCTTGCGCCCGCCGGTGTCGTCGAAGCTGTTGTCGGTGATCGTCACGTTGGGCGCGCGCACCTTGACGTAATGCCCGCCGGTGCCGCGCTCGAACCGCGAGTTGGTGACGATCACGCGGCCCTGGTTGGCGAGATAGATCCCGTGCGCACAGTTCGGCGCCTCGTCGCACTGCCCGAGCCCGGCAAAGGTCGAGTGATCGATCGTGATCTTCTGCCCAATCGGCTGGCCGCCGAGAATACCTTCCTGGCTGTCGAGGAACATGGCGTTGGTGACGGTCAGGTCGCCCATTTCGGTCCGGATGCCGGCACCGTTGCCGTCCGACACGCGGTAGCCGCGGAAAACGAGGCCATCGACCACCGAGCTCTGCCCGCGCAGCACCAAGGCCGCCTTGTCCTCGCAGGCCACTCTCTCGAAGATCGCGGTGCCGGGTTGAACCGCCTTGAAGGTGATGTGGCCGCCCGCCTGGACGGCGCATTGCCGGTACGTGCCGGGCGCGATTAGGATCGTCGCGATGCCCATGCGGACCGACGACACCGCCTCCTGCAGCGTTGCGAATCCCTGACCGTTGACCGTGAACGGCGCAGCGCCTTGCGCGAACGCGGGAACAGCGAACAGCGCGAGCGCCAGCAACGATCGTTTCATCGAAATCCTCCTCCGCCGGCGTCTGCGGCGCACAGCGTTCAATCGCACGGAACGCCGGCGTTCGGCGAGCCGATCCGAGCGCGCTATCATGCCCTGTCCCGAAATGACGCAGCGCGGAGATCGGTCAGCGCTGGGCGTATCGTCGCGTCCGCATATTGCCGCGCCCGGTTTCACCGAATACTATCGCGACCGAAACGAAGCCGGCGGGGGAACCGATCGGCGCCGGGGGATCCACATGCACGCCATGATGCCGACGGAGGTCTTCCTCCTCGCGATACTCATCATCTTCACCGTGCCGTATCTGGCGTGGAGGCTTGGGCGTACCGATTACTGGGCGCCGCTGGTGGTGGTGCAGATCTTCGGTGGCATTCTGCTCGGGCCGGGCGTGCTGGGCGCGGCGTATCCCGACTATTACGCGACGGTCTTCACGCCCGCGACGCTGGGTTCGCTCAACGGGATCGCGTGGTGGGCGGTGATGATGTTCGTGTGGGTCGCGGGCATCGAGCTCGATCTCGGCGAGGCGTGGAAGCGGCGCGGCGAGACCGGCGTCACCGCAGGGCTGGCGCTTGCGGTACCGCTGATCACCGGTAGCATCGCCGCCGTGCTAATGCTGCGGTATCCCGGCTGGCGCGGGCCGGACGGCGCGACGTGGCAAGTGGTGCTCGGCATCGGCATGGCCTGTGCGGTCACTGCGCTGCCGATCCTCGTCCTCTTCCTCGAAAAGCTCGAGATCCTGCGCGAACCGATCGGCCAGCGTATCCTGCGCTATGCCAGCCTGGACGACATCGCGATCTGGGGCGTGCTCGCGCTGATCCTGCTCGACTGGGAGCGGGTCGGCCGGCAGGGTGGCTTCCTGCTCGGCTTCGCGGTGGCCACGTTGATCGTGCGGAAACTGATGGCGCGGATCGAGGAACGCGATCGCTGGTATGTCAGCCTGATCTGGCTGGCCGGCTGCGGGTTCGCGGCGGACTGGGCGGGGCTGCATTTCATGGTCGGCGCGTTCCTGTCGGGCGCGGTGCTCGATTCGAAATGGTTCACGACCGCGAAGATGGACCAGTTCCGCCATTTCGTTCTGCTCGCGGTGATGCCGGTGTTCTTCCTGTCGACGGGGTTGAAGACGCAATGGGCGGTCGGCGGCTATGCGGTGTTCGCCGCAGCGGCGTTGCTGCTGGTCGCGTCGGTCGGCGGCAAGCTGATCGGTGTTCACGCCGCCGGGCGTATCCTGAAATGGCGGCCGGGCGAGGCTTCGGCGATCGGCTGGCTGCTCCAGACCAAGGCGCTGATCATGATCATCTTCGTCAACATCCTGCTGGATAAGAAGATCATCACCAACGAGACCTTCACCGCGCTGCTGCTGATGGCGCTGGCGAGCACGATGCTGACCGTGCCGATGGTCGCGCCGAAGTTGAAGAAGCTGGCGGGGCTGGTGGGGAAGAGTGCGTAACGACGCCAGATCGTCATCCTGACGAAAGTCAGGACCCAGGGTTACGAACGCCGCCCTGCTTGGCTCTGGGTCCTGACTTTCGTCAGGATGACGGGTGGTTGTGGCTCAAGCGCCTGCGTTGAGCAGGTCGTGGCGTTTCAGGGCGTGGCGGAGTTGGTCGTAGCTCAGGCCCAGCGCCTCCGCGGTGGCGCGCTGGTTGAAGCGGTGTTCGGACAGCGCGCGCGAGAGCAGGTCGCGTTCGAAGCGGGATACGCGGGACTTGAAGTCCGAGGGGCCTTCTTCGCACGCGACGACCGGGTCTTCGCCTTCATCCGCTTCGGCCGGGCGCGGAGCCATAACCATAGATTTGGGCGCGGTCGAGGCCCCCGGACGGTGCGGTGACTGGAACGGGTCGATCTCGATCGCGTCGATCGGCCCGGCCTGTTCCCAGCGATACACCGCGCGCTCGACGACGTTGCGCAGTTCGCGGACGTTCCCCGGCCAGCGATACGCGATCAGCGCGTCCATCGCCGCCGGGCCGAACCCCTCCCACCGCTCGCGGCCCAACTCGGACGCCATCCGCCGCCCGAAATGCTCCGCGAGGACGACCACGTCGCCGGTCCGCGCGCGCAACGGCGGTAACGTCACCACCTCGAACGACAGCCGATCGAGCAGATCCGCGCGGAACTCGTGCCGGTCGACCTTGTCGGGCAGATGCTCGTTGGTCGCCGCCACGATCCGCACGTCGACGCGCATCGGACGCGACGAACCGATCCGGGTAATCTCACCATACTCGACCGCGCGCAGCAGCCGGTCCTGCGCCGCCATCGACAGCGTGCCAAGTTCGTCGAGGAACAGCGTGCCCCCATCAGCCTCCTCGAACCGCCCGACCCGCGCCTTGGTCGCGCCAGTGAACGCGCCCGCCTCGTGCCCGAACAGTTCCGCCTCGATCAGCGTCTCGGGCAGCGCCGCGCAGTTCATGATGACCAGCGGCTGATCCCACCGCGGCGACAGGCGGTGCAGCCGCTCGGCGACCAGTTCCTTGCCCGTACCGCGCTCGCCGATCACCAGCACCGGGCGGTCCAGCGCGGCCGCTCGCGATGCGCGTTCGAGTGCTGCCATGAACGTACCGGACTCGCCGATGACCTGTGTCGTTCGCTCCATGGCGAAGATGTGGCGCGAATTCCCAACTCTTGGCAAGCTTCTGCCACCGCCCGATCACCCAAAATCGCGCAAACCTCTGCAATTCCGCCATTTTCGAAACTGGCACGACAGATGCAATGCTCCAGGCAACCCGCCGAATAGCGGAACCAACCAGTCTTAAAGGGGACCCACCATGTTCAACACCAACATCGCCCGCACCGTAGTCGCCGCCCTCTGCACCATCGTCGCCAGCGCAACTTGCGTCATCGGCGCCGTGGGACCTGCGACTGCAACCAACATGACGCCTATCGCGGCAACCACCGTAATCATGGCATAAGACCCCGACGCTCGCCGAGAGCATCGGGCCGACCCTGGAGTAGGATTTACATGGGCATCTTTTCCCGCACCCGCGACATCGTCGCCGCCAACTTCGCCGATCTCATCGAGAAGGCCGAAGATCCGTCGAAGATGATCCGCATGATCATTCTCGAGATGGAGGAGACCCTGGTCGAGGTTCGCGCCTCCGCTGCGCGCACGATCGCCGACCAGAAGGAGATGCGCCGCCATATCTCGAAGCTGGAGCAGCTTCAGGACAACTGGACCGAGAAGGCGGAGCTGGCGCTGAGCAAGGACCGCGAGGACCTTGCCAAAGCTGCCCTGGTCGAGCGCCAGAAGGCATTCGACATGGCCGAGCAGCTGAAGGCCGAGGTCGGCGTGCTCGACGATGCGCTGCGGGCATCGGAAGAAGACATTGCCAAGCTCCAGACCAAGCTCCGCGAGGCGCGCACCAAGCAGAACGCAGTGCAGACCCGGCTGGAAAGCGCGAACAACCGCACCCGTCTGCGCGAGATGTACAACGGCCCGAAGACGCACGAGGCGTTCAGCCGCTTCGACATCCTCGATCGCCGCGTCGACGAGGCCGAGGGCCGCGCGGATGCGATGGGTCTCGGGGTCGTCAAGACGCTCGAAGAGGAAATCGCCGAGCTACGCAGCGACGACAAGGTCAACGCCCAGCTCGCCGCGCTCAAAGCGCGCTTGAAGAAGGACGATTGAGATGGACACCGTACTCGTATGCGCCACCCTCTTCGTCGGGCTGCCCTGGGTGATCCTCCACTATGTCACCAAGTGGAAGACCGCGCCAAAGATCACCGACGAGGACGAGCGGCTGCTCGATGAGATGCAGATGCTCGCGCGTCGCCTCGAAGACAGGGTGATGACCGTCGAACGGATCATCGCTGCCGACAATCCCGACTGGAAGCCGGGCCTCGGCACCACCCAGTCTGACTCACCTTACCGCCTCGATCGCGACAGCGACCGCCAAACCGACCGCCCCTTCGAACGGAGAAACTGACATGTCCGGTAGCCGCACACAGTTTTACCTCGACAAGCAGAATGCCAAGTTCAAGGGCGTCTGCTCGGGGATCGCCGATTACACGGGCGTCGACATCACACTCATCCGGGTCGCCATGGTTGTGCTGGCTGTCGCCACCAGCGGCTGGGTCATCCTCGGCTACTTCGCCACCGCATGGTTGGCGCCCAAGAAGCCGATCGGCCTGTACGAGACGCCCGACGACGCGAAGTTCTGGCAGGGCGTCCGCTCGAACCCGAAGCGCTCGACCGCCGAGGTCCGCAGCAAGTTCCGCGACATCGACCGCCGCCTTGCCGACATCGAGACACACTATACCAGCCGCAACAGCAACAGCCTCGCGGCAGAGATCGACAGCCTGCGCTGAGACGCGGCGTCAACAGGGAGACAGACAATGCATTGGGGTGGACCTGGATTTGTGCTTGCGATCATCGCGATCACGACCATCGGCTGGATCGCGAACAACTGGATCCGTACCAAGCACGGCTATCCGCCGAGCGACGACTGGGGCAACACGATGAGCTGGGGCGGCGGGCACAAGCAGGACCCGGCGGGTGATCGCAAGGTCGAACTGCTCAGCAGCGAGAATGAACGTCTGACCGGCCAGGTCTCGCGCCTCGAAGAGCGGATCGCGGTTCTTGAACGCATCGCCACCGATCCCGCCGAGCGCACCGCTCGCGAGATCGACGCTCTCCGCGATCGCTGAGGACAGGGATCATGAACAACTTCACGATCTTCCTGCTCGTCTTTATCGTGATCGGACTTCCGGTCATCCTCGGGATCGGCAGCAGCGTCTTCAAGGACTGGATCAAGCACAAGGAGCGCATGGCAACCGCGCTCAATGCGCAGACCGCCGAGAAGTCCGCGCAATATGCCGCCCATACCGAACGCCTGGAACAGCGGGTCCGGGTGCTCGAACGGATCGTCACCGATCGCAAAATCGAGTTGTCGGACGCCATCGAGCAATTGCGCGACGACCACCCGCTTGGCCGAACCCCGCTCAATGAAGCCAATACACAGGAGATAAGATCATGAATGGTGGACAGGTGATGGTCGTGATGATCGTCCTGATCGTGATGATTACCGGCATCTTCAAATCGCGCCACAAGAGCGCGCGCCGTGGCGAAGGCGTCTCGCTGATGAACGACCCCGAGGCGGCGCGGCTGCGCGACGAAGTGCAGCAGATGAAGGAACGCATCCAGGTGCTGGAGCGCGTGATCACCGACAACCACAAGAGCGTCGATCTCGACCGAGAGATCGAGCGGCTCCGCGACCGCTAGGAGGCGGACATGATCGACCCGAACCTTTACATCACCTTGGCGCTGGCGAGCCTTGCGGGGCTGGCGATGGTCGTCGCCGGCGGATTGGCCGGATGGCGCGGATGGCTCTCGCTGCGGCGACTGGAACTGGATCACGCGCAGGACGGCCGGATGCCGGTCGCGGTGTCGACCGGATCGCGGATCGAAATTGCTGATCTGAAGGAGCGTATCAAGAAGCTCGAGGCGATCGCCGCCGGGGTGGATCTCTGAGGCTGACCGCCTCGGCACCCTCTGTCCGGCATCTCCTCCCCAGGACCGTCACCCCAGCGAAAGCTGGGGTTTCATCATAACGGGGAGACCCCAGCTTTCGCTGGGGTGACGGAAAGAGGCTTGAGGTAGATATTTCAGTTCGGCACAATGCAATCGTCTCGGGTTCGAGCATATGGCTAGCCGGACTGTTGCGAGCAAGCCGTCTCGGGAGTAACCGCCGCTTCCATGGCCACTCTCACCGACATCCGCGAGGAATATGACTTCCTCGAACCCGACGATCGCTACCGCCTGCTGATCGATCTCGGCAAAGAGCTCGAACCGATGCCGGATGCGCTCAAGACCGATGCGACGCTAGTACGCGGGTGTTCGGCGTCGGTATGGGTGTATCCGACCACGACCGACGATGGCCGGCTGCATTTCCTGGCAGATTCGAATGCGGCGATCACCAAGGGGATTATCGCGCTGGTGTTGCTGACCGTGCAGGATCAGGCGCCGACCGAGATCGTCGCGACCGATATCAAGGCGGAACTGGCGGCGTTCGATCTGAGCAAGCAGCTAAGTTCGAACCGGACACAGGGGATCCCCAACATGATCGCGCTGATCCGGGAGACGGCGGAGCGGTACGCGGGGTAGGATTTCGATCCTCCCCCGCCAGGGGGAGGTGGCGCCGAAGGCGACGGAGGGGGAGGACACGGAACAGCGGTTGCCCTGTCTTCCCCCTCAGTCTGGCAAGCACCGGCCACCCCTCCCCTGGCGGGGGAGGATCGCTCAGGCGGCGCCGGGTTCGGTCAGTACTGCCACGATCTCGTCAGTCTCCGCACCTGCTGGCACTAGCATCCACCGATCGGGGCGAGCTCCATCAACCATCACCACCGCGTTCTTCGGGCAAACGCCGACGCACTTGACCTCGACCACGCCGCGGTCCGCCTTGCGGCCCTTCTTCACCCCAAGCGCCTGACGCAGCAGTTTGACCAGAGGCGTACGCCCCTTCTCACCAAACCCGCCGTCCAACTTCTTCGAACACTTTCCACAGACCAGCACGCTGCCCTGCCAGCGGCTGGCAAGAACGCGGATCACGCCGGTTTCCACGTCCGCTGATCTTCGGCCGCCTTCAGCACCTCATACGCCGCCTGCACGCCCTGGAACCGCTTCGCAGCATCTTTGTCATTCGGTCGCACGTCGGGATGGTTCGCCTTCGCCATGCGCCGCCATGCCGCGCGCACGTCCTCGAACGTCGCGTCCGGCTCCAAGTCCAGCACCTCCAGCGCGCGCATCTCGTCGCGTGAGCGGCTGCCATCACCCGACCCTGCCCAGGCGTAATGCTTCGGGTCAGTATAGCCGTCGGCCGTCCGCGTCTCCGCAGCCTCCCGTTCCGCGGCCTCCTCCGCACTCAACCCTTCGAAGTAATTCCACCCGCGATTATATTCGCCTGCGTGGTTCATGCAGAAATACCAGCGATCGGGGCTGTTCGGCGATTTCGGCGCAGGACAATTGCCCGGCTCGTTGCAGCCGTGCCGGTCGCACAGCCGCACGGTCACCGCCTCGCTGCTCGCGCCATACTCGCGCCAGCGTGGAAAACCCCAGTCGGAAGATCGTGTCGTGCTTCTCGCCATAGCGGCCCGAGATAGGCGTCCGCGCGGACAACGCAACCGTGCGCGGCAAAGCCAACCCAAACGCGTGCGACCGAACAATCTTCCGCGTCGCAACATTCCAACTTGAGTCAGCCACCGTTCATCGCTTACTGAACATGAACTATTTGTCATGTGGCATGGATAGACGCGTCCGGTGCGGACGTATTCCCAGCCGACACCTTAGCGACAGGAGCCCTGGTGCCGACTCTCATTCCAAAGCTTACCACGTGGCGCGCGGATCTTCCCGCCTCCATCGTCGTCGCGCTCGTCGCGCTGCCACTCTGTCTCGGCGTCGCGCTGGCATCGGGTGCGCCGCTGTTCGCCGGGATCATCTCGGGGATCGTCGGTGGCATCGCCGTCGGCCTGTTTTCGAAGTCGCCGCTATCGGTCAGCGGCCCCGCCGCCGGCCTCACGGTGATCGTGCTCACCGCGATCGAAAGCATGCCGAGCTACCAGATGTTCCTGATGGCGGTCGTGCTCGCCGGCGTGCTCCAGATTTGCTTCTCGCTGACCCGCGCCGGCATCCTCAGCGAATTCGTGCCGTCCTCCGTCATCACCGGCATGCTCGCGGCGATCGGCCTGATCCTGATCCTCAAGCAGATCCCGCATGCCGTCGGGTTCGATCGCGAAGCCGAGGGTATCTTCGAATTCACGACCGCGAACGGCATCAATACCTTCACACGGATCTTCGACAGCCTGAGCGCGGCCGTGACGCCGGGGGCGATCCTGATCGCATCAATCAGCCTCGCGTTCCTGTTCTGGTGGGACGGCGCCAAGCCGAAGGACGGCCCCTTGCGCTTCGTCCCCGGCCCGCTGGTCGTCGTGCTGATCGGCATCTTCGGCAACATGCTGTTGGGCGTCGTGAAGCCCGACTGGCAGCTCCAGGCGATGCACCTCGTTCAGGTCCCTATCACGCAGACGCTGTCGCAATTCCCGTCGCTGTTCACCTTTCCCGACTTCTCCGGGATCACGATGGGCATCGTCTGGAGCAGCGCAGTCACGCTCGCGATCGTCGCCAGCCTTGAGTCATTGCTGAGCGTCAAGGCAGTCGACGAGATCGATCCGCGCCGCCGCTCGACCGATAAGAACTGGGAGCTGATGGCGCAGGGCGGCGGCAATATCCTGTCGGGTTTGATCGGCGGCCTACCCGTCACCTCGGTGATCGTGCGGTCGTCGGCGAACGTCGATTCGAAGGCGGAGAGCAAGCTGTCGACGATCCTGCACGGTTTCTGGCTGCTGGTCAGCGTCGCGTTGATCCCCGCGGTGCTCAACCTGATCCCGCTGTCGGCGCTCGCCGCGGTGCTGATCGCGACCGGCTACAAGCTGACCAAGCCCAAGCTGTTCAAGGAACGCTTTCAGCAGGGCTGGACGCAGTTCATCCCGTTCGTCGTCACGGTCGGCGCGATCCTGTTCACCGACTTGCTCGAAGGCATCGTCATCGGCCTGGCGGTCGGCTTCGTGTTCGTCGTCGCGCGCAACTTCCGTACCGCGATTACCTTTGCCTGCGACGACGAGGATTGCCTCGTCCGCGCACGCCGCAACCTGTATTTCATCCACAAATACGAACTGCAGAAGGCACTCGCCAAGGTGCCTGACAACGCCAATCTGCTGATCGACTTGTCGTCGACCAGCTATGTCGATCTCGATAACGTCGACATCATCAACGCGTTCATCAAGGGCGCGCAGTATCGCGGCATCACGGTGCTCATCCGCGGCGACCTCGCGATGCGCACGGTCAAGCTGATCAACGCCCCCCAGACCGAGGTCCGTTTCGCATGAGGCAGTACAAGCAGCTCCTGCTCGCCAACAAGGCGTGGGCGGCCGAGATCATCGAGGAGAGCGCCGACTTCTTTCAGCGTCAGCTGGTCGGCCAGAACCCGGAGTTCCTGTGGATCGGTTGTTCGGACAGCCGCGTCGGGCCCGAGCAGATGACGATGACGCCGCCGGGCAACATGTTCATCCACCGCAACATCGCCAACCTCGTCAAGGATGACGACACGAACCTGATGTCGGTGCTGCAATATGCGGTCGACGTGCTGGGCGTACGGCACATCATCATCTGCGGCCATTATGCGTGCGGCGGAATCCGCGCGACGCTCGACGGCGGCACGACCGGCCCGGTGGACGACTGGCTATCGACCGCGCGCTGCGTCCTGCACGATCATGCCGACGAGATCGACGCGCAGCCCGACCGCGAGCAGAAGGTCAACCGGCTGGTCGAGGTCAACGTCCGCGACCAGCTCGTGCGGCTTGCGCGTACCAAGACGATCCAGGGGCGTTCGCGCGTGGGCAAGAAGTGCTGCTCCACGGCTGGGTCTACGACATCCGCGACGGGCTGATCAAACCGATGATGGAGATCGATTCGACGACCGTGCTGGAGGAGGTCGGGCGGCCGGACCGAGTGCTGGTGTAGGCGATGGCGAATCCTCCCCCACAAGGGGGAGGATCGTGAAGCAATACTTCACCCCGGCATCTTGAACCGCACCTGCTGCGACAGCCCGCCGCAGCCGACACCGCCATCGGGGCGGAAGGTCTTGCTCCAGCGTGCGCCCGCCACCGTCTGCACGCCCGCCTTGGTGAATACGAACGGCGGATAGCTGAGTACCGCGCGTTGGTTGAGTACCCGGCCGTTGGCATCGACGTCGAACTGCGTCTTGGTCCAGCCTTCGAAGCCCCAGGCCATCGCCTCGTTCGGGAAGACGCCGCCCGCCGACAGGAAGTGCGGCGGCGCATCGAGGATCGCGCACTGGTTCGCGGCCAGCCCCGACCGCTCGAACGTCGCGCGCGCGGTTGCGGTTTCGCCTGCCTGTTGCTGAAGCGACGCGAGACGGATCAGTGCACCGACCCGCAACGGATCGTTCGCGGCGAGCCCCTTGTCGTCGGCCACCTGCTGCAGCAGCACCGCGCGGCGACTGCGCGAATGGGTCCGCTCGGCGATCAGCAACAGGATCGCGGACCGCGCCTTGGGATCGTTCGCGTACGCAGGGACCGACAGCAGCGGCGTTAGCCCGCGCGCGTAGACTTCGTTCTTCCAGTTGTCCGCGCTGTCGGTCTGGCGGACGCTGATGTCCAGCGGCAGCCGTGCGGTCGGCGGCGCGCCCTGCGCCTCGGCGATCGCGAGCGCCCGCCGTGCGAGGACGTTGCTCTCCTCGCGCCCGACCACCGCATTGTTCACGAGTTGATAAAGCGGTGGCAGCGCGGCGAGCGAAGTGGCGCCGGACTTCGCCTCCGCTGCGGCGAGCGCCGCGCGTTGGCGGACGACGGCGACCGCATCCGCGCCGCGCTCCTCGTTCGGCAGCGCAAGCCCCTTCGATTCGAGCCACGTCGCCATGTCGGCGTCGAGGAACTTGGTGATCGACGGACGCTCGAACGCGGTCGAACAGCGCATCTCGATCCGGACGTTGTAGCGGAAGAACGCCGGTAGCGCCTTGACCTGCTCGGGCGTCCACGACCAGTCGCGAACCGCGCGCGCGAACTCCAGCGCAACCGCACCGCCCCCCGCCGCATAGATCGGCGAGACCCTGCTCACCACGCCGTCGTCGCCGATCGTGAACTCGACGACCGCCATGTCCGCCGGGCGCAGATCGGCCTCGCCACCGCACGGCGGGACGTCCATCTGTACTGCCGGATCGAACTCGCCCTTGGTCAGCCGGCCCGCCCCGGTCATCGCCATGTAGCGGCGCGCGTCGTCCGCCTTGCCTGCCAGCAGCGAAGCGATCGCCGCATCGGAGCGCGCGGAAACGTCGGTCACGTCGGTCTGCGAGGTCAGGCCACCGAGTTGCTTGACGGCCTCGACCGCATAGGCACGCGCCGGTTCGTAGGCGCCACGGTTGAGCAGCAGGATCGCGTGACGACGCGCGACCAGCGCCTTCAGCTTGCCATCAGTCTTTAGCGGCTTCAGCAACGCATCCGCGCGGGCGAGCGCGGCATCCGCGGCGGCGGGGTCGGTAAACGTCTTGGTGTTCGCCAGCGCCAGCATCGATGCGACTTTCAGGTCGGGCGTATCGGCGGCGGTCTCGGCGCTCGCGTAGGAATCGCTCGCCCCCGCGTAGTCGAGCGCGTTTTCCGCAATGATGCCGAGATTATAATTCGCCCGCCAGCGATCCTCGGCAAGCGTCGCATCGCTCGCCGGCAACAAGGCAAGCCCGGCGCGCGCCGCGGTCACCGCATCGTCGGACCGATCGAGCTTGAAAAGCGCGGCACTTTTACGGATCAGCGCGACGCCGCGGCTGCGCGAGCCGGGCTTGGTGCGCGCCTCGAGCTTCTGCCACGCGGCGAGCGCGGCGGGCTTGTCGCCCTTCGCATCAAGCGCCGCGGCGGTGTCGAAATCCTGTTGTACGGTGGTGGTCGCTGGCGGAGCCCCCGTCTGCGCCGACGCTGCGGTCATCGCCATCACGCCAACACTCAGCACGCCGAAATTTCCGAAACGCATCACTTCCCCCGACGTAGTTCCGCCGCAGTCTGCAATGGTTCGGGGAAGGATGCCAGAGGGTCTGTAAGCCGGGTTCTGTCCATTTCCGATCCTTCGATACGGAAGTTAGGCGACCATTCCTCTAGGACGACGGTTGCCCGCCGCCTCAAGCAATCAACCCGGGTGACGAGCTGAAACGAAGCCCATGTGCCACCCCTATTCGATCTTGCTCCCGGTGGGGTTTGCCGTGCCGCCCCTGTTACCAGGCGCGCGGTGCGCTCTTACCGCACCCTTTCACTCTGACCGCCCCGGCTTGCGCCGAGGGTTGGCCGTCTGCTCTCTGTGGCACTTTCCCTGAGATCACCCTCGCCGGGCGTTACCCGGCACCGTCGTTTCGCGGAGCCCGGACTTTCCTCGCGTGTCCGAAAACACCCGCGGCCGCCCGACCCTCTGGCGCGCAGACCCCTAGTCGTCGCCCATCGGTTTGGGAAGCAGCAATGCGAGCAGGATGCAGCGACATTCCGCGTCGACTTCACCATCGACCAATTCCGGACGGAAGCGGCGCTGGAACGCCATCGTCGCCGCCATCCGGTTCTCGACGTCGTAGCCGAAGCGTTCAAGCGCCAAGCAAAAGCCGCCCTCGGTCCAGCCAGGATCCATAAGGTTCTTGGTAGGCCTGGGCAGCGCCAGCCGCCGTCGCGCGAGTTCATGCCACGGAAACAGTTCGCCCGGATCGCGTTTGCGGGTCGGCGCGATGTCCGAATGCCCGACGATGTTGCCGCGGGTAATTTCGTGGCGGTCCTTGATCTCCGCGACCAGCGCTACGACCGATGCGATCTGTTCGGGGGGAACGGGCGATAGCCGAACTCGTGACCAGGATTGACGATCTCGATGCCGATGCTTGCCGAGTTGATGTCCTCGCTCCCACGCCAATGCGAGCGGCCGGCATGCCAGGCGCGCTTATCTTCCGCGACCATCCGCAGGACCGTGCCGTCCTCCTCGACCAGGTAATGCGACGACACCTTCGCCGCCGGATCGCGCAACCGGGCGATCGCCGACGCGCCGTCCTGCATGCCGGTATAGTGGAGCACGATCATTGTGATGGGCAGCGAACGATCGTCGAAATTTGGTGACGGTGTCTCGATAAACTTCAAGCCAGCTTCCCTTCACGCCGTTCGGCCACGCCGACCCCACTCCGCGCCCTACGGATACGACGCGTGCGACACCGCATAGTGTCAGGCCACCGCCTGCCGACATCAATAGCGTTAACGGACTGCCAACGTAATAGGCTCCGGCGAACGGTCGGATGATCGGCGCGGCGTGTATCATCAGCGGCACCGCGCGCTGGAGTCCGGTCTCTTGCAGTTACACCGTGCCGTGACTCACGTTCAGCCCGTGGATCGGGTGCGGGGGTGTTTGGTGTTCACCTGATAAAAACCGCGGAATTCGCGGCTTGGTTCGAACGCGCTGGTCTGGCCGATAACCGTCTCACCGGCGCCGAGCACGAGCTTGCCGCCCGGGTTGAGCGCGTCCGCGAACTTGGGAAACACGCCGGTCTTGGTTTCCGTCGACAGGTACAGCAGCACGTTGCGGCACAGGATGATGTCGAACCGCCCCGGCGGGGGCTGATCGGACACCAGGTTCATGCGTCGAAAGGTGATCAGCTTGACCAACTCGGGTTTCGCCACCCAGTCGCTGCCGGTCGTATCGAACCAGCGAATCATCCGCCGTACGGGCAGCCCGCGCTGGATCTCGAATTGCGAGAAGCGCCCCGCCCGCGCCCGCGCTAGCGCGGCTTCGGACACGTCGGTGGCAATGATTTCAGGCATCGGCGCGCCGCTCGCGGCATGTCGTTCGGCAAACACCATCGCCAGCGACAACGGCTCCTGCCCGGTCGAGCACCCCGCGCACCAGATCCGGACGCGGCGACGGTCCGATTGCGCCGCAGCGACCGCCTCGACCAGCTGATCGAAAACCAGCGCATCGCGGAAAAACGAGGTTTCCTGATTGACCAGCGCGTCGACGATCCGGTCGCCGATCAGCCGGTCGCTACCTTCGAGCAACTGCGTCACCAACTGGTCGAGCGTGTCGAGCTTCCGGTCGCGCAGCAGCGGTTTCAGCGCGGTATCAAGCCGCCACGAACGATAGGCCGCGATCTGCTGGCCGGTACGTGCCTCGAGCAGCGCGGTCAGCACGTTGATCGCGGTCTGCGACGCAACGATCGGCATGGACTTGGCGAGCGTCATGGCCGGCGCCGCGTCGCGATGAGGCGACCGATCGCATCGGGTGGCAAGACTGCATCGGCGACACCCGTTGCCGCGACCGCGCCCGGCATACCCCAGACAACCGAGCTTTGCTGATCCTGAGCAACGACGCACCCGCCGAGATCGTGAACGCGACGCGCGCCCTCTGCCCCGTCGCGCCCCATTCCGCTGAGAACGATCGCGATCATGCGCGAGCCATAGACCTCGGCGATCGACGCCAGCATCGGATCGACCGACGGCATGCAACCGCTGGCGGCGAAATCCTGGGTGAGGCGAAACGCCGCACCATCCGCGCCGAGCGCGACGCATTTTAGATGCGCATCGCCCGGCGCGACGATGATGCGGCCCGGACGCACCCGCAATCGATCGGTCGCTACCTCGCACGGGCGGCCGGCGATCAGGGCGATCTGCGCGGCGAAATAGGGCATGAACGATGCCGGCAAATGCTGCGTGATGACGATCGGCAGACGAAATCCGGTCGGAAGTTCGCGAAAAAGCTGGCTGAGCGCATGAATGCCGCCGGTCGAGGCGCCGATCGCGACGATGTCGTACTCGTCGCTCGTCACTGCCCGGACCCGGGGCGAGGCCGATACCGACTGCGCCGGCCGTCGCTCGGGATGCGCTGGCCTCGGGCCCGAAGCCGGCGGGCGGACCAGTATCGCGGGCGGCATCAGCGCCGGACGTTCGCACAGGCGTTCGAGCTTGCCGACGAGCGCCAGGCCGAACCGGCCGGACAGGGCACCCGCCGATGGCTTGATCAACGTTTCGGCAGCCCCGAGCGCCAGCGCCTGGACCGACGCCGCGGCGCCATCGTCGGCGGAGGACGACACGATCAGCACCTTGGCCCCCTGCCCCGCGGCAATAAGATCCGGCAGCGCGGTCAGGCCGTCGACGCCCGGCATCTCGATATCCAGCAAGATGAATTCCACCGTCGCGCGTGCCAGAAACTCGAGCGCCGCCTTGGCCGTACCGACCGCGCCGACGACCGAAAAGCGATCGCTGGCGTCGATCAGTCGCGCGATCACCGCCCGGGCGACCACCGAGTCATCGACGATCAGGACTCGTGCGAACCCGTCGATAGACTGGCCGTCATGGTCTCGATCGAGCCGCGGAACTGGAGGGGAGCGACTGGCCATCGTCCGGGCCGGATCAGGCCATGCCGACGATCTGGAGCTTAGATTCGAGCGTGTCGCGATCGAACGGCTTCATGACATATTCGTCCGCCCCCGCTTCGATCGCCGCGCGAATATACGCCATGCCGTTCTCGGTCGTGCAGAACACGACTTTCGGACGGCTCGGGATGTCGGCCTCCCGCAGCGCGCGCAGAAAGTCCAAGCCGCTCATCACCGGCATGTTCCAGTCGAGCAGGATCACGTCGGGGATCGACGCCAAGCACGATGCCAGGGCCTCGCGGCCGTCACAGGCTTCGGTCACGGTGAAGTCGAGCGTCTCCAGGATGTGACGCGCGACCTTGCGGATCACCTTGGAGTCATCGACGACGAGACAGGTCTTCATGGAAAGCCTTCCGGGGAAAATCGTTGGGACGGTCTACGCAGAAAAGCGTAAGCACCCGGTTAAGTGAGAGAAAATTCAGGCGGCTAGTGCAGTGTCGGAGATGACCGCCGCCAGATCGAGGATCAGCAGCGGTTCGCCATCGCGCTCGACGATGCCGATGCCCGCCGAGGCCCAACCACGATGCAGCGCCAATCCAGACGATAGCGGCAATCGAGCGATCGGCGCGACGTCCTCGACCGAGTCGACCAGGATCGCGTAATGGTGGCCCTCGACGGCGGTGATGACCGCGCGCCTCGCGCCATCCGGGGTCGGCTCCAGCCCCAGCGCGGTACCGGTATCGATCACCGTCACCACCCGGCTGCGCAGTGCCGCCAGTCCGCGGACAAAGGCCTCCGCCCGCGGTACCGCGACGATCTCGCCGATATCCACCACCGAGTCGACCTGCGCGGCGGCGATCGCGACGCCGCGACCCGCGATATGCGCCACCAGGAACAGTTCGCTCACATCGCCCTCCGTGCCGCGAGTGCGGCGATCAATGCCGGCCGATCGTACCGATAGATGCTCGCATCGTCGTCGTGATCGGCGGTCCGCGTCCGCCGCAGCGTCACCACCGGCGCCATCGTATCGCGGACCGGCGCGTCCTCCATCGCCAGCGCCACCGCGGCGGTCTCGCCCGCCGCCAGCGCCGTGACGCAGCGATAGCCCGACGCCTCGAGCGCAGGCTTCAGGAACGTCTCCATCCAGCCCGATCCATCGACCTGCAACAGACATACAGGCAGCGACGCCAGCGTCACCGGCTGGCCCGCGAACAGCGCATGCGGATCGACCAGCTCGATCTGCTCACCGGCGATCGAGACGACCCCAGCAATCGGCCCGGTGCCCCGTGCGGGTGCCATCTCGGCAGGCAGCGCGACGATCTCGATCGCCTCGGCAATCGCATACGCCATTTCGCTCTCGCCGTCGGTCAGCCGCAACACGGCCACCTCGGTGCGCGCGCCAAGTTCGGCGACCGCATGGAGGGGAATGATCGTATCGCCGACCGACAGGCGCATCGCCCCGCCCGACCAGCGGATCGCGTCGGTCGGGACCGGCTCGACGCGATCGATAACCGCCAGCGCGATCGCCCGACGCTGGCCATCGAGATCGTCGAACAGCAAGGCGGGCACACCCGGCACGACCTCCTCGACCTGTGCAGAAACCGACGCGACCGGCGTGAAACGCAGGCCCGCGACCGCCGCGATCCCGGAGGCATCGAGCAACAGCATCGGCAGGCCGTTGTCGGGCAAGGTCTTGCCCGCATAGACGCCGGTCGCCATCACGGCGGGAGAGGCAGGCTTGACGACGAGCTCTTCGGTGTCGAGCACGGTATCGACACCGAGTGCGTAATCGCCTTCACGCGTCGAGACGATCACCAACGTCGGCGGCGCGTCGCTATTCAGATCGAGAAGGTGGCCGAGCGAAACCAGCGGCATCCGCTTGCCGCGTACCGTGACGGTGGCAGCATCACCGATCGTGTCGATCCGCACCTGATCGCCGCGAACCATGACGATTTCCTCGATCGCCTGGCGCGGCAGCGCGAACCGCTGCGAGCCGACGCCGACGATGATCGTCGACAGGATCGACAGAGTCAGCGGCACATGGATGACGATCCGCAAGCCTCGACCCGGATCGTTGGTCAGCACGACGCGTCCACCGATCTGTTCGATATTGGCGCGCACGACGTCCATGCCGACGCCACGACCCGAGATCGCGGTCACCGTGTCGCGGCTCGACAGACCGGGCGCGAAGATCAGATCGAGCTTTGCCGCCTCGCTCATCAGCGCAAGCTCGGCAACGCCGTACAAGCGCTTTTCCGCCGCCTTGGCGACGATCCGCGCGACGTCGATGCCCTTGCCGTCATCGGCAATCTCAATGAGGATCTGGTTGCCCGACTGCCGCGCCGACACGATTAGTCGTCCGGTCATCGGCTTGCCCGCGGCACGCCGCTCGGCCGGCGTCTCGATCCCATGATCGATCGCGTTGCGGATGATGTGGCCGAGAGGGTCGCGCATCAGCTCGATCATCTCGCGGTCGAGCTCGACATCGGCGCCCTCGATCACGAGGTCGACGCTTTTGGCGAGCTCCGCACTGGTGTCTCGAACCAGCCGAGGCAGTGCCGAGAACAGCGCATCGACCTTTTGCATCCGCGTCCGCGTGACGGTGTCGCGCATGTCGGCAACCGTCAGCGACAACCGTTCGAGCGCCGCTTCGACCTGCGGATCGACATCGCTGTCACGCAGTCGGCGGGCGAGCTCATTGCGCGCCAGCACCATCTCGGACATGCCGCTCATCATGTGATCGAGCAGGTCGACATTCAGGCGGACGCTGCGGCTGACGGCACGATTTTGCGGGGCGGCAGGGGCCTGCGCGCAGGGCTGTGCATCGGGCGCGAGGGCCGCGATCAACAGGTCCTCGTCGGAATTGTCGAGCGATGCGCCTGCGGCGATCGCCTCGACGATAGCCCCGATCCGGTCGACGATCCCCAGGACCGCGTTGACGAGCGCAGTATCAGGCGTGCGCTTGCCATCGCGGACCGCGGCGAGAACATCCTCCGCAGCGTGGCTGAGGCGCGCGAGGCGTGGCAGATCGAGGAACCCGCAGCTGCCCTTGACGGTGTGGACGAAGCGGAAGATCGCGTCGAGACGCCCCTGGTCGGCGGGCGCGGCTTCCCATGCGACGATCTCGCCGGAGATCGCCTCCAGCGTTTCGCGCGTCTCGGCAATGAATTCCTGTAGCAAATCGTCCATGCGAGCCCCGCGTTCGAGGCCTGTCATGCATGGCGGAGGTTAAGAGGCCGTTAGCTCGACTTCTCAATCCTCCCCGCCAAAGGGATCGCGGAAGACCGCGCGCTTTACCGCGCGTTGAAGACGGCGCCGAAGATCATGATCCCCTCGGCCGGTTCGGACACGATCACCGTGCCGCCTGCATCGGTCACCAGCGTGTTGATCATGTACGCCGCTGCCGCGCGCGGCGTGACCGCATGCGCGCCCGCGCCTTCGACCAGTGTCCGCCGGATCTCGGGATCGAGTACAATCCGTCCCCCCTCGACCTTCACCACGATCTCGAGCTGGCCCTCGTTATCCTCGCCACCGACCTCCATCGTGCCGCCCCGAACGAGCGACTCGGTCGCGATCAGGACGAGGTTGAGGAGCACCTTGACCGCCGACTTGGGCATCGCCGATGCCTCGACCGCCCAGACGAACGTGATCCGCTTGTTCTCGGCAACCAGCCCCTCGATCGCATTGCGCGCCTCGTGCGTGTCGACCAGTTCACCGAACCCGCCGGCCGCCCCGAAAGCCAGTCGGAAGAACCTCAGCTTGCTGGCGGACGCGCGCGCGCTGTCGGCCAGCAATTGCATGACGCGCTCGCGCATCGCCGGATCGGTCTCGTCGGCGAGCAGTTCCAGCCCGTTGTTGAGCGCCCCCACCGGCGACAGCAGGTCGTGGCACAGGCGCGAACACAGCAGACTCGCGAAATCGACCGGGCTGACCGTCATGAAAATCCCCTAATTCTGGAGCGTCTTGTGGCGGGGGTGCGGACGGCGCGCAAGGGTCGCGCTCGCCGACTCTCACAACGGGCTTAACGTGCCTCCCTCCGTCATCCTGACGAAAGTCAGGACCCAGAGCCAAGAATGTTGCCCCGGCTAACCCTGGGTCCTGACTTTCGTCAGGATGACGGGTTGTGAGGTTTACGTATCGTCAATCATCTCTTCGACGAACGCGCCCATCTCGACCGATCGCCACGCACGCGCCTCACCCCCGCCAAGGATCACCCAGATCGCCCCATCCCCCATAGCCTGCGCCGCATCACGCGCAGACGGAACCGGCAAACCCGACGGATGCGAATGATAATGCCCGACCACGCTGGGCCCTCCCCCGCGCTCGTCGATGCGCCGCGAACAACGCCTTCGGATCGATCTCGAACGTCCGCGCCGGATCGGTCGCGACATTCGCGCACGCCTCCGCCGCCTCGATCCGCCTCGCCGTCCCGAACAGCAGCCCACAAATTTCCGCGTCGGGCGACGCGGTCGCCGCGGCAACAACTTGTGTCAGCACTTCGCTTGAAATCGTCACGCTCATCGCCACATCGCTACGACATGGACCGGGGGTTTCCATCGTCGAAGCATCGATCACGCCGGCCACGGATGGCTGGAGGCTCGATCGTGCGCTCGCCGAAGTGCTGCCGGACATGTCGCGCGAGCGGCTTAAGGCACTTATCGCGGCGGGCCAGGTCACGCTCAATGGTCGCGAATGGCGCGATTCGGCGAAGAAGGCGGCGACCGGCCAGGTGTTCGCGGTCGCGATCCCGCCACCAACGCCGCTCCACAACGAAGCGCAGGATATCCCGCTCGTCGTCGCCTATGAAGACGACGATCTGATCGTGATCGATAAGCCCGCCGGCCTCGTCGTTCACCCCGCCGCGGGCAATTTCGATGGGACATTGGTCAACGCGCTGCTCCACCACTGCGCGGGCAATCTGTCGGGCATCGGCGGTGTCGAGCGGCCGGGAATCGTCCACCGCATTGACAAGGACACGTCGGGGCTGATGATCGCCGCCAAGACCGACCGCGCGCACGAGGGTCTCGCCAAGCAGTTTCACGACCACAGCATCGACCGCCGCTACAAGGCGATCGTCGGTGGTATCCCTCGCCCGCCGAGCGGTACGGTCAACGCGCCGCTCGCGCGAAGTCCCCAGAACCGCAAGAAGATCGCGATCGTCGAAGGCGGCAAGCGCGCGGTGACGCATTTCTCGACCATAAAGGCATTGCACAAGGCAACACTGATCGAGTGTCGGCTCGAAACCGGGCGGACGCATCAGGTCCGTGTGCACATGGCGTCGATCGGTCACGCGTTGCTCGGCGACCCGGTCTATGGTAGAACAAATCAAGCTCAGAAGTCGCTGCTCGAAACGCTCGGTTTCCGCCGGCAAGCCTTGCACGCGGCGTATCTGGGGTTCATCCATCCGGTGAATAGCATCGCTTTGGCGTTCGAAAGCGAAATGCCCGCAGACATGCAGGAACTGTTCACCCAGCTTGACGTATAGATAATCGACACCATGCCGCAGTGCGGCAATCGGGGTCAGCAGAAAGGGATTACGACCATGGCAGCCCGCTCCAACGTTCCAGCGACGATTCCTGCGCTCGGCAGCGAAGCAGGGCTCAATCGCTATCTCGCCGAGATCAAGAAATTTCCGCTCCTGAAACCCGAGCAGGAATATATGCTTGCCAAGCGCTTTCAGGAGCATGGCGACACCGAAGCCGCGGCGCAGCTGGTAACCTCGCATCTCCGTCTCGTGGCGAAGATCGCGATGGGTTATCGCGGCTATGGCCTGCCGACGTCGGAGTTGATCTCCGAGGGCAATATCGGCCTGATGCAGGGCGTGAAGAAGTTCGAGCCCGAGCGCGGTTTCCGTCTCGCCACCTACGCGATGTGGTGGATCCGTGCCTCGATCCAGGAGTATATCCTGCGCTCATGGAGCCTCGTGAAGATGGGCACCACCGCGGCGCAGAAGAAGCTGTTCTTCAACCTGCGCCGGATGAAGAGCCGTCTCGACGCATTCGAGGACGGTGATCTGCGCCCCGAGCACGTTACCAAGATTGCTACCGATCTGGGTGTCGCCGAGACCGACGTCGTCAGCATGAACCGTCGCATGGCGATGGGCGGGGATACGTCGCTCAACGTGCCGATGCGCGAGGACGGCGAAGGCCAGTGGCAGGATTGGCTGCAGGACGACGCACCGTTGCAGGACAAGATCGTCGCCGATGCGCAGGAGGCGGATGTTCGCCACTCGATGCTGGTGTCGGCGATGGACGACCTTAACGAGCGCGAGCAGCATATCCTGACCGAGCGCCGCCTGACCGACGATCCCAAGACGCTTGAGGAATTGTCGCAGGTCTACGGCGTGTCGCGCGAGCGTGTGCGGCAGATCGAGGTGCGGGCGTTCGAGAAGCTGCAAAAGGCGATGATGCGCATTGCCGGCGAAAAGCGCCTGCTGGCGGCTTAACGTGGTACGCACCGTCGTCATCGGCGGCGGTGCGGCCGGTATCGCTGCGACGCGGACTTTGCACGATGCGGGTCATGATGTGTTGTTGGTCGAGGCCAGCGATCGTCTGGGCGGCAGAGCCAAAAGTCTACCCTTAGCCTGCTTGATCCCCCGCGAAGGTGGGGGCCCAGACTGGCCCCCGCCTTCGCGGGGGACCATGTCGACGCCGGTTGCGGCTGGCTACACTCCGCCCAACGCAACCCATGGACCAACATCGCTGAGACTTCTGGCTTCACCGTAGATCGTTCCGACGCAAACTGGCGCACCCAGTGGCGCGATCTCGGCTTCTCGCCCGCAGACCAAGCCTCATCCGCCGATGCGTACGCAACCTGGAACAAGCGCGCTCTCGCTGCCCTAGAAGGTGCCGACCGCCCTCTCTCCGACTTCATTGGCCCCAACGACAAATGGCGCCCAAAGATCGACGCGATCTCCGGCTACGCAAATGGTGCGAACCTCAGCGAGGTCTCGCTCCACGACTGGGCAGCGTACGAGGAAGCCTCGACCGACGATAATTGGACGGTGAAGGAAGGCTACGGCACGCTTGTCGCCAGTCACGCCACGAGCCTGAACGTTCGCCTCTCGACGCTTGTAACGCGCATTGATCACAGCGGCCATCGCATCAAACTCGACACCCCCGCCGGCACGATCGAGGCGGACCACGTCATCGTCTGCGTCCCCACCACCGTCCTCGCCAAGTCGCAGATCGTCTTCGATCCACCCCTCCCCGACAAGCATGCCGCCGCCGCCGACCTCCCGCTTGGGCTCGCGGACAAGGTATTTCTCCTTGTCGACCGCCCCGAATGGCCGACAAACGCGCATCTGGTGGGCAATCCATACAGCGCCTGCACCGCCAGCCACCGCCTGTCGCCGTTCGGCTGGCCGATCGTCGAGAGCTTCTTCGGCGGCGACTGCGCGGAGATGCTGGAGGACCGCGACGCCGCGCGGTTCGCGATCGACGCACTTGTCGGCCTGCTCGGCAGCGATTGGCGCAAGCGCTTCACCCCGCTCGCTGCAACCCGCTGGCGGCACGAACCCAATATCGGCGGCAGCTACAGTCATGCGCGAATTGGCAGGGCCGGGCAGCGCGCCGTCCTCGCTGCCTCCGTCGACGGCCGGATCCACTTCGCCGGCGAAGCATGCCACTCGTTCGACTTCTCCACCGCACATGGGGCGTATGAAACCGGCGTTGCGGCCGCGCGCGCGGTGATTGGCGAGCCTGCTACGATCGCATAAGGAGCGCCGATGGGCTTCTTCCGCATTTTCGCCAAGATCGTCTTCGGGTTCGTCCTGATTACCGTCGCCTGGGTCGGCATCTATCGGTTCGTGCCGGTGCCGTTCACCTGGACGATGATGGGCGACGTGCTCAATGGCCACGGCGTGACGAAGGACTGGATGCCGCTATCCGAGATGGACCCCGACATGGCGCGCGCGGCGATCGCGGGCGAGGATTCACGGTTCTGTTCGCATCACGGCTTTGATTTCAAGGCGATGGCGGGCGCAGCGGCGCGCAATGCGCAGGGCGGGCGGATCCGCGGCGGCTCGACGATCAGCCAGCAGACCGCGAAGAACGCATTTCTGTTTCAGGGTGGCGGCTATCTGCGAAAGGCGTTCGAGGCGTATTTCACCGTGCTGATCGAGGCGCTGTGGCCGAAGCGGCGGATCATGGAGGTGTATCTCAACATCGCCGAGACCGGGATCGGGACGTACGGCGCGAACGCCGGGGCGATCCGGTATTTCAATCACGATGCATCGCGGCTGTCGCCGACGGAGGCGGGGCGGATTGCCGCCGTCTTGCCGTTGCCCAAGAAGCGGGCGGCGATCGATCCTCATGGTTTCGTGCGGAAGCATGGGAACACGCTGTCGCGGCGGGTTTCGGTGGTTCGGAACGACGGGTTGGATAGCTGTCTGCAATCCTGAATTAGGAATACCCAAACCGAGACCCGCACCCCAGCGGAAGCTGGGGTATCCACGTGGCGCATCGTGCGCGCCGTGGAGGGATATCCCAGCTTTCGCTGGGATGACGAAGGGCGGACGGATCTAGGTGCCCCCTGTTCTCCCGCGCAGGCGGGAGAACAGTCCGGGTCCCCGCCTTCGCAGGGAAACCAGCTAGGAGCCTTTACTGCGTCGACTTCTCGACCGCGTCACCGGCCTTGTCGGCTGCACTGCCGACGCTCTTTGCCGCCGAGGTGATCGCGGCGTCCTTGCTGTTCTGCGCGCCTTGGCGGCTGAACAGGTAATAACCGCCGATCAGGACTGCGATCAGCAGGACTATGCCGATCAGCATGCCGCTGCCGCCGCTGCGGCGTTCGATGATCGTGGTGTGGGTGGTCGGGGTTTCGACGATACGCTCTTCGGCCATTTTGACTCTCCCTGATTACTGGAGAGCGCAACGCCGGCCGAAGAGCGATTGTTCCCGCCCCGAAACGAACCCGATTTGGTTCAGAACGGCAGCTTAAAGCCTGGCGGCAGTTGCAGGCCACTCGTCATTTTCGACATCTCGCTCCCTGACACCGCATCCGCCTTGGCACGCGCGTCGTTGAACGCCGCAGTCAGCAGGTCCTCGAGCATCTGCTTCTCGCTCACCTGCATCAGCGAATCGTCGATCGCGATGTTGATGATACGGCCCTTGGCGGACGCCTTCACCTTGACAAGGCCGCCACCGGACGCGCCCTCGACCTCGATCGTGTCGAGATTGGCCTGCGCCTTTTCCATCTCGTTCTGGACGTTCTGCGCCATGGCGAGGATTTCATCGATATTCTTCATGCGTTGCTCCTTTGACCGGGCCACGATTCTAGCTGGGCGTCGGGAAACGCTGCCACCGCGGCCTTCATGATGGGGGATTCGAGAATAGCCTGACGCACCGCGGCGTCGGCGGCGTCCTGTGCCTCGCGCAGCGTAGGCTCGCCGGGCGCGTCGACGATCGACACTTTCCACGCCGTCCGCGTCACCGTTTTTAACAATGTGTTGAGTTCGGCGAGCGTGTCGGCCGAGACCGGGCGACTGCCGCTGAGCGCGAATTCGGGCGGCGCATAGCTTACGACGCGGGCACCGTGACGAAGGCGCGCGGCGATCGCGAGGCCGCCCGATTCGTCGAGCAGATCGACCAGCGCTTCGAACGTCGGCGGCAGGATCGGGCCGGTCGCGACGGATTCGGGCGCCTTCGCAGCGGAACCAGCGTTCCAGGGCGGCGCTTCGCCGGACGGGGTGTAGGTGGCGGCGGTGCCGTTGGTGCAGCCGCGGGGGCCGCTCCGCTGGCGATCTGCCGCGCGAGCTCGCCGGGGTCGGGCAGCGTCGAGGCGTAGATCGCGCGCAACAGCGCCATCTCCGCGGCCTCGATCGGCAGCGCGGCCTTGGCGACCTCGTCATGACCCTTAAGGAACAGCTGCCACAACCGGTGCAGCGCGGGGAAGCCGAGCGATGCCGCCCATTCCTCGCGTGCCGCACGCTCCTCCATCGGCTGCGCCGCGTCCGCCGGCGTGCCGACCTTCGTTAGCGTGATGCCGTGGACGGTTTCGAGCAGCGAGCGGAGCACCGACAGCGGGTCGACGCCGTAATCATATTGGCGACGCATCGAGGCGAGCGCCCCTGCCCCGTCGCCGGCGAGGATCAGCGTGAGCAGATCGCGCACCGCACCGCGATCGGACAGGCCGAGCATCTGGCGCACCGCGTCCGCGGTCACGCCGCCGCCTTCGAGCCCGGCATGCGCGATCGCCTGATCGAGGATCGACAGCCCGTCGCGCGCCGAACCTTCAGCGGCGCGCGCGATCAGCATCAGCGCCTCTGGATCGGCGACGACGCCTTCTTCGCTCGACACCCAGGCGAAGTGCTTGGCGAGCTGTTCGGCGGAGATGCGGCGGAGGTCGAACCGCTGGCAGCGCGAGAGTACCGTCACCGGCACCTTGTTCACCTCGGTCGTCGCGAACAGGAATTTCACATGCGGCGGCGGCTCCTCCAGTGTCTTCAGCAGCGCGTTGAACGCGTTCTTCGACAGCATGTGGACTTCGTCGATGATGTAGATCTTGAAGCGTGCGGTGACCGCCGAATAGCGTGACGCGTCGATGATCTCGCGGACGTCATCGACGCCGGTATGGCTTGCGGCGTCCATCTCGATCACGTCGATATGGCGGCCCTCGGCGATCGCGCGGCAGGGTTCGCAGACGCCGCAGGGGTCGATCGTCGGGCCGCCCTCGCCGTCGGGGCCGATGCAGTTGAGGGCCTTGGCGATCAGGCGGGCGGTCGAGGTTTTCCCACGCCGCGGACCCCGGTCATCAGGAAGGCGTGCGCAAGCCGGTCGCGCTTTATCGCGTTGCCGAGCGTCTGGACCATCGCGTCCTGCCCGATCAGCTCGGAAAAGGTCTGCGGTCGGTATTTGCGCGCGAGCACGCGGTAGGCGACGTCCGCCGCTTTGGCTGGCTGCGGGGGTTCGCCCAGGTCGAATGAATCTGACATTGCGGTCGATATAGGCGGTTTGACAGGCGGTGTCGAAGGGCTAGCGAACCCTTTCTGTTCCCTCGCGCCCTATTCTCACGCGAACATGGGGATCCGCGGTTTGGGGTGCTATCGGTTTTTTTAGATGGGAAGTGCGCTGCGGCTAAGCCGCATCGTCAGACGGTGCTTTGCACCGCTGGCCGCGCTCATGCCAGTATTCCGGCATTCGCGGTGGGAGCCGGGACGACCCGTGGCTGGGTCGTTGTGGCTGCTTCCTTCCGGATCTGACCAAGTTGGCGACGACCACGTCCGCCCGACTCCCGCGGCGCATATGGCGGGGTCGGGCGGGATGATCAAGCCGCTTTAGCGCGAACCGAGCTTAGCGGTTATAGCGGACCGTGCGGCAGACGCGCTGGCGGTGATGGTTGCGGTACACGTTGCGGCAGACCTGTCGCGTGCGGACGACGTGACGACGGTAGCCGGGACGGCGATCGGTGTGGCGGACGACGGTGCGCTCATGGACGACCGTGCGCTGGGCCGAAGCCTCGGCGGCGATGCCGACGGGGGCAAGCCCGGTGAGCGCGACGAGACCGGCGGCGGCGAGCGTGAACAACTTCATGATATTCTCCTGCTGGTGCGGGTTCTGCAAAACCCGACAACCTATGTTAACAAACTAAGCGCGGTCGTTACGGTTCCGTATCAGCGGTGGAAACAGCGACGAACCGGGCCGTAATAGCCACGCTCTATCCGGCAAACGACGCGCGACCGGCCGTAACCGCGCGGGCCGCGATAGCCGTAGCCGCCGCCTCGATAACCGCCTCGGTATCCGCGATACCCGTGACGGGGGCCGTCCCAGCCGCGCCGTCCGTGCCAGCCGCGATCGCCGCGCGGGCCATGCCAGCCGGGGCCGCCGCGCGGGCCGTCCCAGCCGTGGCGCTGGGCATCGGCGGGGGCCGAAGCGAACAGCGTTCCCGCGGCCAACGCGCCAGCGGCGAACATTGCGATGATCTTCATGTCCGGTACTCCTCTCAAGACCTCGTACATTGAGGCGATGAGGAGATAATCCGCTTCCGGCGGTGGACGTTTCCTGAACCGGCCGTTGTCTTCCTGTAAGCTTTGCTGACCTAACCGGGTATGCGCACGGTCAAGCCATCGAGCGCGTCCGTCAGCCGAATCTGGCAGGCGAGACGGCTGGTGCGCGTCGCGTTGTGCGCGAGATCGAGCATGTCCTCCTCGTCCTCGCTTGCCGGTGGCAGGCGGGCAAAATCGGCGGGATCGACGATGACGTGGCAGGTCGCGCAGGATAGCTGGCCTTCGCAGGTGCCTTCGAGCGGCTGGTCATGCGCCTGCGCTGCGTCGAGCAGGCGGTCGCCGGGGCTTGCCGCGGCCAGCGTAACGGTGCCGTCGCGGGCGATGAAGCGGACGATCATGGCCATTGCGCCTCGGCTGCGGCGACGATCGCATCGATCGCGTCGCGGAGTTCGGTTTCGGTGGTGTAGCGGCCGAAGCCGAGCCGGATGCTGGCGCGTGCCTGGGCTTCGGTGAGGCCGATCGCGCGAAGGACGTGGCTGGAGCGGCCCGAACCGCTGGCGCAGGCGGAGCCGGCGGAGAAGGCGATGTCGCGTAGATCGGACATCAGGCGGTTTACGTCCAGGCCCTCACGGCGAATGTTGAAGTTGCCGTGGTAGCGGTGGTCGGTCGAGCCGTTGATCGTCCAGCCGGGGCCGAGGCGGTCGAGCGCGAGCGACCAGAGGCGGTCGATGTGCGCGGCGTCCTGGTCCTTGCGATCGGCCATGAGGTGCGCGGCGACGCCGAAGCCTGCGCAGAGCGCGGGCGACAGCGTGCCGGAGCGGCCGGGCGCTTCCTGTCCGCCGCCGTGCATCAGCGGGGCGAGGTCGATGCCGTCGCGGATCCAGAGCGCGCCGATGCCCTTGGGGCCGTGGATCTTGTGTGCGGAGATCGCGAGGAGATCGACGGTGTCGGGGATTGGCACCCGGCCATAGCCTTGCACCGCGTCGCAGAGCATCAGCGCGCCGGCTGCGTGGGCGATCTCTGCAAGCGCGGCGACCGGCTGGATAACGCCGATCTCGTTGTTGACGAGCATCGCGGCGACGAGACCGGTGCCGGGTTGGACTACGGCGCGGGCTTGGTCGAGGTCGACCACGCCGTCTGGGTTGACCGGGAGGATCGTGATCTGGCGCCCCTCGCCGCTTCCGCTGCGACCGTATCGAGGACGGCGGCGTGTTCGGTGGCGAGCGTGAGGATCGGGCCGATCGTGCCCTTGATCGCCCAGTTGAGCGCCTCGGTCGCGCCGCTGGTGAAGGCAACGCGGCCACCGGCGGGGAGCAGCGCGGCGACCTGATCGCGGGCGACTTCGACGGCGGCTTTGGCGCGGCGACCTTCGCGGTGGGGGGAATGCGGGTTGGCGTGCTGCGATTCGAGCCAGGGGAGCATCGCGGCGAGCGCCTCGGGCGCGAGCGGGGTGGTCGCTTGGTAGTCGAGGTAGGTCATGCGGCCCGCCTTATATCGGTGGCGATGCGCGTCCAGGCTTCGGCGAACTTCGCGACATCTTCGGCCGTCGTGGTCCAGCCGAAGCTGACGCGGACGACTTCGGCGGCGGCTTCGGGAGAATAGCCCATTGCCGCGAGGGCGTGGCTCGGGCGCATGCTGCCGGACGAACAGGCGCTGCCGGCCGAGACGGCGAACCCGGCCATGTCGAGGCGGATTAACTGGGCCGCCGAACTTGCGCCGGGCATGCGGTAGGAGGCTATCGTCGGAATGCGGGGGGATTTGTGCGCGAGGGTCTCACCGCCCCCAGAGAGGATCGCTTCGTCGAGCGTGGTGCGGAGGGCCGGCATGTCGGCGAACCAGTCGCGGGGGGCTTCGAGCGCGGCGGCGAAACCGAGCGCGCCGGGGAGGTTCTCGGTGCCTCCGCGATAGCCTCGCTCCTGCCCGCCAGTCGGGTCGAGCATGCCGAGATCGCGAACCAGCAGCGCACCGATGCCTGGGGGGCCGCCGAGCTTGTGAGCCGAGACGATGATGAGTTCGGCTTCGGGGAGTGGGAGCTTGCCGGCGGTCTGCGAGCAATCAGCGATCCAGAAGCCGGTAGGTCGCTCCTGCAGCACGCCGGTTTCACTGTTCGCGGACTGCAGCGCGATCGTCTCGGCGCCCTCTCCGTTCAGGACGATACCGCCGGCATCGACTTCCAGCATCACCGGCTGTTCCGCCGCTCGGAGAACCGCATCGTGTTCGACCGCTGCCACGCCGATACCCGGTCGACCCCGCATCGCGAGCGCCGCGGACTCGCTCGCGCCGCTCGTCAGGATTACGTGATACGGCCAGTCCAGCGCCTTGGCGATCCGCTTCCGCGCGTCCTCCAGCGCCGCCCGCGCCGCGCGTCCCTCGGCATGCGGCGAGGACGGGTTCGCCCAACGCGCCATGCCTTCCGTCACCGCTACCACTGCCTCTGGGCGCATCGGCGTGGTGGCGGCGTGATCGAGGTAGATGCGGGACAGGACCAGTTCCAATTGCGAAAAGGGGCTCGTTCCCTATATAGCGTCGATAATCCGGCACTCCACCCGAGTGCGTATCCCAGCTCGCGAGTGCCTATGCCAGAAGTCATTTTCCCCGGTCCCGAAGGCCGTCTCGAAGGTCGTTTTGCGCCGGGGCCGCGTCCGCGCGCACCTGTCGCGATGATCCTGCATCCGCATCCGTCGGCCGGTGGCACGATGAACAACGCGATCGTGCAGCAGCTCTACAAGACCTTCCAGCGGCGTGGCTTCGCGACGTTGCGGTTCAACTTCCGCGGCGTCGGGAAGAGCCAGGGCGTGTTCGACAACGGCGTCGGCGAGCTTTCCGATGCGGCGAGCGCGCTCGACTGGGTGCAGAGCTTCCACCCCGAAGCGCAGACGACGTGGATCGCGGGTGTCAGCTTCGGCGCGTGGATCGGCATGCAGCTGCTGATGCGCCGGCCGGAGATCCGCGGGTTCATCTCGGTGGCACCGCCGGCGAATTTGTACGACTTCACGTTCCTGGCGCCGTGTCCGTCGAGCGGGATCATCATCCAGGGCGAGGCCGACGAGGTGGCGACGCCGGGGGCTACTCAGAAGCTGGTCGACAAGCTGCGGACGCAGAAGCACATCACGATCCACCATGATACCATCCCGAAAGCGAACCACTTCTTCGAGCATGAGATGCCGGAGTTGATGGGCAGCGTGGACAAGTATCTGGATATGCGGTTGGACCCGAACTCGCCGATCCGGTGATTCTGTCCTTCTCCCCGCGGGGAGAAGGTGGCGCGGCAGCGTCGGATGAAGGGGAGTTGGGGATCGATACGCTCTCCCCAACTCCCCTCTCCCTTCCCACCGCAAGCGCGGCGGGCCCCTTCCCTCTCCCCGGAGGGGCGAGGGAGTCAGAGTGTCCAGATCGCCACGTTGGCTAGCAAAACCGCGGCCATTACCAGCATCAACACGCCCTTGTTCGTATCGCGCTTCTTCACGATCAGCGCGATCCCGCCGATCAGGCAGGCGAACATGCCCAGCATGGCGATGGCGGGTGCGGCGGCGGCGATGCTGGTAAGGGCGGCGTTCATGCCGCTCGTTACGCCACCCCGCTGCCGGATTGAAGCGCGTTGACTTCACGTCACCCGCAGCAATAGCCTTACGACTTCGATCGGATAGTCGGAGGTTTCATGCTCGTCTTTTTCGCGATGATCGCCGCGCAGACACCGACCCCAGCCGATTGCCGGTACGACAAGCCATCGATGATGGCGCTCGACGAACGCGCGTTCGATCAGACGATGACGGGCGGCTGGCGCACGCTCGCCAATGCCGGTTGCGACGCGCAGGCTGCCGATCTGATCGCCGAGTGGCGCGCGGCTCATCCCGCCAACCTACGCACCGCCGGGCTGCTGCAATGGCATGAAGGTCAGTTGCGCGCGAACGCGGGGCAGACGACGCGGGCGATCGCCTTGTTCGAGGCGGCACGCAAACCGGCTGAAGAGGATGCGGGGTTCGGTTGGAACCTGTATGTCGACGGCAGCATCGCGTTTCTCCGCCGCGACCTCCCCGCATTGGACACCGCGCGCGCCAAGCTCGCCGCACTTCCCCGCCCCGCCGGCTATGCTCCGGTCGGTCCCGACGGCAAGCCACGCGCCTATGCCTGGCCGATGAACCTCAACATCCTCGACGGCTTCGTCGCGTGCTGGAACCGGAGTTACAAGCAGGCCTATGGCTGCGCGAAACCGGCGGTGAAGACTTTGCCCCCGCTTAATCAGCCGGCAATCGCCTTCGCATAAGCGGCCAGGTCGACATTGCCGCCGGACAGGATGACGAGAAGTCCGGATTCGAGCTTTACCTTGCCGGCCAGCACCGCCGCCAACCCGACCGCACCGCCCGGCTCGATCACCAGTCGCAATTTCTCCGCAGCCCAGCGCTGCGCCGTAGCGATCTCGGATTCGTTGACTGCAACGCCAGTCGCGTCCCGGCGCGACAACACGTCGAACGTCAGCGGCGACACGCGCAACGTCTGGAGCGAATCGCAGGCGGTCGGGGGCGGGTTGGGGCCGACGGGTTCGATCCATGAAGCCTCAAGGGAGCGGCGCATGTCGTCCCAGCCTTCGGGCTCGACGACGGTGATCGCGCTGTCCTTCAAGGCCAGCGCGATGCCTGCCGACAGGCCGCCACCGCCGCAGGGGATCACGACGCGGCTGGGCACGCCCAAGCCCATTGCCGCCATCTGTGCGGCCGCCTCGATGCCCGCGCTGCCCTGCCCCTCGATGATCCACGGATCGTCGAAGCTCGGCACCAGTGTCGCACCCCGTGCTTCCGCCAATCCGGCAGCGATTGCCTCGCGGCTTTCGGTGGCGCGGTCGTAGGTCACGACCTCGGCGCCCAATGCCAAAGTCGATTCTGCGCTTCAGCCGAGGCGCATCCGAGGGCATCACGATCGTCGCTGCCATGCCTAGCCGTTTCGCCGCCCAGGCCACGCCCTGCGCGTGATTGCCCGACGAGAAGGCGACGACACCTTTTTCCGTGCGGCGTCGTCCAATGCGGTGAGCCGATGCCACGCGCCGCGAGATCTTGAACGCGCCGATTGGTTGCAACGATTCAGCCTTGAACGCGACCGGTACACCCTTGATTTCACTGATAAACAACGGCGTCGGCGGGAGTATCCGCGCAATCTTTTCCGCGGCGTCCCGTACCCCCGCCCGCGTCGGCTGTCGCAAAATCGTCACACACTGGCTCCTATGCGGCCAACCCTATTTACATGGGGGGCAAGCGACCGTAGATCGCCCTTCCGCTGCCCCATGGGACTTCCAACCGCAAGGCAGTGTTTTCGTAATTTGTCTCAGGACATTGGAGGTCCCTTGAATTGGTCAAGCATCATATCGCGCTGGGGTTAGCGAAAGCCCATTCGACCGCCGACACCTCCCGCATCGGGAGCGGCATCGACATCGCTAAAGGGCGCCCGGTAAACCCGGTCACGCTCGTTCGTCCGCACGCTGCTGCGCGCGCCGCTCGGTTCTTCGTCGAGAAGTTCCCGGGTCGCTCGATGTATGCGGTGAAGGCGAACCCGTCTCCCGAACTCCTGCAGATCCTGTGGGACAATGGCATCACGCATTACGACGTGGCGTCGATTGCCGAAGTGCGCCTGGTCGCACGGACTCTTCCCGAGGCTACGCTGTGCTTCATGCACCCCGTGAAGGCCGAGGAAGCGATCGCCGAGGCGTATTTCACGCACGGCGTCCGCACCTTCAGCCTCGACAGCCTGGAAGAGCTCGACAAGGTCGTTCGCGCTACGAAAGCCGCCACCGATTTGACGCTCTGCGTTCGGTTGCGCGTGTCTTCCGAGCATTCGAAGCTGTCGCTGGCGTCGAAGTTCGGTGCAGCGCCGCACGAAGCCAAGGAGCTGCTGTTCGCGGCTCGCCAGGCAGCGGACGCACTCGGCATCTGCTTCCATGTCGGCTCGCAGGCGATGACCCCGGAGGCCTATTCGAACGCGATGGAGCGCGTCCGTGCGGCGATCGTCGAGGCGGCGGTCACGGTCGACGTCATCGACGTCGGCGGCGGCTTCCCGTCCTCGTATCCCGGCATGGAACCCCCGCCGCTCGAGCATTTCTTCGAGACAATCCACCGTGCGTTCGAATCGCTGCCGGTCAGCTATTCGTCGGAGCTGTGGTGCGAGCCGGGCCGGGCGCTGTGCGCGGAATATTCGTCGATCATCGTGCGCGTCGAAAAGCGTCGCGGGACCGAGCTGTACATCAACGACGGTGCGTATGGCGCGCTGTTCGATGCGGCGCATATCGGCTGGCGTTTCCCGACCGAGCTGCTCCGCGAGCCGGACAGTCGTGCCAAGGACATGGAGTTCAGCTTCTATGGTCCGACGTGCGACGACATGGACTATATGGTCGGCCCGTTCATGCTGCCGGCGGACACGCAGGCCGGCGATTATATCGAGATCGGCATGCTCGGCGCGTATGGCTCGGCGATGCGGACCGCGTTCAACGGGTTCGGATCGGACGAGACGGTGATCGTGACGGACGAGCCGATGGTCTCGCTGTATGACGAACGCTTCCAGGATCTCGCGTCGAACGTCGTCAAGCTGTAACCAACTTCTAGTACCGCGCCCTTCTTCCTCCCCTCCCGTTCACGGGAGGGGTCGGGGAGGGCTTGTTCGCGAGCGTGGCGTTCGCGGATATTTCAGTCCCTCCCTAACCCCTCCCGCAAGCGGAAGGGGGATTTATGGAGCATGTTATGACCGAAGACACCCGCATCGACGCGCAGCGCAAGGCGGAACTCCTTTCGACCACCGTCGAGCATATCGACATCACCAGCTTCGACGCGCGGCCGATCGTCGACGCGATGAAGAAGATGTCGTTCACCAGCCGCGATCTCGGCCGTGCGACCGACATCTACAACCAGATGCTGGCCGACAAGGACTGCACGATCTTCCTCGTGATCGCGGGCTCGACGAGCGCCGGCGGTTGCATGGACCTGTATGCCGAGCTGCTGCGCAACAACATGATCGACGGCATCGTCGCGACCGGCGCGACGATCGTCGACATGGATTTCTTCGAGGGCCTCGGCCACAAGCATTATCAGGCGCTCGAAGTACCGCACGACGACGTGCTGCGCTCGCTGATGATCGACCGGATCTACGACACCTATATCGACGAGGAAGAGCTCCAGCACGTCGACCACACGATCTTCGAGATCGCCGAGACGCTCGAGCCACGCGCCTATTCGAGCCGCGAGTTCATTCGCGAGATGGGCAAGTATCTCGTCGAGCACGGCAAGAAGGAGAACAGCCTCGTCAAGCTCGCCTATGAGCATGACGTGCCGATCTTCTGCCCGGCGTTCGTCGATTCGTCGGCCGGCTTCGGTTTGGTCAAGCACCAGGTCGACGCGGTGAAGGCCGGCAAGCCGTACATGGTCCTCGACGCGATCGCCGATTTCCGCGAGCTCACCGAGATCAAGATCAAGGCTGGCACCACCGGCCTGCTGATGATCGGCGGCGGCGTGCCGAAGAACTTTATCCAGGACACCGTCGTCTGCGCCGAGATCCTCGGTCACGACGACGTCCAGGTTCACAAGTACGCGGTGCAGATCACCGTCGCCGACGTCCGCGACGGTGCGTGCTCGTCGTCGACGCTGCAGGAAGCGGCGTCGTGGGGCAAGGTGAACACGGGGATCGAGCAGATGGTGTTCGCGGAAGCGGGTTCGGTCATGCCGCTGCTGGCGTCGGATGCGTATCATCGTGGGCTTTGGAAGGACCGTCCGGTCCGCAAGTGGGGCGCGAGCTTCGACAAGGCCTGAGTCTGCGATCCTCCCCCGCAAGGGGAGGTGGCAGGCGCTTGCCTGACGGAGGGGGAGGACACGGAACCGACGTTATCGCCGCCTCCCCCTCCGTCGCTTCGCGACACCTCCCCCTAGCGGGGGAGGATTAGAGATACCGTTGCCCCCTCCGGGCAATTGATGCAGCCTCCTCCGGATAACCGGGGAGGCTTTTTCATGCACAGCGAGATCCTGCGACCGATGGTCGTGCTCATCGCGTGGACGCTCGTGATGCTGGGCTGGACGCTTGCGACGCGGTTGCCGGCGATGAAGGCGGCTGGCGTCGACATGGGCAAGCTCGTCGGCACCAAGGGGTCCGACGCGGATCGATCGCTGCCTCCGCAGGTGCAGTGGAAGGCGCATAATCACAATCATCTGATGGAGCAGCCGACGCTGTTCTATGCGGTACGCACCGTGCTGGCGCTCAGCGGCACGGGCAACGGGATCAACAGCTGGATAGCCTGGGCCTATGTCGGCCTGCGGATCGTGCACAGCGTGGTCCAGGCGACCAGCAACCGAGTCCGCGACCGGTTCGTCTTCTTCATGCTGTCGAGCGTAATGCTCGTGGCACTCACGTTGCACGCGGCGCTCGCGGTCTTCTGATGGCTTTTCGCCCGGAATAATTACCGATCGCGTCATGCTCCCCTCCCCGAGCGTGCAGGGATCGTCTAGAATTGCCAGATGACTTTCGATCGCCGTTCGCTCCTCAGCCTTCCTATTGCCGCCGGCCTGGCGCCCGCCGCATTCGCGCGGAGCGGTGCGCAGTTCACCGCTGGCCAGCCGCGTGCGACGGACCTACCGATCTGGCCCCCGCCGAGCGGTTCGCACTGTGGCCGGGCATCCCGCCAGGCGCGCCAAACCCGTTGCCGGTCCCGCAACCGCGCATGCCGCGCTATCCCGATGGTTATCGTGATTTTCAGATGCGCGGCGTGGTGCGTCCCGAGATCGGCGTGTTCCGTCCTGTGCGTCCCGATGGCCGCGCGGTGCTGATCGTGCCCGGTGGCGGCTATTCGATCACATCGCTGCGCAACGAAGGCATCGACGTCGCGCGCGTGCTGAATGCGTTCGGGATCACCGCGTTCGTGCTCAGCTATCGGCTGCCGGGCGAAGGCTGGGCCGACCGCGCCGACGTGCCGCTCGCCGACGCGCAGCGGGCGATGCGGCTGATCCGTGCCAATGCCCGCCTCTACGGGATCAGGGCGGAGAAGCTCGGCGTGCTCGGCTTCTCGGCAGGCGGGCATCTCGCCGGCTCGCTGACGGTCCTGCACGAGTTCAAGGCCTATCGCCCGGTCGACGCCGCCGATCGTCACTCGGCGCGCCCCGCCTGGGCGGGGCTCATGTACGCGGTCTCGAACATGGATCCCGGCCGAAGCCATGGCGGGTCGCGCGCCAACCTGCTCGGGCCCGATCCATTACCAGCGGTCCAGGCGCGCTATGCAGTCGACCGGCAACTGAAGGCCGGCGACCCGCCGCTGTTCCTCGTCCATGCCGAGGACGACGCCACCGTCCCCGTCGCCAACAGCGTCGACACGCTTGCTGCAGCGCGTCGCGCCGGTATCCCGGCGGAGGCGCACTTTCTCCAGCATGGCGGCCACGGCTTCGGTGCGCGCCTGTCACCACGCTCGCCCGGATCGCTGTGGCCGCAGTTGTTCGACCGCTGGATGGGCGAACTGGTCGCGTCCTGAGCGTTGAGTCAGCAGTTCGGACCCATCCCGTTGGTGCGGCGTTGATCCCGAATAACAGGAGAAGCGCGATGACCCGTCCGCACGCCCAACCCCGTGACGTTTTCCATGAGCATGGCGAGGTTATCATCGATGGGCCGGACGGAACGGTAATCTCGATGACCCCGAAGCTGCCCTGCGCACTGCCGGTCGGCTCGACGAAGCTGCACTCGACGAACTGATCGCGCGGGCTCAAGTCGGTGACGGCGGCAAGCTCCACTGAACGCCTAGCCGAACATCCGTTTCATTGATCGCTCCAGCATCACGAACTGCCAGAGCGTTCGGCCATGCTCGGCGCGCCCCATTCTGTGTTCATCCGCGATCCGCGCGATCGTCGCCATGTCGAACCATCCCGTCTCGCCCAGCGTCCGCGACCTGGCCAGCGCCGACGCCTCGCCCGCCAGCCCTTCGCGGAACCACGCACTGATCGGCGTCACGAAGCCCATCTTTTGCCGATACAGGATCTCGCGCGGGAGATACGGCTCCATCGCCTTCTTCATCAGCCATTTGCCCTCGCCGTGCCGCAGCCGCATGTTGGCGGGCAGCGTCGCGCAGAACTCGATCAGACGGTGGTCGAGCAACGGCTCGCGCGCTTCGAGACCTACCGCCATGCTCGTGCGGTCGATTTTGGTCAGGATGTCGCCGGGCAGCCAGTGTTTGATGTCGGCATATTGCGCGCGGTCGATCGCATCGCGGCCGGGCGCGTTCGTCATCGTCGCGACGTAGCGGTCTTCGGCGCGATGACCCTGGAGGGCGGCGCGCGCGCTCGGGTTGAAGAGGTCCGCGCGCAGTTCGGGCGTGGTTACGCCGACCGACCGCGCATACGCCTCGCCGCCGCCCCTCGCGAGCGCGAGCAAGGTCGATTTCGCGCGGAGCGGTCGCGGTGCCCAATCGGCCTTCGGATACCAGCGGCCGAGCGTGCCGAACACGTCCTGCCGAAGATGCTCGGGGAGCAATCCGCGAATGCGCTCTTCCGCTGCCTGGAACTTGTAGCGACGATAGCCGGCGAGCCCTTCATCGGCGCCGTCTCCGGATAGCGCGACGGTCACGTTCTCCCGCGCCAGCGCGCAGACCCGATAGGTTGCGAGCGCAGAGGCATCGGCAAAGGGTTCGTCGAAACTCGCGACCAGCGTGTCGATCAGCCCGAAATCGCCCGACTGGACGACGCGTTCGCGGTGATCGGTGGCGAAACGACGCGCGACGGTGGTGGCGAAGCTGCGCTCGTCATGGCCCGCTTCGTCGAACCCGATCGTGCAGGTGCGGACCGCCTTGGGGCTCGCCTCGGCCATCAGCGCGACCACCGCGGAGCTGTCCACTCCGCCCGACAGAAACGCGCCGAGCGGCACGTCGGCGACCATCCGCGAGCGTACGCCCGCGCGCATCCGGTCGACCAGTTCTTCACCAAGCGCTTTGGCGGAGCCGGTCGCGCGGTTGGAGAAATCGATGTCCCACCATTTACGCGGTTGCGGCACCGCGCGACCGCGCTCGACCAGCAGGAAATGCCCCGCCGCCAGCTTCTTGACACCGGCGACGATGCAGGAATCATCGGGGACGTAGCCCAGCGCGAGGTAATCCTCGACGGCGCTCAGATCGGGGACGCGGCGGAGCTGCGGGTGGGCGAGCAGGCCCTTCAGCTCCGACGCGAAGGCGAGCGAACCGTCCGCGAGTTCGACGTAGTGGAGCGGCTTCACGCCCATCCGGTCGCGCGCGAGGAACAGCGTGTGCGCGGCCGAATCGTGGATCGCGAACGCAAACATGCCGTTCAGCCGGTCGAGCATCGACGGTCCCCACGCGCGCCAGGCGTGAAGCAGAACTTCGGTATCGCCCTCGGTCCGGAAGCGCGCGCCCTTCGCGGTCAGTTCGGTGCGGAGCTCGGCGAAATTATAAACTTCGCCATTGTAGGTGATTGTCAGCGTGCCGTCCGACATCGGCTGCGGCGAGCCTTCGAGGTCGATGATCGACAGGCGGCGATGGCCGAGACCGACGCCGGGCGCAGTCCAGATGCCGTCGCCATCGGGTCCGCGATGCGCCTGCGCCGCGATCATCGCGAGGATGCGGTTGGGCTCGACCGGCTTGGGTGTGCCCGGATGGAAGATCCCGGCGATGCCGCACATTCAGCGCATCCCTGCGGCGTGATCGGCAACCCGACCGAGCGGTCCGAGCGCGCCAAGAAACCGGACGATCGGACGCGGATCCGCACCCTCGACCGAGAGGTGGATCGCCACCGCGCGTTGCGGACCGCCGAACAGCCGCGCCTTCATCGTCTCGATCTTCACCAGCGTCTCATCGTTCGTCGTTGCGTCGCCCACCCGGTACCACGTCGCGACGATCCGCTCCACGGGGCCCGGCGCGGTGATCCGCATGACGCTGCCGCCGGCGATTGCGGGAAGGTCCGCGACGCGTACCCAGCGATCCTCCTGCCGTAGCACCCCGGTGCCGAACGCGATCAGCTCCTTGCCTTCATGCTGGCTGCCAAAGACTGCGATGCTCATGTCGACGGTCGCGCCCGAGGCATCGGCATAGCGGCCGAACAGATAGTGGTCCGCGCCGGGATAATAGGGGTCCACGGCGCGCGCGTGCTGACGCGCACGCGGTGCCAGCCGGGGATTTCGGGCAGGTCGATATGCGCGGGCAGCTGTTGCGCCCGGCTGGCGACAACCGCACTCCAGGCGGGGAACAGCGCGACCGTCGCCAGGGTCAACGCAGCGGCGATGGCGAAATCGGTGCGGTGGCGAGGCGGCGTCTGGAGGGTTGCCGGATCGAACGCGGGATCGTCGGGCGCACGATCGAACCAGCGCCAGCCAATCGCGAGCACCCCCACCATCACCAAGCCGAAAAAGACCCAGCCGTAGATGATGTGGTCCAGCCCGGTCGCCGCCTCGACCGAGGTCAGGTCTGCCGCCCAGATCGTCCCGAATGCGCGAAACCCGTTGGCTATCGTTGGCACGACTACCGAAACGCCGAGAAAGACCACGCGGCAGCGCCACGACACAAAGCACACATTGGCGACGAGCATCCCGAACGCGACCATAGCGATGACGAACTTGGCGCCCGAGCAAGCCTCGGCGACCTCGAAATAATAGCGTCCGGCGTGGATCAGCACGCCGTCGACGACCGCGGGCACGCCGACGAGATGGAGCAGCGGCATGACGATCGCGACCGTCACCGCCTGCAACGGCGGTTCCAGTCCTTCGCCGAACGGCACCAGGAAGACGGCGTAGGCGAGCGGGAACAGCAGGCCGCGCGCGACATTGGGGCCGAGGATCGTCACGACTGCGCCTTGCAGCATCATCACGAGGCCCAATTGGCGTGCGAAGCCGACCGACGCGGCATCGCCCATTAGCCAGCCAAGTCCTCCAGCCGCGACCAGGGCCAAGCCGGGCCACCACCCCGTCGGCGTGAGCTCGCCGAGTTCGATGCGGCGTTGCCAGACTAGCCAGGCGATCACCGGGCCGATGAAGAGGCAGTGCCCGAAGGTGGTGCTCGTCCACCAGATATGCGCGAGATCGACGACATCGCTGCGGAACGTCAGCAGGATCAGCGCCGCCACCAGCGCGAGCGCGAGGCCGTGGCGGCGCCGTGCGGTCAAGGGGCGAGGCCCAGTAGCGCGTCGAGCGGAGCAAGCCGCGCGTCCCAGCCGTACCGACGGATGACCTGTGCGCGGGCGGCTTGGCCTAGCGCGGCGGCGGTCCCAGGCGTTTCGATCAGCGCGGCTATGCGGTCGGCGAAGTCCTGCGCGGTGTCCGCGACGCGGATCGTGTCGGCGTGGTCGATACCTTCCGCCGCTGCCGTGGATGCGACCACAGGGCGCGCCATCGCCATCGCTTCGAGCACCTTGTTCTGGATGCCGCGCGCGAGTTTCAACGGCGCGACGCAGACGGCGGCGGCCGCGAGCCAGCCGCGGACGTCGTCGACCGCACCGGTGACGGTGACGTGCTCGCTCGCCAATGCTTGCACCGCAGCGGTTGGCGCCCGACCGACGATCGCGAAATGCGCGGGGTGGCGTTTGCGGATCAGCGGGAGGATGTCGTGGGCGAACCACGTCACCGCGTCGATGTTGGGGCGGTAGTCCATCTGTCCGGTGAAGACGATGAGGGGGGAACCATTCGAATCACCCGCACCATCCACCCCGGCGAAGGCCGGGGTCCAATTGGGGGATATCGATGGCAAAGGACCATCCCCCGTTACTGCAACCTCTCCAATTGGGCCCCGGCCTTCGCCGGGGGGTACTTACTCTCGACGTTTGCAAAGTCCGCAGCCGGATCGAACTTCACCGAATCGATGCCGTTCTCGACAGCCAATATCCGCCCCGCCGCACCGCCTGCGCGGAACAGCGCAGCCTCGGCCTCGCTGACGAACAGGCTGGCGGAAGCGCGGGCCGCAACATCGTGCTCGAATGCACCGAGTAGACGGGCTTCGCGGCGCATCATCCAGCGCATCGGGCCGCGCGTGTCTTCGGCAAATCCGGCGAACTTCGCGGAATCGACGTCGACGAAATCCATGACGACCGGCGGCCCGCCGACCGGCAAATACTGCGCCATCTGGCCCGAGAAGCAGTAGGTGCTCGTGACTTCAGGCAGGACGCGATCGACGGCAGCTTGCATCGCCGCGCTCGCGAAGGCGGTCAGCGATACCGGCTTGCCCATGGCCAGCGCTTCGATCGCGGCGCGCTTCTGCGACTTCGTCCGCAGCACGATCGTGCAACTCGCGAGCAGGTCGGTGAACGCAGCCGGCGGATCGAAGTCGGCTTCATCGTCGGCGAACGCAACCAGATGCACGGGCGTCCGCTGCGTCAGATACTGGAGAATGTGGAAGCTGCGGATCTTGTCGCCGCGATCGGGCGGGAACGGCACGCGGTGCGCGAGGAAGAGCAGGCTCACCCCAGGCCTCGGGAAATCCACGGTCCTGCGGCGGTCGCGGCCCATAGCGGGAGGCGCTTCCACGTCTTTACCATCAGCGCATATTTGGGGTTGAGCGGGTTCACCTCGCGCGCCGGGCCGCTGCTGCGCTTGGCATAAAGCCGTGGCTCGGGCGTGAAGCCCCAGTTCTTCTTGAACGCCGCCGCGCCGGTGCCGGCCTTGGAACGCCCGAAGTCGAACCGCGTGCACCCCCTCGCGCGGGCGTGCGCCATCAGCGCGAAATACATCCGGTCGTTGGCACGAAGCCCGCGCGCGGCGTCGGTCCCGCCACCCCAATACGGATAGACGGTGCCGTTGAAATACAGGCTGAGAACGCTGGCGACCGCCCTGCCCTCATGTCGTATGGTCAGAACATCCGCATCCATCATACTGGCAACGCTGCGAAAAAGCCTGGCGGGAAACACCGGTGTGCCAAGGTTTCGAACCGACTCGGCATAAACCCGGTAGTGCTCGGCGAGCAGTTTCCGGTCGGTGCCGGTAACGATCTCAAGGTCGAACCCAAGCGAACGACGCACTTCTGCACGCTGCTTCCGCGGGATCGCCAGCAGTTCGGCGTCGTCGTCCGCCGCCAGATCCCGCGCGAAACCGAGATAGCTGGTGTCGTCGCTCGTCCAACCCTCCGGTGCGGGACCGCCGCGCAGTTCGACCGAGGGGCAGCCAGTCCTCAGCGCAAGGTTCCAAGCCCCCGCTGCGAGTGGTTCGATCGACGTCCCCAAAATGCCGCCATCGACGCCGAACCCGGTCGACACCAGTGCGCGGCCGAACAGCGGTGAGCGCATTTCGGACAGCGGGAGGACGCCGGCGATCGCCCCGCTGGGATGCTCGGCGAGCAGGTAGCGCGCGCGTTGCCCACATCCGTCCTGGACCGCTTGGCTCCACGCGGGCAGGTGAAATGGCGTGGCGCCCTTAGTCATCGCTACGAAAGCGGCGATCCTGGCACACTCGACCGGATCGCGAAGGTCCGCCTCGCGCACGCCCACGGGCATCGGCGCGGTCACGCCAGTCGGGCCGCTTCGCGCGCGACGACCGCGTCGACGCGGCCCCAGTCGTGACGGCCGAGCAACCCGCGCAATTTCCCAGCCATCGCGCCCAGCCGCGAATAATGACGGATCTTCGAGCGCATCGGTGCCGCATCGACTCGCGGTTGCGCCGGATCGATCTCCCAGGGGTGGAAATAGAACATCGCCGGGCGATCTTCGCGGTTGACCTGACGCACTGCGAAGTCGGTGATCGCTGCGGGGAGCAGGCGGAAGAACCCGCCGCCGGTGGCGAGCTTGCGCTCTCCGAACCTGGCGACCGTCACCGGCACCTCGATCAGCGCATTGTCCGCGAGCGGCTTGAACCCATAGCGCGGGGCGTCGAGCCAGCCATAATGATCGTGCTTCACCGGCGCGACGCTAGAAGAATAGGTGTAGCCCGCCTCCGCCAGTTCGACGTGCGCCCACGGCGTGCGCTGGTCGATCGAGAAGCTCGGCGCGCGGTAACCGGTAACCTTCGTCCCCGCCGCGTCCTCGATCGCGGTTCGGGCACGAACCAGGTCGGCGCGGAACACGTCGGGCGTCATCGTAAAAACACGCTGGTGATCCCAGCCATGGCTTGCGATCTCGTGCCCCGCATCGACGATCCGGCGGATCAGCGCGGGGTAGCGATGCGCGACCCAGCCGAGCGTGAAGAACGTCGCCTTCGTGTCGCGCTCGGCGAACAGCGCAAGGACGGCGTCGGTGTTCGCCTCGACACGCGGCTGGAGCGAGTCCCAGTCGGCCTTGTCGATCACCTTCTCGAAGGCGCCGACCTGGAACCAGTCCTCAACATCGACCGACATGCCATTGAGAACTGACATATTATGCCGCGTCGTGCCAGGCGGCGACACCACGGATCGGCGCGTACTCCGGCTTATCCGTATCGCTCTCGACCCAATCGACCAGCAAGGTAAGGACGCGTCGCAACGCCTTGTCCTGCAGCTCCACCCGTGCCTCCAGCGCAGCGATGCGGTCTTCGGTTGCCGGATCGGTACGCGGTGCTTCGACGGTCGGCGCAGGCTGTGCGGTCGACTCGGCGGGGGCGACCGCGGCAACAGCGCCCTTCCCCGTATCGGTGGCCAGTGTCGGGAGATCGCCCTCGAGATCGCGTTGCACCGACCGCACCACCGCGGCATCGATGACCGTAAGATTCTCTAGTGCGGCATACAGCATCACGCGGCCCGCCAGCAGGTTGAGGCGACGGGGCACACCCGCCGACCCTGCGTAAAACGCCGCGAACGCATCGTCGGTAAAGTCCGGATTGCCGGTCCAGCCAACGACGGACAGACGATGCGCGAGATAGTCCGAGACTTCGCTCTCCTCCATCGGATCGAGATGATGGATCGCGATCACGCGCTGGCGGAGCTGTTCGAGCCGCTCCGACCCGTGCAGCCGATCGCGGAACTCGGGCTGGCCGAGCAGGACGATCTGCAACAGCGCATGCCCGCCTGCCTGGAAGTTCGACAGCATCCGCAGCTCTTCGAGCGCTGACACGGGCAACGCCTGCGCCTCGTCGACGATCAGCAGCGTACGCTTGCCGGTGCGTGCGACCGCATGGAGCCCACGCTCGATCGCGGTCAGCAGTTCGGCCTTGGTCAGCCCCGCCGGATCGACGTGCAATTCGGTCGCGACGATCCGCAGCAAGTCGTCCGCCTCAATCGCGGTCGATACCAGCTTGATCGCGTTCAGCCGCTGGTGGTCGATCGTGTCCATCAGGTGACCGACCAGCGTCGTCTTGCCCGCGCCGATATCGCCGGTGATGACGATGAAGCCCTCGCCCTGCGCCAGACCATAGCCGAGATACGCCATCGCTTTCCGGTGCGTGGCGGTCTCGAACCAGAATTTGGGATCAGGGGTAAGCTGGAAGGGCCGACCGGTCAGTCCGTAATGTTCGTCGTACATCTGCTCTCGCCTTCAGAACTGATAACGCGCACCGATCAGCGCCTGCGCCGACCAGTCGCTGTCGAGGTCACCGACCTTGAAGCTGTAAAGTCCGAGCGACGCGGTGGTGCCGAGTCGTCCGAAATTGTGATAATAGGTGCCGGTGCCTCCATAGGACCAAACGTTGCTGTCGCCGGTGCTATCCTCGACGCCACTGTCATAGTAATTCGCGAACAGATCGGCGTTGATGCCCGATACCGGGGTCAACGACCGCGCGTAGAAGAGCTGCCCGTAATAGCTCTGGTCGTCGAGACCGCTGACGACGATGCCCGGCGAGAGTCTTGGCGCATAGAGCTTGCGGCTGGCATAGCCCAAGCCTGCGCCCCAGGTCGACCGGCCACGCGTCGCGATAAGCACGCCGTCGATCCCGCGGGCGCGGTAGCTCGACGTCGAGATCGACTGGAAAACGTCGTCGAGGCACGCCCCCGGCTGCGCGCCGCTGGAGCCGAACACACACCCGTTGAACTGCTGGCCAAAGCCCTGTTGCTGGCCCGAGACGAAGCTGGTCGGGAGATTGCTCAGGCCCGTGCGGAGCTGGCGACCAAAGGTCTGGACGCCGTCATAGACGTTGACCGCAAGACCGACCGACTGCGATGCCTGATAGGTGGCGGTACCGGTATAGCTGAGTGAGCCATAGCGCTTGCCGACATGCCCCTCGACCGACGTACGGCGGTTTGGCCGCCAGACCACGCCCGCATCGTAATAGATGCCGTCGGTCCGGTATGCGATCCGCCGCGGGGATGCGGCATTGGTCACGAACCGACCATCCTTGTCGAGAACAGGCGCGCCGGTCGCGTCGACCAACGCATCCTTCTGACTCGTCTCGATCTTCTCGTAACCGACCCCCGCGGTCAACGCGACGTAGGGAGAGATCGGTTGGAGCACGTCGCCACGACCGTAATAGCCTTCGTAGCGCTGCTTGAGCTGACTGGCGGTTTCACGGTCATAGGCGCCGCTCAGCGTGACGCCGAACGGCGCGATCATACCGGGCGCCACGGAGGCATTGGCGGTCGCCGTATGACCGATCGAGATCGTCGTAATAGTCGAGCCGCTGGCTCCCGATGCTCGTATCGGCGAAGGTCGGCGTCTCGACCTTGGTATAGCCTAGCCGGTAATTGGCGTTGAACGTGACGGGGCCGGCGGTGCCCGTAAAACTGGGGCCCGCATAGACGGCGTACAGTTGCGCGACGTTGTCGACATTGCCGACGAGCAAGCCAGGCGCCGCACCGCGGATATCCGACCGGGTGCGCGTGGCGATGCCACCCGCTTCGATCGTCAGGTTGCGGTTCAGCTTCGCGTCGACGCGCGCGAGACCCGAATGGATGTCATTATCGCCGACATCGCCGTTCCATGCGAACCGGCGCTCATAGCGATAGCTGACTTGCCCAGCCACACGCGGCGTGGCGATCGCTGCGTCGATGCCCGCCGCGAGACTGGTATAGGTCAGCGTGTCGCCGCCGCTCAGATCGGCGTCGAGGATCTGGCTTGCCTCGATATACGGCGTGATGGTGACCCGGCGCGTGTCCTGCGCGGCGGCTGGCATGGCAAGCGCTGCGAGCGTCACCGCACCGCCGGCCCATGCGAGGCTGCGAGTTGCGTGACGCATCATTGGACATTGTCCTGACCGTAGTAACTGCCGAACCGCGCGCCGCCTTGAACGAACGATACAGCGTTGAGAACGAGCTGAATATGCTCGCATCCGTCGAGGATATTGACCGCAGCACGGAGCTCGCTCTCGGGGGTGCGATCGGCGCGGACGACCAGCATTACCTGCCCGACGCGCATCGCCAGCACCGAGGCTGCCGAGGCGGCGAGTGCGGGCGGCGAATCGATGATGATGATCCGGCGTGGATTGGCGGCGAGCAGCCGCGTGATCACCGCCCGGGTACGCGCGCTGGCAAGCAGCTCGGTATCCATCGCCGTTTTCGTGCCGGCCGGCAGGATCGCTAGATGCGGCACGTCGGTATGGATCACGAGATCCTCGACGTCGATCCGCGCATCGCCGAGCGCATCGAGCAAACCGGGACTATCCGCCAACCCGAGTTGATTGACGATGTCCGGCTTGGCGACATCGGCATCGACGAGCAGCACTTCGGTATCGCGCTCGGCCGCAATCGAAAGCGCAAGGTTGATTGCGCAGAACGTCTTGCCGTCTTCGGGCCGGGCCGAACAGACAAGAATCATCCGCGCCTTGTCGGGGCTGTCGCTCTCGGCGATGCGCGCGCTGGCGATCAGCAACTGGCGCTTGATCAGGCGGAACTCCTCGGCCAACGGGCCAACCGGAGCGCCGGGCACGATCATGCCATTCGCCGCCAACATCCCGCGGTCGATCCGCGCAGTGTCGTCCGGCTCCTCCGGGTAATAGACGTCGTCGGCAAATTCATCGCCGACCGGCGCGCGGAGCGCCTCGGGGATCGCCAGGAATGTGGACTCGGTGACATCGAGCGGACGCGCCGCAACATCTGGTTTAACAACAGGCGCTGCAGGTTCAACGACGGGCGCTACAGCCGCTGGCACTTCAGCTGGCTCGGGCGTAATCGGCGCGTCCGCCCCAATGTTGCGAGCACGCGCGTGTGCGTTGAAGTCATACACTTTGGCTGCGCGCTCAAGCAGCGAGGGTTCGCGATCAGGTTTCGTCACGGTCATACCCTTCAGGCCGCCAAACCGCGCTGGAGAATCTCGACCCCCAGCAGCAGCACATAGGCGGCACCCAATGCAGCGGTGCCGCCCAGGAACATCTTGTACCTACGGCGGCGATGATTCGATTGCACGCGCGTAACGACTTCGCTGATCGAGCCGATGACCGGCATCCCCGCCACATTCTCAAGTCGGTTGCTGGTCGCGAACGTCGCGCGCAACTGGCCCATCGCAAACGCCGCACCGATCCCGGCGGCCAGCCCCGCCACCAAAACGCCCGTCAGCAGCAGCATACGGTTGGGTGCGCTCGGCGTGCTCGGCATCGTCGGCGGGTCGATCACGCTGAACTTCACATGATCGCTCTGCGACTGCGCCTGGCCGATGATCGCGGTCTGCTCGCGCTGTTTCAGCAGCGCATCATACTGATCCTTGAGTACCTGATAATCGCGATCGATCGCGCCTTGCTCGGCGGCGACTTCGGGATCGCCGGTCAGCTTCGAGTTCAGCAGGTCGAGATCGCCCTGCAACTGGCTGCGGCGCATCCGCAACGACGCCACCGTCGCCGTACGATCCGCGACCATCGACTGGAGCGAGGCGTAAAGCGGGTTCTGCGCACTACCCGCGCCGCTGCCGCCCGAAAGAGGTTCGCTGCGCGCGGCCGCCGTTGCCGCCGCAAGCTGGCTCCTGAGCGCAATGACGTCGGGATGATTTTCAGTATAGCCGCGCGCACGGGCGTCGGCGAGCTGGCCCTGGATCGCCTGAAGACGGGCACGCGCAGGACCCGCTGCACCTGCGATACCGCCTGCACCCGGCACGGTCGCCGGGGTTCCCGCCATCTGCCCCTGCACTGCCGACAGGCTCGATTGCGCCGCGGCCAGATCGCCATCGACCTGAGACATCTGCGAGCGCGCGGCACTGATCCGGTCGCTGACAGACCCGGTCCCCGGCAGGCTACCAAGATAGCGATTCTGAAAATCCGCGCGCTTGGCCTCGGCATCCGCGAGCTGCTTCTGACGCGCCGCGAGTTGCTGGTCCAGAAACGTCAGGCTCTGCGACGTCTTGGAGCGATCGCCGGCGAGATTCTGTTCGACGAACAGGTCGATCAGCTTCTGCGTGATCTGGCGTGCGAGCTTGGGACTGGAGGCGCTGGTCGTAATCTGAAAGACGTTATCCTGCTGCGACAGGATCTTGATGTTCGGCGCCAGGCTCGCAACCCGGTCCGCGACGTCGCGGTCGCTCGACACGGTGTTCGCCAGATCGGTGCCACGGACGACCTTTTCGAGGTTCACCGCGGAGATCAGCGTGGTGCGGATCGTGTCGACGGTCATCGGCACGGTCTGCGGTACGCCATCCATTCCCGCGGGCAGGATCGTCTGCATCTGGACGAACACGCGCGCAGTCGATTCGTAACGGCTCGGGATCTGCGACACGATCAGCCAGCCGAGCACGCACACGCCCCAGGCTACCGCGAGCGCCAGCCAACGCCGCGTCCAGATCGTGTGGAGTGCGATGCGCACCTCGTCATAGATCCCGTTCATCTGGGCGTGCCTCAGAACATCGATTCGGGAATGATGATCACGTCGCCTGGCTCGAGCTGAACGTTCGCCGACGAATCGCCCTTCTTGAGCAGATTGCCGATCTGCAACGCGAACTCGGTCTGCTTGCCTGTGGTGCGATCGTACCGCACCAGCCGCGCCTTGTTCCCTGCGGCATATTGGCTGAGGCCACCCACCGCGATCATCGCGTCGAGCAACGTCATGTTGGCGCGATAGGGGATCGAGGCAGGCTTTTCGGTCGCGCCGACGATGCGGACCTGTTGGCTATAGGTCCCGCTGAAATTCTCGACGATCACCGATACGATCGGGTCCTTGATATAGGACCCGAGTGCCTTCTTGATGTCGTCGCTGAGCATCGCAGGCGTCTTGCCAACGGCGGGCATATCGTTGATCAACGGGGTCGTGATCCGACCGTCGGGACGGACCTGGACCTTCGACGACAGTTCGGGATTGCGCCAGACGAAGATGTTGAGCTGATCGAGCGGCCCGATGACATATTCCTCGCCCGGCAACTCCTGGTTCGCAACGAACGGCGCGGGCGGCAATGCGGGACGCGTCGACGTCGTCGCGCACGCACTCAGCGTGGTTGCGGCGAGGCCGATGGTCATCACTGTCTTAGAAACGGATCCGGAACGCATGGGCACTTTTCTCCTGGCGCCACACCGGCCACCGGACATCCGGCGAACGGCTAAACTCAGCCTCGGCTATGCAAGGAACAGGTGAAGATAGCGTTAGGAGCGCCCCGTAACCATGCACGCCCGCGACGTCGGCAGTCGGGGTTATGGACCAGTAACGATCTCGATGGCCGGTGGATGCCCGAGGAACGCGACAGGACTGGCGCTGGCGCCATAGGCACCGGCCATGAAGATCGCGATCAGATCGCCAACCTCGGCTCGCGGAAGACCGATCTTGTCGCCGAGGCGGTCGAGCGGGGTGCAGAGCGGGCCGACGACGGAGACGGTTTCGGTCGGGACCTCGCCCATCCGCGCGGTGGCCGCGATCGGGTAATTGCGGCGGACGACGGTGCCGAAATTGCCGCTGGCGGCGAGCTGGTGGTTGAGTCCGCCATCGACGATGACGAAGGTCTCACCCTGGCTCTGCTTAACGTCGACGACCCGAGTGAGGTAGACGCCCGCTTCGGCGACGAGCCAGCGGCCAAGTTCGATCGCGAACCGGGTTCCGTCGAGGATCGCCGGGCGCGATGCGAGCGCTTCGGCCAGCGCCTCGCCGATGCGCTCGACATCGAGTGCCACGTCGCCCGCGAAATACGGCACGCCGAAGCCACCGCCCAGATTGACGAGCGGTGGTGCGACGCCGACCTCATCCGCCAAGCGCGCGGCGAGCGCGATCGTCGCGACCTGCGTCTCGATGATCGCAGCCGGATCGAGTGCCTGGCTGCCGGCGTAGATGTGGAAGCCGCGCCAGTCCGCTCCCGCTGCGATGATCGCCTTGACCAAGGCCGACGCGCGCACCGCGTCGACCCCGAACGGCGACGCGCGACCACCCATCCGCATCCCCGAGCCGCGCAGTTCGATATCGGGGTTCACGCGCACTGCCATCCGCGGCGTCCGCCCGAGCCGATCGCCGATCGCGAATGCCCGTGCTGCCTCGCCCTCCGATTCGACGTTGAGCGTCGCGCCGGCGGTGATCGCGGCCGAGAGCTCGTCGTCGCGCTTGCCGGGGCCGGCAAAGCTGATCGACGCGGCAGGTTTGACGACCAGCGCCTTGGCGAGTTCGCCCGACGAGGCGACGTCGAGCCCATCGACCAGCGGCGCAATCGCGGTCAGCAAATCGGCATGCGGGTTCGCCTTGATCGCATAATGCAGATCGATCGCCGGCATCGCCGCTCGGAACCGGGCGATTCGGGCGGCGATGATCGCCATGTCGTAGACGAACAGCGGCGTGTCGCCGGCCTGCGCGACCCAATCGTCAGCCGACCGGCCGCCGATCTTTAACGCACCGTCTTGCCGCGCAAACTCCGGGGAAGAGCACCCATCGGTTTCATGATGCGCGCCCCTCCTTGTTCCCCAGCGAAGACGGGGCGCCAGACTGGCCCCCCGCGTTAGCGACGGAACATGCTCTTACCTCCGACGCGATGGCAGACCTGTCCAGCTTCCCATTGGCATTGCGCGGTAGTTCATCCCGCCAGAGATACAGACCGGGCTGCATGAAACTCGGCAGCGTGGTCCGCAGTCGCGTGCGCAAACCCGCCTCCCCAGCCGCATCGCCCGCCAGCATTACCGCGATCGCCTGCCCCAACCGCTCGTCCGCCACGCCGACCGCAACCGCCTCGCGCGCCTCGCCGCCGGCCAGAACCGCCTCCTCGACCTCGAGCGGGCTGATCCGGTTCCCCGCACTCTTGATCATCTCGTCATCGCGCCCGACGAACCGCAACAGCCCGTCCTCGCCCTCGACCACGGTATCCCCCGACCACACCGCCATGCCCTCGCCGTCCGGCGCAGGGCGAAACCGCTGCGCCGTCCGCTCAGGGTCCTGCCAATAGCCGTGCGCAACGAGCGGCCCCGAATGCACCAGCTCCCCGGCCTCGCCCGGCGCGGCGCGCGTTCCGTCGGGCTTCACCACCGAAACCTCGGCAAACGGAATCGCCCGCCCCATCGCATCCGGCTTAGAATCGATCAGCGCAGGATCGAGATAGGTCGACCGGAACGCCTCGGTGAGCCCATACATCGCGTACACGTCGGCAGCCGGAAACCGCTCGCGAAGCCCGCGCACCAGCCGCGGCGTCAATGCGCCTCCCGAGTTGGTCAGCCGCTTCAACCGCGCCGCGGTCTCTGCCGGCCATTCCGCTTCGAGCAATTGCACCCACAGCGGGGGCACCCCGGCGAGCGTCGTCGCCTCGACCCGCTCGACCGCCTTCACGACGTCGCGCGCGACCAGATAGTCGAGGGGCGCCACCGAAGCGCCTGCGATCCAGGTCGAGAAGAGCTGGTTCTGGCCATAGTCGAACGACAGCGGGAGCACGCCGAGCACGCGGTCGTACGGCTCCAGCTTCAGAAAATGTGCGACCGAGACCGCGCCAAGCCACAGGTTGGCATGGCTGAGCATCACACCCTTTGGCCGGCCGGTGGACCCCGATGTGTAGAGAATCGCGGCGAGGCTGTCGGAATCGGCATCCGAAGGCCCCATCTTCTCGCCGTTCCCCCACGAAGGCGGGGGCCCAGGAGTCACGGGCGTTGCGCTTTGTAACCCTGGCCCCCGCCTTCGCGGGGGAACGGAAGAAGGTCGCTCTCTTCTACAACAACGCACCCGTCCGGAACATCGTCACTCTCCAGCGTCCCGGCCCGCGACCCCTGAGTCACCAGCAACCGAGCGCCACTATCGCCCAGAATATGCGCGACCTGCGCCCGCCGCAGCAACGGATTGACCGGCACATGCACCAGCGCAGCGCGCGCCGCCGCCAGCGGCATCAGGCAGGCAGTGCGCGTCTTCGGCAACCACGTCGCTACCCGATCGCCCGCCGCAAGACCCCTGCCCGCAAGCCACCCCGCCAACTCGGCCACGCGTGTCTCAAGCTCGGCAAAGGTCATCGTCCCGGCCTTGTCGATCAGCGCCACGTCCTCCGCGGCACCGCGCAAGGCGACATGGTCGATAGGGTACGGAATGGGGTCGAGCGCGATCATCCACCCCCAATAGCGCCAAGCCTCATAAGCGCGAACCCGTTGCCGAATTCACCCCCACACGCTAGCGCACCCCGGTTCGTAACGGTTCAGGCGATGCTCGTGATCTTCGAAGGTACTTCCCAAGTCGAAACGACGGTCCGCGCCGTCCTCGCCGACATCCTCGGCCTCAGCGCCGACCGAGTCGCCACGTTCACCGCCGACACCCCGCTGTTCGGTGCGCTACCCGAACTCGATTCGATGGCGGTGGCCAGCGTGCTGACCGAGCTCGAGGATCGGCTCGGTATCCTGATCGAAGACGACGAGATCGACGGCGAGATGCTCGAAACGTTCGGCGCGCTCGTTCAGTTCGCCGCGGGCAAGGCGCTGGTCTGAACCTAATAGGGGGTCTAGCCTCCAGCAGGATGACCAGCCTCCGCTTCGACACCTACGACTGGCCCGGCGGCCGCGAAGCGATGCTGCGGTTCGGGCCCGATACCGGCCCGATCGTCATCGCCGCGCTCCCCCTGTTCGAGGAGGCGAACCGGACGCGACAGTTCACCTGCACCATCCTGCGCACGCTCGCGGATCACGGCATCGGCAGCCTGCTGCCCGACTTCCCCGGCACCGGCGAAAGTGTCGTAACAACTCTTGATGCGAAACTGTCCGAGCAGCGCCGAGCCTATCGCGCGCTAACACAACAGCTTGGCGTCTATAGCTACGCTCTTTCGATAAGAAGCGGCGCGCTGCTCGATACCGACGCCGACCTCGCCGGCCGCTGGCACCTCGCCCCCCACACTGGCTCGGATCTCGTCCGCGACCTCGAACGCACGCGCGCCGCAGCGGGTAAATCCCGTCAGGAAGGCGAGTACGCCGGCAACCGCCTATCCCCCGAGATGCTTGCCGAACTGCAGGATGCCGTGCCGTTTGAGGGCGGACGATACCGGATCGTACGCCTGGACACCGATCCCCGTGCGGCCGATGCGACCTACGCCGGTGCAGCGCTCTGGCGCCGGTCCGAACCAAGCAACGATATCGCCCTGGCACAGCAACTTGCAGTCGATATCTCGCACTGGATCATATTATGCGAAGGCTGATCGGGTTCGCTTGCGAGGGCGAATCGCTCGCTGCTACGCTGGACAAAGCCCCCGGCACCACCGGACTTCTCATAGTATCCGGCGGCAACGAAATCCGCAGCGGCGCACACCGCGGGATGGCGATGCTCGCCCAAAACCTAGCCGCCACCGGCACGCCCGTATTCCGCTACGACCGCCGCGGTGTCGGTGATTCGACCGGGGACAACGGCGGGTATCTCACCGCCGAGCCCGACCTTATCGCCGCCGCAGCCATGTTCCGAGCGCAAGCCCCGCACATCACCCGCATGATCGGCTTCGGCAATTGCGACGCCGCCAGTACGCTCGCGCTGTTCGGACGATCTGCGGGAATCGACCGGATCATCCTCGCCAACCCCTGGGTGATCGAACCGACCGACGACCTGCCCCCCGCCGCCGCGATCCGCGCCCGCTATGCCGAGCGATTGCGCGATCCCCGATCCTGGTATCGAATGATCCGGGGGAGATCGATCTGCGCAAACTGGTGAACGGCGTCAGGAAACTCTCGCGCCCGAAGCTGGCAGACGGGGACGCGCTGGCGGCGCGGGTTTGCGGTGCGATCGACGATTGGGGCGACCGGGCTGTCGTTTTGCTCGCGGCGCGCGATGCCACGGCGTTGGCGTTTGCTGCGCGGTATCGTGGCGGGGCGCGGGTGACGCGGTTCGACACGGCGTCGCACAGCTTTGCCGGGGTCGAGAATGCCGCCGCGCTGTACGGCAAGATCTTCACGGAGATCGCCGGACAATAGCAATTTCTTCATCCTGACAAACGTCAGGATCCAGGGTTACAGGCGATTGCGCCCTTGGCTCTGGGTCCTGACTTTCGTCAGGATGACGGGGGAGGACAACAGGGGCGCGCGAACTTTATTCGGCGGCTTCGGCAAGCTCCGCAAACTCGGCCGCCGCCAGGAAGCGCTCGGCGTCCAGCGCCGCCATGCAGCCCGTGCCCGCCGCGGTCACCGCCTGCCGATACACCTTGTCCGCCACGTCGCCGCACGCGAACACACCCTCGACGCTGGTCCGCGTCGAGCCGGTCTCGACCGAGATGTACCCGTCCGAATCGAGATCGATGTGGCCGCGGAACAGCTCCGTCGCCGGGTGATGCCCGATAGCCACGAACCCGCCATCGACCGCGAGCCGCGAGCGCTCGCCGGTGACCGTGTCCTCGAGCTCAAGCGCGACCAGGCCCGCGTTTCCGCCGCCGTCGACGAACTCACGAACCTCCTTGTTCCACAGCACCGTCACACCCTTGTGCGCGAACAGGCGCTCCTGGAGAATCTTCTCCGAACGGAGCAGATCGCGGCGGTGGATCAGTGTCACGTCGGGCGAATGGTTGGTTAGGTACAGCGCCTCCTCGACCGCGGTGTTGCCGCCGCCGATCACGGCCACCTTCTTGCCCCGGTAGAAGAAGCCGTCGCAGGTCGCACACGCGCTGACGCCCTTGCCCTTCATTGGCTCCTCGCTGTCGATGCCGAGCCACTTCGCCTGCGCGCCGGTCGCGATTACCAGCGTGTCGCCCTCGTACACGTCGCCGCTGTCGCCGATCAGGCGGAACGGGCGGCTGGTCAGATCGACCTGCGTGATCGTGTCCCACATCATCCGCGTGCCGACATGCTCGGCCTGCGCCTGCATCTGCTCCATCAGCCACGGGCCCTGGATCACGTCCTTGAAGCCGGGATAGTTCTCGACATCGGTCGTCGTCGTAAGCTGGCCGCCGGGCTGAATGCCTTGCACGACGATCGGCGCCATCCCGGCACGCGCGCCATAGATCGCGGCCGAGAGCCCGGCGGGGCCCGAGCCGAGGATAAGCATGCGGGTCGTGTGCGTCGTCATCGTGATTCCTTGGAGATTCGAATGGCATCTAGGCGATCGGAGCCCGGATTTGAACCGCCGGTAAATCTGTGCCGCCTGCATCGAAAGCTTTGCCGCTTCGTTAGAGGTCAAAAGCGGAGATGAGCATGAGCGACGACCGGACCGTAGAGATCGAAGACTACACCGCACCAGCAGGCGGCTGGGGCTCGATGAAGTCGCTGGTCGAGATTTCGGCGCGCGAGAAGGTTGGGCCGGAGGTGATTCGCGAGCTCGCGCGCCAGAACAAGCCCGACGGGTTTGCTTGCGTCAGCTGCGCATGGGGCAAGCCCGCGCATCCGCATGTCGCCGAGTTCTGCGAGAATGGTGCGAAGGCGACCGCATGGGAACTGACCTCGTTCCGCGTCACGCCGGCGTTTTTCGAACAGCATACGGTCAGCGAACTGATCGGCTGGAAGGATTACGATCTCGAACAGGCCGGCCGTCTGACGCATCCCCTGAAGTATGATGCGACCACCGACAAATATACGGCATGTAGCTGGGACGAGGCATTCGCGGGTATCGGCGCCAAGCTGAAGACCTATGATCCGACCAAGGTAATCTTCTATGCCTCGGGCCGCGCCAGCCTCGAGACGTCGTACATGTATAGCCTGCTCGCGCGGATGTATGGCAGTCAGAACCTGCCCGATAGCTCGAACATGTGCCACGAGACGACGTCGGTTGGGCTCAAGTCGGCGATCGGTTCGGCGGTCGGCACGATCCATCTCTCCGATTACGAGAAGTGCGACGCGATCTTCTACTTCGGGCAGAACCCCGGCGTGAACTCGCCGCGGTTCCTGCATCCCCTGCGTGACTGTGCGAAGCGCGGCGTCGAGATCGTCGTGTTCAATCCACTCAAGGAACGCGGGCTGGAGAAATTCCAGGACCCGCAGAACCCGATCGAGATGGTGACGGGCAAGTCGACGCCGATCGCCTCGCAATACCACCAGTTGAAGACCGGCGGCGACGTCGGCGCGATCATGGGGATGTGCAAATACCTGATCGAGGCCGACGATAACGCCAAACGGATCAACGGCCTGCCGGTGCTCGACCACGCGTTCCTCGCCGAGCACACGACCGGATTCGAGGCATTCGCCGATGTCGCACGCGCGACCGAGTGGGCGACGATCGAGCATGAGAGCGGCCTGCCGCGGACCGAGATCGAGGCGGCGGCGAAGGTCTATGCCAAGTCGAAGGCGGTCATCGCGGTCTACGGCATGGGGCTGACGCAGCATGTCGGCGGGATCGACAACGTCCACATGGTCGTCAATCTGATGCTGCTGCGTGGCAACATCGGCAAGCCCGGTGCGGGGATGGGTCCGGTCCGCGGTCACTCGAACGTGCAGGGCCAGCGCACCGTCGGGATTACGGAAAAGCCCGAGCTCGCCCCGCTCGACAAGCTGGCCGAGCAATATGGGTTCGAGCCGCCGCGCGAGAAGGGCTGGGATACGGTTGAGGCGTGCGAGGCGGTGCTCGACGGCAGTGCGCAAGCGTTCGTCGGTCTTGGCGGCAATTTCGTCCGCGCGATCCCCGATCATGCGCGGATGGAGCCCAAGTGGCGCGCGCTGGACCTGACCGTGCATATCGCGACCAAGCTGAACCGCTCGCACCTGTTGCCCGGCGAGACGTCGTACCTGCTCCCCTGCCTCGGCCGGATCGAGACCGATATGCAGGGCACCGGGCCGCAGAGCGTGTCGATCGAAGATTCGTTCAGCCAGATCTATGGCTCAAAGGGCAAGGCGACGCCCGCTGCGGAAACGCTGCTGTCCGAGCCGGCAATCGTCGCAGGGATCGCCAAGGCGACGCTCGCACCCAATCCGAAGCTCGATTGGGATGCGTGGGTGCGCGATTATGCGCGCGTCCGCGATGCGATCGAGGTGACGTATCCAGAGCTGTTCAAGAACTTCAACGACCAGATGTTCACGCCTGGCGGCTTCTGGAAGGGCGTCCCGGCCGCACATCGCGAATGGAAGACCGAGAGCGGCAAGGCGGAAATCAACATTCCACAGGCGCTGAACGTCACCGGATTCGAGGAGGCGGAGGGTCGCTTCCGCCTGATGACGCTCCGCTCGAACGACCAGTTCAACACGACCGTTTATGGTTATCACGACCGCTTCCGCGGCGTGAAGGGCACGCGCGACATCGTGTTCATGAACCGCAGCGACATGATCCGGATGGGGATTACCGACGGCGACGACGTCGATCTGGTCGGCGATGCCGGCGGCAATTCGGACCGTCGCCTGAACAAGCTGCGCGTGGTCGAATATTCGATCCCCGAGGGTTGCCTGGGCGCGTATTACCCGGAGTGCAATCTGCTCATGCCGGTTGCTCACCATGCTCGCGAAAGCCATGTGCCCGCTGCGAAATCGGTGCCGGTGCGGATCGAGAAGACGCGCTGACCCAACCGCATGTTCTTGGTGTCGTCCTGGCAGGCGGGCGATCGTCGCGGTTCGGGTCGGACAAGGCGCGCGCGATGTTCGACGGTCGCGCGCTCGCCGAACATGCGCGGGAACTGCTGTTGCATCATGTCGAGCGGGCGGTGATTGTTGGGCCGGACGGCGCGATACCCGACCTGCCCTGCCCCGGGCTTGGTCCGCTCGGCGGTATCGCCGGCGCGCTCCAATACGCCAAGGGGCTTGGGTTCACGTCGATCCTGACGATCGCCTGCGACATGCCGCGGCTGCCGCGCGGGCTGCTCGACGCACTGTTGCGACGGGCGCCCGCCTATTGCCCCGAAGCCCCCGTGCTAGGCCATTGGGAAACCGCGTCGACCACCGCGCTGATCGCGCATATTGCGGCATCGCAGAGACGGTCGGTGTGTGGCTGGGCCGAGGCGATCGGCGCGCTGCCGATCCCGGCTGGCGGACCGATCGTCAACATCAACACCCCGGAAGACCTCGCCCTCCTATGACGTCCCGTATCCAGTCGATCAAAATCCTCCGTCCCGAATCCATCACCACCGGCGAGCGCGCGATCGCGATCGAGGTGCCCGTAGCGATCGAGATCGACGGGCTCGGCTATGCGGTGATGATGATGACCCCGGCCGACCTTGCCGAGTTCACCACCGGCTTCCTGCTGACCGAGCGGCTCGCCGACAGCGCCGACGACGTTCGCGACATCGATATCTTCGAGGCAGAGGCGGGCTGGATCGTTCGCGTCGGGCTGTCCGAGCGCTGTAGAGGCCGCATTCACGACCGCGTCCGCCACCGGACCAGCGATACGAGCTGTGGGCTCTGCGGAATCTCCGGGCTCGAGCAACTGCGCAAACCGGTGCCCAGAACGCCGCCAAGGCCCGCCACGCCCGTCTCCGCGCTGTTCGCCGCCTTGGCCGGGTTACGCGCCCATCAGCCGCTCAACGCCGCTACAGGGGCAATTCATGCGGCCGCAGCCTGTGATCGCTCAGGAAAGGTCATCGCGGCCTATGAAGACGTCGGTCGCCACAACGCGCTCGACAAGCTGGTCGGCGGACTGGCGATCGCTGCGCAGCCCGTCGACGGCTTCATCCTGGTCACGTCGCGGATCAGCTTCGAGATGGTCGACAAGGCGCTGATCGCCGGCGCGCCGATGCTGGTGGGTATCTCCGCCCCGACCAGCCTGGCGATCGACCACGCCCGCGAACATGGGCTGACATTGCTAGCGCTCGCTCGCAGCGACGCGATCCTGGTGGTCAACGACCCGTGGAATGTATTTGAAAATGGTAGCGAAGGAGGGACTTGAACCCCCGACCCCAGGATTATGATTCCCGTGCTCTAACCAACTGAGCTACTTCGCCGTACCGTCCGTCAGGGAAGCATTCTTCCCTGCGAGGCGCGGCCTATAGGAAGCGGTTTCCGGACGGTCAAGCGAACATGTGCCGGGAAATCGCTTCCCAGGGTCCGCCACGATACCACCACGCGCCCAGACCGGCTATTTCGACGTCCTTCGGGGTGAAATCGCGCTGCAGATTGCCGAGCAAAAGCTTGGCTACCTGCGGGCTGACCTTATTCTGGATCGTGACGTGCGGACGCCAGCCGCCAGCGTCCTGCGGCGTCAGCATGCCGATGAACGCGTCAGCGAGGCGCTCCCGGATGCCGACGAGCTCGGGGGACTCAATCCGGTAGGCGACACCGCGACCAAGCGACATCAGGCCGCCGACGCGCGCCTGCGGGGAGCGAATGCCGCGCGTTTCTTGGTTCAGGCGGTGCTTGAGCTCGTCGAGCCCCGAGGGCGGCAGATGGTGGAACAGCGTCAGATGCGCATCGAGCTGGTTGCGCTCGGGCGGAAAATGTTCGCGGCGCATCGAGTCGAAGAACGCGGTGTCCTGGCGACCGAACAAGGCGGTGACGATGATCGGGGCTGGCAGCGTATCCGTCATGATCAGATCTCGATCTGGCTACCGAGCTCGACCACACGGTTGGTTGGCAGGCGGAAGAACTCCATCGCGCTTTCCGCATTGCGAAGCATCCACGCGAACAGTTTTTCGCGCCAGATCATCATGCCGGGCTTGTCCGACGCGAGCAGCGTCTGCCGCGACAGGAAGAAGCTGGTGTCCATCATCTTGAAGTCCGCACCGCAATTATGGACCTGCCGCAGCGCCGCAGGCACGTCGGCATCCTCCATGAAGCCATAGCGCAGCACGAGCCGGTGGAAGCCGCTGCCAAGCTCCTCGCGCACCGCACGGTCGTTGGCGGGCCAATAGGGCTGACTGACGATCTTGACGGTCAGCAGGATGACGCGCTCGTGGAGCACCTTATTGTGCTTGAGGTTGTGGAGCAGCGCATGTGGCACGCCGTCCGCGGTGGAGGTCATGAACACCGCGGTCCCTGGCACGCGCGACGCCGAGCTGGCGGCCGAGCCGATGAACACCTTTATCGGCATCGCCGCCTCGTGCATCCGGTCGATCATCAGTTGCCGCCCCTTCGACCATGTCGTCAGGAAGGTGAAGATGATGAAGCCGACCAGCAGCGGGAACCAGCCGCCGGCGGGCACCTTGGTGAGGTTCGCCGCGAAATAGGCGCCGTCGACTGTAAAGAAGATCGCCAGCAGCGGGATCGCCGCGATCTTCGGCCAGTTCCACAGGCGGAACAGCACGACGCCGAGCAGGCACGTGTCGATGAACATCGCTCCCGTGACCGCGATCCCATACGCGCTCGTCAGGTTCGACGAGGTGCGGAAGAACAGCACGAGCAGGATCACCATCACCATCAGCGCGCCGTTAACGAGCGGGATGTAGATCTGGCCGGCGGTCGAGGCGCTGGTGTGCTCGATCCGCAGGCGCGGGATGAAGCCGAGCTGGATCGCCTGCTGCGTCACCGAGAACGCGCCGGAGATGACCGCCTGCGACGCGATCACGGCGGCCATCGTCGCGAGGATGACGAGCGGGAGCTGGAGGCTTTCGGGGGCCAGGTTGTAGAACGGGCTGACCAGCGCCTCGCGGCCGTCGCGGAACAGCAGCGCCCCCTGCCCCATATAGTTGAGGATCAGCGCGGGGAGCACGAAGAACAGCCACGACAGGCCGATCGGCTTGCGGCCGAAATGCCCCATGTCCGCGTACAGCGCCTCGGCGCCGGTGACCGCGAGGACGACCGAGCCGAGTGCCAGGAAGGCCCGCTCGGGGTCGATGATGAAGAACTCGACCGCATAGTGCGGCGACAATGCCCAGAGCACCTCGGGTGTCTGCACGATGCTGAGGATGCCGAGCACCGCGATGACGCTGAAATACACCAGCATGATCGGTCCGAACACGAGGCCGATGCGCGCGGTCCCGCTCTTCTGCACCCAGAACAGGCCGATCAGGATGACGATCACGATCGGCAGCACCAGGCCGCCGAATGCGGGCGCGGCGACGGCGAGACCCTCGACCGCGGACAGCACCGACACCGCGGGCGTGATCATGCTGTCGCCGTAGAACAGCGCCGTCGCGAACACGCCGAGCAGGATGATGCCCTTGCTCCAGCGCTTCGTCTTGGTCTTGCCCGAGACCAAAGCGAGCAGCGCCAAACTGCCGCCTTCGCCCTTGTTGTCGGCGCGCATGATGATGATGACGTACTTGACCGTCACGACGATCATCATCGACCAGAACATCAGGCTGATGACGCCCATGATGTGCGCCGCGTCGAGCGCGAGCTTGTGGTGGCCGGCGAAGGTCTCGCGGAAGGCGTAGAGCGGGCTGGTGCCGATATCGCCGAAGACGATGCCGATCGCACCGAAGGCGAGCTTCAGCATGCCGTCGGAGTTGTGATGCCCCGTCTCGAGATCGAGATTGGCGGGTGGCACGGTCGAAGCCGCGGCGGTCTGATCGACGCTCACTGGACGGTGAATCGACCCGGAAGTGCAGCAATCTTCATCGAATTTCCGATTTCACCCTGTGCCCCAAGCGCGCGCATTTAGCATGCGGGGTAGAGGGCGGCAACGGCGAGGCGGTTAGCGTGGATTAACTGGGTCAGAATGGACGCGCCTGATCAGCCGCGAGTAACGACCTCGCGGATGACGAAATGCGACGCCAGTCGCGTCACGCCCGGCAGTTGCGAGAGCGTTTCGCGGTGGATGCGCTCAAACGTCTCGCCGTCGCGGATCTCGACGTGGAGCATGTAATCCGCCTCCCCGCTCATCAGGAAGCATTGCACGACCTGCGGACACTCGACGATTACCGCCTCGAACGCGGCCATCGTCTCCTTGCGCTGATCCCGCAGCGTCACGTTGACGAGAACGATGCTGGGATCGCCGCGCGCTGCCTGCGACAACACCGCACGGTAACCGACGATCGCGCCGCTCTCCCGAAGCTGTGCGACCCGGCGATGCGCGGCGCTCGCTGACAAACCAACCGCGTCGCCAAGCTCGGCGCTGGTCAGATCGGAATTGGCGGCGAGCAGGTCCAGAATCCTGCGTTCGATCGTGGCGCTCAAGATTATCCCGTTTCGAGGGCAAAGGATGCAATCATCTTGCAGATGCGGTATCGCACCGCGACCAGTTTGCGAACCCTTCCCGTCCAAGGCGCGCTAGTATGGCGCAAACGATAATGGAGTGGAATCAATGCGCGTCGGTGTCCCCAAGGAAATCAAGAACCACGAATATCGCGTCGGCCTGACCCCGCCATCGGTCGCCGAACTGGTCGCCGCCGGTCACGAGGTCGTCGTCGAGACGCAGGCCGGATCGGGCATCGATTTCGAGGACCAGGACTATGTCGACGCAGGCGCGACGATCCTGCCGACCGCCGCCGCCGTGTTCGCCGGCGCCGACATGATCGTGAAGGTCAAGGAGCCACAGCCGAGCGAGATCGCGATGCTCGAACCGCGCCATTTGCTGTTCACCTACCTTCACCTCGCCGCGGACAAGCCGCAGGCCGAGGGGCTGATGAAGTCCGGCGCGACCTGCATCGCGTACGAGACCGTCACCGACAACCGTCGCGGGCTGCCGTTGCTCAAGCCGATGTCGGAAGTCGCGGGCCGCATGTCGGTACAGGTCGGCGCGCATTATCTCGAGAAGGAGCAGGGCGGACGCGGCGTGCTGCTCGGCGGTGTCCCCGGCGTTGCCCCCGCGAAGGTCGCGATCCTCGGCGGCGGCGTGTCGGGCGTCAACGCCGCGCAGATGGCGGTCGGCATGCGCGCCGACGTGACGATCTACGACATCTCGAATGATCGCCTTGCCGAACTCGACATGTTCTTCTCCAGCCAGATCAAGACGGCGTATGCGTCGAAGGCTGCGATCGCCGCGGCAGTGAAAAACGCGCATCTGGTGATCGGCGCCGTGCTGGTACCGGGCGCCGCTGCGCCCAAGCTCGTCACGCGCGAAATGCTCAAGACGATGAAGCGCGGTTCGGTGCTGGTCGACATCGCGATCGACCAGGGCGGGTGCTTCGAGACGTCACATGCCACGACGCACGAAGATCCGGTGTTCGAGGTCGATGGCGTGATCCATTACTGCGTCGCCAACATGCCGGGCGCGGTCGCGCGCACCTCCGCGTTCGCGCTCAACAATGCGACGTTGCCGTTCGCGTTGAAGCTCGCAAATCTCGGCGCCGAGGCGGCGATGAAGGCCGACCCGCACCTCGCCAACGGGCTGAACGTCTACAAGGGCAAGATCGCGTACAAGGCGGTCGCCGATGATCTAGGTTTACCGTACGAAGCTTGGGCAGGCTGACTCGGGAACGGATACGGAACAGGGGTGTTGGACAAGGGAAAGGAATTTCCAATGTCCGACACCCCGAACCCCAAGTCCGAACCGTTCTCGAACGCCGAGAAGGACCCGGACGACTGGACCACCGGCGACGAGAAGATGACCGGTGCACAGGCAAGCTACCTCAAGACGCTGTCCGAGGAAGCGCATGAGGAATTCGACGAGACGCTGACCAAGGCGGATGCGTCGAAGAAAATCGACGAATTGCAGTCGAAGACCGGCCGCGGGCAGTAAGTCCTCCTTACCGTCACCTCTACTCCCGTCATCCTGACGAAAGTCAGGATCCAGAGCCAAATAGATTAACGTTCATGGCTCTGGATCCTGGGTTAAGCCCAGGATGACGGGACTATTTTGGCCCGCGGTCGGCACGTCCTGCAGAGCCAGGAATCGATCCAGCAACGCAAGCCGAGTGGCAATTTCGCCCCGGTACGAAATATCCGCCGGCGTCAGCGCCAACGCCTTAGCCCAATACCGCCGAGCCGTCGCGAACTCTCCCGCCCTCACATACGCCAACCCCAGGAAGAACGGCGGCGCAGGATGCTTCGGCGCCAATCGCATCGCCTGCTGGAACGCAAACAGCGCGGGCGGCGAAACCTGGTTCGCATCATGTGCGGCGAGCGCATTGGCGAGGCCAGTCCACAACACCACGCTCTTCGGCGCGACCCGTATCCCACCAAGCAGCACCTGAACAGCAGCACGACGCTCGCCGATCCGCGTCATCGCGTCCGCCGCGACCAGATACGCCGCCGCACCTGTATACCGCTCCAGCATCTGGTCGCGCAGCTCGAGCATCGCGCCATCGTCGGGCGTCGGCGCAAGTCCGCTCGACGCGCTATGGCCGGCAAGCCCCGGCCGCCCCTGCCACGCATACCCCGCCGCGCCGAGCATCAGTGCCGCCGCGACCATCGTCCAAAGAATTCGGTTGACCTTCAATATCGCGAGCAGCGCAAACGCCCCCGCCCCGATCGCGGCCAGCCACACATATCCCATCAGCGTGTCCTCCGCCGGAAGCTCGACCGCGCAATCCAGGCGCCAATTGCCAACAGCAGGACAGGCGCGAACCACAACGGCCATGTCAGCCCGGACAAGGGCGGATCATAGGTCACGTAATCGCCGTAGCGCGACACCAGCCAATCACGGATTGAAGCCGGCTTCTCGCCGCGCTCGATCCTTTCGCGGACGAGCGCGCGCATGTCGGCGGCCATGTCGGCATCGCTGTCGGCGATCGACTGGCCCTGGCAGACGAGGCAGCGCAGCGTTTCCATGAGCGCGCGGGCGGAGGCTTCCTTGGCAGGGTCGGCGAGCTGGACGTTGGCATAACGGGCCGGCGGCGTGACCCGCTGGGCCGCGGCTGGCGCGATGCAGAGCAACAGCGCTGCCAGAACCTCCCCTCCCGCTCGCGGGAGGGGTCGGGGAGGGCATGACGCGAACGCGTAGCTGGTGACCGGCGAGAAGCCCCTCCCTAACCCCTCCCGCAAGCGGGAGGGGAACTGCGTTGCGCCCGCTCACCGTGCGTCCTTCAAAGCCTGGGCGATCTCCGCCACATTCTCTGGACGGATATCACCAATTATCTGCTTCACGACAATCCCGCGGCCGTCGATCACGAACGTCTCAGGCACCCCCGACGACCCCAGCGCCAACTGCACCTGACTGGCCTTGTCGCTTCCGATTCGCTCGTAGGGATCGCCGTTACGCCGAAGGAACCCCGCAATCGCCGGAGCAGTGTCGCGGATCGCGATCGCGTCTACCGGTACGCCCATCGCCTTCAGCCGCATCAGTTGCGGCGCTTCGGCGATGCAAGGGATGCACCAGCTTGCGAAGACGTTGAGCAACCGCGGCTTGCCCTGCCGGAACGACGCGCTGGTCAGGCCGGGCTTGCCGGGGACCATCGCCGGCAACGCGAAGTCGGGGAGCGGTTTGCCGACCATCGCCGATCGCACCACCTTCTCCGCCGGCCGGAACAGCCCGCTCGCCACCACCGCGAACAGCAGCGCGAAGATCGCCAGCGGCGCCCAAAGTGCGAACCGCTTCATGCCCATTCAGCCCGCATTGCAGTCCGTCGCTCGCGCCGCACCCGGCCGAGCAGCGACAGCATGCCGCCGAGCGCGATCAGCACGCCGCCGAACCAGATCAACGTCACGAACGGCTTCCACCAGAGGCGAAGCTGCCAGCGCCCCTGCCCGTCCGGCTGGCCGAGCACGGTATAGAGCTGGCCGTCGAGCACCGTCAGGATGGCGGATTCATTCGTGCTCGTCGGCGGGTTGGCGAAGAAGCGGAGTTGTGGGCGCAGGATGCTCTCGCTGCCGCCGCGCGTCGCGGTCAGCCGCGCTTCCAGTGCCGACCAATTCTCCCCGATCACCGGCGAGATGCCGTCGAGTGTCACGGTATAAGGTCCGACCCGTGCCGGCTCGCCCGCACGGACCGCGGCCAGCGTTTCCTTGGTAAACGCGCTATCCGACGCCATCCCGGCCAAGCTGACAGCGATGCCGAGATGCGCGAGGACCATGCCGTAGGTGAACAGCGGTGTGCGCTTGAGATTGCGCTTCCACAACGGCGCGACGCTGGCGACGGCGAGCCCTGCGGCGAGCGACAGCCCGGCCCAAGGCAGCACGCCCGGCCAGACGAACAGCAGCGCGAGCGCCGCCACCAGCGTCGCGCCGATCGGCAGCATCACGCGGCGGAGCACCGCCTTCGCATCGTCACGGCGCCAGCGCAGTAGCGGCCCGACTGCCATCACCGCGACCAGCAGCAACGCGATCGGCCCCGCCGCCTTGTTGAAGAACGGCGGCCCCACCGACAGCTGCACGCCGAAGCTCGCCGCGACGATCGGGTAGAGCGTGCCGATCAGGACGATCCCGAGGATCACCGACAACAGCAGGTTGTTCGCGACCAGCCCGCCTTCGCGGCTGACCGGATCGAAGGTCGTGCCCGCGCGAACGGTGCCGATCCGCGCTGCGAACAGCGCCAGCGCTCCGCCGATGTAGATCGCGAGCAACGCGAGGATGAACGCGCCGCGCTCCGGATCGACCGCGAACGCGTGGACGCTGGTCAGGATGCCCGAGCGCACCAGAAAGGTGCCGATCATCGACATCGAGAATGCGACGACCGCCAGCATGATCGTCCAGGCTCGCAGGCCGTCGCGCGTCGCGAGCACGGTCACCGAATGGAGCAGTGCGGTGGCGGCGAGCCACGGCATCAGCGAGGCGTTCTCGACCGGGTCCCAGAACCACCAGCCGCCCCAGCCGAGCTCGTAATACGCCCAGTACGAGCCCGCGGTGATGCCGAGCGTCAGGAATATCCACGCGACCAGAACCCAGGGGCGCATCGCTTTCGCAAACGCCGGCCCGACGTCGCGGGTGACCAGCGCGCCGACCGCGAACGAGAACGCGACCGAGAGGCCGACATAGCCGGTGTAGAGCGTCGGCGGGTGGAACGCCAACCCAGGGTCCTGCAACAGCGGGTTGAGCCCGAGGCCATCGGCCGCTGCGGGATTGAGCCGCGCGAACGGGTTCGAGGAGAACAGCAGGAACGCGTAGAATCCGAGTGCGATCGTCGCCTGCGCACCGAGCGTCGCGGTCAGCGTGCGTTCGGGCAACGAGCGTTCGAAGATCGCCACAGCACCGCCGGCGAGTCCGAGGATCGTCACCCAGAGCAGCATCGAGCCCTCGTGGTTTCCCCAGGCGCCAGCGAACTTGTAGAGCCACGGCTTGGCCGAATGACTGTTCTCGACGACCAGCTTCACCGACATGTCGGAGTCGAGAAAGAGTTCGATCAGCAGCGCCATCGCGAGGAGGGCCAACAGCCCTTGAACAATCGCCACCGGGCGCACCGCTGCCGCAACGTCCTCACGATCGCGCGCGATACCAATCGTCGCCATCACCAGCTGTAACGCCGCCAGCGCGCCAGCGAACCAGAGCGCGGCAAGGCCCGCTTCGGCGATCACGGCTTGGCGTCCGGTTCGAGCGTCTTGGTCTCGTGCATCTTGCCGGCCATCTCCGGCGGCATGTACTTTTCGTCGTGCTTGGCGAGCAGGTTCGACGCGACGAAGCTGCCATTGGGCTGGAACTGGCCTTCGGCGACGACGCCCGATTTCTCGCGGAACAGGTCGGGGACGATCCCTGCGAAGACGACCGGGGTGGTCGCCTGCCCATCGGTGACGACGAAGTGCACGGTGATGCCGTCTGCCGCGCGCCTGACCGAACCGCCCTCGACCATTCCGCCGAGCCGCACAGCACGGCCGAGAGGCAAGCCGTCGCGGTGAACGTCGGAGGGTGCGTAGAAGAATGCGGCCTGGTCCTTGAGGGCCGACAGCGCCAGCAGGCCCGCGACCACTACCGCTCCGAGTGCCAACAACGCGAGCGTCAGACGTTGATGTTTGGCCTTCATTTCTCGGCCCTACGCATCGCCAGATAGCTCAACAATGCGATGATCGCACCGCCGCCCAGCGTCACGACATACGCAGCGGTCACGAACGGCCAGGGATTCATGCCCGGGCCATCCGACGCATGCGGGCTTCGGATTTCGCGACGGCGAGCATCGTCCGCATCCGCATCAGCACGATTCCAGCGAACACGAAGGTGAAGCCGGCCAGCATGATCGGCAGCGGCCACAGGATCGAACCCGCGATCGTCGACTGCGTCAGACCGATGCTCGGCCCCTGGTGCAGCGTATTCCACCACACCACCGAATAGCGGATGATCGGCAGCAGCACCGACCCGGCAATCCCGTACAGCGCCGGCACGCGCCCATCGCCGCCACGATCCGCATCGGCCTTCGCGAGCGCCATATAGCCGAGATAGACGAAGAACAGCAGCAGCATCGAGGTCAGCCGGCCATCCCATTGCCACCACGTTCCCCAGGTCGGCCGCCCCCAGATCGAGCCGGTCATGAGACATAGCGCCGCGAACACCGCACCCGGCAGCGCGATCGCACGCGCCGCGACGCTGGCCAGCGGGTGGCGCCAGACGAGGAACATGATGCTGGAGATCGCGATCCCGCTCCAACCGCCCATGCCGAGCCAGGCGGCGGGGACGTGGATGTAGAGGATGCGGACCGTCTCGCCCTGGAGGTAGTCCGGCGGGGTCTGCGTCAAGCCCGCCCAGCAGCCCAGCACGATCAGCGCGACGCCCGCCCAGAAGAGCGCTGGCGTCAACGGCTTGGCGATCTTCAGGAAGCGCGCGGGATTTGCGAAGGCGTGTAGGGTGGCCACTGCGGACAGCCATTATGGCAACATCGCGAGGCTGTCACCTCGGACTTCGAACCCTCTCCCCATCGGGAAGAGGGAGGCGCCTCCCCGTACGCCGTCATCCTGACGAAAGTCAGGATCCAGGGCCGCAGAGGGCGACGCTTAGTTACTCTGGATCCTGACTTTCGTCAGGATGACGGGAGTAATCGGAGCGCCCGCCCTCAAAACGAGCGAAGGCTGCTTGTATTCAGCGGCCAATCAGGCGCTTCGCGATCGAGTCTGCGACATCCGACGATGGCTCGCCCGAGCGGTCGCTTTCGTCCCAGACCTGGATCAGGCGCTCGGGGATGCGCGCGATGCGTGCCTTCACCTCGGCCTCATCGCCCTGCCCGAGATACTCCAGGCCGACGTTGATGATCCCGCCCGCGTTGATCACATAATCCGGCGCGTACAGGATACCGCGGGCATGCAGGCGCGCGCCGTCCTCACGGACGCTCAGCTGGTTGTTCGCACCGCCGGCGACGACCTTCGCCTTCAGCGCCGCGATCGACATCTCGGTCAGGATCGCGCCGAGCGCGTTCGGGCTGAAGATATCCGCCTCGGTCGTCAGAATCGCTTCTGCAGCGACCGCGGTCGCGCCGAGTTCGCCCGCCAGCTTCTGCGCACGCCCCTCGTCGACGTCCGCCAGCGTCAGCACCGCGCCGTCCTTCGCCAGCAGCCGCGCGAGCCCGCCGCCGACCGAGCCGACGCCCTGGATCGCGACGCGCACGCCCTTCATGTCGGTCGCGCCGAGGCCACGCTGCGCCGCCGCCTTCACGCCGAGATAGATGCCGAGCGCGGTGTACGGCCCGGGATCGCCGCCCGCCGCACCGCTCGCGACCGGCAGGCCCGACACGTAGCGCGTCTGCGTGGCGATCACCTTCATCCGCTCTTCGGACATGCCGACGTCTTCCGCCGTCACATAGCGCCCGCCGAGCGAATCGACCGCGCGGCCGAACGCCTCAAGCTGTGCCGTCGTGATGACGTCGCCGGGCTTGGCCGCGAGGACCACGCCCTTGCCGCCGCCAAGCTCCAGGCCGGCCATCGCATTCTTGAAGCTCATGCCGCGCGACAGGCGCAGCGCGTCGGTCACCGCACGCCCGTTATCGGCATAATGCCAGAACCGCGTGCCGCCAGCCGCCGGCCCGAGCTTGGTCGAGTGCAGCGCAATTACCGCGCGCAGGCCCGATTCGGGATCGGTGAAGGCGTGTACGCCCTCGTGGTCGTCGAAATCGGGAAGGTCCCAAACCGCTGTCATCGCCGGCTCCTGAAGAGGAATAAAATTACCGGGACGCGAAATATTATTTTCCGACCGGTTTTACCAGCCCAAAGCGCCCTCATTGCGGGGGCTTACGAAAATAAGGGAAAATGGGGCGACCGACGGGACTTGAACCCGCAACATCCGGCATCACAAGCCGACGCTCTAACCAATTGAACTACGACCGCCGCGTAGGCATCGCCCCCTAGCGGGGGTCGCCGGGCGGCGTCAACCGTCGACTTGCCAAAAGACGTCAAAAACGTCCTTCAATCGCGAGCCGGTACCCATTCGGACCGCGCACGAAGCCCGCCTGTTCGAGCTTTTGCACCGCCAGCGGGTCGGACGGTCGCAGCGACAATTCGGCGCGGTAGGTGCCCACTCCTTCGATCCTGAGCGCGATGCTCTCGGTCCCGGCTTGGCTCGCCAGCGGTAGCAGCAAGGCGGTTCCGTCGCAGCGTGCGGTGCCACTTACCGACTGCGGCAGCGTGATGCCGCCGACGTCACCCGCCAAGGTTGCGCGGACGCGACCTTCCGCAGCCTCGCACTGGCCGTCGCGGAAGCGGACCGAGACGTCGTCGAGATCGAGCGAGGCAACGGGCACTGGCGCAAACAGCCGCCCCGTCGCGACGGTCGCGGTCATGTGGTCGACCCCGAAGCTATGGCGGCTGACGCTCGCCGATCCGCGCAATGGTCTGGCGGACACCGAATCGGGCCCGGCAAAGGCGATCGTCGCGCGGCCGACCAGCAGCGGCAGCGGCGACAACCGGGCGCGCAGGTCGCCGAGCGCGAGATCGCCGAACCGCGCCTCGGTCAGCGTCGCGCCCCAGATCGTCCCCGACACGCGCCGCGCGACCAGCCCCTCGTCGCCGACCCCGACCCAGCCGAGCACCGCGCGCATCGGCAGGAAGACGATCAGCGCGATCAGCAGCATCCCACCGAACAGCGCGGCGGGTCCGGTGCGCAAACGGATCCGCCTCATGCCGCGCGCGCCTTCAACGTGAGCGCGACGCCGACGGTCTTGTCGCCCTTGTCGGTCATCGCCACCGAATCGACGAGGATACCGAGCCGTTCGAGCCGCGCGAGCCAAGCGGTCAGCGCCGCCGGTCGCGCCGACTGGATACCCACACGCACCCGGTTCGCGCCGTCCTGATCGAGTGACGCGAGCGCGAAGCCGGCTTGGTCAGCCTCGGCGCGGACCGTGTCCGCCAGCGTGCCCGTCAGCGGCCTTGCCCGGTCACGCTGGATATCGCGCAACGTCGCGACCTGCGCGCGCGTTTCGCCCAGCCGCGTTACGGCGCTGGCGTGGCGTTCGCGCGCGCTCGACAACCCGTCACCGATCGGTCGGATGATCAGCGCCCACAGCAAGGTCAGCACCGCGAGCGCGGCCATTACGAGCAATAGGCGACGTTCTCGGAGCGAGCGGCCTTCGAACCACGTCTTCAAGCCGGTCATCGTCCGCTCCCCGGGCTGATCGTGAGTTCACCCGTCACACGACCGGCGGCGGCCTGGAATACGCCCGCGCGGACGGTGAAGCCCGCTGCTTCGAGCGCACGCTTGAGGTCGGTCGCGAGCGCCTCACGTTCGACCGCGACCGACAGTCGCAGGTCGCCGTTCGCCTGGAAATCGAGCCCGGTGACTTCGGTCCCCGGCGTGGCACGGATCGCAGCGAACGCGGCAGCGGTCGTGTTGGTGAAGCCGAGCCCCGGCCCGCGTACGCGCGACAGCCGTTCGTCGAGCTGTCGGCTGGCATCGACCACGGTCTCGCCGCGCGGCAGGCCGGTCACCGCGACCGTGTCGGCCTCAGCCTCCAACGCATCCGCGCCAAAGCTGTACTTGGCGATGCGGACGAGCGAGATCGCGAGCGTCACCGCGAGGATCGTCAGCGACAACAGCGCAAGCCGTCGGATCAGCCCCCAGTCTATCGCGAACCTGCGCCGCCGTGCGAACGGCCCTTGGCGCAGGTCGAGCGGCGGCGACGCGGCGGCGGCAACGATAGCCGCCTCCAGCGTGACGCGGTCGATCGTGGTGGGCGCGGCGCCGCCGGTTACGAGCTCCGTCAGCCGCGCCTCGTCGGCGAAGCCGCTCGACGTACCACGAACGACGCCGCTGCCGGCCAGCTCCGCCCTCGCATAACCCTCGTCGGGGCGCGGAAGGAGCATCGGTGCGGGGATCAGCGCGACCGGATCGACACCCGCCTCGGCGAGCATCAGCAGCCAGTCGCGCATCGTCGCGACGCCGACCACGCCGATCGGGCGATCGCTCGCACCTTCGTCACCGACCGCGACATGCAGTTCGGCAAGCGGCGACGCACTGGCCTCGCTGGCGAGAATACGCGCGGCCGCCGTCGCCTGCGCTGCCGAACGCGACGGCAGTTCCGCCCAGTGCAGCGTCACCGCATCGGCCGGGGCCACCGCAATCGTCTCATCGTCGATCGCGTCGGGGATCCCCTCCCCTCCCCGACCACGCGCGCATCGGCGACGCGCATCCAGCGAAACCCGGTCTCGCCGGCGGGGAGGAATAGCAAAGTCGTCATGATGGCTCGCCCCATTGCCGCGATACGAGCTGCGCGGGAAGTCGGTTCGCGTCGATCAGCGCGCGTTCCTGCATTTGCGTGCGGCCGAGCGTCACGTCGATATCGAGCGTGAACCATTTCGACAGCACCGTCGCCTCGGCGCCAGGCGCAAGGTTGGCCGCCCCCTGCAACGCCGCCGCCTTGGTGATCTCGCCGACATCGGCATAACCCTGCGGCGGACGACGCAGCAGCATCTGCTGCGCGCTGCCGACCGACAGTGTATCGGGATACAGCATCGCGAACAGCGGCGCCTGCTCGGGCGCCAGCGTGTTCACGTTGATCGGCGACGGCTTGGCGATCGGCAGCGTGCAGATCCAGGGCCTGAGCGTGGCGTAGATTTGCGGCGTCATTCCCACGACTGCGCGGAGTTCGCTCGGGTCGGACATGAGCGTGCCGGCGGTACGGTACGGCGTCTCGCGACCGAGATACGCGCCGTCCTCCGCGCCCATAGCCTGCTGGTCCTGATCGCTGTCGATCCAGTCCGCGGTGCCCGATGCGACCTGTTCGGCGACCTGCGTCGGGACGCTCAACAACCGCATCAGCCGGACGAATTGCGGGCGAGATCTCGGGGTTGGTGACATACACGCCGGGCGTGGTCGCTTGCGTGACGAGCGCGTTGAGGTTGAAGCAATTGCCGCCGTCGCGCACGCGGGCGATCGCGAAGCCACCGGGGACCGGCAGGCCGAACGGCGTGTTGCTCCAGTTGCCGGCGAGCGTGACCCGCTTGGGGCTCTGGCCGAGCAGGTTGGAGACGCGGGTCAGCGCCATCGTCTCGGCGGCGAACGCGTAGGCGCGCGCTTGTTCGCCGGTCGCGGCGTTGCCCGCGAGCCGGGTCGACAGGCGCAGTTTCTCCAGTGCCGCGCCTGCCATGACGGCGATGATCGCGACGAGCATCAGCACGGTGAGCAGCGCTGCCCCCGTTCTGGCCCCCGTTCTGGCCCCCGTTCCGACCCGCGTTCCGAACCGCGATCAGGTCCGCGCACCGGGCGTCTCCTTCGACGGCGTACCGGGCGGCGGCGTGGTCGACGGGCCCGTTCCTTCAGCCGGTGTGGGGACATATCCCGTCCCTACGAGGAACATCTGACGAAACTGCGTCCCGTCATCGCGCTGGACGGTAAGTTCCATCGCATCGGGCAATGGCCTGCCGCTCGCGCCATCCCAGCGATCGCTCCACGCCCCAGCGATCCGGTAGCGCAACGCGGCCTGGCGGACGTGGGTGAGCAGTGCGGCGGGGGGCAGTCCCTGCGCACCGTCGATCATCGGGTAGGCGATCCGCTGCAGCGTGCCGGCATCGACGCGGTAGGCGACCTTCTGCGTACTCGGCCGCGCGGCACCGTCGATGTTGCTCCAGCCGGCGCGGACGAGCCGCAGCATCGGCGTGACACCCGACCCGCTCTCGCCGACGAACGCGGGAACGGTGGTGCCGGCTTCGTCGCGCGTCGACCGGTTCGAGGCTTGGGCGAGGTCGGCGGACAGGATCGACATCGTTCGGGTGAGCGCGCTGATATCGTCGAGCTTGGCGCCGGTGCTGCTTTGCGCCTTCACGCTGAACGACAGGATCGCAACGCCGGCAGCGGCGATCATGCCGAAGATCATGAGCGATACCATGACCTCGATCAGTGTGAAGCCGGCTTCTCCGCTTGATCGCGTCATGTCGCCGACCGTGGCGCAGGGCGGACCATCGTCGACCGACCGAGTTGCGTGCCAGTGCGATCGGCGACCGCTACGTCGATGCGCAGGACGCTGGAGCCGCCGAGCGCACTGACCTGCCGGGTCCAGGTCCAGGCTTGGCCGCCGTTCGTCTCGGCGCCGGTGACGCGGCCCGCGGTCGGCGGTTGCGCGCTGGTGACCGCGTCGATCGCGACGTTGCGCGCGACCATCTGCGCGACGAGCGTTTCGTCGAGGATCGACGCGCCGCGGATCGTCGCGCTTTCCAGGCGCACGAGCGCCATCGCCGCGAGGCTGAACACCGCCAGCGCGACCATGATTTCAATGAGGGTAAAGCCGCGCTCAGCCCGCATTGGCTCGCACGCTGCCGTCGGCGTCGATGTGCACGGTTGCCACAACGCCGCCGCGGTCGAGGCGGATCTCCGCGGGGCGATCAACGAGGCCGGTCGGATCGAACGTCACCCGCATGCGACCGCTGGTATCGCCGATGCTGGCCTTGGTCCCGTCGTTCCAGCGTTCGACGCGCATTGGCTTCTCGGCGATCGGTGTCCAGCCACCCGCCATGCGACGGTCGAAGCCATAGCCGCCGCCGGTAACCCAGACGCTGACCGGGCGTGTCTCGACGATCGCAGAATCATGCGCGGCGCGGGCGCGCAACGCGAAGCGCGTCGCTTCGTCGAGCACGCGGCCGCGCGGGTCCGGCATGACAAGCACGGCGACAGCGGATGCGAGTCCGATGATCGTGACGACGACCATCAACTCGACCAGCGTGAAGCCAGCCTCCCGCTTACTGCCAGCTGCCGATATCGGCATCGATCCCCTCGCCGCCTTCCTTGCCGTCCGCCCCGAAGGTCCAGACGTCGGCCTCCCCATGTGCGCCGGGCGAGGCATAGAGATACGGGCGACCCCAGGGATCGTTCGGCAACTTCTTCAGATACCCACCCCGCTGATAGCGCGACGGATCGGTCAGGCCGGCGGGCGCCGTGACGAGCGCGTTGAGGCCCTGCGAGGTGTTGGGGAAGGTCATGTTCTGGAGCTTGTAGAGTTCCAGCCCGCCCTCGATCTGGGCGATGTCGGCCTTCGCCTTCTGGATCCGCGCGGTGTCGCCCGAGGGCAGCACGTTGAGCGCAACGATCGTCGCGAGCAGGCCGATGATGACGATCACCACCATCAGCTCGACCAGGGTAAAGCCTGCCTCGCGGCGCTTCTTTTTGACTTCGGGACGCATACGAAACCTCACGGGGCGAAACCTCATTGTCCGGCCAGCGTGTTAAGCTGGAGGATCGGGAGCAGGATGGATAGCACGATCGTCGCGACGATGCCGCCCATCACGACGATGATCAGCGGTTCGAGCAACGACAGCGCGGTGGCGGTGAAGCGGTCGAACTCGCGTTCGAGATAGTCCGCCGCGCGCTCGAGCATCTCGTCGAGCCGACCTGCTGCCTCACCAGATGCCGCGAGATAGGTCAGCAGCGGGGGAAAGACGCCTGCGCGGCGCATGGCGGCGGAGAGCGAGCCACCGCCGCGGATCGCGTCGACGATCTGGTCGGAGGCCTGGCGGAGGCGGCGATTGTGGATCGTGCTCGCAGTGAGGTTGAGACCATCGAGCAGCGGCAGACGGCTGGCGACCATCGTGCCGAGCGTCCGCGCCATCCTTGCCGCGTGGAGGTCTCGGATCAGGCGGCCGAGTAGCGGGATGCGGAGCAGCCAGCCGTCGAACGCGAGCCGGATCGTCGGATTCTTCAGTGCCTGCCACCCCGCCAGACCGCCGCCCACGACGATCAGCAGCATCACCCACCAATAGCCGACGAGGAACGCGGAGAACGCCATAACCATCCGCGTCAACAGCGGCAATTGCTGGCCGACCGTGTCGAATTGCTCGACGACTTGCGGCACGACGAACATCATCAGCGCGGTAACGACGCCGAACGCGACGAGCGCGAGGATCGACGGATAGGCGAGCGCGGTGATGAGCTTGCCGCGGATTTCGGCCTGGCGCTCGAGCAACGCGGCAAGGCGGTCGAGGATCGTCGGGAGCGAGCCCGAGCTTTCGCCGGCCGACACCATTGCGCGGTACAAGGGCGGAAAGCTTTTGGCTCGCGCGCCATCGCGTCGGCGAGGCGGCGGCCCTCGACGACGCCGGCGTGGACGTGCTGGACTATTGTTCGGACGCTGTCCTGCTCGGTTTGCCGCGTGATCGTGCGGAGCGATTCCTCCAGCGGGGAGACGCGGTTGAGCGTGGCGAGCTGGCGGGTGAAGAGGGTGAGGTTCTTGCCAGACATCTTCGGCGTGCCGAGCTGGAGGCCAAACAACGGGCGGCCTTTGGTTGCCTGCGGGGGGCGCCGGGGGTGATCTTCACGACATAGAATTTACGCGCGTCGAGGGTGGCGCGCGCGACGTCGATGTCGGCCGCGGCGACGTGGCCGCGGCGTTCCGCACCCTTGGTGTCGATCGCGATATAGTCGAAGTCCGCCATCATCCTCCCCTGCAAGGGGAGGGGGACCGCCGCGTAGCGGTGGTGGAGGGGCGTGCCGCGGACGTTCCAGTTGTGGGGATCGTGCGCGCGGTGCCGTGGCGGATGATGTCAGGTGGTGTGCGCGCGGTGCCCCCCTCCACCAGCCTCACTGGTCCCCCTCCCCGTTCCGGGGAGGATTTTCTGGGCGTTACGCATTTTCCACGACTTCGGTGGTGTCGCGGCGGGATACGCGGACGGCTTCTTCGGCCGTGGTCTGGCCGGACAGGACGAGGTCGCGAGCGGACTGGGCGAGGTTCGGAGACTTCGCAAACGCGTGTGCGGTTATCTCGGATTCGTGGCCGTCGGTGTTGATCAGGCGGCGGATGGTGTCGTCGATGCGAACAGCTTCGAACACGCCGATGCGCCCCTTGTAGCCGGTCTGGTTACAGTCTTCGCAGCCTTGCGCGACGTAGACGATCGCCTCGGGGGCGATGCCGAGCAACGGGGCAACCGTGTCCGAGGCTGGCACCGCCTTGCGGCAGGTCGGGCAGAGGCGGCGGACCAGGCGCTGGGCGATCACCGCGCGGAGCGTCGAGGCGAGCAGGAAGCTCTCGACCTTCATGTCGCGCATGCGGGTGATCGCGCCGATCGCGTCGTTGGTGTGGACCGTCGACAACACGAGGTGGCCGGTGAGCGACGCCTGCACCGCGATCTCGGCGGTCTCGCGGTCGCGGATTTCGCCGACCATGACGACATCGGGATCCTGGCGGAGGATCGCGCGCAGGCCCGCGGCAAAGGTCAGGCCGACCTTGGGGTTCACCTGCGTCTGGCCGACGCCGTCGACGGCGTACTCGACCGGGTCCTCGACCGTCAGGATGTTGCGGCTGCCGTCGTTAAGCAGGCGCAGCGCGGCGTAGAGCGAGGTGGTCTTGCCCGAGCCGGTCGGGCCGGTGACGAGGATGATGCCGTTGGGTTCGCTCAGCGCTTCGTTCAGCAACGCGAACAGCGCGGGCGGCAGGCCAAGCGCTTCGAGGTCGATGCCGGCGTTCTCCTTGTCGAGGATACGCAGCACCACGCGTTCGCCCGCCCGCGATGGCAACGTAGAGACACGAACGTCGAGGAGCTTGCCGCCGAGCGTCAGGCCCATGCGGCCGTCCTGCGGCACGCGGCGCTCCGCGATGTCGAGGCGGGCCATCACCTTGATGCGGCTGACGACCACCGGCGCAACGTTGGGCGGCATGCGCAGCGTTTCGCGCAGCACGCCGTCGATCCGCATCCGGACGACGAGGCCGGTCTCATACGGTTCGATGTGGATATCCGACACGCCGTTGCGTGCGGCGTCGGCGATGATGCCGTTGATGAGGCGGATCGCGGGCGCGTCGTCGGCGGTGTCGAGCAGATCCTCCGCGGTCGGCATGTCACCCGCGAGCAGGTCGAGTTCGTCGCCCATCCCCACCGCCGCGAGCGCGTTGGCCTGGCCGTCCATCGCGTAGACGTTCGACAGCAGACGGTCGAACGCGACCTGTTCGACGAAAGTCACGTCGAATGGGCGGGCGAGATAGCGACGGAGTTCGAGCAGGACTTTGGGGTCTGCTCCGGCACGCATCGCGATCGTGAGGTGCGAGTCGGTGTCGGTGTGATCGACGACGACGCCGAACTTTCGGGCGAAGGCGTAGGGGATGGTGATCTGGGGCAGGTCGGTCGATGATAACGCTTCACTGCTCCCCTCCCGCTCGCGGGAGGGGTCGGGGAGGGAATGACATAGCCCTCGATCGCTTCGTCCGTGAGTAAGGCAGCCCCTCCCCGCCCCCTCCCGCAAGCGGGAGGGGGAAGGAAGAGCGTCGATCTCATGGCCTTCGCGGATAATCATTTCTTGGGCCGGACGACCATCGTCGAGGTGCGTACCGGTACCGCGATGCGCGGGTCCTCGATGCTGCCGGGGATCGGGCCGGACGGGATCGGCGGCGCGGCGCCCATATAGTCGCGGACCAGCTGATCAATCGACGGCTCCGCGCCCGGCTCCTGCAAACCCTGTTGCAGGCGGACATACCCATAACGCTGTTCGGTCAGCTTGCGACTGTCCTCCGCGGTGCGCAGGATCGTCGGGCGGATGAAGATCATCAGATTGGTCTTCGATCGCTGTTTCGCCTTCGACGTGAACAGATGGCCGAGCACGGGGATGTCGCCGAGCAGCGGGATCTTCTCGATCGTGCGGCGCTCGTTGTCGTCGAGCAGGCCGCTGATCACCGCGATCTGGCCGTCGTCGACGGTGCGGACGGTCTCGACCTCGCGCTTGTTGAGGATCAGGTCGCTGTTGTCGCTCGATACCGGGCCGGCGATCGAGCTGACCTCCAGGCGCAGGTTCAATTTCACCGTCCCCGACGAGTTTACCTGTGGCCGAACGGTCAGCTCGATGCCGACATTCTGGCGCTGCGTAGTCCGGAACGCGTTGTCGAAATTCGTAGAGAGCGCCTGCCCCGTGGTGATCGGGATCTCCTGGCCGACGAGGCTGTGCGCCTCCTGGTTGTCGAGCGTGACGAGGTGCGGGACCTGGAGCAGATTGGAGGTGGTGTCGCTCTTCACCGCGTTGATGATCGCGCCGAAGAAGGTGCTGCCGATCTTGCCGCCGAACCCGCCGAACCCGCCGGTCGCGGCCAGGATCGACGAGATCGCCGACTGTTGCAGCGTGTTCGCCGCGTCGCTGGTGGTGTTGGTGGTCGTCGTGCTGCCGTCGGTATTGACCGTCGTGGTGCTCGACGTGTTAAGCTGCGTCGCGCCGATCGCGCCGGCGATCTGCAGGATGTTTGGCGCAGAGTTCGAGAAGGTCGAGGCGCCGAACGCGCCGCCGCTGGGATCACCGACGATGAACTGCGCACCGAGCGTGCGCGCGGTCGTGTCAGAGACTTCGGCGACGATCGCCTCGACAAGGACCTGTTCGCGGCGCGTGTCGAGCTGGCGGACGACGTCGTTGAGCTGGCGCTGGATCTCTGCGGGCGCGGCGATGACGATCGCGTTGGCACCGGCGAAACGCGTCACCACCGCAGCGGTCTTGCCGCCGGCGGCGGTGATCGCGGGCTGGCCGGAGCCTGCTGAGCCGCCGGACGTCGGTACCGACTGGTTGACCTGTGGCTGCGAGATGTTCGACTGGCCGCCGGACGCGCCGTTGGTGCTGCTCGATCCGAAGTTGGAGCGGGAAAGCGCGGTTTGGACGGGCTGGGTCGGGGTCTGGCCAACGAGTTCCTGCAACACCGGCAACAGCTGCTCGGCATCCGCGTTTTCGAGGAACACGACTTTGATCTCGGTGCCGTTACGCGCCTTCTGATCAAGGTCGACCGCGACCTGCGCAAGACGGGCGACGGTGGTCGGATCGCCGCGGAGCGCGACCGCATTCGAGCCCTCGACGGCGACGACCGAGGCGCTCGGCCCAGTGGCGGCAGCACCGCCCTGCCCGCCGCCGGTGCCGGTCCCGATCAGGCCCTGGAGTGCGGTCGCGATCTCCTTGGCGCTGGCGTTCTTGAGCGCGACGACGCGGGTGGACGAGGTGTCGGTGTCGATCCGGCGAAGGACTTCGCGGATGCGGCGGATGTTGTCGGCGAAATCGACGACGACGAGGCTGTTGCCCCCGCGGTTCGCGCTGACCGAGCCTTGCGCGCTGACTAGGGGGCGGACGGTTTCGACCGCAGACTGCGCGTCGATCGCGCGGAGGCGAACGATTTCGGTCACGTAGCTGTTGCGCGCGGCCCCGGCGACCCCGATCCGGCTGGGTTGCGACGCGGCGTTGTCGAGCGGTTGGACGCGGAAGGCGCCATTCGAGGTCGGCACTGCGACGAGTCCGTTGGCGCGAAGCGTCGAGAGGAAGACCTCGAAATACTCGGAGCGCGACAGCGGGCGATCGGTCACTACCGTCACCTTGCCGGCGACGCGGTTGTCGATGATGAACGTTCGCCCGGTAACCTTGGCGGCATCGGCGATGAACGCGCGAATATCGGCATCGCGAACGTTCAGCGTAGTCTGCGCATGCGCGCTAGCCACGAGGACCAAGGCCACGACAGGTCCGAGAAGAAGCTTTTCATTGAGGAGGCGCAATCGTGATGGCGAGCGACAGAGTATCCTGTCCGCGCTCTACAGTGATGGGGACGTTGCCGCCGCCCGCGAAATCCTTGGTGATCCGGTCAAGATCGCCAGGCCCAGTGACAGGTCGTCCGCCGATCGACGTGAGCACGTCGCCGTCTTTCAGCCCGGCCGCGCGAAACGCTGCACCGGACCCTTGCGACCGGAGCGTCAGCCCGCTGATCCGACCACCATCGATCCTCGGGATGAAGCCAATCTCGGTCCGCAATTGTGCGATCGGGATCCCGGCAGCATCGGACGACGCGCCGGCCGAAGTGGCGCCCGGCACGACCGGCGCTACCGCACCCGACTGATCGAGAAAGAGATCCTCGTCGACACCACCCCGATCGATTGTGACGTGATCGAACGCGACCGCCTTCAGGCGAACGCCCGGCTGGATTTCATCGCCGATCGCAACGCTCTGCTGAACGCCGTCAGGACCGGCGATGATCGCCGAACTGCGACCCATCGCCTCGTCCATGCGCGTGCCGAACAGGGTGAGCTGGAGCGACGTTACCGTCGCCGGGGCTCCGGGCGCACCGCCGAGACGGAAGAACGGATCGAAGCCGCGCAAGATGTCGGCGGGCGAGCCGACTACCATCGGCGCGGCCGGGCGCCAGTCGCCGAGCGGCGTGATCGGCGTCACGATGGTCCAGGCCAGCCGAGCGCATTGGACCGCAAGCCCCGCCAGCAGCGCAAGCTCGACGACACTATAGACATTCACGACCGGCATACGCCGCAAGATACGGCGCGCCCTCGCGTCCAGCTTCAATCGCATGCGCGACCCACCCCAATTTCCCGCATCTCGCCGCGTAGGCATGCCATGTTACAATTCCGCGTCAATGGCTTGTGCGTTAAACATACGAAATCTGATGCCGGCCATGCGCGTTACAGCTGGGGTAGCGCATTACGCCCCCGATGGGCAGAAGACGCAGATGTCCGATCCTCTTCCGTCCAGTGGCTGCGGCCTGCCCCCGAACCGGTCCTCGCCCGACTGTCCGCGCCCGGCGTGCAACGCGTGCCGAGCGCAAAGCTCGATTTGTTCGTACGGCGCGACTTCCTGCCGCCCGAATTGTGCACGGCGTTGATCGAGCGGATCGATGCGGTGCGGCGTCCGTCGACGATCTCCGATTCGAACGGTGACGCGAGTTATCGGACGAGCGAGACGGGCGATCTGTCGGCGGACGATCCGGTCGTGATCGACGTCGAGGCTCGGATCGCGGCGCTGACCGGGCTCGACCCGGTGCACGGCGAGCCGTTGCAGGGACAGCGCTATGCGGTCGGGCAGGAGTTCAAAGGGCACACCGACTATTTTGAGCCGAACGGCGTCGACTATCATCGCTATTGCGGCGTGGCCGGCAACCGGACGTGGACCGTCATGATCTATCTCAACCAGCCCGAGGCGGGTGGCGCGACGCGGTTCAAGGTGGTCGACAAGATCATCCAGCCGGAGACGGGCAAGCTGCTCGCGTGGAACAACCGACGTGCGGACGGGAGCTTGAATGCGGCGACGCTGCATCATGGGATGAAGGTGCGCGCGGGGGTCAAATACGTGATCACCAAATGGTTTCGGGAGAAGGCTTGGGGGTGAACGCTGAAGTCGGCGAGCCTGATGAACTCATACCACCCCGCGAAGGCCGGGGCCCAATTGGGGGACGGCGATAATGAGGCACATCGCTCCATTACGTCCACCTTGCCAATTGGGCCCCGGCCTTCGCCGGGGTGGTGGCATGCAGGGGTATTTTGGCCCTTAAAACTGCACGCTCGCCCCCAGTGTGAACACCCGGCCGAGCTTGTAGCGGTTGATGTCGACTTCGGCACCGTTCGAGAAGGTCTGGTACTCGCGGTAGCCCGTCCCCGTCAGGTTGCGCGCTTCGAACTTCATCTCGATCTGCTTGCCCGAGACGGCGATGCCCTGCCGCGCGACGACGTCGAAGCGGATGCCGGGCTTCTCGATCAGATCGGGCAGGCGAACGCCGCCGCCGCCACCGACCGGGCCACGGTTGGTCACGCGGTCGCTCGCGTAATTGAACAGCAACGTCAGCTGCGACAGGCTCGCCTTGTCCTCGATCCCGAGCTGCAGGTTGACGAGATGATCCGACTGCCCGGTCAGCGCCGCGCCGTCCTGGAACAGCACGTTGGCGGGACGCAGGCTGGCGGTCGTGCCGTTGCTCTGGATCGGGCTGGCGATCAGCTCGTCGCCAACCTGCAGCTCGGAATGCGTGTAGGTGTAGTTGGCGATCGCGACGAGACGTCGGGTCGCGAAGAAGTCGCCGCCCAGGCCGTCGAGCGGGATGTACTTCTGCAGCTCGACCTCGCCGCCGTACAGGTTTGCGCGCGGTGCGTTGGCGAAGCCGGTCTGGAGCGTGTCGCTGCCCGCCGGGAAGAACGCGACCGCCTCGATCGGGTTGTCGATGCGCTTATAGAAGCCCGCCAGGTTGAACTTCTGGTCGCGCGCGAAATACCATTCGTAGCGCAGCTCGCCGTTATATAGCTGCGAGTCGGTCAGGAACGGGTTGCCGAAGAACAGGCGATCGCTCTCGAAATCCTGATACAGCTGCGGCGCGAGTTCGCGGAACTGCGGCCGGGCCAGCGTCTTCGACATATGCCCGCGCAACTGCATGTCGGACGCGAAGTTCCACGTCACCGTCACCGCAGGCAGCCAGTATGCGCGCGACAGATTGGTCTGCGCGAACGAGACGCCGGCACCGCCACCCGGCAGCACCGTCTCCAGCGCGTCCTCGTAACGAATGCCGACATTGGCGCGCAGACCGTCGAGGATCTCGCCCTCGACCTGCGCATAGGCACCATGGACGCGCAGCGACGCGTCGTAGGTCGGCGCGCAGTTTGGCGCGACGCACGTGTTGGCGAGGCCGATGCCATAGGTCTGGAGGTTGAAGTCCGACAACAGATAGTCGGGGCGTTCCTGCGCGACCGCATCGTTCAGCGCGACGTTGCCCGCGGTCTGATAACGGAAGGTATAGCGGCTCGATGTGCGATCGGTGTCGCTATACGCATAGCCAACCGACAGCGCGAACGGGCGGTCGAACGGCACGTTCCAGGTGAGGTTCGCCTGACCCGACCAGAGCGTCTCGTCGAGTTCGCTGAACGCCACCGCCGCGCTCTGCAAGCCGCTGAGGTTGTTGGTATAGTCACCGACATTCGCATTGTACTGATAGGTGAACTGGCGTTCGTAGGGCGAGTTGCGCTCGGTTTTCGCGTAGCTGCCGCGCGTATCGAGCGCGAAATCGCCAAACTTGAACTCGCCGACCAGCTGCGTATCGATCAACTGGCGTTCGAACCAGCTCGTGTTCTGGACGATGAACGGCTGGATGCCGTCGACATCGCCGATGTTCGAGGTCGAGCCGGTGCTGAGGCGGCCCTGCTTCAGCGTGTCGTGGATGTAGAGGTTGGTCCAGCGGATCTTGTTCTCGCCGAACTCCGCGCCAAAGCCGAGCAGGCCGTTGATGATCGAGCGGTTGTCGGTCAGCACGGTGCGGAAATCGCGCGTCAGGATGCCGCCGACGTCGTCGGTAGACTGCTGCAGCGTATCGCGCGTCCGCCACGTGTTGCTGATCCCCGCCGCAGCGATCACGCCGACGCGCGTGCTGCCGATATCGGCCGAGGTGCCGAAGCTCGTCTCGCCCGAGAGGTTGGCCGGGATCTGGTTGTTCTGCTGGAGCAAGGTCGTCTTGGCGTTCGACAATGCGGTGATCTGCGCGCCAGTCAGCGACGTGCCGTTCGCGCCCGCCGACTTGATGAAGCCGGGCACCTTGCGCTCGCCACTGTCGAAACCGGTCCAGTCGTGCTTGCCGCCGTCATAGACATAGCCGAGTTCGCTGGTCGTGACGGTGTCCGCGCCGACCGATCCGCCGAACTGGAAGAAGGTCTTTTCGGGGACCGCCTTGGTCGTCAGATTGATGACGCCGCCGCCGAATTCGCCCGAGTAATTGACCGAATAGCTCTTCTGGACGACCGCCGAGGCGATCACGTTGGTCGGGAAGATATCGAGCGGGACGACGCGGCGCAGTGGCTCCGGCGACGGTAGCGGCGAGCCGTTGAGCAGCGACGACGAATAGCGATCACCAAGACCGCGGACATAGACGAGGCCGTTGCCGACCACGGACAGGCCGGTGACGCGCTGGAGCGCACCGGCGATATCGCCTTCGCCGGTCCGCGCGATATCCGCCGAGGACAGCACGTTGACGACGGCAGCGGTGGCGCGAACCGCGTTCGGGACGTTGCGGCCGACGACGACGATGTCCTCACCGGTGCCACTGCCGCCAGGCGTGGAGATCTCGACCTGCTCCTGCTGTTGTTCGGCCTGGGCAGCGGGGTCGGTGCGCTGCTCGACCGGCGTCCCTGCCTGCGGCGAGACGACGCTACCGGCTGGAGCGGTTTGCGCGAACGACTGCGCCGGGACGAGCGTCGTCGTCGCGAGCAGGACGGAGACGAGAACGGATGACTTCATGGCTGCCCCGGCAACAAGAGGAATTCGGTAGGTACAAGGCTGCGCGGCGGGCCCCCGCCCCCGCGCAGCCTTAGGCTTGGCGTCGGTGTCAGCTGGTCGGCAGCGCGGTGCAGGCGCTGCTCGTCGTTCCGAAGCTCGCGCGGTTCGAGTTGCAGGTCCAACCGCGATACCAGGTGTCGGTGCTGCCGTTGACCGCGCCGACATAGTTGGTGTTGACGAGGAACGACGTCCCGGTCGGGTTGAGCGTGGCGGCGTTGAACGCGGTGGTCGTCGACGACACACCGGCGGGCAGGAAGGTGCCGGTAACGGCCGAACCGACCGCGGCGCTATCGGTGTTGTTGGTACCCGCGCGGAACAGCGCCTGCTGCTCCTCGACCGTTACGGTGATGCCGTTGACCGTGGTCGTCGCATACGGCGTCAGGCAGCTGAACACGACCGAGTTGAACACCGGCGGGCCCTTGTCCTGCAACGTCGTGTCGGCAGGACGGATGGTCGTCTTGCCGCCCGCATCGGCGCCGGCGATGACGTTGAGGCATGCGCTGTTCGGGTTGCTGACGATGCCGTTGACGAAGGTCGCATCGGCACCACCGCGCAGACGGATCGCCGCGTTGGTCGCGGTCGACGTCTCGATGAAGGTGAAGTTGGCGAGCGTGTAGGCCTGGCGCGGCAGCGCGTCTTCTGAGCCGTTCGAATCGATCTCGGTCGAGTAGTTGTCGGTCTGTGTGTTGACCGGCTTCTGGATCGCCAGCACGAACTGGACGAAACCCTGCCAGCCGACATCGGTATCCAGGCCGTCATCATCCGAACCCGTCAGCACCAGATAGCGCAGGTTGCTGCGGCCGCCGAAAATCTCGATGCCGTCGTCCGAGCTGTTGTGGACCTGGATGTGATCGAGCGTCGTGCCCGAGCCGGTGCCGCCGAGCGTCAGGCCCTGAAGCTCGTTGTTCGGGCTGATGACGGTGCCCGAATAGCGGATCTGGACATAGCGGATGCTGCCGCTGCTGTCGGTCGGCGTCGCGCCGCCGTACAGCGCGGTGCTGGTGCCCTCGACGACGTTCTCGCAGGCCACGTTGCCACCGGGGACAGTATTGTTGCAGTTCGAGATCGGTGCACGACCGGCCAGGATGATGCCGCCCCACAGGCCCTGCGATTCGTCGGTGACGCCGCCGGTGATGTTCGCCTGCGCAGTGAAGATGATCGGCTGCGTCTCGGTGCCCTCGGCGATCAGCTTCGAGCCGCGGTTAACGACCATATAGTCATTATCCGCATTGGTCGTGTTGGCATAAACCAGCGAGCCGGCTGCGATCGTCAGCGTGGTCGCGATCCCGCCCGGTGCGCTGCCTGCGCCGCCGATGTCGACGCCGACGTCGACGCGTCCGTTGATTTCATAGGCGACGCCCGCGGCCTTTGGCAGGCTCAAGGCTGACGTGATCAGCGACGGCAGGCGGCACGAGCGGTAGTTGCCGAGGATGCCGACATCGGTGGTGCCGGTCGGGCACGACGTCGCGGGCGTGCCTGCGGTCGGGGTAGGAGTCGGCGTGGGCGTCGGGCTCGGCGTCGGCGTACCCGGTACGACGATCACGCCTTCGCCCGGCGACGCGACGCTGTCCGCGCCATCGCAGGCCGAGAGGGCCATGCAGGCAGTGCCGGCGAGCAGAACAAGACTCGTGCGCTTGAAGATGGTCATTCGAGAGACTCCCGGTCGATATCGTTGATCTGACGGATCGACTCAGGCTCCCCCTGCCGACCTCGATTAGGCGACTATGCGGAGCACGTGACGTTACGATGCGATTTGGATGACGCTTGCATGACTATGATGTGACGGATCGGTGACACCGTTTGCGCAGCGTGGGTTGAAACCTGCGCTTTCGAACACATCTCTTCCGATCCGGCGCGCGATGATTTACAGGCGCCGTCAGCGTCACTGCCCGCGCATTCCTGCGTCGGGGCGGTCAGACCGATATTACAGGATTATTCTACGACAATGGCCTCTTTCAAGGACCCCAGCTTCCAGGACCGCACGAGCAGCGCAGCCGCCGCCAAGCAGAAGGCGCTCGAAGCGCTGAAGGCCAAGCCGCCGATCGACGAGGCGGTCGTTGCCGAGCGCCTCGCTGCGCGTGAAGCCAAGGAACTGGCCGAGCGCGAGAAGCGCGCCGCCAAGCGTGCCGCCGAGGACGAAGCCAAGGCTGCGAAGAAGGCCGAGGCCGAAGCGGCTGCTGCAAAGAAGCGCGAGGCTGAAGCCAAGGTCGAGCTGACCGACGCCGAGAAGAAGGCGATCTCGCGACGCGAAGTACGCCGCGCGAAAGAACAAGAAGAAGTAAGGCGCGTGTGCGGATCCGTTTCGGCGGATCCGCCCGCTACAGCGCGCGTCCTGCTACCGCGCTGAGTTTCGCCACCAGCGACGGATCGCGCACATCGCTCGCGGTAATGATCGCGGTGTCGAGACACGTGTCGATCGGCGAAGCCTCGCGCTCCATCGGCAGGTTGCACAACAGTGCCATCACCATCGCGCGGGCCTTTGCCGCATTCGCGCCGAGTTGCGCCACGACCTGCGCGACGTCGACGCCGGCCTCGTCGTCGCGCCAGCAATCGTAATCCGTCACCATCCCGACCAGCGCGTAGGGAAGCTCCGCCTCGCGCGCGAGCTTCGCCTCGGGCATCGCGGTCATCCCGATCACGTCGCAGCCCCATTGCCGGTAGAGCCCGCTTTCCGCGCGCGTCGAGAATTGCGGGCCTTCCATCGCAAGGTAGGTACCGCGGTCGTCGACATGCGCGCCGGCTTCTCGCGCTGCGTCCGCCGCATAGCGAGAGAGCCGCGGGCAGACCGGGTCCGCCATCGATACATGTGCGACCAAGCCGGTGCCGAAGAAGCTCGACGGTCGCCCCTTGGTTCGGTCGATGAACTGGTCGACGACAGTGAAGCTGCCGGGCGGGCGGGCCTCGACCAGCGAGCCTACCGACGATACTGCAAGAACGTCGGTCACCCCGAGCCGCTTCAGCGCGTCGATGTTTGCGCGCGCGTTGAGCTCCGAGGGGAAATGCGATGCCCTCGGCCGTGCCGCGGCAGGAACGCGACACCGACATGGCCGACGCGACCGGTATAGATCGCGTCCGACGGTTCGCCCCACGGGGTCTCGACGGTCTGCCAGCGCCCATCCTCGATACCGTCGACCGCGTACAGTCCGGAACCGCCGATGATGCCGATCGTCCAGCCGCTCACTTCGCCAGTGCCCGCGGCCGCGCGTAGACGAAGTAGATCGCGAGGCCGAGCAGGTTCCAGAGCCCGAAATACAGCTGCGTCTTCGAGGGCAGGCTGAAGAAGAGGTACAGGCAGCCGAGGATGCCGATCGTCCCGACCAGCGTCGCGGCCGGCGCGCGGAACGTGCGGATCGCATCTGGCGCACGGCGGCGCATCACGAGCATGCAGGCGCAGACCGCGACGAATGCCGCGAGTGTGCCCGCGTTGGCCAGCGCGGCGATCTCGGCGAGCGGCAACAGGCCTGCGATCACCGCGACGATCGCCGCGGTGATCCAGGTGATGCGGACGGGGGCACCTCGCCTGGAGACCTTGGCGAGGCTCAGCGGGAGCAACCCGTCGCGTGCCATCGTAAAGAAGATCCGGCTCTGGCCGAACAGGAAGGCGAGCAGCACGGTCGGCAAGGCGATCACGGCGGATGCACCCAGGAAAGTCGCGAACCCGGGCCGACCGATCTCGCGGAGGATCAGCGCGAGTGGTTCGGCGCTGCCGGCGAACTTGGTGTACGACAGCGCACCGACCGCTGCGACCGCGACCAGGATATAGATCGCGATGCACGCGACCATCGATCCGACGATGCCGATCGCGAGATCGCGGCCGGGGTTCTTCGTCTCTTCCGCCGCCGTCGAGATCGCGTCGAAGCCGTAGAAGGCGAAGAAGATGATCGCTGCCGCCGCCATGACGCCGCGCTCGGCGCCGTCGGGCTGGACCGCCTTGGGGAAACCGTAGGGCATGAACGGGTGGAGGTTGGCGCTGTTGAAATAATGCAACGCGATGAACACGAACACGGTCAGTGCGATCATCTTCACCCCGACCAGCACCGCATTGAGCGTCGCACTTTCGCGCGTGCCGAACGACAACACGCCAGCGACGACCGCGATGATGAAGATGGCGGGGACGTTGAGGATGCCGCCGAGCTCAGGGCTGAGCGTCAGCGCCTCGGGGAAGCCGAACGCCCCGCGTAACAATGGCGCGGCGTAGCCTGACCAGCCGACTGCCACGGTCGACACGACGAGCGAGTATTCGAGGATGAGGCTCCAGCCGATCACCCAGGCGATCAGCTCGCCGAGCACGACATAGCTGTAGGTGTACGCGCTGCCCGAGGCGGGGATCATCGTCGCCATCTCGGCATAGGCGAGCGCCGCGCAGGCACAGATGCCGCCGGCGATGACGAACGAAAGGATCACGGCGGGACCGGCGAGCCCTGCTCCCACGCCGATCAGCGTCAGGATCCCGGTGCCGACGATGCCGCCCACGCCCATCGCCACCAGATGCGGCCATGACAGCGTCCGCGCGAGCTGATGCTCGGGCGGCTGCTCGGTGACGATTTTTCGGCGAAACAGACTGGCCACGGATATCCCCTCTTCTTTGGCGCGGGGAGTGGCACAGGAAGGGAGCGGGGGCAAGGTCAGCAGCCAACCACCTACCCCAGCGAAGATCTCCTCCCCGCCGGAGGCCGGGGTCCAGTTGGTAAAGTCATCGTGGCGATGCGAAGCGCGGTGTCAGCAGCGTTTCCCAACTGGGCCCCGGCCTTCGCCGGGGTGGTAGAAGGGAGCCGAAATCGAACGGCAGTCCGCTCGTCCTTGTTCTCCCGCGAAGGCGGGAGCCCAGCCTGTGTCCCCGCCTTCGCGGGGACACAAACTAGCGAACGCTGGAACTCAGACCGTGAAGCTTTCCCCGCACCCGCACGCGCCCTTGGCGTTGGGGTTCTGGAACACGAACCCGGCAGTAAAGTCGTCCTCGACCCAGTCCATAGTCGACCCGATCAGGTACAAAATCGACCCGCCATCGACGAACAGCGTGCCGCCGGGCGTATCGATCCGCTCGTCGAAGGGCTTGGCCTCAGTGACGTAATCCACCGAATAGGCCAGCCCCGAACACCCGCGCTTGGGCGTCGACAGCTTGACCCCGATCGCATCCGCCGGCGCGCGCGCCATGAGGTCGGCGATCCGCGCGTGTGCCGTCGCCGTGAGGTTCAGCGCCGCCGGTCGTGCTCGCAATGTCGTCGCCATAACCAATTCCTTCTGCTCCCCTCCCGCCTGCGGGAGGGGTCGGGGAGGGCTTGAACAGCAGCGTTCCGCTCTCCCCTCCCTAACCCCTCCCGCAAGCGGGAGGGGAATTGTTACAGCATGCCCAGTTCGAGCTTCGCCTCGTCCGACATCTTCTGCGGATCCCAAGGCGGATCCCAGACCAGGTTCACTTCCGCGAACCCGACCCCAGGCACCGACCCGACGCGCATCTCGACCTCCGCCGGCATCGACTCCGCGACAGGACAGTTCGGCGTCGTCAGCGTCATCGCCACCACCGCGTGCCCGTCCTCGGTCACCTCGACGCCGTAGATCAGCCCCAGATCATAGATGTTCACCGGGATCTCGGGATCGTAGATCTCCTTCAGCGCATCGATGATCGCATCGTACACCGCGCCACCGGGCTCGCCGGGCGAGTCCACCTGCGGCTTCTGCGCCAGGAAACCCGCGAGATAATCGCGCTTACGCTCCGCGTCGGAGTCCGTCTCCATCACGACGCGCGCCTTGGGCGGCGATGCGACGGCATCCACTTCCTCGATCTCGAACCGATCGCTCATTTGAAGATCCTCGTTACTCGCTCGATACCGCGCACCAGCGCCTCGACGTCCGCTGGCCCGTTATAAACGCCAAAGCTCGCGCGCGCCGTCGCCTCGACGCCAAGCGCCTCCATAAGCGGCTGCGCGCAGTGATGGCCGGCGCGGATCGCGACGCGCTCCTCGTCCAATATGGTGCCGATGTCGTGCGGATGAACCCCCTCGATCGTGAAGCTTACGATCCCCGCCGAGTCCGCCGGGCCATAGAGGCGCACCGAATTGATCCCCGACAGCGCCTCTCGGGTGGCGGTCACCAGCGCCGTCTCGTGCGCATGGATCGCGTCGAGCCCGATGCTCTCGACATAGTCGATCGCCGCATGCAGGCCCAGCGCGCCGACGATATGCGGCGTCCCCGCCTCGAACCGTCCCGGCGGCGGCGCGTAAGTGGTCTTGGCGAACGACACCTTGTCGATCATCGATCCGCCGCCCTGGTACGGCGGCATTGCGTCGAGCAATTCCGGCTTGGCCCACAGCACGCCGATTCCGGTCGGCCCGTACAGCTTGTGCCCGGAGAACACGTAGAAATCGCAGCCGATCGCCTTCACGTCGACCGTGATCCGCGGCACCGACTGGCAGCCGTCGAGCAGGATTTTCGCGCCCACCGAATGCGCGATCTCGGTCGCGCGCTTGGCGTCGAGCACCGAGCCGAGCACGTTCGAGACATGCCCGAGCGCGACCAGCTTGTGCGCTGGCGTGATCATCCGCTCCATCGCGTCGAGGTCGATGCAGTGGTCGGGCGTCAGCGGCAACACGTCGATCGCGACGCCGAGACGTTCTGCGATCATCTGCCACGGCACGATATTCGAATGATGCTCGAGCATGGAAAGGAGAATGCGGTCGCCCGCCTTCAACTGCGTCCCGGCCCAGCACTGCGCGACGAGATTGATCGCCTCGGTAGCACCGCGCACGAACACGATCTCATCAGGCGAACCAGCGCCGATGAACCGCGCGACGGCCTTACGCGCCGCTTCGTAAGCGAGCGTCATGTCCGCCGAACGCTGGTACACGCCGCGATGCACCGTTGCGTAAGTCTCGCCGTAAGCGCGCGTGATCGCATCGACCACGGCCTGAGGCTTTTGCGCGGTCGCGGCGGTATCGAGATACGCCCAACCCTCGGGGATCGCGGGGAAGTCCGACAGACGGTCGAGCGCATCCTCCCCGGCACGGGGAGGGGGACCGCGACGCGCAGCGACGGGGTGGAGGGGGCTTCCACAGACGCTACGCCCAGTGGAGCCCCCTCCACCAGCTGCGCTGGTCCCCCTCCCCGTGCCGGGGAGGATTTGCGTAACATCACTCACAACGCCCGCTCCAGCCACGCATCGGCATCCGCCACGAAAGCCTCGCGCACCGTCTCGTCCGCGATCTGCACGAACGCGTCACCGACGAACGCGCGCGTCAGCAGTGCCTGCGCCTTGGCATGCGGGATGCCGCGGCTCTGCATGTAGAACAGCGCGCGCTGATCGAGTTCGCCGACCGTCGCGCCGTGTGCGCACTTCACGTCGTCCGCGAAGATCTCAAGCTCGGGCTTCAGATTGACCGTCGCGGTGCGCTGCAACAGCAACCCGCGCAATGACTGCACCCCGTCGGTCTTCTGCGCATCGCGCGCGACCTCGACCCGCGCCGCAAGGCTCGCGGTCGACTTGTCCGCCGCGACCGCACGCCAGATCTGCTTGCTCTGCCCGTTCAGTGCCGCATGCCGCACCGACACCGCGCACTCCTGCCGCTGGTCGTTCCGCGTCAGCAACGCGCCGCCATATTCGGCGAACGCATCGTCACCCGTTACCGTAATCGACCCGTCGATCCGCGTCCCGGCATCACCCGCGCCCAACACAGTGACGATCAGGCTCGCCTCGGCACCGATCTCAACCTCGTCGCGCAACGACACGAAGCCATCAGCCTGAAGCAACCGCACCGCCCGCGTCAGCTTAGCGCCCTTGCCAAGCATCATCCGCGTCGACCGGTTCGACCAGCCAGTCCCGACATACGTCTCGACCACCGACGCGCTCGCACCGGCGACGAGAACGATCTCCGCGGGAAGCTGGTTGTCGCCACCCGTCGCGATGTGGACGATCTGGATCAGTTCGGCCGTCGCATCCGCGTCGACGCGCAAGGACCAGCCCAGGCCGGTCGTCCGACGCCCAAGCGCGTGCGATCCGCCGTCGATCGGTACGATCGTGACGTGCCGCAGATCGCTGCGCCCCTCGTCGAGCACGCCATCGACGAACACCGCCCGCGCACCCGGCAGATCGAGAAACCAATCGCCAGCATCCAATGCAACGCCGCGCGGCAACTCAGCCGCCGCCGCGATCGCCGCCGGATCACCCCAACGCCAGGATTCCTCGCGCGTCAAAGGAAGTTCTGCCTTCAAATCCTCCCCGGAACGGGGAGGGGGACCGCGACGCGTAGCGGCGGGGTGGAGGGGCGCTTCCACAGATGCTACGTCCAGCGGAGAACCCCTCCACCAGCTTCGCTGGTCCCCCTCCCCGTACCGGGGAGGATTTGCGACAAGCTACTCATGCGGCAATCCCCACATAGCCTTCGCTCTCGAGCTGCTTGGCGAGATCCTTGCCGCCCGAGCGGACGATCTTGCCGTCCGCCAGCACGTGGACGAAGTCCGGCTCCACGTAATCGAGCAACCGCTGGTAGTGCGTGATCAGCAGCACCGCCTTGTCGGACGCGCGCATGATGCGGTTGATGCCGTCGCCGACGACGCGCAGCGCATCGATGTCGAGGCCCGAATCGGTCTCGTCGAGGATCGCGAACTTCGGATTGACGATGCCCATCTGGACCATCTCGTTGCGCTTCTTCTCGCCGCCCGAAAAGCCGACGTTCACCGGCCGCTTGAGCATGTCGTAATCCATGCCGAGCAGATCCGCCTGCCCGCGCGCGAGCTTCAGGAACTCGCCCCCCGACAGCGGCTTCTCGTCCCGCGTCGCGCGCTGGGCGTTCAAGGCCTCGCGCAGGAACTGGACGTTCGACACGCCGGGAATCTCGACCGGATACTGGAAGCCGAGGAACACGCCCGCCGCGGCGCGCTCGTGCGCCTCCAGTTCGAGCAGGTCGACGCCGTCGAACGTCACCGAGCCCGCCGTGACCTCATAACCGGGCCGCCCGCCGAGCACATAGCCCAGCGTCGACTTGCCCGCCCCGTTCGGCCCCATGATCGCGTGCACCTCGCCCGCGTTCACTTCGAGCGACAGGCCCTTGAGGATTTCCTTGCCGTCGATCTCGGCGTGGAGGTTTTCAATTTTTAGCATCGAATGTAGCCCAATTCCAAATCTCTAAAATGCGCGGCACCAACTACGCCAACTCTACCCCGTCATTCCCGCGAAGGCGGGAATCCACTCATCCGCATGCGCGAAAGGCGGAGTGGATTCCCGCCTTCGCGGGAATGACGGAAGGGGAATATCACCCCACGGAGCCTTCCAACGAGATCCCCAGCAGCTTCTGCGCTTCCACCGCGAACTCCATCGGCAGCTGCTGCAGAACCTCCCGCGCAAAGCCATTCACGATCAGCGCGACCGCCGCCTCCTGGTCCAGCCCGCGCGACATCGCGTAGAACAGCTGGTCCTCGGAGATCTTCGACGTCGTCGCCTCATGCTCGATCTGCGCGGACGGGTTGCGGACCTCGATATACGGCACGGTATGCGCGCCGCACTGGTCGCCGAGCAGCAGGCTGTCGCACTGCGTGAAGTTGCGCACGCCTTCCGCGGTCGGCGCAACGCGCACCAGCCCGCGATACGTGTTGTCCGAACGCCCGGCCGAAATCCCCTTCGACACGATCGTGGATCGCGTGTTCTTGCCGAGGTGGATCATCTTCGTGCCGGTGTCGGCCTGCTGGCGATTGTTCGTCACCGCGACCGAATAGAACTCGCCGACCGAGCCATCGCCGAGCAGCACGCACGACGGGTATTTCCACGTGATCGCGCTGCCGGTCTCGACCTGAGTCCAGCTGACTTTCGAGTTCTTGCCCTGGCACAACGCACGCTTGGTAACGAAGTTGTAGATCCCGCCGACGCCGTTCTCGTCGCCCGGATACCAGTTCTGCACGGTCGAATATTTGATCTCGGCATCGTCCAGCACGACCAGCTCGACCACGGCGGCATGCAGCTGGTTCTCGTCGCGCATCGGCGCGGTGCAGCCCTCGAGATACGAGACGTAACTGCCCTTGTCGGCGACGATCAGCGTCCGTTCGAACTGCCCGGTATTCTCCGCGTTGATCCGGAAGTACGTCGACAGCTCCATCGGGCAGCGCACGCCCTCGGGGATGTAGACGAACGTGCCGTCGGAGAAGACCGCCGAGTTCAGCGTCGCGAAATAGTTATCGCGCTGCGGCACGACCTTGCCGAGCCACTTCCGGACGAGATCGGGATATTCCTTGATCGCCTCGGAGATCGAGCGGAAGATCACGCCGGCGGCCTCCAGCTCCTTGCGGAACGTGGTCGCGACCGAGACGCTGTCGAACACCGCATCGACCGCGACGCGACGCTTGGGCGTGCCGTCCTCGTTCAGCGGATCCTCGACCACGCCCGCCAGCATCTTCTGCTCGCCGATCGGAATGCCGAGCTTCTCGTAGACGCGCAGGATCTCCGGATCGACTTCGTCGAGCGACCCGAGCTTCGGCTTCGCCTTGGGCTCCGCGTAATAATACGCGTCCTGGTAATCGATCGGGGGGACGTTAAGCTTCGACCAGTCGGGCGCCTCCATCGTCTGCCACAACGCGAACGCCTTCAGCCGCCAGTCGAGCATCCACTGCGGCTCGCCCTTCTTGGCGGAAATGAAGCGCACCGTGTCTTCCGACAGGCCCTTGGGCGCGAATTCCTGTTCGATGTCCGAGGAGAAGCCCCACTCGTACGTCTTGTTCGCGGCGGCGTATGCCTCTGCGTTCCGGGTAGCCATCATTCCATCTCCGCCGCGGCGCGGCTCTCTAAAAACTCGGCGATCTCTGCGTCTCTGCGCGAACAAGATACTTTGCGCGCAGAGACGCAGAGAGCGCGAAGGAAGGGGTAAGGCGCTGCGCGCGTCATGCGGGCACCTGTGAAAGAGGGGGTGTAAAACCGGGGTTTGCGAAAGGCTGGCGAGCGACACGCCGGCAAGCGCGCTGCGGACCGCGCCGTTGACGGCGTTCCAGTGCGGCTTCACCTTGCACGTCTGCTCGACGCAGCAGTCCTGCGACGCGCCATCGACGCACGACGTCAACGCGATCGGACCTTCGACCGCCTCGATGATGTCGGCGAGCGAGATCATCGCGGGCGGTCGCGACAGGCGGAAGCCGCCGCCGGTGCCGCGCGTGCTCTCGATCAGCCCTGCGGCAGACAGTCGGCTCACCAGCTTCTGCACGGTCGGCAGCGGCACGCCGGTCTCCTCCGCGAGCAGCGTCGCGTTCAGCCGCGCGATACCGCCGCAATGACGCGCCGCGGCGCTCATCATCACGACCGCATAGTCGGCTAGGCTGGAAAGACGCATGGTGGCTTAGGAGTCCAATCGGACCGATATGATCCGATTGGTCAAATGGGCTTTGTGCAGTGCATCGTCAACCCGGCGAGGGGTGCTAACGACTCGCAACTGGAGGCCGTTTTCCTTGCCGCTTATGCCTCAGTTCGGCCCGCTCCCCTACAACCCGTCACCCCAGCGAAAGCTGGGGTCTCCCGGTTTGGGTCGGGCGCCTCGAACGTGGAGACCCCTGCTTTCGCTGGGGTGACGAATGGAGTGGGTGATGGATGGAGTGGGTGTCTGATGGCCGGCGGGACGAACGGGCTGTGCCTAGCTGGGTAACGGCTTGACGCTACCCGTATGGAACGCGAGGACGACGCCCATGGCCTTCTACCACCCAATCCTGTTCCGCCTCGACGCCGAGCGCGCGCATAGCCTAACCATTGCAGCGCTCGGCGCGTGGGGGAAGGCCGGCACGCCGCTCGCCCCCAGCGTACCGCGGCTCGCGACGACCGTGGCGGGGATCGCCTTCCCCAACCCGGTCGGCCTAGCGGCAGGCGTCGACAAGGACGGCCGTGCGATCGACGGCTTCTTCGGACTGGGCTTCGGTAGCGTCGAGATCGGCACGCTCACGCCGCTGGCGCAGCCCGGCAACCCCAAACCCCGCATCTTCCGCCTCCCCGAAGACCGGGCGGTCATCAACCGGTTAGGGTTCAACAATGGTGGCCTCGACGCGGCCCTCGCCCGAGTATGTTCACCCGCGAAGGCGGGAGCCCAGGCTGGGTCCCCGCCTTCGCGGGGAAACAAGGTGCTCGGCATCAACGTTGGCGCCAACAAAGACGCGACCGACCGCACCGCCGACTACGTCCACGGCGTTACCAGAGCAGCCCCCACGCCGACTATATCACGATCAACATCAGCTCCCCCAACACCCCGGGCCTGCGCGATCTCCAGCACGGCGCGGCGTTGCGCGACCTCCTCGCCGCCTGCACCGCCGCGAAGGGCACCACGCCGATCTTCCTCAAGGTCGCCCCCGACCTCGAACCCGCCGACATCGACGACATCGCCCGCGCCGCGCTCGACAACCGGATCGACGCGCTGATCATCAACAACACGACGATCTCCCGCCCCAACCTGCGCTCGGCCAACTCAAAGGAAACCGGCGGCCTGTCCGGAGCCCCCTCGCCCCGCTGGCCCGCCAACGCCTGGCCGATTTCCGCAAGGCGACGGGCGACGCTATGCCGCTGATCTCGGTCGGGGGCGTAGACAGCGGCGCCGAAGCCTATGCCCGCCTCCGCGCCGGGGCGAGCCTCGTCCAGCTCTACACCGCATTGGTCTACGAAGGCTCCGGCCTAACCGCCCGCATCCTCCGCGAACTGGACGCGCTGTTGAAGCGCGACGGCTTCGCGACGATCGCAGATGCGGTGGGCGTCGACGCTCGCTGACCTTCCCATCCCGTTATCACACTCGTCACCCCATCCGTCCGCACCTGCCCCCCCCCGGCATCCCAGCGAAAGCCGGGATATCCCCGTGGGTCTCCTGCAGCCTGCCTAACCCGGATACCCCAGCTTTCGCTGGGGTGACGGACTTGGGAAGGGGAACAGAATCCAGCCTAGCCGCTTGCCTCATATCCGAACCGCGCTAGGCTCGCCCGCGATGAAGACCTCTCTCCTGGCGCTCGCCCTCCTCCTCCCCACCGCCGCTGTCGAAGCGCGCCAAGCCGCCCCCGCCCCGGCCAAAGACCAAGGTATGGTCAGCGCCGCCGACCCGCGCGCCGCAGCCGCCGGCGTCGAAATCCTCCGCGCCGGCGGCAGCGCCACCGACGCCGCGATCGCCACCATGCTCGCGCTCAATGTCGTCGAGCCGCAAAGCTCGGGCATCGGCGGCGGCAGCTTCTGGATCTCCCACGCGGCCGGCGGCGCACTCAGCACGATCGACGCGCGCGAAGAGGCGCCCGCCGCCGCCGACGCACGCTGGTTCTACGCCCCCGACGGCACGCCGCTCAGCCATTCGGACGCAGTCCCCGGCGGCCGCAGCGTCGGCATTCCCGGCGCGCTCCGCGGCATGGCGCTCGCGCACCGCGCCTCGGGCAAGCTCCCCTGGGCGCAACTGTTCGCCCCCGCGATCCGGCTCGCGACAAACGGTTTCCAGGCCTCACCCCGCCTCGTCAACGGGATGAAGGCGTATGGCGACCACATCACGCCCGAGACAAGGAAACTCTTCTCCACCCCCGACGGCTCGCCGGTCGCGATCGGTGCCACGATCAAGAATCCGGAGCAGGCCGCGCTCCTCCAGCGCATCGCCACGCGCGGTCCGGACAGCTTCTACGTCGGCCCCGAGGCGCAGAAGATCGTCACCGCAGTCAACACCGCAGCGCGCAATCCGTCGAAGATGACGCTCGGCGACCTCGCCAGCTACGACGCCAAGTCGCGCCCGCCGGTCTGCGTCAAATACCGCGTCTACCGCGTCTGCGGGATGGGCCCGCCCTCGTCCGGCGGCATCACCGTGCTGATGATCCTGAAGCAACTCGAACGCTTCGACATGGGCAAACTCGGCAAGGACAGCGCGCAAGCCTGGCACCTGTTCGCCGAGTCCTCGCGCCTCGCTTATGCCGACCGCGACCTCTATGTCGGCGATCCCGATTTCGTCCGCGTGCCGGTGCAGGGCATGCTCGACGCCAAGTATCTCGCGGCACGCTCGGCACTCATCGCACCCACCACGACGATGGCGAACGTCACCGCCGGCTCGCCCCCGGCGCGCCCGCACGCGTCCGCGCACCGGTCAGCGAAGTTCCAGGGACCACGGATCTCGCGGTGGTCGATGCACGCGGCAACGTCGTCGAGGTGACCACCACCGTCGAGGGCTATTTCGGTTCCGGCATCACGGTCGACGGCACCGTGCTCAACAACCAGCTCACCGACTTCGACATCGTTCCCGAAAAGAACGGCGCGCTCGTCGCCAACCGCGTCGAGGGCGGCAAGCGGCCGCGCAGTTCGATGTCGCCGACGATCGTCTACGGCCCCGACGGCAAGGTGCGCCTGGCAGTCGGCGCGGCGGGCGGCTCGACGATCATCGCGCAGGTCGCGAAGGCGATCGTCGGCGTGGTCGACTGGAAGCTGTCCGCGCAGGATTCGATCGCGCTCGGCCTGCTCTACGCTCCCGGCCACGTCGCTGCTGCCGAAAAGGGCACCGAGCGCGAGGCGATGGTCCCCGCGTTGCAGGCGCTCGGCGAAACCGTCCAGGTCGCCGCGCTCGGCCTGAAAGCGAACGCGATCGAGCGCGTAGGCGGCAAATGGGTCGGTGCGGCCGACCCGCGCAGCGAGGGCGTCGCGATGAGCCAGGACGGCACCGTTACCCGGATTCAACGCGTCGGTGTCCTTCAGCGCGCGCCAGAATGACGCTGGGCAGGCACTCGCAGGCCCGCCTGAGCATCACATTGGGGTGACGGAGCGCGATACCGCGCGCTAAGAGCAGCCCATGACCATTCTTCTGACCGGCTCCAGTCGCGGTATCGGCGCGGCTATTCATGCGGCGCTGACCGATGCGGGCGCGTCCGTCATCGGGCATGGGACCGCCAGCGGTATCCCGGCCGACTTCAGCGATCCTGCGGGGCCGACTGCGTTGTGGAACGCTGCGTTGAAGCAGGCGGGCGGCGCGATCGATGTGTTGATCAACAATGCTGGCGTGTTCGAGGCGGCGCCGCTTGGGGATGACGATTGGACCGCGCAGTGGGAGCGGACGATGCGTATCAACCTGACCGCGTCGGCGGAACTGTGCCGGTTGGCGGTGCTGCACTGGCGATCGCGCGGGTTCGGTGGGCGGATCGTCAATATCGCCAGTCGGGCGGCGTATCGCGGGGATTCGCCGGCGCATTGGCATTATGCCGCGTCGAAGGCTGGGATGGTGGCGATGACCAAGACGATCGCCCGGGGGTATGCTCGGGAGGGCATTCTGGCGTTTGCGGTGTGCCCGGGGTTCACGTTGACCGGGATGGCGGAGGACTATCTGTCGAGCCGGGGCGGCGATGCGTTGCTGGCGGATATTCCGCTTGGGCGGGTTGCGGCGCCTGACGAGATCGCGGCGGCGGCGAAGTTTCTGGCGCTTGAGGCGCCGGCTTCGATGACGGGGTCGGTGATCGACGTGAATGGAGCGAGCTATGTCCGATAGTTGGAAGCTTACCCTCCCCTGCACGCGGGCGGAGGCGGAGGCGATCGATGCGAGCGACGATCTGACGATCGACGGCGTGCTGATGACCACCGAAGAGATCGAGGACGACGTCGAATCGTGGCGGCTCGATGCGTATTTCGAGCATGAGCCGGCGGCCGACACGGTCGCTGCGGTGCGCGCGCTGGTGCCTAGTGCGGCGGGGGCCGAGATCGCGGTCGAGCGGTTGGGCGATGCGGACTGGGTGACGATGAGCCAGGCTGGGCTGGAGCCTTTGTCGGTCGGGCGGTTCTTCGTGCATACGGGCGCGCATGCGGGCGCGGTGCCGGCGGACCAGCGGGCGTTTTTGATCGAGGCTAGCCGGGCGTTCGGGACGGGGCATCATGAGACGACCAGCGGGTGTCTGGCTATGCTCGACGAGTTGGCGGATGCTTCGTTTGCGAACGTGATCGATATCGGGACTGGGACGGGGTTGCTTGCGTTTGCGGCGGCCCATCTTTGGCCTGCGGCGGCGGTGATGGGGACGGATATCGATCCGGTCTCGATCGATGTTACGGCGGAGAATGCGGCGCTCAACGGGGTCGAGGGGATCGATCTGGTTGTGGCGGACGGTACGCTGGACGATGCGATCGTGGTTCGCGCGCCGTATGATCTGGTGATCGCGAATATTCTGGCGGGGCCGCTGGTGTCTATGGCGCCGGAGATCGCTTCGATTTCGGATGCGGGGGCGACGATTGTTCTTGCCGGGTTGCTGGAGACGCAGCGGGCTGGGGTCGTGGCGGCGTATGAGGCTTGCGGGTGTTCGCTGGAGGCGGTCGATCGGCGGGGGGATTGGAGTGTGCTTCGGTTGAGCGCGGGGGCTGTGCGGTTCGTGGCCGAGGGGCCGTTCGATCCCAAGGGGCGTGATGGGTGGGCGCTGGATATTTGAGGTACCCGTAGAAGAGTGTTCCCCCGCGAAGGCGGGGGTCCAGTCTGGGCCCCCGCCTTCGCGGGGGAACAAGTTTGGGGAGGGCTGCCCTCACCTCCACTGCCGCCGCCACCCCGGCGGAGGCCGGGGCCCAGTTGGGTGAAGCTTTGAGATAAAACCGCACCGCCATCCCAACTGGGCCCCGGCCTTCGCCGGGGTGGTGGCTTCTAGAGGATGCTTATGCGGTCTCAGCGGATGCCTTCGACTTCGCGTACGCCTGCGTGCCCTCAGTGATCACCACATCGCCCGGCTCGATCCGCGCGACCGGGATATCCGGGAGCGCCTTCAGTTCCTCGTACAGCGGCGCGAAGTCCGTCTCTACCGTCAACCGCAACAACTCCTCGAAGCTTGGGATGACGAAGTAGTTCTGCTGGAAATCGTCGATCCGGTATTCGGTCCGCATCACCCGGGCGAGGTCGAGCGCGATCCGATTGGGGCTCGGGTCGTCGAGCGCAAACCGCGTTTCCGCGTAACTGGAGACGATGCCGGAGCCGTAGATGCGCAGGCCTTCGGGTTCCGCGATCAGGCCGAACTCGACCGTGTACCAGTAGAGCCGTCCCAAGTATTTCAGCGCGTCGAGGCCGAGCGCACGCTGGCCACCGCGGCCGTAGGCGGCGAGGTAGTCGGCGAAGACCGGGTCGGCGAGCATCGGCACGTGGCCGAACACGTCGTGGAAGACGTCGGGTTCCTGGAGGTAGTCAAGCTGGTCGGGGCGGCGGATGAAGTTGCCCGCGACGAACCGGCGGTTGGCCATGTGGTCGAAGAACACGTCGTCAGGGACGAGGCCGGGTACTGCGACGACCGACCAGCCGGTGAGCTTGGTCAGGCGTTCGGACAGCTCCTCGAAATCGGGGATGCCGGGTTTCGACAGCTTCAGGACATCGAGCCCGCGCAGCCAGGCGTTCGAGGCGCGGCCGGGGAGCAGCTTCGACTGGCGCGCGAACAGCGTGTCCCAGGTCGCGTGATCCTCCGCGGTGTAATCCGCCCAGTTCTGCGGGATCGTCCAGTCGGGAGCGCCTTCGGGCGGGGTGCTCAGCACGTGTGTGTCATTGGCCATGCGGCTGGTCTAGCATGACGGAATGAAGACGGAAACGCGTTGGGTTACATGGACTTTACGGGCGTTCGCGGCGGTGTTCGGGCTGGCAGCGAGCTACGCGGTGGCGGGGTTGGCCGGCGGGTCGATCCCGAGCAATCGCGACTGGCGGGCGCCGGCCGAGGGCGTGCATATCTTCGTCGAGAGCAACGGCGTGCATACCGGGATCATCGTGCCGAAGGTGGCCGCCGGGGTGGACTGGCGCGGGGTGGCGCGCGCGGAGGATCTGCGCGATCCGCGGTATGGCGCGTTCGATCATGTGGCGTTCGGGTGGGGGAGAAGACGTTTTATCTGGAGACGCCGACCTGGGCTGACGTGAAGCTGCAGACCGTGGTTGCTTCGGCGGTCGGGAGTAATCGGACGTTGATGCATGTCGATCATCTGCCGATGCCGCGCGCGGGGGATGGGGCTCGGGAGATCGTCTTATCGCCGGCTCAGTATCGGCGGTTGGCGGCGTATATCCGGGCTAGCTTTCGGGATGGGGGTGCGCGGTATCGGGGGTATGCCGGGTATGATGCGTTTTACGAGGCTAACGGGCGGTATAGCGCGGTGCGGACGTGTAATGCGTGGACGGGGGATGCTCTGCGGTTTGCGGGGGTTAGGGTTGGTTGGTGGACGCCGTTTCCAGTTACGGTGATGGGGTGGTTTTGAGGGCTGTCGCGAACCCGACAGCTTGTTCTCCCGCTGCTTTGTTCTCCCGCAAAGGCGGGAGTCCAGACTGGGCTCCCGCCTTCGTGGGAGAACAAGGAAGTCAGGGAACATTGGCTTGGGGAACCACCCCGGCGGAGGCCCCGGGTCCAGTTGGGGGACGTTGCTGACTGAGCGCAGCGCTACGTTACTTCTGTTGCCCAACTGGGCCCCGGCCTTCGCCGGGGTGGTAGAAGGGAGGTCAGTTCCCGGCGCGGTAGTCGTGGTACTGGCCGCATTCCGAGCGCTGTGGGTCCTTCTTGCAGCGCTTCGCCAGTTCCTTGCGCTGCTTGCCCTCTTCGGCTTCCTGCTTGCGCATCTTCTTGCCGTAGTTGCGGTCCGATTCTTCCTGGCTGGTCGTACTCCAGTCGACCGCCTTGCCGGCGACCTGGAACGGCGCCTTTACGATCGACGTTGCGGTGCTGATGCAGCCACTTACGAGGAACGGCAGGACCGCGAGTACGGGGAGGACTTTACGCATTTACTTTACTCCTGCACGCGCCCGGTCGCGCGCCTGAGCCCCGTATAGCGGAAAGTCGGTGAAGAAACCGTCGATACCTTGTGCAAGGCCCGCGTCGATCTCCGCGGCGATGTCGCCGTGGGCGGCGGGGTCGGTGCCGCGGCGGAAGCGGGTCGGTTCGAAGTAGTTTTCGGCGCGGTAGGTCCAGGGGTGGACGCGTAGCCCTGCCGCGTGCGCGTCGGCGACCAGCGTGGTGGGGGTCGTGTCGGTCCAGAGCATGCTCTTGTTGGGGCCGATGCCGTAGCCGTAGGCCGCGATGGCCTTCAAGCCCTCGGGCGTGATCATCGCCTTGTAGCTCGGTTGCGCGCCGTCGGCGGGACCGCCCTCGCCGTCCATGAGCTGGATCAGGCGGACCTTGGTCATCTTGTGGAGGCGCTGGAGGTTGGCGACCTCGAACGACTGGATGAACACCGGCGCCTTCGCCGAGTCCCAGCCGGCCTCGCGCAGTTCGGCGACCAGCTTCGCGTCGGTCGGGTGGCCGATCTTGGCGAAATAGGTCGGATGCTTGGTCTCGGGATAGATGCCGATCGTCCGGCCCGTATCGGCCGTGCGGCGCTTGGCGAGCGCGATGATCTCGGCGAGCGTGGGGATCTGGAACTGGCCGTCATAGGCGGTGTTCGCGGGGCGGAGCTTGGGCAGGCGCTCCTTCGCGCGCAACGTCTTCAGTTCGGCGAGCGTGAAGTCCTCGACGAACCAGCCGGTCATCGTCTGACCGTCGATCGTCTTGGTGGTTTTCCGCGCGGCGAACTCGGGATGGTCGGCGACGTTGGTCGTCTCCGCGATGTTGTTCTCGTGGCGCGCGACGAGCACGTCGTCCTTGGTCGGCACCAGATCGGGCTCGATGAAGTCCGCACCCTGGTCGATCGCGAGCGAGTAGGCCGCCAGCGTATGCTCGGGGCGGAGACCGCTCGCACCACGGTGCGCGATCACGATTGGCGGCGACAATCGGGGAGAAGCTGGCGTCATCGCAACAGCTTGCCCGCTCAGCGCTATGAACGCCAGCGTACCAACACGTGAGAGCTTGTCGCAATAGGAAACGATCGGTCGCATCGGCGTTGAGTCCTCGAAATCCGTACATTCCCGGCACATTCAACCAGGGGCACCGCCATGCATTTCACGATCAATGGTCAATCATATGACGCCGAGCCCGATATTCGCACGTCGGTGCTCGACCTGTGCCGCGAGCATCTCGGTCTGACGGGCTCGAAGAAGGGTTGCGATCATGGCCAGTGCGGCGCGTGCACGGTGCTGATCAACGGGCGTCGGGTCAATTCCTGCCTGACGCTCGCGGTGATGCACCAGGACGACGAGATCACGACGATCGAGGGCATCGGCCAGCCGGGCAACCTGCACGCGTTGCAGGACGCGTTCGTGCGGCACGACGGCTATCAGTGCGGCTATTGCACGCCGGGGCAGATCTGTTCCGCGGTCGGCATGCTCGACGAGGTCAAGAAGGGCTGGGCCAGCCATGCGTCGGGCGACCTGACCGATCCGAAGTTCGACGATGCCGAAATTTCCGAGCGGATGAGCGGCAATCTGTGCCGGTGCGCCGCGTACCCGAACATCGTCGATGCGATACGCGAAGTCGGTGGTGCCGAGCCCGCAGGCCGGACCGCGGACGAGAAGGACGCCGCGATGGAAGCAAACGCGCGCGGGGAGCTGGTGGCATGAAGACCTTCACGTACGAGAAGCCCGCGACGCCCGAGGCTGCGGTCAAGGATATCGATACGAGCGGCGCCAAGTTCATCGCGGGCGGCACGAACCTGCTCGACCTGATGAAGTTGCAGGTCGAGACGCCGGACAAGCTGGTCGACATCTCGCGGCTCGATCTCGCAAAGATCGAGGAGCGCGAGGATGGCGGGCTGACGATCGGTGCGCTGGTGCCGAACAGCGATCTCGCCGCTGATCGCCGCGTCTTCGCGAAATACGAGGTACTGAGCCGCGCGTTGCTCGCCGGCGCGTCGGGGCAGTTGCGCAACAAGGCGTCGACCGGGGGCAATCTGCTCCAGCGGACGCGGTGCTATTATTTCTACGACACCGCAGCGGCGTGCAACAAGCGCGAGCCGGGTAGCGGTTGTTCGGCGATCGGCGGCTTCAACCGCATCCTCGCCGTGCTGGGGACGAGCGAGCATTGCATCGCGACGCACCCGAGCGACATGGCGGTGGCGATGCGTGCGCTCGACGCGACGATCGTGACGTTGAAGGCGGATGGCGATCGTCGGCGGATCTCGATCCACGACTTCTATCGCCTGCCGGGCGATACGCCGCAGATCGAGAACGCGCTCGAAGCGGGTGAACTGATCACGCACATCGAGCTGCCGGCACCGGTCAAGGGCAAGCAGGAATACCGCAAGGTGCGCGATCGTGCGTCCTATGCGTTCGCGCTCGTCTCGGTGGCGGCGATCGTCGACGTGCAGGACGGCGTGATCGCGTCGGCTTCGCTCGCGTTCGGTGGCCTTGGGCCGATGCCGTGGCGCAATCCGGCGGTCGAGGCGGCGCTGGTCGGCAAGGCGCCGTCCGATGCCGTGTTCGAGGCGGCGGCGACCGCGCTGCTGGCCGATGCCAAGGGCTATGGCTCGAACGACTTCAAGATCCCCCTCGCCCGTCGCACGCTGATCGCGACGCTGCGCAACGTCACGGGAGCATAAGCATGTTTGGTCTTGGCACTACGAATAGCCTGACGATGGACAAGCCGCATCCGGACAGTCTTCTGGATACGGGCGTCCAGGGCGTCATCGGCAAGCCGCTCGACCGGGTCGACGGTCCTCTGAAGGTCACCGGCACTGCGACCTATGCCGCGGAATACCAGTTCGCCAAAATGGCGTATGGCGTACTGGTCGGCACGAAGATCTCCGCCGGCAAGGTCGTTTCGATCGACATCGATGCGGTCAAGGCGATCCCCGGCGTGATCGACGTCGTCACCGATTTCGACCAGTTCATCCGCGTCTCGGCGCAGGGCGGCGCGACTGACGCACCGACGCAGGGCGTGAAGGACATCGCGTTCTTCGGCCAGATCGTCGCGATCGTGCTCGCCGAGAGCTTCGAGGTCGCGCGCGATGCGGCGGCGCGGCTGCCGATCGAGTATGACGAGGCCGAGGGGCAGTACGACTTCGCCGCGCACCGCGACGAGACGCGGACGCCGCCGGACGACGCGACGCCCGCGCATTTCAAGCAGGGCGACGTTGACAAGGCGATGGCCGAGGCGGCTGTGACGATCGATTCGACCTATGTCACGCCGAGCCAGAACTCGGCGGCGATGGAGCCGCACGCCTCGACCGCGGTGTGGGAAGAGGACGGCTCGCTGTCGCTGTACGGCGCATACCAGATGCCGACGTCGGATGCGCAGCAGCTGGCGAAGTCGCTGGGGCTGTCCGAAAAGAAGGTGCGGATCATCGCGCGCTATATCGGCGGCGGGTTCGGGTCGAAGCTCGGCATCGCACCCGAGAGCGTCGCGGCGGCGATCGCGGCGAAGCAGCTTGGCCGTCCGGTCAAGGCGGTGATGTCGCGCCCGCAGGTGTTCGAGGCGACCGTGCGGCGGTCGAATACCGAGCAGCACGTGCGGCTTGCAGCCGACGCCGATGGCAAGTTGCTGGCAATCGGTCATGAGACGCTGACGTCGAACCAGTCGACCGAGGATTATTTCGAACCCGCGGGGATCGGCACGCACCTGCTGTACGGCGGTGAGAACCGGCTGATCACGCATGAGGTCGTCGATCTGAACTTCGTGCTGTCGGGCTCGATGCGCGCGCCGGGCGAGGCCGTCGGGATGCTCGCGCTCGAAGGCGCGATGGACGAGCTGGCCGAGAAGCTCGAGATGGATCCGATCGAGCTGCGCAAGCGCAACGATCCGAAGATCGATCCCGAGAAGGACGTGCCCTATTCGTCGCGCAATCTGACGCGCGCGCTCGACGAGGGTGCGAAGAAGTTCGGCTGGGACAAGCGCCAGAAGGCCGGGTCGCGGCGCGAGGGCGAGTGGCTGATCGGCATGGGTGTCGCCTCGGCGGTGCGCGGCAACATGATGATGGAATCGTCCGCCAAGGTCGAGATCCACCCGGATGGCTCGGCGACGGTGTCGTCGGCGATGACCGATATCGGCACGGGCAGCTACACGATCCTGGCGCAGATCGCGTCGGAGATCCTCGGGATTCCGGTCGAGAACATCACGATGTCGCTGGGTGATACCAACGATCCTCCGGCGGCAGGTTCGGGCGGGTCCTGGGGCGCGGCGTCTTCGGGGACGGCCGTGTACCTTGCGTGCGAGATGCTGCGCGGGAAGCTGGCGAAGGCGGCTGGCGTCGACGAGGACGGCCTGACGCTCAAGGACGGCAACGCGATCGGCGACAACCGCTCGACGCCGATCGGCGAGCTGGTTGGCAAGGGTCTCGAAGCTACCGGGCACATCAAGCCGGGCAAGCAGGAGAAGGAGACGTCGCAGGCCGGGTTCGGTGCGCATTTCGCCGAGGTCGCGGTCAACGTGATCACCGGCGAGACGCGGGTGCGGCGGATGCTCGGGTCGTTCGCGGCAGGGCGCGTGCTCAACGCGAAGACCGCGCGGTCGCAGTGCCTCGGCGGGATGACGTTCGGTATCGGCACCGCGCTGACCGAGGACCTTGTCCACGACACGCGGACCGGCAAGCTGGTGAACCACGATCTCGGCGAATACCACGTGCCGGCCAATGCGGACGTGCCGCAGATGGACGTCCACTTCGTCGACGAGCGCGACATCCATGCGAACCCGATCCACGCCAAGGGGATCGGCGAGCTGGGGATCTCGGGCGCTGGTGCGGCCGTGGCGAACGCGGTATACAATGCGACGGGGATCCGGGTGCGCGAGTTCCCGATTACGTTGGATAAACTGCTGGATCAGTTGCCGGCTGTCTGAGGGCGAGGCTGAGTAAAGCTCACCTCGTGTAACAGTTACCCCCCGGCGGAGGCCGGGGCCCAATTGGGAAGGCTTTGATAACGGGGGACCGTCCGCCGTTACTCTCGTTTCCCAATTGGGCCCCGGCCTTCGCCGGAGGGGGTTAGGAGGATGGGCCGTGACCTCGTCAAACGACCCCGCCCTACCCATATCCTTCGCTCCACCCGAGGACCGCAGAATGAACGAACACGTGATGGATGCGGCGTTTCGGCCGGGGGTCTCGACCGCGCGAAGCAGGGCGTTCTCGGGCTCGGGCTCGACCGGATCGAGGGGCCGGCTAAGGTCACCGGCGTGGCGGACTATGCGTATGAGGGCACGCCCGACGGTATCGCCTACGCCGCGATCGTCGGTACGCCGGTCGGTAGTGGGCGCATTCTCGGTATCGACGTGAGCGCTGCCGAGGCGTTGCCCGGCGTCATCGCCATCATCCACGACGACCCGCGCATGCCCGCCGGCGAGTCCAACTCGCGCGCGATGCCGCTGTTCGATACCGACGTCATCCTCCACCTCGGCCAGCCGGTCGCGATCGTCGTCGCGGAGGACCAGGCGATCGCGCGCGATGCCGCGGCGCTGGTCGTGGTCCGCACCGAGGCGGGCGAGGATCGGTTCGACGTCGAGGCGCAGCCGGTCGATACCGCGCCGAAGATCGGATTCCTGCCGCCCATCGACAACGGCGATCTCGACGCGGTGATGGCCGATGCGGCGGTGACGTTCGACCGGACCTACACGACGCCCGTGCATTTCCCCGCCGCGCTGGAGCCGCATGCCACCACCGCGTGGTGGGAGGGTGACAAGCTCACCGTGCGGTCGAGCAACCAGGTGATTGGTGGCGCGCGCAAGACGATCGCCAAGGCGCTCAAGATCGATGCGGACAAGGTGCGCGTGCTCGCGCCGTATGTCGGCGGCGGGTTCGGCGGGAAGACCGGTGTCGGTCCCGAGGCGATCCTCGCCGCGATCGCGGCGGAGATCGTCGGGCGGCCGGTGAAGGTTGCCCTGCCCCGCCGGCAGACCGCGTATATGGTGCATCACCGTTCGCACACGACGCAGCGGATCCGCATCGCGGCCGACGCAAACGGCGTGATCCTCGGCATGGGGCATGAGAGCGTTGTCGCGCAGAACGACGATGGCGAATTTCTCGAGCCGGTGCCGTTCGGGACGCTGCCGCTGTACCGGGGCGACGCGCGGCGGTTCAAGACCGACCTCGTGCGCGTCGATCTGCCCGCAAGTGGCGCGGTGCGTGCGCCGGGCGAGGCGGTGGGCACGTTCGGGGTCGAGTGCGCGATGGACGAACTGGCCGAGCAACTCGGGATCGATCCGATCGAACTGCGGCGGCGTAACGAGCCCGAGACCGATCCGGTGAGCGGCAAGCCGTTCTCCACGCGGCGGATGCTCGATTGCTATACGCAGGGCGCCGAGCGGTTCGGCTGGCCGGCGAAGGTGCCAGCGCCGGGATCGGTACGCGAGGGCGAATGGCTGGTCGGGATCGGCATGGCGGCGAGCCTGCGCGGCAACTTCACCGTCGAGGCACAGGCGCGCGTGCGGCTGGAGGCGGACGGCCGCGCGACGGTCGAGTGCGACATGACGGACATTGGTACTGGGACGTACACGATCCTCGCGCAGACTGCGGGCGAGATGCTCGGGCTGCCGGTCGCCGAGGTGAACGTGCGGCTGGGCGATACCGACTTCCCGCCGAGCGCGGGGTCGGGTGGGTCGTTCGGCGCTGGCAGCGCGTGTTCGGCGGTGGTGCTGGCATGCGAGGATATCCTCGGCGAACTGGCGCTCAGGATGAACGCCGCGCCCGAGGAGCTAAGCCTGCACGATGGCTGCGTCAGCGCTGGCGGGCGATCGGTGAAGCTCGTCGACCTAGTGCGCGGCGAACCGATCGTGGCGATGGGCAAGACCGGCCCGGGTGCCGAAAGCAAGCGCACCAGCCAGGCAAGCCACGGCGCGCACTTCGTCGAGGTCGCGGTCAACGCGGTGACCGGCGAGACGCGCGTAAAGCGGATGCTCGGCGTGTTCGATGTCGGCCGCGTGCTCAACCGCAAGACCGCGACCAGCCAGATCACCGGCGGGATGGCGTGGGGGATCGCCTATGCGTTGAGCGAAGAGGGCATCGTCGACACGCGGACCGGGGCGTTCGTGAACCCCGATTTCGGCGAATATCATGTCGCGGTGAATGCCGACATTCCGCAGCTGGAGGTGCATTTCATCGAGGAGATCGACGACTCCGCGAATTCGGTCGGGGCGAAGGGCGTTGGCGAGCTTGGGATTTCCGGCGCGGGGGCTGCGGTGGCGAATGCCATCTACAACGCGACGGGGGTGCGGGTTCGGGACTTTCCGGTGACGCTCGACAAGCTGCTCGAAGGGTTGCCGGCCGTGTGATCCTCCCCGGTACGGGGAGAGGGACAGCGCCTCTTGGCGTGGTGGGGGGCTCCCCCGAAAGCGTAACGTTTGCGGCTGGCCCCCTCCACCAGCTGCGCTGGTCCCCCTCCCCGCGTGCGGGGAGGATTAGAGAAGAGAACGAGACATGGCCGAAAACGATAGCGTGCTCGCTGCTGCGAAGACCTGGAAGGGCGAGAAGATGGCGATCGCCACGGTCGTCTCGACCTGGGGATCCGCGCCGCGGCCCAAGGGGAGCCATATGCTCGTCCATGCCGATGGGCGGTTCGAGGGATCGGTGTCGGGCGGGTGCGTCGAGAGCGATATCCTCGCCACCGCCGCCGAGGTGATCGCCGGGGCGCCGTTCCAGGTGCGCAACTACGGCGTGGCGGATGCGGCGGCGTGGGAAGTCGGGCTGCCGTGCGGCGGCGAGATCGCGGTGATGGTGCAGCCGGTGTCCGCCGAGGGGTTCGATCCCGAGCTGTTCGACCGGATCGCCGACGCGCGCGACCAGGGCGATGCGCTGACGGTGACCACCGATCTCGCGACCGGGCACAGCGATGCGCGGCCGCTGGAGACGGGCGAGGTGTTCGTCAACCGCTACGATCCGCCGCGCCGGCTGCTGATCGTCGGCGCGGTGCAGATCGCGCAGTCCTTGGCGGGCCTCGCGCGTGAGCTCGGGATCGAGACGGTGGTGATCGATCCGCGCGCGCGCTTCCTGACCGAGGAGCGATTTCCAGGCGTGACGCTCGACGATCGCTGGCCGGACGAAGCGATCGCCGCACTCCGCCCCGGCCCGTCGACCGCGGTCGTGACGCTCAGCCATGACATCAAGATCGATGATCCTGCGCTGATCGCGGCGCTGGCGTCCGATGCCGCGTATGTCGGTGCGCTCGGCAGCCGCAAGAGCCATGCGGCGCGGCGCGAGCGGCTTGCCTCGGAAGGCGTTACGCCCGAGAACATCGACCGGATCGATGCGCCGGTCGGGCTCGACATCGGCGCGATCGGACCGTCGGAAATCGCGCTGTCGGTGGCCGCGGCGATGATAGGAGCGTTCAATGATCGCCGCTGAAAACGTCTTCCTCATCCTCCTCGCGGCCGGGCGCTCGGAGCGGTTCGGCATCCCCAACAAGCTGGAGGTGCCGTTCCTCAACAAGCCGCTCGGGATGCATGTCGTCACCGCGTTCGAGAACATTCCATTCAAGCGCCGGCTGGTGGTGACCGACGGCTGCAAGCTCGACTTCATCAGCCATCATTTCGAGGTGGTGCATAACGACGATCCGTCGTCGGGGATGTCGCAATCTGTGAAGCTCGGCGTGCAGTGCGCGAAGGACGAGGGCGCGGAGGCAGTGCTGATCGCGCTCGCCGACATGCCGCGCGTGACCGCGGCGCATATCTACCGGATGCTCGATGCCGCAGACAGCGCGGACGCGGTGGTCGCGTCGAGCGATGGCGAGAAGCCGAGCCCCCTGCCCTGTTCGGGCGCGAGCGGTTCGATTTCCTGCTGACGCTGGACGGCGATGCGGGTGCGCGCGACCTGGTGAAGGCGGGGCGGCACGTCGTGACCGCGCCCGCCGAGCTGATCGATATCGACACGCCCGAGGATCTCGACCGGCTGCAGGCGCTGGTCCGCGATCCCAAGGCGGCGATCACTCGTGCCTTAACGCGTCGATAGGGTTCATCGCGGCCGCGCGGCGGGCCGGGAAATAGCCGAAGACGACGCCGATCACCGCGGAGATCGCGAAGGCGAAGATGTTGATCTCGGGCACGAACAGCCACTGAACCTTGATCAGCGGCGCGATGATCGCGATCGCGGCCTGTGCGACGATCAGCCCGATGACGCCGCCGAGGCACGACAGCGCGATCGCCTCGACGAGAAACTGCAACAGCACTTCGCGCGCGACTGCGCCGATGGCCAAACGTATGCCGATCTCGCGCGTGCGCTCGGTCACCGACACCAGCATGATGTTCATGATGCCGATCCCGCCGACCACCAGGCTGATCCCGGCGACCGCGGCGACGATGCCGGTCAGCAGGGTCGTGGTGCCGGTGAGCGTGTCCGAAATCTGCTTGGTATCGAAGATGTTGAAGTCGTCGGGCTTGTCGCCGGTGATGGTGCGGCGTTCGCGGAGCAGGTCGGTGATCCCGGCTTGCACGGTGCTGGTCGAGAAACGCTCGTCGACGCCGACCAGCATCAGGCGGATATCGCGGTTGCCGGTGAAGCGCCGCTGGACCGCCTTGATCGGCATGACCACGGTGTCGTCCTGATCGCCGCCGAACCCGGCCTGGCCGCGGGTGGTCAGCACGCCGATCACATCGCAGCTGATCGACCCGATACGGAACCGGTGGCCGACCGGGTCGCCGCCGGGGAACAGGTTTTTCGAGACGGTATTGCCGATGATGCAGACCGCGGCACCGGCGCTTTCCTCGACCGGCGTCCAGCGGCGGCCCGAGGCGAGCGGCCACGGCTGGACCTGGAAGATGGCGTCGGTGGTGCCGTTGATCGTGGTCGACCAGTTGGCGCCTTCGTAGATCGCGGTGGCGGTGGCGCTGGCTTGCGGCGCGACCGCGGTGACGCCGGCGATCTGGTTGGCGATCGCGGCGACGTCCTCGGGCTTGAAGTCGGGCGGACGCGGTCCCCGCCGCCACGACCGAAGCCCTGGCCGGGGCGGACCTGGAGGATGTTGGTGCCGAGCGCGGAGATCGACTGCTGCACCGCGGCGGTGGTCGCCTTGCCAAGCGTGACCATCGTCACGACTGCACCGACGCCGATGACGATGCCGAGGATGGTGAGGAACGACCGCAGGAGGTGGCGGCGGATCGAGCGGAGCGCGAGGACGAGGGTTGTGCCGAACATTACCGGGCAGCTCCGTTGTCGAGAGCGCAGTCTTGCTGCTCCCCTTCCGCTTGCGGGAGGGGTCGGGGAGCGGCTGACCAAACAGGCCGGACGCCAGTACGTACGTCGTGCCCTCCCTGACCCCTCCCGCAAGCGGGAAGGGAATGCGTTTTGGGCGCCGCTCACGATTCCACGCTTTCGCCTTGGCGGTGCTGGCTTTCGATGCGTTCTACCAGGCCGTCCTTGAAGTGGACCACCGTCCTGGCGAAGGCGGCCATGTCGGGTTCGTGCGTGACCATCAGGACCGTGATGTTCTTTTCCGCGTTCAGCCGTGTGAGGAGTTGCATGATCTCGACCGAACGTTCGCTGTCGAGATTGCCGGTGGGCTCGTCGGCGAGCAGCACGTCGGGGCTGGTCACCAGCGCACGCGCGATCGCGACGCGCTGTTGCTGGCCGCCGGAGAGTTCGGCGGGGGTGTGATCCCACCAGTCGGCGAGACCGACCGTGTCGAGGCTCGCCATCGCCGCGTCCCGGCGCGCGCGCTTTTCGTCGCCGCGGTAGAGCAGCGGCAGTTCGACATTCTCCAGCGCGGAGGTGCGCGAGAGGAGGTTGAAGCCCTGGAACACGAAGCCGAGAAATTTCCGCCGGAGCAGCGCGCGCTGGTCGCGGTCGAGCGTCTCGACGTGGTGACCGCGGAACAGGAAGGTGCCGTCGCTCGGCACGTCGAGGCAGCCGAGGATGTTCATTGTCGTCGACTTGCCCGACCCCGACGGCCCCATCACCGCGACGAAATCGCCGGCCGCGATGTCGAGGTCGACGCCCTTGAGCGCCTGGAACATCGTCGCGCCCTGCCCGAACGTCTTGGTGACGCCGCGCAGGGAGATGAGCGGTTCGGCGGTGAGCGGCGCGTTACTGGCCACCGCCCCCACCCTTGCTCGCGCCGCCTGAGCGACGTGCGCCGCCACTGCGCTTGGCGTCGTCGCCGCCGCTCGCCAACTGCCCGGTGATGACCTGCGCGCCGGGCTGGAGATTGCCCGACAGGACTTCGGTCATCGTGCCGTTGGTGTCGCCGGTGGTGATCTGCACCGGCTGCGGCGTGCCGTCCGCGCCCTTGACGTAGATCGTCTGCTGCGCGCCGCGAGCGACCGTCGCGGTGCGCTCCGCACCGCCGCCACGACGCGGACGGAAGGTCAGCGAGCCGGCGATGCCGCCGCCCGCATCGCCGGACGCCGCGGTCGGCTTGAAGCGCAACGCGGCGTTGGGGACGAGCAGGACGTTGCGCTTGTCCGACGTGACGATGTCCGCGGTCGCGGTCATGCCGGGGCGCAGCGTCAGCGACTGATTACCCACCGTCAGGTCGGCTGCGTACGAAACGACCTGCCCGGTGGTCGAGGTCGCGGTGGTCGAAGTCGACGAGGTGGCCGAGCTGACCGTCAGGTTCGAGCCGAGATCGACGCGGCTGATCGTCGCGGGGAAGGTCTGGCCGGGGAACGCATCGACCGTGAAGCTCGCCTTCTGACCGATCTTGACCTCGCCGACGTCGGCTTCGTCGATCGCGACCTCGAGCTTCATCTTGGTGAGGTCTTCGGCGATCACGAACAGCGTCGGCGTGTTGAACGACGACGCGACGGTCTGGCCTGGATCGATCTGGCGCGCGAGCACCACCCCCGTCACCGGCGAACGGATGATCGCACGGGCGCGCTGCGTCTGGTTCTGCGCGAGGAGCGCGCGGCTGGCGACGACGTTGGCTTCGGCGACCTTCTGTGCCGCGACCGCACGCGCGTAGTCGGCGCGGCCGGTCTGGAGCTCGGTCTTCGACGGCACGCGGCCACCCGACAGGCGCGAGACCTCTTCGAGGCGGTTCAGCTGTGCGCGCGATTCGGCGACGGTGGCCTGAGCCTGCGCGACCTGCGCCTGGTTCGCCGCGAGCTGGGCGCTGGTCTGGCGGATCTGGTCGTCGAGCTGTTCGGGATCGATCAGCGCGAGCGGCTGGCCCGCGGTGACGCGGTCGTTGACGTCGACGACGACCTTGGTGACGAGGCCTGACAGCTGCGAGCCGACCGTGACCTGCGTGGTCGGGGCGAGCTTGCCGGTTGCCGAGACGCTGACGGTCAGGTTGCCGCGCTGGGCGGCCTGCGTCGAATATTGCGTCTGCTCCTTCGCGCCGAAGCACTTGGCGAGCAGCAGGCATAGCAGGACCACGCCGACCGCGATCACGACCCACTTTACGTAGCGTTTCCAGGGGGCCTGCGGCTTTACGCCGAGGAAGTCGTCGATCGATGCGTCGGCCATCAGCGTGCCTCTGGATTGGATATGGGCGCTTGCGGGATCACGGTGGAGTCCCAGCCGCCGCCGAGTGCGGCATAGAGTGCGATCAACGCGGTCGCGGCATCGGCGCGCGCCTGCGTGGCGCCGTTGCGCGCGGACAGGAGCGCGGTTTCCTGCTGGTTGAGCGTGGTGAAATCGGTGAGGCCGGTGCGGTATTGGCTGCGGCTGAGGATCGCGGAATTGTTCGAGGCGTCGAGCGCGATCGCGAACTGGCGCTCGCGTTCCTGCGCGGTCTGCAGCGCGACGACGGCGTTCTCGACATCTTCGAGCGCGGTGAGGACGGTGGACTTGTAGAGCGCGAGCGCGCCGTCGGCGGCGGCTTCGCTGGTGCGGACCTGGCTCCGCAGACGGCCGCCGTTGAAGATCGCCTGGGTCAGCCCGGCAAAGAGGCTGCCGGTGATCGCGTCGCCGATATTGCCGATCGACGTCGCGTTGGTGTTCAAATTGCCGGTGATCGCGAGCGCGGGATAAAGCTGCGCCTTGGCGACGCCGATCCGCGCGGTGGCGGCGGCGAGCGCGCGTTCGGCGGAGCGGATGTCGGGGCGCTGGCGGAGCGTGTCGGCGGGGATGCCGACGCCGACTGCGGCGGGGCCGGTCGGGATTGCCTTCGGGGGCGCCATCATAGTGCGGAGCGCGCCGGGGGCTTGGCCGGTCAGCACGCCGATCCGCGCGACGGCGGCGGCATATTGCTGGTCGAGGCTGGGGATCGTCGCGGCGGTCTGCGCGCGCTGGGCGCGGGCCTGCTCGGCGTCGACGCTGGAGACGAGCCCCGCCTGGACGCGGAAGCCGGCGATTTCGAGGTTGTCGTCCTGGATCGCGAGCGAGGCGCGGGCGTTGGCGAGCTGCTGCTGGTACGAGCGCGCGAGGACGTAGTTGCGCGCGACCTCGCTTTCGACGGAAATAAGCACGGTGGCGTAGTCGTAGCCGGACGCGGCATAGTCGGCGCGGCTGGCCTCGACGGTGCGACGGATCTCGCCGAAGACGCCGACCTGATAGCTGGCGCTGGCGCCGAGCGTGAAGCTGTTGGCGCCGCCGCCGCCGGTGTCGACGACGGTGCCGTCGGGCAGCGTGAACGACCGCCCGCCGCCGCGGACGTTCTCGTTGCGCTGATAGCCGGCCGAGCCGTTGACCGTCGGGAGCAGCGACGCGCGGTTCTGGAGCAGGCTTTCGCGGGCCTGGCGGAGGCGGGCGACGGACTGTGCGATGTCGAGATTGGCGGCGGCGGCCTGCTGGACCAGCTGGCCGAGGACGGGGTCATCGAACTTCTGCCACCACCGGGTGAGGTCTTCGGGCTTGGTTTCGGGGGTGACCGAATAGGCGTCCGGGACGCCGAGTTCTGCCGCCGCCTTGGGGTGGTAGTCCGGGCCGACGGTGCAGCCGGCGAGCAGGACGCTCGCGGACAGGACGGGTGCGAAGAGGAAGGCGCTGACGCGGGACATTCGTGGAGGAATGGCCGCCGTCCCTGCCCTAGTCCAGCGGTTTTGTGTCGCGAGGTGTCGCAGGCGGGGTGGATGCTCTCGGGCAAGAGAGCTTGTTTCCCCGTGAAGGCGGAGATCCAGACTGGCCTCCTGCCTTCGCGGGGGGACAAGAGGGCGTCACGGATTTCGTAGAGGCCACCCAAACAATCGAACCGCCTCCGTTCCAATTTTGCAGTGCAGCGGAACGTAGCGGCACCTCCATGGGTTGGACGATCATGCTAGCCGAACGCCAGCCCGCGACTGATGTCCTCGCGCCGCCGCCTGTCGTGCTCGATCCGCCACCTTTGGCCCTCGACAATGTCAGCCTCTTCTTCGATTTCGACGGGACGCTCGTCGATCTCGCCGCGACCCCGGATGCCGTCCTGGTCGACCAGTCTCTGCTCGATAGGCTCGATATGCTCGCCGAACGCTTCCCCGGTCGCGTCGCGATCATCAGCGGGCGGTCGATCACCCAGCTCGATGCGATGCTCGGGCGGCACGCGCAACTGTTCGCTGTCGCTGGCAGCCACGGCGCCGAACGTCGCACCCCCGAAGATGGTCACGTCGCTGCCGAACGCCCCGCCTCACTGGAAGCCGCCGCGGACGCGTTACGCGCATTCGCCGACGCCAACGGCCTCGTCTACGAAGCCAAGAGCCTCGGCGCTGGCCTGCACTATCGGATGGCACCGGACTTCGAACCCGACGCCGTCCGCCTCGCTGAAGACCTCGCCGCCGCCCACGGGCTCACGCTCCAGCGCGGCAAGATGATGGTCGAGCTGCGGACCCCCGGCGACAAGGGTTCGGCCTTGCGCGCATTGATCGCTGCGCCGACAATGGCAGGGAGCATACCGTATTTCTTCGGCGACGACGTCACCGACGAAGACGGGTTCGAGGCCGCGCGCGCCCTTGGTGGTGCGGGCATCCTCATCGGCGAGCCGCGTGCGACCGCAGCCGCCTACCGCCTGAACGACGTTGCCGCGCTCCGTGACTGGGTCGCCGCCATATTGGAAACACGATGACCGCAGCTACCCCGCCCTTGCCCAACCCGCTCTTACCCAAACCGCCGACATGAACCTGTGGCCGATCGGCAATTGCCAGGTCTCTGCGCTGATCGACAAGACCGGCACGTTCGTCTGGGGCTGCGTGCCCCGCGTCGACGGCGACCCGGCGTTCTGCGCGCTGCTCGGCGGCGATGCGCCCAAGACCGGGTTCTGGGCGATCGAACTGGAGGGCGGTGCGAAAACCACGCAGGCCTATATTCGCAACACGCCGATCCTGGTCACCCGTCACGAGGACGAGGCCGGCAACGCGGTCGAGGTGATCGATTTCTGCCCGCGCTTCGTGCGTGAGGGGCGGACCTATCGCCCGACCAGCTTCGTGCGGATCGTCAAGCCGGTGGCCGGCTCGCCGCGCATTCGCGTTCGGATGCGGGTCGCGACGAACTGGGGAAGCCGACCGAGCACACGCAGGGCTCGAACCACATCCGTTTCCTGATGGACGATCAGACGCTGCGGCTGACCACCGATGCGCCGGTCGGGCATATCGTCGGCGAGAACTGGTTCCGGCTCGAGCGGCAGATGCACCTGTTCCTCGGCCCCGACGAGAGCTTCGCGGGCGTGCTGCACGAGGCGGCCGAAGCGATGCTGTCGCGGACCAAGGACGAGTGGCGCCACTGGGTGCGCGGGCTCGCGACGCCGGTCGAATGGCAGGATGTCGTCATCCGCGCGGCGATCACGCTGAAACTGTGCCAGCACGAGGAGACCGGCGCGATCGTCGCCGCGCTCACCACCTCGATCCCCGAGCATGAGGGGTCGGAGCGCAACTGGGACTATCGCTACTGCTGGATCCGCGACGCCTATTATACCGTGCAGGCGCTGAACCGGCTGGGTGCGCTCGACGTGCTCGAAGGGTATCTCGAATATCTCCGTAACATCGTCGATGCGTCGAAGGGTGGCCATGTCCAGCCGCTCTACGGCGTCGGTGGCGAGGCGACGCTGATCGAGCGGATCGAAAGCGACCTGCCCGGCTATCGCGGGATGGGTCCGGTCCGCGTCGGCAACCAGGCGTACGAGCAGATCCAGCATGATGCGTACGGCCAGATCATCCTGTCCGACGTCCAGGCGTTCTTCGACAAGCGCCTGTTCCGGATGTCGAGCGAGGAGGACTTCAAGAGCCTCGAGCTGGTCGGCGACCGTGCTTGGGAGACCTACGACAAGCCCGACGCGGGGCTGTGGGAGCTGCGCACCAAGGCGCACGTCCACACCTATTCGGCGGCGATGTGCTGGGCGGCGTGCGATCGGCTGGCCAATGCGGCGGAGGTGCTCGGGCTCGAGGATCGCCGGACGTTCTGGGAGGAGCGTGCCAACACCATTCGCACGACGATCGAGCAGTCGGCGTGGCGCGAGGATACGCAGCGTATCTCGGCGACGTTCGGTGGCGACGATCTCGACGCGAGCTTGATCCAGCTGCTCGACCTGCGCTTCTTCGCGCCCGACGATCCGCGGTTCCAGTCGACGCTGAAGGCAGTAGAGGAAGGTCTGCGGCGTGGTAGCCACATGCTGCGCTATGCGACGGAAGACGATTTCGGCCTGCCGCACACCGCGTTCAACGTCTGCACCTTCTGGCTGATCGAGGCGCTTCACGCGACCGGCCGGACTGCGGACGCACGCGCGCTGTTCGACGAGATGGTCGCACGGCGTACGCCGGCCGGGTTGCTGTCCGAGGATATCGATCCGAATACCGGCGAGCTGTGGGGCAATTATCCGCAAACCTATTCGCTGGTGGGGCTGATCAACTGCGCGGTCCTGCTCAGCAAACCGTGGAGTGCCGTCCGATGAGCCGCCTCGTCGTCATCTCGAACCGCGTCCAGTCGGTCGATGCGCCCTCGGGCAATCAGGGCGGCCTAGCCGTCGCGCTGCTCGCCGCCCTCCGCGAAAAGGGCGGCGTGTGGTTCGGCTGGTCGGGATCGACCACCGAGACCTTCACCGGGCACATCAATTTCCAGCAGGGCAAGGGCGTCACGACCGCGACGATCGACCTCGAAGAGCAGGATTTCGACGAATATTACAACGGCTATGCGAACCGGACCTTGTGGCCGCTGTTCCATTACCGGATCGACCTGACCGAGTTCGAGCGGGACTTCTCCAGCGGCTATGCTCGCGTCAACAAGCGGTTCGCGGAGACGGTGCTGCCGTTGATCGAGCCCGAGGATCTGGTGTGGGTCCACGACTATCATCACGTCCCGCTCGGGCAGGAACTGCGCAAGCTCGGCGTCGAGAACAAGATCGGGTTCTTCCTCCACATTCCGTGGCCGCCGATGGCGATGCTCCTGTCGCTGCCGAGTCACCGCGCGCTGGTCGAATCGATGTTCGCGTACGACGTGATCGGCTTCCAGACGCAGGACTGGCTCGACAGCTTCCTGCATTACGTCACGAGCCAACTCAACGGCGTGGTCGGCGAGGATGGCTGGGTGACGGTCGGGGATCGCACGATCAAGGCGATCACGACGCCGATCGGGATCGAGACCGCAGACTTCGAAAAGTCGGCGAACAGCGACGCGGCACGGCATGCCAAGGAGCGGATGTATATGTCCGCGACAGGGCGCAGCTTGATCGTCGGGGTGGACCGGCTCGATTATTCGAAGGGGCTCGCTGAGCGGTTTGCTGGGTACGAGCGGTTCCTCGGGTCGCATCCGGATCGGCGTGGGCTGGTCTATATGCTCCAGATCGCGCCGCCTTCGCGTGAGAAGGTCGACACGTACCAGGAGATCCGCGCAAACCTCGATTCGATGTCGGGGCGGATCAACGGCGAATATTCGGACATCGACTGGACGCCGATCCGCTACGTCAACCAAGGCTTTCCGCGCGACGTGCTGGCCGGGATCTACCGCGCGGCGCGTGTCGGGCTGGTGACTCCGTTGCGCGATGGGATGAACCTGGTCGCGAAGGAATATGTCGCGGCGCAGGATCCCGAGGATCCGGGCGTGCTGGTGCTGTCGCACTTCGCGGGTGCGGCGACGCAGTTGAAGGACGCGGTGCTGGTCAATCCGTACAGCCCTGAGGAAATGTCGGACGCTATCGACCGCGCGCTGAAGATGCCGCTGGCCGAGCGCAAGGCGCGGTGGGAGAAGCTGATCGACAACGTCCGCAAGGAGGACGTGATGTGGTGGTGCGAGCTGTTTATTACGGCGCTTGAGGCTGTGCCGGAGCACGTCGGGGCTTAGGACCGTTCCCACACCCACTCCGTCATCCTGACGAAAGTCAGGACCCAGGGTCACGAGCGCTATCGTTTTTGGCTCTGGATCCTGACTTTCGTCAGGATGACGGGGAGCGCGTTACCGGGTCGGGCGCCATCAGCAGTCGGTTGCGCGGGATGGCTTCGGGCATTTCCTCGCGGATATACTTCAGCAACGCCTCGCGCACGTCACACCGCAGATCGAACGCGATCGCCGCATCCTTGGCGGTCATCAGCCCGCGCAACTCGATGCAGTCGGTCTTCACGTCGGTCACCTGGAGGTTGTAGAACCGCTTGTCCCAGCGCGGATTGGACGTGACGATCTCGCCCAGTTTCTCGCGCAACCTCGGCACGTCCGCGGACGGATCGAGATACCAGAACACCGAGCCCATCAGCTGGCTGGTCTCGCGCGTCCAGTTCTGGAAGCTCTGTTCGAGGAACTTCGACACCGGCACGACGAGGCGGCGTTCGTCCCAGATCTTGATGACCACGAACGTCAGGTTGATCTGCTCAACCCGCCCCCATTCGCCGTCGACGATCAGCACGTCGTCGATCCGGATCGGCTCGGTGAATGCCATCTGCACGCCGGCGATCAGGTTCTTCAGCGCAGGCTGCGCGGCGGCACCGACGACGAGGCCGGCGATACCGGCCGATGCCATCAGCGTGACGCCGATCGAACGGATGCCGGGGACGCTCAGCAGCATAAGGCAGACGCTGACGAAGATGATGAAAAACGTGCCTATCCGCCCGAGGATCGCCGCCCGCGTGCGCTTGCGGCGGGCACGGAGATTGTCCTCGACCGAGATGTCGGCGCGGATCTCGATGACGTCCTGGAACGCGCGCAGCGCCGCGACCGCGAGCCAACCGAGTAGAGCGGGGACGAGGAAACCGAGCAGCTGTTTCCAGAGATCCTCGATGTCGTTGTCCATCGGCAGGATCCGCGCGACGAACGCGACCGCGACCGAAACGAACACCGCGCGCAAAGGGCGGCGGACGCGAGCGAGGACGAGACCGTCGGTCTTGGCGGTCGAGCGGCGCTGGGCATGGCCGCCGATCCGCATCGTCAGCCAATGCGCGACCAGCGCGACGAGGACGGCCGCCGAGACGACGGCGACGCTCTCCAGCCAGACCCATTCGGGGGGTATGTGGAGCGATCTGAACATGCGCATTTTAGCGCAACGGTTGGGGGATGGGGATGTTCCGCTGCAGTGCAGCATTTCGGTTGCGGTTGAATCTAGGATTGATTCCCGGAAGGCCCCACCCGGCGACAACTACCCCGGCGAAGGCCGGGGCCCAATTGGGGGACGGCTGTAACGATGCGCCGCCCGCCATTGCTGCGACCTTTCCAATTGGGCCCCGGCCTTCGCCGGGGTGGTAATCGTTGACGGCGCAGCGCTTCCCCGGGAGTAAATCACGCTCCGCCGCAAACGATACCCAATGACGTCTCCCCCGATCATGCCAGAACCGCCCAACCATGATCGCCCAGAGAATCAGACACTTCCTGAGCGAAGAGGACTGGCAGTTCGCCGAGCACGAACGCCCCGTCCTCCCCGGCTCCCCCGGTTCGCCACTCCACCCGCGCCACCGCCAGATCGCCTATGCGCTGATCGGTATCCTGCTCGGCCTGACGGTAGGCTTCGGCAACGCGCTGATCAGCGCCAACACCTACACCCTTCAGGGCGCGCTCGGGCTCGACCCCGCCGAAATCGCCTGGCTGCCGACGGTCTACGTGATGACCAACGTCAGCATAAACCTGCTGATGATCAAGTTCCGCGCGCAGTTCGGCCTGCGCCCGTTCGCGATGATCTTCCTGATCCTCTACGTGCTGATCACGCTCGCGCACCTGTTCGTCCACGGCTTCGCGACCGCCATCGCCGTCCGCGCGATCAGCGGGATGGCGGGCGCCGCGCTGAGCAGTCTGTGCCTCTATTACGTGATGCAGTCGCTGCCAGCGAAATGGCGGTTGAAGGCGGTCGTGCTCGGCATCGGCATCCCGCAATGCGCGACGCCGCTCGCGCGGCTGTTCTCGCCCGATCTGCTGGCGATGTCGCAGTGGCGGACGTTGTACCTGTTCGAACTCGGGCTCGCGCTGCTGTCGCTCGCCGCCGTCGCCGCGCTGCGCCTCCCGCCGACGACGCGGAGCAAGGCGTTCGAGCCGCTCGACTTCCTGACGTTCGTGCTGTTCGCCGGATCGACCGCGCTGTTCGCCGCGGTGCTCGGGCTCGGGCGGATCGTGTGGTGGACCAACGCACCGTGGATCGGCTGGGCGCTGATCGTCGCGATCCCGATGTTCGCGGCGGCGATCGTCGTCGAGCATCACCGCGCCAACCCGCTGCTCAACACCCGCTGGCTCGGCAGCGCCGACATCGTCCGGTTCACGATCGTCATCGTCATGGCGCGGATCGTGCTGTCGGAGCAGACCTATGCGTCGGTCGGGCTGCTGACGGTATTGGGCCAGAACAACGACCAGCTCGTGCCGTTCTTCCTGATCATCTTCGTCGCGTCGGTCGCCGGCGTGATCGCGAGCGCGGTGACGTTGGATGTCGAGCGGCTCGGCCACCCGATCATGCTGGCGATCGGGCTGGTCGCGGTGGCGGCGTGGTTCGATTCCTACGCGACCAGCCTGACGCGCGCGCCGCAGATGTACGTGACGCAGGCGATCATCGGCTTCTCCGCGACATTCTTCCTCGGGCCAGCGCTGCTGTTCGGCATGACCCGCGCGCTCAAGGAAGGCGCGGGGCACATCATCAGCTTCATCGCGCTGTTCGGGATCATCAATTCGCTCGGCGGGCTCGGCGGCACCGCGTTGCTCGGCAGCTACCAGGTGATCCGAGAGAAGGCGAACAGCTCTGCGCTCGTCCAGCAGATCTCCCCGACCGACCCGATCGTGACGCAGCGCATCGCCGCGGGTGGCGCCGCGGTCAGCCGGGTGATCGTCGATCCGACCCTGCGCAACGCCGAGGGCGCGGCGATCCTGTCGCAAACTACGACGCGGGAGGCGAACGTGCTTGCGTATGACGACGTCTTCCGGTTGATCGCGGTCCTTGCCGGCGGGACGTTCGGGTATCTGCTGTTCCTGCTGGCGAGACGCGCGCGACGCGAACGACGGGCACGGCTTGAGGGCCCGGTTGAGGGGACGACATGAGCGACGCACGCAGCCCGGTGGCCGAGGGGCCGGCGACCGAAGAAAAGCAGGCGGAGGTGGCCGCTGCACCGGCCGCCGCGGTCACGCCGGTCGGCTCTGGCTGGCGACCGCAACCGCCCAGCCGCAACGTCATCGTCATCATCGCCCTGCTCGCGATCGCCGGCGTGTGCGCAGTGCTCGCGGCATGGCGCCTGCCCCCGTTCGCGACGAGCTATCAGTCGACCGACAACGCCTATGTGCGCGGGCGGACGACGGTGATCAGCCCGCAGGTCAGCGGCTATGTGACGCAGGTGCTGGTGCGCGACTTCGCCGACGTGAAGCAGGGCGATCCGCTGGTGAAGATCGACGACCGCATCTATCGCCAGCGCGTCGACCAGGCGCAGGCGCAGGTCGATGCGCAGGCCGCGACGCTCGCCAACAGCCGGCAGACCGCCGCCAGCCGCGAGGCAACGTTCGCGGCGCAGGACGCAGCGGTCGCCAATGCCGAGGCGCAACTGATGCGCGCGCAGGCTGACATGGCGCGCGTCAACGACCTCGTGACCGACGGCTCGGTGTCGCTGCGCGAGCGTGACCAGACGCTGGCGGCGTTGCGGCAGGCGCAGGCACAGGTCCGGCAAGCCAAGGCCGCGCGGGAGATCGCGCGGCAGGATATCCGTACGGTCGAGGTCGGGCGTGGTGGCCAGCAGGCGGGTGTCTCGGGCGCGGAGGCTGCGCGGCAACTCGCACGGATCGACCTGGCCAATACCGTGATCCGTGCGCCCGAGACGGGGCGGTTGAGCGAGGTCGGCGTACGCCTCGGGCAGTATGTGACGGCCGGGTCGCAGCTTATGTTCCTGGTGCCGCCGGAAACGTGGGTGATCGCGAACTTCAAGGAGGCGCAGACGGCCCGGATGGTGGTTGGGCAGCCGGCGTCGTTCACCGTCGACGGGTTGGCGAACGCGCGGCTGACCGGGCATGTCGAGCGGATCTCGCCGGCGGCAGGGTCGGAGTTCGCGGTACTGAAGGCGGACAATGCGACGGGGAACTTCACCAAGGTGCCGCAGCGGATCGCTGTGCGGATCCGGGTGGATGGGGGCAGCCGCTGAGCGCACGGTTGCGACCGGGGATGTCGGTGCAGGCTCGGGTGGATACCGCCGGTGGGCTGGGGGTTCGGTGATGCGGCCTGAACCTGGCGTCGCGCCCTCGTCTTGTTCTCCGGCAAAGGCGGGAGCCCAGACTGGGTCCCCGCCTTCGCGGGGAAACATTGCTTGCTTGGGCCCCGTCCGCAGCGATGGGAAAAGAGGTGCAAGTCCCACCCCAAACGGCCCCACCCCGGCGAAGGCCGGGGTCCAGTTAGGGGACGGTTATAACGACCCGCAGTCCTTCGTTATAGCGACCTCTCCAACTGGGCCCCGGCCTTCGCCGAGGGCGTAGCGTTGTAGGATGGCGGCGCGCAATTGATTGGCCGCGAGTTGGCGGCACAGGCGCCCTGACCCTCGCCCTCCTCGCCACCGCCTGTATCGGCCCCCGCCCCGAGGCGCCCGCCACCACGGCAGTCGCCCCACCCCCGCCTGGCGCACCGCGCTCGGCCCCGGGGCACCGATCCGTGCGGACTGGTGGAGTGCGTTCGGCGACCCCGTCCTCACCGACCTCGTCGCTCGGGCGCTCGCCAACAGCCCCGATCTCGGCTCGGCCGCCGCGCGCATCGACGAAGCCCGCGCCGCCGCACGTCTTGCCCGCGCACAGCAGACCCCGCTCGTCAGCGGCTCCGCGCCGAGCACAACCGGCCAGACCGTCAGCCCGTTCGGCACACCCTCCGATGCGATCGGCGCGCAGCCGGCGGTATCGATCAGCTACGACCTCGACCTGTTCGGTCGCCTCCGCCTCGCGAGCCAGGCCGCGCGTGCGCAACTGCTCGCCAGCGAAGCCGCGCGCGACACCGTCCGGCTCGGCATCGCGAGCAGTGTCGCGACCGGGTACATCACGCTCCGCGCGCTCGACCGGCGCCTCGCCGTCGCGCGCCAGACGCTGGCAGCGCGAGCGGAAGGCCTGCGCATCGCACGTCGCCGCGCCGAGACCGGCTACACCTCGAACCTCGAGCTGCGCCAATCGGAGGCTGAGTTCCACGCCACCGAACAGCTCGTCCCCGCCGCCGAGCTCGCGATCAGCCGGCAGGAGAATGCGCTGAGCCTGTTGCTCGGCGACAGCCCCGGCCCGATCCCGCGCGGCCGCACGCTCGACCAGTTGGCGGCTCCAGTGATCCCGGATGGCCTCCCCGCCGACCTGCTCCGCCGCCGACCCGACCTCTACCAGGCAGAACAGACGCTCGTCGCGACCGACCGCTCGCTCGACAGCGCTCGCGCGGCGATGCTGCCGAACCTTGCGCTGACCGGCTCGGCGGGGGTGGTATTGTCGTCCGCGCTCGCCAACCCGATCGCAGTGTTCTCGATCGGCGCGAGCGTGCTCAGCCCGATCTTCGACGGCGGGCGTCTGGGCGCCCAAGCCGACGCAGCCACCGCGCGTCGCGACCAGGCCGCGTTCGCCTATCGCCGGACCGCGTTGCAGGCGTTCCGCGAAGTCGACGACAGCCTCGCCGGCGTCCAGCGCTCGGGCCAGCAGGCGGTCGCGCTCGCCGGCCAGCGCGATGCGCTCGCGGGTGCGCTCCGTAATGCATCGAACCGATACCGCGCAGGCTATTCGGCGTATATCGACCAGCTCGATGCGCAACGTGGGCTGCTGACTGCGGAACTATCGTTGGTGCAGGCGCGCGCGGATCGGCTGACGGCGTATGTGACGCTGTACCAGGCAATGGGCGGTGGCTGGTCTCGGGAGGATGCGGCGGCGGTGCGGCGATAGTGTTCCCCCGCCTCCACGGGAGAACGGGAAGCAGGGAGGCCGCCTAACCGATGCATTTTCCTGCCACACTTCGCCCGTACAGCCTCACGCCATGAAGGCCATCATCCTTGCCGCGGGTCACGGATCGCGGTTGCTGCCGCTCACGCTCACCACGCCGAAATGCCTGGTCGAGGTCGGCGGTCGCGCGATCCTCGACCACCAGCTCGACGCGGTCGCCGCGGCCGGGTTCGACGGCGCGGTGGTGGTCGGCGGCTACCGGATCGACCAGATCGCGGCGCATCTGGACGCGCGAGACGGTGGCCTGCCGACCGAGCTGGTCTTCAACCCGTTCTGGGCGATCGCCAACAGCATCGGCAGCGTCTGGGCGGCACGCGCGTATCTCGAAGCGCCGTTCGCCTTGATGAACGGCGATACGGTGTTCGAGCCGACGATCCTGCGCACCGCGCTCGGCGGCGACACGGGGGGCGTGGCGTTGCTGGTCGAGCCGCTGGCCGACGCCGGGCTCGACGACATGCTGGTGGAGGTAGACGGCGACCGGGTGATCGCCGTCGGCAAGCACCTCGTCGGCCATGAGACGACGGATCGTTCGCTCGGGCTGATCGTGTCGCATGGCGGCGCGGCCTATGCCGAGGCGTTACGCGAAGTGATCGGCGAGGAGAACGGCATCCACGCCTATCACCACGCCGTCGTCGGCCGCGTCGCGCGGGGGCCGGGCGTCCGCGCCATCCGGATCCCGCCGGACGCGCACTGGCAGGAAATCGACCGGCCCGAGGATATCGCGCTGTGGGAAGGCGATCACCGAGCATGACCCGCCCCGGCGCGCGCGGAAAGGTCGCGTTCCTGTTTCTCGGCGAGACGCTGCTGATCCCGCATCTCTATCCGATCGTCGAGGCGCTCGCCGCGACGTCGGACGTGCCGATCGAGCTCTGGGTGAGCACGTCGGTGCACGAGACGTTGCTGACGCGCTGGACGGCGCCCTTCCCGACCGTTCGCATCCGGCAGGCACCGGGGTTTAGTGTCGTTGCGGATGACGGCAGTGGGCGTAATCCGGTGCTGCCTGCGAAGATACCGATACTGCTTCGGCTACTGCCCTATCTGCGTAGCGCGACGATCGTGGTGTGTGCCGAGCAGACGAGTTTGTGGCTCCCGCGGCTGTTTCCGATGCGCGCGAAGTTCGTGAAGACCTCGCACGGGGTTGGGTCGATGAGCGCGCGCGACGATCCAAGGCGGCGCGCGGCGGCGTTGACGCTGGTGCCGAGCGAACTGGAGCGGCAGACGTACCTCGATCGCGGGTTCGCTCCGGAGCGGTTCGTTGCGACGGGGTATGTGAAGGCCGACTTTACGCACCGGACGCATGCCGCGCCGCCGTTCGGGGATACGCGGCCGGTGGTATTGTATACGCCGCACTGGCAGCAGCATCGCTCGTCGTGGTGGCGCTGGGGCGCGGAGGTGGTGCGGCGGATCGTCGCGGACGGGCGCTACAATCTGATCTTCGCGCCGCACCAGCGACTGGTCGAGAAGGCTCCGGAGGTCGCGGACCTGATGCGCGAGATTGGCGATCTTGCCCATGTGCACTGCGATATCGATGGGTTCGCGATGGTCGATGGGAGCTATACCGGCGTCGCGGACGTGTATCTGGGCGATACGTCAAGCCAGGTGATCGAGTTTCTCATGCGGCCGCGGCCTTGCGTGTTCCTCAATGCGGGGGCGGCCGTGTGGGAGGGCGATCCGAATTACGTGATGTGGGGGTGTGGCGAGGTGGTTGATGAGGTTGCGGACGTCGTGGCGGCGGTGGACCGGGCGGCGTTGATGCATGCGGAGTATGTGAAGATTCAGGTGGAGTTCGCCGGGCAATCGCTCGGCGCGGTCGAAGGGGCGCGGCTCGGGCTGCGGGGAGATTCTTCGACTGCTGGAGGCCACGCCAGCCCGTTAAGTCTCCACCACCCCGGCGGAGGCCGGGGCCCAGTTGGGGGACGTCGCCAACGAAGGACTGCGCGAGGTTACTCCGGACGTTCCAATTGGGCCCCGGCCTTCGCAGGGGTGGTTGCAATCGGTGTGGTGCAGTCGTGGTGGGCGGGAAGGTATGCGCCTCGACCTATCCCACGCCCCTCTCGCTTTCACGACCAGATCGGGTAACGGGTGCGGTATGGTAGATTCGACAGCCCCCACGCCAGCGCTCCGGACCGTCCGGGCGAACGACACGCTGCTCTGGGGCATGACCAATGCCGAGCGGATCCGGCGAATCGGCGTCGCGCAGGGGTTGCCGGAAGACGATGGGAATGGTCCCGTAATCCTCGCCAACCTCGCTTATGCGTTCGATCCGGTGTGGATCGCGCATCTAAAGTCGCGCTCCGGTACCGTCGTCACGCGTACCGGCGTCCCTGTGCTCGCGCATGTCCGCGACGCCGATGAGCGTGCGCGGATGACCGCGGCGATGCTCGGCGAAGCGCCGCTGGTGACCGGGCTGACGGTGATCGCCGCCGAAGCCGAGGAAGGCATCCTCAACGAGGCGCTGCGCAAGCGCGAGCGCCCGTTCGCCGAACTGCTCACCCCCGCCGCCGTGCCGGCGATCGAGCGCGCGAGCTATGTCGGCGCTTACAAGGGCGTCACCGACCTGCTGACCAAGTATCTGTGGCCCGAATGGGCGCTGGCGATCACGCGGGTCTGCGCGCGTGCGGGGATCACGCCGAACCAGGTGACTGCGCTCGGATCGGTGCTGTGCATCGTTGCGACGGTGGCGTTCTGGTATGGCTGGTTCTGGACGGGCCTCGCGACCGGGCTGTTCTTCATGGTGCTCGATACCGTCGATGGGAAGCTCGCGCGCTGCACGATCACCTCGTCGAAGCTGGGGAATGCGTGGGATCACGGGGTCGACCTGGTGCATCCGCCGTTCTGGTGGTGGGCCTGGGCGGCGGGCTGTACGCCGTACGGCCGGCCGCTCGAGGACGGCGTGTTCTGGGCGGTGATCGGGACGATGCTGTTCGGCTATGTCGCGCAGCGGCTGATCGAGGGGGCGTTCATCGTCCGGTTCGGGATGCATATCCATGTGTGGGAGCGGTTCGACAGCTGGTTCCGGCTGATCACCGCGCGGCGTAACCCGAACATGGTGATTTTGTTTGTGGGGTTGCTCGTGACTCGGCCGGATTGGGGGATCATCGGGGTTGCCGCGTGGACCGCGATCTCGCTGGTGGTGCATCTCGTGCGGCTGGTGCAGGCGATGCTGCGCAAAGCTCGGGGTGAGACGTTAGTGAACTGGTTGGCTTGAGGATTCGCGGGGTCGCTACCTGCTAACGCCTCCTCCCTCCCTTCCGTTCGTCCTGAGTAGCCCTCGAGTAGCTGCTCTTGCAGCGTATCGAGAGGGCGTATCGAAGGACAGGTTGGCGCGCGGAACCCATGCTTCGATACGCGCCCTCGATACGCTTCTTCGAAGCTACTCGGTCGCTACTCAGCACGAACGGTTAGGGCCTTGGGCCGTCCGATCCACCACAGGCAGTAGATCGCCAGAGCATACAGGAAGCGGCTATAGTCCCGCCGCCCCGCACGGTGATCGGCGAACACCTTGTCGACCGCGCCGGGGCGCCAGATGCCTTGCTCGCGGACGCCGCTGTCGCGCCAGAGCTGTTCGGCATACGCCCCGAAATCGCCCGCGAACCAAGCGGCGAGCGGCATCTGGAAGCCCTGTTTCCGCCGGTCGAGGATACCTTCCGGCAGCCAGGGCGCGATGGCTTGGCGGATAACGTATTTCCCGACCTTGCCGTGCAGCTTCATGTCGGCGGGCATCGACAAGGCCAGGTCGACCATCCCCTGCCCCAGCATCGGCACGCGCACCTCGAGCGAATGCGCCATGCTCGCGCGATCGACCTTGGTCAGCATCGCGCCGGGCAGGTTGAGCGCGAGATCAGCCAACCCAAACTGCTCAAGCGTATCGGTCGAGATCGCGCCGGGGTCGGGGAAATATTCCGCGACCAGCGCGGCGATCCCGCCTTCCTCCTCGGCAATGAACTCGGCCGAGAAGATCTCGCGACGGAAGGCTTCGTTCGTGATCTGCGTCTTGGCGAAGAATCGCGCGATGCCGTTCGGGAGCGCGGCGCTACCGGTGGTTTTCCGCCAGCGTTGCAACACCGCGTTCGCGTGGCGTGACGGCAGGGTCGGAACCGCATCCAGTGCGCGAGCAAGCCTACGCAGCGGCGCCGGCAACGCGCCGATCCGGCGTTCGGTCGCGTGGCGCTTGTAGCCGAAGAACAGCTCGTCGCCGCCATCGCCCGACAGCGCGACCTTCACCTCCTGCGCGGCGATCTGGCTGACGTACCAGGTCGGCACCGCGGAGGGATCGGCGAACGGCTCGTCGTAGCAATGCTGGACCTCGGGCAGCATCGCCTGCGCATCCGCGAGTTCCAAGGTGCGCGTAACGTGGTGGCAGCCGAGATGCCGCGCTATCGCCTCCGCATGCGGCGATTCGTCGAAGCGCGGGTCCGGGAAGCCGATCGTGAAGGTGCGGACCGGGCGGTCGGAGACCTGCGCCATCGCCGCGACCACCGCCGACGAATCCACGCCGCCCGACAGGAACGCGCCGACATCGACGTCGGCGACCATCTGCTTGCCGATCGTGTCGAGCCATTCGTTGCGGAACCGCGTGATCCACTGCGCTTCCGACAAAGGCTCGGCGGGATGGTAGGCCGGCGTCCAATAGGCGCGCATCGTCGGCGTTCCGCTCGCGTCGACAGTCATCACATGACCCGGTGGCAAGGTGCGAACCTGCGCATAGATCGAACGCGGGGTGCGGACATGGCCGAAGCTGAAATAATCGTGGAGCGCGCGGTGGTCGACGTCGAACGCCATCCCCGGCAGCAACGTCAACGTCTTGAGCTCGGAGCCGAACGCGAACCCGGCCGCCTGGTTGGTATAGTATAGCGGCTTGATGCCGATTGGGTCGCGCGCCAGCGTCAGGCGGCGGGCGTGCGTATCCCACACCGCGACCGCGAACATGCCGTCGAGCCTTGCCCAGACGTCATCGCCCCAGCGTTCGTAGCCGGCGAGGATGACTTCTGTATCGCCCGCGCTCTCGAACACACGACCCAGCGCCTGCAACTCGTGGCGCAATTCGCGGAAATTGTAGATCTCGCCGTTGAAGACGAGCGCATAGCGGTGGTCGGGCGAATGGAACGGCTGGTGCCCGCCCTCGATGTCGATGATGCTCAGCCGGCGCATGCCGAAGCCGAAGTCGCCATCGGTCATGACGCCCTGGTCGTCTGGCCCGCGGTGCAGGATCGTGTCGCACTGCGCGGTGACGAGGCGGGGCGAGACGGCACCGCCACCTCGTGCGTAAAGGCCGGCAATTCCGCAGATGACGAACGATCCCTCGCATGACGGCAGCACCGCCGCCCGATCGCGCGGTCTAGAAGCCGACCGCCGCTTTGTCACCTCTGGGGCACCCTAGTACCGCCGGGCATCTTGCCGCCCTCGCCATCGCGCTCTAGGGGCCGGTCGCAGATGGTTCAGGACCCCGCTCCTTCTCCGGCCCCGGCGGATGCGCCGGCACGTGCCGGCACGACCGGGATTTTGCGGGCGGCGGCGCGCAACCTCGGCTGGCTGCTAGCCAGTCGCAGCGTGCTGGCGATCCTGTCGCTCTTCTATCTCGGGTTCGCGACACGCACGCTTGGCGTCGTCGATTTCGGCCGGTTCGCGCTGATCTCCGGGGCGGCGCAGGCGCTCGCCACATTCGTCGGGTTCCAGACGTGGCAGATCATCGTCCAATACGGCGTCGAGCCGATCCAGCACGGCGACACGCCGCGACTTGCCCGCCTGCTCCGGCTGTCCGCGATCCTGGACATCTGCAGCGCGCTGGTCGGTGCCGTGCTGACCGTGGCGATCCTGTTCGCGTGGAGCGACGGGTTCGGCATCCCGCCCGACCTGATGCGCGACACGCTGATGTTCGCGGTGGTGCAGCTGATCACGATCCGCTCCACCCCGCTCGGCATCCTGCGGCTGCGCGACAAATTCTCGTTGTCGGCGGTGGCGGACAGCATGACGCCGATCATGCGCTTCGTCGGCGCGGGCGCGGCGATGATCTTCGAACCGACGATCCGCGGCTTCATGCTCGCCTGGGCGGTCGCTGAGATCGTCACCGCCGCGACCTATTGGATCATGGTCGCGAAAAGCGGCGATCTACGCCTGCTCGCGAGCGGCCGCGGCACCTGGCGGCAGGTCCGCGACGAGAACCCCGGCATCGTCCGCTTCTCGCTCAGCACCAACGCGAGCGCGACGCTGGGCCTGTCGAGCAAGCAGATCCCGCTGCTCCTGGTCGGCGCATCGATCGGCCCGGCGGCGGCGGGTGCGTTCCGGCTGGCGACGCAACTGGCGCAGGCGCTCGCGAAACTGTCGCAGATGCTGTCGCGCGCTGCCTTCCCCGAGATCGTCCGCGCGGTCCGCACCGCCGAGCCGTCGCGCCTGCGCCGCATTCTGATCCGGACGATGCTCGCCAGCACCGCCGCCGCGCTCGTCATCCTCGCGATCGTCGCGCTGGTCGGCGAACCGATCCTGAAGGTCATCGGCGGCAAGTCGTTCGTCGGCGCCTACCCGGTATTGTTGTGGCTCGCCGCCGCCGGGTGCTTCGACCTCGCCACCGTCAGCCTCGACACGGTGATGACCGCGCTGCACCGCGCGGGCACGGTGTTCGCGATTCGCGCCGTCGGGGTCGGGTTGCTGTTCGTGGCGGCGTTTGCGTTGATGCCGACATATGGCTCGGCAGGGATTGCCGCCGCGGTCGCCTCCGGATCGGTTGCGGTGGCAATCCTGCTGGGCTTCGCGGCGGCACGGATGACGCGGACACCCGACCAGGCATAAACCCACAGAGCGGCCGACGTTTGCGATAAACGCCGCGTTCACGTCGCAAATGTCATCTGCGCGCCGCTCTATCGCCACTATTTTCGGGTCTTGGTCTAGCGATGAACTACGCATTCCTTATCGCGCTCGGCGCGGCGACCGCGCTCGTGCCGGTTCAGGCCCGGGCCGCCGAGACCTGCGAAGGCGCGCCGGGCAACGGCAACGCCAAGCTGATTCTCGAGGCGATGACACTGCACAACACCGCCGGCCAAGTCGCATTCGCGATCTATCCCGACGACAAATCCCGGTTTTTGGCAAAGGGTGCGAAGGTCGGACGCGCGCGCGTATCTGCCGCAAACCCGCACGCCTGCTTCTGGATGAAGCCCGGCCATTATGCGATCGCGCAATATCACGACGAGAATGGCGATCATAAATTCAACCGGACGTTGCTCATGCCAAAGGAGGGCTTCGGCTTTTCCAACGATGCACCAACCTCGATCGGACTGCCGTCGTTCGACGCGGTCCGCACGGCCCTGCCCGCATCCGGCGCTGTCGTGCGGATGAAGATGCGGTATCGCGGATAATTTGCGTCCGGACTGCGACCGACGCGGAACGGAAATCCTACTGACACAAATTTGTAGCGGTTCTGTACCGTGACGGGTATCCCTATATCGTGGCCGATGCTGTTTCGAACTTTGATGCCTTTGGCGGGCAATCGCTCTCCCTCCGGTGGTGCCCGCGTGGCTGCCCGAGGGGATGTTCGATTCCGCTGCCTTGGATCGGCCGGGCGTGAACCCGCGCGAGGCTGCTGCGAAGATCCGTACCGGGATCATCTGCAACCCCAAGAGCCATCGTAACCGCAGCAGCGTCGAGGCGACCAAGCCCTTCCTGTCGGGCACCGTTCTGGCCGTCACGCCGCGCACGCAGGATGAGCTCGCCGAAGTCCTGACCGATTTCGCACGTCACGGCATAGAACTGCTCGTGATCGATGGCGGCGACGGCACGATCCGCGACGTGATGACTGCCGCCGCGCGCGTCTGGACCGGTGCTGCGCCGCGCGTTGCGATCGTTCCCTCGGGCAAGACCAACGCGCTGGCGCTCGATCTCGGCATCCCCGACAGCTGGACGCTCGATCAGGCGCTGACCGCGGCACGCCATGGTCGCGTCAAGTTGCGCAGTCCCGTCGAGGTGATCCGCAAGGACAGCGGCGCCAAACTATGTGGCTTCCTGTTCGGCGCGGGCGCGTTCGTCGACGCCACCGCGCTGGCCCAGCGGACGCACCGCGCCGGCGCCTTCAACGGCGTCGCGGTCGGGCTCGCATTGTGCTGGGCGATCCTGCAGACATTGTTCGGTGGCGCTAACAGCGCGTGGCGTGCGGGCAACCGGATGCGGATCCGCTTCCAGTCGCGCGGCGACGAGGGCATTCATGCCGCCGGCAAGCACGCCGACACCGATCGTGCGCGCTACATCCTGCTCGCCTCGACGCTGAAGCGCATGCCGATCGGCATCCGTCCGTTCGGCGTCCCTCGCGCCGGGCTGAAGACTCTGTTGGTTGATGCGCCGCCACGCTGGCTCGCCGCTGCGACGCCGTTGATCGTCGCTGGCTCGCCCGCCGAATGGCTCGACCGCGCCGGCTATCATCGGATCGATTCGCCAAGCTTCGACCTGTCGATCGACTCGGGATTCATCCTCGATGGCGAAGTCTATCCCGGTGGCGACCTGACCGTCCGCGAAGCGCGCGCGCTCAGTTTCGTCGTCCCGTGATCACGCTCGGCGACGTCGTCCGCCGCCAGTTGCACGTCCCTACCATCCCCGCGGTCCGCGACGTCGCGGCGTTGCTGGCGGAAGGATCGGACGACATCGTGGCGGTGCTGTTCTACGGCTCGAACCTGCGCACCGGCGCGACCGAAGGCGTGCTCGACTTCTACGTGCTGACCGCTGGCCCACCCGAGCGCGGCATGTGGCCGACCGTCAGCTACCGCGAGTTCGACCTGCACGGCGAGACGCTGCGCGCGAAGATCGCCACCATGCGGCTGGCAACCTTCGCGAAGGCGGCGGCGGCGCGGACGCTCGACACGACGATCTGGACCCGGTTCGTGCAGCCCTCCGCACTCGTCTGGGTGCGCGATCCGGACACCGCGAGGCAAGTTGCCAAGGCCATCGCCGACGCGGCCAAGTCCGCCGCGCGCTTTGCCGCCGCGCTCGGCCCCGAGTCGGGCACCGCAGACGAGTATTGGCGCGCGCTGTTCCGCCAGACCTATGCCGCGGAACTCCGCGTCGAACGCAAGGGTCGCGAGGGGCAAATCCTCGGCTTCGATCCAGTGCGCTATGCCGAACTCCTCCCGCTGGCGTGGACCGCCGACGGCATCGCCTTCCGCGACGAGGCCGGCATGCTGAAACCCGACCTGGCGCCGGCACGACATCGCGCCCTGCTTCAGGCCTGGGCACGCCGCCGCCGCGCGGGCAAACCGCTCAACATCGCTCGCCTGGTACGCGCTGCCTTCACCTTCGAGGGCGCCGCGCGCTACGGCATCTGGAAGGTCGAGCGCCACACCGGCGTCGCCGTGCCGCTGACCCCATGGCGTGAGAAGCATCCGATCCTCGCGGCACCCGGTGTACTATGGCGGGTCTGGCGCGCGCGAGCGCAGACGAGTGAAAAGACGGTATGAGCAAAGGATTCAACGCGCTGATCCTCGCGGGATCACGCGGCGGCGTCGATCCGGTCGCGGCCTATGCGGACGTATCGCATAAGGCGTTGATCGTGCTCGATGGCCAGACCCTGCTCGCCCGTGTCGCGCAGGTGCTGCATGAGGCCGGCGCAACGCAGATCGCGGTCTCGGTGTCCGACGACACGGTCCGAGACGCTGCCACCGCGCTTGGCCTCACTGTCCTGACCGCCGCATCCGGCCCCAGCCGCAGCGTGCGTGACGGGATCGAGGCGCTCGGCACCCCGCTCCTCGTCACCACCGCTGACCATGCACTGCTCCAGCCCGAATGGATCACACGCTTCCTCGCCGACGTACCGGCAAACGCCGACGTCGCCGCCCTGCTCGCACGCCAGGACGTGATCGAAGCCGCCGCGCCCGGCACAAAACGCACCTTTCTCCGCTTCGCCGATGGCGCGTGGTCTGGGTGCAATCTGTTCCACTTCGCCACACCCCGCTCGGTCGCCGCGCTCGATCTCTGGGCGCAGGTCGAGGCGGATCGCAAGCGGCCATGGCGGATCGTCCGTAGGCTCGGAATCGGCACGCTGCTCCGCTATATGTCGGGTCGCCTGACACTGGTCGCGGCCCTCGCGCACCTCGGACGTCTCGCCGGCCTGAACGCCGCAGCGGTGGCCAGCCCGTTCGGCCTCGCCGCAGTCGATGTCGACAAGCCGGCCGACCTCGACCTTGTCCGAGACCTGATCGCCCGCCGCTAAGGTCCGTACATCGCGAAAGACGACGCCGTCTTTCGCGGAGAAATTGCCTCAAGCTACCGCTCCCCCTGTCCCCGAACCGCCGCTTGGTGCAAAGCGCGGCCCATGCAGACGCTCGCGACCCAAGCCACCCCGACCGCCACCAGTTCGCCCGCAATCGGCATCTACGGCAGCGCCGGCCGCATGGGCCGGGCGATCGTCGATGCGATCGAGGCGGCCGGCGCGTCCCTCGCAGGCGGCGTCGACGCGCGCGAGGACCCGAACCCACTCGCCCGCACTGCCGACGTGCTCGTCGATTTTTCGACGCCGTCCGCGGTCGAGGCGCACCTCGCGGCTGCGCGCGCTGCTGGTACCGCTATCGTGATCGGCACCACCGGGTTGTCGCCGCAGCACCAGTCGATGATCGACGACGCGGCGAAGGACATCGCGATCCTCCAGACCGGCAACACCTCGCTCGGCGTGACCCTGCTTGGTATCCTCGTCCGCGAGGCCGCCGCGCGGCTCGGCCCCGACTGGGACGTCGAGATCGTCGAGATGCACCACAAGCACAAGGTCGACGCGCCGTCGGGCACCGCCCTCCTGCTCGGCGATGCCGCCGCCAAGGGCCGCGGATCGTCACTCGCCGAACTCCGGGTCGACAGCCGCGCCGGCCTTGTCGGCGCGCGCACCGAAGGTACGATCGGCTTCGCGTCACTCCGCGGCGGATCGGTGATCGGCGACCATAGCGTGATCTTCGCGGGTGAAGGCGAACGAATCGAACTCAACCACCGTGGCGACGATCGCTCGATCTTTGCACGAGGGGCAGTACGCGCGGCGATCTGGCTCGCCGGTCAGCCTGCCGGCCGGTACCGGATGGGCGACGTGCTCGGGCTGTAATGCGGTGAAAAAGCCGACGTCATCGAGTTCTACGCGCGTCTGGCCGAAGCCGATCCGCACCCCGAAACCGAACTCGAATTCGTCAACCCGTATACGCTGGTCGTCGCCGTCGCGCTCTCCGCGCAGGCCACCGATATCGGCGTCAACAAGGCCACGCGTGCGCTGTTCCGCGAGGTCGATACGCCGGAGAAGATGGTTGCGCTCGGCCTCGATGAGCTGAAGCGCCACATCAAGACGATCGGCCTGTTCAACACCAAGGCGAAGAACGTCATCGCACTCTCGCAGATGCTGATCGACGATTATGGCGGCAAAGTCCCGAACGATCGCGCGGCACTGGAGCGACTGCCCGGTGTCGGACGCAAGACCGCGAACGTCGTGCTCAACGTCGCGTTCGGCGCCGAGACGTTCGCGGTCGACACGCACATCTTCCGCGTCGGCAACCGCACCGGCCTCGCCCGCGGCAAGACCCCGCTCGCGGTCGAGCTGAAACTCGACAAGGCGACTCCACAGCCATTCCGTCTCCACGCGCATCACTGGCTGATCCTGCACGGCCGTTATGTCTGCAAGGCGCGGACGCCCGAATGCTGGCGCTGCATCGTGAGCGATCTGTGCGCATACAAACCCAAGACGCCGCTGCCAAAAAGCAGATCTGCCACGAGTTCGTCACCCCAAGCGGTCATTCACACACCGACTGAAGAGCCCTGATCGCGAAAACGTCTGGCGTCCCCCGTTTCGCTTTGCTAGGCGGGCCATCCGGCACCCGTAGCTCAGCTGGATAGAGCGCTGCCCTCCGAAGGCAGAGGCCACTGGTTCGAATCCAGTCGGGTGCACCAAGGCTTTCCGCCATTTTTTCGCATTATCGGAAATCCTCATTCCGATGATGTTCCGGGGCCTTCCGCGGATGTTGCGGTTTGGGAGGCGTGAGGATGGGTGAAAGCGCCCGGGCACAGACGCCCGATATCTTCGATAGTCGCTTCAATCAGGCGCCCCGCTCAAACGGTTTGCGCCGTCCCCCGCTTTCTTGGACTCGCCTTCCTATCCAGCCCCTGCGCTTGCGGACCGCGTGAATACGTATGCGCCATGCTTGGTTTCGCGACCGAGCATCCGCACAGCGAACGGTAACATGGTCGGCACGATCGGGCATGCGGTGATGGAGGGGAAGTGCATGTCGAGGTTGGCCGAAAGATCCACGATACTGCTAGCGCTGGCCTTCGCCGCGCCTCCCGCGTTGGCCGCCCCTAAACCTGTGGTAGCCGAGCAGACTCCTTTGGTCGCCGCGCAGATTGGGGCCGCAAGGACCCCGCCGACAATGACCACGCCCGCAAAGGTCGCTGACTACCGCGCGCGGCTGCCGCAGGACGAGGTCATCTATTTCCTGCTTCCCGATCGGTTCGAGAACGGCGACCCCTCCAATGATCGTGGTGGGTTGAGCGGCGGCGCGCAGGTCACCGGCTTCGATCCGACCGCCAAGGGCTTTTTCCACGGCGGCGATCTCAAAGGCCTGACCCGGCGCCTCGACTATATCCAGAACCTCGGCGCGACCGCAATCTGGGTCGGACCGGTGTTCAAGAACAAGCCCGTACAGGGCGCACCGGGCCAGCAATCTGCCGGCTATCACGGCTATTGGATCACCGATTTCACGCAGGTCGACCCGCATCTCGGCACCAACACGGATTTTGCGGCGCTGGTCGCAGCCGCGCATGGCCGCGGGATGAAGGTCTATATGGACATCATCATCAACCACACCGCGGACGTAATCCAGTACCGCGAGTGCGTCGGCAAACGCGAATGCGCCTATCGTAGCCGGGCAGACTATCCGTACCAGCGTCGGCTTGGCGCCAATGGCGCAGCGATCAATCCAGGCTTCACCGGCGACGATGTCCACACCGCCGACAATTTCGCCAAGCTCACCCGCAGCGACTATGCCTATACCCCATTCGTCCCCGCCGGCGAGCGAGACGTGAAGGTTCCTGGCTGGCTTAACGACGTGCGCTATTATCACAATCGTGGGGACACGACCTATCGCAACGAAAGTTCGACGATGGGCGATTTCGTCGGTCTCGACGATCTGATGACCGAGAATCCTCGGGTCGTGTCCGGGATGATAGACATTTTCGGCGACTGGATCGATCGCTACGGTGTAGATGGCTTCCGCATCGACACCGCGCGTCATGTGAACCCCGAATTCTGGGCTGCGTTCGTCCCTGCGATGCAGGCCCGTGCCGCCGCCAAGGGCATTCCCAATTTCCACATCTTCGGCGAGGTTTCGGACCACGAGGTACGCCCCGCCGTGCTCGCGCAACACACGATCGTCGACAAACTACCCGCGGTACTCGACTTCTCATTCCGACAGGCGATCGTCGAGACGGTTGCGGGTACGCGTGGGACCGACGCATTCGAGGCGCTGTTCGACGGTGACGCGCTATATGCCCGAGGCTTCGACACCGCGGTGACGTTACCGACCTTTACTGGCAATCATGACGACGGCAGGTTCGCGACCTTCGTACGCAAGGCATTTCCGCGAGCGGGCGACGACGAAGTGCTGGCGCGGGTGATGCTGTCCAACGCAATGCTGCTGACGCTGCGCGGGGTGCCGACGATTTATTCTGGCGACGAACAAGGCTTTGTGAGCGACGGTAACGATCAGGACGCCCGCGAGGACATGTTCGCCAGCAAGGTCGCGGTGTACAACGACAATCATCTGATCGGCACCGACAGCACAACCGCCACCGCGCATTTCAGCGGCGACAATCCGCTGTTTCGCCAGACGGCCATTTTGGCACGACTCCGCACCGCCACGCCCGCACTGACCCGCGGCCGGCAGACGCTCCGCGCGCGTGAGGACATGCCGGGGCTGCTCGCGATCTCGCGCTTCGATCCGGTCACGAAGGCGGAAGTCCTGCTGGCGTTCAACACCGCGACGACTGCGCTGACCCGGCAGGTGGAGATCGGCGTCGGCGCGACGTCGGCACGGACGCTTGCCGGCACGGGCTGCGGCAAGATCGCAGCCCCCGGGAGCCTTACCGTCACGCTCCCTCCGCTCGGCTATGCGGTCTGCGCGCTCGCCACACCGCGCTGACCAACCGCATGCGCCGTCAACGCGGCCATGCCAGGTTGAGGAAGATCAACTTCCCACGAGGATGCCGGGTATCGGCGACCTACCGGTATTGTAGCGTCGGAGCGGACCGTTCATGCGGTGCGTGCCCGCCCCCGGCGGTACGGGTATAACGGAGACCGTCATGAGAATCGCGATCATTGGTGCGGGCATTGCCGGTCTGTCGTGCGCGCTTCGCCTGCAGGACGCCGGCCACGGTGTCACGCTGTTCGACAAGGGCCGCGGTGCCGGCGGGCGGATGTCGACACGACGTGTCGAGACGTCTGCGGGTGAGGCAGCGTTCGATCACGGCGCACAATATCTGACGGCGCGCGATCCGGCCTTTGTCACGGCGGTCGGCGAATGGGCGGCAGCTGGGCTGATCGCCCGCTGGCCCGCGGCGGGGGACGATGCCTGGGTCGGCACCCCGGGCATGAACGCGATCGTCAAGTATCTCGCCGACCAAGCCGACGTTCACTGGCGGCACCGAGTGACCGAGATTCGCCGCAGCGATGCGGGCTGGCATATCGCGCTGTCTCCGACCGATTTCGCTCCTAGCGACCTATCCCCGACCGATTCTCTTATAGCAGGCCCGTTCGACGCCGTCGTTATCGCCGTTCCCGCCGAACAGGCCGCGCCGCTATTGGCCGATCATGATCCGGTAATGGCGGCCGAGGCCGAGGCCTGCCGCTCCTCGCCGAGCTGGACTGTAATGCTGGCCTTTGCCCAACCCGTGGCGATTGCCGACGACATAATCAGACACGCCGGCATCATCGGCTGGGCGGCGCGCAACAGCGCCAAGCCGGGGCGTCACGGCCCGGAGGCGTGGGTGGTCCAGGCCACGCCGGATTGGTCGACGACCCATCTCGAAGACTCGGCGGACAGCGTTGTCGGGCGGCTCCTCGCGGCATTGGCGGATCATGCCGAAGAGCCAATGCCCGAGCCGATCGTCCGCGCCGGGCATCGCTGGCGTTACGCCCGCGCCACTGCTGCCAATCACGGCGCGCTGTGGAACGCCGAGGCAAGACTTGGCGCCGCGGGCGATTGGCTGCTCGCGCCGCGGATCGAAAGCGCGTGGCTATCGGGCCGCATGCTCGCGGATCGGATGTTGGGCGGCTAGGTCTGCCGTAACACTGCAGACGGCAGTTCCAGACGCCGTTCGAGCCGCCGTTCGAGCCAGCGCGACAACAGCAGATGCGGCAGGGCGACGGCCGCCAACAACTGAAACGCCTGTGCCGTTATATCGGTCGGCAAGCCCTCGACGTGCGTCGCAAAAACCAACCACCCGCCGATCGCGAACGCGGACATCCCTGCTCCGGTCGCCAGCCACATTGTCCGCGACATTCCGGCCAGCACTGTACGGGCGGCAGCGATATGGCGTGGCGAATGCAGAAACACGAAGAAAAGCGCGAAGCCCGCGACGGGTGGCATCACGATCAAAGCCAGAATCGCGAACGCCGTCGCCGCTGCCCACTCGCGCGCGCCTTCGTGCCACGCCACCCCGATCCCCACGCCGGTCACCAGCAACGCAACCGGCGCCAATGCGATCATCGCTTGCGCGACGACCTCACCGCCGGGGCCGCCCGCCATGCTGACAAAGAGTTGGGCGACCGTCGCTGGGTGGCCGATCGCGGGCGCCGCGATGATCGCAGTGCCCGCTGCCATTCTGAGCAGCGGCTCGTCGATCATCGTCCAGTCCTCACCGAAATGGATCGCTGCAACGATCAGGAACAGGATCAGCGCTACTACCGGGGTGACCAGCCACAGCGCCGACATCGTGGCTGCGACACCGATGTACGCCATAACAGCCAGCCCCAGCCCGCCGCTGCGAAGACCGGTCGAGCGGGCGAGTAGCGCGATGTCGTAGGCGCCATGCGGCAATCCGCCCGCAACGAAGACCAGGGTCGCGATTGTCGTCGCGGTGGGTCCATCGAGCGGCAGCTGCGCGGCAGACGCGATGACGAGATACACGCCGGCAAGCCAGAACGCAGCCGACACGACACCACCGCGCCCAATCTGGACGCGGTGGTGGTTCGTGCTGACAGCACCCATCATGCGGCGCCGGGCACCGCGATCACTCGGCGTGAACCAGCGGGCTGTGCGCCTCGACCTGCGACTTGCGCACCGAGATCATGAAGATCAGGACGCCCACGCCGGCCTTCGCGACGATGTCTGCGATGGTGTAGCCAAGCTGGATCACGGTCGTTGCGGTGGCGCCGGTTAGGTTGGCGTAGGGCGCCATGTATACAATTGGGTAAAATCCCCAGGATGCGAACGTCAGCAGGCGCGCGCGGCGGACCAGATCGCGGGCCGCGACCGGCTGCTGTTCGATCGACTCACCAAGCCCGCGGAACAGCTCCCAGACGATGTAGACGAACGGGATCGCCGACAGCGTCCCCCACAGCGCGCGGGTCGGAATATCGGCTGCGATCTCGCCGGGATAGCCCAGCACGATCATCAGCGCCGCGGCGGATCCGAGCCGGACCGTCTTCGACGACGTCTGTTCCGGCGACAGCCGCATCACGAGCACCAACTCGACCAGCAGGAGCGGCACGGTCAGCAACCAGTCGACATAGCGATAGGCATCGTTGAAGGCGAAACCGGTCGCCTCGATCACGCCGTCCTTGAAGGTATAGGCCGCATTCCAGCTCTCGAAGATGCGCAGATAATGATACGCCGCGATCGCGGTCACCAATCCGGAGATCGTGACCGCGGTACGATACGCCGGTGCGACCTGCGATCGACTAAGCCAGAGGAAAGCGGTCGCCGCGGCCATCGTCGCGAACGTGAACGAAAACGCATTATAGACCAGCGAGAACTGGAACGGGGTTATGATGTCCATCGGGATCTCCATCACCTTGCTGCGCCGGGCTTGCTACAGTGGCATGCCGGGCTAGTTGCGGGCGATGCGAGCCGATCATCGCCGGTTCGGTCTCACCCGAGGATGGCGCCACAGCGACCTTGAAGGGTATCGGAGGGAGTTCCACCCAGGACCCGCGGCGTTGGCTGATACGCCCCGCGCCCTGGCCGCTGTGACGACCAAGTCCGGAATACGCCCCGCCAGACCCGCCTGCGATACGGAACTTGGTCCATATCGGTCGTTACGCCGCACGCCGCTGACTCGCCGCGCGGTGTCCGGATCGCGGCCCAGAATCGCGGTTCAAAGACCGGCTTCGACCGCCAATCGGATAAGGTCGGCGGTGGTCCTGAGGCCGAGACGCTCCATCAGGATGCCGCGGTGCATCTTCACGGTCTTTTCGGCGAGTCCCAGTTCTCCGGCGATCTGCTTGTTGAGCAGGCCCTGCGCGACCAGCTTGAGGACCTGACCCTGGCGCGGCGAGAGCGCCTTGACCATCTCGGCGGCGCGGATCCGTCGCATGCTGGTCGGCGTCGCCGCATTGGTATCGATCTCGACCTGCGAGCCCAGAAAGTACAGCAGACGGTCTTCCTCGTCATACAGCGGGGCGACTAGAACGGCATTGCGAAACGGCTGCCCGTTACGCTTGTAATTGAGGATCTCGACCAGCACCGGCTTATGCTCGCGGACCCCGCGCCGAATCTCCTCGGACAGCCACGGCTCGGTCGCCGGCCCCGACAGAAATCGGCAGTTACGCCCGATGACATCCTCGGCGGGGTAGCCGGTCAGATCGCAAAATGGCTGATTGCAGGCAACGATCGGGTTGTCGGGCAGCCGCGGATCGCTGATGACCGAGGGGATCGGACTGTCGGTAACCAACTGGATCAGCCGCCGATTGGACGGCACCGATACCTCCGCCAAAACCATCTTCCCCCAGCCCCTTTCATCCGTCTGCGTCCTCGTAGAGACGCCTGCCCGACGTTTGCCGGTGCTCGCAAGAGGTAGCACGTATCTGTGCCAAGCGTGCACCGCGATATTCGCCGTGACGATGCTCAATCTTTCTTCTCCGACGCGAACCCCTTGCTTGCGCCAACGCTCTTGGGCAGGGCCTGTCCTTTTCCAGGAGTACAAAGCCATGCCAAGCCGTATCACCGTCGACCAAGCGAGCCTTACCGACAACGACGTCGCCCACCAGATCGAGTTCACCGCCGAGATCGATGGCGACGAGCGCGATTTCGCAGTGAAATATGCCGTGCTCCGCGAACTCAGCGGCGACGAGCCCGAGAACGACGCGCTCGAACTGTTCGAACGGTTCAGCGATGAAATCCTCGACGTCTGTGCCGATGTCGCCGACCAGCGTCCCAACGCGAACGTGGTCGTCATCGACGACGACGATCTCGAATAAGCAGTCTAGGCCCCGACCGTTTCGAGTCCGTTTCCAGTCCGCTTCGCCCCGGGCAGCCGATCGAGATCCTGCGCGTTCACGCCGTTCACCACGGAGAGACCATCATGAAGCTCTATTATTCGCCCGGCGCCTGCAGCCTTGCAGATCATATCGCGCTGCACGAGGCGGGAATGCCGTTCGAGCATGAAAAGGTCGACCTGAAGGCGAAGCGGACCGAGAGCGGTGCCGATTTCACGACGATCAATCCCAAGGGCTATGTGCCGGCCCTGACGCTCGATTCCGGCGAGACGTTGAGCGAGAACATCGCCATCCTCGACTGGATCGCGCATCAGGATACGGCGCTGAAGCCCGCGGGTGCGATGGGGCATACGCATCTTCTCGAAGCGCTGGCGTTCATCTCGACCGAGATCCACAAGAGCTTCAAGCCGTTCTTCTCGGGTGCGGGGGATGACGAGAAGGCGAAGGCCGCCGAGACGATCGTCAAGCGCATGACCTATCTGGCGGACACGATGCAGGCTGATTTCCTGTTCGGCGCGGACGTCAGCGTCGCCGATTTCTATCTGTTCGTCATGCTGTTGTGGGCACGAAAGAACGAAATCACCGTCCCCACCAATCTGGCCGCGTTCCGCGACCGGTTGATGACGCGTCCGTCCGTCCAGAAGGCGATGCAGCACGAAGGCCTGATCTGACCACGAGCGATGCGCGCAGCGATCCTGCGCGCATCATCCTGCGCCGCCGTAAAGCCTGGCGTTAGAGATACCGCCACCACCAGCCGGTGCGCGTACGCTTGAAGGCGGCAAAGCTTCGACACGCGAACCAGCACGGCACCGCGACCAGCGCCGCGACCAGCCAGAGCGCCGCCACATTCGGCACGCTCACCAGCTTGCCATCCGAGCCCAGCACGAGTCCGGCCGCGATGTTCAACGCATGCACGGCATACAAATGCAGGATGTAGAAGAACAAAGGCGCCGATCCGAACACAGCCAACAGCGTCGTCACGCGCGCGGGCATCCGCTCGATCGCGGCGAGCAGGATCACCCCGGTCCCCAAGGTCAGGAGCAGAAAGTCGGCCGATGGCGGATATTTCGTCAGGTTGAGATAGCTCATGACCGTGGCAAGCGTCCCGCCGCCATCCTGCCACGGCAGCGGCTCGCCATAGCCGTTGATCGTCCGCAGGATCGCGAACAGCGCGAGCGCGCCACCCCCGCAACCAGCAGACGACTGCGGCGCTGAACGCGATCGACGGCCTGCGCGAACCAGGGGCCGATTGACCAACCCAGCGCAATCACGCCGATCCACGGCAGCACGGGATAGGATGTTCGAGCCTGTCCTCCGAACGGAAGGTCGAGCAGACCGCGATCGTGCAGCACCGCCCAGATCGCGTGGCCCTGCTCGCCCGGCGCGATCGCGATCGGATCGAGCAGGTTATGCCCCAACACGATCGCCAGTCCGAGCACGACGACCAGGCTGCGCGGCAAATGCACGATTGCCGCGAGCGCGATCATCGACAGCCCGATCGCCCAGATCACCTGGAGATAGACGATCGCCGGAGACGGATCGAACGTCCACGCGAAATTGACGATGGTCCATTCGAGCGCGACCAGGAACAGCCCGCGCTTGAGCAGGAAGGACGATGCCGCCGCGCGACGTTGCTCCGGCGCCCTGCCCTCTGCGTATAACCATGCCGCCAGCCCGGTCAGCAGAACGAACACCGGTGCGCACACATGCGCCGCAAGCCGCGAGAAGAACAAGCCGGGCGGCGTCGTCGCGATCGTCATCGGATCGCTGACCTGCGCGTGAAGATAGAAGAACTCGCGGGTGTGATCGACCAGCATCACCAGCATGACGAGCCCGCGCAACGCGTCGATCGACACGATCCGCTGACGCTTAACCGCAATAGGCTGGATCCGTCCCTGCACCCCGCCGGAGACCGCCACCGCGTTTCTCGTCATTGACATCGTCGTCATACCTCCGTCATTGCGATGTTACATCATTACCAAAAAGGCAACCAGTCTTGTCGACTTTCCTGCGACGTACCGGCCACATTTCCGCACTCCTGTGCTTCGCGCTGCCGCTTCCACTGGCGGCGCAGGACCCCGATCGCGAAGCGGACGGCGACGAAATCGTCCGCGAGGCGGACGGTAAAGAGATCGTCGTGCTGGGTACCCGAGGCACGCAGCCCGACCGGACATTGTCATCCGATATCTCGACCGAACGTATGTCGCCGTCCAGCCGGTCGCTCGAACGCGACCTGTTAAGCGCGGCGGGAACGTATCGGTTGTCGGATGCCCTCGAACTGGTCAGCGGCGTGAGCAACCAGAACAATCGTGGCGGCTTCCTCGACAATTTTGCCATTCGCGGGTTTCTCGGCACGCCCGATGGCGGCGCGGAATATTATGTCGACGGCTTTTTGGCGAACCGTGGCCTCGGCCCGCCACGCGATCCCGTGACGGCCGAGCGGATCGAGGTGCTGAAGGGCCCGGCGGGCGCGCTGTTCGGCGACATCGATCCCGGTGGCCGGGTCAACATCGTCAGCAAGACGCCGCGCTTTACCCCGAGGGCGACCGCCACGCTGACCTATGGCTCGTTCGATACGCGACGTGCCGAACTGGATGTGACCGGTCCGCTATCGAGGACGCTCGCGGCACGGATCGTGGTTGCAGCCGAGAACAGTGACGGCTGGCGCGATTTCGTCACGTTACGCCGCCGGGTGGTAAGCCCATCGCTGACCTGGGCGCCGCGCGATGGCATCCGGCTTACCTATGTCGGCGAGATCACGCAGTTCGATGCACCGTTCGACCGCGGTATTCCGGCGATCGGCGGCGACGCGAACGCGCTGCCCCGATCGCGTTTCTATGGCGAGCCCTCCGATGGCACGACGCGGTTTCGCAATATCCGGCATCAACTGTCCGGCCAGATCGCCGTCACCGACCGGATGACCCTGAACGGCGGTATCGCGCGACGCACGGGATCGCTGCGGGGATTCTCGTCCGACCAGTCCCGTCTGGTCGCAGGGGACACGCTGTGGCGTCAGCGCCGGGCGCGCGATTACACGGTCGAGGATCTCTCGGCACGGCTCGAACTGACGGGCGAATTCGGCGCGCACCGGGCCAGCGTCGGGATCAAAGGCTATACGCTCGACTATCACGAAGGCCTGCTCCGCAGGAACCCGACCGCCGCTGCGCCGCACGCGGTCAATGTCTTCGCGCCGCTCTATGGCGGCCAGGCGCTGCCCCTGCTGCCGTTCACCGACAATGACGAGACGCGTCGCGTGGGCACGCTCTACATCCAGGACATGTGGGACGTGACGCAGCGGCTGACGCTCACCGGTGGCGTGCGGTTCGACGCCTATCGCCAACAGGTCCGCAACAACCGCACGGGGCAGACCGGCCGGAGCATCGACGAGCCCGTCCATGTCCGGTTCGGCGGACGCTATGCGATCGACGAGCGGTTCGCGGTCCATGCCAATTGGGGAGAAAGCTTCCTGCTTAACTCGGGGACCGGGCGCGACGGTCAAGGCTTCGCCCCCGAACGCGGCAAAGGCTATGAGCTCGGCATTACCGCGGCGTTTCCCGGTCTCGATATCGCGGTGACCGGATTCGACATCGCCAAGCGCGATATCCTGACGAACGACCCGGTCGATCCGAACTTCCTGGCGCCGGTCGGATCGCTGACCAGCCGCGGGATCGAATTCGACGCGTCATTGCGAATAGCCGCCCGCTGGCAACTGGTCGCCAACTATGCCTGGACTCATGCGCGGACCGACGATCGCAGCTTTGCCACCGATCGCGTACTCAACGTACCCGAGCACGCCGCCACGCTGTTCGTTCTAGGCCGGTTTCTCGACCCCGGCGGCCGCGGTGCGTCTATCAGCGCTGGCGCCAGCTATGTCGGCGCCCGCGCGGGCGCGATCGACACCAGCGGCCTCGTCCTGCCGCGCTATCTCAAGGCGAAGGCCGCGGTCGACTATGCCTTCTCGCCGACCCTCGCCGCGCGCCTCGAAGCCGATAATCTGTTCGACGCCCGGTATGCGCAAAGCTCGTACAGTCCGGTCTGGGTCTTCCCCGGCGCACCGCGCGCCGTGCGGATGTCGGTTCGCCTCAGCTATTGAGGGTTCGGCTCTCGACCAGGCCCTGAACTATTCGCGCAGCGGCGGGCCTGATCCTAAAAAAGGGCGCCCCGCGAACGGGACGCCCCAGGCGCAGGAGATTGCCCCGCCGTTCGGCGAGTCCGATAGCGCCTATTTGAACGAGGCGCGGATCGAGAAGGTGAAGCGACTGTCGTTGATGAACCAGTTGCGCGGACGCGTCAGCAGGTCGTCGTTGATCACATAGGAGGTGCGCGTGACCGACTTGGTCAGGTTCACGCCCTGGAAACCCATCCGGATCGATGGCGTCACCGCATAGAAGATCGACGCATCGAGCTGGCCATAGGATTCCGCATAGACCGGCGAGAACGGCGTGATGACGTCGCGGATCGTCAACAGGTTGCGCGATCGCCAGTTATACGCCGCACGAAGCTCCAGCCCGTTGCGCTGATAGAATGGCCCGATGTTGAACTGGTATTTCGACAGCCCCTGCAACGGCAATTTGCTGGTGTCGACCGACGAGATGATCCCGGCCGCAACGTTCGGATCGTTCGGGTCGAGCTGTTGCTGCGACACACCGGTCGAGTGGACATAGGTGAAGTTGGCCGACAAGCCGAGCCCGCCTAGGACCGACGGCAGGAAGCCATAGGTCTGCTGGTACCCAACTTCGAAGCCGCGCACCTTGCCGGTCTCGGTCGAGTTCAGCGGCGTGGTGACGATCGCGTCGAACGTCGAGCCATTGTTGGTGAAACTCAACCGCTGCGTACCGACCGACTGGACGCCGTACAGGTTCTTGGCGAACGCGGAGAAGGTCAGCTGACCGACGCTCGAGAAATACCATTCCGCCGTCAGATCGTAATTGTCGGCGCGCACCGGTTTCAGGTTCGGATTGCCGACGTCGAAGATCGCGACCGGACCACCGTTGAAGAGGATCGTCTGGTCGCTGGTGTTCAGGCCGATATTGTAGAACGAGCGCGTCAGGCCGAATTCGGGCGGTGCAACGCTCTTGTTGAATGCGGCGCGGAACTGGAGACCACCGCCGACCGCGAGCTTGGCGTTGAAGCTGGGCAGGAAATAATCATAGGTCAGCTTGGCGTCGTTGGCGACGAGCGCGCCGTTCTGGAACGCCGCGGCTGCGGCACGCGTGGCGTCCGGCAAGGCGCAGAACCGCGAGATCGCCGAGCCATCGGTTGGCGCCACGCAGTTGAACGACTGGTTGGGGAACGCGAAGAAGCCCGACGAGGTCCGCTCGGTCCTGGTGTAGCGCACGCCGACATTGCCGCTGACGTTCCAGCCGTTCGACAGGTCGTTGCCGAACCGGACCGCGACATAGGCGGCGTTGTTGCGCTCGGTGACCGGGTTGACCTCGCCGGGACGGAACGGTGTTCCCGCGATGACGCCGGAGCGCTGCGCAAGCGGCACCCAGCCGTCCGCGCCCGAGTTGGTCGACGTGAAATTGCGCCACTCGCGGGCGATCTGGCTGATCTGCTGTACCGCGCTGCCGTAATCCTGCAGCTGATTGCCCGGGAAGAACACCCGCCCGCCGTTCGACGGATCATTGGCCTGACCGCGGAAGAAATTGTCGTACAGGAACGCCTGTTGCGGGCCCGGCGTGCCGACATCGCGGGTGGTCGGATTGCCGTCGATCGGGCGATCGAACCACACCGGTCCGCCAGCCGCACCGGCACCTGCGCCGCTGCCGTCGCCACCGCCCCAGATCTCGCTCAGCACACCCCAGTTATAGGCGGTCGAGCGCGCCTCGTTCTGACGATCCGAGAACCGGTAGCCGGCACGGACCGAGGTCAGCCAGCTCTCCTCCGGGAAGGAATAGTCCAGATCGATACGCGCGGCGTCCTCGTTGCCTGCGCTGTCCTCGATGTGATCCATCGCCGAGCGGTAGAAGCTGTTATACGGATCGAGATAGCTCGGATGCGCTGCGTTCTGATAGTTGTTCGGCGTGTTCGCGACCGGCACGAAGTTCACATAGGCGGGATCGTTGCCGTTCAGGCGGATGTCCGCATTCTGGTAGGTCGTGCCCCAGACCGTCAGATCGGTCACCGTCACCTTCGACCAGACATGCTGGTAATCGACCGTCACGCCAAGCCGCGTGGTCGGCTGCCACTTGAAGTTGAAGCTTGCGTCGTTGGTGATGAAGCGCCCGGTATTGCCGCGCGCGATGTTGTTGCTCTGCAGGCCGTTGGTCGGCGTGCGCATGTCGGTGCCTTGGTCGGCGCGATACCCGTTCGGGCCGGTGATCAGACCGCTGGTGAACGCATTGTCGTCATCGAACGTGAAGCTGGTGCCGGGATAGGGCTGAGAATCACCTGCCGACAGAACGTTGTCGGTCGCGACCTCGATCGAGTTCTCGGTCCAGGCCTCACGCGAGTCGGACCGCAGGAACTGCGCGGTCGCGTTCATCGTCCCGTCGTTGCTGCGCCACTGCCCCGCGGCCGAAAAGCCATAACGCGTGCGGTTGAATTCCTGGCTGCGCACGGCGGCGCCACGCGGCACATAGAAAAGACCGTCGCCCGCAACCGTCGATCCGTCGGTCCGCGTGATCAGGTTGTTCGCGGCGTTATACTGGTTGAGCTGATAATAGGCGCCATCGGTGCCACGCGGCCGCTCGCCCCAGTTCGAAATCTGGACGCTGTCGGCACGGCTGCGCACCTGCGAGCGGACGAAGCTGCCGAGCAGGCCGAACTGGCCGATCCCCGTCTCCCAGCGATCGCTGAGCAGGACCGATACGGTCGGCGCCGACTTCTTGACGAAGTCGCCATAATTGTTCTCGAGCGTGCCGCCGAGCGTGAATCCCGTCGAATCGAACGGCAGGCGGGTGCGCAGGTTGACCGTGCCGGCGATGCCTCCTTCGATCATGTCCGCGGACGGGCTCTTGAACACGTCGACACCGCCGAGCAGTTCGGACGGCACGTCGGCGAACGACAGGCCGCGCCCATTGTTCGCGCTGAACGAATCGCGACCATTGATCTCGGAACGGGTGTAGGTCAGCCCGCGGACGACGACGCCCGAGCCTTCGGTCGAGAAGTGATCGGGATCGGCCCCTGCCGCAAAACGGCTGATCGAGACGCCGGGAACGCGCTGCAACGCCTCGGTCACCGAGCGATCCGGCAGCGCACCGATATCCTCTGCCGAGATCGAGTCGACGACGACTTCGGAATTCTTCTTGATCGCCTGCGCGGTCTGCAGACTGCGGCGGATGCCGGTGACGACGACGTCCTGCGTCGCGGCTTCCTGCTGCGGAGTCGCCGTCGACTGCTCGGCCTGGGTCACGTCGGCACCGCCGGACGGAACCTGCGCATTGGCAGACGGCTGCGATCCGGTTGCGGTCGAGGGCTGTGCCGCGGCGGCGCGATCAGAAGGTGCGGTACGCTGTAGCGCGTTAGGGGTCGGCGTGCTCTGCGATGCGGGTGCGTCACCCGCAGCGTCGATCGACTGCGCCATCGCCGCGTACGGCAAAGCGGCCAGACACACCGCAAAAAGCGACACGCCACTCTTCAGTGCCGCACCGCGAACATACGACTGCGTATTGCCAGACTCTCGCTGCATGATGCCCTGCATCCCCTCTTCCCTGATAGCGCTATCATTTGTGAATTGCGCGCTTTGACAAGGTACTTTGTAGCGCGCACCTGAGCGGACAGCTAGTGCGAAAATGCAACAGAACGCCACAATTGTTACATTGTTTGTAACGGTACCACGTAGCGGGCAAGACCTTGGATTAAGCCAATCAAATATACGATAACAGGCGGCGTACAATCTTATTTATACGATATAGCCGAATAGTTCGGCCGGATATGGTGAGCCCGCCAACCCGCGCTAACATCGATTAAGGGCGACACTATCTCAGGCCGCGGACGCGCCCGGCATTACGGTATCAGGGATAATTGGAGGTCGGGTATTGACCATGTCGGCCTTACCACCTGCATAAGGCGTGTTGCGCCGCCCATCATAGATACGCCCTCCCCGAGGATAGCATGAGCTCCAATCCATCACCCGACAGATCCGAAACTGCGCGGGGCATGACCGTCGTCATCGTCGGTGGTGGCACCGCTGGGTGGATGGCCGCCGTCGCATTCGGCCGATTGCTCGTCCCGGCCGGTGGCCGCGTCACGTTGGTCGAGTCGGACACGATCGCAACCGTCGGCGTCGGTGAAGCGACGATCCCGCCGATCCGCACTTTTCACGCCATGCTTGGGATCGATGAAGACGCGTTCCTGGCTGCGACCGGTGGCAGCTACAAGCTCGGCATCCGGTTCGAAGGCTGGTCGCATCCGACTGAGAGCTACGTCCACCCATTCGGCCAGATCGGCACCGAGATCGCCGGCCTGTCGTTCGCCGCGCAATGGCTCCGTGCCCGGCAGGCGGGCGAGGCCGAGGACCTGGGCCAATATTCGCTGGAAGCACGCGCAGCCGAAACCGGACGGTTCTCTAAGCCGATCGCCAACGGCGACTCACCGCTGTCGCGCATCGGTTACGCCTATCACTTCGACGCCGCGCGTTATGCCGACTTCCTCCGCAAGCAAGCTGAAACACACGGCGTCGTCCGCTGCGAAGGCATGGTGGTGCGTGTCGAACAGGGCCCGGCGGGCATCGCCGCGGTTCACCTGGCCGACGGGACGCGGATCGCAGGCGACCTGTTCATCGACTGTAGCGGCTTCCGTGCATTGCTGATCGAGGGTGCGCTGGCCGCGGGCTGGGAAGATTGGTCGTCATGGCTGCCGTGCGACCGTGCGGTCGCGGTGCCCTCGTCCGCCGACGCCGCCCCATTGCCGCTGACCCGGGCGATCGCGCAACCCGCCGGATGGCGCTGGCGCATCCCGCTGCGCCACCGCACCGGCAACGGTCACGTCTTTTCGAGCCGCTACATGAGCGAGGATGAGGCGACCGCATGTCTGCTGGACGGGATCGAGGGCGAGGCGTTGGCTGATCCGCGCGTGATCCGCTTCGCGACCGGGCACCGCCGTCGATTCTGGTCGGGCAATTGCGTTGCGCTGGGGCTCGCCGCGGGATTCATGGAACCGCTCGAATCGACCAGCATCCATCTGGTGCAGAGTGGGCTCCAGCATCTGCTGCGGATGCTGCCGGGTACGGGTGTCGCATCGTCTGCCGTGATCGACCGCTATAACCGCGTGATGACCGCGGAGTTCGTCCGCATCCGTGACTTCCTCGTCGCGCATTATCATCTCAACGCGCGCCCGGAACACTTCTGGCGCGACCGGGCGGCGGCACCGATTCCCGAGGGCCTCGCTGAAAAACTCGCGATGTTTCGGGATGGCGGGCGCATCTTCCGCGAACCCGACGAACTGTTCAACGAGACGAGCTGGCTTGCGCTGTTGACCGGGCAGAACGCCGTCGTCGATGGTCACGACCCGCTTTGTGCGGCGCTGCCGATCGCGCGTGCGGCGCACCGTATCACGCAGATCGAGCAGGTCGTCACCGCCTCATTGGCGCATATGCCGCCGCATGCCGACGCGCTGACGCGGCTCGAACGCGGCTGAGCAAAGCTGCACCGCGCCCGAACCCGTATCGATCGAACCCGTATCGATCGAACCCGTATCGCCCGAACCCGTATCGATCAGCGGCGCTGGAGCGATTTGAGCAGATAGTTGCGGAGGCGTTCGGTGCGCTCGTCGCTCGCCGGCCCGAGTACACCGCGCGCCGCCATCGGCAGATGATCGGCCGCCGCCGCTGCGTCGTCGCCGAACACGTAGTGGTCGAACCACGCCCGCCAGCCGGCTTTCTCCGCCGCGGGCCGATCGCGTACCGCCATCAGCGCGTGCACGACCGCGTTGAAGGCCGAAACGGTCGGATCGAACGACCACCAATAATTACACAGCACGTTGAGCGTACCGAACGCCTGGACATGATGCCACCAGATCGCGGGCATGAAGATCGCGTCGCCCGGCCCCAGATCGGCGACCAGCGCGTGGCCGAGCGCCGCGGCATACCGCGGATAGCGATCGAAATCGGGCGTTAGAGGATCGACCATGCTCGCCGGTGGTCCCGCCAGCGTGCGGTCTAGCGGTCCGATGTAGAGATTGCCGACCTGATCGGGCGGGAACAGCGTGAAGCGACGCTGACCGGCGACGACGCAGGCGAGATTGGTCGACCCGTCATAGTGCGTTGCGGTCTGCGTCCCGTTGCCGATCCAGAGCCTTGGCACGGCGCCGCCCATCGGGAGGTCGAGCGGGTTCGCCGCGGACCAGCCGGGCAGATGCTCGGGCGCGGTCGCGGCGTTGGCATAAAGGATATGCCGCGCGTTTTCGGGGAGCGCCGACAGGCGGAGCAGCTCGTTGAGTAGCGCGCCGAGCGACGCCTTTTCACGGTGGAAGTTGAAGCCTTCGAGCTGGTCGCCGCGGTAGAAGAAGCGGCCGCCGAACTCCGGTCCGCCGATCAGCACTTCCATCGGTTGGCCGCCATTGCCGAGTCCCACCAGATAGGCCGCAATCGCACGATCGCCGTCGAGCCCCGCGCGGACGCTCGCCCAGTGCGAAACCTGGCCGCGCAAGACGATCGGGGTCGAGCTGGTCGCGACTTCGGCAGCGAACGTCGCGGCATCGACCGCGGCGCGTTCCTCGACGCGCGCATCGGTGGCGGCAGGATGATCGATTTTCATGCCGCTTGATACCGCAACCGCGATCGGCTTGCTACTTTCACCGCGCGTCCAACCACTTGCGATACCGTGACGCGCACCGTTAGTGATGCGGCGAACGACGATGACCATGGAGTGGACGATGATGCGGTGGCGGACGACGCTGATACTGGCGTCCATGAGTGTCGTCGCGGCCAAGGGGCCTGGCGCACCCGCGGCGCAGCAGGCCGTCGTGCGGACCGGCGAGGCGGTGCGCGAGTCGAACGATCGTCAGGACCGGCCGGCGCAGGCCGCCGCGGCGCTCCGACCCAACCATCGCGAATCGCGTCCGGCGATCGCCCTGACGTTCGACGATATTCCCGCGCACGGCCCCCTGCCTGCCGGTATGACACGGGTCGACGTCATCCGTGTTCTCGTGCGCGCGCTGGGAGCGGCGAACGCGCCGGCCTTCGGCTTTTTCAACGGCGGCTTCGGGACCGACGACCCGGCCGGCTCGGCCAAGGCGGTCGCGGCTTGGCGCTCGGCCGGACTGCCGCTCGGCAACCATAGCTATTCGCATACCAATCTCGACGACATCGGCGCGGCCGCCTTTTCCGCGGATATCGCTCGTAACGAAGCGCCGCTCGGCACCGCTGTACAAGCGGCCGGACGAGGGGCTGCTCCGGAGGCTGCACAGGGGTCGGACTGGCACTGGTTTCGCTACCCCTTCCTGGCGGAAGGCAAGACGCCCGCGACACGCGAGGCCGCCCGTGCAAGCCTTAGGGCGAAGGGCTACCGGGTCGCTGCCGTGACGATGAGTTTCGACGATTATAAATGGAATCCGCCTTTTGCCGGGTGCGATATCGGTCGGGACGCCGATGCGGTTCGTCGCCTCGATGACAGCTTTCTGGCCGATGCCCGTGCAGCGGCAATCGCCTCACGCGCGCGCGCGAAGGCGCAGCTCGGCCGCGACATTCCCTATGTGCTCCTGCTTCATGTCGGCGCGTTCGATGCGCGCATGATGCCGCGCCTCCTGGCCCTGTACCAAGCCATGGGCTTTCGGTTTGTGACGCTCGCAGAGGCCGAGGCCGATCCCTATTATGCCGCCGCGCTCGACCTGTCGCGACCAGGGCCAACGCCCTCGCTGGCTGGGCCACCCCGGTCCCTGCGCTCGCTGGGCCACCCGCCGTGACGTGCGGTTGAGCGTATCCACGTCCCAGAGCGCCGCAAGACGGCCGACGGGATCGGACACCGCGGTGCATGCGTTTGATCGCGCTGGGCGTGCCGCGTGGTACGCCCGCCTGCCTCTCCGGTGCGATACCCAGTCCATGTCGATGTTTCGAGTCCCGCAATTGCTGGCCCTCGCCCTGCTGACCACGATACCGCTACCCGCGGCAGCGCAGGTTCCGACGATCGTTCCGCCGCCCGTTGCGCGTGGGGTCACGGAGTCGGCTGGACCGCGCATCCAGTTGCCGGTCGACGCGCTGATGCAGGATGCCGGGCAATATGCGCGCGCGTTCGGCGTCACGCTCGACGAGGCGATGCACCGGTTGCGCGCTCAGGCGGACAGCGTCGCGGTGACCGATCGCCTGCGCGAGACCTACCGCGACCGCTGGGCGGGTATCGCGATCGATCATAGTCCGACCTATCGGATCGTCATCCTGCTGACCGGCACCGCCCCTGTTCCGGACCAGTCGGTCATGGCCGGCGGGATCGTCGTCCCGATCGTGTTTCGCACCGGCGCGACGATGAACCGCACGGGCATGCTGGCGATCATCGCCACGTATCAGGCGCGGATCCGCGCGGCCTTGCCACATCCGCCCGGCCTTGGGATCGACCCGCGGACGGGCGCGCTGCTGGTCATGATCAGCGGCCGCGACGCCGAACTCGATCGAGATGGCGCGTTGCAGGCTGAGATCGAGACGATGACCGGCGTCCCCGTCCGGATCGAGGCGATCGACCGGACGACCAACGACCAGACGGACGCACTGCCGGCTCAGACACAGGCCGCTCCCGATCTGCCCGCGCCGATCCCGGAGACCGTTCCGCCACCCGCGCCGATGCCCCGCGCGCCGTCGGTCGAGGGCGGCGCGCGGGTCGTGGGGACGGTCGATGGCAAGCGTTATGCCTGCACGACCGGGTTCGTCGTCACCGACGGATCGCGCTCCGGCATCGCCACCGCCGCGCATTGTCCCGACGCGCTGACCTATGTCGACGCGCGCCAAGGCAACGTCCCGCTCGACTTTGTCGGGCAATGGGGCTGGGGCTATCAAGACGTTCAGGTCAACACGATCGCCGCCGGCGCGCCGCTCCCCGCGTTATTTTATGCCGATACGGCGAAGACGCTGACCCGCTCCGTCTCAACGTGGCGTAACCGAGAGAGCACGCGTGCGGGGGATTTCGTCTGCCACCGCGGCGAACGAACCGGGTATAGTTGCGCGCTCGTCGCGATGGTCGATTTCGCGCCGGCGGGCGATCTGTGCGGCGGCGCGTGCCTGCCGACCTGGGTCGCGGTCGAAGGCCCCACCTGCAAGGCCGGCGACAGCGGCGCACCGGTGTTCGACGGCAATGTTGCACTTGGTCTCGTCAAGGGCGGAACGTACCGCCGTGATGGCGCGTGCCTGTTCTATTACTACATGTCGACCGACTATCTGCCGCCGGGCTGGTCACTTGCCTATGCCGCCACGAACCCCGCCCCGGTCGCGCCTTGAGGTTGCACGGACACCGCTTGCGCTACCCGATCGGCAATTGACGCGTTACGCCCCGATATGACCGACACGCCGCCCGCAATTCCCGCCGCCACATTGGTCGTGTTCCGCGACGCCGGCGACGGACCGCCGGAACTCCTGTTCGTCGAACGCGCCAAGGCGATGGCGTTCGCAGGCGGCGCGCTGGTCTTTCCCGGCGGGCGAGTCGATCCCGGCGATCACGCGCTGGCGGCGGTACTCGGGACGGGAGACGCCGAAAGCGCGGCACGGATAGCCGCCGTACGCGAGACGATCGAGGAAGCCGGTCTGCCGATCGGGCTGTCGCCGATGCCCTCCCCGACCGCGTTCGCCCGGATGCGCGCGGCGCTGCATGCCGGGACCGCGTTCGGCGAGGCATTGACGGACGCCGCCGTCGGTCTCGATCTGGATGCGCTGGAATATTTTGCGCGCTGGCGACCGGCGCATGCGCATGCCCGGATCTTTGATACGCGCTTCTACCTGGCGCGGTTGCCGGCGGGCGCCCCCGAAGCGCAGGTCGATGCGACGGAGAATGTCCGGCTGCTCTGGGCGACGGCAGCCGATGTGCTGGCGGAGGCCGATGCGGGGCGCGCGACGATCATCTTTCCGACGCGGCGCAATCTGGAACGGCTGGCACAGTTCGCCGACTTCGCTGCGGCCGTGGAGCACGCGCGCGCGCATCCGGTGCGGACCGTGACGCCGTGGACCGAAACGCGCGACGGCGTCGAGCACCTCTGTATTCCGCACGATCTCGGCTATCCGATCACCTCGGAGCCGATGTCGGACGCGGTGCGCGGCTGACATGCGGACGGTGCGACTGACGCTCGGCTGGCTCGTCGGGCTGGCGATCGTCGCGGCGCTCGGCATGATGCTCTGGTCGGGGCTACGCGGGCGCCCGCAGGATCTGCCCTGGACGCCGCTCGATCTCGGTCAGCCGATCGGGATGCTCACCGGACGAAAGCTCACCGCGCTGACCGAGGATTTCCCGCAATGCCGCGCGCTGCTCGATCGCGCGGGGGTGCGCTACACCGTCCTGCCGCCGCGCAAGGGCGAGGGGCAATGCGGGTATTCGGATGGCGTCAGGCTGACCGGTGGCGCTCGGACGATCGCGTTCCTGCCCGCAGGCCTCGGCGTCGCCTGCCCGGTCGCCGCAGCGCTGTCGATGTGGGAATGGGACGTCGTCCAGCCCGCAGCCCAACGCCATTTCGGGGCGCGCGTTGCCAGTATCGATCATTTCGGGAGTTACAGTTGCCGGCGGATCTACGGGCGCGATGCAGGCACCTGGAGCGAGCACTCAACCGCCGACGCGGTCGACATCGCCGGCTTTCGCCTGACCGACGGCACGCGCATCACCGTCGCGCGGGACTGGAAGGGCGACGACGCCAAATCGGCCTTCCTGCGCGACGTGCGCGATGGCGCCTGCAAGGTGTTCGCGACGACCTTGTCCCCCGACTACAACGCCGCGCACGCCGACCATCTGCATCTGGATCAGGCGAACCGTGGCGCGGCAGGGTGGCGGGCGTGCCGGTGATTGGGACAGTCGTCCATCGCCAATACCACCCCGGCGAAGGCCGGGGCCCAATTGGGGGACGTCAATGGCGCGGGGGCGCATCGTTACTGCGACCTCTCCAATTGGGCCCCGGCCTTCGCCGGGGTGGTTGTGACGCTCGGTCGCAACAGTGTCGAAGGGCTCAACACGACCAGAGGATAGGCCTCAGCTCGCCAGCGTCGTGCCGGAATCCACCTTCTCGACCCAGTACGGGAAAAACGCCGGCTGCCGGTTCGACCAGCCCGACGCCGTCGCTGCCGCCTCACTGATCGACTGAAGCAGTTTCCGCCGCAGTTCCGGGTGCAGATGCGGCAACGCGGCCGCGGCACAGAACGCCGACGGCAACCACGGCCTCACCTCTGCCCCGATCAACCGCTCGTACAGAAACCGCAGCGCCGAAAAGCTCGTCAGCCGCCCCTGCCCCAGATCGAACGCTACCAGGGTCATCAACGGCGCCAGGAATGGTTCGATCGCATCGAGGCCGCTGTCGTCGGGCACCATCGCGCGCAGATCGGGAAGATTATTGTAGAGCCGCGCCTGCGCCCGGATGCTTGCCGCCTCGACGACGTCGCGCGACCAGCGCAGCATCGCGTCCTCGCGGTCGAGCCCTACGTCGAGCGAACGGCGGATGTACCGCTGCGTCGAACTCGGAAAAGCCGCAAATTCCTTCATCTCGGCCAGCGTCATCGAGCCCTGTGCCGGTTTCATTCTGGAAGCCATGTCGTCACCCCGCTCTCGTCAAGGAACCGGCAGACTATGCGCTAGGATGGTTAACAACGTTCCTATCGCGCGTCATCTTTCCGTAACGCCAAGCGACCATGAAAGCTGTTGCACTGCAACAAGGCTGCGATGAACCGAACGAAATCGTGCGATTCGATTGCGTTGCGAGGCGTTTGGGCAACAAAAAAGCGCCGGTCGTTGCCGACCGACGCCTGTTCGTTGAGCAGATGCTCGGGTTACGCCTGCTTTTCGCGCAACGCCCGCTCTGCGTCCTCGTCATAGCCCGAGGACTTGGCCGGCTCGCTGCCCGACCCCGGCTGCGTCGCCGAAATTGGATCGCTGCCGTCCATCGACTCGTCGAGCCCGTTGTCGAGACGGGCGTCGGCGCTGTCGGGGTTCTTCTGCAGGCGCTTGCCGATCGACTTGTCCTGACCCGCTTCCTGACGCGGATCGCGACCGGAGCTCTTGCCTTCTGCATCCTTGTCGTCGGGCGCTACCGAAAGGCTGTCCAGCGCGCTCTTGTCTATGTCGGTCATTGCGACGTCCCTTTTTAATCTTGGCGATGACCAACGGTCGAAGGGGCGGAGCGTTCCTGCGCAAGCGCAACGGTCATCCTGACGATAGTCAGGACCCAGAGCCACAAACGCTCCCCCGGAACCCTGAGTCCTGACTTTCGTCAGGATGACGGAGAGTCGAGCGGCGTCACCCTCACCGTCTGCTCCCAGAGATACGCCTGCCCGAACACCGTCATGAACGCGATATCCGTTGCATCACGCCCGACGCAGACCCGCGCAATATCGCTGCACGTCGCCATCTTGGTCGCATCGATCAGCCGCCAGTCCCCTGCCAGCCACAATTCCGCAACCGCATGGAAGTCGGGCGGATCGACGCCCGGCGCATAGGCCGACACGCAGCGTGCCGGGATTCCGCCGGCGCGCGCCAGCGACACCAGCAAATGCGAATAATCGCGACACACGCCCGAGCGCGACGCGAACGTATCGAGTGCGGTCGTCTCCCCACTGCTCGATCCGCAGCGATAATCGAGCGACTGGTACACCCACTCGGTCAACGCCGCCGCCAGCGGCCCACCTTCCAGCCCGCCGAACTCGCGTGCGACGAAACCCTCGAACCGATCCGACGGACAATAGCGGCTAGGCATCAGATACGGCGTCAGTTCCCCATCGAGCATGCGCGGCGGCGTCGCCGGATACAGCTCGAGCTGAACGCGCTCGCGGTTCACTGCGACGATGGCCTTATATTCGGCGGTAAACCGACCATGCCCGCGCGACCAGCAGCGCTGGCCGATCCCGTCTTCGCCACGCACCGCGCGGATCGGGCTGTCGGACCACAGGGTAAGGGACTCGGACTCGATTTTCTGGTCGGCCATCGCCGCCGCCTCGATCTGGAGAAGCACATCGGCATCCCCCGTGATCCCGTAATCCAGACGCACGTCGATCGAGAGCCGCATTGCGCGTCCCATTCCTGTCTCAAGGCCATAAAGAAAGGGCCCGGCGGTGTCCCGCCGAGCCCTGCGTTCTTACAACCCTTAGCGGGAGTTAGTTGCGGCTGCTACCAAACAGACGCAGCACGAACATGAACATGTTGATAAAGTCGAGGTATAGGCTCAGCGCCGACATGATCACGACCTTGCCAACCATGTCCGTGCCAGCGACCTGCGCGTACAGGCTCTTCGTACGCTGCGTGTCGTAGGCGGTGAGACCTGCGAACAGCAGCACGCCGACGCCGCTGATGACCAGCTGCATGACGCCCGACTGCAGGAACATGTTGATCAGACTGGCGACCAGCAGGCCGACGACACCGATGATCAGGAACGTGCCGAACGCCGACAGGTCGCGCTTGGTGGTGTAGCCGTAGAGGCTGAGACCAGCGAAACCAGCTGCGGTCGCAAAGAACGCACCCGCGATCGACGTGCCGCTATAGACCAGGAAGATGGTCGACATCGACAGGCCCATCAGGACGGCAAAGCCCCAGAAGAGCAACTGCATCGTGCCCGTGGACATCCGGTTTTGGCCGAAGCTCATGCCGAACACGATCGCCAGCGGCGAGAACATGATGACGTACTTCAGCGGGCCGCCGGTCATGAACACCTGCGCGGCGGGCGATTCCGCACCGCCCCACGCGAACAGCATTGCGACGATGCCCGTCAGAAGGACTGCCGAGCCCATGTAGTTATACACGGACAGCATGTACGACCGGAGACCAGCGTCATAGGCCTCGGTACGCTGGCCCGTGGCCGTCGTTCCGAACGGCGCGGCGCGGGGCCGGGGGTCAGACCAATTAGCCATTGTGAAATCAGCTCCTTTGTCCGGCATGGTGCCGGTTACGGTGAATATCGTCTTTTACAGGACGCTTTTCAAGCTGAGTGGTTGCATCGGCGCTGTGGTTCGCGGTTAACCTGCCGCAATTTCCATAGTGCCGTCTTGTTGCCGTTGGCGCTTCATTGGCTATCCATCGGTTTGCTGACTTAATGGGAGCCGACCCATTATTGGCAGGACGATGCGGATATGCCTGCGTCGATGATCCCCGGCAGATACGCGGCGTTGGTATAGAACAGCCCCGTCCCGCAGGTCCGGTCCTCGCTAAATGGTCGCTTATTGTTCCACACATCGCCGCACCGCGCGGGCGTTACCCGCTTGCCCCATGGCCCCCCGTTCCCTACCTGTTCACCGGTGAACCAGATCGCCCAAACGTCCGCGCCGCATGCCGAGCCCCCTATCTCCGCGGCCTCAATCCGCCGCAGCGCGAGGCGGTGCTGACCACCGATGGCCCCGTCCTGATCATCGCCGGCGCGGGTACCGGTAAGACTGCGGCGCTCACCGCCCGGCTCGCGCATTTGATCTTCACCAAGAAGGCATGGCCGTCGGAGATCCTGAGCGTCACTTTCACCAACAAGGCTGCGCGCGAGATGCGCGAGCGGGTCGGCCGGCTGGTCGGCGACGCGGTCGAGGGCATGCCGTGGCTCGGCACGTTCCACGCGATCGCCGCGAAGATGCTGCGTCGCCACGCCGAACTGGTCGGGCTGCAATCGAATTTTACCATCCTCGACACCGACGACCAGTTGCGGTTGCTCAAGCAGCTGATCCTCGCCGCCGACATCGACGAGAAGCGCTTTCCGACGCGCAGCCTCGCTGGGCTGATCGACCAGTGGAAGAACAAGGGGCTCGTCCCCGCCGACATCGATGCGGGCGAGAGCGAGCGCTATGCCAATGGCCGTGGCGGCGAGCTGTACCAGCAATACCAGACGCGCCTGATCGCGCTCAACGCGTGCGATTTCGGCGATCTGCTGCTCCACATGCTCGTCATCCTGAAGACGCACCGCGACGTGCTGGCGCAGTATCAGCAGCGCTTCAAATACATCATGGTCGACGAGTATCAGGACACCAATTCGTCGCAATATCTCTGGCTGCGGCTGCTCGCGCAGGAGCGCAAGAACATCGCCTGCGTCGGCGACGACGACCAGTCGATCTATTCGTGGCGCGGCGCGCAGGTCGAGAACATCCTGAAGTTCGAGCGTGACTTTCCGGGCGCGAAGGTCATCCGGCTCGAACAGAATTACCGCAGCACGCCGCATATCCTCGGCGCCGCATCGGGCGTGATCGCAAACAATGGCGGGCGGCTCGGCAAGCAGCTGTGGACCGAGCGCGATGTCGGCGAGAAGGTGAAGGTCATCGGCGTCTGGGACGGCCCCGAGGAAGCGCGCCGCGTCGGCGAGGAGATCGACATCGTCCGGCGCTCGGGCAAATCCTTGGACGAGGTCGCGATCCTGGTCCGCGCGCAGCACCAGACGCGCGAGTTCGAGGACCGCTTCATCGCGATCGGCATGCCGTACAAGATCGTCGGCGGCTTCCGCTTCTACGAACGCGCCGAGATCCGCGACGCGCTGGCGTATTTGCGCGTGGTCAACCAGCCGGCGGACGACCTCGCCTTCGAACGCATCGTCAACGTCCCCAAGCGTGGGCTCGGCGACAAGGCGGTCGCGCGCATCCACCAGCTCGCGCGCGCCACCGGCACGCCGCTGACCACCGCCGCCGCGCGCATCCTCGATACCGACGAACTGACCGGGGCAGCGAAGAAGTCGCTTGGACGGCTGGTCGGCGACATCGCCCGGTGGCGCGACATGGCGACCAGCCTGCCGCACGCCGAACTCGCGCGGCAATTGCTCGACGAGAGTGGCTACACCGCGATGTACCAGGCCGAGAAATCGGTCGAGGCGACCGGGCGCCTGGAGAACCTCAGCGAACTCGTCCGCGCGATGGAGGAATACGACTCGCTCGGTGCGTTCCTCGAACACGTGTCGCTGGTGATGGACAACGAGGGCGGGGCGCAGGATCCGCAGGTCACGATCATGACCATCCACGCCGCCAAAGGCCTCGAATACGACACGGTCTTCCTGGTCGGCTGGGAGGAAGGCCTGTTCCCGTCGCAGCGGTCCTTGGACGAAGGCGGCGTGAAGAGCCTCGAGGAGGAACGCCGCCTGGCCTATGTCGCGATCACGCGTGCACGCCGGCTGGCTGTCATCATCCACGCCGCCAACCGCCGCATCTATGGCCAGTGGAACTCGTCGATCCCCTCGCGCTTCGTCGCCGAACTCCCCGCCGAGCACATCGACACGGAAACCACGATGTCCGGCGGTGCAAGCCTGTGGCAAGCCAACTGGTCCGACCGCGCCGACCCGTTCGCGGATGTCGCTCGCGGCACCGGCCGCGGTCCCGGCTGGCAGCGCGCATCGGGCACCGGCAGCACCTTCTCCACCAAACCCGCCCGCGTCGTCGAAAGCCGCGCCAGTGCGATCAGCCTCGGCAACAAAGGCCGCGACGACCTGTCGCTCGGCATGCGCGTGTTCCACCAGAAGTTCGGCTACGGCGAGATCGCCGAAATTGAAGGCAACAAGCTGGAGATCGACTTCGAACAGTCAGGCCGCAAGCGGGTGATGGACAGCTTCGTGACCATAGGGTGAAGTAAAGCGTCGGCACTCGCTATTTGCCTAATTCAACCAATCATTTTTCGCCTATTCCCGTAAACTTGCAAATCCCGAGCAATTTTGAGATCATCTCTCCAAGACTTCGAGTCGGGGGCGGATACATGTCGGGTAACAAGCGAATGATTCCTGAGATACGTTCTCGACTTCGTGAGATCGCAGACGAGTACGGCATCGAAGAACTTCACGATCTAGCCGACGAAACGTATCGAAATTCGCCCGTCACACGCGCCTCGGTGCGAAGCGCGCATTTCACGCCAGAACTCGCGGAAGATATCAGGGTATTCGCCGCCAGGTTTCCAAAACTACACCAGCGCGACGTGGCACAGAAATTCAATGTAAATCCTGGACGCGTATCTGAAGCGTTGACCCACCAAATGTAGACCAGTCAGATAGTCGTTTTTTGACGGCGCCTAAGCCGCCACTCGCTCAACCTCGATGTCGCCCTCACGCGCCCGCGCCTGTGCCAGATCATACGCGGCCTGCATTCGCATCAGCGTCTCGGCCTGCAAGCCGAACGCCTTCTCGAACCGGATCGCCATCTCGGCCGACAATCCGGCACGGCTTCCCAGCAGGTTGCTCATCGCCTGTCGCGTCACGCGCAACTTGGCGGCGGCGTCCGTTACGCTCAACCCGTGCGGCGTGACGATTTCGGCGCGCAGCCATGCGCCGGGGTGGACCGCGAAGCTTGCATGCAACTTGATTGCCATCAGTGATAATCCTCCAGATCGAGATCCTCGATGCCACCGGCATCGTTGATCCGAAACGTCATCCGCCAGTTCTTCGTCACCGTCAGCGACCATAGACCGGCGCGATCGCCGATCAGTCGATGCGCGCCGAAATTCGGCGGTACGGCCAGTTCGTCGACGGTCTCCATCACTGCGATATACGCCAGCATATGACGCAATCGATCGACAAGGTTGCCCGGCAACCCCTTGGCCCGACCGGTTTCGGCAAACGACCGCAAGGCCTTATGCCGGATGGAGTCGATGACCATTGCCGATGCTGCGGCGGACTCGCCTTGACGTCAACCGACAAGTGACGCTTTACATGCGTCGTCGCTTGCGTTCCCAAACCTGTACCGCAGCCGACAACCCCGTTCAGGAACGATGTCTCTCGACAGCCGTATCAACGGCACATCCCGATTGTCGGGTTCGAGAGGACATCTCATGAAGTTTACGCATCTCATTGCTGCCGGGTTGGCCTTCGCAACGCTCGGCCTAGGCGCCGCCGCTCCTGCCGAGGCGCAGCGCGATCGCGGGCATAGCGAGCAGTATCGCGACAACGATCATCGTGGGGATCACCGTGGCGATCGCCGCGATTTCCGCCGTAACGATCATCGTGGCGATCGCCATGACGACCGGCGCTATCGCGGCCGCGGCAATGATCGTCGCAACTGGAACAACAATCGCCGCTGCCGCACCGAATGGCGCAACCATCGTCGCGTGCAGATTTGCCGCTGATGTAAGCCGAGCCGGCGCGTACTATGGTGCGTCGGCACCAGGCGGGCGGTGGCATGACGCCACCGTCCGTCCCTGCATGTGACCCTTTGACGAGGATTTGGATCATGAAGCGTTTCTTCGGTACGGCTGCGGTGATTGCGGCGACGTGCCTTTCCGTTGCCACGCCCGCGCTTGCGCAGTCGCAGGCCGACGACGCGCGGTTCGCGGCAGCGCAGGCGCGGCTCGACAGCGAGTTGCAGATCTTCCGCACGGAATTCGATCGCTACCAGTCGGTCCGCGGCAATCGCGGCGGTTATGCGCCGCAGACCGGCTATCGTACCGCGCCCGATCGCAGCGGCGGCTATCAGGAGGCGTATCCGGACGAGCGCGACGAGGGCAATTACGATCCCTCGCGCTATTACCGGGCGGGTCCGAACTACCAGGAGCGCACGCTGGCGACCAACGACCGCGTTTATGCGGGTCAGGATGGCCGCTATTACTGCAAGCGCAACGACGGCACGACCGGGTTGATCATCGGTGCGGCCGGTGGTGGCATCCTTGGCAACGTGATCGACGGCGGCCGTTCGCGGATCGTTGGCTCGTTGCTGGGCGCGGCCGCGGGTGGCCTTGCGGGGCGTGCGGTGGAGCAGAGCAACAACCAGGTTCGCTGCCGCTGAACCACCGTCCGCGCTGATCCTCCCCCGCTAGGGGGAGGTGTCGCCGAAGGTGACGGAGGGGAGGACACGGAACGCAGGTTGTCGCGCCCTCCCCTCCGTCAGGCTAACGCCTGCCACCTCCCCTGGCGGGGGAGGATTGCATTTACTTCGCAGGCCCGACGAGCTTCTGTATGAAGTACGTCATCTGGAGCGCCTGCAACCGGGCCCCCTGCTCGATATCCGCATCGCCCGAATGGCCGCCCGCGGTATCCTCGTAGTAGAGATACGGCAGGCCATATTCCTTCAGCCGCGCCGCGAATTTCCGCGCATGCTGTGGCCCGACGCGGTCGTCCTTGGTGGTCGTCCAGATATACGGCTCCGGATACGCGACGCCCTTCTTGATGTTCTGATAGGGCGAGATCTTTTCGAGGAACGCCTTCTCCTCGGGCACGCTCACCGAGCCATATTCGTCGACCCACGACGCCCCCGCCGCGATCCCCTCGTAGCGGATCATGTCGAGCAGCGGCACCTGGATCGTCACTGCCTTCCAGAGATCGGGATGCTGGTTGAACTCGACCCCCATCAGCAAACCACCGTTCGAGCCGCCATAGATGCCGAGCTTGGCCGGGCTCGTCAGCTTCCGCGTGAACAGGTCCTTCGCCACCGCGGCGAAGTCGTCGTAGATCACCTGCCGCTTCGTCTTCCGCCCGGCGTCATGCCACTTCGGCCCGAACTCGCCGCCGCCGCGGATGTTGGCGAGCACATAGGACCCGCCGCGCTCCAGCCACAGCTTGCCGGTGCTCCCCGAATAGCTCGGCGTCATCGACACTTCGAACCCACCATAGGCGGTCATGATCGTCGGCGTCGTCCCGTCGAGCACGATGCCCTTCTTGTGGACCACGAAATACGGCACTTTCGTCCCGTCGGTCGAGGTCGCCTCGAACTGCTCCACCACGTCGTTCGACGCGTCGAACTTCGGCGGCAGGGTCTTGATCGGCTTCGGTGCAGCGGAAGAGGCCGCATCCAGCGAATACAGCGAGGTCGGTGTCAGGAACCCCGTCACGGTCAGATAGGCGTCGTCGCTGCGATCGGTCGTGCTCGCCACGTCGATCGAGGCGTTGTCGGGCAGCGCGATCGGCTTGGCGGTCCAGCCCCCGCCCCATGCGTGTAGACCGACGCGCGGCCGCGGACATTGTCTGACACGACCAGCAACAGCTTCGATTTGGTCAGCCCCATGCCGTCGATCGACTGGCGCGGACCCGGCGCGAAGACGATGGTCGGGTTGATCGTCCCCTTCTCCACCTCGGCGAGCGGCGCCGACGCGATCGCGCCTTCGGGGATCTTGTCCCACGGATCGCTGGTCGAGAAGATCACCTGCCCGTCGATCATGCCTGCCGGGAAGGTCCGGTCGGGCAATGCAAGCGGTCGCGCACCCGCCGGCGTCCATACCAGCTTGTCCGCGCCGAAGAACGTCTTGCGGCGCTGGATCACGATCAGGCGGTTGCCCTTCTCGTCGGTCAGCACGTTCGCCGCGGTGCCGCCCTGATCGGTCGCGGCGCCACGATAGACCTCTGTTGCAGCGTCGAGCGGCTGGCCGCGCTTCAACTGCTTCATCACGAACGCATAGCCCGACTGGGTCGTCGTCCCCGCGCCCCAGTCGCGCGCGACCAGCAGCGTATCCTTGTCGACCCAGGTCGCATCCTGCTTCGACTTGGGCAGCGTGAAGCCGTTCGCGACGAACGCACCGGTCTGCAGATCGAACTCTCGATACGTCACCGCATCCTCGCCGCCCTCGGACAGCGCGACGAGGCACAGCCGCTGCTCGGGCTCGAGGCAGGTCGAGCCCTTCCAGACCCACTGCTTGCCCTCGGCCTTGCCCAGCGCATCGAGATCGAGCGCGGAGGTCCACTTTGGCGTTGCCGATGCGTAATCTGCCGCACTCGTCCAGCGCCACAGCCCGTGCGGATGGTCGGCATCGCGCCAGAAATTGTAGATCCGCCCGAACATCTGGTTCGGCATCGGGATGCGATCCTTGGCCGACGCGATCGCCAGTGCCTCGGCATAAAAGGTCTTGTAGCGCGGATCGTTCTGGAGCCGCGGGAGCGTCTTCGCATTCTCCGCCTCGACCCAGGCAAGCGGCTTCGCGCCATCCTTGTCCTCGAGCCAGATATACGGATCGGCGGCAGTGTCGGTTTTCGTCATCGGTGCGACTTGGGCAAGCGCCGCGCCGCCTGCAAGGCCGCCCGTCCCGCTCAATATCCCCGCCCCGCTCAATATCGTCGCCGCAAGCATCGAAGCCAGAACCCGCATCACCGTATCTCCCTGATTTGCTTGGCGCGATACATGCCGGGGTCTATCGCGGTCCGCAATGCAACCGGACCAGATATCGGCCGCCGACGGCCTGCCCAAGCCCCGCCGCTTCATGGCGATCGCCGCGATTTCGGCGGGAACGGCGCTGACGATCATCGATGGCGGCATCGCCACCGTCGCACTGCCGACGATCGCGCGCGACCTGAACGTCGGCAACAGCGCGGTGGTGACCGTGGTCACGGTGTACCAGCTGATCCTGGCGATGGCGCTGCTTCCGTTCTCGGGGCTCGGCGACCGGATCGGGCTGAAGCGGATGTACCAGTACGGCCAGCTGCTCTTCACGGTCGCGACATTGCTGTGTTTCTTCGCGAAGAGCCTGCCCTTCCTGCTGGTCGTGCGCGCCGCGCAGGCGTTGGGCGCAGCGGCGGCGCTGAGCGTCTCGTCGGCGCTGATCCGCTCGATATATCCCGCCAAGCAGCTCGGCCGCGGACTTGGGATCAATTCGGTCGTGGTGTCGAGTTCGGCAGCACTCGCACCGACGATCGGCGGGCTGGTGCTGGCGATCGCGCCGTGGCCGTGGGTGTTCGCCAGCGCGGTGCCGTTCGCGATCGCGTCGCTGCTGCTCGGCCGCGCGCTGCCCGAACCGCACCGGCGTGACGAACCCTTCGACGTGCTCGGCGCAGTGATGTGCGCGGCGATGATCGGGCTCGTCATCGGCGGTGCGGAGAGCGCGGTCCACGGCGACAGCCCGATCGTGTCGGCGGCGATCGTGCTGACGGGCGCGGTGATCGGCTGGTTCTTCGTGAAGCGCGAGCAGGGCGAGACCAAGCCGATCCTGCCGATCGACCTGCTCGCCCGGCCGGTGCTCGCGCTGTCGGCGATCGGTGCGTACACTGCGTTCATCGCGCAGATGACATTGTTGCTCTCGACGCCGTTTCGCCTGACGCACGCCTATGGGTTCAGCGCGGCCGAGGTCGGCGCCGCAATCGCACCGTGGCCGCTGGCGAACATGGTCGTGGCGCCGCTGTCGGGGTGGTTGTCGGATCGGTATCCGGCGGGGCTGCTCGGCGGGATCGGGATGAGCGTCTCGATCTGTGCGCTGCTACTGCTCGCCTACATGCCGGCGGATCCGGGGTATTTCGACATCGCGTGGCGGATGGCGTTGTGCGGGTCGGGGTTCGGGATGTTCATGGCGCCGAATGCGCGGCTGATTATCGGGAGTGCGCCACGGGAGCGGGCGGCGGCGGCGGGGGCCTTGTGTCGACCGTGCGACTGGTTGGCCAGACCACCGGCGCCACCCTGGTCGCGGCGTTGCTGGCGATGGGCGTAGGCGCTGGCATGACCCCGCCGCTGGTCGCAGCAGGTCTAGCGCTCGTGGCAGGTCTATGCAGCCTGAGCCGCCTCCGCCCCTCGATCCGCAACCCACCAACTGAAGAAACGCAGGACGTGCAGCCGGCCTCCCAAGCGAGGTGACCTACTCCCTCTCCCCTCCGGGGAGCGGGTCGGGGTGAGGGGCAGCCAAGCAGCGCCCCCTCCGGAACAGCCCCTCACCCCAGCCCTCTCCCCGGAGGGAAGAGGGAGCAGAAGAATGTTCACCCCGCTATTCCTCCCCGGCACGGGGAGGGGGACCGCCGCTCGCAGAGCGGGGGTGGAGGGGGATCACCCGGAGCGTACCGCCTTGAAGAGCGAACTCGGCAACCCCCGCCAGCAGAACGCAACCCGGAATACTAACGACCGTATCTCGCCGGGAAAGCCCCCTCCACCAGCTTCGCTGGTCCCCCTCCCCGTTCCGGGGAGGATTAGCCCCACACTCAAAACGCCGCGCTGGCTTTGGCCTCCCCCATCATCGCGGCCCGCACCAAGGGAATCGGCGGCCCGCCATAGCTCAGGAACTGGTCGTGGAACGCCTTCCAAGCCTTCCGCCCACCCCGTGTCGCGGTCCAGTCCGCCCGCAATTTGCGGATCATCAGCTTGCCCATCGTGTAGTTCAGATACGCCGGATCATACGTCCCCCGCGCCGCCTGCTGCCGCGCATTACCTTCGTCCTGATAACATTCGTCGACGAACATCCGGAACGACTGCTCCTGCGTCATTCCCTTCGCATGCATCCGGATCGCAGACAGATACCGGCAATCCCGTAGCAACGCGTTCGAGATCTGCCCGACATGCGTCTCCGCATCGCCGCTGTTGAGCCCAGCCTCCCACATCATTTCCTCGGCATAATGCGCCCACCCCTCGGCGAACGCATAGCCGACGAACAGCCGCCCAAAGAGCGACGGCGACCGGTTCGCATGCAGGAACTGGACGAAATGCCCCGGCATCACCTCGTGCACCGACGTGAACAGCAGGTCGTTCTTGCCCGGCACGAACGCGTCCTGCACCGTCTTGGTCCAGGCGGGGTCTGGCGGCGAGATATAGTAGATCGACGGCACGCCCGTCTCGAACGGCCCCGGCGGATCGATATACGCCGAGTTCTGTCGGTTATACGGCGGCGACTCCTCGACCAGCGCTTGCTCGGTCCCCGGGATTGTCAGCAGGTCGTGATCGACCACGAATTTACGCAGCGTCGGGATTTGTCGCCGCGCCTCCGCGACGGGGCCGCCGACCGGCTTGTTCGCGTTCATCTTGTCCATGCACGCGAGAATCATCTGCCCCTTGGCGAACACCCCGCACGCCTGCGCCAGCGCCGCCTGGTTGCGCTTCAGATCCGCAACACCCGCCGCCTCGAGCTGGTCGAGCGGCGTATCTACGCCCTCGGTCATCGCCACCATCCGCGAGAACTTGTCCGCCCCCAGCGCAAAGTCCTGCGTCGCGGTGGCACGCTGGCCCTCGGCCCACGTCCCCAGATCGCGCATCGCCTTCGACGCCGCCTGCGCCGCATCGGTCAGCTGCTTCTGCGCCGCCGCATCCTTCACGCCCGCAAACGCCTTCACCGCGTCGCCCGCGTAATAGTCGGCAAAGCCGTTGAACGCCGCCGTCCCGTAATTGACGTAGCTCAGCGGCATCGGCGCTTTGAGGTTCGCCTTGATGTTGCCCGCCGCCGCCGGGATCTTCTGCAGGAACGCGGTCAGTGCCTTCATCCGGGTCGGCGCATCGGCATAGTTGCGCGCGATATACGTGTTCGGATCGAGCCCCGCGCTCACATACCAGGCCGGATTATGGTGTGGCTGGTCGGCATCCTCCAACCAGAACAGCTTCCCCTTGGCGACCTGCACCAGATAATCGCGCTCGAACGCCTCGGCGGGCTTCAGATCCTTGAACGCCCCCGCCTTGTCGATCGCGCCGTGTAGGAAGTCCGCCTGTCGCTTCAGTCCCGCAGCACTCCAATCGCCGAGCCCGCCATCATACTCATGCTTGCCCTGATAGACCGCATTCGCCGGATCGATCTTGAACCAGCCGTCGATGAAGCCGTCGCGGAACCCGGCCCAGTCGTTCTTCGCAGCAGGGGTCGGCGCAGGTGCCGCAGCCTGTGTGTTCGAAATAGTCTGCGCAGGCCCGCACGCGCTCAGCGTCAGCGCAGCCGCCGCCACCGTGGCCAGAAGTCCGATCCGCATCTCGTCTCCAATTCCGATTCGTGACGCCATGCTGCCAGTCGAAGCGCCGCTGCGCCAGTGCGCGGAACGGTGCCCACGCTGAGCCGTTGATTGCGCACCTGTTTCGACCGACTGGAGACACCGATGCCCTATATAAAAACCCGTGACGGTACAGATATCTACGTCAAGGACTGGGGCACCGGCCGCCCGGTGATCCTCACGCATGGCTGGCCGCTCAACGCCGACAGCTGGGACGCGCAGGCGATGGCGCTCGCACAGGCCGGTTTCCGCGCAATCGCCTATGACCGTCGCGGGTTCGGCCGCTCGGGCCAGCCCTGGAGCGGTTACGATTACGACACGCTCACCGACGATCTCGCCGATGTCATGGAAGCGACCGGCGCGAACACCGATGCGACGATCGTCGGCTTCTCGATGGGTGGCGGCGAGATCGCGCGCTACATGAGCCGCTACGACGGCAAGGGCGTGGTCGCCGCCGGGCTGATCGCGTCCGTGGTGCCATACATGCTCAAGACCGACGACAACCCCGACGGTGTCGATGCGGAAACGTTGGCGAGCATCGGCGCGGGCATCGAGGACGACCGCCCGGCGTTCTTCAAGACCTTCCTCCAGCAGTTCCTCGGCGTCGGGTTCATCACCTCGCCGGTCAGCGACGAGGTCGTCGACTGGGCCTGGGGCCTGGCGATGCAGGCAGGTCTGCATCCGACGCTGCGCTGTGCAGAAGCGTTCGGGCATACGGACTTCCGCGGTGACTTGGCGGCGTTCCGCGTGCCGACGCTGATCGTGCACGGGACGAGCGACAAGACGGTGCCGATCGACGCCACCGGCCGTGCTGCAGCCAAGGGCATCGCCGGCTCGCAGCTCGTCGAATATGACGGTGCACCGCACGGCCTGACGATCACCGAGAGCGATCGCTTCACCAACGATCTGCTGACGTTCCTGGGTAAGTAACGCTTTCCGGGTCTCCACATCGTTCTGATCCAGGGTTCTGGCGCTCGCCAGTAACCCTGGATTAGGTGGAACCGGGAATGGGGGTCGAAAAACCAGCCTCGGTCGCGCTCAATTAACTTGTTTACAGTTTCCCAACTACGACATCCGCGTGGCCCTCTCATACCAAACTCGCGCGCCTCGTCGCGTCTTGCCGACACGCCAAGCCGATCGGGCCGCCATCGGCGTTTCCGTTGCGGCTTTCCTTGGCTGGGTCGTCACGATCAACGCCACCTCGACGATCGTCGTCTCACCCATCAACATCTGGTTCGTCACCGCGATCAGTTTGCTCGGCGGTATGGCGGGGCTTCGGACCGGCATCGTGATCGGTGTGGTAGAAGGTGCGGTCGGCCACCACAAAGCGAAGGCGCGACCCTGGGTGGTCCGCTGCCTGATGGCTACGATCGGCTTTGTCTTTGGCGTGATCGTCGGCGCGACGGTCGCCTATCGAATGGTCGACGTCGCCCTGTTCTGGCGATCCGACGAGCCCGTCGTCACCACCATTTTCCCCATCCACGCGGTGGGCCTTGCAAAGGCGACGCCCTTCCTATCGATCGGATCGGAGGGTGAGCGTGACGATATCCGCATCTCCAAACGCGATTATGACGTACTGACGAACGTGGTCCCACTCCGCCGGCCGTGGCGCTATTGCATCGCCCTCAAGCGCCAAGCGAGTTACGAGGCCGTGCGCGTATGGCGACCCCGTTCACGCCGTTCCGGGCCACAAACGGTGTTCCCGTGCCCTTCCTATGCGCAGTGGTGGTAAGCCGGCATCAATTGCCCAGCGGGACGATAACCTCGTCCGGATGCGCGACGTTCAGCTCCTTGCGGACCATCTCGTCGACCATATCCGGATTTGCATGATCCGGGTTCAATAGAGCAACGCGGTTTTTCAGAACCTCACGCTTGCGATCGAGCGCGGCATAGTCCTGCTCGCGCTTCGCAAGCTGGCGCTTATAGTCGCCATACGCGAACATCCCGTTCGGCCCGAGCACGGCATACGCACCGAAGAACGCCATCAGCGTCAGCCCCAGCGCAGGCCACGCGGCCTTGCGCATCGTCCTCCGCAGTTTGCTGGTCTTCGTCGTCACGCGTGCCATGCTCGTTCTCCCAGACTCCAGCCTATCAGCCGCCGATCAGGATGTCGCGACCCGCATAGCGCGCCGCGTCACCCAACTCTTCCTCGATCCGGATCAGCTGGTTGTACTTCGCCAACCGGTCCGACCGCGCGAGGCTGCCCGTCTTGATCTGCCCGCAGTTGGTCGCGACCGCCAGATCGGCGATCGTCGCATCCTCGGTCTCGCCCGACCGATGCGACATCACCGCGGTGTACTTCGCCCGCTGCGCCATCGACACCGCCTCCAAGGTCTCGGTCAACGTGCCGATCTGGTTGACCTTCACCAGCAGCGAGTTCGCATAGCCGCCGTCGATCCCGCGCTTCAGACGCTTCGGGTTGGTCACGAACAGATCGTCGCCGACCAGCTGGACCTTGTCGCCTATCAGGTCGGTGAGCGTCTTCCAGCCCTCCCAATCGTCCTCGCCCATGCCGTCCTCGATCGAGAAGATCGGATAGCGCCGCGTCAGGTCCGCGAGATATTCCGCCATCTCGGCGCTTTCGAGGATCCGGCCCTCGCCCGAGATGTCGTACTTGCCGTTCTTGTAGAACTCGGTCGCCGCGCAATCGAGCGCGAGCATCACGTCCTCCCCGGGCTTGTACCCAGCCTTCTCGATGCTCGACATGATGAAGTCGAGCGCCTCGGTGGTGCTGCCGATGTTCGGCGCGAAGCCGCCCTCGTCGCCGACGCTGGTCGACAGGCCCTTCTCGCTCAGGCCCTTCTTCAGCGTGTGAAAGATCTCCGAGCCGCAACGGACCGCCTCGAGGATGTTCGACGCGCCGACCGGCACGACCATGAATTCCTGGAAATCGATCGGGTTGTCGGCATGCTCGCCGCCGTTGATGATGTTCATCATCGGCACCGGCAGCAGATGCGCCTGCACGCCGCCGACGTAGCGGTACAGCGGCAGGCCACGCGCTTCGGCTGCGGCCTTGGCGACGGCGAGGCTGACGCCCAGGATCGCGTTGGCGCCCAGGCGGCCCTTGTTCTCGGTGCCGTCGAGCTCGATCATCGCGCGATCGAGGTCCGACTGATCCTCCGCGTCCATGCCGAGCACGGTGTCGGTGATCTCGTCGTTGACCGCGTCGACCGCGCCGTCGACGCCCTTGCCGCCCCAACGGCTCTTGTCGCCATCGCGGCGCTCGACCGCCTCGTGCGCGCCGGTCGACGCACCCGACGGTACGGCGGCGCGGCCGAAGCTGCCGTCTTCGAGCAGCACGTCGACCTCGACGGTCGGATTGCCGCGGCTGTCGAGGATCTGGCGTGCATGAAGGTCGATGATTGCGGTCACGTAACGATGCTCCTACAAATCCCGGTGCCGGGTCGTTCGCGCCGCCTCTACCGTCTCACGCCATATCGGGCAATCGCGCGGACATCCGAGAATAGTGTCGTGCAATCGCGCGACGGTTCGGGAACCGTGCTCCGGCGGCGGTGTTGAGGGCGTAACAATTCTGAAAGGGACCGTCATGGCCGACTCCAGCGTAAACGATACCGTCAACGACCTGAAAACGACCGCGAACGAGGTCGGTACCGAGCTCGGCAAGACGATCGATAACGGCACCAGCGATCTCTCCGGCAAGACCGCCGACGCCAAGCAGGCGATCAAGGAAGGCGCGAGCAAGTACAGCGCGCAGGCCGCCGACAAGGCGCGCACCTTCGCCGAGGACGGTAAGGCCCGTGCAAGCGGCGCGCTCGAGCAGATCGCCCAACTGCTCAACGACGCGGCCGGTCAGGTCGACGACAAGCTCGGCTCGCAGTACGGCGGCTATGCCCGCAGCGCTGCCGACAGCGTCTCGAGTTTCGCCGACCAGGTGAAGGCGAAGGACATCGACGAGCTGGTCGACGACGCGCGCGAACTGGTGCGCAAGTCGCCCGCGATCGCGGTCGGCGCAGCAGCAGCTATCGGCTTCGTCATCGCGCGACTGGTCCAGTCGGGCGTCGACGCCAACCCGAAGGCCTGACGCCTTGTCCGATCCCGTGATGCTGACCGGCGAAGACGAAAGCCTTTCGTCGATCGTCGGCCGGCTGGCGACCGAGACGAAGAGTCTCGCGACCGCGGAAGTTGCCGTCTACAAGGCGAAATTCGGCGAGACGGCCAGCGCGTACAAGTCGGCGGCGATGTTCTTCGCGGTCGCCGGCGTGCTGGCGCTGGCCGCGCTGATCGCACTGCTGGTCGGTGCGATCTTGACGCTGGCAACGCTGGTAGGGCCTGGATGGTCGACCGTGATCGTCGTCGTTGCGGTGCTGGCGCTGGCCGGCATCCTGGCGATGATCGGCAAGTCGAAGCTTCAGACCAAAAGCGAGCCCGTATCATGACATCCGCCAAAGTAGCCGCCGCAGAGATCGAAGCTGCCCTCGCCCGCCAGCGCGTCATGATGACGGTTGGGCAGTTGCAGGACCGGCTCAACCCGCGGAAGCTCGCGCTCAACGCCAGTCGCGACGTCGCCGATGCCGGCACCGCCGCGCTGACCGCGAGCGTGGAGACGGTTAAGCGCAATCCGGGACCGACCGCAGGGTTTGCCGCGGTCGCCGGGCTATTTCTCGCGCGGCACCGGATCGTCGGACTCTTCCGCCGCGGGCGCTGACTGCACTGACTGCGGTCACCGCATTGAAACCTTGAAGTCCCGGCTCGCGTTGAACCCCCATTGAATTGAACGGCGAGCAGCTTGCCATCAGAAGGACATTTCCATGACCGACGCAAAGACCACCGCAAACGAAGCCGCCCACGAGACCGAAAGCCGTCTGCGCGAAGGCCTCGACACCGTCCGCGAGACCGCCTCGAAGGTCTATCACGAGGCCGGCGACAAGGCTTCCGAGGTTCTCGAAGTCTCGCGCGAAAAGACCAAGCGCGTCGTGAACAACCTTGAATCCAACCCGCTCGGCATCCTCGTCGGCGGTCTCGCCGTCGGCGCGCTCGCCGGCGCGCTGATCCCGCGTTCGGCGCGCGAGAAGGAATTGCTCGCCCCAGTCGGCAAGCGTCTTAACGAGACCGTCGTCGCCGCCACCGCTGCTGCCAAGGCTGCGGGCCAGTCGGAACTCGGCGAACTCGGCCTTACCAAGGACAATGCGCGCGGTCAGGCCAAGGGTTTGCTCGAAGGCGTCGTCAAGGCACTGACCACCGCGGGTACCGCAGGTGCGAAGGCCGTTTCGCAAAAGCCAGCTGCCTAAATAGAGACCGACTAAGGGTTCAAAGCGCGGGTCGAACACGCTAGGGCATCTGCAACCTCCCTCCCAAGGACAAGCAGCGCATGAGCAAGCTCCACCTCGTATTCGGCGGCCGCGTCAGCGACCCGCGCACCCTGGATTTCAACGATCTGAGCAAGATCGAATTCGTCGGCGTATTTCCCGATTACGCCAGCGCCGAGAAGGCTTGGCGTGCTGCGGCGCAGCGGACCGTGGACGATGCGGAGATGAAGTTCGTCGTGGTGCATCTGCACCGGATGCTCGAGCCGAACCTGGGCGCGACTGCAGCCTGAACTACCCCCTGAGCCGTCATTCCCGCGGAGGCGGGAACCCATATTGGCTAACCTCGCGACTTGCTCGCAGCGGCATAGGCTATGGATTCCCGCCTGCACGGGGATGACATTGCGCGACGGCACATCTGCCTTCGCCAACGTAAGCTTGTGCTCATGACCTAGCGAAACTGGCATAGCGCAAAACAACTTGCCCTCACCCTTCCCACGGCCAAGCAACCGCGGGGCCCTTCCCTCTCCCGACGGGAGAGGGAGAAACGCCGAATGCGGCGATGGGTGAGGGCACGCCGAGCAGTGCTCCCGTCACCCGTCGCGCTGGCTGGTTGACTGACGCATTCCACTCACGCTCTACCTCCGCCTAGATAGGGTAGAGATAACGTCGGCACACCCGACGAAGGCGCACAAGCGCGCATGTCCTTCGCGCCGCCCCTTCCCCCACCCGTTCGTACTGAGTAGAGACCGAGTAGCTCCGTCAGGAGCGTATCGAGGGCTCGTATCGAAGCACAGGTCCCGAGCGCCAACCCATCCTTCGATACGCCGCTTCGGCAAGCTCAGCAGCTACTCAGGACGAACGGTGTGGGTGTGAGGGTGTGGGTGTAGACTAGCGTGGGGCGGCGAGCGCTTGTCAGGGATAGGGCGCTCAAGCCGCGCGGTAATGCCAGAGCAACAGCGGCCGAGCCAGAACCAGCCCCGCTAAGAACCCACCGATATGCGCGCCGATCGCAATCGGCCCACTAGCGCCAACCGAAGCCCCGAACCCGGCCAGCCCCATCAGCAACTGGATCCCGATCCACGCCGCTGCCAGCCACGCCACGTGCACGACCCCAGCCGGCACCGGCCCGATGGCCTGCGCCCGCCGCTCGCCATACAACAGCGCGTAAGCCCCAACGACCGCCGAAATCGCGCCCGAGGCGCCAATCATCGGCGCAGTGGACTCAGGCCCGAACGCCCAGTGCCCCGCCGCCGCCGCATACGCACCCAGCACGTACAGCACGACCAGCCCGACCGTCCCCAGCGCCTTCTCGACGAACTGCCCGCAATACACCAGCATCACGAGGTTCAGCGCGATATGCGCCCAGCCGCCATGGATCAGAGTCGCGGTCAGCGGCGTCGCCCAGGCAGGCACGACGAACACATGGTCGCTGGGGATACCAACATCGGTCATCCGCAACGGGATAAACCCGGCGTTCACCGCCCAATACCCAAGCGACCCGCTCAGCACCAGAAATCCCGAGACGATGACCGTCACGATCGTGATGATCGCCGTCGCCCGCGTCTCGAAAAATTGCATAAGGCTCAGATGAACTCGATCTTGGAGACGACGTAATACCGCTCGCCGGCCGGCACCGTGACCTCGACCTCTTCGTCGAGCTTCCGCCCGATCAGCCCGCGACCCAGCGGCGAATTGTACGAGATGCGGCCGGTCTTCGCGTTAGCCTCGGTCTGGCCAACGATCTGATACTTCACCGGCTTGTCGTTCTCGTCAAGCAACGTCACCGTCGCGCCGAACACGACCTTGTCGCCCGACAAATCCTTCGGGTCGATGATCTGCGCACGCGACAGCTTGTCCTCGATATCGGAGATCGATGCCTCGACCTGACCCTGACGCTCCTTCGCGGCATGATATTCCGCGTTCTCGCTCAGATCGCCGTGCGCGCGCGCCTCTTCGATCGCGTCGACGATCGTCGGACGTTCGGCTTTCAGGCGCTTCAGATCCGCGCTCAGCGTCTCATAGCCTTCCTGCAGCATCGGCATCTTTTCGACGGTCGCCATCATCTCGTCCCCAAATCCATTTCCCCGCGCGAGGCCCTGTACCAGCCCCGCCCACACATCATTCTCATGTCGGGATCAGTCGTGCGACTGCGAATAATAGGATTGCAGCGGCCGTACTTCAAGGCTGTGCGTCGAAAGCTTGGCGATCGCCTTCGCCGCCTCGAGCGAAGCAGGCGCGGTCGTGAAGTACGGAATACGCTGGCCGAGCGCGGAAGCGCGGATCGGCTGCGAGTCCTTCAGGCTCTGCCACCCCTCGGTGGTATTGAAGATCAGCGCGATATCGCCGTCCTTGATCCGGTCGACGATATGCGGCCGACCCTGCGCCACCTTGTTGACCTTCTCGACCGGCAAGCCGGCGCGCGCCAGATGATCTGCCGTCCCACCCGTCGCGACGATCGAGAAGCCGGTATCGATCAGCGCCTTCACCGCATCGACGATCATCGCCTTGTCGCCGTCCTTCACGCTGACGAAGACATTGCCCTTGGTCGGCAGGATCGTCCCCGCGCCCAGCTGTGCCTTGGCGAATGCGATCGTGAAATCGGGATCGATTCCCATGACTTCGCCGGTCGACTTCATTTCCGGTGACAGCACCGGATCGACGCCCGGGAACTTGTTGAAGGGGAACACTGCCTCCTTCACCGCATAATAGTCGATATGCCGGTCGATCTTCGGCAAATTGACCAGCTTCTCGCCCGCCATGACGCGTGCGGCGATCTTGGCTATCGGCGCACCGATCGCCTTGGCGACGAACGGCACGGTGCGCGATGCGCGCGGGTTGACCTCGATGAGATAGACCAGCCCATCCTTCACCGCGAACTGGATGTTCATCAGGCCCACGACGGACAAGGCATGCGCGAGCGCCACCGTCTGCCGCTCGATCTCGGCGATGATCTCCGCCGACAGCGAATATGGCGGGATCGAGCACGCAGAGTCGCCGGAATGGACGCCCGCCTCCTCGATATGCTGCAACACGCCCGCGACCACCACGTCGGTCCCGTCGCAGATCGCATCGACATCGACCTCGATCGCATCGCGCAGATACTGGTCGATCAGCACCGGCGAGTCGCCCGACACCTGCACCGCGGTCGCGATGTAATGCTCGAGCTGTCCGATCGTATCGACGATCTCCATCGCCCGTCCGCCCAGCACATAGGAAGGCCGCATCAGCACCGGATACCCGATCCGCTCGGCCGCCGCGACCGCCTCGTCCCGGCTCCGCGCCAGGCCATTGGCCGGCTGCAACAACCCGAGCTTGGTGATCAGCGCCGCGAACCGCTCACGGTCCTCCGCCAGATCGATCGCGTCCGGCGTCGTCCCCAGGATCGGAATGCCCGCAGCCTCAAGCGCGCGCGCAAGGTTCAGCGGCGTCTGCCCGCCGAACTGCACGATCACGCCCACCAGCGTGCCGTTCTGCTGCTCGACATGCAGGATCTCCAGCACGTCCTCGGCGGTCAGCGGCTCGAAATACAGCCGGTCGCTAGTGTCGTAATCGGTCGACACCGTCTCCGGGTTGCAGTTGACCATGATCGTCTCATAGCCCGCGTCTGCCAGCGCGAAGCACGCATGGCAGCAGCAATAATCGAACTCGATCCCCTGCCCGATCCGGTTCGGCCCGCCGCCCAGAATGACGATCTTCTTGCGATCGGTAGGCTCGGACTCGTTCTCGGGCTCGCCGAAGCTCGGCGCCTCGTACGTCGAGTACATATACGGCGTCTTCGCATCGAATTCGGCCGCGCACGTATCGATCCGCTTGAACACCGGCCGCACGCCGAGCTTCAGGCGATGCTGGCGCACCTCCTCCTCGGTCACGCCGCCGGTCATCGCCTTGACGACCTCATGGATCAGCCCCGAGCCGCGCGCGATCCCGCGGTTCATGCCCCGCAGATTGGCGGATTGCAGCGCCAGCCACGCAAGCCGCTTGTCGCTGAACCCCATGCTCTTCAGCCGCCGCATACCCGGCGCGTCGATCGGCAGGCCGTCCTTCATCACCTCGGCCTCGGCCGCGATGATCTCGGCGATCCGCTCCAGGAACCACGGATCGTACTTGGCGATCGCGTGCACCTCGGCAACCGTGAAGCCCTCGCGCAAAGCCTGCGCCGCGACCAGCAACCGGTCCGGCGTCGCGACGGCCAGCGCGGCCTCGATTTCCGCGCGCGGCGCACCGACCAGATGATCGACCTGGTTGAACCCCGACAAGCCCGTCTCGAGCCCGCGCAACGCCTTCTGCATCGATTCGTGGATGTTGCGACCGATCGCCATCACCTCGCCGACCGACTTCATCGCGGTGCCGAGCGTGTTGGACGCGCCCTTGAACTTCTCGAACGCGAACCGCGGAATCTTCGTCACGACGTAATCGATCGTCGGTTCGAACGCGGCCGGCGTAGCGCCGGTGATATCGTTCTCGATCTCGTCGAGCGTGTACCCGACCGCCAGCTTCGCCGCGACCTTCGCGATCGGGAAGCCGGTAGCCTTCGACGCCAGCGCGGACGAGCGCGACACGCGCGGGTTCATCTCGATCACGACCAGCCGGCCGTCCTTCGGATTCACCGCGAACTGCACGTTCGAACCGCCTGTTTCGACACCGATTTCACGCAACACCGCGATCGATGCGTTACGCATGATCTGGTATTCCTTGTCGGTCAGCGTCAGCGCCGGCGCGACCGTGATCGAGTCGCCGGTGTGGACGCCCATCGGATCGACATTCTCGATCGAGCAGATGATGATCGCGTTGTCGTTGCGATCGCGCACCACCTCCATCTCGTATTCTTTCCAGCCGAGCAGCGATTCCTCGATCAGCACCTCAGTGGTCGGCGACAGGTCGAGCCCGTTGCGGACGATCGCGATGAATTCCTCGCGATTATACGCGATGCCGCCGCCCGAGCCGCCCATCGTGAAGCTCGGCCGGATGATCGACGGAAGCCCCGTCTTCTCAAGCCCTTCGAGCGTTTCCTCGACAGTATGTGCAATCGCCGAGCGCGCGCTTTCCAGCCCGATCCGGTCCATCGCGTCGCGGAACTTCAGCCGGTCCTCCGCCATGTCGATCGCATCGGCATCCGCCCCGATCATCGTCACGCCGAACTTCTCGAGCGTCCCGTCATGGAACAGCGCGAGCGCAGTATTCAGCGCGGTCTGCCCGCCCATCGTCGGCAGGATCGCGTCAGGCCGTTCCTTCTCGATGATCTTGGCGACGATCGCCGGCGTGATCGGCTCGACATAGGTCGCGTCGGCCAGCTCGGGATCGGTCATGATCGTGGCGGGGTTCGAATTGACGAGGACGATACGATAGCCCTCCTCCTTCAACGCCTTGATCGCCTGCGTGCCCGAATAATCGAACTCGCACGCCTGGCCGATGACGATAGGTCCTGCGCCGATGACGAGGATCGAGGAGATGTCGGTGCGTTTTGGCATTGTTAACCTGCAATCATGGGATACGTTGATGGCATTGCCATCACAGGAGACGCGGCATGGCGAGCGTGACGATCCGGAACCTGCCCGACGACGTAGAGCAGGATCTGCGGGAACGGGCCGCGCGCAATGGTCGGTCGCTCGAAGACGAGGCGCGCCGCGCGCTGATCGCGCTGGTCAGGCCCGACGCGTCCGAACCGCGCAAAGGCATGTTCGAGATGCTGTACGAGGCTAGCCGCCCGGGGGTCGACTTGCCGATCCCGCCGCGGAGCCGGGCTCGAGTCCCGACGTTCGACGACGAATGATCCTGGTCGACACCAATGTCTGGAGCGAGGCATTTCGGTCAACACCAGACCCGACCGTGCGCAAATGGGCGCAACACAACGCCGACCGACTGTGGCTATCGACCATCGTAGCCGGCGAGCTGTTGGCCGGCGTCGAATTGATGCCAGTTGGGCGCAAGCGAGCGACGATCGAGCAGGGATATGCGGTGCTCCTGGATACCTACCGTGACCGGATAGCGCCCTTCGACCTTGATGCGGCACGGCATTTTGCGATCGTGCTGGCGCTTCAGGAACGAGCCGGCCGCAATCCGGGTACGGCAGATACGCAGATCGCAGCGACCGCGCTGGCTCGCGGGATGGCGCTCGCAACACGGAACACGAAGCATTTCGACGGCTTGGGACTCGCGCTGATCGATCCGTGGCAGGAAGAATCTCCTGCGGACACGTAAGGCCAGACGAAGTCCCAATCACCGCAGCGACCCGACGAACTTCTCGAACAGATACAGGCTATCCTGCGGGCCTGGGCTCGCTTCCGGGTGATACTGCACGCTGAACGCGTTCCGATCGGTCAGTTCCAGCCCTGCATTCGACCCATCGAACAGCGACACGTGCGTCTCGCGGACGTTCGCCGGCAGGCTTTCGCGCTCGACTGCGAAGCCGTGGTTCATGCTGGTGATCTCGACCGCGCCGTCGGACAGGCGCTTGACCGGGTGGTTGGCGCCGCGGTGGCCCTGGAACATCTTGGTCGTGGTCGCGCCGACCGCGAGACCGAGCAACTGGTGGCCGAGGCAGATGCCGAACAGCGGCTTGCCCGTCTCCAGCAGCTGGCGGATCACCGGCACCGCGTATTCGGCGGTCGCGGCGGGATCGCCTGGGCCGTTCGACAGGAAGATGCCGTCGGGGGCGAGCGCCATCACGTCGTCGAAGCTGGCGGTGGCGCTTACGACGGAAACCTTGGCGCCTGCCTCGACGAGGTTGCGGAAGATGTTGCGCTTCGAGCCGTAATCGATCGCGACGACGTGGGGCTTCCGGCCTCCCCTCCCGCTTGCGGGAGGGGATTGAGGGTGGGCTCGCGCTCACCTGCTTGGGTGACCGTGGAAGAAGGCTCAACCGCACCGTCGTCTGTCGAGGAAGCCGGGAGCCCACCCCGGCCCCTCCCGCTTGCGGGAGGGGGAAGAAGAATAGCCGAAGCCCAGCTTCCAAACCCCGCCGGGCGCGTCCTCACCCCAGCCGTAATGCATCTCGGTCGACACGTCCTTGGCGAGGTCCATGCCCTCAAGCCCCGGCCACGCGCGCGCCATCGCCAGCAACGCCGCCACGTCGAACTCGCCACTCGCCGAATGCGCAATCACCCCATTAGGCGCGCCCGCAACCCGGATCCGCCGCGTCAGCGCACGCGTGTCCACCCCCGACAGCCCGATCCGCGCGTGCCGCTTCATCCAGCCATCCAGCCCCTCGACCGCACGAAAGCTCGACGGCTGCGTCACGTCCTCGCGGACGATGATGCCGAGCGCGTGCGGGTCGTCCGCCTCGACGTCGTCGGGGTTCGCGCCGACGTTGCCGATGTGCGGGAAGGTGAAGCAGATCATCTGCCCGGCGAACGACGGGTCGGTCAGCACCTCCTGATAGCCGGTCATCGCGGTGTGGAAGCACACTTCGCCGACCGCACTGCCCTCTGCGCCGAACCCGCGACCCCAGATCACGTCGCCATTGGCGAGGACCAGCACGCCGGTGGCGCCAGCAGGCATTGCCAAAGACATGGGTGTAGGATTGGTGTCGGCCATCAGGCTGGGCACTCTCTTTACGTTGACGATGTCGCTAAGTGGTGTCCGCTAAGGCCGGCGTGCCGCAGCGTCAATCTGTTAAACGGACGGCGGACGCGCTATCCCGTCGGGCTATCCCGAACCGCCTGAAAGACCAGTACATGATTCGCGACGACATCAAGGCTGCGCAGCTGACCGCCATGAAGGCCGGCGACAAGCAGAGCCGCAACGCTATCTCGTTGATCCAGGCCGCGATCAAGAACCGCGACATCGAAGCGCGCACCGGAAAGGCGCCCGAGAGCGACGACGCGCTGGTGGTCGAAGTGCTGCAGAAGATGGTCAAGCAGCGCCGCGAGTCGATCGAGATGTTCTCGAAGGGCGGCCGCCAGGAGCTCGCCGATGCGGAGACCGCCGAGGTCGCGGTGATCGAACGCTTCCTGCCCCAGCAGATGAGCGAAGCGGAAACGTCGGCGGCGATCGAGGCGATCAAGGCGGAACTCGGCGCGACCGGCATGAAGGACATGGGCCGCGTGATGGCGGAACTGAAGGCACGCCACGCCAGCGAGCTGGACATGAGCAAGGCGAGCGGCCTGGTGAAGGCGGCGCTGTCGTAAATTCTGCTCCCTCCCGCTCGCGGGAGGGGTCGGGGAGGGCAGCGCCACGAGAGGAGACGGAGCATTGGAACAACGCACCCGCATCCGAAACCTCCGCGCCAACCCCACGCGTGCCGAAAGCGCGTTGTGGCAACACCTTGCCGCGCGCCGGATTTCGGGCGTGAGGTTCAATCGTCAGGTCCCGATCGGTCCGTTCATCTGCGACTTCGTGTCCCGCGGAACGAGGCTTGTAATCGAGGTCGACGGCGGGCAGCATGACTGGCAATCCGACGACGACGCCCGGCGAACGCGCTTCATCGAACACCAAGGCTACCGCGTGATCCGGTTCTGGAACAACGACGTGCTGGAGCGGATGGAGGGCGTAGTGGCCGAGATCGGGCGCGTGCTTGCGGAACGCCCCTCCCTAACCCCTCCCGCAAGCGGAAGGGGGACCCGGTCGCGCCCGCCGCAAACGCAACTTCCCTTCTACTCCCCTCCCGCCTGCGGGAGGGGTCGGGGAGGGCGTGGCCGCAAACACCCACCCCACCAAAGTCACCCCATGGCGCTAACCCCACAATTCCTCGACGAACTCCGCGCCCGCACGTCGCTCAGCGCGCTCGTCGGAAAGACCACCAAGCTCACCAAAGCGGGCCGCGAGCACAAGGGCTGCTGTCCGTTCCATAACGAGAAGACCCCCAGCTTCTACGTCAACGACGACAAGGGCTTCTACCACTGCTTCGGCTGCTCCGCGCACGGCGACGCGATCAAGTGGATGACCGACCAGCGCGGCCTCCCCTTCATGGACGCGGTGAAGGAGCTCGCCCAGACCGCCGGGATGGACATGCCCGCGATGGACCGCCAGTCCGCCGCCAAGGCCGAACGCGCCAAGGGCCTGCACGAGGTCATGGCCGACGCCGCCGACTGGTTCACCGAGCAACTGGGCGGCCTTCCCGGCACCGAAGCCCGCGCCCTCCTCGACCGCCGCGGCATCAGGCCCGAGACGGCGCGCGCGTTCGGCATGGGGTTCGCCCCCGACAGCCGCGGCAAGCTCAAGACCGCGCTGAAGGACTACGGCGACGCGATGCTGGTCGAGTCCGGCATGCTCATCTCGGTCGAGGGCAAGGACCCGTACGACCGGTTCCGCGGCCGGCTGATGATCCCGATCCGCGACCCCCGCGGGCGGACGATCGCGTTCGGCGGGCGCGTGCTCGACGGTGGCGAGCCGAAGTACCTCAACTCTCCGGATACCCCACTCTTCGACAAGGGCCGCACGCTCTACAATCTCGACAAAGCCGCCCCCGCCTCGCGCAAGTCCGGTCGCGTGCTGGTGGTCGAGGGCTATATGGACGTCATCGCGCTAGCCCAGGCCGGCTTCGGCGAAGCGGTCGCGCCGCTCGGCACCGCGCTCACCGAAGCCCAGCTCGAACGACTGTGGCGGATGGTCGACGTGCCCCTGCTCTGCTTCGACGGCGACGGCGCCGGCCAGAAGGCTTCGCTCAGGGCCGCCCACCGCGCGCTCCCGCTACTCGCGCCCGGCCGCAGCCTCGCCTTCGTCACGCTCCCGCAAGGCCAGGACCCCGACGACCTCGTCCGCGCCGGCGGCCCCGGCGCGTTCGAAGCGTTGCTCAAGACCCCCGAACAGCTCGTCGACCGGCTCTGGGCGTCCGAAGTCGCCGCCGAGGCGCTCGACACCCCCGAACAGCGCGCCGGTCTCAAGCGCCGCCTCCACGAACTCGCAGAGGGCATCGCCGACCCTTCGGTAAAGCAGCAGTACCATTCCGAGTTCAAGAACCGCTTCTACGAGCATTTCAAACCCGTCCGCGCGCCCTTCGTCCCTAGGGGCGAGCGACCGAAAGGCGGCTGGAAGCCCCCGCCGCGCCCGTCACCGAAGACGCGAAGGCCTTCCTCGCCACTGGCATCGACCGCGTATTGGCCAAGGCCGTGCTCGCCGGCCTGATCCGCCACCCGGTCGAGATCGCGCGTCACATGGAGGTGCTCGGCTCGCTGCAAATGATCGACGGCGCGCTCGGGCGATTGTTCGAAGCGGTCGTAGATGTTGCACTTGAGGACCAGAAGCTTGATAGCGGGCGCTTGCTCACCATATTGGCGAGGTCCGGTTTCAATTCAGTCGCGAGTGACCTGTTGAGAGCCGATACGATGCCCTATTCGTTCACGCAGACCACGGCCGATCCAGCCCGCGTCCGTGCCGACCTCGACGAGGCGATCGCGATCATGGTCGCCCGCCCTGAGGTAGACGCGGCACTCAAGCAGGCGACCGCGGCGATGCAGACGCACTTCACTGAAGATGCGTTCGAACGACAAGTGGCTATGGTAAGAGAGAAACAGGCGTTGGAAGTCCGACTTGCAAATCTTGTACAGTCGAACGAAGACGCCCGAGCGTTGGGTACCGAGGGCGATTGATGGCTAAGGCGAACATGGCGGAACCCGCCGAGACGAACGAAACCGGCGATGCGCCGCTGATCGACATGAACGATGCGTCGATCAAGAAGGTCATCGCGCGCGCCAAGAAGCGCGGCTACATCACCTATGAGCAGCTCAACGAAGCGCTGCCGCAGGGTGAGATGTCGTCCGACCAGATCGAGGACATCAGCGCCGCGCTGAGCGAGATGGGCATCAACATCGTCGAGAACGACGAAGCTGGCGAGGACGGCGAGACCGAGCCCGCCAAGGACGACGAGGACGAGCCGGAGGCCGCCGACGCGGATGCCGACACAGGCCCCGCGATCGAGAAGAAGAAAGAGACCATCGATCGCACCGACGATCCGGTCCGCATGTACCTGCGCGAGATGGGCGCGGTCGAACTGCTCAGCCGCGAGGGCGAGATCGCGATCGCCAAGCGCATCGAGGCGGGTCGCGACACGATGATCCTCGGTCTGTGCGAATCGCCGATCACCTTCAACGCGATCATCGACTGGTCGACCGCGCTGAACGAGGGCACGATGCAGTTGCGCGAGATCATGGATCTCGATGCGATGCTGTCGAAGGACCCCGCCCCCGAAGCGATGGCCGAGGATGGCGAAGCCGACGACGGCGAGATCAGCGAGAAGAACGCCGGCCCCTCGTTCAAGGAAGAGGCCGAGCCCGAAGAGCCGTCCGCCGACGAGGACGAGGACGGCGAGCGTCGTGCCCCGCGCGCATCGGACGACGAGGAGGAGGACAACACCCTCAGCCTCGCGCAGATGGAAGAGCAGCTGAAACCAATCGCGCTCGAGCGGTTCGCCAGCATCACCGCGCTCTACAAGAAGTTCAGCAAGATCCAGCAGTCGCGCGTCGACGCGATGGGCATCGGCGGCGATTTCTCCGCGGCCGACGAGCGCAAGTACCAGAAGCTGCGCGAGGAACTCACGGCGGAAGTCGAGAGCGTCCAGTTCCACAACGCCAAGATCGAATATCTGGTCGATCAGCTCTATGCCTATAATCGTCGCCTGACCGCGCTGGGCGGCCAGATGCTGCGCCTTGCCGAGCGCCACAAGGTGCCGCGCAAGGACTTCCTCGATCGCTATATCGGTCACGAGATCGACGAGAATTGGCTGGCGACGGTCAACAAGGTCGACAAGAAGTGGACCGCGTTCGTCGCGAACGAGGGCGAGGCGGTCGAGCGCATCCGCGCCGAGATCGCCGACATCACGCAGCAGACCGGCATGGCGCTCACCGAGTTCCGCCGGATCGTCAACATGGTCCAGAAGGGCGAGCGCGAGGCGCGCATCGCCAAGAAGGAGATGGTCGAGGCGAACCTGCGGCTGGTGATCTCGATCGCCAAGAAATACACGAACCGCGGCCTGCAGTTCCTGGATCTCATCCAGGAGGGCAATATCGGCCTGATGAAGGCGGTCGACAAGTTCGAGTATCGTCGCGGCTACAAGTTCAGCACCTACGCGACCTGGTGGATCCGCCAGGCGATCACCCGCTCGATCGCGGACCAGGCGCGGACCATCCGCATCCCGGTCCACATGATCGAGACGATCAACAAGCTGGTCCGCACCAGCCGCCAGTTCCTCCACGAGCAGGGCCGCGAGCCGACCCCGGAGGAGATGGCCGAGCGCCTCTCCATGCCGCTGGAGAAGGTCCGCAAGGTGATGAAGATCGCCAAGGAGCCGATCAGCCTCGAAACGCCGATCGGCGACGAGGAGGATTCGCATCTCGGCGACTTCATCGAGGACAAGAACGCGATCATCCCGGTGGACGCCGCGATCCAGGCGAACCTCAAGGAGACGGTCACGCGCGTGCTGGCGTCGCTGACGCCGCGTGAGGAGCGCGTGCTGCGCATGCGCTTCGGCATCGGCATGAACACCGACCACACGCTGGAAGAGGTTGGCCAGCAGTTCTCGGTGACCCGCGAGCGCATCCGCCAGATCGAGGCGAAGGCGCTGCGGAAGCTGAAGCATCCGTCGCGTAGCCGGAAGATGCGGAGCTTCCTCGACCAGTAAGGGTTGGAGATTGCCGATCAAACGAAGGGGCCGCGGTGGAAACACCGCGGCCTTTTCTACTTTCAAAGAGCTTATCATTCGGATTGCTTTTGACTTAAAAGCCAAAGTGACGCCTAAAGACGATGCAATTACGTTCAACGGACATTAGGAAATATATCGCAGTTCAGCGCTGACGAGCACTTGCCTTATTATAGCGATACGTCAAAGTGACCGTTATGAGCACAGCAGGTAAAGACACGCAGTCCGACGAAGTTAAAGCCACCTGTCGGCATTGCAAGCATCCTATACCTCGGGATGCAAGAATATGCTCGATATGTAACAGCTATCAGGACTGGCGAGGTTCGCTACCTATAACATCAACTGCTCTCGCGGTCCTGACAGCTTTGATATCTGTATTAAGTATAGCCGTTCCATCGGCGATAAAAGCATTCCATCATTCGCAATCGGCCGCTTATCTTACAATGCCGACGTTCGACGGCACGGCCTTGCATATAATTGCCGTTAACAAGGGGGATGCGCCCGCAGCTCTTATTCCCGCCCATATTGAAAGCGACTTACTGGCGGGAGCAACAAAGGTCCGGGTGAGAAACGATGGGGCCGCGTATATCCCTCCGGGCACTCAACAGATAACTTTTGATATAATTCCTTTGTTAAGCGGAGACCAAGCTTACAAGGCCTCGCTTGATGTTATGGCGAACTTGGTGCCAGATAAAGCGGGAAAGACGCAGAGTAACAAGGTCCTTGGGCACGTCGTCCTCGGGGTAATGCAATCCAACGGAAATTACGCTGTCAGCAAAATTCCCATCAGCACCAACGACATGTTTAAATTATTGAGAGATAGTGCGGACAGATGCGATTCGGAGAAAGATCCTAGCTTTATCAACGGTTGTATTGGCAACGGATCTCCCGACTAGAATATAGTGCGATTCGGATTCGTCGGCATCAGTGTCTTGCATGACGCTGACAAGTCGACTTTACGCGCCGAGTTAAGGCTCCGTGGAACGCATCGTGGCACTTCGCCGCAGTGGCTGAACCTTCCGATAGCGCTACGTACTGCTAACATCAGAAAGCAGAGGAATTGGCGGTCGAACCCGACGGGCAATCCCTCTAAAGCTCCACCATGCCCCGGGTAATCCTGTTCAACAAACCGTACGACGTCCTCAGCCAGTTCACCGACGTGAACAGTCCGACCCCACGCGCGACGCTGTCGCAGTTCGTCGATGTGCCGGGCGTCTATCCGGCGGGGCGGCTCGACCGCGATAGCGAAGGGCTGTTGCTGCTGACCGACGACGGTCGCCTCCAGGCGCGGATCGCGGACCCGAAGTTCAAGCTGGCCAAGACCTATCTCGTGCAGGTCGAGGGCGATGCCGGCGAGGACGCGCTCGATCGGTTACGGGGCGGCGTCCTGCTGAAGGACGGCCCTGCCCGCGCCGACGTCGAGCGGATCGCCGCGCCCGACCTCTGGCCGCGCGTGCCGCCGATCCGGGTCCGCGCGAGCATCCCCGATTGCTGGCTGAAGATAACGATCCGCGAAGGCCGCAACCGCCAAGTCCGCCGCATGACCGCCGCGATCGACCACCCCACGCTGCGGCTGGTTCGGTGGAGCATCGGCGACTGGACCGTGGCGGGCCTGGAGCCCGGCACGTGGCGCGACGCCTGACGGGCGCTTGAGGCGGGCTGACGGGTGCGTGGGGGTACCTAAGGCGCAGGCTCCCCATAGGCACCCTTCAGACGACAGCGTTCGCGACTGTGAGCGGAACGCCTCCCCACCCACGCCGTCATCCTGACGAAAGTCAGGACCCAGAGCCAAGCAGCGCGGCGTTTGTGACCCTGGGTCCTGACTTTCGTCAGGATGACGGAGAAGGGCATGTTCACGCGAAGGCGCTAAGGCGCGAAGAGAAGCAGCTTATTAGCGCACTTGCCCGGTCTTCTCTTCGCGCCTTAGCGCCTTCGCGTGAATCCATTCCTTGTGCTGCGCTGCGTTGCGCGATGTGATCATAAGTCCCGAGGATAGGGTTCCCCGCCCGCGCGGGAAGTGCGTTGCGTGACGCGCCGAAATTGCATGGTGGCACGACGAAAACTCCCTCCCCTTCAGGGGAGGGTCGGGGTGGGGCATGTCCACGCGGGCGTGCTCAGCGTGGCAAAGCCCCTCACGCCTCAAACGAGCAGCCATCCCAATCCGCCAGCAAGACGTGTTTCCCCGCGAAGGCGGGGACCCAGACTGGGCTCCCGCCTTCGCGGGAGAACAAGGAAGCGCAAGTCGGCCTGCTCAGGAAGGCGCGTCCCTGTCCGACCAAATAACCGCCCCATGTCCCTAGGGACAGGCACCACCACCGCCACCACTGGCCGGCGAGCTAATCGGCTGTCCTACACGCCCGGAGAAGCGCACCGACACCAGATGCGCGCGCCCACCCCCTTAACCGCGACACCGCCCCCACACCCCGACGCCACCCCCACGTCAAGAAAGCTTCCCAGCGTCTACACTTCCTATACTGCCGTGCTGCAGCATAAACGCGAAACGCCAACAATCGACAGCACTTCCAACACCTTACCCCGCCAGCCAGTCCCCACCCCGCGCACAACGAAAAAGGGCGCGGGGACCATCGCCCCCGCGCCCTTCTCCAACTCCAGCAGGCTCCGATTACTCGGCGGCTGCGGTACCCTTGGCAGGGCGCATGTCGCGACGCTCGGCGATACGCGCTGCCTTGCCGGTGCGGCCACGCAGGTAATACAGCTTGGCGCGACGCACGGCGCCCTTGCGGACGACTTCGATCGAGATCGACGTTCGGCGAGTAGAGCGGGAAGACGCGCTCGACGCCCTCGCCGAAGCTCATCTTACGCACGGTGAAGTTCGAGCCCATGCCCTTGTTCGAGCGCGCGATGCACACGCCCTCGTAGTTCTGAATACGCGTGCGCTCGCCTTCGACGACCTTCACGCCGACCTTCAACGTGTCGCCGGGGCGGAAATCGGGAATCGTCTTGTTGGCTAGGAACTTCGCGATGTTCTCGGCTTCGATCGTCTGCAACAGGTTCATGTCTCGTCCTCGTGTCGCTGCGCGCCAGAGGGCGACTGGACCCGAACGCCCTCATGGCGCTCCCAAAGGTCCGGTCGCCGTGACCGTGTATCGATCTCCGCGCGGCGTTTGCGCCATGCAGCGATCTTCGCATGATCCCCCGATCGCAGCACCTGCGGGATCGTGCGCCCTTCCCATGATTGAGGTCGGGTATAATGCGGATATTCGAGCAACCCCGTTTCGAAGCTCTCGTCATCCCCACTAGAAGCCGCGCCCATTACGCCGGGCAGCAGCCGAATGCAAGCATCGAGCAGCACCAGCGCCCCCATCTCGCCCCCCGACAGGATGTAGTCGCCGATCGAGACCTCCTCGATCTCCCGCGCCTCGAACAGGCGTTCGTCGAACCCCTCGAACCGGCCGCAGAGAATGGTGACGCCGGGGCCCTGCGCGAGCTCCCGCACCCGCTCCTGGGTCAGCGGCTTCCCCCGAGGCGTCATCGCCAGCACCGGCCGCCCATCGGCCACGCTGTCGATCGCCGAGGCCACCACGTCGGCCCGGAGCACCATCCCGGCCCCGCCCCCCGCCGGCGTATCATCCACCGACTTGTGCTTGTCGGTCGCAAAGTCCCGGATCTGCACCGGCGAGCAGGACCACCGCCCCTCCCCCAGCGCCCGCCCCGCAAGCGAGGTCCCCAGCGGCCCGGGAAACATCTCCGGATACAGCGTCAATATCGTGGCAGCGAAAGTCACAGCGTCCAATTCTCTAAGCGTTTGCGCCAGCGTGCGGCGCCGAATGCGCCCAGCACCTATACGGATCGGCGCAGTGGAACAATTACGCTGGCGAAACGCTCGCGGCGAATGGACGATTGCATCATCATCGGCGCCGGCCCGGCGGGTCTGACCGCGGCGATCTATCTCGCGCGGTTCCACCTCTCGATCCGCCTGTTCGATTGCGGCTGCAGCCGCGCCGCGCTGATCCCGTGCACGCACAACCATGCCGGTTATCCCGAAGGCATCCGCGGCACGGACCTGCTAGCCCGGATGCTAGCGCAGGCGGAAACCTATGGCGCAGTCCGCGAGGGTGTGCGGGTCGATGCGATCGAGGTCGAGGACGACGGCTTCACCGTACGGCTCGGCGATCGCCGCGCGCGAGCCCGGAGCGTACTGCTCGCCACCGGGGTCGTGAACAACCGCCCCAACATGCCCGACGCCATCCACGACGAAGCGCTCGAAGCCGGCCTCCTCCGCTACTGCCCGATCTGCGACGGCTACGAAGTCACAGACAAGCGCGTAGGCATCATCGGCACCGGCGACCACGGCATGCGCGAGGCGCTGTTCCTGCGCGGATACACGAAAGACGTGACGCTGATCGCCCCAGAGGGTGGCCACGACCTCGATCCGGCATGCGAAGCGGCGCTAGATGATGCCGGGATCGTCCGCGTCGGAGGCCCATGCGGCAACTACGCGATTGAGGGCGACAAGCTGGCGCTGGACACGGTCAAGGGACGGTTGTGGTTCGACAGCATCTATCCAGCGCTTGGATCGGTCATCCGTTCGGAACTGGCCGTCGCGGCAGGCGCGCGCGCATCCGAGGACGGTTGCCTGGAGGTAGACTCGCACCAGCGCACCTCGATTCCCGGCCTGTTCGCGGCCGGCGACGTGGTGAAGGGTCTCGACCAGATCAGTCACGCAATGGGAGAAGCCGGCGTCGCCGCAACAACGATCCGCAACATGCTCGCCGAACAGCGACCACTTCGACGGTAATCGCTACTCAACTTGGGAGAACAAGGCTTACTCAGCCGCGAACGAAGCCTCGACGATAAGCCGGTCGGCATCCCATTCAGGAACGGCCTCGGGCCGCATCGGTATCATGAAGCGCTTGCCGGGCTTGTCGTCCACGGACGGCCGCTCGATCTCGATCACGTCACCCGCACCAAAATTATCGATTGCAACGACCCGTCCGATCGCCTCGCCATCGGTCGAGACGACATCGAGCCCGATCACATCCGTGTGATAATACTCACCGTCTTCCAGCGGCGGCAACGAGGACCGCGGCACCGTCAGTTCGGTCCCGCGCATCGCCTCGGCAGCGTTGCGATCGGCGACCTCGGCAAAGCGCGCGATCATGCCGTTGTTGCCGTTGCGCGCGGACTTTAGCGACAGCGCACCGTCGTTGAAGCTCTTATAGCTGCCAAAATTCTCGGCGAAGACCTTCAGCCGCACTTCGCCACCGATGCCGTGCGCACCGATGACGACGGCGAGCGTCACGTCAGCCTTGCGCGGAGCCTTCGCCGCGACCGGGAGTGTCGTCGGAGCCTTCGGCGGGGTCGTCGGCGGAGACGCCTTGGTTGGTGGCATCTTCGATGTCCTCGGGTGCGGGGGCTGTGCGGGGGTCGGTTTCGGGGGCCATCATGCGCTCCTGTTCGGGGTTACCGATCGAGAGAACGCATGAAGTCCGGTTCGGGTGCGGTTACGCACGCGTAGGTGGAGGGGACACTCAGGCCCCGCTCCCTCACCGTCATCCTGGGCTCGACCCAGGATCCAGAGCAACGGAACGCTTTCGTCCGTGGCTCTGGATCCCAGCTTTCGCTGGGATGACGGGAAGAAAGACGGATCGGCCCAATCAGAACCGATCCATCCGCCGTCTTACGAAGCGGCTTCTTCGGTCTCGGCAGCGGCAGGAGCCTCTGCTTCGGCAGCAGGTGCAGCCTTCGCAGCAGCCTCAGCCTCGGCAGCTTCAGCCGCCTTGGTCGCACGCTCTTCGGCGCGCTCGGTGGCCTTCTCGCCGGGCTTGCCCTTGTTCGGGTTGTTGCGGGCCGAACGCTCGAGCACGCCAGCCTGGTCGAGGAAGCGCGCGACGCGGTCGGTCGGCTGCGCGCCGACGCTCAGCCAATGCTTCGCACGGTCGGCATCGAGCTGCACGCGCTGCTCGTTGTCCTTGGCGAGGAGCGGGTTGTAGTTGCCGATCTTCTCGATGAAGCGGCCATCACGCGGCGAACGCGCATCGGCAACGACGATCTTGTAGTAAGGACGCTTCTTGGAGCCACCGCGCGCGAGGCGAATGTTGATTGCCATGATATTTTCCTTCTGGATCTAAACGTCGCCCCAGCGAACGCTGGGGTCTTGTGGTTGTCAGGGTCCGCACTCTCACCGGGAGATCCCAGCTTTCGCTGGGATGACGGTCAGAGGTTGGGTTGGTTATTTCTTCTTCAGAAAATCGTCGAAACCGGCCGGCATCTGCGGCATCTTGGGGCCACCAAGCCCCGGCAGACCACCGCCGCCACCCGGCAGGCCACCGGCACCAGCCTTGTTGAGCATGTCGCCCATCTGCGGCCCGCCGATCGCATTGCCGATACCGCCGAGACCGCCGCCAAGGCCGCCCTTGCCGAGCATCGCCATCATGCCCTTCATGCCGCCCATCTTCTTGATCTTCTTCATGGCGGTCGACATTTCGAGGTGCATCTTGAGCAGCTTGTTGACCTCCTGAACGGTCGTCCCGGAGCCCTTGGCGATGCGGATCTTGCGCTTGGCGTTGATCAGCTCGGGCTTGTTGCGCTCCTTGATCGTCATCGATCCGATCATCGCGTCCATGTGCACCAGCACCTTTTCGCCACCGACCGACGCGACCGCGCCCTGCGCCTTCTTCATGCCGGGGATCATCCCCGCCAGCGCGCCGAGCCCGCCCATCCGCTGCATCTGCGCCAGCTGGGCGCGCAGGTCGTTCATGTCGAACTGACCCTTGGCCATCTTGGCGGCCATGCGCTCGGCGTCTTCGGCCTGGATCGACTCCGCGGCGCGTTCGACCAGGCTGACGACGTCGCCCATGCCGAGGATGCGGCCGGCGACACGCTCCGGATGGAACGCCTCGAGCGCGTCGAGCTTCTCGCCGGTGCCTGCGAACTTGATCGGCTTGCCGGTGACCGCACGCATCGACAGCGCCGCGCCGCCGCGGGCATCGCCGTCCATGCGGGTCAGCACGATACCCGTCAGCGGCACCTGGTCGCTGAAGTTCTGTGCAACGTTGACCGCGTCCTGACCGGTCAGCGAGTCGACGACCAGCAGGATCTCGGCCGGGTTCGCGACGTCGGCAACCGCCTTCATCTCGTCCATCAACGCCTGGTCGACATGGAGTCGACCCGCGGTGTCGAGCATCAGGACGTCATAGCCCTGAAGCTTGGCCGCCTGCATCGCGCGACGGGCGATATCGACCGGCTGCTGGCCCTGCACGATCGGCAGCGTCGCGACGTCGATCTGCGTACCGAGCGTCGCCAGCTGCTCCTGCGCGTTCGGGCGATTGACGTCGAGCGACGCCATCAGCACCTTCTTGCGCTCGCGACCGGCCTGTCCGAAATTCGCCTGCCCTGCCGCCAGCCGCTTGGCGATCTTGGCGGTCGTGGTCGTCTTGCCCGAGCCCTGGAGGCCGACCATCATGATGACGGCCGGCGGCGTGACGCCCAGCTCGAGCTCGACGGCATCCGAACCGAGCATCTCGACCAGCGCATCGCTGACGATCTTAACGACCTGCTGCCCCGGCGTGACCGAACGCAGGACGTTTTGGCCGATCGCCTTCTCGGTCGCCTTCTCGACGAACTCGCGCGCGACAGGCAGCGCGACGTCGGCTTCGAGCAGCGCGACACGCACCTCGCGAGATCGCCGCGCGCACGTCCGCTTCGGTCAGCGCACCCCGGCCGCGAAGGCGGTCGAAGACGCCGCCAAGTCGATCGCTCAGGCTTTCGAACATCGAAATACTCCCATACACCGTTACCAAACGCAAAAGCGCCGGCGGGCGAAACCTCGCCGGCCAGCGTGCATCCTTGGATGCTCGTCCAATGCGCCCCGTAACGGAACGTGATGGGCCACCTACTGGAATGCAGCCGGAGATGCAAGATCGGGTTGCGGGCTGGAATTACCGAGTGCTCGCTTCCTTGTTCTCCCGCGAAGGCGGGAGACCAAACTAACGCAACGTAGATCAACCAGTCGCACTCACGCCACGCCCTGCCCCGAGCCGACGCCGCCTTAACATCTCCTACACCTGTCGCATGCCACACCGGCGACCAATCAACGACCGGACACTCCCATGACCGCAAAGTCGGCGGCGACGCGTGCGCCCCGCAACATCAGTCGGGAATTCATGACCGGCGCCGTGACAGGCGCCGCGATCCTGCTGTTCGTTGGCACCGGCGGCACGGTCCTGGTCAAGGCGTTGGCGAATCTGCGCGGCAGCACCGCCGTGATCGACCGGACACTGATCGCGGCGATGCTACTGAACGTCGCGCTGATCCTGTTCGGCTGGTTTCGCTACCGTGCACTCGCGGAAGAGCTGAGCGACCTCACCGACGCCGGCCACCGCGCGCAAGCGCTGGCGCAACGCGATCCGCTCACCGGCCTCCTCAATCGCCGCAGCCTGTCCGAAGACGGTGCGACGCTGTTTGCCAGCGCCCGCCGCCGCGGCAAGGCAATGGCCATGCTGACGATCGACGTCGACCATTTCAAGTCCGTCAACGACCTGCACGGCTATGCGGTCGGCGACCTGCTGCTCGCCTATGTCGCGGAGACGATCGCGGCGATCGCGCCGAGCACCAGCCTGCTCGCACGGCTCGGCGAGGACGAATTCGCCTGCGCGTTCGTGTTCGACTCCGCACACAAGAATGTCGCCGACCGGATCGCCGAGCGGATGGTCGCCGGCCTCGCGCTGCCGTTCCGCAGCAACGGCGTCGACATCCATACCGGCGTATCGATCGGCATCGCGCGCTCCGACAGCGACTGCGCATCGATCGACGCGCTACTGCGCAACGCCGATATCGCGTTGCATGCCGCCAAGACCGCTGGGCGCGGCCGCCATGCGTGGTTCGATCGATCGATGGAGCGCTCGCTGCAACTGCGCGGCGAACTCGAGACGGGCCTGCGCAACGCGATCCCGGCACAGGAGATCGTCCCGTATTTCGAGCAGCAGGTCGACCTGACCACCGGCCGCATCACCGGCTTCGAGGTCCTTGCGCGCTGGGAACATCCGACCAAGGGCATTATCGCACCCGACGTGTTCATCCCGATCGCCGAGGAAATCGGGCTGATCGGCGAGCTGTCGCTGTCGATCATGCGCCAGGCGTTCGCCGCCGCGCGCGACTGGGACGCGGGGCTCACGCTGTCGGTCAACGTCTCGCCGCTGCAGTTGCGCGATGCGTGGCTCGCGCAGAAGATCATCAAGACGTTGGTCGAGACGGGGTTCCCCGCGAGCCGGCTCGAGATCGAGATTACCGAGAGCGCATTGTTCGACAATCTCCCGCTTGCACAGTCGATCGTGGGGAGCCTGAAGAACCAGGGCATCCGCCTTGCACTCGACGATTTCGGGACAGGCTATTCGAGCCTTGCGCATCTGCGGGCGCTGCCGTTCGACCGGATCAAGATCGACAAGAGTTTCGTCACCTCGATCCTCGATAATCCGGAGAGCATGGCGATCGTCAACACGATCGCGCGGCTGGGGGACAGCCTCAACCTGCCGACGACCGCGGAGGGGATCGAGGACGCCGTGATCGAGGAACGCCTGCGCGCCATCGGCTGCGCGAAGGGCCAGGGGTATTTGTACGGGCGACCGCTGGGCGCGGCACAGGTCCGGCGGTTGCTGGCGGAGAAGCGGCTTTTGGCCCAGCGGCCGGACCGTGATGCGCCGCCGCCGCGGGGATTGCGCCGCGGCTGGCGGGCTGAGGTTTTGCCAGCCACTCACACAGCCCCACCCCGGCGGAGGCCGGGGCCCAGTTGGGAGACGATGGTGATGAGGGACGGTCCGTCGTTACTGCAGCCTTTCCAACTGGGCCCCGGCCTCCGCCGGGGTGGTGTGCGGCGTATAAGGCTGTTCCCAAATTCTAGTTCTCATGCGAACGCAGGAGCCCAGGATCAAGCAGTGCTCCGGTTGCTGTCCTAGGCTCATGCGTTCGCAGGAGAACGCGCTAGCTCCGCGATGCAAAGCGTGGACTTCGCCCCCCACCCCTCCTAAATCGCGCTCCATGCCATCTGCCCTGCAGCCAGAGGTCATCAGCCTCGGCTGCCGCCTCAACATCGCCGAAAGCGAGACCATCCGCGCGCTCGTCGCCGGGCGGGACATGGTCGTGGTCAACAGTTGCGCGGTCACCAACGCCGCGGTGAAGGCGACGCGCGTCGCGATCCGCCGCGCCAAGCGCGACCGGCCCGAGGCTCAGATCGTCGTTACCGGATGCGCCGCGCAGATCGACCCAACCAGCTTCGCGGCGATGCCCGAAGTCGACCGCGTCATCGGCAACGCGGACAAGCTCACAGCGCACGCTTGGCAGACGGAAGCCCCGGTCGTCGTATCCGACATTATGCAGGTCCGCGAGACCGCGCCGCATCTCGCCGCCAGCTTCTCCGCGCATGCCCGCGCCTTCGTCGAGGTCCAGAACGGCTGCGACCACCGCTGTACCTTCTGCGCGATCCCGTTCGGCCGCGGTCCGAGCCGCTCGGTCCCCGCGGGTGCGGTCGTCGACCGGATTGCGGGCCTCGTCGACGCAGGCCACCGCGAGATCGTCCTCACCGGGGTCGACCTGACCAGCTACGGCCCCGACCTCCCCGGTGCACCGACGCTGGGCCACCTTGTCGAACGCGTCCTGCTTCACGTGCCAAAGCTCGAACGCCTGCGCCTCTCCTCGCTCGACGGCATCGAGATCGACGACCGTCTCTTCGACCTGCTCACCACCGAGCGTCGGATCATGCCGCACGTCCATCTCTCGCTCCAGGCGGGCGACGACATGATCCTCAAGCGCATGAAGCGCCGCCATTCGCGCGCCGAAAGCGTGGAACTCGTCGAGCGCCTCAAGACCGCGCGCCCCGACATCGCTATCGGCGCGGACCTGATCGCCGGCTTCCCGACCGAGGACGCGGCGATGTTCGCCAACACGCTCGCGCTGATCGACGACTGCCGCATCGTCCACCCACATATCTTTCCCTATTCGCCGCGCGCAGGCACCCCTGCCGCGCGGATGCCGCAGGTCGAGCCCGAAGTCCGCCGCCAGCGCGCCGCCCTCCTGCGCGAGGCCGGCGAGACAGCTCGCGCGCGATGGCTGCAAACCTTGGTCGGCACATCGCAGGACGTACTCGTCGAACGCCCGGGCGACCGCGGCCATATCGGCAATTTCGCCGAAGTCGCACTGGACGAACCCGCCATACCCGGCGACATCGTCCGCATCACGATCACCGGCGCCACGTCCGACCGCCTCAGCGCAACACGAGAACCATCATGAGCACCACCCCAACCTGGCACGACAAGCTGATCGGCGGCTTCAAGCGCACCTCCGACCGGCTCGTCGGCAACCTCGCCGGCCTCGGCGGCGCGCGGCTCGACAACGCGACGCTCGACGATATCGAGGAGGCGCTGATCGCGTCGGACCTTGGCCCCGAGACCGCCGGCCGCATCCGCCACCGCCTCGCCGAAGGCAGCTTCGAGCGCAACATGGAGGAACTCGGCATCCGCGTTATCGTCGCGGAAGAGGTCGAAAAGGTGCTCGCTACGGTCGCCAAGCCGATCGAGATCGACGCCTTCCCGCGCCCGCAGGTGATCCTCGTCATCGGCGTCAACGGCTCGGGCAAGACGACGACGATCGCCAAGCTCGCGCATCTGCTGATGGAGCAGGATTACGGCGTAATGCTGGCCGCCGGCGACACCTTCCGCGCCGCCGCGATCGGTCAGCTCCGGACTTGGGCCGAGCGCGTCGGCGTGCCAATCGTGACCGGTCCCGAGGGCGGCGATGCGGCGGGCGTCGTGTGGGACGCGGTCAAGAAGGCGACCGAGACCGGCATCGACGTGCTGATCGTCGACACCGCCGGTCGCCTCCAGAACAAGCGCGAGCTGATGGACGAGCTGGCGAAGATCCGCCGCGTGCTGGGCCGGATCAACCCTGAGAGCCCGCACGACATCGTCCTCGTCCTCGACGCGACCACCGGCCAGAACGCACTCCAGCAGATCGAGGTCTTCAAGGAGGTTGCAGGGGTGACGGGCCTGGTAATGACCAAGCTCGACGGTACCGCGCGCGGCGGCGTGCTGGTGGCGGCGGCGGAGAAATACGGCTTGCCGATCCATGCGATCGGGATCGGCGAGGGGATGACGGATCTGCGCCCATTCGATGCCAACGAAGTGAGCCGGATCATCGCGGGGGTGGAGAGCGTTCGGAAGTAACGCTTTTCCATCCGCTCTGCGCCCTCTCTTTTCCGTTCGTCCTGAGCGTAGTCGAAGGACCGGCCCGTTTGTGGCATGTCCTTCGACTACGCTCAGGACGAACGGTATTCTGGATTGATCTCGTGACCCCAACCAAGCCCCCTATCCCCCGGTCTCCGCATGGGCGTCGACTACGGCCCGCTCGCGATCTTCTTCGCGGTGAACTTCCTCACCCCCGGCCTGCCGATCGCGCGCGTGATCGCGGCCACCACCGCGTTCATCATCGCCACCATCGCCGCAATGATCGTGTCGAAGGTGAAGGCGGGGCATATCTCGCCGATGCTGTGGCTGTCGGGTGCGTTGATCGTCGTGTTCGGCGGACTGACGATCTATTTCCACGACCAGCGCTTCATCCAGATGAAGCCGACGATCATCTACGCGATGTTCGCCGCGATCCTGCTGTTCGGGCTGCTCACCGGGCGCCCGCTGCTCCAATCGTTGCTTGAAAGCGCGTATCCCGGCCTCACCGCCCAGGGCTGGCACAAGCTGACGCGCAACTGGATCGTGTTCTTCATTTTCATGGCGCTGCTGAACGAATTCGTCTGGCGCTACACGCTAGCCGCGTGGGGCAAGGACGCCGGGTGGAATTTCTGGGTCGGCTTCAAGCTGTGGGGCGCGATCCCGCTGACGTTGCTGTTCGCGTTCGCCAATATTCCGATGCTGCTGAAGCATGGATTGCAAACGGGCGACAAGGCCGTCACCGACCTGCCGCCCGAAGGGTAATCTCACTATCCGTCATCCCGACTCGGACACGTCATCCCAGCGAACGCAGGGATCTCCCGGTTCTAGCCGAGACGCCCGCCAACCGGGATACCCCAGCTTTCGCTGGGGTGACGGTGGCTATTGAGGTCGGGGTTGTTCGAATTGGGCTCAGCCCGCGACGTTCGCGTAGCGCTCGCCAACGACGTCCCAGTTCACGATGTCCCACCAGGCCTTCAGATAGCCCGGGCGATCGTTCTTGTACGTCAGGTAATAGGCATGCTCCCAGACGTCGTTGCCGAGCAGCGGCGTGCCGGGCTCTTTGGCGTCGTCCATCAGCGGGTTGTCCTGGTTCGGCGTGCTCGTCACCTTCAGCTTGCCGCTCGCGTCCGCGATCAACCATGCCCAGCCCGAACCGAACTGCCCCGCACCCTTGGTGTTGAACTCCTCCTTCAGCTTGTCGAGGCTGCCGAAGTCGCGATCGATCGCCTCGGCGAGCTTGCCCGACGGGGCCTGGCCGTTCTTTGCCGCCATCGTCTTCCAGAAGAAGTCGTGGTTCCAGAAGCCACCGCCATTGTTGCGGACCAGCGGCGGCTGCGACGAGATCATGCCGAGGATGTCCTCGATCGATTTGCCCTGCAGCGCGGAGTCCTTCTCGACGCCTTCGTTCAGCTTCGCCGTGTAGGCAGCATGATGCTTGTCGTGATGAAACTTCATCGTCTCCTGGTCGATCACCGGCTCAAGCGCGTCATAGGCATAAGGCAACGGTGGGATTTCGAAAGCCATCAGGATTCTCCTTCGTGAATAGGGTCGGACGTCAAACGCCCGCACGCCCCAAATGGTCCCCACAAAGTCGTTACGCAAGCGTAGCGCGCGCCATGCGCACCCTGAGTTTGCGCCATCCTATCGCAGTCGAGGATTGGCTCCGATCGCATAATGGATCGGTTTGAAGGTGCCGCCGTTCGAATCCGGTGCTGAACACGCCGTCAGGCCGATGACGAGATCCATCGCCGCGCGGAAGACGATCTGGTCGCCCGCCTTGCTGATCGGGGGCAGGACACTGAGCTTGCCCGTATCTGCGTCGATCGGCACGTTCATGAAACAGTTGAACGCCGTCGGAATCCGATCGGGGATCACGCCATAAGGCTCAAGCGCCGCCGCGAGATTGCCAAAACACCCCCGATGCGGAGTCAGCGTCGGGTAGAAATGATGAAACGTGTCGTACGAGCACGGCGTCAGCAGAAAGTCGTGCCGGCCGACGTCATCCGCGACGATCTCCAGCATCGGCTGCGACCGGTTCGAATAGAGAATGTGACCCGTCGTCAGGTAGATCGTCTCAGCATAGTCAAGCGTCCGCCCCGAGGAGATGACCTCGTCGAGATCGTCGGCGTTGAATGCGAGCAGATCGGCAACCTGCTCGCCACGAGGGTCGATCACGGTCAGCGTCTCGCCCCGCGCGAGACGAAAGGCGGTGCCGCTGCGCTCCGGAATCTCGATCACGGCCAGCGCGTAGGTTACGTCCGTCATGACGATGCCCCCTGATAGGAAAACGGGCAGCGCCAGACATCGTCGACCGAGCGTCCGCTATATTGCCGAGCCTCGCTCATTTCGCCGTGACGCGTCAGCATGGGATTGCGCGACCCGGCGATAGCCTCGTCACGCACCATGATCTTTTCGCGCATCGTTTCGTAACGGCCTTGCGCACGCAGGATCGTGAACTGGTCGTGCAGATTGAACACCATCGTCGGACGCGCAAACTGTCGCGCGGGGCGGCTGGCATTAGGATGCAGGCCGACCACGAAGAACGCCTCGCCGCCGAAGCTAAGCGAGAAATGCGGGCTGTCCGGATCGGCACTCACGCGCTCGTCATATTCCTGTCCGCGCCAGACATCCTTGTCGGATAGCGACTGGATACGGTTCCAGAGATGCCGCTCGAAGGTCGGCTCGTCGAACGTCACCGGCTCGTCGAACACGACGGCAAAGCTCCGGAACAGGGCCGGATCTGCGCGGTATGCGGCTGCAAAGGTCAACAGGCCGTCATGGATACGAACGTCGTCCCATGCGGAGTCGATCCTATTGCAAGACAGCACTTCCAGCGTGCCCTTTGCGACCGCGGCTTTTGCGCCGACACACGGGAAGGTCGCTTCCGCTATGTGATCGCGGAGCAGCGCGACGTGCGTGTCCTGATCCTTGTGGCGCCAGGGAAATAATGATGACTGCTGGATTTCCATAGGAGCAAGGACGCTTTCCGGCGCCACCCGTTCCTTGCATTGCCGTGGGTTAAGGCGATTACGGGGGCGGTTCGGCAGAACATCTCACGACGCCTAATAGTAAATACCGCGTAACTTTAGAGAGTTGCCGGGTGCTAACCGCACAACGTCACGATGTGTCTGCTATAGAAAACCATTCCGCATAGGACGTCGTCCTTGCCATATGCCGGTTCAAATCGGGCGCGCCATCCGTCCACCATACCGGGCCTCTTTCCCCGAGGCCTCGCTTAGCCGTGTCGACCGCGGCATGTGCGGCATGCTCGCCTTCCACATCGCTGCGCCGTCGGGCTTGCGCCACAGCACGTCGCGCATCCATCAGATCGTGCACCAGACGATCCCGATCCGCATCGGACAGATCGGGGTTCGCCTTGCGCCACAACCGACCGCGGACGACGATGTAGCGACCGTCGGGCGTCGACAGCGGCGGCGGCTTGCCCGCGCTTCGGGTCACGCGGCGGTCTTGCCATACTCCTGGCGCGTTACCGGGTGGCTGGACGAGAGACCGCCGTCGACCGCGATCGCCTGGCCGTTGACGTAGCTCGCGTCGTCGGAGGCGAGGAACAGTGCAACCTTTGCCAATTCCTCGGGCTGCGCGCCGCGGTGGAGCGGGTTGAGGCGGCCGACGCGGCCCATCTTGTTCGCCTCGCGCGCGTAATCGAAGACGGGCTTGGTCATGCCGGTCTCGGTCAGGCCGGGGCAGATCGCGTTGACGCGGACGTTCGAGCCGGTGAGTTGCTGCGCGGAGACGGCGGCGAGATTGATGACGCCGGCCTTTGACGCAGAGTATGCGGGCGAGCCGGCGCCCGAGCGGATGCCGGCGACGCTCGCGGTGAGGACGATCGCGCCCTTCCCTCGCTCGGCGATGCGCGGGGCGGCGTGCTTGATCGCGAGGAACGGGCCGATCAGGTTGACGCGCAGCACTTCGGTGATGAGCGCGACGTCTGTGTCGAACAGGTTTGCCATGCCGCCCGAAATGCCGGCGTTAGCGAACATGACGTCGAGCCCGCCGAAGCTGTCGCAGGCGAGCGCGATCGTGCGGATCACGTCGTCTTCGAGGCCAGCGTCGATGCGGATCGCCTCGGCCGTACCGCCGGCTTGCGCGATCAGGTGGGCGGTTTCGTCCGCGCCTTCGGTCTTGTCGGCGACAATGACGCTGCCCCCTTCGCTCGCGAACAGGAGCGCGGCGGCGCGGCCGATGCCGGAACCTGCGCCGGTGACGATAATCGACTTGTTCTCGAAACGCATGAAGGTTCCTCCGGTTAGATCGTGACGCCGCCGTCGATGACCATCGTCTGGCCGGTCATGAATGCGCTGGCCTGCGAGGCGAGGAAGACGACCGCGCCGGCGATCTCCTCGGGCTCACCGATGCGACGTAAAGGCACGCTGGTGTTCGCCGCCTCGATCCGCTGCGGGTCTTCCCACAAGGCTCTCGCGAAGTCGGTCTTGATCAGACCGGGGGCGATGCAGTTCACGCGGACGTTGGACGGGCCGAACTCGACGGCGAGGTTGCGCGCGAGCTGCATGTCGGCGGCCTTGCTGATGCAATAGGCGCCGATCACCGGCGAACCGCGCAGGCCGCCGATCGAGGATATGATGATTATGCTGCCGCTGCGGCGCTCCAGCATCTCGGGCGCGACCATCTGGATCAGCCAGTGGTTGGAGACGATGTTGTTGTCGAGGATTTTCCGAAACTGGTCGTCGGCGATGCCGGCTTGCGGTCCGTAATAGGGGTTCGATGCGGCGTTGCAGACGAGGATGTCGATCCGGCCGAAGTTGGCGCGGGTCTGGTCCACGAGATGCTGGAGCCCGGCCTTGTCGGAGATGTTGGCGGCGATGGCGATTGCGGTGCCGTCGCCGTGCTTGGCATTGAGCTCCGCGGCGACGGCATCGCAGGCGTCCTGCTTGCGGCTGGAGATCACGATCTTGGCGCCGTGCTCGGCGAGTTCGCGTGCGGAGGCCAAGCCGATGCCGCGCGAGGAGCCGGTGACGATGGCGACCATCCCGATCAGGTCGAACTGCGACATCTTCTTCTGCTCCCGTGGCGACTTATCTCGAACCAAGTCCGTCACCCCAGCGAAAGCTGGGGTATCTCAGTTGGCTGGTGCTCCGATCCAAACCGGGAGATCCCAGCTTTCGCTGGGATGACGGGAGAATTCGGGGCATGAATTACGCTCCCGCCTTCACAGCGAACCCCCAGGCCGCATCGGCCAGCCCGTGGATCTTCGCCACCGTCTTCTCCGCCTGCGCGCTCGAAGCCGTCCCATCGACGATACGTTTCTTGATACCCTGGACGATGCCGGTCAGGCGGAAGAGGTTGTAGGCGAAATACCAGTTGAGATCGGGCACCCCGTCGCGGCCGGTGGCAGCGCAATAACGCTCGACGACCTGCTCGATCGTCGGAATGCCCGTCTCTGGCCCGGTCATGCCGAGCACGCCGGACCGCCCTTCGGGTTCGGTCACCCAGCTCATCAGCAGATACGAGAAATCTGCGAGCGGATCGCCGAGCGTCGATAATTCCCAGTCAAGCACCGCGATCACCTTGGCCTCAGCCGGCGCGAAGATCATGTTGTCGATGCGGTAGTCGCCGTGGACGATCGAGGTCCGCGTCTGCTCGGGCAGCGTACGCGGCAGCCATTCGATCAGGCGTTCGACCGAGTCCATGTGCTCGGTCTCGGCCGCGCGATATTGCTTGGTCCAGCGGCCGACCTGGCGCTCGAAATAATTGCCGGGCTTGCCGTACTCGCCGAGCCCCGCCGCCGCGTAATCGGTGTTGTGGAGCGCGGCGAGCGTGTCGACCATCGCCTCGTAATGCGCAGTCCGCTCGGCGGGTTTCGCGCCGGGCATCGCGCCGTCCCAGATCGTCCGGCCCTCGACCATCTCCATGACGTAGAATGCCGAGCCGATCACGGCCGCGTCTTCGCAAAGCCCATAAGGTCGGGGGACGGGAAAGCCGGTCGGGTGCAGCCCGGCGATGACGCGGTATTCGCGATCGACGGCGTGTGCGCTCGGGAGGATCGGGCCGAAGGGTTTCCGTCGCAGGACATAGGCACGGTCTGGCGTGTCGAGGCGGTAGGTCGGGTTCGACTGGCCGCCGGCGAACTTCGCGTAGGTTAGCGGGCCGGCATAGCCTGGTACGTTGGCGGTCATCCACGTCCCGAGCGCGTCGAGATCGAGCTTGTCGCGCTCGCCGACCTCTATCGTGCCGACCATGCTGGTAGATGCGTCGCTCGTCACGAGAAGGTGATCACGCTGCGGGTGGTGTCACCGCGACGAAGCTCGTCGAACGCGTCGTTGATACGCTCCAGCGGCATCCGGTCGGCGATGATCGTGTCGAGATCGAGCAAACCGCGCATGTAGAAGTCGACCAGCCGCGGGATGTCGACCGGGAAGCGGTTCGAGCCCATGAACCCGCCCTGCAGGCGCTTGCCCGAGAGCAGGTCCATCGCCGACAGTCCGACCTTCTCGCCGAGCGGCATCATCCCGAGGATCGTCGCGGTGCCCCCGCGACGCAGGACCTTCACCGCGGTGGCCGCCGATTGCGCACGGCCGACCGCCTCGATCGCATGGTGCACGCCGCCCTTGGTGATCGCGACGACCTCGTCCGCGGCGGTGTCGGACAGCGCGTCGATGCTGTGCGTTGCGCCGAGCTTCTCCGCCATCGCGCGCTTCTCGGGAACGGGATCGAGCGCGATGATCTTGCCAGCGCCCGCGATTTTCGCGGCGTTCACCGCTGCCAGCCCGATCCCACCGCAGCCGACCACGCACACCGTCTCGCCCGGCGTCACGTCGGTGGTGTTGAACACCGCCCCCGCCCCCGTCGTGATCGCGCAGCCGAGCAGCGCCGCGCGGTCCATCGGCATGTCGCGGTCGATCGCCACGCAGGCGTGTTCGTGGACCAGCATCATCTCCGCATAGGCGCTGAGGTTCAGCATCTGCGCGATCGGCCGGTCGCCGAGCATGAGGCGGGGGCCGCGCCCTTGGGACGGCGCACGCTGGCGTCGATGCACAGCGACATCCGGCCGGTGACGCAGAACTCGCATTGGCCGCAGAAGGCCGAGAGACAGGTGACGACATGGTCGCCGACCTTCACGCCGCGCACTTCGTCGCCGATCGCCTCGACCACACCGCAAGCCTCATGCCCCGGAATCGTCGGCATCGCGTGCGGATAGGCGCCGTCGACAAAATGTAGGTCGGACCGGCACACGCCGACCGCGACGGTGCGGATCAGTACCTCATGCGCCGTCGGCTTCGAGACGGTCACGTCCTCGATGCTGAGCGGGGTGTTGGCTTCGAAAAGGACTGCGGCTTTCATGTCTGCCTTTCGTATTTTTGTGGTCGGGGCACTCCACCCAGCCCGTTATTCCGAAGTCCGCCCCTCCACCAAATCCGTCACCCCAGCGAAAGCTGGGGTATCCCGGTTGGCAGGCGCCGCGACCCGAATGGGGAGATCCCAGCTTTCGCTGGGATGACGGGGGATAGCGGACGAACGGACGGAGAAAACCTACCGGCTCACCCCGACATCCCCGCTGGAAACGCCGCCCTTACGGAAGTCCCCATATTTCCCGAACTCGTTGCGCGCGATCGAGCGGTTGTGGACCTCGTCCGGGCCATCCGCGAACCGGAGAGTCCGCATCGCCGCCCAGTCATGCGCCAACCGGAAATCGCCCGAGACCCCCCGCCGCCATGCGCCTGAATCGCGTCGTCGAGGATCCTGAGCGCCATGTTCGGCGCGGCGACCTTGATCATCGAGATCTCGATCTGCGCGGATTTGTTGCCAGCCTTGTCCATCATGTCCGCCGCCTTGAGGCAGAGCAAACGAGTCATCTCGATGTCGATCCGGGCGGTGGCGATGCGCTCCTCCCAGACCGAGAAGTCGGCGATCCGCTTGCCGAACGCGACCCGGTCGAGCAATCGCCGCGCCATCGCCTCGATCGCGGTCTCGGCGACACCGATGGTGCGCATGCAGTGATGAATACGGCCCGGCCCAAGCCGCCCCTGCGCGATCTCGAACCCGCGCCCCTCGCCGAGCAGCACGTTCTCGACCGGCACGCGGACATTCTCCAGTACGACCTCACCATGCCCGTGCGGCGCGTGGTCATAGCCATACACGGAGAGCATCCGCTTGATCGTCACGCCGGGCGTGTCCATCGGCACGAGGATCTGGCTCTGCTGCTGGTGCCGCGAGCCCTCCAAGCTCGTCTTGCCCATCACGATCGCGATCTTGCAGCGCGGATCGCCGACGCCCGACGACCACCATTTGGTACCGTTGATGACGTAGTGATCGCCGTCGCGCACCATCGACGTCTCGATGTTGGTCGCGTCCGACGACGCCACCGCGGGCTCGGTCATCAGGAACGCCGAGCGGATCTCGCCGCGCATCAGCGGGCCGAGCCACCGGTCCTTCTGCTCGCGCGTGCCATAGCGGTGAAACACCTCCATGTTGCCGGTATCGGGCGCCGAGCAGTTGAAACACTCGCTCGCCCAACTGACCTTGCCCATCTCCTCCGCGCATAACGCATATTCGAGATTGGTCAGCTGCGTGCCTTCGAACTCGAACAGATCGTCGACGTGCGTCTGGCCCGAATGCGGTGGCATGAAGAAATTCCACAAGCCCGCGGCCTTGGCCTTCTCCTTCATCTCCTCGATCACCGGAATCACCTTCCAGCGCTCGCCTTCATGCGCCTGCTGGTCGTAATCGGCCTGTCGCGGGCGAATATTCTGGTCGATGAAATCCCGGACCCGATCCCGGAAATACGTCTCTCGTTCGCTCAGCGTAAAATCCATGCGGGCTCTCCGTTCGTTATCACTTTTGCGGCGGGTTAGACCATACCGCACATTCGGTAAAGCGTGCGGAGCGGTCCCGAAAGCATGTTTTCAAGTCCGCCCTGAAAGCGCCTAAAAAGCACTGTATCTTCAAATCGAAGCTGTTAGGGTGTTTCGATGAAGGTTCCGGCAGAGGCCAGCGACGAGAGCGAACAGGGGACCAAGCGCTTCCGTGCGAAGCGTGACGCGATCCTCGCCGCAGCGGCAGAAGCGATCAACGAACAGAGTGCCAAGGGCATGACGTTCGCGGACGTGGCGCGGCGCGTCGGGCTCAACACGACGAGCGTTACCTATTATTTCAAGCGCAAGGAAGACCTCGCGGCAGCGGCGTTCGAGAACACGCTCGAATCGCTGATCGCAATGCTCGACGTCGCGGCGGAAGAAGCAACGCCGGAGGACCGCGTTCGGCGCTATCTCGCGCTCAACATGGACCGGCTCGGGCGGATCCAGCGCGGCGAGGAAAAGGCGTTCGCGGTCCTCTCCGATCTGCGCGCGACCGAAGAGCCGATGCGCGGCCGGCTGATGGCGGGCTGGCGCGAGGTGTTCCGTCGCACGCGGCTGTTGTGGGGGCCGACTTCATCGCGCGCACAGACCGATCTCAACGGCGCACGCGCGCACGTGCTGCTCGAGAATACGTTCTGGCTGCCGATCTGGCTGACGCGGTACGAGCCCGATCAATATGGCCGGGTCGAGGAACGTCTGATGGACGTGTTCGCGCACGGCATCGCGGGCAAGGACGCCAAATGGTCGCCGAAGCTGCTCGACCTCAGCCATGACGAGGCCGAACCGGGGCGCGAGGCGTTCCTGCTCGCCGCGACGCGCCTGATCAACGAGCTCGGCTATCGCGGCGCCTCGGTGCAGAAGATCGCATCGGAGCTGAACGTGACCAAGGGCAGCTTCTACCACCATCTCGACGCGAAGGACGACCTCGTCATCGCGTGCTACCGCCGCAGCTTCGACACGATCGCCGATGCGCAGAGCCGCGGCGAAGCCGAGGGCGGGAGCTATTGGCACAAGCTGTCGAGCACCGTCGCGACGTTGCTCGACGTGCAGTTTGCCGAGCGTGGGCCGTTGCTGCGCACTACGGCGCTGAGCGGCCTGCCGGTCGGCGTGCGCAACGCGATGGTCGATCGCTCGAACGGCATCGCGCGGCGTTACGCCGGTATGATGATGGACGGGATCGGCGAGGGCTCGATCCGCGCGGTCGATGCGCTGATCGCGGCGCAGGCGTTGATGGCGCTCCAGAACGCCGCGTTCGACATGCGCAAATGGGCGTCGACGATGCCGCGCGAGCGAGCGATCGCGATGTATGCCTCGACGCTGATGTTCGGGCTGTTCGACGATCGGATGGCGAAGGCCTGACGCCAGTCGGCATGACGGCATAGGCGGCGACAATCGCACTCGTAACGGTTTGGTTACGCGCCGTTAACGCCGAGCGGCCGATCCCGACACCTCCACGGAGGGCGTCATGCACACGATCACGACCGATCTCGACACCGGCATCATCGAAGTCGAGGCGTCCGGATTCTGGACGATCCCGCATGTCGAGGGCTTCCTCCGCGATCTGGACGGCGAGGCACGGCGCGTGCTGGCGACCGGCAAGCGTCACATGCTGCTGGGCAATTTCTCGCGATCCGCGATCCAGCCCCAGGAAGTGGTGGCGATGCTCCAGCGCGTGGCTCTGACCATCCCGCTGAAATCCCGGAAAGTCGCCTTGTTCACCGACGGCAAGCTCGCGCGGTTGCAGGTGAAGCGGATCGTCGCGGTGCGCGACGACATGGCGGTATTTGATGACCGGACAAGCGCGATGACATGGTTGTTGGCGGATGCGTTGGCCCGCCCTGCCGCCGCCCAGCCAAGCTGACGACGAAGCGGTTACCTAGCAGCATCCTCCGCGCGCTTCAGCAGAACCCCGGCACGCCAATAGTGGAAAAGCGCCCACGGCGTCATCAGCACGATGATCACCAGCGCATAGCGCAGCGAATCCTCGCCAAAGCCCGGCTTCAAAAGGTCGCTCAGCCAGCCCACCAGCGTCGGCCCGAGTCCCAGCCCGACCAGGTTGATCACCAGCAACGTGATCGCCGCCCACATCGCGCGGATCTGCAACGGCGCGAGATGCTGGATCAGCGCGAAGCTAGGCCCGAGATAGGAATTGGCGAAGATCAGTGACACGAAATAGCTGCCGATCGCGATCGCCGGCGCGTCGATCAGGTAGAAGGCGAGCGCGAACGGGAGGGAAAGCCCCTTCATCACCAGCACCACCCAGGCCTGGACGTGGAGGCCGTGACGCTTGGCGAGGACATCCGCGATCTTGCCGCCCGCCAGCGCCGAGATCGCGCCGAACAGCGCCCCCGGCAGCGCGATATAGCGCGAGATGTCGAGCATCGAGATGCCGAGCGACCGCTGGATATAGCTCGGGCCCCAGCCGGTCAGCGCGTAGCCGATCATCGATGTCAGCGTGACGCCGACCACCAAGTGTCGCGCCGGTGCGCTCGCCCACATCGAGGCGAAGCCTTGCGCGACGCTCGGCATCGGCGCCGCTACGGCGCGTGCCGCGTCGGACAAGCCGCGGCGAGGCTCGACCATGAACAGGCGAACTAGAATCGCCAGCGCGATCCCCGGTAGACCGACCGTCATCATCGCGATCCGCCAACCGTACGAGTGCGCAACGACGCCGCCGATCAGCGTGCCGAAGCCCGCGCCCAGTACGACGCCGAGCGAGTACACCGCCATCGCACTGGCACGCTTCTCGGGTGGGTAGAGATCGGCGATGATCGAATGACTAGGCGGGCTCGACCCCGCCTCGCCGATGCCGACGCCTATCCGGAAAAGCATCAGCTGCGTGAAATTCTGCGCGAGCCCGCACAGCGCGGTCATCGCGCTCCAGATCGTCAGGCTGGCGGCGATGATGTTGCGGCGGCTGGTGCGATCCGCGAGTCGTGCGACCGGGATGCCGAGCGTCGCGTAGAAGATCGCGAAGACGAGTCCGGACAGCAGCCCGAGTTGCGTATCGGTCAGCAGCAGGTCCGCCTTGATCCGCTCGAGCAGGATCGCGAGGATCTGGCGGTCCATATAACTGAAGAAATAGGTGAAGGTGAGCAGCGCGAGCGTCAGGCCCCGTCGCTTCATTGCCAAGGCATCGGCGATCTCGGGATGGGACTGATACGCTGCAGCCATCGGCAATACCTCGAAGTCGAAACAGACCTTACGCTAGGGCAATCGAGACGTACCAGACAAGCTAAAGCTGCACGCCGGGCACATCTGCGACGAGCCGAGGGCATGCCGTCGCAAGGCGGAATTATCGCGCCGGAGCATAGCGTTGCGCGTTTCGGGGTGTGGCGGGTGGCTCGCGGGAAGGACGGCGGAAGATGCGTCCTCGTTCGGGTCGCTCTTCCGCCTTATCCCCTCTCCAACGTCGTGTCCGGGCTCGTCTCGCATCGTCGATGGAGCGGAGCGTCCGGGCAATCTGAATACCGGGTATGCGGCCCCCTCGCATAGATTCGCGGCTTTGCAAAGCGACTTTTGCCGATCCTGGCAGTCTTGGTAAAATCGGACAGCTGGATGTGCCGCTGCCGTTCACGCTTGCGAGCTTGGTCGGGCGGTGGCGCGGGCGTGCCACGCCTTCAGGTGCGCCAGATCGTCGGGCACTGCGATGCCGACGAACTTCGCGAAGTCGATCGTCGTCAGCAGAACGATGTCGGCGATCGTGTAACGCTCCCCGTCGAGCCAGTCGCGACCCGCGAGCGCATGATCGAACTCCGTCATCGCCGCGAGTACACGGGGGCGCTGGCTTTCACCGAACTCGGTATATTGCGGCTGGACGATCCGCGCGGTCCAAGGATGCGTGTGCAGCCAGACCATCGACAGTGGAGTCATCAGCCGCAATTCGATCCGCCGCGTCCACATGTCGATCTCGGCGATGTTATGCGCGCCGTGGCCAAACAGCGGCGGATCGGGGTGGAGCATCTCGAAATAGCGGCAGATCGCGACGCTTTCGGTCAGCACGCGCCCATCGTCGAACGCCAGCGCGGGGGTCTGACCCAGCGCGTTGACCGACAGGAACGCCTCCGCCTTGTGCTCGGCCTTTGGGATCGAAATCTGCGCCATGGGTACGCGGATATGCTTTTCGGCGAGGAAGATGCGGACGCGGCGCGGGTTGGGCGCGGGCAGCGCGCTATCGTAGAACAGCATCGGCGTCTCCTCGATATCAGTTTTCGAATATACCGTATGGCATTGCCGGGCGCGTTCGCCTAGCGATGCGCGAATGACGACTGCCGCAGACATGCTCGCCACGGGCTTTGCCACCCTGCCCGATCTGATCCGTGCGCACGCACTCGAACGGGGGATCGTACCGCCGTCGCCGGCGCACAGGGCAGCATCGACTATCGGACGCTGGACGCGATGATGGACCGGGTCGCGGCGGCGTTGCAGCGCGACGGCGTGAAATCGGGTCAGGCGGTCGCGATCGTCGCTGCGGCGTCGACCGACTATGCGGCGGCTTTCCTTGGTGCGGTACGCGCAGGGTGTGCCGCAACGCCGATCGCGCCATCCGCTACGCCGGCGGCGATCGCGGCGATGACTGCGGATAGTGGCGCGCCGATCGTGTTCTTCGATGCGGCAAATGCGCGGGCGTTGGAAGGGCAATCTCTTACGGCCAACGTGGTATTGTTCCCCCGCGAAGGCGGGCATCCAGTCTGGGCCCCCGCCTTCGCGGGGGAACAAGCTTTTCTAGCTTTCGAGGACTGGCTCGCTCCTCTCGACGCGAAACCAACCCCGGTCGAAATAGCGCCCGATGACCCGTTCAATATCATCTACTCGTCCGGCACGACCGGCACGCCGAAGGGCATCGTCCAGAGCCACGCGATGCGCTGGGCTCACATTTCGCGCAACACCGCCGCGGGGTTCGACACCGCGGTGACGATGATCGCCACGCCGCTCTATTCGAACACCACGCTGGTCAGCTTCCTGCCGACGCTCGGCTGGGGCGGTACCATCGTGCTGATGGGCAAGTTCGACGCGCGCGCCTATCTCGAACTCGCGCAGCGCTATCATGCGACGCATACGATGCTGGTCCCGGTCCAGTATCAGCGGATCATGGCGCTGCCCGATTTCGACGTCTTCGACCTGTCGGCATTCCGCTTCAAGACCAGCACCAGCGCGCCGTTCTCCGCGACGCTGAAGGCCGACGTCGTCGCACGCTGGCCGGGTTTGCTCGTCGAATTCTACGGCATGACCGAGGGCGGCGCGAGTTGCGCGCTGAACGCCACCGCCAACCCGACCAAGCTCCACACCGTCGGCCAGCCGATGCCGGGGCACGAGATCCGCCTGATCGACGACGACGGCAACGAGGTCGCGCCCGGCGAGATGGGCGAGGTCGTTGGCCGCAGCCCGGCGATGATGAACGGCTATCACGGCCGCACCGAAGCCACGCGCGATGCGGAATGGTATGACGCCGATGGCAACCGCTACATCCGCCACGGCGACGTCGGACGGTTCGACGAGGACGGTTTCCTCACGCTGATGGACCGCAAGAAGGACCTGATCATCTCGGGCGGGTTCAACATCTATCCGTCTGATCTGGAAGCGGTGCTCGCGCAGCATCCCGCGGTGGCGGACTGCGCGGTGATCGGCGTGCCTTCTGAGGCGTGGGGCGAGACGCCGGTGGGGTTCTATGTGCCGCACGATGGAGCGACCGAAGATGCGCCTTCGATCCTGGCGTGGGCGAACGCGCAGCTCGGCAAGACGCAGCGCTTGTCGGCCCTGCACGTCGCGGACGAACTACCTCGCAGTGCGATCGGCAAGGTCCTGAAGCGCGAACTCCGCGACCGGCTCGCCTCAACAGTCCCGTCATCCTGACGAAAGTCAGGACCCAGGACCACAAGTGCCCCGATCCTTGGCTCTGGGTCCTGACTTTCGTCAGGATGACGACGGAGGCCAAATCGGAGTTCGACACGCGCAATCACCCGCAGATGAGAGAGCTAAACCCATGACCACTCTCAAACAGGCGATCGACGCCTTGGAGCTGACCGAGGGCGGCTGGCGCGGCACGGTGCCGGAGAACTGGGCGCAGGGGCGCACGGCATATGGTGGCTTCTCGGCGGCATTGGCACTCCATGTCGCGCAGCAGTCCGACGTCGCCCTGCCGCCGCTGCGGTCTGCGCAGGTGTCGTTCATCGGGCCATTATCGGGCGAGATCGTGATCCGGGCGAGCCGGCTGCGGCGCGGACGCAACGCGGCGTTCGTCCAGGCCGACGTCGAGAGCGCGGCCGGGCTCGGGCTCCGTGCGACGTTCGTGTTCATGGCGGCGGTCGAATCGCGTGTCGATCACCAGAGCGGTCGAGCGCCGGACTTCCCGATGCCAAAGCCGGACGCGCAGACGTTCCGCGGCCACAGCGCGGTGGCGTTCTCGCGCAACTTCGACCTGCTCGATCGCCGCGACGACAGCGTCGGGCCGGCGGAATGGCTCCGTTGGGCGCGGCTGATCGAGCGCGAAGGGCTCGATCCGATGGTCGAACTGATCGCGATCGCGGACTGCCTGCCGCCTGCCGCGCTGAAGCTGCTCGGCGGCCCCGCCCCGCTCAGTTCGATGACGTGGTTGCTCAACATTCTCGGGCCGCAGCCGGTGACGCGCGACGGCTGGTGGCTGCTCCGCGCGACCACCGACTACACGCGGGAGGGCAATTCGAGCCAGCAGATGACGATCTGGAACGCCGACGGCACGCCGGTTGCGGAACAGATGCAGAGCGTCGCGATCTTCGCCTGAACTTCGCGTGTTCGAGATATCTTGCGACACATTGGCGTCGCGGCGGTAAAAGCCTGCGACAACCAGGGTTTAGAGCGGCGTTATTCGATGGGAATTCGTCCCACTCCGCCGGAGACCGACATGCGCAAGACCGTCCTCACCCTGATGCTCGCCGCCAGTGCGATCACGTCCGCTGCCAGTGCACAAACCGCCCCTACCCCTACCCCTGCGCCGCGTCCGCCGATGCGTCAGGATGCCAACCGCGACGGTGTCGCCACGCGCGCCGAAGCAATCGCACAGGCCGATGCGCGGTTCGCGCAGATGGATACCGATCATGACGGCCGAGTGACCGCCGGCGAGATGCGCGCCTATCGGACCGCGATGCACGACCGAATGATCGCCAGCGGTCGCGACGTGCCGGTGCCGCCGCCGGGTGGTGCGAAGCATGACGGCATGGGTCGCCGGATGGATCCGAACGGCGACGGCAGCGTGACCCGCGAAGAGTTCGAGGCGCGCGCGCTCAAGCGGTTCGACCGGATGGACGCCAATCACGACGGCATGATCGACGCGACCGAGCGCGCCAATGCCGCCGAGATGCGCCACGTCGATCGTCGCGAACGCCGTCAGGGCGTCACCCCGCCCGCACCAGCGACAGTGCCCGCCCCCGCCCAATAATTTGGAAAGGGGGAGGCACCGCGTCCCGGTGCTTCCCCTGGACAGTCGCCATGCTAGACACTGCCCCGATGGGAGATATGCCGCATCTGTTGCTCGTCGACGACGAGCGCTCGATCCGCGAGCCACTGGCCGCGTACCTCACCAAACAGGGGTTTCGCGTCACGCAGGCGGGCGATGCGGAGAGCGCAAGAACGCGGCTGACGGCGTATGCGATCGATCTCGTCATTCTCGACATCATGATGCCGGGCGAGGACGGTCTGTCGCTCTGCCGCCATATCGCCGCGACCAGCGACGTGCCCGTCATCCTGCTGACCGCGCGGACCGAGGAGACCGATCGGATCGTCGGGCTCGAAATGGGCGCGGACGATTACGTCGTGAAGCCGTTCTCGCCGCGCGAACTCGCGACCCGCGTGAAGGTCATTTTACGCCGCGCGACCGCGGGCGGTGCGCGGCAGCATGCGCCCGAGGCGAACGCCTATGCCTTTGCCGGCTGGGTGCTGAAATCGGGCGAACGCGCGCTGGTCGACCGCGAAGGCGTGTCGGTGCCGCTGTCGACCGGCGAATACAACCTCCTGCTCGCGCTCGTCACGCGGCCGCGCCAGGTGCTCACGCGCGACCAGCTGCTCGACCTGACGCAGGGACGCGAAGCCGCGGCGTTCGATCGTGCGGTCGACAACCAGGTCAGCCGGTTGCGGCGCAAGATAGAGACCGATGCCAAGACGCCCGAGTTGATCAAGACGGTCTGGGGCGGCGGCTACACGCTGGCCGCCGAAGTGACCCGTCTGTGATCGCGCGCCTGTGATCACCCGCCCGTGATCCTACGCTCATGACCCGCCCCTGGCCGCGCAATCTGGCCGGGCAGATGGCGTTGCTGATCGCGCTCGCGCTGTTCGTCGCGCAGGCGATCAACTTCGGGCTGGTCCTGCGCGATCGGATCGAGTTTCGCCTTTCGCAAGCGACCCGCCCGGTCGCGACCCGGATCGCCGATGCGCTCGACCGCGAGGCGCATGGCGGGCGTCCCCTGACCGCGGACCGCGGCCGCGTCCGCCGTCTTCCCGCCGATCCGATCCGACAGATAGGAAACGAGCGCCATCCCGAGGTTGCCGCCGAACTTCGCCGCCAGCTCGCGGATCAGGGCGTGACGGTAGGGCGGATCGATACCGGGCTGCAGCCCTCGACGCTCGACGACGACAGCGACCGCGACAATCGCCGCCGTGCGGGGATCCGCCGCGGCGAGCGCGATGGCGCCACGCTGTTGATCGCGGTCGAACAACCCGGCCGCGGCTGGCTGACGATCACCGCGCCGTGGCCGCAACCCGGCGCGCGCCTGCTGTTCGCGTTGCTGAGCCAGACGGCGATCCTCTACATCATCGTCCTGTTGCCGGTGCTGTGGATCGTCCGCCGGCTGTCGCGACCGCTGCGCGATCTTCGCGTGGCGGCGGAGCGGTTCCGGCCGGGCGAACCCGGCGTGCCGATGCCGGCGGAAGGGCCCGACGACGTCGCGGCGCTGATCACCGCGTTCAACGCGCTGCGGTTGCGCGTGACGGGCATGCTCGACGAGAAGGACCGCATGCTCGGCGCGATCGGGCATGATCTTCGCACGCCGCTCGCCGCGCTGCGCGTGCGGATCGAGTCGGTCGAAGACGACACCGATCGCGCCAAGATGATCGATACGGTGGCGGAAATGAACCGGACGCTCGACGATATCCTGTCGCTGGCTAGGCTGGGGCGGCCGAGCGAGCCGCCGACCGATGTCGATCTGGCCGCGTTGGTCGATGCGGTGGTCGAGGATTTTCGCGACATCGGCAGCGAGGTGAGCTTCATCGAGGCGGACCGCTTGCGGATGCGGCTGCGGCCGTCGCTGATGCGCCGTGCGGTGCGCAATCTGATCGAGAATGCGGTGAAATACGGCGTGTCGGCGGAGGTGCGGGTCGAGGCTGGAGCGAAGACCGTGGCGATCGTCGTCGCGGATCAAGGCCCGGGCATTCCCGAGGACCGGATGGGCGACGTGTTCGACGCCTTCACGCGACTGGAGAGTTCGCGCAACCGGGAGACGGGAGGGATTGGCCTAGGTCTGGCCTTGGCACGCGCGATCGTGCGCGAGGCCGGCGGAGAAATCCGACTGGTGAACCGTGCCCCGTCAGATCAGGCTGGCGGCGGCCTCGACGCGATCATCGAACTGCCCCGCTAGTTCTGCTCCCTCTCCCCTCCGGGGAGAGGGTCGGGGTGAGGGGCAGCCGAGCAGGGTAACGCCTGGAACAGCCCCTCACCCCAGCCCTCTCCCCGCAGGGGAGAGGGAGCAGTAAGTTCAATCCTCGACGATCTGGCTGTGTGTGCGCGTGTCCTTCATGCGGAGGTACACGATCAGCGACACGCCGATCATCGCGGTCACATACCAGTAGAAGCCGCGCTCCATGCCTTCGTTCTTGAGCCATAGCGCGACGTATTCGGCCGTCCCGCCGAACATCGTGTTGGCCAGCGCGTACGGCAGTGCCACGCCCAGCGCGCGGACATGCGCGGGAAACAGCTCCGCCTTCACCACCGCGTTGATCGCAGTGTAACCGGTCACGATGAACAGCGAGCCCACGACGAGGCCGAACGCCAGATAGGGGTTGGTTGCGGTTTCCAGCACGGTGAAGATCGGCACCGTGCACAGCACGCCGGCGATCCCGAACCCGACCATCAGCGGTTTCCGCCCGATGCGGTCCGACAACGCCCCCGCCAACGGCTGGAACGCCGCGTACAACGCCAGCGCCGCGGTCATGATCAGCGTCGCGGATTCGCGGCTGAACCCGCTCGTGTTGACGAGGAACTTCTGCATGTACGTGGTGTACGCATAGAAGGCGAGCGTACCGCCGGCGGTGAGCAGCAGCACGGTGAACGCCTCGCGCGGGTATTTGCTGAACAGCAGCCAGCCGCTCGATTTGGGCGTGCCGTCAGCTTTGGCGTTCTGATAGCTCTCGGTCTCGAGCAGCCCGCGACGGATGCGGAAGACCACCAGCGCGAGCACCCCGCCGATTGCGAACGGAATGCGCCAGCCCCACGCGTCCAGCTGCGCCGTGTCGAGCGTCGACTGCAGCAGCAACAACACACCGAGCGCGAGCAACTGCCCTGCGATCAGCGTGACGTACTGGAAGCTGGAGAAGAAGCCGCGCCGCGACTTGCCCGCCATCTCCGACAGATACACCGCACTCGCGCCATATTCGCCGCCGACGCTGAGCCCCTGCATCAGGCGCGCGAGGATCAGCAGCGCCGGCGCGATCCAGCCGATCGTTGCGAAGCCGGGCGTGATCGCGATCAGGAACGAGCCCGCGCACATCAGCGTCACCGACAGCGTCAGGCCGGATTTGCGCCCATGGCGATCAGCATAGATGCCCATCACCCATGCGCCGATCGGCCGCATCAGGAAGCCGACCGCGAACACTGCGGCGACGCTCATCAGCTGCGCGGTCGCATTACCCTTTGGGAAGAACACCGGCGCGAAATACAGTCCGAATGCCGAATAGACATACCAGTCGAACCACTCGACCAGATTGCCCGCCGATCCGCCGAGGATCGATTTGAGGCGGTGGTTCTTCTCGGGCGGGATTGTCGTGCTCGCCATCATTTAGCTCCCTGCACAGCTGAAGTTGGGGCGAAACCGCGCTTCTTGAGCAGCGCGTTGACATCCGGATCGCGGCCTCGGAAGGCGCGATACGCCTCGGCACGATCGGTTTCGTTCCCCGTCGACAGCAGCACCTTGGCGAACTTGTCCGCCGTGGCCTTGTCCCACGGGCTGCCGGCTTCCTCGAACGCCGCGAAGGTGTCCGCGTCCATCGTCTCGGACCAGAGATAGCTGTAATAGCCCGCCGAATAGCTGTCCGACGCGAACAGATGCTGGAACTGCGGCACGCGGTGACGCATCACCAGCTGCTTCGGCATGCCGATCTCGGCGAGCGTCGCGGCCTCGAACTTGTCGGGATCGATCACGCCGTCGGGGACGGTGTGGATCTTCATGTCGACGATCGCCGACGACAGATACTCCGTGGTCGCAAAGCCCTGGTTGAAGGTCCGTGATTTCTCGATCTTGTCGAGCAGGTCCTGCGGCATCGCCGCCTTGGTCTGGTAATGCCGCGCATATTTGTCGAGCACGTCGCGGGTCAGCAGCCAATGCTCGTTCACCTGGCTCGGATATTCCACGAAGTCGCGCGGCGTGCCCGCGAGCCCCGGATAATAGACGTTCTGGAGCATCGCGTGGATCGCATGGCCAAACTCATGGAACAGCGTCTGCGCATCGTCGAGGCTGATCAGGATCGGCTCGCCGGGTGCGCCCTTGGCGAAATTATTGTTGTTCGACGACAGCACGAGCTGCGCCGGGGCGAGGCCGCGCTGACCACGATACGTGTTCGCCCACGCGCCCGAACGCTTGCCGGTCCGCGCGAAATCGTCGCGGTAGAACAGCCCGACGTCCTTGCCGGTCTTGTCGGTGACGCTCCACACCCGCATGTTCGGCTCGAACACAGGCACGGTGCCGGTGATCTCCTTGAAGTTCAGCCCGTACAGCCGGTTGGCCGCGTACAGCGAACCCTGGATGATGTTGCCGAGCTCGAAATACGGCTTCAGCTGCGCCTGATCGAGGTCGTACCGGGCTTTGCGCACCTTCTCCTGGTAGAAGCGGTAATCCCACGGCTCGATCGTCAGCGAGGTGCCGGCGACCTTCTGCATGTCCGCGACTTCCTCGGCCACGCGTGTCTTGGCGGCAGGCCAGACGCGCATCATCAGGTCCATCGCCGCGGCGGGCGTCTTCGCCATCGTGTCCTGCATCCGCCAGTCGGCGTGCGTCTTGAACCCGAGCAGGTGCGCGCGGTCGGCGCGGAGTTTCACGATCTGCGCGATCGTCGCGTTCGTGTCGTTCGCATCGCCATTGTCGCCACGATTGACGAAGGCGCGCCACACCTTCTCGCGGAGCGCGCGGTCGGTCGCGTAAGTCAGGACCGGATCGACCGCGGAGCGCGTGTTGACGATCGCGAAGCCCGGCAGCTTCCGCTCGACCGCCGCGGCCTTGGCGACCGCCTTCACGCTGTCGGGAAGCCCCGCCAGTTGCGCTTCGTCGGTGACCGAGATCGCCTTGCTCTCGTCGGCGAGCAGCTTCTCGCCGAACGTCGAGAAGGCGGTCGCGAGCTGCTGGTTATACTGCGAGAGCTGCGCCTTCTGCGCATCGTTCAGCTTGGCGCCCTGGCGCACATAGCTGTCGTAGATCCGAGTCACGAGGCGGATCTGCTGTGCGTCCAGCCCGCTCGAATTGCGCGTGTCGTAGATCGCCTGGATCCGCGCGAACAGCGGCTTGTCGAAGGTGATCGCGTCCGACGCGGCGGAGAATTTTGGCGACCATTCGCGGTCGAGCTTCTGGTACGCGGGCGTGTTCATGTTGCCGGTCATCACGCCGAACAGCGTCATCACCTGCCCGTAGCGCTTGCCCGCCAGCTGCATCGGCACGATCGTGTTGGCGAAGGTCGGCTTGGCCGGATTGTCGGCAATCTTGCGGTAGTCCGCGGTGCGCTCGGTGAGCGTCGTTTCGAACGCTTGCGGGAACAGCTCGGGGCGAACCTTGTCCCACGGCGGCACGCCGCCGGTCGGGCCGGTCCAGTCGGCGAGCAGAGGATTTGCGGCGGGTTTCGTCGTGGCCGCACCAGCCTGCGCGACGACGGACGTAGACGCCATCAGCGCAACGGCACTGGCGGCGAGGTATAGAAACTGCACATGGATCTCCCGGTCGATGTACCGGGTAGCATAGTGATAAAGTCACACAGAGGAAGCCGCACGAGGTAATTAGCCCCCGCCGGGCTAGCCTAGCATGCTTGGTGCTCAGTCCAGCGGCAGTTCGTCGGTCGCCTGGTTCGCCGCGATTTCGGCCGCTGCGATCAGCCGCCGCCCCGTCTCCGCAGCCGCCTCGGGGGTCATCGCGATCGCCAGTCCATCGGGTCCGTCTAGCGTGACCACGCCGTTTTCCGCCGCGGCGACGCCGGGGATGGTTTCAGGCTCCAACATGATCGCGCTCCCGGCAGCGGTCCCCTCGACAGGCTGCTCGGTTACAGTCAGTCGCCTTTGGAACCGTACAGATATTGTGGTTCGAACTCCGCAACGGCTGCGAGCGCCTTCCGATCCAGAATACGGACCTCATTTGCCTTAAATGTCAGCATATTTTTTTCGCGCAGTGCTCTCAACACGCGATTGACATGCACCCCCGTCAGTCCGCTGGCCTCGGCGATGTCCGGCTGGGTCATCGGCAGCATGAAACGGCCATCGGCCGCAAGACCGACCATCTCGAGCCGTTCGTTGAGTTCGCAGAACAAATGCGCGACCCGACCCTCGGCACCCAGGCGACCCAGTCTGAAAATCCACTCGCGGTGCATCGCTGCGTCGAGCAACGTACTGAACCAGAGCTTTTGGGTGAGGTGCGGATAGCGTTCGGTGATCGTCTGCAGCGTGTTATGATCGTAGCAGGCGATCTTGACCGGCCCCAGCGTTGCGATGTCATGATCGAGCCGCTTCATCGGGAAGGCATGCAGGTCGACGAAATCGCCTGGGACATGCACCGCGACCAACTGTCGCTGCCCCTCACGGTCGTCCATATAACGACATACGAACCCTTCGAGCAGCAACGTGCTGGTCTCGATGATCGAGCCTGCGCGTACGATCTGCTTCCGGGCGGCGACCTGCCGCACCGACCCGATGCTGTCCTCCAGCACCCGCTTTTCTTCGTCGCTCAGTTCGTGCCGGCCACGACCCAACAGAAATTTACCCGAGATCATCCAAGTCCCTCTTCGTTCGACCTCGTACCGTGGTCGAACCTAGAAGAACAGATCGGGACCCGTACTGATCTTCATCAAGACCTCACCGAGGATGAAACCCGACAAGCTCTACATCAGGCCATTTCAAGGCCGACGGGTCGCGCGCCGACCGAACTGCGCAGCGACTCCCTGCCAGCCTAGCCGAAATCAGGGCTGGACGGGGACCGCACCGGGAGCACCCGGGGCACCGCCCGGCATGCCGCGCTGCTGCATCTGGGCCTGCGCCTGCATCTGCTGGACGACGCTCTGCGGGAGGAAGTCGAGCAGTTCGACGTCGAATACGAGCGTCGAGTTCGCCGGGATTGGCCCGGTCGCCTTGTCGCCATAGCCAAGCGATGGCTTCATCCAGAAGCGATACTTCGCGCCCTTCGGCATCAGCTTGAGCGCTTCCGAAAAGCCGGGGACCACGCCGGTAACGGGCATCGGCGTCGGCTGCTGCGACTTGTCGAAGGTCGTGCCGTTAAGCAGCTTGCCCTCGTAATTGACGAGCGCAACGTCCGCATCGGTCGGCTTCGCAGCGCCAGTCTTACCCGGCGCCAGCACCTTGTACTGAAGACCCGATGCCGTCACCACGACACCGCGGGCACGAGCGTTGCGCGCCAGCGGATCATCACCCTGCCGCGCAAGCGCGACAGCCGCGATCAACGCGAGCGCGATCCCAACCCAAAGATAGACGAGATAGCTGCGCTTGGTCGGCTGCAGCGGCACGGCGGTGACGGTCGACATCGGATCTGGCCCCGGTCATCTGGTCACGCCGGAGCGCCGCGCGTGCCGTTGTAAAGTCTTGCGACTGAATCATCACGGGGTTGCGACGATCGCAACCCCGAACATCGTGATCCCGCAACCGATCGCACGATGGCGATCGATCCGCGGGACCGGTCAACGCTTACCGTGCGCCGTCACGCTCGGCGCGCTTGCGGTCGAGCTTGCGCGAGCGACGGATCGCTGCTGCACGCTCGCGCGCGCGCTTCTCGGACGGCTTCTCGTAGTGACGGCGCAACTTCATCTCGCGATAAACGCCTTCGCGCTGCAGCTTCTTCTTAAGCGCGCGAAGGGCCTGGTCGACGTTGTTGTCGCGTACGATGATCTGCATAAACCCGTTTAGCTCCGGTCGAATAGATTTAGCCGTCGCGAACAGGTCCGCGCCGCATGAACCGTGGCCCCTACCAGCGCCTGCCCGAGGTTTCAAGCCTGTGCACCCGCCCCCGTTGAATCGCGTCGTTTGCGAGACCCGTACCGTAGCGCTAGGAGCGGCGCATGACCCGAATTCCCCTTACGCTCTATAACAGTCTCTCGCGCGCGATCGAGACGTTCCGGCCGAACGATCCGACCAATGTCGGCATCTATTCATGCGGGCCGACGGTCTACAACTACGCACATATCGGCAATTTGCGCGCTTACGTCTTCACCGACACGCTGAGCCGCGTGCTAACGTGGAAGGGCTATCCGCTCACGCACATCATCAACATCACCGATGTCGGGCATCTGACGTCGGATGCCGACGCCGGCGACGACAAGATGGAGGCGGCAGCGCGTGCGAGTGGCCAGGATATCTGGGCGATCGCAAAGCATTACACCGATGCGTTCAAGCAGAACCTAGTCGATCTCAACATCCGCGAGCCGAGCAAATTCCCGCTCGCGACCGATCACATCGCCGAGATGATCGCGTTCGCCGAGGCGATCGCCGAGCGCCACTGCTACGTCCTGCCCGACGGGCTGTATTTCGATACGACGACGGTGCCCGATTATGGCCGCCTCGCGCGGTCGCAGGACGACGCGGGCGAGAGCCGGATCGATCCGGTCGCGGGCAAGCGCAACCCGCAGGACTTCGCGATCTGGCGGACATCGGCCGCTGGTGAAAACCGCCAGATGGAATGGGATTCGCCCTGGGGGCGCGGCGCACCGGGCTGGCATCTCGAATGCTCGGTGATGAGCAAGAAATATCTCGGCGCGACCTTCGACATCCACACCGGCGGGATCGATCACCGCGAGATCCACCATCCCAACGAGATCGCGCAGAACCAGGCGCATTGCGACTGCGCCGACACCGGCGCGACGCTGTGGATGCACAACAACTTCCTGGTCGAGCGCTCGGGCAAGATGTCGAAATCGGGAGGTGCGTTCACCACGCTGCAGACGTTGATCGATCGCGGTTTCCACCCCCTCGCCTACCGGCTGATGTGCCTTCAGGCGCAGTACCGCAGCGAGCTCGAATTTTCGTGGGAGAATCTCGCGGCGGCGCAGACGCGGTTGAAGCGGCTGGCGATTACCGTCGATGCCTTGCGCCAGCGGCCGCCGGGTGGGCCCTCGGGGAGCGCCCTCGCCTATCGCGATCGACTTGATGCCGCGGTGTCCGACGATCTCTCGACTCCGCGCGCGCTGCCGATCCTCGACGAGATGCTCGGCGACAAGCGAGTCGCACCGGCGGACCGGCTCGACGCGTTGATCGATTTCGACGCGGTGCTGGGGCTCGACCTCGCGACAATCCGCCGCGAGGATCTGCGTGTTCGCCCTGCCGACGCGAAGCTGGACGAGGCGACGATCGACGCACGGCTGGAGGAACGGCGCGCGGCGCGCGCGGCGAAGGATTTCCCACGGTCCGATGCGATCCGCGACGAACTGGCGGCGGCGGGCGTCGAGGTGATGGACGGCGATCCGCTTGGCTGGGACTGGAAGCTCGGCTGACCGCCTAGCGGAAGCCCAGCCAGTAAAGCAGCCCGATGTTGACCGCGAGCAGCGGTAGCGCGGTCGGTAGCTGCGCGCGGATGACGGCGTTCTTGTCTTTGAGTTCCAACAACGCCGCGGGGACGAGATTGAAGTTCGCCGCCATCGGCGTCATCAGCGTGCCGCAGAACCCGCTGAGCATGCCGATCGCCGCGACCACCGCGGGGTCGCCGCCGTAATGCCGCACGAGCAGCGGGATGCCGATCGCCGCGGCCATCACCGGGAACGCCGCGAACGCGTTGCCCATGATCATCGTGAACAGCGCCATGCCGAGCGTATAGGCGAGCACCGCGCCGATCAGGCTCCCTTCGGGGATCGCGTGGCCGGCGAGACCGCCGACGACGTCGCCGACACCGGCGAGCGCGAAGACCGCTCCCAGGCTGGCGAGCATCTGCGGTAGGACGGCGGCCCAGCCGATCGCATCCATCAGCCTGACGCCTTCTGCGAGCGGTGTCGCGATGCGGGGGCGGAACCAGAGATGCATTGCGATGAGCGCGATCAGGACGCCGCAGGTCAGTGCGACGAGCGTTGCCTGTTTGGGATCGACGAGGCTCGGCAATGCGCGGAAGAGGACGGTACCGCCGAGTGCCGCGGCGGGGATGATCAGTGCGGGCAGGAATATCCGGTTGCCGAGCCGCGTGGCTTCGGCGCGCCGTTCGTCGAGTGTCGTGGTGGCACGCCCGCCCCGCCCCATCGCGCCCGAACCCGCGATCGCGACGAGCGCGACGACGAGAACGCCGTTGCCGATATCGCCGAGCTTGCCACCAAGCAGGAAGCTAATCGCCAGCACCGCGTAGAACGCCGCGTTACCGAAGCGCTTTGGGTTGGTGCGATCGGTCGCGCTCAGGATCGCGAACGCTGCGAACATCAGACCCGCGACGCCGTAGATGAAGCCGGTGCCGATCACTTGGCGGATCTTCGGGCGCGCGCCAGTCGGCGATCGAGCAGCCAGAGGCGGAAGCCGTGGATCAGGAACGCGGCGATCGCGGTCGGGATTGCCCACATCGAGAGGTGGAGCGGCTGGATGACGATGCCGTAGCCCTCCAGCACGCCCTTCATCAGCAGGATCGAGCCGATCGCGATGAAGATGTCCTCGCCGAAGAAGAGCCCGATGTTGTCGGTTGCGGCGGCCATCGCGGGGATGCGGTCGTCACCGGGCGCGACGCCCTGCGCTTCGGCGGCTGCTTCGGCCATCGGAGCGACCAGCGGGCGGACGCTTTGTGCGGGGCCGGCAATCGAGGTCAGGCCGAGGGCTGCGGTGAACTGGCGGAACAGCAGGTAGCCGATCAGCCTCGCGCCGCGGAGTTTACTTATCGCGAGCCGGGCGCGTTCCTGGAGTCCGTGGCGTTCGAGCATCGCGATAACAGGCAGGACGATGTAGATCACCGTGACGTAGCGGTTCTCGTTGAATGCCTTCCCGAACGCGGCAAGGATCGCGAGCGGGGCGATCCCAGCAGCAAGGCCGGTGACGAGTGCGGAGACGGCGACGACGAGCAGCGGATTGAACCGGAGCAGGAAGCCCGCGACGATCACCGCGATGCCGCAAAGGACCAGCATCGTCGTTCAGCGCGCCTGCTTGGCGAGATCGGCGTCGAACGCGACCCTGGCCTTCGCGACGATCTTCGGGAGCAACGTCGGATCGACGAACGCGGTCGTGTCGCCGGCTTGGCGACGTTTGCCCTTGGCGATCACGTCGGCGAGTTCGGGGTGCGACGGGAGGACGATGTCGGCGTGCAACGTGCCCAGCATGGCGATGCTGCGGCGGTAGTCGGCGACGATGCCGGGATAGGCGCGGTTGCCGATCAGGCGATTGCCGGCGACGCTGACGCTGCACGGGAAGACGACGTCGAGCGGGCGCGGCTTGGCGGGGATGCGCATCGTCCAGGTCGTGCAGCCGGGCGTATGGCCGGGTGTCGCGCGCGCAGTCATCGTGACATTGCCGAACGTGACCTTTTCACGATCGCCGACGCCGCGGTCGACGTGGACGGGCGGGAAGCGGATGACGCCGTAGTTGGTCTCGCCGGGCGGTACGCCGGTTTCGAGCGCGCGGACATCGCGAGCGCCGGCGACCACGCGAGCGCCGGTTGCGCGCTTGAGCGCAGCGACACCCGCAGCGTGATCGAAGTGCGCGTGCGTGACCAGGATCAGCTTTACGTCGCGCGGGCGTGCTCCAGCGGCGGCGATGTTGCGTTCGATCATGCCGGCATTCTCTGCGAGTGTGCCGTCGATCAGGATCGCGCCTGCGCTGGTCTTGATGAGGTAAGCGGCGATACCTTCGCTGCCGACATAGGTGATCGGGCCGGCGATCGGGAACGGAACTTGGGCGCGCGTCCAGGCCGGCGGGTCCGCCGCGCCTAGCAGCAGCGGAGCGCTGGCAGCGGTAGCCAGTGCGCCGAAAAGTGATCTGGTGCGAAGACCTAACGATCCTCCCCCGCCAGGGGGGTGGCAGGCGTAGCCTGACGGAGGGGGCGGTAGGCGCTAACGTCTGCATCATGTCCTCCCCCTCCGTCTGGCAAGAGCCAGCCACCTCCCCCTGGCGGGGGAGGATCGCGTAGTCCGTGTCTAGCTTATTCCCACTCGATCGTGCCGGGCGGCTTCGAGGTGTAGTCGTACGTCACCCGGTTGATGCCCTTGACCTCGTTGATGATCCGGGTCGCGACGCGGGGCAGGATGTCGCCCGGGAACTGGAACGCCTGTGCGGTCATGCCGTCGGTCGAGGTGACCGCGCGCAACGCCAGCACGTTGTCATAGGTGCGGCCGTCGCCCATCACGCCGACGCTGCGGACCGGGAGCAGCACCGCGAACGCCTGCCAGATCGTGTCGTAGAGCCCCGCCGCGCGGATTTCCTCGAGGTAGATCGCGTCCGCCTTGCGCAGGATGTCGCAGCGTTCCTTGGTGACTTCGCCGGGGATGCGGATCGCGAGGCCGGGTCCGGGGAACGGGTGACGGCCGACGAAGATCTCGGGCAGGCCAAGTTCGCGCCCCAACACGCGGACCTCGTCCTTGAACAGCTCGCGCAATGGCTCGACGAGCTTCATGTTCATCCGCTCGGGAAGGCCGCCGACATTGTGGTGGCTCTTGATCGTCACGGACGGACCGCCGGTGAAGCTGACGCTCTCGATCACGTCCGGGTACAGCGTGCCTTGTGCCAGGAACTCGGCGCCGCCGAGCTTCTTCGCCTCGGTGTCGAACACGTCGATGAAGGTCTTGCCGATGAACTTGCGCTTCAGCTCGGGGTCGGTGATCCCGGCGAGACCGTTCAGGAACAGCTCCTCGACATTCACGTGGATCAGCGGGATGTTGTAGGCGCCGCGGAACAGGCTGACGACCTGCTCGCTCTCGCCCGCGCGCATCAGGCCGTGGTCGACATAGACGCAGGTGAGCTGCTCGCCGATCGCCTCGTGGATCAGCACCGCGGCGACTGCGGAGTCGACGCCGCCCGACAGGCCGCAGATGACGCGGCCCTTGCCGACCTGCGCGCGGATCTCGGCGATCTTGGTCTCGCGGAACTCGGCCATCGTCCAGTCGCCGCTCAGCCCGCAGACGTGGCGCGCGAAATTGGCGATCAGCTTGCCGCCATCGGGGGTGTGGACGACCTCGGGGTGGAACTGCACGCCGTAGAAGCGCCGCGCCTCGTCGGCGACGATCGCATAGGGCGCGCCGGTCGAGGTGGCGACGGGGGTGAAGCCGGGGGGATCGCGTCGACCTTGTCACCGTGGCTCATCCAGACCTGGTGGCGCTCACCCTCGGCCCAGAGGCCGTCGAACAGCGCGCAGTTCGACTTGACCTCGATGAACGCGCTGCCGAACTCGCCACCGTCGCCCGATACGATCACGTTGCCGCCGAGCTGTGCGGACATGACTTGCTGGCCGTAGCAGATGCCGAGGATCGGGATGCCCGCCTCGAAGAAACGCTGCGGCACGCGCGGCGAGTTCTCGGTGGTGACCGAGGCGGGGCCGCCGGAGAGGATGATGCCCTTGGGCTGCATCCGGTCGAATGCGGCCTCGGCGGACTGGAAGGGGGCGATCTCGCTATAGACGCCAGCCTCGCGGACGCGGCGGGCGATCAGCTGGGTTACCTGGCTGCCGAAATCGACGATGAGAATGCTGTCTGGGTGCTCCATGTCGGGCGCATAGCCGGATGGGACCCGTAACGAAAGAGGCCGCGCCTCCCGGATGGGAAACGCGGCCTGCAATTCGACTGGTACGAGGCGGGGATTATGCCGCTTCGTTGTAATCCTCGTCGGACATCACCGGACCCGAATCCTGGCCCTTTGCCGAGACGTCGCGGTCGACGAACTCGATGACGGCCATCGGCGAGGCGTCCGACATGCGGATGCCGGCCTTGATGACGCGGGTGTAGCCGCCGTTGCGATCCGCATAGCGGGTCGCGAGCGTGTCGAACAACTTGATCAGCTGCGCATCGTCGAGGAGCTTGCCGTGCGCGAGACGACGGTTGGACAGGCCACCCTTCTTCGCGAGCGTGATCAGCTTCTCGACGTAAGGACGCAATTCCTTCGCCTTGGCGACGGTGGTGGTGATCTGCTCGTGCTTGATGAGCGCGGCGCTCATGTTACGGAAGAGAGCAAGACGGTGGGCCGAGGTCCGCTGAAGCTTACGGCCGCCTACGCGATGGCGCATGTTTGATACCTTTTCGTTCGTTCAGGGGCCGTATGAGGTACCCGGGAGCAGGCAGTGTTGCGGCCACTGCCAATCGCCGTAGTCCAAAGGTCACACTAAAGTTACGCCAACGACGCTCCCTCAGCCTTTCCCTCGATTGTCTCCCCGCGAAGGCGGGAATCCAATCTGGGCACCCGCCTTCGCGGGTGAACAAGAGGTCAGGGCCGATCTTACTCGGCCCCGAACCACTTACCCCATTATCTCTTGCTCGAGCTTCTTGGCCATCTCTTCGATGTTCTCAGGTGGCCAGCCGGGAATTTCCATACCCAGGCGAAGACCCATCGACGACAGCACTTCCTTGATCTCGTTCAAGGACTTGCGGCCGAAGTTAGGCGTACGCAGCATCTCGGCTTCGGTCTTGCCGACCAGATCGCCGATGTAGATGATGTTGTCGTTCTTGAGGCAGTTCGCCGAACGCACCGACAGTTCCAACTCGTCGACCTTCTTGAGAAGGTAACGGTTGATCTGCTGGGTGTCGCCTGCGGGCTCCGCACCACCGGCAGCGGGGCTGCCTGGCCGATCGGGGCCGACGAACGCGTCACCGAAGAATCATCGAAGTGGACGAACAGCGCGAGCTGGTCCTGGAGGATGCGACCGGCATAGCCGACTGCGTCTTCCGGGGTGATCGTGCCGTCGGTTTCGATCGTCAGCGTCAGCTTGTCGTAATCCAGGTCCTGACCGACGCGGGTCGGGTCGACCTTGTACGAAACCTGACGTACCGGCGAGTACAGCGCATCGACCGGGATCAGACCGATCGGCGCATCGGCCGGGCGGTTTGCGGTCGCGGGCACGTAACCCTTACCGATGTCGGCGGTCAGCTCCATGTTGAGCGTCGCACCATCATCGAGGTGGCAGATCACGAGATCCTTGTTCATGATCTCGATGTCGCCCGAGACGGCGATGTCGCCGGCCTTGACTTCACCCGGACCCGTTGCCGAGAGCTGGAGGCGCTTGGGCCCCTCGCCCTGCATGCGGATCGCGATCTGCTTCACGTTGAGGACGATGTCGGTCACGTCCTCGCGGACGCCGGCCAGAGACGAGAACTCATGCAGCACGTTCTCGATCTTGATCGAGGTGACGGCCGCGCCCTGCAGCGACGAGAGCAACACGCGACGCAGCGCGTTGCCGAGCGTCAGGCCGAAGCCACGCTCGAGCGGCTCGGCGATGAAGGTCGCCTTGCGCTTGGTGTCGCCACCGGCCTTTTTCTCCAGGCCGCTGGGCTTCTTGAGTTCCTGCCAGTTCTTTGCGTTGACAGACACATGCTTCCCTAATTTGGGGGCCGGCGAACGGGTGTGTCCGCCGACCAATAAAATACACCCGTGCGGCGCGATCAACCGCGCACGGGAGGCGGAGAATCAGACGCGACGACGCTTCGAAGGGCGCACGCCGTTGTGCGGGATCGAGGTCACGTCGCGGATCGACGTGATCTGGAAACCGACTGCCTGAAGCGCGCGCAGTGCCGATTCGCGACCCGAGCCGGGGCCCTTGACCTCGACTTCGATCGTGCGGACGCCGTGCTCGGCGGCCTTCTTGCCGGCGTCTTCCGCTGCGACCTGGGCCGCGTACGGAGTCGACTTGCGCGAGCCCTTGAAGCCCATTGCGCCGGCCGACGACCACGAGATCGCGTTGCCCTGGGCATCGGTGATCGTGATCATGGTGTTGTTGAAGCTGGCATTCACGTGAGCGACGCCAGAGGTGATGTTCTTGCGCTCGCGCCGCTTAATGCGCTGAGGTTCGCGTGCCATGGTGTATTTCCTGACCTGTATCTGCGTGACGCCGGGCGGCCCGTTGGGACCAGCGCCGGCGGAGTAATCCACTGAAAAAGTGGATTACTTCTTCTTGCCGGCGATCGGCTTGGCCTTGCCCTTGCGGGTGCGCGCATTGGTATGCGTGCGCTGGCCGCGGACCGGGAGGCCCTTGCGATGACGCAGGCCGCGATAGCAGGCGAGATCCATCAGGCGCTTGATGTTCATCGAGGTCTGGCGGCGCAGATCGCCCTCGACGGTGTGATCGGCGTCGATCGTCTCGCGGATGTGCAGGACTTCCTGGTCGGTCAGGTCCTGGACGCGGGCGGTGTCGGCGATGCCGAGCTTCGCGACGATTTCCTTGGCCTTGGTCGAACCGATGCCGTGAATATAGGTCAGCGCGATCACCACGCGCTTGTTGGTCGGGATATTAACACCCGCGATACGTGCCATGAACTTGGTTCTCCTGCTCCACGAGGTCCGGCATGGCTGCACAGACCTCATCTCTTAGCGATGAACCGAAACGCACGATAGCGACGAACGCAAACAAGCGCCGCCGGAACCGTCGTGTCGGGGAGAGTTCAACTAGGGGCGGGCGAACGCAGTGTCAAGCGATCGGTTCCGCGTGGAGCAGCACGGCCTGGCGCAGCTTGAGCCAGCGACGGAACGAGACGACCGTCCAGATGAGCTCGACCACCCCGAACGGCCACGCGCCTTGGAGGAAGCCGTAGATCGACCCGAGCACGCACCCGAACGCGAAGCCGAGCGTCCACCAGTGTGACCCGGCTTCCTTGGCGTAGCATAGCAGGGTGAAGGATACCGCGGCTAGGCCGAATAGGGAGAGGAGTCCATTTGCCTCCAATGCCCGCGGCAACCGGCAAAGACCACATCTACTATCTGACACAGCCTCTTGCACGAGGCATACTTAAAGGACGGTAGCTACCGGCGCGATGAACGAGTACCGTGAACAATGATCACGAATAAGCTTTCGATTGACCTGCTGTCCTTCGCTGCAATCGGGAAACCGGCAGGTGATTTGGAAGCACGAATGGTTGCATTTCTCGAACGTGAACGGTCGACCGAATCCCTCGACGGAGCCGCCTTTGACCAGATCAATGGCTCCGGTGCTAAGGCTGACTATCTGCTGGGCTCACGTGGTATCGTTGCCGAACTTAAAACTTTGAATGCCAGCCCCCTCGATCGAACCGAGCAGCGATTAAAAACTCGGCTTGCTCAGCCGGACGCGCCAATCGTGTTTGGCACTGTTGGCGTTTCAAAAATAATTGAAGGACTCCCCGACCGGGATGCCATCGCCAAAATGATGATCGACATGGCTGGGCGCGCGGTACGTCGACATCTTCAAAAAGCAAATGACCAAATCGGTGCTATTAAGGAGCGAATCGGCCTGAATAATGCTGGGGGCCTGCTTATACTCATGAACGATACTGAGCCTATGATCGACGCTTCCGCAATTGCCTACACGCTCAAGAACGCGTTCGAAAACGCGGCTGACCCCTATCCACACATCACTAATGTCTGGGCATCCATAGAGAGCCATAAAATTATTATGCCAGACAAACGCACTGGCTACCCGCAACTGCACGTCTTCAAAGCTCCCAAGTCACAAGGGGAGCTAGACTACCTGGGTCGAATGCTGGGTGCTTGGGGACACTATAACGGATCGCGAACGGAGCGCTTACGGCATCGTGGCGACTGGGATGCTATGCGTCCGATTTACGATGGGCCGGCGCCGACGCTACAACCGTTCGCTTAGGATGGACCTAGCATAAGGCGAAAACTTCGAGATCGACACCGCAAACCGTTATAGTATCAGTGCAGTGATCACTTCCGCCCGAACAGCTTCTCGATGTCGCCGTGTGCCAGTTTCACCCAGGTGGGGCGGCCGTGGTTGCATTGGCCGGAGTGTGGCGTGACTTCCATCTCGCGAAGGAGGGCGTTCATTTCGGCGACCGACAAGATGCGGCCGGCGCGGACGGAGCCGTGGCAGGCCATCGTGCCGGCTACTGCGTCTAGGCGCTCCTTTAGGGAGAGGGCTTCGTCGAAGGCGGCTAGTTCGTCGGCTAGGTCGGTGACGAGGCCTTTGGGGTCGCTTTGGCCGAGGAGCGCGGGGGTAGCTCGGACTAGCATGGCGTGGGGGCCGAAGCGTTCTAGGTCTAGGCCGAACTCCGACAGTTCTTCGGCGCGGGATTCCAGGCGGTCGCAGGCGGATTCGTCGAGTTCTACGACTTCGGGGATCAGGAGGGCTTGGCTCGCTATGGTGCCGCCGATCAGGGCTGCGCGCATGCGTTCGAGGACGAGGCGTTCGTGGGCGGCGTGCTGGTCGACTAGGACGAGGCCGTCTTCGGCTTCGGCGACTATGTAGGTTTTTGCGACTTGGCCTCTTGCTACGCCCATTGGAAAAGCAGCGGTTTGGGGCGGGGGTGTCCAGGCGGGTTCCGCTCTTGCCTGCGGGGGCGCGGCGAAGAAGGTCGGGCGGGAGTCGTTGACCGCGCCGTAGCTTCTACTCTCCAGGGGAGCCTTTGGGGCGTGCCCTCACCTTCCCATCCGCTTTGCGGACGGGCCCCTTCCTCTCCCCCGGGGGAGAGGAGATGTTTTCCGGTTGCCACATGGCGAGCGCGGAGTCGCTGGCGCGTTGGCTTCTGTGGCCGGCGGCGTCGAGGGCGCGGCGCAAGCCCGAGACGATGAGACCTCTTACCATCGCCGGGTCGCGGAAGCGGACTTCGGTCTTGGCGGGGTGGACGTTGACGTCGACCTGGTCGGTCGGGATATCGAGGAACAGCGCCACCACCGCGTGGCGGTCGCGCGGGAGCATCTCGGCATAGGCGCCGCGGATCGCGCCCATCAGCAGGCGGTCCTTTACCGGGCGGCCGTTGACGAAGAGGTACTGGTGGTCGGCGATACCGCGATTGTAGGTCGGCAGGCTGGCGACGCCGCCGAGCACGAGCCCTTCGCGTTCGAGGTCGATCGCGACCGAATTGTCGGCGAGCGCGCGGTCGGTCAGCGTCGCCACCCTGCCCGGCCGGTCCTCGATTTGCGTCGCCGACAGCGCGCGGCGGCCGTCATGCTCCAGCGTGAAGCCTATGTCGGGGCGTGCCATTGCCAGGCGGCGGACGACGTCGAGGCAGGCGGCGTATTCGGCGCGGGGGCTGCGCAGGAACTTGCGCCGCGCGGGAACGCGGGCGAACAGATCCTCGACCACCACGCGCGTACCGGGCGGGAGCGCGGCGGGGCCTTCGCGATCGACGCGGCCATTGTCGACCGTCCGCGCCCAGCCTTCGGCACCGCGGATCCGGCTCTCGATCGTCAGCCTTGCGACGCTGGCGATCGAGGGCAACGCCTCGCCGCGAAAGCCCAACGTCACGACCGATTCGATAAACTCGTTGGGCAGCTTCGAGGTCGCATGGCGTTCGAGCGCCAAGGCCATGTCCGCGGGGGTCATGCCGCAGCCGTCGTCGGCGACTTCGATCCGCGACGTGCCGCCTTCCACGAGGAGAATCGCGATGCGTCCTGCTCCGGCGTCGATCGCGTTTTCGACTAACTCCTTCAACGCGCTGGCGGGTCTTTCCACCACTTCACCGGCGGCGATGCGATTGACCAGATGCTCGGGGAGACGCCGTATTGACATGGGTTTGCGTCTAGACCAAGCGACGGCATCCCGCGACCCGCAAACGCAAGCACCCGGTGAGTTAAACACCGGCGGGCCACGCGAGATTTTTGTGCGATGGGCTGCCCGTCCGGCGGCCAAGGATTACGGGACCCTGATTGAATGGCCTTCTACTCGCGTTTCTTCAAGTTCATGTCGCACGACATGGCGATCGACCTCGGCACCGCGAACACCGTCGTCTACGTCCGTGGCCGCGGCATCGTCCTGAACGAGCCGTCGGTGGTCGCGGTCGAGACGATCAACGGCATCAAGCGCGTCAAGGCGGTTGGCGACGACGCCAAGATGATGATGGGCAAGACGCCGGGCAACATCGAGGCGATCCGGCCTTTGCGCGACGGCGTGATCGCGGACATCGACGTCGCCGAGCAGATGATCAAGTATTTCATCCAGAAGGTCCACGGCCCGCGCAAGTTCGCGCGCTGGCCCGAGATCGTGATCTGCGTGCCGTCGGGTTCGACCAAGGTCGAGCGCCGCGCGATCCGCGATGCCGCGTCGAACGCGGGCGCGTCGCAGGTCTGGCTGATCGAGGAGCCGATGGCGGCCGCGATCGGCGCGGACATGCCGGTGACCGAGCCGATCGGCTCGATGGTCGTCGATATCGGTGGCGGCACGACCGAAGTCGCGGTGCTGTCGCTCCGCGGCCTCGCCTACACGACCTCGGTGCGCGTCGGCGGCGACAAGATGGACGAGGCGATCGTCTCCTATGTGCGCCGCAACCATAACCTCCTGATCGGCGAAGCCACCGCGGAGCGGATCAAGAAGGAGGTCGGCATCGCCAAGCCGCCGGTCGACGGCATCGGCATGATCATCCAGATCAAGGGCCGCGATCTCGTCAACGGCGTGCCCAAAGAGATCCAGATCAACCAGGGCCAGATCGCCGAAGCGCTCAGCGAGCCGGTCGCGACGATCGTCGAGGGCGTCCGCGTCGCGCTGGAGAACACTGCGCCGGAACTGGCCGCGGACATCGTCGACCAGGGCATCGTGCTGACCGGCGGCGGCGCGCTGCTGCAGGGTCTGGACGAGGTGCTGCGCGACGAGACCGGCCTGCCAGTGACGGTCGCCGAGGATCCGCTGACCTGCGTCGCGCTCGGCACCGGTCGTGCGCTCGAGGATCCGCTGTTCCGCGGCGTGCTGATGAGCGGCTAAGCGGTTGGTTTTGCTTTAAGACACGCGGACACGAAATCGCGTCGTCCGAGTCGCGGGGGATCTGGCCCTCGCGGTTCGGCGGCGCCCGAGACAGGGGGACAGGCGCATGGCGCCAGCCCGCGACCGGCGCACGGGGTTTTCCCGGCGTCGGCAATATGGTGTGTTCATGGGCTATGTGCTCGCCGTCGCTGGTGCGGTGGTGGGCCTGGTGCTGCTCGTCGCGTCGATGTTCAATCCGCCAGCGTTTTCGGCGCTGCGGATGGGCGTCGCGGGGGTGACGACGCCGGTGTCGACGGGGCTCGCGACGGTCGGCTCGTCGATCTCGGGTATTCCCGATGCGATCGGCAATTACTTCTTCGTGAAGCAGGAGAACGTCGCGCTGCGCGCCGATCGCGAGCGGACGCGGGCGCTGCTGATGCGCGCGCGGACGATCGCGTATGACAACCGACGCCTTCGCTCGCTGCTGGCGATCCGGGACCGTTCGCCGGATCCCGTCGTGACTGCGCGGCTGGTGAGTTCGAGTGCGTCGAGCGGGCGGCGGTATGCGCTGCTCAACGCGGGCCGCTGGAACGGCGTGCTGCCGGGCATGCCGGTGCGCGGGCCCGACGGGCTGATCGGGCGCGTCGTCGAGACCGGCCCCAATGCGGCGCGCGTGCTGCTGCTCAGCGATGGCGACAGCATCGTGCCCGTCCGCCGCACCCGCGACGGGATGCCGGCGATCGCGGCGGGGCGCGGCGACGGGATGATCGACATCCGCTCGGTCAACGCGACCAACGTCCGCTTCAACGCGGGCGACCTGTTCGTGACGACCGGTACCGGCGGCATCTATGCGCCGGGCGTGCCGGTCGCACGCGTGACCAAGGCGGGCTCGGATTCGGTGATGGCGCGCGCCTTCGCGGATCCCGACACGCTCGATTTCGCGCTGGTCGAGCGGATGTTCATGCCCGTGCCGCCGCCGCGTCCGGTGGCGCAGCAATGAGCGCGCCACGATGAGCAGGGCCCGCGTCGTCGACAGCGTCGACTACAAGCCGTTCGAGACCAAGCTCCCCGCCAGCCGCGCCCGGATCATCCCGTGGCTGACGGTGATCGCGGGATCGCTGGTCACGATCATCCCGGTGATCGCGACGATCCCGTTGCTGCCGCCGTTCGGGCTGGTCGTGCTGCTCGCGTGGCGATTGCTCGCGCGGTTCGCGTTCCGGCCTTGGGCGGCCGCACCGCTTGGCTTCTTCGACGATCTCGTCAGCGGGCAGCCACTCGGCAGTTCGGTGCTGCTCTGGTCGCTGGCTTTCGTGGCGATCGACATGATCGAACAGCGGCTCGCGTTTCGCGATCACTGGCAGGACTGGCTGATCGCAAGCGGGCTGATCGCGTTGTGCATCATCGTCGGCCGCTTCATCGCGGTGCCGGTCGGTGCGCATGTTGATACGATCCTGATCGCACAGATCGCGGTCACGATCCTTACCTTCCCGCTCGCGGCGCGCATCGTCGCGGCGATCCAGAACAAGCGCGGCGCCGAATGAGGAATACCCCGCGGATCGTCACCGAGATGTCGCAGGCGTACAGCTTTTCGCGGCGCGCCTGGATGCTGGGCGCGGCGCAAGGCGGCGTCGGGCTGCTGCTCGCCGGGCGCATGGCGTGGCTGTCGGTGGCGCAGAACGAGCGCTACACGGCAATGTCCGAGAGCAACCGCGTCAACATGACGCTGTTGCCGCCGCGGCGCGGCTGGATCGTCGATCGCCACGGCGTGCCGATCGCCAACAATCGCACCGATTTCCGCGTCGACATTATCCCCGACCGCCTCCGCGACAAGGAGCGCGTGTTGCCGCTGCTCGGCCGCATCCTCCAACTGCCGCCCGAGGAAGTCGAGCGGATCGCGATCGACCTGGAACACGCCGCCGGGTTCCAGCCAGTGCAGGTCGCGGAGAATCTGGACTGGGAGCGGTTCGCCGCGGTCAGCGTCCGGCTGCCAGAACTGCCCGGCGTCGCGCCCACCCGCGGGTTCGCGCGCAGCTATCCGGCGGGCGCCGCGGTCGCGCACCTGACCGGCTATGTCGGCGTACCCAACGCCGAGCAGTACAAGAAGACGCACGATCCGCTGCTCGTCACGCCCGGGTTCAAGCTCGGCAAGGACGGGCTCGAGAAAATGCTGGAGGCCGAACTGCGCGGCATCGCCGGTGCCAAGCGAGTCGAGGTCACCGCGCGCGGCAAGCTGGTCGCCGAACTCGCCACCAAGCCCGACGTCCCCGGCAAGACCGCGCGGCTGACGATCGACGCAGGCCTTCAGGAATATGCTGCGCGGCGGCTTGGCACCAACTCCGGCTCGGTCGTCGTGCTCGACACCCGCACCGGTGAGATGCTCGCGATGGTGTCGATGCCGGCCTATGATCCGAACAGCTTTTCGGACGGGATCAGCCATCTCGAATGGCAGATGCTGAGCGACGACGATCACGTGCCGCTGATGAACAAGGTCACGCAGGGGCTGTATCCGCCGGGCTCGACCGTCAAGCCGATGAACGGCCTCGCGCTGATGAACGCCGGCGTCGATCCGCTGACGCGCGTCAATTGTTCGGGCGCGATGCGGCTCGGGACCAGCGTGTTCCATTGCCACAAGAAGAGCGGCCACGGTCCGCTCGATCTCAAGAACGCGATCATGCAGAGCTGCGACATCTATTTCTACGAGATGGCGCGGCGGGTCGGCTACAACGCGATCGCGCCGATCGCGCGCACGCTGGGGATGGGCCAGAAGTTCGACCTGCCCTTCTCGACGCAGCGCTACGGCACGGTGCCCGATCCGGCGTGGAAGCTGAAGAAGTACAAGCACGATTGGACGGTCGCGGATTCGCTCAACGCGTCGATCGGCCAGGGCTATGTGCTCGCCAATCCGTTGCAGCTTGCGGTGATGGCCGCGCGCCTCGCCTCGGGACGCGCGTTGCAGCCGAGCATCCTTGCCGCCCAAGTCCACCGCGACTCCCTGCCCTCGCGATCGATTCCGAGCATCTCGCGCGCGTCCGCGATGCGATGTTCGGCGTGATCAACCAAGGCGGCACCGGCGGCGCGGCGAAACTGCTGATCCCCGGCGTCGCGATTGCGGGCAAGACCGGCACCGCGCAGGTCCGCCGAATCACGATGGCCGAGCGCCGCTCGGGCGTGCTCAAGAACGGGCAGCTGCCGTTCAAGATGCGCGATCATGCGCTCTTCATCGGTTTCGCGCCCGCCGATAATCCGCGGTACGCACTCGCGGTCGTGCTCGAGCATAACGGCCACACGGTGCGCAATCTCGACACGCCGATGATCGGCCGCGACATCATGACCTACATGCTCGACCGCGAGCGTGCGCTGAAGTCGCTTGCCGAGGTCGAACCGACCTGGGGCGGCGACATCCGCACGCGCATGGCGGCGACCGCGGAGACCTATCGCAAGGCACAATCCGCGCCGCCAGCGGCGATCGCCACCAAGACCGACGCGATCGTGCCCAGCGACGCCCCCGCGGTCGAGAACGCCACCGATATGGCCAATGCGACGCAGGAAGCCCTCACCACGCCCGGTAATACCGTCGCCGAAGATGACTCAAGGGACCGTCAGCCGTGAACCGCATCGTCCCCGAACCGCTCGCCAAGCTGCCGTGGATGGTCATCCTGCTGGTCGTCGCGATCGGCTGTTTCGGCCAGGTCGTGCTTTATTCGGCGGCAGGCGGCTCGCTGCACCCCTGGGCGCTGTCGCAGGGCATCCGCTTCTTCGTCCTGCTCGCCGGCGCGATCGGGCTCTCCTACGTCCCCGAGAGCGTCTGGAAGGCGGGATCGCTGCCGACCTATGCGATCCTCGTCATCTCGCTGATCGCGGTCGAGGTGCTGGGGAAAGTGTCGGGCGGGTCGCAGCGCTGGCTCGACCTCGGCTTCATCCGCCTGCAACCGTCCGAGTTCATGAAACCCGGCATAGTGCTCGCCTGCGCCAAATTCTACGACATGCTCCCGCCCAACGAGACGCGGCGGTTCGGCGCGATCTGGCCTGCGGCGATGCTGATCGGCGTCCCCGCGGCGCTGGTGATGCTCCAGCCCGATCTCGGCACCGCGCTGATGATCTGTGCGGGCGGCGCGACGGTGATGTTCCTTGCCGGCATCCCGCTGCGGCTGTTCGTCGGCGGCGCGATCGCGGCGGCGGTGGCGATCCCGCTCTCGATCAACTTCCTGCTCCACGATTACCAGCGCAACCGCATCCTGATCTTTCTCGATCCCGAGAGCGACCCGCTCGGCACCGGCTATCACATCAGCCAGTCGAAGATCGCGATCGGCTCGGGCGGGATCTGGGGCAAGGGCTTCCTCCAGGGCACGCAGAGCCATCTCGACTACCTCCCCGAGGGCCATACCGACTTCGTCTTCGCGACGATGGCGGAGGAATGGGGGCTGGTCGGCGGCTGCCTGCTGATCCTCGCCTTCCTGCTGGTGATCCGCTGGGGCATCGAGGTCGGCCAGCGCGCGCAGACCCGCTTCGGCCGCCTCACTGCTGCCGGGCTGTCGACGACGATCTTCTTCTACGTCGCGATCAACCTGATGATGGTGATGGGCCTCGCCCCTGTCGTCGGCATCCCGCTGCCGCTAGTGAGCTTCGGAAGTTCGGCGCAGATGACCGTGCTGTTGTGCCTCGGCATCCTGATGTCGATCGACCGCCAGAACCGCAAGACGGTCGGCTGGTAGGTCGAAAAACGGCCTAATTCGCAAAAAGACGGCGTATTTGACGAAAACGGACTCGGATCGACGAAAAGGGGTTGCGGGTCCCGATGAGTCTGCTAACAGCGCGCCTCCAGCAGCGGGGCGCCACACCAGGGCGCCACTCAAAACCGCCCCGGAATGGACGCATAGCTCAGTTGGTAGAGCAGCTGACTCTTAATCAGCGGGTCCTTGGTTCGAGCCCAAGTGCGTCCACCATTTTTTATGTAGAAAACGTTAGCTTTAATCGGCGGCTTGGCTTTGTTCCGCCGACATGTACCGACAACGTTTTCCGACAAACTGGCGATCATATCGCGGTTTCCTGTCCCTGAATTGGCGCTGACTCTGCGGCCGTTACGGCTTCGATGAAGCCTTGCGCGACCGGTCCAACGATCGCGTTACCATTGCCGCGTCAACGTCCCACTCGATCGGCAGCCCCATGAGCCCGCGGGAATGCGCCGGGTTCAACCGGCCGCCACTTTCCATCCCGGCATCTGACTAGAAGCCGTTAGTCGCGCAGAGCCGGTACACTGGGGCCATGTTGCCGCCAATCCCGAAGCGATCAGGTCGCGAGCGAGCGAACCTCCCGCAGTCGAGGATCGCTATGGATGCCGCGGCGGAGCGGACCATGTCCAGCACTCAGGTCACGAAACAGCGACCACGACCAAGGTTGCATTGTCACTTCCATCGCGTTGCAGGGCGTTTGCGAGGAACCGGTCGGCACTGTCGCTTATCGAGTCCGGCATGGTGACGAAATCGCGGGGATCGACCGACCGGGACACGCCGTCGGAGCACAGCAACACGCGATCGCCCGGTTCCAGCGCGACCCGCACGCTGTCGACGATGACCGTCGGCGCAACACCGAGCGCGCGCGTCACGACATTCGCCTGCGGATGCCGCTCCGCCGCGGCCGCGCTCAATACGCCTGCATCGATCATCTCCTGCACGACGCTATGGTCACGCGTCAGTTGCTCGGCGCGCCCGCCGCGAATGCGATAGGCGCGACTGTCGCCAGCCCAGCAGATCACCGCGGTCGGTCCCATGGTCAGCGCGACCACCACCGTCGCACCGCTAGTCGCGTCGGCGCTGCCGTCTTGATGAATCGCGCGGTTTGCGCGTGCGAGCGCGTCGCGCAAACGGGCATCGTCGATCGGTCGAGGATCGTCCGCCAGCGCATCGAGCATCCGCACGACGGTGGTCGCTGCCGCTGCTCCTCCGCTGTGTCCGCCCATACCGTCGGCCACCGCCCAAAGACCCCGGTCGGCACGGTCGAGGAGCCGATCCTCGTTAACCGCCCGCACGCGCCCAACGTGCGTCCGCCCCTCCGATCGATAATCGGCGGGACAGACCCTGACCGGAACCATACGCGCCTTGCGACGCAGCAGACCGCCGAGGTTCATACGCTGTCACGCGCCATCGCAGAGTCGGTGGCGTCGTAGGCCACCGCGAAGGCGCGATCGAGCGACCCCGGCGCGGACTCCGCGATCTGTCGCGTCAAATCGGCGTGACGCTCAGCCACCTCCGCCATCTGCAAGCCCGCACGGCTCTTCAGCATCGTAACGCGGTCTGCCACCGCTGCGTCGAGCACCGCAGGCGCAAAACTTCCGATCGCCGCGCGAAGGCTTCCTGCAAGCCCGCGAAGGTTGCGACGAGATGCCGCTTCACATCGCGAAACGAGGCCTTCAGCGCTGCGGGTCCCGATAAGAACCCCGTCGACTCCGCGAGCAGCAGGTCGATCGCAAGCCGCTGCGTCGGTGCCCATTTGAACGGATTATTGTCCGCGCCGCTGATCGTCGTACGGGTCAGCTGATAACGCCCGCGCGCATGGTCGCGCTCCGCCATCAGATCACCAATGCCCAGCACCATCTGTCGATACACCGCCCCCGCCCGTCGCATGATCTCGGTCGGCTCCTCGGCAGACAACAGCGAACAATCGAGCCCGGCGCCCTCGCAGAACGCCTCGAGCAGCGATCCCTCGCCGGCAACGTGCGGCGTGCTGGCATCGACCCAGTCGCTCGGCACGTCGACGGAAGAGCCGAGCGGCGGCGTCAACACCATGGTCAGCGCGCCATCGACCTCGATGTCGCCGTGCGGTGCATGCGTAGCGACCATCTTGAACCGCCCAAGCCGGAGCGCGCTCGGCACCGGCAGCAGCACGTCGATCGCCTGCGGAAAACGCTCGCCCGTATCGGCGTCGAACACCCCGTTCGCCCCCAGCGCGCGCAGCGTCAGGCCATCGCGATCGACGCTCAATTCGCAGTGCGCGCGCGACAAGGCACAATCGGGGTCGGCAATCGGCCAGTCGGCATCGGCATCCCGCCCTATCGTCAGCAGGCCCTCCCTGATCAGCCGCACGTCGAGGGGCTGGATCACGTCATCCGTATCGAAAAGCTGCAACATGTACATAGAGACGATCCTCAGGCAGCCAGACGGGGAGACGGCGCAACACGCGTGGCGAGCATGGCGCTGTCGGCCTGCGCGCCCGTGCCAGCCAGATGCGGTTCGACCGCGGCGGCGGCACGGTTGAAGGCATCGAACGCCGCGCCGAATTCGTCGCGGCGGCGATGCGAGATGCGCAGGCCGAAATCGGACTTTGCCGCTTCGTCGAGCGCTTTCCGCAATCGTGCCAATGGCCGCGCGACCATCGCGCCGCTGAGATAGCCGATCACCAGCACAACGCCCATGATGACAAGCGACAGCACCATCAGCAGCGTTCTCGCATTGTCGATCGCGGCGTCGAGCGCGGCCCGGCGTAGCACCAGATCGACCGTGCCGAACCGGGCTCCGGCATAGCGGATCGGTCGGACGAAACGCAGCCCGGCACCCGTCCCACGATCCGGTGCGGCCGTGACGCCCGCATCCCCGCTGATCGCGGCCTCGCCCGCGGGCGCGCGATAGCGTGTACCGATCAGCTTGACGTTCTCGGCGGCGCGCACGATCCCGCCAGTATCCGCGACCGCCAGGTCGCGGATCTCCTGATCGCGCGACGCCGATGCGACGAACGCCTGCAGCGCGGTCCAGTCCTGCTGCTCGGGTGCCAGGCCTGCATTGTCGGCCGCCAACACCGCGGTGTTGCTGGTAACGAAGGCGGCAATCGAGCCGCCCGAAACAATCGCCATATGTTCAAGCGTTCGCTGTTCGCGCGCGAGAATCGACGACACGCTCGCGACCAGTGCGATCGCGGTAACGGTGACGAGCGCCAGAGGCAGCTTGATCTTCAGCGGCAGGCCACGCCGCCCCGTCGACGCTTCGCCGGTTGCCGCAATCTCGCGGGTCAGTGCCTGATACACCGCGTCGCCATCGGCGAAACGCTGATCGGGTTTCTTCGCGAGCAACTTGTCGATGACGAACCGCAGGCCAGGTGGGCAATCGGCAACCGAGCGTGCGATCGGCTCGACGCGTTCCTGCGAGATTTGAATGGCAAGCGTCGCCAGCCCCATGCCCGGGAAAGCGACTTTGCCCGTCACCATCTCGTACAGCACCACACCGAGCGAGAAGAGGTCGGAGCGTCGATCGACCGGGATGCCAAGCGCCTGCTCGGGACTCATATACCGCGGCGTACCGATCATCTGTCCGACCTGCGTCCGCGCGAGCCTCCCCTCCGCTCCCGACACGTCGATCTCGCCGATCCGCGCGACACCGAAATCGAGCAGCTTTGCGGTGCGGCCGTCCGCCGACAATAGGATGTTCGATGGCTTGACGTCGCGGTGAACGACCCCTGCCTTATGCGCATAATCGAGTGCCGAGGCGAGTTGCTGCCCCAGTGCCAGCACCCGCTCATAGGGCAGACGACCCTGCTCTTGGAGAAGCGTGTCGAGCGGTTGCCCCTCGATCAACTCCATGGCGATATAGGCGACGCCCTGCGCTTCGCCGACATCGTAGATCGTGGCGATGTTCGGATGGTTCAGGGCGCCTGCCGCGCGCGCTTCGCGCAGAAAGCGCTCGCCGAGTTCGGGATCGCGGCCATAGTCGGGTTTCAGCACCTTGATCGCGACGGTGCGGCCAATCCCCGGATCAAAGGCACGATAGACATCCGCCATCGCGCCCTCGCCCAGCCGTCCGTCAATCCGGTAGCGTCCCAGCATTTCGGTCATCATTTGCGGGCCTTGACGGTAGCGGCGATCCGCTCGGCGCGCGCGAGGTCGCGGGCGATCACCGGGTTCCGCGGATCGAGCGCGGCGGCGCGGTGCAGCAGACCTACCGCACGGGCGACATTGCCTGCGTTGAGCGCCGCGAGCCCCGCCACGCGCGCCTGCCGTGCCGCGCCCGAATTAACCACCACGGGGGACGGTTTGGCAACCGATACAGGCTTCGGTGCGGCGGACCTGGCTTTCGATGCAGCAGGCGTCGCGGACCGTGGTTCGATCCGCTTGGGGACTTGGACACGTGGCAGCGTGCCCGGAATGCGCAATGTCTGCCCGGCGGTAAGGTCGGCGGGCTTGGCGATCCCATTGTAGCGCGCCAGCTGATACGACTTCAGGCGGTTGCCTAGGAACCGCTGCGCCAGCCCCGACATCGTGTCGCCTGCCTGCGTGACATAGGCGAAGCTCGTCGGCCCAAGCAGCGCCTTAGGGTCTTCATCGATCGAAGCGCGCAGCACTTGGGCCGACGGGTCCATCGGATCGCTCTTCAATATTGCGGCAATGCGCTTCTTCGCAGCGCCCACCTCGCCCAGATCGAGCAGAGACAGGATCGTGTCGATCTCGTTCGCCGGTGTGGTCGTCGCGATCGGCGCGAGTTGCGGCCCGGCCTTGGGTCCATGCGAACAGGCCGTTATCGCCAGAGTCAGTATCAGCGCTCCAACGCGTGTCGTGGTGCGGAAGGAGGGAGTCATGCGGTAAGCCTTTCGGTGATCCGACTTCGGATGCGCGGTTGGATGGCCAGCAACTTGGCGAGACCGGTGGTGTCGCGCGCAAACGCGACGAAATCCGCGCCGGTTAGCGGTGGCGAGAAATAATAGCCCTGGAAATGGCTGCACCCGTGCCGCAGCAGCCATTCATACTCGGCGCGCCGCTCGACCCCTTCGGCAAGGACGCGGATACCGAGCCCTCGGCCCAGCGCGACGATGCTTTGGCAGATCGCCTGGCTATCGCGCCGCGTGTCGACGTTCGTCACGAATTCGCGGTCGATCTTGATCTTGTCGAACGCAAGCGTCCGCAACGTACTGAAGCTCGAATAACCCGTACCAAAATCGTCGATCGCGATCCGCACGCCGGTCTTTCGCAGCGCATCGAACAGCCGCGCCGCACGCGTCCCGTCACTCATCGCAACGCTTTCGGTCAGTTCGATTTCGAGCGCCTCCGCACCCAGCGAATGTCGCGCCAACGTCCGCGCGACGAGCGCGGCCATGTCGTCACGATCGAGCTGGTGGCCCGACACGTTTACCGCAACGCGCAGCGAGCTTAGCGCCTGTGCCTGCCATGCCCGCGCTTCGCGTGCGGCGGCGTTGAGCGTCCACATCCCAATTTCATGGGCCAGCCCCATCGCCTCCATCACCGGGACAAAGCGCGATGGTGGTATCTGGCCGCGTGTCGGATGAAACCAGCGGATCAACGATTCTGCGCCGGCGACCCGTCCCTCGCCGGCGTCGATCAGCGGCTGATAGCGCATTTCGAACTCGCCGCGCGTCACCGCCTGACGCAGATCCTGTTCGAGCGCATAGCGCTCTCGCGCTACCGAGACCGGATCGACGGCAGGCTCGACGACCGCGGCCGTCGTACCCGGTTGCAACGCCAGCGACGCCAGCGTTCGCGACAACAACGCCTGCGATTGGCCGTTCGCTGCCATCGTCGCCTGCCGAATACGAACCTCAGGTAGAATCTCGCGATCGCCATCCATTACGACGCCGCTCAAGGCATAGCCGAGTACGTCGAGTTCGGTCCGTGCGGCATCGTCCGCTACTTCCGCTCCGAACCAGATTGCGAGGCTAGCGCGATCGACATGCGCAACCAGCCGGTCGGCGGGCAACATGCGGGTCAGGCGATCGACGACCGCTAACAATACGCGTTCGCCGAGCGCCGGATCGAACGCACATAGTCGATCGAAATCCATGAGCCCGACGACACCCAGGACGCCGTGTCCGTCCGCGTTCATCCGGCAGATCAACGGCTCGCGCGTGGGCAATCCGGTCACGCCATGCCGGTGCTCGGTCCGATGCCCGACTGCGTGCAGCTTATCGGCGATCGTCGCGAGGCTTCGGGTCACGCGCGCGTCTAGCGAGCCCCCATCGCTCGTTTCCGCCAGATCGTCGAGCCGTTGCGCCAATCGCGCAGACCAGGTCCAATGCGCAAGGAGGCGATTCAGCACAAGGATCGCGGCACCACCGAGAATCGCACCCACGGGAGCGAGACCGGCACGAAGCGTCCAGCAAACAAGGCTGACAATCGCCAAGCATGCGAACCCGAATCGCCAAAGCGCGGATCGCGGAAAAGTAACGGACATTGCCATAACGGTTTGAATAACGACCAGAATGATACGGTTCGGTTAATCCAGGATGATTTACGGCGAGGCCATCGCATCGCTCCTCGGACCATCGTCAGGGATTTTCACGCCGGCATGATCGTCTCCGGCCGCCTGTCCAATCCGAGGCGTCGCGTGGACCCGACTGTCGGTATAGATCCTGCGAAAAGCCACGAACCGAGTTCGCCCATCGCGATCGGTAGAAGCCATGTATTCAGCCACGCTGCGAAATGAGCATCGATCACTTCGACCGATCCAATCAAGGTCGGAGCACAGACTCCGCTCAGGGAATGGAGTTTGTTTGCCCACCTGAGAGAGCGCCGTCGCTGAGGGGGCAGCGAGGGTTGGGAACGCTAGCAGCACGGCGATCGCTACCGCATACTGGAGTTCGCGAGCGGTGCGTGTGCGGCAGACACGACAAAGCCCCGCTTTGTGGGCGGGGCTATTGTAGATGGTTGCGGGGACAGGATTTGAACCTGTGACCTTCAGGTTATGAGCCTGACGAGCTACCGGGCTGCTCCACCCCGCGACATTCGCTTTCGCGAAGGGGGTATGAGACATGGTGAATGGGTTTCAAGCGTTCTGTGTTACGTATTGCCGCACGGGCTTCAATGCCTGGCGACGACCTACTCTTCCATCGCTTGAGCGATAGTACCATTGGCGCAGTCGGGTTTCACGGCCGAGTTCGGAATGGGATCGGGTGGGACACCGACGCTATAGCCACCAGGCAATGGAGCCGGTGCGACGATACGTTGGGGAATGCTATGGGTACCCTGGCCCCGGCTTTCGCCGGGACAGGGTTTTAAAATCGATACCGTGCAAGGTTTGTAGTGGTATTTGACCAATCCCTCGACGGCGAGGGGATTGGCAATCTGGCGTCGTCTTAATCATCCGCACGCATCGTTTGTCGCTACTGGTGACCCAGTGTTGTCATTGATGGTGTGAGACTCTCAAGCGCGAATAGAGCAATTAGTATCGGTTAGCTCCATGCGTTACCGCACTTCTACATCCGATCTATCAACGTCGTGGTCTCCGACGGCTCTATGAAATCTTATCTCGAGGGAGGCTTCCCGCTTAGATGCTTTCAGCGGTTATCCCGTCCATACATAGCTACCCAGCTGCGCTCCTGGCGGAACGACTGGTACACCAGAGGTATGTTCAACCCGGTCCTCTCGTACTAGGGTCAACTCCTCTCAAATTTCGACGCCCACGGCAGATAGGGACCAAACTGTCTCGCGACGTTCTGAACCCAGCTCACGTACCACTTTAATTGGCGAACAGCCAAACCCTTGGGACCTGCTCCAGCCCCAGGATGTGATGAGCCGACATCGAGGTGCCAAACAACCCCGTCGATATGAGCTCTTGGGGGTTATCAGCCTGTTATCCCCGGCGTACCTTTTATCCGTTGAGCGATGGCCCTTCCACGAGGGACCACCGGATCACTATGACCGACTTTCGTCTCTGCTCGACTTGTCAGTCTCGCAGTCAGGCGGGCTTATGCCATTGCACTCTAACAGACGGTTTCCGACCGTCCTGAGCCCACCATTGCGCGCCTCCGTTACTCTTTAGGAGGCGACCGCCCCAGTCAAACTACCCGCCACAGAGGGTCCCTGTTCCGGCTTACGGAACGAGGTTAGACATCAGAAACAAACAGGGTGGTATTTCACCTATGGCTCCACATCAGCTGGCGCCGATGCTTCAAAGCCTCCCACCTATGCTACACAGTTTCTTCCTAATGCCACTCTGAAGCTGCAGTAAAGGTGCACGGGGTCTTTCCGTCTAACCGCGGGTACTCCGCATCTTCACGGAGAATTCAATTTCGCTGAGCATGTCCTGGAGACAGTGGGGAAGTCGTTACGCCATTCGTGCAGGTCGGAACTTACCCGACAAGGAATTTCGCTACCTTAGGACCGTTATAGTTACGGCCGCCGTTTACCTGGGCTTCATTTCAGAGCTTGCACCCCTCCACTTAACCTTCAGGCACCGGGCAGGCGTCAGGCCCTATACGTCGTCTTGAAGCCGACTTAGCAGAGCCCTGTGTTTTTGCTAAACAGTCGCTACCCCCTGGCCTGTGCCCCCTCAAAGTGCTTGCGCATAGTGAGGGCCTCCTTCTTCCGAAGGTACGGAGGCAATTTGCCGAGTTCCTTCAGGACACTTCTCTCAAGCGCCTTGGTATACTCTACCTGACCACCTGTGTCGGTTTCGGGTACGGTCTATACGGTGGGGCTATTTCCTGGAACCATTTCGAAGCCATCCCAATCCGATAAGGGATGACAACACACATGATCCGTCACACACCACCAGGCCCACGAATATTAACGTGGTTCCCATCGACTACCCCCTTCGGGCTCGTCTTAGGGGCCGGCTCACCCTGCGCGGATTAGCCTTGCGCAGGAACCCTTGGTCTTTCGGCGAGAGGGCATCTCACCCTCTTTATCGCTACTCATGTCTGCATTCGCACTTCCGATACCTCCACGACCCATTACCAGATCGCTTCACAGGCTTACGGAACGCTCCGCTACCGCGTACCACATCAGTGGTACACCCTAAGCTTCGGCACGTATCTTGAGCCCCGTTACATCTTCGCCGCAGGACCTCTTGTTTAGACCAGTGAGCTGTTACGCTTTCTTTAAAGGATGGCTGCTTCTAAGCCAACCTCCTGGTTGTTTTGGAAGTCCCACATGCTTTCCCACTTAGATACGATTTGGGGGCCTTAGCTGTAGGTCAGGGCTGTTTCCCTTTTGACGACGGACCTTAGCACCCGCCGTCTGTCTCCCGCATATCACTCTTAGGTATTCGGAGTTTGGTTAGGTTTGGTAGATCTCGCGACCCCCTAGCCCATCCAGTGCTCTACCCCCTAAGGTGTTCGTGCGAGGCACTACCTCAATAGTTTTCGCGGAGAACCAGCTATTTCCCGGCTTGATTGGCCTTTCACCCCTAAACACAACTCATCCGGTAACTTTTCAACGTTAATCGGTTCGGACCTCCAGTGCATGTTACTGCACCTTCATCCTGGTCATGCCTAGATCGCCGGGTTTCGGGTCTAATACATCAAACTCTGGCGCCCTATTCAGACTCGCTTTCGCTGCGCCTACACCTATCGGCTTAAGCTTGCTTGATACATTAAGTCACAGACCCATTATGCAAGAGGTACGCTGTCAGGCCATAAAAGCCCTCCAACTGCTTGTAGGCAATCCGTTTCAGGTACTGTTTCACTCCCCTCATCGGGGTGCTTTTCACCTTTCCCTCACGGTACTAGTTCGCTATCGGTCACATACGAGTATTTAGGCTTGGAGGGTGGTCCCCCCATGTTCAGACAGAATTTCACGTGTTCCGCCCTACTCGAGTCCTGAATTCTCACTTTCGTATACGGGGCTGTCACCCGCTATGGCGTCTCTTTCCAGAAGACTTCTACTAGTTGAAATTCAGGCACTGGCCTGGTCCGCGTTCGCTCGCCACTACTAACGGAATCTCGGTTGATGTCTTTTCCTCCAGCTACTGAGATGTTTCAGTTCGCCGGGTTCGCTTCACGAAGCCTATGTATTCAGCTAAGTGATACCTAACCTAATTAACCCAACACCCTGCGTTACCGCACGGCTTGGATTAATCGGGATAGGTGGGTTTCCCCATTCGGAAATCGTCGGGTCAAAGCTTGCTCACAGCTCACCGACGCTTATCGCAGCGTGCCACGTCCTTCATCGCCTGTATGTGCCAAGGCATCCACGAATTGCCCTTACCTCACGCTTGAGAGTCCACACCACCAACGACATCACTGGGTGCGTTCCGAAGAACGTCACCAACTCGGCAGAGCAGTGCGCGTTGGCCTTTGTCAGGTGCGGATGATTATAATCTCAGCCAGATTATTAGTATGATGATGTCGATATCTGGAGCCTCGAACCGCTCGTTCAGATCGCGCTGCACAGAGTGCCTCACGAACCGCCGAAGCAATCCTCGTCTCCAAAATCGAGCACCTCACGGCATCGATTTTAAAAAACCCATTCACAATGTCAAATACGGGTCGTCTCGACCCAATCACCGTGCTCTCGCACGGCGAACCGTTTCTCTTCATCTCTAGGTTGTGCTGATGGTGCGTTGCCCGCGAGCCCGTCAGTCGCAGCGAAGCTGCGCCTTGTGGGCGCGCTTTGCGGCGCTGGCCGTTCTTGGCGACGTGCGCGGCAGCTTTGCTGCCTCGTCTCGTCTCCTGCGAAATGGTGGAGCCTATCGGGATCGAACCGATGACCTGATGCTTGCAAAGCAACCGCTCTCCCAGCTGAGCTAAGGCCCCAAACGCACTTGTGTGTGGTGGGCCTAGGTGGATTCGAACCACCGACCTCACCCTTATCAGGGGTGCGCTCTAACCAACTGAGCTACAGGCCCACACCCGCTGCGCCCGTCAGACGCAGCAGAACTGCGCCCAAGAGGCGCGCTTCGCGCGCTGGCCGAGCTTGCCCACGTGCCAAATAGCAAAGCTATTCGTCTCGTAGACTAACCTAGTGATGAAGGGACATGAGGACGGCGGCTAATGTTCTTTGGAATGGAAGAAGCTCTTCCGACAGGGTGGCACCATAAGATGCGGGCCTATCAGCGCTTTCTGCCGATATCCTTAGAAAGGAGGTGATCCAGCCGCAGGTTCCCCTACGGCTACCTTGTTACGACTTCACCCCAGTCGCTAAACCCACCGTGGTCGCCTGCCTCTCTTACGAGTTAGCGCAACGCCTTCGGGTGAATCCAACTCCCATGGTGTGACGGGCGGTGTGTACAAGGCCTGGGAACGTATTCACCGCGGCATGCTGATCCGCGATTACTAGCGATTCCGCCTTCATGCTCTCGAGTTGCAGAGAACAATCCGAACTGAGACGGCTTTTGGAGATTAGCTCACACTCGCGTGCTTGCTGCCCACTGTCACCGCCATTGTAGCACGTGTGTAGCCCAGCGCGTAAGGGCCATGAGGACTTGACGTCATCCCCACCTTCCTCCGGCTTATCACCGGCGGTTCCTTTAAAGTGCCCAACTAAATGATGGCAACTAAAGGCGAGGGTTGCGCTCGTTGCGGGACTTAACCCAACATCTCACGACACGAGCTGACGACAGCCATGCAGCACCTGTGTGCAGGTCCCCGAAGGGAAGAAATCCATCTCTGGAAGTCGTCCTGCCATGTCAAACGCTGGTAAGGTTCTGCGCGTTGCTTCGAATTAAACCACATGCTCCACCGCTTGTGCAGGCCCCCGTCAATTCATTTGAGTTTTAACCTTGCGGCCGTACTCCCCAGGCGGATAACTTAATGCGTTAGCTGCGCCACCCAAACACCAAGTGTCCGGACAGCTAGTTATCATCGTTTACGGCGTGGACTACCAGGGTATCTAATCCTGTTTGCTCCCCACGCTTTCGCACCTCAGCGTCAATACATGTCCAGTCAGCCGCCTTCGCCACTGGTGTTCTTCCGAATATCTACGAATTTCACCTCTACACTCGGAATTCCACTGACCTCTCCATGATTCAAGCGATGCAGTCTAAAAGGCAATTCCAGAGTTGAGCTCTGGGCTTTCACCTCTTACTTACAAAGCCGCCTACGTGCGCTTTACGCCCAGTAATTCCGAATAACGCTAGCTCCCTCCGTATTACCGCGGCTGCTGGCACGGAGTTAGCCGGAGCTTATTCTCCCGGTACTGTCATTATCATCCCGGGTAAAAGAGCTTTACAACCCTAAGGCCTTCATCACTCACGCGGCATTGCTGGATCAGGCTTTCGCCCATTGTCCAATATTCCCCACTGCTGCCTCCCGTAGGAGTCTGGGCCGTGTCTCAGTCCCAGTGTGGCTGATCATCCTCTCAGACCAGCTAAGGATCGTCGGCTTGGTGCGCCTTTACCACACCAACTACCTAATCCTACGCGGGCTCATCCCTCGGCGATAAATCTTTGGACTTACGTCATCATCCGGTATTAGCAGTCGTTTCCAACTGTTATTCCGAACCAAGGGGCAGATTCCCACGCGTTACGCACCCGTGCGCCACTAAGGCCGAAGCCTTCGTTCGACTTGCATGTGTTAGGCATGCCGCCAGCGTTCATTCTGAGCCATGATCAAACTCTCAAGTTTATGTCACCAGCCAATCGCAGTGGAATTCCACGATCAACCAGCTCATCTCAAGGAGCCGCTCTGCACAATATCATTCAGACACCCTACCCGACCAAAGCCAGACAGAGCGTCCATTACATATGGAATATGTGAAGGACATATGAGAACGACTTAGCTTTAAACGATACCCCGAACCCTTGAGGAGCCCGAGAACCGCAAGCCGCCGCCCACATGTCCCTTCATCTTAACCTACAATGTCAAACAGCCGACAAAAATACCGACACTCGCATAACCTCCCTTGCGGAAGGTTTGGAGCATCTGGTTTTTTGCGACCACGGCGTCCAGACCGTGTGGTCGTTCGCTGCGGTGACACCCCTCTAAGACTACCTCGCCACACCGTCAAACACTATTTTACAGTTTCGGGTCGGTTTTCGGAAAATTGGCCGGCGAGCGCTCAGCGGGCTTCGTGCCCGCACCAACGGGTCGTCGGAGATACAGAACGGACCCAAACCTAAGGCCAACTCGGCGAACCGTACGCAGTTGAGCGGTCAGCGCCGCCGAGCGGCTCCACTGACTTGGATGACGATTGCCGTCGACATGAACGACCAGTGCCGAACGCAACGATTGGGTTTCGCTCTCCGCTTCCGGCTTTGATGGAAACCGCGCGCAATCCCGTATCAACAGGTCGAGCGAACGAGACCCTCGGAGAAGCGGTCGATACTGCTGCCTAACGATGCTTTCGATCGTTCGCATGCGACACCTCTTCCGACAACGATCGCCCTGCCCCCGCTCACAGTAGACAATGATAGCGCTCTCTTTACTGTGTCCGCCAAGAACACGACACAGGGAGAGCGAGCATGAGTCGCATAACGAGCGTAACCGCCAGAGGCCTGTACGCGCGCGTCCCGTTTACCCGGATCGGCATGGTTGCCACGCTGCTGATGGCGGCGCCCGTTTCTGCCCAGAACGACAAGATGGTGCCGATCGCAGCCCCTGCACAGTCGGACGCGGTCCAACTTGGGACCGGCAAGTTGCCCCGGTCAACCGCACCCGAAGCATGGCATAGTCAATATGGCAGCGTCTTCGTCCGCAACGTCACATTTGCCACGTTGACACCATTCCTGCCCGATCCGGCCATCGCGACCGGCACAGCGGTGATTGTTGCCCCAGGCGGTGGGTTCAAGACACTATCGATGCAGAACGAAGGGTGGGACGTTGCCCGTGCGCTGGCCGCCAAGGGCGTGGCGGCGTTCGTCCTGAAATATCGGCTGAACCCGACACCGGTCGCGATGCCGGCATTCGAGCGATCGATGGCCGAAATGTTCGCCCCCGGCCGGCAGCCGCCACGCGCCCAGCCCGATGCGATGATCGCGGGCCTGGCGCCGCAGATTGCCGACGCGCGCGCCGCCTTTGCTCTGGTCCGGCAACGATCCGGCAAATGGCATGTCGACCCATCGCGCATCGGCATGATCGGCTTTTCCGCCGGGGCGATGCTGACGATGGCCACCACGATTGCCGGCGGCGATGCAAAGCCCGCGTTCATCGGCAATATCTATGGTCCGCTGGCAGCAATGACGGTGCCAGCGGACGCGCCGCCGATGTTCGTCGCTCTGGCCGCCGACGATCCATTCTTCGGCGCTGGCAAGTTCGAGCTGATCGAGAGCTGGCGCGCGGCAAAACGTCCGGTCGAGTTCCATCTGTTCGAACAGGGTGGCCATGGCTTCGGCATGTACCCAAAGCCTACCACGAGCACGGGGTGGTTCGAGGAATTCACCCGCTGGATGGCCATGCACGGCCTTCTTACACGAACGCGGTGATACTCTGCGGACCGGCACGCCGCTGGCAGGGTGCGTCGAACGGGAATCCGATCGACGCATCTTGAACGCGATCATTGGCGTAGCACGCTCGGCGCTCGCCTGCTGGTCGTGCCGTATGAAGCGCTGGTGGAGGACATCGCCGCCTGGGTGCCGCGGATTGCCGCCCATGTCGAGCTCGCCTTCGAACCGGCAATGCTCGATTTTCATCGATTGAAGCGCCCGGTCGCGACCGCCAGCGTCGCGCAGGTCCGCGAGCCGCTGTATCGACGCGCGATCGGCGCCGCGGCCCCTACGCAGCGCGGATGACGCCATTCGTCGAAGTCTATGAGCGATCTCGCGCGGCGTTGGCGGCAGGGTCGTGATCGGGAGCATCCGCCCCCGCCAGATCCCGCCGCGCGACCGCCCACTGGCGAAAAACCGATCCGTTCGCTGGGTCGATGCGCCCGCCGGTTGATCCGGCGGGCGTCACGCTCACTTCAGCTCGAGCATCACCACCGACATGGGCGGCAGCGTTACCGCGAGCGTTCCACCACGCAATTGCACGCCGTTGAACGCCGTCGGCGCGACCGCGTTGGGCGCGTCGAACGTGTTGTGCGCGGTCATCATCGGCGCAGTCAGCACCTGACCGGTGACGGTTTGCGCGGTGACGCCGGGCAGCGCCGCGGAGACGCTCGTCGCCTTGTTCGGATCGAGATTGGCAAGCGCGATCCGCACCACGCCGTCCTTGCCGCGGACTGCCGAGGCGCTGACCGACGGCATTGTCCACTGGTCCTTGTTATACCAGGGCGACTTGATGTCGATCGGCAGGACGGTGCCGTCCATGTATGGCTTGTACATCGCGAAGACGTGATAGGTCGGCGTCAGCACCATCTTAGCGCCGTCGGTCAGGATCATCGCCTGCAGCACGTTCACCATCTGCGCGATCGCGGTCATCTTCACGCGATCGGCATGCTTGGCGAAGATGTTGAGGTTGATCGCGGTCACCATAGCATCGCGCAGCGTGTTCTGCTGACGCAGGAAGCCGGGGTTGGTGCCGGGATCGGGCGCATACCAGGTGCCCCATTCGTCGACCGCCAGCCACACCTTCTTCTGCGGGTCGTATTTGTCCATCACCGCGCTGTGCTTGGTCAGCATCTCGTCCATCTTCAGCGTCTCGGCGAGCACGTGCGCCCACTCCTCCTCGCCGAACACGGTTGCCGACAGCTTGTGCTCCCAAGGCGCGGCCACCGTGTAGTAATGCATCGACAGCGCATCGACCTGGTCGCCGGCCTCGCGCATCATCGTCTCGGTCCACGAATAGTCGGCCGAGTTCGCCCCGCTCGCGATCTTGGTGACCTTGGTCCCCGCCGGCGCCTTGATGAAGGTGGCGTAGCGCCGCGTAACGTCGGCAGCGTAGGGCGCGCGCATGTTGCCGCCACAGCCCCACAGTTCGTTGCCGATCCCGAAGAACGGCAACGCCCACGGCGCCTTGTGGCCGTTCTTCGCGCGCTCGTCCGCCAGTGTGCCGGCGGGCGAGGTCATGTATTCGACCCACTCCGCCATTTCCTGCGGCGTGCCGTTGCCGACATTGCCGGAGATATACGCCTGCGCGCCGATCTGGCCGACCAGATCCATGAACTCGTGCGTGCCGACCGCGTTGGGCTCGGTCACGCCGCCCCAGTTGGTGTTGATCTTGACCGGACGCTTGGCCTTGGGGCCGATCCCCTCGCGCCAGTGATATTCGTCGGCGAAACAGCCGCCCGGCCAGCGCACCGCCGGTACCGCGATCCCGCGGAGCGCGGTGACGACATCGGTGCGGAAGCCGCGGACGTTGGGGATCTTCGATTTCTCGCCGACCCACAGGCCACCATAGATGCCGGTGCCGAGGTGTTCCGCAAACTGCGTGAAGATGTGGCGGTCATAGGTCGGGCCGGGTGTATCGGCGTGGACGGTCACGGTTGCTGCCGCCGACGTTGGCGCGTCCGCTGGCGCTGCGGTCTGTGGGGCGGTCTGTGCGGCACCGATGCCTGCGGTCGACAGCAGCAGCGCGGCGGCGAGGCCCTTGAGAGTCCGGGTCATTTTTGCCTCAATCATCGAAAGCCTCCACGGAATTGCGGGTGCCGCGCAGGAACGCGTCGGCGACGAGGGTGAACGGGGTCGTATCGACTTCGCTTCGGCCGCCGCGGATCAGCGCGGCGAAGCGGGCGTAGAGGCCGGGATATTCCTCGTCGTCGTTATGCACCGTGCCGCTCGGCAGGGTGAGCACCGCGCCGCCCTTGGCAAGGCCGAGCGTACCGGCGTCGGTCTCGACGGTGATGTCCCAGCTCTGCGGGCCGGTCTGGCGCCAGTCGAGATCCATGCTGATCGGTGTGCCCGAGGCGCTGCGGAAGGTCAGGTCGGCGGCGATCGGCGCGGCGCGATTGGCGGGCGTCGACAGCGTCGCGGACGTCAGGAAGAACGGCTGCGGCAGGATCTCGGTCGCGATCGACAGCGCGTTGATGCCCGGATCGAACACGCCAAGACCACCCGGCTCCCAGATCCACGCCTGCCCCGGATGCCAGACGCGAACGTCCTCGCGCCAGACGATCGACACGCGTTCGATCGTGCGGTCGGCGAGCCACGCCTTGGCCGGCGCGACCCCCGCCGCGAACCGCGAATGCCAGCCGGCGAACAGGGTCGTTCCGGTCTCGGCTGCCTGGGCTTCGAGCGCATCGACTTCGGCGAGCGTCGCACCGGGCGGCTTTTCGAGGAAGACGTGCACGCGCTTGGCGAGCGCCATCGAGGCTAGCTCGTAGCGTACCTGCGGCGGGGTGCAGAGCGCGATCGCGCCGATCGCCGGACCGTCGGCGAGCAGCGACTCCAGCGACGTGAAGTTGGCAACGCCCTCGACGCCCGGATCGCGCGGGCTGACGCTGGCGACGAACTCGAAGTCGGCGTTGCCGGCGATCGACGGCAGATGCTGGTCGCGGGCGATCTTGCCCATGCCGACGACCGCGATTCTGATAGCGGCCATGCTCAGAGTGCCTTCACGACGACGGGCTGCGGTTCGGCCTTGGTCAGCGTGTTGCGCAAAGGCAGCGTGAACGGTGCGGCCTCGATCTCGAACACATCGCCTTCGCGCGTCGTCACGCCGTCGGCGAACGACAGCGTCGCGGTGCCGAAGAAATGGACGTGGACGTCGCCCGGACGGCGGAACAGGTCGTATTTGAAATGATGCGCCTCGAGGTTGGCGATGCTGTGCGACATGTTCGCCTCGCCCGATAGGAACGGCTTTTCCCACAACAGCGCGCCGTCGCGGTGGATGCGGCTCGCACCCTCGATATGCTGAGGCGGCGTACCGACCAGCAGCTCGGGGCCGAGCGACGCCTGGCGCAGCTTCGAATGCGCGAGCCACAGGTAATTGTCGCGCTCGGTGACGTGGTCACTGAACTCGTTGGCGAGGCAGAGACCCAGGCGGAACGGCGTGCCGTCCGGACCGATCAGGTAGATCCCGGCAAGCTCGGGCTCCTCGCCGCCATCCTCAGCGAAGTCGGGCATCGTCAGTGGCGCGCCGGGTGCGACGAGACCCGAGCCATCGCCCTTGTAGAACCACTCGGGCTGCTGGCCACGCGTCCCCGCGGCGGGCTTGCCGCCCTCTACGCCTTCGAGGAACATCCGCATCGAATCGGTCTGCTTCTCGGCGTCCGCGGCCGCGCGGTGCATCTTGTCGCGACCCTCGGCCGAGCCGAGATGCGTCAGGCCGGTGCCGGTCATGATCAGGTGCGCGGGATCGACATGATCGATCGGTGAGGTCAGGCGACCCGCGGCGAGTTCGGCGGCGATGTCGACGCTGTCGCCCGTCCCGCAGGCCGCGATCGCGGCGGCGAGATCGGTGCCATCGGCGATCGCGCGTTCGGCCAAAGCACGGACGCTATCTACGCCGGTAACGAACGCGGCCCCTTCACTGGTGGCAGCGATCACCGATCGCGTGCCGTCGACGCCAACATGCTGCAACAGGCGCAAAGTCATTACACTCTCTCTCCTAAACGAGACGCCGTTGTTACGGTTCGTCCCCGATATTTCGATTCAGTTGGCGGGAACGCCGTCGATGAGCCGCGGTGCGGTGGCGCCGTCACCGCCATGGAGAATTGCAAGCGCGACCTCGCCACCGGTCGGCCAGCCGTTCGCGAGGATCCGCCCGGCGGCCGCCGCGTGGACGTGCGCATTCTCGTTGCTGTCGGACATAGCGCCCCTCCCCTATACTCGGACATATTAGCCCCGTTTGGCTTTTGCAATCTTTGTCGTTCCTTGATCGAGGCCGGGCTGTTACGTCTGGCGCTGGGAGCGGGCACGATGACGACAACTCACAGTGTAGACGGTATTGAAGATGGCGCTGCGATCGGCGCTGGGATCAGTTCTGGGACCGACGACGTCATCACGCCGCGCGTCGGGCGAGGGACGGGACGCCGGTTGCACGGTGCGGTCGCGCACAAGCTGGGCACTGCGATCCTGTCGGGTGAGTATGCGCCCGGCGATACCTTGTCGGGCGAGGTCGAGTTCTCGAAGACGCTCGACGTCTCGCGCAGCGCCTACCGCGAAGCGGTGCAGGTCCTGACCGCCAAAGGACTGGTCGAAAGCCGTCCGAAGATCGGCACCCGCGTCCTGCCGCGCAGCCGGTGGAACCTGCTCGATCCCGACGTGCTCGCCTGGGCGTTTGCCGGCGAACCCGACATCGCGTTCGTCCGTGGGCTGTTCGAATTGCGCGCGATCGTCGAGCCGGCGGCCGCCGCGCTCGCAGCCGAGCGCCGCGATCGAACCGACCTCAAGCTCATGAAGGATGCGTTGGCGGCGATGCGGCGGCTCACGCTGGCGACCGAAGCCGGTCGCGCCGCCGATCGCGAGTTCCACCATGCCATATTGACCGCGACGCGCAACGATGCGTTGATCGTGTTGAGCGCGAGCATCGGCGCCGCGGTCAACTGGACCACCCAGTTCAAGATGCGCGCGCGCGCCCTGCCCCGCAATCCGATCCCCGATCACATGCTGGTCTATGATGCGATCGCTGCCGGCGATGCTGTCGGCGCCAGCGCGGCGATGCGGACGCTGGTCGATCTGGCACTGGAGGATACGAAGCTGGCGATGGCGCGCTGACACGCGCCGTCGCTCGGGGTCTCTTACCCGTGCATCCCCGCTACGCTGACGGTTACGCGCAGACTGTATGACAGGATATTGTCGGACTAGACGTCACCGGCAGCCCGATATCGGCGCGATGCCCCCTTGCCGCCGTGCCGCGCTTCGGCAAGCATGGCCCAACGGGGGAGATGACAATGAAAAAAATACGTCTGATCGGTCTGGCAACGACAGTCTCGGTGGCTAGTGCACTGGCCGCATCGATGGCTGTCTCGATACCCGCATGGGGTCAGACCAAGCCATCGCCGACAACCTATATCCAGGCGGGAACGCTGCTCGATCGACCAGGCCAGGCGCCGCGGGGCAACAGCACGATCATCGTTCGCGACGGCAAGGTCGTTGATGTACGCGATGGCTTTGTCACGCCCGAACCGGGCGCAACGCTGGTCGACCTGCGGACGGCGTTCGTGCTCCCGGGACTGGTCGACATGCACGTTCATCTCTGGGGTATCGGCGGCGATCCGATGCGGGCGCGGCTCGAGGCGCTCAACCGCGATCGGTTCGACGACGAGATGACCGCCGTCGCCAACGCCCGGACGACATTGGCCGCAGGCTTCACGTCGGTCCGCGATCTCGGCGGCGACCCACGCGGCATCCGCGCGCTGCGCGACGCGATCGACGCCGGCACGGTCGAGGGGCCAAGCATCACCAACGCCGGCGAGATGATCTCGGTGACCGGCGGGCATGGCGATGGCGGCAACGGGCTCGCCGAGGAGTTCGCCGACATGGTCCATGCCAGGGAGGTGAACCTGTGCGATGGCCCCGACGGTTGTCGCCGCGCCGTGCGGGCACAGGTTGCGCTGGGCGCGCGCGTAATCAAATTCGCAGCGACCGGGGGTGTCTTGTCCAACGTCAGCGGCGGACTGGGCCGGGCGATGACACCGGAGGAAATGCGCGCGATCATCGAGACCGCGCATGCGCTCGGCCGCAAGGTCGCCGCGCATAGTCATGCTGCCGAGGGGACCCGGTCGGCGCTGGAAGCCGGCGTCGATCTCGATCGAGCACGGCACGTTCCTCGACGACGAGACGATCCGGCTGTTCAAGACGAAGGGTGCGTATCTGGTGCCAACCGAGATCGCGCCGGTCGCTGCACTCGCACAAGCGCGCGGCGGCGCATTGCCGCCTGCCACGATCGTCAAGGCCGAGGCCGCCGCCGCCGCCATGGCCGCGAGCCACCGCCGCGCCTATGCGGCCGGGGTCAAGGTAGCGTTCGGGACCGATACCGGTGTCTCCAAGCATGGCGACAACGCGACCGAGTTCACGCTGATGGTAAAAAACGGCCTCACCCCGACACAGGCGATCGCGGCAGCCACCGTTGGCGCCGCCGACCTGCTCGGCCGCGACGATATCGGCACGCTGACCCCCGGCAAGACGGCGGATATCATCGCCGTCGCGACCTCGCCGCTGAACGACGTCGCGCAGCTCGAACACGTGACGTTCGTCATGCACCGCGGCGTCGTCGCGAAGCCGGCGATCGGGGGCCTCCGCTAGCATATAGGCCACGCTGCGCCCGGCGCGGGTTACACCGCGCCACCGATCAGCCGACCGATCAGCGCGGTCACCGCCATCGCGAACGCACCCCAGAACGTGACGCGTACCAACCCGCGCCAGACGACCGCCGCACCGGTCTTCGCGCCCACAGCGCCGAGCACGGCAAGAAACAGCAAGGATCCCGCTGCAACCGCCCTGACAAGCGAGGTGGACGGAACCACGAACACGGTCAGCAACGGCAATGCCGCGCCGACCGTGAAGCTCGCCGCCGACGCGAACGCCGCCTGGACCGGGCGCGCCCGCGCACCCGGCGTGATGTCCAGCTCGTCGCGGGCGTGCGCGCCGAGCGCGTCCTTCGCCATCAACTGCGCCGCCACCGTCTCCGCGGTGGCGGCATCCACCCCACGGACGACGTAAAGCGCCGCGAGTTCGGCCAGTTCGCCGCGGGGATCGTCGACCAACTCGCGCCGCTCGCGCGCAAGTTCGGCCGTCTCGGTATCCGCCTGCGCGCTGACCGAGACATATTCACCCGCCGCCATCGACATCGCCCCCGCGACCAGCCCTGCGGTTCCCGCGATGACGATCGAGCCGACCTGGCCACCGGCCGCCGCGACGCCGATGATCAGGCTCGCGGTCGAGACGATCCCGTCATTGGCGCCGAGCACCGCTGCGCGCAGCCAGCCGATCCGATCGGTGACGTGGCGTTCGCGGTGCGACGACAGCGCGCGCACTCAGGCGATCTCGAGCATGTTCTCGACCTTCACCGCGCCCGGCGCCGCCCAGGCGGTGCGCTCGGCGACCATCCGGTCGTGCGGCGAGTCGACCGATCCGGTGAGCCGTACGGTGCCGCCATCGACCGACACCTTGATCGTGTCGCCGTCGAAGAACCATGAGCGGTGCAGCGCGGTGCGGATGTCGTTGCTGACGTCGGTGACGTCGACGCGCGGTTTCAACACGATGTGGTTGATCACGCCGACCACGCCAGCCAGCGTCCGCACCGCCGCCTCGGCCGCGTCCTTCTGGAAATGCCAGCGGACCTCGCCGCGCAGGCTGACCCAGCCATCCTCGACCTGCGCCTTGACGCTGTCGTGCGGCACGGTCGTATCCCAGGACAGCCGCTCGACGATCGCGCTGGCGATCGCCTCGTCGCCGCGCTTGAAGCGGTCCTCGAGCTGTACTTCGATCTCCTCGGCGACCGCCTTGACGCCGTCGACGCGCGCGGCGGCGCGTTCGGCGGCATATTTCGCCGCATAGCTGCCGGCGTGGCCGCTGAGCGTCACGACGCCGTTGTTCGCGGTGACGCCGATATGCCCGGCGGGGACGCTCGGATCCCAGTTGAGTTCGGCGAGCACGGCTTTCTGCAATCTTGCGTCGTGGGACATGACACGCTCCTGAAGACAGCGCGGAGAGGTCCGAGCCGATGATCGCGAGCCTATCGATATGGCCGATTGCCGACAGCGTCGGGAACTACGCATGCCGCCCGACTGCGTAGTTCCCGACGCTGTCGCCGCCCCGCGCGAACGCCGAAAGCTCGGCGAAAGAGGGAGACCGCGCATGACCTATTCGACCCTGATGGTGCATCTCGACGGCGGTCGGCCCAACGCCGTCCTGCTCGACGTCGCGGCGACGCTCGCCGACCAATATGACGCCGCGGTGATCGGCATCGCCGCCTGCCAACCGGTCCAGATCGGCACGTGCGATGGCTATCTCGGCGGCGAGTACGCGGTGATCGAACGCGATATCGTCGCCGGCGAACTCGCCCGCGCCAAGACCGAGTTCCACGCGCACGAACGGCTCGCGCGGCATGTGCTCGACTGGCGCTCGATCCCGACGCTCGTCAACGTCGCGCATGTCGTCGCCGAGCATGCGCGGTCCGCCGATCTCGTCATCACCAGCGCCGGGCCGGGCTTCGCCGACCTCGCGACGCACGCCGACACCGGCGACCTGATCCTGCGCGCCGGCCGCCCGATACTGGTCGTTCCTGATGGCGCCACCACCGCGCGCTTCGCGACCATCCTGGTCGCGTGGACCGACACGCGCGAATGCCGCCGCGCGATCGCCGATGCGCTGCCGATGCTCCAGGCCGCGGACCGCGTCGTGATCGTCGAAGTCTCAATCGACGCGATCGAGGCGCGGAAGCCGATCGACGATGTCGCTGCCTGGCTCGCGCGCCACGGCGTCGACGCGGACAAGATCGTCGCGCGGATGAAGCACACCAGCATCGACACGCTCGCCACAATCGCCGACGAGATCGAGGCCGACCTCGTCGTCGCGGGCGCCTATGGCCACAGCCGGATCCGCGAATGGGCGTTCGGCGGCGTCACCCGCGACCTGCTGCTGCGCGACCGGCGCTGCACGTTGCTGTCGCACTGAGCCATGACGGGCCACGCGATCCGCAAGTATTTCGGCCCGGTCGTAACCGCAAACCGAAGGATAGTCGTCGGCGGCACGATCCTGTCGATCGTCGCGATCATCGAAGGACTATTAGCATATAGCGGATCCTTGGCTTAACATGCGTCATGTTCCGAACGCGGGCGTCGAAGTCTTGCCCCCGACGGATCGGATCAGTGTGTCGAACAAGGCCCGCGTCTCGATGATTTGCCTCTGCGCCCCCGAGCCACCGCACCGCCCGCATGATCGCGTCGCAGTCGCCGCACGAGACCGACCCCCAGGCGGTGGCGCGCGGCGATGCGATGCTGGCGGAGGAACTCGGGCTGCTGATCGACGGCGCGACCACCTACGCAATCTACATGCTCGACCGCAGCGGCCGCGTCACGATCTGGAACCGCGGTGCGGAACGGATCAAGGGCTGGGCCGAGGCGGAGATCATCGGCCGCGATTTCGCGATCTTCTACCCCGCCGACGATATCGCCGCAGGCAAACCCGCCGCCGACCTCGCCCGCGCGCACTGCGATGGCCGGGTCGAGGAAGAAAGCTGGCGGGTCCGCAAGGACGGCTCCGAATTCCTCGCGCACGTCACGATCACCGCGCTCCACGACGACGCCGGCGCGCTGCGCGGGTTCGGCAAGGTGATCCGCGACATCACGCATGAAAAGGCCGCCGAGGCCGCGATCAGGCGGCGCGAACATCACCTCCGCTCGATTCTCAACACCGTTCCCGACGCGATGATCGTGATGAACGAGAACGGCATCGTCGCCTCGTTCAGCGCCGCCGCCGAACTCGTCTTCGGCTATGCGGCGAGCGAAGTGATCGGCCAGAACGTCGCGATGCTGATGCCGCAGACCGAGGCGCGCGACCACGATGCGCACCTCCGGAAGTACCGCCAAACCGGCGAGCGCCACGTGATCGGTAATGTCCGCCTCGAACGCGCGATGCGCAAAGGCGGCGAGACGTTCCCGATCGAACTCGCGGTCGGCGAGGCGTCGATCGGCGGCGAACGGATCTTCACGGGCTTCATCCGCGATCTCACCAACCGCCACGCGACCGAACGCCGGTTGCAGGAACTCCAGTCTGAGCTCATCCACGTCTCCCGCGTCAGCGCGATGGGGACGATGGCGTCGACGCTGGCGCACGAGATCAACCAACCGCTGACCGCGATCGCCAACTACCTCGAAGCGACGCACGCGATGATCGCCGACGGCGACGATCCGGTACTGGCCCCGCTGCTGGCCGACGTCGCGGAAGCGCTGGAACTGGCGGCGGCACAGTCGCTCAGGGCCGGCACGATCGTCCGCCGGCTGCGCGCGTTCGTCGATGGCGGCGATACCGGGTTCCGCGACGAAGCGCTCGACCTGCTCGTCGAGGAAGCGACCAGTCTCGGTCTGCTCGGCGCGCACGAGGCGGGCATCACTGTCGTCAACAGGGCATCGCCAAGCCCGGCCCTGGTCCGCGTCGACCGCATCCAGATCCAGCAGGTACTGGTCAACCTCATCCGCAACGCGATCCAGTCGATGGCCGCCTCGCCGATCCGGACGCTATCGATCGCCACCGCGTCCGAGCGCGAGGGGTGGATGCAGATCACCGTCGCCGACACCGGCACGGGCATCGACACCGACGTCCGCGCGCGCCTGTTCGAAGCGTTCGCCACCACCAAGGAGGACGGCATGGGGCTCGGCCTTTCGATCTGCCGGACGATCGTCGAGGCGCATGGCGGGCGGATCTGGGCGGACGGCGTGCCGAGCGGCGGCACCGCGTTCCACTTCACCGTACCGCTCGCCACGCTTCAGGAAGGCGACACCGATGTCTGATCCACTCCGCACAGTGCACATCGTCGACGACGACGAAGCGATCCGCCAATCGGTCGGCTTCCTGTTGCGCAAGGCGGGCTATGCCGTCGAAACCTATCCCACCGGCACGCACTTCCTGAAAGCCGTCACGCGCGAAACGCGCGGCTGCGTGCTGCTCGACGTCCGGATGCCCGATCTCGACGGGTTCGCGGTACAGGCGCGCATGGCCCAGACCGGCATCGCGCTGCCCGTAATCATGCTGACCGGCCACGGCGACGTGACGCTAGCCGTCCGCGCGATCAAGGCGGGCGCGATCGAGTTCCTCGAAAAGCCGTTCGAACGCAGTGCCTTGCTCGCAGCGATCGAAACCGCGCTCGCCCACGCCGCCCGGTCGGACCGCGAACACCTCGCCGCCGCCGACGCGCTCGTCCGGCTTGCCGCGCTCACCCCGCGCGAACGCGACGTGCTTGACGGCATGGTGCTCGGCCGCCCCAACAAGCTGATCGCCTATGACCTCGCCATCGCCACCCGCACCGTCGAAGTGCACCGCGCAAACCTGATGGAGAAACTCGCCGCGCGCAGCCTGTCGGACGTCCTCCGCATCGCGTTTTCGGCAGGCTTGGGCGAGACCGCCGAACCCGCCTGACGCCCTCGTCTTCTACGTACAGACACGGCGACGGAGGGGTGTCATCGAAGGTCAGGACAAGGACATTCGATGACCGACCACCCGATCCAATCCCCTGCCCCACCCCATTTCGGAATCGGCGTTTCGCTGGTCGACGGCGACCCGGTGATACGCCGCGCGCGGCAGATCATGCTGCTATCCGAACGCTACGACGTCCGCTCCTACGCGACCGGCGCGGCGCTGCTCGCCGATCCCCGGTCGCGCGACGTCCCCTGCATCGTCGTCGATGTCGCAGGCGGGGTCGATGGTGATGGGGGCAGCGGCATGGAAACGCTCCACGCCATGCGCGCATCGGGCTGGCGGGGAAGGCGATCCTGCTCGATGGTACCGTCCCGCCGCCCGCGCTGATCCACGCCGCCGAACGCCACGGCGACCGCATCCTCGACCGCACCACCGGCGACGCCCCCTCCTCACCGCGATCGCCGCCTCGATCGACCGCGGCTGGTCCACCTGGAATGCCGAGGGGTAAGACGACGGAAAGGCGGTGGGATGCCCGCCGACCTTTCCCTGCTTAACGTCAAGACGCACGTCGCTCACCGCACTAGCAGGCAAGCTTCAGCGTCAGGCGAGACCGGGCCGGCATCTGGCGCAGCGTCGGTGGCGTCACCCCGCGCTCGACACGCAACGCACGCCGCGGGATCGCAGCCACCGGTTCGGCCATCAAACACGGGAGCGTCGCAGCGAGTGCCGCCAGCGTCTCGCCATACAAACGGGCAAGCGTCTCATGCGCGACACGCGCGCACGGCCCCGCGGCGGCATCGGCCATCGCTCGCGTGGCGTTGAGGCGGCGCTGGAAATAGAGCATCTCGGTATGGATAGCGTTCATGGCGAAGTCCCCGCCGGCTCGTCCTCGCTGCCGCACGATGCGGGTGTCGAAGGCCTGATCCGTATCAATACAGTAGCGCGGGCAGGCGAAGGCGTCGGGACTCGGAAAGCACGTACTTCGCGATATTCGTCAGCCAAGCGCGGCGGCGTGGAACGCGATCCGCGCATCCTCCTGCGACGGCATGATGCGGATATCGAGCCCCGCCACCCAGGCCAGACCCGCGCGGATCGCCCGACCGGTCGCCGCATCATTCTCGCCGATGCCGCCGGTCAGCACGAGCCTGTCCACGCCGCCGAGCGAGGCGATCATCGCGGCGATCTGCTTGCACACCGACCTTTCGAACATCCGGATCGCGAGGTCGGCGTCACCCGTTGCGGCAGCGCGCAGGACCCGCATGTCACCCGACAGTCCCGATACGCCCGCCATCCCCGATCGGTGGTCGACCAGCGTTGCCAGCGAGTCCTGATCGAGCCCCGCCTCGCGTAGTAGATACAGGAGGATGCCCGGATCGAGATCCCCCGTCCGCGTCGCCATCATCACACCGCCAGACGGGGTCAGCCCCATGCTGGTGTCGATCGATCGGCCATCGCACACTGCGGTCACGCTCGCGCCATTGCCGAGATGCGCGATCACCAGTCGTGGTGGCATAGCCTCACCCAACTGGTTCACAATCGACTCGCAGGACAAGCCGTGAAAGCCGTATCTTCGGACTCCGTTCGCACGGTACTCGCGGGGTATGGGCAATGTCTTCGCAACGTCCGGCATCCCCGCATGGAACGCCGTGTCGAAGCACGCGACTTGCGGCACCCCCGGATAGCGGATCTCAGCCGCCCGGATCAGCGCCAGCGATGCAGGCCCGTGCAGCGGCGCGAGCGCGCACGCCGCCTCCAGATCCGCCATCACCGCAGCGTCGATACGGCAATGCGCGTCGCGGTGCGGGCCACCATGTACGATCCGGTGGCCGATCACAGTCGGCGTCGGCCCTGCATGCAACGCCGTCTCGATCGTGTCGAAGAACCGCGCGTGATCGTCGCCATGATGCTCGGCCGTCTCGATCGTCCCGCCGACCAGCAGGACCGGCTCGGTGTCCACCGCGTACAGCCCGTATTTCAGCGACGACGATCCGCTATTGAGCGCAAGAACTACCGCGACCATTGCCAGTCACGCACCTCCGGCAGATCGTCGCCCTGTTCGGCGATGTACAACTTGTGTCGCTCCATCGTCGTCCAATAGCGCGCCGTCTCGCGCGGCACATGGGTACGGAAGCGCGGAATCCGCTCGATCGCGTCGAGGGCCAGCCGGTACCGGTCGAGATCGTTCAGCACGACCATGTCGAACGGGGTCGTCGTCGTCCCCATTTCCTTATACCCGCGGACGTGGATATTCGCGTGATTGGCGCGCCGGTACGTCAGCTTGTGGATCATCGCCGGATAGCCGTGGAACGCGAAGATCACCGGCGTGTCCTTCGTAAACAGCGCATCGAACTCGCGCTCGTCGAGCCCGTGGAGATGTTCCGAGCGCGGCTGCAGGCTCATCAGGTCGACCACATTAACCACCCGGATGCGAATGTCCGGCACGTACGCCCTCAACAGCGTCACCGCCGCCAGCGTCTCCAGCGTCGGCACATCACCCGCGCACGCCATCACCACATCGGGGTCGGCGTCATCGCCCGCCCAGTCCCAGATCCCGGCACCCGCGGTGCAATGCCGCACCGCCGCGTCGATCCCGAGCCATTGCCACTCCGGCTGTTTCCCGGCGACGATCACGTTCACATAGCCGCGGCTGCGCAGGCAATGGTCGCCCACCGACAACAGGCAGTTCGCATCGGGCGGCAGATAAATCCGCGCGACGTCTGCGGTCTTGTTCGCGACGTGATCGATGAACCCCGGATCCTGATGCGACAGCCCGTTGTGATCCTGCCGCCAGACATGCGAGGTCAGCAGGTAATTCAGCGACGCGATCGGCCGCCGCCAAGGGATCGTCCTGGTCGTCTTCAGCCACTTGGCATGCTGGTTGACCATCGAGTCGACGATGTGGACGAACGCCTCGTAACACGAGAACAGCCCGTGCCGCCCGGTCAGCAGATACCCTTCGAGCCAGCCCTGGCAGAGATGCTCGCTCAACACCTCCATCACCCGACCGTCGGGCCCGAGATTCTCATCGACCGCCTCGACCTCCGCCATCCACACCTTGCCCGACACGTCGTACACGTCGGCCAATCGGTTCGACGCGGTCTCGTCCGGCCCGAACAGCCGGAAGTTCACCGTCGCCAGGTTGAGCTTCATCACGTCGCGCAAATACCGACCAAACACCCGCGTCGCCTCGGCCTTCACCTTGCCCGGCGTCACCACCGGCACTGCAAAGCTCCGGAAATCGGGCAGCGACAGCGACACCATCAACTCGCCGCCATTGGCATGCGGGTTCGATCCCATCCGCCGATGCCCGGTCGGCGCGAGCGAGGCATACTCGTCCAGGAACTTGCCGTTCGCATCGAACAGCTCTTCCGGCCGATAACTCCGCATCCAAGCCTCAAGCTGGCGCAGATGCTCGGGATCCTTGAAGTCCGCGATCGGCACCTGGTGCGCGCGCCACGTCCCCTCGACCGGCTTGCCGTCGACGAACTTCGGCCCGGTCCAGCCCTTCGGCGTGCGAAACACGATCATCGGCCAGCGCGGTCGTTCGGGCGTCACGCCCTCGATCCGCGCCGCCGCCTGGATCGCCTGGATCTTCGACAGCGCCTTGTCGAGCGCCGCCGCGAGCTGCTGGTGGACCGCCGCCGGATCACTGCCGCCGACATAATAGGGCTCATGCCCATAGCCGCGCAGCAACGCGTCGAGCTCATGCCCATCGATCCGCGCCAGGACCGTCGGGTTGGCGATCTTGAAGCCGTTGAGGTGCAGGATCGGCAGCACCGCCCCGTCGCGCGCGGGGTTGAGGAACTTGTTCGAATGCCAGCTCGCCGCCAGCGCGCCGGTCTCCGCCTCGCCGTCGCCGACCACGCAGGTGACGATCAGGTCCGGATTGTCGAACGCCGCGCCGTAGGCATGCGCCAGCGAATAGCCGAGCTCGCCGCCTTCGTGCATCGATCCCGGCGTCTCGGGTGCGACATGGCTCGGGATGCCGCCCGGCCACGAGAATTGCCGGAACAGCCGGTGCATCCCGCTGCGGCTCCGCTCGATCGCCGGGTAGCGTTCGGTGTACGAGCCCTCCAGATAGGTGTTCGCGACCAGCCCCGGCCCACCATGCCCCGGCCCGATGATGTTGATCATGTCGAGGTCATGCTCGACGATCAGCCGGTTGAGATGGACGTACAGGAAGTTCAGCCCCGGCGTCGTACCCCAGTGGCCGAGCAGCCGCGGCTTCACGTCGGCGATCGTCAGCGGCCGATCGAGCAACGCATTGTCACGCAGGTAGATCTGCCCGACCGACAGGTAATTCGCCGCCCGCCAATAGGCATCCATCCGCCGCAACACGTCGGGAGACAGCGGATATGTCTTGGTAGGCGCCGCAACGGACGATGGCATCGCTAATACGGTCATGCTCGACGCTCCTTTTTACCATCGGACACGTCGAGCCGCCGATCGCGATCGGCGTGAATATGACGCCGGCGTGCATCATGCGGGTCATGCGGTTTCCTTCGAAATACGCCATAATCAGCGCGCCATCTGCGCGATGAGACCGGGGTCGGACAGCAGAGCCTCGTCGCCGAACGCGACTTGCGCACAGGTGCGACGCGCCTGTGCCGAAACCTCTTCGAGATACCCGCGGGCAAGGTGCGGGCTCAGACCCGGCACGATATGCGCGAACCGCCGATGTTCCTGCGACCGCATTCCGAAGGCATGGACGATATACTGGTCGAAAACGCTGTTCAGCCCTATCCCCTGGCCCTGTTCGTCGAGCCAGATCTTGCTGGCCGCCGACGTCGAAAAGCTCAGCAGGCGCCTGCCGCCCAGCAAGCTGGTCCGCGCCCGGCCCTGCAGCGCGTCGGGGTGCACGCCCGCGCCGAACACCCGTTCGACATACCCCTTGAGCATCGCCGGCGGCGTGCCGAACCAGATCGGGTAGATCAGGACGAACACGTCGCAGCCCTCGATAGCCGCGATCTCGTCGAGCACGTCCTGGCGGTATGTCGCGATACGATCCGTCGGTCGCTCTGCCGCCGTCAGCACCGGATCGAAGCCTATCGCATACAGGTCGCGGAGCACGACCCCCTGCCCCGTCGCGCGGACCGCGTCGCGGTAGGTATGCGCGATCGCATGATTGAAACTCGACGGATCGGGATGGCACACGATCACCGCGTGCCTGCGGTCGGTTGGCATTCGTTCGTCGACGATCATCGCAACGTCCTTGCAGAAAGGCTTTCCGCGCGCCGTCCGCCCCGCAGCAGCGGATGGCTTCGACGTCGGGGGTCCCGCATGGCCTATCGATTCACCACCAGCGCGGTGACCCTCGGGAACTACGCAGGGCGCGGTGATTGTCCCCCGCATCACGCCCTGAAACGCGGCCAGCATCGGGCATCGGCTCAAGCTGGATCGTGCCGCATTGTAGCGATCAGCGCAGGACTATGCATTTCCGGGCTTGGCTTATACTCGTCGGCGCCATAAAGCGGCGGCGACTCACCATTGCGCCACTGCGCGCCGAAAGCCTTTCTACCATGCAGATCATCGTTCGCGACAACAACGTCGACCAGGCCCTCCGCGCTTTGAAGAAGAAGTTGCAGCGCGAGGGCGTCTATCGTGAAATGAAGTTGCGCCGGCATTATGAAAAGCCGTCCGAGAAGCGCGCGCGTGAACACGCTGCCGCCGTCAGCCGCGCACGCAAGGCAGACCGCAAGCGCGCCGAGCGCGACAACTAAGTCACGCCGACGGCGCGACGTCTATTTGAGATAGCGCCGGCAGGGTCGCGTCGATCGACGCGGCCCTATTTGCATTCGGATAGCGTGCGGCGCAGCGCGTCGGCCGACGCATGCAGCGCGGCCGTCTCCTCGGTCGTCAAGTCGGGCGTCAGGATACGCATGATCCCGGCCGCGCCGACGAGGCATGGCAAGCTCAGATACAGGTCTGAAATCCCGAACTGACCATCGAGCTTTGCCGACACCGGCAGTATGATATGTTCGTCACGCTGGATCGCCTCGCAGATCCGGACGATCGCGGTCGCGACGCCGAACGACGTATGCCCCTTGCCGTGACTGATGGTGTAGCCGGCACGCACCACCTCGTGCGCGACCGAAGCCCGGTCGAACGCTGCCCCATCCAGATACGCGTCGAGATCCAGGCCGCCGATTCGCACGCTGGAATAGGCCATGACTTCGCTGTCCCCGTGCTCGCCCAGGACCACCCCTTCGACCGCGCCGGGAGCGATCGCGAGTTGGTCCGCCACGCGCTTCCTGAACCGATTGCTGTCGAGCAGCGTGCCGGTGCCGATCACCCGCGCCGCCGGCAATCCGGAGGTCGCCTGCGCCACCTGCGCCATGGCGTCGGCGGGATTGGATGCGACGACCAGAATGCCGTCGAACCCCGCCGCCATTGCCGCGTCGACGCACGTGCGCACGATGACCGCGCTTTTGCCGGCAACCGACGTCCGGGCCTCTCCATCGGCAGTCGCGGCTCCGGCGGTGATCACGAGAATGCTTGCTTCCCTGGCATCGGCATAGTCGCCCGCCCAGATCCGCGCCGGCCGCGCGATCGCGTTGGCGTCGGCGATGTCGGTCGCTTCGGCGGTGGCGCGATCGCTATCGGTATCGATCAGCACGATCTCGGCGAACAGCCCGCGGAGCATCAGCGCATAGGCGGTCGTGGCGCCGACGTTGCCGGCACCGACGATAGCGATACGGGATGAAACAGGCATTGGTGAACTCCCATTCGGGGCGCCGCCCAGACTCTCGGCGCAGACTATCGGCGCAAATTATCAATGGCGACACGCTGGTCTTGCCTGCGCCAACCATCGATCGAATGACATGGACGCATAGGCGCGTTCTCGATCGGGCGAATATCGCCGATCCGCAGCGCTGCTTTCGAAAAAGACGTCACGTTATCATCAGCTTCGCGGAACGTTTTGGAGTCCCTGACGCTCCCCTATCAGCGAAGGAGACGCAACGATGGACGACACCAGGATTTGGGAATTCGAGGAAAGTCTGTGGACCGGCGACGCAGCCCATTATCGCGCGCTGATCGACGACGAATGCGTCATGGTCTTGCCGGAACAGCCGTTCGTCCTCACCGGCGCTCAGGCGATCGAAGCCGTCGCCGATACACCGCGGTGGTCGAGCGTGACGTTCAGCGAGCAACAGATCATGCGCCCGCAGGAGGGCCTGATCGCGATCGCCTACAAGGCCGAAGCCCGCCGTGAGGGCGCCGACGGCTATACCGCCTATTGCACCACAACGATGCGCCGGCTGGAGCATGAGGAGTGGCGCGTGGTCCAGCATCAGCAGACGCCCGCACTCAAGGCATCCGTCGCCTGACAGCCGCGTCAGGATCCGGACGGTCTAGGTCAGGGCGAGGTGATTTCCTCGCCCTTTCCACGCGGAGCGAGGCTGCCAAGGACGGCGTTGATCGCCGATATTGCGCCCGAGTTTTCGAGGTTTACCAGGTTTGCCACGATCGCGTTCCGTAAATCCCGGTCGGGCCTGAACGACAGCAAAGCCAGCAGCGCATCGACCCGCTCCTGGGTCGTCGTCGCGTCGCGAACCGCTTTTCCGAGACGGTCGCTGATCGGATCGTCGATCGTGAAGCCCTCCCCCGTATCCGTGACTCCCGACTGCCACCGCATCCAGGCTGCGACGGCCAGCGCCAAGGCGTCGACCGATAACCCGGCTGCACGACGGTCCGCGATTGGCGCGAGCAGCCGTTGCGGCAGTTTCTGCGAGCCATCCATCGCGATCTGGCGGGTGCGATGCTGGAGCGCGGGGTTGGCAAAGCGCGCCATCAACGCCGCCCGGTATTGCGCGACATCGAGCGCGGCAGGGGGATCGAGCGTCGTAACGCTCTCGTCCCATAGCGCCTCGACGAACGCGCGCGCCGCGGGCAGCGCGACGACCTCGTGGACGAAGTCGAACCCGGCGAGCCCACCGAGATAGGCGATCGCCGAGTGCGCGCCATTGAGCAGCCGGAGCTTGGCGTCCTCCCATGGCGCCACCGCGTCGGTCAGTTGCACGCCGAACGCCGCCAGGTCGGGCCGTTCGCCGGCGAAGCGATCCTCGATTACCCACTGGGTGAACGGCTCCGCCTTCACCATCGCGTAATCTTCGACCCCAAGCGTATTCGCCAGCGCGGCAATATCGGCGGGCGTGGTGGCGGGCACGATCCGGTCAACCATCGTCTGCGGGAACGTCACGGTGGCAGCGATCCAGTCACGCAGGTCCGCATCGTGCGCCGCCGCCATCGCCAGTACCGCGTCGCGCAACAGCGTGCCGTTGTGTGGCAGATTGTCGCACGAGAGGATCGTCAGCGGGCCGGTGCCCGCCGCATGGCGCGCCGCGAGCCCGGCGACGAGGAACCCGGGTGCGGTCCGCGGCGCGTCGAGCGAGGCCAGATCGTGCGCGACATCGGCATCGCCGGCCTGCAATTTGCCCGTCGCGCGGTCGAGCTTGTAGCCTTTTTCGGTGATCGTCAGCGTCACGATGTGCGTGTGCGCCGACGCCAGCGCGGCAACCACCGCGGCCGGATCCTCCGGCGCAACGAGCAAGTCCATGACCGCGCCGATGACCTGCAAGCGCTCCCCTTCGCCGTCACGGACGACGAGCGTGTAGAGACCATCCTGCGGCGCCAGCTGGTCGCGGACGCCCGCGGATCGCAGCGATACGCCGGTGATGCCCCAGCGCAGATCGCCGGCTGCCAGCGCTTGCTCGAACACCGCCGCCTGATGCGCGCGGTGGAATGCGCCAATGCCGAGATGCACCACGCCGCGCTTGACGCGCGACCGGTCGTAGGTCGGACGTGCAACGGCGGCGGGCAACCGGTCAAACGTGGCGGTAGACAGCCTCACAGCCGGTACGCCTGTTTGACGAGATCATAAGCGAGCGCGCGGGCGACCTCATGCGCTTCGTCCTCTTCGAGCCGGTGTTCGGCGACCAGTTTGGCAAGGAACGCGCAGTCCATCCTGCGCGCAACGTCGTGCCGCGCGGGGATCGAGAGGAAGGCGCGGGTGTCGTCGTTGAAGCCGACCGTGTTGTAGAAGCCGGCGGTCTCCGTTGCGCGTTCGCGGAAGCGGCGCATACCCTCGGGACTATCGTGGAACCACCAGGGCGGCCCAAGCCGCAACGACGGGTAGTGGCCGGCGAGCGGGGCGAGTTCGCGGGAGTAGGTATCCTCGTCGAGCGTGAACAGGATCAGCGTCAGCGCCGGGTCGTTGCCGAACCGGTCGAGCAGTGGTTTCAGCGCGCGGACGAACTCGCCGGGCAGCGGGATGTCGCCACCCTTGTCGCGGCCGAAACGCGCGAGCACCGAGGCGTTGTGGCTACGCGATACGGCAGGGTGCAACTGCATCACCATGCCGTCCTCGACCGACATCGCCGCCATCTCGGTCAGCATCTGTGCGCGGAAGAGTTCGGACTCCGCGGCGGTCGGCTGCGCCATGACGCGGGCGTAGAGCGCCTCGGCTTCGGCGGGTGTCAGATCCGCGGTCGCCGCCGACGGGTGGCCGTGATCGGTCGAGGTGGCCCCGGCATCGCGGAAGCGCGCGCGGTGGAAACGGTGCGCGGCAAGATAGCCCGCATAGCTGCCGACATCTTCGTTAGCGGTCTCGCCGAAGCGGCGGACGTTGGCGGCGAAGCCCGGCGTCTCCGGATCGACGACGGGATCGGGGCGATAGGCGGTGACGACGCGGCCGTTCCAGTCGCTCGCGCGGATCGCGACATGGTGCTCGAGCGGGTCGAGCGGGCTTTCGGTCGTCGCGATCAGCTCGATACCAAACCGGTCGAACAGCGCGCGCGGGCGGAAGGCTGGCGTCTTCACCGCGGCGTCGATCGTGTCGTAATACAGGTCGGCGGTCGCGGGTTCGAGGCGGACGTCGATCCCGAATGCCTCGGCGAACACCCAGTCGAGCCACATCCGCGACGGCGTGCCGCGGAACAGAGGGTAGTTCTCCGCGAAGATGCGCCAAATCTTGCGCGGGTCGGTCTCGGTCGTACTGCCATCCACGGTCGGCACGCCAAGCGCGTCGAGTGGCACGCCCTGGCTGTAGAGCATCCGGAACACATAATGATCGGGGACGATCAGCAGCGAGGCGGGATCGCTGAACGCCTCGTCCCGCGCGAACCATGCCGGATCGGTATGGCCGTGCGGACTGACGATCGGCAGGTCCTTCACGCCCGCATGCAGCGCGCGGGCGATGTCGCGGGTACGACCGTCGCTGGGGAACAGGCGATCGGGGTGGAGGCGTAGCGGATGGGTCATGCGAGGCGTTCCGGATCGACGGGGGTATAGTGCGGGACGAGCAGGTGGATAACCAGCAACGCAACGAAATAGGCGCAGCCGGCGACCGCGAAAATCGGGCCGTAGCTGCCGACGCCCGCCAGGATCGTGCCCGCGAACTTGGCCATCAGCATGCCGCCGCATGCGCCCGCCAGCCCGCCGAGACCGATCACCGATCCGCCCATGCCGCGTGGGAACAGGTCGCCGGGGATCGCGTACACGTTGGCGGAGAAGCCTTGATGACAGGCGCACGCCAGGCCGATCGCCACGACCGCCCACCAGAGTCCGGGCGCCTGCGCGGCGAAGATGATCGGCAACGCGAACAACGCGCAGGCGAACAATGCGGTCTTCCGTGCGCGGTTCGGCGTCTGGCCGCGTGCCAGCAGCCGCGACGAGAACCAGCCGCCCGCGACCGATCCGACATCGGCGAGCACATACACGGCAACCAGCGGCGGCCCGAAATCGAGCATCTTCACGCCGTATTGCCGGTTGAAGAAATCGGGCAGCCAGAACAGGAAGGTCCACCACACCGGATCGATCAGAAAGCGACCGAGCATATACGCCCAGGTCTGCCGCAAGCGCAGCAGCGTGCGCCAGCGGACCGGCTTGGCGGCGGGCACGGGGTCCGCCTCGATCCAGACCAGTTCCTCAGGCGTGACGCGCGGATGCTTGCGCGGCGATCGGTAGAAGGCGAGCCAGGCGACCAGCCAGAGCACGGTCAGCGCGCCGGTCGCGATGAACGCCATCCGCCAGCCGAACGTCACCGCGATCACCGGCACGATCAACGGCGTGAGGATCGCGCCGACGTTCGAGCCCGCGTTGAAGATGCCGATCGCCAGCGCACGCTCGCGTTGCGGAAACCATTCGTTCGCCGCGGCGAGTGCGGCCGGGAACGCACCGGCCTCGCCGATCGCGAGCGGGATGCGCGCGAAGATCATCATGCCCGCACTGGTGAACAGCGCATGCGCGACATGACCGATCGTCCACAGAGTCACCGCGACCGCGTAGCCGATCTTCGCGCCGACCCGGTCGACGAACCGTCCGAACAGGACATAGGCGATGCCGTACGCCGCCTGGAACGCGATCGCGAGATCGGCATAGCCCTGCTCGCTCCAATTGTAGCGCGCCTGCAATTCGGGCTTGAGCACCGGCAGCACGAGCCGGTCGATATAGCTGAGCGCGACGGCGGCGAAGAGCAGCGCGCAGACGATCCACCGCACTTTCCCGCGCGGTTTCTCGGTTGCTGGCGTGGCCGAGTTCACCAGTTGCACAGCGTGCCATCCTCGAGACGCGCGACCGGAAGATAGGCGCGCTTATAGTCGTAGGTCGCGGCAAGATCCTCGTCGATGTCGACGCCCAGCCCCGGCGCCTCGCCCGGATGCATCATGCCGTCGTCGAAGCTGTACGCGTGCGGGAAGACCGCATCGGTCTCGTCGGTGTGCGGCATATGCTCCTGCACGCCGAAATTAGGGACCGACAGCCCGAAATGGAGCGCGGCGGCCATTGCCACCGGCGACAGGTCGGTCGCGCCGTGGCAGCCGGTGCGGATCTGATACAGGTCGGCGAACGAGGCGATCCGGCGCAGGTGCGTGATGCCGCCGGCATGGACGACGGTCGCGCGGATATAGTCGATCAGCTGGTTCTGGATCAGGTCCTTCGCGTCCCATATCGAATTGAACACCTCACCCACCGCGATCGGCGTCGTCGTGTGGTGGCGGATCAGCTTGAACGCCTCCTGGTTCTCGGCCGGCGTCGGGTCCTCGATCCAGAAGAGATTGTACGGCTCGAGCGCCTTGCCGAGCCGCCCCGCCTCGATCGGCGTCAGCCGGTGATGAATGTCGTGGAGCAGGTGCACATCCCAACCCATCGCCTCGCGCGCGGCCTTGAACAGTTCGGGGACGACACGCAGGTATTTCTCGGTCGACCATACGCTTTCGCTCGGCAGGTCGGCATCGGCGGGCTCGTAGCGCGCACCGTGCTTGGCGACGCCGTAGGTCGAGGCGAGCCCCGGCACGCCGCACTGCAGCCGGATCGCCTTGTAACCCTTCGCCTGCTCGGCCTTCGCGACCGCGATCGTATCCTCGATCGTCGTGCCGTTGGCGTGCGCGTAGACCATGCACGCGTCGCGCGCCGCACCGCCAAGCAACTGGTATACCGGCATGCCGGCGAGCTTGCCCTTGATGTCCCACAATGCCGTGTCGACCGCCGCGATCGCCGCCATCGTCACGGGCCCGCGCCGCCAGTACGCGCCCTTGTAGAGATACTGCCAGACGTCCTCGATCCGGTGCGCGTCGCGGCCGATCAGGCATGGCACGACGTGATCGGTCAGGTAGCTCGCGACGCTAAGTTCGCGACCGTTGAGCGTGGCATCGCCGAGCCCGGTGGTGCCGTCGTCGCATTCGATCTTCAGCGTGACGAAGTTACGCCCCGGACAGGTGACGATGACGCGGGCGGAAACGATCTTGGGCATCGCGGCTCCTTCAGGCGATTTCGAGGATGGCGGATTTGAGCTGTGCCGAACTCGGCCCGGCCATGATCGTGAACAGGCCGGGTTCGACGACCTGGCGCATGTCGACGTCCCACAGCGCGAACGCGTCGGGGCCAAGCGTGAAGCGCAGCGTCCGCCGCTCGCCGGGCGCGAGCGTCACGCGTTCGAACCCCTTCAATTCCATCACCGGCCGCGCCACCGACGACACCTGGTCGCGGACATAGACCTGAACGACCTCGTCGCCGGCACGCTGGCCGATATTGGCGACGTCGACCTCGACCCCGACGCTGCCGGCGATGCCGATCTTCGCCGCCGACAGCCGCGGTGCGCTGACCTCGAAGCGCGTGTAGCTAAGCCCGTGCCCAAAGGGGAACAGCGGCGCCGTCTCTGCGAACAGGTAACCGCGCTGCGTCGACGGCTTGCGGTTGTAATAGAACGGCACCTGCCCGACCTCGCGGACCACCGTCACGGGCAGCTTGGCACCCGGATTGATCCGTCCGAACAGCGCCTCGGCCATCGCGGTGCCGCCCTCCTGCCCCGGATACCAGCATTCGAGCACCGCGTTCGCCTTCGCGATCACGGTCGGCCAGCTCGGCGGACGACCGTTGATCGCGGCGATCACGATCGGCTTGCCCAGGGCATGCAGCGCGTCGAACAGCGCGTTCTGCTCGCCGAGCAGGTCCAGCGTGGTGCGATCGCCGAGGTGGTTCGCTGAGAACCCCTCGCGACTGGTCTGCTCGGTATCGCCGATCGCGAGGATGATCGTATCGGCGCCGCGCGCGACCTCGACCGCCTCGGCGATCAGCGCGCGGTTCTTTTCAGGATCGGCGAGCAGCACCTCGTCCTGCGACCGATCCTCGCTCTGCGTGATGAACACGCCCTGCGCATGGACGATCGTCGCCGCGCCGCCGACCAGCGCGCGCACGCCGTCGAGCAGCGACACCGTCTGGCGTGGCGGCGCGGAATAGCCGCCGAGCCGTGCGATCGCTGCATTGGGCCCGATCACCGCAATCTTGCCCTTCGGCGCAAGCGGCAGCGTGCCGTCGTTGGTGAGCAGGCACATCGATTGCCGCGCGGCCTCCAGCGCAACGCCCCGCGCTTCGGCATTGCCGGTCAGGCGAGCGGCGGCGCGTGGATCGACCGCTGACTCCTCGAACAGCCCGGCGCGAAACTTCAGCGCCAGCATCCGCGCGCACGCCGCGTCGACCTGCGCGATCGGCACCGTCCCCGCACGCACCTGCGCGGGCAATGTCCGGAACGCGATCCCGTCCGGCAACGCGCTGTCGACGCCCGCCGCCAACGCCAGCCGCGCCGCACCGTTCAGGTCGCGCGCGACGTGGTGGATCGTATCAAGTTCCTCGATCGCGCCGTAATCGCTGACGATCGCCCCCGAAAATCCCCATTCGCCGCGCAGCACGTCGCCGAGCAGCCAGTGGTTCGCATGGCTCGGCACGCCGTCGATCTCGTTATAGGACGGCATCACCGCGCCGATCCCGGTGCGCGTCACGACCGCGCGGAACGGCGGGAAGAAGCTCTCGCGCAGTTCTCGCTCGCCGATCGGTGCCGGGCCGATATTATTGCCCGCCTGGGGCTGGCCGTGGCCGGTCATGTGCTTCAGCGTGGCGAAGACCTTGCCGGGGGCGAGGGTCGTGCTGTCGCCCTGCAGCCCCTCGACCGCGGCCACCCCCATCTCGCCGCATAGATAGGGATCCTCGCCGAACGTCTCCTCGATCCGGCCCCAGCGCGGATCGCGGGCGATGTCGACGACCGGCGACAGCGAGAGGTGGCTGCCATGCGCGCGCACCTCGCGACCGATGATCGCCTGCGCGCGTCGCATGAGGTCGCGATCGAAGCTGCCGGCCATGCCGATCGCCTGCGGGAACATCGTCGCGTCGGGCGCCATATAGCCGTGTAGCGATTCCTCGTGGAAGATCACCGGAATGCCGAGCCGCGTGCCGCGCGCCCAGCGCTGGACCGCGTTGACGAACGCGATCGTCGAAGCCGAGCCGCGGAACCGTGCACCGGTGCCGCCTGCCACCGCCGCCACCGATGGCCCGCCGCGCAAATCCGAAGGCCGCGTCACCTGCCCGAACCCAGCCGGATACGCCGCGGTCGCCCGCGCGGGATCGAACGTCAGACCGCCGGCCGTCATCACGTCCGCCTTGGTCGCCCACAGCGAAATGGTCTGGCCAACTTTCTCCTCGAGCGTCATCCGCGCCATCAGATCACGGACCCGAAGGTCGACCGGCGCGCGCGCATCACGGTAGATCGGGGCCGCCGTCGCGGCCTGCGCGACACCGGGAACGAGCCCCACGATTGAGACGGAGCCGAGCAACCCGAAAAGGTCGCGCCGTGTCGGCGTCATGGGCGGTACGATCCCTGCTGTCTCCGTATCAGCCACGATTATCTCCTAATATGAAACGCGGCATTGCTGTCGAAGCCGTCGTCGTGATAGCGATAACATGGCTGATCATCCGCGATCCTGTCAATGTAGCGCGGAACGGCGGGAGAGGATTATGACGCAATTCGGCCGATGGATCGGTAAGTTCGCGCTGCTGTTCGGCGCGGTAATTGGTTTGACCGGACCGGCGCAGGCCGAAGACGGCTATGACCTCTGGCTTCGCTATCACGTCCCTGCGACAGCGCCCACGCGCAGTATCCCGACGATCGAAGCGCACGGCGACACGCCGACGCTCCGGGTGGCGGCGGAGGAATTGCGGCGCGGCGCGGGTTTGTTCGGGACGAGCACGTCACCGATCCTGTTGGCCACCGCCAACGATCGCGACGTCGCGGCGCTCGGCTTGCCCCTGGCCGCGCTCGGCGACGAAGGATACCGCGTCGGACAGGTCACGATCGGCGGCCGCCGCACACTCCTCGTCACCGCCAACACCGATCGCGGCGTGCTCTACGGCAGCTTCGCGCTACTGCGGCACCTCCAGACCGGTGGCAGCCTCGACCGCATCGCCCTGACCTCGAGCCCCCGCGTAAAATTGCGCGTGCTCAACCATTGGGACAATCTCGATGGCGTGGTCGAGCGCGGCTATGCCGGCGTGTCGCTGTGGGACTGGTGGACGCTCCCCGACTTCCGCGATCCGCGCTACACCGATTACGCGCGCGCCAACGCATCGATCGGGATCAACGGCACCGTCCTCAACAACGTCAACGCGAAGGCCGACAGCCTGACCGCGCCGTATATCGCGAAGGCCGCGGCGTTGGCCGATGTGTTCCGGCCGTACGGGATCAAGGTGTATCTGTCGGCGCGATTCTCGGCTCCGATCGAGATCGGTGGCCTGAAGACCGCCGATCCGCTCGACCCGCAGGTCGCGGCGTGGTGGAAGGCGAAGACCGACGAGATCTATCGCAGCATTCCCGATTTCGGCGGCTTCCTGGTCAAGGCGAACAGCGAGGGCCAGCCCGGCCCGCGCGATTATCACCGCAGCCACGCGGACGGCGCCAACATGCTCGCCGCCGCGGTGGCGCCGCATGGCGGGATCGTGATGTGGCGTGCGTTCGTTTATGCCGAGACCGACCCGGACGACCGCGCGAAACAGGCCTATACCGAGTTCAAGCCGCTCGACGGCAAGTTCGCCAAGAACGTCATCGTCCAGGTCAAGAACGGCGCGATCGATTTCCAGCCGCGCGAACCGTTCCACCCGCTGTTCGGGGCGATGCCCAAGACCCCGCTGATGATCGAGTTCCAGATCACCAAGGAGTATCTCGGTTTCGCGACGCACCTCGCCTATCTCGGGCCGCTGTTCGCCGAGACCTTGGCGAGCGAGACGATGCGGACACCTGGCGAGACCGTCGCGGACGTCGTCGATGGGTCGGTTGAGGGCCATAGTCTTACCGGCATGGCGGGGGTCGCCAATATCGGGCGCGACCGCGACTGGGCGGGCTCGACGTTCAACCAGGCGAACTGGTACACGTTCGGGCGGATGGCGTGGGATCCGACGCTCGGCGCAGCCCCCGTCGCGCGCGAATGGGCGGCGATGACCTTTGCCCCCTCCCCCGGGACCGTCGATCCGGTCGTGGCGATGATGATGGGATCGCGTGAGGCGGTGGTCGACTACATGACGCCCCTGGGGCTCGCGCACGTCATGGCGACGGGGCATCATTATGGTCCCGCCCCTGGGTCTCGGACCTGAAGCGCCCCGAATGGAACCCGGTCTATTACCACCGCGCCGACAAGGCCGGGATCGGCTTCGACCGGACCAGGACGGGCAGCAACGCGGTGGCGCAATACGCCCCTGCCCTCGCCCGCACGCTCGCCGACCCGGCGACCACGCCGGAGCGCGAGCTGCTGTGGTTCCACCACGTCGCGTGGGATCGGCGGATGGCGTCAGGCCGGACTTTATGGGCGGAGATGGTCCATGATTATGATTCCGGCGTCGGCTATGTCGGCGACATGCAGCGGCAATGGGATGCCTTGAAACCATCGATCGACGCCGAGCGCTGGGCGAAGACCGCGACCTATCTCGCGGTCCAGCAGCGTGAGGCCAGATGGTGGCGCGACGCGAGCCTCGCCTATTGGATGTCGGTCAACGGCCTGCCGCTGCCGGCGGGTGCCACGGCGCCTGCGCACGATCTGGCATGGTACAAAGCGCAACGCTTTCCCTATGCCCCCGGCAACCCGCAATGATTCCCCGGCCGTCTGTCCACGCAGCGGCCAAGCAAGAGGCTGATCGATGACGCGCACCGACGGGCCGATACTGTGTTTCGGTGAACTGCTGCTCAGGCTCTCCCCGCCGGGGCACGGCCCCTTGTTCAGGGAGTCTCGGTTGGACGCGAATTTCGGCGGCGCGGAGGCCAATGTCGCCGTCGCGCTCGCCCGCCTCGGCAGGAGCAGCGGCGTCATTTCCGCGGTGCCTGACGATGTCGTCGGCGATGCGGCGATCGATGCGCTCCGCCGGTGCGGTGTCGATGTGTCGCGGATCGCGCGCAGCGACGGACGACTCGGCCTCTATTACCTCGCACCCGGCGCAGGGCTGCGCGCATCGGCGATCGTCTACGACCGTCAGAACAGCGTGTTCGCGACCAGGGCAGCGACCGTCTATGACTGGCCGGCGCTGCTGGCCGGCGCGGCGCGGCTGCATCTGTCGGGAATCAATCCGGCGATCGGTTCAGCGATGGCGGATATCTGTCTGGCAGCGATGACCGCCGCGCGCGCGATCGGCGTACCGGTGTCGTTCGACGGCAATTACCGCGCGAGCATGTGGGCGAAATGGTGTGCGGACCCCGCCGCGATCCTTCTTCCGCTCGTCGACCATGCCGATTTGTTGTTCGGCAATCACCGCGACATCGCGTTGCTGCTGCGGCGTCCGCTGGATGGCAGCACACCACAGGGCCGACGCGAGACGGCATTGGCGGCGTTCGACCGGTTCCCAAACCTGCGCCACATCGCATCCATGTCCCGCGAGGTCCGTGACGCCGGATGCAACGTCTTGCGCGCCCGGATCGATACGCCGACCGAGATCATCGAGACCGACGCGATCGAGGTCTCTGGCATCGTCGACCGGATCGGCACCGGGGACGCGTTCGCCGCGGGTGTTCTCGCCGACCTTGGAAAGGGTGCGGAACTGGCAGCGCAAACCGGGCTGGCGCTGGCGGTCTTGAAACATGCCACCCCGGGCGACCAGAGCGAGACCACCCCGCGCGACCTGGCGACGTTCCGCGAGGGCGGGTTCGACGTCCGGCGTTGATCGACGCGGGCAGCATGTCACCAGAGCCCGGCGTCGAAAATTCGCGATGCCCCCGTTGACAGCATCTCCAAGCGCGCAAATGATATCGCTATCATAAAGATAAAATAGGAGAGATCGGTGGATATCACGCGACGCGACGGGCTGGCGATGTTGGGCGGTCTTGCCGTCGCTGCGGGCGCAGCAGGCGGGGCTTTGGCGCAAACTGGGGCCGCGATCCCGTCGCTGGACGGCGGTGTCGCCAGCTTGCAGTCGATCGCGGCAACCAAGGGGATGCGGCTAGGATCGTGCTTTGCCTGGGGACGCCCCGGCGCGGATCGCGGATCGTTCGCCAACCCCGCTTACGCCGCGCTGCTGACGCGCGATTGCGGGCTGCTGGTGCCGGAGAACGAGATGAAGTGGCAGGCCATCCGGCCAAGCGCGACCCGCTTCGACTTCGCCCATATGGATGCGATGATGGCCTGGGCGAAGGCCAACCGGCTGCCGGTGCGCGGTCATAATCTGCTATGGCATCAGCCGAAATGGATGCCACGCTGGGAAGAGAGCCATGATTTCGGCGCGAACCCGGCACAGGCGGCAGAGCGTCTGCTGGTCGAGCATATCACCACCGTCTGCCGCCGCTATGGCACGCAGATCGGCAGCTACGACGTCGTCAACGAAGCGGTGAATCCGGCGGATTCGACACTCTACCAGACGGCCCTGTCGCGCGCGCTAGGCAGTCCCGAGGCGACGATCGATCTCGCTTTCCACACCGCACGCGCCGCCGCGCCACATGCGCAACTTGTCTATAACGACTATATGAGCTGGGAACCCGGCAACGCCAAACACCGTGCCGGCGTGCTGAATTTGCTCGAGGGATTCAAGCGACGCGGCGTGCCCGTCGACGCGCTTGGGGTGCAGTCTCACCTCGTGACGCAGGGATCCGATACGCGCGCCGCGATCATCGCGCTTGAGGGCGAGTGGCGTCGCTTCCTCGATGCGGTGACGGCGATGGGGTATGGCCTTGTGATCACCGAACTCGACGTTCGCGACAACAAGCTGCCGGGCGACATCGCCGCGCGCGATCGCGCGGTGGCGGATTTCACACGCGGGTATCTCGATCTCATGCTGTCATACCCGTCGGTCCGCGACGTGCTGCTATGGGGCATGTCCGATCGCTACAGCTGGATCGAAGGTTTCGAGCCTCGCCCCGACAAGGCCCGCCGCCGCCCCTGTCCCTATGACGACAGGTTCGTCGCCAAGCCGATGCGTGCGGCGATCGCGGGCGCGATTGCCGCCGCCCCGATGCGAGCGACGTCGAAGGCGGTTGCCCGCGAGGGGTCGCGCCGATGAGTCGCTGGGCGATAGCGCTTCTGCCAGCCGCCCTGCTCGCGGCCAGTGCGGGCGCGCGGGATACGGCCCACACTGCGCCCGCGCGTCATTGGATCGCGAGTTGGGGCTCGTCGCAGATGATCGCGGACGGCGACAATGCGTTGCCTGCGGATCGCGCACGCGCGGTCACGCTGCGCCAGGTGATCCGGCTGTCGGCAGGGGGCGATCACCTCCGTGTCCGCCTGTCCAACGCGTTCGGAACGCGGCCGCTCACCATCGCTGCGGGGCACGTCGCGCGCAGTTCGGCGCCTCAGACTGGCGAGATCGTCGGCGGGGTGCGACTGACCTTTGCCGGCCATGCCGATGCCGTCATCCCCGCCGGTGCCGAACTCTATTCGGATCCCGTCGCGATGCCGGTCGCGGCCGGGGCCGATCTCGCCGTTAGCCTGTATCTGCCCGAGGCCGCGGTTCCACAGACCGGCCATCCGGGCGCGCGCGCGATCAGCTTCGCGCTCGCGGGCAATCATGTCGCCGATGCAAGCCTGGCAGGCGCTACGCAAACCCCGCATTGGTACGCACTCGCCGATGTCGAAGTAGCGGGGCCGGCCAACACAGGGACGATCGTCGCGATCGGGGACTCGATCACCGACGGCTACGGCGTCAAGCCAAACCGTAACACGCGGTGGACCGACATTCTCGCCGAACGGTTGCGGCGCACGCCCGCCACCCGCGGTACCGGCGTCGTCAATGCCGGGATTGGTGGCAACCGTATCCTGCTCGACGGGCTGGGTCCCAATCTCATGGCGCGGTTCGACCGCGACGTCATCGCGCGTAGCGGCGTACGCTGGGCGATCCTGCTCGAAGGTGTCAATGATCTGGGCGTACTCACGCGGGAGGCGCCAGCGACACCCGCCCAGCACACCGCGCTCGTGACGCAGATCGTCACCGCCTACACCGAACTCGTGACGCGCGCGCATGCGCACGACATCAAGGTGATCGGGGCGACGATCACGCCGTTTGGCGGGAACGACTATTATCACCCGGAACCGGCCTCGGAAGCGGATCGCCAAGCCATCAACACGTTTATCCGCACATCCGGCCTGTTCGATGCGGTGATCGATTTCGATCGTGTCATGCGCGATCCGGCGCAACCGGCCAGGCTGGATCCCGCCGTAGATTCAGGCGACCACCTTCACCCATCCGAAGCCGGTTATCGCCGGATGGGCGAGGCAGTTCCGCTGGCCTTGTTCGGTAGCAGGCGGCGCTGATCAGATCGCAACCGCGTACAAGGCGTGATGCGTCAGGATGAAGAGCGTATGATTGTCATCGCCACCGATGACGACCTGCAAAGGGCGTTGCGGCGTGTCGATGCGCCGTCGCAGCGTGCCGTCGGCGGCGTAGACGAACACCTGCCCGTTCGCGACGTAGAGTTGCCCGGCGGCGTCGCGGACCGCGCTTTCGCCACCCCGGTCGGCGACGATCTTGAGGTCGGTGACACGCCCCTGATCGCCGACCAGACCGTCATAGGTCCGGTTTTCCGACGCGTTGGTCAGGACGACGCGCGCGCCGGGAGCGGCGGACACCAGTCCGTAGGCGTCGAGCGTGTCGGACCAGCGCCACCCCTGGTGGTCGTCGGGTCTCTGGTTCCAGACCCGGAACGCAGGCAGCGCCAGCGATCCATCGGGTGAGCGATATTCCTCGGGCTTGGGCTCTGCCATCTTGGTCGCGAACATGTCAGCCATGGTCGGGAACTGGTAGGTCGTGGGATCGATACGGTCGGCGAATTCGCCGTTCGCCCAGACATTGACCGGAAGCAAAGTCGCTGCCCCTTTTCCCCTGGCAGCAGGCGTAGGTGCGATCACCTGAACAGCTGCGGGCTTGGCGGGATCAAGGCTATACACGGTACCGTCGCGCCCTGCTGAGGACAGCACGAGCAGACGCCCCGACCGATCGACCGCGAGATTGACCGGATCGAGCGGCGCGTCGGCAACGATCGAGAGCCCTTCGGCCTTGGTCCAGCCATGAATCCGCTGGAAATGCCGGTCGATGAAATAGAGTTTGCCGTGCGCATCAACGGCGCCACCGGCGATCGAATAAAAGCCGTCCGCCAGTTTCTTGACGTCGGTCGACACCGGGATGGCGGATTCAAGCGCGGCGCTCGTGACCGCAGGCGGCACGTCCAGGCGCGCAAACTCACGTTCGCGCACCTCCTGGCGCCGCGTGATGTCCTTGATCGCGGTCTCGAACGGGTATTTGCTCGCGCGGAGATACGTGCCGCAGCCCTTCGCATCGCAGCTCGCAAACCCGCTTTCGGCGTTCACGTGGACGTTGCGAAACCGGATGTCGCCCGAGTCATACAGCTTCACCGCGGCATCCATCGGCTTGATCGAGCGGGTGACGCGGTAGGCATGGTAATTGGCGAACAGGATGTTACGCGAATGTCGGATCTCGGTCGAGATCGCATCGACCCCGTCGCGCACCTCCTGCTCGGTCTGCGGCGCGAGAAACTCCCAGTTCTCGACATGGTCGAGGACGATTTCCGCGCGGTAATGATGCTCGGCCGACAGCTGGTACACATGTCCCGGCGTCTTGGTGTTCGACACGTGGAAGCCCAAGGACGCCAGCGTGTTGGGCGACCAGATCGCCGCGAACGTCCCGCCGCCGCCATCGGTCACCCAGATGCTCGGCGACTGGCCGTCGAACCGCGCGCGGGGATCGCCAAAACCGATCGGGCTTCCCTTGGTCAGCGCGGTGCCGCCGCCACCCTGGATCTTCACGTCGTTGACCATCGAAGCGGCGCCGGCGCGCCACAGCAATGCGGTCGCACGCGGATTGACGCCACCGGTCCACAGGCCAAGCCCGGAGACGATCGCATTGCCGCCCCGGGCGCTCTCGACCAGTGCCTTGGGCGGGCCAACCCCGGCATAGCCCGCCGCCTGATCGACAAGGTAGAGGTGAGTGAGGCCTGGGTGAAGCGCGATCAGCACGGTATCACTGCGCAACTTCACCGTGTCGGACACGCGGTAGCGGCCGGTCGGGAAATACAGCACGCGGTGCGTGTCGATCGCGCGTTGCAGAGTCACCGTGTCGTCGGTGGTGTCGTCGCCCTTCACGCCCAGATCGCGGACGTTCGCCCAGTCTCCGACCGGCGGCAACGCACGGATCGCCGGCGTCGCGCGGACCGGAACGCGGGCCAACGGGGCCATCGTGACGTCGGTCGCATACGCGCCGATCGTGCCAAGCGCGGGCAGTTTCAGCCCGTACGAGAAATCGGCGACGCGGTAGCGTGGCCCGGCTCCCGCGACCGTCTTGCCGCTGTCGCGGAAACGGACGAAAGTCGGCGTATTGACTCCGACGGCATTGTCGAAACCGATTTGCGTGAAGACGCTGTTCTCGGCCGAAACGACGACTCCGGCGCGCGTGACGTTCTCGAACCGGACGTCCTTGCCCCATAGCGAGTCGGAATGGCCGCGATCGATCTCGATGCCGACCGGCGTATCGCGGATCGCGACGTTGACGAGCGTCAGGTCGACCTCGTGCTCGCGGATCGCGGCGTCGCGCTGGCCCTGGAACTCGGAATCGATCAGCGTGAACTGCCACGCGGGCGACGTCTTCTCCGAGATGATTCCGTAGCGGCCACCGAAGAACCGCAGATCCTCGAATTCATTGCCAGCTTGATAGACCCCGGCGAGCCCCGAACCGATGTGGAAATCAACGTGGCGCAGATAGCCATGCTGTGCGACCCGGAAGCGCACCGCGACCGCCCCCGCATTGCCGTCGCCGATCCGAAAATCGATATTCGACAGCGCGGAATAGAACGTGCTCGAGGTGGCATCGAAGATCGCCGGGTCGAACGGCACGCTGGTGGGCGGCGGCACCGGCGCCTTGCCGACCCGGTATTGATCCTCGCCGGTGAAACTCAGCATCGCCGCGACGCCCGATGCGTAGCCCGCACTATTGTCGGCGAGGACGATCTCGGGACGCGTCGGTCCGATGCCGAAGAGCCGGACCGCCGAGCGGACGAAGATCGTCCGACTGATCCGGTACCGTCCCGACGGCACGAACACGACGCCACCCTGGCCGCCGGCTGCCGCCGCATCGATCGCCTGTTGCAGCGCGACGCTGTCATCGGCGCGCCCGTCGCCAACGCCCTTGACGGTTATCGCGCGCGGATCGTCGGGACGGGTGAGATAGACCGAATTCGTCTTCGCGAATGCCGCGACGGGGGACAGCATTGGCAGCAATGCCGCACCACTCAGCAGCCATTTCATGGTCATGTCGATCCTATCCCCGATGACGGGCCGTAGTTGCGGATAACGATTTTGCGGTCGCCAGCCTGGGAGCGAGATTGTCCGCTCACATGTCGAACCCGGTCGCCGGACGCGCGCACGCGCACGATCGGCTTGTGGCGCAGATCGATCAGGCGGGGTGCAGCACCAGGGTCTGCGCGACGATCGCCACTTGCGTGCGATTGCGCACGTTCAGTTTGCGCATCAACGCGGTCATGTGAGCCTTTACGGTCGCCTCGGCGATCCCGAGATCATAGGCGATCTGCTTGTTGAGCAGTCCCGAATGGACGCCGCGCAGGACCTTGATCTGGGTCGGGGTGAGTTGCGGAGGGCGCGTCGCCAGTGCTGGAGCGGCATTGCCGCGCAGGGATCGGTAATCGTCCCGAACAGTCGCTTCCATGATCATCCTCCACTGTTTCGGCTGTCACGCCGCCGTCTTTTCCCGCAGTCTGACGCCGCGGTAACAAGCTCGTAGTTTTCGATCCGCCGCTCCGCTTTATACAGATTCGGTTGGACAGGTTTATACTATGCTCCGCTGTTCATCGCCGTATCAAGCCTTTTCTGTTGGCAGATCGCAAATACCTGTCCTACAGATCGGGTCTACTCGACAGGTGAACACGCCGTCGGATCGCAGGGAAGGATGCCGATGTCGCCACCATGCACGCGTCTCGTACGACCCGGGGATCTTCGCCAATGATCGGCGGCGACCTGAGGCTGATCATTGCCGCGCTATCGGGAATTCTGCTTGCCGTGGTGATGATCGTCCGCGGACGACTACATCCCTTTATCGGCCTGTTGTGCGGCGCCTTCACGGTTGGTTTGCTGGCGGGGCTGCCGCTGCCGGACGTCGCCAAGGCGGTCCAGAAGGGCGTTGGCGACATCATCGGCGGCACCGGTCTGGTGGTCGCGCTGGGGCTCTCGTTGGGCGCGATGCTGCATCTGTCGGGCGCCGCCGCGTCGCTTGCCAAGGGCGCGCTGAACCTGACCGGCACCCGCGCTGCGCCATGGGCGACGCTCGGCATCGCGATCGTCATCGGACTGCCGCTGTTCTTCGAGACCGGGCTGGTCCTGCTGCTGCCGATCGTCGTCGCGGCGGCGGAGGAAATGTCGGCGATGACCGCGGGAACCAGCGATGCCGCGCGCGATCAGGCCAAGCTGCGGCTGATCATGCCTGCGCTGGCGGGTCTCGGCGTGGTGCATGCGCTGGTGCCACCGCATCCCGGCCCGCTGCTTGCGGTCGAGGCGCTCGGCGCGAACCTTGGGCTGACGATGCTCTACGGAATCCTCATCGCGATCCCGACGGCGATCGTCGCCGGGCCGCTGCTGGCGAAATTCACCACCCGCGGCGTGCGGCTGGCATCGCCGGTGCTGCGCGATACCGGACTGGCGATCGCCACGCCCTCGCGGCTGCTGTCGCTGGTGATCGTGCTGTTGCCGGTGGTGCTGATCGCAACCGGCGAACTGGGTCAGATGATCCCGACGCTGAAGGGCGCGCCCGGCCTGGTCGCGGCGAGCAATCCAGTCGTCGCGCTGCTCCTGACGAACCTGCTCGCGCTCCCGCTGCTGTTCGGGCGGCGGCTGCGCGAGGCGGCGATCCAGGATGCGGTGTGGCACGAGACAATGGGTGCGGCTGGCGCGATCCTGCTGGCGATCGGTGCCGGCGGTGCGCTGAAACAGGTGCTGGTGACCGCCGGCCTGTCCGATCTGCTCGCGCGGACGGTGATGATGTACGCGATCTCGCCGTTGCTGCTCGGCTGGCTTGTGGCGGTCGCGATCCGGCTCGCCGCGGGTTCGGCGACGGTGGCGACGATCACCGCGGTCGGCATCATGCCCGGCGTCGTCGCCAGCTCGGGGGTGTCGCCCGAGCTGGTCGTGCTGGCGATCGGCGCAGGGTCGGTATTCTTCAGCCACGTCAACGATCCGGGCTTCTGGCTGGTCAAGAGCTATGTCGGGACCAGTACCGCGGACACGTTCCGCACCTGGTCGCTGCTCGAGACCGCGATCTCGGTGGTCGGCCTCGCGCTGGTGATGGCGCTGAGCTATGTCGTCTGACGATGCCGGGATCAGGGTATATGCCACTGCAGGAAATGCGGTCGTGACCGAATTACGGCTGGCGGATCGCGCCTATACGGCGATCGTCCGGATCATCACCGACGACAAGCTTGCGGTCGGCGATCGGCTGCCCTCCGAAGCACAGCTTGCGGCGACCTTCGGGATGTCACGGACGATCGTCCGCGAGGCGCTGGCCCGGCTGGCGTCGGACGGAATCACCCAGGCGCGGCGCGGTGCGGGGTCGTACGTCAAGCGCCGCCCTTCCGAACGGCTCGGCACGCACATGCCGATGGATGCGCTGGCGACGACGCTCGGCACCTACGAAGTGCGGTTCGTGCTGGAGGCGGAGGCCGCGCGGCTCGCGGCATCGCGCCGATCGCATTATCAGCTCGAGGCGATCGAACGGGCGCTGGAGGCGTTGCGCAGCGCGTTGCTGTCGAACGCGCCCGCGCATGACGAGGACTGGGTCCTGCACCGCGCGATCGTCGAGGCAACCGCCAACGCGGCGTTCCTGCTGGTGTTCGACCATCTCCACGAGGAGGTGATGCGGATCCTGCGTGCCGGCGTCGATATTTCCCGCTCGCGCCCGCCCGAGGTCATCGGGGCGATGATGGACGAGCATGACGCGATCGTCGAGGCGATCCGCGCGGAAGATGCGGACGGCGCCGCGCTCGCGATGCGCTGGCATTTGTCACAGGGGCGCAAGCGGCTGATGCCGTGATGCGGTGCCCGTTGGTTCGTTCGGTGCGCAGGTCAGCCGCGCCGTTGCTCCTGCAGGGGCGCCGCGATCCCAAGCCAGGCCAGCACCTCTGTCGCCAGCGCATCCGGCGTCCGGCCCGCATCGAGGATCAGCGCGTTTTCATCCGCTGCCGGCCGCTCGAGCGTAGCGAGTTGGCTGTCGAGCAGGCTTGCCGGCATATAATGCCCGGACCGCGCGGCAAGCCGACGCGCGATCTCGGCGGGCATCGTATCGAGCAGCACGAACGACAGCGGCACGGCAGAGGTCGCGGACAGACGCTCGCGGTAACTGCGTTTCAGGGCGGAACAGGCGGCCACCGCGAGGCCACCTTGCTCGGTCCGAGCCCCCAGCGCCGCGTCGCCGAGCGCAGCCCCGAGGCGGTCGAGCCACGGCCAGCGGTCGGCATCGTCGAGCGGATGACCCGACTGCATCTTGGCGATGCTTGCCGGCATGTGGAACATATCGCCTTCGAGCAACGGGCAATGAAGCCTCTCCGCCAAATACGCCGCCAGCGTCGATTTACCGCTGCCGCTGACGCCCATGACGACAATGCCCCTGCCAAGAATGCCCCTGCCAAGGCCGTCATGCGGATTTCCGGAAGTATCTCGCTCTGCTTGCACCACGCGCCCTCGTCGACTGTCCCGCTACGACGCTATCGGACGGCGCAACGGGCTTGGCCATTACGACCTTTGTCGCAGTCGTCCTAGCCGACGCGACCGCCTATCGGGCATGATGTGCCGAAACTTCACGCGCACGCCGAAAGGGACCGATGATGACGGCCAGACCTGCGATCATGCCCTTTCCGCCGCTCATGGCCCTGCCGCGTGTGGCAGCGGCGCTGCTGCTCGCGAGCGTTTCCACAAGCGCCCTCGCCGTGCCGTCGCGATCGGTCTACGCGACCGCCCCCAGCGATCCGCGCGCGATCACCGTCGTCGCCCGCGGCGACGGAGTCACCGATGACGGCCCGGCGATCCAGCGCGCGATCGATGCCGCCGCGGCGACGACCAAGGGCAGCGGCGCCGGCGGCCTCGTCTTCCTTCCCGCCGGGCGTTACCGGATCACCCGCACCCTGTACCTGCGTCCCGGCGTCCGCCTGTTCGGGGTCGGCAAGACGCGTCCGGTGCTCATGCTGGCCAGCGCGACGCCCGGTTTCCAGCGTGGCGTGGGCAGCATGGTCATGTTCACCGGCAACTTGCCGCCACCGCCGGGCGCGCGCCCTGCCCCACCCGTGGCGGTCCCGCCACCGACCAGCGTTCCGTTCGCGCCCGATATCGCAGATGCGAATTCGGGCACCTTCTATTCGGCGCTGTCCAATATCGACTTCATGATCGGCGACGGCAATCCCGCTGCCACCGCGGTCCGCGCGCATGCGGCACAGCATGCGTTTCTGAGCCACATCGATTTCCACCTCGGTTCGGCGCTCGCCGGGATCTACCAAGTCGGCAATCTCGGCCAGGACCTCCGCTTTTATGGCGGGCGGTACGGGATCCTGACCGAAAAGACCTCCCCCGCCTGGCAGTACACGCTGCTCGACTCGGTCTTCGACGGCCAGCGCGACGCCGGTATCCGCGAACACGAAGCGGGGCTCACTTTGGTCAACACGGTGTTCCGCAACACGCCCGTCGGGATCGAGATCGACCGCGGCTATGGCGACTGGCTGTGGGGCAAGGACGTCCGGTTCGATGGCGTGACCAAGGCCGGGATCATCATCAGCAACGAAAGCAGCGCCTATACGCAGATCGGTTTCGACAACGCCGTGGCCAACGCGACACCGGTGTTCGCGCAGTTTCGCGACAGCGGTCGGACATTGGCAGGCCCGACGGCCCGATACCGGGTCGGCGAATTCACCGCCGGACTGACCCTGCCCGCACTGGGTACCACGGGGCGTTTTGCGACACGGTTCGATCCGAAGCCGCTGTCCTCGCCTGCGCCGTCGCGCAAACCGGCGATCCGTGCATTGCCGCCGGTCTCGGCCTGGACGAGCGTCAAGGATCTCGGTGCCCGCGGTGACGATGCCAGCGACGATACCGCGGCGCTCCAGCGCGCGATCGATACGCACCGCGTGCTGTATTTCCCCGCCGGCTTCTACCGCGTCACCGATACGTTGAAGCTGCGCGCCGACACTGTCCTGATCGGCCTTCACCCCAGCCTGACGCAGATCGTGCTCGCGGAGGACAGCCCCGCCTATCGCGGCGTCGGTAGCGCCCATGCCTTGATCGAAAGCGCGAAAGGGGCGCGGCGATCGTTTCCGGGCTCGGGCTGTCGACCGGTGGACGCAATCCGCGCGCGACCGCCTTGCTATGGCGCGCCGGCGAACAGTCGCTGGTCGACGACGTCAAATTCGGCGGCGGGCATGGCAGCTTTCGCGCCGACGGCACTCGCTTCGATCCCTATAATGCGACGCATACCGCCGACCTCGATCCGGCCAAGCGCTGGGACGGGCAATATGCCAGCCTGTGGGTGACGGATGGCGGCGGCGGCACGTTCAATGGCGTGTGGACGCCGAACACCTACGCGCAGGCTGGACTCCACGTCTCGAACACGAGCACGCCGGGCTATGTGTACCAGATGTCGGCCGAGCATCACCGGCGGGCGGAGATCGTCCTCGACGGCGTCCGCAACTGGCAGTTCCTCGCCCCGCAGACCGAGGAGGAAGCCGGCGAAAGCCGCGCCGCGGTCGCGCTGGAGGTGCGCAATTCGCGCGACATCCTGTTCGCCAACCTCCATGCCTACCGCGTGACGCGGTCGCTCGAACCGGCCCCCGCGGCGGTGACTCTGTACGGATCGACCGACATTCGTTTCCGCAATGTCCATGTGAATGCCGAAAGCGGCTTCTCGACGTGCGACGCGAACGGCTGCGGGACCTATCTGCGTGCGAGCAAATATCCGTACGAGAATGCGATCGTCGACATCACGCAGGGTCGCGTGATGCGCGAACGCGAGTTTGCCGTGCTCGACGTCACGACCGCACCAATCCCCGCCGCCGCGCCGCCCTTGGCAGACGTCCGCAAGGTTGCGGACGGCTTCTACTCGCTGGGCGGCGGCGCGGTCGATGCGAAGGGCAAGCTGTACTTCGTCGATCGCCAGTTCCACCGGATTCATGGCTGGTCCGAGACGGAGGGTTTGTCGATCGTCGCGGATGCGCCGCTCGATCCCGTCAATCTCGCGGTGGACCGATCAGGGGGCTTGCTGGTGCTGTCGTCGGCGGGACCGGCCGCGACGGTATACGGTCTCCGACCCGAGGCTCCGCAGGCGATCAAGGTCATCACGCCGACACCGGTCGGGCCCCACGCCAACGCGCGGGTCGTGCTCCCCGGGAGCGTATGGAACAATGGCGAGTTCCGCGATCAATATGACGCGACGCGCGATCACTTCACGACCCTGGCGGAGATGTTTGCACGCGATGTCGGGGTCGCCAAGCCGCTCGAATACGTATCGGCCGATGGCAGCCTCGCCCTGCCCGCCTACCGGGTCTGGCAACAGGGACCGGCCGATCATCTTGGCTGGCGCTTTTCCGACACGCTCGACACCTACGGGCTCGTCACCGGACGCGTCGGCGAGCGTCTGTACCTGGTCAACGGATCGGAGGATCGAACCTATAGCGGGCTGCTTGGGAGCGGTGGCGCGATCACCGACCTGAAACCGTTCGCCTCGCGTGGCGGCGAAAGCGTCGCGGCAGGGCCGGACGGTCGCGTCTACGTCGCCAATGGTCAGGTCTTCGTCTACGCGGCGGACGGCCGCGAGCAGGGACGGATCGACGTGCCCGACCGCCCACTGCAATTGCTGTTCGGCGGCGAGGACGGCCGCACGCTGTTCATCCTGACGCATCACGCGCTCTATACCGCCCGTCCCTGAGCCCCCTTTCCCTCGCCGACCCTGCTCCGTCGATAGGGCGCGGATTGCGACCTTGGTCGTAGATGCCGCGCCAGTCGCGATGCGGTAGACCCCAGCAGACACGATGGACTGACAAGCCGGATCACCGGCACGTACCGTGGGCACAGGGGATGGATCGATGACAATGGCGACGCGCGACCGACTGTCGTTTGGACGATTTGATGGTATCGCTACCAGCCTGGTCGCGCTGGCGACCGTGCTGGCCTGTACGCCTGTGTCGGCCCAGACCGTCGCACCGCCGCCTGCCCCGGTCAGTGATCAGGCCGAGCCGACACCCGATCCGGTTGCGCCGCAAGCCGCCCCCGCCAGCCTTGCCGGTGACGCGCAGGCCCCCGCCTCGGTTAGCGACATTGTCGTCACCGGCACGCGCATCACGTCGAGCGGCTTCAACGCGCCGACGCCGACGACGGTGATCGGCGAGGAGCAGATCCTCAAGAACGCGCAACCCAACATCTTCACGACGGTGGCGCAATTGCCCTCACTGCAGGGCTCGACCGGTGCCACCACGGGCACCTTCAGCACGTCGAGCGGATCGCAAGGGTTGAGCTCGTTCTCGCTGCGCGGCCTCGGCACGATCCGCACGCTGACCTTGCTCGATGGCCAGCGCGTCGTCGGCGCCAACGTCACCGGCGTTCCCGACATCAGCCAGTTCCCCCAATTGCTGATCAAGCGCGTCGATATCGTCACTGGCGGCGCCTCGGCATCCTATGGCTCGGACGCGGTCGGCGGCGTGATCAACTTCATCACCGACACCAAGTTCACCGGGTTCAAGGCCAACGTCCAGACCGGCGTGACCACGTACGGCGATGACGGCCAGGTGCTGTTCCAGGCCGCGGTCGGCAAGAGCTTCGCGAACGACAAGCTCCACGTCATCCTGAGCGGGGAATATTCGAAGGAGCAGGGCGTCGGCCCCGGCAATTTCGGCGAGGACCTCGCCGGCAGCCGCGACTGGTACCGCGCGACGACCTTGGTCGACACCGGCATCCGCAACAACGGCTCGCCGCAGCTTCTCTACCGCGACAATGGGCAGGCCTATCAATACACCAAATACGGGCTGATCAGCGCCGGGCCGCTGCAAGGCACCGCGTTCGACGTCAACGGCCAGCCGTTCGCGTTCAATTACGGCTCGAACGGCGTGCCGGCGAAGAACGCGGCGGGCAACGTCACCGGTTGTTATGTCGGCTTCTGCGTCGGCGGCGACCAGTCGGGGCATGTCGGATCGGGCACGTCGCTGCAATCCGCGATCCAGCGCCTCAACGGCTATACGCGCATCAGCTACGACGTTGCGCCCGACATGGAGGTCTACATGACCGCCAACGTCGCGCAGGTGAAGACGCACAACCAGCCCAATCCTGGCGCATCCAAGACCGGGCTGACGATCCAGTGCGCCAACCCGTATCTGCCCGCGTCGATCTCGGCAGCCTGTGCGGCGAACGGCATCACCAATTTCCAGTACGGCCTCAGCAACGCGATCCTGCCGAACATCCAGGTCAACACCGATCGTCGTCAGTATCGCTTCGTCGGGGGCTTGAAGGGCAAGTCCGATCTGCTGGGTACCAGCTGGACCTATGACGCATCGTACGAGCACGGCATCAACATCACCGACATCAACGTCGACAATGTCAGCCTGACCGGACGCTACAACCAGGCGATCAACGCGACGCGGATCAACGGCCAGATCGTCTGCGCCGATGCGGCCGCGCGCGCCGCCGGGTGCCAGCCGATCAACATCTTCGGCGGCACCACGCCGTCGGCGGGTGCGCTCGCCTATATCACCCCCGCAGCGGGGCCGTTCCAGCATACCAAGCAGACGCAGGATGCCGCCGCCGGCAGCATCTCGGGCGAGCCGATCACCTTGTGGGCAGGCCCGTTGGCGCTGGCCGCGGGTATCGAATGGCGCCGCGAATTCTACCGCGTCAACGCCGACCCTTACGGCGCAGGCGTGTCCGCGATCAGCCCGAATTCGACGCTGTACCCCAGCGATCCGAACCTCAATTCGACGATTGGCAGCAACTGGTACGCGGGCAACTACAAAAACGGCACGGGCAAATACACCGTCCTCGAAAGCTTCCTCGAGATGAACCTGCCGATCCTCGACTCGAAGACGCTCGGCCGCGCGAACGTCAACGCCGCCGGCCGCGCGACGCGCTATTCGACCTCGGGCGTGGTCTATGCCTGGAAGGTAGGCGGCACGTGGGAGACGCCGCTCGACGGCTTCCGCCTGCGCGCGGTGACGTCGCGCGACGTCCGCGCACCGAACCTGTCGGAGCTGTTCGCCGCGCCGACCACCACGACCGTCCCCAACTTCACCGATCCGTTCCGCAACACGCAGGTGCTGATCATCCAGAACACGATCGGCAATTCGGCGCTCCGCCCCGAGATCGCGCGCAGCACCGAGGCGGGCATCGTCCTGTCGCGGCCGACATGGTTGCCGGGGCTCAGCCTGTCGTTCGACTATTACACGATCAAGCTGAAGGACGTCGTCTCCAGCCTGACCGCGGCGCAGATCGTCAATCTTTGCTTCCAGGGCAACACGGACACCTGCAGCGCGTTCAATCTTCAGAACACCGCCGGGCCGAACTTCGTCAACGTGCAGTCCTTCAACCTGGCGTCGATCAAGACCAACGGCTTTGATCTCGAGGGCAGCTATCAGTGGCGCAAACCACTCGGGATCGACGGCAATTTCACGGTCCGGGCGCTTGCCACCCACGTCATGAAGTACGTGACCGATCCCGGCCTGCCCGGTACCATTCCCGTGGATACGGCGGGTGCCAATTCGGGTGCGACCCCCGACTGGAAGTGGCTCGCGACCGAAAGCTACGACAATGATCAGTTCAGTCTCACGCTGCAGCAGCGCTGGTTCAGCGATGGCGTGATCGGCCATCAATATGTCGTCTGCCAGCCCGGCAACTGCCCGGTATCGACCGCGAACAACCCGACGATCGACTATAATAAGATGAAGGGCGCGTTCTACTTCGACGTCGGCGGCGCGCTGAACGTCACCAAGCAGGTCAGCATGTTCTTCAAGGTCGACAATCTGTTCGATCACGATCCCGAACCGTCGCCACAGACCAATACGGGGCTCGACGTGAACCCGGCATTGTACGACACATTGGGCCGGTTCTACCGGATCGGCGTGCGCGCGCGGTTCTGACGGGTCCGGATCGCCTATCCTTCCAAACGCCGGGACGCTCTATTCATGGATTTTGCACGACGCGATATCATCCTGTCCGCCGCCGCACTTGCGCTGAGTTCGGCGGCGTGCGGCGCAGGGCGGCCCGACCGCAAGCTCGGCTATGCGATCGTCGGGCTCGGCTCGTACGGGCTCGACGTCATCATACCCCAGTTCGCCAATTGCACGCACAGCCGGCTGGCCGCCGTGGTCAGCGGCGATCCCGTCAAGGCGAAGCGGGTCGCCGCCGAGCACGGCCTGCCCGCCAGCGCGGTCTATTCCTACGCCAATTTCGACTCGATCCGAAACAATCCGGATGTCGACATCGTCTATGTCTGCCTGCCCAATGCGCTGCACGCCGAGTACACGATCCGCGCGGCGAAGGCGGGCAAGCACGTGATGTGCGAAAAGCCGATGGCGGTCTCGGTCGCGGAATGCGAGGCGATGATCGCCGCGTGCAAGACCGCGAACCGCAAGCTGATGATCGGCTATCGCTGCCATTTCGAGGCCTATAACCTCGAGGCGATGCGCTTGGCGCATACCGGTGCGGCGGGGAAAATCCGTTATGTCCGGTCCGAGCACGGCTTCGTCCAGCGCGATCCGTCGAAATGGCGGCTGAAGCGCGCGTTGTCGGGCGGCGGGTCGCTGATGGACATGGGCATCTACAGCCTCCAGGCGGCACGCTACATGACCGGCGAGGAACCGGTCGCGGTGACCGCCCGCGAATCCACCGACCGCCGCGATCCCCGCTTTACCGAGGTCGAGGACATGATCGACTGGACGTTGGAATTCCCCTCGGGCGCGATCGCCGGATGCCAGTCGATGTACAGCGCCAACCAGAACCACATCCTGTTGATGGGCGACGCCGGCCGGATCGAGCTCGAGCCGGCAACGCGCTATGACGGCAACCAGATGTGGGTCGGCAAGGACGGCCGCGAGCGCGCGGTCACGCCGCCGCCTGGCCCCGGCAAGACGCAGTTCGCGGGGCAACTCGATCACCTCGTCGATTGCGTCCGCACCGGGCGCGAACCGATCGTGTCGGGCGAAGAGGGCCTGCGCGACATGCGCATCGTCGAGGCGATCTACCGTTCCGCGCGCGAAGGGCGGACCATCCGCCTGGACGGTCGCGCATGATCGCGCGTCTGGTGGCCGTTGCCCTCGCCCTCGTGTCGGTTGCTGCAACGGCGCAGACCACGGATCCCACTGCCTTCGCATCGGGTGCCGAAGTGACCTCGCAGGTCGCAGCGATGGCGAAAGCCATGAAACCCGGACAGGGCTTTGCGTGGCAGCCCTTGGTGCGCGACGGCGAAACGGTGGCCGCGCTCGAATATTGGAAGACCCCGGGACGCCCGGCAGTGCATCCGGACCAGGCCGAATACGCGATCGTCATCGCCGGTGCCGGGACGCTGATATCGGGTGGCACGCTAGAGGCAGCAAAATCCGTCAAGCCCGACCTCACCGAAGGCGACCGCATCGTCGGCGGCACCACGCGCACGTTGAAGCCGGGCGACGTCATGCTGATCCCGGCGGGCGTACCGCACTGGTTCGGCATCACCGGCGGCCGCCTCGTACTGCTCGGCACGAAGCTCCCCGTGCGGCGGTAGGCGCAGGTCGGAAATGATTGCCGGAGCCGAAGGCCCGTCATCCTGACGAACGTCAGGACCCAGAGCCATGAGCGCTGGCCTCCGTAACCCTGGGTCCTGACGTTCGTCAGGATGACGGTCGGCGGAATGTCAGGTTGCTATGAAATACACGCTGCCGCCGACCGATCGTCCCCCGCCCGGGGGGATTCGGAGGGTCTGACTCACCCCCACCAACCGCGGCGCAGCGGCACGCGCAGGACGCGGTCGTTCGCAGTCAGGTACAGCGCCCTCCCCGCTCGCCGAACGCGCAGTTCGCGATCGGCGCCCCGGTCGAGATCAGCCCCAATGGTTCGGCCTCGGGCGTCAGGATCATCATCCCGCCCGGCACCGAGCACACCAGCGTGCCATCGCGCGCTACCTTCATGCCATCAGGCAGACCCGCGCCACCGCGCGCCTGCATCGGTTTCGCATCAAGCCAGACCCGCGCGTTACCGGGCCGCCCCGCGGAATCCAGATCATAGACCATGATCCGGGGCGCGGTTTCGTCCGATACCGATACGTAGAGCCGCCGCTCGTCGGGTGACAGCGCGATGCCGTTGGGGCGCGTCAGTCCGCCGTCGAGCAGCTCGACACCGCCGTCCCGCGTCCAGCGATAGACGCCGTTGACCGTCATCTCCTTGTCCGGCGAGGCGTCGCCGTCGACCAGTCCATAAGGCGGATCGGTGAAGTAGATCGCACCGTCGCGCGCGACGTGCAGGTCGTTCGGGCTGTTGAAGCGCTTGCCGCGATACCGGTCGATCAGCACCTCGCGACGGCGCGTGACCAGATCGACGCGGTCGATCGAGCGGCCGCCGCTGTTCGCGATCAGAAGCTTGCCCGCACGATCGAGCGCAAGACCATTGGCGCCCGGCTCTCGGACGCGTTTGGGATCGGTTCCACCGGCGCCGGACGGATCGAGGAACGGCATCGCACGGCCACCCTTGCGCCAGCGCCGGACGATATTGGCCGCGGGGTCGGAGAACAACAGATACGATCCCGAGTCTTGGCCGGCTTCGACCCACAACGGCCCCTCTGCCCAACGAATCCCGGTGGCGATCGTCTCGATGACCGCGTTCGGCGCGATCATGCGGTCGAGTACCGGCGACAGACGGACGATCCGCGGGACGACGGCACGCGCCTCCGCAGCGCCAGCCGTCGCGGCGCGCGCGGAGCCGAGCAGCGCCAGTCCACCGATCATGACGCTGCGTCGATCCAGCGCGAGGCCGTTACGCACTTCGGACGACGAACGACTCTGTCCGGTTGGTTCCCACGTCATGCCGTCATCCTCCGCGTTGCACTTGGTAGCGCTATCGCCCAAGATGCGACGATAAAAGCGAGAGGATCACTGTGTCGATACCGAAATGGGGATACGCCACGGCGTTCGGAGTCAGCGTCATTCTCGCCAGCCCGGTCTTCGCGGCCACCGCGCGTACGATCGCGGTCGACGTACAGGCACCGACGACGCCCCGCGACCGCATGGCCGAGCTTTCCATCGGCGCCGATTTTCCCGGCACGCTGCAACGCGAGGACAGTCTGGCGCAGCTGGGGCTCGTTCAGAAAGACCTGCGCTTCCGCTATATCCGCTTCCACAACGTCTTTGCGGACCAGTTGAGCGTGTACCGCGAAGTGAACGGCAAGCCGGTCTATGATTGGCGCAAGCTTGATCGGCTGTACGACCGGCTGCTCGGCATGGGGCTCAAGCCGTTCGTCGAACTCGGCTTCACGCCCGACGCGATGAAGACGTCCGACCAGACGATCTTCTACTGGAAGGGTAACACGTCGCATCCCCAGCCGGACAAATGGACCGCACTGGTCGATGCATTCACGCGCCACATGATCGACCGCTATGGCGCCAAGGAAGTCCGCAGCTGGTATTTCGAATTCTGGAACGAACCCAATCTCGCCGGCTTCTGGGAAGGCGCCGACCAGGCCGCCTATTTCGACTATTACAAACGCACCGTGCGCGCAATCAAGGCGATCGACCCTGCGCTGCGCGTCGGCGGGCCGGCGACCGCAGGCGCTGGCTGGGTGCCCGAATTCCTCGCTTATGCGAAAGCCAATGCGCTCCCGGTCGATTTCGTCAGCACGCATACCTACGGCGTCGAGGGCGGCTTTCTCGACGAGAAGGGCGAAGGCGACAACAAGCTGTCGCGTGATCCCGATGCCGTCGTGAAGGACGTCCGCGCCGTGCGCGCGCAGATCGATGCCGCCGGCCGCCCCGGACTGCCGCTGTTCTTCACTGAATGGAGCACCAGCTACAATCCACGCGATCCGATCCACGACGATTATCTCGGCGCGGCCTATGTGCTCTCCAAGCTGCGGCGCACCGAGGGGCTGGCGCAGGGCATGAGCTACTGGACGTTCAGCGACCTGTTCGAGGAACCAGGGCCGCAGGCCAAGCCGTTCGAGGGCGGCTTCGGGCTGATGACGCCGCAAGGCGTGCGCAAAGCGACGTGGTTCGCCTATAAATACCTCGCCGAGCTGGGCGACCGTGAAGTGCCGACCGGCGACGCCCAGAGCATCGCCGCGATCAAGGGGCGGACGATCCAGCTGCTCGCATGGCGCGACGTCCTGCCCGACCAGCCCGTGAGCAATCGCCCGTTCTTCACCAAGGTCCGCGTTCCCGCCGCTGCGGCGCCGCTCGATATCAAGCTCGGTAGCCTGAAGCCCGGATCGTACCGCGTCACGGTACGCCGCACCGGCTTTCGCCAGAACGATGCCTATACCGCGTATCTCGAAATGGGCAGGCCAGCGGCGCTGACCGGGGCGCAGCTTGCGCAGTTGCAGGCAGCGACGCGGGATTTGCCGACCACCAGCACGCTTCGGGTCCGCGCCGATGGCAAGGCGACGATCGAACTGCCGATGCGCGATCACGATGTCGTGATGATCGAGCTGACACCGGCCTGAACCGAGTACGGCCCAGCCGGAACAGTCGGACACTTTCGTCGCGTTCGAGGATTGGAGCACCACCCCGCACAGACCACAGGACACCGTCATGCGCATTGATCTTACCGGCAAGACCGCGCTCGTCACCGGCTCTACCGAAGGCATCGGTTTCGGCATCGCGCAAGGGCTCGCACGGGCGGGCGCGACCGTCATCGTCAATGGCCGTACGCAGGCGAAGGTCGATACCGCGGTCGAGAAGATCGGCGGCAATGCGCGCGGGGTGGCCGCAGACCTCGGCAACGCCGACGGTCATGACGTGCTCGCCGCCGCGGTGCCGCACGCCGATATCGTCGTCAGCAATCTCGGTATCTTCCAACCCGCCGACTTTTTCGACGTCGACGACGCGACCTGGGACCGGCACTGGCAGGTCAACGTGATGGCCGGCGTCCGATTGGCCCGTACATACCTGCCGGGCATGGCGGCGAACGGCTGGGGGCGCCTGGTGATGCTGTCGTCCGAATCCGCCTTCAACATTTCCGTCGAGATGATCCACTACGGCGTCAGCAAGACCGCCGACGTCGCGCTCGCACGGGGCCTCGCCAAGCGGATGGCAGGCACCGGCGTGACGGTGAATTCGGTGCTACCCGGCCCGACCTTGTCCGAAGGCGTCGAGGCGATGCTCGAGGACGAACGCGCCAAGACCGGCAAGCCGATCGACGAAGTCGCCGCGACATTCGTCCAGACGCATCGACCAAGCTCGATCATCCGCCGTGCCGCCACGGTCGAGGAGGTCGCGAACATGGTCGTCTATCTGGCCTCCCCGCTTGCCTCCGCCACCACGGGGGCGGCGATGCGCGTCGATGGCGGCGTGATCGACACGCTCTGACGCGGCACCGGTGGATCCGTTTCTCGCTGCGCTCGACCGGTTGCCGACCGGCTATAGCGAGGGTCTGTTCGCTGGCTGTCGCTGGGGCGTCACGGTCGACCTTTCGGCGGATCGTCGGCGGTGCTGGGTCTGGGGCGAAGAACTGGGCGGCAAGGCACGGATCAGTTTCAACCTTTACAGGTTGGCGGACCGGCCCGTGCTACGCCCCTGCGAGATGCCCGCCGAAACCGTGATCGCCTTCATACTCGGCTACACGCCCGATCCGGTGCGGCTCACGCCACCGCCGTCGCGTGGATAGGCAGGAGTGCCGCACCGATCGTCGCGGCGGCACCCTCCAGCGTGGACACCGAGATGATCGGCACGCCGCTGACATGATCGCCGATGTGCATCGCGCCGAAGTCGATATGCTCGACGAGCGCACGCAGGATGCGGTTCGGCAGCGGGCTTGAGATCACGAACTCGCCCGGATCGATCCACGCAAGCCCCCAGTTTATGATCGGTGCGATCTGGCTGGCGGCGCGCCGGACCCAGGCGTCGACGACGTCTTCATACCCAGCGACCACCGCCTCGAAATCGACCAGCGAATGGATCTCGCAACCGGCTTCACGCAACGTGATCAACAGGTCGAGCGTCGAGGGGCGTGGCCGGTCGTTGGGATAGAGACAGCCGATCTCCCCCGCGCTCGCCATCGCGCCGCGCAGGATCCGCCCCTCGACGATGATCCCCGCGCCGATCCCATGGCCGAGCAGGATCACCACCGCAGTCGAGCAGCGCCGCATCAGTCCGCCGACATAATATTCCGCCAGCGCCGCGGTATTGGCATCGTTCTCGATCCAGATCCGGTGACCGATATGCTCCTCGAACAGCGTCTTCAGATCGATTCCACGCCATGCCCCGAGGCTGTCGACGGTCCAGCGCCGATTCCCCTCGGGCGAGAGCGACGAGCCCGGAACGCCGATCCCGACGCCCAGCAGTCGCCGCCCGAGCAGCCGGTTCTCGATCGCCATGGCGTGCATCGAAGCCGTGACGCGTGCGGCGAACACGCAAGGATCGGGATCGTCGAACGGTTGCGAGCTGTGTGCGATCACCCCGCCCGCATAGTCGACGAGCGCCACCTCCATCAGCCCGCGGTGGAGCATCGCACCGACCGCGTAGCCGGCGTCGGGCGATATCCGCAGCGGCACGGCGGGCCGACCGGGCGTCACCGGCTCCGAACTCGGACATTCCTCGATCAGTCCGTGTGCGAGGAGGTTGCTCGACAGCCGCGTCAGCTTCGACGCGCTCATCGCGAGATCGCCGGCGAGCTGCTTGCGCGATCGTGCACCGACCGAGCGCAGGACCTGCATGATCCGCCGCTCGTCATCGTCCAGTCTCAGCTTGGCATAGGCCATTGCCTGCTCCCTCGCTGATCCCGATAGTCGATTAGTTTATTTCGTGAAATTAATTAAAATCGTCATATTCCACGTCCAGCGGCGTGGCAACGAACAGGGTTGGGGACGAACAGATGACCAAATTTGGCTTGCGCACGGGTTGCGCCATTCTCGCGTTGAGCATCGCCGCGCAGTCGCCGGCCTGGGCCCAGACCGCCCCCACCACGCCGCCTGCCGCCACGCCCCCGGCCGAAGCGGTCCCGGACGCATCCGCACCCGACGCCGCGGCGCCTGACGCCGGCGGCGGCGACATCATCGTCACCGGCTCGGCTCGCCAACAGCGCCGCTTCGACGTCTCCTACGCGGTCAACTCGCTGAGCAACGCCGACATCCAGAAGCTTGCGCCGATCAACTTCGCCGACCTGCTCGGTAAGCTGCCCGGGTTCGCGGTCGAGAACACCGGCGGCGAGGTTCAGAACATCATCCGTCTGCGCGGCCTGCCGAGCGACGGCGGCCTCGTCACGTTCCAGCAGGACGGACTGCCGCTGTTCCACGAAAATGACGGCAATTTCTTCCGCGGCGACAGCATCAACCGGTTCGACCTGATGACGCAGCGCGTCGAGGTCGTGCGCGGCGGCCCTGCTCCGGTTTATGCGAGCTATGCCGCAGCGATCGTCAACAACATCACCGTGTCGGGCACCGACACGACGCGCGGCAAGGCACAGGTCACGCTCGGCGACACCGGGCTCTACCGGCTCGACGCGTACCAGGCGGGTCCGATCGACGACTCGACCTATTACGCGATCGGCGGGTTCCTGCGCCGCCACGACGGCTACCGCGACAACGGCTTCCCGAACGATCGCGGCGGCCAGATCCGCGCCAACATCAAGCACGACTTCAGCAACGGATCGCTGCGCGTGTCCGGCAATTACCTCAACGATCACAACGTGTTCTATTTGCCGATCCCGACCGCCGACCCGCGCGATCCGAGCAAGTCGCTCAACCAGTATATCGACTTCTTCAGCGGCACGATGAACTCGCCTGCGCTGCGCAACGCGAACATCCGTTTCCGCGAGGCCGACGGCACGACGCGCAACGTCGACGCCGATCTCGGCAATGGTCGCCACACGCAGTTCGGCAACGTCGGCGTGCAGTACGACGCGGATTACGACGGCTGGAAGGTCGCGGCGAAGGGCGGCGTCAGCGTCGGCAAGCTCCATTTCAACGCGCTGTATTCGACCAGCAACCCCTCGGACGCCAACGCCTATGCCGCCAGCAACCTCGGCGCGGCACGGACCGCGTTTGGCGCGGGCGTGACCCGGCTCGGCTATGCGATCGCCGGCACCAACGGCGCCGAAGTCTATGACCCCAACGCCGCCTCCGGCCTCGTCGTCCCCGCGCAGTTCCGCGACGTCGTCTCGAAATACTATTCGACGCAAGGCGATCTCAGCGTCACCCGCTCGATCGCAACCGGGTTCGGCACGCACGATCTGCGCGTCGGCGTGTATGGCAGCCTGTACGGCGAGACCAACGAGGTCGCGTATCAGGACTATCTGCTCGAGGTGAAGGGCAAGCCGCGGACGCTCGATCTGATCGCGTACAACGCCGCGGGCCAGGCTGTCGGTTCGATCACCGACAACGGCGTGCTACGCTATACGACCACACTCAACCGCGGCAACACCGACGCGAAGATGTACGCGCTCTACGCCAACGACACCTGGGAACTGACCAAGGGCCTGACGCTCGACGGCGGTGTCCGCCACGAACGGTACAGCTTCAACGGCTATGCCTTCGCGACGACCTCCGCCAACCTTGGCGACCCGACCACGCTCGCCGACAATGCGGTCCGCGCGTTCACCGGCCAGATCATCAATTCGAAGCTGAGCCCGAGCATCACCAACTGGACGGGCGGAATCAACTACGACGTCACGCAGCATCTCGGCGCCTATGCCCGCGCGTCGCATCTCGAAACGCCGCCGTCGACGCAGGTCACCTACCAGATCAACCCGACGATCATCACCTCGAAGGCGAACCAGTATGAGGTCGGGCTGAAGGCCGCATTCGGCCGGTCGTATCTGTACCTGATCGGCTTCTATACGCGCTATAATCCGCTCAACGCGTCGTTCGTCGCGCTCGACCCGGTCACCGGCCGCAACGACCAGTCGGTGCCGTTCGTCGGCAAGGCGGAGATCAAGGGCATCGAGATCGACGGCAACCTCGCGCTGCCGCACGGTTTCGCAGTCACCGGCGCGCTGACGATCAGCGATCCGCAGTATAAGAGCCTCGTCAACGCCAACGGCGCGAGCGCGGGCGACGTCGAGGGTAACCAGATCGTCCGCGAGCCCAAAATCTATGGCAACATCCGACCCTCGGTCGACTTCGACGTCGCGGGCAACTCGGTGCAGCTGTACGGCCGCTACGAATATACCGGCAAACGCTATGTCGACTTCTTCAACAACACTGCCCTGCCTTCGTATCAGACGGTCGGCGCTGGGCTCACGCTGACGCACGACACGTGGCAGATGCAGGTCGTTGGCGACAATCTGTTCAACGCGAAGGGCCTGACCGAGGGCAACACGCGCACCGATCAGTTGAGCGGCCAAGGTACCGCGGATGCGATCTACGGCCGCCCGATCTTCGGTCGCAACGTCCGCCTCGTGGTCAGCAAGTCCTGGTGACGGGCTTGCGTTTGATACTCGCGGCGTTGGCGATGACGGCGGCGGCTCCGGTGTGGGCGGAAACGTCCGCACCGGTGGCGGTCAGCGATACGGTCGTCGACACCTTGTCGGAGCGGCTGTTTCCGATGCTCGGCGCGCTGGGGCGGTTGCCGCCAGCGACGCTCGACACGCGGGCGCGACGGATTGCCGCCTGCGGTGACGTGTCCGCCTGCGTGATCGAGGCGACGATCTGGACCGATCAGGACCGGGCGATGATGGCGGAAAGGCTGGCCAAGACCGGCGCTCTGCGTTCGATCAAAGCGAATGCGGATCTGCCGGTTGCAGTCGGTATCGACCAGGAGCTCGAAGCGCTGAACGTCGTACTGCGAGTCTACGGCCTCGGCTTGCCGGGCCGCTATCCCAAGATCGACGGCCCGATCTTCGCAACCGACACGCCGTTCTTCGCCGACAGCGTGAAGGTCGCGATCGATACCGCGCGCGCCGCGTCCGATGCGCCGCCCGCGACGATCGCAGCGAGCGTGCGGTTGGCCGTGGCGTTGCTCGATGCCAACGATGCGACGGCGGCGACGCGGTTCGAACCGCTCGACCAGCGCGAGAATGCAGGCGCACGCACACTTGCCGCGCGGACCGATTGGAAGGCGTTCCGCTACTCGCTGCTGATCGTCCCCGGCGTCGGTCCTGAAGATACGAGCACTAAACTCAGCCCGCGCAGCAAGCTCCACGCGCTGCTCGCCGCGCAACGCTATCGCCAGGGTCTCGCACCGTTCATCCTCGTCTCGGGCAGCGCGGTGCATCCGCGCGGCACGCGGTTCGTCGAAGCCGTCGAGATCCGCCGCGCCCTGATCGAGCGCTACGGTATCCCCGCCGACCGCGTGATCCTCGAGCCCTATGCGCGGCACACGACCACCAACCTGCGCAACGCGACGCGGCGGATGGTGGCGCTCGGCATCCCGCTCGATCAGCCGACGCTGATCGTGACCGACGCCGAGCAGAGCAAATACATCGAAAGCCAGACCTTCACCGACCGCAACCGCACGGAACTGGGCTATCTGCCGGGGACCGTTGGGCGGCGCCTGTCAGCGTACGACCTGGAATTTCAACCGTCGCGGCTATCCCTACGACAAGATCCGCGCGATCCTCTCGATCCATGAGCGAATATTTCAGGCACGCATTGTCTAGCACGACGAACACCCCTGCCTCCACCCCGGCGAAGGCCGGGGCCCAGTTGGGAAACGTCGCCAACGGAGGGCCGCGCTCGGTTACATCGACCTTTCCTCCTGGGCCCCGGCCTTCGCCGGGGAGGCGCCGTTGTAAGGCTGGTTTTCTGTTCGCAGCCATCTTCGCGACCCCCGCCGCCCTGACCGCACAAGAAACCCCCGCAGACCTAGTCGCCCCCTTCGTCGGCACGCTCGCCGACTTCGGCCAACTCTCCCCCGCCGCCGTCGCGCCGTTCGGCATGATGCAGCTCGGCCCCGACACCAGCCCCGCCAACCACGCCGGCTACGACCATGCCGCGACCACATTGCTCGGCTTCTCACATACCCGCGGCGTCGGAGTCGGCTGCGGGGGCGCAGGCGGCGACCTGATGATCTCGCTGCGCTATGCTGGCCAGACCGGCCCGGCACTGATCGACAAACCCAGCGAAACCGCGCGCGCCGGGACGTACCGCGTCCGCTACGACGGCGGCATCCTGGCCGAGATGGCAGCAACGCGGGGGGCCGGCGTACTTCGCTTCACCCTGCCCCGCGCCGGCACGGTCGACCTGCGGATCGACCCGCGCCACAGCTATTCGAAACGTCTGGCGGCTAGCTGGGGCAGCCTCGCCAGCGACGACCTCCGCGCCGACCTCGTCGCGGGCACGGTCTGCGACCAGGGTGCCTATCATCTCCACAGCGCGAGCCGGATCCTCGTCAACGGACGCCCGATCCACCAGACGCTGACCGCCGGCGCGAACGATCTGGCGACGCTCCACATCGCCGGCAAAGCGGGCGACGCGATCGAAATCCGTACCGGCCTGTCGACCGTCGACGGACGCGGCGCAGCATCGGTCCGCAACACGGAGGTCGGCAACAAGTCCCTCGCCGCCGTCGCAGGCGAAACGCGCAGCGCCTGGAACCGCATCCTCGGCCGCGTGGTGCCGAGCGGCTCGCGAGACGAGCGCGCGCTGTTCTACACCTCGCTCTACCGCGTCATGGAAACCCCGGTCGCGATCGACGATCCCGACGGCCGCCACCGCGACAATGACGGCGCGGTGCAGACCTCGCCGAAGGGTCGGACGCGCTACGCCAACTGGTCGCTCTGGGACAATTACCGCACCCAGATGCCGCTGCTCGCGCTGCTCCAGCCCGAGCGCAGCGCCGATATCGCGCAGTCGCTGGTCGCGCTCTATGCGAACGGTAAAGCGCAATGGTCGACCCCCACGAACCCTTCCTGACGGTCCGCACCGAACATGCCGGGATCGCGCTGCTCGACATGCATCGCAAAGGCATCGCGTTCGACGCGGACGCCGCGCTGGCGGGAATGGCGGCGGACAGCGACACGCTCAAGCGCGGCACGCCCGACGAACAGATCGAAGCCGCGTATGACGATTGGGCGACCGCCGAACTCGCACGCGATCTCGGTCGCACAGACCTCGAACGCACGTTCACCGCCAAGGCGCAAAGCTACCGCCCGATGTGGCGATCGGTGTTCCAGACGCCGGGCGCGGATGGTGACATCGTCAAAGCGCGCGGGCTGTATCAGGGCACCTTGTGGCAATATCGCTGGGCGCCGATCTTCGACCTGCCGTGGATGACCGCGACGGTCGGGCGCGAACGGCTGCTCGGCGAACTGCATCACTTCTTCGATGCCGGGCTGTTCAACATGACCAACGAGCCCGACATTCAGGTGCCCTGGATGTTCGCCGCGCTGGGCCAGCCGCAGGCGACCGCCGACCTCGTCCAGACGATCCTGACCAAGCCGATCGCGCACCCCTATACCAACAGTGGCAAGCTGCCGGTCCCGTTCGTCGGGCGCAGCTTCGCGCTGTCGCCGCAGGGCTTTGCCGACGGGATGGACGACGATGCCGGCGGGATGACCGCGTGGTACGTGTTCGCGACGCTCGGCCTGTATCCGCTAGTGCCGGGCGAGCCGTGGTACGTCGTGACGACCCCGGCGTTCGCGCGAAGCACGATCGATCTCGGCAACGGCCGCACGCTGACGATCCAGCGCGCCGGCCCGGTAAACGGTCGGATCACGCGGGCCAGCCTTAACGGACGGCCCCTCCCGAACTTCCGCGTCCAGCACGCGGACCTGCTCCGCGGCGGCACGCTGACCATCACGACCGTCCGAAATGTCCCGCAACTGCAAGACACCGGCGCTAAGACCCCGAAGGATGGAGCAAGCCGCCGCCGCTAGAGTTGCCACGGACGTCGTCGAACGCCCGGTCCACCGGGCACGGCTGGTCGGCTATGCGAGCGGAAACTTCGGCAAGAACGTCCTCGCCTCGACGATGGACTTCTTCCTGCTGTTCGTTCTGACCGAACGCTGGGGCGTATCGCCCGCCGCTGCCGGCCTGGTGGTGATGGTCGGCCTGGTCTGGGACGGCCTGTGCGATCCGCTGCTTGGTCGACTGGTCGATCGTTCCGCAGACCGGCTCGGCCTGTATCGCCGGCTGCTGTTCGTCGGCGCGCCCGTCGTCGGCGTATTTTTCGCGGTGTTCTTCGTCGATCCGGGCTGGCGCGGGACGGCGATCCTTGTCTGGGCGCTCGCGATCGTGCTGCTGTTCCGCACCGCCTATTCGGTCTGCGACGTCGCGCACAACGCACTGATGATGCGGATGGCACGATCGCCAGGTGCGGCGACCACGGTGTCGGGACTGCGCTACATGTTCAGTTGTCTCGGGGCGCTCACGGTCGCGCATTTTGCGCGGACATTCGTCGACCCGGCGCGCGCCGCGGGAGGCCATGCCCTTTTCGTCGTCACCGGGTGTGCGGCGCTGACCTATGTAGCGACCTTGTGGGTTTCGGCCGCTGCCGCGCCGCGAGTGAGGGTCGTGCCGGAAATATCCGCCCCCGTGCCCCGCTCGCCTGGGTTCTCGGCAACCGGCCGTTGTTGCTGTTGCTCGCGCTTGGCTTCGCGCAGGCGCTGACGCTGCCCTTCTTCGCCCGGTCCTTCGCCTATATCGGTAAGGGCATCGTCCATGATGCGAGCTGGACCGGCACGGCGCTAACCACGCTGGCGCTCTCGCAACTCGTCGCGCTGCCCGGCTGGATGAGCATCGCCCGGCGCATCGGGCAAACCCACGTGCTTGCTCTCGCGCTGGCCACGACCGCCGCCGGCTTGGCGCTGTTCGCGACCGGGTCGGCATCGACCATCGCCGGCATCGCGCTGTTCGGAATCGGTAATGCAGGGTTGCAGATGATGATCTGGGCGTCGCTCGCCGATGCGATCGATCACGGAGACCGCCAGACCGGCATGCGCTTCGAAGGGCTTCCGGTCGCGTTGCTGTTGCTCACGCTGAAATCGGGCGGTGGGCTTAGCGGTGCGCTGCTCGGCCATGGCCTGTCGCGGATCGGCTGGACCATCGCCACGCCGCTCACTGAAGCGCAGGGTGCGCGGCTGATGACGATGGCGTGGTCGGTGCCGCTGTCGGGCGCAGCTTTGTGCTTTGCATTGGTCCTGGGTCTGAGTCGGTGGAGCCGGGCGTCGGATCGATAGGCACAGGCAAGACGTCCCGTCGGTCGATGTTGACGGCCGATACGGACCCTTTAGACCGATGACATGGGGATGGAGAGGGAACGATCGTCCGAACCGGGCGACAGGACGACGATCCTGCGGGCATTGGTGGAGAAATATAGCCGTCCGCTCAGCCGCTACTTCAATCGCCGCGTGTCGGCACCGCACGACGTTCCCGATCTCGTGCAGGAGGTGTTCCTCCGCCTCAGCCGGTTGACCGACCCCAACGACATCCGCCAGCGCGACAGCTTCATCTTCGTGACGGCGGCCAATGTCCTGAAGGATCAGGCGCGACGCGATCAGGTGCGCGGCGCAGGACTGTCGGATCCGATCGACGATTTTTCACTCGAAGGTTCGGACTTTTCCCCGACCGCGTCTTGGAAAGCAGGCAGGTCGCCGATGCGCTGCGCCGTGCGCTGGCCGAATTGCCCGAGCGCACGCGCGACGTGTTCGTGCTGCGGATGCTGGAGGGACTGAAGATGGCCGATGTCGCGCATGCCATGGCCATCTCGACTCGCGCCGCCGAAAAGCATCAGGCGCGCGCGCTCGCGCATGTCGCGGACCGTCTGAAGGACTGGCGCGCGTGAACGGTCGCGTGATGATCGAGGCTGCCGAATGGGTCGAGCGTCTGGATGCGGCATCGGATGATTCGACGCGCGCGCAGTTCGACCATTGGCACGCGCAGCCGGGTCACAAGGTCGCATACGACGCGGTCGTCGACGCGCGCGAGGCGAGCGCGGCGCTGGCGGATCATCCCGACATGCTCGCGCTGCGCCATGCCACGGTGGCGCGTGTCGCACTGGCCCGTGCGCCCAGGGCCCCGCGCCGGACCGCGCCCTGGTTGCTGGCGGCGGCGGCCTGTGCCGCGGTGGTCGCGCCGCTGGCGTGGCTGCGGCTGGCCGACGATGGTGCGCCGGCGAGCCGGATCGCAAGCGCCCCGACCTATCGCACCGCAACGGGCCAGCGCCTGATGGTGACGCTGACCGACGGATCGCGGCTGACGCTCGACACCGACAGCCGGGTCCGCGTCGCGTATAGCGATTCCGAACGGCGGCTCGTGCTCGAACGCGGCCAGGCGCTGTTCGAGGTGGCCAAGCACCAGCCCCGACCGTTCGTCGTTTTCGCGGGATCGCACGCGGTCACCGCGCATGGCACCGCGTTCGACGTGAGGCTCGATCCGGGCACCGTACAGGTCGCGCTGGTCGAGGGATTGGTGAGCGTCGCGACCAGCGGCGGCCAGGTCAGGCCGGTCAAGATGGTGCCCGACGACGTTCTGACCGCCTCCACCACCGGCATATCGGTGCGCCATGTGCCCGGCATGGCGCTGGCGCTGTCGAGCTGGAGCGAGGGGCGGCTCGTGTTCGAGGATACGAGCCTGCGCCACGCGGTCGCCGAAATGAATCGCTATGGCACGCCGCAGATCGCGATCGCCGACGCCAGCGCCGGTGCGGTCCGGATCAGCGGATCGTTCCGGACCGGTGACGTGCAGCCGTTCCTCGATGCGCTGGAATTGGGCTTTCCGGTGACGGTCGATCGCCGCGCCGATGGCCGCATCAGGATCGCGACGAAAAAATACCGCTGAAAACGGATCGAACAGGTTCGGTATTTTCGGAGCGTTGCGTCTTTACCTTCAGATCGACCCCGGCAGAGGGATCGCACGTACAGGGAGGATTGCATGACATCCACAGGCAGGACCGTGCTGATGCGCGGCATGATGATGACCGCATTGGTGTTCGGCGCAGGCGGCATCCCGATCGGCGCGACCGCGCAGGCCGCGGTCGGCGTTCGCATCGCCCGGCAGGACATGAGCACCGCGCTGCTCGCCTTTTCACGCCAGAGCGGCAAGCAGATCCTGTTTGCGCCCACCCTCGTTCGCGGCAAGACCGCGCGCGCGGTGAACGGCCGGATGGCGGTCGGCGATGCGCTCACGACGATCCTGAAGGGCTCCGGCCTCGACCACCGCCTGACGCCGAGCGGCGCGTACCTGATCGTCGCGGCGCAGGAGCAGGCGGGCGCGATCCCCGCAGCGGCGCAGACCGAGCCGGCTCAGCCCGCTCCCGACCCGTCGCCCGTACAGGCCGCGCCAGAGGAACCCGCCGCGGATATCGTCGTGATCGGCACCGCGGGCGGCGGCACGCGGCGGCAGAGCGCGGCGTTTGCAGTGACCACGATCGACAGCACGATGGCGCAGCGTCTCGGCACCGCCAGCACCGCCGAGGTGCTGCGCGCCGTACCGGGCGTCAGCACCGAGAGCTCGGGCGGCAAGACCGGCGCGAACATCTTCGTCCGCGGCTATCCGTCGGGCGGCGATGCGGAATACGTCACCTTCCAGACGCAGGGCGTGCCGTTCTTCCCGCCGCCGACGCTGTCGTTCCTCGAGAATACGCAGCTGATCCGGATCGACGAGACGATCCAGCGCGTCGAGGCGGTCCGCGGCGGCACCGGCGCACTGTTCTCGAACGGCCAGCCCGGGCTCACGGTCAACCTCGTCCAGCGCGAGGGCAAGCAAACGCCGGCCGGATTGCTCAAGCTCAGCGGCACCGATTTCGGCGAGTTCCGCGTCGACAGCTATGTCTCGGGTCCGATCGACGACAGCACGACCTACATGGTCGGCGGCTATTACTCGACTTCGCGGGGCATCCGCGATGCGCAGTTCGAGGCGGAGCGCGGCGGCCAGATCACCGGCAATATCCGCCATGATTTCGACAAGGGCTCGATCCTGCTGTTCGGCCGCTATCTCGACGATCGTGGTCAGTGGCTGCTGCCGATCCCGGTCGTCCAGGACGGCAACAAGATCCGCGAATATCCCGGCTTCGATGCCGGCACCGGCACGCTGGTCGGACGCGACACGCGGATCGGTGTGCGCAACGACGGCAGCCGCGTCGATCTGGCGGACGGCCGCAGCGCGAAGACCTATAATCTCGGCGGCAATTTCGACTACGACCTCGGCAGCGGCATCACCATCCGCGATCGCGGGAGCTGGATGGAGGGCGATGCCAACACGATCGGGCTGGTCCCCGGCGGCACCCCGCCGATCACCGCCGCCGCCTATGCTGCCGGCAAGGGCGGCACGATCGGATCGCTCACCTACGCCACCGGCGGTGCCCCGGCATCGCCCAACACCGCGGTCGTCGAGGCTGGGCTGTGGAGCGTCGAGAAGCATATCCAGGCGTTCGTCAACGATTTCGCGCTGGCGTGGAAGTCGGGCGGCAACACGCTGACCGGCGGCATCTATTACACACGCTACAAGTCGCGCGACCGGTGGAATCTCGGCAACAGCATGCTGCTCACCGCCGAACCCAATGCACGCCGGCTCAACCTGACGCTGGCGGACGGCCGGATCGTCACGCGCGACGGCTTTTCGGGCGGTTCGACGTTCAAGGTCAACGCGCGCTACACCGGCGAGGACGTCGCCGGGTATGCGGTCGACGAGTTGCAGATCACCGAGAAACTGCGCGTCGATGGCGGCGTCCGCTATCAGCACCACTCGGTCGACGGCACGCTTGAGAACCTCGCCGGCACGGTCCCGGCGGCGGGCGCTGACGGCAATCCGCTGACGCTGTACGACAATGGCGACGCCCAGCTGAACGGCACCTTCCGCACGATCCGCTACCGCGGCGATGCCTGGTCGTGGACCGGCGGCGTCAATTACGATCTGACGCGCGAGATCGGCGCGTTCGTCCGCTACAGCCGCGGCAACAGCTTCCCGTTCTTCGACAATCTGCGCGACGGCATCGACGTCGCACCGCAGGTCGACAGCTATGAGGGCGGAGTGAAGGTCTCGACCGGCATCGCCAATCTGTATGCGACGGTGTTCCACAACACTTTCGACGGGCTCGCGACGACGGTCATCACCAGCGGCGCACCGATCGCATCGGTTGGCGGTGCTAAGGCGACCGGTGTCGAGTTCGAGGGGCAATTGCGGCCGTTCGGCGGCTTCACGCTCAGCGGATCGGCGACCTATCTCGACGCGAAATACCGTGACTTCTTCACCGATGGCGGCCTGACCGACCTGACCGGCAACCGAGTCCAGCGGCAGCCGAAATGGCAGTGGCGCGTCACCCCTGCCTATGATCTGGAGCTCGGCGGCGACGCCAAGGCCGGCGTGTATGCGACGATCGGCTATGTCGGCGACCGGTTCTCCGACGTCCAGAACGCGCAGGTCCTGCCGAGCTATTACAAGCTCGATGCAGGCGCCACGCTCGATCTGACCCCGCAGATCCAGTTCCAGGTGATCGGCGACAATTTGACCGACGAGATCGGGCTGACCGAGGGCAATCCGCGGACGCTCGGATCGCAGGGCAGCGGTACGATCCTCGCCCGGCCGATCGTCGGTCGGTCGATCCGGTTTGGCGCCGCGTTCAAGTTCTGATCGGCGCTACGGCAAATTCTGATAAGGGCTTCGGCGATCGATCCCGCCATGTCGGCGGGATCGATCGCTCTACCGGGATGATCGCACGTGATGAAGACTATCAGCCGTTTTGCCGTATTGGCCTCGGTCGCCGCAGTGGCGCCCGCCCAGTCTGGTCCGGCCCCCGCGCGCCTTTCCTCCACCGCGATCCGATCGCCGGCGGATCTGTACGGGCCGCTGTTCCAGGCCGTACAGCAAGGCCATGTGTTCGCGGACGGCAAGACGTTCGTCGATGCGATACCCAAGCGCGCTGCTGATTCGATCATGGCGGACTATGCGCAGGCCAAGCCCGAAGGCCCGGCGCTGAAGGCCTTTATCCTCGCCAATTTCATCGTCCCTGGCGAGAATGATCGCGGTTCCGGCGATCTTCGGTCGCATGTCCGCACGCTCTGGCCGCAACTCGTGCGCCAGCCCGTTGCACCGGTCGCTGGCAGTTCCGCGCTGCCGTTGCCTGCGCCCTATGTCGTCCCCGGCGGACGCTTCCGCGAAATCTATTACTGGGACAGCTATTTCACCATGCTCGGGCTGAAGGTCGATGGCCAGCAGCCGCTCGTCGAGACGATGCTCGACGATTTCACCAGCCTGATCGAGCGATACGGCCATATCCCGAACGGCACGCGAACCTATTATCTCAGCCGCTCGCAGCCGCCCTATTACGCGATGATGCTCGATCTCTCGACCAACACCGATCCGGCGGTGGCGAAGCGTCGGCTGGCGGCCCTGCGCGCGGAACACGCGTTCTGGATGAAGGGTGAGACCTGCGTCGCCGGCAAACCCGCTTGCCTGCGCGTGGTGCGGATGCCCGACGGCAGCGTGCTCAACCGCTATTACGACGACCGCGATACGCCACGCGACGAATCCTATGCCGAGGACGTCGCGACCGCGGCGAAGGCTGCACCTCGCCCTGCCGCCGACACCCAGCGCAATCTTCGCGCCGGTGCGGAAAGCGGGTGGGACTTTAGCTCGCGATGGCTGCGCGATCCGCAATCACTGACGACGATCCACACCACCGACATCGTACCCGTCGATCTCAACAGTCTTTTATGGGTGATGGAGCGTCGGATCGCCGCACGCTGCCAAACCGCGGGCGACACGCCGTGCGCCACCGCGTTCACGACGATGGCGACCAGGCGCAAGACGGCGATCGACCGCTATCTCTGGCAGGCGACGACCACGCGCTATGCCGACTGGGACCTGTCGACCCGCAAGCCGACCGCCAGCATCAACGCCGCGATGATCGAGCCGCTGTTCGTCGGGCTCGCCTCGCCCGCACAGGCGAAAGCGGTCGCGGCGACCGTGCGCCGATCGCTGGTCGCGGAGGGCGGACTGCGCACCACGACGCTGAAGACCGGCCAGCAATGGGACGAACCCAATGGCTGGGCGCCGCTGCAATGGGTCGCGATCGCCGGGCTCGATGCGAATGGCGAACCGGCCCTCGCCAAGGACATTGCGCGGCGCTGGATCGGCACGGTCGGCGCGGCCTATGCCGAAACCGGCAAGATGCTCGAGAAGTACAATATCGAGCAGCGCACCCCCGGCGGCGGCGGCGAGTATCCGGTGCAGGACGGTTTCGGCTGGACCAACGGCGTCGCCAGCGCGATCCTCGATCGCTATCCCGATCTTGCGCGCCCAGCGGGATAACTACGTCCGAAATTCGGCTCCAAAAAATCGCAGCGCAATCTTGATGCGGCGATCGGGTGAATTATCTTCGCCATCGCCGGACGCGATTGGTCCGGTGACTGAGGGCACCGGCTCTCCCGGTGCTCCTTATGCTCAGATTGCTCATGTGGAGGATTTGGATATGAGGACGAACTTCGATTTTACGCCGTATCGCCGGTCCACTGTCGGTTTTGACCGGCTGTTCGACCTGCTGGAGGCGACTGCGCGAACCGAGACGGTAGACGGCTATCCGCCGTTCGACATCGAACGTGAGAGCGAGGACAGCTATCGGATCACGCTCGCCGTGGCTGGGTTCAGCCCCGACGACATTGAGATCGTCGCGCAGAACAACCAGCTGACCGTCAGCGGACGCAAGCCCGATGACCGCGACGAGGGCCGCTTCGTCCATCGCGGCATCGCCACGCGCGCGTTCGAGCGACGCTTTCAACTGGCCGATTTCGTCCAGGTGCAGGGCGCGAGCTTTGACAATGGGTTGTTGCGTATTGCGCTTAAGCGTGAGGTTCCGGAGGCCATGAAGCCACGGCGGATCGAGATTGCCGGCGCTGCGGCTAATGATCGTAGCACCGGCGACACCGCGGTACGCATCGAAGAGCACCAGGCGGAACGCAGCGCCGCCTGAGTTTCACGACCTTAAACGCGGTTGCCGGCAACGATGCTGGCAACCGCTTTCTTTGCCTGCGATGCGGCTTGTCAGGTCTACGTCGCTGCAGGCGGAACTCTCAACCGCCTACGATCCGTCACGTCCCTTGGTACGCGCGCCCCCAAAGCAAGGGCATCAGCGTGGCGGTGGGAGCTTGACGTGGATATCGGCCGCGGATGGCACGACATGGCGCGCCCGCGACGACATGCGTAGCCAGCCACCGCGCATCACGACCAGCGCAACCGCCGCGGCAATCACGGCTAGCCCCAGTTCGATCTTGCGGAGCGTGTCGCGGTTGCGGTCGTCGGTGTTCCACAAACCCTCCCATTCCTCCTCGGACCGTGGCTCGTGATGGGCTTCGTCGAACGCCGTGTCGTAGTCGCTGTGATCCATCATACGCGGCCTCCCTCCGCGGGGGTGCGATCGTCGCCGACCAGCATTTCGACCGGGGTATCGCCGATCGGGCCGGGCGACTGATCCTCATCGGTATGCGCGAACAGCCAGCGGCCAAGCAGTCCAGCGACCGCGGCGCCGGTCAGCGGTGCGAGCCAGAACAGCCACAGCTGCGACAGCGCCCAGCCGCCAACGAACAGAGCGGGGCCGGTGCTGCGCGCGGGATTGACCGACGTGTTGTCGATCGGGATCGAAATCAGGTGGATAAGCGTCAGCGCGAGGCCGATCGACAGCGGCGCGAAGGCCGCCGGCGAGCGCTCGTCGGTAGCGCCGAGGATGACGGTCAGGAAGCCGGCCGTGAGGATTGCCTCACTGAGAAACGCGGTCGCGGCGCTGTAGCCGCCTGGCGAATGGGCGCCATAGCCGTTGGCGGCGAACCCGCTCGCGACGAGATCGAACCCGCCGGTGCCGGAGGCCAGCGCAGCGAGCGCGGCGCTGCCGAGGATGCCGCCGATGACCTGCGCTGCGATATAACCGGGAAGGTCGCGCGCTGGAAAGCGGCCGGCAACGGTCAGCCCCACGCTGACCGCTGGGTTGAAATGTCCGCCGGAAATGAAACCGACGGCAAATGCCATGGTGAAGACGGTAAGACCGAAGGCAAGAGCGACACCGGCCATCCCAATCGTGCCGGGAACGCCGCTACCTGCGGCGAGGACAGCAGCCCCGCATCCGCCCAGTACCAGCCAGAACGTGCCGATGGCTTCCGCGGCAAGTCGGCGCGCGGTGGCGATCGGGCGTGGCCTAGGCGGACCGTCGGTCTTGCCGACGGTCGGACGATAGATGGCTTCGGTCATCCCCTGACACCTCGTACAGGACGCGTTATTGCGCATCTCTGATGGTCGAAAATACCGGTGGGCGTGCCAGGCACGCCCACCGGCCACGCGGTTACTTGCCGCGGAGCGTGTTGATCAGCGCGATACCGAGAACGCCGGCAACCGCTGCTGCGGTGAACGGACGCTCCTTCGAGAACTGGCGGACATAGTCGACCAGCGGACGGATGTTCTCTTCGACGACGTCCTTGGCCTGGCCGACGGTCTTCTGGACCGTGCCGCCGAGCTGATCCGCAACGCCTTCGCTCTTCAGCGACGTGTCGCCGGTCGCGGTGCCGAGAGCTTCCTTGGCCTTGCCGCCGAAATCGGTTGCTGCGCCTGCGAGGGTGTCGGTGTTCATATGATTCTCCTTGGTTGATGATGGGGTTGATGAAGGGTTTGAAAACTTCGATCAGAGATGCTTCGATCGGGGACGAGGCGTGTCGGTAACGTCGGTGGCGTCGTTACGATCCGCGAACGATCCGGATACCGAACGATTCATCGCAGCCGATCATCGCATCAGAGCGGCGATGCGGGGTCGCTCAGAATGCCGCAGGCCGCGGCGGCCTTGCCGACTTCGAGCGGCACCTTGGGATCCTTGACCTGGCTGGACACGCGGATGAAATCGCTCGCGGTCAGGCGGCCCGGTGTTGTGTCGCCTTCGCGCGATGCCTTGGCGGCACGACCGAGCTGCTGGAGCTGGCCAAGCGACAGGTTCGCCTCGAGCCGGTCGCCGACGCACTGCGACTGAGCCGGCTGGAAACCATAGCCCTCCAGCGAGGTCGCGATCTTGGCCGACGGATTGACGCATGCCGCCAACGATAGCGCGCCGATGCCAACGGTGAGAACGCCTGCGACGCGGATGAAACTACGATGCTGAACCATGATAAGCCCCTGTCTTCGGGCACCATGCGGCTTTGCTCCGACCGGACGCAAAACCCATATTTCCCAGACGCATAACCAGCGTGCGGCCGGATGTATCCCAGGTAACCATGCACTATGCGCTTGTGACGTTTATACTATCGGCGCCCCATGCAAACGCTCAAGCGGCCGCGTCGTCGGCATGGGTCCGCGGCATGCCGATCACGCCAATCGCCTTGCCTATCCTCTTATTGCCAGCGGTGCGCGACAGCCGGTCAGCCCACGACTTTGCTCAGAATCCGCGATAACTGCTCGACCGAATAGGGTTTGTGCAGCAGCTCGAACCCGTGCGTACCGTCCTGCGCCAGCACGTTGCTGTAGCCCGAGGTCAGCACCACCGGCAGCGTCGGGTAGCGGTCGCGGATCACCTTGCCCAATTCGATGCCGTTCATTCCAGGCATCACTACGTCCGAAAAGACGATATCGAACCGTGTCGCGTCGACCGCGAGTTCGGCAAGCGCCTCCTGAGCGTCCGCCGCCCAGACCGTCACGTACCCGAGTTCGGCGAGTGACTGCGTCGTGAAGGTCCCGACTTCGCTGTTGTCCTCGACCACGAGCACGCACGTGCCATGGCCATCGGCAAGGCCCTCGCCCACATCGTCGACCTCGGCCGGCGCGCCCTGATCGACCTGGGGAAGATACAGCGTGAAGACCGTGCCCCGGCCGACCTCGCTCTCGACCGTGATGTCGCCACCCGATTGCTTGGCGAATCCGAAGACCTGGCTAAGGCCCAGTCCGGTCCCCTGCCCAACCCCCTTGGTCGTGAAGAACGGCTCGAAGATACGCTCAAGCTTGTCGGGTTCGATTCCCGAACCGCTGTCGGCCATTGCGATGGCGATAAAACGCCCCTCGACCGCCGGGTGCGAGCGGACCGCCGGAATGAGCCCCGCCGATCGTACCGTGATATCGATCCGCCCGGCCCCCTCCATCGCGTCGCGCGCGTTGACCGCCATATTCACCAACGCGGTATCGAGCTGACTGGGGTCGACATTCGTGAAGCACGGCGTGTCGGGAAGATCGATGGCGATGACGATCCGCGACCCCGTCAGCGTGCCGAGCATGTCGGAGATCACGCGCAGACTCTGTCCGACGTCGATCACTTCAGGCTGCAACGCCTGCCGGCGTGCGAATGCGAGCAACTGCCCGGTCAGCTTTGCCGCACGGTCCGCGGTATCGGAGATCGCATCGATATACCGCTCGCGTCGCTCGGCGCTGAGATCGGGGCGTTTCAGGAGGTCGGTGGCGGAGCGGATCACCGTGAGAAGATTGTTGAAATCATGCGCAACGCCGCCAGTCAGCTGGCCGACCGCTTCCATCTTCTGCGACTGGCGCAACGCGTCTTCCGCGGTCTGCAATTCGCTCGTCCGCGCCGCGACCTGCTGCTCGAGCGAAGCGGCGAGCATACTCAGGGCGTGTTCGGAGCGGCGGCGCTCGGTAGCGATCCGCGTCCGTTCGGCGACCTCGCGAATGAACTCAACCTCGTCCGGTCGCCAGCGCCGAGCGCCGGCAGACGCGATGTACAGCATCGCCACGAGACGGCCATTCTCCATGACCGGCATGTTGATGATCGCCCGCGCGTCGAGTGCTTCGAGCGCGGTTGCGGTCGTGACGGTCCTCGGATCGGTCCGCGCATCCTCCACGCACACTTCTTCGCCGCGTTTCAGATCGTCAATGTACGAACCATAGGCGCGTAGCGCGAACGTCCCCGTCAACGGCGCGACATTGGGCGCACTCCAGTCACGAACGATCGTCACCGTCTCCGCCGCCAAGTCGATCTCGCCAAAGCCGGCGCGACTTGCCTCCAGCGTTTTGCCGATGATCCGCGCCGCGGCGAATGCGATGTCCTCAGGCTGGTCGGTATCGCGAAAGACGTCCCCCAGTTCGACGAGCCCGGCGCGCATGATCTCGTCGCGCTTATGCTCGGTGATATCGGTCGACACCCCGGCGATCCGCAACGCCTCGCCCTTGGCATCGTAGAAGGGCTGACCGCGTGACGCGATCCAGCGCACCTCACCGTCCTGCCGGTAGATACGGTAGATCACGTCATAATCATTGCCCTCGGCGATGCAGCGACGAACCTCCGCCGCGCTTTTTTCCCGATCGTCGGGATGGATCGCCTGTAGCCGCTCATCATAGGTGAAGGGCTGATCGATCGGACGCCCGAAGATCTCCTTGCAGGTTTCCGATGCGATCAGCTGGCGGCTGACGATGTCGAGCGTCCAGGTGCCGAACCGTGCCGCCTTCAGCGTGAACGCCAGTTCGCGCTCCTGCTCCTTTTGCAGCCGCAGTCGATCGGTCAGTTCCGCCATGAGCGACGCGTTGCTGACTTCCAGACCGTGCAGCCTCTCGCGCTCGATCGTCACATCGACCTGGCTGGCGAAGAAATACGCCAGCACGCCCTCGGTGTCGTAGACCGGCGCCATCAGCAGCCGGTTCCAGAAAAGCTCTCCGTCCTTGCGCTGATTGCGAATGTCGATCTCGATCGACTCGACACGCCGCACCGCATCTCGGATTTTGGCGACCGTCGCGGGATCGGTTGCCGGCCCCTGCAGGAACCGGCAGTTGCGCCCCAGAATCTCCTCACGCGTATACCCGCTCAACCGGCAGAAGGCGTTATTGGCGAACACCACGGGATTGTCGGGGAGACGCGGATTGGTGATGATCATCGGCATCCGAGTCGCGCGCACCGCCGCGACGAACGGATCGGTCCCGACATCCTGCCCCAGTACCTCGGCAGCAATGCGCTCGGCATCGGCAGTCATTTTCGGCACGCCCTGGACGGCGCTGTCGGTCGTATCGGTCAAGGCCGCCTCGATTGTCGCTAAGTCCCTGACATCTAGGCCCGCCCCGGGATCGCCGCAACGTCGGAACGGTGACGATACGACAGGTCAGGTACGGCTTCGCAGCCAGGCGGCACGCGCGGCGTCATAGTGTTCGCGCGCTGCATCGCGCGCGGCGACGGCTTCCTTCATCCCGGCGTCCTGCATGCGCTCGAGCGCGCGACGACGACGGGCAAGGTCGGCCTCTTCCTGTTCGATCGACCTGATGGCCAGACGATACTCGGTTTCGAGCGACGCCAGCGCGTCATCCGCGGCGTCCAGTGCATCGCGTTTGGGTTTGGGTAATGGCTTGGGTGAAGGCTTGGGCTTGGGTGAAGGTTTGGGCTTCGGACCCGACTTCGACGGTGTCGGTTCCTGCGGTCCGGTGCGACGTGCCTGCGGTGTCTCCACCTCGACTGCCAGATTTTCCGCGCCCGTCCCCCGCGCGCGCTTGATGACCGTGCCCGGCGCCGCAAGCGGTTCCGCCGTCAGCGCGTCATCCGTGACCTGCTCGGCGATACCGCGCGCGAACAGATCCTTGTCGCTACCCCATGCGGCCAGGGCCGCCTTCTGACTGGCGGCGGCGACATACGCGTCGTGGAACCCCGCCACGGTACGATAGACTTTCAGCTTTTGTGCGCGGGCCATGCTGCGGTGTTAGCACTCGACACCGCGTCATCGCTACGCTGCGAGCGCGTAGCGACGGCAATGCTCCAGATATCCCGCTTCGTGCGCACCGGCGAGCGAGACCACGCTGTCCCACAACCAGGTCGGGGCGTCGATCGCACCGCGCCGATCCGCCTCCAGCATCGCCAGCCAGCGCTGCCGGGTCGCGTCGTCCATTTGCCGGGCATGAGCCTTGCCGACCACGAAGGCGAGATAACGGCCCGCCTTGATCGCCTCGCCGTGGCTGAACTGATCGACTTCGATCTTCAGGTCCTGGGGCGCGAGTTCGCGGATGAAGAACGATCGGCCCAGCATCCGTACCGGGATCATTCGGGCACCAAGATACGGTGACAGCGCGCGGGCGGCGGCGGCGACCCGTTCCGCATTATCGGCTGGCATGGGATCGGCGGACGTCAACGACGCCGCCCGAGGCGCGATCGGTGCGACCGCTTCCTTCAGGTCGACGATCGCATAGCTCGACCGCCCCTTGGCGGACTTTAGTTCGAGGATCGCGGCAAAGCGCAGCAGGCCCAGCGAACTGCACCCCTTCATCCAATACGCGGCGTCGACCAGCCGGATCGCGCGCGCCGCCCCCTTATCCTTGCGATCGAGCGACAGGATCATCCGGGCGACGGCGGGATCGTCGAACACCGCGGTCAACGCCGCGCGCTCGTCATCCGCCAACGCCCAGAATTTACGGCCGAGCGGGATCTGAGGCTCGATCGCTTCGAGCCGTTCCTTCGCAAGGTGACGCCAGCGTCGTCCGAGCGCGCGTTTGCGAACGCTGCGAACGGCGTCGGGTTCGGGACCTGTATCGTCCGTCTTCGGATCGTCGATCGCGGCGGCATAGCCCTCGACCATCGCCTCGATCATCCGAGCGGTCGTCACGCCTGGCAGGTCCGAGCCGCGCGCCGCCGTCGCCAGCGACAGACCGAGACGGATCAGGTCGTGGGCCGGATTGCCGATCACCGCCTGATCCAGATTGCCGGGCCGGTGGGAACGCGTCGGGCGACCGGCGACGCTGCTAGCCATTCGTAGAATTGGGCGGTGTTGCCGCGCACATAGGCATGCGCCGAACGCGCCATCTTGCGGGTCCGGTTTCCTTCGAGAACGGCCCGACGATCGGCGGCGGCGGGCATTGGCTTCGGCATTACGGTAAAATCCATTTCAGCGGCGACGGAGACAGAACGTCTAGCGCGCAAAACCGACACCGATACTGACCTGTATTTATACGTTTCCCGCCATCCACCCGCCATCCAAACGCGTTGCCGCGCGTTCGGCACCGCAGAGACGCTTGATAGAGGATTGTCGTTGCTGAATTTTCTGGTGGCCGAAAGCGAAACTGCCGACGAGCGCGAGGCGCGTCGGCGGCATGCGGGCAAGAGTTCGGGTGAGACCTATGCCGCGACGTTGCGCCAGATCCGGCCCGGTGCCGCGATCACCATCGTCGCCCCCGCCGATGACGATGCCCGGGTTTTCGACGCGGGCGAACTGCGCGCGTTCGACGCGGTGTTCATCACCGGATCGCCGATGCACGTCTATGACGACACCCCCGAAGTCCGCCGCCAGATCGCGTTCATGCGCACCGTCTTTGCGTCGCACACACCGTCGTTCGGATCTTGCGCCGGGTTGCAGATCGCGGTTGCCGCGGCCGGGGGCAAGGTTCGCAAGATGCCCGAACGGCTCGAAGCGGGGATCGCGCGCCGCATCACGCCGACGGCAGCCGGGCGCGACCATCCCTTGCTCGCCGGCCGCCCCGCCAGTTGGGACGCGCCGGCGATCCATGGCGACGAAGTCGAGGCGCTTCCCGCCGATGCGATCCTGCTTGCCAGCAACGCGGTGACGACCGTCCAGGCCGCCGAGATCCGCCATGACGGCGGGACATTCTGGGGCGTGCAATATCATCCCGAACTGGCTCCGGGCGAGATCGCCGTGGCGCTACGTCGGCAGTCGGCGGACATCGTCGACCTTGGCCTTGCCGAAAACGAAGCGGAGGTCGAGCGGCAGGCCTCGCTGCTCGATGCGCTCCACGACGACCCCGATCGCCGCGCGCTATGGTGGGCACTGGGGATCGATCGCGCCTTCGCCGAGGAAGCGAGCCGTCGCACCGAGCTCGTCAATTTCCTCGAGCATCTCGCCGAACGCTGAGCGCGCATGGGTTCGGGCCGGTAGGAATCGCACCGGCTGACGTGACGAGACCTTTGCGGGCTTGCCTCCAGCGGCGACGGCGGCATGGATAGGCCGATGACTGGTACACCCGAGATCACCCTCCATCACCACGGCGTCGAGCGCCACCCGCTGATCGTCATCGACGATTTCTGGCCCGATCCGGAAGCGTTGCGCGAAGATGCGGCGAGCCTGCGCATGGGTAGCATCGGACCACATTATCCTGGCGTCCGCGCCACGGTGCCGCCGCGCCTGGCGGACACGATGCGCCGCAGGATCGCGCCGTTGCTCGCCGAGCATTTCGGCCTCGATCCCGCGCCGGCGATTTCGGAAGCCTATTATTCGCTCGTCACCACCGCACCCGCCGATCTCGCGCCGATCCAGCGCCTGCCGCATTTCGATGGGGTCGAACCACGCCGGATCGCGGTGCTGCTGTTCCTCGGTCACGGCGACCAAGGCGGGACGGCGTTCTACCGCCAGCGCGCCACGGGGTATGAAAGCGTCGACGGCCCGCGGCTCGATCGGTTCCGGGCGACGCTCGACGCCGACGTGCGAACGCATGGCCTGCCCGATGCGGCGTATATCGCCGGCGATACGCCGATGTACGAACGGATTGCGGTACAGCCGGCCGTCTTCAACCGCGCGCTCGTCTATGCGGGAAACACGCTGCACTGCGCGTATCTGCCGCCTGAGGTCGTACTGAGTGCGGATCCGCTGGCGGGGCGGCTGACCCTGAACCTGTTCCTGTTCGACGACTGATCGCGGCGTCGCTTGCATTGCCCGCGGCGCCGATGCGGCCGTGAATACGTATGCTGGTTTCTTTCGATACGCCCCCGACGGGGATACAGCATCCCCAGGACAATCGACGCGCACGCACGACGTCGAGGACACTGACAAACAGAGTTGAGGATGCGCGGGACCCGTCTCGCCGAAGGGGATTTCATGAGCAATTTCAAATCGTACCGCGCCCGCGCGACGTTCGGCTCGACGGCGCACACGCGCCTTGCGCTGCGGGTCAGCGCCACCGCGCTCGCCGCCGCACTGATCCTGCCGGGCCATGCCGCATTCGCACAGTCCGCCCCGTCGACCGTGACTCCCGGCACCGCAAATGCCAACCCGACCGCCGCCGCGCAGGTCGACGCGGTCACCACCGCCGCCGATCCGACGCCGCAGCCGGCGGACGCCGTTCCGCCGTCGTCGCAGGATGCCGTGACGCAGAGCGCAGCGCCGCAGGACGATGCGACGGGCGGTGGCGATATCGTCGTCACCGGTATCCGCGCCGGCCTCGAATCCTCCGCCAAGATCAAGCGCCAGTCGGTCCTGATCGTCGACTCGGTTTCCGCCGAAGATGTCGGCAAGCTGCCCGACGTGTCGATCGCGGATTCGCTCGCGCGCCTGCCCGGCGTGACCGCACAGCGTCTCGAAGGACGCGACCAGCGTCTGTCGATCCGCGGTCTCGGCCCCGATTTCTCGACCACCTTGCTCAACGGTCGCGAACAGGTGACGACCGGCGACAACCGCGGCGTCGAGTTCGACCAATATCCGTCGGAATTCTTCAAGACCGTCAACGTCTACAAGTCGGCCGACGCCTCGCTGGTCGCCGCGGGCATCGCCGGCACGGTCGACCTGCGCATGCTGCGCCCGCTCGATCAGGCGCACCGTATCATCGCGGTCAGCGCCCGCGCGCAGATGAACGGCATCGACAAGCTCAATCCCGACGGCACGCGCTACGGCTATCGCGCATCGGCGACCTATGTCGACAAGTTCGCCAACGACACGCTCGGCATCGCGATCGGCGTGTCGGCGACGCAGACCCCGTCGCAGGACGAGCGCTACAATGCCTGGGGCTATAACGGCACCGGCACCGCGACCGATCCCTACGTCATCCAGGGCGCAAAGCCTTATGTCCAGTCGAACGAACTCAAGCGCTATGGCGGCGTCGCGACGATCGAGTGGCAGCCGTCCGACAGCTTCCACTCGACCTTCGATGCGCTGTATTCGCATTTCGAGGAAACGCAGCGCCTGCGCGGTATCGAGTTCCCGCTCGCGAGCAATGTCGGCACCGCCAATACCAATATCACGGGTGTCTCGGACGGGTTCGCCGACGAGATCACCTTCAGCAAGGTCCACGCGATCCAGCGCAACGACTATAATCAGCGCAAGGCCGAGAATTTCTCGTTCGGCTGGAACAACGATCTCAAGCTGACCGACAAGATCCACCTCAACGTCGATGCCAGCTGGAGCCGTGCGACACGCACCGACTTCACGCTCGAGACCTATACCGGCGCCGGCTATCAGGCGACCGGTCCGGACGACACGGTCAAGGTGTCGCAGAATTCGAACGGCACGTACAAGATCGTACCGACGCTCGATTATACCGACACCAATATCTTCAAGCTGACTGATCCGCAGGGTTGGGGCTATAACGGCACGCAGGCCGTGGTGCAGGCCGGCTTCCTCGGCAATCCCAACTTCAAGGACGACCTGAAGTCGCTCCGCGCAAGCCTGAACGGCGAGTTCGACGACAGCATCGTCAAGAGCTGGGAAGCGGGCGGCAACTATAGCCGCCGCGAGAAGACCAGCGCGTACAAGTCGTATTTCCTGTGCCCGAAGGGCGCCGGCACCAACTGCACCGTCACCAGCGGGACGCCCACTTCGGCGGCGGTACCGGCGGAGGCAGTCATCGGCACCGTGCCGCTCGACTATCTCGGCGTACCGGCTGCGCTCGCGCTCGATCCGCTGTATCTCTACAACAACGTCTACACCAGTTCGTACGACAACCGGCCGGACTCGCTGGTCCGCGACAACACGGTGACCGAGAACATCTACACCGGCTATGCCAAGATCACGCTCGACGGCGATCTCGGCGGCAAGCCGCTGAAGGGAACGATCGGCGCGCAGGTCGTGCATAGCGACCAGCGTTCGGACGGCCAGATCGCCAGCGTCGTCGACGGCGTGGTGACGATCGCCCCCGCCTCGCAGAAGGTGACGTATACCAACGTCCTGCCATCGGCGACGATGTCGGTCGAGCTGATCCCGCTGGGCTTCGTCAAGGTCGGTGCTTCGCAGACGATGGTCCGTCCGCGTCTCGACCAAGAGCGCGTCACGCAGGCGGTCGGCATCAACGTCGCCAACATCCAGGCGAACAACACCAACCCGGGGCTGAACCCGGTGTTCACCTCGACCGGCGGCAACGTCAATCTGAAGCCCTATCAGTCGACCAACATCGATCTGTCGTTCGAGAAATACTTCGCGGGCGGCGGTTATGTCGCGCTGTCGGGCTATTTCAAGCACCTCACCGACTTCGTCGATCCGAACAACAGCTATGCGTATGATTTCAGTTCGCTGCTCGGCGCGCTGAGCCCGGCGCAGCAGGCGATCGTGATCGCGAACGGCTTGCAGACAGGGGTGGTCAGCGCGCCCGCCAATACCGGTCGCGGTACCGTGCTGGGCGTCGAGGGGACGTTCTCGCTACCGTTCAAGGCCCTGACATCGGCGCTCGACGGGTTCGGGATGTTCGTGTCGGCCAACTACACCGAGTCCGAGATCAAGTACGCGAACAACCCGATCGAGGCGATCACCCTGCCCGGCCTGTCGAAGCTGACGGGCAGCGGCACGGTCTATTTCGAGAAGGCCGGCTTCCAGGCGCGTGTGAACTATCGCTACCGCTCGTCCTTCCTGGCCGAAGTCGCGGGTATCTCGTCGACGCCGACCTATCGCACCGCGCGATCGGAAGGCATCCTGGATGCGCAGATCGGGTATGAGTTCCAGAGCGGTCCGCTCGCGAACTTCGCGATCCTGGCGCAGGCGAAGAACCTGACCGACCGTCCGTTCGTGACCTACCAGAACGGCGATGCGCGCCAAGTGATCGATTACCAGCGCTATGGCCGCGATTATTACGTGGGCATCACCTACAAGTTCTGACCGGGACGCGGGGCGAAAAAACGCCACGCGGATTGGCTAACCAGTTCTCCGTCATGCCGGGCTTGTTCCGGCATCCACGGCGCCGCAAAATCGAGGGCCTCGGGTTTGCGGAACGGTGGACCCCGGAACTAGTCCGGGGTGACGGACGGTTTTCAGCGAGGGCTCGGTCCAGCAGCGCGGCAGTCGATCCGCTCGCATGTGGCGCAAACAACGGTTTGAAAACGGGAAGCAGACCATGGCCGACCACCCCTTGCGCATAGCCATTGCCGGCGGCGGTACCGCCGGCTGGATGGCGGCGGCGACCTTCGCGCGGTTCCTGGAGACGGGCTACGAGATCGACCTGATCGAGTCCGACGACATCGGCACGGTCGGCGTCGGCGAGGCGACGATTCCGCAGATCCACCTGTTCAACGATGCGCTCGGGCTCGACGAGGATGCGTTCCTCCGCGCGACCGGCGGCACGTTCAAGCTCGGCATCGAGTTCGTCGACTGGTTCAAGCCGGGCCACCGTTACATGCACGCGTTCGGCGATGTCGGGCGCGACGTCGGCCTGCTGCCGTTCCACCAATATTGGCTGCGCGCACGGTCGCTCGGACTCGCCGGCGATCTCAGCGCCTATTCGCTCAACACGCACGCCGCGCTCGCCGAGCGGATGCAGCGCGGTCCGGCCCGCACGTCGCGCGTCCTGCCATCGATGCCCTACGCCTATCATTTCGATGCCGGGCTCTATGCGCGGTATCTGCGGCGCTATTCCGAGACGCGCGGCGTCAACCGGATCGAAGGCAAGATCGTCCGCGTGACGCGCGACGGCGAAAGCGGGGATGTCGCCGGGCTCGTACTGGAGAACGGCACGACCGTCGCCGCCGACCTGTATATCGACTGCACCGGTTTTCGCGGGCTGTTGATCGAAGAGGCGCTCGGCACGGGGTATGAGGACTGGACGCACTGGCTGCCATGCGACCGCGCGATCGCGGTGCCATCGGCGCGGAGCAAGGCGTTCACGCCGTACACGCGCTCGACCGCGCATGCGGCGGGCTGGCAGTGGCGGATCCCGTTGCAGCATCGCACCGGTAACGGCGTCGTCTTCTCCAGCGCGCATATGAGCGAGGACGAGGCGACCGCGACGTTGCTTAGCGGACTCGACACGCCGGCGATGGCCGATCCGCGGACGATCACGTTCCGCACCGGTCGCCGCAAGCAGATGTGGAACCGCAACGTCGTCGCGCTCGGGCTCGCTGCCGGGTTCATGGAACCGCTCGAATCGACCAGCATCCACCTGATCCAGTCGGCGATCGCGCGGCTGCTGAAGCTGTTGCCGGGGCGCGTCATCGCCGACGCCGATCGCACCGAGTTCAACCGCCAGAGCGACTTCGAATACGAGCGCATCCGCGACTTCATCATCCTCCACTACAAGGCGACGACGCGCGACGACACGCCGTTCTGGCGCGAGTGCCGCGACATGGCGGTGCCGGACACGCTCGCCGCGAAGATCGAATTGTGGCGCGGCAGCGGGCACATCGTCCGCGAGCATGAGGAGCTGTTCACCGAAGTCGGCTGGCTCCAGGTGCTCGCCGGGCAAGGCATCGTGCCGCGCGGCCATCATCCCCTGGCGGATGCGATATCGACCGCCGATCTGGCCGAGTTCATGGACACGATCGACAAGCTGAACGCACGCGAGGCAGGCCAGATGCAGGATCATGCCGCGTTCGTCGCCCAGCACTGCGCCGCCGCGGCGGGCTTGGCCGCATGATCCCCGACGCCGACACCCTTTTACGATCGAGACCGATGACCGCTTCCGAGACCCCGACGCCCTGGTGGAAGGGCGCCACGATCTACCAGATCTATCCGCGCAGTTTCGCCGACTCGAACGGCGACGGGATCGGCGACCTTGCCGGCATCACCGCGCATCTCGACTATGTCGCCGCGCTTGGTGTCGACGCGGTGTGGCTGTCGCCGTTCTTTACCTCGCCGATGGCGGATTTCGGCTATGACGTGTCGGATTACCGCGACGTCGATCCGATCTTCGGCACGCTCGCCGATTTCGATGCGTTGATCGCGCGCGCGCATGCGCTCGGGCTCAAAATCATCATCGATCAGGTCTATTCGCACACCTCGGAGGAGCATGACTGGTTCCGCCAGAGCCGCGCCTCGCGCAGCGGCGACAAGGCGGACTGGTACGTCTGGGCGGATGCCAAGCCCGACGGCACCCCGCCGTCGAACTGGCAGTCGGTGTTCGGCGGCCCGGCCTGGACCTGGGACGCGCGACGCGGCCAATATTACATGCACAATTTCCTGAAGGATCAGCCGCAGCTCAACGGGCATAATCCCGCGGTGCAGGACGAGCTGATCGCGACGGCGCGGTTCTGGCTGGATCGCGGAGTCGACGGCTTCCGCCTCGATGCGATCAACTTCGCGATGCACGACCCGGCACTGACCGACAATCCGCCCGCGCCCGCGACCAATCGCGCGCGCACCCGGTCGTTCGACTTCCAGATGAAGCTGCACAATCAGAGCCATCCGGACATCGTCGGGTTCATCGAGCGGATCCGTGCGCTGCTTGACGAATATGGTGCGGGGTTCACCGTCGCCGAAGTCGGCGGCGACGACAGCGACCGCGAGATGAAGCTGTTCACCGGCGGCAACGGCCGGCTCAACAGCGCGTACGGCTTCGACTTCCTGTACGCGGACCGGCTGACCCCCGAACTGATCGTCGATGCGGTCGGCAACTGGCCCGATACGCCGGGTCTTGGCTGGCCGAGCTGGGCGTTCGAGAACCACGACGCACCGCGCGCGATCTCGCGCTGGACGACGCCCGACCAGCGCGACGCGTTCGCACGGATGAAGATCCTGTTGCTGGTCGCGCTGCGCGGGAACATCTTCCTGTACCAGGGCGAGGAGCTCGGCCTGACGCAGGTCGACATCGCGTTCGACGACCTGCTCGACCCGGAAGCGATCGCGAACTGGCCGCTGACCTTGTCGCGAGACGGCGCACGTACGCCGATGCCGTGGATCGGCGCGGCGCCCGATCTCGGGTTCGGCAGCACCGAGCCGTGGCTGCCGTTCGGGGAAGATCACCGCGCGATCGCGGTCGACGCGCAGGAAGCGGACGCGACGTCGCTGCTGCACTGGACTCGGACGCTGATCGCCGCGCGGAAAGCGCATCCGGCGTTGCGGTTAGGCAGCCTGCGGATCGTGCATAGCGACGATGCGGTGATCGCATTCGAGCGGACGACCGACGACGAGACGCTGCTCTGCGTGTTCAATCTCGGCGACGACGCACGTGGTTGGCCGACCGGCATCGCCACCGACGGCGCCATGCTGTTCGCCACCGACGGCGCCGACACGACGAAGCTGCCACCGCTGTCCGGGCTGGTCCTGCGACGGTGATCGAGGGGCTCGGCCAGCACATCGTCATCCTCGGCGGCGGCACCGCCGGGTGGATGACCGCGTGCCTGATCGCGCATCGCTGGCGCGATCGCGGCGTCCGCGTCACACTGGTCGAAAGCCCGGAGATCGGCATCGTCGGCGTCGGCGAAGGTTCCACGCCGCAGTTGAAGCATTTCTTCGACACGCTCGGCATCGCCGAAGCCGAGTGGATGCCGGCGTGCGACGCGACCTACAAGCTCGGGATCGGCTTCGAAGGCTGGTCCGACCGCGCTGGGCATGAGCGCTATTTCCACCCCTTCCCCACCGCGCTCGACGGCCACACTGCACCGCAATTCTTCTACAATGCGCGGGCAAGGCGGACGGGTCGCGATGTCGAGGCACATCCGGACCGGTTCCTCCTGCCCGCTCGCCTCGCCGCCGCGCACTGCGCACCGCAGCCCGCCGCAAACTTCCCGTTCGAGGTCAGCTACGGCTATCACTTCGACGCGTACAAGGTCGGCGCCTTCCTCGCCGCACACGCGACCGAAACGCTGGGCGTCGTCCACGTCCAACGCCGTATCGCCAGCGTTGAGCGTGCCTCGACCGGCGACATCACCGCGCTGATCGATACCGACGGCGAACGCATCGCGGGCGACATCTTCGTCGACGCCAGCGGGTTTCGCAGCACGATCTTCGGCGCGCTGGACGTACCGTTCGTGAGCTACGCCGACGCACTGTTCAACGACCGTGCGGTGGTGATGCCAACCGCGCACGCACCCGGCGCGCCGATCCCCAGCCAGACGCGCGCAACTGCGCTGTCGGCTGGCTGGGCGTGGCACATCCCGCTGACCAGCCGAAACGGCAACGGCTACGTCTATTCCAGCCGCCACCTGACCGAAGCGCAGGCCGAGGCCGAACTCCGCGCGCATATCGGCGTCGACACCGGCGAAGCGCGCCACCTCAAGATGCGCGTAGGCCGCGTCCGTGACAGCTGGTCGCACAACGCGCTCGCGGTCGGACTGGCGCAAGGCTTCCTCGAACCGCTCGAGGCAACCGCGCTGCATCTGGTCATCGCCACCGTGGAAGCGTTCCTAGACATGGTCGACCAGGGCGGCGCGACCGAAGCAGCCCGCACCGCGTTCAACGCGCGGATCGCCGCGCGCTACGACGGCGTCCGCGACTACATCGTCGCGCACTACCGGCTGAACCAGCGCCACGACGATCCGACCGGCTATTGGGCGGAAGCGCGTGGTATCGAAGCCCTGTCCGACGACCTCAAGATGCTGATGTCGACCTGGTTCACCGGCGCCGACATGGTCGTGGCGATCGATCGCGCCGGGCTCGGCCGCTATTATTCCGTGATCAGCTGGCACTGCCTGTTCGCCGGCTACGGCACCTTTCCCGATACCGCGCGGCTCATCGCGCCCGGCGCCGATATCGATCCCATCGACTTGGCCAAGATCGACGACTTCCTGACCCGTTGCGCATCGAATTTCGGGTCGCACGCCTCTCGCCTCCGCGCCGCCGCGGACCACAAGGATCACGTATGAAACGCATCGCCCTCCTGCTCGCCGCCACCGCTGGCCTGTGCAGCGTGCCCGTCCAGGCGCAGACGACCACGCTCGCCGCCCCCACGCTCACCCCGCGCAATGACGGCGTCGAGGTTCGTGCGGGCGCGACGACCATGCGGATCACCGCGATGACCGATGGCCTCGTCCGCGTGCGTGTCGCCAAGAACGGCGCGTTCGCCGAGGATGCGAGCTGGGCGGTGACGGCGGCGACCCGCAAGCAGACCGCCAAGGTGACCGCAGCCCCCGACGGCTTCGCCACCGCCAGCGTCCGCGTGCGTGTCGGTCCAGGCGGCGCGATCACCTTCGAGACGCTCGACGGAAAGGTCATCTCCGCCGATGCCGCCCCCGTCACGACCGACGGCAAGGCGTTCGCGATCTCCAAGACGTTGCCGATCGCCGAGCATTTCTACGGCCTTGGCGACAAGACCCAAGGCCTCGACCGCCGCGGCCACGGCTTCGTCGACTGGAACACCGACGCCTTCGGGTTCAGCAGCGCGGACGATCCGATCTACAAGTCGATACCCTTCTTCATCGGGTCCGGCGGTGCGGGCGGCAGCTACGGCATCCTGCTCGACAACACGTATCGCACCTGGTTCGACTTCGGCCACCGCGATGCCGAGACGCTCTCGTTCGGCGGCCCAGACGGCCCGATCGACTATTACTTCATTGCGGGCCCCTCTATGGCCGAAGTCACACGACGCTATGCCGACCTGACTGGCCACGCCCCGCTCGCGCCGAAATGGGCGCTCGGCTATCAGCAGTCGCGCTACAGCTATGGCAGCGCCGACGAGGTCCGCCAGATCGCCGCCCGCCTGCGCAGCGACCGCGTGCCGACTGACGTGATCTGGCTCGACATCGGCTATCAGGATCGCAACCGCCCGTTCACCACCGACGCCAAGACCTTCCCCGATCTGCCCAAGCTCGCCACCGAGATGAAGGCCGACGGGATCAAGCTGGTCGCGATCACCGATCTCCACATCGCCGCGGTCGAGCAGGGCTATGCGCCGTACCAGAGCGGCATGAAGGCCGATGCGTTCATCAAGAATGCGGACGGCACCCCCTATGTCGCGCCGGTCTGGCCGGGGCCGTCGGTATTCCCCGACTTCACCAAGACCGCCGCGCGAACCTGGTGGGGCACGCAATACAAGGGCTTTCTCGATGCCGGGATCGCGGGCTTCTGGAACGACATGAACGAGCCGGCGATCTTCGAGACGCCGACCAAGACGATGCCGCTCGACACCCGCCACCGCATCGACAGCGACGATTTCGCGGCGCGCATCACCGATCACCGCGAGGCGCACAACGTCTACGGTATGCTCAACACGCGCGCGACGTATGACGGCCTGCTCAAGCTGCGTCCCGACGAGCGCCCGTTCGTGATGACCCGCGCGAGCTATGCCGGCGGGCAGCGTTATGCGGTCACCTGGACCGGCGACAACAGCGCGACCTGGGATCATCTGAAGCTTTCGGTGCAGCAGATCATCAACCTCGGCCTGTCGGGCTTCGGCTACAGCGCCGCCGACGTCAGCGGCTTTGCGGGCGGCCCGAGCCCCGACCTGCTCACCCGCTGGACCGAGATCGGTGCGTTCACGCCGGTGTTCCGCAATCATTCGGCGACCGGCACGCCGCGCGTGGAACCCTGGGTCGATGGCCCCGACCACCTCGCGATCCGACGGCGTTTCATCGAGGAGCGCTATCGCCTGATGCCGTATTTCTACGCGCTGGCGGACCAGAACGCGCGGTTCGGCGATCCGATCATGCGCCCGGTGTTCTACGATTATCCCGCCGCCGCGACCGCTTCCTGCGACCAGTCGATGGCGTTCACCCTCGGCAAGTCGCTGCTGATCGCGCCGCCGCCCAAGCCAGAGTCGCCGCAGGTCTACGACGTCTGCCTCCCCGCGGGCGGCTGGTATGATTACTGGACCGGACAGCGCGTCGGCACGCCCGAGCCCGCCGCCGCCGGCCCGATCCAGTCGGCGACACAAGCCGTACCGACCGCGCGCGCGCTCGGCGACCGCGTGACCGAAACACCGCGCCTCGATCACCTGCCCGTGTTCGTCCGCGCCGGCACGATCCTGCCCCGCCAGCCCTTGGTCCAGAGCACGAGCGAAACGCCGAACGGTCCGCTGCGGCTCGACGTCTATCCCGGCGCGGATTGCATGGGCACGCTCTACGAGGACGATGGCCGCACGCTGGCGTACACCCGCCGCGGCTATTTCCGCCAGACGGTGCGCTGCACGATCACCCCCACCGGCCTGTCGATCGACTTCGCCAAGCCCGAGGGCGGGTTCAAGCCGTGGTGGACATCGATCGCCGTCACCGTCCACAACTGGACCGGCGGTGGTACCGCCATGGCGAAGGGCAAGCGCCTGAACCTTATTGGCGACGCCCAAGCTCTGACCGCGACCGTGACCGTTCCCGCGCAATCCGGTGCCACCACGATCGCGATCGACGGGCGCCCAGCGCGCACCAACTGATCGCGGAGCCGCCCCGCGCATAGCGGCGTGTTGCTGAGCGAACATCCCACGACCATCCCGCGCGCACCGACGTGCGCGGGATGGTCGCGGCTGCCGTAAGCGGTAGCGCAGAAGAGCCTGGGCGCGTTCGGTGTACCGCCCTCCCCCATAGCGACGCGGCTCTAACCCCCTTGCCGGCACTAGAACTCTTGGTAGCGCCTGGGGAACGCATTTACCCTTACGGAAGAGCCAAGTATTCCTGGCACTGACGGTCAAATATAAGTTTACAAAAAATCTTTTCGATACTGATAATTGTTCGCCTTGATCTCGCACACATCTGCTAAAGACCATTAATACCAAGTGTGACGCCGTCGAACCGGATGTCAGACAGATACTCTGGTTTTTAGAGACACCGCGACATCGATACGACGCTCTCCAAGTTTATCGACGGGCTTTCGCTCGGGGTCTCGCTCGCCGAAGACGACCGGAATCACGTGCTAAATCTGCCGTTTACGCGAAAGACATTCATGGCGTCGGGATATCTCGTACGCCAGGGTGACCGGTGTGATACCGTTTCGGTACTATTGGATGGCTATTGTTACGGCCAAAAGGACGATGGCGAGGGAAATTGCCAGATCGTGTCGCTTGCAATACCCAGTGATGTTATCGGCCTCGAGCATTTATACTTGCAGACGACCGATCACAACGTGCGCGCGCTAACGACGGTAGACGTCGCCATGATACCTTTGTCCGCGGTGCAGCAACTCTCCGCGAGCCGGCCGGCGGTTGCCCACGCGCTTGGTATTCATCAGGCGATAAACCATGCGATCGCCCGCGAATGGATCGTCAACATCGGCGCCCGAGACGGCTTGCGCCGCGTCGCGCATTTCCTGTGCGAATTTGCGGTCCGTTGCGACGCCTGGCGGGGCGATACCGCCGCCGGCTACGAGTTGCCGATGTCGCAAGAACAGATCGGCCAGGCGACGGGACTGACCGCGGTTCACGTCAACCGAATGCTGAAGACGCTTCATGCCGCCGGCCTGATCGAGCGCAGCTGGCGCAACGTCGTGTTCTCGAACTGGGAAGGGCTGCGCGACGTCGCCTGTTTCTCGTCGGATTATCTGCATCCAGGCCGACAAGTGCCCGCTTCCAACTACCGAACGGCCTAGTCCGCCTGATGTCGGCGCCGCGGTCGCCGGCTCTGCCGACCCAGGCTCCAGCTCCAGCCGTTCTCGACGATCGAACTACAGAGACCTGAACGAATCGATGGATTCGGCCCAGTGAATCCCGCGTTCGATCCTGAGTCACGTCGTGGCTTGGACGCGAAATAGTGTTATCTAAATCTTAATAGACGGTCTTGATTACAGTCTTGCGCAGCCAGACCAATCGGCAAACTGTCTAAAGCGGCCCAGATTGTACGTTTTACACTAACATCTCAAGATAATAGCTTGATTTTTATTTGGCAGACTTACATAGGTTAAGCAGACTTAGCGATCATACCGTGCGATCCTCGCGACCGGTCGAACGCTTGAGATACAATGCCCTGACCATTTGGTTTTTGATGGCAGCGAGGTTCGACGCAGATCGATCCGCTGCCATCCGCTAAGGCTTCGTCCTCGCTTCGGGCGCTCTACCCCTTTTCGAACGACTCCCGCTGCTGCGGATGGGAGATCCGTGCCTTCCATCCGCGGTGACTATCGAGGTGTTCATGTACAAGTCGACCCTATTGGCGGCCGCGCTTGCGGCTGTGAGCCCGGCTGCCTTGCTGGTTTCCGCACAATCCGCGCAGGCGCAGGTTCCCGTCGGCGCCGGTGGACAGCTCCAGCAGATCCCGCCGACTCCGCTGAATACGACGCCCGCGCCCGATTTCGGGTTCGAGCGCAAGACGCCGACCGTCGTTGCCGCCACGGGTGGCCCGAAGACGCTCGTCCGGTCGCTCCGCGTGACCGGTGCGACGCTGTTCCCCGAGGCCGACCTGTTCGCCGCGTCGCAGTTCACGCCTAACAGCGAACTCGACCTCGCCGAGCTCAAGACGCTCGCCGCGCGGATCACCGCCTATTACACCAGCCGCGGCTATTTCGTCGCGAACGCCTATCTCCCCGAGCAGGACGTCCAGAGCGGCGCGGTCACGATCGCGGTGATCGAAGGGCGCTTCGGCGCGGTCGGCGTCAAGAACGAGTCGCGGCTCGCTGACAGCGTCGCGAACGGTATCCTCGCCGGGCTCGACGTCGGCGATCCGGTCGCGGTCGCCCCGCTCGAACGGCGCCTGCTGATGTTGTCGGACCTTCCCGGCGTGCGCGTGAAGTCGACGCTGAGCCCCGGCACCGCGGTCGGCACGTCGGACCTGCTGGTCGACATCACCCCCGGCCAAAGCATCACCGGCAGCGTCGAGGCCGACAATGCCGGCAACCGCTACACCGGCGCCTACCGCGTCGGGGGTTCGGTCAACTGGAACAACCCGACCGGTTCCGGCGACGTGCTGAGCCTGCGTGCGCTGACCTCGTTTTCCGGGCTCGCTTATGGCCGCGCGTCCTACCAGGCGCCGATCGGGCAGGTCACGCTGGGCGTCGCGTTCGCGCATCTCGAATATTCGCTCGGCAAGGAATTCGACAGCCTCGACGGCAGCGGTAACGCCGACGTGGCCAGCGTCTATGCGAGCTATCCGCTGATCCGCTCGCGCGACAATAATCTGTACGTGACCATCGGCGGCGACGCGAAATGGTTCGAGGACAAGATCGGGATCGTCGACACTACCAGCTATCGCCGCGCGCAGGTGATCACCGCAGGGCTCAGCGGCGACGAGCACGACACGTTGCTCGGGGGCGGCTGGAGCGCATATTCGCTCAGCTATTCGGTCGGCAATCTCGACATTCGCGGCGCGTACGAGCGCTCGGTCGATGCGCTGACCGCGCGTACCGACGGTAGCTACGGGAAGCTGCAGTTCAGCTTCGCGAGGTTGCAGACGATCGCCGGGCCGCTGTCGTTCTTCGCCTCCGCGCGCGGGCAGATCGCGTTCAGCAACCTCGACATCTCCGAGCGGATGGAACTGGGCGGCGCCTACGCTGTCCGCGCCTATCCCGAGGGCGAGGCGTACGGCGACCAGGGCTATGTCGCAACCGCCGAAGCGCGGCTGGCACTGCCGCAGGTCATACCGGGCGCGCTCCAACTGTTCGGGTTCGTCGACGTCGGCGAGGTCGATTACGTCAAGCACCCGTATTTCGACGGATCGAACCACGCGAAGCGCAGCGCGTACGGCGCCGGGCTGAGCTGGGCGGGACCGTACGGTATCGCCGCCAAGGCGACCTATGCGCGCAAACTCGGCGATGAGGACGCGACGTCGGCCCCCGACAAGTCGGGCCGCGCCTGGTTCCAGGTTTCGAAGACTTTCTGACCGCGCACGCACCCCCGAATTTTGCGGCCATCCGCCGCTACCAAGGATACCGCCCATGACCCCCATTCCCTCTTCGCTCAGAAACACCAGCCGCCCCGCCCCATCGGTCACGCGCACGCGGCGTGGCGGCCTGTTCGGCACGACCGGGCTCGCGCGGTTCGCCTGGCTGATCGGGTTCAGCCTCGCCGGCACGCTGGCGGCGCGCCCGGTCGAGGCGCAGACGCTGCCGACCGGGGGCGAAGTGGTTGCGGGCCAGGCGAGCATCGCGACGGGCAGCAAGTCGGTGACCGTGACGCAGACCAGCGACCGGACGGCGATCAACTGGCAGTCCTTCTCGATCGGCAAGGGCAAGAGCGTCGTCTTCGACCAGCCGACCAGCAGTTCGGTCGCGCTGAACCGCGTGCTCGGCACCGATCCTTCGGTGATCCTCGGCAATCTGTCGGCGAACGGGAAAGTGTTCCTGGTCAACGCGAACGGCATCCTGTTCGGCCAGTCCGCCAATGTTAACGTCGGTGGGCTGGTCGCGTCGACGCTGAACATCTCCGACTCCGATTTCCTCGCGGGCAAGAACAGTTTTGCGGGCACCAGCGGCGCGAGCGTCCAGAACGACGGCACGATCACCGCGAAGAACGGCTATGTCGCGCTGCTCGGCGCGAACGTCGGCAATGGCGGCACGATCAAGGCGAACTTCGGCACCGTCGTGCTCGCGGGCGGCGAGGCGATCACGCTCGATGTCGCGGGCGACGGGCTACTCAACGTCGCGGTCGACAAGGGCGCGGTCGGCGCGCTGGTCCGCAACGGCGGGCTGATCCGCGCGGACGGCGGCAAGGTCGTGATGACCGCGCAGGGTGCGGGCGACCTGCTCCACACCGCGGTCAACAACACCGGTGTCGTCGAGGCACGCACGTTGCAGAACCGCGGCGGCACCATTCTCCTGCTCGGCGACATGAAGAGCGGCACCGTCAGCCTGGCCGGCACGCTCGACGCGAGCGCACCGGTCGGCGGCAATGGCGGCTTCATCGAGACGTCGGCGGCGACCGTCAACGTGGCGGACAGCGCCAAGGTCTCGACCTACGCACCGGGCGGCCTGACCGGCACATGGCTGATCGATCCGCAGGATTACGTGATCGGCGCAGGCGGCAACATCTCGGGCGCGACGCTGTCGGCGCAGCTGGTGACGACCAGCATCACGATCAGCACGATCCCCGCAGCGGGCGACACGACCACCGGCAATGGCGACATCTTCGTCAATGATGCGGTTGCCTGGACCGCCTCGGGTGTGCCGACGACGCTGACGATGAACGCGTTTCGCGACGTCAACATCAACGCGCCGATCACCGCGACCAACGGCAACATCGTCGCGTGCTGCGGCCGCGACGTGAACGTCAACGCCGACCTGACGACGACCAACGGCAGCATCCTGCTCAACGCCGGGCGCAACGTGCAGGTGTTCCACGCGATCACGACTACCGACGGCAACATCGCGCTGTGCGCAGGTCATGACGTGATGATCGACGCGGCGGTGACGCTGACCCGCGGTACGACGATCCCCGCGCAGAGCCTGGGCCTGCCAGTCGGCCTCACGCTGATCGCAGGATCGGACGGCACCGGTCCGGGCGTCAACGGCGGCACGATCGTGTTCTCCGCGCTGTCGCCGCCGACCACCGTCACCGCGGCGCCGGTGTCGATCAACTACAACCCGGTTTCGTACACGACGCCGACCGACTTCTCGACCGAGTTCGTGCTGACCGAAGGCGCGGCGATCACCCAGCGCATGCTGTTGTTCCCGACCGCGCAGAAGGTCGCCGACGGCACCAATGCCGCGGTGCTGAGCGGGTTCAACACCACCGACACCTCGGGGACGCCGACCGGCGTATCGCTGGTCGCCGGCACCGATGCGACCGCGACGTTCGACAGCACCGATGCGGGGACCGGAATCGGGGTGAGCTTCAGCGGCTACACACTGACCGGCGCGAACGCGGACCAGTATGCGCTGGCGAGCTCGTGCTGCGTCGCCGGATTCCGGACGACCGGGACGATTACGGCTGCAGCACCGGCGCCTGCTCCAGCACCAGCGCCTGCTCCGGCACCAGCGCCCGCTCCAGCACCGGCGCCTGCTCCGGCACCAGCGCCCGCTCCAGCACCGGCGCCTGCTCCGGCACCAGCGCCCGCTCCAGCACCGGCGCCCGCTCCAGCACCGGCGCCCGCTCCTGCACCTGCGCCCGCTCCAGCACCGGCGCCTGCTCCGGCACCAGCGCCTGCTCCAGCACCGGCGCCGGCGCCCGCTCCTGCACCGGCGCCCGCTCCAGCTCCGGCGCCCGCTCCAGCACCGGCGCCCGCTCCAGCTCCGGCGCCCGCTCCAGCACCGGCGCCCGCTCCAGCTCCTGCGCCTGCGCCTGCCCCAGCTCCAGCTCCAGCTCCCGCACCAGCACCAGCACCAGCACCAGCACCGTCGCCAACCCCAACCCCAACGCCAACCCCGCCAGTCGTGGTCACCCCGACACCCGTACCAAACCTGCCGACCGCGACTCGCCCGATCCTGGACGTTCCGCCCGTGATGGTCCGCGTGCCGTCGCCGCCGCCGATCGAGGTCGTCGAGGGTGGCGTGGGTTTCCCGCCGCCCATCCGTCCGGGTACGGTCATCGTCGAGACCCCCGGCACGCCGCAAACCGTGCTGCCCGTCGTCGAGACCCCCGTGACGCCGCAGGCCGTGCAGCCGACCCCCGGTCGTCCCTTCGTGCAACCGACCCCGCCGAATACGCCGGCCGTCCCCGACTATCCGCGCAAGCAGGCGCGTCATTAAGATGATCGGTCGGGGTGCTATTCAAAGGAACTGGTGCGTAACGCTTATGGCGGGCCTCATGGGACTTGCGGCGACATCCCAAGGTTTGGCGCAACCAGTATCGGCCGAAAGCGTCGCCCGATTCGGGACCGAGACAGTGTCGAACGATGCGCGGGACACCGCGAACTGGGTTGCAGCATCGCGCGATAACCAAAGCCTGCCGTTCATCGTCATCGACAAGGTGAACGCCGTCGTGTTCGCGTTCGACGCCACCGGTGGATTGCGCGGCACGGCGCCAGCCTTGCTCGGCATGGCGCGCGGCGATGCGAGCGTACCCGGCATCGGCCAGCGCAAGCTCGCGACGATTACGCCGGCCGAACGCACCACCCCTGCGGGCCGGTTCAAGGCCTCGCTCGGTCGCGATTTCGAGCAGGATATCCTGTGGATCGACTATGACGCCGCGCTGTCGATGCACCGCGTGATCGTCGGCCGCCGGATCGACAACCGTGCGGGTCGACTCGCATCGCCGACACCCAGCGACAACCGGATCTCGTATGGCTGCGTCAACGTACCCGCCAAATTCTACGACGACGTGGTCAAGCCCTTGTTCACCGGCACCGTCGGCATCGTCTACATCCTGCCCGAGACCAGGCCGCTCCGCAGCGTCTTCGCCGTGCCGGTCGCGGCGGCGGGCTAGCGCATCGTGATCCTCCACACGTCGGAGAGGATCACAACGATCCCGCTGCCGGGCCGCTACGTCACTGGCACCAGGGCCGCTCGCGATACCATTTAGTCAGCACGTATTTGACGCCCTGCTCGACCGGCATACCCTGATGCAGCGATCCGGGATTCGGCCTGCCCAGCGCATCCATGTTGTTCCAGATCACCAGATTGCCGGCCTTCGGTGCGATCACCACGCCAGCGGTCGGAAAGTTCGTCCGCCCGCCCAATGCCGGCTCGTTGAGAAACGTCATTGCCGACCATGTCCGCTGTCCGCCGATCGGCACCTGGTTCCGCCAGTAATGCTGGCCAGTATCGAAGAAGTCGTGATGCGGCTTGAACTCTTGCCCGACCGCATAGCGCTGACCCTGCAAGGCTTCGCCAAATATTGGCTCGATCCCGGTGACATCGTCGAGCATGTTCTCGACCACCGTCACCGCATCGGGTCCGGGATAAAGATAACAGGTTTCGCTGGTCCGATACGACGGCACCGGATCATCGGAGACGACGGGCGACGGTACACGCTCGGCATCGATGAGCCGAATCAGCGCCTGGCATTCCTCGACCGTGATGAAATTTCGAACGACGTAGAGTTCGACGCCATTGGCCGGGATCCGGACAGCACCGGGATAATGCGCGATCCGTTCCCGAACACGCGCCGCAGAATCGGAGCGGGCCAATGCTTCCATGTGCCCATCGCGTAGATCAAGTGCTGACAATGGTGCGGAAATCAGCGAAGTGTTATGGGAGTCATCTGTTGGCCAAGCGCCAGTATCTAAAAATTCAGACATGTTTTGATCGCTTTAATCATCCACCCTTTACTGGGCCGATATCAAGATTCTTAATCTAGGTTTATATTTTAATTGATGCATCTTTAGCAGCTAACATACGTTTATCAAGTACGACCAACACAGGTTCGGCTCGGTTCGGCGATTTATCGCTACCACCCCGCCACGATGGATGCGCTAAGTCGCACCAAGCCAAAGAGTTCGGGAACATCCCATGCGTCGCTGCCGGCGACGACACGGATGACGCGATTTGACCGACATCGGCGGAGACAGGGCATGAAGCCGTTCACGAAAAGTCTGTTCCCATTCGGACGCAAGCCTCCGCTCGGCAATGCTTTGGCCGATCAGGTTCCGACTATCCCGGCGTTTTCCTTAGAAGTCTTGCCTGTCCGCCCGAAACGACGGCGAACAGTCTTGCCGGAAACCGCGGTCATGAGAGGGCTTTGCTACGCAGCATTGCCGTCGGCGATGATCTGGGGCGGCATCATCTACCTGTATTTCGGGTAGCCGCGCAGGCCGGCGACATCCGCCTCTCCCCTGACTGAAACGCGAACGCGCGTCGCGCACCACTCTTTATCGTCCTCGCGCTTCGCGGGGCCAGGATACCCATGTTCAAAAACATTCTCGCAGGCGCTGCGGCGTCGTTGCTGGCGCTTGTCCCGCAACCCGCCCCCGCGCAGCGTCTCATCCTGCCCGGTGCGTTGTTGCTCGCGGGCTATCGCGCCACCTGTGGCCCGGTCGACACGATGATCCAGCCGATCGACGACATTGCCGCCGCCTATAAGGGACGGATCATCCTGCACCCGCGCGTTCTCAACCTTCCGCGTGCGCAGCAACTCTTCTGGTACACGCACGAATGTGCCCACCAGATCTTTGGTCCGGGCGAAGCCGCCGCCGATTGCTGGGCAGTGCAGCAGGGCCGGATCCAGGGCTGGCTGTCGCCGGACGAACTGGCCAAACTGGGCGCGACGATGCGCGCCTTTCCCGGCGACGCGACCCACATGGATGGTCGCGGCCGACTGATCGGCATGCAGAAATGCTATGCTCGCTGACGATTGCCGCATCAGGCGCCCGCCGCGTATTCCCGCGCGGCCTGATAGAGTCCGACCCGCGTCCAGCACGGTCGACGGGATTTGCAGTCCAATCGGTGACCATTGCGCAACCCGGATCGCCAAAGCGACGTTATAGACCCCACGCATGATCAAGGTCGCCAGCTACAATATCCACAAGGGCATCGGGCTCGACCGTCGGCGCAATCCCGAACGCGTGGTCGAAGTGTTGCGCGAGATCGACGCCGACGTGATCGCGCTGCAGGAGGCGGATCGCCGCTTCGGCGCGAAGGCCTGCGTGTTGCCGCATCACCTGCTCGAGGAGCACAGCGACTGGAAACCGGTCGATTTTGGCCTCCGCGCGCTCAGCATGGGGTGGCATGGCAACGTCATCCTTGTCCGGAAATCGGCGCGCGTCGTTGCCAGCGAACCGCTACATCTGCCGGCTTTGGAGCCGCGCGGCGCGGTGATGGCCGACGTGCAACTCGCCGGCGGGACGATCCGTGTGCTCGGGATGCATCTCGATCTGTCAGGGCTTTGGCGGCGCAAGCAGGCGGCGGCGATCATGAACCATGTCGATAGCTGCGCGCACCGGCATCCGACGGTGATGATGGGTGATCTGAACGAGTGGAGCGCCGGTGCCGGATGCCTGCGCGATTTCGGCCGCGACTATGCGTTTGCCGAGACCGGGGCGAGTTTCCATTCGCGGCGGGCGATCGCGCGGCTCGACCGGATCATGGTCTCGCGTGAACTCAACGTCGTGGAATGCGGCGTGCATGCGAGCCCCGCGGCGCGGAAGGCGTCGGATCATCTGCCGATCTGGGCTATGCTGGAACCCAAGGCCCCGGCTCTATACCCGGCTCTATAATCGCCACCCGGACGAGGATGTAGAATGCGCGAGAAGGAACTGCGACTGGCGCTCGTCTGCTATGGCGGGATCAGCCTGGCAGTCTACATGCACGGGATCACCAAGGAGATCTGGCGTCTCGTCTGCGCGAGCCGGGCGTTTCACGACGGCGAGGCGCCAAAGGGGGCAGCCAAGGCGTGTATCACGCGTTGCTGCAGGAGATCGAGGATCACGCATCGATCCGCGTGCGCGTGCTCGCCGACATCATCGCCGGCGCCAGCGCGGGCGGGATCAACGGCATCTTCCTCGCGCAGGCGATCGCGACGGGCCAGAGCCTCGATCCGCTGACCGACCTGTGGATGACGTCTGCCGATGTCGAGGCGCTGATCGACACCGAGGCGGCGCCGAAATCGCGGTTCTCGAAGGCGTGGGCGATGCCGCTCGCGTGGATGGCGGCGGGACGGAGCACGGACAAGGTCGAGGCGCTCGACGAGCCGACGCGCGAGGAGGTGCGGACAAAGCTGTCGCACTTCATCCGGTCGCGCTGGTTCGAGCCGCCGTTCGGGGGCAAGACCTTTACCAACCTGCTGCTCGATGCGTTCGACGCGATGGGCGCGAGCGAGCGCGGCCCCCGACTGCTGCCGCCGGGCCAGCCGCTCGACCTGTTCGTGACGGTAACCGATTTCTCGGGGCATCCAGAGCGGTTGCAGCTCAATTCTCCCGCCGAGGTGGTCGAGACCGAGCATCGTCTGGTGGTCGACTTCACCGATAATGGCGGCGCGTGCGATACGCTGGCGCCGCGCGCGGAACTCGCCTTCGCCGCGCGCGCGACGTCCAGCTTTCCGGGCGCATTCCCGCCGTTTACGGTCGCAGAGCTCGACGGTGTGCTGAAGCAGCGCAAGATCGCGTGGCCGGAACGCAGCCGCTTCCTCGCGCGTGTGCTGCCGCGTCATACTGCGGCGAACGCGGCGGAGAGCGCAGTGCTGATCGACGGATCGGTGCTCGCCAATGCGCCGTTCCGCCCGGCACTCGATGCGCTCAAGCAACGCCCCGCGCGGCGCCAGATCGACCGGCGGTTCATCTACATAGATCCCTCCCCCGGCATCAAGCTGCGGCTCAACCGCGGCGAGGGCACGCCTGGATTCTTTCAGACGATCATCGGCGCGATCAGCGACATCCCGCGCCAGCAACCGATCCGCGACAATCTGGAAGCGATCGCCGAACGCTCAGGCCGGATCGACCGGATGCGCGGGATCGTCACCGCGATCCGGCCGGAAGTCGAGGCGGACGTCGAATCGCTGTTCGGCCACACGCTGTTCCTCGACCGACCGACCGCGCCGAGGCTGATCGCATGGCGGCGGCGCGCGCAGAAGGCGGCGGCGGCAAGTTCGGGCTATGGCTTCGTCGCGTACGGGCATCTGAAACGCAGCGCGGTGATCGAGGCGCTGGCCGGGCTGCTGTACGAAGCGGGCCGCCATCATAGTCCGCGGCGGCTGACGCAGATCCGCGCCGCGATCGTCGCGCAGGTTGCAGCGACGGGCGCGGACCAGCTCGGGGCGGGCTTTGCGAACGGTGCCAGCCCCGCGTCGATCGCATTCCTGCGAACCTTCGACATCGGCTTTCGCATCCGCCGGCTGCGGCTGATGGCGCGGCGCCTGTCGGAGGTCGAGACCGCCGCCGACGAACCCGAACTCGCACCGATGCGAGACGCGATCTACGAATCGCTGTCGCCGTATCTCGATCGGCTGCGCGGCGAGATGCATGCCGGGATGCACGATGCGGTGCGCGCGATGAAGGGCGATGCGACCGCGGTGCTGGAGACGCTCGGGCGGACGTTCGATCTCGAGCGGCTCGATGCGGCGACCGACCAGCGGCTGGCGGAGGCGTTCGCGGCACTCGCCAAGCCTGCACGGCGGACGTTGCTGCTCGCCTATCTCGGCTTTCCCTATTTCGATACCGCGACGCTACCGCTGTTGCAGGGCGAGGGGCTCGACGAGTTCGACCCGATCAAGGTCGATCGGATCGCCCCCGACGACGCGACCGCGATCCGCTCCGGCGGCGCCGAGGCGACGTTGAAGGGGATCCAGTTCGGCACGTTCGGCGCGTTCTTCAGTCGTGCCTACCGCGAGAACGACTATCTATGGGGGCGGCTGCACGGGTCGGAGCGGATGATCGATATCACCGTCTCGACGTTGCCGCAGACGGTGCGGATGAAGCCCGGGCGGGTCGCGGCGATCAAGCGCGCCGCGTTTCTCGCGATCCTCGACGAGGAGGAACCGCGGCTGACCGCGATCCTGCCGCTGATCGCGCAGTTGCGGACGGAAATCGGCTAAAGCTGGCCAAACGCGCGATCTAGCGGTAGCTCTGGGCCACTCGCCGCTTCGGCTGCGGGCGAAGACATAGAGGTGGCCGCATGCAGTTCCTGAAAATCCTGTTCTGGTGCCTGCTGGCGTTCGTCGCCGCGGTGTTCACCATAAGCAACTGGAACGCCGTCCAGATTCAGCTCTGGGGCGGGCTGATCGCGGACGTGAACCTGCCGCTGCTGCTGTTCGTCACCTTCCTGATCGGGTTCGTGCCGACCATGATCTACAATCACGCGATCCGGTGGCGCCTGCGTCAGCGCCTGTCGACCTGCGAGCGCGAACTGCTCGAACTGCGCACGCCGCGGCCCGAGCCGGTGGCGTTCGTGCCCGCCGAAACGCCGGTAACGATCGCGCCGCTCGGCGCGCCGACCGCAGTCCCGCCGGGCGTCGCGTAATGAGCAACCGCATCTACGTCGCGCTCGACACGCCCGATCTGGCGCGCGCGAAGGCACTCGCGGCGCGCGTCCGCCATCATGTCGGCGGGATCAAGCTCGGGCTCGAATTCTTCTCTGCGAACGGCCAGTCCGGCGTGCATGCGATGGCGGAATTCGGCCTGCCGATCTTCCTCGATCTCAAGCTGCACGACATCCCCAACACCGTCGCCAAGGCGGTGCAGGCACTCGGCCCGCTCGAACCCGCGATCTTGACCGTCCATGCGAGCGGCGGCCGCGCGATGCTCGAGGACGCCAAGGCAGCCGCGCCGATCGGCACGAAGGTGATCGCGGTGACGATGCTGACCAGCCTCGACGCAGCCGATCTCGCCGCCACCGGCATTAGCGGAAATGCGCATGACCAAGTGACGCGACTGACCGAACTCGCGTGCGAGGCCGGGGTCGACGGCATCGTCTGCTCAGGCGCGGAGGTTGCTGCGGCGAAGGCAATCTGGCCCAAGGGGTTCTTCGTGGTCCCCGGTGTCCGCCTGCCCGACGGCCAGATCGGCGACCAGAAGCGCGTCGTCACGCCGCGCCAGGCGCTTGATGCTGGGGCTTCCATCCTTGTGGTGGGCCGTCCGATCACGCAAGCAGAAGACCCCGACACCGCCGCCCGCGCGATCGGCGCGACGCTCTGATCCCTCTCCCATCGGGAGAAGGGTTTTAGGAACCAGCATGACCACCGCCAAGATCTGCGGCCTTTCCAACCCCGCGACGCTCGACGCTGCGATCAAGCACGGCGCGAGCCATGTCGGGTTCGTGTTCTTCCCCGCGTCGCCACGCCACGTGACGTTCGCGAAAGCCGCCGAACTCGCGGCGCGCGTACCCGATCACGTCGCGAAGGTCGGCGTGTTCGTCGATCCCGAGGACGAGATGCTCGAACAGGCGGTCGCATCGGCCGCGCTCGACGTGCTGCAACTCCACAAGGTGACGCCCGCGCGGGCCGCCGCGATCCGCGCGGAGTTCAGAATCGAGACGTGGGTCGCCGTTGCGGTGCGCACGCGAGGCGATCTGGATGCGGCGCATGGCTTTACCGGAGTCGCCGACCGGATACTCTATGACGCCAAGACCCCGGACTCGGCCGCATTGCCGGGCGGGATGGGCTTGCGGTTCGACTGGGACCTGCTCGACGGGTTCAGACATCCCCTGCCCTGGGCTCTGTCGGGAGGGCTCGATCCGGCCAACGTGGCGGAGGCGATCCGCCGCACCGGCGCCGAACTCGTCGACGTGTCGTCGGGGGTTGAAAGCGAGCCCGGTATCAAGGACGAAACCAGGGTCGCGGCATTCCTGAAAGCTGTCGCCACGCGCTAGCACCACCCCGGCGAAGGCCGGGGCCCAATTGGGGAGGCCTGTGACAGTCCCTTCCCGCCGTGATTATGACCTTCCCAATTGGGCCCGGCCTCCGCCGGGGTGGTGCCCAATAAAACGGAAGGGGTGACAGCGATTTACGAAGTGCTAAACGCCCAGTCATGAACGCTCCAACCCTTGCCCCCAACTCCTACCGCGCCCAGCCCGACGAGCGCGGCCATTTCGGTGATTTCGGCGGCCGCTATGTCGCCGAGACGCTGATGCCGCTCGTCCTCGAACTCGACGAGGCGTACCGCGCCGCCAAGGCCGACCCCGCCTTCAAGGCGCAGTTCGACGATTTGCTCGAACATTATGTCGGTCGCCCAAGCCCGCTCTATTACGCCGAGCGCCTGACCGAGGCGCTCCGCGAGTCCGCTCCGGAAGGCATGGGAGCCCAAGTGTGGTTCAAGCGCGACGAGCTCAATCACACCGGCGCGCACAAGATCAACAACTGCATCGGCCAGATCCTGCTCGCCATGCGCATGGGCAAGACGCGGATCATCGCCGAGACCGGTGCGGGCCAGCACGGCGTCGCCACCGCGACGGTCTGCGCGCGCTTCGGCCTGCCCTGCGTGATCTACATGGGCGCCAAGGACGTCGAGCGGCAGGCGCCCAACGTGTTCCGCATGAAGCTGCTCGGCGCCGAAGTCCGCCCCGTGACCAGCGGCGCGCACACGCTGAAGGACGCGATGAACGAGGGCATGCGCGACTGGGTCGCGAACGTCCACGACACCTTCTACATCATCGGCACCGCCGCCGGCCCACACCCGTATCCGGAGATGGTCCGCGATTTCCAGAGCGTAATCGGCACCGAGGCGCGCGCGCAGATGCTCGCGCGCGTCGGTCGTCTGCCAGACATGCTGGTCGCGGCGATCGGTGGCGGCTCGAACGCTATCGGACTGTTCCATCCGTTCCTCGACGATGCCGATGTGCAGATGCTCGGCGTCGAGGCAGCGGGTCATGGCCTCGACAAGCAGCACGCGGCGAGCCTTGCGGGCGGTTTCCCCGGCGTGCTCCACGGCAACAAGACGTATCTGTTGCAGGACGAGGACGGCCAGATCACCGAGGCGCATTCGATCTCGGCCGGCTTGGATTACCCAGGGATCGGCCCCGAGCATGCCTGGCTGCGCGACATCGGCCGCGTGCAGTATGACAGCGCGACCGACACCGAGGCGCTCGACGCGTTCCAGCTGCTCTGTCGCACCGAAGGCATCATCCCCGCGCTCGAACCATCGCACGCGATCGCGACGGTGACGAAGAAGGCACGCGAGATGCGGCAGGACCAGATCATCCTGGCGAACCTGTGCGGCCGCGGCGACAAGGACATCTTCACCGTGGCGGAAGCGCTCGGGGTGGCGATATGAGCTCGATTGACGGGCAGTCCCCCTCCCCCACCCGTCACCCCAGCGAAAGCTGGGGTATCAATGGGGCGGGTGCCGTGGTCGTCAACCGGAATACCCCAGCTTTCGCTGGGGTGACGGGTGTTGGCGTGGCTCGGGATATGCGTCGAGCGACGACTATTGCTTGGGAGGGGGCAAGTGAGCCGCCTCGCCGCCACCTTTGCGCGCACCGCCGCCGCCGGCCGCGCCGCGCTCGTCGCATTCGTCACCGCGGGTGATCCGACCACCGAGGCCACCGGCCCGATCCTCGACGCGCTCGTCGCCGGCGGCGCGGACGCGATCGAACTCGGTATGCCGTTCACCGATCCGATGGCCGACGGCCCCGCGATCCAGGCCGCCAACATCCGCAGCCTCGCGCAAGGAACCCGCACTGCCGACATCTTGGCCACCGCCACCGCGTTCCGCGCGCGCCACCCCGACGTGCCGCTGGTCCTGATGGGCTATGGCAACCCGATGCTCCGGCGCGGCGCGGACTGGTTCGCCGAGGCGGCGGCCAACGCTGGCGTCGACGGCGTGATCTGCGTCGACGTGCCGCCCGAAGAGGACGATGCGCTCGGCCCGCAATTGCGTGCCGCCGGGATCGACCTGATCCGCCTCGCCACGCCCACCACCGACGCCGCCCGCCTGCCGACCGTGCTCGATGGCGCGAGCGGGTTCCTCTATTACGTGTCGGTCGCGGGGATCACCGGGCTCCAGCAGGCGCAGCAATCCTCGATCGAGGACGCCGTCGCTCGCCTCAAGGCCCAGACCGACATCCCCATCGCGGTCGGCTTCGGCATCCGCACGCCCGAGCAGGCGGCCAACGTCGCGCGGGTCGCGGACGGCGTCGTCGTCGGCTCGGCGATCGTCGAACTGGTCGCGCAGCACGGTGCCGCTGCGGCCGAGCCGGTCCGCGCCTATATCAAGTCTCTCGCCGACGCTGTCGCTTCGGCCCGAAAGACCGCCCCTATGGAGATTGGCGCATGAGCTGGCTCAACAGCGTCCGCAACGTCCTGCCCTTCGTCGCGAAGCGGGAGACGCCCGAGAATCTCTGGCACAAGTGCAAGGGCTGCGGGCAGATGGTCTTCACCAAGGAGCTCGAGGACAATCTGTACGTCTGCCCGAAATGCGATCATCACGACCGCATCGGGCCGAAGATCCGCTTTGCGCAGCTGTTCGACGAGGGCAGCTGCAGCGAACTTCCCGCACCGAAAGTGCCCGAGGATCCGCTGAAATTCCGCGACCAGAAGCGCTACACCGATCGCCTCAAGGCCGCGCGTACCGACAACAGCGAGCAGGACGCGCTGATCAACGCATGCGGTGCGATCGCCGGCCACCGGGTCGTGGTCGGCGTGCAGGACTTCGGCTTCATGGGCGGCTCGATGGGACTCGCGGTCGGCGAAGCCTTCGTGCGCGGCGTCGAGGCGGCGATCGAGGACCGCGTGCCCTACGTCATCTTCACCGCGAGCGGCGGCGCGCGCATGCAGGAGGGCATCCTCAGCCTGATGCAAATGCCGCGCAGCACCGTCGCGATCCAGATGCTCCACGATGCCGGCCTGCCGTACATCGTCGTGCTGACCGATCCCACCTCGGGCGGCGTGATGGCGGCCTACGCGATGCTCGGCGACGTCCAGATCGCCGAGCCCAAGGCGACGCTGGCGTTCACCGGCCGGCGCGTGATCGAGAGCACGATCCGCGAGAAGCTGCCCGAGGACTTCCAGACGTCGGAATATTATCTCGAGCACGGGATGATCGACATGGTCGTCCACCGCAAGGACCTGCGCGAACAGCTCGGCACGGTCATCGGGTATCTGAGCGCGCGCGAAGCAGCGTAATCGCTACTCCCTCTCCCCTCCGGGGAGAGGGTCGGGGTGAGGGGCAGCCAAGCAGTACGCCGCCCGGAACTGCCCCTCACCCCAGCCCTCCCCGGAGGGGAGAGGGAGCCAAGAATGCCCGACCACGCCGTGTCCTCGTCCCCCGCAGTGCAAGCACAACTCGACCGGCTGACCGCGCTCTCCCCCGGCGCCGATATCCTCGGCCTCGAGCGCATCACCGCGCTGCTGGCCCGTCTCGGCGACCCGCACCTCGATCTCCCCCGGTGTTCCACGTCGCCGGCACCAACGGCAAGGGGTCGACCTGCGCCTTCCTCCGCGCCGCCATCGAAGCCGCCGGACACAGCGTCCACGTCTATTCCTCCCCACACCTGGTAAGGTTCAACGAACGCATCCGCCTCGCCGGGCAACTGATCGAAGACGACCTGCTCGCAGCCTTGCTATCGGAAGTCCTCGACCAAGCCGCCGACCTGCAAGCCAGCTTCTTCGAAGTCACCACCGCCGCCGCCTTCCTCGCCTTCGCCCGCACACCAGCGGCAGCGACCATCGTCGAAGTCGGTCTCGGCGGCAGACTCGATGCGACCAATGTCATCCCGAACCCGGTCGTCACCGGCATCGCCGCACTCGGGATCGATCACCAGTCGTTCCTCGGCGACACGCTGCTGGAGATCGCCGGCGAGAAAGCGGGCATCGCCAAGTCCGGCGTGCCGCTCGTCACGATGGACTATCCCAAGGCCCTCCGCGCAAAGATCGCCGCGGTAGCCGCCGCCGCGGGTGCCCCCGTCCACGCGCGCGGCACGGCCTGGACGAGCGAGACCGCACGCTCGACCGTCCGCTACGAGGATACCGGCTTTTCGGTCGTCACCAACCGCCCCCGCCTCGTCGGCGCGCACCAGTCCCGCAACCTCGCGCTCGCGATCGCGATGCTCCGCCATCAGGGCGCGCTGCATGTTTCCGAAGCCGCGATGCGCGCCGCCGCCGACTGGGCGCATTGGCCAGCCAGGATGCAGCGCCTGTCCGATGGCCCCCTGCTCGCACGACTCCCGACGGGCAACGAACTATGGCTCGATGGTGCGCACAACCCCAATGCCGCGAAACCGGTCGCGCGAGCGCTGCGAACGCTGGCGAAGGGGCGTCCGGTCACGCTGATACTCGGGATGCTCGCCAACAAGGATGCAGAGGCGGTGATCGGCATTCTGTCGCCGTCTGTCGGGCATGTCGTCGCCATCCCGGTGCCGGGGCACGCGCATCACGCTCCCGACACACTCGCAACGCTTGCACGAAGCTTCGGGAAAACGGCTGAAACGTCGTCCACCCCGGCCGCTGCACTCGAGCTGATCGCGGCGCGGTGCGAAGAGGCAAACCTCGTCCTGATCGCCGGTTCTCTCTATCTCGCCGGTGAAGTGCTCGCGACGAACGACCAGCCGCCGGACTGAGCTCTTATTGCTATTGACTATCAATAACGGACGCGCGAGTTTGTGGACACCACCACGGAGTCGCGTGAATGACCGATACCCGCCCCAGTTCGACGCCCAGTTCGACGCCGGCCACGACCAATTTGCTCGCCAACGCGACGGCGTTGCTGCCGCATCCACTGCCGCCCTGTGAAAATGCGCGAATCGCCTTGTTCGCAATGCGGCGGATGGGTGCGCATGGCCTCGCCGACGCCCGCGCCGCGCACACGATGTTCACCGCTTTCGGGCAGAGTTTTCGTCGTCCGCTGGTACTATTGCGCGCGCTGATGGCCGACCTGGCGGGCACGTCGGCGGGAACGATCGCGATCGCGCCATGCTGCTGCGCGCGGATGACCCCAGCCGAGTCGGCGATGCTGTCGATCCTCGCGCGGGTCGAGACCGCCCCTGAGACAGCCCGCTATCTGACGACCGATCTACTCGGCGTCCGCCGTGTCGACGGCGTCCTCGCCAGCGCCGCAGCCGTCGCCGCCGCGTTCGCCGACGAGGGGCGACCGGTCACGATGTAAGGCTAAACGGCCTCGCCAGCCCGCGCGTCGCCCTCTCCCTCGACGCCGGCGCTGCCGATCGAGCGGTCGATCATCCCCGACCGGCTCATCCACCAGAACAGCACGATCCCTGGTACCGCGAGCACCGTCGTCAGCAGGTAGAAATCGACATAGCCGAACGCCTCGATCAGCGCACCGGCGGTCGTGCCGGTGACGATCTCGTCCGACGATGCTTGCCGCTGCCGAGATCAGCGCAAACTGTGCCGCGGTGAAGCGTAGATCGCACAGCGCGGAAAAATAGGCGATCACGACCACGCCGCCAAACCCGCTCGACGCGTTCTCGAAGCCGATCGCCGCCGCCATGCCGGAGTTTGAGTGCCCGGCCGCCGCTAACGCAGCGAACGACAGGTTCGAGACGCCCATCAGCACGAGCGACCAAAGCACCGATCGCTTCATCCCCATCCGCGCGTACAGAATGCCGCCGATGAAGATGCCGACGAGATACGCGATGAAGCCGATCCCGACATCGTAGAACGCGATCTCGTCGCCGGTGAAGCCGAGGTCGTCGAACAGCAGCCGCAACGTCAAATTGGCGAGCGTGTCGCCGACCTTGAAGATCAGGATGAAGGCGAGGACGATGAACGCCCCCTCGCGCGAGAAAAACTGGACGAACGGCCCCCAGATCGCGCGAAACCCCTCGGCTAGACCACGCCGTTCGATCGGCGGGCGGCGGCGTTCGGGCTCGCCCAGCGCCAAGCCCGCCAACACCGCGGGTAGTGCGAACACCACACATGCCAGATAGGCGGCGTTCCAGCCGGCGCGTTCGGCGACCACCAGCGCCAGCGCGCCCGAGCCTGCTGAGCCGATCCGCCAGCCATATTGGCTCATCCCCGATCCGACGCCCAATTGGCGCGGTTCGAGCGTCTCGATCCGGAACGCGTCGATCACGACGTCGAACGTCGCGCCCGCCGCGCCGACCAGGATCGCCGCGGTTGCGGTGGAGGCGATGCTGGCCGCTGGGTCGATCAGCGCGAGGTTGACGACAGCCGCGACGACTAGCGCGGCCGTGATGATCAGCCAGGAAACACGCTGGCCGAGCCGCCCGATCACCGGGAGGCGGACGCCATCAACGACCCAGGCCCACAGGAATTTCAAATTATAGACGAGAAACGCAAGACTGAACGCGGTCACCGTCTTCTTGTCGATGCCGCTCGCTGCCAGCCGGGTGGTCAGCGTCGCGCCGATCATCGCATAGGGGAAGCCCGACGATATGCCGAGTGCGAGCGCGGCCAGCGGGGCCTTCTCGACATACGGTCGAAACCCGTCACTCCAGCTTTTGCCTTCGGTTCCGTCCATCGCACTTACGCTCCCACTCGCTTGCGGGAGACCCTAACGGGAAATCGCAACCGCGCTACCCGTCAGGCGATGGAGCGCGGGGGAAACGTCAGGCTTTCGCTTCGAACAGCGTGAAGCCGTACGGAACGCGCTTGGGCTTGCTGCCAGCGCGCGTCGCCTCGATCGCCTCGATCGCAGCGATCAGGTCGCGCGGTGCGTAGGGCTTGGCCATGCAGCCGGCGGCGAGCGTCGTCGCCTCGATCGGGCAACTCCCTGTAACGAACATCACCGGCACGCCGCGTGCGTGCGCCGCGCGCGCGACGTCGATGCCCGAACCGTCCGCCAAATTCACGTCGACCAGCACCAAGTCGATCACTGTGTCGCTAGCCAGGATCGGCAACGCATCCGCGACCCGGTCGATCGTCGCCACGATCGTGAACTTCGCTTCGGCGAGGAAATACTCGGTGTCGAACGCTACCAGCGGTTCGTCCTCGACGACGAGGAGCCGGACGATCTGCCGCTTTTTCTTGCCGAACAACATTGCCGAAAGGCCCCCGGTCGCGCGCGAAAGGTCGTTACGCTTGCGGGTGTTAACGCACCGCAGCACGAACGGTCGCAAATATTTTCGCGCTGGCGGCCGATCCATAGTATCGGCCGCGCCATGACGACTTCAAAAGACGATAACCCGACTGCCAGCCCGTCGCCCGACGCGCCTGCAACTCCTGCCACACCGATCAAGGGCGACCGCATCGCCAAGCTGCTCGCCCGCGCCGGGATCGCCTCGCGCCGCGATATCGAGCGGATGATCGCCGAGGGGCGCGTCGCGCTCAACGGCTCTACCCTCGACACACCCGCGACGATCCTGCGCAACTTGGCAGGCGTGACGGTCGACGGCGATCCGGTCGAGGCGCCCAGCGCAGCGCGGCTGTTCCTGTATCACAAGCCGACCGGACTGATCGTCACCGAGCGCGATCCCGCCGGCCGCACGACGATCTACGATCGCCTGCCACAGGATCTACCGCGGCTGGTGCCGGTCGGTCGCCTCGATCTCAACACCGAGGGGCTGTTGCTGATGACCACCGATGGTGGCCTCAAACGCCAGCTCGAACTGCCCGCGACCGGCGTCGAGCGCGCCTATCGCGCGCGCGCGTATGGCAACATCACGCAGCCGCAGCTCGAGGAACTGATCGAGGGGATCGAGATCGAGGGCGTGCGCTATGGCTCGATCAACGCGAATATCGAGCGTCGAACCGGCGCGAACGTGTGGATCGAGATGATCCTGACCGAGGGCAAGAACCGCGAAGTCCGCCGCGTTCTGGAGCATCTCGGGTTGCAGGTCTCGCGGCTGATCCGGACGCGCTATGGTCCGTTTGTGCTCGGCGACCTGCCGCCGGGGCAGATCGGCGAAGTGCTGCAGCACGACGTCGTCGCGTTCCAGAAGGAGCTGGCGAAGGGTCGGCCCGAGGGTCCGGGCGCGCGCGCCAATATCGGGATCAGCGCGAGTGCCGGTGCGGGCGCCGGGATCGGCGCACGTTCGAGCCAGCGGGGCAGCAATGCCGCCCGTCCTGCGCCGACGGGGCGACCTGCGACGGGTGCAAGGCCGACACCGGGTGCGCGGCCAGCTCCCGGCGGTGCACGTGCCCCGGTCCGCAGCCCCTACACGGCGCCGGCGAGTTCGGGCTTCTCCAGCGGCACCGTGCCGACCGATCGTCCCTTACGACCTGCACGGCCCGAACGGATTCGCCCAACTGCCGCAATGCAGCGCGGGGACGTCAACGATCCCTGGGCGCGGCCGGATACGCGGAATGCCTCTCGGCCGACGGGCACGCATCACGCCCGGCCGACCAGTGGCGACATGTCGAAGCCTTATGTTCGTCAGGAGCGGGCGGATCGCGGCGAGGAGCTCAGCACCAGCCCGAAGATCAAGCATTTCCGTGCTGCCAAGCCGCCGCGCGATCGTGCAGCCCCGTCTCGGGTCGGCGCCGGGGGCACCGTGACGCCACGTCGCGCCGATACGCCGCAGCGTCAGGAGCCGCAGCGTGGTTTCCGTCCGCAGGCCGATGATCTCGCGCGGCCGCAGTTCGCTAGACAAACGTGCCGCGCGCAGTGCTTCCGGACGTCCGGGTGCCGAGCCACGGCCGGTGCGCGATGCGCCGGCACGGCCCGAGCGGGGACTCGCCCCACGGCGCCCGGCAAGGGGCCGTCGGGAGGGCGCGGTCATCCGCCCCGTGCACCACGTGGAGGGAAACGCTGATGCGTATCATCGCAGGGCAGTATCGCGGGCGCCAGATCGCCGCACCCAAGGGTGACACCACCCGCCCGACCGCAGACCGGATGCGCGAGACGTTGTTCTCGATGCTGACCAGCCGCGTTGGCAGCTTCGAGGGGTTGGCGGTCGCCGATCTGTTCGCAGGCTCGGGCGCGCTCGGGATCGAGGCGCTGTCGCGCGGGGCGGCGACGTGCATGTTCGTCGAATCGGACAAGCTGGCGGTCGACGCGCTGAAGGGCAATCTCGCCAAGCTTGAGATCCGCGGCGATGTCCGTGCGGCGTCGGTGATGGCGCTTGGGCCCGCACCGGCGCCGCTCGACGTGATCCTGATGGACCCGCCGTACAACACCGGTGCCGGACTCGTCGCGCTCGACAAGCTGTCGCGGCTGGGTTGGGTCGGGCCGGCGACGTGGATCAGCCTCGAGACGGCCAAGGCCGAAGTCGTCGAACTGGCCGGCTTCGAGGTCGACGCGACGCGGGTGCACGGCAAGGCGCGACTGACGCTGTTGCGGCCAGTTTCAGCGTAAAGCGTGTTCTCTCGCGAAGGCGGGAGCCCAGTCTGGGCTCCCGCCTTCGCGAGAGAACAAGTTAGTGGTCGGTCGTGCGACCCAGGATAAGCAGCCCGCCTAAACTCAACACGCCCGCCGCCATCAGATACCCGCCGACCAGCCACAACCCGCGCGGCGCGAGCGCCTCCGCCACGATCGGCGCGAGCGCACCGCCGAGCACGCCGCCCAAGTTGAACGTCATCGACACCCCGGTATAGCGCACACCCGCCGGGAACAGGCTCGGCAGCCATCCGCCGAGCGGTCCGTAGGCGAACCCCATCACGAACAGCGCGCCCGACAGCCACAGCCACACCGTGAACAGCGATCCCGAGCCCAGCATCGGCCCCATCAGCGCGCCGACGCCGATGCATCCGGCAAACCCGATCGCCAGCATCCGTGCCGCGGAATGCCGGTCCGCCAGCACGCTCGCGACGATCACGCCGCCCGCCAGGAACCAGATCGCGACCAGTTCGACCGCCAGAAATGCCTCGCGAGAATAGCCGAGCGTCTTCGTCCCGTAGCCAAGCGCGAATGCGGTCGCGAGGTAGAACAGTGCGAAGCACGCAATGACGCCGAATGTGCCAGCCAGCGTAGCGCGCAGATGCTTCGTCAGCAGCGTTGCGATCGGCACCTTGGGTAGCGCCTCGGTCGCCTCCGCTTCGAGGAAGGCGGGCGTCTCGGTCAGCTTGAGGCGCACCCAGAGACCGAGCCCGACGAGGATCGCGCTCAACAGGAACGGGATCCGCCAGCCCCAGGCAATGAACTGCGCCTCGTCGAGTACCAGCCCGATGATGAGGAACAGCCCATTGGCGGCGAGAAAGCCGACAGGCGCCCCGAGCGGCGGGAACATGCCCCAGGTATTCTTGCGGTGCGGCGGCGCATTCTCGACCGCGAGCAATGCCGCCCCGCCCCATTCGCCGCCGAGGCCTAACCCCTGCCCCAGCCGCATCAAACAGAGCAGCGCTGGTGCGATCCAGCCGACCTGCGCATAGGTCGGCAGGAAGGCGATACCGACGGTCGATCCGCCCATTAGCAACAGCGATGCGACAAGCGTGGATTTCCGGCCAACACGGTCACCGAAATGCCCGAACACGATCGCGCCGACCGGGCGAGCGACGAACGCGAGCCCGAACGTGGCATAGCTCAGTAGCAACTGCGCGGAGTCGGATTGGCCCGAGAAAAACAGCGGCCCGAATACGAGCGCGGCGGCGGTGGCGTAGATGTAGAAGTCGTAGAACTCGACCGCAGTGCCGACCAGGCTGGCGGCGAGGATGCGGCGGTTGGAGGCGAGTGTCGTCATCCTGACGGCATCGCCTCCGGGGCGGTTCCGGTCAACCGATTGCGGCTTACGATCCTCCCCTGCCAGGGGGGTGGCGCGAAGCGACGGAGGGGGAGGACACGGAACGTAGGTTCTCCATTCCTCCTCCTCCGTCTGGCTAGTGCCAGCCACCTCCCCCTTGCAGGGGAGGATCAGACGGGCAAGACGATCCTTGCGACGAGGCCCGGCGCGTTGTCGGCGAGTTCGAAGTGACCGTCGTGGAGCCGCGCGACCGCTTCGATCAGCGCCATGCCGAGGCCGGCGCCGGGCGTGGACCGTGCGCTATCGAGGCGGCCGAACCGCTTCAGCGCCTGCGCACGGTCGGCGGCGGCGATGCCGGGGCCGCGGTCCTCGACCTGGATCGCCACGCCGTCGGTGCGGTGGACGATGCGCAGCGTGACCTCGCCGCCCCCGGCACCGTGGCGGAGCGCGTTGTCGATCAGGTTGGTGATCGCCTGACTGATCAACTCGCGGTGCAGCTTCATCGGCGGCGGGCGGTCGTCGATCGCGATCGTGAAGACGAGGCCGGCGTCTTCCGCGACCGGGGCGTAGAGTTCGCCGATCTCTTCGAGCAAGTTCGCCGGCGATACCTCGATGAAGCGATCGCGCGAGACCGAGCCCGAGCGGCTGATCTCGATCACCATCGTCAGCATCCGCATGACGAGATCGGTCTCGACCAGCAGCCCGCCCAGCGCCGCCTCGCGCGCATCCGGATCGGCGATCAGCACCGCCTGCTCGGTCTTGGTGCGCAGGCGCGCCAAGGGCGAACGGAGGTCGTGCGCGAGGCTGTCGGTGACGATCTCGCAATTCGGCCATCACGCCTTCGAGCTTGCCGAGCATGACGTTCAGCCGCGCGGCCAGACGATCGAACGCGTCGCCACCGCCGGCGACCATGTCGACGCGACGCGAGAGGTCGCCCTCGCCCGCCGCTTCGATCGCCTTGGCGATGCCGTCGAGGCGGCGACCGACATAGCGCGTGAGAACGAGGCCCCCGACCACGCCAAGCGCGAGCGAAAGGAACACGGCAACCGCGAGCGCGCGTTCGATCGCACGCTCCTCTGCGGCGATCAGGTCGAGATTGCGCCCTGTGAGTAGCCAATAATCGCCCAGCGGGTGAAGCGCATAGCCCGACTCACGCGCCGACCAGAGTTCGTCGGCGCCGAGCCGCGCGATCCGGAAATGCGTGGTTTTGAGCGGTACAGCGAGCCGGTCTGGCGCGATCCCCACCAGCGCCCGTCCCTCCGGGTCGATCACCGCGAGGACGAGCGAAACGTCGCCGGGAACAACCGCACCATCGATCGCCTGGCGGACCGCGGGAAGCCCACCGCTACGCCAGACTGCACGCAACGCTTCGGATTGCTCGGTAGTCTCGCGACGAATCGCATCGATCGCATCGGCGCTGGTGGTCTTCCAGACGAAGCCGACAAGGGCCAGATTGGACACCAGCGCCAGCGCGATCGAGAGCAACGCAATCCGGGCTGTTACCGAAAGGCGAATCACTCCTCCGGGTCAGTTTTCAACGGCGAGCCGGTAGCCTGCGCCGCGCACCGTGTGCAGGATCGGCGTCGGGAAGCCGTCCTCTAGCTTGCGACGGAGGCGGCCGATATGGACGTCGACGACGTTCGAACCTGGGTCGAAATGATAGTTCCAGATCTTCTCGAGCATCATCGTCCGCGTCACGACCTGGCCGGCGTGGCGCGCGAGAAATTCGAGCAGATTGAATTCGCGCGCACCAAGCGGGATCGAGCGGCCTGCGCGCGACACGGCGCGAGCGAGCAGGTCGATCTCCAGGTCGCCGACGGAGAGCTTGGTCTTCTGCGGCTCGGTTGCGGCGCGGTCGGAGCGGCGGAGCATGGCCTCGATCCGGGCGGAGAGCTCGGCGAAGGAGAACGGCTTGCAGAGGTAATCGTCGGCACCGGCCTTGAGACCATCGACGCGGTCATCGACCGCAGCGAGCGCGGACAGGATCAGGACGGGCGTGGCGATGCCGGCGGCACGAATAGCGCTGACCATCGACAGGCCGTCGAGGCCGGGCAGCATGCGGTCGGCGATGATCAGGTCGAAGATGCCCTCGCTGGCGAGGAACAGGCCGTCGCGGCCGTCGGCGCAGGCTTCGATTGCATGCCCGGCTTCGGCTAAACCCTTGGCAAGATACGCGGATGTCGACGCATCGTCCTCGACGATCAAAATCTTGCGGCTCAACGCGCTATCACCTTCCCTGCCACCGAAATCGGTCACTATCTCCTGCCCTCATAAACGGAAAGGCCGGCGGAAAGAAGTCTTCCCACCGGCCCCCACGGTACCCCCGGGAGTGACGGGCACCGATCTCTGGAAACGCGTGCGACCGTTGCTGGCCACGGGTTGGTTCTAGGATCGAGTGGGGATCAGGGCGATGACCGACGGGTGACAATTGCGTCATGTTGATCGGGGCGCGGGCGACGGTAAGAGCAACGCGAATACGAATACGAATACGAAGGTGGTACCGCCGCGCGTTGTGGGATCAAGCTAGCAAAGCACCCCCGCGATACGTCCCGGCCCTCGCCGTCATCCCGGCGAACGCCGGGACCCATGGTTGCGGAGTTGGTGGTGGTTGCAAGCTAACGCATGATCCGCCGTACCGTGGGTCCCGGCGTTCGCCGGGATGACGGAGTGGGGGAGAGAAACAGAAAAGCGTAAGAGAGGGAGACGTAAGATCATCGCGCCCGATGCCGTGTTCCCCCGCGGAGGCGGGGCCCAGTCTGGGCCCCCGCCTCCGCGGGGAACACGCTTACTTACGCCTACTTCTTGTCGAGGATCGAGGCGATCGCCGCGCCGACATGTGCGATGTCGGCCATGCCGTCGACGCGGTGGACCAGGCCTCGTGCGTCGTAGATCGGCAGGATCGGTGCCGTCTTCGCGCGGTATTCGGCCATGCGGTTGTGAACCGTTTCCGCGTTGTCGTCGGGACGACGCTTGAACTCCGTCGAGCCGCAGACGTCACAGACGCCGGCAACGACCGGCTTCTTGTAACGATCGTGATAGCCCGTGCCGCACTTGGCGCAGGTGTAGCGGCCGACGACGCGGTCGATCAATGCGGCTTCATCGACGCCCAGTTCGATGACGTAGTCGAGCGTACGGCCACGATCGGCCAGCAGACCGTCGAGCGCTTCCGCCTGTGCCGCAGTGCGGGGATAGCCGTCGAAGATGACGCCGTTCGCGGTGTCCGGCTGGTCGAGCCGCTCGCCGATGATGCCCGACACGATCTCGTCAGACACGAGACCGCCCGATTCCATGACGGACTTCGCCTGGAGGCCGACCGGCGTTCCGGCGGCGACCGCTGCGCGCAGCATGTCACCGGTCGAAAGCTGCACCATGCCGCGCTCGTTGACGAGCGTGGCGGCTTGGGTGCCCTTGCCCGCGCCGGGCGGTCCAAGAAGGATGATATTCACGAAACGCACTCCCCTCGTTCGTGCAGGATTTTTACCGCGTTAGACCGGCAGCTTAACGAAGTCGATTGCCCTTGAGCTTCGCCTTCTTGATCAGGTCGCCATACTGGTGCGCCAGCAGGTGCGACTGGATCTGCGTCACCGTGTCCATCGTCACGTTGACGACGATCAGCAGGCTGGTGCCACCCAGGTAAAACGGGATCTGCAACGCGGTCACCAGATATTCTGGCAACAGGCAGATGATCGTCAGATACGCCGCACCGATCACGGTGATGCGCGTCAGCACATAATCGAAGTAATTCTCGGTGTTCTTGCCCGGACGGATGCCAGGAATGAACCCGCCATTGCGCTTCAGATTGTCGGCGGTTTCCTCGGGGTTGAAGACGACCGCGGTGTAGAAGAACGAGAAGAAGATGATGCCGGCTCCGTAGAGCAGCATGTACACGGGCGAACCGTGCTGCAGATACTGGTTGAGGGTGATGATGAAGTCACCCCACTTCGACTCACCTGCAACGCGCTGACCGGCGAACTGCGAGATCGTCAGCGGCATCAGCAGCAGCGACGACGCGAAGATCGGCGGGATCACACCGGCGGTGTTGATCTTCAGCGGCAGATGGCTGCGATCGGCTTGCATGCCGCGCTGCGTCTGGCGCTTTGGATACTGGATCAGGATGCGGCGCTGCGCGCGCTCCATGAAGCAGATGAAGAGGATCAGCACGACCACCGCGACGACGATGCCGATCAGCTTGATCGGATCGAGCGAGCCCGAGCGGCCGCCTTCGAGCAGGTTGACCAGCGTGACGGGCAGATGCGCGACGATGCCGGCCATGATGATCAGCGAAACGCCGTTGCCGATCCCGCGGCTGGTGATCTGCTCGCCAAGCCACATCAGGAACATCGTACCGCCGATCAGCGAGATGACCGCGGCGACGCGGAACATCATGCCGGGCTCGATGACCGCCTGGATACCTTGTGCCGCGCCGAGCGTCTCAAGGCCGACGGCGATGAAATAGCCCTGCACTGCGGTCAGGCCGACGGTGCCGTAGCGCGTATACTGGTTGAGCCGCTTGCGACCCGATTCGCCGTCCTTCTTGATGGCCGCGAGCGTCGGCGACAGCGAGGTCGCGAGCTGCACCACGATCGAGGCGGTGATGTAGGGCATCACACCGAGCGCGATCAGCGACATACGGCTGAGCGAGCCACCCGAGAAGGTGTTGAAGAAATCGAGCACGCCGCCCTGCGTCTGCTGCGAGAGCAGGCCAAGCGCGGTCGGGTCGACACCCGGCAGCGGGACATAGCTGAGCAGGCGGAAAATGATCAGCGCACCGATCGTGAACCACAACCGCTTCTTGAGGTCGGTCGCCTTCGCGAATTTCGAAAGGCTGATGCTTTGCGCCATCTGGTCGGCTGCGGATGCCATGCGTGTGATCGTCCTGGAAACAAAGAAGGCGGGATGCGTTGTGACCGCCCCCGCCGCTCATATAGGCGCACGGGCGCGCTTGTCTAATGGCTAAGGCTACTTCCGGTCGTCCCATGACCCGTTCGTCCTGAGCGAAGTCGAAGGACATTGCCCCGAGTGACGTACCCTTCGACTTCGCTCAGGGCGAACGGAGGAAGGGAAATCGCTGAACGGCGGCAGGTCAGAAGTGGGAGACGGGAAGACGCCAGGTCAGGCAAATAAAAGGGGGCCAGCGCTTTCGCACCCGCCCCCTTCAGTTCAGCTTAAGCCTTGAACGAAGCCTTGTGCGCCGCACGCTCCTTGTACTTCACGCCCTTCTTGGCGGCAGCCTTCTCGGCTGCGGGGACGAAGTGGATCACCTCGACCTTGCCGCCGATCTTCTCGACCGCTTCGATCGCGCCCTTCGAGGCGCCGTCGACGGTGAACGAGAGGACCGTGGTCAGCTCGCCCTTGGCGAGGAGGCGGACGCCGTCCTTGCCGCCGCGTGCCAGGCCAGCGGCCTTCAGCGCGTCGTGGTCGAGCGTGGCGTTAGCCTCGATCTTGCCGGCGTCGACCGCGAGCTGGATCGCGCCGAGGTTGACCTCTGCGAAGTCCTTGCGGAAGATGTTGTTGAAGCCGCGCTTAGGCAGACGCATGTGCAGTGGCATCTGGCCGCCTTCGAAACCGGCGATGGACACGCCCTCGCGGCTCTTCTGGCCCTTCTGGCCGCGGCCTGCGGTCTTGCCCTTGCCCGAGCCGATGCCGCGTCCGACGCGCATCTTGGACTTACGGGCACCTTCGTTATCGCGGAGTTCGTTGAGCTTCATGGTAATGCACTCGCTTTCGCTTGTTACGCGCTGGTTTGAAATCGCCGGGTTCGAATCCGGAAATGAGGAAGGGGGCCGTTAGCCCCCTTCCCGGTATTTGTCACTAGGTAGCGTGAAGGCTCAGCCTTCGACGGACACCATGTGCTGCACCTTGCGGATCATGCCGCGGACCTCTGGGCTGTCTTCCAGCTCGCGGGTCTTGTGCATCTTGTTGAGACCGAGACCGATCAGCGTTGCGCGCTGATCCTTCTCGCGGCGGATCGGCGAACCGGTCTGCGTGATCTTGATGGTTGCCATGATCGCTTACTCCGTGATCGCAGCTGCATCGGCCTCGGCGGTCTTCGAACCACCATGGCCGAGCAGGTCGGCGATCTTCTTGCCGCGACGCTGTGCGACGGCCTTGGGCGAGGTCTGCTCGCCAAGGGCCTCGAACGTGGCGCGGATCATGTTGTAGGGGTTCGACGTGCCGACCGACTTGGTCACAACGTCCGCAACGCCCAGCGATTCGAAGACTGCGCGCATCGGGCCACCGGCGATGATGCCCGTACCCTGAGGCGCCGACCGCAGCGTGACCTTGCCGGCACCGAAGTGACCGTTGCCGTCATGATGCAGCGTGCGACCGTCCTTCAACGGAACGCGAACCATCTTCTTCTTGGCAGCAGCCGTCGCCTTCGAGATGGCTTCCGGCACTTCGCGTGCCTTGCCATGACCGAAGCCTGCACGACCCTTGCCGTCGCCGACGACGACGAGTGCTGCGAAGCCGAAGCGCTTACCGCCCTTGACCGTCTTCGAGACGCGGTTGATGTGCACCAGCTTCTCGATCAGCTCTTCGCCGCCATCGTCCGCACCGGGACGACCGCCACGATTGTCGCGACCGCGACCGCCGTCGCGACCACCGCGGTTGCCGCCTGGGCCCCCGCTGCGGTTGCCACCGGGGCCACCACGACCACCGCCGCCGCCGCCACCGGGACCGCCGCGACCGCGACCGCCACCGTTGTTGCCCTGGTAGCCAGTGCTCTGCGGAACGTTCTGAGCCGTGACGTCCTGTGCGGTCGTCTCGGGAGCGATTACTGCCGGCGTGTTGTTTTCGTCAGCCATGTCTTAGAACTCCAATCCGGCTTCGCGCGCGGCATCGGCAAGAGCCTTCACGCGACCGTGGTAGAGGAAGCCGCCGCGATCGAACACGACCTGGGTCACGCCCGCTGCCTTGGCAGCCTCGGCGACGCGCTTGCCGACCGAAGTCGCCGCGTCGATGTTGGCGCCGGACGTGCCGCGCACGTCCTTCTCCAGCGTCGAGGCCGATGCGACCGTCGTGCCGGCGGCATCGTCGATCACCTGGGCATAGATGTGCTTGCCCGAGCGATGCACCGACAACCGCGGACGGGTGCCTGCACGTGCGCGGAGCGCGGTACGGTTGCGGCGACGCCGCTTGGCGAAAAGAGAAAGTCCCTTGGTCATTACTTCTTCTTCCCTTCCTTGCGGAAGATGAACTCGCCGTCGTACTTGATACCCTTGCCCTTGTAAGGCTCGGGCTTGCGCCACTGACGAATTTCCGCGGCCAGCTGACCGACCATCTGCTTGTCCGAACCCGAGATCTCGATCGTCGTGTTGTCGGGAGTCTTGACTTCGATCCCCTCCGGCACGTCGATGTTGACGTCATGGCTGTAGCCGAGCTGCAGCTTGAGGTTGCGGCCCTGCGCGGCGGCACGATAGCCGACGCCGGTGATCAGCAGCTTCTTGGTGAAGCCTTCCGACACGCCGGTGACCAGGTTCTGCACCATGGTCCGCTGCATGCCCCAGAACGCGCGCGCGCGCTTGGTGTCGTTGGCCGGCTGCACCGAAATGCCGCCGTCTTCGATCGTGTAGCTGATCTCGTCGCGAAGCGGCATCTTGAGGGTACCCTTGGGGCCCTTCATGGTCAGCTGCTTGTTCTCGATGGTCGGCGTGATGCCCGCCGGTACGGTGACCGGCTTCTTACCAATGCGGCTCATCAGAACACCTCCGCGAGGACTTCGCCGCCGACGTTCTGCTCGCGTGCTTCGGAATCCGACAGCACGCCGCGGGGCGTCGAGACGATGGTGATGCCGAGGCCGTTACGGACGCGCGGGAGTTCCTGCGAGCCGGAATAGACGCGACGGCCGGGCTTCGAGACGCGTGCGACATGCTTGATCGCAGGCTGGCCCTCGAAATACTTCAGTTCGATGCGAAGGCCGGCCGCGGGGCCCATCTGCTCTTCGCTGTAGCCACGGATATAGCCTTCGCGCTGCAGAACGTCGAGCACGCGGACGCGCAGCTTCGACGCCGGCGTGAGGACGGAGTCCTTCTTCGCGCGCTGGCCATTACGGATACGGGTGAGCAAATCACCCAGGGGATCGGTCACTGCCATGATTTAGTCCTTACCAGCTCGACTTCGTGACGCCGGGGATGAGGCCCTTGTTGGCCAGATCGCGCAGCTGAATACGGCAGAGCCGGAACTTGCGGTAATAGGCGCGCGGGCGACCGGTCAGCTCGCACCGGTTACGGATGCGGGTCGGGTTCGCGTTGCGCGGCAGTGCCGCCATCTTGAGGCGAGCGATCAGACGCTCACCGTCGTCGAGCGTCTTGTCCGCTGCGATTGCCTTCAGTGCCGCGTACTTCGGGGCATACTGCTTGACCATGCGCTTGCGGCGCTCGTTCTTGTTGACTGAACTCAGTTTCGCCATCGACTTAAGTTCTTTCTTTGCTAGCTCCCCTCCCGCTTGCGGGAGGGGTTGGGGAGGGAAGGACCAACGCCCGTTAGGCGCGAGGCCCCTCTCTGACCCCTCCCGCAAGCGGGAGGGGGACTTAGATTAAGCTGCCTTCTTCTCGTCGGCAGCGTCGTCTTCGATCGGGAACGGGAAACCGAACAGACGGAGAAGCTCGCGAGCCTCGTCGTCGGTCTTTGCGGTCGTCGTCACGATCACATCCATGCCGCGGATCTTGTCGACCCGGTCATAGCTGATTTCTGGGAAAACGATCTGCTCCTTGATACCGCAGGCATAGTTGCCACGGCCATCGAAGCTCTTCGGGTTGAGACCGCGAAAATCGCGGACGCGGGGAAGAGCGATCGTGATGAAACGGTCGAGGAACTCGTACATGCGCTCGCGGCGAAGGGTGACCTTCACGCCGATCGGCATACCTTCACGCAGCTTGAACTGCGCGATCGACTTCTTTGCCTTCGTCACGACAGGCTTCTGGCCGGCGATCAGCTCCATTTCGGAAGCAGCCTGGTCGACCTTCTTCTTGTCCTGCGTGGCTTCGCCGACGCCCATGTTCAGCACGATCTTGTCGAGCCGCGGGATCTCCATGACGTTCTTGTAACCGAACTTCTCGGTCATCGCCTTGATGATCGTCTCGTCGTACAGCTTGCGCATGCGCGCGACGTAGACGGCCTCGGTGCCGGCCTGCTCGCCAGTGTTCTGATCAACCATTGATCTTCTCCCCGGTCTTGACGGCGACGCGGACCTTCTTGCCGTCCTGCTCCTCGAAGCGGACGCGGGTCGGCTTGCCGTCGGCGGTCACGTGCGCGACCTTCGAAACGTGCATCGGTGCTTCCTTGCGGATCAGGCCACCCTGCGGGTCACCCTGAGTCGGCTTGGTGTGGCGCACGGCGATGTTGACGCCCGATACGACGACCTTGTCGGTCTTCGGCATGGAGACGGTGACTTCACCGGTCTTGCCCTTGTCCTTGCCGGACAGGACGATGACCTTGTCACCCTTCTTGATACGCTGCGACGCCATTACAGCACCTCCGGCGCGAGGCTGATGATCTTCATGTGCTTCTTGCCGCGCAGCTCGCGAACGACTGGGCCGAAGATACGGGTGCCGATCGGCTCCTCGTTCTTGTTGACCAGCACCGCGGCATTGCCGTCGAAGCGGATGACCGTACCGTCTGCACGGCGGATATCCTTGGCGGTACGCACGATCACCGCGCGGTGAACGTCGCCCTTCTTCACACGGCCACGTGGCTGCGCTTCCTTGATGCTGACGACGATGATGTCGCCAACGCCTGCAACACGACGCTTGGAACCCCCAAGCACCTTGATGCACTGCACCCGCTTCGCGCCGCTGTTGTCAGCGACGTCGAGATTGGACTGCATCTGGATCATGGATCCGTATCCCTTCTCTGTCTCTGGGGTCGATACCGACCGAACCCCGCCTAAAAAATCACCCCGCCACGGACGAACCGCAACGGGGAGGAGCGGCCGCTTAGCCGTTCCGTCGATGGAACACAAGGTTCCAATGTAAACCGCCATCCCAGCGAAAGCTGGGATCCAGAGTTATGAAGCGTTACGCTCCTGGCTCTGGATCCTGACTTTCGTCAGGATGACGGGAACCGGTTCGAGCAGATCGCCCCTCACCACGAGATCCCGGCTTTCGCTGGGATGACGGGGCTTGGAGCGTACCAGTTCAGCCCTCGGCCGAAGCCCGCTCCGGCGTCGCGTGGGTGTTGACCCGCTCGATCACCTTCCAGGTCTTCAGCTTGGAAATCGGTGCGGTCTCTTCGATCCGCACGGTCTCGCCCTGCTTGAACTCGTTGCTCTCGTCATGAGCATGATACTTCTTCGAGCGACGGATGATCTTCCCGTAGAGCGGGTGCTTCACCTTACGCTCGACGTTCACGACCACCGTCTTGTCGCCCTTGTCGGACACGACCAGACCGGTCAGCACGCGCTTCGGCATGATACGTTCCTTACTTCGCGGCTTCAGCGCTGGTGCGCTGAGCCTGCAGGGTCTTGATGCGAGCGATGTCGCGGCGGACCTCACGAACGCGGCTCGGCTTTTCGAGCTGGTTCGTGGCGGCCTGGAAGCGCAGGTTGAACTGCTCGCGCTTTAGTTCGCCGAGCGACTCCGACAGCTGGTCGTCGCTCTTGGTTTTCATGTCGTCGATACGAGCCATGATCTTACTCGCCTCCCAGATGCGAGGTGTCGCCCAGGCGGGCAACGACCTTTACCTTGATCGGCAGCTTCATGGCCGCCCGCTCGAACGCCTCGGCGGCGATCTTGCCGTCGACGCCGTCGAGCTCGAACAGGATCCGACCCGGCTTGACGCGAGCGGCCCAGTATTCCGGCGCGCCCTTGCCCTTACCCATGCGGACTTCGGCTGGCTTTCCCGAGACCGGAAGGTCTGGGAAGATGCGGATCCACAAACGCCCCTGGCGCTTCATGTGACGCGTGATCGCGCGGCGGGCCGCCTCGATCTGGCGTGCGGTGATCCGGTCGGGTTCCATCGCCTTGAGGCCGTAGGAGCCGAAATTGAGCGAGAAGCCACTCTTGGCGTCGCCCGAAATCTTGCCCTTGAAGGCCTTCCGGAACTTGGTCTTTTTGGTTGCAGCATGTCTGTTCCTGCCCCTTAGCGACGATCGTCGCGCTGCGGCCGCACACCGGAGGTCTGAGCCTCCATCATGATGCGGTCGTACGACGTCGGATCGTTGCCGAGAATCTCGCCCTTGAAGACCCAGACCTTCACGCCGCAAACGCCGTAAGACGTGTGCGCCGTAGCCTCGGCATAATCGATGTTCGCGCGCAGCGTGTGCAACGGAACCCGACCCTCACGATAGCTCTCCGACCGTGCGATCTCGGCGCCGCCAAGACGGCCACCGCAGTTCACCCGGATGCCTTCGGCACCGAGACGCATCGCCGACTGGACCGCACGCTTCATGGCGCGACGGAAGGCGATACGACGCTCGAGCTGATCGGCGATGCCCTGCGCGACGAGACGCGCATCGACTTCCGGCTTGCGGATCTCGACGATGTTCAGCGACACGGTCGACGACGTCATCTTGCCGATCGTCGAACGCAGCTTCTCGATGTCCGCACCCTTCTTGCCGATGATCACGCCGGGGCGTGCAGCGAAGATGGAGATGCGGGCCAGCTTGGCCGGACGCTCGATGACCACCTTGGAGATCGCGGCCTGCGGCAGCGTCTTCATGATGAATGCGCGGATCTTGAGATCCTCGAGCAGGAGCCGACCATAGTCGGCGCCTTCGGCGTACCAGCGGCTATCCCAGGTACGGTTGATCTGCAGACGCAGACCGATGGGGTTGCTCTTCTGACCCATTATGCTTCTTCCTGCTCGCGCACGACGATGCGCAGACGGCTGAATGGCTTGAGAATGCGGGTCGACTTGCCGCGGCCGCGGGTAGCGAAGCGCTTCATCGTGATCGACTTGCCGACCGAAGCCTCGGCGACGACGAGCGCGTCGACGTCGAGGTTATGGTTGTTCTCGGCGTTGGCGATGGCCGAGGCCAGCACCTTGCGCGCTTCGATCGCCATGCCCTTGGTCGAGAAGGCGAGGATGTTCATCGCATCGCCGACCTTCTTGCCACGGATCAGCGCAGCCACGAGGCCGAGCTTCTGCGCGGAACCACGGATCTGCGTACCGACCGAAAGCGCCTCGTTGTCCGCGACCTTGCGCGGGCTGACTTGCTTAGACATCAGCGCTTGCCCTTCTTGTCGGCGGAGTGGCCGGGGAAGTAGCGCGTGGGCGCGAACTCACCGAGCTTCATGCCGACCATGTCTTCGTTGACCGAGACGGGCACGAACTTGCGGCCGTTATAGACGTTGAACGTGAGACCCACGAACGACGGCAGGATCGTCGAGCGACGCGACCAGGTCTTGATCGGCGAACGCGCGTTGGTGTCCTGGGCGGTTTCTGCCTTCTTGAGCAGATGAAGGTCCACGAAGGGGCCCTTCCAGACTGAACGAGCCATGTTAGCCCTTCCTCTTCGTCGAATGACGCGACCGGATGATCATCTTGTCGGTCGACTTGTTATGACGCGTGCGCGCACCCTTCGTCGGCTTGCCCCAAGGCGTAACCGGATGACGACCACCCGAGGTACGGCCTTCACCACCGCCGTGCGGATGGTCGACCGGGTTCTTGGCGACGCCGCGCGTCAGAGGACGGATACCCATCCAGCGCGAACGGCCTGCCTTGCCCAGGTTCTGGTTCTGGTTGTCGGGGTTCGAGACCGCGCCAACCGTCGCCATGCAATCGCTGCGGATGTAGCGCTGCTCGCCCGAGTTCAGGCGGACCATCACCATGCCCTTGTCGCGACCGACGACCTGCACGTACGTGCCGGCCGAACGGGCGATCTGGCCACCCTTCATCGGCTTCATCTCCACGTTGTGGACGATGGTGCCGACCGGCATCTGACCGAGTTCCATGGCATTGCCTGGCTTCACGTCGGTCTTCTTGGCCGCGAGGACCTTGTCGCCGACGGCCAGACGCTGCGGCGCCAGGATGTAGGCGAGTTCCTCGTCCGGGTACTTGACCAGGGCGATGAACGCGGTGCGGTTGGGATCATACTCGATCCGCTCGACGGTGCCTTCGACGTCCCACTTGCGACGCTTGAAGTCGATGTAGCGGTACTTCTGCTTGTGACCGCCGGCGATGCCGCGCGAGGTCACATGGCCCTTGTTGTTACGACCGCCGGTCTTGTGCTTACCTTCGGTCAGCGCCTTGACGGGGCGGCCCTTCCAGAGCGACGACTTGTCGACCAGGATGAGACCGCGGCGTGCCGGCGATGTCGGATTATAATGCTTGAGTGCCATGGCCTCAGATCCCCGTCGTCACGTCGATGGACTGACCGTCCTTCAACGTCACGATTGCCTTTTTCATGTCGGAGCGCGAGTAGTTCGTGCCCTTCCACTTCTTGGTCTTGCCCTTCTGGACGAGCGTGTTCACGCCGACGACGTTCACGTCGAACAGCGCCTCAACGGCCGCCTTGATCTCGGGCTTCGTGGCATCGTTCGATACCTTGAACACAACCGCGTTGAACTCCGACAGGGTCGTCGTCTTCTCGGTGATGTGCGGGGCTAGAATAACGTCGTAATGACGATTATCGATGCCCGCCTTCTGCTTCTTAGCCATGGAAGCGCGCCTCCAGCTTTTCGACAGCGGCGCGCGTCAGCACCAGCGTGTCATGCTTCAGGATGTCGTAAACGTTCGCGCCGGCAGCCGGCATCACGTTCACTTCGTACAGGTTGCCCGCAGCGAATGCGAAGCTGGTGTCGACCATGTCGCCGTCGATGACGAGCGCACGCTTGCCGAAGCCGAGCTTTGCGAGATCGCCCTGCAGCGTCTTGGTCTTGCCACCCTCGACAGCCAGGCTGTCCATGATGACCAGCGAACCCGCCTTGGCGTGGCTGCTGAGAGCCATGCGCAGGCCGAGCGAGCGAACCTTCTTGTTCAGCGACGGATTGAAGTCACGGACGCGTGCGCCGTGTGCCTTACCACCACCGATGAACACAGGTGCGCGACGATCGCCGTGACGAGCCGTACCGCCGCCCTTCTGGCGACCGAACTTCTTGCCGGTGCGAGCGACGTCTGCGCGCTCACGGGTGCCACGAGCCGTCTCGCGACGCTTCTCGAGCTGCCAGGTGACGACGCGGTGCAGGATGTCGGCGCGCGGATCGAGGCCGAAGACCTCGTCGTTGAGCTCGATGTCCGCTGCGTCAGTGCCGGCGAAAGATGAAACCTTGATCTTCACGCTCAGCCCTCCTGGCCGTCGGCTGCAGGTGCGTCGGTCGTTTCGGCCGGCGTGTCTGCTGCGGTGTTGCTGTTTGCGGTCTTGAGACCGGCGGGGAACGGTGCGTCGGCGTGGCGCGCGACCTTCACCGAGTCCTTGACGAAGAGCCAGCCGCCCTTTGAGCCAGGAACCGAACCCTTGACGAACAGGAGACCACGCTCGACGTCCGTCGATACGATCTCGAGGTTCTGCTGGGTGCGGTACTTGTCGCCCATGTGGCCGGCCATCTTCTTGTTCTTGAAGACCTTGCCCGGATCCTGGCGCTGACCGGTCGAACCAAGCGAACGGTGCGAGACCGACACGCCGTGGGTTGCCCGCAGACCGCCGAAGCCCCAACGCTTCATGCCACCCTGGAAGCCCTTACCCTGGGTCTTGCCCTGGATATCGACGATCTGGCCTGCGACGTAATGGTCAGCCGAGATCTCGGCACCGACGTCGAGCAGGCCGTCTGCGTTCACGCGGAACTCATGGACGACAGCCTTGGGCTCCACTTCGGCCTTGCCGAAATGGCCGCGCTGCGGCTTTGCGACATTCTTCGACTTGGCGACACCTGCACCAAGCTGGACGGCAGTGTAGCCGTCACGATCCATTTCGCGAACGGAAACGACCTGATTGCCTTCGAGTGCCAGAACGGTGACCGGCACGTGCCGACCATCTTCCTGGAACAGGCGGGTCATCCCCATCTTCTTCGCGATCACGCCAGTACGCATGATCTTGTCCCTTCCTAGACAGAGGCCCCGTCGGACTATTCCTCGGGGGCTTGCGGACCATGTCCGGAGCGAGCTCCATGATGCGTCCACCTGACCCCATCCCCGGCAAAAGCCCTGAATGGAGTCGGTTCAACCCGGTAAATACGAAACGTGCCCCCGTCCCGGGCTGGTGCTTCTGCGAATGCGGAAGCGTGACGGGGGACGCTGCCCCGTCGGTTTTCACCGACGGCGGTATCCCAATGTCGAACGGCGCGGGACCGTTACCGGTCGACCGCGCCGCGCCAGCCCTTAGGCGAGCTTGATCTCGACGTCAACGCCAGCGGCGAGGTCCAGCTTCATCAGCGCATCGACCGTCTGCGGCGTCGGCTGGACGATATCCAGCATACGCTTGTACGTGCGCACCTCGAACTGCTCGCGCGACTTCTTGTCGATGTGCGGGCCACGGTTCACGGTGAACTTTTCGATGCGCGTCGGAAGGGGAATCGGACCGCGGATGAGCGCGCCGGTGCGGCGTGCGGTGTCGGCGATGTCGCCAGTGGCCTGATCGAGCACACGGTGATCGAACGCCTTCAGACGAATGCGGATATTGCTGTCCATAGTCCCTACCGATGCGAAAGAGCGGGCCCGTTTCCGGGCTCTTGCTGGTTGATGTTTAAACCGAAGGCGGGCCATTACGGGAGAGTCGGTTGAAATGCAACCGGGGGTGCGGGTTTTCAGGACTCAGGAAGCGCACTCACGGAAATAGCTGCCCGCTCCTGCTCGATTAGATCACGCTGAGCACGCGGTCGTAATCCTGCCCGGGGCCGATGATGCGGTGGACGAACACCCGGTCGGACAACGCCGAATACAGGATGCCGTAGCCCTTCCATGACCTTCGGCGAATGCCGTGCGTTTCATAGCGCGGCACCAGTGGGAAACCGAGCGGAACGTCGGCGAGTCGCATCGCCACCTCACGCAACTCGACCACGAAAGAGACTGCGCGAGATGGATTGTCAGCGGCGATATACAGACCGATTCTATTCAGATCCGCGATCGCATGCGACGACAAAACGACTTTCATGCGCGGGACTGACGGCGTGCCCCCTTGAGCTCATCCAGCACCTCATCACACGCGACATCCAGCGCAACACCCCCGCCGGCATTCATTTCGGCCAGGCTACCCGATATCGACGAGTCCAACTCGTGGAGCCACCGCTCCTCATTCTCGACGGCAAGTTGGTCACGCGCGATCAGGTCGCGGAAATAATCGCTAGCGCTGGCGTACTGTCCGCGTTCGATCCGCTCCTGCACGTAATCGCGCATCGGATCGGGCAGCGATATGTTTATGGAAGCCATCTGCGCGTTCTCCGCAGGCGTTATGCCATGAACTGCTATCGCCGACAACGAACGCCGTTACCCACGCCCTCGCGGAAAATGCTGAACGTCGCCCGGCACCGTCACCCAATCGTGCATCGACTGTTCCCAGACAGACCGAACCGGAGCCCGAAAGGCAGGATCTGCTATTGCGCCAACCGCAACCCCGATCATCGACGGGTGTTTGCCAGCCCGCGCGTAGACAGTCGATCCGCACTCAGCGCAAAAGAACGTCTCGAAGCGATTGCCCTCGTCCGTCGCTCGCTCGAACCGCCTGCCTTCGCCGACGATCGTGAGCTGGTCTGCCGGATAGTAGGCAAGGACGACAAACGGCGATCCGGTCCGACGCTGGCATGCGATACAATGGCAAGCGACCACCGCGGGCGTAGGGCCAGGAAGCTCGACCGCGAGCCGACCGCACTGACATTCCGCCCTCATGAGCTCGTTCCCTTTTATCGAGCGTAGACTAGCCGATTGTCGGATCCTTGCAATCGCGGCAAAAACGGCGACACGCGTTGGCGTGGAAATGGCTCCCAACACGAAAAAGCCCGGCCTCTCTCGCGAGAAGCCGGGCTCTTCGATCACCTCCCGAAGGAGAAGATGCTTACTTGTCGATCTGGCTGACGACGCCTGCACCGACGGTACGGCCGCCTTCACGGATCGTGAAGCGCTGGCCCACGTCCATGGCGATCGGCGCGATCAGCTTGATGCCGAGCGACACGTTGTCGCCTGGCATGACCATCTCGGTGCCCTCAGGCAGCTCGACGGTGCCGGTCACGTCCGTCGTACGGAAGTAGAACTGCGGGCGGTAGTTGGCGAAGAACGGCGTGTGACGGCCACCCTCTTCCTTCGACAGCACGTACACTTCCGAGTTGAAGTCGGTGTGCGGCTTGATCGTGCCTGGCTTGCAGAGCACCTGGCCACGCTCGACTTCGTCGCGTGCAACGCCGCGGATCAGCGCGCCGACGTTATCGCCAGCCTGGCCCTGGTCGAGCAGCTTGCGGAACATCTCGACGCCCGTGACCGTGGTCTTGCGGACGGTCGGGTGGATGCCGACGATCTCGACTTCCTCACCAACCTTGACGATGCCGGTCTCGACGCGGCCGGTGACGACCGTGCCACGACCCGAGATCGAGAACACGTCCTCGATCGGCATCATGAACGGCTTGTCGAGCGGACGCTCTGGCTGCGGGATGTAGTCGTCGACGGCCTGCATCAGCTCGGTGACGGCGTCGGCGCCGAGCTTCTGGTTCGAACCCGACAGTGCGCAGGTAGCCGAACCCTTGATGACGGGGATGTCGTCGCCCGGGAAGTCGTACGAGCTGAGCAGCTCGCGGATCTCCATCTCGACCAGCTCGAGGATTTCCTCGTCGTCGACCAGATCGACCTTGTTCATGAACACGACCATTGCGGGCACGCCGACCTGGCGTGCGAGCAGGATGTGCTCACGGGTCTGTGGCATCGGGCCATCGGTCGCCGAAACGACGAGGATCGCGCCGTCCATCTGGGCTGCGCCGGTGATCATGTTCTTCACATAATCGGCGTGACCCGGGCAATCGACGTGCGCATAGTGACGGTTGGCCGTCTCGTACTCGACGTGTGCGGTCGAGATCGTGATGCCGCGCTCGCGCTCCTCGGGAGCCTTGTCGATGTTGGCGAAGTCGACGGCGGTACCGCCGGTCGTCTCTGCCAGAACCTTCGTGATCGCAGCGGTGAGCGACGTCTTGCCATGATCGACGTGACCGATGGTGCCGATGTTGAGATGCGGCTTGTTCCGCTCAAATTTTGCCTTGGCCATTGTTTCCTACCTTCTGATTCGTATTCCGGTGCCACCCCGGGAACCGCGCGAACGCGGCCCAATAGCGGCTGTTAAAGCGTTGCGCCAGCCCCTGCCTTGCGAAGGGGGCCGACACGGAAGTGAATTCCGTGCCGTCGGACCTCGGGCGAGCCCGAGGCCGGCCGGCCTTGCGGCGTCTTGGAGCTAGGTTGCCCTAGCTCCGTGCGCCTTCGGCTTACGCCAGCTTGGCCTTCACCTCGTCCGCAACGTTCTGCGGCACTTCGTCATAGTGCGAGAACTGCATCGAGTAGTTCGCGCGGCCCTGCGTGAACGAACGGAGCGAGTTCACGTAGCCGAACATGTTGGCCAGCGGCACCATCGCCTCGACCGTCTGTGCGTTGCCGCGGCTGTCGGTGCCCTGGATCTGGCCACGACGGCTGTTCATGTCGCCGATGACGTCGCCCAGATAATCCTCCGGGGTAACGACTTCGACCTTCATGACCGGCTCGAGCAGCGTGATGCCCGACTTCTGTGCGACTTCGCGCATCGCGCCACGTGCACAGATTTCGAACGCCAGTGCCGACGAGTCGACGTCGTGATACGCGCCGTCATACAGCACGATCTCGAAATCGATGATCGGGAAGCCGACCAGCGAACCCGAAGCGGCGGTTTCGCGGAAGCCCTTCTCGATCGCAGGCAGATATTCCTTCGGAATGTTGCCGCCCTTGATCTCGTCCTTGAACGTGATGCCCGAACCGCGCTCGCCCGGCGTGACCTTGACTTTCACGCGACCGAACTGGCCGGTACCACCCGACTGCTTCTTATGCGTGTAGTCGACGTCGACCGGCTTCTTCAGATACTCGCGGTATGCGACCTGAGGAGCGCCGACATTCGCCTCGACCTTGAACTCACGCTTCATGCGATCGACCAGGATCTCGAGATGGAGCTCGCCCATGCCCTTGATGATGGTCTGACCCGACTCGGGGTCCGACGAAACGCGGAACGAAGGATCTTCCCGTGCGAGACGATTGAGCGCGACACCCATCTTCTCCTGGTCGGCCTTGGTCTTAGGCTCCACCGACAGCTCGATCACGGGCTCGGGGAATTCCATCCGCTCGAGAATGATCGGTGCGTTCATCGCGCAGAGCGTGTCACCGGTCGTGGTATCCTTGAGACCCGCGAGAGCGACGATGTCGCCAGCGAAAGCCTCCTGGATGTCCTCACGGCTGTTCGCATGCATAAGCAGCATGCGACCGACCTTTTCCTTCTTGTCCTTGACCGAGTTGGTGACCTGCGATGCGGTCTCCAGCTTACCCGAATAGATGCGGGCGAAGGTCAGCGTACCGACGAACGGATCGTTCATGATCTTGAACGCCAGTGCCGAGAACGGAACGTCGTCCGACGAAGGACGCTCGTCCGGCGTCACGCCGTCGAGCTTCAGACCCTGGATCGCGGGAACGTCGAGCGGCGAAGGCAGATAGTCGACCACAGCGTCGAGCAAAGGCTGAACGCCCTTGTTCTTGAACGCCGAACCGCAAACGACGGGGACGAACGCCATGCTCAGCGTACCCTTGCGGATCAGCTTCTTGAGGTCGGCGACGCTCGGCTCGTTGCCTTCGAGGTAGGCCTCCATGAGGGCATCGTCCTGCTCGACGGCCATCTCGATCAGCTCGCTGCGATACTTCGCGGCCTTCTCGACCAGATCCGCAGGGATCTCGGCATATTCGAACTTCGCGCCCAGGCTCTCTTCGAGCCAGATGATCGCGCGGTTCTCGACGAGATCGACGAGGCCCTTGAAGCCGCCTTCCATGCCGATCGGAAGATACAGCACAGCCGGACGCGCACCGAGACGCTCGATGATCGAGTTCACGCAGAAGTAGAAATCGGCACCGGTGCGGTCGAGCTTGTTGACGAAGCACATGCGCGGCACGCCGTACTTGTCGGCCTGACGCCACACGGTCTCGGACTGCGGCTCGACGCCGGCAACGCCGTCGAAGCATGCAACCGCACCATCGAGCACGCGGAGCGAACGCTCGACTTCGATCGTGAAGTCGACGTGGCCGGGCGTATCGATGATGTTGATAAGGTGCTCTTCGCCCTTACCTTCTTCGGCGCGCCACTTGCAGGTGGTCGCAGCCGACGTGATCGTGATCCCGCGCTCCTGCTCCTGCTCCATCCAATCCATCGTCGCGGTGCCTTCGTGCACTTCGCCGATCTTGTAGGACTTGCCGGTGTAATAGAGGATGCGCTCGGTCGTCGTCGTCTTACCGGCGTCGATGTGCGCCATGATGCCGATGTTGCGGTAACGGTCGAGCGGATGGCTGCGGGCCATGATCGTGCTTCCTTAAGGATATGGGGAGCCGAACGTGCCGGCTCCCCAATATATAGGTGTTTGCATGACAGGCGAAAGACCGCCCGTCACACGGATAGCAATGCTAGGCTTCAAAGCCCGCTGTTACCAGCGGCACGAAGCCCGCTGTTACCAGCGGTAGTGCGAGAATGCACGGTTGGCTTCGGCCATCCGGTGCGTATCTTCACGCTTCTTAACCGCGTTGCCACGGTTGTTGGCGGCATCCATCAGCTCACCCGACAGCCGTGCGGCCATCGTGTTCTCGCTGCGCGAACGCGCCGCACCGATCAGCCAGCGAATCGCCAGCGCCTGTGCACGCTCGGGACGAACCTCGACCGGCACCTGGTACGTTGCACCACCGACGCGACGCGAACGGACTTCGATGCCCGGCTTCACGTTGTTCAGCGCATCGTGGAAAACGCCGATCGGATCGCGCTTTGCGCGGCTCTCGACGGTTTCGAATGCACCGTACACGATCAGCTCTGCGACGGACTTCTTGCCGTCCAGCATGACGCTGTTCATGAACTTCGACAGAACCTCATCCCCGAACTTGGGATCAGGCAGGATGACCCGCTTTTCGGGACGACGACGACGTGCCATTTTGTATTCCTTCTAAACTTCAGCCTTAGTGATCAGATACCTGACCGGCTTACTTCGGACGCTTGGCGCCGTACTTGGAACGCGACTGACGCCGGTCCTTCACACCCTGTGTATCGAGCACGCCGCGCAGGACGTGATAGCGAACACCGGGAAGATCGCGGACACGACCGCCACGGATCAGGACAACCGAATGCTCCTGAAGATTGTGGCCCTCGCCCGGGATGTAGCTGATGACTTCGCGCTGGTTGGTCAGGCGAACCTTGGCCACCTTGCGCAGAGCCGAGTTCGGCTTCTTCGGGGTCGTCGTGTAGACGCGCGTGCAAACGCCACGCTTCTGCGGATTTGCTTCCATCGCAGGGACCTTCGACTTGGCCTTCTGCGGATCGCGGCCCTTGCGGACCAGCTGGTTGATCGTCGGCATTGAAGCCTTCACCTTTCAAGTGGTTACTTTGCTGGAGCCATGAGGCGCCTGAGAATACAAAAAGGACCATAGGAACGCGGGAGCGCCCCTCAGGTCCTGGAATGCATCCAGCAATGTTCAAGCATGCCCGGCGGGAAACACTCCCGAAGAACAGGTCGCGCCTATAGGTCAGGAGTCGGTTGCGGTCAACGGGGCGGAATCGGTTTGGGGCGGGTAGGTGATTGGTTTCTTGGGGGTGGATGCCGACCTTGAAGCCACTGATGGCCACGCCGCGTTAGCCACTCTTCCCAATCCTCCCCCGCCAGGGGGAGGTGGCACCGTAGGTGACGGAGGGGGAGGAAAACTCAACATACGTTGTCTCCCCTCCGCCCGGCAAGCGCCAGCCACCTCCCCCTGGCGGGGGAGGATCAAGAGGTTCCGATTATCGCGGCCGCGTCCCGAGCACCGCTAGCAGCGTCTTCTCGAATCGCGCGGAATCCTCGACCTGCGGCGAGTGACCCAGCCCCTCCAGCATAACTAGGTTCGCATTCGGCATCTGCTTCACCGCGCGCGGTGCGACCATTGGCACCGGTTCGAGAAACTTGCGCAAGTTCGCGGGGGCCTGCGCCCGGCCGAACGCGGTCTTGTCCAGCGTCCCGACGATCAAGGTGGTCGACGGCGTGATCCGGTACAGCTCATGCGCGACCGATTGCGTCTTGATCATCTCGCTGGTCTTGGCCTGCGCGAGCGCCACTGTATCACGCCCTGCCCCTGGTACATGCCCGCCTGCATCCAGACCCAGCGATCATAGGACGGCTTCCACACGCCGTGGTAATAGTTCTCGAGCTGATACGCCTTGATCGACGCGTAGCTCGTCTTCTTCTCGTTCGCCCAGAGCGTATCGACGTCGGTATAGGGCACGCCCTCCTCGCCGCGATCCTTCAGGCCGAGCGGATTGACGAGCACCAGCTTCTCGACCGATGCCGGGTAGAGAATGGCGTACCGCATCGCGAGCATGCCGCCCATCGAGTGCCCGACGATCGTCGCCTGCGTGATGCCGCGCGATTCGAGCAACCGCTTGGTGAACGTCGCGAGCATCTCGAAGCTATACTGCGCCGCGCGGGGCTTGGACGATTTGCAGAAGCCGATCTGGTCGGGAACGATCACCCGGTAGCCGACCTCGCTCAGCGCGCGCGCCGTGCTGCCCCAGGTCGCGCCGCAGAAATTCTTGCCGTGGAGCAGCACGACCGTGCGGCCATTGGGACGCTGCGGCGCGATATCCATGAACGCCATCTGTGCGGGCGCACCGACGATATCGACTTCCATCGTCTGGACCGGCCAGGGATAGGTGAAGCGTTCGAGCTGCGGCCCGAGGTCGGGCACCTGCGGCACCGGCACCGGCGCCGGCACTGGCCCCGCCCCCATCAGCAGCGCCGCGACCGGCAGCGCCAGCATCCCCAAACCTACCCGCATAAGATTACGCTTTCCTACATCCCACGATACGGCGTACGGTTAACGGGCAAACACGACCGCGCGCAACGCATCACTCTTAATGGTGACGAATTGCACGCGAGGCGCTTGCCCTGCGCGAAAACGCTGGGTAAGGGGCGCGTCCGTGTAGGAGTGTAGCTCAGTTGGTTAGAGCGTCGGTCTCCAAAACCGAAGGCCCTCGGTTCGAATCCGAGCACTCCTGCCACCCCCTTTAAATTTCGATTTCGAACGGCACCGTTTCCCGCGGTGCCTTCGCGCGCCCATCACGATTGCAGAAAATGCATTTCGTAATGCAATTTTCGCAATTGCTCTATGATGTGCTGCGATGCACAACAATCAGGCCTTTCAGGCATCCTCTCCTAAAAACTTTCATGGCCGGTCTCGTACCGGCCTTTTTTTCGTCCGCGTTGCGCGTACACCGGCCATGCCGTCGTCAAGCCGAACGATAAAAAGAAACCGTGGGAGCGGAGCCGCCGGTGAAACCGGCACCGGCAAGACGATCGTGCGGGGGATCGAGTGACCCAAGCGCTCTCCCCCGCCACTTCTCCGGCCATGCGCCACGTCTTCGCCCACGCGCCACCTCTCCCCCCACGTGCTATGCCTCCGGCCATGCGACCGCTCTCCCAGAACGTCGCCCCGCCCCTCTCCTGCCGCGCACTTGCTTTCACCTTTGACGGCAGCTATCTGCCGCGCTTCCGACAGCGAGGACGGACCTGCCGCCGCGGCCCTTCACAGGGAGCGGCTAGTGGGTCTATGCCTCGCATCTCAGTTTCTCAATCAGCGGGTTCGAAGAACATCGTGGCGAAGACGTCCCCCTCGAATTCATCCAGCAGGTCCGCAACGAGACCGCGAAGGTCACGTGGCCGACGCGTCGCGAGACGGTCATGACCGGCGTGATGGTGGTGATCATGACGACGATCCTCGCGCTGTTCTTCCTGGGCGTCGACTCGATCCTGCAAGCGATCGTCTCCGCCCTTCTCAAACTCGCTCAGTAAGCAAGGTTCCGTCATGGCGCGCTGGTACATCATTCACGCCTATTCGGGCTTCGAGGGCAAGGTCCGCGACTCGATCATGGCCGAGGCGACCCGGATGGGTCTCGAACAGCTCGTCGAGCAGATCGAAGTCCCGACCGAAACCACCACCGAGGCCCGTCGCGGCAAGAAGATCGCGGTCGAGCGCAAGTTCATGCCGGGCTATGTGCTCGCCAAACTGAACATGAACGACGACGTGTATCACCTCGTGAAGAACACGCCGAAGGTCACCGGCTTCCTCGGCAGCATGGGCAAGCCGCAGGCGATCAGCGAGGCGGAAGCCACGCGGATGCTGAACAGCAAGGAAGAAGCCGCCGCTGCGCCCAAGCAGAAGGTCAAGGTCGACTACGAGATCGGCGATCAGGTCAAGGTCCTCGACGGTCCGTTCGCGACCTTCAACGGGCTTGTGGAAGAACTCGACTTCGACCGCAGCCGCGTCAAGGTTTCGGTGTCGATCTTCGGGCGTGCGACCCCGGTGGAATTGGAATTCGAACAGGTCGAGAGAAGCAAGTAAGGCCAAGCCGCACGCGATCAGCCATGGGCTGATCGCGAGACGGCGCCAGCCCGGCCGGCGGGCCCAAGTCCCGGCCGACGACGCGGGATTTACTCCCGCGTCGCGCATTGGGGAATGCTAAACACATTCCCTTCTCGTTCCGTCATCCTGACGAAAGTCAGGATCTAGAGTTACGGAACGCTAATCTGCTTGGCTCTGGGTCCTGACTTTCGTCAGGATGACGGAAAGAGGCAGACGTTGCACTCCAAACTACGCCCCGGTGCATACCAAAGCCCAGCCTGCGCAGCTAAGCGCCTCAAAGCCGCACGCTATCCGCCACAGCCTGAGCAGCCGCCGCGCTACGATCATAATAATATAGGCTCGGCGCCTCGTACGTCACCATATACAGTTTGCCGCCGACCATCGCACCCCGCGCCTCGCCACGCCGTTGCAACGTCTCGTTCTGCTTCGAGAAATGGTAGGTGAAGCGGACACCCTTGGTGCCGGCGAACGCAATAGGCCAGATCCCGTCGATCTTCACTGACGCGGCGCTCAGCGCGATCCGGTAGCTGTTCTCGAGCAGCACCGGAATGTCGGAGATCAGCATCGTCGCCGACACTTTGGGGAGCGGCTGGTTCTTCTTGTCGACCTCGCGGAACAACGGTTTGCCGGACTCGATGCCGCCATAGAAGGTCAGTTCGTTAAGTTCGTCACCGTCCTGCGTCCAGCTTTCCGAATTGCGACCAGGACGCTCAGCGAGCTTGTTCCATTCGACGCCGGGCATGACGGTCATCGCCGACTTGGCGACTGCGATGCGCTGGCCGGCGGGGATCAGCTTGTTGCCCGCCGCGACCGGCGTGGCGACGGCGAGCGATGCGACCGCGGCAAGCACGGCAAAAGTCTTGGACATGGTCATCCCTATTGTGAAACCAGAGTGGCGATGAGCGCGGCGTCGGTGGCGGCAGGCTTGAGGCGGAGATAGGTCGCGAGCGCCGCCTGACCCTCGACGACCTGCTGGCTGCGCAGCAGCGACAGGCCAAGCCCGCGATAGGCCTCAGGTGGTGCGTCGCCCTTCGCGATCGCCTCCTGATAGAATTGCGCTGCACTGACCAGATCGCGCGGGTTGCCTCGCTCGCGGTAAAGATCGCCGCGCGCGATAAGCAATGGCGTGGTCCAGCCGCCGCTTTCAGCGAGATTGGCAAGGACGTATTCGCTCCCGCCGAAATCGTTGAGCTTGATCTGGTCGTTGAGGAAGACCGGTAGCCATGATGTCATCGCGTCATGATGCGCGTCAGCCAATGCCGGCTTTACATCGGCCGCCTCAATCGATGCCGCGCGGAGATAGGTGGCGCGCGCCAGATTGGTTGGATGGGTCGCGAAGAAGCCTGCGACGTATTTGTGCTGCGCCCTACCCTTACGACCGATCGCGGTCGCATCGGCTTCGCTCATTATATGATCCCAGACATCCGCCGACGCCGACGAGGGATAGCGCGACCGCGCGAGATATTGGAAGCCGATCATGTCAGCGTCCTGCTCCTGCTGGCGATCGAACGCGTAGAACTGCCCGACCGTGCTGTAGCGGATGTCACCGCTGTTGCGCAGCAGGACCGAAGCCCATGCCATCAGGTCGGATCCGCGACGACGGTTCTTATAATCCTTCAATGAATGGCGCAGTTCGAAATGGCCGAACTCGTGACCCAGGATCGATCCCAGTTCGGCCTCGTTGCGAACGCGCAGCAACAGCCCTGTCCACACCACCATCGTTCCGTTGGGGCTCATCGACGCGTTGAAGGCCGGCACCTGCTCGATATAGATGCGGACGGACTTGCAGCGATCCTCGCCGACGGTGCGGCATAATACGCCGCGAACATAGGCGTTGAGTGCCGGATCGCGGATCACCGAGGGAGAATCGCGTAGCCTCCGCTCGTCCTCGTCGGCTTCCATCCAGATACCCCGCTCGTCGACCGTCGTCGGCGTATAGGCCTGACCGTAGGTCGGCAGTGGCAGGCGCTTGTCCGCCGCAGCCGCGCCGGTTGCCATCACGCCGGCGAGCAGAAGTCCGATCATCGAACACCGCATCTCAGTGCGTTGGCGTTGCGGCAGGAGCAGTTGCGGTAGCAGAGGCAATTTCAACCGGCTTGCCGGGAAAACCCTGGAGCAACTGCCGAACGCGCTTGTCGGCGCCCGGCGCGTCGCGAACGTCGCCGCCCATCTGCATGTCCGCGTTCAGCCAGACTAGCTCACCGGTGCGCAGGTCGACGAGCCCGGCGAACCCCTTGTGTACGCCCGCGGTGACGCCGACGTTGGCCATCGCTGCAAACAGCTGCAACACCTTTCGTCCGGTCGAACCGAAATGATCCTCCGTGGTGATGAATAGCGCATAGTCCGCCTTGTCGAGGCCGGGCAGCGTACGGACATCGGGGCCGAGACTCCATTCGAACTGGTCCTTGCGCTTCTTGGTCGGCAGGCGATTGCCGCGGAAGAACTGGTACTCGATCACCGACGACGCGACCGCGCCGAACAGCTCCTGATACTCCGCCACCTTGGCAGGATTGCCGCCGATCGGCTCGGCATAGGCGACGACGCTGTTGCCGAGCCCGGTGTGCGCCTTCGAAAGCGCCGCGGCGAGGTTTTCCTTCGCCTGATCGGTCCAGTCCGCATTGGGCTCGAACATCCCCCCGGTCGACTGCGCGCCGACCTTGATCGACGGTCGCATCAGGACGATCCGGGCCGTGCCGGGTTTGAGAACGAAGCCGGGCTTGAGCCCCGTCTTCTCCTGAGCGTGAACTGGCGACGCCGCGGCCAGTAGCAAGGTGAGCGCCGCAAGCGACGCACGGCATGATTTGAGCATGATCCCCCCGATATCGTCGGATGCCCCCATCCGATTGGGCGGATGCTAGACCGAAATCCGCCAAGCTTTGAAGAAATTATTGGAACGGATTTCGATGTTTTTACGAGGTCCGGTCTTTCAATCGCCAGCCGCCGAACAGCGCAACATCCGGATCATGCGCTACCTTCGTCGGGTCGGCCTTGCTCCAGCCGGTGACCTGATCGAGCGCCGGCAGGCGTACCGGGTTGGGCGTCGGATACGGGTTGGTCAGCGTCGGTTCGCCGCGTTCGTTGCGGGCGGCTTCGGCGAGGTCGAAGGCTTCGCGATCCAAGGCTTGGCGGGCTTCGTACATTGCCGTCAGGCGGTAGCTGTGGGCTTCGCTCGATTCTCCGCGGCGGCGCTTGATGTGGGGCGGTTCCTCCTGGAGGTGGACCGTCTTGGCGTGGAGGTGGAGGAGTTGCAGCGCCTGGTTCGCGGTCATCGGCGGGATCGGTGGGGGATCGTTGTGGCGCCATTCGTCGTGGTCGTGCGCGCCGGGTAGCGAGCCGGCGAGCAGCGCTGACTCGACCTGTTCGTAGCCGGCCTCCAGCGCGAGGCGCATCTCGCGGGCGAAGGCGGGACTGGCTTTTCGGCGGGCGTAGAAGGCGGAGTGGCTGAAGCCGGCGGCGGCGGCCGAGAGGCGGATGTTGGCGGTGGCGGAGAGCGCTGTGAGGAAGGCTTGCTCGGCGGCGTGGTCGAGGCGGTTGGCGGGCGGGCGGCGGAGCTGGAGGCGGCCGTTGGCGGTTCTTGTCGTGGTGGGGGATGCGGTTGGGAGGGCGGCGTTTTTGGCACTCCCTCCCCGACCCCTCCCGCAGGCGGGAGGGGAGATTCAGGGCGGCATTGGCTAGGGCTAGGGCGGCGTCCCATTTTGCGGCGAAGGCGGGGTGGATGGCGCGGCGCTTGGTGAAGGTGGAGCGGTTATAGCCGAGCGCGCGGGCGGCTTCGCGAGCGTTGCCGGTGCGGCGGAGCGCGGCGAGGAACGCGGCGTTCTGCGCGGCCTGGCGGCGGGTGAACTGGTCGGGGGTGGACGGGCGTGGCATCCCACGGGGGTCTGCCTCGAAATCCTACATTGCAAGCGCGTCGGAGCGTCGGGCGCCGAGTGGCTCGAGAGCGGTTGGAGAATGGCGCGGGCGATGTAGGCCATCGTTCGCAGGATTAGGCGAGGTGGCCATGGTTCGGGGCGAAGCCGGTGGTCGTGGGGTGTGGTGGTGCACTGTGCTGATGCTGGAGAGCGGGCTTATGCCAGACGGTTGTGCGTAGCAGGCGGTGATCCAGACGCGCGACTGGCCGGTGCATGTCACGTACCGCATGCCGGGTGCGCATCCGGCATGGGGTGATCGATCCGGTGCGGCTGCGGCGACGCTTTCGAATCCTCCCCGCTTGGGAGAGGTGGCTGGCGCTTGCCGGACGGCGGGGGCGGCGAAACCTTTGTTCCGTGCCCTCCCCTTCGTCACCTTCGGTGCCACCTCCCCCTGGCGGGGGAGGATTGAGGCCTGCGCTTAGAAGCCGACGCTGATCGTGCCGAACACCTGGCGGGGGGCGACCGGGAACTGGTTGAAGGTCCCGCTCGCCGCGCCGATGCTGACCGTCGAGGCGGCGCGCTTGTTGGTGATGTTCGTCACGTTGAGGCTGACCGTCGCGGTCTTGACGATCTGCCCCTCCGACAGTGGCACGCGCGCGGCGATGCGGCCGGACAGCGTGAAGTAGGACGCGACCGACAGGTCGTTGGTGTAGGTCGCGAACCGCTTGCCGATGTAGTCGCCGACCAGTTGCGCGTCGAAGATGCCGTAATTGGCCGAGGCGACGAACTTGTTGAGCCAGTCGGGGCTGCCCGGCACCTTCTTGCCCGCAGTGGCGACGGTGGTCGTGCCGCTGACGTAATTCTCTTCGTAGCGCGAGTTGTTGTACGACAGCGCGTCGTAGAACGAGAAATGCGGGCCGAAGCGAAGCGTGCCGGCGATGTCGATGCCGTCGGTCTTCACCGCGCCGACGTTTTGGAGGATCGCCGCGCCGCTGACCACCGCGGTGACCACGGGTGTCGGGCTGATGCCGAGCAGGCGGTTGCTGAAGTCGACGTGATAGACGCTGACCTGGCCCTCGAACGCGGTGATCGGGCCGAGGTTCAGCGCGTGATGCGAGCGGATGCCGCCCTCGTAGGTCCAGCTGGTCTCGGGCTCGACGTCCTGCTTGAACAGGTCGAACGCGGCCTGGCTACCGAGTGCGAACGGCGAAAGCCCGGCGGCGGCACTGGTCTGGAACTGGCGGATGTTCTTCTGGACGTTGACGAACACCTGCTCGTTGTCGGTCGCGTCCCACAGCGCGCCGAGCTGCGGCAGGAAGTATTTGTGCGTGTCGATCTTGCCGACCGGCAGCGCGACCGAGCCGGTGAACGAGCCCGGGATCGGCTGAACGGGCACGCGCTGCGACGCGTTCTGGAACGTGCTCTTGACGCCGCCCTGGATGGTCAGGCTCGGCAAGACCTTCCAGCTGTCCCGGATGTGCGCCTGATATTCGTCGACGCGGACTTCGCTGTGATATTGCGTGATCAGCGGGGTCAAATTGTCGCGCGGGCGCTGGTAGGGCGTGGTCGGATCGTTGACCGGGAACGGATACCAGCGGCGATAGGCGGACGAGCTCTGATGCTCGTACCAGGCGCCGAACTCGATGTGATGCGCGCCGAGATCGATGCCGACGGTGGAGACGAGGCCCCCGCGGGCGATGCGGTATTCGGTGGTGCGCGTCGCGAGACCCGAGCCACCGAAGACGGTCGTGAGGTTCTGGCCGGGGTAATAGAACGAGAACAGCTTGGGCAGGCCGGCGACATCGATCGGGCCGCCGATGATGCCGACGCCGTCATTGTGATGATAATAGGCCTGGTTCGAGAAGGTGACGCGGTCGCTGACGTTCCAGTCGTATTTGATATAGCCGAGATAATCGGTGCGCGCGGCGACGCCGTAATAGTTGCGGTAGTTCGACCCATCGGCCTTGTACGCGCCCGAGTTCAGATAGTTGAGCATGCCCTGGAAATTGGGGAACATGAACGGGCGGACATAGGGCGCGGTCCCTTGCGTCGCGGTGGTGATGACGGTCGAGTCCTCGTTCGGCTCGGTCTTGTCCGAATAGGCCGCGTAGACCGTCAGCTTGCCGTTCGAATCGTCGTGGACGAACTTCGCATTGGCCTGATAGCCGCCCTGGATGCCATCGAAGTCCCACGCCTTCGCCTTCTGGCGCGAGCCCGAGATGTAGAAGCTGTTGCCGTTCCCGAAATTGCCGCTGTCGACGCGCGCGAACAGCCGCGAGGTCGAATGGCTGCCGAGCGTCTGGTCGACCTGGACGCCCATCTCCTTGCGCGGGTCGCTCGAGAAGGTGTCGATCGTGCCGCCGAGGTTGCTGGTCGACGCGGTGCCGAGATCGCCCGCGCCGCTGGCCAGCGTGACGCGCGAGACATTCTCCGAAATGATCGCACGCTGCGGCGACAGGCCGTTGTAATTGCCGTAATTCTGGTCGCCGAGCGGCAGGCCGTCGAGCGTGTAGCCGAGCTGCTGCGCGTTGAAGCCGTGGACGAACAGCGAGATGTTCTGCTCGTTGTTGCCCCACGGATCGGCGGTCAGGAAGGTGACGCCGGGCAATGTCTGGAGCGCCTTTAGCGGGCTGACGCCGGGGAGGATCTTCTGCATGTCGACGCCGCTGATCTGCGCGACCGAGCGCGTGGCGGTGCCGGTGACGACGATCGTATCGTCCTGGCCGGCGGAGGTGGTCGCCTGATCGGGTTCCGGCGCCGGTGCGGGAACGGTTGAACCCGGCTCGGCGTCCTTGGCGACCAGCGACTGCGCATAGGCGGGCGATACACCGAGTACGGCAACGCCGACAGCGCCGCATAACAGCCGTGCGGCGGTACGAGAAAACATCGTCATTCTTGAAAACCCCTAGCGAGATCGATCGATCGTCACTCCCGAGGCGGCACCTATGGGCGCGTCGCGACAGTCGGGTGACGGTTTCGCTACAGATTTAATTTGGGAGACGGGTGTGGGGATCGGGTGTCACTCTGCCGGATCTGTTTACGCAAAGGCGCGAAGAGCAGAAGATTCGGGGTTCGCGCGGAGGCGCGGAGACGCGGAGGAGAAGTAAGGTAGGGCAGGTGTTGCCGCTTTGCGGGTTTTCGGCTATGCGCGCCGGCTTCCACCTTCACTGTTGGAATTGCGGGAGGCTGTCGCGAGACGGCCGCCATCACCGCTAGGCTCACATAAAGAGAGTGACATGGCTAAAAAGATTACCGGATACATCAAGCTGCAGGTGCCTGCAGGCGAGGCAAAGCCCGCGCCGCCGATCGGGCCTGCGCTGGGTCAGCGCGGCGTGAACATCATGGAGTTCTGCAAGGCGTTCAACGCCGGCACGAGCGAACTGAAGAAGGGCATGCCGATCCCGACCGTCATCACGGTCTATGCGGATCGCTCGTTCTCGTTCGAGACCAAGACCCCGCCGGCATCGTACCTGATCAAAGAGGCCGCTGGTCTCAAGTCGGGTTCGAAGGAGCCGGGCAAGGTCGTCGCTGGCACGATCAAGCGCAGCCAGCTGAGCGAGATCGCCACGACGAAGATGAAGGACCTCAACGCCAACGATATCGACGCTGCGACGAAGATCATCGAAGGCAGCGCCCGCGCAATGGGCCTCGAAGTGGTGGAGGGCTGATATCATGGCTAAGCTGAGCAAGAAGCAGAAGGCCGTCACGGTCGACCTCGTCAAGCTGCACGGCATCGACGAGGCCATCGGTCTCGCGCGGTCGGGCGCCACGTCGAAGTTCGACGAGACGATCGAAGTCGCGCTGAACCTGGGCGTCGATCCGCGTCACGCAGACCAGATGGTCCGCGGCGTCGTCACGCTGCCCAAGGGCACCGGCAAGACCGTCCGCGTCGGCGTGTTCGCCCGCGGCGCGAAGGCTGAAGAGGCCCTCGCAGCAGGCGCAGACGTCGTTGGCGCAGAAGATCTGATGGAAATCATCCAGGGTGGCACGATCGATTTCGATCGCTGCATCGCGACCCCGGACATGATGGGCATCGTCGGTCGCCTCGGTAAGGTGCTGGGTCCCAAGGGCCTGATGCCGAACCCGAAGCTCGGCACGGTGACGATGAACGTTGCGGCAGCCGTTCAGGCAGCCAAGGGCGGCCAGATCGAATACCGCGTCGAGAAGGCCGGCATCATCCATTCGGGCATCGGCAAGGCGTCGTTCCCGGCGGAAGACCTGCGCGCGAACTTCGACGCACTGGTCGACGCGGTGGTCAAGGCCAAGCCGACCGGCGCCAAGGGCAAGTACGTCCAGAAGGTCGCGATCTCGTCGACCATGGGTGCGGGCATCAAGGTCGACACGACCGAGGTTGCTGGCGCCTGAGCCGCACGTGGCTAGCGCAAGCTAGCCACGAGACGGCGAAAGCGCGGCCGGCGCGGGTAACCGCGACCGACGGGGACGGGATTTACTCCCGTCCTGCCGCTTAGAGACAGAAAAGGGCCGGGAGCAATCCCGGCCCTTTTGCGTGTCCGGGCGAGCGGAATTCAATCCTCCCCCGCCAGGGGGAGGTGGCACCGAAGGTGACGGAGGGGGAGGACACGCAACAGCGGATGTCGCCTTCCGCCCCCTCCGTCTGGCAGGCGCCAGCCACCTCCCCCTGGCGGGGGAGGATCGTGAGGTGGCGCGACACTCAGGTCTGGAGCGATCCCGCCCCTGCCCTTACTCCGCCAGCGCGCGCCTGGGATCGAGCGTGGTCGCGAACACCGAAACATACTGCGTCACCCGCGCCTCTTCCGCTTCGACCGCATATGCCGCCGCCATGTCGGGCGCGACGATCCGGCCTTCGACGATATCGACGAGCGTGCGCGCGAGATCGAACGCGTTGCCGGGCTGGAAGGTGATGCCGGCCTCGTCGCCCGCGACCTTTTCCGCCATGCCGCCGATCGCGCTGCACAGGATCGGCCGGCCCGCGATCAGCGCCTCCTGGATGACGACGGGGAGTTCTCCCACCAGATCGAGGGCACGACAATCCAGTCATACTGGCGCATGAACGCGGCGACGTCGGTGTTGGCGTAGCGCCCCTTGTTGGTCACGACATCGGCGTTGGCATCGAGCAACGCTGCAACGCTCGTCCGGAAATCATCGCCCTGAATATCGAGGTTGGCGCCGTGGATGCCGACCGCGAGCGATCCGCGCAACGCCGGCGGGATCTGCGACACCGCCTCGAGCAGCACGTCCAATCCCTTGTAGGGATTGATCTGCCCGAAGAAGCCGATCCGCGTCACACCATCGTTCGATCGTCCAGGATCGGCCGCTGCCCCTTGCGCGATCAGATCGGGTGACAGCGGGTTGTCGATCACCGTGATGCGCGCGCGATCGAGGCCCCAGTCGACGAAGCGGTCGGCGAGAAACGCACTCGGCGAGACGAACCGCGCGACGGGCGCCAGCCGCTGGAGGATCATCGCCTTGCGGAGATAGAATTCGCCGGCGCTGTGATGCGGAAAGCAGGCCGAGCACGCGACGGGGGATTCGTCGCGACAGAGCCGGCCGTCGGTCTTGATCATCTGGCCGTCATTGTGACAGATCAGCAGGAACTCGTGCAGCGTCAGCACGACCGGGACGCGCGCGCGGGCGAGCAGTTCGACGACGTCGAGGCTCCAATACGCCAGGTGCTCGATATGGACGATGTCGGGTTGGAACCGCTCGAGCAGTTGTCCGACCATCGCCTCCAGCACGGTGAAATGCGTGCTCTCGAGCGAGAAATGCTCCTGGCCAGGCGGATCGGCGAGGATTTCGGTCGGGCTCGCGCCGAATGCGCCGAACGACGCATCGTGGCCGATCGCGCTTCGCGGCGCGCGTGCGACCAGCACCGGCGCGATGTCGTCGCGACCGAGCAACCGCGCATAGAGGGCATGCGCTGCCTGCTCGCCGCCGCCGGTCGAGAAGGCCGGATGGCCATGCGCTAGGATCAGGACCCGCATAGTCACGCCGCCAGTTCCTGCTGCCAGCGCGTGTTGAAGCGGATGCAGTTGAGATAGGTGATCGCGCTGCGCAATGCCTCGCCGCCGCTGAGGACGAGCGATTGACGTTCGAGATGCCGCATCCCGCCGCTCCGGACCAGACCGATCGGGCGACCGCCTGCGACCGAGCGCATGCACAGATCGGCATCCTCGAAATCGCCGCGGACATAGCCCGGATCGAACCCGCCCAGCGTCTCGTACCAGTCGCGTGCGATCATCATCATCGCCCCGGTGACCGCTGGCACCGCGATCGTCACGGGCTTACCCGGATCGACGGGCACGGGAGGCAGTCCCTTGCCCGGATGCTCAGCGGCGAACAGGTCGTGGACATGGCGGCCCCTGCGCAGGACCATACCGTCATGTTGCAGCGTATCGTCCTCGTACAACAGCCGAAACCCGACGATCCCGAACCGACCCTGATCCAGATCGGCGGCCGCCACCGTCAGCGCTTGCCCGTCCTCGATCCACACATCGGAGTTCTGGAACAGCAGTAGCGGCGCGCGTGAAACGCCAACCCCGATCGCGTTCGCGACCGAAAATCCGTAATTGCCGCCGTTGATCACCAGGGTCGTGGGCCGGTCGATCAGGCTGCGTCGATCGTGCAGATAGTTGCGGACGAACAGGTGCTGGCGCGGATCGTCGCTGACGTAGATGAACTCTGTGCCCGCGGGATACGCGGACTGGTTGGCGAGGATCGCGCGCAGCAGGAACGGCCGTGCGTATAGCGGGATGATCACCGACAGCCGAGGCGGCTCCGCCGCTTCGCACAGCCGTATCACCTCGTGCGTGACGGCATGGGCAGATCGCGCGGTCAGTAAGGGTCCGGCATGGCGCAGCATCGTCGCCGGTGCGGGCAGCGCGGTGCCACCGAAATAGGTCGCAAAATTGTTCAGCGCGTTCTCCACGCTGTCCACCCGATCGTCGCGCAGCGCGAGCGCACCGAGCGGCGTTGCCGTGCCGCCGCGATCGGCCAGCACGAACAGCCGCCGCGTCGCACGATCGACCAAGGGCATCGTCGTCAGGAACCCGTGGTGTGTCGTCTCGACCACGCTCCCGCGGCGTTGCATTGCCTCGGCGACATCGGGTCTGTCGAAAATTGCCAGGTCGGCCGAGACCCGCACGGCATCGAGCGTATCGGTCAGGATCACGACCTGTCGGGCTCCCGCATTCTCGATCCAGCCACTGAGGATCAATCCGTTGCCGACCGGTGCCCAGCTATCCAGGAAGACCTGCGCGGTTTCGACCGTGGTACCGCCATTCACCCCCATCGCACCGCGCGCGCGATCTCCGGCGCAAACAGCCCGTGGTCGACGATCAGCTCGATCGGCCAGCGCTGGTCGGCCGCCACACCGTCCGGCCCCACCACCAGCTTCGCCACGGCGAACGGCTGGCTATGGACCGTATTGCCGGCAGCGCCGAGCACCGTCAGCGTGAGGCGCGACTCGAACAGGTCCAGCCCGGCAAACAGCTCGATCGCGACGCCGATCACATAGCCGACGTCGATCGATTGACGGCCATACATCGCGGCGACGTCGGCGCGGTCGAACCTTACGCAGCATTCGACCGCCGCCTCGCCGACGCGACCGTCAGCCGTCTCCAGGCGGATCGCGACCGGATCGCCATCCGCCACCGTCCATCCGGCAAGAACGAGTTTGCCGGCGACCACCACGCCGGAATCGATGAACATACTCTCCACGGTCATAGGACGGATTGCCTCTTCGTGGTGCGGGTGATGAGCGGGTCGGGCTCGCGATCGACGGCTGGTCACCCTGCGGCGCCCACCGATACCGAGGCCTTACTCTCCCCGCGTGCCCGATCAGGCCGGTGAGACGGTTGCCGGAACGGGCAGCAACGTTGCCGTACCATAGCCGGGGCGGAAGGACGTGCAAGGGTGTGATCCTTACCGTATCGGGCAACGTGGATTGACTGCATCGGCAATGGTTGCCAAGGCAACTACATGGATTTTTATACGACAGAGGCGTTCGGTCCGGATTGCTCGCTGGGCTTCCTCGCGCGGCGTATCAATCAAGGAGTGCAGGGTGCGCTCGAGCCGCTGTTCGCCGGTGCGGGACCAAGCGTGACGCAATGGTCGGCAATGGTCTCGATCTGGTTCGGTCGCGCGAACACTTGCGCGGATCTGGCGCGCGATCTGGCCCACGATCGGGGTGCGACAACCCGGCTGGTCGATACGCTGGAGCAGCAGGGTTGGGTCACCCGCACACGAGCGACCGACGATCGTCGCGTCGTGAATTTGATGCTCACCCCGGAAGGGACGGCCGTGACGCTGGACTGTCGCGATCGGGCGGTAGCCTATTGGAACCGCGTGTTGGTGGACTGGGATCGCAGCGAGGTCGAAACGATGATTGGGCTGATGCAGAAACTGCGCGGGACGCTCGAGTCCGCAGCGATCGAGGACCGAGAAGCATGACCCGAACGAGGCTGTTGCTGGCCACCACGCTGGCGGGATCGCTGGCGGGATGTGCGATCCCGGAGTCGCAAACCGCGGTGGCGCCGCTTGCCGGGCCGTCGCTTGGGCTGTCGGACGCGGCGGCGATGACCGCTGCACCGGTCATCGCCGCCGATTGGTGGCGCGGGTTCGGCGACCGCCAACTCGACCGGCTGGTGACCGATGCGGTAGCGGGCAATCCGTCGCTCGATGCCGCCCTCGCACGGGTCGCGCAGGCGCAGGCGGTCTTGTCGACGAACCGCGCGGAGAACGGCCCGAACGTGACGCTCGATGCGCAGGAACAATATGCGCGGCTGAGTGGGCGCTACACGATCCCGCCGCCCTATGCGGGGTCGACGCGGTTCGTCGGGACGGTGGCGGCGAACCTGTCGTGGAACCTCGATCTGTTCGGGCGGCAGAAGGCTGCGATCGTTGGCGCACGCGCGTCAGTGCGCGCGGCCGCGCTCGATCTGGCGGCGGCGCGGCTGGCGCTGTCGGGGGCGGTGGTGCAGACCTATATCGACCTCGAACGCGCCGAGGCGCAGGCGGGGATCGCGACGCGGACGATCGCGACGCGCGAGAACACGCTGCGGCTGGTCAACGTGCGGATCCGCAACAAGCTCGGCAGCAAGCTGGATGCGCAGGCGGCGACGACGTTGCTGGCGCAGGCGCGACAGGCTTTGGTGCGCGCGCAGGCGGCGCAGGTGCTCGCGAAGAACGCTCTGGCGGCGCTGGCGGGACGCGGGGTGGACTATCCGGCGACGATCGGTGCGACCGCGTTGAAGCTCGATGCGGTATTGCCGTTGCCGGCGTCGGTACCCGCCGATCTGCTCGTACGGCGGGCCGATATCGCGGCGGCGCAGGCGCGGATCGAGGCGGCGGCGGCGGGACGTCAGGTGGCACGGCGCGCCTTTTATCCGAACGTGAATCTGGCGGCGATGGCAGGGTTCCAGGCGATCGGGCTTGGCAATCTGGTGTCGCTCGATGCCGGGACGGTCGGCGTCGGGCCGGCGATCCACCTGCCGATCTTCGATAGCGGCCGGTTGAAGGCGGATCTGGCGGGAGCGACCGCGGCGCTCGATCTGGCGACGGCGGACTATAACGACCGCGTGATCGGTGCGGTGCGCGAGGCGGCGGATGCGGTCGCGCGGATCGGGGCACTGGATGCCGACCGACAGCGACAACGCGAGGTGGTGCGCGGCTATGCCGAGACCGGGCGGCTGAACGCGATCCGCGTGTCGAGCGGACTCGATAGCCGGCTCGATCTGGTCGACAACGACGTGCGGTTGCTCGCCGCCGAACAGGCCGATGCCGATCTTGCCGCCAATTCTGCGCAACACCGCGTCCAGCTGGTGCTGGCGCTGGGTGGTGGTTTCGATTTTCAGGGTGTGACACGATGACCGATACGCAGACTTCCCCGCTGCCGAGCCTGTTGCGCCTGCGGGCAATCCGCAGCGTCGCAAGCGTGCGCTGACGATCCTCGGCGTGGTCGTGCTGATCGGCGCGATCGTGTGGGCGGTGTTCCATTTCCTGCTCGCCGCGCCCGAGCAGGAGACCGACGACGCGTATGTCGCGGGCGACGTCGTCTCGATCACCGCGCGCGATCCGGGACAGGTGACCGCGATCCATGCCGACAATACGCAGGTGGTTAAGGCGGGCCAGCCGCTGATCGATCTTGATGCGGCGACCGCGGATGTCGGTGTCGCCTCGGCCGAGGCGGAATTGGCGCGGGCGGTGCGGTCGACCCGGTCGGATTTTTCGAAGGTGAACGAGACCGGAGCCGCGGTCGTGCAGGCGGAAGCCGAGCTGGCGCGGGCGCGGAACGACCTCGCGCGGCGGCGTGGCGCGGCGGCCGAGGGCGCGATCTCGGGTGAGGAACTGAGCCATGCGGCGGATCAGGTGAAGGTGGCGAGCGCGACGCTGCAACTCGCGCGTAGCCAGCAGGCGCAGTCGCGTAGCGGCGTTGCCGGCACCACCGTGTCGAACAACCCGGCGGTGATGGCGGCGATCGCGGCCTATCGCCGCGCGGCGATCACGCGGAGCCACATGCATGTGGTCGCGCCGATCGACGGCGTGGTGGCACAGCGGACTGTGCAGCTCGGGCAGCAGGTGTCGGCGGGGATGCCGTTGATGGCGGTGGTGCCGCTCGACCGCGTGTGGGTCGATGCGAACTTCCGCGAGACGCAGTTGCGCGATCTGCGGATCGGGCAAGCAGCGACGGTGACCGCGGATATGTACGGCGACGACCTGGTCTATCATGGCCACGTCGTTGGGCTGGGCGCAGGCAGCGGCAACGCATTCGCGCTGCTCCCGCCGCAGAATGCGAGCGGAAACTGGATCAAGATCACCCAGCGCGTGCCGGTACGGATCGCGCTCGACAAGGGCGAGCTGCGGCGCAACCCGTTGCGGGTCGGGCTGTCGGTGAACGCGATCGTCGCGACGGCGGACAAGTCGGGGACGATGGTCGGGCGGCCTGCCGTGGCGGCGTATAAGGGGCTGGCGACGGGCGCGGGCGATGCTGCGGTCGAGGCGAAGATCCGGCAGATCATCGCGGCGAACCGGTGATGCTTGGGCGTTATCAGGGTGTGGCGTGCCGGCCTGCATTCGGCCCCCGCCTTCTTGTTCTCCCGCGAAGGCGGGAGCCCAGTCTGGGCTCCCGCCTTCGCGGGAGAACACGTCTCTTGCTGGGAATGGCTTCACATACTGCACCACCCCGGCGCAGGCCGGGGCCCAGTTGGAGAGGTGGTCGTAACGGAGTGCTGTCCTCCTTTAGCAACGTTCCCCAACTGGGCCCCGGCCTCCGCCGGGGTGGTGGCCTAGTTGGGGTGGCGTACCCTGACCGGAGCGCCAACTGATGGCCGCCGCCTCCACCACCGGCCCTGCCCCGCTCCTCGGCGGATCGCTCGCGCTCACCGCGTTCGCGCTCGCGCTCGGCACGTTCATGCAGGTGCTCGACACCACGATCGCCAACGTCTCGCTGCCGACGATCGCCGGCAACCTCGGCGTGTCGAGCGACAACTCGACCTGGATCGTGACCGCGTTTGCCGTCGCCAACGGCGTTGCGGTGCCACTCACCGGATGGCTGATGGGCCGGTTCGGCGTGGTGCGGACGTTCTGCGTGTCCGTCGCGCTCTTCACGATCGCCTCGTTCCTGTGCGGGATCGCGTGGGACCTGCCCTCGCTGATCGGTTTCCGCGTCCTCCAGGGCGCCGTCTCGGGGCCGATGATCCCCGGCAGCCAGGCGCTGCTGATCGCGATCTTCCCCGCGCATAAACGCGGCACCGCGCTCGCGATCTGGTCGATGACGACGCTCGTCGCGCCGATCATGGGACCGATCCTCGGCGGCTACATCTCCGATAACTATCACTGGAGCTGGATTTTCCTGATCAACGTGCCGTTCGGCGTGTTCACCGCGTTCATCTGCTGGAACAAGCTGGGCAAACGCGACACGCCGACGCGAAAGCTGCCGATCGATCAGGTCGGGCTGATCCTGCTGGTTGTGTGGGTCGGTGCGCTCCAGATCGTGCTCGATCTCGGCAAGAACGACGACTGGTTCGCCGCCGACCGGATCGTCATCGCCACCATCGTCGCCGCGATCGGCTTTGTCGGCTGGCTGATCTGGGAGCTCACCGACGCCAACCCCGCGGTGAACCTGACGCTGTTCAAGAACCGCAATTTCGCGATCGGCACGACCGCGTTCTGCCTCGGTTATGCGGTGTTCTTCGCCAACACGCTGTTGCTGCCGCTCTGGTTGCAGACGCAGATGGGCTATACCGCGACCTGGGCCGGACTGGTTGCCGCCCCCAGCGGTGCGGTCGCGGTGATCCTGACGCCGTTCGTCGCCAAGCTCGCGGGCAAGTTCGACGCGCGCATCCTCGCCAGCGTGGCGTTCGCAGCGTTCGGCTACTCCTATTATCTGCGCTCGGGCTACACGACCTATGCGAGCTTCTACGACCTGATGCTGCCGATGCTGGTCCAGGGGATCGCGATGAGCACGTTCTTCCTCTCGATGCTGACGATCTCGTTCGACCGCATCCCCGCCGAGCGGCTGCCGTCGGCGACCGGCATCTCGAACTTCGTCCGCATCACCGCGGGTAGCTTCGCGGCGTCGCTGATCACCACCGCGTGGGACCGACGCGAGACGTTGCACCAGAGCCGCTTGTCGGAGGCGGTCGGCGCGGGCTCGCCATATCAGCTGGCGCGCGAGGGGCTGGCACGGATGGGGCTGACCGACGTGCAATCCGCCGCCGTCGTCACGCGTCAGCTGGTCGGGCAGGCGTATCTGCTTGCGTCGACCGACCTGTTCCGACTGTCGTCGTGGCTATGCCTCGCGCTGATCGTGCTGGTCTGGTTCACCCGCCGCCCCGATCCTCCCAAGGGTCCGATCGCGGCGGATTGAGCGGAAGGACGATCATTAGCGCAGCGTCAGCCTCAGCCGGACGCCGTTGCCCGCGCGCAGCGTCAGGCGGCTGATCGGTTCGGGATCGTCGCCGGGGATCGTCGCGAGATCGAACGTGCGGACGATCCCCGCCAGCGTCAGCAACGCCTCCTGTTGTGCGAACCCCGCGCCGATGCACACCCGCGGCCCCTTGCCGAACGGGAGATAGGCGTGGCGACACGCGTCGGCTTGCGTGGGATCGTCGAAGCGATCGGGATCGAAGCCGTGCGGCTCGGGGAAATTGTCGCGGTTGCGCTGGACCAGCCACGGCGACACGACCAGCATCGCGCCGGGATCGAGATGCTTGTCGCGCATGTCGACCGGACAGGTGACGCTGCGCACGAGGAAACTCAGCGGCGGATAGAGCCGCAGCGTCTCGCGGAAGACGTTGCGCGTCACGCTCAGGCACTTCAGCGACTCGTAGGTGAGCGGCCCCTCCCCCGCCTCCGCGCGGATCGCATCCTGCAACGCCGGGTCGCGCGCGAGCAGGTACAGCGCCCAGGTGATCGCACTCGCCGCAGTCTCGTGCCCGGCGAGGAAGATCGTCGAGACCTGCTCCATCACCTCGTGCTCGGTGAACGCTGCGCCGGTCCGCGGATGGCGCGCATCGATCAGCGACTGGAGGATGTCCGCGCCGCGTTCGCCGCGCGCATGCGTTGCCGCGTAGCGCTCGGCGACGATCCCCGCGAACACCGCGTGGATTCGTGCGGCGGCGCGACGCGCCCGGCCGAGATAGCCGAGCCCCGGCAGGCGATAGAGCCGCAGCATCGCGCTGCGCTGCGCCTGCTTCTGATACTCGTGGAACGCCTCGAAGATTTCGCGCGCGCCGGCCGCATCGAGTGGCTGCGAAAACATCGTGCGGAAGATCACGTCGGCGGCGATGTGCGTCGCCAGCGGATCGATCGCCACCGGCTTCGCCAGGTCGAGGCCGCGCATCGTCGCGAGCAGATCGTCGACCGCCGCGGCCATCATCGGGAACACGCCCTTCAGCGCGGTATGGCCGAACGCGGGGTTCACCATCGCGCGCTGATCGCGCCAGTCCTGCCCGTTCGACGAGAACACCGAATTGCCGATCAGCGGATCGAGCAGGTCGTGGAGAAAGGCGTGCTTGGGAAATATTGCCGCATCGGTCTCGAGGATACGGCGGACCAGCGGCAGCTCGTTGGCGATGTAGAACGACAGCGCGGGCAGATGCATCTCGCCCATCTTCATCGTGTAGCTCTTGTCGAACAGGACGTGGATCCACGAATTCCAGCCGCGCAGGAACCGCTTGAACAGCGAGGATCTGGTGGCGTGCGGCTGTGGATAGGGCGGCGTGAAGCGAACGCTCATGCGATCGTCCGGAACGCCACGACCGACGCCTCGATGCCGCGCGCGGATGCGGTGAGGCTGGGCAGATCGAGCGGGCTCACGCGGTCGCCGACGCGCAGATAGTCGAAATGAATCTCGTATTTGTTGCGCCAGCCCTTGTGATAGGTTTCGGGCTCGTAGAACCGGTGGAAGCGCGGACTGAGCAGCTCGATCCGCGGGCGCGGCGACGGGCCGACCAGCAGCAGCGGGTTCGCCCCGAAGAACGCCGCGCCGTCGGGCGGCGAGCCGATGTCGATCCAGCGGAAATCCTGGCGCGACAGGTACCGAAGCCGCGCGTGAAACCGCACCGCGTCGCGGCGGCAGGCGACCAGCGGGATGCAGTGGCCATAGGTGACGAGCACGAAGTTCGCCGGCAGAATGCCGTCATAGCGCTTGAGCAGCCGCGCCATCAGCAGCATCGCCAGGATCGAGCCGTTGCTGTGGCTGACCAGCAGCACCTCGTCATGATCGCCGTGCAGGTCCTTCGCAATCTCGTCGGCGAACGCGTCGAGCCGTGCCTGGAGCGCTGGGCTGCCCTCGCCGTCGCCGAACTCGCCGTTGAACACGGCGAACCTCAGCAGCCACGGCGCGCGGATTGCGTCGAGCAGCGGGATCGCGCCCGCGCCGCCGATGACGAGGCCAAGGCCGAGCGCGAGCCACCACGGCAGCCAGAGCAGCGCGATCAGGAACACCGGCAGCGCGAGCAGCAAGGGCAGCAGGATGCTGAGGATCGGCGGATAGAGCATCGTCACCAGCGGGCCGGTGGCGAGCTTCCTGACGGTGGCGAAATCGAACAGGCGGAAATACCCGGCATAGACACGGGCGGCGCGCAGGCCGAGCTGGACCGGATTGCGGATCCACGCCTGCTGGACGATGTCCTCCCACCGCAGGAAGCTATAGTCGGTGGTCGCGTCAGCGGTATCGTTGCGGATCGTCCAGTCGCTGCGGATCGGCGAGGCGTTGCGGCGACGCGAGATAGCGACGGTCTCACCGGTCTTGTCGGCATAGCGGCCAAGCTGTTCCTTGGCGAGATTGTAATAAAAACGCACGCCGCGGGGATCGAAGCCGCCGACGTAAAAGACTTTGCGCTTGAATATCGTCACGATCGCCGCCTACTTCCCGCATGCCGACTGACGAAAAACCGCCTGAACGCAACTATTGCCACCTCTTGGATCACCGCAAATATAATCGCAATCGGGGCTGTCAATTACACGATAACGCTTACGGTATTGCCGGTGGCGGCAGTGAATCCGATCGATACGCGGCAGATACTGACTTTTATCGCGGAATGCGCGATCAAAACGATCCGATGGCGATCCCTGCACTGCTGGCATCTCGCGGGTTCGGTTGGTTTTTCTTCAATTATCACCCGGGGTACTGGCTTTGGCGAGGTCAGATGGTGCGACGTTTCGTCAAGGCGCAGTCATGACGCTTGCGCCATCGCCTATCCGGCGCGTGACCGTCGGCGCGGTGACGTTCGCCTCCGACCTGCCGTTCGTCTTCGTTAGTGGGCCATGCCAGATCGAAAGCCGCGACCATAGCCTGCGGCTGGCCGACTATCTGGTCGCTGCGACACGCGCCGCCGGCGTACCGTTCGTGTTCAAGGCCTCCTACGACAAGGCAAACCGGACCTCCGGCACGGGCCGGCGCGGCATCGGCCTCGACGAAGGCCTGCGGATACTCGCCGACGTTCGCGACGCGTTCGGCTGTCCGGTGCTGACCGACGTGCACGCGGTCGACCAGGTCGCCGCGGTCGCGGACGCGGTCGACATCGTGCAAATCCCGGCGTTCCTCAGCCGGCAGACCGACCTGCTGCTCGCGGCAGGGCGGTCGGGACGCGTGGTCAACGTCAAGAAGGGCCAGTTCCTCGCACCGTGGGACATGACGGCGGTCGCAGCGAAGATCGCGTCGACGGGCAACGAGGGCATCATCCTGTGCGATCGCGGCGCGAGCTTCGGCTACAACACGCTCGTATCGGACATGCGCGCGCTGCCGATCATGGCGCGCACCGGCTATCCGGTGATGTTCGACGCGACGCATTCGGTGCAGGCGCCGGGCGGTCACGGCGACTCCTCGAGTGGCGACCGCGACTTCGCGCCGGTGCTGGCGCGTGCAGCGGTCGCGGCGGGCGTCGCCGCGGTGTTCGCCGAAGCGCATGACGATCCCGCCAACGCGCCATCGGACGGGGCGATCATGTTGCCACTCGACTGGATCGCACCGCTGTTGGCGAAGCTGGTCGCCATCGACGAAGTAGTGAAGGCGTAAGCGCCGCGCATTTATAGCCTTCCCCCGACGCGCCAGAAACTGCGCGTCGGGGGCAATGGCCGTCTCGGCAAGGTTGGAACGGAACGGCGATTCCGGCAGCGATACCCCGACTAAGTCCGGCGGGTCACGGACGCACGTCCCAACTCACCGCCAGGGGCGGCGCGTTCGCGCCCACCGCGATCATCCCGTAGGCGCCGGTGCGCAACCTCGTCACGCCGGGCAAGGCGAAGCGGGCGTGTCCGCTGCTCGTGACCACCAGCAGCGTACCGGCGGCGGCGGCCAGTGCACCGCGCCAGGCACTCCGACGGGCATCGGCATCGACCTGCCACCCATCGGGGGCGACCGCATCGGTGTTCCAGGCATCGAGCGCGGGTTGCCCTACGCGCGCGAGCACGGCGGTTTCGCAGCGATTCTCGTCGGGCCCATGGTCGATCTCCCGCAGCCATTCGGCAATCGTCACCGCGCGGTCCTGCCCCGCCGCCGCCAGCAGGATCTGGGCCGTCTGTCGGGTGCGACGCAACGGACCGCAGACGACGCGATCGAAGACGATGCCGCGCCGCGCAAAGTCATGACCCAGCGCGCGCGCCTGTTCACGGCCGGTGACGACCAGCGGCAGATCGGTGCGACCGCCGATCCGGCGCGGCGCATCATCCGTCCCGAACGTATTGCCGTGGCGGACGACGAACACGCGCGCGATCATGGATCGTCCAGCGGATCGCCATGCGCCGCGATCAACGCCTCGGCCCGGGCGATGTCCGCCTCCGTATCGATCCCCGAAATGTCGAACCGTGCCGGCGCGATCTCGACCGCATCGATCGTCAGGCCGAGCTCGAACAGGCGAAGCTGCTCGAGCCCCTCATGGCGCTCGAGTTCGGTCTGCGCAGACGCTTCGAACGCCTGCAACGCGGCCAGCCGATATGCATAGAGCCCGACATGCCGCCATACCGGCGACAGCGTCATCGATAGCGCCCGCACGGTGGCTTCGTCGCGGATCGCCGGCAGGATCTGCTTCGAGAACCACAGCGCCCGCCCCGCGGTGGTGCGCACGCACGTGGTGCCACTAAACGGTGCGGTTCGCTTGTGCAGGCGCAGCGCGTCGAGCGCCGACCAGTCGAGCCGTACCACCGACGTCGCGATATCCGCGGTTCCGACCGACAGCGCTGCTGTCACCGCCGCGACCGCAGCAGGCGACTGGAACGGTGCGTCACCCTGGAGATTGACGACGATCCTCGGCGATAGGCCGCTCTGCGTCTTCGTCGCCATCGCCGCGGCTAGCGCACGCCCCGACCCCGAGGTGATCGCCCGCCGCGTCATGATCGCCTCACACCCGATTGCGCGGGCATGCGCTGCGATTTCCGGCGTGTCCGTCGCGACGACCAGCGTGGCATCGTCGAGCTGTGCGATCGCGCGGCGACCGAGCCCGATCGTCCGATGCAGCAGGCTGAGCCCGGCGATCGTCCGCAACGGCTTCATCGGCAGCCGCGACGACCCACCGCGGGCGGGGATGACCACCAGGATGGTCAGGCGATGCCTGCGCGCAACGTATCGTGCATGTGGATGACACCGAGCAGATAGCCGGCATCGGCGACGAACATCATCGTCACGCTGTTCGCCTGCATCCGGCGAAGCGCCTCGGACGCAAGCTCGTTCGGGGCTATCTTGATCGGGTTGCTCGTCATCCACGCATCGACGCGCGCGGCCATGCTGCCGCCGCCGGTGATCGTTCGGCGCAGATCGCCATCGGTGAACGCGCCGACCAGCCGATCCTCGGCATCGACGACTGCGGTGCCTCCGAACCGCGCCCGCGTCATCTCGGTGGTCGCATCGAGCAGGCTGGCATCGGGCCGGACCTTGGGAACGTCGCCGCCGGTCGACATCAGGTCGTGCACCTTGAGCAGTTGCGCGCCCAACCGGCCATTGGGATGGAATTTGTAGAAATCGTCCGCCGAGAAACCGCGCAGGTCGACGAGCGCCATCGCCAGCGCATCCCCGAGCACGAGTTGCAGCGTCGACGAGGTGGTCGGCGTCAGCGCGATCGGGCAAGCCTCGCGCACCGCCGGGAGGTTGATCAGCACGTCCGCCGCGCGTCCCGCCGTGCTACGCGCGCGTGAGGTGATCGCGGCCATCGGGATACCGAAGCGCTTGCAATAGGTGATGATCGGCGCGAGCTCGGCGCTCTCGCCCGAGAGCGTGATCATCAACACCAGATCCTTGTCGGTGATCATGCCGAGATCGCCATGCCCCGCTTCGGCGGGGTGGAGGAACATCGCAGGCGTACCGGTCGAGGTGAGCGTCGCAGTGACCTTGCGCGCGATGATTCCGCTCTTGCCCATGCCAGTGACGATCACTCGCCCGCTAAGTCGATAGATCTGCTGCACAAGCTGTTCGAAAGCTTCGGAAAATGATCGGTCCGTGAAGCGATCAAACAGCGCTTCGAGCCCTTCCGACGTGATTGCGAGCGTCCGAAGTGCGGATGCCGCGGTTCGCGACATGCCCAATGTTCGTACTGCTACCGCCGATCTCGCCGTCATGATTATCACCCCCGTGTAATCTTTATCCTCTCAAGGCTTTGCCGATCACCGTATTCGATATCATCGAACCGGAATGCCCCCACGTCCTATACACAATTTTATTTGATCGTTGTTTTTATTGTCCGATCGAATTCAGTCCCGGATATTATCCTGAATTGCTCGCCGACAACAATAGACGATGCGTACAATATCGATAGCGACGTGCCATTCCTGGATCGTTCGCGATTTTAGTCCCGGCGGCGGCGAAATCGAAACGATACCGAAACTTTTCAAGCCTAATGATCTGGTTACCAAGTTCAAACGCCTGTGGGGGCCAGACCTATGACGATCACGACACCCGTTTTGCGGGTCGCAGCCGCATGCCTTTTCCTGAGCACCGCACCGGCGATCGCCGGCGAGATACCGACTTGCGGCAACACCGTGAGCACGCCGCGGCTGGTCTGCGACGAGGGCGCCTGCATCCGCGTTCCCGTCAAGGATCTGTGCGATGCCGTGCGTGCCGCGTATCCCGGCAAGCGGCGGGCGCTCCGCCCGAGCCGGATCGAACTGAACCCGGTCCGCGATGAATTGACGCTGCTGATCGCGAGCGTGAGCTAGGCGATTGGCGGGAAATGGCGCGTAGTCAGGCGGATGTTCGAGACCGCCTATCGAACACGAACGCCGCACCGGGAACGACGATGCCGGTCGCGGTCAGCGACAACGTGCCGTCCGACTGGATATCGAGCAGCGTCACGCGGTGATCGCGTTCGTGCGCGACGATCATCTGGCGCTCGTCTTCGAGCAACAGGAAGAATCGCGGCGAGGCCCCGCCGCTGGCGACATGCTGGAGCAGCACCGGTTCGCCCTCGTCATCGAGTGCGAAGACGGCGATGCTGTCGTCGCCCCGGTTCGACACGTAGAGCCGGTTGCCCGCGGCATTTGCCGCGATGTGCGCGACGATCGACCCCTGTGCCGCATCGGCCGGCAGGGTCGATACCGTACTGCGCGGGCGGAACACCGCCCCCTCGATCTCCAGGACGACCAGGTGATTGGTCAGCTCGCACGCGAGATAGGCCAACCCCGGTCGGTGGGGGTGCAGCAGAAGGTGGCGTGGCCCTGAGCCGGGTGGCGCATCCAGTGCGACAATCGGCTGACCGAGCGTACCGTCCTCGGCATCGAATGCGAACGCCAGCACCTGATCGGTGCCGAGATCGGTGGCGTAGAGCCAGCGATTATCCGGGCTGAACCCGACCCAATGCGCGTGGGGCGACTGCTGCCGATCGGGATTCGGCCCCGACCCGGTGTTTTGCCGCACGATCGGCACGCCGACCGGGAGACCGGTCTGCGGGTCGAGGCGTTGCACCGACAGGCTGCCGCTGGCGTAATTGGCGACCGCGAACCAGCACTGGCTGCGATCAAGCGCGATGTGGCACGGTGCGACGCCGCCAGTCGGTATTTGTGCGAGGCAATCCCAGGACGCGAGGCCATCATCCTCGCGCCTGCGGAACACCCCGACCGACCCGCCATGCTCGTCGACCAGATAATGAAGATCGAACCGCGCGGCATGGACGCCAAACGAACAGTTCTGCGCGGGATGTGCCGGCGCGGGCATCGTCCATTCCCCGGCACCGCGATGCAACGGATACACCCCCTCCCCGCCGCCACCGGCATAGGTCCCGATCCACAGCGATGCGGCAGGCCTGTCGGTTTGCGGTTCGGGGTCATGGCGCGTCATCACCTGGGCCTTACGCTGTTCCATCGGCGAAGAAAGGCGGATCGTGTCGATCGACGATGCTCGCCCGATGGGTCGTCGCGGGGCGGGCGCGCGGTCATGCTTACCGCAATTGCAGTTATCCTCTCCCGCCGGCCACCCGCGCCCTTCCCCGATCCGCTCCCCCTTGCTAAGGCCCCTCGGGTAACAGCATTTTTCGCTCGGTCCCCGACGCGCCCGCGTGGCCTATATGGCTGCTTTCCCTCGGCGCCCGGCGGCCCGACGCCCACGGGAAGGACCCCTATGACTGCCATCGGCCAGGACACCCTCAAGACCCGCACCAGCCTCTCCACCGGCGGCAAGTCGTACGACTATTACAGCCTCGCCAAGGCGTCGGAACAGCTCGGCGACATCAGCCGCCTGCCCTTCTCGATGAAGGTGCTGCTCGAGAACCTGCTCCGCTTCGAGGACGGCGTGACCGTCACCCGCGAGGATATCCAGGCGATCGTCGACTGGCAGAAGGAGCGTCGCAGCGACCGCGAGATCCAGTATCGCCCGGCCCGCGTGCTGATGCAGGATTTCACCGGTGTTCCCTGCGTGGTCGACCTCGCCGCAATGCGCGACGCGATGACCAAGCTCGGCGGCAACCCCGAGAAGATCAACCCGCAGGTCCCCGTCCACCTCGTCATCGATCACTCGGTGATGGTCGACGAGTTCGGCACCCCGCAGGCGTTCCACGACAACGTCGACCTCGAGTACGAGCGCAACATCGAGCGTTACGAGTTCCTGAAGTGGGGCAGCAAGGCGCTCGACAATTTCCAGGTCGTCCCCCCCGGCACCGGCATCTGCCACCAGGTGAACCTCGAATATATCGGCCAGGCCGTCTGGTCGTCGGCGTCGTCGGGTGACCATGGCGACGGCACGATGATCGCGTATCCCGACACGCTGGTCGGCACCGACAGCCACACGACGATGATCAACGGTCTCGGCGTGCTCGGCTGGGGCGTCGGCGGGATCGAGGCCGAGGCCGCGATGCTCGGCCAGCCCGTGTCGATGCTGATCCCCGAGGTCGTCGGCTTCAAGCTGCTCGGCAAGTTGAACGAGGGCATCACCGCCACCGATCTCGTGCTCACCGTCACGCAGATGCTGCGCGCCAAGGGTGTGGTCGGCCGCTTCGTCGAGTTCTTCGGCCCCGGCCTGTCGTCGATGACGCTCGCCGATCGCGCGACGATCGCCAACATGGCGCCCGAATACGGTGCGACCTGCGGCTTCTTCCCGATCGACGACAAGACGCTCGATTACATGCGCCTCACGGCACGGTCCGATGAGAATGTCGAGCTGGTCGAAGCTTATGCCAAGGCCAACGGCTTCTGGCGCGACGAGAACGCCGAGGACCCCGTCTTCACCGATACGCTCGAGCTCGACATGGGCACCGTCGTCGCATCGCTCGCCGGTCCGAAACGCCCGCAGGACCGCGTCAGCCTCAACAAGGTCGACGAGGTGTTCAACAGCGACCTACACAAGCTGTACCACAAGGAGCAGCCCGCCCGCGTCGCGGTCGAAGGCCGCGAGCATGACATCGGCGACGGCGACGTCGTGATCGCCGCGATCACCAGCTGCACCAACACCTCGAACCCGTCGGTGCTGGTCGCTGCAGGGCTCGTCGCGCGCAAGGCGAACGCGCTCGGCCTCAAGTCGAAGCCGTGGGTGAAGACCTCGCTCGCCCCCGGTTCGCAGGTCGTCACCGACTATCTCGACAAGGCCGGCCTCACCGCTGACCTCAACGCGCTCGGCTTCAACCTCGTCGGTTATGGCTGCACGACCTGCATCGGCAACTCGGGTCCGCTGGCCCCTGCGATCTCGGCTGCGATCAACGAGAACGACCTCGTCGCCGCGTCGGTGCTTTCGGGCAACCGCAACTTCGAGGGCCGCGTATCGCCCGACGTTCGCGCCAACTTCCTCGCATCGCCCCCGCTCGTGGTCGCCTATGCGATCAAGGGCACCGTCACGACCGACATGATCGAGACGCCCCTGGGTCAGGGTTCGGACGGACAGGACGTGTATCTGCGCGATATCTGGCCGACCAACGAGGAAGTCCGCAGCACTATGGACGCCAATATCGACGCGACGATGTTCGCGGCGCGCTACGGCGACGTCTATGCGGGCGACTCCAAGTGGCGCGAGATCGACGTCACCGGCTCGGACACGTACCAGTGGCGCGCCGGGTCGACCTATGTCGCCAACCCGCCCTATTTCGACGGCCTGTCGATGACCCCCGCCCCCGTGCAGGACATCATCGACGCCAAGCCGCTCGCGATCCTCGGCGATTCGATTACCACCGATCACATCTCGCCGGCCGGTTCGATCAAGGCCGACTCGCCCGCAGGCCGCTTCCTGCAGGAGCATCAGGTCAGCGGGGCGGACTTCAACAGCTATGGCGCCCGCCGCGGCAACCATGACGTGATGATGCGCGGCACCTTCGCCAACATCCGCATCAAGAACGAGATGGTCCCCGGCGTCGAAGGCGGCATGTCGAAGTACGACGGCGAAGTCATGGCGATCTACGACGCCGCGATGCGTTTCAAGCAGGACGGCACGCCGCTCGTGATCGTCGCCGGCAAGGAATACGGCACCGGCTCGTCGCGCGACTGGGCGGCGAAGGGCACCAACCTGCTCGGCGTCCGCGCCGTGATCACCGAGAGCTTCGAGCGCATCCACCGCTCGAACCTGGTTGGCATGGGCGTGCTGCCGTTGCAGTTCGCCGAAGGCACCGATCGCAAGACGCTCGGTCTCGACGGCTCGGAGATGTTCACGATCCTCGACGTCGCGAGCATCCGCCCGCGCCAGGACGTCATGGTCAAGATGACCCGCGCCGACGGCACCAGCGAGACGTTCCAGACCAAGTGCCGGATCGATACCGTCAACGAGCTGGAATATTTCCTCAACGGCGGCATCCTCCACTACGTCCTGCGCAAGCTGGCTGCGTAAGGCTGCAACGTCGTCCCGGAGCGATCCGGGACGACGGACGCGTCGCCGTCCAAGCCGTTAGCTACCTAAAACGACCGTCATCCCAGCGAAGGCTGGGATATCTCCGTGAGGCCCACGTCGCCCATCACGAGGGATATCCCAGCGTTCGCTGGGATGACGTGTTTTGGCGGACGACGAAGCGTCGATCATGTTCCCCGCCGTCATTCCAGCGAAAGCTGGAATATCCCGGTTTGGCGAGGGTCACCCACCACGAGAGATACCCCAGCTTTCGCTGGGGTGACGGGTATGGCGGATGGGTGTGTCGGCGGATGATGGCAGGCGATACTTTTGCCTTGCCGTCATTCCAGCGAAAGCTGGAATATTCCGGTTTGGCGAGGGTCACCCACCACGAGAAATACCCCAGCTTTCGCTGGGGTGACGGATATTGGGGGCGTGACGGGCCCAGACGCGTGGCGGAAGGCAGACGCGTGGCGCGAATGCTATTCGAGCTCCGTCCCTGAACGCAAAAGGCGGGGCGACCGTGATGGTCGCCCCGTAGTTCAGGGAGAAGACCGGGACAGGGAGACCCGGTCAAGTCGCCGTCCACAGGGGGAGAGGGAGCGGCGACACACACCCTTTCGTCCCGATATGTTGCAGCGATATGTCGGAATCGACGTGACGATAATTTAATCCGGGGATCGCAGCATGCACCCAGACGGTGGCGCTACTCCGCCTGCTCCCACCCGCCACCGAGCGCCTTGAACAACGCCACCGTCAGCTGCCGCAACTGCGCGTCGCTAGCCACCAGCTGCTCCCGGGCGGCCAGCACGTCCGTCTGCGCATCCAGCAGCGTATTCTGCGCCACGAACCCGGTCCGGTACTGCGACTCCGCCGCCTTCGCGCTGCTCTGTGCATCGACGATCGCCCGTTGCAGCGCCGCATTCCGACGCCGCTCGGCGGCGATCTGCGCCAATGGGTCCTCGACGTCGCGCAACGCCTGCAACACGGTCGAGCGATAGCGGAGATACGCCTGCTCACGGTCCTCCTCGCGCGACTTCACGGTCGACTTGCGCCGGCCCCAGTCGAGCAGCGGGAACTGCGCCGCGCCACTCGCGGTCAGCTGGAGACTGTCGCCGGAGAACAGATTGCCGAGCGCGGTCGAGATTAGCTGGCTCATGCCGGTGAGGCTGAACTTCGGATACATGTCCGCCACCGCGACACCGATATCCGCGGTCGAGGCAGCTAGATCGCGTTCGGCCGCGCGGATGTCAGGACGCCGCCGCAACAGCTCGGAGGGCAGGCCCGCCGGGATCGTCGGTACGCCGAGCGGAGCGACCGACGGTGCCGCGAGTTCGGTCATCAACGTCGCGGGCGGCTCGCCGAGCAGGATCGCCAGCGCGTGCATGCGGACATCGACATCGGCGCGGACCGGTTCGGCGCGCGCCTGAGTCGAGGTGATCGAAGCACGCTGGCGGGTGACGTCGATCGGCGGGACGAGGCCGACCTTGGCGATGTTGCCCGCGATCGTCAGCGCGCGCTGCTGGTTGGCGATCTCGCCCTCGATCGTCGCGAGCTGCGCCTGGTCGAGCCGCAGCGCGAAATACGCCTGCGCGACTTCGGCGGCGAGTGTCACCGCCGCATCGCGTTTCGACCACACTGCAGCTTCGGTGCGCGCGCGCGCCCTCGGTGCTGCGCCGGACGCCGCCGAACAGGTCGAGCTCCCAGCTTGCGTCGAACCCGACCGAGTACGTCGTGATCCCGCTACCGGGCAGCGCGATACCGCCGGTCGAACCGGTACCACCCGCCCCCGTACCGCCGCTGAACGCGCGTGCGATCGACGAGAGGCCGGCGTTCTTGCTGAACTCGATATGGCTCGGGCTGGCGCTCGCGTTGACGCTCGGCAACCCTTGCGACCGTGCGACGATCTCCTGCAACCGCGCCTGTCGCACGCGCGAGGCGGCGATCGCGATGTCGGGATTGCCCTTGAGCGCGCGCTCGACGAGCCCGTCGAGCTGCGGATCGCCGAACGCCGACCACCACCGCGCCGGGTCGACGGTCGCGCCGACGCTCGCTTGCGGACCGACGAACGCCGGCGGCACTGCCATCTCGGGAGCGACGTAATTCGGGCCGACGGTGCACCCCGCGAGCAGGGCCGCAACCGCAACCACCATGAACCGCGCACGCATCAATGCATCCCTCCCGAGGGCGCGCTGCCGGTCTTGCCGGAGCGCATGAATAGAACCAGTGGCGCGACGACCAGCACGACCACCATCATCGCGCGGAACACGTCGAGGAACGCGAGCATCGTCGCCTGGCGCTGCATCTGGCTGTAGAGAACGGCCAACGGCGTCGTAGCGTCGCCCTGCCCGCCGAACACGCTCGTCGCCTTCTGCATCCAGTCGTTGTAGTTCGGATCGAGCGGGTTGAGCGTCTGAGTCAGTTCCGACTGATGCCGCTGCAACCCGCCTGCGAGCTGCGTCTGGGCGAAGCAGATGCCGATCGTGCCGCCGAGGTTGCGCGAGACATTGAGCAGGCTCGACGCCTGCGCGGTCTGCGTCTGCTTGAGCCCGACATAGGCGATCGCGTTGATCGGCACGAACAGGAACGGCAGCGCCATCGCCTGGAACAGCCGCGCGAACGCCGCATCGGAGAACGCGATGTCGGCGGTCAGGTGGCTCATGTTCCACAGCGCGAACGCCTGCACCAGCAACGCGGGGAACAGGAGGAAGCGGACGTCGACCAGCCCGCTTAGTCGCCCTGCAAATGGCACCATGACAAGCGTCGCAAGACCGCCCGCGGTCAACGCAAGGCCGGCATCGAGCGAGCTGTAGCCGAGCACCTGCTGCAGCATCTGCGGAATGAGCTGCGTCGTGCCGAACAGGATCATGCCGGTGACGCCCATCACGCCGATCGTCAGCGCGAAGTTGCGGTTCTTCAGCAGCTTGAGGTCGATCACCGGGTCCTTGTGGTTCAGTTCCCAGATGACGAGCGTGACCAGCGACACCGCGGCGATGATCGCCGACATCACGATGAAGCCGCTTGAAAACCAATCCTCGCGCTCGCCGCGATCGAAGGTGAGTTCGAGGAAGCCGAGCCCCAGCGCGACCAAGGCAACGCCGATATAGTCGATCGTCAGGCCGTTCTTGAAGCGTTCGTCGCGGTCCTTCTTCACCTGGTCCGGCTCGTCCACGAACGTCTCGACCAGGAACCACGCGGCGATGCCGACCGGAACGTTGATCAGGAACACCCAGTGCCAGCTCGAATATTCGACGATGTAGCCGCCCAGCGTCGGCCCGAGCACGGGGCCGACGACGACGACGATCGCGAAGGCGGCGAACGCCATCCCGCGTTGTTTCGGCGGAAAGGTATCAGCGAGGATCGACTGTTCGACCGGCGCCAATCCGCCGCCGCCGATGCCTTGCAACACGCGTGCGACGACGAGCGTACCGATGTTCGGTGCGAGGCCGCAGAGCAGCGACGCGAGCGTGAACAATGCGATCGAGAGGAGGAAATACCGCTTCCGGCCGATCGCGTCGGACAGCCAGCCCGAGATCGGGATGACGATCGCGTTGGCGACGAGGTAGCTGGTCAGCACCCACGTCGCTTGGTCAGTCGTAATCGACAACCCGCCCGAGATATGATCGAGCGCGACGTTGGCGATCGAGGTGTCGAGCACCTCCATGAAGGTGGGGATCGAGATGATCGCGACGATCAGCCACGGGCTGTATTTGCCCGCCGCCGACCGGCTCGGCGACCACGTATGACCGCCGCCCGCATCTGCCTTCGCAGGAGCTTTCGCCACCTCAGCGCACCTTGACGGTCGGCACCACCGACATGCCCGGGCCGATCGGATAGCGCTTCGGATCGGGGCCGTTCTTCGCGTCGAACACGATACGGACGGGGACGCGCTGGACGACCTTCACATAGTTGCCGGTCGCATTTTGCGGGGGCAGCAGGGCGAACGCCTGGCCTGCGCCGCGCTGGATCGAGTCGACATGGCCCTTGAAGTCGACGCCGGGATACGCATCGACATGGATGTCGACGGGCTGGCCGATCTTCATCAGCGTGAGCTGCGTTTCCTTGAAGTTCGCCGTCACCCACATCTGGTCGGGGACGATCGCCATCAGCTGCGTGCCGGGCGCGACATACGAGCCGATATTGACCGAGCGGTTGACCACCTGCCCCGCGACCGGCGCGGTCAGGCGGAGATCGCTGATGCTGACATTGGCCTGATCGACCAGCGCACGCTTGGCGTCGATCACCGACCTGGCGGCACCGACCTGTTTCCGCGCGACCGCAATCTGCGCCGCGGCGGTGTCGATCTGCTCGCGCGCGGCGGCGGCATCGGCAGCGGTCTGGCGCGCGGTCGAGCGCGCCTGATCAAGCTGTTGCCCTGCGACCGCGTTCGGGTCGAGCCGGAGCAACGCCTCGTAGCGCGCGAGATCCTGCTGCGCCTTCACCGCGGCGGCCATCGGCACGCGCGCCTGTGCGGCGGCCTGCTGGCGTTGCGCCTCGGCGGCGGTGACCTGCGCCTGCGCCTGAGCATATTGCGCGCGCGCCTGCGATTCGTTCGCCTGCGCCTCGGCGACCTGCGCGTCGCGACCCGACGCCTTGATCACCGCGAGCAGGCGCCCGGCTTCGACATGACGGTTGTCGATGTCCGCGACCTGCACCAGCGTGCCGGCGACCTGTGGCGCGAGGCGGACGATATGCGTGTCGACGAACGCATCGTCGGTCGATTCGAATTGCCGCGCGTGGAGCCAGTAGAGCACGCCGCCGATGATCAGCCCGCCGACGACAATGACGAGGATGATCCAGAACAGCGGCTTCTTGAACACCGACGGCTTCTTGTCGTCGTCGGACTCGTCCTGCTGTTCGGTGTCGGACTGCTGATCCTCGCCCTTGGGATCGTCCTTGCGATCCTCGTCGTGGTCGTTTTCGGAGTGGTTCGTCTGGTCGGTCATGCCTGGCCCTGTTCTTCAGCACGCATCGAATCGAGAATGGCGTCGATATTGGCGTCGATCCGCGCCTTGATATCGTCGATGTCGGAGGGCTCGAGCGTGTCGCGCTCGAGCAGTTTGAGGCAGGTCGCGCGGCTTGCGCGCAACGTCAGTACCTGCCCCATCAAGGTGATCGTCGCGATCCTGCCGGTACGGATCTCGGCACAGCCGGTGGCGATGCAGACAAGGTCGGCGAGCCTGCGCACCATCTGGCCCATCACGCCGCCATAGATGCGCTCGAACGCCTCGCCCGGCTTCATCTGCTCGCGCAGTACGAACAGCGTCCAGTCGGCGCTTTCGTTGCTGGCCATCTTGTCGGCGAGTCGGCCGAAGATGCGGTGGATCTGGGCGCGGGCCTCGCTGGCGTCGTCCGCCGCGAGATCCTGCGACAGTTCGGACGGGTCGCCCATCACCGCGGACATGCGCTCGGCGATCCGGTCGGCGGCGGCGAGGTACAAGCCCTCCTTGCCGCCGTAGTGATAGGTGATCGACGACATCGCGGTGCCAGCCGCAGCGGCGATCCCGCGCGTGCTGGCCCCCTCAAGCCCTTTGGTACCGAATTCGCTGATCGCGATGTCTAGGAGTCGGGACTGAACCACGGGCGGCGTTTAGTTCGATCGAACGAACCAGCCTAATGAACAAAGCGTCATGTTGTGCGGAGGGGACGGGCGTCGTTTCGCGCCGACTTTCCGCGCCCGCCCCGTCATCCTGACGAAAGTCAGGACCCAGGGTAACGGGCGTCGCACTGCATGGCTCTGGGTCCTGACTTTCGTCAGGATGACGGAAGAGGCTTAATTATGCCTGCGACGCGATCACGATGCCACCGACGCACGCCAGAAACAGCAACGCCGGCCCCTTCGTGCGAAGGAACCGGCGTAAATCTGGTGGGCGCGGCTGGGATTGAACCAGCGACCCCACCCGTGTGAAGGGTGTGCTCTACCACTGAGCTACGCGCCCGAAACTCGTTCGGAAGCGGGCCTTTAGGCAGGGGACGCCTGCCTGTCCAGCCCTTTCGAGAGCAATCCCTGCGATCCTCCCCCGCCAGGGGGAGGTGGCGCCGGAGGCGACGGATGGGGCGGATCACGCCACGAAGGGTGTCGCTTACCGCCCCCTCCGTTAGGCTACCGCCTGCCACCCCCCTGGCGGGGGAGGATCGAAGGCGTCCTTAGTTGACCGCGTCCTTGAGGCCCTTGCCGGCCTTGAACTTCGGCTGGGTCGACGCCTTGATCGTCATCGGCTCGCCGGTGCGGGGATTGCGGCCGGTCGACGCCTTGCGCTTCGAGATCGAGAACGTGCCGAAACCGACCAGGCGAACCTCGTCGCCCTTCTTCAACGATGCCTCAATCGCGTCGAACACCGCCTCGACGGCCTTGACCGCGTCGGCCTTAACCAGCCCGGACGTGTCGGCAACCGTCGCGATCAGCTCCTGCTTGTTCATATAATCCCCCGGAAAAACTCGAATCAGCCACGATGGACTCGCGACCGCGCTCAGCGCGCAATAATGCGGCGGCTCCGTCTGCTGTCAAACGAAACCGCCGCATCATCGCGTACGATCCAAACATGGATCAGTGGTGAAGGCCACCCCGACCGGTGCGATCGGTGCCGGCGGCAGTGCCGCCAACTCATCCGCATCGGTCCACTCGATCGCTTCGAGCGGCTCGGTCAGCGCCAGACGAAGCACCTCGTCGACATGCGAAACGGGGATGATCTTCAGCCCCGCCTTGATGTTCGCCGGGATCTCCGCGAGGTCCTTCTCATTCTCCGCCGGGATCAGCACCGTCTCGATCCCGCCACGAAGCGCGGCAAGCAGCTTCTCCTTGAGGCCACCAATCGGCAGCACGCGACCACGCAGCGTCACCTCGCCGGTCATCGCCACCTCGCGCCGGATCGGCACGCCGGTCAGCGTCGAGACGATCGACGTGACCATGCCGATGCCCGCCGACGGACCGTCCTTCGGCACAGCACCCTCGGGCAGATGGATATGGATATCCTTTCGCGCGAACAGGCTCGGCTTGATCCCGTAGCTCGGTGCGCGCGCCTTGACGAAGCTGAACGCGGTCTCGATCGACTCCTTCATCACGTCGCCGAGCTTGCCGGTGAGCTTGGCCTGGCCCTTGCCAGCGACCGTCACGCTCTCGATCGTCAGCAGCTCGCCACCGACCTCGGTCCAGGCCAGCCCGGTGACCGCACCGATCTGGTTCTCGGTCTCGCCGAGCCCATGGCGATACTTCTGCACACCGGCATATTCGCCGATATTCTCGGGCGTGATCGTGACGCTGGTGGTCTTGTTCTCGAGGATCTGGCGCAGCGCCTTGCGGCACAGCTTGGCGATCTCGCGCTCGAGCGTACGCACGCCAGCCTCACGCGTGTATTGCTGGATGAGCGTCCGGAGCCCTTCCTGCGTCAGCGTGAACTCGCCCGGCTTCAGGCCGTGCGCCTCGATCTGCTTCTCGACCAGATGACGCTCGGCGATCTCGACCTTCTCGTCCTCGGTATAGCCCTCCAGACGGATGATCTCCATGCGGTCGAGCAGCGCCTGGGGCAGGTTGAGCGAGTTTGCCGTGCACACGAACATCACGTCCGACAGGTCGATATCGACCTCCAGGTAATGATCCTGGAACTTGCCGTTCTGCTCCGGGTCGAGCACCTCGAGCAGCGCCGACGCCGGATCGCCACGGAAATCCTGGCCGAGCTTGTCGATCTCGTCGAGCAGGAACAGCGGGTTCGAGGTGCCAGCCTTTTTCAGGTTCGTCACGATCTTGCCCGGCAGCGAGCCTATATACGTCCGGCGATGGCCGCGGATCTCGGCTTCGTCACGCACGCCGCCGAGCGATTGGCGGATGAACTCGCGCCCGGTCGCCTTGGCGATCGACTTGCCAAGCGAGGTCTTGCCGACGCCGGGAGGGCCGACGAGGCACAGGATCGGCCCCTTGAGCTTGTTGGTACGCGCCTGCACGGCCAGATACTCGACGATCCGGTCCTTGACCTTCTCAAGCGCGTAATGATCCTCGTCCAGCGTCACCTGCGCGGCGGCGATGTCCTTCTTGATCTTCGACTTCTTGCCCCAGGGGAGCCCGAGCAGCACATCGAGATAATTGCGCACGACGGTCGCCTCGGCGCTCATCGGTGCCATCGTCTTGAGCTTTTTGAGTTCAGACGTCGCCTTGCCACGTGCTTCCTTGCTCATCTTGAGCGTTGCGATCTTCTGCGTCAGCTCGGCGATCTCGTCGCCTTCGCCTTCATCACCCTCGTTGCCGAGCTCGCGCTGGATCGCCTTCAGCTGTTCGTTGAGGTAATATTCGCGCTGCGTTTTCTCCATCTGGCGCTTGACGCGGCTCTTGATCTTCTTCTCGACCTGCAGGACGCCCAGCTCGCCCTCCATCGCGACCATCGCCATTTCTAGCCGCTTCGACGGGTTGGTCTCGATCAGCATCGCCTGCTTCTCGGCAACCTTGATCGCGATGTTGGCGACGACCGCATCGGACAGCTTCGACGCGTCCTCGATCTCCGACATCTGCACCGCGGTCTCGGAGGCGAGCTTGCGGTTGAGCTTGGCGTAGTTCTCGAACTGATCGACCACCGAGCGCATCAGCGCGGTGACCTCGGCGCCCTCGACCTCGGCATCGGCGACCGTCTCGACCGTCGCGGTCAGGAAATCGCCGCTCTCGTCCAGCGTCTCCAGCGTCGCGCGCTGCTTGCCTTCGACAAGCACGCGAACGGTGCCGTCGGGGAGCTTCAACAGCTGCAACACGGTCGCGGTGACGCCCATCGAATACAGGTCGTCGCGCGCGGGATCGTCCTCTGCGGGGTCGACCTGCGCGACGAGATAGATCTCCTTGTCCGCCGCCATCGCCGCTTCGAGCGCGGCAACGGACTTATCGCGGCCGACGAACAGCGGCACGATCATGTGCGGGAACACGACGATGTCGCGAAGGGGAAGGACGGGGTACTGGGTCATGAACGCTCCGGTGGGTGCCTGCATGGGGGCATAGTCTGTAGCTTATATGGTGAGGATGAAGCGTCCATCAATTGGTTGGGGGTTGGATCGGTATTTGTGGGGCTCGGATCGGCCTCACCCGCTCCGTCACCCCGGGCTCGTTCCGGGGTCCACGGTGCCGCAACCTCACGTCTCTCGGGTGTGCGGAACGGTGGATGCCGGAACGAGCCCGGCATGACGTAGGGGGCTTGTGTCGCCCTAACTGCCGCGCGAGAACGCCGGCCATGATTTCCCGTCTCCTGTTCGCCGCCAGCGCCACCGCGCTTCTCGCCGCCACTCCACTGCCGAAGAAGGGCGAGCCCGCGATCACCGCGCAAACCCAGCGGTCCGGCGGCGTACTGACACCCGAGCAGACCGCGCTGCAATTCGACAGCGCGGACCTCGCGTTCGAGGTGCTGCCCGAGACCGAGAGCTTGAACGGCGTGGCAACGTTGGTCTTCACCGCGAAAGCCCCCTCACCCGCCTGCCGATCGACCTCGACCGCAATCTGCCTGTCAGCGCGATCGCGATCGACGGCGTGCAGCTCGCCCCCTCGGCATGGAGCAATCCTGAGGGTCGGCTGACGATCACGCTCCCCAAATCCGTCCCCGCCGGCGGGAAAGTCACCGCGAAGATCACTTATGGCGGCACGCCGCACGTCGCGGTGAAGGCGCCGTGGGATGACGGTATGGTCTGGTCGAAGACGCCGGACGGCCGGACGTGGTTCGCGACGACCGCGGAGGGCTATGGCTGCGACCTGTTCTGGCCGTGCCTTGATTTCCCGACCGGCGAGCCCGCGCTGGTGACGCTGCACATCACCGTGCCCAAGGGGCTGAAGGCACCGTCGAACGGCGTGCTGCTCGGCGTCGATACGCTGGCGGACGGCCGGACGACCTGGAACTGGCGCGCCAAGCATCCCAACACCTACGGTATCGCGCTGAACGTCGGCCCGTACGAGGAGATCAGCGGCACCTACAAGAGCCGGTTCGGCAACAGCATCCCGATGTATTACTGGTACCTCCCGGGCGAGAAACCGCAGGCGGAACAGCTGTTCGCCGAGTTCGCGCCAACGCTTGATTTCTTCGAGAGCATGATCGGGCCCTACCCGTTCGGCGACGAGAAGCTCGGCGTGGTCGAGACGCCGCACAAGGGCATGGAGCACCAGACGATCAACGCGTACGGCAACGACTACGCCAAGGCGCCGGAGGGGTTCGACTGGCTGTTCCAGCATGAGTTCGCGCATGAGTGGTTCGGCAACCAGCTGACCGCCGCCAACTGGGACGATTACTGGCTGCACGAGGGGTACGGCACGTACATGCAGCCGCTCTACGGCCAGTGGCGCGAGGGCCGCGCTCGTTATGCGGCGATGATGCAGGGCGAGCGGACCTCGATCATGAACCGCAAGCCGATCACGCAGCAGCGCGTCACCACCGAGGAGGAGGTGTACGAACTCGACAAGGGCGGAGCGGGGCAGGACATCTACTACAAGGGATCGTGGATGCTCCACACGCTGCGCGGGCTGATCGGCGACAAGGCGTTCTTCGATGTGACCCGGCTGGCGGTGTACGGGCGCTCGGATCCCAGGCCGGGGAATTTCGCGCCGCGGTTCGGGTCGACGAAGGAATATGAGGCGCTCGTCCGGAAGGTGACGGGGAAGGACTATAATTGGTTCTTTGACGTGTATTTGCGGCAAGCGGCGCTGCCCGAACTGGTCGAGATGCGGACGGAAAGTACACTGTCGCTAGCGTGGAAAGTGCCGGGTAATGGCCCCTTCCCGCTTCCGGTTCAGGTGCGGATCGATGGGAAGATACGGACTTTGCCGATGACGGACGGAAAGGCGAACCTGTCGGTCCCGGCCGGCGCGCATGTCGTGATCGATCCGGACGCGCTGGTCCTCCGCCGGAGTATCGCACTGGAAGACGTTGCCGGCTGGAAGGCTGCGCAAGCTGCGAAGGCTAAACCACAATGAGCGACGCATCCTTGTTCCCCCGCGAAGGCGGGGGCCCAGGAGTCGCAAGCCTTACCGCCCGTGACCCTGGACTCCCGCCTTCGCGGGAGAACGGACCTTGGGGATCGCGCGCGGCGGAGATGGCGGCGATCTTCATGGTTGGCGACGGCTTGATCGGCCTCCTCCAGCCACGCCGCCATGTCGATCTCTGGAAGGACGATGCGCTCGGCACCGAGAAACTGGTGAAGCCGTTCGTCGACCGTCCCGGCCGCCGTCGCCTCTACGCCGTCGTACAGATCGCCGCCGGTCTCGCCTTGGCCGCACGCCAAAAGCGATGACCCTGCCGCGGTGGCCCCTACTGGCACTGGCGCTAGCCGGTTGCGGTTCGAGCCCCGACGCCGGCACGACCAGCCAGATCGCCAGCGGCGAACGCGTCTTCCGCCGCTGCACCGCCTGCCACACGATCGGGCAATATGCGGGCGATACCGATGGGCCGAACCTCTACGGTGTTATGGGCGGCCCGATCGGCGAGCGACGCCCTCGATTCTCCTACACTGCCGGGTTGAAGTCGCTTGGCGGCAACTGGGATGCCAAGCGCATGGACGCCTGGCTCACCAACCCGCGCAAGATGGTGCCCGGCACGACGATGGCGTTCGCCGGCCTTCCCGATCCGAAGGACCGCGCCGACGTTATCGCCTACCTATCGACACAAGGTCCCTGAGCTTACGGCACCACCGTCGTGAACAGATAGACGCCGAGCCGACGGCTCACGCGATCTGGTTGCTGACCTCGACCAGATTCTCGTCGGGATCGTAGACATACACCGACAGGATCGGCCCGGCGGCCCCGGTCCGCTGCACCGGACCCGCGACGATCGGTATCTTCTCCCGCTGCAGATGGGCGACTACAGCGTCGATCGGAACGTCGGTCAACAGGCAGAAATCGCCGGCACCGCGCGTCGGGTGGCGGGTGTTCGGATCGACGCTCAGGTGCAGTTGCTGGAGATTGATCTTCTGCCGGCCGATCCGCAACGCCCATCGCCCCGACGCCATCTCCTCCGCCTCCATACCGAGAACCCGCCGGTAGAACGCGACCGTGGTATCGATGTCGAGCACCGTCAGGACGAAATGGTCGATCGAATCGATGCGCATGATGGTCATGGCACGACCGTCGTGAAGAGGTAGGCGGCGAAGATCACGAGGTGGACGACACCCTGCAACACCGTGGTCCGCCCGGTGCCGAGCGACAGCGTCGCCACGAACAACGACAGCGCCAGCAACGTCATGCTCTTCGCGTCGATGCCGAGCGCTATCGGGAGGTCGAGCACCAGCGACACGATCGCTACGCTGGGGATCGTCAGCCCGATCGTCGCCAGCGCGGAGCCGAGCGCGAGGTTGAGGCTGGTCTGCAGCCGGTTGCGCCGCGCCGACTTGTAGGCAGCCAGGCTCTCGGGCGCGAGCACCAGCGCGGCGATCACGACGCCGACCACGGTCAGCGGCAGGCCGGCACCGAGCACCGCGGCCTCGATCGTCGGCGACAGCGTCTTCGCGAGCAGCACCACCGACACCAGCGCCACGAGCAGCGCGGCGAAGGCGATGCCCGTAGCGCGACCCGATGGCGGCGCAGCGTGATCGTCCTTGTCGTCGGTCGACGGCAGGAAATAATCGCGGTGGCGCACCGTCTGCACCAGCACGAACGTGCCGTAGAGGATCAGCGACACGACCGCGACGAAGATCAACTGCGACGACGCGTAGGTCGGGCCCTGCGTCGACGAGGTATAGTTCGGCAGGATCAGCGACAGCACCGCCATCGCAGCAAGCACGCCAAGCGCCGCGGTCATACCCTTCAGCGTAAACCGCTGCTCGTGATGCCGCACCGCCCCCGCGAGCAGGCAGATGCCGATGATGAAGTTGAGGATGATCATGATCGCCGCGAACACCGTATCGCGCGCGAGCGTAGTCGCATCGCCGGCGTTCGATAGCATCAGCGAGACGATCAGCGACACCTCGATCACGGTGACCGCGATCGCGAGGACGAGCGTCCCGAACGGTTCGCCGACCTTGTGCGCGATCACTTCGGCGTGGTGGACCGCGGCGAGCACGCTGCCGATCAGCACGATCACGGCGGCGGCGGTGCCGAGCGTACCCATCTTGGCGAGGCCGACGAGGACGGCGAGCAGTCCCAGGCCCGGCGCGATCAGCGTCCAGATCGGCAGCGCCAGACGGTCCGGCATCGTCTCCACCACGTGTTCGTTCGGTCGGTCGGCCACTTCGATCGTCATGCATGCTCCCTCGTTCCACTTGGATAACGAATGCGCGAGGGCCGATAAGGGTCCGAGTCGGGGCGATTGCGGGGCGGTCAGGATCGGGTAGGTTGCGGCGATGCTGGCCGCCGATCTCCGCGAAACGCTTGTCATGACCGTCGATGTGATGCGGGATGCTCGAGACCCGTGGTGGGTCATTTCCAGCGCGGCGGTGGCGCTTCACGGGGTGGCACCGATCGAGGTAGGCGACGTCGATGTGCTCATGAGCGTAGGCGATGCTCGAAGGGCGATGGACGGGCTCGGGGTCGTGCCCACCAAGGATCGCGCGAGTTCGTTGTTCCGATCGACGCTGTTCGGGCGGTGGGAGACACCGCCTTTGGTCGTCGAGATCATGGCGGGGTTTCATGTTACGACGAGCGCGGGTTGGACGGAGGTGCTGCCGCGAACGCGCGTATCTGTCTCGTTGGACCGACGCGTCGTTTACGTGCCTGACCGGGCGGAATTAGCCGCGATCCTCAGCATGTTCGGGCGTCCTAAGGATTTCGAGCGGGTTAGGCTGTTGACCTCGTAGTTCTGTGCTTACTTTCCTTGAGGCGACGGGTGAGACAAGGCGACACGGTTTGGTGGTACGCCCCTCCCGTCATCCTGACGAAGTCAGGATCCAGGGTAACTAGCGCTAGCCTTAGTTGCTCTGGATCCTGACTTCGTCAGGATGACGGACGAAGGTATTCAGGCGCGTTTGCCCCAGAACGAAAAAGGGCGCCGATCGCTCGACGCCCTCTCCCGTATTCCCAACCAATCAGCGCTTAAGCAGCGTCGCCAGTTTTCTTCTTCTCGGCATACACCCGAATAGGTTCCTTGCGGCCTTCGATCACGTCCTTGTCGATCATCACCTCGTCGACGCCGTCCATGCCGGGCAGGTCGAACATCGTGTCGAGCAGTATGCTCTCCAGGATCGAGCGAAGCCCGCGCGCGCCGGTCTTGCGTTCGATGCCCTTCTTGGCGACCGAGACCAGCGCGTCGTCGGTGAAGCCGAGCGCGACGTCCTCCATCTCGAACAGCTTCTGGTACTGCTTGACCAGCGCGTTCTTCGGCTCCTTGAGGATCTTCACCAGCGCGTCGACATCGAGATCCTCGAGCGTCGCGATCACCGGCAGACGGCCGACGAACTCAGGGATAAGCCCGAACTTCAACAGATCCTCAGGCTCGACAGACTTCAGCGTCTCGCCCGTCTTGCGCTCGTCCGGCCCGGCGACATACGCGCCGAAACCGATCGACTTGCCCTGGAGGCGATCACCGATGATCTTCTCGAGACCCGAGAACGCACCGCCGCAGATGAACAGGATGTTGGTCGTATCCACCTGCAGGAATTCCTGCTGCGGATGTTTCCGCCCACCCTGTGGAGGAACCGACGCCGTCGTGCCTTCCATCAGCTTGAGCAACGCCTGCTGCACGCCTTCGCCCGACACGTCGCGCGTGATCGAGGGGTTCTCGGCCTTGCGCGAAATCTTGTCGATCTCGTCGATATAGACGATCCCGCGTTGTGCCCGCTCGACGTTGTAGTCCGACGCCTGGAGTAGCTTGAGGATGATGTTCTCGACATCCTCGCCGACGTAACCCGCTTCGGTCAACGTCGTCGCATCGGCCATCGTGAACGGCACGTCGAGGATGCGCGCGAGCGTCTGCGCGAGCAGCGTCTTGCCGCAACCGGTCGGCCCGACCAGCAGGATGTTCGACTTGGACAGCTCCACATCGGCACCCTTGGCGCCGTGGTTGAGCCGCTTGTAGTGATTGTGCACCGCCACCGACAGCACGCGCTTGGCGCGCTTCTGGCCGATCACGTAATCGTCGAGGACGTCGCAGATCTCCTGCGGAGTCGGCACGCCGCCGTCCTTCTTGGACACCAACGCCGACTTCGTCTCCTCACGGATGATGTCGTTGCATAGCTCGACGCACTCGTCGCAGATGAAGACCGTCGGCCCGGCGATCAACTTGCGGACCTCGTGCTGCGACTTCCCGCAGAACGAGCAATAGAGGGTGCTCTTCGAGTCGCCACCGCTCAGCTTCGTCATTCAATCACCTCTCGCGCATGTCGGTGCACGTGCCGTTTCCGGGGCCGCTACCGTAACGCACCCCGGAGTTCCTACAATCAAATAAACCGGCGGGGTTTACGATTCACCCCATGCCCGTGTCGGTCGGACGGCGATCAGGCGGGTTTCGGCGCATCCTCGGATACCGCCGGACGCTTGTCGAACACCTCGTCGATCAGACCGAAATCCTTCGCCTCGTTCGCTTCGAGGAAGGTATCGCGGTCCATCCGGCGCTCGATCTCTTCGATCGGCTGGCCGGTATACTGCGAATACAGCTCGTTCATCCGCTTGCGGATGCGCAGGATCTCGCGTGCCTGGATCTCGATGTCGCTGGCCATGCCCTGTGCACCACCCGATGGCTGATGGATCATGATGCGCGCGTTGGTCATCGCTACGCGCATGCCGGGCTCGCCGCTCGCGAGCAGGAAGCTGCCCATCGACGCGGCCTGGCCGATGCAGACGGTGCCGACGCGCGGACGGATGTACCGCATCGTATCGTGGATCGCCATGCCTGCCGTGACGACGCCGCCCGGCGAGTTGATGTACATGAAGATGTCCTTCTTCGGGTTCTCGGACTCGAGGAAGAGCAACTGTGCGGTGATCAGCGAGGCCATGCCGTCCTCGACGCCACCGGTCACGAAGATGATACGCTCGCGAAGCAGGCGCGAGAAGATGTCGAACGAGCGCTCGCCGCGGTTCGACTGCTCGATGACGATGGGAACCAGGCCTGCTTGCGTCTGCTGCAGGCCGAGCCCGGCGCTGGCCAACGGGCTCGCGAAATCGCCGGTCTCGAACGGATTGTGCATGGAAATCTCTCTTATGCCCCAGTGAACCGCTAACATCGGCGGTCCGAGAGGGGAGTTCAAGCCCTGCCTGCCGCTCGGCGCGGGGACTGCTTCCCCTCGCCCCTCCGGGGAGAGGGAGGGGCCCGCCCGCGCTTGCGGGTGGGAGGGTGAGGGGAAGTTGGGATCCGCCAACCGCCCCTCACCCTCCCGTCGCCAAAGCGGCTCCTCCTTCCCTCTCCCCGAAGGGGCGAGGGAGTCAGATGCCTGGGGCGGGGTACGCGAGGTAAGCGAGGCGACGGACTTCGCGGCGGCCTCTTACGACCGTGTCCAGGATCAGGCCGGTGAAGACGTTGAGCGCAGCGAATATGCCGAGCCCGGTGATCAGGATCGCGGTCGGGAAGCGCGGGACCTGGTGGATCTCGATATACGTCAGCACCAGCGGGATGCCGAGGATCAACGCGAGCAGGCCGAACACGCTGCCGATCGCGCCGAAGAACCAGAGCGGGCGCTCGATCCGGTAGAGCGTCATGATCGTGCGGAGGATGCGCCAGCCGTCGCCGTAGGTGCTGAGCTTCGATTCGGAGCCTTCGGGGCGCGCGTAATAGGGCGTCTCGACCTCGCCGATCGGCATCTTGAGTTCGAGCGCGTGGACGCTGATCTCGGTCTCGATCTCGAACCCGGCGGACAGCGACGGGAAGCTCTTCACGAACCGGCGAGAGAAGACGCGGTAGCCTGAGAGGATGTCGGTGAAGCTGCGGCCAAACAGGCGGGCAAGCATACCGGTGAGCAGCGCGTTGCCGAACCGATGCCCGCGGCGGTAGCTTTCCTGGACCTGGCTGATGCGCGAGCCGACGACCATGTCGAGCTGCTCGTCGAGGACGCGAGCGACCAGATTCGGGGCGGAAGCCGCGTCGTAGGTCGCGTCGCCATCGGCCATCACGTAGATGTCGGCGTCGATGTCGGCGAACATGCGGCGGACGACGGCGCCCTTGCCCTGGATGCGCTCGGTTCGGACGACGGCGCCGGCGGCACGCGCGACCTCGATCGTGCGGTCGGCGCTGTTGTTGTCGTAGACGTAGATGGTGGCACCCGGCAGCGCGTCGCGGAACCCGGCGATCGTCTGCGCGATCGCGGCTTCCTCGTTGTAGCACGGGAGGAGGACGGCGATTCGAGGTTCGGTCATGCCCTGCCCTACGGAGTTGAAAGACGACATCGGAGATCGAGCAGCGGTCGAAACGTCAGTCAACGCATCATCCCAAAACGCACTTCCCCGGCGGAGGCCGGGGCCCAGTTGGGGAAGATCCATAACGGAGCTTTGCGCGCCGTTACAGCTACCTTTCCAACTGGGCCCCGGACTCCGCCGGGGAAGTGACCCGATAAAGGGTCGAGCGCCTCAGTCATGAGGCGCTCGAAGACGTGTTACGCCTCGGTCTTGGTCGCCGCCTTCTTGGCAGCGGGCTTCTTGGCGGCCGGCTTCTTCGCCGGTGCGTCGGCAGCTTCGGTGCCCTCTGCGTTCTCAGCAGCAACCGGCGACGATTCCGTCACGGCCGTCTCTGCTTCGACGGGAGCCGCCTTCTTCTTTGCAGCTGCCTTCTTCGCAGGCTTGGCCTCGTCCGCAGCGTCCGAGGCAGGCGCCTCTTCCGTCACGGCGTCGTCCGAAGCTGGCTTGGCCTTCTTGGCAACAGCCTTCTTCTTCGGCTTGTGATTGTCGTGATCATGCGTGTGCGTGCCGCTCGCGAAACCGTCCTCGCTCTCGATCGCGGCCTCAAGCTCCTCGCGCGTCGCTTCGCGGTCGGTGATCTCGGCCTTCTCGAACAGGAAGTCGACGACCTTGTCCTCGTACAGCGGCGCACGCAGCTGGGCGGCCGCCATCGGCTCCTGCTGGATATACTGCATAAACTGCTGGCGCTGCTCGGCCGGATACTGCTGCGCGGCCTGTGCGAGCAGACGCTGCATTTCCTGGTTCGAAACCTCGACGCCGTTCGCCTGACCGATTTCGGACAGGAGCAGGCCCAGACGCACGCGACGCTCGGCGATCTTGCGGTAATCGTCGCGCTCGCCTTCCATCTCGGCCATTGCAGCCTCGGGATCGGCCTCGTGCGTGGCTTCGTGCTGGAGCTGCGACCAGATCTGGTTGAACTCGGCCTCGACCATCGACGGCGGCACTTCGAAGTCATGACCCTCGGCGAGCTGATCGAGCAGCTTGCGCTTCATGTGCGTGCGCGTGAGACCATTATGCTCCTGCTCGATCTGACCCTTCAACAGCCCCGTGAGCTGCTCAAGGCTCTCGAGACCGAGCGACTTGGCCAGATCCTCGTCGATCTTGCTCTCGCCCGCGGTCTTCACCGACTTGACGGTGATGTCGAACGTCGCCGGCTGGCCTGCGAGCGACTTCTCCTGATACTCCTCGGGGAAGGTCACGTTGAGGACCTTGTCGTCGCCGGTCTTCACGCCGACGAGCTGATCCTCGAAGCCCGGGATCAGACGACCCGCGCCGAGCTCGACGCCCATGTCGGTGCCGGTGCCGCCCTCGAACGCGACGCCGTCGGCGGTCTTGCCAACGAAATCGACGGTGACGAGATCGCCCATCTTGGCAACGTAATCGTCAGCCGCGTCGTCCCACTTCTTCTGCTGGTCGGCGAACTTCTGGAGCTGCTCGGTGACCGCCTCGTCGGCGACGGGCACGGTCAGGCGCTCGAGCTTGATGCCGTCGATCGCGGGCGCGGGAACGTGCGGGAGGACCTCCATCTCGACCTTGACCACGGCGTCCTTGCCGATGTCATAGCCGTCCTCGAGCTCGACCGAAGGCTGCATCGCCGGGCGAAGCTGCTTCTCGGCGACGAGCGTCTGGACGCCCTCCTGGATCGCGGCGTTGACCGCGTCCTGAGTCAGCGCGGGGCCATGCATCTTGCGGATGAGGTTCGCTGGCACCTTGCCCGGACGGAAGCCCGGCATCTTCATCTGCGGCGCGAGGCGCTTCAGCTCGACATCGACCTTGGCATCGATATCCTTCGCGGTGATGGTGAGCGTGTAGGCGCGCTTGAGGCCCTCGTTCAACGTCTCGACAGTCTGCATGTCCGGCCTTTGTCTAAAAGAGCATTCGGGATAAATTCGTGTTGGCTGTCGCCCCGCCCGAGCGGCGGAGTGGTGCGGGCGAAGGGACTCGAACCCCCACATCTTGCGATGGCAGGACCTAAACCTGCTGCGTCTACCAGTTCCGCCACGCCCGCACAGGACATCGCCGTAGCGGGCGCGTCTATACCAACGTTGCACGTCGGGGCAAGCACGCAAGGCAACTACCAGGAAACTCGGGCAGGAAACTCGGGCAGGAAACCCGGGGCGACTGCACGCGTTGATGCGGCTGAAGGAGAGAGCATCATGGCTACCCAACCCCCGCAGAATTCCCCACCCCGAGCCAGCCGGCGCAGCCGACCACGCCGCCACCCGAGTTCAACCCACCCGCGCCGGACGTCGATTATCCCGATCCGGGCGCGCCCTCGACCGATCCCGCGCCAGTGCAGCCGGAGTTTTGAGCATGGCCGATCCGCATTCCGGTACGAACCCCGAGACGCTGCCCGAAGACCGTGACGAGGACACGCGGAGCGACATCGAGCAGGCGGTCGAATCGCGCTCCGACGCGGTCGAGCGCGGCGAAGGTGGCGACGAGCCCGAGACGTTCACCGATAGCGGCCTGCCGGACGGCGTCGGCGGCACCGGTGGCGTGACCAAGAACCAGGACGGCGACGCGCAGTAAGCGTCAGAACTTCGGCAGATGGCGGTCGGTGCGATAAGCGTCGACCGCCATCAGCAGACCCGATATTTCCGCTGCGGTGAGCAGCAAGGGACGCTCGGCACCACTGCGCGCCATGATTTTGAAGCGCCACGCCGTACTCTGATCGGTCGCATAGAGCGCTGCATTGATCTTGAGCAGCGCCTCCCCAATCGTAAATCCGACAGTTTCCGACCGGGCACAGGCAAGGCCCCTCGCGCACGATGCCCGGACACGCGCAATCCTCTGCGTGGCGATCGATCGTGGCCCGGTCGGCGTTGCGTAATTCGCCGCTTGCCAGTCCGCCCAGCCATAATCGCGATACCGCACCGTGGCGTAGACCTGATACGCGGTCCGGCCCGAGCGCTTGTCGATGAACGCGCGGAGAAAGACGTCATCGGACACTATTCCCAGCAGTGGCCTTCGCGCGACGAATCCGTTCACGGTCGTGATCGTCGCAAAGGTGTCCAGATCGTCGTCGTGCAGTGTCGTGCGCGCCAGGAACTGCGACGGCGTCATGGCGGCGAGACGCTGCGCATCGCTGGACTGGCTTTGGGCGGCCGGCGGCTGAGCGAAGGCGAGCATCTGGATCGCGACCGTGATTGTCCATCTGATCGCCATCTGCCGCCCCCGGGGCTCAGTGAAGCGAGTCTGAAGGGCGTGCGCAATCCCGAGGAACGGCAATCCGGCCGGTTTCGGATCGGTCCCTTTCACGAGCGCCGTTCGCCCACGCGCCGGTCAGCCTCGATACAGGTTGCTGCAACTACGCTAAGATGCTGCATTCACCTCTGCTTCAGGACCCGTCGATCTTCACGCTGCCCAACCCCAGCCCGTCGTCCGCGCTCTATGTTGCCCTCGGCATCATCGTCGTCGTGTTTGTCGTCGCACAGCGCATTCCGATCGTGCGGACGCTGGTCAATATCGGCATCACGCTCGTGCTGGTCGGCTTGCTGTTCGTCGCGGTCGACCAGCGGCGCCAGTTCGACCCGTATGTCGGCAAGATCGCCCGGTTCCTGAAGATCGAGGACCAGCAGGTGGTCGGCGGCGAGGTTCGTATCCGGATGTCGCCGGACGGCCATTTCTGGGCGCGCGCGACGATCGACGGGGTGAGCCAGCGGTTGCTGATCGACAGCGGCGCGACGATCACCGCGATTTCGGAGAAGACGGCAGAGGCGGCGGGGATCGAGGCGCGGGTCGGGGTGGTGCCGATCGTGTTGCAGACCGCCAATGGCTCGATAGCGGCGAAGACGGGGACGATCGCGAACTTGCGTCTCGGCGCGATCGTCGCGCGGGACTTGCAGGTGGTGGTGTCGCCGGCGTTCGGCGAGACGAACGTGCTGGGGATGAACTTCCTGTCGCGGCTGGCGTCGTGGCGGGTGGAGGAGAATACGCTGATCCTCGTGCCGCATCATCCGCAGAAGGTGGACGCGTAACACGACCTCCGCGCTGCCATCGCCCGCGCTTTCAACCCGACCCACCTCACCCAACTACCACCCCGGCGAAGGCCGGGGCCCAATTGGAACGTCGGCAGTAACGAAGCGCTGCCCTCCGTTAGCAACGTCCCCCAATTGGGCCCCGGCCTTCGCCGGGGTGGTGGCGATTGGGAGAGATGCCCCTTCTCCCGTTCCCTCGCGAACGCGGGGGCCCAGGAATCTAGCAGCGCTGCGCCTCGTTACCCTGGACTCCCGCCTTCGCGGGAGAACGGACAAAGCTGGGAGACCGGCGGGTGCGGGAGAGAGCAAGGAAGTCGTCAGCTTACGAAGCCACCGACTCCCCAAGCGCCGTCTTCAACACCTCGTTAACAACGGCAGGGTTGGCCTTCCCCCCATAGCCTTCATCGTCTGGCCAACGAAGAACCCGAACAGCTTGTCCTTGCCACCGCGATAATCCGCAACCTTGTCCGCATTCGCCGCCATAACCTCGGCGATCACAGCCTCGATCGCCCCGGTATCGCTGGTCTGCTTCAACCCGCGATCCTCAACCACCTTCGCCGCGCCGTCGCCGGTCTCGAGCATCACCTCGAACACCTGCTTCGCGAGGCTCCCCGACAGCGTGCCGTCCGCGATCAGCCCCAGCAACTCCGCCGCCTGGGCAGGCGACACCGGCGAGTTCCCGATGTCCTTGCCGGTCCGGTTCAGCGCGCCGAACAGCTCCGACGTCGTCCAGTTGGCCGCCGCCGCCGGCTTCGCACCTGCATCGAGCAACGAATCGAACCACCGCGCCGCCTCGACTTCGGCGGTCAGCACCGTCGCCTGATACGCGGTGATCCCGAGCGCCTCGTACCGAGCCCGCTTCGCATCCGGCAGCTCGGGCAGCGACGCCCGGCACTCGGCCAGGAACGCGTCGTCGAGCACCAGCGGCAACAGATCGGGATCGGGGAAGTAGCGGTAATCATGCGCGTCTTCCTTCGATCGCATCGAGCGCGTCTCGTTGCGATCGGGATCGTAGAGCCGCGTTTCCTGCTGGATCTTGCCGCCGGCTTCGAGCACCTCGACCTGACGCTTGGCCTCCTGTTCGACCACCGCCATCACGAAGCGCACCGAATTGACGTTCTTCGTCTCGGTCCGCGTGCCCAGCTCGTCGCCGGGCTTGCGCACACTGACGTTGACGTCGGCGCGCATCGAGCCCTCTTCCATATTGCCGTCGCACGAGCCGACATAGCGCAGGATCGATCGCAACTTCCGCAGGTAAGCCCCTGTTTCCGCTGGCGATGCCAGATCGGGCTTCGACACGATCTCCATCAGCGCGACGCCCGACCGGTTGAGATCGACGTACGACTGGGTCGGATGCTGGTCGTGCATCAGCTTGCCCGCATCCTGCTCGACATGGATGCGCTCGACGCCGATCCGCTTGCCCGCGGCATCGGGGTTCTTCTCGTCGAGGCTGATGTCGATCGCGCCCTCACCGACGATCGGATGATAGAGCTGGCTGATCTGGTAACCCTGCGGCAGATCGGCGTAGAAATAATTCTTACGATCGAACCGCGACCATTTGTTGATCTGCGCCTCGATCGCCATACCGGTGCGGACCGCCTGGCGGATGCACTCGCGGTTCGGCACCGGCAGCATGCCCGGCATCGCCGCATCGACGAGGCTCACCTGCGTGTTGGGCTCAGCGCCGAACGCGGTCGCCGCGCCCGAGAAGAGCTTGGCGTTCGACGTCACCTGCGCGTGCACTTCGAGGCCGACCACGACCTCCCACTCGCCGGTTTCGCCCTGGATTCTGTAATCGCTCATGTTACCACCAAGCCTCTGGTCGCGCGGTGAATCCTGCCCGCTGTTCGATCGCAAGCCCTGCGTTCAGCACGCCTTGCTCGTCGAGCGGCTTGCCGATGATATGCAGTCCGAGCGGCAGACCCTGCTTGTCGAGACCACCCGGCACCGACATCGCCGGCAAGCCAGCCAGCGACGACGGCACGGTGAAGACGTCGTTCAGGTACATCGCGATCGGATCGGCCGACTTCTCGCCGAGCGCGAACGCGGCCGAAGGTGCGGTCGGCGTCAGCAGGACGTCGCATGTTTCCCACGCCCGCTCGAAATCGCGCGCGATCAGCGTTCGGACCTTCTGCGCCTGCGTGTAATACGCGTCGTAGAATCCGGCCGACAGCACGTATGTGCCGATCATGATGCGGCGCTTCACCTCGGGGCCGAAGCCATCCGCACGCGTCGCGGCGTACATGTCCTGCAGGCCGGCGCCGGTCGGCAGGTCGCGGATGCCGTAGCGGACGCCGTCATAGCGTGCGAGGTTCGACGAGGCTTCGGCGGGGGCGATGATGTAATAGGCGGGCAGCGCGTATTTGGTGTGCGGGAGCGAGACCTCGACGATCGTCGCGCCGGCATCCTTCAGCCAGTCGATACCCTGCTGCCAGAGCGCCTCGATCTCCTCGGGCATTCCGTCGACGCGATATTCCTTGGGAATTCCGACGCGCAGGCCGTTTAGATTGCCGGACAAACCCGCTTCCCATTTGGGAACGTCGAGCTGCAACGAGGTGCCGTCCTTGGCGTCGAACCCGGCCATCGCCTCGAGCAGGATCGCGCAGTCCTTGACGTCGCGCGCCATCGGCCCGGCCTGGTCGAGCGACGACGCGAATGCGATCGTCCCCCAGCGCGAGCAACGGCCATAGGTCGGCTTGATGCCGCTGATGCCGGTGAAGGCGGCGGGCTGGCGGATCGAGCCGCCGGTGTCGGTGCCGGTCGCGCCGGGGCAGAGCCGTGCGGCGACCGCCGACGACGAACCGCCCGACGAGCCGCCCGGCGCCAGCGAGGCGTTACCGCCGTCGTTGCGCTTCCACGGCGAGATCACGTTGCCGAATGCGGAGGTCTCGTTCGACGAGCCCATCGCGAACTGGTCCATGTTCAGCTTGCCGAGCATCCCCGCGCCCGCATCCCACAAATTCTGCGAGACGGTCGATTCGTAGGTCGGCGTGAAGCCTTCGAGGATGTGGCTCGCCGCGGTCGTCGTGACGCCCTTGGTGCAGAACAGGTCCTTCATGCCGATCGGCACCCCGGCGAGCGGCTTCAGCGTCTCGCCCGCCTCGCGCGCGGTATCGGCAGCGGTGGCGGCGGCGATCGCGTGGTCTGGCGTCTCGACAAGAAACGCGTTCAACGCCTTGGCCTGGCTCACCTTTACGATGAACGCGTCGGCGACTTCGCGCGCCTTGAAGGAACCATCGCGAACGCCGTCGCGGATCCCTGCGATCCCGAGATCTGTGAGGTCGGTCATTATTCGATCACCTTCGGCACGGCGAAGAAGCCATGCTCTGCCACCGGGGCATTGGCCAAGACCTGCTCGCGGATGCCGCCGCCGGTCAGCGGGTCGGCGTTGACGACGTCGTCGCGCAGCCGCAGCGTGTTGGGGATGACGGCGGTCATCGGCTCGATACCGGTCGTGTCGACCTCTTCGAGCATCTCGATCCAGCCAAGGATGTTTCCGAGTTCCGGCGCCATGCGGGCGGCGTCCTCGTCGGTGATCGCGATGCGCGCAAGGCTCGCGATCCGCTTCACGGTTGCAGTATCTACGGACATGCCCTGCGGCTAGCACCGGGCGCGCAGGCGGCGCAACACCCTTCTAGCTCGCGGCCCTTCTTGTTCTCCCGCGGAGGCGGAGGCCCAGGATTGCAGACGATACCGCCCGAGATCCTGGGCCCCCGCCTCCGCGGGGGAACGAGCCAGTTCCGGGCCGCCGCCGGTTTCCCCAACGAGAAGGCGCCCGTTGCAACCTTCCCCCGCATACGGCACGGGAGCGACACCGCCTGCACGGAAGGTCCCGCTTGGCCCGCAAGTTTCTCTATTTCGTCGCCGCGATGATCGTCCTCGCGATCGCCGCATTGCTCGCCTATCGCCTCTACGGGACGGAGTTGATCCGGATCGCGATGGTCCCGCGCGAGACGTTCCAGGCGCAACGCGAGGCCCCGCGCAACATCTATGCGCGAAAGATCATGTGGCTCGCCCGCCCCGACGCGCCGGGCAACCCCGCGCTCTGGACGCCGCCCGGCTTCACCCCCGGCCAGCCCGGCACCGGCGCGGCGATCTTCTTTATCCACCCGACCTCGTACATCAACCGCGACCATTGGAACGCGCCGATCGACAATCCCGAGACCAACGCGCGGGCGGAACTGTTTCTGCGCGGCCAGGCGAGCGCGTTCAACGAGGCCGGCGACATCTGGGCACCACGCTACCGCCAGGCGACGTTCGGCGCGTTCCTGACCAGCGTCGCCGAAAGCGAACGCGCGCTGGCACTCGCCTATGGCGACGTCTCCGCCGCATTCGACCGCTTTCTCAAGGAAGCAGGCCCGACCCGCCCGATCATCCTCGCCGGGCATAGCCAGGGCGCATTGCACCTCACCCGCCTGCTCCGCGACCGGATCGCCACCGACCCGAAGCTGAAGGCGCGGATCGTCGCGGCCTACGTCGTCGGCTGGCCCGTCTCGCGCACGACCGACTTGCCGAAGATGGGCCTCGCCGAATGCCGCGCGGCGGACCAGACCGGCTGCATACTGTCGTGGGAAAGCTTTGCCGAGCCCGCAGATCCGTCGTTGATCGTCGACACCTACGACCAGACCACCGGTTTCGACGGACAGCCGCGGAAAGCCACGCCGATGGTCTGCACCAACCCGCTGACCGGCACCGCCGACGCGACCGCGCCCGCCACTGCCAATCTCGGCACACTCGTTCCCTCCACCGACCTCAAGACCGCGACGATGGCGATCGGCAGCGTCCCCGCCCGCTGTGCCGACCGCGGCTTCCTGCTGATCGGCGAGGGCCCGAACCTCGGGCCGTATGTGCTGCCCGGCAACAACTACCACGTCTACGACTACAGCCTGTTCTGGGCGAACATCCGCGCCGACGCCAACCGCCGCCTGAAGGCTTTCAAATGATCACGCTCTCCGCCGCGCAGTTCCGCGATGCGCTCCCGAACGGCGGCCGGCTGATCGGCCTCGACGTTGGCACCAAGACGATCGGCACTGCGCTCTGCGACGCCGGCTGGTCGTTCGCGAGCCCCGCGCTCCTGATCCGCCGCACCAAGTTCCAGAAGGACAAGGCCGCGCTCGCCGAGATCATCAAGGCGCAGGCGGTCGTCGGCCTCGTCATCGGCCTGCCGATCAACCTCGACGGCAGCGAGAGCCCGCGCTCGCAATCGACGCGCGCGTTCGCACAGAACCTCAAGGACATGGGCCTTCCGATCCTGCTTCAGGACGAACGCTGGTCGACCGTCGCGGTCACCCGCACGCTGATCGAACAGGACGCGAGTCGCGCCAAACGCGCCGAACTCGTCGACAAGATGGCCGCCGCCTACATCCTGCAAGGCGCGATCGATGCGCTGGTGACCGCGCAGATCTAGCGGCGCTCGACCCGGTAGAGCGCCGATCCGCCGTTGGTCCAGATCAGCGTAAGGTCGACCGCTTTGGCCGCACCGGGGGAAAGCCGATCGTCCAGACGTACGAGAACGCGGTGCGGGGAAACCGCGCTATCGCTGTGTCGAAGTCCGATCCGAACGTTCGGCACACTTTTGGCAACACGATCTGCGAGGGATCGGCGAGGTACGGCGCGGCCTGCACGTAACGGATGCGCAAGAGTTGCTGCCCCTCCAACGCCCATTGTGCATTGGTGAAGACGTCGCGGCGGACGATCGCCATGCCCGGCAGCGCGTCGCGGCGGAGGTCGGACCACGTGTTGCCACACGGCCGCTGGACCAGCGAGAGGACGGTCGCACCGCGCGGGATGTGCACGACGGCTGCGAGTTCGCGCTCCTGTTCGGTCGCTCGCTCACCGAAACTGACGGTCGTGCCGACCAGCCTCGCGATCAGGAATGCTGTGCCCGCTACCGCCAGCATCGTCGCAAATCGGGTATGGCCCGGCGACGGCACGATTGCGATCACGGCCAGCATCAGTACGGCAGGGGCCATCCGCATATCGACATACGCGCCCCCCATCATCAGTCGCGGCAAGATCGCGAACGCCGCCAGGCATGCAAGCGCCGGCCACCCGAGCAGTGCTGAGAAGCCGAGCCGCGGGCTCCGCGTGGCAACATACAACAACGCGGCGAAGGGCATGAGCGACGCGATGTCGAACAGCTGCCAACGATCTCGCAGGATCGACAGTACCCAGAGCATCTTGGCTGTCCCGTCGAACCAATCGACGGCCCCCAGACCGATCGTCCCGGTCCCGGCGGGCGCGAGCGACGCCGCCACGATCATGACGATCAACGGAATTGCCAGCGGCAGGCAGCGCACCGCCACCGTTCCAAGCGCCGGGAGCCACGGTCGCCGATCGCCCCGCAATCGCGCCAGTTCCGCTGACGCCGCCATCAGCCCTAACATGCCCCAGCCGAAGCTGTGCGCGACCCAAACCAGGATCGCGATCGGCACGCTCACGATCGTCCGCAGCACCAGACGATCCTGTCGCCCAAGCCGTATCCACAACGCGAGAGCACAGAAAGCCAGCGCCTGCGACAGCGCGAAATTGACAAAGCCGAACTGGAACGGCCACGCATAGGCAAGCGGCAGCGCAAAGATTGCGGTCGGCGGTACGCGCCCGTGCACCTCGCGTGCTGTCCATAAAAGTCCGGCAACGGTCAGCATCGGGATCGTGATCACCGCCAGCTTGGTCGCCGGTTCGAGGTCAACCAGGCGTGCCAATGCCGGTACCAGCAGGTCCATCCCGAGGTTGGGTATCAGCGCCCAGTGGTACGCGTAGTAGCGCTGGAGATCGGGCGCGGTGGGAAACGCCATTGCGATATGCCATCGCCCCATATGCCCTGGCAGATCGGCGAGCGGAGGGAGCGCCGGCCACGCCAGCGGCACCGCGGACAGCAGAACGAGCGCCACCGCGAACGTGCGCGTTTCCCACCATCGAAGCGCCGTCGTGGTTGCCGTGTCGTCCTGCATCATGCCCCCTGCCGCGCCCCGATGTTACACAGCCCTACTAAATTCGGGTTAACCATGCGGCATGGCGGGTCGACGCCGCGACGCTTGCCCCCGCCCCCGTGCGCACTATCCCGCGGTTTTAATGCGAACCTCAGATCACCGCCCCGCCGCCCTCATCGAAGGCGGCGCCGTCTTCCCGCACCGGCATCTCACCGGCATCGACGGGCTCCAGCCGCACGAGATCGCGTTCCTGCTCGACGAGGCGGAGACGTGGGTCGGCGCGAACCGGACGCACGCGACGCCCGACAAACGCTTGGCCGGCCTCACCCAGATCAACGCGTTCTTCGAGAATTCGACGCGGACGCTGCTGTCGTTCGAGATCGCGGGCAAGCGGCTCGGCGCCGACGTCGTCAACATGCACGCCGCGCAGTCGAGCGTAAAGAAGGGCGAGACGCTGATCGATACCGCGATGACGCTCAACGCGATGCGCGCGGACGTGATCGTGATCCGGCACATGTCGTCGGGCGCGGTGCGGTTGATCGCGGACAAGGTGGACTGCCCGGTGCTCAACGCTGGCGATGGGCGGCACGAGCACCCCACCCAGGCGCTGCTCGATGCGCTGACGATCCGGCGGCGGAAGGGCTCGATCGCAGGGCAGCGGGTCGTGATCTGCGGCGATCTTCTGCACAGCCGCGTCGCGCGCTCGAACATCCTGGCGCTCACTGCGCTTGCCGCGGAGGTCCGCGTCTGCGCGCCCTCGACACTGATGCCGCCGATGATCGAGCGGACGGGGGTCACCGCGTTTACCGATTTCGACAAGGCGCTGGAGGGTGCGGACGTGGTGATGATGCTCCGGCTCCAGAACGAGCGGATGGACGGGGCTTACGTGCCGTCGACGCGCGAATACAGGCTGCGCTACGGCCTGACGCTCGACCGGCTGGCGAAAGCGGCGCCCGATGCGCTGGTGATGCACCCCGGCCCGATGAACCGAGGCGTCGAGATCGACTCGGCGGTGGCGGATCACGCCCGCTCGGCGATCACCGAGCAGGTCGAGATGGGGGTCGCGGTCCGCATGGCCTGCCTCGACGTGCTGACACGAAGAGCGCGCGGCGTGGAGGGTTGGGCATGATCCTGGCCCTTACCAACGCGACGCTCGCCTGTTCCGTCGGCGGCGTGACGAAGGGAAATGTGCTGGTCCGCGACGGCGTGATCGTTGCGACCGGGATCGTCGACATTCCCTCGGATGCGGACATCGTCGACTGCGCGGGCAAGACCGTGGCACCCGGGATCGTCGATCTCGGCGTGGCCAAGGTCGACCGTGCCGCGTTCCGCGCCGGCGGGATCGTGCGGATCGGCCTCATGCCAGATCAGTCTCCGGTGCTCGACGACCCCGGCATCGTCCAGCGTGCTGCGCTGATCGGCAAGCCCGACCTGTGGATCCACCCGATCGCCGCCGCCACGCGCGGGCTCGAAGGCCATGACCTTGCCGAGATGGCGATCTGCCTGTCGGCAGGCGCAAAGGCGGTCGGCACGGGGAAGCACTGGATCGCCGATAGTGGCGTGATGCGGCGCGTGCTCGCCTATGCGCGCGATCTCGACGTGACGGTGATCGCGCATGCCGAGGATGGCGGCCTCACCGCTGGCGCGGTCGCGACTGAAGGCGAGACCGCCACGCGGCTCGGTCTCCCCGCCGCGCCGGCTGTTGCCGAGGCGCTAGCGATCGCACGCGACCTGATGCTCGCCGAGGATACCGGCGCGCGGATCCACATCCGCCAGGTGACCACGGCGGCCGGGTTCGACCTGATCCGCGCGGCAAAGCGTCGCGGCGTGTCGGTGACATGCGGGATCACGCCGGCGCATCTGCATCTGTCGGAGATCGCGGTCAGTGATTTCCGATCGTTCGCGCTGCTCTCGCCGCCGCTTCGCGCGGAGAGCGACCGGCAGGCGGCGCTGGCGGCGATCGCGGACGGGACGATCGATGTGCTGTGTTCGGGTCACGAACCGCGCGGGCCGGAGGAGAAACGGCTGCCGTTCACGGACTCGAGCAGCGGGATGGCGGGCGCGGAGACGCTGCTGCCGCTCGCGCTGATGCTGGTGCGTGACGAGCATCTGACGCTGGAACGGCTGTTCGCGCTGCTGGCGCGCAATCCGGCGCGGGTGCTGGGGCTCGATACGGGTACGCTCGAGGTGGGCAAGCCTGCCGACCTGATGCTGTTCGATGGCCAAGCCCCGTGGCAGATCGTCGGGGAGGCGTTCAAGGCCGAGGCGGGGAATACGCCGTTCGACGGGCTGCCGGTGCAGGGCCGCGTGCTGCGATTGTGGAAGGGTGGCCGCGAGGTTCGCTAGTACTGCCACCCGATCACTACCGCATCACCACCACCCCGGCGGAGGCCGGGGCCCAGTTGGAAAGGTTGTCGTGACGGAGCGCCGCCCTCAGTTAGCGACGTTCCCCAACTGGGCCCCGGCCTCCGCCGGGGTGGCACTTATTCCGCCGGGGTGGCGTTTATTTCGCCGGGTCGCACTTATGGTGCGGGTGGGAGCCCCCTTACCGCGAGGCCAACTGCATCCCAGGCTTGCGCAACCACTGCGCCATCGCATCGCCCGCGCCCATCCGGACGAAGCACGCCCCGCCCTTGGCGCGGTACTGCCGGCACATCGAATGCGCCGCAGGCCGGCTGAACCCGCCGACCGACAGCCGGTAGAAATCCTCGCCATCCGCTTTGAAAGTCATGCCGTTGGGCGTGTAGCCCGCGAGCACCGCGAACCGCTTGGCCGCACGCCCCCACGCATCGCGCGCGACGCCCGCGCTGTCGAACGCACCGAGCTGCACATACCAATGGCCGGTCACCGGCGCCTTTACCTGATACGCCGCGCTAGCCATGCCCCGGCTCGATGGCGCGGACGCCGAGGCGACCTTGATCGGGCCACCGGCCGGACGGAGCATCATCGCCGGCAATGCCTGAACGACCTCCTGCCGCGGCCCGAACGACACCTTCGCAAAGCCTGCGACCGGCGCAACGGTTGGCACGGCAGCAACCTCGACCGGTGCCTCAACCACCACCGGATCGACCGCCGCGAGCGCCTGTGCGGGCGCGCCCGGCACCACCGGGGCAGGCGCGTTCAGCGCCAGCGCGACCGGCTGCCCCGCATCGGACACCGCCCGCACGCCGAGCAGGCTCGCCACCTGATCCGACGCGTTGGCGGGCTGCGCGAACGCCGCCCATTGTTCGAGCCGCGCATCGACGTCGGCGGGCGCCATGTCCGCCGCCGCGACCACGCGCGCCTCCTGCCAGCGCCCCGCCAGCGCAAAGCTCAACGCCAAATTCTGCCGCACCTTCGCGTTCGCCTCGGGCGACCGCGCGGTTTCGGTCAGCAGCGCGATCCCCCCGCGGTATCGCCCGCGAGCGACAGCGCCAGCCCGCGATCGGGCGCGGGGATGATCGCCGCGTGCGTCGCCAGCGTCTGCCGTGCCGCCTGCCAGTCGCCCGTCGCCACCTGTGCCAGCGCGAGGTTGAGCGCTGCCTTGCCGTTGGTCGGCGACAACTGCAATGTATCCGCGAACGCCTGCGACGCCGACGCGAACCGCCCGCCCTGCAGATAGCTCTGGCCGAGCAGCATGCGATAGTCCGCCGATTGCGGCATCAGCGCCACCGCACCCTCCGCAAAGCCGATCGCCGCCGGACCGTCGCGTTTGGCGAGCGCGGTCTGCGCCCTGCCCGCATCCGTCGCCGCGCCCTTCGACGCCAGCGCCGTGCTGCGATCGCTGGCCGAGGCTATGCCGCCACCATTGGCCGCGCAGCCGACCATGGTGCCGCCGAGCATGAGGGCGGAAATGCTGCCGAGGAGAAGTGCGCGCGTGGTCATCGGGATAATCCCTGTTTCAACGTTTTGGCGTGGCCGGCGGCAGCTGCGCGACGAGCGCATCCACCTCCGGCAAGGTCTGGAGAAAGGCATCGAGAGCGAGCGTGACGAGATGTTGCGACGACGATCCGGTGACCGCACTCGCCAACCGCAGCCGGAGGTGCCGATCGGTATCGAGCCGCAACGTGAACGCGGCCTTCGCGCCCTTCGTCCTGGCGAGAGTCTCACGGCCGATCCGCGCGGCGGTGGCGTTCGAGACCGACGCGACCGCAACCGGACGCTCGATCTCGACCTTCAACGCCTCGCGCGCGACCAGCACCGACGGCACGGCCGAGCCCATGTCGTTCCAGCCGAGATCGTCGCCCGCGTCATCGGCCGGCGCATTCAGATCCTGCGGCCGCATCGCCGGACGCGCGTCGCCCTTGCGCGCCAACAGCGACGACGACAGCGCGGCGCGTGGTTTGGGCTGGGCCATCTCAGCCGACACCTCGGCGGCCGAAGCCAGCCGCGACACGCTGCCCCGCGGCAGCCGGCACGCTGAACACGGTACGACGGAAATTCTTCTCGAGCCGGTCGCAGACATAGCTCCACAGCGCCTCGATCTCGGCGGTCGAGCGGGTATTCCCGTCGAGCTCCATCACCGTCCGCCCGTCGATCATCGAGACGGCGAAGTCGGTGCGCTGATGGACGATCACCGGCGCCACCGTGCCGTGCTGCGACAGCGCCAGCGTCGCGTCGGCGATGATCCGCGCTTTGGGTGTGGCCGCGTTGACGACGAAGATCAGCGGCTTGCCGGCGCGGGCGCACATGTCCACCGTGGCGCCGACAGCGCGCAGGTCGTGTGGGCTCGGCCGCGTCGGCACGACGATCAGCTCGGCGACCTGGATCACGCTCTGGATCGCCATCGTGATCGCCGGCGGCGTATCGATCATCGCCAGCTTGAAGCCCTGCTGGCGGAGAATTTCGAGATCGGCGGCGAGCCGCGCGACGGTGGTCTGCGCGAAGGCAGGCTCCTCGGCGGTGCGTTCGTTCCACCAGTCGGACAGCGAGCCCTGCGGGTCGATGTCGATCAGCACCACCGGACCATGGCCCGCACGCTCCGCCTGGACGGCGAGATGACCCGTCAAGGTCGTCTTCCCCGACCCCCTTTCTGCGATGCGAACGCCAGAACGCGCATAATCTGCCTGATCCCCCGATAGTCGCAGCCGGCATGGCAGGCGCGGGTCAAGAAGCGGTTAACAGCGCGTCATAATGGGGTTGATCCGAGCGAAATCGGTCGGAAATCACCCGTACGCCCTTTGCCTAACGCGGCGAACGGCGGCATGGTAGCGATGAGTCGATATGGGGTAGAGCGATGACGGTTGGGCGTAAGCTTTTGGTGGGTGCGATCGCACTGAGCGGCGTGTTCGCCGCCGTCCCCGCCTTTGCCGATGTGAAGGCCGGCGTCGACGCCTGGGGCAAGGGCGATTACGCGCGGGCCGTCGGCGAGTGGCGACCGCTCGCGATCGCCGGCGATGCCGACGCGCAGTTCAACCTCGCACAGGCGTACAAGCTGGGCCGCGGCGTGCCGCTCGATCCCGGCCTCGCCGAAAGCTGGTTCCGCAAGGCGGCCTTGCAGGGGCATCTCCAGGCCGGCGACAATTACGGCCTTGCGCTGTTCCAGGCGGGGAAGAAGACCGATGCGCTGCCCTGGCTCGAAAAGTCGGTCGCACGCGGCGAACCGCGGACCCAGCTGGTGCTCGGCACGATGCTGTTCAACGGCGATGGTGTGCCGCGCGATTTCCCCCGCGCCTATGCGCTGATGACGCGCGCTTCGGCGTCCGGGTTGCAGTCCGCCTCGCAGACACTGGCGCAGATGGACCAGTACATTTCGCCCGCCGACCGCGAGAAGGGCACCGCGCTGGCGCAGCAATATGCGTTGCAGGCACCGCCCGCCGCCCCGTCGCAATCAACCGTCGGAGCGACCAGCGCACGGAACGACGTACCGGCGTCGCGGGTGGCCGAGACGCCGCGGCCTACGCGCTCGGCATCGAGTTCGCCGCCTGCCCGCGGTCCCGCGCCGACGCGTGAACCCGCGGCCAAGCCGACGCCGAAACCCGCGCCGGTAAAGGCGGTTGCGGCAAAGCCCGCGCCAAAGCCTGCGCCGGTCAAGGCTACGGGCAATTGGCGCGTCCAGCTCGGTGCGTTCCGCGATCAGGGCAATGCCGAGACGCAGTGGAACAAGGTTCGCGGCAAACTGCGTGGCGCGCAGCCTTTCTACACGAAGGCGGGCACCGTGACGCGGCTCCAGGCCGGCGGCTTTGCATCGAAGGCGGACGCGACGCGCGCCTGCTCGGCGGCGGGCGTGCCCTGCGTGATCGTCGCGCCCTGATCTGAGGGACCCAAACGCGGTGATACGCATGACGATACTCATGACGGGGATATGCGAATGTTCTTTCTGACCCTGGCGTTACTGTCGGCGCCATCGACCTGCACCGAGATCAAGCAGCAATGCCGCGCGTGCCCGACCGAGGGCAGCCTCAAGGGGTGTTCGACGGTTGGCATCGCCTGCCAGCCGACGCGGCGAGTGTGCGAACCCGCTACGCCTGCAAAAGCCGTGGTACGCCCGGATCGCGGCGCCGACAAACGGTCGCATTGATCGACCGCGGTGCCGTCGTTGCGAGGGCGGGACCTGGCGCGGCAGGGATCAATTACCCGGACCGGTCGTTTCGTTTCGACATCGACCGGGAGCTAGATGAATGATTAAGACCTTGGCGCTGGCATTTGCCGGCGCAACGCTGTTGGCCGCGTGTTCTGGCGAGCCGCCTGCAACTACCAATAGCGATACGATGACGGAAAACGGCGTGTCGTTGCGCAATCTGGCCGAGACCGAAGTGGCGGTGCCAAAGCCCGAACAATTGACGGTCAAGGGCCGGCTGATCCCTACCCCGTCCGATCCGACGTCGCGCCACTTCCTGTTGCGCGAGCGGAAAGCCGTAGGCGGAACGATCATCGCGATCCTGCGGCAAGAGCATGAGGGCAAGGTCGCCTATGCGCGCACCGAGACGGATTGCGGCAAGCGCCTGTTCCATGTCCTCGGTGTCGGCCCGAACCGCGCACTGGTCGAGACCAACGTAGCGCATGACGGCCCGCTGCGCCCGATCAAGGGCCTGCCGTTGCGCGAGGAACTTGCGACGTATGTGTGCAACGCGAGCGGTACGCCGTTGGCGAAGGGGTGAAACGACTAATTGGCGGCCAGACACGGCGGCTGATTGGAAGCGTCGACCTCTGTTTACCCCGTCATCCTGGGCTCGACCCAGGATCCAGAGCCAAGCAGCGTAGCCTTTCTGGCTCTGGATCCTGACTTTCGTCAGGATGACGGGATTTGATCAGTCCAACACCCAATGCCACCGCGCGATGCCTTGTGCGTACAGCAGCGCCGTCAGATCCCCATGATCGATCCGCGCGGCGGCTGCCGCAGCCACAATCGGTTTGGCGTGATACGCCACCCCAAGTCCCGCCGCCTCGATCATCGCCAGATCGTTCGCGCCGTCACCGACCGCGAGTGATTCCTCCACCGCGATCCCCCGCTCGGCGATCGCGGCGTGCAGCGTCGTCAGCTTCGTATTCGACCCGACGATCGGCTTGGTCACCGTCCCCGTCAGCATGCCACCGTCGATCTCAAGCACGTTGGCGATCGCGCGATGGAACCCGATCTCCTTCGCCACTGGCTCCGCGAACCGCGTGAAGCCGCCCGACACCAGCACCGCCAGAGCGCCCCTTGCGCGCATCGTCCGCACCAGCGCCTTCGCGCCAGGCATGATCTTCACGCGTTCGGCCAGGCAGCGCTCGATGTCGCTTTCCGCCAGCCCCTTCAGCAGCGCCACGCGGGCGTCGAGCGCCGCTTCGAAATCGAGTTCGCCGCGCATCGCGCGTTCGGTGATCTCAGCGATCTGCGGCTTGATCCCAGCATAGTCGGCGAGTTCATCGATGCATTCGACGGTGATCATCGTCGAGTCCATGTCGGCGACCAGCAGTGTCTTGGTGCGCGTCACGCTCGACTGCACGACCACGTCCGCCCCCGCGAAAGCGCCCTCTAGCGCACCCCGAGCTGCATCCGGCGCCATCCCGAAGATCAGGTCCGCCGCGTCACCCTCGTCGATCCAGCCGCTCGCACCCGGTGCGCAGCCGGCGTCGCGCAGGCGGTCCATCGCAGTCGAAATATCGCCTGCGGTCAGCGTGCCCGAGGCTATAAGCGTTGCCGTGAACATACCTATCTCCCAATCAACGGGCGCTCTCCCGAAGGTCGCGCTCATCGCAGGGCCGACCGCGAGCGGCAAGTCCGCGCTCGCGCTGGCCGTAGCCGCCCGCCACGACGGCGTCGTCATCAACGCCGACTCCGCGCAGGTCTATGCCGACCTCCGCATCCTCACCGCGCGCCCGTCCGCGGAAGAAGAGGCCAGCACCCCGCACCGGCTCTTCGGTCACGTAGATGCCGCCGATGCGAGCTACTCCGCCGCGCGCTGGGCCGCCGAGGCGACGCAGGCGATCCACGATACGCTGGCCGAGGGGAAACTGCCGATCCTGGTCGGCGGCACCGGGCTCTATATCCGCACCTTGCTCGACGGGATTGCCCCCGTCCCCGCGATCGACCCGGCCCTCCGCGAAGACATCCGCGCCCTACCCGTGGCGGAAGCGCACGCCGCGCTCGCGCAACTCGATCCGCAAGCCGCCGCCAAGCTCAACGCAGCCGACACCACCCGCGTCGCCCGCGCGCTAGAAGTCGTCCGCGGCACCGGCCGCACGCTCGCCGACTGGCAGACCGAAAAGATCGGCGGGATCGGCGACACGATCGACGTCCGCGCGCTGATCCTGATCCCCGACCGCGACTGGCTTAACGCGCGCATCGACCAGCGTTTTGCCGCGATGGCCGACACCAGCCGCGAGGAAATCGCCGCGCTTCTCGCCCGCGCCGACATTCCGCAGGACGCCCCGATCCGCCGCGCGATCGGCGTTCCCGAGATCGCCGCGCTCGTCCGCGGCGAGACCTCGAAACCCGACGCGATCGCCGCCGGATCGCTCGCCACGCGCCGCTATGCCAAGCGCCAATACACATGGCTCCGACATCAGCCGCCCGCCGCCTGGCCCCGCACCGAAGCGCTCGATCTCCCAACGCGCCTGCAGCAATTTGAAACTATATTGCTCAAATGATGTTTGACACGCATCTTTTATACCGGTAGCCGGCCCCTCCACGAGACGCTAAAGGCAGCGTTCTCGCAAAGGATGATATGAAATGACCGAGAAGAGTGGAGCCGATATCCTGATCGAGGCGCTGTGCGATCTCGGCGTGGAGGTCGTCTTCGGCTATCCGGGTGGCGCCGTGCTGCCGATCTACGACGCGTTGTTTCGCAGCGGCCGGATCAAACACATTCTGGTGCGCCACGAACAGGCGGCGACGCATGCGGCCGAAGGTTACGCCCGCTCGACCGGCAAGCCCGGCGTGGTGCTCGTCACCTCGGGTCCGGGCGCGACCAACGCGGTCACCGGGATCACCGACGCGCTGATGGATTCGATCCCGATGGTTGTGATCACCGGCCAGGTGCCGACCGCTTTGATCGGCACGGACGCGTTCCAGGAGGCCGATACCGTCGGCATCACGCGCCACTGCTCGAAGCACAACTACCTCGTGAAGGATCCCGCCAAGCTCGGCGACGTGATCCACGAGGCGTTCCACATCGCCACCTCGGGTCGTCCGGGGCCGGTGGTCGTCGATATCCCCAAGGACGTGCAGGTCGCGACCGCGCGCTACAAGAAGCCCGGCCCGATACAGCACAAGACCTATCGCCCGCAGGTGAAGGCCGACCAGTCGCAGATCGAGCAGCTCGTCGACATGCTCGCCGCGGCCGAACGCCCGATCCTGTACACCGGCGGCGGCATCATCAATTCGGGTCCGGCCGCGAGCCAGTTGCTGTGCGAACTCGTCCGTATCACCGGCGCGCCGGTGACGTCGACGCTGATGGGCCTAGGCGCCTATCCCGCATCGGGGCCGCAGTGGCTCGGCATGCTCGGGATGCACGGCACGTACGAGGCCAACATGGCGATGAACCAGGCCGACCTCGTCGTCGCGCTCGGCTCGCGCTTCGACGACCGCGTGACGGGGCGCTTGGACGCGTTCAGCCCGAACTCGCGCAAAGTGCATATCGATATCGATCGCTCGTCAGTGAACAAGACGGTGCGCGTCGATCTCGGGATCATCGCGGATGTCGGCCATGCGCTCGAGGACATGGTGCGGATCTGGAAGAGCCGCCAGCATCCCAAGCCCGACACCACCGACTGGCAGCGGCGGATCGCCGGCTGGCGCGCGGTGAAGTGTCTCGATTTCCCCGAGAACGATCCGACCGAGATCATGCCGCAACGCGCGATCCGGGCGCTGTTCGACGCCACGCACGCGCGTTCGCCGATCATCACGACCGAGGTCGGCCAGCACCAGATGTGGGCGGCGCAGCATTTCGGGTTCGAGAAGCCGAACAAGTGGCTGACCAGCGGTGGTCTCGGCACGATGGGGTACGGCCTGCCCGCCGCGATCGGCGCGCAGCTCGGCAACCCGAACGCGCTGGTGATCGACATCGCCGGCGAGGCGTCGATCCAGATGAACATCCAGGAGCTTGCGACCGCGTCGCAATACCGGTTGCCGGTGAAGATCTTCATCCTCAACAACCAGTATATGGGTATGGTCCGCCAGTGGCAGGAGCTCACCTATGAGAGCCGCTATGCCGAAAGCTATTCGGATTCGCTGCCCGATTTCGTCAAGCTCGGCGAGGCGTATGGCTGGAAGGGCATCCTGATCGAGACGCGCGACCAGCTCGACAGCGGGATCGCCGAGATGCTGGCGTATGACGGCCCGGTGATCGTCGATTGCCGCGTGTCGCAGCTGACCAACTGCTTCCCGATGATCCCGTCGGGGGCGGCGCATACCGACATGATCCTGCAGGCGAACGAAGTGTCCGGCACGATGGACGACGAAGCGAAGGCGCTGGTTTAAGATGCACATTCCCCAGGAAAAGGCCGAGCGGCACACGCTCGCCGTCATCGTCGACAACGAACCGGGCATCCTCGCCCGGATCGCCGGCCTGTTCACCGCGCGCGGCTATAATATCGAGAGCCTGACGGTGTCGGAGATCACTGCCGACAAGTCGGTCAGCCGGATCACCATCGTCACCAGCGCGTCGCCGGCGACGATGGAGCAGATCATCGCCCAGCTCGACCGGCTGGTGCCGGTGCACAAGGTCACCGACCTCACGGCACAGGGCGCGCACGTCGAGCGCGAGCTCGCGCTGGTGAAGGTCCGCGGCACCGGCGACCACCGGATCGAAGCGCTGCGCCTCGCCGACGTCTACCGGGCGCGCGTCGTCGATGCGACGACGTCGAGCTTCGTGTTCGAGGTCACCGGCGGGATCGACAAGATCGACAAGTTCGTCGAACTCATGGGTGAAGTCGGTCTGATCGAAGTCGCCCGAACCGGCATCGTCGCGATCGCCCGCGGCAAAGAGCCGGCTTAACCACCACAAGTTTTGTTCTCCCGCGAAGGCGGGAGCCCAGTCTGGACCTCCGCCTTCGCGGAGGGACACACCTTATCGAAAGGACCATCCAATGCGTGTCTATTACGATCGCGACGCCGACCTGAACCTCATCACCGACAAGAAGATCGCGATCGTCGGTTACGGCTCGCAGGGCCATGCGCATGCGCAGAACCTCCGCGATTCGGGCGTCAAGGACGTCGCGATCGCGCTCCGCGAAGGCTCGGCCACCGCAAAGAAGGCGATCGAGGCCGGCTTCGCGGTCAAGTCGAACAAGGAAGCCGCAGCCTGGGCCGACATCGTCATGATCCTCGCCCCGGACGAGCATCAGGCGGCGATCTACGCTGCCGACCTGCACGACAACCTCAAGCAGGGTGCGACGATCGCCTTTGCCCACGGCCTCAACGTGCATTTCGGCCTGATCGAGCCGCGCGGCGATCTCGACGTCATCATGATCGCGCCCAAGGGCCCCGGCCACACCGTGCGCAGCGAATATGTCCGCGGCGGCGGCGTCCCCTGCCTGATCGCGATCGACCAGGACAAGTCGGGCAACGCACACGACATCGCGCTCGCCTATGCATCGGGCGTCGGCGGCGGTCGCTCGGGTATCATCGAGACCAACTTCCGCGAGGAATGCGAGACCGACCTGTTCGGCGAGCAGGCCGTGCTGTGCGGCGGCATCACCCACCTGATCCAGGCCGGGTTCGAGACGCTGGTCGAGGCCGGCTACGCGCCCGAGATGGCGTATTTCGAGTGCCTCCACGAGACCAAGCTGATCGTCGACCTGCTGTACGAGGGCGGCATCGCCAACATGCGCTATTCGATCTCGAACACCGCCGAGTATGGCGACATCACGACCGGGCCGCGGATCATCACGTCGGAGACCAAGGCCGAGATGAAGCGCGTGTTGGCCGACATCCAGTCGGGCCGGTTCGTGAAGAACTTTATCCTGGATAACCGTGCAGGGCAGCCGGAACTGAAGGCGGCACGCAAGCAGGCGCTGGCGCATCCGATCGAGAAGATCGGGTCGGAATTGCGCGGTATGATGCCCTGGATCGGCAAGAATGCGCTGGTTGATAAGGCGAAGAACTGACGCGAGCGCGCGCTAGCGCGTGAGCGCGGCCGGCACGACGGAGCCTGCCCATAGGGCACGGCTTCGCCGGGTCCGACGGGCTGGCGTTCCCGCGGACTCCACACCACCCCGGCGAAGGCCGGGGCCCAATTGGAAAGGTTCGAGTAACGGAACGCTGTCTTCCGTTAGCGACGTCCCCCAATTGGGCCCCGGCCTTCGCCGGGGTGGTGGTGTAAGGTAAGGGCGTTCTCCCTTACTGTTCCCTCGCGAACGCGGGGGTCAGGATCTCGGGCGGTGATCGGGGTTTAGCTGGGCCCCCGCGTCCGCGGGGGAACGAGCGCTTGCGATGCACTCTACCGGGAGCGCGAGCACGCCCCCACCGACCCAATTCCGAAACACAGCGTTGGCATAAGGTCGTTTGACGCGCCCCCTCCGCTGGGCCAGCATCGCGCGTCAAACAGGAGACCCCGCATGCGCCTAGTCCTAGCCACGATCCTCGCCCTCACCGCCGCGCCCGTTCTCGCGCAGACCGCAGGCGTCCCCGGCGCCCCCGTCAAGGCGCGCGTCGCCGCCGGCACCTACGCGGTCGACCCGAACCACACGCAGGTCACGTGGGCCGTCAACCACATGGGCTTCTCGATGCTCGAAGGGCAGCTCGGCGCGTCGGGGGGCAGCATCACGATCGATCCCGCCAAGCCCAACGCGACCAAGGTCGAAGTGAACTTCGCGATCGACCAGCTTTCGGTCACCGCGGCACCGTTCGCGGGCCATCTGAAGTCGAAGGACTTCTTCGATGCCGCGACCTACCCGACCGCCAAGTTCGTCTCGACCAAGGTCGTCGCGACCGGCGACAAGGCGACGATCACCGGCGACCTCACGCTCAAGGGCGTCACCAAGCCGGTCGTGCTCCAGGCGACCTTCATCGGCGCGGGCGCGAACCCGATGAACAAGAAACTCAACTTCGGTTTCCGCGCGACGACCTCGATCAAGCGCAGCGACTTCAACCTGGGCGCCTATGCCCCGGTGGTGTCGGACAAGGTCGATCTGACGATCAACGCGGCCTTCTCGGCGCAATAATCTGTCGAAATTCCTATCGCGCTGGACACGGCACGTGTCCGCGCGATAGGACGGCATCAATGACGCATGGTCGCCTCCTGCTGCTTCGACTTACGCGCCCTTAGGCGCGCCGATCGTTTGCGCGGTGGCCATGCCCCGCGCCTCGCGCCTAAGGGCTGACCCGAACGCTCCCGACGACACGAGAGACACGAGCCATGCTGCGCGACCCATCGACCAAATACCGCCCCTTCCCCCAAGTCGACCTGCCCGACCGCCAATGGCCGTCGAAGACCATCGTCAAGCCACCGCGCTGGCTCTCGACCGATCTGCGCGACGGCAACCAGGCGCTGATCGACCCGATGGACGCGGAGAAGAAGACGCGGTTCTTCGACCTGCTGTGCAAGGTCGGGCTGAAGGAGATCGAGGTCGGTTTCCCCAGCGCGGGCGCGACCGAGTTCGACTTCATTTCTGGCCTCGTAAAGACCGGCCGCATCCCGGACGACGTCTCGATCCAGGTGCTGACCCAGTCGCGCCGTGACCTGATCGAGACGAGCTTCGCCAGCCTGGTCGGCGCGAAGACCGCGATCGTGCATCTGTATAATGCGGTGTCGCCCGCGTGGCGCAAGATCGTGTTCGGGATGGACCGCGCACAGGTGAAGCAGATCGCGATCGACGGCGCCAAGGTGCTGCGCGACGAAGCCGCCAAGCAGCCGAACGTCCGCTGGCAGTTCGAATACAGCCCCGAGACCTTTTCGACCGCCGAACTCGATTTCTCGCTGGAAGTTTGCGAGGCGGTGATGGACGTCCTGATGCCGACGCCCGAGAACCCGATCATCTTCAACCTGCCCGCCACGGTCGAGTGCGCGACGCCGAACATCTATGCCGACCAGATCGAGTGGTTCGGCCGCAACATCCGCAACCGCGACGCGGTGGCGATCTCGCTGCACACGCATAACGACCGCGGCACCGGCGTCGCGGCGGCGGAGCTCGGCATGATGGCGGGCGCGGACCGGGTCGAGGGCTGCCTGCTCGGCAATGGCGAGCGCACCGGCAATTGCGATCTCGTGACCGTCGCGCTCAACATGTACACGCAAGGCGTCGATCCTAAGCTCGACCTGTCGGACATCGACGGCGTCGTGAACACGGTCAATTACTGCACCAACATCCCCGTCCACCCGCGCACGCCCTATGCCGGCGACCTCGTGTTCACCGCGTTCTCGGGGTCGCATCAGGACGCGATCAAGAAGGGGTTCGCGGCGCAGGAGGCGAAGAACGACACGCTGTGGGAGGTGCCGTATCTGCCGATCGACCCCGCCGATCTCGGTCGCAGCTACGAGGCGGTGATCCGCGTGAACTCGCAATCCGGCAAGGGCGGCGTCGCCTGGGTGATCGAGCAGGACAAGGGGCTGAAGCTGCCCAAGCGGTTGCAGGCGGACTTCAGCCGCCACGTCCAGGCCTATGCCGACGAGACCAGCCGCGAGCTGAATGCGGCCGACATCTGGGGCCTGTTCGAACGGACCTACATGCCGCAGGCCGACGACCGCGTGGAGTTGCGCGACTACGAGGAGAGCGGCGCCTCGGGGCAGCGCGTCTTCATCGGTCGTGTCGCGATCGACGGCGAGGAGCGGTCGATCTCGGGGCGCGGCAACGGGCTGATCTCGGGCGTGATCGCGGCGATCGCGGAGTCGACCGGGCCGACGCTCGACGTGGTGGATTACAACGAGCATGCGATCGGCCACGGCGCCGACGCGCAGGCGGCGGCGTATGTCGAATGCCGGACCGCGGAGGGCAAGACGGTGTTCGGCGTCGGCATGGACACCGACATCGCCACCGCCTCGGTCCGCGCCGTCCTGAGCGCCGCCAACCGCGCCTGACCTTACAAAGGACGGCCACCGGCTGAACCGGTGGCCGTTTCTTCTTAAGCCAGCTTCGCCAGCAGCGCCTGCGCCGCCTTTTCCGACGACGCCGGGTTCTGGCCGGTGATCAGCAGGCCGTCCTCGACGACGTGTACGCCCCAATCGGCGGTCTTCGAATAATTGCCGCCCTGCTGCCCGAGCATGTCCTCGACCAGGAACGGCACGATGTCGCTAAGCCCGACCGCTGATTCCTCGCTGTTGGTGAAGCCGGTGACCGTCTTGCCCTTGACGAGCGGCGTGCCATCCGCAGCCTTCACGTCGCGCAGCACGCCGGGCGCATGGCAGACCAGCGCGACCGGCTTGCCCGCACCGATCGTGTCCTCAATCAACGCGATCGAGGCCGGATCGTTGGCGAGATCCCAGAGCGGCCCGTGCCCGCCCGGATAGAACACCGCGTCGTAATCGGCGATCCGCATATCGGACAGCTTGCGCGTATCGGCGAGTGCGGCGGTCGCCTCGGCATCCGCCTCGAACCGCCGCGTCGCGTCGGTCTGCGCGTCGGGCTTGGCGCTGCTCGGATCGAGCGGTGGCTGGCCACCCGCCGGCGACGCGAGCGTGATGTCCACGCCGGCGTCCTTGAACACGTAATAGGGCGCGGCGAGTTCCTCGAGCCAGAACCCGGTCTTGCGGCCGGTATCGCCGAGATCGGCATGCGAGGTGAGGACGACGAGAATTTTCAAAATTGGTCTCCGGATCGGGGATTACGGGGAGAGAACGATCCGGCTCTAAGATCGGGGCCTTACGCGTGTGAAACGAAATGCGCCCGATCGTGGGACTATCGCCCCGGCTAAATCCCTCGTTCCCGCACAATCCGGCACCCGATCGCCGCATCTGGATAGACGTCGGTCTTCATCGTCTCGATCTCGACCCGCCTCACCCGCTCATCGCTCAGGCAGAGCGCGGCGATCGCCTCGCAGAGCGTCTCCTGCAACTTGAACGGGCGCTCCGCGACCATCGCCAGGATCCCCGTGCGGACGAAGTCGTAATCGAGCACCTCCTCGATCGCATCCTCGCCGAGCGGGCCCGGATACACGACCGTCATCTCGACCGAGACGACCACGCGTTGCGGCGCGACCTCGTGCGGGTGGATGCCAAGCCGCATCATGACCTCGAGCCCGTCGAGGATCGTCGTAAACTCAGCCATTGCGCCCCTCAAACATCACGTCGCTATCGCGCGTCAGAAATCGCTGCCCGCAATCGACGAACACATTCTGCCCCGTCACGCCCTTCGCGGTCAGCAGCCACGCGACCGCGTCCGCGACCGCCTCCGCGCCGACCGGTCGCCGGAGCAAATTGTCGCTCGCCACCGCCGCGAATTCTTCCTCGGTCTGGTCGCCGCTCGGCAACGTCAGCCCCGGCGACACAGCATTCACCGCGATCCGCGGCCCGAGCGCCTGCGCGAGCATGGTCGTGGCACCCTCCAGCGCGATCTTCCCGCAGCTATAAGAGAAGAAATCGGGGTTCAGGTTCGCCACCTTCTGGTCGAGCACGTTGACCACTGCGCCATTCGCAACATCGTCCTGCGATACCAGCGCGGAGGCCAGCAGCACCGGTGCGCCACAATTGATCGCACCAAGCTCCGCGAATAGCACCGGGTCGACGCTGGGCGGCCGATCGAACTCGAACCGCGAGGCGCAGTTCACCAGCCCGTCGATCGGTCCGCCGATCGCAGCCCGCGCCTTCGCGAACAGGTCGCCGATCGCGCCAAGGTCGCTCAGGTCGCCCGCCACCGCAGCAGCACGCCCGCCCTCACCGACGATCTCCGCCACCAGCGCTTCCGCCTCGTCCCGCGAATGCCCTTGGTGCACGATCACCGCATGCCCGTCCGCCGCGAGCCGCCGAACGATCGCCGCACCCAGCCGCTTCGCCCCGCCCGTCACCAGGACGGTGCGCATCAAACGCCACGCCCCATCAAGGCCAGCACTTCCTTGCGGCTGCGCTCGTCGTCGCGGAACACGCCCATCATCCGGCTCGTGACCATCGTCACCCCCGGCGTGCGGACGCCGCGCGCGGTCATGCAGGCATGGCTCGCCTCGATCACCACCGCGACGCCCTGCGGTTTGAGATTGTCCCAGATGCAGTCCGCCACTTCCGCGGTCAGCCGCTCCTGCACCTGCAACCGCCGCGCGAACCCGTGCAGCACGCGCGCGAGCTTCGAAATGCCGACAACATGGTTGCGCGGCAGGTAGGCGATGTGTGCCTTGCCGATGATCGGCGCCATGTGATGCTCGCAGTGGGACTGGAACGGGATGTCCTTCAGCAGCACGATCTCGTCATAGCCGCCGACTTCCTCGAACACGCGGTCGAGGTGCTTGGCCGGATCGTCGCCATAGCCCGCGCAATATTCCTTCCACGCACGTGCAACACGACGCGGCGTATCGAGCAGCCCCTCACGGGTTGGATCGTCGCCTGCCCAGCGGATCAGCGTACGGATCGCCGACGCTACGTCTTCGGGCACATTCAGCTTGCCGTCGGGACCAACCCCGTCCTCCGCAGCCGCCGGCCCCTCGGGGCCGCCCATTTCATCCCGCATCGCAACACCCTTTGTCAGCATACCCAAACATCAGAACATGGGTCTTCTTTTGCAACTGTTTCATTTCGGCCACTTGGCATAAATCCCGGTTTTCAGGGGACGAAAAAGCGTTGACGGTTGATTTAAATCGTCGTTACCTCGCCATACCTGAAAAACTAAATCGTGAATCGGCATAGACCGGCACGATCGGGGAGAGGACTGCCATGGCTAAGTTCGAACTGCTCGCCGCATCGGCGATGATACTCCTGTCGATCGCGCCGGCAATGGCGCAGACCGCCACCACCACATCGGCTGAAAACACCGCGCCGACCAACGGACCCGGCCAGGAAGCCCCATCGACGCAAACCCCGTCGACGCAGACCGCCCCAGCCGATACGCCGTCCAGCGCTTACGCGTCGCAGGATATCGTGATTACCGCGCAACGCCAATCGCAGCGTCTGCAAGATGTTCCGATTGCTGTGAGCGCTTTTACCGCTGAAAACCTCAGCAAGCAGCAGATCGTCAACCCGAGCGCGCTCCAGCAGACGTTGCCGAACGTCACCTTCACCAAGACCAATTTCACCACGTCGAGCTTCACGATCCGCGGGATCGGCGATCTGTGCACCGGCGCGACCTGCGACACCGCGACCGCGATCCACGTCAACGACATGCCGCTGGTGACGACCCGCCTGTTCGAGAGCGAGTTCTTCGATCTGGAGCGGATCGAAGTGCTACGCGGACCGCAGGGCACGCTGTTCGGCCGCAACGCCACCTCGGGCGTGGTCAACTTCATCTCCGCCAAGCCCGATCTCTCCGCGATCCATTCGGCCGCCGAGTTCGAGTACGGCAACTACGACTCGAAGCGCGTGAAGGCGATGTTCAACCTGCCCTTCACCGACACGCTCGGCATCCGCGTCGCCGGCACCTATCTCAACCGCGACGGCTATACCAAGAACCTGTACGACGGCCGCAAGATCGACGGGCGCGATCTGTATTCGATCCGCGGCACGCTGTCGTGGGAGCCGACCAGCGACACCCGGATCGACCTGATCGGCTATTATTTCCGCGAAAAGGACGATCGCTCGCGGTTGCAGAAGCAGCTGTGCCACCGCGATCCGACCGGCGTCCTGGGCTGCCTGCCCGACCGGCTCGCCAACGAGACCGCGAACGGCAATTCGACGCTGTCCGCGGTACTCAGCTCGAACGAGTTCTTCGCGGTCAACAACCCCGCGCTCGCGCGCTTCGGCCTGCAGAGCCTGTACGGCCGGGATACCTATGCCGGCGTCGTCAACCCGACCGACGTCCGCACCGTGTCGCTCGACTACAGCCCGACCTATTTCGCCGAGGAGGAGCAATATACCGCCAAGATCTTCCACGATTTCGGCCCGGTCAGCCTGAACTTCACCGGCGGCTACACACGCAACGTGGTCGACAGCACCGCCGACTATAATCTCGCGGTCGAGAACCCGCTGACCAACAATGCCGGGCTCGCCAACCTCAACGCGCTCGCCCGGACCGGATCGCCGTTCGCGTTCCTCAACGGCGTGCGGCAAACGCTGATCCCCAACGGCGCGGCGGGAGGCGTATGCCAGTCGGCGGCGGATCCGAACAATGTCGGCATCTATGGCGGCAATTCGATCGGGTGTTATGCGCAAAGCCTCGACTTCGATCGCTCGCGGCAGAAGAACCGCCAATATTCCGCCGAGGCGCATCTCGACAGCAATTTCGACGGCATGTTCAACTTCCTGCTCGGCGGCATCTATGTCGACAGCAAGTCGACCAACACCGATTACTTCGTCAATGCGTTCGGGCTGGACTATGCCTCGGGCATCCTCGGCTCGGCGAACGCCGCGGGGGCCGGGCTGCCCGCCGGCAACGGCTATTTCCTGTCGACGCCCTTCTATCGCAACAGCGATACCGAGTTCCGCCTTAAATCCTACGGCATCTTCGGCGAGACGTATTTCAAGTTCACCGACAAGCTGAAGCTCACCGTCGGTCTGCGCTACAACCATGACAAGAAGACCGACCAGGCACGCAACCTCGCGCTCAACGTGCTGACACCGATCGGCGCGACGGGAATCGAGCAGGGGCTGAACTACGGCACGGTCGATTTCGACCCCAATCTGCCGGGGCGCCAGGAGTTCGCCAATGCACAGGTCAGCTTCTCGCGGCTGACCGGGCGCGCGGTACTCGACTACCGGATCACCGAGAACAACCTGCTCTACGCGTCCTATTCGCGCGGGTATAAATCGGGCGGGATCAATCCGCCGCTGCTGCCGATGTTCAACGTCAGCAGCACCTTCCTCCCCGAGCAGGTCAATGCCTACGAGATCGGCTCGAAGAACACCTTCGGCGGCGGCCAGCTCAGGCTGAACCTCACCGGCTTCTATTATCAGTACAAGAACCTCCAGCTGAGCCGGATCGTCGCGCGGACCTCGGTCAACGACAACGTCAACGCCGATATCTACGGCGTCGAGGCCGAAGCGATCATGAGCCCGATCCCGGCGTTCGTGGTCAACATGAATGCGAGCTACCTGCATTCGAAGGTGTCGAGCGACAAGTTCCTGGTGAACCCGCGCGACGTGTCGGGCGGCCGCGCGGACGCGGTGATCATCAAGGACATCACCAACGCGTCGAACTGCGTCGTCGTACCCAACGTCGCAGGCAACGCGGCGCTGTCGAACGGCTATGTCGCGGCGGTCAATCGCGCGATCGGCCTGCGCGCGCCGACCGCGATCCCGACGGTGGCGGCGACCGGCGCGTTCGGGATCTGCTCCGTGCTCGGTGCAAATGCGGCGGCGAGCGGCGTGTCGGTGCTCGACGGCGTCACCACCAACATCCGCGGCAACCGCCTGCCGCAGGCACCAACGTACAAATGGTCGGTCGGCGCGCAGTACACGATCGACTTTGCGAACGGCATGAGCCTCGTGCCGCGTGCCGACCTCAACTACACCGGCGGGTTGTCGGGCAGCATCTTCAACACCCAGATCGACCGGATCCAGGGGTATGAAGTCGTCAACATGCAGGTCCAGCTCAATGCACGCGAGGACCGCTTCTACGTCCGCGCGTATGTGCAGAATCTGACCAACAATGATGCAACGACCGGGCAATATGTAACCGACCAGTCGGCCGGGCTGTTCACCAACATCTTCACGATCGAACCACGGCGCTATGGCGTGGCGGCTGGGTTCAAGTTCTGAAGGGGGCGGACGATCGCGTGATCCTGCCTGAGCGGGATCGCGCGCGGGGCAAGCGTGGTTCTCTAAACGGTGAGATCCCAGCTTTCGCTGGGATGACGGGCGGGGTTTGGACGTGCGCGCCCCTCCCCGTCACCCCAGCGAAAGCTGGGGTCTCCCGCTTGGGAATAGCCGCCCGCCAAAAGCGAACGGTAATTTACCGTAGCCGCGCCGCGTGCCAGGCGACATGGTCTGCCATGAACGTCGAAATGAAGTTGTAGCTGTGATCATACCCCGGCTGCATCCGCAGAGTCAGGTCGATCCCCGCCGCCTCGCACGCGGCCGCCAGCAACTCCGGCTTCAACTGCTCCACGAGGAAGCCATCCTCATCCCCCTGATCGACCAGAATCTCCGCCACCCGCACGCCATCCTCGATCAGGGCGCAAGCATCATACGCCCGCCACGCCGTCCGGTCCGCCCCGAGATACCCGCCAAGCGCCTTCTCGCCCCAGGGACACTGCGACGGCGCCACGATCGGCGCGAACGCCGACACGCTGCGGAACCGCTCCGGATTACGCAGCGCGATCGTCAGCGCGCCATGCCCGCCCATCGAGTGTCCGAAGATCCCCTGCCGGGTCATATCCGCCATCGGAAACGCCGCGCCGATCAGCTCCGGCAGTTCGTTCTCGACATAGGACCGCATCCGGAAGGTCTTCGCCCAAGGCTCTTCGGTGGCATCGACGTAGAAACCGGCGCCCTTGCCGAAGTCATACGCGTCGTCATCCGGCACGTCGTCGCCCCGCGGCGACGTATCCGGCGCAACGAGGATCACGCCCAGTTCTGAACACGCCCGCCGATACTCGCCCTTGTCCATGACGTTCGCGTGCGTGCACGTCAGCCCCGACAGGAACCACAAAACCGGCAACCGCGCGCCCTGCTCATGCGGCGGCACGTAGACCGCGAAGGTCATGTCGGTGCCGGTCGCGGTCGAGGCGTGGCGGTAGACGCCCTGGATGCCGCCATACGCCTTGCTGGTCGAGACGGTCTCCATCACGCGACCCGGTGCAGTGCGCAGATCTTGTTGCCCGACGGATCGCGCAGATACGCGAGGTACAGCTTCCGCCCCCGGTAGCCTCGCGTACGCCCGGCGAATCCTCGCAAGCGGTACCGCCATGCGCTAGCCCGGCTGCGTGCCACGCATCAGCCGCCTCAGTCGAGGCTGCAGCGAACCCCAGCGTGCTGCCGTTGCCATGGCTCGCCGGCTGTCCATCGATCGGCTTGGTCAGCAGGAAGCGGCTACCGTCATGCGCGTAGACCACCCGCCCCCAGTCATCGACGACACCTTCGGGTACGCCAAGCGCGCCCAGCGCCGCGTCGTAGAATGCCTTCGAGGCAGCGACGTCGTCAGCGCCGATCATGATATGCGTGAACATTCCGCCCCCTCAGTAGATCACGACGGAGCGGATGCTCTCGCCGGCGTGCATCAGGTCGAAGCCCTTGTTGATCTCGTCGAGCGTCAGGCGGTGCGTGATCATCGGGTCGATCTCGATCATGCCGTTCATGTACCAGTCGACGATCTTCGGCGTATCGGTCCGTCCGCGCGCGCCGCCGAACGCGGTGCCGCGCCAGTTGCGCCCGGTGACGAGCTGGAACGGCCGCGTCGAGATCTCCTTGCCCGCCTCGGCCACGCCGATCACGATCGAGGTGCCCCAGCCGCGATGGCAGGCCTCGAGCGCCTGCCGCATCACGGTCGTGTTGCCGGTCGCGTCGAAGGTGTAGTCCGCGCCGCCGTCCGTCAAAGCGACGATGTGCTGGACGATGTCGCCGACATCCTTGGGATTGGCGAAGTGCGTCATGCCGAAGCGCCGGCCCCATTCCTCGCGGTCCGGATTGATGTCGACGCCGACGATCATCCCCGCGCCGGCAAGCCGCGCGCCCTGGATCACGTTCAGCCCGATCCCGCCGAGCCCGAACACGACGACCGTGTCGCCCGGCTGAACCTTCGCCGTGTGCACCACCGCGCCGACCCCGGTCGTCACGCCGCAGCCGACATAGCACGAGGTGTCGAACGGCGCGTCCTCACGGATCTTCGCGACCGCGATCTCCGGCAGAACTGTGAAGTTCGAGAAGGTCGAGCAGCCCATGTAATGGAAGATCGGCTGCCCCTTGTAGCTGAACCGCGTCGTGCCGTCCGGCATCAGCCCCTTGCCCTGCGTCGCCCGGATCGCGGTGCACAGGTTGGTCTTCTGGCTGAGGCACGACTTACACTGGCGGCATTCAGGCGTGTAGAGCGGGATGACGTGATCGCCGACCGCGACGCTGGTCACGCCCGCGCCCACTTCGCGGACGATGCCGGCGCCTTCATGCCCGAGCACGCTCGGAAACAACCCTTCCGAATCAAGCCCGTCGAGCGTGTACGCGTCGGTGTGGCAGATGCCCGTCGCCATGATTTCGACGAGGACTTCGCCAAATTTCGGTCCTTCGAGGTCGAGTTCGACGATCTCGAGCGGTTTTTTGCCTCGAAGGCTACGGCGGCGCGGGTCTTCATCGGTCGGTCTCCTTGATTACCGCCCTGATGCCCCCCGAGCCCCGGCTTCGCAACCCGCAGGCGATGCAACCAATGTCGCGTTCCCGCGCTTGATCCTTTCAAATCAAGGAGATGGCAGCGTGAAGGATCCGAAGAAGGGCGACGAGGTCACGTGGAAATCGCACGGCGGCGAGGCGCACGGCACGGTCGAGAAGAAGCAGACCAGCGACACGAAGATCAAGGGGCACACCGTCAAGGCGTCCAAGGAGGAGCCCCAGTTCATCGTAAGGAGTGACAAGGGCGGCAAGGCAGCGCACAAGGCGGACGCGCTCACCAAGGCGTGACCACGCGCGCAGTGCCTAACGCACGCGCGCAACAGGAAGGAATGCTTATGGCTACAGCTCCCAAGACCGGCGGCATCCACGCCCCCGTCCAGCCCTCTCCCGAGCTCGGCGAGATCGTCGGCAACGACAAGCTGCCGCGCAGCGAAGTGATCAGCAAGGTGTGGGTCTACATCAAGGCCCACAACCTCCAGAACCCCGAGAACAAGCGCGAGATTCTGGCTGACGAGAAGCTGAAGAAGGTCTTCGGGCGTGACAAGTGCACGATGTTCGAGATGAACAAGTACATCTCGCAGCACGTCAAGGCCTAACCGCCAGCACTGCACGGCAAGCGGCGACGGGGCATCGACAGCGATACCCGTCGCCTCTTGATACTCTATACCCGACTACTGTTACCTGATGGTGGCTACTTGGTCGCCCTGGCCCCTAGCGGCCCCACAATGCCCCTTGGCAGATCGCGAACCAGACGCTTGATCACCTCATCCGACCGTCGTACTGCGCAACCGGATGCCCCCGTAGCTCAGCCGGATAGAGCGACGGTTTCCTAAACCGTAGGCCGCGTGTTCAAATCTCGCCGGGGGCACCAGCCGTAGATCGTCGACGACCCGCTGCATTCGACTGGCCTTTCCCAGCGCTCAAAGCCGAGCGGTGGCCTGGTAGGCGAGACCCGCTTCCAGTCCGCGCAACTCCGCCAGGCCGCGCAATCGTCCGATCAGGGAATAGCCCGGATTGGTGCGCCGGTTGAGATCGTCTGCCATCTGGTGACCGTGATCCGGTCGCATTGGCAGCGATCGCCCCGTGCGCGCCTCCAACGCGATCAGTTCGGACATGATGGCCGGCATGTTCGCATCACCCTCGAGATGCGCCGCCTCGTGGAAGGCACCGTCGGGCTCGCGTTGCACCGATCGCAGATGGACGAAGCCGATACTGTCACCGAGCCGCCGCACCATGCCCGGCAAATCATTGTCCGCGCGCGCGCCGAACGAGCCGCTGCAAAAACACAGGCCGTTCGCAACGGAGGGCACCGCCGCCAACAATGCGCTCACGTCCGCCTCGGTGCTGACCACCCGGGGCAGGCCGAAGATCGGGAATGGCGGGTCGTCGGGATGCACAACGAGTCGGATCCCCTCCGCCTCGGCGACCGGGCAAACGGCCTCCAGGAACGCGACGTGATTGGCACGCAGCCGCGCTGCATCGACCTCGGCATAGGTTTCGATCTGTTCGAGCAACTGCGCCGAGCTGAAACTCTCTTCGCTCCCCGGCAGGCCAGCAATGATCGTCCGTTCGAGCGTTGCGCGTGCCGCATCGTCCATCGCCGCGAAACGCTCGCCGGCGATCGCGACGATATCGGGGGCATAATCCGCCTCGGCGCCGGGACGACGCAGGATGTGGATGTCGTAGGTGGCCAGCGCATGGAGTTCGAACCGCAGGGCACGCGCGCCGTCCGGCAGTTCCCAGCTCAGGTCGGTCCGTGTCCAATCGAGCAACGGCATGAAATTATAGGTCACGACCTCGATGCCCTGCCCGGCAAGGTTTCGCAGACTGGCGATATAGGCTTCGATCAAACGGTCCCAGTCACAGGAATGCGTCTTCAACGCTTCCGCAACGGGCAGGCTCTCGACCACTTTCCACGCCAGCCCGGCATTCTCGATGATGCGGCGGCGCGTGGCGATGGCATCCATGGTCCATATCTCGCCATTCGCGACCTGATGCAGCGCCGTGACGATCCCGGTCGCGCCGGCTTGGCGGATGGCATGAAGAGGCACAGGATCACTCGGGCCAAACCAGCGCATGGTCTGGGTCATCGTCATTTGGCAGCTATCCCCGTGCTAAGATCATGGCGAGCGCGACGCATCCCCCGTAGCGGTTGATAGCAGCTACGCAATTGGTCTGACAACTTCTTACCGCCACCTTGCGAGGGCATTACGATGGCGCAATGCCGCCATAGCGTTGCCTGGTCTCGGCAAGCGCGAGCCGCGCCTGCTCCATCGCCATTTCCTCGGTCTGGAACAGCAGATGGTCCATCACCGACGTCAAGTGCGCGCGCATCGCCGCCCGTGCGCCGACTGCGTCGCGGGCGCGCAAGGCATCGACGATCGCAGCATGTTCCGCGACCACCGGCCGCACCTTGGCGTTGCGCGCCTTGGCATGGAGCAGCGCGCATTCGGGAGACGTCGATCGGAGATGCCACAAATCCTCGATCGTCCGGACGACACCGGCGTTCCGGGTCGCCTTCGCGATCGCCATGTGGAAGTCTCGGTCGGCAATCTCGGTGACTTCGGCGAGCAGGTTTTCGGTCGTCATCGCATCGACCAGACCGTCGAGCACGCGCACCTCCCCATCGCTGATCTGAACCGCCGCCAGGGCCGCCGCTTCGCCCTCGAACATGATCCGCGCCTCGGTCAGCTCGAAGGCGGTGATCGCGAAACCGGGCTCTTCCCCCTGCCCCGGCAACCGGCAGACATACGCCCCGGAACCGACCCGCACTTCTATAAGGCCCTGCACTTCCAACGCGATCAGGGCTTCACGTACCGCTGGGCGGCTTGCGCCGTAATCGATCGCCAGCTCTCGCTCCGCGGGCAGCCTGTCGCCAATGGCATAGGTTCCGATCGTCAACTGCTCGACCAGCTGCCGCGCAATACGCTGATAAAGCCGGTCATTGGCCGGAGGATCATAGGCTCCCACCGTGGACAGTGTCTTGCGTGCTGCAGCTTTCGCCATCGGACTTACCAATCGATCGTATTCAGCCAAATGCTACATCGTAGGCAGCGGCGTGGAAAGACATCATCGCGTGCGAGTCGCCCTTGTTCCAGGCTGCTGCGCCGCGCCTCGGCCATCAGATGGCTCCGCGGCGTGCGCGCAGACCGTGCCCGGAAACGCTCTCACCCCGAACCCGCGCTTGTGCCAGTCAGACCGCACCGCGGCGGACAAGGCCGAGCCAATTATGGTACGGCGCGCGATCGTCGGGCGGGGCGATCGCGGCCGTGGCGTCTCGTCGAATAGACGACGGGACGATCGGATCACGACCGCCCCGCGTATCGACTAGCCCGTTCACAGGCTAGCCCGTCTACAGACTAGCCTATCCGAAGACTAGAACGTGCCGCGCAGACCGACCAGGAACTGACGACCCGGCTTGTACTGCGTGAAGGTCGCGTTCTCGAACTGGAAGTACGACCGCAGCGTCGCGTCGGTGAAGTTCGCGACGTTGATCGTCAGCTGCGGCGCACCCTTCAGACCGAAGATCTTGTCCAGATCGAACGACGACGAGAAGTCGTACGTCGTATAGTCGGTGCCGAACAACGCCGCCGCCGGGATGCCATTCTGCGCCGCGCCGCTGTTCTGCGAGCCTTCGCGCGAGGTCGTCGACACGCGCAGCATCACGCCGTTCTTCTCGTAATAGCCGGTGATGTTGTAGGTGAACGGGGCCACGCCGAACGCCTGGGCCGGACCATCGCTGCGCTGATCGACGACGGTTGCGTTGGCGTTGAAGCCGAAGCCGGTGACGCCGATGTGCTTGGTGATGAAGTCGAGCGGCTGGACCCACTGGAATTCGAGGCCGTTGATGGTCAGCTTGTTGGGTACGTTCACCTGCGACGTGACCTGCACCTGCGCAGCTGCCGGACCGCCACGCGAATTCAGCGCGATCTGCTGCGTCGGGTTCAGCGTGTCGTACGTGATCCCATACTGTGCCAGGTTCGAGAACGGCACCGTGCTGATGAAGGTGTTGGTGAACCCCTCGATCGACTTGCGGAACGCGTTGAAGCTGACGACGCCTTCGCGGCCGGTGTAATATTCGAAGCCCAGATCGAGGTTGGTCGAGAGATAGGGCTTCAACGCGGGGTTGCCGATCGTTGCCTGATCCGCCGACGGCGCACCGAAATTGACGCCCGGCAGCTGTGCCGACGGATCGGGGCGAGTCATCGTCCGCGAGCCCGCAACGCGGACCACCGCATGATCGCTGACGTCATAGGCGAAGGTCGCGGCCGGCAGCCACTTCGCATAGACGTTGCGCGTCGAGACGTTGCTGACGAGGTTCGGATAGCGGCTGCCGTCGGGCAGTGCGGCACCGGTCGACGTCGTGTTGCGCGGATCGGGCAGCGACACGCGCCCGGTGATCGTCTGGATCGTGTTGACGTAGCGCACGCCGACGTTGAACCGCAGCATGTTGCCGCCCAGCTCCTGCTCGCCATTGACCGTCGCGAACGCCGATTTGACGACTTCACGGATCGCACCGCCGCTCGCACCCGTGTTGGCCGCGCCGGTTTCCGGGGCGTTGTCGTGATACTGGTCATAGTTGCTGGCGGCCGCGAACTTCGGCCAGTCGACCGTCACGAACCCTGCCGGTCCCGGTTTCAGATACGTCGGCACCGCCGAATTCGGAATCAGCGAGCCACCATAGGTAACGGGTCCCGTCATACCCGAGGTCGATCCGGTGCCATAGCCCGGATAAGTCGGATAGCCGGCCGGCGCCGCGCCGGGCGCGTTCAGACCTTCGCAGGGTGGCTGTGAATTGGGCGAGCCGACGAATACGCTGGGGTTGTTGCCACAGACCGCATTCTGCCACGCCTGGCTGTTGTCGTACCCGCGGATCCGACGAAACACGTCGTCGAATGCGCCGCCGACCTTCAGATTGAGCGCCTTGCCGCCCCAAGTGAGATCGCCGCGCCCGCCCTTACTCGTGTTGAGCCGCCGCTCGTCCTGAATGTTCACACGGCTTCCCGCATTCCAACCGAAATTGGCGGGATCGTTGAGGTCCAGCCCGCTCTCGATCGTCGGGATGCTTCCGGTATTGGTATAGGTGACCGTGTTGCCGACACCCAGCGGCGTGGTCAGTCCTACCGAAGGGCTTTCCCGGTGGAACGTGGAGCGCGCGTAATTGCCCTGAAGGTTGAGCTTGAGCGTGTCGGAGATTTCCCACTCGCCGCCAGGATTGATGCTGAAGAGCTTCGTCGTCTCGGTATAGGGACGGAATTCGTTGAAGAACTGCGCATTGGCGAAGGTGCCGCCGGTGACGACGCAGCCGATCGTGCAATCCGCCTTATCGAACGTCAGGTTCGTGGGGATGACCGCGCCATTCCGAACGATCCACGCGACGTTCTCGCGGATCAGGTCGTTCTTCTTATAGCCGTACAGGCCATCGACATAGAAATGCAGCGTATCGGTCGGCTGCCACTCGGCGCTGATGATCGCATTGAGACGGTCGCGTGGACCGCGGATGCTGGTCGAACGACCGAGGCGCGGCAGCAACGCGTTGTCGATCTGCTGGATCGTCGCACCCGGGTTGTTCGCGAGCAGGAACGCACTGGTGATCGGCGTGCCTGCTACCAGACCAGCACCGGCGCCGACGGGCACGACTGCCGGGATTGTCCAATTGCCGCCGCCCGTCGTGTTGCACCCCGACGCCGCACCACATTGCGAGGCCGTCAATGCAGGATTGGTATAGCCAATGGTTTCGAACCCGCGCGTGTCGGTAAACAGACGCTGTGCCGACACGCCAGCGAGGATACCGAACTTGTCGTTACGCCAGCTACCGATCAGCGAACCACGCGCGCCGATCCGGTCCTCGGGCGACTGCTTGGTGCCCTGAACGTTATACGCGAGGAACGAGGTTGCACGATCGAACGGCCGCGCCGACCGCAGATCGATATTACCCGCCGCACCGCCTTCGAGAAGATCAGCGGTATAGCTCTTGTTGACCGTGAGCTTGGTGAACAGGTCGGTCGGGAAAAAGCTCAGATCGACCGACCGGTCGGTCCCTTGCGCGTCGGTCGCACCCGACGACGCCACGGCGATCGTCGCGCCGTTGAGCGTCACGTTCGTGAAGTTGGAGCCAAGTCCACGGATCGCGACGTTCGTCCCCTCGCCAGTCACGTCGCGTGTAATCGTGATACCGGGAATGCGGTTGAAGGACTCGGCGATATTCGTATCGGGAAACTTGCCGATGTCTTCTGCAAAGATCGAATCGGTGAAGCCAGTTGCCGCTCGCTTTGCATTGGTCGATTTGGCGAGGCTGGAGCGATACCCGGTGACTACGATGTCAGCGCTGTCTGCCGCGTCGATGGTACCCGGCGTCTGATCGGAACTTGGCAAGGTCGCAGCTGGCGATGCCGTCGTGGATTCTCCCGCGGCGGCCGGAGCATCTTGCGTCACGGGCGGCGATGGATCCTGCGTCGGCGGGATGGTTTGAGCGCTTGCGATGGTAGAACACAGCGCCGCCATCGTCGTCGCGCACAACAATGCCGCGCGCGTCAGACGAGGTACCGTTTTAAAAGATGTCATGGTCGGGGTCCTCTCCGAAACCTCACCAACGTTGTGGCGAGAAAGCCTAATTTGGTCGTCGGGCGTGGGGACGTGCGTCAGGCGTCGCGGAGCGCGAAGCGCCACGGCGTGCCATATGCTGAAATTTGAATCGCCAACCGTCCAACTCCCGATCACGCCCGTCTGAAGCAGGCTATTGATAGCGGTACCTTAGGACGAGTGGTTGCCGAGTCAAGACTTTCCGGCATGGCCAATTTTTCTATTTACGGTACGATCTCAGTCAAATTCGACAGGCCGATGGTAAGATGCGGTATTACCAATACGGATGATACTTCGTTCGTCGAAAGCATTGGGGCCGCTCGGTGTCTCGGCCAAGGCCATATGCGTATCGACGCACGGCAAAACGCGCCACTTGGGTTCTAAAGCAGCAACGCACCATATCCTTGGGGCTATGTGAGCGCTCCCACCTATTAGTCCATGCCAAGGGAGCGCTTTAGTAGCGAGCAATCTGGATTCACTTGGATGTCTAACGCGTGCAGCACGGGCGTAACAACCGCAGGCGCGATGCTGGGATACCCTTAACGGGCTGGTGTCGGTGCCTTCAAGGCAGCTACCGCGTTGCGTCGTACGGTCGATCCCAAAGCCTCGGTAGAAGCCTCGATACCATGCATCGAGGGATAGGTCTGACAGGCGTTCCTAGTGCGGACTTCGCGCTTGGCTTTCTAGCCACGCCGCCGAAACCTTAGCCTGGCAGCCTGGCAGCCTGGCAGCCTGGACCTAGCTGGATTTCGCTCTACCGAACTGCCACCAGCGACGCGGTGCGCGTAGATCGAGTCCGCGCGATGTCGATGCACGCCCAAGATCGCGTGTCAGCGACCGTAGTTGACGATCGTTCAGCGCGACCGAGACTCGCGTGAGGCGCCCCTCTGCATAATCTGCGGCCGTCCCGGCAACCTGAATCGTCAGCATGATGCCGTTGCTCGAGGGAACCCTCTTCCAGCCAACCAGCGCACCCGTCACTTCGACAGACATAACTCTCTCCACGTCCCCCAACCCGACCGGCGATGCCAAGGCCTGCGTTCGGAACGCGGCGATGGCGGATCGAGTAAAGGATTGTCAATGCAGCGCATTCTGGGGGGCATGCAATGGCGAAGTCTCACCGCGGGGCAGATACGCTACACGCCCCGCGGCGTGGTTTGCATACCGCCGCGAAGGTTAACGCATTATAAATTACCCTATGTCGCCGCCAATGTCGCGTGGCCTGTCTGCGTCAGGCGCGTTCGGCTCCATCCCCGCATGGCGTTCGCGGAGACTGTCGTCACGGACATTGGCAAAATCGCCATGCTGGATCGGCCCAGCTTTGCAATCGTTCGTTCGTAAACCTTTGCGCAATCGCCTTAATCAGGCAAACGGCTCCGATGATACTGGTCTCGCTCATGCTGGCGCTCGCTCTTACGCCTCCACCGTCAAATGGTACCCCATCGGCCAAGGCTGCCTGGGAAAGCTGCCTTCAGACATTTGCGCAAGTCGAGAGCCTCGGTTCGAAGAGCGACGTCACGATAGCGGTCGGCGCGTTGGCGGCGTGCTCATCCGATCGCGATCGGTACACCAAATCGCTGATCCGTGAGGCCGGCGCATCGCCGCAGACCGGTCAGACGGCCATCGAACGCGCGCAAAAACAGATCGCAGCCGATCAACGCGATCTGACTATCCGGCTTTTGGCCTTTATCCGGCGCGCTCGACGCGTCTAACATTCGCGCACCGAAACGATCGCAATCATCCCCGTCATCCGCCTTACCCGCAAAGATCCGCGGCCGACGCTCAGTTGAGCTTTTCGGGCGGCGCGATCGGTAGCGGCAGCGGCGTGATCGCTATCCCGTCGTCGACCAGCGCCTTGGCATCTGCAAGGCTGGCCTGACCGTGAATGGTCGCCTGTTTCTCCTCGCCCAGATGCATCGCACGGGCGCGTTCGGCAAATGCCGGCCCGACCCATTGCGAAGATTTGAGCGCTTCGGCCTGTCGGGTGGCAATCAGTTTCATCACCGCCTTGACCGCATCCGGAGTCGGCGAGTCGGGCGTCCTGTTACCCTTCGCTGCAATCGCGGGCGCCATCAGTGCCTTGGTAATGTCGGCGCTGTCGCAAAGAGGGCATCGGACCTGGCCTGCGGTGCGCTGATCTTCATACGCGCTACTCGACCCGAACCACGCCTCGAAGACATGGCCGCCGCCGCATTTGAGGTCGAACACGATCATCGGACGATCGTGACGGGGGTATCGGCCGGCGGTGTCGCAGAACCGGAATACGCGATCGGACCGCGTCGACTTGCGCGGGATCGAGGTCGATGACGGCGAGACCCGCAGCCTCTGCCATGTCCAGGATCACCTCACCCCAGGGGTCGATCACCAGCGAATGTCCATAGGTTGTGCGCCCATCGGCATGGGTCCCGGTCTGCGCGGCGGCGACGACATAGGCTCCGGCCTCGATCGCGCGGGCGCGTAACAGGACGTGCCAATGCGCAGCCCCGGTCGGTTGCGTGAACGCAGCAGGGACCGAGAGGATCGTCGCGCCCGCATCGCTGAGTGCGCGATACAGGTCGGCAAAGCGCAGGTCGTAGCAGATCGACGCACCGACCCTTCCCGCAGGCGTATCGACCACCACTGCCGCGTCGCCGCCGACATAAGCTGCGGATTCACGCCAGCTTTCGCCCGACGGCAGGTCGACGTCGAACAGATGCAGCTTGTCATATCGCGCCCGGATCACCCCCGCCGCATCGATCAAAAAGCCGCGATTGGCGAACTTGCCGTCTGGGCGCCGTACCGCGAGTGACCCGAGATGGACCCAGATGCCCGTCTCTGCCGCCGCCCTGCGCACTGCGGCCAGGACGATGTCGGTATCTTCAGCAACTATAGCGGCTCCGGCTCGCGCACGGTCGCGATCGATCAGCCCGGACATTTCGGGCGTGAACAGCATCGTGGCGCCCTGTCCCCCCGCGGCGCGGATCGCATCGACCAGCGTAGCGGCGTTGACCGCGGGATCGATCCCGCTGGTCATCTGGAGGACGCCGATCCGTGGCATCAGGCGAGCAGCGGGTCGAGGCCACCCTTTGCGTCGAGCGCGGCGAGGTCGTCCGAGCCGCCGATGTGCTTACCATCGATGAAGACCTGCGGCATCGTCATGCGCCCGCCCGATCGCTCGACCATTTCAGCCTTTTTCGGGCCGCCCATCGTGACGTCGAACGTCTCGGGCTCGACACCCTTAGATGCGAGAAGTTTCAGCGCCCGCGAGCAATAGGGGCAGAACTGTTTTATGTAGATTTCAACTTTAGCCATTCGTCGGAAATGTGGTTCGATACCGCTCTTGTCAATCGTCACGGTCCGCCGACAGCACACGCGCCCAGCATAATATCGTGACGGAGCGGGCACCTGCGCGCAACAGAACGCGGGTGCACGCGTCTGCGGTCGCGCCGCTGGTGTAGACGTCATCGACCAGAACGACGGTCTTGCCGCGCACGCGTTCGGCCGCCTCGATCGCGAACGCACCCGCGACGACCTGAGCGCGTTGTCGCCCTCCCAAGCCGCGCAAGACGACGGTGCGACGCGGTCGGACGAGCACGTCGCGGTCCTCTGGGACGGCACTCAGTTTGGCCAGCGCCTGCGCGATCAGCGCCGCCTGGTTGAAGCCGCGCGACCAGATCCGCCGACGATGCAGCGGGACTGGGACGAGCAGGTCGGTCTCGGCCGGGAGCAGCCATCGCATCCGCAACGCCATCGTCTCGGCAAAGGCCGTCCGCCCACCATATTTCAGGCGAAGCGCAAGACTGCGGGCGACGGGTCCATAGACTACAGCCGCGCGCACGCCCGCATGGCGCGGCGGATCGCGCAGGCACGCGCCACAGCGCGCATCGGCGCCGCGATCAAACGCGAACGGACGATTGCATCCGGCGCACCAGGGGGCGCGATGAAGCGCAGGCTGGACCAGCATACCGCGCAGAACCTGTGATCCTGCGCGACCGGGTCGCCGCACCCGGCGCAGCGCGGCGGCAACGCGGCGTCGACGATATGGCGTAGCACGCTCGGCAGTTTGAAAGGCTGGTTCAAGCGCGGTTGCAAAGGCAGGCCTCCTTTTCCGGGGCCGCTGTTTGCGCCGTACCCCTTGTCGGCGATGCCGGTGCGCGGCACAAGCGCCCCGTGTCCGATCAAGCCCCCGAAATCTTCGACCGCGCCGCGCGGCGCCACCGCCGCGATCGCGCTGCGCCCGACTATGCCGAGCACGACTTTCTCCGCGCGACGATGCTCGACGGGATTGCGGAGCGGCTGGAGGCCGTCACGCGGTCGTTCGCCGATATCCTCGATCTCGGCTGTTCTCGATGCCGCGTTTCCGGCGCCGATCGGTGCGCGGATCGCGCGGTGCGATCCAGGCTATGCCTTTGCCGCCAATGCAAACGGCGTGCAGGCCGATGAAGACCGGCTGCCGTTCGCCGATGCCAGCTTCGACCTTGTCGTGAGCGCGGGCGTCCTCGACCAGGTCGACGACCTGCCCGGCGCGTTGTCGCTGATCCGGCGCGTACTGCGCCCCGACGGTCTCTTCCTTGGCGCGTTCGTCGGCGCCGGCAGCCTGCCTGCCTTGCGCGCCGCACTCCGCGTCGCCGAGGCCGACCGGCCAGCGGCGCGCTTACATCCTCAGATCGACGTCCGCTCCGCCGGCGACCTGCTGATGCGCGCCGGCTTTGCGTTGCCGGTCGCGGATGTCGAGACGCTCGATGTCGGCTACCGCGATCTCGGACGAATACTGGGCGATCTGCGCGGGATGGCAGCAAGCAACATGCTCAAGCAGCGCCAACCGATGTCGCGTGAAATCTTCGGGCGGACGCTGGCCGCATTCGGGGATGCCGCCGACGACCGCGGCCGGACGCACGAGACGTTCCAGATCGTCTTCCTGACCGGCTGGTCCCCCGACCCGTCGCAGCCAAAGCCGGCACGACGGGGCAGCGCGACCACCTCGATGACGGACGCGCTGAAGCCTCGAGGCTAGCTAGCCGATCATCCCTTCGCCTTCGGCATCGCGCGCTAAAATCCGGCCCATCGCGTCGAACAGCGAATCCATCGCCACCGGTTTGAAGATCACGTCATCCGCGCCGGCGACGAGGCAGCGCTGGCGAAGATCGGGGGCGATGTCTGCCGTCACGACGATGATCGGCACGCGGCCCTTGGCATCGTTCCGCGCGCGAATGTGTTTGATCGCGGTCACGCCGTCCATGCCGGGCATCCGCAGATCGACCAAGATCATCGCGAAGTCCTGCTCGTCGATGATTTCCAGGCCGCGTTCGGCGCTTTCCGCTTCCACCATCGTCACGCCGGCGACATCGAGCATGTCCTTCACGACACGTCGGTTCATCCGGTCGTCCTCGATGAAGAGAACGTTCACCATCGCCTCGTCGACAGCAGCACTTGCGAGGGAATTACGGCGGACATAATCGTGCATCTACGCTTTATGCGGCGTTCGACACAAGGACGGGATGTTCGAGGTCCTGCGGGGGCGACTCGCCATAGATCGCGCGCACCAAAGCCGCGCCGCTGACCGGCTTTGCGATGACCCTGGTCACCCCGGTCGCAAGCAATTCGTCGTGCTCCCGCGCGGATGATACAGGCCATAGCAGACTCGTTTCCGCGCCGGCTGACCGTGCCGCCTGCGCGATGATACGCAGATCGGCGAGCGGGTCTTCGCCGAGGCGGACCGTCGCATCGTCGATCAGGACGTGCGCGATCGGACCTTCCGCCAACCGCTCCACGGCGGCGTCGGCCGATCCCGCAAACGCGATCGTTCCGGCACGCGGGGCCAGCAGGGTCTTGAACATGCTGCGCGTGATCGGATTGCGATCGACGACCAAGGTAACCGCGGTACCGATCGCGACCGGAACGACGACCGGCGCGACCGTGGCGGCACGGACGAACGGCAGGACCAGCGTGAAGGTCGTGCCCTGCCCCTCGACGCTGGCGACCAGGACATCGCCGCCCATCGCCCGTGCGAGGTTGCGACAGATCGCCAATCCCAGCCCGGTCCCACCAAACTGACGGGTGGTGCCGGCATCGGCCTGCGCAAAGGACTCGAAAATCTGTTCGAGCTTGTCGGCAGGGATGCCGATCCCGGAGTCGGTGACCGCGATCCTCAACCGACCGTCCTCGGCAACCTCGACGGCGAGCACGACGCGGCCACGCTTGGTGAATTTCAGCGCATTGGACAGCAAGTTGAAGACGATCTGCCGGATCCGCACCGCGTCGCCGATGATCATCGCGGGGCAGCCGTTGAGCGCGATCTCGAACGTCAGGCCCTTGCTGTGCGCCTGCTCCTCCCACATCCGCGTCGCGTCCATCACCGTCGCACACAGATCGAACGGCGCCGCCTCGATCGTCAGGTTGCCAGCCTCCATCTTCGCGACGTCGAGAATATCGTCGACCAATGCGCGCATGGTCAGGCCGGCATCGTGCACGACACCCAGCCGATCGCGCAGCAACGGCGATAATTTGGCGTCGGCCAGCATGACCTGGGTCATACCGAGAATACCGTTGAGCGGCGTGCGGATCTCATGGCTGGTGGTTGCAAGGAACTCCGTCTTGGCCGCGAGCGCCTTGCCAAGCGCACCGTTGGTGATCGCCAGATCCGCATTCGCCGCACGGACCAGATTGCGACTGCGGCGGATCGTGAACAGGCCGATCGCCAGCAACGCGATCACGATCGCGACCGCCGCCGAGATACCCATGAAGACATAGCGCTGGGTCTGCACCCGTGCGCGTTCGAACGCGATGCCGCGCCGCAGTTCGTCGGCGCGCAACTGGCTGATCTTCAATTCCTGGTTCGCGAAATCGAACCGCGCCGCCATCAGCGCCGACTTGGTACTGGTCGCGACTTTCGTCGCATCGTCGTCGATCCGCTTGACCGCCTGCAGATGGACAAGCGCCGACTTCGGATCGTTCGCCGCCAGAAACACGTCATACGCAGTCTGATGAATGTCCTTGGGCGATATGCTTGTTCCCTCGGGCCCAAGATCCGCCAGCGCCTTAGTGATAAGTGTTACGGCACGCGGAATTTGTCCGCGTTGCAGTGCCAGCTGTGCCGAAATTGCAATGATGCCCGCCCTCAGTCCGGACGTCTCACGGTCGGCCGTCAACAGCAGGCCTTCCCGAATTGCCTGTTCCGCGCCAGTCAGATTTCCCGACGACAATTGAAGCAGGGCAAGGTTCGCATATATCTGAGCGACCAAAGGAGCACTTTTCAACTCCTTTGCCAGTGATAATGCTATTTTGAATTCTACTAGAGCCTGCTTGTATTGTTTTAACTCACCAAACGCCGTCGCCCGATTATTATAGACGGATACTGACAGACTTGGATCGGTCTTATATATTTCGATGGCCTGCTGGTAATATTTGAGCGCGGTATTTTGATCCATCGCCTCGGTGTACAACCACGCGATAAAAATCAGCGCCATTGCCTGTCCGCGATTATCACCCATTTTCCGGTAGCGAGAAAACGCCGTCTGATAATCGGTCAACGCCGCTCCAGCGCGTCCTTGGCTACTTTCGGCGCCGCCACGCGATAGCAATATGTCTGCATACAGCTTGGATTGCGGGGCACTCGCAGCCGCCTTCGCCAACGCGCCGCCGATCAATATTCGCGCTTTTTCCGGATTTCCGGTTCGGAGATACGCTTCGCCTTGCAACCACTGGGCCGTGGCGATCGAAATCTCGCGAGTTCCGGGATTGCGGATCGATGCGGCGATAGTCTCTGCGGCAGCGGCCTTTGATCGGGCTGCCTCCGAATCAATCAACATCGCGCCTTTGGCGTCGGCTATCGTCTGATCGAACCGAGCCTCAGCCGACACTTTCGCGGTCTGTGCTTCACAGGGCTGGCCAACTCCAAGGCCGAACAGCAGGACATTGGCGGCCATTCCGATCCATAAGGCCGCACGCCTGCTCAACCGCGCTTCCACACGGTTGCAAGACGGTTGAACGGCGCACGCACGTCCGCCGCAATGGCAAGGTGCTTTTCGTCTGCCAGGAAGTGGATCAGCGCGTCGAGATTGATCGGGCGGCTGATCAGGAAACCCTGGATCATGTCGCACCCCATGACGGACAACAGCGCCATCGCCGCCTGCGTCTCGACGCCTTCGGCAACCACTTCCATCTCGAGTGCATGCGCTAGATCGATCGTCGACCGGACGATCAGCGGGTCGCGGTTCGAACTCGTGAGTTGCGTAACGAACAGCTTGTCGATCTTCAGTTCGCGCGCCGGCAACTGCTTCAGATAGGCCAGCGACGACAGGCCGGCGCCATAATCGTCGATCGCGATAACGATCCCGATGTCGGCAAAGATCTTGAGGTTTGCGATCGCGCTTTCGGGATCGCGAATGACCGACGTCTCGGTGATCTCGAAGCCAAGTCTCGCGCCGCTGGCCTCGACCAGCGCGCAAACGGTTCGGACGAACCGCGCGTCGGCCAGCAGGACACCCGCGATATTGATGAATATCCGCAGGTCATGACCATGTGCGACCAGCGTCTTCTGGTCGCGAATGGAACGGCGGATGGTCCACAAGGTCAGCGCGATGATGTCCCGCGATTCCTCCGCGATCGGGATGAAATCGCCCGGCAGGACCAGCCCCTGGTCGCATGCTTCCAGCGAACCAGCGCCTCGACGCTGGTGATCTCCTGCCGCCTGAGATGAACCTTAGGCTGATACTGGAGAAACAGTTCTTCGGTATCGATCGCGATCGTCAGGTCGCTTGCCAGTTGCGCCCGGTCGATCGACGCCGCGCCGGCGTTCACGTCGCGTGCGACCGCCACCCGCTCGCTGCGCGCATCGGCCAAGGCGCGCTCGGCTTCCTCGATCAGGTGAACCTCGTCGCGATCGCCGATCGTCGCCCCGGCCGCCGCCCCGAACTGGACGTGGATCCTGTGCGACTCGCCATCGATATCGAAGGGCTGATCCAGCGCCGCTTCGAGAGCGGCAATCGCCACGTCGAGCGCTAGACGCGCCTCACTCTCGAAAGCGATCTCAATCATGTCGCGACCGGCGATGACGATCCGTGCATCCGACAGAACCGTACCGATCCGTGCCGCGACATCGACGATCATCGTATCGGCACGGGGTCGCCCAAGATGTCGACGCAGAACGCCGAAATTCTCGATCTCCGCCAAAATCAGGAACTGCCAGGCGACGGGGCGCGGCAGAATCGTCGAGACGCCGCCCACCCCCGTCATCGTCACCGACCCGGACAAGGCGGCCGATTCGCTCTGCGATGCGCCGTTTACGAAGTGCGACTGCGGAAACTGCCTCATGCCTAACGGATATCCGACACGCATAAACATAGTCTTAAGTAGAACGCCGCCCACTCACGGCAAATCATGGTTAACAATTTACAAAAATGATTGTTTAACGTTTTGTTATCCATTATGCAGAAATTGCACCCGGTTGGGTGTCAATAAGGGAGCATAAAACATGCTGAATCTCATCATCTCGCTGATCTACAGCGGCATTCGCCCCTGGTGAATGCCGACGTCGGCTCGACCAACGCTGTCCGCCCATATGCGGCGAGCACGTTGATCGGGCCGACACTTCACGGGTGACGACTAGTGCAGAGCGTGGAATGACACGTTGCTTGCAGAGGGCATGCGGGATGCTGATCCGGCAGTAACACTGCTGTAACAATGGCATGGCGCCTCGACCGCGGGGCGCGCCGCTCAGGTCTAGCGCTCGACCAAGATCGACGGAGTCGATCCGGCCTGCATAAGACGGACGGAGTGCCTGCTAGAGGCAAAGCGCCGTCGCTAATCGGTCATAGAAAAATGAAACGCGGGCATGATCCGCGCAGATGCGACGGAAATTACGCCGGCCCCTCGCCACGGCGGAGAAGAGCGCCCGGACGGACGCCCTCCCCTTCGCGACTTAGCGCATCAACTCCACCGCCATCGCAGTCGCTTCGCCGCCGCCGATGCAGAGCGACGCCAGCCCGCGCTTCTGACCCGTGGTCTCAAGCGCCGACAGCAACGTCGCGAGGATCCGCGCACCGCTCGCGCCGATCGGGTGGCCGAGCGCGCAGGCGCCGCCGTGGATGTTCACCTTGTCATGCGGCAGCCCGAGGTCGCGCATCGCGATCATCGCGACGACGGCAAACGCCTCGTTCACCTCGAACAGGTCGATGTCCGACGCAGACCAGCCAGCCTTCTCCATCGCTTTCCGCATCGCGAACACCGGCGCGGTCGTGAACAACGCCGGTGCGTGGGCATGCGCGGCATGCGCCACGACGCGCGCGATCGGCGTGATGCCGAGCCGTTCCGCGACGCTCGCCCGCGTCATCACCAGCGCGGCGGCACCGTCGGAGATCGACGAGGCATTGGCGGCGGTGATCGTGCCCTCCTTCGAGAAGGCGGGCTTCAGCGTCGGGATCTTGGCGACGTCGCCCTTGGCCGGCTGCTCGTCGAGTGAGACCGTGGTCGTGCCCTTGCGCCCGGCGATATCGACGGAGACGATCTCGCGGTCGAACGCGCCGGACTTCTGCGCGGCCTGCGCGCGGTGGAGCGACTCGATCGCGTAGTCGTCCATCTGCTTGCGCGTGAACTGATATTCGTGCGCGGTGTCCTCGGCGAAATTGCCCATCAGCTTGCCGGGTTCGTACGCATCCTCGAGCCCGTCGAGATACATGTGATCGTACATCCGGTCATGGCCGATCCGCGCGCCGCCGCGGTGGCTTTCGAGAGGTACGGCGCGTTGGTCATGCTCTCCATGCCGCCCGCGACGAGCAGGTCGACCGACCCGGCCGCCAGCGCATCCGCCGCCAGGATCGCCGCCTGCATCCCCGATCCACACATCTTGTTGACGGTCGTCGCCTCGACATGATCGCCCAGCCCGGCATTGATCGCCGCCTGCCGCGCTGGCGCCTGGCCGAGCCCGGCGGGAAGCACGCAGCCCATGTAGATCCGCTCGATCTCGGCCGCCGAAACGCCCGACCGCTCGACCGCCCCGCGCACGGCGTCGGCGCCAAGCTGAGTAGCTGTCGCACCGGCAAGCGCGCCCTGGAACGATCCCATCGGCGTGCGCGCGTAGGACAGGATGACGATGGGATCTCGATCGGCGGCCACTTCACTCTCCATGTATTCTTCTGCCCCCGTATCTGGGGTTGATGTGCGGCAATACAAAGCACCGCGGGATGCGCCTAGACCTCCCGTCATGGAAACACTCATCACGACGCTCAAATGGTGTGCCGCCGCGTCGGGGGTGATCGCCGCATTTATGGTTTCGCTGGATTTCGGGCGGCGCGTGACGGGATGGGGGTTCGTGCTGTTCGTCGGCTCGTCGATCGCCTGGCTGAGCGGTGCGGCCTTGACCGGGGACTGGGCGCTGGGCACGCAGAACATCGTGTTGTTCGGGATCAACCTCCTCGGCGTGTATCGCTACCTGGTGCGAAAAACGGGTGTCTGAGGCCGCGTTCTGGGCGGTGTTGCTGGGGGTGCTCGGGGCGATCATCGGCAGTTTCGTCGCGGCGCTGGTGACGCGCTGGCCCGATGGGCGTTCGGTGATGCAGGGCCGTTCGGCGTGCGATGCGTGCGGGAGAACGTTACGCGCGATCGACCTCATGCCGCTGCTCAGTGCGCTCGTCCTGCGAGGACGCTGTCGTTCGTGCCGCACACCGATCAGCCCCGTCCACTGGCGGATCGAGCTGGCTGGCCTCGCGATCGGTGTCGCGGCGGGGCTCGTCGTACCCGGACCAGTCGGGCTTGCGGGCGCGACCTTCGGCTGGCTGCTACTCGCGCTCGCCAGCCTCGATCTCGTCGCCTTTTGGCTACCCGATCGACTGACCCTGCTGCTTGCCACCACCGGATTGGTGAGCGCGGCGCTCGGCATTGATCCGCCACTTTCGGAGCGCCTGATCGGCGGACTAGCCGGGTTCGCCACGCTGTGGCTGGTCGCGTTCGGCTATCGACGCATCCGCGGCCGCGACGGCATGGGCGGCGGCGATCCCAAGCTCTTCGGCGCGATCGGACTGTGGCTCGGGTGGCAGATGTTGCCCGCCGTCCTGCTGATCGCCAGCATGATCGGCCTCGGCGTCGTCCTCGCCGCGCATCTCAAGGGACGCACCATGGCGGCGGACACCGCGCTTCCATTCGGCGCGTTGCTGGCGATCGCGGGTTATCCCGCCTGGCTGTTCATGATAGGCCTGACGCCATGATATCGCTCGCTCTTATGCTCGCGCTGCAAGCCGCGGCCCCGTCAGTAGCGGCAAATCCCGGTCCGGGACCGCTCGGCGCGATCGGCAAGCAGAAGCTCCCCGCCAAAGGATGCGCCGCGTATCTGTGGAGCATGGACGCCGCCCGGCAGCTCGTCGCGATGGCGACCGCCGATCCCGCGCAGATCCGGCTGACGATCGACGGCAAGACGACAGATTACGCGATGGCGACCCAGTCGCCCGCGATCGGCTTCGGCTTCGGCGGCGTGACCCAGTATCGCGGCGGTGACGTGACCGCGACGCTCGACATGGCGGTCGCGGTCCGCGCCGACATCTCGGCGGGCGCGACCGTGACCTCCGCGACGCTACGGATCGACCGCCCCGGCCGCGATACCGTCGTCATGCCGGTCGGTGGCCTTATCGGCTGTGTCTGATCTGAATTCTGGTGAAACCAAGCCGTCCTCCGTGCGTTACGTGGACGAAGATGGGGGTGAATCGTACACGATTGCCGTCCGTAAAGGGGATCGTGTGACAGCTTCGAACAGCCGGCATCATTGGCTCGCTCTCGCGTTGGTAGCGTCGACAACGGGGTTTGCGGGCATCGGTTCCGCGCAATTGGTGAAGCCGGGCACCGCCCCCGCCAAGGGTCCCGATGCGCCCAAGCCTAGCGACCAGCCGCAGTCGAACGATCCGCGTTCGGACGCGCCGATCGTTCCCGATGCCGAGTTCGACAGCGCGCTGCCGCCGTTGAGCGGCGACCTGAACGCGCCATTGGAAGCGATGACGCCGCTGCCTGCTCCGTCGACGCAAGCACCCACCCAGGCACAGGCGACACCCGCTACCGCAACGACCTCCGCGACCACGCTGGCGGGCGACGTCCTGCCGCCGACCGGCCCGAGCGATCCACAACTCGCGCAGCCGCTGACCCCGCTGTCGAGCTTCGACACGACCCCGCTCCAGACAGCCGCGGATATCAAGGACAAGGACGCCCCGGACATTCGGTACGAGACCGCGACCAAGGGTCTCGACAAGGCGGGCGACGGGCTCGAAGGCGAATACAAGGCCCTGTCCGCACTAGCAGAGGGCAAGGGCAAGGCGGCGAACGCCACGCAGGTCGCGGCGCGCGCGCGTGAGGACGAAGCGCTGGCGGTGCGGCTGCTGAAGTCGCTCGGCTATTACGACGCGACCGCGATCTCGACGATCGAGACGATCCCCGACGCCGACACGACCAAGCCCGCGCGGCTGAAGGCGACCGTCAGCGCGCAACCCGGCCGGCTCTATTCGCTGTCGTCGATCACCGTGAAGGCGGACGCGACGACCCCGCCCGATCTCGTACGTACGCAGTTGCCGCTGAAGGTCGGCGATCCGATCGAAGCCGCACGGATCCAGGGCGCTGAGGCAAATGTCAGCCTGACGCTGCCGCAGCAGGGCTATCCGTTCGTCAAGGTCGGCGAGCGCGACATCCTGCTCGACGACCAGACCCCGACCGGCGCGTACACGCTGCCCGTCGATACCGGCCCGCGCTCGTCGTTCGGGCAGCTTCGCACCGAGGGCGATCCGGTCTTCAACCTCGAGCATCTGAACCTGTTCCCGCGGTTCAAGGCGGGCGAACTCTACGACAACCGGATGACCGACGATCTGCGCGATGCGCTGGTCGCGACGTCGCTGTTCGCGACGGTGTCGGTCGAGCCGGTCCGCACCGGCACGATCAATCCCGACGGTACCGAGCAGGTCGACCTGCTGGTGCGGCAGAGCGAAGGCAAGCCGCGCTCACTCGGCGGCAATGTCGGCTATTCGACCGGGCAGGGCTTCCGCGCGGAGGGCACGTGGCAGCACCGCAACCTGTTCCCGTATGAGGGCGCGCTGATCGCCTCGGTGATCGCAGGGACGCAAGAGCAGGGCGTGTCCGGCACGTTCCGCCGCGCCAACGCGGGCAAGCGCGACAAGACGTTCAGCCTGACCGCGGGCGCGAACCATTCGAATTACGACGCCTATGACGCGTTCACGACCAGCGTCGGCGTTCGCTGGAGCTACGATTCCACGCCGATCTGGCAAAAGCCGCTGACCTATTACTATGGCGGCGAACTCGTCGGTACGAACGAAAGCGTCTACGACTTCACGCAAGGCAAGGACGTCCGACGCACCTACGGCATCGTCGCGCTGCCGGGGCAGGTGAAGTTCGATCGCTCGGACAGTCTGCTCAACCCGACCAAGGGCTATCGCCTGACGCTCAACCTCAGCCCCGAAACGTCGGTGCAGGGTTCCGTCAAGCCGTACATCCGCACGATGATCGAGGGGACGTTCTACTATCCCGTCTCCAGCAGCATCGTCATCGCGGGCCGCGCCAAGGCCGGCTCGATCCAGGGCGTCGACCGCGACGATCTCGCCCCGTCACGACGCTATTACGGCGGCGGCGGCGGTTCGGTGCGCGGTTATGGCTATCAGCGGCTCGGGCCGTTCGATCCTAACGGCAACCCGGTCGGCGGCCGCTCGCTCAACGAATTTGCACTCGAAGCGCGTTACCGGTTCGGTGATTACGGCATCGTGCCGTTCATCGACGCGGGCAACAGCTATGAAAGCAGCACGCCGAACCTGTCGTCCCTGCGCTACGGCGCGGGCATCGGCGGGCGCTTCTACACCAGCTTCGGCCCGATGCGGTTCGACGTCGCGACTCCGCTGAACCCCCGCAAGGGCGACGGTAAGGTCGCCCTCTACATCTCGATCGGGCAGGCATTCTGATGGCCGAAAACGGCACTCCGCACGTCGAGACGACGCACGAAACGATCATCGTCGAACGTCGCCCCTTGTGGCAGCGCATCCTGAAATGGCTGGCGATCCTGGTCGTCGGCTTGGTCGCGCTCGTCCTGATCGTGCTGTTCGGGATCAACACCGATCCGGGCCGGCGCCTCGTCGCCGACCAGATCGGCGGCTACACCACCGCGTCGGGGCTGAACATCAAGGTCGGCCGGATCGATGGCTCGATCTACGGCGCGATGACGCTCAGCGACGTGCGCGTGTCCGATCCCAAGGGCGTCTTCCTCACAAGCCCGAAGCTGGCAGTAGACTGGCGCCCGTTCGCGTTCGCCAAGAACCATGTCGATGTACGCTCGCTGACCACGCCGCTGGTCACGCTGCAGCGCCGCCCGATACTCAACGCGACGCCGACGGACCCGAACGCGCCGCTGCTCCCCGATCTCGATATCGACGTGAATCGCCTGGTGATCGATCGCTTCCTGATCGCCAAGCCGGTTACCGGCCAGACGCACATCATCAAGATCGACGGCGCGGTCCACATCGCCGACAAGCGCGCGCAGCTGACCACCAATGCGACCGCGCTGACCGGCCCTGGCATCGCCGGTGGCGACCGCCTCGTGCTCAAGCTCGACGCGGTGCCCGAGCAGAACAAGCTCGACGTCAATTTGAAGCTGACCGCGCCGGTCGGCGGTGTCGTCTCGACGATGGGGGCGTTCAAGGCACCGTTGACCGCGACCGTCGATGGCCGCGGCAGCTGGGCCTCGTGGCAGGGGCGCGCCGTCGCAACGCTCGGCGGCGGGCAACTCGCCAATCTCGGCTTGACCGCGAAGAACGGCCATATCGAAGTCCGCGGCTCGACGCGGCCCGGCCTGTATCTCGAAGGTCCGGTCGAGCGCCTGACGTCGCCACAGCTCGACGTCGCAATCGATACCACGCTCAACGACCGCAAGGCCGACACGCGGATGACGCTGAAGTCGGACGCGCTCGCGGTCGATGCCGGTGGTCTGATCGATCTCGCCAACAGCCGGTTCGGCAATTTCGCGGTCAACGCGAAGCTGCTGACCCCCGGCGCGATTCTGCCGAACCTGCGTGGTCGCGACGTTACCGCGCGCGTCGTGCTCGATGGTGCGTTCGCGACGCCGACGGTCGACTACAAGGTCCGCGCCGCGACGATCGCGTTCGGCGACATGGGCGTCGAGAACCTCTACGCCGAGGGGCTCGCACGCGTGAACTCCGACCGCATCCTGGTGCCGGTCAAGGCGCGCGCACGTCGCGTGACGGGGCTCAATGCCGCGGTCGGCGGGCTCGCCACCAACGTCGCGATCGACGGCGACTTCGCGATCTCGGGCGTCAACGTCCTCTCCGACAACCTCAAGATCCGTTCGGACAAGATCGATGCGACAGCGGTGGTCGTCGCGAACATGGCGACCGGCCGCTACACCGGCGCGCTCAAGGGGCGGGTCAACAATTACCGCGTTGACGGCATCGGCATCGTCAACCTGACGACCGACGCCAAGCTGGTGCCGGGACCCAAGGGCGGATTCGGGATCACCGGCCGCGTTGTCGCGCAGACCTCGCAGATCTTTAACGAAGGCGCGCGCAGCTTCCTCGGCGGCAACGTGATCGTCCGCTCGGACATCGGCTACAGCCCCGAAGGCACCGTCACCTTCCGCAATCTTCGGATGAACGCGCCACAGTTCCGCGTCACGCGCGGCGAAGGCCGGTTCGATCCGGCGACCGGCGCTGTGCTGGTCAATGCAGACGCGTATTCCACCGTCTACGGCCCATTGTCCGCCCGCGTAACGGGTAGCGCGACCGCCCCCGTCGTCGTCCTGCGCGCTCCACGTCCCGGCGTCGGCGTCGGGCTCGTCAACCTCAACGCGCGGATCGTCGGTCGCGGCGGCGCCTATGCCGTTACCGCGAGCGGCGGCACCAATTATGGCCCGTTCACCGCCGACGTGTTGGTGACGCCAGGCACGCAGCTCGCAGTCGATGTGCGCCGCGTGGTGTTCGCCGGGATCACCGGTCGCGGCCGGATCGTGCAGACCGCCCCGGGCCCGTTTGCTGGTGCGCTCCAGTTTGCCGGGCAGGGCCTGACGGGCAATGTCCGCCTCGCAAACCAGGGCGGCTATCAGCGCGCCGACGTCAACGCGCGTGCCAACGGCGCCAAGATTCCTGGCATGGTCGACTTCACCATCGGCCGCGCGATCGTTAGCGCGACCGCAGTCCTGACGCCGACCCCGCAGATCGTCGCCGACGCGCAAATCGCCGACATGCGCTATGGCGCGATCGTCCTCTCGGCGGCGCGCGCGAAGGTGAATTACGTCGGCGGCAACGGCACCGCCCAGGCGTTGCTGACCGGCTCGAACGGCGTTCCCTTCCGTCTCGCCGTCAATGCCAAGCTCAGCCCGAACAACTACCTCGTCGCCGCGCAGGGCCAGGCGAACGGCATCGACTTCCGCACGGTCAACCCGGCGCGTATCCATGCGGTGAAGGGCGAATATCGTCTGTCGCCGACCCGGATCGACTTCGGTGGCGCAGGCGGAGGCTCGGCGCGTTTGGCAGGCAGCTACGGCCGCGGCACGAACGCGCAGGTCCGACTCGATCGCCTCGACCTGTCGACGCTCTCCGCCCTGGTCCCGAACCTCGGCATCGGCGGCAAGGCGACCGGCAGCCTCGACTTCTCGCAGGCGAACGCGGCCGCACTTCCGACCGCCGACGCACGCGTGACCGTCACCAACTTCACCCGATCCGGCCTGGCCGCCGTCTCCGACCCCGTCGACATCGTGTTCGCCGGGACGCTCGGCGGCGACGGCGCGACCGGCCGTGCGCTGGTCCGTCGCGGAACGTCGGTCATCGGCCGCATGGTCGCGAACCTGCGACCGCTTCCGGCTGGCAGTGGCTCGTGGAGCACGCGCCTGATGGCCGCGCCGCTGTCCGGCGGGATCCGCTATAACGGCCCCTCGGCAGTACTGTTCAGCTTCGCCGCGATCCCTAACCAGCAGCTGTCGGGGCCGATCGCGGTCGCCGCCGACTTCTCAGGGCGCCTGTCCGCACCGCAACTCAACGGCGTCGTCCGGGCCGACAACCTCACCTACGACAACGAAACCTATGGCACGCGTCTGTCGCAGATGCGGATCGCCGGGCGGTTCTCGAACACCGATCTGCAACTGACGCAGCTGACCGCGAAGGCCGGCGACGGCACCGTGCAGGCACAGGGCACGATCGGGTTCGCGGCGGACAGCGGTTTCCCGATCGATATCCGCGCGACGCTGAACAATGCGCAGCTCGCCAAGAGCGACGCGATCAGCGCCACGACTACGGGTACGGTTCACCTCACCAACGGACGCGATGGCGGCCTGATCCAGGGCGATCTCCAGATCCCCGAGGCCCGCTACCAGATCATCCGCCAGGGCCAGGCCGAGGTTCCCGAACTGACCGGTGTCCGCCGCAAGAGCGACATCCGGACGCCGGTCTCGACCGATCGTTCGGACGTGCCTGCGATCGGCAAGTTCAAGCTCGACCTCCGCGTCCGCGCGCCGAACCAGCTGTTCGTCTCGGGCATGGGCCTTGAGTCCGAATGGGAGATGGACATGCACATCGGCGGCACGTCCGCCGCGCCGATCGTCACCGGCGGCATGGACGTGGTCCGTGGCACCTACTCGTTCTCGGGCAAGCGGTTCGAAGTGAACAAGGGCCAGATCCGCTTCCGTGGCGGCGCGCTGACCGATCCGGATATCAACATCCAGGCGACCACCACGACCAGCGACATCACCGTCGTCATCAACGTCACCGGGACCGGCCAGAAGCCGCAGATCGCGTTCACGTCGACCCCGGTCCTGCCGCAGGACGAAGTGCTCAGCCGCCTGTTGTTCGGATCGAGCCCGGCCAATCTGTCGGCGACCGAGGCGATCCAGCTGGCGTCCGCACTGAACTCGCTGCGCGGGTCGGGCGGCGGCGGCCTGAATCCGCTCGGCAAGCTGCGCTCGGCGACCGGATTCGACCGGTTGCGCGTGCTCGGCGCCGACGAGGCGACCGGGCGTGGCACCAGCCTCGCGGCGGGCAAGTACATCACGAAGAACATTTATGTTGAGATCGTGACCGACGCGAAGGGCTTCACCTCGACCCAACTCGAGATCGCGCTGACCAAGGCCTTGAGCCTGTTGTCGGCAGCGGGATCAAGCGGCGGGCAGAGCGCGAGCGTCAAATATACAAAGGACTATTGAGTAAACATCACAACAGGATAGGTTCGGTTATGAAACCTACGGCGTAACGCCGGGGGCATGAGGATGCAGCATGACCGAACATGTCGACGTGATCGTGGTGGGCGCCGGCATTTCCGGGATCGGCACCGGCTACCACCTCCAGACGCGCTGCCCCGACCGAAGCTACATGATCCTCGAGGGTCGGCAGTCGATGGGCGGGACGTGGGACCTGTTCCGCTATCCCGGCATCCGCTCCGACTCGGACATGCACACGCTCGGGTTCGTCTTCCACCCGTGGACCGCGGCCAAGTCGATCGCCGACGGCCCCTCGATCCGCGCCTATGTCGAGGAAACGGCGCACGCCTACGGCATCGACCGGAAGATCCGCTACGGTCATCACGTGAAGTCGGCGGCATGGTCGACCGAGGACGCGCGCTGGACGGTCGAGGCTACGGGACCCGACGGGCCGGTCACGCTGACCTGCAACTTCCTCTCGATGTGCGCAGGCTATTACAATTACGCCAAGGCCTATTCGCCCGAGTTCGAGGGCGCGGAGAGCTTTGCAGGGCAGATCGTCCACCCGCAATTCTGGCCCGAGGACCTCGACTATAGCGGCAAGCGAGTCGTCGTGATCGGCAGCGGCGCGACCGCGGTGACGCTCGTCCCGTCGATGGCGAAGACTGCGGCGCACGTGACGATGCTCCAGCGCTCGCCGACCTACATCGTCGCGCGCCCGGGCGAGGACGGCGTGGCGAACTGGCTCCGCGGGAAATTGCCGGCCAAGGCTGCGTACGGCATCACGCGGTGGAAGAACGTGCTGATGGGGATGTTCTTCTACCGGATGGCCCGCAAAAAGCCCGCGGTCGTGAAGGAGCGGATGATCGGCATGGTCCGCGATCAGCTCGGCCCCGACTACGACGTCGCGACGCACTTCACGCCGCGCTACAACCCGTGGGACCAGCGCGTCTGCCTGGTGCCCGACGGCGACCTGTTCACCGCGATCAATGCCGGCACCGCCTCGATCGTCACCGACACGATCGCGCGGATCACGCCCGACGGCATCCACCTCGATTCGGGGAAGGACCTGCCCGCCGACGTGATCGTCACCGCTACCGGCCTCGAGCTGCAATTGATGAGCGGAGTCGCGTTCAGCCTCGACGGCAAGCCGATCGAGCTTGCCGGGCGGCTCCAGTACAAGGGGATGATGTTCGACGGCGTGCCGAACCTGTCCTCGACCTTCGGCTATACCAACGCGTCGTGGACGCTGAAGGCCGACCTGACCGCGGTGTACGTCTGCCGCCTGCTCAACACGATGACCAAGCGCGGCCTGCGCCAAGCGACCCCGCACAACGACGACCCGACGATGAAGAACGAGGCGTTTCTCGACTTCACCTCGGGCTATGTCCAGCGCGCCGCCGCGGCACTGCCGACGCAGGGCGAACGCAAACCGTGGAAGCTCAACCAGAATTACGCGCTGGATCTGATGGCGTTGAAGTTCGGCTCGGTCGACGACGCGATGGTGTTCTCGAACCCGGCCAAGGCGAAGACCCGCGTGCCGGCGTAGCAAATCAGGGCAGCGTTTCGCCCGCCTCGACGCCCCACAGCCCGCCGATCGCGACGAACCCCGCCTGCCCCTTCACGTCGAACCGGCACCAGCCATTGCCGCACTGGCTCAACCGCCCGACCACGCCGGGTGCGGCGCGCCACAGCAATTTGCCGGACGCGGCGGGCTTCTCGCGCAGCTCCACCGGCCCGGCGCCGTGGACGATCGCGGTGCGCGTGCCGCTGAGCAGGTTGGCCTGCATCCAGCCTTCGGTACCGTCGAAATCGGCGACCTTGCGCCATTCCTTGAAGATCGCGACGACCTTGATCGGCAGATCCTGGCGTTGATACAGCCAGCTCGCCGGATACGTCCGCGCAGGCCCGGTCCGCATCCGCGCGCGCGACGCCGATATCGACGCATAATAGGGCACGCTCTTCTTCGCATCGGCGGCGACCGCGGGGTCCGGGATCAGCGCGACGGCAGCGAGAGCGGAGAGCGCGGCGGCGAGAATGCGCATGATCGAGTCCTAAATGGCGAGCCCCGTCCTATCCCGACGCCGCCCGTTCCTCAACCGCATTGACGTGCCCAGCGACGACGGCATGAACGGCGCAAGTTGACGCGCGCGCGCGCCTTCGCCAAGCCGTCGCGATGACCGACACACGCCGCTGTCCGAACCCCAAGGTCGTCGTCACGCGCGAGCTGGCCGATACGCTGATGGACCGGATGGAGGCGCTGTTCGACACGCGCAACAACCGCGCCGACGCCAAGCTCGACCGCGAGCAGCTCGCGGCAGCGATGGCCGACTGCGACGTGCTCGTCCCGACCGTGACCGACGACATCGACGCCGCGCTGATCGCCGGCGCAGGCGACCGCCTGAAGCTGATCGCGAACTACGGCGCGGGCGTGAACCATATCGACCTGAAGGCGGCGCGCGCGCGCGGGATCATCGTCACCAATACGCCGGGCGTGCTCACCGAAGACACCGCGGACATGACGATGGCGCTGATCTTGTCGGTCCCGCGGCGGCTGGCTGAGGGCGAGAAGCTGGTACGTTCGGGCCAGTGGAACGGCTGGAGCCCGGGCGGGATGCTCGGTCACCGGATCGGCGGCAAGGCGCTCGGCATCGTCGGGATGGGGCGGATCGGCCAGGCGGTCGCGCTCCGTGCGCGCGCGTTCGGGCTGACGATCCATTATCACAATCGCACCCGCCTACCCGCGGTCCGCGAGGCGCAACTGGCGGCGACGTTCCATGCCTCGCTCGACGATATGCTCAGCAGCGTCGACATCGTGACGATCCACACCCCGCTCAACCCCGACAGCCGCGACTTGATCGACGCGCGGCGGATCGCGCTGATGCGGCCGCATGTGTATCTGATCAATGCGGCGCGCGGCGGGATCGTCGATGAGGTCGCGCTGGTCGACGCACTCGAAGCGGGGCGGCTGGCGGGCGCGGGGCTCGACGTCTGGGCGCACGAGCCGGCGATGGATCCGCGGCTGCTCGCGCTGCCCAACGTCGTGATGCTGCCGCACATGGGCTCGGCGACGCTCGAAGGCCGGATGGCATCGGGCGAGCGCGTCATCCAAAATATCCGGATGTGGGCCGACGGCCACCGCCCGCCCGACCAAGTACTCGACGGCTGGCTGTAACGCCCAAATACAATCTGGATCAGTTGTTCGGAACTGATCCCGCGGTGCAGCATTTGTTGGATACCCCGGAGAGACAGGAGTATCCTCATGAAGAAGTTCGCCATTTCCGCCCTGCTGATCGCATCCGCCGTGTCGATGAGCGCATGCTCGACACTCAAGGGCGCGGGCATCGGTGCAGCCGGTGGCGCAGGCGTCGCAGCAGCGACCGGTGGTAGCGTCGAGAAGGGTGCGGCCGTTGGCGGCGCTGGTGGCGCAGTGGTCGGCACCGTCGCCGACTGATCTATCGCCGCCTAGACGCTCGATCCTCCCCCGCCAGGGGAGGTGTAGCCGAAGGTGACGGAGGGGAGGACACGAAACCCACGTTTCGCTTTCCTCCCCCTCCGTCTGGCAAGGGCCAGCCACCTCCCCCTGGCGGGGGAGGATTGCAATCTTGATCTCAGACTGCACGCATCCAATGCGTTCGCGCGACCGTCCCGGTCAGCACCTTCGACCCGAACGCCTTGATGATCTTGGCGGCGTCGACACTGTTCATCAGCACTACGCGTGTGCCGCCCGACGGCAGCGTCTCAATCGCGCTGATGATCGCGTCGTGCTTCTTGCACATCGCCAAGACCTGCGGCTGCTCGACGCTGACGTTCACCGCGCGCGAGATCGGCACGACGGTATCCGCACCGGTCGTCATGACCGGATCGCCCATGGTGCGCTGGTAGAAAAGATCGTCATGCGGCATTCCCGGCTCGGAGCGGGAGCGCAAAGCATCTCTCAGTCGCAGCCTGCCCGTACGAAGCGCCGCGATGCGTGCAGTATGTGCGCAATGACGCCAAACGGCAATGGCATCGCCGTCAATGTTACCCCGTTGCTACGTTCGCACCCGCAGCAACGCGAGCCCGAAGCCGACGAAGATCGCACCCGTCACGCGGTCGAACGCGCGCCGCAGCGCAGGCCGAGTCAGCGACCTCGCAAGCGTCCGTCCGCCTGCTGCATACACGCCGTACCAGAAGCTCTCGACCACCGCGAAGGTCACCACCAGGATCGCGAACTGCGGCGCTTGCGGCGACGCGCGGTCGACGAACTGCGGCAAAAACGCCGCCGCGAACAGCAACAGCTTCGGGTTGCTAATCCCGATCGCGAACCCGCCCCGGAACAGGCGCCGCGCCGACCAGCTTTCGGGCAGCGCATCGCCACCGAGATCGATCGGCGACCCCGCCCCGCGCCATGCCTTGATCCCGAGAAAAATCAGATACGCGACACCCGCATAACGCAGTGCATCGAACACCCGCGGCCACGCCGCCAGCAACGCCGATACGCCCGCCGCCGACGCGGCCAGCACGAGCACCAGCGCGGTCAGGCACCCCGCCATCGCCGCGACGCTGCGCCGCGCCCCAAACGCGATGCTGCGGGTCATGACGTGCAGCATGTTCGGCCCCGGCGTCCCGCACAACAGGAACACCGCGACCACGAACAGCCACCAAGCGTGTAGCGTCATTTACGGCTCCTGATGTTTGCGGGGCGGTTCGGGCGATTCCAGCCCTATCCCCCCTACAGCCCCGTCACCCCAGCGAAAGCTGGGGTCTCCCCGTTTGGCGGGCGACTTGAGCCTCAGGACGATACCCCAGCTTTCGCTGGGGTGACGGGGCGGGTTGGGGATACCGGGTTGAGTGAAGTGTCCGCTTGGGACGCGTCCGGCTCGGACGCCGGACACAGCGCCTCAATCCCCCGTCAAAATCCGATCGACCAGCTGCCCGACACTCGGCACGAACCCGTTCGAATAGAACGGATCCTTCTTGAAATTATACGCCGCATGCCCCGCGAACATCAGATTCTGGTCGATGTCGCCGCCATGCGCGATGTCCTGCAGCGTCTTCTGGATACAGAAGCTACGCGGATCGGCCAGACGCCCGGTCGAGTTCGTCTCGGTATCCGCCCAGCTCGAGAACGAGCATTGCGACAGGCAGCCCATGCAGTCCGCCTGGTCCTTGCGGATCATGCCCTTCTCGGTCGGGCTCACGAACACCAGCGTATTGTCCGGCGTCTTCAGCGCATCGGTATAGCCCTCGCCGAACCACTGCCGCGCGCGGAGCAGGTCGTTGCGCGTGACCCAGAAGTTCTTGCCCTTCACGCCGACGTCGAGCTGGAACACGTGATCGCCGGCCTCCTGCGTCGAGAATGCGATCTGGCGCTCCGAGCGGGCTTCGAGCGAACGCAGGAACGGATTGCGCACTGCCGACGAATAGAACCCGGTCGGGGAGAATTTGTGCAGCAGCACGTCGCCTTCTTCGATCTGCGTCAGCGCGTTCTTCCAGCCCTCGGGGATCGGGCTCTCGCGCGTCAGCAGAGGCCGCGTACCGAACTGGAACGCGATCGTGCCGAGCTCGGGATTGTCGATCCAGTCGTTCCAGTCGCGCAGATACCAGACGCCGCCCGCCATCACGATCGGCACGTCGTCGCTGATGCCGCCTTCGCGCATCACGTCGCGCAGTTCCTTCACGCGCGGATACGGGTCCTGCGGCTTCAACGGGTCCTCGGCGTTCGACAGGCCGTTATGCCCGCCCGCGAGCCACGGATCCTCATACACCACCGCAGCCAGCCACTCGGCCGCCTTCGAATACGCCCGCTTCCACAGCGCCCGGAACGCACGCCCGGAGCTGACGATCGGCAGATAGCTGACGCCGTAGGACGCGGTGATCTCGGACAGCTTGTACGGCATGCCCGCACCGCAGGTGACGCCGGCGACCTTGCCGCGCGTCCGCTCCAGGACGCCGTGGAGGATCCGCTGCGCGCCGCCCATTTCCCACAGCACGTTGATGTTGATCGCGCCCTTGCCGTCGGCGATCTCGTACGCGCGCTCGACCTGCTGAACCGCGCCTTCGATCGCGTATTCGACGAGTTCCTCGTGGCGCGCACGCCGCGTCAGGGCTTCGTAGACCTGCGGGATGATCTTGCCGTCGGGATCGTAGCTGTCGGCATTCACGGCAGAGACCGTGCCGATGCCCCCGGCCGCAGCCCAGGCGCCGGCCGACGCGTGGTTGGTCGCGGCGACGCCCTTGCCGCCCTCAACCAGAGGCCAGACTTCCCGACCGTTATAGACGATAGGCTTCAGGCCCTTGAACACGACGTCACCTCTCCCGGAAAATACGGCCCCCTATATCGCAAGGACGCAGCGCGCGAGCAATATTAAGACCTAGGTTAGTATATCGCCCAGCGCACCGGGGCGCCCGAGCGCATCCTCGTACAGCGCGCGATAGCGAGCGATCATAACTGCTTCGTCGAATTCCGCCCGCGCCTTGGCCTGGTTCGCAGCGCCCACCGAGGCGCGCAGCGCAGGATCGGACACCAGCGCCTGCAACGCGTCGCGCAACCGAACCTCGTTGGCGATGTCGGTCACGAACGGCAGGTTCTCAGGCGCGACCATCCGCTTCAGGTCGCCGACCGGATAGCTCGCGATCGGCAGGCCCGCGGCCATTGCCTCGACCACCGAGATCGGGAACTGCTCGCTCCGCGACGACACCGCGAGCATGTCGAAATGGCCGATATACCGATACGGCCGATCAAGAAATCCGGGCAGCACCAGCTTGTCCGCCATCCCCATCGCCGCGGCTGCCTGCACGATGTTCGCGCGCTCCGGCCCCTCGCCGACGATCACCAACCGCACCCGCCCCGACACACCGCCGACCGCCCGCACCAGTGCGGTCAGGTCCTTCACCTCGCGCAGGCCCGCGAGCGCACCGATCACGATTTCCTTGGCGTTGGGCACGAACCCCGGGATCGCCTTCGGCTCGGGCTTCTGCGCGTAATACGCCGTGCCGATCCCGTTGACGATCCGGTGCACGCGCGGGCGCGGCTGCTTCCAGGTATTGAGCGCGATCCCCTCGAGCACCTCGGAGGGCACCGCCAGCGCATGCGCCGCACTCAGCGCCAGCCGCCGATAGATGTTGCGCTCGATCTTGAGCCCGGACGCCTCGTCGGCGTTGAACCCATCCTCGTGATGGACGAGCGGCGGCGCCCCCTTGCTGAATGCGCGCCGCGCCATCGCCCCGTCGATCGCGCCCCAGTTATACGTCAGCACCAGATCGAACCGCCGCATATACTGCGCGATCGCCTCGTACCGCTTGACCGAGGGCTTGCCGGTCAGCGGCGGTGGATGCTGCGCGATCTCGTAGCGCACCCCTTTCGCGATCGACTCGCGCGCGCTCAACGCGTCGGGCACCCCCGATACGATGGTGTGCCTGGCACGATCCCCAAACGCATTCATCAACCGAACCGCCCGCGCCTCCTTGCCGCCAAGGTCGAACGAGGAGTGAAGGTGGAGGATGTTCACGGAAGCGGCCATGCGCCGGGGGATGCCGATTTCTGGACGGGGTTTCAAGGTAGGCAGCAACCATGGAGCCTTAGGAAAGTAGCAGATGAACCCGCGCTATCGCGACCGATGCGCCCTATGGCGGACACATTCTAGCCCTCTCCCGCCTTCGCGGGAGAGGGTTGGGTGAGGGTCTTCTTCTACTTCGCGGCTCGCGCCAGGAGAGCAACGAGGATCGTTTCCAGAACGCCTTCGCGATTTTCAATGATGTCGCTGTTCCAGAAGCGGAGCACCTGATACCCCCTCGCCTCCAGAAAGGCGGTGCGGGGTGCGTCGATCTTCGGGTCATGCTGACTGCCGTCGAGTTCGACGATCAGCATGGCTTCGAGACAGGTGAAATCGGCCACATAATGGTCACCAATCGTATGCTGCTCGCGGAACTTGAAGCCGCCCAGCCGACGATTGCGCACGGCGAGCCAGATGATCTGCTCAACATCGGTACGTTCGCGCCGCAGGCGGGCGGCATGGCGACTGATCTGGCGGCGTACCGGATACATCCGACGAGCCTAGAAGAAGAAAGACCCTCACCCAACCCTCTCCCGCGAAGGCGGGAGAGGGCTAGAAATTGAATGTCCGCTTTCCTCCCATCTCCGACATTCACGCCGAGAGCGTTTTACGTCGCAAATACCCCCTTGCGAATATGCGTGATCCGGCAGGCCAGGTCCGCCTCCCCACTGGCCACCACATAGAAGTCGCCCGCGTCCGCGATCCCCGTCGTGAAGACGACGTTGTCGAGGTACATGCTGTCCTTCAGTGGCTCGGTCAGCACGGGGTTGGGTTCCAGCAACGGCGTGTGCTGTGTCGCGACCGTGATCGACGGATCGTCCTTGTCGAGGATCGACCAGTACGTCCGATAGATCCCGACCACGCCCGACGGTTCCACCCCGTGCCACAGCGTCAGCCACCCGCGGTCGGTCAGGATCGGCGGGGCACCGCCGCCCATCCGCGCGGTCGCGACGGTGGCGGCATGCGGGCGGATACCGGGCTTGTCGTGCGGCTTCCAATGCAGCGCATCGGGCGAGCGCGACAGGTTGATCGAGGGGCCGCTGCGCCATTCGCTGCCCGGCGGGTAGGCGAAATACAGGTCGCCGAGCGGGCGGGTCTGCGCCCAATACTGCCCGGCGATCAGGCCCTCGAAGATCAGCATGTCCTTGTTCTGGTGATCGAGCACGATCCCCTCGAGCTGCCAGTCGAGCGCATCGGCGGACGAATACAACGTCGTCGAATGCCGCTCCGGGCTGACCGAGCAGGTGGTCATCAGATAGCGGTCGCCGACCTTCGAGATCCGCGCATCCTCGACGCCGTAGCATTGGTACGAGGTGCGCGGCGCGATCGCCTTATCGTAATGCACCGCGACCACCGACCGCCCCTCGGCATCAAGCTCGACCGGGAGCAGCCACGACAACGACGTCAACGCCATCACCTTCCACCCGCCACCGGGGATCAGGAATTTCCGCGGGTCCTTCGTATCGACCATCGCCAGCGGCCAAGCGTCGAGCACATATGCGCCGTCGTCCCAGCGGATCGCATGGACGTTGCCGTCCCCGATCGGCTTTTTCAGTGCCTCCGCCACGCGCACCATCAACAGCAGATTGCCGTTCGCCAGCCGCGTCATCCCCGGATTGAACGCGCCGAGCACATAGGTCTCGGCACCGACCTTCCCCGCCAGCGGCGAGCGCGACAGGTCGATGTCGGCGGGGGTGAAGACGAGCTGATCGAACATGCTGTACTCCTTTAATTTACGTCCGGCGACGTCGCCCCACCTACTCCGTCATCCTGACGAAAGTCAGGACCCAGGGTCATCAAGGGTAGTTCGCCGTTACTCTGGGTCCTGACTTTCGTCAGGATGACGGAAAGGGCGCCGCGCTTGCTCCCTCAATGCCCTTCAGTCGGCGCGCCTATTCCCCCTCCAGCGCCCGCGGGACTATCACGATCTGCTGGATCACCGTCCGCGTCGGCTGGGTCAGCACGAACTCCACCCCGACCGCGATGTCCTCTGCGCGCAGCATCTGCTCCGCCTCGATCATCTGGCGCTGCTTGTCGTCGGGGACGTCCGGATACTGCATGTTCGACCCGACCTTGCCCGGCTCGACCAGCGAGACCTTGATCCCCTTGGGCCCTACTTCACGCCGCAGCGCCTCGGCGAACCCGGCGATGCCCGATTTGATCCCGGCATACACGGTTGAGCTGGGCCCGAGGATATGCGCGCTCAGCGAGCCGATGATGACGATGTCGCTGATCGGCGTCATCCGGTGCGCAGCATGATGCGCGCTGAGCAAATACGCGGTGAAGTCGACTGCGATCGCATAGCGGAGTTCGTCCTCGCTCATCTGCATCAGACCGCCCGCCGCAACCGCCGCGTTGACGACAGTGATGTCGAAGCCGCCGAGATAGGCCTCGCCCGCATCGAAGAACGCACGAACCTTGTCGGGATCGGCGAGCTCTGTGATCATCCCGTCGCCCTCGCCGACTTCGCGAATGCGCGCGAGCGCGTCCTGAAGATAGCGCTCGTCGCGACCGCAGATGAACACCTTGGCCCCTTCCGCCGCGAGCAGCACCGCGATCGCCCGGCCGATCCCGGTGGTCCCCCCGGTAATGATCGCACGGCGGCCCTTCAGCGGGCGGACGGTCGTGTGGGCGTCGGAGAGTTCGGTCATCAAGTATCCCGGCTTGTCAGCAGATTGGCGGCGAAACACCTCGCGCCGCTCTCCCCTAAGCGCGGATCGCCGCCCCCTCAAGCGCACGCGCCAGCAACCGGTCGATCGGCTCCTGCAGCATCGTCTCGCTCAGCGTCGGCGCATGCCCCACGCCCGGCACCGTCACCAGCTCCGCCCGGTCGAGCGATGCCGCCATCCGCTCCGCCGTCGCCGCCGACAACAGGTCCGATCGCCCGCCGCGGACGATCAGCGTCGGCACGTCGCGGAGCGAGGCGAGCGCCTGCCACATGTCCGGCCCCGCCTCGTTCCCCGGCACACGAAACGGCTCGGCGATCTTGAGGTCGTAATCGAGCACGATCCGCCCCGAACTGTTGAGCCGGTACAGCCGCTTCGCCATCGCCAGCCAATCCTCGATCTGCCAATCGGGATAGACGTCGGCGTTGTTCTCGGAGACGCAGCGCGCGGCGTGCATCCAGGTCGGGAAGACGCTCGCCTTGCCGACATACCCGCGAATTCGCGACAGCCCCTGCGCATCGATCTCCGGCCCTACATCGTTGAGCAGCGCCGCCATCATCCGCCCTCTGGAAGGTCCAGCCATGAGCATCGTGACGATCCCACCGAGCGACGTGCCGAACGCTATGTACCGATCGATGCCGAGTTCGGTCAGCAACGCCTCGACGTCCTGCACGTAGGTCAGCGGCACGTACGACATCGGATCCTTCGCATACGCGCTCTCGCCGCGCCCGCGGAAATCGATCGCGATCAGGCGCCAGCGCCCTGCCAGCCTTGCCGCCAACGCATCGAAATCACGCGCATTCCGCGTGAGGCCCGGCATGCAGAGGATCGGCGGCTGACCTTCCTTGCCCCCTGGATAGTCTCTCGCGTGCAGTCTCAGCCCGTCGTTGGACCACCAATAGAGGTTTTCGTGAGCGGCCATGGTTGCGTCCTTCGGGTAGCGGCCACCATATCGCCGCATGCCTACCCGCCCGCAAGTGTATCGCCCCGAAGCAACGCTCCTCGACCTTGGAGACGGCTTCTTCGATCCCGTCGCACCCGCCGACTTCCCCGAGACCCGGCTGCGGTTCCGCAACGACCGCGCCGCCGCGCAGATCGGCGTCGACACGCTGACCGATGACGAATGGACGCGCCATTTCGGCCGGTTCGCCCCCTCCCCGACACGCTCCCCCAACCGCTAGCCCTCCGCTATCACGGCCATCAGTTCCGCAACTACAACCCCGATCTCGGCGATGGCCGGGGCTTCACCTTCGCGCAGATGCGTGACGAGAGCGGTCGCCTGATGGATCTCGGCACCAAGGGCTCGGGCCAGACCCCATGGAGCCGCGCGGGCGATGGCCGCCTCACGCTCAAGGGCGGTGTCCGCGAGATCCTCGCCACCGAAATGCTCGAGGCGCTCAACGTCCCGAGCTCCCGCACGCTGTCGCTGATCGAGACCGGCGAGCACCTCCACCGCGGCGACGAGCCCAGTCCGACGCGCTCCGCCGTCCTCGTCCGCCTCAACCACAGCCATGTCCGCATCGGCAGCTTCCAGCGCCTCGCCTACGAACGCGACGAAGCCGGCCTTCGCAAACTCGTCGGCTACACGCTCCGCAACCTGTACGACGAGGACGGCGACGACCCGGTCCGCCTGCTCGACCTCGTCGTCGGCCGCACCGCGCGCCTCGCCGCCCGCTACATGGCGGCGGGCTTCGTCCACGGCGTGCTCAATTCGGACAACATCAACGTCACCGGCGAGAGCTTCGACTATGGCCCGTGGCGCTTCGCCCCGACCTGGGACCCGGCGTTCACCGCCGCCTATTTCGACCACCAGGGGCTCTACGCGTTCGGCCGCCAGCCCGAGGCGATCCACTGGGACGTGATGCAACTGGCCGTCGCGCTCCGCCAGATCGTCGAGAGCGAGCCGCTTGTCGCCGCGCTCGACCAGTTCGGCCCGCGCTATCAGCCCGAAGTCACGCAGGCGATCCTCTGGCGCCTCGGCGTCCGCTCGCGTGATCCCGACACCGACCGCGACCTCGTCCAGGCCACCGAGCGCGCACTCCGCACCTCGGGCGTCGGCATCGACCGGTTCTTCTTCGACGCGTTCGGTGGGGAATTGCCCGACACCTACGCCGACCCCTGGACCGAAGTCCGCACCGCACTCGCGTCGTACGAACCCCGCAAAGACCGCTCGCACGCCTATTGGTCGGGCGAACCGTGCAGCATGCTCATCGACGAAGTGGAAGCGATCTGGTCCCCGATCGCCGACGATGACGACTGGACGCCGTTGCATGCAAAGGTCGCTGCGATCCGCAACATGGGAGACGCGCTTGCCGAATAATTGGAATCATTCCTGATTTGAGGCAAGAGCAGCGCCATGTCCGACGAGATCATCTCCCACGAACCGGCCACCGGCGCGGTCCTCTGGCGCCATCCGGTCGGCGACGTCGATGCCGAAGTCGCTTGCGCCCGCGCCGGCTGGTCGAGCTGGGCCTCGAAACCCTCGCCTTCCGGATCGAGACGATGCGGCGTTTCGCCAACATCGTCCGCCAGCGCAACGACGCGTTCACCGACCTGATCGCGCGCGAAACGGGCAAGCCGATCTGGGAAGCGCGCGGCGAAGTCGAGACGGTCATCGCCAAGGTCGACATCTCGGTCAGCGCCTATGCAGATCGCACCGCGCAGCGCCGGCTGGAGGCGACGATGGGGACACGCATCGCAGTCCGTCACAAGCCGCACGGCGTGCTCGCGGTGCTCGGGCCGTATAACTTCCCGGCGCACCTGCCTAACGGCCACATCGTCCCCGCACTGATCGCCGGAAACGCGGTCGTCTTCAAACCGTCGGAAAAGACCCCCGCCGTCGGCGCGTTCCTCGTCGAATGCTTCCGCGCCGCTGGCGTGCCCGCGGAATGCATCCGCCTCGTCATCGGTGGCCCGAACGAAGGCAAGGCACTCGCCGCGCATCCCGATATCGACGGGCTGCTGTTCACCGGCTCGGCGCGTACCGGTCTCGCGCTCAACCGCGCCTTCGCCGACAAGCCCGAGAAGATCCTCGCGCTCGAGATGGGCGGCAACAACCCGATCGTCGTCTGGGACACGCCCGACCTTCACACCGCGGCGGTGCTGATCATCCAGTCCGCCTTCACCACCGCAGGCCAGCGCTGTACCGCCGCGCGCCGGCTGATCGTCGACACCAGGCTCTACGACCCGCTGATCGCCACGCTCGACAAGATGGTCGGCCGGATCATCGTCGGCGAACCGCACGCGACCCCCTCCCCGTTCATGGGCCCGGTGATCGACAACGAAGCCGCCGACCAGCTCAGCGAGAGCTTCCTCGAACTGCTTACCCGGGGCGGCCGCGCGATCCGCCATCTCGAACGCCCGATCGCGGACCTGCCGTTCCTGAAACCTGCGCTGATCGACGTCACCGACATCGCCGACCGCCCCGACATCGAGCTGTTCGGTCCGATCCTGCAAATCGTCCGCGTCGACGATTTCGACGCCGCGATCGCCGAGGCGAACAACACGCGCTACGGCCTGTCCGCCTCGCTGATCAGCCAGACACCCGCGCTCTACGACCGCTTCTGGGCCAACATCCGCGCCGGCATCGTCAACTGGAACAAGCCGACCAACGGCGCATCTAGCGGGGCCCCGTTCGGCGGGATCGGCTGGTCGGGCAACCACCGCCCAAGTGCTTATTACGCGGCGGATTACTGCGCCTACCCGGTCGTCAGCAGCGAATCCGAAAGCGCGCGTGCGTCGATCGGCATCGGCCTCAGCGACGGCTGACCGACCACGGAAAGCAATCCTACCCCCGCCAAAGCATCATTCGGTTGCGGGGCAGCGTGTTGCCGCCCATCTCCGGTGACATGGCAAGTCTCCTAGACCCAACCGCGCGCGGGCGCGTCATCCTCGTCGGGGCGGGCCCGGGCGATCCCGGTCTCCTCACCGTCCGCGCGGTCGAGGCGCTCAAGACCGCCGACGTCGTCGTGCATGACGGTCTGATCGATCCGCGCGTGCTCGACATCGCGCCGCCGGGGGCGCAGCGCATCTCGGTCGCCAAGCAGCGCGCACGCCACACGCTGCCGCAGGAGGCGATCAACGCGCTGATCATCGCGCACGTGAAGACCGGTGCGATCGTCATCCGCCTCAAGGGCGGCGACCCGTTCGTGTTCGGCCGCGGTGGCGAGGAAGTCGAAGCCGTCCGCGCCGCTGGGCTCCCCGTCGAGGTGATCCCCGGTGTCTCGGCCGCACTCGGTTGCGCCGCCGAAGCCATGCTGCCGCTCACCCACCGCGATCACTCGAGCGCGGTCAGCTTCGTCGCCGGCCAGTGCAAGGGCCTGAGCGAGCAGAACTGGGCCGGGCTTGCTGGCCAGGGTCGGACGCTGGTCATCTACATGGGCATCGCCACCGCGACCGACATCGCCGACAAGCTGATGGCCGACGGCGTCGCGCCCGACATGCCCGTCGCCGTTCTCGAACGCGGCACGCTCAAGGGCTCACGCGCGATCCGCACGCTTCTGGCCGATCTCGGCGCGATGGTCGCGCGCGAGGCGGTCAAGAGCCCCGCGATCATCGTCGTCGGCGAAGTCGTGGAGCTGTCGGACGCCGAAGACAAACTCGCCCGCTGGGCCCGCGTAGCAGAGGCAGCCGCCGCATGAAGATCCTGACTGGAAACGACCTTCCCACCGGCGACGTCGTCTGGTGGACCGGCAACGGCTGGTCGCGTCATATCGAGGACGCGGTCGACGTCGGCGTGTCAGGTGAATCGATCCTCCAGGCCGAGGAAGGCGCCCGCCGCATCAACGTCCCTTATCTGATCGAGGCGACCCAAACCGACGAAGGCCCCCGCCCCGCCCACATCAAGGACCGCATCCGCGCTTTGGGCCCAACGATGCGGCCCGACCTGACCCTCAAACCCGCCGATCCGAACGCGGGGAGCTGGGTGATATGATTCACGCAAAGCCTGTCCTGAGCGAAGTCGAAGGGGCGTTAAGGCGCGAAGAGGTTAGCAAGAAGGTGTTTCACGCAGAGGCGCAGAGGCGCGGAGATGTTGCGCTTGCCGCGCAGCGGCTTTCAAACTCACCAAGCCTTAGAAAGCTTTTTGCCGCTTATGCGGTAGCTCCCTCCGAACACCTCTCCTCCGCGCCTCTGCGCCTCTGCGCGCAAACTCTTCTTTTAAATCTCTTCGAGCCATCGCGCCTTCGCGTGAACCAAAACTTCTCCGGAACCCCGCATGTATAAATACGACGAATACGACCAGGCGATCGTCGACCAGCGCGTCGACGAGTTCCGCGATCAGGTCCGCCGCCGCCTCTCGGGCGAGCTGACCGAGGACCAGTTCAAGCCGCTGCGACTGATGAACGGTCTGTACCTCCAGCTGCACGCGTACATGCTGCGCGTCGCGGTGCCGTACGGGACGCTCGACGGCCGCCAGATGCGGATGCTCGGGCATATCGCGCGGAAATACGATCGCGGCTACGGGCACTTCACCACGCGGCAGAACATCCAGTTCAACTGGATCCAGCTCGACCAGACCCCGGACATCCTCCAGGAACTGGCGACGGTCGAGATGCACGCCATCCAGACCAGCGGCAACTGCATCCGCAACATCAGCTCCGACCAGTTCGCCGGCGCCGCCGCGGACGAGGTCGCCGATCCGCGCCCCTGGGCCGAGCTGATCCGCCAATGGTCGACGTTCCATCCGGAATTCACCTACCTCCCGCGGAAATTCAAGATCTGCGTGATCGCGGCGGACGAGGATCGCGCGGCGATGCGCCTCCACGATATCGGCATCGGGCTGCACGTCCGCGACGGCGAACTCGGCGCCAAGATTTATGTCGGGGGTGGCATGGGCCGCACGCCGATGATCTCCCACGAGATCCGCGACTTCGTCCCCGCCGACGACCTGATGAGCTATCTCGAAGCGTGCCTGCGCGTCTACAATCGCTACGGCCGCCGCGACAACATCTACAAGGCGCGGATCAAGATCCTGCTCCACGAGATCGGCGCCGACGAATATCGCCGCCAGGTCGAGGAGGAATTCGCCGCGGTGAAGGGCCTCGGCCTCGATCCCCCACGGGCCGAGCTGGAGCGCATCACCAGCCACTTCGGCGCGCCCGATTTCGACGCCAACGCCTCGACCGATATCGACCGCAGCGATCCCGACTTCGCGGTCTGGCTCGACCAGAACGTTAAAGCCCACAAGCAGCCGGGCTATGCGATCGTCAACATCAGCCTGAAGCCAATCGGCGGCATCCCCGGCGACGCTTCGGCGGATCAGATCGACGTGATGGCCGATCTCGGCACGCGCTACAGCTTCGACGAACTGCGCGTCACGCATGCGCAGAACATCGTCCTGCCGCACGTCCGGATCGCCGACCTGCATGCGGTGTGGTCAGCGCTGAACGACGCCGGGCTTGCGGAGGCCAATCTCGACCTGATCAGCGACATCATCGCCTGCCCCGGTCTCGATTACTGCAGCCTCGCCAACGCGCGCTCGATTCCGCTCGCGCAGAAGATCGCGACCCGCTTCGGCAGCCTCGACCGCCAGCGCGATCTGGGCGAGTTGAAGCTCAAGATCAGCGGCTGCATCAATGCGTGCGGGCACCATCACGCCGGCCACATCGGCATCCTCGGCGTCGACAAGAAGGGCACCGAGAATTACCAGCTCTCGCTCGGAGGGTCGGGCGCAGAGGATGTGAGCCTCGCGAAGATCACCGGCCCCGGTTTCTCCGAAGACGGCGTGGTCGACGCGATCGAACGCGTCACCGACCGGTACCTGCAGGTCCGCGACCCCGGTGAGCGCTTCCTCGATACCTACCGCCGCGTCGGCTTCGAGACGTTCAAGGAGGCGATCTATGGATAACCCGATCGTCACCCCAACGCCTCTGTCCATCACCCAAGCGCTTCTGTCCGTCACCCCAGCGAAAGCTGGGGTATCCGGGGGAACACGTCCGGCCCGAACCATGAGATCCCAGCTTTCGCTGGGATGACGGGAGTTTGGGCAAGCATGACGGGAGTTTTCGCATGAGCGACACCCTACTCCGCTTCCGCGACGACGAGCCGCATGACGAGCCCGCGGTGACGCTCGATTCGTTCATCGGCCAGAGCAACGCCGCCGCCGTGCGCCTGGAGGCAGGCGACGACGCGCGCGCGCTGTTGCCGCAGATCGACCAGCTTGCGCTGATTGAGGTGAGCTTCCCCGGCTACCGCGACGGGCGCGGCTATTCCTCCGCGCGGATTCTGCGCGAGGCAGGATACACGGGCGAATTGCGCGCGCAGGGCGACGTGCTGGTCGACCAGATTCCGCTGATGCGGCGCTGCGGGTTCGACAGCTTCGCACCGCAGGCACCGATCGATATCGACGTGCTGCGCGCCAGCCTTGAGCGCTACGACACGCCGTACCAGAAGGCGGCCGACGGCGCGGTGCCGGTGTGGAAGCTGCGCCATGGGTGAGCCCGCGCGCCAACTCGACATGATCGACGTCACGCCGGCGTTCACGCGCGCCGACGCGATGGCGATGCAGGAGCGGTTCGAAGGCGTCTCCGCGCAGGAGATGCTGTTCGAACTGCTCGTCGGCGAGTTGCGCGGTCGGATCGCGGCGGTGTCGTCGTTCGGGGCCGAGTCGGCGGTACTGCTGCACATGGTCGCGCAGGTTGATGTCGACGTGCCGGTGGTGTTCACGAATACGCAGAAGATGTTCGGCGAGACCTTGGCGTACCGTGACGAACTGGCGGAGAGACTGGGGTTCACGGACCTGCGTGTGTTCCGCCCGGATCCGCGGTTGCTGGCGATCAAGGACAAGACGGGGTTGCGGTGGTCGTACGATCCCGACGGCTGCTGCGATCTGCGCAAGGTCGAGCCTTTACGACGGGCGCTGGCGCCGTTCGATGCCTGGATTTCGGGGCGGAAGGGGTTCCAGTCGGGCACGCGTACGGCCTTGCCGCGGTTCGAGGAGGATGAGGGCCGGTTGAAGATCAATCCGCTTGCGGATTGGGACAAGGCCAAGCTTGACGCCTATTTCGCCGAGCATCAATTGCCGCGGCACCCGCTGGAGGCGCAAGGCTATCTCTCGATCGGCTGCGCGCCGTGCACGACCAAGGTAGCCCCGGCGAAGACCCGCGCGCAGGCCGCTGGCGCAGTTTCGACAAGGTCGAATGCGGTATCCACGCGCCCACCGATTACGATCCGATGATCTGACCGCTTTCCCTCGCCCCTACGGGGAGAGGGAGGGAGGAGCGTAGCGACGGAAGGGAGAGGGGCGTTGGGATCAACCGTCCCGAGCCCCACTCCCCTCTCCCTTCCCACCGCAAGTGCGGCGGGCCCCTTCCCTCTCCCCGTAGGGGCGAGGGACACGATGGCTTCAATACTCCGCGAGATCCGAGAACTTGGTGATCGTCGGATCGAACTTCATCCGGACCTTGCCGGTCGCGCCGTGACGCTGCTTCGCGATGATCAGTTCCGCCAAGCCGTAAACCCGCTCCATCTCCGCCGCCCACGACGCATGGTCCTCGAAGATCTTCGAGCTGTCGCCTTCCGCCGGCCGCTTAGGCTCCTTCGACGCGACGTAATAATCCTCGCGGTACACGAACCAGACCATGTCGGCGTCCTGCTCGATCGATCCGGACTCACGAAGATCCGACAGCATCGGCGTCTTGTCCTCGCGCGATTCCACCGCACGCGACAGCTGCGACAGCGCGAGCACTGGCACGTTGAGGTCCTTCGCCAAGGTCTTCAGCCCGCGCGAAATCTCCGAGATCTCCTGGACGCGGTTGCCGTCCTTGCTCTTGCCCGAGCCCGACAGCAGCTGGAGGTAGTCGACCACCACCAGCCCGATCTCGTTGTTGTGCCGGCGCTGCAACCGGCGGACGCGCGTATGCAGCGCGCCGATCGAGAGACCGCCGGTGTCGTCGATGAACAGCGGCAAATTCTCCAGCTCGGCGGCGGCGGCGGCCAACTGCGCGAACTCGGTGCGGCTGATCTTACCCATGCGGAGCGATTCAGACGAGATCTGCGATTGCTCGGCAAGGATACGCGTCGCCAGCTGGTCGGCGGACATTTCCAGCGAGAAGAACGCGACCTTCGCGCCGACCGAATCCTTCGGCGCGATCCCGTCGGCCATGTCGCGCATCCAGCGCCGCGCGGCGTTGAACGCGATGTTGGTCGCGAGCGAGGTCTTGCCCATGCCCGGACGCCCGGCGAGGATCATGAGATCGCTGTGATGCATGCCGCCGATCTTCGCGTTGATCGAATCGATGCCGGTGGTGACGCCCGACAGGTTGCCGCCGGAGTTCAGCGCGCGCTCGGCCATCTTGACCGCCGCGGTCGTCGCCTGCGCGAACGACTTCACCGTGTTCTCGGAACCACCATCCGCCGCGACCTTGAACAGCTCTTCTTCGGCGAGTTCGATCTGTGCGCGCGGATTGACCTCCTCGGACGTGTCCATCGCGCGATCGACGAGCGTACGGCCGACCGACACGAGCGCGCGCAACATCGCCAGGTCATAGATCTGCTGCGCGAACTGGCGCGCACCGATCAGCCCCGCGCCGCTGCCCGTGAGCCCCGCCAGATACGCCGGCCCACCAAGCTCGCGCATGCCCTCGTCCGCATCGAACATCGGCCGCAACGTCACCGGCGTCACCAGCATGTCGTTGCCGCGCAGCGTCTTGATCGCCGCGAAGATCCGGCCGTGCACCGGCTCAAAGAAATGCCCCGGCTCGAGCTTGTCGACGAGATCGTCCGCCAGCCGGTTGTCGATCATCATCGCGCCGAGCATCGCGGCCTCGGCTTCGACATTGCGGGGAAGCTGCTGCGGCTCGGCCACGGCGGGAACGGGGAATGCGAGAGTTGCCATCCCCTTCACCTACGCGATGGACGGGCCCTCGTCCAAGCTGCTCGCGCCGGAATGCTGGGGATAAGTGACAGGGCGAATGTCCCCCGCTATCGAACCGGTATGGCCGACCCGCGGATCATCGACGTGCAACTCGACGAGACCAGTCTCGGCTGGCGCTCGCCCGACGTCGAGCAGGAACGCCGGATCGCGATCTTCGACCTGATCGAGGGCAATCACTTCGCACCCCAGCGCGCCTACCCGGACGGCTATGCGGGCCCCTACAAGATCAAGCTCCAGTCGGAGGAAGGGCGCCTCGGCATCCATATCCACCGCGAGGACGACACGCATCTCGAGACGCTGGTACTCGCGCTCGGGCGCTTCCGCCGCCCGATCCGCGATTATTTCGCGATCTGCGACAGCTATTACCAGGCGATCCGGCAATCCTCCCCCGCGCAGATCGAGACGGTCGACATGGCCCGCCGCGGCGTTCACAACGAGGCCGCCGAGCTTCTCAAGGAGCGCCTCGACGGCAAGATCGAGGTCGATTTCGACACCGCGCGACGGCTGTTCACGCTGATCTGCGTCCTCCACATCCGCAACTAGAAGACCCATGGCTCACGCACTTCTGAAATTCGCGGCCGCGCTCGCCGCAACCGGCTTCGTCGGCATCTGCGGCTGGACCGCCGCGACCGGCTGGCATCCCGACGTCAAGCAATACCCGCTCCAGGGCATCGATCTCGCCGAGAACCCCGGTCCGGTCGAATGGGGCACGGTCCGCGCCCGCGGCGCCGACTTCGCGTACATCGTCGCGACCTCGGGTACCGACCAGCGCGATCCGACCTTCGAGGCGAACTGGGCGGCGCTTCCCGAGGCCGGGTTGCGTCGCGGCGCGGTCCATATCTATTCGTTGTGCCAACGCGCGGACGAACAGGCGAACGCGTTCAACACCTTCGTGCCGCGGACCTCGGACGCGTTGCCGACCGCGGTCGACATCGCGTTCCACGATGACTGCACCGCGAGGCCGGACCGCGCGACGCTGATCGCCGACATTGCGCAGTTCGTGACGATGGTCGAAACGCACACCCGCCAGCCGGTGATGCTGCGTATCAGCAAGGCGGTGGACTCGCAATACACGCTGTCGGACGCCGTCCCGCGGCCGCTATGGGCGGTGGAGAATATCTTCAAGCCCGACTACACCGCGCGACCTTGGCGGATGTGGCGCGCGAGCGATTTCCGCCGGATCGACGGGATCGAGGGACCGGTAAACTGGGACGTAGTGGCTTCATGACTGAACACGCAATCCAACTCGTTGCCGCAGCACGTGACGCCGCGCGCAACGCCCACGCGCCCTATTCGCGGTTTGCGGTCGGTGCAGCGGTATTGCTGAACGATGGCACCGTCATCACCGGCGCGAATTTCGAGAACGCCAGCTACGGCCTGTCGCTCTGCGCCGAGACGGTCGCGATCGCCACCGCTAGCGCCGCGGGTCGGCTCCGCGATATCGTCGCGATCGGCGTGATCGGCGGCGCGATGGACGCCGAGGGTCGCGCCACCGGCACATCGCCGGTCAGCCCGTGCGGTCGCTGTCGCCAGGTCATCAACGAAGCCGCACAGATGGGTGGGCGCGACCTGCCCGTCCATTGCGGCGCCGCGGAAGGCGAAGCGATTCGCACCTACACCGTGTCGGAATTGCTGCCGGATGCATTCGGGCCGGCGGACCTAGGTATCAGCTGAAGCCTCGTCACCCGGACAGGTTCGGTACCCCTTCAAACACATACACGTCGGCGATCGTACGGCGCCCTTGTTCTCCCGCGAAGGCGGGAGCCCAGTCTGAATCCCCGCCTTCGCGAGGAAACAAAGCTTCCTTGTTCGAAAGGGATAGCCACCGATTCGTTCCGAGCTCAGCCGCGCCAGCTTGAACCTCGCCTCAGTAATTCCACTGCAATTGCGTACGGATCAAATTGCCGTCCGCCCTCCCTGTGCGCCGCTCGTCCGCCTCGCGTCGCTCCATCCGTGCATAGGCGATCGTCAGCTCGATCGGCGGGGTCGGCTGAAATTCGATCCCGAGCTCGAACTCGTCGGTCTCGAGTCGCGGCGCGTTGGCCAGCGCCTTCCACCCGCCGCGGTAATATTGCCAGCGCGCATACGGCATGAACGGGCCGAGCGGCGATGTCTTCACTCGCCCCATCGTCTGGATATAACCGCCGTTCAGCCGCTTGGTCGTGATCGACTGCGACGTCGCATCATATTCGGGGCCCCGTCCCCAGTTCCATTCCGCCTGGAACCCGATCGGCTGCGGATACAGGATCGCGTGGACGCCGAACCGCTCGTCGGCGAACGCCGTATCGCTGACCCCGCCGGTCCGCAGTTCGGGCTGCACGCGGTTGCGGATCGCCGCTACGCCCGTTTCCAGCACCTGCCCCGCGAACGCGCTGCCGAAGCCGTCGAGCGCGAACGGCCATGTCGCCATCGCCACGGTCATCACGCCGTCGTTGGTTTCCGCGCGGCTGATGCCCTGTCCGTTATAGACGGCCACCCCGAACGCACCGTAATTGCCGAACAGCTTCTGGCCGTCGTCCTCGAGCCGGTCCCAAATCCGCTGCACCTGCGGTGGCGTATAGAAGGCGACGATGCCGAGGTCGCGCTCGCCGGGCACCGCACTGTTGATCCCATCGCTCCGATCGAGCGTCAGGCGGTTCGACGAGGACTGCATGTTTTCCCAGCCAAACGGCACCTTCGACTGGCCGAAGCGAAGCCGCACCGTGCGATCCGCATCGAGGAAGGTATCGACATACGCATCGCGGAGCTGCGCAAAGCCCTCACGACGCTCGCCCCCCGACTGGTTGCTGACGTTGACAGCGAAATCGGGCTGAAAATAGAACGACACCCGGTCGGTCAGATCGCCTTGCAGGACGAGGCGGACGCGACGCAGCGAGAAATTGCTGTTGTCGCCGATCGCGCCGTCATGGACCGATCGCAGCCGCGACTGGCCATCGGGCGCGGTACGATCGCCCGACAGAATTTCGTTGAACCGCATCTGCGTATAGCCGCGCAGCGTGATGCGATCATACCAGGCTTGCGTGCCCGCCGTCGGTGCAGCGGCAAGCTGCGGTGCCGGGCGAGGCTGTGCTTGTGGTACGGCTACAGGTGGCGGCGCGGTGTTAGCCAGGTCGGTCTCGGGCGCAGTGGTCGGCCGCGTCGCGCTGGCCGAGCTTGTCGCCGGTGCCTGTGCGGCCTTGAGTTCGGCAATCGTCGCCTTCAATTCGTCGATCTGGCGTTGCAGATCCTGCACCGTCTGCGCGGACGCCGGGTTGGGTAGCGTAAGCGTTCCGGCGATCGCGATCAGCAACCGGGACGAAAGGTACAAGGAGCGCCGCCCAGTACCGATTGCCGCGCCATCGGGCGCGTGCACGACGCTCGCCGATACGCCGGAGGATGGCACATGACGCCCTGCGGTTCGCGATGCCTGATTCATGACATTTCCATGACGCCCCCATGACGATCCGGAAGATCGCGAGCAATGTCATTTTCGCGGCAAAATCGCGCAGGGGTGGCGCACGTGCCCTTGCCGCGGCCCGCTATCCAAGCGAAAGCGCACGGCGAAGAGGAGCTACCATGTCCGTGATGTCCGACCGCTGGATTCGCGAGCGCGCGCTGGGCGACGCGATGATCGAGCCATTCCATGAGGCACAGCGTCGCGATGGCTGCATCTCGTACGGGCTGTCGTCCTATGGCTATGACGCGCGCGTTGCCGACGAATTCAAGATCTTCACCAATGTCGACAGCGCGATCGTCGACCCCAAGGACTTTGCGGCGAACAGCTTCGTCGACCGCAAGACCGATGTCTGCATCATCCCGCCGAACAGCTTCGCGCTTGCCCGCACCGTCGAATATTTTCGCGTGCCGCGCGACGTGCTGGTGATCTGCCTTGGCAAGTCGACCTATGCGCGCTGCGGGATCATCGTCAACGTGACTCCGCTCGAGCCCGAATGGGAGGGCCATGTGACGCTGGAGTTCTCCAACACCACGCCCTTGCCCGCGAAGATCTATGCGAACGAAGGCGCGTGCCAGTTCCTGTTCCTCAAGGGGAACGAGCCGTGCGAGGTGAGCTATGCCGACCGTGCGGGGAAATATATGGGACAACGCGGGGTGACGCTGCCACGACTTTAGGGTTTGGCGGGAGACCAGTGAGGCCGCGACGAGTTGAAACGTTCCCGTCGCTCGGGAGGGCGGAGTCCTTGAGTCCCCCCACGCGCGTCCGCGTTACCTAAGACGCGCCGTCAAACACCTGAAGTGGCCGTCGTGGACGGATCCGCCTCACACACGACCACCCCGGCGAAGGCCGGGGCCCAGGTGGAAGGGCCTCAATAACGAAGCGCGCCGATCTTTGGCAACGTTCCCCAACTGGGCCCCGGCCTTCGCCGGGGTGGTGCCGGTGGGATAGTACCCGGCATGACCAGATCGGGCCTCCCCGTCGCCCAGCCGGAACTGACCGCAGACCGCACCGACGTCTTTGCCGCAACGACCTGTCCTGACCAACGACGCGAAAACGTCCTAGAGTCGCCCCAGGCATAACAGCGCATAGTTGCTAGCCGCGTCGATGCACGACCCGATGCCCACTTCCCGCCCCTGACCAGCCAACCCCGTGTGCCAGAGAAGGGGGACCAGACTGGGCCATCGCGGGCGAACAAGGAAGGGCGCGCCCTTCCCGATCACTGCCGCAACCAAAACGTCAGCGAGTCGCGATCTGCTGCGTCTGGTGGCCAAGCGCGCGGCTCGCAATGTCGTGCGACGACAGCACCGCACCCGATGGCATGTCCATCGCGACCGCGGGCCGCGCCAGCACCGCGGCGTACAGCGCGCGTGCTTCCGACTCGCGGCCGGTCCGATGATACACCGAGGCCAGGTTCAACATCAGTTCGGGACGCTGCGGGAAGATCTTCCGCTCGGCGAGGATGCGCTGTTCGGCCGTCGAGAGATCGCCCGCCGCGATCGCCGTGTAGCCGGTGCGATCGACGGTCGCGGACGCCGCCGCCAGCGCCGGCGTCGCTGCGCCGAGGGTTGCGAGAACGAACAGAACGGTCTTGCGCATCGCTCATCTCCATGGACCTTCGCCGATCCGAAGGTTTCATTTATATGACAACGGTGTGTCACTTCGATGACTGTCATACAAGTACATTGATCAAGTCTTGCAAGATCCCCGCAGATGCCCCCGCACATCCACCCGCGCACAACGAAAAAGGGCGGCCCCGGAGGACCGCCCTTTGAAGTTCGATAGGTACGCGAGTCGACTTAGAAGTCGTTGCGATACTGCTCGTTGCCGATGAAGCCGAGCTTGGTGATCGACGACCGCTTGATAACGGCCAGCGTGCGATCGACCACTTCATACTTCGACTGCGGATCGGGCTGGAAGTGGAGTTCGGGCTCGGGCGTCATGCCAGCGGACTGATCCAGATACTGGCGCAGCGTGACTTCGTCGACCGGCGAACCGTTCCACGCGACGACACCGGCGGGATCGATTGTGATCTTGTTCTTCTGCGGATCGACCGGGTTCTGCGGCTGGTTCTTGCTGTTGACCGGAAGGTCGACCTTCACGGCGTGCGTCTGAATGGGGATCGTGATGATGAACATGATGAGGAGAACGAGCAGGACGTCGATCAACGGCGTCATGTTCATTTCCATCATCGGCGCGCCATCTTCTTTGCCGCCGCTCATTGCCATCTTATACTACTCCTAAATACGTCCGAGCAACCTTCAGCGTTCGGCATCAACGTTCGGTGGTGCCGCCTGGAGGCGGTTCGGAGATGAAGCCGACGCGGGCGAACCCGGCCTGCTGCATCGTGTAGATCGTCGCGCCGATGCAGCGATACGGTGCGTTCACGTCGCCGCGGATGTGCGCCTCGGGCAATTCGAGACCAGCCGCGTTGACACCGCCCTGACGTGCGATCTCCGCCTTCAGCTTGTCGACGGCGCGCTGCAACAGCTCTTCGTGCGTGACCGGCGAAAGACCCCAGTACACCTGGCACTGGTTATTGGCCGACGTCACCGACAGCGAGACGTTCTCGGGCTTGGTCATCGTCGGATCGAACCGAACATCCGGCAGCTTCAGCTGCACTGCCTGGACCGCGACGGTCGTCGTCACCAGGAAGATGATCAGGAGCACGAGCATGACGTCGACCAGCGGCGTCGTATTGATGTCCGATATCGAACTCTCGGTGGAATCGCCACCAACACTCATCGCCATGTGCGAACTATCCTATCCATATAATCGCCACCGGAACCGCCGGCGGCAATGAAGCGGGGCCGCTGCGGACAGCAGGCCCCGCCTTTTGCACGTCTTAGTTGGCGCGCGGTACGCCACCGGTCTGGCCGGCGGTCGTGGTCGTCGTGGCAGGCTTCGTGACCGGCTTTGCGGTACCGGCGATCGACGGACGGACGGCACCGTTCGAAGCGAGGAAGCCGAGCACGTCGTTCGAGAAGGCCGACAGGTCCTCTGCGATCGACTTGTTGCGGCGCTGCAGCCAGTTGTACGACAACACGGCAGGAACCGCGACGACCAGACCCAGAGCGGTCATGATCAGAGCTTCACCGACCGGCCCCGCGACCTTGTCGATCGATGCCTGACCCGATGCGCCGATCTTAACCAGTGCGCGGTAGATGCCGATAACCGTACCGAACAGACCGATGAACGGCGAAACCGAACCGACCGTCGCGAGGAAGGCGAGACCGCCACCCAGCTTCGAGTTGATCGCGGCTTCCGAACGCGCCAGCGAACCGTGCAGCCAGTCATGCGCCTCGACCGGATCGGTCAGCTTCGAATGCTGCTCCTGAGCGGCGAGACCGTCGTCGACGATCTGCTTGTAGGCCGAGTTCTTCTCGAGCTTGGCCGAACCTTCGCGAAGGCTGTTCGACGACCAGAACGCCTGACGGACGCGCTTGCCCTGGCCGATGATCTTCTGCTGCTCGAACAGCTTCGAGAACAGGATGTAGAACGAGACGACCGACATCAGCACGAGAATGCCGAACACGGTCTGCGAGATCAGACCGCCTTCGCGGAGTGCGGCTTGCAGGCCGTACGGGTTGGCGTCGGCTGCGGCGGGCGCTGCCGCTGCAAGAATGGTGGTGATCATGATCGGTTTAGTCCTCTGACTGAATTTTATCTGGTGCGGTTAGGGTAGGTGGGATCAATCCTCTGGAAGGACCCACCGGACGTTCAACTGGTACGACGAGGCGATCGGATTGCCGTTCTCGTCCTTGGCCGGGGTGAAGCGCACCCTTGCCTTGGAGATGCGGCACGTCGCGTCGTCGAGCGTCGTGTTGCCGCTGCCCGACGACACCGTACAGCCGGTCACGCGACCATCCGTACCGATCGTCAGCTTCGCGGACACGCGACCCTGCGCACCCTCACGCTGTGCCGATGGCGGATAGTTATCCGCACCGAAATACTGCGCCGGATTACCCTTCAGACCGGCAGCCTGCGACACCCTGGGCGCTGGCGGCGCTGCTGGCGGTGCCGGCGGCGCTGGAGGCGCTGGCGGAGCCGTCGGCTGGCTGAGCGGGATGATGTTCGACGTCTGCATGGCAGGCGCGGGCTGAGGCGTGACAACCACCGGCGGCGGCGTGACGACCGTAGTCGGCGGCGGCGGCAGGTTTGGCTGGTCAGGCGGCGGCGGCGGGGGCTCGTCGGGCGGAGGCGGCGGCGGCGGCGGCTCCACGTCGAACGTCGTCATCTTTTCTTGGGCCTTTTTCACGTACTGGTACGCGAGGCCCGTGACGAAAGCGTAGCCCAAGGCCGCATGAATCAGCGCGACGATCACGATCGCGACGATTTTGCCTCCGGACATCTTCTGGTCAGTATAGGCCATTCAGAAACGACACTCCCTTAATCTGCCTGCTCCGTACGCATGGTTCGTACTGAATACGCGACGCATACGTCTGCCGTTGGCCGGAATAACCACGGGGCAGTCGCCAAGTCCTATCGCCACGTCATGCGACACGCAAACGCTTTGTCAGACGCAACAAACGTACAATCGCAAGATGGCAGAATTATTTCTGTATCGTTCAGGCACGGTCGCGTAGCTTGCGGGCATGAATCCACTGTTTCCCGTTACGGCTTCGGCCCTCTCGCTGGCGCTCGTCGCGCTCCCCGTCCGCGCCGCGCAAGCGCCCGTAGCGCCGCAGGTTTCCGCCAGTAACGACGCCGTTTCGGGTGCTGCGATGCAACAGGATCCTGCCGGCGGCATCGGGTATGCCGACATCGCTGACCTCGTTTTGTCCGCGCCGATCATCGCCGATGCAACGGTGCGATCGACAAGTAAGATAAAAGCGGCCGAAGCGCCCAATCTCGCCCCGGGGCTTGTCCGACTATATGTCGAGGTGGACGTCACCGCGCTGGTTCGGGGGGCGGACGGGTTGCCGCCACGAATCGGATATCTGCTTGACGTCATGCCCGATTCGGCGGGCCGCGTGCCCAAGTTCAAGAAGGCGCGCGTGCTGATCTTCGCACGACCGGTGGCGGGAGCGGTCAACCAGGTCCAGCTGGTCGCGCCCGACGCGCAACTCGATTGGACGCCCGCATCGGATGCGCGCGCACGACGGATCGCCAAAGACGCGTTGGCGAGCGATGCACCGCCGGTCATCACCGGGGTTGGCAATGCCTTCCACGTCGCCGGCGCGCTGCCCGGCGAGGGCGAGACACAGATTTTCCTGACAACCGCGGATCAGCGTCCGGTGTCGCTCTCGATCCTGCGCCGCCCCGGCGAGCAGCCACACTGGGCCGTTGCACTGAGCGAGATCGTCGACGAGTCGGCGGCCCCCCGCGCCCGAGACTCTGCTGTGGTACCGGATGGCGTGCGCGTTGCCGCCGACCCTGCCCGAGCGGAGCACCACGTCGCTCGAGGCCGCCGATGCGACGATCGCGCGAGAAGACTACGCCTACGTGCTGGCCGCGCTAGGCCCATGCGGTCGCACGCGGAAGATCTAGACGCCCCCATGATCCTCCCCGCACGGGGAGGATCATTCTGGATCAGCGCTGACGGATCTCGATCACTTGCCCGGTGGTGGACCGTGCCGCTTCGAGAAAAGCGACCGCGGCATCCACATCGGCGGGCTCGGCCCCCGCGGTCTGCACCACCGCATTGACCCGAGTCGCAGGCGCCAGTTCGATCGCCAGCGGCCCGATCGCTGCCCGCGCCTGCGCCTGCGCCAGCACGTCCAGCGTCGCGGCAATCGCCACGACTCGCGAGTCGCCAATCGCCCCCCGCACCAACGCGGCGACATCGTCGCCCGGCTCCAGCATCAGCCGCATGGCGTCAGCGGCGATGGCGGACGAGCGTCACGCCGATCGCCTCGTCCGCCTCGGCGATCGCCAGCTTCACGATCTTCACCTGCACGCGCAGCACCCGCGAATCCTGCAGGAACAGCGTCTCGCAGATGTGATCCGCAACACCCTCGATCAGCGTGAAGTGCACGCCGACCGGCAGCGCGGTGGTCGCCGCGTTCTTGAGATCGAGGTAATTCTTCGAGGCGGACAACGGCGTGTCCGGGTCGAACCGCTTGGGGCACACCATATCCACGGTGAGCGAAATCCGCAGCGGCTGCGGCAGGTGAGTCTCCTCCGAATAGATGCCGGTCAGGACCTGCACTTCGAGATCGTGGACTTCGAGTTGAAGACTGTCTTCCATCGCCGCGCCTCTAGCAGACGCACGCCGAGATGAAAGTCGGCTCTTCGAAGCCTCGTGCGAAGGCCGATCCACCAATCCTCCCCCGCCAGGGGGAGGTGGCGCCGAACGCGTCGGAGAGGGAGACGGCAATAACCGGTGGTGCCTGCCCTCCCCTCCGTCCGGCCAGGCGTGATCGCCGACGGCCGGTTATCCTTGCGTTCAGCCTCGCCAAGGCTAAAGCGCGCTGCCCCACCGACCAGGTGCCGTCCATGCTCGGACGCACTAGGGGCAGGAGATGCCGGTGATCACTCTCGTCCCCCTCGACAGCATCGACTCGACCGCGGTCGAGTTCCTGCTCGACCGCGCGTTCGGGCCCGATCGGTTCGCGCGCACCGCCTACACGATCCGCGGTGCCGGCAAGGCGATCGCCGCGCTTAGCTTCGCCGCGCTCGAGGACGGCGTGCTGGTCGGCTCGATCCAGTGCTGGCCGATCGCGCTGGTCGACGATTCCAACCAGATCCCGCTCGTCATGGTCGGCCCGGTCGCGGTCGAGCCGACGCATCAGGGCGACGGTATCGGCCGGCGGTTGATGGCGCGCGCGCTCAACGCCGCAGCCGCCACCGGCCTCGACGATGCGCTGATGCTGATCGGCGATCCCGACTATTATGGCCGCTTCTTCGGCTTCACCGCCGAGCGTACCGCACGCTGGAACGCACCCGGTCCGGTCGAACGTCACCGCCTGCTCGCGCGCGGCGATGCGGTGCCGGACGCTACCGGCATGCTGGGGCCCCGCTTGCCGGTCACCGCATCCGCATAAGGCGCCGCTTTACCTCGGCCCCCTGCCCGCCTAGTCCGCCGCCATGCCCATGGATCCCATTCCCGATATCGCCTCGCTCAGCCTCGCCGAGATCGCCAAGCTCGTCGAAGAGGCCAAATTGCCGCCAGTCGAGAAATGGAACCCGACGCACTGCGGCGACAGCGAGATGCGGATCGCGCGTGACGGCACCTGGTATCATCAGGGCTCGCCGATCGGGCGTCCGGCGATGGTCCGGCTGTTCTCGACGATCCTGCGTCGTGAGGCCGATGGCAGCCACGTCCTCGTCACCCCGGTCGAAAAGCTCGATATCGAGGTCGAGGACGCGCCGTTCATCGCGGTCGAAATGAAGGCCGAGGGCAGCGGTCGGGACTCGAAGCTCGCCTTCCGGCTCAACACCGGCGACCTCGTCACCGCAGGCCCCGAGCATCCGTTGCGCTTCGTCGAGGATACAGCCGATGGCGATGGCGGCCCGCGACCCTACCTCGCCGTCCGCGGTGGGATGGAGGCGCTGGTGGTCCGCTCGGTCTATTACGACCTCGCCGAGCGCGCGATCGCCGATGGGGAAACGCCCGCCGGTCTGTGGAGCGATGGCGCGTTCTTTCCGCTGGAGCCCGCCGCATGAGCCTGACGGAACGGTTGGCGGCGGCACTGGCCAAGGGCGCCGGATCGCACATGATTCTGCTCACCGGCGACCAGCATGACGGCGATCTCACCGCCGCCGACACGCTGCTCCCCGCGGCGGTGCTGATCGCGGTCACCGATCGCGCCGATCCCGGCGTGATCCTGACGCAGCGCACCGACACGATGAGCCGCCATCCCGGCCAGATCGCATTCCCCGGCGGCCGGATCGATCCCGGCGAGGACGTCGTCACCGCCGCGCTGCGCGAGGCGGAGGAGGAAATCGCACTCCCCCGCGACAGGGTGCAGGTGATCGGCGAGGCCGACAGCTACCGCACCGTCACCGGCTTCCAGGTAACGCCCGTCATCGGCATCATCCCGCCGGACCTGATCTTCACGCCGAGCGAGGCGGAGGTCGCCAGCGTCTTCGAAGTCCCGCTCGCGTTCCTTCTCGACGAGGCGAACCATGTCGAGGCGACGCTCGAATGGCAGGGCCATGACCGGCATTATTACGAGATCATGTGGAACGAGCGCCGCATCTGGGGTGCGACCGCGGCGATGATCGTCAACCTCGCCCGCCGCCTGAGGTGGTCTTGATCCTCCCGTCCGCGCCGTGGCGCGACCGTGACGGCCTTGCAGCACTGACCAAGGTTCTGGGTGCGGCAGAGGGCGAGTCGCGCTTCGTCGGCGGCGCCGTGCGCGATACGCTGCTCGGGATCGACGTCGCCGATGTCGACATCGCCACCCGCCTGCCCCCGCAGGAGGTGATCGAGCGTCTCCAGGACGCGCGGATCAAGGCGGTCCCGACCGGACTCGCGCACGGTACGATCACCGCGGTCACCGCCGCCGGGCCGGTCGAGGTGACGACGCTGCGCCGCGACGTCTCGACCGACGGTCGCCACGCGATCATAGCCTATACCGACGACTGGCGCGAAGACGCGGCGCGGCGCGACTTCACGATGAACGCGCTCTACGCCGATCCCGCGACCGGCGAGATCTTCGATTATTTCGGCGGGCTCGACGATCTCGCGGCACGACGCGTGCGCTTCATCGGCGACCCGTTGCAGCGGATCGCCGAGGATCACCTCCGCATCCTCCGCTTCTTCCGGTTCCACGCGCGCTTCGGCACCGTGATCGACCAAGCCGGGCTGGATGCTTGCACGAAGCGCGCGAACGACCTGATGGCGCTCTCCCGCGAACGCATCGCGAGCGAAGTGCTGAAATTGCTGGTCGCCGCCAATGCCGTGCCGGTCGTCGCGCTGATGGTAGAGCGCGGCATTTTCCGCGCCGTCCTCCCCGAGATCGATGCCGCCGGAGTCGAACGTCTCGCCCTCCTAGCCGACCGCGAAGCCGCGGCTGGGATCGCCCCCGACCCGATCCGCCGCCTCGCCATGACGATCGCGCCCGCGGCGGCCGAAGCCGTCGGCGCGCGGCTGAAGCTATCGAACACCGACCGCAAACGCCTGATCGCCGCCACCGCCGGCCCCGGCGAGGAGGGCCCCCAGGCGCTCGCCTATCGCGCAGGCACGGCCGGCGCGATCGATCGGCTACTGATCGCGGGCGACAACGTGGCCGCGATCAAGGACTGGACACCACCCGCATTCCCGTTCTCGGGCGGTGCCCTGGTCGAACGCGGCCTGCGCAAGGGTCCGGATGTCGCGGCGATGCTGCGCAGGGTCGAGACACAGTGGATCGTCGAAGGCTTCCCCGACGCGGCACGGGTCGCCGTGATCGCCGACGAAATGGTCGCCGAAACGCTGAACTAGCGCGGCAGACCTGCCCGATCTGCAATCCTCCCCCTGCCGGGGGAGGATCGTCGGAATGTGGACCAAGTATTCCGCCCGCTTCACCGCAGCGCCCCGCCCGTCCCCTCAGTTCTGCCCATCCCGTCAGACCCCCGCGCCGCCGGACTCGCCCGCCTCGTCGGACTCGCCCGACCCGTGGGACTCGCCTGCCCCTTCGGACTCGCCCGCCCCTCGACCGTCACCCCAGCGAAAGCTGGGGTATCCCGGTTGGCGCGTGCTGGACGCTCCACGAGGAGATCCCAGCTTTCGCTGGGATGACGGGCGCGGTTGGGATGTCCGGCTGTCGGGACGGTGGACTGTCGGGACGGCAGGTGCTGCTCGGACGGTGAGCTGTCGGGACGACGGTAGCCGTTGAAACGACGGTAGCGGTTGGACTAGAGCGCGCCACGGGCATGACAGTGGCAGCTGCGTTGGCGGCGCTCAGAACAAAGCCGATCGATGCGCACCTCCAACTCTACGGCGCAATCATCGCAAACGCCGCATCCGCCTCAAGCGGCTTCGCATAGAAATATCCCTGCCCAAACGTACACCCCAGCGCCGCCAGGGTCTGCGCGAGTTCGTTGGTCTCGATCCCCTCGGCGGTCGTCTTCATCCCGAGCGCCTGCGCCAAGCTCAGGATCGCGCGGACGATCGACACCTTGTCGCGGTCCGCGAGCATCCCCGTCACGAAGCTCCGGTCGATCTTCAACACGTCGATCGGCAATTTCTGGAGATACGCCAGGTTCGAATAGCCGGTCCCGAAATCGTCCATCGCCAGCGTCGTACCGAGCGCCTTCAGCGCGTGCATCGTCCCCGCGATCCGGTCGGGATCGGACACGATCGCGCTTTCCGTCAGTTCCAGCGTGAACCGGTCACCGGTCAGGCCGGTCGAGTCCAACGCAGCGCTCAAGACCGGAGCAATGTCGTCGCGCTGCAGCTGGATTGCGGACAGGTTGACCGCGACCTTGACGCCGCAATGCCCCCCGAAACGTTCATCCCAGCGCGCCAACGTCTGCGCCGCCTCGTCGATCGCCCAGCGTCCGAGCGGAACGATCAACCCCGATTCCTCTGCCACCGGGATGAAATCCGTCGGACAATGCACGTGGCCGTCGAGGTCAGTCCAGCGTGCCAGCGCCTCGAACGATACGATCCGCCCGGTCGCGAGATCGCAGATCGGTTGATACGCCAGCCGCAACTCGCGGTTCGCGATGGCGCGCCGCAGTGCGGTCTCCATGCTGAACTGCGCGCGTGCGATCGCAAGGTCCTGCGGCAGGTAACTTTCGGCGCGGCCGCTGGCCTTGGCGCGCTTCACGGCGAACTGCGCGTGCCGGATCAGTTCCGCGACGTCCTCGGCTTCGTCGGCGCCATAGGCGATCCCGACCGAGCATTCGACGCTGATCTCGTAATCGGTCAGGCGGAATGGTGCCGTCAGCGTGCGCTGAATCCGCTCGGCCAGCGCATGGGCCTCGCCGCGATTGCCGTCGAGCGCCATCAGGATGCCGAACTGGTCGCCGCCGATCCGTGCCAGCGTATCGCCTGCGCGGAGCGCGCCCTTGATCCGCCGCGCCACGGTGATCAGCAATTCGTCGCCCGCCAGCGAACCGAGGCACGAATTCAATCGCCCGAACCGGTCGATATCGATCGCGAGGACGGCATTGGCGCTACGATCCTCGCCCCCCTCGATCAGGTCCTCGAACCCTTCGCGGTTGGGCAGCCCGGTCAGGCTGTCGGTGGTCATTTCGCGCCGGAGGCTGCGCTCGGTCTGAACCTGCGACGTCTGGTCGACGAAGCTGATCGTGCAGCGGTCGCGGAATGCGGCGAACGAACGGGCGATCGTCACGCGGTAATAGCGACAGTCGATCGCGTCGCCGAGCACCCATTCGAAATCCGTCCGGATCAGCTGGGATTCGAGAAAGGCGACGATACGCGGCGCAAGGTCGACGATCATCGGCGACCGTTCCGCCACGACACCGAGGCCCGCGAGCCGGTACGCACGATTCATTGCGAACAGCTCGAACTGGCCTCCGGTCAGCACGAGATGCGCCGCGGGAATGGGGATGAGTTCAAGCGCCCGTGCGACCAGGTCGGTCGCAACAATGTTCTGCGCTATCGCTTCCGGGGCCATCGATGCCATGCCCCTGCCTAGCCGACCTTCGTTAAGACGTCCTGAAGGAACCGAATAGACCGGTTATCTGTCAGTTTTAGCCAATCGCACGATTCTACAGCGCGCTATCCGCTGGATCAGCCAAAACGATTGTCGCGAGGGAAGCCCGTCGGTGGCATTCTTCCCGCCGCACCGCGCGCCGCACGCCACGGCCCCAAGTCCGATTCGGTTCTTTGCCGCCCGCTCCCGCCGCCCATCGCCCAGCTCAAACCCTCGGCAAAGGTGAAGGTGATCGCGTCCGCCAGCCCGCCATCGCGGTAGCGCTGCAACTGGAGCCCCTGCCCGCGCGTCATCTCGACCAGTTCGGCGAGCGGGAACACCAGCATCTTCCGGTTGTCGCCGATCGCCGCGACGTAATCGTCGGTCGGCCCGATCGGCCGGACGATCTTCAACTGCGCGCCCGGCCGCGGCGTCATCACCGTCTTGCCCTTGCGCGTCTCGGCGATCACGTCGGCGCTGCTCACCGAGAAGCCACGCCCATCGGTTGCGACGATCAGCAGTTTCGGATGCCGGCTCGCGGGTAGCAGCGCGACGATCCCGACGCTGCCGTCGAGGTCGATCATCGCGCGCACCGGCTCGCCAAACCCGCGCCCACCCGGCAGCTTGTCCGCCGCCAGCGTGTAGAACCGACCGTTCTCCGCCGCGAGCAGCAGCTTGTCCGTCGTCTGCGCGTGGAACGCAAACGCCGGGCCATCGCCCTCTTTGAACTTCAGCGCCTCCGGGCTGGCGAGATCGTTGTGCCCACGCATCGCCCGGATCCAGCCGCGCTGCGACAGGATCACCGTGATCGGCTCGCGCTCGATCATCGCCTCCAGCGGGATGTCGCGCGTCGGTGCGGCCTCCTCGATCGTCGTGCGCCGCTTGCCGAGCACCGTCTCCAACCCATAGCGATCGCGGATCTTCGCCATGTCGCGCTTCATCCGGGCGCGCTGTTTCTTCGGATCGGCGAGCAACGCGGCCAGCGTCGCCTGCTCCTTGTCGAGCTTGTCGCGCTCGGTCTTGATCTCGAACTCTTCGAGACGGCGCAGAGACCGCAGCCGCATGTTGAGGATCGCCTCGGCCTGGCGATCGGTCAGCGCGAACTCGGCGATCATCACCTTCTTCGGCTCGTCCTCGGTCCGGATGATCTCGATCACGCGGTCGAGATTGAGGTACGCGATCAGATAGCCGTCGAGCAGCTCGACCCGGTCGGCGATCTTGCTCAACCGGTGCTCGGTCCGCCGACGCAACACGACAAACTGGTGATCCACCCACGCCGCCAGCGCCTCGCGCAAACTCATCACGCGCGGCGTGCGATCCTTGTCGAGCACGTTGAGGTTGAGGCTGATCCGCGTCTCGAGATCGGTGAGACGGAACAGCCCGTCCATCAGGATCTGCGGATCGACCGTGCGGCTGCGCGGTTCGAGCACGATCCGGATCTCGGTATCCGATTCGTCGCGCACGTCGGCGAGAATCGGCAGCCGCTTGGCATTGATCAGATCGGCGATCTGCTCGATCAGCTTGCCCTTCTGGACGCCGTACGGGATCTCCGTGACGATCAACTGCCAGCCGCCGCCCTTCTCGCGCTCGGTCTCCCAGCGCGCGCGGACGCGGAACCCGCCCCGGCCGGTCGCATAGGATTCGCGGATCACGGCCGGTGGATCGACGACAAGTCCACCGGTCGGGAAGTCCGGCCCCTTCACATGCTCCAGGATCGCCGCGTCGTCTGCATCCGGCCGGTCGATCAGCACGATCGCCGCCTCCAGCAACTCGGCGGCGTTGTGCGGCGGAATGCTCGTCGCCATCCCGACCGCGATCCCACTCGCGCCGTTCGCCAGCAGGTTCGGGAACAGCCCCGGGAACAGCTCGGGCTCGTGGTCTTCGCCATTATAGGTCGGACGATACGCAACCGCGTCCTCGTCCAGCCCATCCATCAGGTCGATCGCGACCTGAGTCAGCCGCGCCTCGGTGTACCGGTAAGCAGCCGCGTTATCGCCGTCGATGTTGCCGAAATTGCCCTGCCCGTCGACCAACGGATAGCGCATCGCGAACGACTGCGCCAAGCGCACCATCGCGTCGTAGACCGACTGGTCGCCATGCGGATGGTATTTGCCGATCACGTCGCCGACGACCCGCGCGCACTTCTTGTAGCCCTGCGCGGGATCGAGTTTCAGCAGCCGCATCGCCCAGAGCAGGCGCCGATGCACCGGCTTCATCCCATCGCGGACGTCGGGTAGCGACCGCGCCGTGATCGTCGACAACGCATAGACCAGATACCGCTCGCTGAGCGCGCTATCGAAGGGGGCGTCGACGATGCTGTCGAAGGGGTCTTTGAAATCACTGCTGGCCATTGCACGCATCGATAGCAGCCGCGCGCGTAACGATCAAAGCATCCCGCGCGTCATCGTCACCTTTTGTTCTCGTGGCGCCTTGGGGACATGCCCGGCGATCGCCGCGGCAAGCAGCGCGCGGTGCTGCCGCCCGGTCTCGCGCCAGTCGTAGCGCTCGCCGTAAGTCCGCGTCGCGCCCCGATCGGGCAGGTCGGCGAGCAACCGCGCGATCCCCTCGGCGATCGCCGCATCCGATCGATCCGCGGTCAGCACGCCAGCCTCTGGCACGCGCACCACCTCGGGCGAACCCCATACCGGCGTCGCCACCAAAGGCGTTCCGCAGGCAAGCGACTCGAGCAGGACGTTGGCGATCCCCTCGCGGTCGGAGCAGCTCGCGGTCAGATCCGCCGCGCCGTACAGGTCGGGCAATCGATGCTGGTCGACATGGCCGAGGAAATCCACGCGTCCCGCAACGCCGAGCTTGGCCGCCAGCGCGCGCAACGCCCCCCGCGCGGCCCGTCGCCGGCGATCATCAACCGCACGTCGGGCAAAGTCGCGATCGCTCTGATCGCGAAGTCATGCCCCTTGCGATCGATCAGATGCCCGACCGACAACACCGTCGGCGCCGTGATCCCCATCCGCCGTCGCAAGGCCATGCGGTCGGCAGGCGGCGAGAACAGCACGAGATCGACCCCGTGCTCGACCACACAGACTTTTCCGGGCGCCGCACCGATCGCGATCAGTTCGTCGCGCAGCGCCGCCGCCACCGCGGTCGTCGCGCTTGCCCGGTCGATCGCCGCCAGGATCATCGCGCGTTCGGCGCGGTAGTGCGGAATCAGGCTGACATCGGTGCCGAGCGCGCTCATCACGAACGGCCGATCGAACTTCCGCGCAAGCAGGCTCGCCGCGACGCCGTCCGGATACAGATAATAGGAATCGATCACGTCGAAATCGAACTCACGCCGGATCCGCGCGATGTGCCGGTACAGCGCCGCCGCCATCAGCCACGGCGCCGCGATCATGCCGATCTTCGGCACCACCGGATAGCGCGGGTAGGTCACGGTTACGCCGCGGCGCACCGCGGCATGCGGCGCGTTCGCGAATTCGGCATAGCGCCCGAACCGGGGATCGGCGCTCGGGAACCACGGCACGGGCGCGACCACGCGAACCTCGTCGCCGGGCCGGGCGACATGACCGACACGGTGCTCGATAAAGATCCCGTGACGCCGCTGCACGGCATTCGGGTACAGGCTCGACAACACCAGGATCTTCAAGGCGCACCCCGTGCTCGATCCGCGAGGCCGCAGATCACTTCTACATCTTCTCTACGCCGACTTTCGCCCGGTTCGGGGCAAAATTTACGACGCGGCGTCTACGGACGGGACAGGTCGATGACGGTCGGCTAGCGTCGCCGGATGCGCCTATTCCTCGCCACCGCCTTGCTGCTACCATTGGCCACGATGCCGATGCCCGCCGCCGCCGACCTGCTTACCTGGTCCGTGCTCACCGCCCGCCCCAAGCCGACGCCAGACGCGACGATCGCCTATGGAACCGACCAGATGCAGAAGGTCGACGTCTGGCTCCCCAAGGGCAAGACCGGCGGCAAAGGCCGCTTGCCGGTGGTGGTGATGGTCCATGGCGGCTGCTGGACGACCAGCATCGCCGATCGCAGCCTGATGAACTGGGTCGCCGACGACCTGCGCAACGCCGGCGTTGCGGTGTGGAACATCGACTATCGCGGCGTCGACCGGAGTGGTGGCGGCTATCCCGGCACGTTCCAGGACGCTGCGAAAGCCGCCGACCAACTCACCGTAAACGCGAAGACGTTCAACCTCGACACACGCCGCGTCGTCGCGATCGGCCATTCCGCGGGCGGTCACCTCGCACTCTGGCTCGCCGCCCGCCAGCGGATTGCGAAGACCAGCGCACTCTACAGCGCGCATCCGCTCCGCATCCATCATGTCATCAGCCTCGGCGGTCTCCCCGATCTCGAAGCCACCGCGGCGAACCCCGAAAACGGCTGCGGCACCGAGGTCGTTACCCAGCTCGTCGGTACGCCGACGCCGCAGCACCCCGACATCTATCCCGACACGTCGGTCCCGCGCCTGCTCCCGCTCGGCGTAAAGCAGGACCTGATCAACGGCCGCGAGGACCGGATCATCCCCTTCGTCATGGCCACCGACTATGTCGCCAAGGCGACCGCGGCCGGCGATACCGCCACGCTGCACACGATCCCCGCGACCGGCCATGTCGAACTGATCGCCCCCGAAACGCCCGCCTGGGCAGAAGCAAAGCGTCTGATCCTTACCGACCTGGGAATGACCAAGTGACCCTCGAAGACGCCCGCGCGCTCGACGCGACCGACCCGCTCGCCGCCTACCGCGACAGGTTCGCGCTTCCCGACGGCGTGATCTACCTTGACGGCAATTCGCTCGGCGCGCTGCCCAAGGCGACCCCCGCCGCACTCGCCGATGTCGCTACCCGCCAATGGGGCGACCGCCTCATCCGCAGCTGGAACGAAGGCTGGATCGACGCCCCGCAACGGATCGGCGCCAAGATCGCCCCGCTGATCGGCGCAGCGACGGACGAGGTGATCATCGGCGACACCACCTCGACGCATTTGTTCAAGGCGCTGGTCGCCGCATTGCGCAGCAACCCCGACCGCCACACCGTAGTCAGCGAAGCCGGCAACTTCCCGACCGACCTCCACATCGCCGAGGGCGCGGTCGCCTGCGTCCCCGGCGCGCGCCTCAAGGTGGTCGCGCGCGAAGATCTCGCCGCCGCGCTCGACGACGACACCGCGGTGCTGCTGCTCACACATGTCCACTACAAGACCAGCGACCGCTTCAACATGCGCGAGTGGACCGCCCGCGCGCACGATGCCGGCGCGCTCATGCTCTGGGATCTGAGCCACAGCGTCGGCGCCGTCCCGATCGACCTGACCGGCGCGAACGCCGATCTCGCGGTCGGCTGCACGTACAAATACCTCAACGGCGGCCCCGGTGCGCCGGCGTTCCTCTTCGTCGCCAAGCGCTGGCAGGATTCGTTCGCCAGCCCGCTCTCCGGCTGGATGGGCCATGCCGCGCCGTTCGCGTTCGAGGATGCCTACCGCCCCGCGCCCGGCATGAAGCGCTGGCTCGCCGGTACCCCGGCGATGCTCTCGACCGCCGCGCTGGAAACCGCACTCGACCTCTGGGCCGACATCGACCAGCACGCCGTCGCCGCCAAGAGCGCACAGCTCTTCGCCATCCTCGCCGCCGCCGGCGACGCGTTGGGCCTCGACTGCGTCAGCCCCCGAGACTCCGCCAGACGCGGCAGCCACATCAGCTTCCGCCACCCGGAAGCCTATGCACTGACGCAGGCGCTCATCGCGCGCGGGGTGATCGGCGACTTCCGCGATCCCGACATCCTCCGCCTCGGCCTGACGCCCTTGTATCTCAGCCACGAAGACGTCTGGCGCGCGGGCGACATCCTGCGGGACATTCTCGACACCGAAGCCTGGCGCGATCCGGCCTTTGCCGAACGCCTCGCAGTGACGTGAGCGCCTTGGCAAGCCGGTAGCGCGTGCGGCCGTGCACTTGTATCGGTGTGACATGACGCACCCATTCTACGCGATCCACAGCCATGCCCTGATCCGGGTCGCCGCCGCCACGCCGCGCGCGTCGGTAGGGGATACCGCCGCGAATGCCGAGGCCACGATCGCCTTGGCACGTGAGGCGGACGCGAAGGGCGTCGACCTCGTCGTGTTCCCCGAACTGAACCTCACCTCCTATGCGATCGACGACCTGCATCTCCAGACCGCGCAGCAGCGCGCGACGCTGGCCGCGATCGCGACCGTGGTCGAGGCGAGCGCGACCTTGCGGCCGGTGTTGCTGGTCGGCGCGGCGTTGGTGCGCAACGGGCGGTTGTATAACTGCGCGCTGGCGATCGCGCGCGGGCGCGTGCTGGGCGTGGTGCCGAAGACGTTCCTGCCGAATTACCGCGAGTTCTACGAAAAGCGCTGGTTTGCGAGTGGTGCCGGTATGACCGGACTGACGATCGAGCTTGGCGACGAGGAGGTGCCGTTCGGGACCGACCTGATCTTCGCCGCGCGCGACCTGTCCGGCTTCGTCTTCCATGCCGAGATCTGCGAGGATTACTGGGCCCCTACCCCGCCCTCGACCGCGGGTGCGCTCGCGGGGGCGCTGATCTGCTGCAACCTGTCCGCCTCGAACATCGTCATCGGCAAGGCACGCGATCGGGCGATGCTGGCGGCGGCGCAATCGGCGCGGGCCGTCTGCACCTATGTCTATTCCGCGGCGGGACCGGGCGAGAGCACGACAGAGGTCGCGTGGGATGGCCAGGGACTGATCCACGAACTCGGCGAACAGATCGCGGAGTCGGCGCGGTTCGCGACCGAGCCCGAACTGGTCGTCGCCGATATCGACTGCGAACGGATCACGCAGGAACGGCTGCGGACCGGCACGTTCAACGATGCGGCGATGTTCGCCGGCAATCCCGAAACACGCTTCCGACGGATCGCGTTCGATCACGCGCCGGTACTCGCAGACAGCGGCCTGGAACGTGCTATCCGCCGTTTCCCGTTCGTCCCCAATGACCCGGCGCGGCGCGACGACGACTGTTACGAGGCGTTCAACATCCAGGTGGAGGCGCTGTCGAAGCGCCTTGCCGCGGCGCACGCGGAGACGATCGTGATCGGCGTATCCGGCGGCCTCGACTCGACCCACGCGCTGATCGTCGCGGCTAAGGCGATGGACCGGCTCGGACGCCCCCGCAGCGCGATCCTCGGCTTCACCATGCCCGGCTTCGCGACCGGCGAAGGCACGAAGGCGAACGCCTGGGCGCTGATGCGCGCGCTCGGCATCACCGCCGAGAAGATCGACATCCGTCCCGCCGCTCGCCGCATGCTGGAGGACATCGGCCACCCCTTCAGCGAAGGCGAGCCCGTCTACGACATCACCTTCGAGAACGTACAGGCAGGGCTTCGCACCGATTACCTCTTCCGTCTCGCCAACCAGCGGCGCGGGATCGTGCTCGGCACCGGCGACCTCAGCGAAATGGCGCTCGGCTGGTGCACCTATGGCGTCGGCGACCAGATGAGCCATTACGCGGTGAACAGCGGCGTGCCGAAGACGCTGATCCAGTTCCTGATCCGCTGGTGTATCCGCACCGACCAGTATGACGCGGCGACCGACGCGATCCTTTCGACGATCCTCGCACAGGAGATTTCGCCCGAGCTCGTTCCGGCGAGTGCGGACGGTGCATTGCAGAGCACCGAGTCGATGATCGGACCCTATGCATTGAACGATTTCTTCGCGCATTATGTGATCCGTCACGGCCTGGCGCCGTCCAAGATCGCGTTTCTTGCGTGGCACGCATGGCGCGATGCGAGCGTCGGTGCGTGGCCGGAGGACCTGCCGGCGGATGCGCGCGTCGCCTATGACCTGCCGACGATCCGCCACTGGCTGGAGAAGTTCCTCTTCCGGTTCTTCACGACCAGCCAGTTCAAGCGGTCGGCGATGCCGAACGGGCCGAAGGTGTCGGCGGGCGGTGCGCTATCGCCACGCGGCGACTGGCGGGCCCCGTCCGACGGTATCGCAACGGCTTGGATCGAAGAATTGCGCTCAAGCGTTCCTTGAGGTTACTCGCGATACCTTGCATAAATCGCCTGCGCGGCGCATTATGAAAATCCTATGACAGTGGCTCCACCGGATGGATCGCGCGATCGCCGGATCGAGATCCCATCTAACCTTTGGCTGATTCATCCAGCGGGCCGCGCGTTGCTCCCGCTTGCGCTTGCGCGTGGAATTTCGGCCAATTCGGTATCGGTGGCGGGGCTTTGCCTCGGTGGCGCAGCCGCGCTCGCCTACACGCAATGGGGAAACTGGGCGGTTGCGCTCGTCGGCCTCGTTCTGTCGATGGGGTGGCTGATTGCCGACGGCCTCGACGGCATGGTGGCACGCGCGACCAAGACGGCCAGCCCGCTCGGCCGGATGCTCGATGGTCTGTGCGATCACGGCGTATTCGCGCTGATCTACATCTCGCTTGCGCTGACGATCGACACGCCCGAGGGTTGGGTCCTCGCCTTCGCCGCCGGCGGCGCGCATGCGGTACAGTCAAACATGTACGAGGGTGAGCGTTCGCGCTTCCATCGCCGTATCAAGGGCGTGGCGCTCGAAGCGCCCCCGTCCCGATCGGCAACCCGCTCGTCCGCTTTTACGACGGCGTCGCCGGCAGCATCGACCGGATTGCCATGCCGTTCGAGCGTACGCTTGCCCAATCGGCCGATCCGGTCGCACTAGGCGCCGTATACGGTGCCCGTGCCGTCGCGCCCTTGCGCTTCATGGCCTTGCTTACCGCGAATGTCCGGGTATGGGCGATCTTCGTCGCCTGCTTCGCGGGCAACCCACGCATCTTCTGGTGGTTCGAGATCGTCCCTCTGACGCTCGTGGCCATCGTCGGGCTCGTCTGGCACCGTCGTGTCGAGCGGGCTTTCGTTCGTAATACTTCTGCAACGCGACCAAAGACCGCGTCGCGCATGCATCTTTCGTAAGGAACAGGGTCAGTAATGAATAGCATTCGGATCGCCGTGGTCGGCATCGGCAACTGCGCGAGCTCGCTCGTGCAAGGCCTCGAGCATTACCGTGAGGGCGCCAACGACCAGGTCGGCCTGATGCATTTCGACATGGGTGGCTACAAGCCGAGCGACATCAAGGTCGTCGCGGCCTGGGACGTCGATCGCCGCAAGGTGGGCAAGGACGTCGCCGAGGCGATCTTCGCCAAGCCCAACTGCACCGCGGTGTTCGCACCGAACGTGAGCAACACCGGCACGATCGTGAAGATGGGCAAGAAGCTGGACGGCGTTGCCGACCACATGGCCGACTTCAAGGACGACCGCACGTTCCTCGTTTCGGACGCCGCCGAGCCGACCCGTGAAGAGGTCATCGCCGAGCTGAAGGCATCGGGCGCCGACGTGCTCATGAACTATCTGCCGGTCGGTTCGCAGGAAGCCACCGAATTCTACGCCGAATGCGCGATCGAAGCAGGCGTTGCGTTCGTCAACAACATCCCCGTCTTCATCGCCTCGAACCCGGTCTGGGCGAAGAAGTTCGAAGACGCCGGCGTCGCGATCATCGGCGACGACATCAAGGCGCAGCTTGGCGCGACGATCGTCCACCGCGTGCTGACGGACCTGTTCGCCAAGCGGGGCGTGAAGCTGGATCGCACCTACCAGCTCAACACCGGCGGCAACACCGACTTCCTCAACATGTCGAACCATCGCCGGCTCGAGTCGAAGAAGATCTCGAAGACCGAAGCCGTCCAGTCGGTTGCGGCCGAGCGCATGGACGACGACAACGTCCATATCGGTCCGTCGGACTATGTCCCCTGGCAGAACGACAACAAGGTCTGCTTCCTGCGCATGGAAGGCCAGCTGTTCGGCGGCGTGCCGATGAACATCGAGCTGCGTCTCTCGGTCGAGGACAGCCCCAACTCGGCGGGTGTCGCGATCGACATGATCCGTTGCGCCAAGATCGCCAAGGATCGCGGCATCGCCGGCGTGATCGATCCCGCCTCGGCCTATTTCTGCAAGCACCCGCGCACGCAGATGACCGACGATCTCGCGCAGATCGAAGTCGAGCGGTTCATCAAGGCTGCCTGACATGATCGACACGCCCCGGATTCAAACGGCGATCATCCTCGCCGCCGGGGAAGGCAGCCGCCTTCGCACCTCCGCCCCGTACAAGCCGCTCTGCGCGGTAGCGGGGCGGCCGTTGATCGCCCACGCGCTTGAGGGGCTGGCCGAGGCCGGCTTTGCGCGGGCGATCGTGACGGTGAGCTACGGGCGTGAGGCGATCGAAGCGTATCTCGCGAGCCGGCGCTGGCCGTTGAAGGTCGAGACGGTTCTCGCGGATCACCGCGAACCCAATGGCGTCTCGGTCCTCGCGGCACGCGACGCGCTGGCCGATAGCGAAGCGGTGCTGGCGATGTGCGATCACCTCGTCAGCCCAGACCTCTACGCGCGCATGGCGAAAGCCGGCGCTGGCGGTGGTCTACGCCTCGGCATCGACCGACGGCTCGGCCACGACTGGGTCGACCCCGAGGACGTCACCTGCGTCGCCACCGAAGGCGACCGCATCGTCGCGATCGGCAAGGGCCTCGAACCCCACGACTGCTACGACACCGGCGTCTTCGCGATCGGCCCAGCGCTGTCGGATGCACTGGCAACGCTCGCCAGCCCGTCTTTGACCGAAGGCGTCCGCCTGCTGGCCGCGCAAGGCCTAGCCCGGATCGTCGATTGCAGCGACATCGACTGGATCGACGTCGACGACGCCCCCGCGCTGGCCAAGGCCGAAGCATGGATGGCGACGAAAGCGGACGCCGTCGCCGCCTGACCCAGTCGAGTTCGCGTTCGAGAACTCCCTGTTACCAACTACACTTCTGTTCCTTGTTCCCTCGCTAACGCGGGGGCCCAGGAGCCACAGGCACCGCCCTATATTTAGCTGGGCCCCCGCGTCCGCGGGGGAACGGCTAGGCGGCGCTCTGTGTCTCGGTCCAACCGTCCCAACCTCAACCCCACCCCGGCGAAGGCCGGGGCCCAGTTGGGGGACGGCGATAACGACGCACAGTCCGCCGTTACTGCAACCTTTCCAACTGGGCCCCGGCCTTCGCCGGGGTGGCGGAGCTGATGAGGTGACGTAAAGTCCTCCCCTACTTCGCCCGCCGAACCGTCAAAATCTTAACCGGCGCGGCAATCATCTGCCCCTTCATCACCCCGACCCCGGCGGTCGCCGACGTCGGCGCAGCGAGGATGCGTTTCACGACATCCATCCCCTCGACGGCATGCCCGAACGCCGCATACCCCGCGGTATCCCCACTCCCCGTCGAGTTCGCATCCAACGACAACACCGGCCCGACGGTAATGAAGAAATCCGCCGTCGCCGTCCCCGGCGCCAACCGCGCCAGCGAGATCGTCCCATCGACATGCGACAGCCCGGTCTTGCTGGTCGGCTCGTGCGCCACCGGCTCCAAGATGCGCTTCGGATCGTTCTGCGGCCCGCCCTGGATCAGCCCGGTCCCCTGCCCCAGGTTCATCGCGCGATAGAACGTCACGCCATCGAGCCGCTTCTGGTCGACATAACGCAGGAAATTCGCGGTCGTCAGCGGCGCGCGATCCTTTTCCAACGCCAGCGTGATCGGCCCCTCGCTGGTCGTCATCACAATCGAGACGGTCGCCGCCGGCACCGACTCGGCCGGAACAAGCGTGGCCGGTGTCGCCGGAGCGACGGTTTGCGCCGAGCCGGATACGGCACAGACAAGGACGAGCGAAGCGCCAAGCGTTTTCAAGATCATCGCCAAGGCTACCGCGGCAAACGCGCCCTGTCAGCCGGGAACATCAGCCGAGAACGTCAGCCGGTAACGATGCGAAATTGCGCGTGCCAAACTATTGCTTGGGTTTGCACGCCCGCGCGCAATGCGTATCCGGGACACGATGACCGATCTCGCCATTCTCTACGAGCACCCGCTCTGGTTCGAACCGCTGTTCGCCGCGCTCGACCGCCGCGGCGTCGCGTTCACCCGCGCCACGCCCGACGGCTTCTGGAACCCCGCCGACCAGAGCGCCCCCGCCCCCGTCGTCTTCAACCGCATCGCGATGTCGAGCTTCCTGCGCAACGATGAGCATCCGATCTTCGACACGATGGCGATGCTCGATCACTGGCGCCGCACCGGTGCGCGCGTGATCAACGGCACCGACGTGCTCGCGATCGACGCCTCGAAGGCGCGGCAATTGTCGCTGATCGCCTCGCTCGGCCTCGCGATCCCCGAGACGCGTGTCGTCCACCGCGCCGCAGACGTCGTCCCCGCCGCGCAGACGCTGCGCTTCCCATTGGTCGTGAAGGCGAACATCGGTGGATCAGGCGCAGGCATCGTCCGCTTCGACAGCCTAGACGAATTGCGCACCGTCGTAGCCGACACCGGCCTACCGAGCAGCGTCGACGGCGTGCTGCTGGTCCAGGAATACGTCCCCGTCCGCGACGGCGCGATCACCCGGATCGAGACGCTAGACCGCAAATTTCTTTACGCAATCGACGTCGCAGGTGGCGGTGCGTTCGACCTCTGCCCCGCGGACGCGTGCGTCGTTCCCGGCTCCGGCATCAAGATGGCCGCGGTCGAGCCCTCGCAGACCCTGAAGGACGCCGCCGAAGCGATCGCCAACGCGGTCGATCTCGACGTCGGCGGAGTCGAGGTGATGATCGACGACCGCGACGACGTCGCGCGCTTCTACGACATCAACGCGCTGTCGAACTTCGTCGCCAAGCCATTGGATGTGCTCGGCTGGGATCCGCACGACCGCCTCGTCGATTACCTCGTCGAACAGATCGAGAAGGCCCGCTGATGCGCTATGGTTACTGGACCCCCGTCTTCGGCGGCTGGCTTCGCAACGTCCCCGACGAGGGGATGGAGGCGAGCTGGGCCTACACCAAGGCGCTGACGCAGAATGCCGAGCGCTGGGGCTATGACCTGACGCTGATCGCCGAGCTGAACCTCAACGACATCAAGGGCATCGAACAGCCCGCGCTCGACGCGTGGTCGACGGCGGCGGCGCTGGCGGCGGTGACCGACAGCATCGAGCTGATGGTCGCGGTCCGTCCGAACTTCCATCACCCCGCGCTGTTCGCCAAGGCCGCGGCGAACATCGATCGGATCTCGGGCGGGCGGCTCGCGCTCAACGTCGTCTCGTCCTGGTGGGCGGACGAGGCCAAGCAATACGGCCTCCAGTTCGACCAGCACGACGATCGCTACGCGCGCACCGCTGAGTGGCTGACCGTCGTCGATGGGTTGTGGACGCAGGAGCGCTTTGACTTCGCGGGCCAGTTCTACACCACCGAACAAGCGATCTGCTCACCCAAGCCCGCCAAGCGCCCGACCGTTTACGCGGGCGGCGAAAGCGAGAAGGCCAAGGCGATGATTGCCGCGCAGTGCGACGCCTACGTCATGCACGGCGACCCCGCCGACGCGATCGCGCCGAAAATCGCCGACATGGCGGCGCGGCGCGAAGCGGCCGGCGGTGCGCCTATGCAGTACGGCATGGCCGCCTACGCGATCGTCCGCGACAGCGAGGCGGAGGCGAAACGCGAACTCGAGCGCATCACCAGCGTCACCGAGCTACCCGCCGGCTATGCCAATTTCGACCAGTGGCTATCGGGCACGCAGCTCGAACGCGAGTTGAAGATCCAGGAATACTCCGTTTCCAACCGCGGCCTGCGCCCCAATCTGGTCGGCACGCCCGAGCAGTTGAAGGAGCGTATCGCGGAGTACGAGGCGGCCGGTCTCGACTTGCTGCTGCTCCAGATGAGCCCGCAGGCCGAGGAAATGGAGCGGTTCGCGGTGCAAGTCATGGACTCCGCATGATCCGCCTCACCGACGTTGTTAAAACCTACCCGGCCAGCGAAGCGGCGGCCCTCGACGGGGTCTCGCTGGAGATTCCCGCACGCGGCGTGTTCGGCGTCATTGGCCAGTCCGGCGCAGGCAAGTCGACGCTGATCCGCCTGATCAACGCGCTCGAACGCCCGACTTCAGGGCGGGTCGAAGTCGATGGGGTCGACGTAGCCGCGCTGTCGGCCTCAGACCTGCGCGCGCTGCGCCGCCGGATCGGCATGATCTTCCAGAACTTCGGACTGCTCTCGTCGCGCACGGTCGCCGCGAACGTCGCGTTCCCGCTGGTGCTCGCGGGCGTATCCAAAGCCGAGCGCGAGACGAAAGTCGCCGCGCTGCTCGACCGCGTAGGCCTCGCCGATCACGCCACCAAATACCCCGCCCAGCTCTCCGGCGGCCAGAAGCAGCGCGTCGGTATAGCCCGCGCGCTCGCCACCGACCCCGACATCCTGCTCTGCGACGAAGCCACCAGCGCGCTCGACCCCGAAACCACCCGCTCGGTCCTCACCCTCCTCCGCGACCTCAACCGAGACCTCGGCCTGACGATCGTTCTCATCACCCACGAAATGGACGTCGTCCGCTACGTCTGCGACCGCGTCGCCGTCCTAGAACGCGGCCGCATCGTCGAGACCGGCGACGTCGCCGACATCTTCGCCAACGCCGCCCACCCGGCAACGCAGCGCATGCTGGCGGCGCTGGCGGCATGAGCTTCTTCGCCAACATCGACTGGTCGGACATCGGCCAGGCGTGCCTCGACACGCTGATCATGCTCGGCGGATCGCTGATCCTGACGATCGCGTTCGGCCTGCCGCTCGGCGTCCTGCTCTACCTCACCGACCGGGGCCGGCTGTCGCAGAACCGCGTCGCCAACGCCGTCCTTGGCATCATCGTCAACATTCTCCGCTCGGTGCCGTTCATCATCCTGCTGATCGTGATGATCCCGCTCACCGTGATGCTCGTCGGCACCTCGCTCGGCGTCGCCGGCGCCATCCCGCCGCTCGTCGTCGGCGCCGCGCCGTTCTATGCGCGGCTCGTCGAGGGATCGCTCAAGGAAGTCGACCGCACCACGATCGAGGCGGTGCAGGCGATGGGTGCCACCACGCGTCAGATCGTCACCGGCGCGCTGATTCCCGAGGCGCTCCCCGGACTGATCGCCGGCGCCACCGTCACCGCGGTAGCGCTCGTCTCGTTCACCGCGATGGCGGGCGTGGTCGGTGCGGGCGGGCTCGGCGATCTCGCGATCCGGTTCGGCTATCAGCGCTTCCAGACCGACGTCATGGTCGTCACCGTCGTGCTGCTGGTCGTGCTCGTCCAGATCATCCAATATGCCGGCGACGCGCTCGCTCGCCACTTCACCCGCCGCTAGGAACTGCCATGAACCGCCGCACCCTGCTCGCCTCGTTCTCGCTGCTCGCGCTCGCCGCCTGCGGTGGTGCTAAGACCAACGACGGCAAGACGCTGACGATCGCCGCAACCGCGGTGCCGCACGCCGAAATCCTGGAATCGATCAAGCCAACGCTCGCCAAGGAAGGCGTCGACCTCCAGATCCGCGTCTTCAACGACTACGTCCAGCCCAACCTCCAGGTCGAGCAGAAGCAGATCGACGTGAGTTATTTCGAGACCAAGCCGTATCTCGACCAGTTCAACGCCTCGCGCGGCACGCATCTGGTGACCTACGCCGGCGTCCATGTCGAACCGCTCGGTGCCTATTCGCGCAAGTGGAAGTCGATCGCGCAGATCCCCAACGGCGCCACCGTCGCGATCCCGAACGAGCCGAGCAACGGTGGCCGCGCGCTGCTGTTGCTCCAGAAGGCCGGGCTGATCACGCTCCGGAACCCGACCAACCCGCTGTCGAGCCTCAACGACATCGCCACCAACCCGAAGAACCTGAACTTCAAGGAACTGGAGGGCGCCACCCTGCCCCGCACGCTCGGCGAGGTCGATCTCGCGCTGATCAACACCAACTACGCGCTCGACGCGAAGCTCAACCCGGTCCGCGACGCGCTCGCGATCGAGGACAAGAACAGCCCTTACGTCAATTTCGTCGTCGGCCTGCCCGGTGGCGAGAAGGACCCGCGCGTCGTGAAACTGATCGCCGCACTGCGTAGCCCGGCGACCAAGACCTTCATCGAGCAGCATTATCGGGGTGCGGTGCTCCCGGCGTTCTGATACCGGCGCGAGCCTCGTTAGCGTAATTCAGAGGCTCCATGACGGTCGTCGCCGCGTATCTCTATCGTCATGGCAAGCGCGTCCGCGCGGTCTCGATCGACGAGAAAGTTGATTGCCCCGCGGATCGCTCTGAGTTCGTCTGGATCGGCATCTGCGATCCGTCGGCCGAGGAAATGCGGACGCTGAAGGATCAGTATAACCTCCACCCGCTGGCAGTGGAGGACGCGATCAAGGCTGACCAGCTGCCCAAGGTCGACGTGTACGGCGACCAGCTGTTCGTGGTCGCGCGCACCGCGCAACTCGAAGACGACAAGATCGCGTACGGCGAAACCGCGATCTTCGTCGGCCACAGTCACATCATCAGCGTCCGCCACGGCTCGGCACGCTCGCACAAGGCACTCCGCGAACAGCTCGAAGCCGCGCCAACGCTGTTGATCAACGGCGTCGATTACGTCCTCCACGCAATTCTCGACTACGTCGTCGACGGCTATCTCCCGATCGTCGAGAGCATCGAGGACGAGGTGCTGGCGATGGAACAACGCACGATCGACGCATTCCTAGGCCGCGACGAAATTGTCCGTATCTTCGGTCTGAGACGCGAAATGATCCGCTTCCAGCGCATCCTCGGACCCATGGGCGAGGTCGCGGGCAAGATCGTCCGCCTCGACCTCCCCTGCATCGACACCGAGGCGAAACCGTATTTCAGCGACGTGCTCGATCACGTCCGCCGCGTCCAGACGATGGTCGAGGGCCTGCGCGAAGTGCTGACGTCGGTGTTCGAATTCAGCAACCTGCTCGAACAACAACGCACCGGCGCGATCACCCGCCAGCTCGCCGCCTGGGCCGCGATCCTCGCCGTCCCCACCGCGATCGCCGGGATCTACGGCATGAACTTCGAGAACATGCCCGAGTTGAAGACGGAATACGGGTATTTCGTCGTGCTGGGGGTGATCGGTGTCGTCTGCGCCGCGCTATACGTAAAGTTCAAGCAGGCGAAGTGGCTGTAGGAAGGGGCACAACCATCGTCATCCCCGCGGAGGCGGGGACCCATATTCTCAAACGCTGGCGGTTAGACCGCTACGCTTGCCAGTATGGATTCCCGCCTGCGCGGGAATGACGATGAGAGGTTGGGGATACGAACTCAAACCTTGACGAGCATCTTCCCCGTGTTCCCACCCGAGAACAGCCCCAAAAACGCATCCGGCATCGTCTCGAGCCCCTCGTGCACGGTCTCCTGCCGCTTCAGCGTCCCCGCCGCCAGCATCCCGCCCATGTCCTTGTAGAACTCCTCGGCACGATTCATGTAGTCGCTGACGATGAACCCACGGATCTGCACGCGGTTACCGATCAGCCGCGCGAGATACTTCAGCTGCGTCGCAGCCCCGCTGTTATACACGTCGATCATCCCGCACACCGCGAACCGCGCATGCAGGTTCGCATGTGCCAGCGCCGCGTCGAGATGCTCGCCGCCGACGTTGTCGAAATACACGTCGATACCTTTCGGAGCAGCCTCGCCGAGCGCCTTCACTACCGGCACGTCGCTCTTATAGTCGATCACCGCATCCGCACCGAGCGACTTCACCCACGCGCACTTCTCCGCACCGCCGGCCGAGCCGATCACCGTCATGCCCTTCGCCTTTGCGACCTGCACGACCGTCGATCCGACCGCACCCGCCGCCGCCGACACGAACACCGTATCGCCAGCCTTGGCTTCGGCGACCTGAAGCAGGCCGAAATACCCGGTCATCCCCGGCATGCCGAGCTGACCCAGAAACGCCTGCGGAGGCACGTCGAGCGCGGGCAGCTTCTGCACCTGCGCGGCCGGCACCACCGCCTCGTCGCGCCAGCCGGCCATGTGCAGCACCATGTCGCCGACCTTGATGCCGTCGTCGTTGCTCTCGACCACTTCGCCGACCGCGCCGCCCTGCATCGCCTCGCCCAGAGCGAACGGCGGGACATAGCTCTTCACGTCGTTCATCCGCCCGCGCATGTACGGGTCGACCGACAGCCAGCGATTGGCGATACGCACCTCGCCGGCGCCGAGCGTCGACTGATCGAGATCGATCATGGCGAAGTCGGTATGCTTCGGCATGCCTTGCGGACGTGCCTTCAGGCTCCATGCACGGGCCATAAACTTGCTCCTGTCTTGATTATTCGTGTTGCGGGTATGGCGAAACGCACACTCAACGCAACCTGCAAAAAGGCCCGGACGTTTCCGCCCGGGCCCCTTTTCGGCTGACATCATGCAACGCCAGCCAACGCTTTCAACCAGTTAGTACGTGGTCGAACCCGACTTGCCAAGCGTGTCCGACGTCGTGCCAGTAGTGGTGCCGCCGGTCGTGCCCGTGGTCGATGCCGTGCCGGTCCCGGTGCTGCCCGTCTGCGTGCTGCCAGTCTGCGTGCTACCAGTCGCCGTGCTGCCCGTCTGCGTGCTCGAAGCATAACCGCTGGTGCCGGTATCCTTCTTGTCGCCGCCCATGCGATCACCGTACTCGAACATCGCCGAGTTGCGCTCTTCTTCCTTCCACGCCGCCTTGGCTTCGTCGGCCGACTTCGACAACGTGACCTTGCCGTCGACGGTCTTGATCCAGCGCGATGGGATCGAGTGGTGCACGCCGCCTGCATCGCGGTCGTTCTTGGTCAGCAGAATCCGGTCGCCCTTCACCTTGTCGACCGTGCCGACATGGCTGCCGTCAGACCCGACGACTTCCATATGCTCGGTAACCTGCGACAGCGAGCTGCGCTGGCCCTGGCGCTCATTGCGCCACGACGAGAATTCATTCTCGAACTTCGAGCGGTTCTCGTTGCGATACTCGTCATAGTCGCGGTCGAGCGCCGCGATCTGCGTGCTGCGCCAGCTATGGTAATGGTCGTCATGCGTGTTCGACGCGCGATTGCCGAACGCACGGTTGTCGGAGTTGCCATAGGACCGCTCGTCATAGCGTGCATCGGCTTCGCGACGGCGCTCGGCCTCGTCGTCACCGAACCACGAGCGAACTTCGTCGCCTGCGCGCGCGATGAATCCGCGATCGTCATAGTCATAGCCCTGTGGCTGGCGACCATAGTCACGCCCCTCGTTACGGCTGCCGCCGCGCGCAGAATTGCGGTTGTCGTCATCGGCATCGCGGTTGCGACCTACGTCCTCGAAGCGACGTCCGTCCGAAGCGTAGCTGCCGTGATATTCGGCATCGCCCGAACCCTGGCTGCGCTGCCCGTAGGACTGCTGGCCATAGCCCTGGCCGGAGCGCTGCTGGCCATATCCCTGCTGACCGTAACCCTGCTGGCCATAACCCTGGCCCGATCCCTGGCCGTAGCGCGACTGGCCGTAGCGATCGCCGCTCGATGGCTGCGAGCGGTCATTGTGGCCGCCATAATAGTCGCGACCGCCCTGCTCGCGACCATATTGATCGCCGCGTCCCTGGTCGTCACGCCCCTGATATCCCTGACCGCGGCCACTGCGGTTGTCGTCGCGATCAAATTCGCCGGCGGCTTCATATTCGCGCGCGCTGGAACGACCATAGCCGCCACCATCCGCGCGGAAATCGCGACCATAATCGTTCGAGTTCGGCCGACCGTAATAGTCGCCCGACTGGCGATCTCGGGTGTTGCGTTCGTAGACCATAGGAACCTCCTAATTGCTGTCCTGCGGCTGCCGGCCCCGTCGATCGCGGGGTCGTACATTCCGAGGACTACAAGCGCCAAGCTGGCGGAATGTTCCTGTGATTGCGGCAACTTGACGGCGACCCGACGCTCCGTTGCGACGACGCGCCGAAGGTCAGTTGGCGCAGTCGCGCCAACCCGGTTGCAACGCCCAAATCGAGCCGCTAGATCATCGATCCTGGCCTATGGCCAACCGCGCGGGGCCGTAGCTCAGATGGGAGAGCGCTGCAATCGCACTGCAGAGGTCAGGGGTTCGATTCCCCTCGGCTCCACCACGCGCGCTGGAACTCATATCGGTGGCGTAGCGGGATAAACACGCACCCTTCTGCTGGCCGCACATCGGCGTTAGGCGTGGGCATCCTCTGCGAGGTTTTCGATGCCGACCGACCCATTCTTGCTCAACCCCAACCTCGATGTCTCGGACCTGCGCGCGCGGTACGCGCGCGCAGGTCGCGTCAGGATTAAGGACCTGTTGTCGGACGATGGGCCGCAACGCCTGCGCGCATATCTTCAGGACCATGCGGATTGGCGGCAGGTGCTGAACAGCAACGACACTTTTTACGAACTCGATCGCTCGGTCCGGGACGCGATGAGCGATCCGCAGCGAAAGGCGCTGGATGCCGCGGTTCACAAGGGCGCCGAGAGCGGTTTCCAATATCGCTACGAGACGATCCGCGTGGCGGACGGCGTGGGCGCACGCGTAGCGAACCCCGATCTGCTCACGCTATTCGCTTCGTGGTTGTCGAGTCCCGCCCCGCTACCGGTGCTGAAGGCGATCACCGGCGCCGACGATACGCGGTTCGTCGATGCGCAGGCGACCGCCTACGCAGCCTGCGACTTCCTCACCGCGCACGACGACGAGGTTGCCGGCAAGGATCGACGTGCGGCCTATGTGTTCGGCCTCACCCCGCAGTGGCGCGCCGAATGGGCGGCCTGCTGCTGTTCCATGATCGCGACGGCATCGTCGAGGGACTTGTCCCGGACTTCAACACGCTCGACATCCTAGCTGTCCCGCAACTCCACAGCGTGTCCTATATAACGCCCTCCGCGCCGACGAAGCGGTATTCGATTACGGGATGGTTGCGGGCGCAGCGGCAGCCCGTCTGACATTGTCAGTCGGAGCCGCAACCGCGGAGCGGACCGACGGGTTGCTATCTCATCAAATGAGCGAAGGCTTCATCTTTGCGCCTATGCTTTTAGCAGATGCATCCTAAGATCTATCGCAAATTTCATTGAACCACTGCGGATTTGGCCCCGGGCTTGAGCGCTAGCGCCTGACGAAGCGCCGCCACTTCAGCGTTGAGATACGCCAGCCTATCCGGCGTCATTCCCGATCGTTCCACGATCAACGGACCCAGACATCCCGTCTCAGCCCAGCGGGCGCGACCCGCGTCGGTCAAACGGACGCGGACCTCACGCTCGTCGGCGGGATTGCGAATCCGCGTAACGAGCCCCGCTGCCTCCAAACGCTTGGCCAGTGGCGTGATCGTGCTCGGTTCCAGCGCGAGCCTCTCGGCGATGGCGCCGATCGAACGGCCATCCTGAACCTCGTTCAAGGTCTGAAGAACGAGAAACTGCGGGTAGGTTATGCCAAGCCGGTCGAGCGCAGGCTTGTAGGCACGATTGATCGCGATCGTCGCAGCGTAGAGCGAAAAGCACAGTTGATCGTCGAGTGGCAGAGGGTCGGACACACATAGCTCCTTCATGACGATCACTATCACGGAAATGATTATCGCACCAAATAATGCTGGACAGCAGCAGCAAGCTTACCTAGATATTTATCGCGATAAGCAATTGGAGGCTCAAAATGTCGATCGACGTAAAATACACCACTGAAGCCACAGCAACCGGTGGTCGTGACGGACATGCTCGCTCGCAAGACGGCCGCTTCGACGTCGCCCTCTCGACGCCAAAGGAACTGGGCGGCGCAGGCGGCGACGGCAGCAACCCGGAACAGCTGTTCGCGGCCGGTTACTCCGCCTGCTTCATCGGCGCGCTGAAGGTCGCCGGCCAGCAGTTGAAGATGAAATTGCCCGAAGACGTCGCGGTCACGGCCAAGGTCGGCATTGGTCCCCGGTCCGCGGGTGGTTTCGGTATCACGACCGACCTGACGGTATCGTTGCCGGGTCTAGAGCGTGACGATGCGCAGAAACTGGTCGATGCAGCACATCAGATTTGCCCGTATTCCAACGCAATGCGGGGGAATGTGGATGTTGGGTTGACGCTCGCCTGAGGAATTCGCTTAAATACCGGCGTGGCGGTGGGGGTCCTTGCGTGCCGCTGCGCCGGGTGTGGGGCTGTTGCAAACTATTGCCTTCGAAGGAGAGTTAGCGCGGTTGCCGAGTTTTGGCGGTCGGCTCATGCGTCCTTCAGCTACTGCCCGCCCGTCGACTTCGGCCTTGGCCGCGTCGCCAAAAGATAACCCAGGATACGGTCCGTACGGTTTTCGCCACCCGATTGATCGAGAGCAATACGGTAACCCGATCCGCCCGGACATTTCCCCCGCGACACCGCGTTGACGATCGCCACCACAGGCTTTGCGGAGAGAATGACATGGCCGTTAAATTCGCCGGAACGATGAACGCGATCAACCGCGGACTTGATGCTACCAAGCCCACCAAGGGTGCCGACATGGTCGAGGATTGGGAAGCCGCGTTGGCCGACGTCGATACCGCGGGTGCCAAGGGCATCCTGCGCGACCTCGCCTCGCTGCGCAAGCAACTGGAAAAGGACACGCCCGACGCGGATCGCGTCCATGCGCTGTTGCACCGCCTGGGCACGGCGACGACCAAGATCGCCGACAAGTCCGACAAGTCGCAAGAGAAACTCAAGGCGCTTGGCGAGGCATTGACCGAAGCCGGTGAGGATTCGCCGGACGAGGAGGAAGACACCGAGGCCGCCGCAAGCCCGAAGCGCGCGCGCAAGAAGGCGTAAGTATAGTGGGCCGGTCCGACGACCGGCCCATCTATCTCGTTTCCCGGTCGTCCACGTCGCGCGATCCCCGGGCTTTCGACCCGCCTGACCTCTTAGCCAGCATCCCCGACCGACCTGGCTCACGTTATCCTTTGAGCTTGGATACGTGCACCGCGATCAATTTTACATACGCGGCCGAAGCAACGCCGAGCGAGAAGGCGGGAACGTAGACCATTCCGACGCCAAATAGCGGTGCAGCCGCGTACGCTTTATACGCTGTCCAGCTGGCGATCAGCAGATACAGAAATACTACACAAAATCCCAAGCTAGCGAGAACAAGGGCGATCTTGGCCGTCCGATCCAGGTCAATAGACTTGCGTTCGTTCACGATATTCGACCTGATCATCACATTGTAATGGACGAATATCGCGATGCCCGAAACTATCCCGATTGCGGCTACTGCACTGGTATAGTGGAAAACATACCATCCACTGACAGCCCAGCCCGCCAATAAATATACGGGCGGAAGCCATCCCAAGATGGGCTTGCAGATTGCGTTTAGCATCACTGGAGCACCTTCCCGTTCCAAAAACGTCCGTCCTGCAACGCCTGCAGGATTGCTGGCAAATCAGAGCGCTTAGAGTACAGCCAGACCCGCGGGTGATCCGGCGGGATGGTTTCGCAGCGACTAATTGAGAGTTTGCTAACGGGTTGTGTTCGCAGACGCGGCCAGGCTCATCGCCTTGGCGGAACTTGAGAATTCTATCCGTGCCCCCGATCGCGGGTCGCTATTATGTACTCAGTGGGTCGGCGCGGTGTCTGGGACGGCTGGTGTCACGATTTCCAGCTTGCCCATCTTGACCACGGAGTCCGTGATCCAAACAACGGGAATGCCGACCCACGCATCGTTCAGCGGCTTGCCGTTGCGCCGCGGGGGATGAACCCGGAAGATCCGTGAGGCGGTCAGCGCCGCCTTGCCAAAGCCAAATCCCCCGGCGCTCTCGGCGATGACGCGGCAATCATGGACGCGGGTCGAGAGTAGAACCCGGCAGGCGAGGACCGCCTTTCCGGAAATGCGTTTCTCGACGGCCTGCCGGGGTGCAAACGGCTGCAACGCACTGTCGCCGGGTTTCCATACCCAATCGGCCTTTCGAAGAACGTCGAGCGGGCCTGGACCGTCGAGTTCACCGCCGGCGATGCCGTTACCAGATCCGGTGCCAAGCCCGATGCCGGCACCATCACCGCGGTTGGCGACGTGCGATGGCCCTCCGCCAACGCCATCGGCACGCGCGAGCCGTGCCGGAGCAATCGGTTCGGACGTGGCGAGCGTGATGGTAGGAGGCAGTAATGTACTATCCGACACATCCGGAATTAAAGGCGCACGTGGTGCCGTTTGCGGCCTGATGTCCGGCATAGGCTCCTGACGCTGCCGTCCATCCGCCGCGTCGACCTCGCGAACACGCTGGGGCTCAGGAGGAACGGGGGCGACGCGACCGGACGTTCGGGCAGAGGTAGCAGCGTGACAAGGACGGGAGTGTTCCGCCCGATATCCTCGTGTCGCTCTTCGATCCAAAAAGGGTGAACCACAGCGCCAGCAGAATGATGATGGCGGTCAGCGTTCCAGCCCCGATGCGTCGCCACCACCGTTCACCGATCTGTTCCAAAACCGGGGTCGGTGAGTAGCAGGATACCAAGGCTTTACCCTTCAAGTGTCTGGCAGACGCCATGATTATCTAAACCGACCGCCAAGTCTACTCTGTCGGGGGCAAATCGGTTGCGATCGTCCGGCGGCACCGTCCAAGCACATCGGTGTCGGTGGCACGAAGCCTGCGACCAGAAGATTAGACGCCAGCGGACGCTGTCGGAGGCGTGTTCACGCGGGCATCTGGTGGCGGCTTTCCCATGGTGAGGTTTCGAAAGCGTTCGGATCGCCTTCCCCCAGTCATCATGGCTGCGTCGATACTATGCGCTACGTTCAGCCAGCCGTTGTCTATGCGATTAACTGTGCGCTACCATTGTCAGGCCAAGGTGGCGGAATTGTCAGACGTTGCGTTACAGCGATGCAGGAGATGGGTCCGGGTTCGATTTCCCGCCGCGGGCCCCATCACTCATTTCTGTCGCGCGCTTCGGCCGTTATCGCTTCGATCAGAGACGAGGATAGTGCCATGCGTTTGACCTTCACCCTTGCGGCGGCCTTGCTGGCCAGTTCGACGTTGGCGCACGCCGAAGCTGGCGAGACGCGTGTGCGGATCGATACCGGTCGGTTGCAGGGTCGCGAGTCCGGTGGCGTCGTGGCGTTCAAGGGTATTCCGTTCGCTGCGCCGCCGGTCGGTCCGCTCCGCTGGCGGGCCCCCAGCCCGCGGCCGCCTGGCGTGGCGAGCGCGACGCGAGCCGCTATGCCAATGACTGCATGCAGCAACCTTTCCCAAGCGATGCCGCGCCGCTTGGCACGCCGCCGGCCGAGGATTGCCTCTATGCCAATGTGTGGAAGCCCGCCGGTGCGAAGGCGAAATTGCCGGTGATGGTGTGGATCTACGGTGGCGGCTTCGTAAACGGCGGATCGTCGCCACCGACCTATTCCGGCAGCGAATTGGCCAAGTCCGGCATCATGGTCGTCAGCTTCAATTACCGCCTCGGACGGTTCGGCACGTTCGCGCATCCGCAGTTGACGAAGCAGGATCCCGATCACGGGCTGCTTGGCAATTATGGCTATATGGATCAGCTCGCCGCGCTGAAATGGGTCAAGCGCAACATCGCGGCGTTCGGCGGCGACCCCGCCAACGTGACGATCATCGGCGAAAGCGCGGGCGGCATGTCGGTCCACACTTTGCTGACGTCGCCGATGGCGCGCGGGACATTCCAGAAGGCGGTGGTGCAATCGGGCGGCCCCAGCACCGGGCCTGCCGGGACGATCGCCACGGCGGAGACGATCGGCATCGCGTTCGCGCAGTCGAAGGGGATCGCGGCCGGTGATCCGCAGGCCTTGGCCAAGCTGCGTCGACTGTCGGCGGACCAGGTGACCGATGGCTTAAGCCTGGCGGCGATGTTCACGCCGGGGTCGGGGCCGCGGACGTATAGCGGGCCGGTGGTCGATGGCAGGCTCGCGGTCGATCCCGTCGCCGCCTATGCCGCGGGACGGTTCGCCCGGGTGCCGGTGATGATCGGCGCGACCAGTGACGATATCGGTGGGCCGCAAGGCTATATGATCGCCGGCGCGCGCGACACCGCGGCGGTGCTCGCGGCGAAGGGCGTGCCGACCTATCATTACCGGTTCTCGTATGTGGCGACGTCGGTTCGGACAGATACAACCGCAGGCGCGTCGCATGCGACGGACATCCCGTTCTTCTTCGATACCGCAGCGATAAAATATGGTGCGCAGACCAGCGCGACCGACCGGGCGGCGGCGCACACCGCGAGCGCGTATCTCGTGAACTTCGTGAAGACCGGTAACCCGAACGGTACAGGGCTGCCGAAATGGCCGGCGACGAAGGCGGACGCGCCGGCGATGCTCGATCTGGATGCGCAGGGCGGCGCGGCGCTGATCGAAGGGGACTGAACCGAAACCCTCCCCCGGTGGGGGAGGGTTTCGGAGGGCAGTCGTTCATCCGAGCGGTCAGAACCGGACGGTGGCGCCTACCGCCAGGTTACGGCCGAGCGAGTCGTAGCGCGCGGGGATGGTGTTGCTGCGCGCGAGGCTGATGTCGTATGAATTCGCCAGGATCGGCGGCGTCTTGTCGAGCAGGTTGTTGGCGACGAACCGGAGCGAGAAGTCCCTCGAGATCGCGAACGTCATCGCCAGATCGAAATAGCTGACCGGCGCGATATGGTAGAAGGTCGTCCGCGCGCGGGCCGCAGTGCCGCCGATCGCCTCGTCACCCGAATTGTCGGCATGCGTCAGCGAACCGACATAGCGCCAGTTGAACGACGTGCTGAAGATCCCGTCGCCCGTCGTGTAGGTCGTCCGCAGACCGTGCGACCATTTCGGCAGCAGCTGGCTGCAACCATTGCCGTAATAGCCCGCACAGTTGCGCTTGGGCTGAAGCGGTGAATCCTGGCCGCCCGCGAACGTCGTCAGCGATCCGTTGAAGTTCAGATCGAGCTTGCCCGCACCGCCAAGGCCGACCGTGTACTGGCTCTGAAAGTCCCAGCCGCGGGCGATCGAGAAATAGTAATTGGTCGTGCCTGCGCGGATGAAGCCGCTGGTCGGGTTGCTCGCGGCGGCGGCGTAGAGGATGCCGGTGCCCGGCTGGCGGACGATCCCCGAGCAGAAGAACTGGTCGCCGCCCGAGCGCAGGCAGCCATCGGTGTAATAGCTGTCGTCGTTATAGCCGAGCGAGTTGTTGATCTTGATCCGGTAGCGATCGACCGAGAAGACCAGCCCCTTGAGGAAGCTCGGTTTCACGACCAGGCCATAGGTCTGCGTGTAGGCGGTCTCGGGATCCGCGGTGAAGCCACCCGAGCGCACCGTGCACTGGTCGTTCGGGCACAGCAGCGTGGCGCTGCCGTACAGTGCGTCGGACAGTCCGGTCGCGGCGCACACCTCGCGCGAGGCGAGCGGCGTGGTGCTGGTGATCGTGCGGCCCGGATTGTTCGGATCCGCCACCTGCCGCGCGACCGGTGCGCAGAAGTCGTTCTGCGATCCACCCTGGCGGCTGTAATCGATGTTCGTCGCCTGGCGGATCTCGAACACCGTCGGTGCGCGCTGCGCCTTGTTGAACGAGGCGCGGAAGGTCAGGTCGCTGATCGGCGCATAGACGCCCTCCAGCTTCCAAGTGTTGAAGACGCTCGGGTTGCTGCTGTATTTCGAGACGCGGAAACCTCCAGTCGCCTGCAGCAGATGCGCGAAGCGACGCTCCTGGACCAGCGGCGCCTGAACCTCGATGTTCGATTCCCAGACGTCCTGGCTGAGATTGAAGTCGGTGCCGCCATTCTGCTCGCGGTAGATCGCATCGGCGGACGAAGCATAGCTGTCCTTGCGGTATTCGGCGCCGAGCGCGATCGCTACGCCGTCGTTCGCGAAGGGCGAGGTGACGCCGTATTTGCCGAGATCGCCGGTGACCGACGAGACGACGTCCCATAGCTTGGCGACGCCCTTCGACGTGCCGCTGCGGCCGGTGAACAGATACTCGGCGAGTGGTGCGCCGAGCGTTCCGGCGCTGAACGCGTCGAACGGAACGCAGGCGGGATCGACGCCCGATACCTTCGAGGCGCAGGTCGGCGTACCGTTGACGTTGACGACGTTGAGCGAGCGATTGACCCGGTCGTAATCGGCGAAATTGCCGAACGTGATATCCTGCTGATTGCGCGAGAAGACGCCGCCGACGTCATAGGTCCACGCCTTACCGACGGTGCCGCGTACGCCCGCGGTCGCGCGGATCGCGGTGTTCAGATACGTGTCGGGTGCAAACGGCAGGTCGTTGAAGCGATAACGCACATCGAGCGGTGCCGTCGCGGACGTGCCCGCCTGCGCGCCGCAGATCGTACTGGCCTGCGACGCCGACAGATACGGGTTGTTGCAGTTCACCTGGTACGGCGCATCGCCATAGGCGGTGTAGCTGTAGATGCGCGTCGGGTAGGGATTGATCGACTTGTCGCGGAACCAGATTCCCGAACCGTACAGCTCGATTTCGGGCGTGATCCGTGCGCTGACGAAACCGCCGGCGGTATACCGCTCGAACTGGCGCTGATAGGAATAGCCGTCATACGGATTGGCGGCGTTCCCCGCGCCGGCGCCGTAGGGCACGAACGTCTGCGTGCCGGCGGGATCGTTGACATAGCCGACGCCGCTGTTCGCGCCACTGCGCGGCGAGACATAGCCGCTCGGCGAATAGGTCGACAGCGAGCACGACAGTGGGCCGTCCTTGCCGGTCTGGACGAGCTGGCAGGCGGATGTCGACCGCGCATCATAGGGAACGTCGTTGGCCTGGCGGTAATTGACGAAGCCCGAGAAACGCAGCGCACCGTCGAACAGCTTCGACCCCGCGGTCAGCGTGACGTCCGAACGGCCGCCGTCGTTGGCGAGCCCGCGCGGGCTGCCGAATGCGTTCGCGCGGGCCAGCGGCGAGACGATCGTGTCCTTGTTGTCGTGATTGTAGAAGCTGTAATTGCCGTCGAGCTGGATACCCTCGAAGTCCTTTTTGAGGATGAAGTTGACGACGCCGGCGACCGCGTCCGAGCCATAGACCGACGATGCGCCGCCGGTCAGCACGTCGACGCGTTCGAGCAGCGAGGGCGGGATGATGCCGACGTCCTGGCCGTTCTGCGTGCCGAGCCGCTTGCCGTCGACCAGCACGAGCGTGCGTTCGAAACCGAGGCTGCGCAGCTTGATCCGCTGGCGGCCGTCCGAATCCTGATAGGTCTGCTGGCTGTCGGGCGACACCTGCGGCAGTCGATTGAGCACGTCCTCGACGGTGATCGCGGCCTGCGCGCGGATATCCTGCGCGGTGACCGTGGTGATCGGCGCCGCCGACGTCATGTTGGGACGGCGGATCCGCGACCCGGTGACGACGACGGTGTCGTCCGCCACCGCGGCGGGACGGGCGGTCTCTTGCGTGGCGAGCGCGGTATCGGCGTCGGCCTGGACCTTCGCCTCCGCCGGCGTCGTTGCCGCAGCCTGCGCCGGGCTCACCGCATCGGCGGGACTGACCTGCGCCGCGGCCGGCATGGCCGCGAGAAAGATCGACGCTGCGAGAGCGATCCGCGACACGGACTGATCCAATATCATCATGTTCCCCTTTTAACTCCGGCTGCGTCACGACGCGTTCACCGGCCCCGATGACAGGTTTGGTCAAAGAGAGTTTTCGTCAATGCCTAAACAATACCGATCTAGGACATCGAAGAAATAATGTTGCAAAGCAGCATGGTGACTGGTCAGCCGATATGGTCTGCGATAGCATCCCGCGATTGGTGCCCGGGGGGACGAACGATGAATACGAGACGGTCATTGCTGGCGGCGCTGGGCGGCCTTGGCGCGATCAATCTCGCCGCGCCTTTCGCGCGCGCCGCGTCGCGACCGGACACGCGCGACCAAGGGGTTCGCCCCGCATTCGCAGCGGATCGGGTGCGGTCATCCTCTCGACCTGGGACTTCGGGGCCGCCGCCAACGACGCGGCATTCGCCAAGATGCGCGCCGGCGGATCGTTGCTCGATGCGGTCGAGGCGGGAGCGATGGTGCCCGAGGCGGACCCGAACAACCACAGCGTCGGCTATTCAGGCTATCCCGACCGCGATGGCCACGTCACGCTCGATGCGGTCATCATGGACGATGCCGGCGGCGTCGGCGCGGTCGCCGCGCTCGAGGACACCGTGCACGCGATCTCGGTCGCGCGCCGGGTGATGGAGCGGACCCCGCACACGCTATTGGTCGGCGAAGGCGCGACGCGGTTCGCGCGCGATCAGGGCTTCCCGCAACAGTCGCTGCTCACGCCCGAGTCCGAAAAGGCGTGGCGCGAGTGGCTCAAGACCTCGAAATACCAACCTGAGGCCAATAGCGAAAACCGCATTACCCGTACGCCCGGTGGCGCGCTCGACCATGACACGATCGGTCTGCTTGCACGCACGGTCGACGGACGGATGGCCGGCGCATGCACCACGTCGGGCATGGCGTTCAAGATGCGCGGCCGGGTCGGCGATTCTCCGCAGGTCGGCTCGGGATTGTACGTCGAGGCGGGCGTCGGCGGCGCGACCTCGACCGGTCTTGGCGAGGAAGTCACGCGCGTGGCGGGATCGGCGCGGGTCGTGGCCTCGATGCGCGCGGGCGCAACGCCGCAGCAGGCGTGCGAAGAGGTCGTTCGTCATATCGCAACGCTGCGCGGCGCGGCGATCCGCGGCATCCAGGTCGGCTTCCTGGCACTCGATACGAAAGGGAATGTCGGGGCTTACTGTCTGCTGCCGGGCTTCACCTACGCGGTGACCGACGCGAGCGGCGCAACATCGGTGCTGAAGGCCCGCTCGCTGTTCAAGGCGTGACGCCCGTCACTACGCCAGCGCGGACCCGCCCCTCGCCGCATGGATGAGATCGACAAGCTGCTTGTTGATCGACGAGCCATGAAGATGGAGATGCACCGCGTCGTACCCCTCGCGGCGCAAGCGTTGCCGTAGCGCATTGACCGACTCGCACTCGCCCGAGCGTGCCAGTTCGAATGCGCGTTCCACCGTGGTCATCTGTCCCGTCATCGCTTTGCCCTACGCCGGATCGCGACCGCCCGCGAGTATTGATTCGCGTGTCGTCGCACTTGGTGAAAAGCGATCAATTTCAGGTAGATGCAGATTAACTCAGCCGTTCGAGCATTTTTTAGACCGAAACATTATGTTCTTTATATGTTCCGTAGTCGAGCGTATCATCGTGCGATGAAACAGGTCCGTCCGGTTCGCGGTGCGACGCGCAATGACGAAAGCCGCCGGTTCAATCTGCCGCAGACCGAGGCGGACGGCGACTGGCTCGACATGCGCGAGGGGATCGACGGGATCGCGCCGAAACTGCGCACGACGGTGACGGTCGAGACACCGCGGACGATCATCAGCCGCAATGCCTCGCCCGACGTACCGTTCGACCGCTCGATCAATCCGTATCGGGGCTGCGAGCACGGCTGCATCTATTGTTTCGCGCGGCCAAGCCATGCGTTCCACGATTTGTCGCCGGGGCTGGATTTCGAGAGCAAGCTGTTCGCCAAGCCTTCGGCGGCGACGCTGTTGCGCGCCGAACTGTCGAAGCCGGGCTATGTCTGTGCGCCGATGGCATTGGGGACGAACACCGATCCGTACCAGCCGATCGAGACCGACTGGCGGATCACGCGCGGCATCATCGAGGTGCTGGCGGAAACCGATCATCCCCTCACGATCACGACCAAGTCCGACCGCGTGGTGCGCGATCTCGACCTGCTCGCACCAATGGCGGCGAAGGGGTTGGCGGCGGTGGCGATGTCGATCACCTCGCTCGATCCGAAGATCGTGTCGACCGTCGAACCGCGCGCGCCGCATCCCGAGCGACGCTTGGCCGCGGTGCGCAAGCTCGCCGATGCGGGCGTGCCTGTGTACGTGTCGATCGCGCCGGTCATCCCGGCGATTACGGACCATGAGATCGAACACCTCGTCGCGCGGGCGGCGGAAGCAGGAGCAAGCCGGGCGTTCTTCATTCCCGTGCGATTGCCGCATGAAGTCGCACCGCTGTTCCGCGCGTGGCTCGACGAACATTTCCCTGATCGCGCGGGGAAGGTGATGGCGACGATCGCGTCGCTGCGTGGCGGCAAGGACAACGACCCGAATTTCTTCACGCGGATGAAGGGGCAAGGGCCGTGGGCGGACCTGCTGGGAACGCGGTTCCGGATCGCGTGCGCGAAGCACGGGCTGAATCAGGAGCGGATCGCGCTCCGCAACGACCTGTTCCGGGCGCCGCGGGGGCCGCAGGGGGAATTGTTTTGACCACCCGGAGATCGGTGCGCGAGGGCGCGGATAGCCGGGTTTCAGCGTGTGCCGTCTGATCTGTTCTCGTCATGGCGGGCCCTTAGGCTTCGCTCGGGCCGGCTTGGGTCGGCATCCAGGTGTCGCGGAGGCGAGAAAATCTGGTTTTGCGGAACGGCGGCGCTCGGAATTTGTCGGTACTGTCGCGATCGGACCTGCACGCGCTGCCCAACGCGTTCGTTACGCTTCTCCTCTTTGTTCTCCCGCGAAGGCGGGAGCCCAGTCTGGATCCCCGCCTTCGCGGGGAAACATGGGCACCGGTCGGAGAGCCAACCGCTGTAGCACGCGCGCAACGGTGGATGGTCGAATGTCGATCCGTCCCGGGCCGCCGCAATAACGCAGCGCGTGCGACAATCATCCTAAAGACCAGACAGCAGATCAATGGCGGCACGGTGAGTGGCCCACTCCCGAGCGGGTCGAACGCCGCGTACTTGGAGTCGCCACATTCTCAACCGATCGGCTGGCGGCACCGCCGCTCATCCGACCGAAGCCGAACGCGGCTTCCTTATGAAGGATCGTCGGGTTGCCAGAGTTCGATCGGGTTGCCTTCCGGGTCATGGATGCGGGCGAAGCGGCCGAAGCCGGGCATGTCCCATTCGGGATCGGTGATCACCGCGATCCCGGCCGCACGGAGGGTCACCAACATGCCGTCGAGGTCGTCGAGGCGCAGGTTGAGCATCCAGGGGCGATCCACGGGAAAATATTCGGCGTCGACCGCGAACGGCGCAAAGACGCTTGGCCCTGCCTGCGTCTCCCACGGACCAGAGGGCACCGATCCGACGCCGAGATGCTCGACATACCAAGCTCGTATCGCCTCCGGGTCCTTCGCCCGGAAGAAGAAGCCGCCGATCCCCGTCACGCCCATGCCTGCCCCCTAAGGTCGCACCGTTCAAAGACGATGCGACGATACCACACAGGGAACCGCGACGCAGCCGACAGACCGGTCCGTTTCGGTTGGTCCGCCGCACTGGGTATCCGGGTCGTTTGGCACCCCGCCCCCGACTTCGAGCAAGCCCTCGACGTGACGCCGACCGCAGCCGATCGGCGCGCTTAGTAAGCGCGGCCGATCAGGATGCGCTCCACCGCGGGTTCGCCGGTGAAGATGCACGCGCCGTCGTCGCAGCCGGTCTGCCCCATCGGCGCGTTGCGGATGGTGAGCTTGAGCGCCTTCAACCGCTCGACCACCTTGTCGAGCGCAGGCCCGGTCGGCTTCGACCAGCGAACATCGACCCAGCCAGGGTTCTTCATACCGTCGGCGAAATGCGCTTCGACCGCGGCGAAGTCATCGGCGGGGACGATGTTGCCCTTCACGCGATTCATCGACTCGACATGGAGCGTCGCTTGAACGTCGTGCAGCATGCCCGAGACTTCGCTCACGAACTCGGTCCGCGCGACGGCGTTGCTGTCGAGCTTGCCGTCCTCGCGGTAGAGGCGGTCGCGGCGGATCACGGTGACGTTGCCGCCGGCGACATCACGGCCGCCGACCTCGATCACGATCGGTGCGCCCTTCTTGACCCAGCCCCAGCGCTTGGTCGCGGCCTTGGCGGGCTTGAGGTCGAGCAGCGCGCGGACCGGTTCGCCGAGCGCGGACTGCTTGGCGATCTCGGCCTGGAGCGACTTGCAATACTCGACGATCGCCGCGTCCTCGGGCACGTCGCGCAACATGGGGACGATCACGACCTGCCATGGCGCGATCATCGGCGGCACGCGCAGGCCGTCGTCGTCGCCGTGGACCATGATGACCGCGCCGATCATCCGCGTCGACACGCCCCAGCTGGTCGTGTTGCACAGCTCGAACTCGCCGCCGGCATTCTGGAAGCGGATGTTCTGCGCCGAGGCGAAGTTGGTGCCGAGGAAATGCGAGGTACCGGCTTGCAGCGCCTTGCCGTCCTGCATCATCGCCTCGATCGAATAGGTCGCGACCGCGCCGGGGAAGCGCTCATTCTCGGGCTTTTCGCCAGCGATGACGTGGACGCCGAGGCATTCCTCCGCGAAATCGCGATAGACTTCGAGCATCTTGAGCGTCTCGTCGCGCGCTTCTTGCGGAGTGGCGTGCGCGGTGTGGCCCTCCTGCCAGAGGAACTCGCTGGTGCGCAGGAACATGCGCGTGCGCATCTCCCAGCGGACGACGTTCGCCCATTGGTTGATCAACACGGGCAGGTCGCGCCACGACTGGACCCAGCGCGCGAACGCGGCGCCGATGACCATCTCGGAGGTCGGGCGGACGACCAGCGGCTCCTCGAGCTTGGCGTCGGGATCGGGGATCAGCCGGCCATAGCCGTCGGCCTTGAGCCGGTGGTGCGTGACCACGGCCATTTCCTTGGCGAACCCGTCGACGTGCTCGGCCTCCTTCTCGAAATACGAGAGCGGGATGAAGAGCGGGAAATAGCAATTCTCGTGACCGGTCGCCTTGATCCGGTCGTCGAGCAGGCGCTGGATGCGCTCCCAGATGCCGTAGCCCCAGGGCCGGATGACCATGCAGCCGCGGACGCCGGATTCCTCGGCGAGATCGGCCTCGGAGATGACGGCCTGGTACCAGGCGGAGAAATCCGCCTCACGGGTGACGGGGAGTGCGCGCTTTATCATGGGGTGCGGATAGCGGGTGTGCGGGGGTTCGTCACGTGTGAGTTGCGGCTCGATTCCGTCGTCGGTCCGGTTGCGTGACCTTCACTCCTCCCCACCGTCATCCCAGCGAAAGCTGGGATCTCTCTGAGGAATGTCGCTCCCAAGCCGCGAAAGATCCCAGCTTTCGCTGGGATGACGGGTGGGGCTCGTGGATGGGTGGGGCTAGCGAACCCGGGCAGTTTCCAGCATCCGCTTGGCGCGCAGGTACATCTCGACGCGCTGGGTGGTGAACAGGCCGAGCGCGAGCGCGACCAGCATGTCGGTGATCGCGAAGGCGTTGAGGTGCAGCGCGTGGCCGTCGCCGATAATGGCGCGCGCGCCGGTGCGGACGGCGACGATCGCGATCAGGAAGAAGACAGCGGCCGGCGAGGAGGTCGTGTTGAGCGCGTGGCTGTCGGGGTCGATCGTGATCCGCATGAGCTTGCCGCGTTGCCAGCCGAGTGCGGCGCCCATGATCAAGGCTAGCGCGCAGAACAGCCAGGCGAGGCCCTGCGGCGGGTACATCACGAACATGTAGAGCGCGACGGCAGCGTAGACCGCAGGGAAAACCCAGAGGCGCTCGAGCTTGAGCGGCTTCACCACGCTCATGCGGCGCCAGCGGACCGCGAAGACGATGCCGATGATGACGGCCGTGATCGCGTAGCTGATCCAGCCTTGTGCTTCGTGCGCCTGCATTGATAGCCCCCCGCCCTGCCCGGTGATCCCGAGCTAGACGGGGAGCGTATCGTTACTCGGCGGCTTGCGCCAGCGGGGCCGGGTCCTTCCAGACCAGCACCGGCTTGCGTGCCGCGAGCGTCTCGTCGAGGCGCGCGCGGGGGCGAAATGCGGCGCGGTCTTGAGGCTCGGATCGCCGGCCTTGGCGCGTTCGGCGACCGAGCGGAGCGCGGCGATGAACTGGTCCAGTGCCGCCTTCGATTCGGTCTCGGTCGGTTCGACCAGCATCGCGCCGTGGACGACGAGCGGGAAATACATCGTCATCGGGTGGAAGCCCTCGTCGATCAGGCCCTTCGCGATGTCGATCGTCGAGAAACCGGCAGCGAGACCCGAGTCCGAGAATAGCGCCTCGTGCATGCACGGACCCGAGGGGCCGAACGGCGCGTCGAGCGTGTCGTCGAGGCTGCGGAGGATGTAGTTCGCATTAAGCACCGCATCCTCGGACACCTGGCGCAGGCCGTCCGCGCCGTGGCTGAGGATGTAGGTCAGTGCGCGCGTGAACATGCCCATCTGGCCGTGGAACGCGACCATGCGGCCGAAGCTGCCGGCGTGATGTTCGCCTGCGGTTTCCTCCTCGACGAGGACGAACTGGCCGTCCTGGTTCTCGACGAACGGGAGCGGTGCGTAGGGAGTCAAAGCCTCCGAGAACACCACCGGACCCGAGCCAGGGCCGCCGCCGCCGTGCGGGGTCGAGAAGGTCTTGTGCAAATTGATGTGCATCGCGTCGATGCCGAGATCGCCGGGGCGGACGCGACCGACGATCGCGTTGAAGTTCGCGCCGTCGCAATAGACGAAGCCGCCCGCCGCGTGCACCGCGTCGGAGATCTCGCGCATGTCGCGCTCGAACAGGCCGCACGTGTTGGGGTTGGTGATCATCACGCCGGCGACGTCGGGGCCAAGCCGGGCCTTCAGCGCGGCGGTGTCGACGCGGCCTTCGGCGGTGGCGGGGATGTCCTCGACGCTATAGCCGGCGAACGCTGCGGTGGCGGGGTTGGTGCCGTGCGCGCTCTCGGGGACGAGGATGATCTTCCGCGCGCCTTCGCCCTTGGCTTCGAGTGCGGCGCGGATCGCCAGGATGCCGCAGAGTTCGCCGTGCGCGCCCGCCTTCGGGCTCATCGCGACCGAGGTCATGCCGGTGAGCGTGACGAGCCAATGCGCGAGTTGGTGGATGACTTCGAGTGCGCCCTGCACCGTGTCGACCGGCTGGAGCGGGTGGACGTCGGAGAACCCGGGCAGCCGCGCCATCTTCTCGTTGAGGCGCGGGTTGTGCTTCATCGTGCACGAGCCGAGCGGGAAGAAGCCGAGGTCGATGCCGTAGTTCTGCCGCGAGAGGCGGGTGTAGTGACGGACGGTTTCGGGCTCGGAGAGACCGGGGAGGCCGATCGGCGCCTTGCGCGTGAGGTCACCGAGCATGTCGTGTGCGACGTCGCCTTCGCCGAAGTCGACGCCCGTCGTCTTCGCATCGCCGATCTCGAAGATCAGCGCTTCTTCCAGCATCAGCGCCTTGTTGCCGGTGACGCTTGCGGGAACGCCGCCGGTGCTCGCCTCGGGAGCCGTAGGGCGCCAGCCGCTCTGGTTGATGCTCATGCCAGTATCTCCTCGAGTGCGGACGCAAGCGTTTCGACGTCCTCCGCCGTGGTCGTCTCGGTCACCGCAACGACCAGTCCGTTAGCGAGGTCGTCATTGCCGGGATACAACCGGCCCAGCGAGACGCCCGCTAGGATGCCGCGGTCGGCCAGCGTGCGAACGACCGGGCGGGCTTCGACGGGGAGCTTCAGCGTGAATTCGTTGAAGAACAACGTGTTGAGCAATTCGACACCCGGCACCTTCGCCAGTCTACGCGCGGCATGAACCGCGCCTGCATGGTTCACCCCCGCAAGGCGTCGCAGACCCGCTTCACCGAGCAGAGTCATGTGGATCGAGAAGGCCAGCGCGCAGAGGCCCGAGTTGGTGCAGATGTTCGACGTCGCCTTCTCGCGGCGGATGTGCTGCTCGCGGGTCGACAGCGTGAGGACGAAGCCTCGGCGGCCGTCGGCGTCGACGGTCTCGCCACAGAGGCGGCCGGGCATCTGGCGGACGTATTTGTCCTTGCAGCCGAACAGGCCGACATAGGGTCCGCCGAACTGGAGGCCGACGCCGAGCGACTGGCCTTCGCCGACGACGATGTCCGCGTCCATCTCGCCGGGCGACGTAATCGCGCCCAAGGCGACCGGCTCGGTGACGACCGCGATCAGCAGCGCCTTCTTCGCGTGGCACGCATCCGCGAGCGGGCGCAGGTCGGCGATGCGGCCGAGGATGTCGGGATACTGGACGACGACGCACGAGGTGTCGTCGTCGATCTTCGCAATCAGCTGGTCGAGGTCCATGTCGGCGACCAGTTCGGGGGCGGTCGTGTCGAGCACGTCGCCGGTGAACTTGGCCATCGTGTTGGCGACCGAGACGTAATGCGGGTGGAGGCCCGACGACAGGATCGCCCTGCCCCGCTTGGTGATGCGACGCGCCATCACGATCGCTTCCCAGCACGCGGTCGAGCCGTCGTACATCGAGGCGTTGGCGACGTCGGTACCGAGCAGCCGCGCGACCTGCGTCTGGAACTCGAACAGCATCTGCAGCGTGCCCTGCGCAATTTCCGGCTGGTAGGGCGTGTAGGCGGTGAGGAACTCGCCGCGCTGGATCAGGTGGTCGACGCTGGCGGGAACGTGATGCTTGTAGGCGCCGCAGCCGAGGAAGAACGGCGCTTCGCCCGCGGTGAGGTTCTTCTTGGCGAGCGCGGACATGTGGCGTTCGACCGCCATTTCAGAGGCGTGCATCGGCAGGTCGCGGACCGGGCCGTCGAGGCGGGCGGCTTCGGGGACGTCGACGAAGAGGTCGTCGATGGTCGCGGCACCGATGACGGCGAGCATTTCCGCGCGGTCGGGCTGGGTCAGGGGAAGGTAGCGCATGGCGGTCTTTCCAAAAGACCGTCACCCCAGCGAAAGCTGGGGTCTCATACCGCGGGGTAGACGCTGGTGTCGGCCCCGCGGCGGGAGGTCCCAGCTTTCGCTGGGATGACGGATTACGTCAGAGCGAGTTAGTTCAGAGCCCTTCGACGAAGGCTGCGTAGGCGGCTTCGTCCATCAGGCTGTCGAGTTCACTCGGGTCGCTGAGCGTCAGCTTGAAGAACCAGCCCGCCGCTTCGGCATCCGAGTTCACCAGGCTGGAGTCGTCGGTCAAAGCCGCGTTGCCCTCGGTGACGGTGCCCGAGACCGGGGAATACACGTCGGACGCGGCCTTGACCGACTCCACGACCGCGGCTTCGTCGCCCTTCGACAAGGTCTTGCCGGCTTCTGGGACGTCGACGAACACGACGTCGCCGAGCTGGCTTTGCGCGTATTCGGAAATACCGACGGTGCCGACGTCACCGTCGACATCGACCCATTCATGATCCTGCGTGAAGTAACGGCTCATATCACTTGGCTCCTGCGCGGACGTAGCGGTGGGGAATGAAGGGCATCGCGGTGACGGTGGCGGTGTGGACCTTGCCGCGTTGCGCGATTTCGATGCGGGTGCCGGGGGCGGCGAGCGCGAGCGGCACATAGGCCATCGCGATCGGCTTCCCGAGCGTTGGCGCGAAGCCGCCGCTGGTGAGGCGGCCGATCGTCGCGCCGGTGTCGTCGATCACCTCGGCGCCTTCGCGCGCGGGCTGGCGGCCCTCGACGATCAGGCCGACACGCTTGGTGGCGGGGCCGTGCTCGCGCTGGGTGAGGATACGCTCGGCACCGGGGAAATCGGCGGCTTCGCGGCGGCGCTTCGACAGCGCGAAACCGAGGTCGGCCATGACCGGCGTGATCTCGGGGTCAAGGTCGTGACCGTAGAGCGGCAGGCCGGCTTCGAGACGCAACGAGTCGCGCGCGCCGAGGCCGATCGGCTTGATCTCTGCGAGCGCGAGCAGCGCGTCGGCGAACGCAACGGCGTGCTCGGCGGGGAGCGAAATCTCGACGCCATCTTCGCCGGTGTAGCCCGAGCGGCTGATCCAGAGCGGCACGTCGTTCCAGTGGAACGCACCGGCGGTCATGAACACGAGGCCGTCGACGCCGGGGACGATCCGCGCGACTGCTTCAACCGCCTTCGGACCCTGTACCGCGAGCAGCGCCTGGTCTTCGAGGATGTTGATCGTGACGTCGTCGGGCAGATGCTCGATCAGGTAGCTGATATCGTCGTACTTGGTCGCGCCATTGACGACGACGTAGAAGCTGCCGCTGGCGGTCGGCGACGGGTGGAGCGGGTCGTACGCCTCGGGCTCGACGTCCTGCGCGGAGAATGGCGACGGCTGGTCGTCGGGGAGGCGCGTGGCCATCAGGTCGTCGAGGATGCCGCCGTCCTGTGCGAGCAGCAGCGAGTAGCGCATCTTGCCCTCGCCAAGCCCGGCGATGTCGCCCGGCAAGACGGTTTCGAGCGCGTGCGCGACGCCCTCGCCGGAGAAGACCAGCTGGCCCATGTGGCTGACGTCGAACAGCCCGGCCGAGTCGCGCGTCCACGCGTGTTCGGCCATGATGCCCTCATACTGGATCGGCATCTCGTAGCCGGCGAACTCGACCATCCGCGCGCCCTGCGCCCGGTGCCACGCGTCGAGCGGCAGAGGCAGGATCTCGGGCTCGACGTAATCGTCGGCCTGATCGATGATGCTGGCGTAGTCGCGCAGTTCGGGGTCGCTCATGCTCGGTCTCCGTCGAAGGGGCGCGCGGCACCCGGTGGTGCTGCGATCCGAACCCCTCTGTCACGGGACCTGAGAGCTTTCGCGCGAACAATGTCCAGCGCTTACCCCTTCGGTGGCCCTCGGCTTACGCCAGGACGCTTTCCAGAGTGTCGATCAGCCCCGCGCGGTCTCTGGTGCCTGAGAGATTCCGGGGTGGTTGCTCCTTCGGCGGTTCCGTGCCCAGTCAAGGGCCAGCCCTGAAAGGACCGGAAACGCTCTCCCGCGCGGTGCCATGCCGGTTGCACGACATCGACGCCGCGAGTTGTGACGCGGCGCACAATCTTAGTCAATCGGGGGTTTGGGGGTGGGGGAAGATTTAGCGCGCGTCGGCCATCGTTCCGTTGCCTCGGAACTAGCTCGGCATGACGGCGGGGCGGGCGTTTTGAGCCTCACTCCCCTCTCCCTTCCCACCGCAAGGGCGGCGGGCCCCTTCCCTCTCCCCGGCGGGGAGAGGGACAATGGCTTAGCGGGTGGCGTTGTACTTGAGTTGATCGTCGGTGAGCTGGAAGCCGACCAATGCCTCGAAGCTGGCGCGGAGGACGGCCTGACGGACTTCCGGCGTGCTCAGCGGATCGACCGCGGCGTCCTGATCGCCAGCCTTGCGCTTGCGGGTCAGCTTTTCGCGAACGTCGTCGGGCAGCGTTGCCGCCGAGCGCGCGACCGTTGCGGAAGCGGTCGCCGAGGTCGAGGCGAGCGCCTGACCGGCGTCGAAATGCAGCGCGACGCGGCCGATGCGCTTGGCGACGACGGCGGTGCCGCCGCGGACTACCGTGATGAAGTATGGCAACGTCACGTCCCGCGCGCCTTCGGTGCGGTTGCGACGGGCGCGGATGTCGAAGGTGACGCTAGTGACGACCTGGTCGGTCGCATCGGCGCAGGTCGACCGGACATTGGTCATCAGCGCGGCGACGTCGATCGCCGACTGGTCACGGCTGGTGGCGGGATTGAACAGCGTAATGTCGCCGGTCGCAGCAGGGAGCGCGACAGGCGGGCAGACCGAGCGGACCGCGGAAATGCCGCCGGTCGCATCGACTTCGCCCTTGCCGGCGCACCCGGTCAGGAGGATCGCACACGCCGAAACGGCTAGGATAGGGGCTTTCACGGCGACGCTTACCTTCTCGAACGAGCGAAAGGGCCACCGCATGTCGCAAGCGGCCCCTGTCGCGGCGCACCATAGGAACCGGCTATCGTCCAGGCAAGCAATCGCGTAGAGGCTGACGCATCATGAGCCCAATCGACAAGCCGCCGCTCGAACTGTTGATCGCAGCGCCCCGAGGTTTTTGCGCCGGCGTCGACCGCGCCATCCGGATCGTCGAACTGGCGATCGAGAAGCATGGCGCTCCGGTCTATGTCCGCCACGAGATCGTCCACAACAAGTTCGTCGTCGACACGCTGAAGGCGCAGGGCGCGATCTTCGTCGAAGAGCTCGACGAGGTGCCTGATGGCGCGCCGGTCGTGTTCTCGGCGCATGGCGTGCCGAAATCGGTGCCGCTCGACGCGCAGAATCGCGGGCTCGAATATCTCGATGCGACGTGCCCGCTGGTGTCGAAGGTGCACCGCCAGGCCGAGCGTCTGGTCGCGCAGGGCCGGCATATCGTGTTCATCGGCCATGCCGGGCATCCCGAGGTGATCGGCACGTTCGGACAGGTGCCCGCGGGCGCGATGTCGCTGATCGAGACGGTCGAGGACGCCGAGGTGTTCGCACCCGCCGATCCGTCGAACCTGGCCTTCCTGACGCAGACGACGTTGTCGGTGGACGATACTGCTGCGGTGGTGGCGACGTTGCAGCGTCGCTTCCCGCAGATGCTGCCGCCGCGTGGCGAGGACATCTGCTACGCGACGTCGAACCGCCAGACCGCGGTGAAGGCGATCGCGCACAGCGTCGATGCGGTACTGGTGATCGGTGCGCCCAATTCGTCAAACTCGGTGCGACTGGTCGAGGTCGCCGAGCGCGAGGGTACGCCGGCGATGCTGATCCAGCGAGCGAGCGAGCTCGATTGGGACTTCCTCGCCGGCGTCGGTACGCTGGGAATTACCGCGGGCGCCTCGGCGCCTGAATTGCTGGTGCGCGAACTCGTCGATCGGTTGTCGGAGCGCTACACGGTGTCCGAGCGCGAGGTCGAGACCAACCGCGAGACGATCGCGTTCAAGCTGCCCCGCGGGCTGGAGGCGGCCGCCTAGCATGGCGGTCTACACGCAGGTGTCGGCGGAGGCGCTGGGCGCGTTCCTCGCCAAATTCGATCACGGCGAACTGGTCTCGGCCAAGGGCATTGCCGAGGGGGTCGAGAACAGCAACTACCTGGTCGATACGACGACCGGGCGGTTCATCCTGACGCTGTACGAAAAGCGCGTGTCGGCGGACGACCTGCCGTTCTTCATGGCGATGCTCGACCATCTCGCGGTCGACGGCAACCCGGTGCCGCGCGCGCTGCCCGATCGCAGCGGTGCGCTGATCCACGAGCTTTGCGGGCGGCCGGCGTGCCTGATCGAGTTCCTGACCGGGGTGTCGGTGTCGCATCCGAGCGAAGCACAGGCATATGCAGCGGGCGCGGCGATGGGTGCGATGCACGTCAGCCTCGCCGGGTTCGCTGGTGTGCGGCCGAATACGCTGGGGCCTGACGGTTGGCGCGCCTTGCTGGCAAAATGCGGCCGCGATCTGGATGCGATCGAGCCCGAGCTGTTCGATACAATCAGCACGGCAGCGGATGCGGTCGTCGCGGCCTGGCCTGCCGACTTGCCGCGCAGCGTCATCCATGCAGATCTGTTTCCCGACAACGTGCTGATGCTCGGCGACCGGGTGACGGGGCTGATCGACTTTTATTTCGCCTGCACCGATATCCGCGCCTACGATCTGGCGATCCTGCACAGCGCCTGGGCGTTCGATGCGCAGGGCGAAGGCTATGATGCGGGGGTCGGCAAGGCGCTGGTCGCGGGGTATGTCAGTCGGCATCCGCTAACCGATGCCGAACGCGCCGCGCTGCCGGTGCTGGCGCAGGGGGCGTGCCTTCGCTTTCTGGCGACGCGCGCGTGGGATTGGCTCAACACGCCGGCGGATGCGCTGGTGACGCGCAAGGATCCGTTGGCGTATTGGCGGCGGTTCGAGGCGTATCGCAAGGACGATCTGTTTGCATGACTGACGACACCGACGTTTCCATCACCAAGGTCGAGATCTTCACCGACGGCGCGTGCAAGGGCAATCCCGGCCCCGGCGGCTGGGGCGCGGTGATCCGCATGGGCGCGCACGAGAAGGAATTGTCGGGCGGCGAGACTCCGACGACCAACAACCGGATGGAGATGACCGCGGCGATCGAGGCGCTCAACGCGCTGACCCGGCCGTGCGCGGTGACGCTGTACACCGACAGCAAATACGTGATGGACGGCCTGACCAAGTGGGTGAAGGGCTGGCAGCGGAACGGCTGGAAGACCGCCGACAAGAAGCCGGTGAAGAACGCCGAGCTGTGGCATGCGCTGCTCGCCGCGGTGGCCCGGCACAAGATCGAATGGCAATGGGTCAAGGGTCACGCCGGCCACCCGGAGAACGAGCGCGCGGACAAGTTGGCGAGCGACGCGGCGGTGGCCGCCGGGCGGCGCTAGGTTGGGCGACGCTGAGACCGGGCGTCTGTTACCCCACCCCGGCGAAGGCCGGGGCCCAACTGGGAAACGACTCTGATTAAGGACGGCGTGTCGTTACGCCGACCTTTCCAATTGGGCCCCGGCCTTCGCCGGGGTGGTAATTGTACACCTGTCGGCGGCGTTGCGCCGGTGTGACCGGACTATCAGAACCGCCGCCATCCAGCTGCCACCGCATCACGCGCCGATCATGTCGCCGAACTGCGTGTCCGCGCGGACCGCGTCCTGCCAGGACGGGTCTCGGTTCATCGTCAGGTTGATGATGACGATGCCCGCATGCGGTGGCCGGGCCGGGCGCGGTAGGCGGATCACGCGGCGGCCCGAGCGATAGGCGGCCAACGTCGTATCCTTCGCGCGGCGCGCCGCGTTAGTGGCGTGCCAGCCGACCACCGCAAGCGCGACCTGCGCGGCGTCGCTGACGGCGGTCGCGGATTGCTGGCCGCGCTCGCGCATCCGGCGCAAGGACTGGCGTACCCATGACGGCTGATCGAAGGCCGACACGTCCGCCGAGCGCCACGCCACGCGCAACCCCTCGGGCACACCGGTCCAGCTATCGCCCGCCGAACCGACCACCGACGGCGCGGAGCGGATCAGATCGTGCCGGCAGCGCTGGCAGCGACTGAACAGAAACCCCTGATTTTCCAGCACCAGCGGCGCGGCGACGTGCCCCGAGGCGTGACAGAGCAGGTTCATGATGGTCCTCCTTGATGATCGACGTGTTGAGATGCAGCGCGGCGAGGACGATCAGATCCCCCGGCCCCTGTTCGAGTACCTGATCGAGATTCCAGACTTCGAAATGACGGCCCATGCCGACCAGCAACGCGCGCTGTTGCACCCCGCGCCGGGCTCGCATCCACGACGCGATGCGGAGCCGGCCCTTGCCGTCCATCTGCGCGGGCGCGACAAAGCCCAGCCGCCGCCGAAGCACCGTATCGCGCGCACCCCTCCCAGTTTCGCGCAACGTCGCCACGATGATCGTCGACGCTCGCGCGATCATAGACCAGCAGGCAAGGATCTTCGGCATGAAGACCAACGAACAAATCGTCCCGTACGCCCCTGGATTGGATCGTAACGCAGAATTGATCGGGAAGAACCAGATCGCCCCGTGCGCTTATCGTAGATACCGCGCTTCCAACGAAGATATTGTCCATCCGCAACTACACCACTGCCAAGTGACCGGACCGGCGAAGCACATCTGTTGAGTATCACATCGTGACATCATCGGATGCTTGTTCGTCCCGGCACTCATGGCGCGTTAACCATAGCGGGGAATTAACATTTTTTAGTTTTACTCAAGAAACCGATTCTGTTGGTTTTCACCGAAAATTTTCGGAATTTTATTCAATAGATTCCCGGATTTGCTTATCACAATGGTAAGCGAATTTTTCGCGGCGGATCGTTTTCACGGCGGTGAAATCAGTTTGCGCCGTCGCGACTCGCGATTTCGAGGCTTAAACTTCGCGAAGCGTCGCGCCTGTCAGGCGAACCGATGCGGCGAGTAGCGCTGCGTATCGAGGGTCGCGATCGCGACGTCTGGGGCAGTGCCCAGCAACAGGCTGGCAGCGAGCAAGGCGGCGGCAGGTGCCGTCTGGATTCCGAAGCCGCCCTGCCCCGCGCACCAGAAAAAGCCGGAAACATCGCGGTCGAAGCCGTAGACCGGCACGCGATCGGGCGCGAACGTCCGCAGCCCGGCCCAGCGTCGCTCGACCGCAGCGACCCGCCAGTCGACGACGCGCTCGAACCGATCGATCGCAATCGCGACATCGATCTCTTCCGGCGCGGCATCGCAAGGATCGGTCGGGGTTTCATCGTGTGGGCTGAGCCACAACCGCCCACCCGATTCGGGCTTGAAGTAGAACCGCCCGGCGATGTCCGCGACATGCGGCATGGTCTCCGGCGCACCGGGATCGGTCCGCAGTTGCGCCATCGTCCGACGATACGCCTGCAGGCCCAATGGCCTCGCCCCCGCGCCGATCGCGACACGATCGGCCCACGCCCCGGCAGCGTTCACCAAAATCCGTGCACGCGCGGTTCCCGCGGTTGTGACGATCGTCCAGACACCGTCGGCGCGGCGTGCCTCGACGAAGGCAGCATCGGTGACGAACTGCGCGCCGGCACGCCGGCCGGTCGCGATGCTGTCCGCATGCAACGCCGCGACATCGATATAGGCGCAACTCGCTTCCTGCACGCCGAACACCCAGTCGGCTCGCAGGCCAGGGACGAACGCAGCGGGGTCGACCGGATCCAGGACCACCGCGCTATCCGCGAACGCCGCAAGGAACGCATAGATCGCCGCCTCGTCCCCGGCGCGACCAATATGCACCGATCCGAGCGGCGCGAGATGACCGCCGGCGTGGAGAAGCGGCCCCGAGGCGGTGGTCAGCGGCTGGATATCTGGACCGCCATAGGTCTCCGACCAGAACGCCGCGGATCGTCCAGTGGCATGATAGCCGGGCGCCGCCTCCGCCTCGAGAACGAGGACGCGCGCGTTCGATCCGAGGGCGGCGGCGAGGCTGGCGCCGGCCATCCCCGCACCGACGATCGCCACGTCGTAAACCGGTCCGAACACGGGCGTCGCGAACGCGGCCATTACGAACGCGGCGGCACGACGGCATCGAGGAACGAATCGATGGCGCCCAAGGCCCGGTCACGCACGCCGTCCGCCTCGCGGAGGATCTCATGCGCCGATTCGCGGCCGAACCGGACGATCTGCGCATCGGGCAACCGCGCGCCGAGTCGCAAGGCCGCATGGGGATCGACCAGCTTGTCGGCTTCCGCGACAAGCATCAGGACCGGCGTCTCCATCGCCTCGATCCGCGGATCGACCGCAAGCGCAGCGGCGGCGGCAAAGCCTTGCGCCAACCACGACCAGCTCGGTGGCCCAAGGCACAGCGCGGGCTTTTCGGCCTGCCACCAGCGCTCGTCATCATAGCGTGAGGCGTCATGCGTCAGCAGCGATTGTCGCGACGCGATCGAACCGGGCCGCTCGTTGCTGCGCCAAGCACCCCGCGCGGGATTGCCGCGCGACGCCATCCACCGCGCGACACGACCGGCGATCCCGGCGCCGACCGGTGACTTCAGCCCGATCATCGGCGCCACCAGAATCGCGGCATCGGGCTGGATCGACCGTGCCGCGAGTGCGCGCACGACCATCATGCCGCCCATCGAATGTCCCAAGATCACGCGAGGTATCACGGGGGTGGCTAGCTACCCCCGCTCCGCCACCCAGTCCGACCAGAACGCCGCCAGGTCGCGGTCATAGGTCGTGTAATCGTCGACGTGCCCGACATGGGGGTCCCCGGAAAGCCGTCCCGAGCCCCCTGCCCGCGCCAGTCGAACGCGGTCACCGACCACCCGTGTGCATGGAGATGCGCAAACGTCTCCAGGTATTTTTCGAAGATATCACCGCGCCCGGTCTGGAACAGCACCGCGCCCCGCGACCGCCGCGATACTGTGTCGGCAGGCCAGTCGAAGCGACGCAGTGCCCAGCCGTCGGGGGCAGTCCAATACCCGATTCGCGCATCGGCCGGGATCGCACGCCGAACAGCCTCGGCGGCATCACGCTCCGCTACGTGCGTGTAACCGAACGAAGAATCGGTCGGGACGGTTACTTTTTCGAAAGCCATCTTCGTTAGGGTCTAGCCGATGGGGTGGAACATTGCTCTTCCAATTTTGATTTTCGCGCTTGGCGGCCTGCTGGTGTCCGCCGGCATCGAAGACGCGCGAACGCGGGAAATCGCCAACTGGAAAAATGCCGCGGTCGCGTTGCTCGCGCCGGTCTGGTGGTACGCCAACGGGCTCGAAATCTGGCCCGACGTCGTATTGCAGCTGGGCGTCGCACTCGCGGTGTTCGCCGCGTTCCTGGTCGCGTTCCATTTCGGCCTGATGGGCGGCGGCGACGTCAAGCTTATCGTCGCGCTGGCCCTGTGGTTGCCGTTTCCGGCGTTCCTCTCGATGCTGATGGTCATGTCGATCGCAGGCGGCGTCGTCACCCTCGTCATGATAGCCGAGCGCCTTATCAAGAAGACATCGGCGGCGATCGAAGTCCCGTACGGCGTGGCTATAGCATTCGCAGGGCTGCTCGCACTGCGCGAACCACTCCTTAATCAGTTTCAGTCATGATTAACGCCGAAGCAGAATTCCGGCGCCTGAAAGGCACGAACTAGTCATGGACAGTCGTAAAATCATATTGCTGGCTGGCGCGCTGATTGTCGCGGCCATCACAGCATTCTTTGCCAGAACGCTGATCGCCGGAAGCTCGGCGCCGCAAGCCGGGGCGGTCGCGATGACCGCGCCGGTGGTCGACGGCCCCGAGGTGCTCGTCGCGACCCGCTCGCTGCCGGTCGGCACGATCCTCGACGCGACCGCGCTGAAATTCCAGCCCTGGCCGAAGGAGCTGGTCGACAACGCCTATTATCTCCGGGACAAGACCAATCTCCAGTCGTTGCAGGGCACGGTGGTGCGCAGCATCATCACCGCCGGGCAACCGGTGACGCAAGGGTCGCTGGTGAAGCCCGGTGATCGCGGTTTCCTGGCAGCGGCGCTCGGACCTGGCATGCGGGCGGTCACCGTGCCCGTCTCGGCGCAGGCCGCGGTCGCAGGCTTCGTGTTTCCAGGCGATCGGATCGATCTGGTCCTGACGCAGACGGTCGCAGGCGGCGGCGAAGGCCAGCCGCTCAAGGTGTCCGAGACGATCATGCGCAACATCCGCGTCCTCGCGACCGACCAGCGCACCGACAATCTCGTGGGCGAAGACGGCAAGACGCAGGTCCGCACGTTCTCGAACGTGACGATCGAGGCGACGCCCAAGATGGCCGAGCAGGTGGCGGTGGCGCAGACGCTCGGCTCGCTCTCGCTGTCGCTCCGCTCGATCGCCGACAATTCGGCCGAACTCGAGGAGGCGATCGCCTCTGGGGCCGTGAAGGTGCCGCAAGGCAATGATCCGAAGGCCGAAAAGGCGATGATGGTACGGCTAGCGAGCCAGCCGTCGGCCGGCGCATCGAGCTATCAGACGGGTGCTGACGTCTCGCGCTACCAGCGCAGCACGGTGCCCGGCAAAGCAATCGAAGGTGGCGGTGCGCCGATGCAGGGCATGCCGATGGTGCAGTCCGGTGGTGGTGGCGGCGGTACGCCGATCGTCCAGGGGCCGGTGGTCCGGATCGCACGCGGCAACGCAATGACCATCGTTCCGGTCGGGGGGAAGAACTGACATGCGTATCCGGATGACCCCGCTGGGCTGGCCGCTGGCCGTCGCCCTGGCTGCCGCGAGTGCCGCACCGTCGGCGCCCGCCCTCGCCCAGCGCCGCGGCGCGGCGATCGCCCCGGCCGGTTCGCCGGTCGTCCAGGTCAACACCGGTCGCGGCCGGCTGGTGACGCTCGCGCGGCCAATGACCGACCTGTTCGTCGCCGACGACTCGATCGCCGATGTCCAGGTCCGCTCGCCGACCCAATTATATCTGTTCGGCAAGAAGACCGGCGAGACGACGATATCGGCCACCACCAAGGGCGGCGCGGTCGTCTATGCGGCGACGGTTCGGGTCGGCAACAACCTCGATTCGGTCCAGCAGATGCTCGGCCTGGCGATGCCCGAAGCGCAGGTCGTCGCGACGCCGATGAACGGCCTGATCCTGCTGACCGGCACCGTCCTCGCCCCCGAGGATGCCGCCGAAGCCGAACGCCTGGTGCAGGCGTTCGTGGGTGATACAACCAAAGTCCTCTCGCGGCTGAAGACCGCGACGCCGTTACAGGTTAACCTTCAGGTGCGCGTCGCCGAAGTCAGCCGCAGCTTCGTCAAGAACATCGGCGTCAACCTGTTGACGCAGGACCGCAGCGGATCGGGAATCCTGTTCGGCAGCACGTCGGGCACGCCCGGCACGATCACCTATGATCCCACGACCGGTTTAAAGACATCGACCTATACCAAGGGTGCACAGCGCACGACGCTCGGTATCGCTGGCAAGCTGTTGGGGATGGATTTCCTGACCGCGATCGATCTCGGTGAAGCCACCGGGCAGGTGACGACGCTGGCCAATCCCAATCTCACTGCACTGTCGGGCGAGACCGGGACTTTCCTTGCTGGCGGCGAAGTCCCGATCCCGCTGGCGCAGGCGCTGGGCACGGTCTCGGTCGAGTATAAGCAATATGGCATCAGCCTGGCGTATACGCCGACGGTGTTGTCGGACGGACGGATCTCGCTCCGTGTTCGTCCGGAAGTCTCGCAGCTCGATTATTCGAACGCGGTGACGCTTAGCGGCACGCGCGTACCAGGCCTGACGACCAGGCGCACCGAGACGACCGTCGAGCTCGGCTCGGGCCAAAGCATGATGATCAGCGGCCTGTTGTCGAACAGCCACAACAACTCGTACGACAAGACCCCGGGCCTCTCGAACCTGCCGATCATCGGCGCGTTGTTCCGCTCGAACGCGTTCCAGCGCAACGAGACCGAACTGGTCATCGTCATCACGCCGTACCTGGTGAAACCGGTCAACAATGCCAGCGACATCGCGCTGCCGACCGACGGCGCGCGCGCACCGACCGATCTCGACCGGGTATTGCTCGGGACGCTCAGTGCGAGCGGCGGCGGCAAACGCCCCGTTCCGACGGTTGCTCCTGCCTCCTATGCGCAACCCTCGGTCGGCGCAGCGGCGGTGGTTCGTCCGACACCGCTCGGCGGCGATGTGCGACGCCCCGAAGACGACGTCGTACCATCAACCACGCGCAACACCGGCGGCAAAGCCAAGAACGGCAGCGTGCCCGCGCCCGGCTTCTCGAACTGAGATGACGAACCCGAGCCGACCACGCGCCTCCCGCACCAAGGATTTCCGATGATCAACAAATCGATCCTAGCGTTCCTGATCCCCCCGCTGCTGCTCGGCGGCTGCATGGGAACGGAGAATCGCGGCCTCGAATCGGTTCATCAACCCGTCGTCAGTCGATCGGACTATGCGCTCGATCTGGGCGTCGCCGGCGGCGCGCTGGGCCGCGGGGAACAGCAGCGGCTGGCCAGCTGGCTAGACGCGATGCGGCTTAGCTATGGCGACCGGGTCGCGATCGACGATCCGGCGGCGGAGGGGTATGCGGCGCGTACCGATGTCGCTGCCGTGGTTGGCCGATATGGCCTGTTGCTCGGTGCCGATGCGCCGGTAACACCCGCGCCGGTGGCGCCCGGCACGATCCGGATCGTCGTCAGCCGGATGCATGCAGACGTACCGCGCTGCCCCGACTGGTCGCGCGATTCGACCAACGACTTCACCTCCAACACGTCGTCCAATTATGGCTGCGCGATCAACCGCAACCTTGCCGCGATGGTCGCCAACCCGGCGGATCTGGTCCGTGGCGCGCCCGGCAACGAGACGACGGATACGGCGGTGTCGTACAAGGCGATCGACACCTATCGCAAAAAGGCGCCGACCGGGGCCGGCGGCCTTGCCGCGTCCAGCACGGGAGGGAAGTGATGAACGCACCCTGGAAGCCGGGCGGCATCGCGCATCGCGAACCGTTTACCGCCTATGTCTGCGACGAGATCACCGCCGAGGCCCTGCGGCCGATCGCGAGCGAACTCGGCTGGGCGGTCGAGAAGATCCACAAGGGCGGCCTGCGCAACGCGATCCAGTCGCTGTCGGTGTCCGCATCGCCGCAGATCCTGTTCGTCGATCTCGCCGAATCGGGCGACCCGCTGAACGATATCAATGCGCTGGCCGAAGTCTGCGAGCCCGGGACGGTGGTGATCGCCGCCGGGCAGGTCAATGACGTCCGCCTCTACCGCGACCTGGTGTCGAGCGGGATCCAGGACTATCTCCTGAAGCCGCTGCACGCCGATATGCTGCGTGAGGCCTTCGGTCATGCGCAGACGCTGTTGAATACGCCGAAGCATGTCGAGATCTCGACCGATCGACCGCATTGCTCGGTCGCGGTGATCGGCACGCGCGGCGGCGTCGGCGCCTCGACTGTCGCGACGTCGCTTGCCTGGTTGCTCGCGGACAAGGAAAAGCGCGCAACCGCGTTGCTCGATCTCGACGTGCATTTCGGCACGGGTGCACTCAGCCTCGATCTCGAGCCGGGCCGCGGCCTGACCGACGCGATCGACAATCCGAGCCGGATCGACGGGCTGTTCATCGAACGCGCGATGGTCAAGGCGTCGGAGAAACTGTCGGTGCTGTCCGCCGAAGCGCCGATCAATGCGCCGCTCGTCACCGATGGATCGGCGTTCTACCAGTTGCAGGAAGAAATGCGCGCGGCGTTCGAATGCACCGTCGTCGACTTGCCGCGGGGAATGCTGATCCAGCATCCGCAACTCGTCAGCGATGTTCAGCTCGGCGTGATCGTCACCGAACTGACGCTTGCATCCGCCCGCGACACGATCCGCATCCTGTCGTGGATGAAGACGAACGCACCGCAGACGCAGCTGTTCGTGCTCGCGAACCGGATGCACGCCGGCGGCCAGCTCGAGATCAGTCGCAAGGATTTCGAGGGCTCGATCGAACGCAAGATCGATTATGTCGTCCCCTTCGACCAGAAGCTCGCGGCGCAGGCGGCCAAGCTCGGCAAACCGTTCGCCGAGGTCGGGAAGGCGTCCAAGACGATCGCACCGATCATGGCACTCGTGACCGCGATCGCCTCCGCCGTCCCGGACAGTGCGGCCGATGGCGCCAAGCCAAAGGGCAAATCGCTGATCGGCAAGTTTGGCGACCTGAAGGGATTGATCCCGAAGCGCACGGTCAAGGCGAAAACCAAATGAGCCGCAGCCGGATCTTCCGGACCGCGACGAGCGGAAGGCGATAGCTGCGATGGAGATGATGCCGTTCCTGTTGGTCATCCTCGGCGCAGCGATCGTGCTCGGGATGATCGCGTTCGCGTTTGCGGGACCGTCCGCCGGACGCGCGCAGTCGCGCCGGATCGCCTCGCTGCGCGAACGTCACGGCGACGCGCTGGTGATTGCCGAAGCGCAGCTGCGCCGTATCTCGATGAACCGCGATACCAAGATGGATCTCGCCTTCGGGCGCATCCTCCCCAATCCGGTCCAGCTCGCCAAGCGCCTCGCGATGACCGGCAAGACCTGGACGGTCGGCCAATATGGCATGGCGACCGCGGGGATACTGGTGGTCGTCGCGGCGCTGATGCTGCTCAAAGGGCTGCCGATCCTGCTCGCTTTGCTGTTCGGTGTGTTCGTCGGCGTCGGCCTGCCGCATTTCATCGTTGGCAAGACGATCCAGCGGCGGATCGGCAAGTTCACCGCGAAGTTTCCCGACGCGATCGACCTGCTGGTCCGCGGCTTGCGCTCGGGCCTGCCGATCAGCGAGACGATCGGCGTCGTCGGCCATGAGGTCGAGGGGCCGGTCGGCGAGGAATTCCGCGCGGTCAGCGACAAGATGAAGATCGGCCGGACGATGGATGCGGCGCTGCAGGAGACTGCAGACCGGCTCGGCACGCCCGAATTCCAGTTCTTCGTGATCACGATCGCGATTCAGCGCGAGACCGGCGGCAATCTGGCGGAGACGCTCGCCAACCTGTCGCACGTGCTGCGCATGCGCGGCCAGATGAAACTCAAGATCAAGGCGATGTCGTCGGAATCCAAGGCATCGGCGTATATCATCGGCGCGTTGCCGTTCATCGTCTTCGGGCTGATCTGGTTCATCAACGGGACCTACATGCAGAATTTCTTCATCGACGAGCGGCTGATGGCCATCGGCATGGGCGGCATGGTGTGGATGGCGATCGGCGCCTTCATCATGTCCAAGATGATCAGCTTCGAGATTTAGGGGCGCAATGATGGGCACGACGGCCGGACCAACCCTGCTCGGATTCGACGTATTATGGGTCGCGACGATCCTGTCGGGCGTTGCCGCGTTCGCGGTGATGGTCGCGATCTATGCCGCGACCACGGTCAGCGATCCGATGACCAAGCGCGTGAAGGCGCTCAACGATCGCCGCGAACAGTTGAAGGCAGGTATCACCGCCTCGACCAAGCGGCGCGCCAAGCTCGTCCAGCGCAACGACACCGCCGACAAGATGCGCGGCATGCTGTCGTCGATGAAGATGTTGCAGGACAGCCAGGTCAAGGCGGTCCAGCTCAAGCTGATGCAGGCCGGGATCCGGTCGAAGGAATGGGCCCCGGCGGTGATCTTCGGCCGGCTCGTGCTGCCGATCGTGCTGGGCAGCGCCATGCTGTACTGGGTGTACGGCACCGACGGCTTCGCGACCTGGTCGCCGCTGAAGAAATACGGCCTCGTCGCGCTGACCTTCATCCTGAGCTACAAGGCGCCGGATCTGTATCTCGACAACAAGATCAAGAAGCGCTCTGACGCGATCCGTAAGGGGCTTCCCGACGCGCTCGATCTGCTTGTGATCTGCGCGGAGGCCGGGTTGACCGTCGATGCCGCGTTCCACCGCGTCGCGCGAGAACTGGGGCGGGCCTATCCCGAGCTTGGCGAGGAATTTACGCTGACCGCAATCGAGCTCGGGTTCCTGACCGACCGGCGTTCGGCGTTCGAGAATTTGGCGCAGCGGGTGAAGCTGGATGCTGTGAAGGGGGTCGTCACGACGATGATCCAGACCGAGAAATACGGCACGCCGCTGGCGTCTGCGCTGCGTGTGCTGTCGGGCGAATTCCGCAATGAGCGGATGATGCGGGCGGAGGAGAAGGCGGCGCGGTTGCCGGCGATCATGACGATCCCGCTGATCCTGTTCATCCTGCCAGTGCTGTTCGTCGTCATTCTCGGGCCGGCGGCGTGTTCGATCTCCGATGCGCTCATCAAGACCTGAAGCAACCGGCGGCGCAGACGATCGTTGAGCTCCCGTAACAGGAGGGTTTTTACGATGCCGTTGTTTTCCACACCTACGCAGTTCGCGGCGCTTGCGCTGGTTTTTGTCGCCGGCTGGCTGTTCGGACTGGCGAGTCATCCGGGGGCAAGAAGTGGAAGGCGCGGTATCTGGCGGAGCGGGATGCACATGCTTCGGTGAAGAAGGATGGGGATGTTCGGGCTGCTGCGGCGGAGAAGCGGGCTGTCGAGGCCGAGCGGGAGAATGCTCGGTTGGTGAAGGACGTCGAGGCGGCGCGGGTTGCTCCGGCGGTTGTCGAGCGGGCGCCGGTGGTGGATACGTCGCGGACCGGGGCGCTGTCTTCGGCGCGGCCGGGTTATGCTCGGCCGGCGTATAATGCCGATGGGACCAAGCGTGGTTGGTTCGATTTCGATCAGCGTCGGTGAGTTGCAGGGGTTAGTTTAGCCCCTGCCCCTTGTTCTCCCGCGAAGGCGGGAGCCCAGTCTGGGTTCCCGCCTTCGCGGGGAAGCATTCTTTTCTTCTTCCACCCCGGCGGAGGCCGGGGCCCAATTGGGGACGCTAGGTAACTCGAGGCAGTCCTTCGTTACCTTGGACGTTCCAATTGGGCCCCGGCCTTCGCCGGGGTGGTGCTTGTTTGAGGCTGGCGTTACTTCTTCGACAGCGCCGCTTGGGCTGCTGCCAGGCGGGCGATCGGGACGCGGTAGGGACTGGCCGACACGTAATCCAACCCCACCTTTTCGCAGAACGCGATGCTTGCCGGGTCCCCGCCGTGTTCGCCGCAGATGCCGAGCTTGATGCCCGCCCGCGTTTTCCGCCCGCGCTCCGCTGCGATTTCGATCAATTCGCCGACGCCTTCGACGTCGATGCTGACGAACGGGTCCTTCGCGTAAATGCCCTGCTCGACATACGCGCCGAGGAAGCGCGAGGCGTCGTCGCGGCTGACGCCCAAGGTCGTCTGCGTCAGGTCGTTGGTGCCGAACGAGAAGAACTCGCCGACTTCCGCGATCTCGCCGGCCCGCAGTGCTGCGCGCGGGAGTTCGATCATCGTGCCGACGAGATACTCGATCGTGCGGCCCTTCTCGGCGAACACCGCCTGGGCGGCCTTGTCGACGACCGCCTTCATCAGCTCCAGCTCGCGGCGGGTGGCGACGAGCGGGATCATGACTTCCGGGATCGGGGCCGCGCCGGACTTCTCCGCGACATCCACGGCCGCCTCGAAGATCGCGCGCGCCTGCATCTCGTAGATTTCGGGATAGGTCACACCGAGACGGCAGCCCCGGTGGCCGAGCATCGGGTTAAACTCGTGCAGCTCCGCCGCGCGGCGCTTGAGCGTGTCGACGTCGACGCCCGCCGCGGTCGCGACTTCGGCGAATTCGGATTCCTCGTGGGGAAGGAATTCGTGGAGCGGCGGATCGAGCAGGCGGATCGTTACCGGCAGGCCGGCCATCACCTCGAGGATCTCAGTGAAATCCTTGCGCTGTTCGGGGAGCAGCTTCTCGAGCGCGACGCGGCGGCCCTTCTCGTCGCTCGCCAGGATCATCTGGCGGACGTTGGTGATGCGGCTGCTCTCGAAGAACATGTGCTCGGTGCGGCATAGGCCGACACCCTCGGCGCCGAACTCGCGGGCGACGCGGCAATCTTCCGGCGTCTCGGCGTTGGCGCGGACCTTCAGGCGGCGGACCTCGTCGGCCCAGACCATCAGCGTGGCGAAATCACCCGACAGCTCGGGCTGCACGGTCGCGACCGCGCCGATCATCACTTCGCCGGTGGTGCCGTCGATGGTGAGCAAGTCGCCCTCCTTCACCTCGCGGCCGCCGCAGCGCATGATCTTCGCCTTGGCGTCGATGGAGAGCGTGCCGGCGCCGGAAACGCAGGGACGGCCCATGCCACGCGCCACCACTGCCGCGTGGCTCGTCATCCCGCCGCGCGCGGTCAGGATGCCCTTCGCCGCATGCATGCCGTGGATGTCGTCGGGCGAGGTCTCGGTGCGGACCAGGATGACGGCGACGCCATCGGCGGCCTTCTTCTCGGCGGCATCGGCATCGAACACGACCGCACCCGAGGCTGCACCCGGCGAGGCGGGGAGGCCCTTGGTCAGGACGTCGCGCGTCGCCTTGGGATCGAGAGTCGGGTGGAGCAGCTGGTCGAGCGCCATCGGCTCGATGCGCAGGATCGCTTCCTCGCGGGTGATGAGACCTTCATTCGCCATATCGACGGCGATCTTGAGCGCGGCCTTGGCGGTGCGCTTGCCGGCGCGGGTCTGGAGCATCCAGAGTTTGGTCTTCTCGACCGTGAACTCGATGTCCTGCATGTCGCGATAGTGGTTTTCGAGCGTGTCGAATACGTCGGCGAGCTGGTGGTAGACCTCGGGCATCGCCTCTTCCATCGAGGCGGGCTTGGCGCCGGCGTCTTCGCGCGCGGTCTTGGTCAGGTATTGCGGGGTGCGGATGCCGGCGACGACGTCCTCGCCCTGCGCATTGATCAGGAATTCGCCGTAATAGGCGCGGTCGCCCTTCGACGGGTCGCGCGTGAAGGCGACGCCGGTGGCCGAGGTGTCGCCCATGTTGCCGAACACCATCGCCTGGATGTTGACCGCGGTGCCCCAGCCGCCGGGGATGTCGTTGAGGCGGCGATAGACTTTCGCCCGCTCCGACTGCCACGAGCCGAAGACGGCGCCGACCGCGCCCCAGAGCTGGTCGTGGACGTCCTGCGGGAAGGGCTTGCCCCAGAGCTTCTCGACGAGGCCCTTATATTCGGCGACGAGTTTGCGCAGGTCGTCGGCGGAGAGTTCGGTGTCGAGCGTGAAGCCCTGGTCTTCCTTGGCGATCTCCAGCGCTTCCTCGAACGCGCCGTGATCGAGTTCGAGGACGACGTCGGCGTACATCTGGATGAAGCGGCGATAGCTGTCCCAGGCGAAGCGCGCGTCCTCGGACTTGGCGGCGAGGCCTTCGACGGTCTGGTCGTTGAGGCCGAGATTGAGGACGGTGTCCATCATCCCCGGCATCGAGGCGCGGGCGCCCGAGCGGACCGAAACGAGCAGTGGATCGGCGGGGTCGCCGAATTTCTTGCCGGTGACGCCCTCGATGTGGGCGAGGCCGGTGGCGACCTCGTCGCGCAGGCTCTGCGGGAACTGGCCGCCCTCGTCGTAATAGACCGCGCAGAAATCGGTCGAGATCGTGAAGCCCGGCGGGACCGGCAGGCCGATCGACGCCATCTCGGCGAGGTTCGCGCCCTTGCCGCCGAGCAGGTTCTTGTCGCCCTTGCCGCCATCCGAAACACCGCCGCCGAAGCGGTACACATATTGGGTCATCACAGGTCCTCTAAGTGCTTGTTTTTATGGGCGGGGCAAAAGTGAAGTACAGGAAGTGCAGACGCTGGGAGCCGTCTGCATTTCCGCTTTCAATCAGCCCTCGATCTTCGAAAAATCTGCGACGTTGTGCACTGCGGCGCGGACTCGCTCAAGTAGGGTCAGGCGAGCGGAGCGTTTGGCGGGATCGGAATCGTTGACGATAACGCTATCAAAGAACGCGTCGATCGGCGCGCGGAGCGAGGCGAGCGCGGCCATCGCGGCGGCGAAATCCTCGCGCGCGATCGCGGCGGTGGCGCGGGGTTCGGCGGAGTCGAGCGCGGTCATCAGCGCGGTCTCTGCGGGTTCGGGGGTGTAGGACAGCGTTTCCTGCCCCTCTCCCCTGCGGGGAGAGGGTCGGGGTGAGGGGCAGTTCCGGGCGCTGCACTGCTTGGCAGCCCCTCACCCCTACCCTCTCCCCGCAGAAGAGAGGGAGCAGCAGGGACTTCCTTCTTCAGGATATTGGCAGCGCGCTTGTAACCGGCGAGCAGGTTCGCACCGTCCTCGGTGGTCACGAACGCCTGGAGCGCGTGGACGCGCGCGAGCAGGCGGACGAGATCGTCCTCCTTAGCGCCAGTGCCGTCCATGATGCGGGCTGCACGAATTATGTCGGGACGAGTTCCTACATCGCGTTCAGCTACTTCCAGACGATCCATCATGAAATCTCGGACATTCGCCGCAACTGGCATAGCCAGCTCCATATCAGCCCAGACCGCTTCGCTGATCTGCTTTTTGTATTCGTCAGGGCGGATCGTATCAATCCAAGCCTTCAATGCGCCAATGGCGACCTCGGCACCAAATTCGTCAAAAACGGTGTTCAGCAACTCAGCGCGTTTTCCTTGCTGTTCCAACACAGCAACGCCAATGCCAGACTTCGCTAGCGCTTCGAAAATCGCGAAGAAGAGGCTCATACGCAACCCGTTGAGCTTTATAATCGCAATTACGCCAAGTGCAGCCCGACGAAGTGCAAACGGGTCTTTCGAACCCGTAGGTGCCGCATCAATCGAGAAGAATTGTGCAATCGTATCTAGCTTGTCCGCCAAGCTTACCGCGACCGTTACCGGGTCGGTGGGGACGTCGTCGCCTTGGCCGACCGGCTTGTAGTGGTCGCGGATGGCGGTGGCGACGGACGGGTGCTCGCCCTGCGCAGCGGCGTAGTAGCCGCCCATCAGGCCTTGCAGCTCGGGGAACTCGCCGACCATGCCGGTGACGAGGTCTGCTTTTGCGAGGCGGGCTGCGCGGTCTGCTAGGTTTGCCAACTCACTGCTCCCTTCCCGCTTGCGGGAGGGGTCGGGGAGGGGCTAGCCTCAAACGCGGCGGTGGTGGTTGTGTCAGGCCCTCCCCGACCCCTCCCGCGAGCGGGAGGGGAGCAGAAGCAGAAGTGACTATACCCTCTTCTACCAGCCAGCGGGCGAGCTTCGCGACGCGGTCGACCTTGTCGGCTACGGTGCCGAGCTTTTCGTGGAAGACGATCTTCGACAGCTTCTCGGCCTGCTCTTCGAGCGGGACCTTGAGGTCGGTGTCGTAGAAGAACTTCGCGTCCGACAAGCGCGCGGCGAGGACCTTGCGGTTACCCTCGACGATCTTCGCGCCGCCGTCGTGCGCGGCGATGTTAGCGGTACAGACGAACGCGTTCGCCAATTTTCCGTCGGCGCTGCGGCAGACGAAATATTTCTGGTTCACGCGCGCGGTGAGCTGGATCACCTCGGGCGGGACGTCGAGAAACGCGGGGTCGAACTGGCCTAGCAGGGGAATCGGCCATTCCGTCAGGCCTGCATTCTCCGCGACGAGGCCCTCGTCCTCGATGAGTTCGAGGCCGGCCTGCGCGGCGGCTTCGCGGGCGTGGTCGCGGATCAGCGTGGCGCGTTCGTCGTGGTCGACGATGACGTGGCAGGCGCGCAGCTTCTCGACATAGTCGTGCGCGCCGCCGATCGTGATCTGGTACGGGTGGTGGAAGCGGTGGCCGAGCGTGGCGGCGCCGCTGGCGATGCCGGCGATCTCGAACGGCACGATCTCTTCGCCGAGCAACGCGACGATGCCTTGCAGCGGGCGGACCCAGCGGAGCGATTCGGTGCTGGCGGAGGCATCGCCCCAGCGCATCGACTTCGGCCACGGGAAGGCGCGGACGATCGCGGGGATCGCGTCGGCAAGAACGGCGGCGGTGGCGCGGCCGGGCTTTTCGGTGACCGCGAACAGCGTGCCGTTGCGGTCTATGAGTTGCTCGCGGGTGAGGCCGGTCTTGCGGAGGAAGCCTTCGAGCGCCTGCGGGGGCGCGGAGGTCTTGGGGCCCTTGGTTTCCTCGGAGACGGCGGCGGTCTCGAGCGGCAGGTCGCGCGCAATCAGCGTCAGGCGGCGGGGGGTCGCGTAGGTGACGATGGCGCTGGTGGCGATGCCGGCCTTGGCGAGCTCGGCGGTGAACAGCCTGGCGAGGTCTTCACGCGCCTTGGACTGCATCCGGGCGGGAATTTCTTCGGAGCGGAGTTCGAGAAGGAAATCGGTCATGGGACTCTCAAATCCTCCCCGGCACGGGGAGGGGGACCGTCCAAAGGACGGTGGAGGGGGCGGGCCGCGAACGGAGCGTATGTGGCACGCCCCTCCACCATGCTGCGCATGGTCCCCCTCCCCGTTCCGGGGAGGAATGGCGATAGCGAGCATCACGCCGCCCACCCGTGCTTGTCCATCCAGGCGGCGCAGGCGCCCTTCGCCAAGTCTCGGACGCGGCCCATATAGGCTTGGCGTTCGGCGACCGAGATTACGCCGCGGGCCTGGAGCAGGTTGAAGATGTGGCTGGCTTTGATCGCCTGCTCGTAGGCTGGGATCGGGAGCTTGGCGGCTAGCGAGTTCTCGCATTCGGCAACGTGCTTGCGGAACTGGTCGAACAGGGAGTCCGTGTCGGCGATCTCGAAGTTCCACTTCGACATCTCCTGCTCGTTCTCCAGGAACACGTCGCCGTAGGTCACGCCGGCATCGTTGAACGCCAGGTCGTAGACCGAGTCCTTGTCCTGGATGTACATCGCGAGGCGCTCCAACCCGTAGGTGAGTTCGCCGGCGACGGGCTTCATGTCGAAGCCGCCCATCTGCTGGAAATAGGTGAACTGCGTCACCTCCATGCCGTCGCACCAGACCTCCCAGCCGAGACCCCAGGCGCCGAGCGTCGGGCTTTCCCAGTCGTCCTCAACGAAGCGGATGTCGTGCTTCAGCATGTCGATGCCGATCGCGGCCAAGCTGCCGAGGTAGAGTTCCTGGAGGTTCGCAGGCGATGGTTTCAGGATGACCTGATACTGGTAGTAATGCTGGAGCCGGTTGGGGTTTTCGCCGTAGCGGCCGTCGGTCGGGCGGCGGCAGGGCTGGACGAACGCGGCGTTCCACGGTTTCGGCCCGAGCGCGCGGAGCGTCGTGGCGGTGTGGAAGGTACCCGCGCCCATTTCCATGTCGTAGGGCTGCAGGATCAGGCATCCGTGTTCACTCCAGTAATCGTGGAGCGTGAGGATCATGCGCTGGAAGCTAAGAGGCTTTGTCACGGATTTGGTCACGCGCGGGCTTTGGCGGATGGGGGTGCGGGAGGCAAGTGGTGCGTTGCGGTCGGGCGTCCTACATGGGGGCGAACTCACGGTAAGGATGCCCTCCCTTGAAGCTGTTTTCGAAGATCGCGTCGTTCCGATCCGCGCTGTCCGCCATCGCGATGGCGTTCGCCCTGCCCGCCTGTGCGCAGGTCGCGCCGAAGCCTGTTCAAGCCGCGAACGATGCCGATCCAGCGCTTTGGGTGGTGAAGGACAAGGACACGACGATCTATTTGTTCGGGACGATCCATGTGTTGAAGCCCGGCATGACGTGGTTCGACGAGGCGGTGAAGACCGCGTTCGATCGCTCGAACCAGGTGGTGCTGGAGCTGGTGATGCCCGATCCCGCGAAGATGCAGTCGCTGGTGATGGCCACCGGCGTGTCGAAGGACGGGCCGACGCTGACCGAGCAACTGCCCGCGGACAAGCGTGCGGCGTATGCGAAGGCGGTGACCGATCTCGGGCTGCCGGCGAATGCGTTCGATCGGTTCAAGCCGTGGCTGGCGGCGACCAACCTGTCGATCGCGCCGCTTTCGAAGCTCGGCTATGATTCGGCGAACGGGCCGGAGCAGGTGATTACGGCGGCGGCGAAGGCTGCGGGGAAGCCGGTGATTGGGCTGGAGACGGCGGAGCAGCAGCTCGGGTATTTCGGCGGGTTGTCGCAGACCGCGCAGTTGCAGTTTCTCGGGAGCACGATCGACGAGTTGCCGAAGCTGGAAAGCACGATGGCGACGATGGTCGACGAATGGGCGAAGGGTGATCCCGAGGCGCTTGCCAAGGAGATGAACGATAGTTTGAAGGACTCGCCAGAGGTGGCGAAGGTGTTGCTGGTGGATCGTAACGCGCGTTGGGCGGAGTGGGTGAAGACTCGGCTCGGGACGCCGGGGACTGTGTTCATCGCGGTTGGTGCGGGGCATCTGGCGGGCAAGGATAGCGTTCAGGCGCAATTGGCTAAGCTTGGCGTGAAGGCCGAGCGGGTGAAGTATTGACCACTACCGGTTTTAATCTGCCGGGTTAATCGCGACGCCCCGCCCAACCATTGCGTCACCCCAGCGAAAGCTGGGGTCTCGTGCGGCTGGAGCGCGCTTCGTTACGGGGATACCCCAGCTTTCGCTGGGGTGACGGCATTTGGCGGGGACGCACTCCCAAGGCGCAGAATTGCTTTTGCCCCCACTTCCGCTATGCGCCCGCGCTTCCGGTCCATGGTCATCCCTGGAGGCGTGGGCGGGAAGGACAACAAACGAGTTTCGGAGAATATTGATGAGCGACCAGTTGACGCTCGCAGCCGAGACGCGTGACCGGGTTGGCAAGGGAGCCTCCCGGGCGCTGCGTCGTGATGGCCGCGTGCCTGCCGTGATCTACGGCCTGAACCAGGAACCAACCTCGGTTCACCTCGAGGAAAAGGCGCTGATGAAGGCGCTGATGACCGGCCACTTCATGAATTCCGTGGTGATGGTCAACGGCGTGCGCACGCTGCCGAAGGACGTGTCGTTCCACCCGGTTTCGGATCGCCCGATCCACGTCGATTTCCTGCGCATCGGCGAGCATTCGACCGTCACCGTCGCGGTGCCGATCGCGTTCACCGACGAGGACGACGCACCGGGCATCAAGAAGGGCAAGGGCGTCCTCAACATCACGCGCCACGAGATCGAGCTGGTCGTCGACGCTTCGGATATCCCGAGCGAGATCACGATTTCGCTTAGCGGGATGGAGATCGGTGATTCGATCCACATCAGCGACGTGAAGCTGCCCAAGGGCGCGACGCCCGCGATCGACGACCGCGACTTCGCGATCGCCACGATCGTGCCGCCGACCGTGCCGACCGTCGAGGACGAAGAGCTCGAGGCCGAAGTCGCCGAAGCTCAGGCTGCCGAGGCTGCTGCCGAGGAAGAGACCCCGGTCGAGCCTAACGACGATGACAACGACGACGACAAGATCACGCCGCAGAAGAAGGACTAATCTTCTTCGTCTTCGGATGATCTGGCGGGCGGGAAAGCTAGGGCTTTCCCGCCCGTTTCGTTTTATAGGGCTGCCCCTTACTGTTCCCTCGCGAACGCGGGGGTCCAGGAGCCAAGAGCGCCGCCGCCCGTTACCCTGGGCTCCCGCCTTCGCGGGAGAGCAGCTTATGTGGTCGAGCGCTCGGCCGTTTCGTTTTGGAGAATCACACGTGCAGATCTGGGCGGGACTCGGCAATCCGGGGGCGCAATATGCGATGCACCGGCACAATGTAGGGTTCATGGTCGCCGACGCGATCGCCGAGGTGCACGGCTTCGGCGCGGTCAAGAAGCAGTTTCAGGGCTGGACGCAGGAGGGGCGGATCGGCTCGACAAAGATCCTGCTGCTGAAGCCGGCCACCTTCATGAACGAGAGCGGCCGCGCGATCAGCGAGGCGTTGCGCTTCTACAAGCTCGGCGTCGAGGCGCTGACGGTGTTCCACGACGAACTCGATATCGCGCCGTTTCGCGTGAAGGTGAAGACCGGCGGCGGGACCGCGGGGCATAACGGGCTGCGCTCGACCGACCAGCATCTGGGGCCCGAGTTTCGCCGCGTGCGGCTGGGAATCGGGCATCCCGGGCACAAGGATCGCGTCACCGGTTATGTGCTCGGCAATTATGCGAAGGCCGAGATCGAGCCGTTGAGCGACATGCTCGGCGCGGTCGCGGCGGAGGCCAAGTGGCTGGCGGAAGGCGACGACGTCCGCTTCATGAACGATGTCGCGTTGAGGATGCAGCCATGACTACCCGCTCCCTGTTTGCCACGCGGTTCTATGAGGCCGATCTCGGCGACGACGATCTGGTCGAGGAACTGGAGGACGCCGCGCTCGAACTGGCGAAGGCAGATCGCGCCGGGGTCGCGTGGTCGAAGGCGCATGGGTATCGTGGGTACACGTCGTATGCGTCGCTGAACGACCTGCCGTTGCGCGATCCGCGGTTCGGGGATCTGGTGCGGCTGCTGAACAAGCATGTCGCGCAGTTCGCGAAGGATTGCGCGTTCGATCTTGGCGGGCGGAAGTTGAAGCTGGATAGCCTTTGGGTGAACGTCCTGAAGCCTGGGGGCGCGCATTCGGGGCATATCCATCCGCATAGCGTCGTGTCGGGGACGATGTATGTGGCAATTCCGGAAGGGGCTGGGGCGCTAAAGCTAGAGGATCCGCGGTTGCCGATGATGATGGCGGCGCCGACCCGGCTGGAGGATGCTGCGGAGGATCTGCGGACGTTTGTTTATGCGGAGCCTAAGCCGGGGAGTGTGTTTCTTTGGGAGAGCTGGTTGCGGCATGAGGTCGTGCCGAATGCTGCCAAGGGTGAGCGGATCAGTATTAGTTTCAACTATCGGTGGTGATTGGGGCGCAGTCCGGCGTGGTGATGGTCGCCACCTCGGCGAAGGCCGGGGCCCAGTTGGGCAACGTTGCTAACGAAGGGCTGCCCTTCATCACACTGGCCTTCCCACCTGGGCCCCGGCCTTCGCCGGGGTGGTGGTATTAGTCCTTCTTACCCCCTCCCCTGAAGGGGAGGGAGTTTGGGGCGGCGCTCGTTGAGCGCCGCCCCTTCCCGGTTACGGCGCTTTCATCGAGGCCATGTCGATGACGAAGCGGTACTTCACGTCGCTCTTCACCATGCGCTGATACGAGGGTTCGATCTCGTCCATGCGGATCATCTCAATGTCCGATACCAAGCCGTGCTCGTTGCAAAAATCGAGCATCTCCTGCGTCTCGGCGATGCCGCCGATCAGCGAGCCGGCGATCGCGCGGCGCTTGAAGATCAGGTTGCCGACCGAGGGCGACGGATGCGCGTGCTCGGGGACGCCGACCAGCGTCATCGTGCCGTCGCGCTTGAGCAGCGCGGTGAACGTGTCGAGGTTGTGGCTCGCCGCGACGGTGTTCAGGATGAAGTCGAAGCTGTTGGCGTGCTCGGCCATCGCGGCCTCGTCCTTCGACACGATCAGGTCCTTCGCGCCGAGACGCTTGGCGTCGTCGCGCTTGTTCGGCGAGGTCGAGAAGACATAGACCTCGGCACCCATCGCATTGGCGATCTTGACGCCCATGTGGCCAAGCCCGCCGAGACCGACGATGCCGACCTTCTGGCCGGGGCCGACCTTCCAGTGCTTCAACGGCGAGTAGGTGGTGATGCCGGCGCACAGCAGCGGCGCGACTGCGGCGAGGTCGGCTTCGGGATGCGAGACCTTCAGCACGAAGCCCTCGTCGACGACGATCTTGTCCGAATAGCCGCCGAAGGTGTGGCCGCCGAGCACGGGATCGGGGCCGTTATACGTGCCGACGAAGCCGGTGGTCTCGCAATATTGCTCCTCGCCGTCCTTGCACGACGGGCACTCGCCGCAGCTGTCGACCATGCAGCCGACGCCGACGACGTCGCCGACCTTGAACTTGGTGACGTCGCTGCCGACCGCGGTGACGTGGCCGACGATCTCGTGGCCCGGGACGCAGGGGTAGAGAGTGCCTTCCCACTCGCCCTTGGCGGTGTGGAGGTCGGAATGGCAGACGCCGCAGAACGCGATGTCGATCGCGACGTCGGTCTTGCCGGGCGCGCGGCGCTCGAAGCTGAACGGGGCGAGCGGCGTTTCGGGGGATTGCGCGGCGTAGCCGTTGGCGGTCGTGGTCATGAAATTCCTGGGGATTTCTGGGGGAGAGACCGATGATAACCATCGACCGGCGACATCTCTACCGAGCGGCATGATAATTTTGCTGCGTTGCGGCAATCGAGTGGTTCGATCAGGCCCGCTCCTGCCGATCCTCCCCCGCCAGGGGGAGGTGGCGCGAAGCGACGGAGGGGAGGAACACGGAACAGCGGTTGCACCAGCCTCCCCCTCCGTCAGGCAAGTGCCTGCCACCTCCCCCTGGCGGGGGAGGATTAAGGACGAGGCGTCCTTGCTGGCCTTCCTTCGCGCCCTGCCCTAAAGCGCCACCACATTCTTATACCAAGGGCATATCATGGGTTTTCGCTGCGGCATCGTGGGGCTGCCGAACGTCGGCAAGTCCACTCTCTTCAACGCGCTGACCGAGACGGCCGCGGCGCAGGCGGCGAACTATCCGTTCTGCACGATCGAGCCGAACGTCGGTAACGTCGGCGTGCCCGACAAGCGGCTCGACGCGCTCGCCAAGATCGCCGGATCGCAGAAGATCATCGAGACGCAATTGGGCTTCGTCGACATCGCCGGCCTCGTGCGCGGCGCGTCGAAGGGCGAAGGGCTCGGCAATCAGTTCCTCGGCAACATCCGCGAGGTCGACGCGATCGTCCATGTGCTGCGCTGCTTCGAGGACGGCGACGTGACGCATGTCGACAACAAGGTCGATCCGATCGCCGACGCCGAGACGGTCGACACCGAGCTGATGCTGAGCGACCTCGAAAGCCTCGAGAAGCGCGTGCCGAACCTCGCCAAGAAGGGCATGCAGGGCGACAAGGAAGCCAAGATTGGCGCCGCCGTGCTGGGCCAAGCGCTGGAATTGCTCCGCGAGGGCAAGCCCGCGCGGCTGACCGTGCCGAAGGACGAGGACGAGGCGCGCGTGTTCGCGCAGGCGCAGTTGCTGACCGCCAAGCCTGTCCTGTACGTGTGCAACGTCGATGAGGGCGATGCGGCGAACGGCAATGCGCTGTCGGCGCGGGTATTCGAAAAGGCGAAGGCCGAGGGCGCCGAGGCGGTCGTGGTGTCGGCGGCGATCGAAGCGGAAATCGCGACGATGCCAGCCGAGGATCGCGGCGAGTTTCTCGGCGAACTGGGTCTGGAAGAGACCGGCCTCGCGCGCGTCATCACCGCCGGGTACAAGCTACTGCACCTGCTGACGTTCTTCACGGTCGGCCCGAAGGAGGCGCGTGCCTGGACCGTCCACGAGGGCGCGACCGCACCGCAGGCGGCGGGCGAGATCCACGGCGATTTCGAAAAGGGCTTCATCCGCGCCGAAACGATCGCGTTCGACGACTTCATCGCGCTGGGTGGCGAATCGAAGGCGCGCGAGGCGGGCAAGCTGCGCGCGGAAGGCAAGGCGTACGTCGTCCATGACGGCGACGTGATGCACTTCCTGCATAGCTGAAACCGGACGGCCGCTGAGATGCGGAACCGGGCAATCGCGCATTTTCAATGTAAGATTTGATGGCTAGCGTAGCCTCCGACATATCGGGGGAATTGCGTTGGCTGTCATGCATCTGTTGGGAATGCTCGTTGCCCTGTCGACGACGGCGTCTGCGGTGACGCCCTTTCAACAGCCCGCGGTGCCGAGCTTTTGCCAGCGCCTGGCACCGCAACTCGGCATGAAGCCGAACGCTAAAAGTGGTGGGAAGACGCGGGCTGGCGGCTGGAAGGTCAACCTTGCGAGCGGTCTGGGTCCGGCCTTGTTTGGTGGGACGTTCGCCGCGTCGTTCTCGCTGCATCCGATCGACGAAGACTCGGTGTCCGAGAGCAAGCGTCTGGAGAATGCTTGCGGCATCACCGCAAAGGGCATGACGTGCAAGATCGAAGGGCCGGCGCGGTTGAACGTCGGTACCAAGAAGGGCAAGATTTCAACCGAGGTGCTGCCGGGTGAACGCGCGGAAGTCGACATGCGCAGCACCGTGATCAGCTGTTACGACACGTGATCGCCTGCAGGCCAGACATGCTCGGCGCGCGTACCGCCTGACGGCGCTTTCGTTCGTCGAGCTTGCCGGGTAGAGGCCGCGACGCCGGGACTTGCTCAGGACGAACACCAATGAAAATTATGTTGAGTGGTTGTGCGCTTGCACTCGCAGGGTGTGCTTATCCGTATACGCCCCCTGCCCTCGCGCCCATCACTGCGCCGGCGCCCGTATCGACGGCGGTGGCTGCGATGCCGGGCCAGACTCGGGCGCCGGTTACCATACTGGTGTCGATCGACGGGTTTCGACCGGATTATCTCGATCGCGGCGTGACGCCGAACCTCAACCGGCTGCGCGCGGGCGGGGTATTCGCGAGCATGCGGCCGTCGTTTCCGAGCGTCACCTTTCCCAATCACTGGACGCTCGTGACGGGGCTGCGGCCCGATCGCAGCGGGATCGTCGGCAACAGGATGGAGGATCCGGCGCGGCCGGGGAGAGCTTCACGATGGCGACGGACGATCCGTTCTGGTGGAGCGAGAGCTCGCCGATCTGGGTCGATGCGGAGAAGGCGGGGATCCGGACCGCGACGATGTTCTGGCCGGGCGCGAATGTTGCCATCGGTGGCAAGGTGAAGCCCGACAGCCACGGGGCGATCGAGGGGGGACGCGGCCGGAGGACTGGCAGCAGTTCAACCAGCAGGTTTCAGGGACGCAGCGCGTCAACGCGGTGCTCGACTGGATGCGGCGGCCAGCGGCGATCCGGCCAAAGCTGGTGACATTGTATTTCGATACCGTCGACAGCGCGGGTCATGCGGGTGGGCCGGACAGCGCAGGCGTGACGCAGGCGGTGGCCGATGTCGATGCGAGCATCGGCGCGCTGGTCGACGGGCTTGCCGCGCTGGGGCAGCTGGCGAACCTGGTGATCGTCGCGGACCACGGCATGGCGGCGACGAGCAGCACGCGAGTCGTGGCGCTCGACGCGATTGCGGACAAGGCGGATTATCGCACCGTCGAGACGGGGCCGTACGCGACTTTGTTCGCGGTGCCGGGGCATGAGGCGGCGCTGGAGGCGCGGTTGTTGAAGCCCCACGATCACCTGCAATGCTGGCGGAAGGGGAGATCCCGGCGCGATTTCATTACGGGCGCAATCCAAGGGTGCCGAGTTATCTGTGTCTCGCTGATGTCGGCTGGCGGGTGGATTCGAGTGCGCCGACCAAGGCTTCGGTCGGCGGGATGCATGGGTATGACAACATGGCGCCGGAGATGCAGGCGCTGTTCATCGCCAACGGGCCGGCGTTTGCGCGCGGCAAGACGATTGCGAGCTTCGACAATGTCGCGATCGAGCCTTTGCTGCGTGATCTGATCGGGTTGCCGGCCGAAGCGGGGCTGGACGGCACCGACGCACCCTTCCAGAAGGTGCTGCAACGATAAGAGGAGAGGTTGTGCAGTATTTCGAGGATATCGAGGTCGGTCGGACTGCGTCGTTCGGTTCCTACGCGGTCACGCGCGAGGAGGTGATGGACTTCGCCGCGAAATACGATCCGCAGCCGTTTCACCTGTCCGACGAGGCGGCCGCGCAGACGCATTTCGGGCGGTTGTCGGCGAGCGGCTGGCATACGTGCGCGATGGTGATGTCTATGGTGGTCGCGAACCTGAAGGAGAACCAGCAGGCCGGGCTCGGGTCGCCGGGGATCGACGAGTTGAAGTGGATCAAGCCGGTGTATCCGGGGGACACGCTGCGCTGCGTGACCGAGATCCTGGAGAAGCGCGTGTCGGCCAGTCGGCCGGAGATGGGGATCTTCAAGAGCCGGATGCGGGTGTTCAACCAGGACGACGTGATGGTGATGACGTTTGTTTCTAATGGGCTGGTGGCGACCCGCCCCACAGGTGCCAACGCCGGCTGATCGCCGAGCCGTTGCCCTGCTTAGGGGCTCACTGCCTTCCCGATGCAGTGATAGTTCACGCGAAGGCGCGAAGGCGCGAAGAGAAGGTTTGTTCGCGCAGAGGCGCGGAGGCGCAGAGAAAGAGAGAGAGAGAGAGAGAGAGAGATTTGATGGCAGAGCTTTGATTTAGCTTCGCTGCCGACGCGAAGGCTCGCCCTCTCGTATTAAACTACTCTCCGCGCCTCTGCGCGAAATCGAAGTCTTCTCTTCGCGCCTTCGCGCCTTTGCGTGAACCGACCTTGTCTAATTATTGCGCCGGGCGACCGCCGCCGCGGTTGCCGCCGCCCTGACGACCGCCGCCTGGCCGTCCACCGCCGAAGCGCTGGCCGCCGCCGCCGCGATTGCCTCGGAATGCGCCGTCGCCACGATTGCCGCGGAAGTTGCCTTGGGCTTGGGGCTGCTGCGGGTTGGCGACCTGACCGGGCTGCGCGGGCTGGCCGGGTTGACCGAACTGGCCGCGACCGGGACCACGGCCGCGATCGTCGTCGCGGCCGGGACGGCCGTTGCCGAACTGGCCCTGAGCGGGCGTGCCGGGATTATTCTGATAGCCCGGACGGTTGCCGCGCCAGCCGCCGTTCCGGCCGCCATCGCCTCGGTTGCCAAAGCCGCCCCAATTGCCGCGACCACCGTCGTTGCGGTTGCCGCGATACTGCTGGCGACCCTGCCAGTAGCGCTGCTGGTTGCCGTTCCAGCGGTGCGGGCGGCGGTAGCGATCGTAGACGTAGACCCCCGAGCCGGGATAATAATAATCGCCGGCCCAACCGTAATAGGAGTTCAGGCCGCCATAGCCGGCGAACCCGTCATAGCCGCCGCCGTAACCGCCGCCATAACCGCCATAGCCTGCGCCATAATAACCGTCGCCGTAGCCGCCGCCGTAATAGGGATCGCTGGCATAGCCGACGCCGGCGCCACCATAGCCGTAGCCATCGGTGCAGCCCGCGACGCCTAATCCGAGGCCCAAGGCTAGGCCGATAATGCCGAAGCGCTTCATAAACATGGGGAGTCTCCCGTACGTGGAGAGCGGACACAACGCGCCGCTATTCGTCGTACAACGGAGTCGTTATGTCGCAGGTTCCATGAATGGGGTCTGACGGGGTTTGTTGGCTGGTGGGGGTGAGCCTGTGCGGACCAGGACGTTGTCCCCTTACCGTTCCCTCACGCACGCGGCGATCAAGTCATGAAGCAAACCGCTACCTCACTACCCCCTCGGCGAAGGCCGGGGTCCAATTGCGATGAAAGAGGTAACGGCGCGCGGTCATTCGTCAGCAATGTTTCCCAATTGGGCCCCGGCCTACGCCGGGGTGGTGCCGTATTAGGGAACGAGTGACCACTATCAGGTGACCTGCATCAGGTAGCGTGCGCAGGCAAGCGCGCGTCAGTGGCCGGGGAAGTGAATCAGGGCGGTTGCTTCGATGCCGTCGGTGCGGAGCGCGTCTGCTCCGCCGAGGTCCGGCAAGTCGACCAGGAACTGTGCCTGCGTAACCACCGCGCCGGCCTTGTGGAGCAGGCGGACCGCGGCGCGGGCGGTGCCGCCGGTGGCGATCAGGTCGTCGACCAGCAGGACGCGCGCGCCGGGCGCGAAGGCGTCGGCGTGGATCGCGATGCGGTCGGTGCCGTATTCGAGTGCGTAGTCCTCGGCGATGGTCGCGCCGGGGAGCTTGCCGTCCTTGCGGATCAGCAGGACGCCGGCCTTGAGCGGTGCGGCGAGCGCGGCGGCAAACAGGAAACCGCGCGCTTCGATGCCGGCGACCAAGTCGACGGGGCCAGAGACTGCTTCGACCATCCGCTCGATCGCAGTCGCCCAGCCGTGGGGGTCGAGCAGCAGCGTCGTGATGTCGCGGAACTGGATGCCGGGCTTGGGGAAATCCGGGATGGTGCGGATCAGCGCCTTGAGGTCGGCGTTGCGCTCTTCGGTATCGAGCATGGAAGCTCCCTTCTCTCCGCACGATGGCGGCGGATGCGCCGGTGCGCGACGCTGCGCTACGGCCAAAACGAAAGCGGCGGACAAGGCACCCTGCCCGTCCGCCGCTCCCTTTATCCGTGCGCCCTTACCGCGGGAGCCGGGCCGTCATCAATGCTTAACGTCGCGCCAGACGTTTTGGTACGCGCCCCAGGCTAGGCCGCAGAAGATCAGGATGAAGATGATCGACGCGAACCCGGCGGCATGGCGTGCCTCGAGGTTGGGCTCTGCGGTCCAGGTCAGGAACGCGGAGACGTCGGTCGACATCTGCTCCATCGTCGGCTTGGTGCCGTCGGCGTAGGTCACCTGGCCATCCGACGTCAGCGGCGGCGGCATCGCGATGTTGAGGTTCGCGAAATACGGGTTGTAGTGCAGACCCGCCGGCGTTTTGATGTCCGGGAATTCCTTCAGCAACGCGGCCGGCTGCGTCGTGTAGCCGGTCAGCAGCGAGTGGACATACGCAGTGCCGTCCTCGCGCGCCTTGGTGATCAGCGAAAGATCAGGCGGCAGCGCGTTGTTGTTCGCGGCGCGCGCGGCGATCTCGTTGGCGAACGGCGACGGGAAACGATCCGACGGGATGTTCTTGCGGGTCGCGGGCTCGCCCGTCTCCGGGTTGATCGAGGGCTGCTCGATGACCCACTGGTTGGCGATCGCCTTAACCTCGGGGTCGGTATAGCCGATCTTGGTCAGGTCGCGGAACGACACCAGCCGCAGCGAGTGGCAGGCCGAGCAGACTTCCTTGTAGACCTGGAACCCGCGCTGGAGCTGGCGACGGTCGAACTTGCCGAACACGCCGTTGGAGGCGAGCTCGAGTTCCTTGGGGTGCTTGTGTGCGACGCTTTCCGCGGTCGGCGCGACGGGGTCGGTGATGACTCCCGCCACGCTGCCGAAGAGCGCGATGCCGAGCACCAGCACGAAGGCCGCGCCGACGATGGAGGCGATGAGACGAACCATGTGTGTGTCCTCTAGTTCGTATCAGTGCGCGAGCGCGGTTTTGGCCGGGCTGGTGCCGCCGTGCTTGCTCAGCACGGCCTCGGTGATCGAGTTGGGCAGCGGCCGCGGACGCTCGGAGCGCGAAATGATCGGCAGGATGATCAGGAAATGCGCGAAATAATAGGCCGCGCAGATCTGGCTGAGGATCACGTAGAACGCGTTCGCCGGCGCGCCACCGCAATAGCCGAGTACGAAGATGTCCGCGACCAGCACCCAGAACGCGATCCGCGCCTTGGGACGATAGTTCATCGAGCGGACCGGCGAGCTGTCGAGCCAGGGCAGGAAGAACAGCAGCAGAATCGAGCCGAACATCGCCAGCACGCCCCAGAGCTTGGCCGGCAGGATAAAGTCCGCGGTGAAGGCGCGCAGGATCGCGTAGAACGGCCAGAAATACCATTCGGGCACGATGTGCGCGGGCGTCGAAAGCGGGTTCGCCGGGATGTAGTTGTCCGGGTGGCCAAGATAGTTCGGGAAGAAGAACAGCAGGCTGGCGAAGATCAGCATGAAGATGCCGAGCCCGAAGCCGTCCTTGGCGGTGTAGTACGGATGGAACGGGACGGTGTCCTGCTCGCCCTTCACGTCGACGCCGGTCGGGTTGTTCGACCCCGGGATGTGCAGCGCCCAGATGTGCAGGATGATGACACCCGCGATCACGAACGGCAGCAGATAATGCAGCGAGAAGAAGCGGTTGAGCGCGGCGTTGTCGGGCGCGAATCCGCCGAGCAGCCAGATCCGGATGGTGTCGCCGACCAGCGGGATCGCGGAGAAGAACCCGGTGATGACCTGCGCCCCCCAGAAGCTCATCTGGCCCCAGGGAAGCACGTAGCCCATGAACGCGGTCGCCATCATCAGCAGGAAGATGACGACGCCGAGCAGCCACACCATCTCGCGCGGTGCCTTGTACGAGCCGTAATACAGCCCGCGGAAGATGTGCGTATAGACGACGATAAAGAACATCGAGGCGCCGTTCGCGTGCGCGTAACGCAGGAACCAGCCCGCGTTGACGTCGCGCATGATGCTCTCGACCGAGTCGAACGCGACCGCGCCGTTGGCGGCGTAATGCATCGCCAGGACGATGCCGGTGACGATCTGGATTGCCAGTGCGGCACCGGCGAGCACGCCGAAGTTCCAGAAATAATTGAGGTTGCGCGGGACGGGATAGCCGCCGCCGAGTGAATTGTAGACGAGCCGGGGAACGGGAAGCCGCTCATCCAGCCACCGCGTCAGCGGCAGCTTCGGTTCGTATTGCTTGGCCCAGGGAAAGCTCATGGTCGTTCCTCAGCCTACCGTGACGACGGTGTCGGAGTTGAAGGCATAGTCCGGAACGTGGAGGTTCGACGGAGCGGGGCCTTTGCGGATGCGTGCGGCGGTGTCGTAGGCCGAGCCGTGGCACGGACAGAAATAGCCGCCGAACGGCCCTTTGTTCTCGCCCTCGCCGGCGCCGAGCGGGACGCAGCCGAGATGCGTGCAGACGCCCAGCGTGATCAGCCAGTTCTTCTTACCCGCCTTGGTGCGCTGCTCGAGCGTCTGCGGATCGCGCAGCGTCGAGATATCGACCGCGTCGGCTTCCGAAATTTCCTTTGGCGTCAGGTTGCGGACGAACAAAGGCTGTTTGCGGAACGACGTCTTGATCGCCTGGCCGGGGAGGATCTTCGACAGGTCGATCTCGGTGGTCGACTGCGCGAGCACGTCGGCGCTCGGGTTCATCTGATTGATCAGCGGCAGGACGATCGCGACCGCGCCGACGCCGGCGAAGGAAACGGCTGCGATATTGATGAAATCACGGCGGCGAGGGTCATGGGCCTCTTCGTGAAACGGCTCTGGCGATTCGCCGGGAGGAACCATGTCGTCGACTGTCGCCATTCATCTCGCCCTTGCACGTTATTTTTTTCGTGACGGACTAGGCTTTCGGTTTCGCGAAACCATATCCCCAATCCATCCGACCGTCCCCACGGAGGCTGCGCTTTGATAGACGGCGGGGCGACGGTTTGCCAACTGCATTTTGCTTTGGGTTACCGTGCGGCGCTCGGCGCGCTAGGGGATCCGGTATGCGAATTGCCCTCTATCAGCCCGACATCGCCGGAAATGTCGGCGCCATTCTGCGCACCGCCGCGTGCATGGGAATCGGCGTCGACCTGATCGAACCGATGGGATTCACCTGGAGCGACAAGGCCGTCGCGCGCTCGGGGATGGATTATGTCGGCGTGGTCGACGTGGTGCGGCATGTCGATTGGGACACGTTCCTGGCGCAAGTCAGCGGGCGGATCGTGCTGCTGACGACGAAGGGCGCGGTGCGGCTGGATGTGGCCGAGTTTTGCGAGGATGACGTGTTGTTGATGGGGAGCGAGGGGGCCGGCGTGCCGGAGGAGGTGCATGCTCGGGCCGATGTGCGCGTGCTGATCCCGATGCGGCCTGGGTTGCGGTCGATGAATATTTCCGTGGCGACCGGGATCGTCGCGGCGGAGGCGTTGCGGCAGACGGGCGGCTGGCCGAGCTAATCCTCCCCGGCACGGGGACGGGGACCGTGCGAAGCATGGTGGAGGGGGCTCACCGCAAACGCCCCGCTTCCGTCCGACAACTGTAACGCTCGTGGAAGTCCCCTCCACCCTTCGGCCAAGTAGCCGAACGGTCCCCCTCCCCGTTCCGGGGAGGATTTGGTAGAGACGCCCGCATGATCGAACTCGACCCCCAGCAAGCCGCCGCCCGAACCTGGTTCGAATCCCTGCGCGATCGCATCTGCGCGGAGTTCGAGACGATTGAGCGCGAGGCGGGCTCCGACGCCAGCTTCGAGTACACCCCGTGGAACCGGACCGATCCCTCGGGCGAGCCGGGCGGCGGTGGCGTGATGGGCGTGATGAAGGGCAGCGTGTTCGAGAAGGTTGGCGTCAACGTCTCGACCGTCGGCGGCACGTTCGAAGGCGAGTTCGCCAAGTCGATCCACGGTGCGGTCGAGGACCCGCGGTTCTTCGCGACCGGGATCAGCCTGGTCGCGCACATGACCAACCCGCACGTCCCCGCGGTGCACATGAACTGTCGCTTCCTCAACACCACCAAGCGTTGGTTCGGCGGCGGCGGCGATCTCAACCCACCCTTGCCTATCAAGGAGGACACGGCGGACTTCCACGCGACGATGAAGGCGGCGTGCGACGCGCATGATCCGGCGCACTACCCCCGGTTCAAGGAATGGGCGGAGACCTATTTCTACATCCCGCACCGGAAGGTCGGACGTGGTGTCGGTGGGATTTTCTTCGATCATCTCGATGGCGATTTCGAGACCAACTTCGCGTTCACGCGCGATGTCGGCGAGGCGTTTCTGGATGCGTATCCGCGGATCGTGCGGCGGCGGATGGATACGCCGTTCACTGCGGCCGACGAGGCACGGATGCTGGAATGGCGCGGGCGCTATGCCGAGTTCAACCTCGTCTATGACCGTGGGACTTTGTTCGGGCTGAAGACGGGCGGCAACATCGACGCGATCCTGATGAGCCTGCCGCCCCGCGCGACCTGGTCTTGATATGGCGCTGATCCCGGTTGCCGACGACGTCCTCGCGACGATCGTCACGACGCTGGAGATGCGCAAGCGGCCGCCGCTGCGACCGAGCCCGGGGTCGCGGTTGCGGCTGGTGCGGTGGGAGCGGCCGGCGCTGGAAAAATACCGCGCGCTGTTCCGGCGAGTGGGGAGCCCGTGGCTGTGGTTCTCGCGGCTGGTGATGGCGGACGAGGCACTGGCGGCGATCGTCCATGATCCGGGGATCGCGGTGTATGCGGTGCTCGATCCGGCGGGGATCGAGGTCGGAATGCTCGAACTCGATTTTCGCGCAACGGGTGCATGCGAGATTTCGTATTTCGGGCTGATTCCCGAATTGGCTGGGCAAGGCCATGGGCGGTGGCTGATGGCCGAGGCTTGCGCGCGGGCTTGGGCGAAGGGGTGGAGCGGGTCTGGCTGCATACCTGCACGCTCGATCATCCTAGCGCGCTGGGGTTTTATCGGGCGCAGGGATTCGTGGCGATGAAGCGGACGATCGAGACGTTTCCCGATCCTCGGGCTTCTGGATTGCTGCCGCCGGAGACGGCGCCGCAAATTCCGTATTTGGCGAAGCGGGGGTAGGCCTCAGCCACCTCCCCGGCGGAGGCCGGGGTCCAGTTGGGGGACGTTGCTAACTGAGCGGTGCGCCCGATCACTGCGACCTTTCCAACTGGGCCCCGGCCTCCGCCGGGGTGGTGCTTTTCTTCCGTTGGTGCGCCCTTACCGCGCCAGGCGGCGGTATGCCGATATAGCGATCAGGGCCATGGCGATGCCCGCCGCCATTGCGGCCACCGCGGCACCCGCATCGACGATCGCCAGAGCGACCGGGTTGGGTTCGCCCGCTTCGCGCAGGGCACGGTCGAGCATCATGAACGGCGCGCCGGCGAGCCAGCCGCTGATATAGCTGAACGCCGCCAATCCCATTAGCGGCAACCCCGAACCGCGGCTGAGCGTGAAACTGCGGCGGATCGCGCTGAGCGCACCGAGCGGGGCTTCGGCGAACAGCGCCGGGCCCGTCAGCATCGTCCGGCCGAGGATGTAGAGGCCGGGGATCGCGTACAGCAACAGCCCCGCCCCCGCCGGCAGCGACACGATCACCATCGCCAGCAGGAAGCGCGGGAATATCCGTAGGCAGCGCGTCAGCGCCTGCCGCAGGTCGAGCTGATCGCGGTCGAGATACAGCGCGTAGAATAGCGACGTACCGAAGAAGCTCATGACGTAAGCGAGCAGGTACCAGCCGCCATGTGCCGCCGCCCATGTCTGCACCGCATCGGCCCAGACCATCGCCTGCGCCTCGTTATCGCCCGCCGCCGCGTTGGGCATCGGCGGATCGGGCACGACCAGCGCCAGCGCGAAGGCAGGCAGGAACAGGAACGGCGCGGCGATCCGTAGCAACAGGTCGCGGTCGCGCTTGAACAGGCTCCAGGCATCGGTGAGGACGGTCGCGAAATCGAGCTTCATGGGGTGACGGATTTCTCTCTGACGGCGACATAGAGCTGCGCGGTGAAGACGGCGGCGAGCGCGGTGAAGGCGGTGGTGACGATCGTCGCGGCGATCCCCGACAGGAAGGTCGCGGTGGCGATCCCGTCGGCGCCGAGCGCGAGCCGGAAGATGATCCCGGTCACGGACTGTGCGGCCCAGGTCGAGACGAGCATGACGATCGCGAACAGGATCAACACGCCGATGATCCGCCACGTCAGCCCCTTGGTCAGCTGGACCGAGCGACGGATCGCACCGATCCCGCGGCGCTCGTTCAGGATGACCGGGTTGAGCAGCACCAGTCGCGCGCCAATCCAGATCGCCAGCAGGAGATAGGCGATGCCGTACAGCGCGGTGAACCCAGCGGCGCCGGCGGTCGGCGGGGTCATCTGTACGCTCGATCCATTGGCAGCGGCGGAGAAATCGAAGCCCGACTGAACCAGAACGATTACCGGCGGCACGGCGAGCAGCGCGGCGACCAGCGTGATCAGCGCGGTGATGCCGAGCGCCGGCAGTACGCGCGCACCGGCCTGGCGGCGCGCGGCCGCAGCATCGGTGCCGGGATCGCTGGCAATCGCGACGATCGCGAGCTGCGCCCATAGCATCGCGACCAGCGTACCGATCGCCAGACCGCTGCCGATCAAGGCGAAGCTCATCGTCCCCGGTGTCGAGAACGCGACATAGCCGTCACGGATCACGCTGGGCAGCAGAATGCCGAGCACCGCGATCGGCGCGATCATGCCGGTACGCCCGTTGAGCACCTCGATCGTGCGATCCCAGACCGTTCCCATCTTCACCATGCGTCACGCTCCCCCGGTTCCTGTATCGCGCGGGTTAGCCCAAGCCCTTGCGCTTGACCACATGGTTGAAACGCACGTCGGAGTTGCAAGTGCGAGCGTCGGTGCGCAATTGGGATCGGTGACGAACCCCTCCCCTCCGATATCGAATGGCGGACCAGCGCCGGCCTCACCCCATATGCCGATGCGCTGGCGGAGATGGAGGCGCGCGCGCTCGCGGTCGGCGCGGGCGAGGCGCGCGAGCTGTTGTGGATGCTCGAACATCCGCCAGTCTACACCGCGGGCACCAGCGCGGATCCGGGCGACCTGATCGACGCGCGCTTCCCGGTGATCCCGACGGGACGCGGCGGCAAATACACCTATCATGGGCCGGGCCAGCGGATCGGCTATGTCGTGCTCGACCTGACCAAGCGCGGACGGGATGTCCGCTGTTACGTCCACGCGCTCGAATCCTGGGTGATCGCGGCGCTTGGCGAGCTCGGCGTCGAGGCGTTCGCGGTCGATGGCCGGGTCGGCATCTGGACGCTCGATCGGGGCCGGGAAGCCAAGATCGGTGCGATCGGGGTACGGGTAAAACGCTGGGTGACGCTCCACGGCTTCTCGGTGAACGTCGATCCGGACCTGTCTCACTTCGGTGGCATCGTACCCTGCGGCCTGTCCGAGTACGGCGTTACCAGCCTGCAATCGCTGGGCATTTCCGCCGACCTTGCAACCTTCGACGCCGCCCTGGCGTTGACGGCCGATACTTTCCTTGAAACAGTTTCTTGTCCTCAAGAAAACGAGGCTTGAGGACAAAGCGTTATCGGATTAATGTCCACTACGATTTGGGTATTAAGGGCGAGCAGCCAGCCAAATCCTCTATCTAGGGAGCTTCCACATGCGTGCACTCATTTCCAAGGTCCTGACCGGTTCGCTGATCGCCAGCGCAGCACTCGCCGTTTCGGCTTGCGGTCCGAAGACCGAGACGACCACCGACAACACGATGGTCACCGACATGAACGCCACTGAAGGCATGGACACCATGACCGACAACATGACCGCAGTCGACGGCGCGTCGAACGGTGGCATGATGGCCAACGACACCATGATGGCGAACGACACGATGATGTCGAACGACACCATGATGACCAACAACGCAATGTAATGGTCGCGAAGGTCGACCGTTACGGCGGATGACCTTCAACGGCATTATGCGATGTGAAGGGCCGCCCGGGCAACCGGGCGGCCCTTTATCGTTACGGGATGGGGAACGCCGACCCTGGATGCCGGTCAGCGCGTTTGCGCACGTCGAATGGCGGCAAACCGCGGTCGTTTCGGATGCGACAGTTTGCATACCGGATCGGGGTATTCGGGTCGCAAAATCGATCCCGGCAAAAGGTTAAAATCGCTTGGGGGTTTGGCGGAAACGCTTTAGATTCGTCGACTTGGAATGCCCCTGGGGAGGTTTGAATGAAAGTCTTGCGTACCGCGCTCGCGCTCTGCGTGGCGTCGAGCGGTCTCGCTGTGGCGCAGTCGGCGTCGGCGCAGTTCTTTTTGCAGTCGCGTGACTTTTCCGGCGCTGCGGTGACCGGCGACGAAGCCGATCTCGGCCAGCCCCTGCCGGGTGCGACGCCCGCGGAAACGCGTGCCGCCCTGGTGTGGCATATGCGCGCCGCGCTCAACGTGGCGGCCCTGCAATGCCAGTTCGAGCCGACGCTGTTGACCGTACCGAACTATAATTCGATTCTCGCCGATCATGGCGACGAGTTGAAGGGTGCGTTCGATACGCTGACCAAATACTTCATCCGCGTGAACAAGGCGTCGGGCCTCCGCGCCGGGCAGGCCGCGCTCGACCAGTTCGGCACGCGGACCTATTCCAGCTTCGCCACGGTCGCCGCGCAATACGGGTTCTGCCAGACCGCAGCCTCGATCGGACGCGACGCGGTGTTCGCACCGCGCGGGCATTTTGCCGACGTCGCGCTGGCGCGGTCGCGCGAACTGCGCAACAGCCTGATTCCCTGGGGCGAACAGCGCTTCCCGCGCTACATCGGCCGCGATCGCAATGCGGCAATGCCGCGGCTCGATACGATCTGCTGGAACAAGAAGGGCGAGTGGGTCGAAAAGAAGTGCGGCGCCCAAAACTGGCCGCCGGTTGGCGTCGGCATCGCCGGGCGGTAACGTCGCCGCCTTGCCCGAATTACCGGATGATTTTATCCTCGCGTTCTGCCGTCACCCCAGCGAAAGCTGGGGTATCTCACGAAGCGCGCGACGAGAGTCTCATGGGGTCATCCCAGCTTCCGCTGGGATGACGGTAGGGAAAGAATGAAGTCCCCTACGTAGCGCGCTTCAAATTATCAGCGCAGGCCCAGCAGCTTGTGCGTCTGCAGCGACAACCGCCACTGCGGCCGCTGCATGACCAGATCCACGCACGCCTCGCGGTTCGCGTCGGCGCGCGGATCGTCGAGCGGCTGGAGCAGGAAGTTCGCGAAGTCCCAGGTCTCGACCTCGTCGAGGTCGCTGCCCGGCTGCGGCCAGACGAGCTTCAGTTCGTGCCCCGCGCGCTGGACGACGATGCTGCCCGCCTTGGGGCTGATGCAAATCCAATCGATACCCGGATGCGCGGGGATCGTGCCGTTGCTCTCCATCGCGATCCGGAAGCCCTCGCCGTGCAACGCATCGACGATCGCGTCGTCGATCTGCAGCATCGGCTCGCCCCCGGTCAGGACGACGAATCGATCGTTCGTGCCGTCACCCCAGAAGCCGGCGACCGCCGCTGCGAGCGCCTGCGCATCGGCGAACTTGCCACCGCCCAGCCCGTCGGTGCCGACGAACTCGGTATCGCAAAACTTGCAGACCGCGGTCGCGCGGTCCTGTTCGCGACCCGACCACAGGTTGCAGCCGGCGAATCGCACGAACACCGCACGACGGCCGGCGTTCACGCCCTCGCCCTGCAACGTGAGGAACATCTCCTTGACGGCGTAGCTCATCGCTCAGGCCAGCCCGGATCCAGGACGCACGGCGTAGACGGTGGGATCGGCAATGCCCGCGTCCTCGAACCCCTTGGAGCGCAGACGGCAGCTGTCACACAGGCCGCAATGCTCGCCGGCGGGCGTCGGATCATAGCATGACCAGCTCAGCCCGAGATCCAGGCCAAGACGCGTGCCCTCGCGGACGATATCCGCCTTGGTCATCATCTGAAGCGGCGCCTGGATACGGAACGGCTCGCCCTCGACACCAGCCTTGGTGGCGAGTTCGGCCAAACCTTCGAACGCGGCGATGAACTCGGGGCGGCAATCGGGATACCCCGAATAATCGAGCGCGTTGACGCCGATATAGATGTCGCGCGCGCCCGCCGCCTCGGCCCAGCCCAGCGCAAGGCTGAGGAAGATGGTGTTGCGTGCGGGTACGTAGGTGATGGGAATGCCACCGCCATCCTCGGTGCCCGCGCCATCCTTCGGCACGTCGATATCGGCGGTCAGTGCCGACCCGCCAAACGCGGAGAGATCCATCGGCAACACGATGTGGCGTTCGGCGCCGATCGCGGCGGCGACGCGGCGGGCGGCGTCGAGTTCGATCCGATGGCGCTGATTATAATCGAACGACAGCGCGAGCACGCGCTGGCCGGCTTCGCGCGCCAAAGCGGCGGATACCATCGAGTCGAGCCCGCCCGAAACGAGCGCGACCGCAAAGGGAGCAGGAGATGTCATGATGCGCAATGCGCTAGGCCAGCGGCGCGCAAAAGAAAGGGGCCGCCCGGTAAGGCAGCCCCCTAAGGTTGGCGCGAACCGCGCCACAAGGGAGAAAAACGTGCCGAATAAAAAGCACAGTCCCTTCTATACCCAACATAAGTGAATAGGGAGTTAATTTCTTAAGTTATCGTTGCGGGGAAAAATCCTGCAAGTCAGGCGCCGACTGGAACAGGAAATTTCTTCGCGCAGAACGCGCAATCGACGATGATGAAACCGCTCTCGTCGGCCATCGACCGCCGCTCCTCGATGGGAAATTTGGAGATCACCCCTGAATATAATCAGGGTCGCAGCGGCATCCGCGCGAGATCGGAATATCCGCGAGAATGCGGACGTCGTCTTCTTCATTGAACAAGCGCCAGACCAGCGTCTCCAGCGGCAGGAACGCATTCGTGAGTTCGTCCGCGCCGATCGTGTTGCCGAGCGTAGCGACATGCTCCCATTCCGGGTGGTCGAGCTTGGTGTGGAGCCGCTCGCGACCATCCTCGCCCTCGGGAAGATGCTGGAGGAACAGCCCACCTGCGACGCAGCGCCCGTCCGGGCCCTTCGCCATACCGGTCCGAATCATCGTCGGGATCTGCTCGGACTGCGTGAAATAGCTCTGCGCGGCCTGTGACAGCGTATCCCCATCGAGCGGGACGATGCCCTGGTACCGTTCGTTGCTGGTCGCCATGTCGAACGTGATCGCGAGGTACCCCGCGCCGAACAGCGCGAACAACGATGGCTCGGCGGGGGCTTCGGCAAGCTTGTCCGCGTCGTATTCGATGTAACCGCGCACTTCGCCGCCGCGGTAGTCGCAGACGAGCAGCTGGACGACGCCGTTGTCGGTGCGGGTCTGCATCGTCAGCTGGCCGCTGGCGTCCTTGAGCGTCGAGCCGATCAGCGCGGCGAGCGTGAGCGCCTCGGCGAGCAGCTTTTCGATCGCAGGCGGATAGGCGTGGGCGGCGAGCACTTCGTCGAGCGCGGTGCCGAGCCGGACGATCCGGCCGCGGGCACTGCGCGCAGGGATCGCGAAGGCCAGCGCGCGGTCGAGATCGGTCATGTTGGGGTCGTTCATCGGAGGGAAGATGGGGAGCGAGGGCGGCGGGTCAACCCGATCCCCCATCCGTCGCCCACCCATCTCCGTCACCCCAGCGGAAGCTGAGGTATCCCTATTGGCGGGCGCCGAGGCTCGAACGGGGATAACCCAGCTTTCGCTGGGATGACGGATGGGGCGCGGGGTGGCGTGAACGGCGTGTTACCGCCGGTCCGTCACCCGATCTGGCCGAAACACCAGCGCAAGACCGACTTCTGCGCGTGGAGGCGGTTCTCCGCTTCCTGCCAGATCAGCGACTGCGGGCCGTCGATCACCTCCGGCGTCACTTCCTCGCCGCGGTGCGCGGGGAGGCAGTGGAGGAACTTCGCGTCGGGCTTGGCCAGCGCCATCAGTGCGGCATTGACCTGGTACGGCGTCAGCGCCGCCAACTTGGTCTCGGCATGCGCCTGCCCCATCGAGATCCAGGTATCGGTGACGACGATGTCCGCCCCCTCGACTGCCTCGCGCGGCGTCGACACGATACGCGCCCGCCCCTTGCCCAGCGCGACTTCGGCGTCGGTCGGCATATATCCTTGCGGGCAGGCTGCGACGACGTCGAACTGCATCAGCCCGGCGGCCTCGACGATCGACGCAAGAACGTTGTTGCCATCCCCCAGCCACGCAACCTTGAGACCGGGCAGCGCCTTGCCGCTCTCGATGATCGTCAGCAGGTCGGCCATGATCTGGCACGGGTGCGACGCGTCGGTCAGGCCGTTGATGACCGGGACGGAGGCGTAATGCGCCATCTCCTCGATCTTGGCGTGATCGTCGGTGCGGATCATGATCGCGTCGACATAGCCCGACAGGATGCGCGCGGTGTCGGCAATAGACTCGCCGCGGCCGAGCTGCATCGACCCTGCGTCGGAAACGATCGAGGTGCCACCGAGCTGGCGGATCGCCATGTCGAACGAGAAGCGCGTGCGCGTGGAATTCTTCTCAAACACCATCGCGAGTGTGTGGCCGGCCAGCGGCGCATCCGAGTCCGCGCGGCCCTTGGGGAAACCGGCGCGCGCCGCCTTGCGATCGAGCGCATCGGCCAGCATCGCGGCGATGCCGTCGGCGCCCGCGTCGGTGAGATTCAGGAAATGGCGGGTCATAATATCCTCCCCGGCACGGGGAGGGGGACCGTTCGCATTAGCGAATGGTGGAGGAGCTTCAGGTCGGATCACCCCAAGGTGATCCTCGAACATACTGGGTATGTTCGACCTGAAACTCTCCACGAACGCAACACTTCGGGGCGATCCCCTCCACCATGCTTCGCATGGTCCCCCTCCCCGTACCGGGGAGGATTTAAATCAGTCGTCGGCAGCCGGCACGTACACCCGCGCGGCGGTCGACAGCTTGTCGATGCACTCGGCGATGTGGCTCTCGTCGATCACCAGCGGCGGCAGAATGCGGATGACGTTCTCGCCCGCGGACACCAGCAGGAGATTGTGGTGATCGCGCGCGAACGCGACAAACGCGCGGCTGTCGCTCTTGAGCTTCAGCCCGAGCATCAGCCCGGTACCGCGGACGCTGTCGAACAGGTGATCGTGGTTCGGGATCATCTGTTCGAGCCCCTGCCGCAACCGGTCGCCCATCGCGGCGACGTTGTCGAGAAAGCCCTCGTCGAGAATCACGTCGAGCACCGCCTCGCCCGCCGCCATCGCCAGCGGGTTACCGCCATAGGTCGAGCCATGCGTCCCCGCGACCATGCCCTTGGCCGCCTCCTCGGTCGCGAGGCACGCGCCCAGCGGGAACCCGCCGCCGATGCCCTTGGCGACCGACATGATGTCGGGCGTGATCCCGTACAGCTCGTGCGCGAAGAGCTTGCCGGTGCGGCCATAGCCGCACTGGACCTCGTCGAGCACCAGCAGCAGGCCATGTTCGTCGCAGGCCTTCCGCAGACCGGTCAGGAACTCAGGCGTTGCTTGGCGGATGCCGCCCTCGCCTTGGATCGGCTCGACCAGGAAGCCCGCGGTGTTGTCGTCGATCAGCGCCAGCGCGCCTTCGAGATCGTTGAACTTCGCATAGGCGAATCCCGGCAGGAGCGGCTCGAACCCGTCGCGCATCTTCGCCTGGTTGGTCGCCGAAATCGTGCCGAGCGTCCGCCCATGGAACGCCGTGTCGAACGTGATCAGCGTGTGACGCTGCGGATTGCCGTTGGCGAAATGATAGCGCCGCGCGGTCTTGATCGCGCACTCGACCGCTTCCGCACCCGAATTGGTGAAGAACACGGTGTCGGCAAACGTGTTGTCGACGAGCCGCTGTGCGAGATGCTCGCCCTGCGGCGATCCGTACAGGTTCGACACGTGCATCAGCGTCGCAGCCTGTTCGGCGATCGCCTTGGTCAGATGCGGATGGCCATGGCCGAGCGCGTTGACCGCGATGCCGCTGGCGAAATCGAGATATTGCTGGCCGTCCTCGCCGAAGAGGTACGCGCCCTCGCCTCGGACCGGACGCACGCCACACCGCGGGTAGACGGGCATGAGCGGGGTGATGGTCACGACGGCAAGCTCCTTCAAACAGCGAGGGCGACCCACACGGCCGCCCGAACCGCCTGATACGAGCGCGCGACGCCGGGGGCAACACCGCGTGGCACCGCGCGGCGAACGCCGACATGGCCGATCCCGATGATTCGCCGCTGCGCTTGCGGCATTCACTGGAATAGGCACCCGAATAGGCGCATGATCGGCAAGACGTGGTGCCAGGATCCTGTGCGCTTTGGTTCGATTCGAATCGCCCCGCCGCACTATAGGGGAGAGAACCATGTCCAGGTTACTACCATGCATCGCACTTATGCTTGCCACGACATCACCGGCCTATGCCAAGGACGTCTTCACCGGAACTTGGAAAGGCGACATCAAGGAGAGCGAACTTTCGACAAAACCTTCGGTCGCATTGATCGAGAACGGGTTTTACACCTGTTCGACCTGCATTCCGGTGGTCAAGATCGCCGCCGATGGTGCGCTTCATCCGGTCACCGGCCACGCCTATTATGACGCGATGTCGGTCACCGTCGTCGATCCGGCGACCGTCAAATATGCGACGAGCAAAGGCGGCAAGCCGATGAGCGACGCAACCGCGACGCTGTCCGCCGACAATAGTTCGATCTCGACGGTGTTCAACGACACCAGCGCGCCGAACGGGATCCCGATCACCGGCACGACCATCAGCGAGCGCGTCGCAGCGGGCCCGTCCGGGTCGCACGCGGCATCGGGGTCGTGGCTGCAGACGAACCAGACCCAAGTGTCCGACAGCGGCCTCGTGTTTACCTTCGCGAAGACCGGCAAGGTCGTGACCTATTCGACGCCGACCGGGACATCGTACGTGGCGACGACGGGCGGCCCGTCGGTCGCGGTCGTCGGCGATGCCGGCTGGACGACGGTGTCGCTACGGCAATCCGATCTCAACACGCTGCATGAGACCGACTATCTCGACGGCAAGGTGATCGGCAAATACGTCATGACGATCTCGCCCGACGGCAAGAAAATGACGATGGACGTCAACGACATCAAATACGGCAAGACCTCGACGCTGATCGCCTACAGACAGTGATCGCCCACCGCCAGTGATCGCGGTGCGCCTGCGGACGGGAGAGTTTCCCCGCAGGCGTAGCTGCTGCGCCGTGACGCCAGCGGAGGTGGCTGGCCGATCAGCCGGTCGGCGTCTCGACTGTCAGATCGGTCATCTCGACTCGCGGTTCGCTCGACCGCACCTGAACACGCGACCCCGCAGCATAGGTCACGTCGTAGATCAGGGAATATCGCTCTATCCTGCGCAGTCCCGGCTTGTCCGCCGCCATGGCGAGCGGCCGATACAGCCGTTTCGTCAGCGACGTCTTCACGGATTCGAGCCACGCCCCTCGCACATTGTCGGATTGCCGGAGGACATCAATGTCCTGCACCGTACCGTCGGGGCGGACCATGAACGTGACGTCCGCCCATTGCGGCACCCGATCGCCGGTCATGGCGACGACCTTCGATCCGCTCTGCGAACGGTCGGGGAGATCAATAGGCGCCGCATAGACGAGTACGGCCTCGTTGGTACGCTCCCCCGCTGGAACCTTGGCGAGTTCGGCCTTCTCGACGTCATGCACCTTGTCGCCAGCCTTCACGCGTCGTTCGAGTGTGACCGTGGCCTCACGAAACGGCGCGAGCTCGGGGTCCGTCGTGTCCCGTATCCGGCGGATCGCCTTGCCCGCCTGGTAATCATAGGCATGATCGACGCTGGCCAGCGCCGTGTAGAGCACGGCCGTCCGCAACATCGCGAGCCCCTCGACCTGCTTCAGACCGGCAGCACCCGCCTGTTTCGCGACCGTGGCATAAACCTCCTCCGCCGCGGTATAGCGATGCTCCTTGGCAAAGGTGTCGCCGACGAGAAGGCGCTCCATCAGGACCCGCGGGTCGCTGTGATCGAGGCCGCCTTTCAGAACGTCCAGCGAATCGATCGAGTTTGTCCGCGACGAGTCCGACAGTCCGTTCAAGCTGGCCAGCCGTCCGCTCGCGCGGATCAGGTTCGCGACGTCGACGGGTATGTCTTTGGCATATTTCTCGTTGCGGCTGCGCGCCTTCAGCAGCGTCTGTCGAGACGCTGCATAGTCACCCACCAGGAACTGGTTCTCCGCATGCGCAAGCGATGCCGCGATTTCCTCCTTGGGAGGACATCCACGCGCAATACATTGGGCCAAGGCGCGTTCGGTGCCCGACAGACGCTGGCCGACCACCACGATCGTCTTGTCGTCGCCTGGCGGCGGTGCGGGAGGGGCGCGGCCACGGCCACGGCTTGAATGAGAGCAACAACAAGCAACATCATTCGACCACGCCCTATGCAACCGACATCCCACGCAAATGTATCGCCGAGCGTGGCAATGTCGATCACCCAAATGGGTCATAATCGACCAACCAGCTCCGCACTCGCTCGCCGCATTCACGCGTCGATTGCTTCCTCGTCCATGCGGCCGGCGTTTTCCTGGATGAAGGCGAAGCGGTGCGCGGGGTTGTTGCCCATCAGGCGGTCGACCAGATCCTTCACCTGCGCGCGCTCCTCGTATTCCTGGGGCAGCGTGATGCGGAGCATGCCGCGGGTGGCGGGGTCCATCGTGGTTTCGCGGAGCTGGCTCGGGTTCATCTCGCCGAGCCCCTTGAAGCGGCCGACATCGACTTTCTTGCCCTTGAACACGGTGCGTTCGAGTTCGGCGCGGTGCGCGTCATCCCTTGCGTAGATGCTCTTGGTACCGACGGTCAGGCGGTAGAGTGGCGGTTGCGCGAGGTAGAGGTGCCCGCGGCGGACGAGTTCGGGCATCTCCTGGAAGAAGAACGTCATCAGCAGCGTTGCGATGTGGGCCCCATCCACGTCTGCGTCGGTCATGATGACGATGCGTTCGTAGCGGAGCGTATCCGGCGTGCAGTCCTTCCGCGTGCCGCAGCCTAGCGCGAGCGTGAGGTCGGCGATCTCCTGGTTGGCGAAGATCTTGGCGCTGGTGGCCGACGCGACGTTGAGGATCTTGCCGCGGATCGGGAGGATCGCCTGCGTTTTTCGGTCACGCGCCTGCTTCGCCGAGCCGCCGGCCGAATCGCCTTCAACGATGAAGAGCTCCGTACCCTCGGGCGAGTTAGCGGAGCAGTCGGTCAGCTTACCCGGCAGGCGCAGTTTGCGTGCGGACGTGGCGGTCTTGCGCTTGACGTCGCGTTCCTGCTTGCGGCGCAGGCGTTCGTCCATCCGCTCCAGCACATAGTTCAGCAGCGCCTTGCCGCGCTCCATGTTGTGGCTGAGGAAATGGTCGAAATGATCGCGCACCGCCTTCTCGACGAGGCCGGCGGCTTCGGGGCTGGTCAGGCGATCCTTGGTCTGGCTCTGGAATTGCGGTTCGCGGATGAAGACCGACAGCATCAGCTCGCTGCCGACCATGACGTCGTCCGCGCTGATATCCTTGGTCTTCTTGTTGCCGACCAGATCGCCGAACGCGCGCAGGCCGCGGACCAGCGCCTGGCGGAGACCCTGTTCGTGCGTGCCGCCATCGGGGGTCGGGATGGTGTTGCAATACCAGCTGTACGAGCCGTCGCTCCACAGCGGCCACGCGACCGCCCATTCGACGCGGCCTTGCGTCTCGCCGTTGGCGCTCGGGAAATCCTGCGAGCCGGAGAAGAAGTCGGAGGTCGCGCATTCGCGGCCGGCGATCTGGTCTCGCAGGTGGTCAGCGAGGCCGCCTGGGAACTGAAACACGGCCTGTGCTGGTGTGTCGTCGCCGATCAGATCGGGCGCGCAGTGCCAGCGGATCTCGACGCCGGCGAAGAGATACGCCTTCGAGCGGACGAGCTTGTAAAGGCGCTGCGGCTTGAAGTTCAGTTCGCTGCCGAAGATCTCGGTATCGGGGGTGAACGCGACGCTGGTGCCGCGACGGTTCGGCGTTGGCCCGAGATGCTCGATCGGGCCTAGCGTCTGGCCTTTCGAAAAGCGCTGACGGTACAATTGCCGGTCGCGCGCGACCTCGACGACGGTATCCGACGACAAGGCGTTGACCACGCTGATGCCCACCCCATGCAGGCCACCCGATGTCGCATACGCCTTCCCTGCGAACTTGCCGCCCGAGTGGAGCGTCGAGAGGATCACCTCGAGTGCGGACTTGTCGGGGAACTTCGGGTGCGGATCGACCGGGATGCCGCGGCCGTTGTCGACGATCGTTAGGCGGTTGTTCGCCTCCAGCGTGACTTCGATCCGCGTCGCATGGCCGGCAACGGCCTCGTCCATCGCGTTGTCGAGCACTTCGGCGGCAAGGTGATGCAGCGCGCGCTCGTCGGTGCCGCCGACATACATGCCGGGGCGGCGGCGGACGGGTTCGAGCCCTTCGAGGACCTCGATCGAGGAGGCGTCATAGGTATTGGCGGCGGGTTTGCCGACGCCGGGTGCGCCCGGGGACGCGAACAGATCTTCAGCCATGGCGAGAGCGTAGCCGCACGCGTTGGACAAAGCCACAGGCTCTGTTTGTTCTCCCTGTTACTGGAAAGCCACATTGCCGCAGATTGTTATGCTTGCTGCATAATTTTCCCCGATCAGCCGTTTATGAAAAACCTGTCATGAAGTTTCCGGGAGTGAATATGACTAAGACGATGATGGTGGCGCTTGCAGGCGCTGCCGCTTTGGGTTTCGCAGCACCTGCCGCTGCACAGGATATGACCGACGATGCGCCGTTCAGCGGAGTCTATGTCGGCGGCTCGTTCGGCTATGACGTGCAGCCCAACGACAATGGCGAGACGATCGCATTCGATCGCAATCTGGATGGCGTCTTCGGCGACACCATCTCGACTGCGACCGCCGCCAACGCGTTCTCGCCGGGCTTCTGCAACGGTCGCGCGACCAGCAACACCGCGCCCGCCGCTGGTGGTCGTGGTTGCCGTAGCGACAAAGACGGCATCGGCTATTCGGCACGGGTCGGCGCGGATTACCAGCGCGGCAACATCGTCGTCGGCGTGGTCGGCGAGTTCGGCAAGAACGAGATCAGCGACAGCGTCACCGCCTTCAGCACCACGCCCGCCTTCTACACGATGACGCGCGACCTGAAATGGGAAGCATCGGCACGCGGCCGCCTGGGCTATGCGGCGAACACGACGCTGTTCTACGGCACGTTCGGCGTCGGCTATGCCAACATCGACAACAGCTTCACGACCGGCAACACCGCCAACACCTTCACCACCAACGGTGGCAGCAAGGAATGGGGCATCGTCGGTGGCGGCGGCATCGAGCAGAAGCTGGGTCGCAACTTCTCGGTCGGTCTGGAATATCAGTATCACCAGTATCAGGACAACGACTACCGCGTCCGCGCCTCGGGCGGCCCGACCGGCGGTCCGTTCACGCGTGGCAACGCAGCGGGCACCGACTTCCGTCGCGACTCGCAGGACTTCCGTTGGCACAGCCTGCGCGCCACGGCTGCGTTTAGGTTCTGAGGCGAAGGGCGGCCTGCACCAAGCTGGTGCAGGACACGCCCAAGCCCGGCCGGCGCGGCTCGCCGCGTCCGACGACATGGGCTTTGCCCATGGCTAGCGTGACATGAAAAAGGCCGCTTCCTCACACGGGGAAGCGGCCTTATTCTTGTCCGCTGTACTTAGGCTCCCCACATTCGGCAGCCCGTTACCAACCGAAGCTTGTGTCCCCGCGAAGGCGGGGACCCAGACCGGGCTCCCGCCTTCGCGGGAGAACAAGGTAAGGATGCTCACCCTTAACCACGCCCACCACCCCGGCGAAGGCCGGGGCCCAGTTGGGAAACGCTGTTAAACGCGCCGGGCGCTCAGTTACCACGACCTTTCCAACTGGGCCCCGGCCTCCGCCGGGGTGGAGCCTGTTTGAAAAAGGCCGCCACCTCACTGAGGAAGCTGCCTTTCTGTATCACGCTAGCCATGGGCAAAGCCCATGTCGTCGGACGCGGACAAGCCGCGCCGGCCGGGCTTGGGCGAGTCCTGCGCCAAATTGGCGCAGGCCGCCCTGCGCCTCACCTCGGCCGCGGACCGCCGAATGGCAGCGGCGGAGTCGGACGGCGATCGCGACGCGGCAACTGCGCCTGGTACGCATGGCCGCAATGATCGACGCAATACGGGAAGCCCGGGTTCACCGCCTTGCCGCAGAAGTGGAAGTCGGGCTCGCCGGGATGACCAAGCGGCCATTTGCAGATCCGGTCGTTCAGTTCGAGCAGGCTCGTCTTGTTCGCCATTTCGGGCGACGGCTTGGCGGGCACCAGACGACGCGGCGGCGCCGGCGTGCTCGGTGGCTGCTGCTCACCGGGAGCCTGACGAAGGAAGCCACCGGGGCCGACCGAACGCAGGATCGGCTGCGGCGCACGGACGGGGGCGACGACGGCCGGAGCAACCTCCTCCTCGTCTTCGTCCTCATCATCCTCGGGCTCGTCCGCGACGGGCTCGGCCGCTACCGGTGCGGCCGACTTTGGCGCAGCGACGACCGGCGGCGCGACCGGTGCGGGCTTGGGCGCCTCGACCTCTGGCTCTGCCACCGGCTCAGCCACGTCCGCCACGACCGCTGCCGACGCCTCTGCAGCCGCAGCTGCCGCCTTCGCCTCGGGATCGTTCGGCTTCACCGGCGACGGGCGCGCCTGCAGCTCGAGGCGATGCGCCTTGCCGATCACGGCGTTGCGGCTGACGCCACCCAGTGCTTCGGCGATCTGGCTGGCGGTCTGCCCCGCCTCCCACATCGTCTTGAGCGTCTCGATGCGCTCGTCGGTCCAGGACATGTTCGTTCCTTAGTCTTGCTCAGCCGGGTTGCGGGCGGAAGCGGCAGCGATTACCCGCAACGCCTATGAGCAGCCAGCCCCCAATCGGTGAAATCCATTCGGCGGTGCATTCCGCCCCCGGCGTTCCCGTCATAAAGAGCGTGAACTGGGAGGGATTGCGAACCCTCTATATCAAGGAGGTGCGCCGGTTCTTCAAGGTGCAGCTTCAGACGGTGTGGGCGCCGGCGATCACCACCCTCCTGTTTCTGATCGTCTTCACCATCGCGACCGGCGCGAAAAGCCCGGTGCCGGTCGACGGCCAGATCGTCGATTTCGCCGATTTCATCGCGCCGGGGCTGATCATCGCGCAGGGCATGATGGGGCCGGCGTTCGCCAATGCGAGCTTCTCGCTGCTGGTCGGCAAGATGCAGGGCACGATCGTCGATTACCTCCAGCCGCCCTTGTCGACGGGTGAACTCCTGGCGGCGTTGGTCGGTGGGGCAGTGACTCGCGCGGTGATCGTCGGGATCGTCGTGTGGGCGGCGATGGCGCTGTATCCGGGCGTGCACGTGACGCCGCACGCGCCGCTCGCGATCGTCTGGTTCGGGTTACTCGGCGCGGTGTTCCTGGCGCTGCTCGGCGTGCTGACGTCGATCTGGGCGGACAAGTTCGATCATGCGGCGGCCGTCACCAACTTCGTGATCGCGCCGCTGTCGCTGTTGTCGGGCACGTTCTACTCGGTCGACAAGCTCGCGCCGGCGTTCCGCGCGTTTAGCCATGCGAACCCGTTCTTCTACATCATCTCGGGCTTTCGTTACGGGTTCCTCGGGATTGCCGACTCGCCGGTGATGATCGGCGGGATCGTGATCCTGGTGATCGACGTGGTGCTGGCGACACTCTGCTATCGGTTGCTGAAGAGCGGTTGGAAGCTGAAGAACTGATGCAGAGGCTCACGCTCTGGCTGATGGCGTTGGCGGTGGCGTTGCTGCCGGTTGGTGCGGTTGCGCAGGGTGCGGTGGCGGATCCGGCGCTGCGGGCGAAGGCGGATGCGCTGGTCGCGATCCTCGACGGGCGTGGCGCGTATGACGCGTATTTTGCCGCAAGCTTTCGCGAGAAGGTGCCGCAGGCGCAGTTCGCGACGATCGTCGAGAAGCTGAAGGCGACACTCGGCGCGCCGGAAAAGATCGAGTCGCTGACCGCGACGTCGGCGTGGAGCGCCGATCTGATCGTCGGGTATGCGCGCGGGACGGCGAGCGTCCGTCTCGCGCTCGATCCGGCCGCGCCGCATGCCGCGACCGGGTTGCTCATTACCGGTACGGGCGCGCGCGACGACAGCCTTGCGAAGGTCGAAGCGGAGTTTCGCGCACTGCCGGGGGCCAGCGGGTTCGGGCTGTATGCGCTGGGTCAGGGTAAGCCTGCACCGATCCTCGAATACCGGGCAGATATCGCCGCACCGCTCGGGTCGGCGTTCAAGCTGTGGGTGCTGGCGGAACTCGCGCGGCAGGTGGCTGCGGACGAGCGTCACTGGACGGATGTCGTGAAGGTCAGCGCGCCATCGTTGCCGTCGGGCGTGTTGCAGACCTGGCCGGCGGAGTCGCCGGTGACGGTGCAGACGCTGGCGACGCTGATGATCTCGATCAGCGACAACACCGCGACGGATACGCTGCTGACGACGCTTGGCCGCGCGAAGGTCGATGCGATTGCCGCGTCGGCAGGTGGTAGCGTGCCGGTGATGACGACGCGGGAAATGTTCGCGCTCAAGGGCGATCCGGCACTGACCAAGGCGTGGATTGCGGGCTCGGTGGACGAGCGGCGGGCGCTGCTGGTGGACAATGCGGTGAAGATTGCCACCGCCAAGCTCGATCCGACCGTGTTCGCGGGGAAGCCGGTGGCGATCGACAGCGTCGAGTGGTTTGCGAGTCCTTCGGCGATGGCGGGGCTGCTGGATCGATTGCGCGGGGCGGATGCCACGACGCGGGCGGTGCTGGCGGTCAATGCGGGGGTCGATCCGGCGATCGCCAAGCGGTTTGGGTATGTCGGGTTCAAGGGTGGCGGCGAGCCTGGGGTCCTGACGCTGAACTATCTGGTGCAGGCGAAGGACGGGCGCTGGTATGCGGCGACCGGGAACTGGCATCGGGCTGACGATGCGGTGAACGAGGTTCGGTTCGCGGGACTGATGGGACGGGCGTTGGCGTTGTTGGCTGCGCGGTAGGTTAGTTTATCTGAAGAGCCACTAACTCGTGCCACCACCCCGGCGGAGGCCGGGGCCCAATTGGGAAACGCTGTTAACGGGGAATATCGCTCCGTTATATCCACCTTGCCAATTGGGCCCCGGCCTTCGCCGGGGTGGTGGATATCAGTACGGGGCGTATCGGCGCTAAGCCCTCCCAGCCGCCTGCCAACTATCCGCGCAGAGCCCGTAGATCAGGCTGTCACGCAGACCCAAATGCGTCTCCCATTCGTCGCGCAACAGCCGTTCACGGCGAAAGCCCAGCCGCTCCAACAACAAGATCGACGCGGTATTCTCGGTATCCGCGTCGGCGAACACGCGACTCCGCCCCTCCGCGAACAACCGGTCGATCACGGCCGACACCGCCTCGCGCGCGATTCCCCGCCCCCAGGCCTCTCGCGCGAGGATGAAGCCGATCTCCGTCACCCCTGCCCCATCGGCCTCGCTCCCCGAGACCCAGCCGATCGCGCGATCGTCGCCGGTGCGGGTGATCGCCCAGGTGCGTTGGTTGCCGGGGGCGGCTTCCTCGGCGAGATAGCTGCGGACGTCGTCGACGCTGCCGAGAGGGCCATCTGCGGAATACGCCATCAGTTCTGCATCAGCGAGCATCGGGTGCAACGCGGTCGCGTCGCCCTCAACAAGCGGCCGCAAGCGCAGCCGCCGTGTCTTGAGGACCGGAGATACTCCAGCGCGACGTGCTCTCCGTCCAGGCTGTCTCACGCGGTGAGGGCATCCACGAGCGCGCGGACCTTCTTCTGGCGCCACTGCGGGAGCGGGGCTACCAGCCAATACCCCCTTCGACGGCTGCGACTCGCCAATCAGCCGCACGCGGGACTGCGCAAGATCGCGCCGCGCCAGCAGTTCGGGGACGGTCGCGCGACCGAGCCCCGCCGCCGCCGCGTCGATCGCGAGCCCGGCGTCGGTAACGCGGACCAGCGCTACGCCGTCCTCACCGGACCATGCGATCGTGGCTTCGCTATCCGTGCCGGGCTTGGCGATCGTCACCATGCCCTCCGATTCGAGCGCCTCGCCCTCGTGCTCGCCCGGGCCATCGCCCCAGCGGATCGCGAGATCGAGATTGGCTTCGGTGAAGTCGACATTCTCGTCGCCGGTGATCAGCACGAAGCGCAGTTCGGGATCCGCCTCGGCGATCTGCGCGAGCCGCGGCATCAGCCACTTCTCGGTCAGGTCGCGCGGGGCTGCGATCGTCAGGGACTTGGAGGACTGCCCGGCCTGCATCGCGCGCACGGCCTCCTCGAACTGGAGGAATCCGCCACGGAGTGCGCCGAGACCGGCCTCAGCCTCAGGCGTCAGTTCAAGCCCGCGCGTGGTGCGGCGGAACAGGACGACGCCGAGCGTATCCTCCAGCGCGCGGATCTGCTGGCCGACCGCCGCTGGCGTCACGGCCAGTTCGTCCGCGGCGCGCGTGAATGACAGATGCCGCGCCGCCGCGTCGAGTACGCGCAGGCCGTTGAGCGGAAGATGCGTGCGCTTCATTGGACCGGCCCCTTTGCCAGCAGCTTCACCCCAACCGTCATCCCAGCGAAAGCTGGGATATTCATGGGGCGGGCGTGACGACCGCCAACCGGGATACCCCAGCTTTCGCTGGGGAGACGGAATGAGGTCAGGCGACGGAGGTCTTCGAGGCGCGCGCTTCTAATGAGTGCACGGCGCATCAGTTGAGCACCGCGGGGGCGAAGAGCGAGAAGCGGGGAATCTCGACGTCGAAGATGGCGCCATCTTCGCGGACCATGCGGTAATTGCCCTGCATCGCGCCCGACGGCGTCGCGAGCGGACAGCCCGAGACGTAATCGAAGCTCGCGCCCGGTTCGATCACCGGCTGTTCGCCGACCACGCCCTCGCCCTCGACCGAATGCCGCGCGCCGCGGCCGTCGATGATCACCCAGTGGCGGGTGAGCAGCTGGACGGTCTCGGTGCCCTCGTTCTCGAGGCGGATGTGATACGCCCAGAACCAGCGGCCACGCTCGGGCTCGGACTGTTCGGGCAAATAGCTGACCGACACGCGCACCGTCACCCCATCGGTCGTCGCCGCGTTGGGGAACAGCGCCTTCACAGGCCAGCCTGACGCAACGCCTGGTCGAGGTCGTCGATCACGTCCTGCGCATCCTCGAGCCCGACGTTGATCCGGAGAAGCCCCTCGGTCACGCCCATCTCGATCTGCTTGTCGGGCGATACGCTGGCGTGCGTGGTCGAGGCGGGATGGGTCATCAGCGAGCGCGAGTCGCCGATGTTGTTCGAGATATCGACCAATTCGAGACCATCGAGCAGTGCGTGTGCCTGCTCGCGTCCCTCGACCTCGAACGCGAAGATCGGTCCGCACGCGTCCATCTGGCGCATCGCGAGCTCATGCTGCGGATGGCTCGGCAAGAAGGGATGCAGCACGCGAGGGACGCGGCCTTCGAGGAATTGCCCGACCTTCATTGCGTTCTCGGACTGGCGGTGGATGCGCAGGTCGAGCGTTTCTAGCCCCTTGAGCACTACCCAGGCGTTGAACGGCGACAGCGTCGGGCCGGTGTTGCGCGTGAATGGCAGCAGCGTGTTGGTAATGAAATCCTCGGTGCCGCAGACGGCGCCGGCGAGCACGCGGCCCTGCCCGTCCATCATCTTGGTCGCGCTGTAGGCGGTCACGTCCGCGCCGAACTCCATCGGCCGCTGCAACGCCGGTGTGGCGAAGGCGTTGTCGACCACCGTCGTGATGCCGCGTTCGCGCGCGATATCGCAGATCGCCTTGAGGTCGGCGATGTCCATCGTCGGGTTGGCGGGCGTCTCGAAGAAGAACACCTTCGTCTCGGGACGGACCGCGTCGAGGAACGCCTGCGGATCGCGCGCATCGACGATCGTCGTAGCAATCCCGAACTTCGGCAGCAGCGTATCGGTGAGCCAGCGGCACGAGCCGAACGCCGCACGGCCACCAACGAGGTGATCGCCGGTCTGAAGCTGGCAGAGCAGCGCGGCAGTCATCGCCGCCATGCCGGTCGCCATCGTCCGGCACGCCTCGGCGCCCTCCAGCAGCGCGATCCGCTCCTCGAGCATCTGCACGGTTGGGTTCTGCAGGCGGGAATAGGTCATCCCTTCCTGCTCGCCGGCAAAGCGCGCCGCCGCGTCGCCCGCTTTGTCGTAGCAATAGCCCGAGGTGAGGAACAACGCCTCCGACGTCTCGCCATATTCGCTGCGGGCGGTGCCGCCGCGGATAGCGCGCGTCGCGGGACGCCAATTCTGAGTGATCGAACGATCCTGGCCGGTCTTGCGCTTCATGCGCGCCGCTTTGCCGGGGGAGCCGGGATGACAAGCCTTGCGGGTGCGAAGAGAGCTGGCCGGGCGCCTCGCTTAGTACCGCCCCCAGGTGAATTTCGAGGACAGCGCGTAGTTCCACACCGCGCCGACCAGCACACCGATCAGCGCCGACGCCGCCCACGCCCCGTCGCGCATCTCGTACAGGAACGCGGCGATACCGACGTTGGCGACCGCGCCGACCGAGCAGATCACCGCGAACGACACCCAGCCATCGACCAGTTGCCGCCATCCCTTCAAGCGCCGGTCGCGATAGGTCAGCGCGTTGTTAAGGAAGAAGTTGAACGTGAGCGCGGCAAGCGTCGCGACGATCTCGCCGACCAGGAAGTGCGTGCCGAACCCGACGAACAACGCGGTCAGCACCGCCATGTGGATGCCGACGCCGAGCACGCCGATCGCCGAGAACATCGCGAACCGCACCGGCACGACGCGCCCGAACATCCGGTCGTAGATCGCGATCAGATATTCCATCGCAACGACGTGATCGAGCTTGCTCTCGCCCTCGGTGCGACAGCGGAAGGTGTAGGGCACCTCGACGAAGCGCAGCGGCGTCGGCGACGCGGTGAGCAGGTCGAGCAGGATCTTGAAGCCGATCGCGGACAGCGACGGCGCGAGGCGGCGGACGATGTCGGTGCGGATCATGAAGAAGCCGCTCATCGGATCGTTGAGATCGCATTTCAGCACGCGGCGCGACATCCGGGTGGCGAGCGCCGACTTGGCGACGCGGTCGCTGTCCCACTCGCCCGTGCAGCCGCCGCTGACGAAGCGCGAGCCGATCGCTACGTCGGTCTCGCTGTCCTTCAACAGGTCGAGCATCGCCGGCAGCAACGTCTCGTCGTGCTGGAGGTCTCCGTCGATCACCGCGACGACCGGCGCCGCCGTCGCGCACATCCCCTCGATGCACGCCGACGACAGCCCGCGTCGGCCGATCCGCTGGATCACGCGCACCCGCTTGTCGAGGCGGGCGATCTCGCGTGCGGCGTCGGCGGTGCCGTCGGGACTGTCGTCATCGACGAAGATCGCTTCCCAGTTACGCCCGGCCAGCGCCTGGTCGAGCTTGGCGATCAACGTCGGGACGTTGGCCTTCTCGTTGAACGTCGGGATGACGATCGCAAGTTCGAGAAGGTCCGCGATCACAGGCTCAGCCGAGTTCGGCGAGAACGGCGTCGCCCATCGCCGAGGTCGACAGCGTGCCGCCGAGGTCAGGGGTGCGCGCGCCCTTGAGGATCGCGGCGGCGACCGCTGCCTCGATCCGGTCGGCCGCTTCGGGCAGATCGAGCGAGTGGCGCAGCATCATCGCCGCGGACAGGATCGCCGCGCACGGATTGGCCTTGCCCTGCCCGGCGATATCGGGCGCGCTGCCATGGATCGGCTCGTACATGCCCTTGTTCGAGCCGTTGAGCGCGGCGGACGGCAGCATGCCGATCGAGCCTGCGCACATCGACGCCTCGTCGGACAGGATGTCGCCGAACAGATTGCCTGTGACGATCACATCGAACTGGCCCGGGTTGCGGACCATCTGCATCGCCGCATTGTCGACGTACATGTGGCTGAGCACGACGTCGGGATAGTCGGCCGAAACCTCGATGACGACGTCGCGCCAGAGCTGCGAAGTCTCCAGCACATTGGCCTTGTCGACCGACAACAGCTTGCCCTTTCGGGTGCGTGCGGTCTCGAAGCCGACGCGGGCGATGCGTGCGATCTCGGTCTCGTCGTAGCGCATCTCGTCATGGCCCTCGCGCAGGCCGTCGGCGGTGGTGCGGATACCCTTCGCGCCGAAATACACGTCGCCGGTCAGCTCGCGGACGATGACCATGTCGATCGACCGGGCGATCTCGGGGCGAAGCGCGGACGCGTCCTCCAGGCCGGCGAACAGCTTGGCAGGACGCAGGTTCGCGAACAGGCCGAGGTCCTTGCGCAGGCCGAGAATGGCTTGCTCGGGGCGGAACTGGCGTTCGAGCGCATCGCAGTCCGGATCGCCGACCGCCCCGAACAGGATGGCATCCGCGCGGCGGGCGAGGTCGAGCGTCTCGGGCGGCAGCGGATGGCCCGCGGCCTTGTACGCGGCACCGCCGACCAGGCCCTCTTCGTAGCTGAGGTCGAGGCCGAGCGTATCGAGCACCCGCCGCGCTTCCGCGGTGACTTCGGGTCCGATGCCGTCGCCGGCCAGTATCGCGATCAAGGGCATGTACGTTCCTCCTGCGCGGCCCTTGCCGGGCGGTGCACGCTCACGCAACCGCCCTTTTCAGTCGATCGACCAGCCGGTCGCGCGCCGCCAACGGGTCGGCGCGACGGTCGACGAGGATATCGCGGGCGAGGAAATGGCCGGTCAGTCGCAGGCCGTCGAAGATGTCGGACCACGCAGCCTCGCCACCGGTGAGAAGGAAGGGCGGCAATCTGAGCAGCTTGGCCTCATAGCCGAACGCCGCCCCACGCGAGACCGCCGCGCCGCTTTTAGGGCTGACGAAGCCGAGATCCTCCTCGGTGCCGCTCGCGACACAGCGATCGAGGTCGAGCCCGAAACCGAGTTCGGCGAGCACCAATAATTCGTATCGGACCAGCGCGGCCGCCCAGCCACGCGCGGACGGTGCCGCCTCGATCGCGCCGAGTACCCCTTCGAGCGCATCGTGAATGTGCGGATAAGGCTGCGCTTCGGGCAGCGCGGCGGCGGTCAGCGCGGTGGCCCATTCGAGTGCGCCCGCCGCCAGCGGCTCACCGTGCATCTGCGCGCGGCTATGGATCAGCTCGGCGGTCAGCGAGGCGAGTTGCTCGCCGGTCCGCGCGCGCCATTCGCCCTGGATGACGTTCGCCTGCAACAGCACCGGTCGCATCGCGCGCGATCGCCCGCCGCGGACGTAGCCGGGCTGGATGCCATCGTTGCGGGTCAGCGCCCGCACGATCGCACCGTGCTCGCCGTGCTGGCGGACGGCAACGACGATGGCGGCTGCGCGGAGATGCATGCAGGTCCTATACCCCGCTCCGCATGGGAGAGGGTAAAAGGTCTCCACCCCTCTCTACCTCAGGATGGGGAGACGATCAGCGCCGGATCTTCTTTGCGAGCGTGGCCAAGGCCGGATGCGTTGCAGCGCGTTTGGCCGTCGCGATCACACGGTCGAACGTCTGCAGCGCCATCACCGTTACGCGGTTCGCCAGCGTTGGCCGCAACAGCAGCACATCGACGCACGCCGTCCCCCCGGTCGAGAATTGCCGCTTATGCTGCCCTTCCCCTCGGTGAAGTCGAACCGTGCGAACCGCTTCTCCGCGAACAGCGCGCGCATCGCCTCGACCTGCAAAACCGCGCCCGGCGACAGGTCGTTATGCGCCGGATCATGCCCGACATAGGTGTAACACAGCGAGTCGCCGTCGGCGGTGCAGCACAGATACGCGACCGGCACGCCTGCAATGAACGCCAGCCAGGCACGCACCCTGTCCTGCGCCGCGAGCGATTCTAGATGGCGCACCGAAGCCGTATCGTCGGGCAGTCCCGATCCCAGCAGCTTCTCCTGATACGTCGTCGCCGACACCGCGCGGGCGAGCGGGTGGAAGTCGGCGAACGCCGCTGCATCGTGATAGCGCCGAATATCGAGCGCGCCGCCATTCGCTGCGGCGAGCTTCTTCGCCTTGCGCTTGATCCCCGACCTTGCGCTGCCGGACAATCCCGCGAGCCACGCCGCCTCCCCCGCCGCAAGATCGATATGATACCGCACATAGCGCTGCCGAACGAACGCGAGCAGGCCGTGGCGATCGAGACCGGCGAGCATCAGTTCTGGCATCGGTTCGGGCAACGACGTCACCAGATATCCATCGGCATCGTCGGGCAGCGGCGGCAGGGTCGGTGATGTCGGCGCGAGCACGGCGTCGAGCGAAAACGACACGCGCACAAGGCGCCGGGGAATGGTCGCGAGGGTCCGGGCGCCAATCTGGAACTTCAGCGGCAGGCGGCGAACCGCACCATCTCCCATTACAGCCCGCGCGATCGCGGCCGTTCCTCGACCCAGTTCGACCAGAGCTGTTCGGCCTGCCGCCAGCGGGTCCGCAACTGGTCGGGCGCGAGCGGCGTATCCGCGCGATCGAGCGCGAGCGGCGGCCGATCCGCGAAATGATGAGTCGGCAACACTTCGCGCATCTCCGACAGCATCCCGCACAACGCCGTGAAGCGCCGCACATGGACCGCGTTGGGCCGCGTGCCGCTCCGGTTCGCCAGTTCGAAGCCGTGGCTGACGATGGTGACCACCGCATGCCCCGACACCGCGGCATGCTCCAGCGCGTCATAGGTCTCACCAGCCGACAGCGCGCAGAGCTGGAAGGTGCGGATCTTGTCGCGCCGGTCCTCGATCACGGTGACGGGTACTTCGATCACGCCCTTGTCCTGCGCACGGCGGACCGGGGAGATCTGCTGCGCAGGCAGCGAGATGCGGCTCATTCCCGGGGCTTCCGAGCCGTTATGGCTGCTGTCGTAGCTGAACCCGAGTGCCGCGAGCGCGGTCAACGTGTCGTCATTGGCGGCATAGCTGCCGGCGCGGAAGGCGATCGGATGCGGTGCTCCTGCCTCGACCAGCAATTCAGTGGCGCGCACGAGCAGATCGGTCTGCTCGGCCAGGCTATAGTCGAACAGCGAGAACCGGTCGTGCGCGACACCGCGGTCACCGGCTTTCGCGGTCGTCCAGTTGGGGTGAAGGTGAAGCTGGACCTCCTGCCCCGCGTCTAGGATCGTCTCGATCATGCGACGAATGGGAGCCAGGCCGAAGGTGATGCCGGGCATCGGATCGACAAAGAAACACGCTTTCAGATCGTGCCGCGCGAGTTCGCCCAGTTGATAGGCTAGCCCGACGCCGGCCGGCTCAAGCGACCGCGCGTAAATCGCGTCGCAGTCGAGCCCGGCGACGTGATGCCGCCACGCGAACTCCGTATCAATAGTCAGGAAGACGGGCGTGGTCACTGCGCCCTCTCTATCCGAGGATAATGAAGATCAGGTTTCGTTTCCTTACGATCGCAGGCCGCGAGCGTCGCCGAGGCCACCGATCAGCGCGAATGGTAGAAATCATACACCTGTTGCGCGACGCCAGCGGACACGCCGGGCGCCTGTTGCAGATCCTGCAAGCTGGCATTGCGGACCGCGCGGCCGGTGCCGAAGTGCATCAGCAGCGCCTTCTTCCGCGCCGGACCGATGCCGGGGACCTCGTCGAGCGGGCTCGCGCCGATCGCCTTGCTGCGCTTGTCGCGGTGGACGCCGATCGCAAAGCGGTGGACCTCGTCGCGGAGGCGCTGGAGGTAGAACAGGACCGGCGCGTTGACGGGGAGCTGGAACTCGCGGCCGTCGAGCATGTGGAACACCTCGCGGCCGTCGCGGCCGTGCTCGGGCCCCTTGGCGATGCCGACCAGGCACACGTCCTCGACGCCAATCTCCTCGAGCGCGGCCTTGACCGTGTTGAGCTGGCCCTTGCCGCCGTCGATCAGCACCAGATCCGGCCAGTCTCCCGAATCCCGATCGGGGTCCTCGGCCTGCGCGCGCGAGAAGCGCCGGGTGAAGACCTCGCGCATCATCGCGAAATCGTCGCCCGGCGCGGTATCCTTGTTCTTGATGTTGAACTTTCGATACTGGCCTTTGCGGAAGCCCTCAGGCCCGGCGACAACCATTGCGCCGGTCGCCGCGGTGCCCTGGATATGGCTGTTGTCGTAGATCTCGATCCGCTGCGGGGGCTCCGGGAGATCGAACAGGTCGGCGACTTCGCGCAGGAGTTTCGCCTGCGTCGTCGATTCGGCCTGGCGCCGCTCGATCGCCTCGACCGCGTTGCGCGTGGCCTGGTCCATCAGGCGGCGGCGATCGCCGCGCTGCGGGACCTGGATCGCGACCTTGTAGCCGGCACGTTCGCCCAACGCCTCGACCAGCAGCGCGCCCTCCGGCAATTCGCGGTCGAGCAGGATCTGCTTGGGCGGCGGCACGTCCTCGTAGAACTGGCCGAGGAAGCTGGTGAGCACCTCGTCCTCGGGAACGTCGTTGGTGTGCTGCGGGAAGAAGCTGCGATGCCCCCAGTTCTGGCCGCCGCGAATGAAGAACGCCTGGATGCCGATGAGGCCGTCCTTGCAGGCCATCGCGAAGATGTCCGCGTCGCCGACGCCCTCCGCGTTGATCGCCTGCGTGCCCTGGATGAACGTCAGCGCGCGGAGACGGTCGCGGAGCAACGCCGCGAGTTCGAAGTCCATGTTCTCCGCCGCGGCCTGCATCTGCGCGCCGAGTTTCGCCTGCACGCCGGTCGACTTGCCGCCGAGGAACGCCTTCGCATCCTCGGTCAGTTCCCGGTACGCGGCCTCGTCGATGCGGCCGACGCACGGCGCCGAGCAGCGCTTGATCTGATACAACAGGCACGGCCGGTCGCGGGTCTTGAAGAAGCTGTCGGTGCAGCTGCGCAGGAGGAACAGTTTCTGGAGCGCGTTGAGCGTGTTGTTGACCGACCCGGCGCTGGCGAACGGCCCGTAGTAATTGCCCTTGGCCCGGCGCGCGCCGCGGTGCTTCTGGACGCGCGGAAAGGCGTGGTCGTCGCGCAGGAGGATGAAGGGGAAGCTCTTATCGTCGCGCAGCAGCACGTTGTAGGCCGGGCGATAGCGTTTGATGAGCTGCGATTCGAGCAGCAGCGCCTCGGCTTCGTTGTTGGTGGTGACAATCGTCATCGACCGGGTCTGCGACACCATCCGCTGGAGACGCTTCGTCAGCCGCTCGACCTGGACATAGTTGGCGACCCGGTTCCGCAGCGCGCGCGCCTTGCCGACGTAGAGCACGTCGCCGCGCGCGTCCTGCATGCGGTAGACGCCGGGGCGGATCGGCAGCGTATCGAGCACGTTGCGGATCGCGGCCACGCCCGCCGCGAGATCGGGCGCCTCCCCGCCGCCGCGGACGGCGAAGGTGGATTTGTCTTCGTTGAAACGGTCGGGGGAATTGGGAGCGGACATTGACCGGAATCTAGGGGCTGAGTGGCGCTTCCGCTACCGCCCGGATGTCCGGGAGCGATGCAGACACGAAAAAGGCCGGTCCGACCCCTGTCGAACCGGCCTCATAGCCTGCGCACCCTGATCGGCGGCGGTGCAGCTTACTTCGGTGCGAGCACCATCAGCATCTGGCGACCTTCCATGCGCGGGTACGCCTCGATCTTGGCGATCTCCGCGACGTCGTCCTGGACGCGCTTCAACAGGTTCATGCCAAGCTGGCCATGGCTAAGCTCGCGACCGCGGAAACGCAGCGTGATCTTGACCTTGTCGCCCTCGCCGATGAAGTCGTTCACCTTCTTCATCTTCGTGTCGTAGTCGTGGTCGTCGATATTCGGACGCATCTTGATCTCCTTGATCTCCTGCGTCTTCTGCGACTTGCGTGCGAGGTTCGCCTTCTTCTGCGCCTCGTACTTGAACTTGCCGACATCGAGGAACTTGGCGACGGGCGGATCAGCGTTAGGCGACACTTCGACCAGGTCGAGGCCATGCTCGGCTGCCTGCTCGATCGCTTCGCGCGTGTACATCACGCCCAGATTCTCGCCCTCGTGATCGATCACGCGGACCTTCTGGCTCTGGATGAATTCGTTGAATCGCGGGCCGTTCATTGCGGGCGTCTGCATCGGCCGGCGCATCGTGGGAGGACGTATGGGGTTTGCTCCTGAAGTTTCTGACAATATTTGGGCTGGCGTATAGCGCAGAAACCCGCGCTCGGAAAGCCAGCCCCGTTGGATCACATATCGGGTGCGCGGGCCTCGTCCGCAAGACGCGCGATCGCCTCGTCGAGCGTCAGGATGGTCTGGGCCTGGCTGCCGAGCGTGCGCAGCGCGACCTTGCCCTCCTCGGCCTCGCGCTTGCCGACGACCAGCAGGTTCGGCACCTTCGCCAGGCTGTGCTCGCGCACCTTGTAGTTGATCTTCTCGTTGCGGAGATCGGTCTCGACGCGGATCCCAGCGGCCTTCAGCTTGGCCGCGACCTCGGCGGCATAGTCGTCGGCATCCGACACGATCGTCGCGACGACCGCCTGCACCGGCGCAAGCCAGAGCGGAAAACGGCCGGCGTGATGCTCGATCAGGATGCCGAGGAAGCGCTCGAACGTGCCGAGAATGGCGCGATGAAGCATGACCGGGCGATGCCGCTCGCCATCCGCGCCCACGTACGACGCGTCGAGTCGCTCGGGCAGCACGTAATCGAGCTGCAACGTCCCGCACTGCCACGTCCGGCCAATCGCGTCGGTCAGGTGGAATTCGAGCTTCGGACCGTAGAACGCCCCCTCGCCCGGCAGCTCCTCGAACTGGAAGCGATCCTCCATCAGCCCGGCAAGCTTCAGTGCTTCGCGGAGATCGCCCTCGGCGCGGTCCCACAGCGCGTCGTCGCCGGCGCGATTGTCGGGGCGCAACGCCAGCTTCACCATGTAATCGGCAAAGCCCAGGTCGCGGTACACCGCGTCGAGCAATTCGCAGAACGCGCGCGTCTCGGCGACGATCTGCTCGGACGTGCAGAAGATGTGCGCGTCGTCCTGCGTGAACTGGCGGACGCGCATGATGCCGTGCAGCGCGCCGTGCGGCTCGTTGCGGTGGCAGCAACCGAACTCGGCGAGCCGCAGCGGCAGGTCGCGGTACGACTTGATCCCCTGGCGGAAGACCTGGACGTGCGCGGGGCAGTTCATCGGCTTCAGCGCCATCAGGTCGCCCTTGCCGGTCAGCACGGGGGCGTTCGGATCGATCCCGGGCACCTCGTCGGGGACCACGAACATGTTCTCGCGGAACTTGCCCCAATGGCCCGACGCCTCCCACAGCTTGGCATCCATCAGCTGCGGCGTCTTGATCTCGGCATAGCCCGCGGCGTCGAGCTTGCGGCGCATATACGCCTCGAGCTGGCGCCACATCACCCAGCCCTTGGGATGCCAGAACACCGAGCCCTGCGCTTCGGACTGGAGATGGAACAGGTCCATTTCCTGCGCGATGCGACGGTGGTCGCGCTTGGCCGCCTCCTCGATCCGCAGCAGATGCGCGTCGAGCTGCTTCTTGTTGAGCCAGCCGGTGCCGTAGATGCGGCTGAGCATCGCGTTCTTCTGGTCGCCACGCCAATACGCGCCCGACACGCGCGTCAGCTTGAACGCGGCCGGATCGAGTTTGCCGGTCGAGGCCATGTGCGGGCCGCGGCACATGTCGAGCCACTCGCCCTGGCGATAGATCGTCAGTTCCTCGCCCTCGGGCAGTTCGGCGGCCCATTCGGCCTTGAAACTCTCGCCCTGCTGCGTCCAGCGGTCGATCAGCTGCTGGCGCGACCAGACCTCGCGCTGGAACGGCTCGTTGCGGGCGATGATCGCGCGCATCTCGGCTTCGATCGCGGGGAGGTCCTCGTCGGTGAAGGGACGATCCTTGGGGGCGAAATCGTAATAGAAGCCGTCATCGGTCGCCGGGCCGAAGGTGATCTGCGTACCGGGGAACAGGTGCTGGACCGCCTCCGCCATGACGTGCGCGAGATCGTGGCGGACGAGTTCGAGCGCGTCGGCCTCGTCGCGCGCGGTGACGAGGGCAAGCTGCGTGTCCCCTTCGAACGGCCGGTTGAGATCGCGCACCTGACCGTCGATCCGTGCGGCGAGCGCGGCCTTGGCGAGGCCGGGGCCGATCGCCGCGGCGACATCCGCGGGGGTAGTCCCGGGCGCAACCTCGCGGACGGAACCGTCGGGCAGCGTGATTCGGAACATTGCGGACATGGGAGACTTTCTCTCGGGGTGACGCGCGCGGACCGATCCGCGCACGGCGTGTATATAAGACGATACGCGCACAGGGCTACTCCAGACGGACATGCGCCGGACTGGGGAGTGGCTGGGCGCTATGGGAGAGTGCGATGCTGGGTTTGGTGATGATGCTGTCCGCCGCTGCGGGTCCTGCTGCTGGCCCTGCTGCGACCTGCGCGCCGACGAGGTTGGCGGCGTGCCGCGATACGAACCAGTTGGTCATGGCGCCAGCGTTCACGGCGTCAGTCCGGCGGCTCATCGGCAAGCGCAAGGCGTCGTACCTTTATGCGAACGGCGATGTCGCGGATCAGCAGATCGAGGTGCTGCACGGGCCACCCGACGAACCGACGCGGATCGGGGCGCTGTACCGCTTCACCGCGTGCCGGGCGCATAGTTGTCCTGAGAAGGGTGCAGCAGTGCTCGATCCAGGCGGGAAGATCGTGGCGCTGGCGATCCTGTATTCGCCGTGCGCGACAACCGACGCGCGCGACTGCAACCGGCGCGACGATCTGGTCGTGTTCATGCGTGAGCGGGATCGGTTGCAGCGGGTCGAGGTCGTGGCGAATCTGCGTGCTTGGGCGGTGAATCAGGTGGCGGAGAGCTATACGGTGCCGGGGCAACCGAAGGTGCGGTTCGGGGGGATGCAGGTGATCGATCCGACGGCGAGGTGAAACGCACGAATTCATGCGCCATCCGCTGCCACCAATAAAAACCGTCATCCCAGCGAAAGCTGGGATCTCCCGGTTCGAGCCGCGACGTCCGCCAACAGGGATACCCCAGCTTTCGCTGGGGTGACGGGGTCTTAGCGTGGTGACGGAGTCGCGTGGGGTGACAAAGCATTGCTGAGTAATTCCCCCTCAAACCAACCCGAACGGCACCACCCGGTTGGCCTGCGTGTGGCCGATCTCCGCCCGCCCGAGATACGGCACGCCCATGTCACGCGACCAGCGGACCATCATGTAATCCAGCGTTTCGCCCCATGGCGGATCGTTCTCCTGCACCGCGGTCACCGCGCCGAGCCGCAACCCCGCGATACCCTTCAACTGCGTGGCGTTGGCGACTTTGAAGAGCATGCGGTCGATCGCGTACATCGGCTCCGACACCTCCTCGACGATCAGGACGTGATCGGTGAGATCGGGCAGCCACGGTGTGCCGATCAGCGAGGTCAGGATGCTGAGGTTGAACGCCGCTGAAGGACGCCCATCCAGCCCAGGCTCAAGTCCCTCGCGATCGCCGCGCACCATCCAGCCGAGCGACCGCGCGACCGTCGCCTCGCCGTCGTGGCGGTTGATGTCGCTGACCATCGGACCGTGGACCGGTCGGCCAACCCTGCGGGCATAGAGTGCGCCGAGGAGGAAGCCGACATCGGAATAGCCGAGATACGTCTTGTGACTCGCCGCGCGGCCGAGTTCGGGCATGACCATCGCGAGGATGCGGTTCGCGCCATAGCCGCCGCGCAGGAACCAGAGCGCGTCGAATGCCGGATCGTTGGCGTATTCGAGAAACGCAGCCGCGCGGCGAAAGTCGGAGCCCGCGAAATGGCCGTCGGTCTCCAAGCATTGCGGATGGAAGACGAGTTCGACCTCAGGAAACGCAGTCGCCGCGTAAGCGGTCATTTTTGCAATCGCCGCGGGATTGGTCCGGCTCGACGCGGCGAGGACACCGATGCGCATTGTTCGTGTTCCCGACCTTGCCCCGTTACCAAACCGCCCATATCGCGGCGGCATGGATATCAGCAAACCCTGTTTCTTCGTCGGCATCGGCGGATCCGGCATGATGCCGCTCGCGATGATCCTCGCGGGCCGCGGCGCGACCGTCGCCGGCTCCGACCGCAGCCTCGACCAGGGCCGCGTGCCCGCCAAGTTCGACGACCTCGCGGCGAAGGGCGTCGCGCTGTTCCCGCAGGATGGCAGCGGGATCGTCTCGGCCGACCAGCTCGTTATTGCCTCCGCTGCGATCGAGGCTACCGTGCCCGACATGATCGCAGCAGACGCGCTCGGCTGCACCCGCTCGACCCGCGCGGCGATGCTGGCGTCGCTGTTCAACGACAGCCGGTTGCCGGTCGGGGTGGCGGGGACGAGCGGCAAGTCGACCGTCACGGGCATGATCGGCTGGATCCTGCATGCGGTCGGGCGCGATCCGACGGTGATGAACGGCGCGGTGATGAAGAACTTCGCGACCCCCGACGCACCGTTCGCGAGTGCGCTGGTTGGTGAGGGCGAGGCGTTCGTCAGCGAGGTCGACGAGAGCGACGGATCAATCGCAGCCTATGCGCCGAAGATCGCGGTGCTCAACAACGTCAGCCTCGACCACAAGTCGCTGGAGGAACTGCGCGTGCTGTTCGGGGACTTCATCGCGAAGGCCGAGACGGCGGTGGTGAACGCCAACGATCCCGACGCGGCCGCGCTCGCCTCGCGGCTCCCGCGCGGTCAGGTCACGACGTTCGCGATCGACGCTTCGGCCGATCTACGTGCCGAAAACCTCAAGCCCGAACCGTTCGCGATCCGCTTCGATCTCGTGTCGCGCGGCGTGCGGACGCCGGTGAAGCTGGCAGTGCCGGGTCGGCATAACGTGTCGAACGCGCTCGCCGCGATCGGGGCAGTGATGGCGGCGGATGTGTCGCTGGCCGATGCGGTGAAGGCGATCGCGGGGTTCACTGGCCTGCGGCGACGCTTCGATCTGGTCGGCGAGGCCGGCGGGGTCGCGGTGATCGACGATTTCGGGCACAACCCGGACAAGATCGCCGCGACGCTCGACACGCTCCACGCGTTTCCCGGCCGGCTGCTGCTGTTCTTCCAGCCGCATGGCTATGGCCCGCTGAAGGTGATGGGCCGCGAACTCGTCGCCACGTTCGTCGAGCGGATGGCGGAGGACGATGTGCTCGTGCTCCCCGACCCCGCCTATTATGGCGGGACGGTCGCGCGGGAAGTCACTAGCGCCGACATCGTCGCGCAAATCGTCGAGGGCGGTCGCGACGCGCGGCACATCGCCGACCGTGCGGAGGCGGCCGCCGCGCTGGTGGCCGAGGCACGGCCGGGCGACCGGATCGTCGTGATGGGCGCACGAGACGACTCGCTGAGCGTGCTGGCGGCGGGCATGGTCGACGCCTTGGCCGCCGCCTGATATAGAGCAAGCAGGAGACTGCCGATGTTTCGCCGCCTGTTCCTCGACCACCCCGCCACCGTCGGCGAGAGCTATGCCGAGCATTTCGGCGTCGCCGGACGCTTCGGGCTGACGATGATCAAGGGCGGGCTCGGCGCGCTGGTCCATGCTCTCGTGCCGGCGCTGTGCAAGACGCGCGGCAGCGACACGGTCGCCGAATTGCACCGCCAGATGGTCGAGAAGCGCGGCGCGGTCGCGGCGGATCAGACGCAGATGAAGACGGTCGAATTCATCATCTGACGCGAGGCGCGAGGTCGTCTCATCGATCCTCCCCCGCCAGGGGGAGGTGGCTGGCGCTTGCCAGACGGATGGGGAGGCCAGCGCCAACCTCGGTTCCGTGTCCTCCCCTCCGTCACCTTCGGTGCCACCTCCCCCTGGCGGGGGAGGATCGAGATCACTTGTAAAGCGTCATTGACTCTATACGTCTGCAATGACAAGCCTCCTTTACTGATTCGAAAGGACGCTTTCCATGCTCACGAATCCCGCCATCCGCCGTTACAACCGCCGCGTCATGCTACTCAGTCTCGTCTACGCAGCCTTGTTGTTCGCGACGATCTATCTGTTCGTACATGGCTCGGTGCACGGACCGATCGCCTATGTCGCGGCGCTGCTGCCGGCCCTGCCGCTGATCGGCATCTTCCTCGTGCTCGGCCGCTATATCGTCGAGGAAACCGACGAATATCTGCGTATGCTGATGATCCGCCAGTCGCTGGTCGCGAGCGGGTTCATGCTGAGCGTGATGACCGCATGGGGCTTTCTCGAAGGCTTCGGGCTGGTGCCGCACATCCCCGCTTATTACGCGGCAGTGCTGTGGTTCGCCGGGCTGTGGATCGGCTGGGGCTATAATATCGTCACGATGCGCCGCGAGGCATGAAGAACCGCTTGAAAGTTTTGCGTGCCGAGCGCGACTGGAGCCAGGGCGACTTGGCCGAGCGCCTCGAAGTCTCGCGGCAGAGCGTCAATGCGATCGAGACGGGGCGCTATGACCCGTCGCTGCCGCTCGCATTCAAGATCGCCGAACTGTTCGACCTCGCCATCGAGGATATCTTCACCAGCCCGTCGAAGGAGCCTGTGACATGATCTCGCATCTCAAAGCTCGGCTTGCCGCCACCGCCGTCACGCTGATGATCGTTTTGCATCCAGGCGCGAGCCATGCGCAGGCTGCCTCCGGCACGGCGCAGGCGTCGGTCGAAACGACGATGCCCCACATCTCCGTCCAGACTGTCGGCCCATTGCAGAAGGTCGCCAAGGGCACGCCGGTGATCCTCATTCCCGGCCTCTCCTCGCCGCGCGCGGTGTGGGACGGCGTGGTGCCAACGCTCGCCAAGACGCATCAAGTGTATGTCGTGCAGGTCAACGGCTTCGGCGGCGACGATCCGCGCGCAAACCTGTCGCCGGGTATCCTCGACGGGATCGTCGCCGATCTGCACACGCTGATCGCCCAGTCGAAGCTCGGCAAGCCCGCCATCGTCGGCCACTCGATGGGCGGCCTGGTCGCGCTGATGCTGGCCAAGACGCACCCGGATGCGGTCGGCAAGCTGATGATCGTCGATTCGCTCCCGTATATCGGCGAAATCTTTGCGCCCGGTGCCACCGTGGCGGCGCTCGAACCGCAGGCTAAGGCGATGCGCGCGGGTATGGCCGCGGCGTATGGCAAGCCGGCGAACGTGGCGGCGAACGAAGCGCTTGCCGCGCGCATGGCGCTGAAGCCCGCGTCGCGGACGACCGTTGCCGAGTGGGCGGCCAAGGCGGATGCGCGCGTCTCGGCGCAGGCGATGTACGAGGATCTGACCACCGACCTGCGTCCCGCCATGGCGTCGATCGCGGCGCCGATCACGCTGGTCTATCCGTGGAACTCGGTGGGGCCGACCAAACCGGTTGCCGACGCGCTCTATCGGAAGGCCTATGCCACTGCGCCGCACGTCACCTTCGTCGATATCGGCGATGCGGCGCACTTCGTGATGCTCGATCAGCCTGTCGCGTTCCAGGCTGCATTGGACGACTTTCTCCGTCCGTGACGCGCGGCTAAGGATGGCGGCATGACCGATATCGCCCCCGCCGCCGCCACACCCGCCGAGACGCCCCCCGCCAAGGAGCGCCCTCGCCTAGCCTATCACCACAGCCCCGGTACCGGGCCGACGATCGTGTTCCTGTCGGGCTATGCGTCGGATATGATGGGGACCAAGGCGGTGACGCTGGAGGCCTGGGCGAAGTCCGAGGGCCGCGCGTTCCTGCGGTTCGATTATGGCGGCTGCGGGCAAAGCGAGGGCGCGTTCGAGGATCAGACCCTAGTCGACTGGCGCGACGACGTGCTGGCGATGATCGATGCGCTGGTGGAGGAGTCCGCGATCCTCGTCGGATCGTCGATGGGCGGTTGGCTGATGCTGCTCGCGGCGAAGATGCGCCCTGACCTGGTCAAGGGACTGGTCGGCGTTGCGCCCGCGCCCGACTTCACCGACTGGGGCTTCACCACCGACGAGAAGATGGCGTTGCTGAGCAACGGGCGGATCGAGCGGAAGAACCCCTATGGCCCGGAGCCGACTGTCTACACCCGCGCCTTCTGGTCGTCGGGCGAGGCGAACCGGCTGATGTTCGGCGAGATCGCGTTCGATGGTCCGGTCCGACTGGTCCAGGGCCAGCGCGATCCGGACGTGCCGTGGCAGCGGACCGCGCGGCTGGCCGAGTTGTTGCGTTCAGCCGATGTGCAGACATGGCTGGTCAAGGACGGCGACCACCGCCTGTCGCGCGATAGCGACATTACCCTCATCATCCGGGCGGTCGAGGATGTGATCGCCGCGCTATGATCCTTACCCTGCTTCTCGCCGTCGCCCCGATCCAGGGGCCTTCCGCCAAGGCGAGTGTGCCGCAGGCCGGTCCGGCAGACGTCCAGGAGGGTCGCTTCCGTCGGTGCATCGCGCTGGCGGGCACCGATCCGGCTGCGGCGCACGCGGAAGCGGGGCGCTGGCGAATTTCGGGGGCCGGTATTTCGCGCGGGAATGTGCGGGGATCGCGTTTGCAGCCGAGAAGAACTGGCCGTCGGCGGCCGGCGAATTCGAGGACGCGGCGCGCGAGGCGCAGATCGCCAAGGACACTCGGTCGGGAAATTATTGGGCGCAGGCCGGGAATGCATGGCTCGCCGCCGCGCAGCCAGCCAAGGCGCGCACAGCGCTAGATTCGGCGCTGACGGCGGGGACGTTGACCGGATTACCGCTGGGTGAGGCGCAGCTCGATCATGCGCGCGCGCTGGTGGCGACCGGCGATCTGGAATCGGCGCGGACCGATATCGATCTGGCGCTGACCAATGCAGCGGACGATCCGCTAGCGTGGCTGTTGTCCGCGACCCTGGCGCGGCGCGAGGGGAACCCGGTGCGGGCGAAGAAGGATATCGGCGAGGCGCTGAAGCGGTCGGCGGACGATGCTTCGGTGCAGCTCGAGGCGGGGAACATCGCGGCGATGGCCGGCGACGAGACCGCGGCGCGGGAGGCCTGGGGACAGGCGGCGCGGCTGGCGCCGGATACGCCGGTGGGGCGGAGCGCGGTCACGGCGTTGCGGCAGTTCGATACGGGAGGCACCGCTCCTCGTCCCAGCGCTCCGAACAGCGGCGCTCCGATCGGCCGCTAGCGCCACCACCCCGGCGGAGGCCGGGGCCCAGTTGGAAAGGTGGTTGTAACGAAGCGCCGTCCTCAATTAGCAACGTCCCCCACCTGGGCCCCGGCCTTCGCCGGGGTGGTGGCTTTATGCCCTCCATCACTTGCAGCCCTTTCCCCCATGGCCCCGATCCCTATCTGCTTTTCCGAACAACCCTCGGAGCAAGCATGAAATACCTCCACACGATGATCCGCGTGAGCGACCCGGCGAAGACCATCGCGTTCTTCGAACTGCTCGGTCTGAAGGAGGTCCGGCGCATGGAGAACGAGAAAGGTCGGTTCACGCTGATCTTCCTCTCGGTTCCCGGCGACGAGGGTGCCGAGGTCGAGCTGACGCACAATTGGGATCCGGAAGAGTATGGCGAAGGCCGCAATTTCGGGCATCTCGCCTACCGCGTCGACAATATCTACGACACGTGCCAGCGGCTCCACGATGCCGGCGTGACGATCAATCGTCCGCCGCGCGATGGCCACATGGCGTTCGTTCGGACCCCCGACAACATCTCGATCGAGCTGTTGCAGGCGGATGGCGCGCTCGATCCCGCCGAGCCTTGGGCGTCGATGCCGAACACCGGCAAGTGGTGAACCGCTGATGCTCGATATCGTCCGCGTGCCGGTGCTTTCCGACAATTATGCCTGGCTGATCCACGACACCGTCTCGGGCGAGACGGTAGTAGTTGATCCGGGCGAGGCGGGGCCGGTGATCGCCGCGGCCAAGATGCGCGACTGGCGGATCGACCGGGTGTGGACGACGCACTGGCATCCCGATCATACCGGCGGGAATGCCGAGATGAAGGCGTATGGCGCGACGATCGTCGGGCCGGCGGCGGAGGCGGACAAGATACCGACGCTCGACGAGCAGGTTGGCGAAGGCGATGTCGTCCGGCTGGGCGCGCATGAGGCGACCGTGATGACCGTGCCCGGGCATACGCAGGGGCACATCGCGTTCCACTTCGCCGACGACGCGGCGATCTTCACCGGGGATACGCTGTTCGCAATGGGGTGTGGGCGGCTGTTCGAGGGGACGCCGGCCGACATGTTCGCGAACATGCAGCGCTATGCGGTGCTGCCGGACGAGACCGAGGTGTTCTGCGGTCATGAATATACGCAGAGCAACGGGCGGTATGCGCTGGTCGCCGAGCCGGACAATGCCCACATCGTCGCGCGTATGGTCGAGGTGGATGCGGCGCGCGCCGAGGGTGAGCCCACGGTACCGACGACGATCGGGCTCGAGCGCGCGACCAATCCGTTCTTGCGGGCGACATCTGTCGAGCAGCTTGCCGCGTATCGTGCGGCGAAGGATGATTTTCGCGGGTAAAAGGCGTATGAGGGCGGCGGGGATTTTGAGGAGCGTTGCGATGCGGATGCGGACCCTGCCACTGTTGATGCTGCCGGCTCTACTGCTTGGCGCGTGTACGCAGACCCAGGCGGATGTCGAGCGGGCGCAGGTGCGCGCGGCGGGTGTGCAGGAGAAGCTGGCGAAGGAACTCGCCGGGCTGGTGCCAGGTAAACCCGAGACGTGCATCAACCAGTTTCCGCAAAAGCAGAGTGCGGGCTACGGCGCGACGATCCTGTACCGGGTGAATAAAGGGCTGGTGTATCGCAGCGATACCGTCGGCGGGTGCGAGGGGATCGCGCGCGGCGATATCCTGGTGACGCGGACGCCGAGTGGGCAACTGTGCCGCGGCGATATCGCGCAGACGTTCGACCAGACCTCGCGCTTTCCGACCGGGAGCTGTAGCTTCGGCGACTTCGTGCCGTATCGGAAGCCATGATGCGCACGGTGCTTCTCGCGGCCTTGGCGCTGCCTCTTCTTGCCGGCCGATCGGACCCGCTGGAGGGGCGAATCGCGGGTGCGCCGGTGCGGTGCATCGATCTTCAGCAGCTCAACGGGCCGGAGATCGTCGATTCGCAGACGATCCTGTACCGGCAATCTGGCAAGCGGATCTGGAAGACCGGGCCGGTTGGGGAGTGCCCCTCGCTGCGGCCGTTCGATACGCTGATCGTCGATGTTTATGGCGGGCAGTTGTGTCGGAACGATCGGTTTCGGACGGTGTCGGCGGGCATGTCGATTCCGTCGGGCTATTGCCGGTTTCGGGATTTCACGCCGTATGACAAGGTGGCGAAATAAGGGTTTGTCACCTCATCAGTAGCGCACCACCCCGGCGGAGGCCGGGGCCCAATTGGGGGACGGTGGTGATAACCGCAGCGCTCCGTTACTACGACCTTTCCAATTGGGCCCCGGCCTTCGCCGGGGTGGTGCTCAGGGTAGCGCCCTCCCCTCCGTCATCCTGACGAAAGTCAGGATCCAGGGTAACGCACGGTGCCATTCACGGCTCTGGATCCTGACTTTCGTCAGGATGACGGGAGTTCAGTCCTCGAATACCGCTGCCCGCTTCTCCATGTTCGCACGCACCTGTTCGACTTGGTTGGGGGTACGGATGACCTTTAGTTGTTCTTCGGTCTCGGCGAGCAGGACCGCGACCGCATTCGCACCTGCTGCGAGGTTGTAGAGGCGCTTCGAGCCCTGGATCGCGTGGGGGTTCCTCGCTGCGATCTCGCGGGCGAGCATCATCGCTTCGCCGAGCGGGTCTTCGGACAGACGCGTTACGAAGCCGTGCCGCAACGCTTCCGCACCGTCGAACTCGCGGGCGGTGTAGGTGAGTTCGCGGAGCACGTCGTCGCGGGCTAGCGTGCGCCATAGCGCGATACCGGCCATGTCGGGGACGAGGCCCCAATAGGTCTCGCGGATCGCGAAGCGCGCGCCCGGATGTGCGATGCGGATGTCGGCGCCCGACATGATCTGGAACCCGCCGCCGAACGCGACGCCGTGGACTGCAGCGATGACGGGCATCGGTAGGGTGCGCCAGCCCCAGGCGACCTGCTGGGGGAGATTTGCGCCCTCCGCTGTCCGCTCGCCGAGCGCCAGCCCCGAGCCACCGCTCGCCATCGAGGCCATGTCGAGACCGGCGCAGAACGCCTTGCCCTCGCCCGAGAGGACGACGCAACGGACTTCGGCCATGCCCTTAAGTTGGTCGATCGCGGCGGCGATGCCTTCGAACATCGCGGGGTCGATCGCGTTCATCTTGTCGGCGCGGTTGAGGCGGACGTCGGCGATGCCGTCGGCGACGCTTATTGTGACCCGGTCATTCATTCTGGCGATCCTCTCGATCTTTGCGGGAACGCTAACCGGCCCCGCGCGCGCCCGCAATGTTGCGCGCGTTCACACGGCGTGTAGAGGCTCCGCGCATGGCTGGTTTTGATCCACAATGGTTTGCGACGCGCGGGTTCGGCGGGCACGGCGCCGCGCTGGGCATGCGCTATCACGCGCATGGCGACGACTGGGCGGAGCTTGCGCTGCCCTATGACGAGCGGCTGATCGGCGATCCGGCGAGCGGCGTGATCGCGTCGGGGCCGATCATCACGATGATGGACATGGCGACGAGTCTCGCGATCTGGATCAAGCGCAACGCGTTCGTGCCGCACGCGACGCTCGACCTGCGGGTAGATTATCTGCGACCGGCGACGCCGGGGAAGACCGTGATCGGGCGCGGGGAATGCTACCGGATCACGCGCTCGATCGCGTTCGTGCGCGGGCAGGCGCATGACGGCGATCCGGCAGATCCGCTGGCGCATGTCGCGGGGACGTTCATGGTGGTGGGCGATGTTGCCGGCATGGGTCTCAACAGAAGGATCGAGGCATGACGATCGGCTTGCCGCCTTATGCGGAGATCCTTCGCGTTTCGGTCGAAGCCGAGGATGGGGCGCCACCGGTATTGCTGATGCCGTTTGCGGATGATGTGCTGGGACGGCCAGGGTTTTTGCATGGCGGCGCGATCTCGGGGTTGCTTGAGATGGCGGCGATTGCGGCTTTGCAGCATGCGCTGGAGGCTGAGGGTGCCACCGGCTCCGACGCGCGGATCAAGCCGGTGAATGTCACGGTCGATTTTATGCGGGGTGGTCGGGATAAGCCTACGCGGGCGGCTGGGGTTGTGACGCGGTTGGGGAACCGGGTGGCTAATGTCGAGGCGACGGCTTGGCAGGACGAGCGGGAGAAGCCGATTGCCGCAGCACGGATGAATTATCTGATTGTGCGCGACTAGCCGCTTCTGCTCCCCTTCCGCTTTGCGGGAGGGGTCGGGGAGGGGTGTGCCTTACAGACCGGACGCCAGTACGTACGTCGCGCCCTCCCTGACCCCTCCCGCAAGCGGGAGGGGAATTTCGCTTATTTCGCCGTCAGCTTGATTAGGCGACCTTGCGAGTCGCCGCCGTCTTCGAGGACCCAGATCGCGCCGTCGGGGCCTTGTTCGACTTCGCGGATCCTTGCGCCCATGTCCCATTGGTCGCCCTTGGCGGCGTTGGTGCCGGTGAGGTGGACGCGGACGAGGGACTTTGAAGACAACCCGCCGATGAACGCGTCGCCCTTCCACTGCGGGAACATGCTGCCCGAATAGATCATCAGGCCGCCGGGGGAGATGACCGGGTTCCAGAACACCTTGGGCGGCTCATAGCCGTCGCCGGGCTTGTGATCGGGGATGTCGGTGCCGTCGTAGTTGCTGCCGTTCGAGGCGTTGGGCCAGCCATAGTTGAGGCCGGGCTTGATCAGGTTGACCTCGTCGCCGCCCTTCGGCCCCATCTCCTGCTCCCAGAGATTGCCCTGCTTGTCGAAGGCGATGCCGAGCAGATTGCGGTGGCCGTAGCTCCAGATTTCGGGTGCGAAGCCCTTCGAGACCAGCGGGTTGCCGGGGGCGGGTTTGCCGTCAAGCGTGAGGCGCAGCACCTTGCCGAGCGTCATCTTCGGGTCCTGCGCGGGTGTGAATTTCTGGCGCTCGCCGTTGGTGAAAAACAGATATTTGCCGTCGGGCGAGAAGGCGATGCGGCCGGAATAATGGCCGTTGCCCTCTACGAAGGGCCGCGCGCTGAAGATCGTCTCGATCTCGCCGAGACGCTCGCCGCCGCCGCCGTTCGGGCGCAGGCGGCCGCGCGCGAGGACGACGCCCTTGCCGCCCTCGCCTGCGGTCGAATAGCTGAAATAGACGCGGTTGCTGGTCGCGAAATCGGGGGCGAGGACGACGTCCATCAAGCCGCCCTGCCCTGCCGAATCGACGGTGATCGTCGCGACCGTCTGGCGTGATTTGCCATCGGCGGAGACTAGCAGCATCTCGCCCTTCTTTTCCGTCACCAGCATGCGCTTGTCGGGCAGCACCGTCATTGCCCAGGGCGAATCGAAGTCGGCAACTACCGTCTCCTTGAACGGCTTGTCTGCCGCCGGTTGCGCGGAACAGGCTGTCGAGGCGAGCAGCGTGGCGGTCAGTAAACCAGTGGCGAACAGCGTTTTGCGAATCATGATCTTCTCCCGGAAATCCCTGCGCTAACGCAGCGTACTAAACGAAGGTTGCTCCCGCTTGCGGACGGGCGCCACCCCGCGTATAGAGGCACCACTTCTCTACATCGCCAGATGAAGAGGCTGCGGGGCTTGCTCCGCGGCGGCAATCACCTGTGCTTTGGCCCTGTTTGGAATTTCGATGGCGAATATCGCCCTGCTGACCGACCTGATCGAACCCGAGGCGACCGCGCTCGGCCTCAGCCTCGTGCGCGTGCGCATGCAGGGCGGCAAGTCCGATCCGACGTTGCAGGTGATGGCCGAGCGCCCCGATACTCGCCAGTTGCTGATCGACGATTGCGCCGAGCTGTCGCGCCGCATCTCGGACAAGTTCGATGCGCTCGAAGCCGAGGGCAAGGACCCGGTCGGCGAGGACGCGTACCGCCTCGAAGTGTCGAGCCCCGGTATCGATCGTCCGCTGACCCGGCTCCAGGACTTCGCAGACTGGGAAGGCCAGGAGGCACGCATTCGCCTCGTCGAGCCGTTCGAGGATCGCAAACAGATCTCGGGCAATCTGATGGGCGTCGAGGGGACGAAGATCACCGTCGACGTCAATAAGCACAAGCTCATGACGATCGACTTTTCGCAGGTCGCCGACGCCAAGCTCGTCATGACCGACCGTCTCATCGCCGCGACCGCGCCGCTTTCGATCGAAGGCGCGGACGAGGTTTTCTATCAAGATACGCCCACCGATGAGCCCGATGCTCACGAGGCCGACACCGAAGAAGGACAGCATTGATGGCCACGGCAGTCACCGCAAACCGCGCGGAACTGATCGCGATCGCGAATTCGGTCGCGTCGGAGAAGATGATCGACAAGGCGATCGTGATCGAGGCGATGGAGGACGCGATCCAGCGCGCCGCCCGCTCGCGCTACGGCGCCGAGAACGACATCCGCGCGAAGCTCGATCCGAACACCGGCGATCTGCGCTTGTGGCGCGTCGTCGAAGTGGTCGAGGCGGTCGACGATTATTTCAAGCAGGTCGACGTCAAGGGCGCGCAGAAGCTCCAGAAGGACGCCGCGCTCGGCGACTTCATCGTCGATCCGCTGCCCCCGATCGAGTTCGGCCGCATCGCCGCACAGGCCGCCAAGCAGGTCATCTTCCAGAAGGTCCGCGACGCCGAGCGCGAGCGCCAGTTCGAAGAGTATAAGGACCGCGCGGGCGAGATCATCACCGGCGTCGTCAAGCGCGTCGAGTTCGGCCATGTCGTCGTCGACCTGGGTCGCGCCGAGGGCGTCATCCGCCGCGACGCGCAGATCCCGCGCGAAGTGGTGCGCGTCAACGACCGCATCCGTTCGCTGATCCTCAACGTCCGCCGCGAGAACCGTGGGCCGCAGATCTTCCTGAGCCGCGCGCACCCCGACTTCATGAAGAAGCTGTTCGCGCAGGAAGTGCCCGAGATCTACGACGGCATCATCGAGATCAAGGCCGCAGCCCGTGATCCGGGTTCGCGCGCGAAGATCGGCGTCATCTCGCATGATTCGAGCATCGATCCGGTCGGCGCGTGCGTCGGCATGAAGGGCTCGCGAGTCCAGGCCGTCGTGCAGGAAATGCAGGGCGAGAAGATCGACATCATCCCCTGGTCGCCCGACATCGCGACCTTCGTCGTCAACGCGTTGCAGCCGGCTTCCGTGTCGCGCGTCGTGATCGACGAGGAAGAAGAGCGCATCGAGGTGGTCGTTCCCGATGATCAGCTTTCGCTGGCGATCGGCCGTCGTGGCCAGAACGTGCGGCTTGCGTCGCAGCTCACTGGCAAGGCTATCGACATCCTCACCGAGGCCGATGCGTCCGAGAAGCGCCAGAAGGACTTCGTCGAGCGTTCGGCGATGTTCGAGAAGGAGCTGGACGTCGACGAGACGCTCGCACAGCTGCTGGTCGCCGAAGGGTTCACGAACCTCGAAGAGGTCGCCTATGTCGAGGTCGAGGAGATCGCCGGCATCGAGGGCTTCGACGAGGACCTGGCGGGCGAATTGCAGAACCGTGCGACCGAGGCGCTCGAGCGTCGCGACGCCGCGAGCCGCGAAGAGCGTACCGCGCTTGGCGTCGAGGACGCGCTGGCCGGCATGCCGTATCTCAACGAAGCGATGCTGGTCACGCTTGGCAAGGCGGGCATCAAGACGCTCGACGACCTTGCCGATCTCGCGACCGACGAGCTGGTCGAGAAGAAGCGCGTCGAGCCACGTCGTCGCAACGAGGACGCACCGAAGCGTCCCGAGCCGAAGGGCGGGATTCTCGCGGAATATGGCCTGAGCGACGAGCAGGGCAACGAGATCATCATGGCCGCTCGTGCACACTGGTTCGAGGACGAGGCTCCCGAGGCTTCGGCTGACGACGTCGAGGCGGACGAGACTCCGGTGGAAGAGGCTTCGGCTGATGACGCCGTGGTCGAGGACGTTGCGACTGAAGAGACGACGGCCGACGAAGCCGTGGCTGAGGACGCTTCGGCGGACGACGCTTCGGTCGAGGACGCTTCGGTTGAAGACGCGGCGGACAAGACCGACGCGAAGAGCGAGGGCGACAAGGCCTGATGCCCTTCGTCAGCATCCGCATCTCGGGGTCCGCCACCAAGGACCAGAAGTCCGGCATCGTCGCCGACATCACCCAGTCGCTCGTGCAGCGGCTGGGAAAGAACCCGGCTGCGGTGCAGATCGTGATCGAAGAGGTCTCGACCGAGAATTACGGCGCGGGTGGCCAGCTGCTGGTCGACCGCGACGCTCCGAAGACGACTCCAGCGCAGGAGGACGCAAATGCGGAACCCTCCCGATGACACTGCGCCGCTAAACTCCCTCCCGCTCGCGGGAGGGGTCGGGGAGGGCAGTCACGGCTGCCGCCCCTGCGGATAGCCCCTCCCTGACCCCTCCCGCGAGCGGGAGGGGAATGAGCCAGTGCGCAAATGCATTCTTTCCGGTGAACGCGACGTGCGGCCGCATCTGGTGCGACTCGCGTTGTCGCCGGATGGCCAAATCCTTCCCGACGTGCGCGCCAAGGCTCCCGGCCGCGGCGCGTGGATCGGGGTGACTCGAATCGAGCTCGAAGCCGCGATCAAGAAGGGCAAGCTCAAGGGCGCTCTTTCCCGTGCGTTCAAGACCGGCGAGTTCACCATCGATCCCGAGCTTCCGGCCAAGATCGAGTCCGCGCTCGAGCGTAACGCGCTCGACCGGCTCGGGCTCGAATCGCGCTCGGGGACGGTGCTGATCGGCTCCGACCGGATCGAGCAGAACGCACGCCAGGGCAAGCTGAAGGCGCTGTATCACGCGTCCGACGCGGCCGAGGACGGCAACCGCAAGCTCGATCAGGCGTGGCGCATCGGCAACGATGTCGAGGGCTCGGGTTTGCGGGGGTTGGCACTCCCGGTATCGCGCACCATATTGGCGTTGGCGCTGGGGCGGGAAAATGTGGTACACATTGGCCTGACCGACCGCGCTGCAGCAAAGCGGGTGAGCGAAGCGCTCGACCGTTGGCTGCATTTTATCGGCCCCGAACCTTCTTCCGTGTCTTGCGAAACGGCCTCGCAGGGCGCATCGGCGTCACCACAAAATGGGGCGCCACCGATACAACAGGCGTCCGGATCGACCGGAACACGCCCGGCCGTGGACATGACTGAGGAATTTGAGTGAGCGACACGGACAACGAGAAGCCGAAACTTGGCATGCGCGCACCTTTGGGTGTGAAGCGCACGGTCGAGACCGGCCAGGTGAAGCAGAGCTTCAGCCACGGCCGATCGAATACGGTGATCGTGGAAACCAAGCGCGCGCGCGTCCTGCGCCGTCCGGGCGAGCCCGACGTGCAGGTCGCGGATGCCGCACCGGTTGCCGCGCCCGCCCCGGCGGCTGCCCCCGCAGCCCCGGCACCGCAGGCGCGCGCACCGCAGCCTGCGCCCGCCCCCGTGCGTCAGCAGCAGAGCAATCTGTCGCCGCAGGAGCGCCAGGCCAAGCTGCTCCGCGAGGCCGAAGAGCAGCGCATGAACACGCTGGAAGAAGGGCGTCGTCGCCAGGAGGCCGAGCGGGCCAAGGCGATCGAAGACGAGCGTAATCGCGTCGCCGATCGTGCGCGTGCCGAGGCTGAAGCCAAGGCGCCGAAGCCCGTCGAGGCGCCCGCGCCTGCGCCCGCACCCGCCCCTGTGGTGGAAGCGGCTCCCGCTCCGGTCGCAGCACCGACGCCAGCGCCTGCGCCGGCCCCGGTCGAAGCCCCCGTTGCTGCGGCGCCTGCCCCGGCTCCGGTTGCCGCGGCACCTGCGCCTGCACCGAAGCCCGCTCCGGCTCCAGTCGCGGCTGCTCCTGCACCGGCTCCCAAGCCTGCGCCGGCGCCTGTCGCTCCGCCGGCACCGCCGCCCATCATCGAACTGACCCGCGATCCGGCGTTCCCGGCACCGCGCCGGTTCTCGCCGGTGGCGCGTCCCGAGCGTCCTCCGCCGCCGCCAAAGCCTGTCGCGGCACCCGCTGCCGCAGCGCCGACCACGGCTGCGAATGCCGGCACGACCGCGGCGCGTCCCGGCGCGACCGGTGTCAATGCTCCGGCCGGTGGCGTCCGTCGCGACGCTGTCCCCGCGCGTCCGCAGCAGCGTGACCGCAAGGGTGACGATCGTCGCACCTCGGGCAAGCTCACCGTCAACCGCGCCCTCGGCGATGGTGATGGTGCACGCGCCCGTTCGCTCGCCGCACTGAAGCGTGCCCGCGAGAAGGAGCGTCGTGGCACCGGTGGTCCACGCGAGGCGCAGGCCAAGCAGATCCGCGACGTCGTCGTCCCCGAGGCGATCACGGTGCAGGAACTTGCCAACCGCATGGCCGAGAAGGGCGCCGACCTCGTCAAGGCGCTGTTCAAGATGGGCATGCCCGTCACGATGACGCAGACGATCGATCAGGATACCGCCGAGTTGCTCGTCACCGAGTTCGGCCACAACCTGACGCGCGTCAGCGATGTCGACCAGGATCTGGCCAACGACACGATCGACGATGCCGAGGAGACGCTGAAGCCACGCGCGCCGGTCGTCACGATCATGGGTCACGTCGACCACGGCAAGACGTCGCTGCTCGATGCCCTGCGCGGCACCGACGTGGTGCGCGGCGAAGCGGGTGGCATCACCCAGCATATCGGCGCGTATCAGGTCACGCTGAAGGACAAGTCGAAGATCACCTTCCTCGACACGCCGGGCCATGAGGCGTTCACGCAGATGCGTGCGCGTGGTGCGGACGTCACCGACATCGTCATCCTGGTGGTGGCGGCGGACGACGGCCTGATGCCGCAGACGGTGGAGGCGATCGCCCACACCAAGGCGGCGGGCGTGCCGATGATCGTCGCGATCAACAAGATCGACAAGGAAGGCGCCAATGCCCAGAAGGTGCGCGAGCGCCTGCTGAGCGAGGAGATCGTGGTCGAGGACATGGGCGGCGACGTCCAGGACGTCGAAGTCTCCGCGACCAAGAAGATCGGTCTCGATGCGTTGATCGAGAAGATCCAGCTCCAGGCCGAACTGCTCGAACTGCGCGCCAATCCGGATCGCGCCGCCGAGGGTACGGTGATCGAAGCCAAGCTCGACAAGGGTCGTGGCCCGGTCGCGACGATCCTCGTCAACCGCGGTACGCTGCGGGTTGGCGATATCTTCGTGGTCGGTGGCGAGAGCGGCAAGGTCCGTGCGCTGGTCGACGACAAGGGCAAGCAGATTAAGGAAGCAGGTCCGGCGATGCCGGTCGAGGTCCTCGGTCTGTCGGGTGTTCCGCAGGCGGGCGATCCGTTCCAGGTCGTCGAGAACGAGGCACGCGCCCGCGAAGTCGCGGAATATCGTCGCAGCGTGAAGACCGACAAGCGGACCGCATCGGTTCCTGCCAGCCTCGAGAGCATGTTCTCGGCGCTGAAGGAAAAGCAGGCGATCGAATATCCGCTGGTCGTGAAGGCGGATACGCAGGGCACGGTCGAGGCGATCGTCGGGGCCATCAATAAGATCTCCACCGACCTGATCAAGGCGCGCGTGCTGAGCTCGGGCGTTGGTGGCATCACCGAGTCGGACGTCACGTTGGCGGCGGCATCGGGGGCACCGATCATCGGCTTCAACGTCCGCCCGAACGCCAAGGCACGCGAGATCGCCGAGCGCCAGAAGGTCGCGTTCAAGTACTACGACGTGATCTACGACCTGATCGACGAGATCCGGGCAGGGATGGCAGGCGAGCTTGGGCCGGAAGCGTTCGAGACGGTCGTCGGTCGCGCCGATATCCGCGAGGTCTTCTCGGCGGGCAAGCACGGCAAGGCGGCGGGTCTGCTCGTCACCGAGGGCAACATCCGCAAGGCGCTCAAGGCGCGCATCACGCGCAACGACGTCATCATCTACCAGGGCGAAATCGCATCGCTGCGTCGCTTCAAGGATGATGTCGCCGAGGTCCGTGCGGGGCTCGAGTGCGGCGTGACGTTCACGTCGAACTTCGTCGACATCAAGGCCGGCGACGTCCTCGAGACGTTCGAAGTCGAGATGCGCGAACGCACGCTTTGAGGCCGAGAGCCCTCTCCCCTGCGGGGAGAGGGTTGGGTGAGGGGTGGTTAGGCGCATTTGCGTTGGTGGCAGCCCCTCACCCCCACCCTCTCCCCGGAGGGGCGAGGGAGTTAGAAGAATGAAGACCGATACCCCAGAAGCAAAAGCCGTCCGATCGCTACGAGTCGGCGAGCAAGCGCGTCATGCGCTGTCCGACATCCTCGCGCGCGGCGACGTCCACGATCCGGTGCTCGAAAAGCACCTCGTGACGATCACCGAAGTCCGCATGTCCCCCGACCTCCGCCACGCCACCGTCTTCGTGAAGCCGTTGCTCGGCAAGGACGAGGAAAAGGTGCTGAAGGCACTCCGCACCAACACTGCTTATCTCCAGCGCGAAGTCGCGAACCGGGTGCAGATGCGGTATGCGGCCAAGCTGAAGTTCCTGGCGGACGAGAGCTTCGATGAGGGCACGCATATCGACACGCTGCTGCGTGAGCCGCACATCGCGCGGGATCTGACCGAAGATTGATTTTGCTGGGGCTGCGAGCACCTCGCTTGCAGTCAGTAAGGGCTTTGCGGCGATTGGAATAAAACGCCTCCTACGTCCTATCCCGTTCCGAACCTTCTGCGCTCCTCGTGCCCTTCCCCCTCCCCGTTCGTGCTGAGTAGAGACCGAGTAGCTTCGAAGAAGCGTATCGAGGGCTCGTATCGAAGCACAGGTTCCGCATCCCAACCTGTCCTTCGATACGCCGCTTCGACAAGCTCAGCAGCTACTCAGGACGAACGGATGGTGGTTGGGCAGCGGGTGGTGAGAGGTGGTCTTGCGGGAGCGGGTTTGGGAATTCCGAGCCATAGTGCACCGCTCCTCTGGACATCCCCCTCGTTCCCGCTCTTTGCCCCCAATGGCCAAGCTGTATTTCTACTACGCGTCGATGAACGCGGGGAAGTCGACGAACCTGTTGCAGGCGGACTTCAACTACCGCGAGCGAGGGATGCGGACGATGCTGTTTACCGCGGCGATCGACGATCGGTTCGCGGCGGGGACGATCACGTCGCGGATCGGGCTGGAAGCGCCGGCGATCGCGTTCGATGCGGGGACGGATATCGGGGCGTGCGTGGTTCGGCAGCATGGCGAGGACGCGATTTCCTGCGTGCTGGTGGATGAGGCGCAGTTCTTGACGTCTGCGCAGGTCGATCAGCTCGCGCATATCTGCGACGTGGTGGGGATACCGGTGCTGGCTTACGGATTGCGGACCGATTTCCAGGGCGCGCTGTTTCCTGGGTCAGCGCGGTTGCTCGCGCTGGCGGACTCGTTGGTGGAGATCAAGTCGGTTTGCGGGTGTGGGCGGAAAGCTACGATGAACCTGCGGGTCGACGGGAACGGGCGGGCGATTGCCGAGGGGCAGCAGACCGAGATTGGCGGGAACGACCGCTATGTCGCGCTGTGTCGGCGGCATTTTTGCGAGGCTTTGGGGTAGGCTTCACTCCTCCCCGTCATCCTGACGAAAGTCAGGACCCAGAGTTACGAACCGCAGCGGACATGGCTCTGGATCCTGACTTTCGTCAGGATGACGGAGTAGATGGGTGGCCGTTCCCGCCTCAATTGAATTCTAGGACTTACGCGCATGCATGGCTGGATCATTCTCGACAAGCCGCTGGGGCTTGGTTCGACGCAGGGGGTGTCGGCGGTGAAGCGTGCCTTGCGCAGCGGCGGGTATGGGAAGTTCAAGGTGGGCCATGGGGGGACGCTCGATCCGCTCGCCACCGGAGTTCTGCCGATTGCCGTTGGGGAAGCGACGAAGCTGGCCGGGCGGATGCTCGATAGCGACAAGATCTATGACTTTACGGTGATGTTCGGGGTTCAGACGGACACGCTCGATGCGGAGGGGGTGAGCATCGCGACCTCCGACGTACGGCCGACTCTGGCGGCGGTGGAGGCCGTGCTCGCGCAGTTCACTGGGCCGATCTCCCAGGTGCCGCCTGCCTATTCGGCGCTGAAAGTGGATGGAGAGCGGGCTTATGATCTGGCGCGCGCCGGGCATGAGGTGGTGCTGGCCAGCCGGGATGTGACGATCCATTCGCTATCCTCCCCGGTACGGGGAGGGGGACCAGCGCAGCTGGTGGAGGGGGCTTCCGCGAGCGTTCCGCTGCTGGCGAGCCCCCTCCCCCCGTCCAAGCGGACGGCGGTCCCCTCCCCGTACCGGGGAGGAATTGCAGGAGGCACCCCCTCCCCACTCCCCCTCAATGAAGTCACGCTTACTGCCCATGTGTCGAAAGGCACCTACATCCGCTCCCTCGCGCGCGACATCGCACTCGCGCTCGGCACCGTCGGCCACGTCACCATGCTCCGCCGGACCAAGGCCGGTCCGTTCGACCTCACGTCCGCGATATCGCTGGACAAACTGGACGAACTCGCTAAGGCCTCCGCGCTTGAAGATGTACTTCTGCCCTTGAGGGTGGCGCTGGACGACATCCCGGCTCTCTCCCTCACCCCCGACCAGGCAGGGGCGCTCCGACAGGGGCGTATCTTGGCCGGGATCGCCGCAGACGATGGCCAATACTTCGCCGAACTGGACGCTGTCCCGGTCGCGCTGGTCGAGGTCGAGGACGGAGACGTCCGGGTCGTTCGCGGTTTCAATCTGTGATGTCGAGGACATGAATTCATGACGATTACCGCTGAACGCAAGACCGAGCTCGTCAAGGAGCATTCGCGCGCCGAGGGTGACACCGGTTCGCCGGAAGTCCAGGTCGCGATCCTGACCGAGCGCATCAAGAACCTGACCGAGCATTTCAAGGGTCACAAGAAGGACAACCACTCGCGTCGTGGCCTTCTCATGATGGTCAACAAGCGCCGGACGCTGCTGGATTATCTCCGTCACAAGGACGGCCAGCGCTATCTGGATCTGATCGCGAAGCTCGGTCTCCGCAAGTAACTTAGACGGCTCCCCTCGGGGGGCCGTTTTGGTATATAGGGTTTTGATTCCGCGCATTTCGCGCGGAGGCAAACGCCAGGACACAATTCGGTGCACTGGCAAGGAGCGACAACTCGCTCCACACCGCCGCGGGCCGGCTAAGCCCGCACATAGGCCCCGTTCGCATCCGGCGACCGGAGTGAAGGAAAAAGAATGTTCGATACCAAGACCGTAAGCGCCCAGTGGGGCGGCAAGACGCTGACGCTCGAGACCGGCCGCGTTGCGCGCCAGGCCAACGGCGCAGTCCTCGCCACCCTCGGCGAGACCGTCGTTCTGTGCGCCGTGACGGCTGCACGGACCGTCAAGGAAGGGCAGGATTTCTTCCCGCTCACCGTCCATTACCAGGAGAAGTTCTCCGCGAGCGGCCGCATCCCCGGTGGCTTCTTCAAGCGTGAGCGTGGCGCGACCGAAAAGGAGACGCTGACCAGCCGTCTCATCGATCGCCCGATCCGTCCCCTCTTCCCCGAGGGTTTCTACAACGAGATCAACGTGATCTGCCAGGTTCTGTCGTATGACGGCGAGAACGAGCCGGACGTCCTCGCGATGGTCGCGGCGTCGGCAGCGCTGACGATCTCGGGCGTGCCGTTCATGGGCCCGATCGGCGCGGCCCGCGTCGGCTACGTCGATGGCGCGTACATCCTCAACCCGACGCTGGAAGAAGCCAAGGCTGGCGATCTGGACCTCGTCGTCGCCGCCACCGGGCAGGCCGTGATGATGGTCGAATCGGAAGCCAAGGAGCTTTCGGAAGAGATCATGCTCGGCGCCGTGCAGTTCGCCCACAAGGCGTGCCGCGAAGCCGCCAACCTGATCATCGATCTGGCCGAGAAGGCTGCCAAGGATCCGTGGGAAATGGCCGAGCAGGCTGACCTGTCGACCGCCAAGGACAAGCTGAAGAAGCTGATCGGCAAGGACATCGCGGCCGCCTACAAGGTGACCGACAAGTCCAAGCGCTCGGACTTGCTGAATGCCGCTCGTGCGAAGGGCAAGACCGCATTCGCCGACGCGTCGCCGCAGGACCAGATGGCAGCCGGCAAGCTGATGAAGAAGCTGGAGGCGGAGATCGTCCGCGGCGCCATCCTCAAGGACGGCACCCGCATCGACGGCCGCACCACCACGCAGATCCGTCCGATCGAGGCGATGGTCCACTTCTTGCCACGCACGCATGGCTCGGCGCTGTTCACGCGCGGCGAGACGCAGTCGATCTGCACCACCACGCTCGGCACGCGCGACGCGGAGCAGATGATCGACGGCCTGAACGGGCTTTCGTACGAAAACTTCATGCTGCACTACAACTTCCTCCCTATTCGGTCGGTGAAGTCGGTCGCTTCGGTGCGCCGGGTCGTCGCGAAGTCGGTCACGGCAAGCTCGCATGGCGCGCGCTGCACCCGGTGCTGCCGACCAAGGAAGAGTTCCCCTACACGATCCGTGTCCTGTCGGACATCACCGAGAGCAACGGCTCGTCGTCGATGGCGACGGTCTGCGGTGGTTCGCTGAGCATGATGGACGCAGGCGTTCCGCTGAAGCGTCCAGTGTCGGGCATCGCGATGGGCCTGATCCTCGAGGGCAAGAACTTCGCGGTTCTCAGCGACATCCTCGGCGACGAGGATCACCTCGGCGACATGGACTTCAAGGTCGCGGGCACGTCCGAGGGCATCACGACGATGCAGATGGACATCAAGATCGCCGGCATCACCGAAGAGATCATGGGCAAGGCACTGGCGCAGGCCAAGGAAGGCCGCGCGCACATCCTAGGCGAGATGGCCAAGGCGCTCGACCACACCCGTGAGGAACTGTCGGCGCACGCACCGCGCATCGAGAGCTTTCAGATCGACAAGTCGAAGATCCGTGAAGTCATCGGCACCGGCGGCAAGGTGATCCGCGAGATCGTCGCGCAGACCGGCGCCAAGGTCGACATCGACGACGAGGGCGTGATCAAGGTGTCGTCGTCCGACCCCGCGCAGATCGAAGCCGCGATCAAGTGGATCAAGGGCCTCGTCGAGGAAGCCGAAGTCGGCAAGGTCTATGACGGCAAGGTCGTCAACCTGGTCGATTTCGGGGCGTTCGTGAACTTCATGGGTGGCAAGGACGGTCTCGTCCACGTGTCCGAAATCAAGAACGAGCGCGTCGAGAAGGTGTCTCGACGCGCTGACCGAAGGCCAGGAGGTCAAGGTCAAGGTTCTCGAGATCGATCCGCGCGGCAAGGTTCGCCTGTCGATGCGCGTCGTCGACCAGACGACCGGCGAAGAGCTGGAGGACACGCGTCCTGCACGTGAGCCCCGCGAGGGTGGCGATCGTGGTCCGCGCGGTCCGCGTCGTGACGGCGATGGCGGTCGTGACGCCGGCGGCAACGGCGGTGGTCGTGGTCCACGTGGCGAAGGCGGCGGCGGTCGTGATGGGGGCGACCGTGGCTCGCGTGGCCCACGTCGTGACGGCGATGGTGGCCGTGACGCAGGCGGCAACGGCGGTGGCCGCGGTCCGCGTCGCGATGGCGGCGGTGGCGGCGCCCAGACTGAAGGCCGCGCTCCCCGCGCCGAGCGTTCCGAGGGCGACAAGGCCCCCGAGTTCGCCCCGGCGTTCCTGACGGGCGATCGCGACTAAAGCATTGCCGCACTGTGGTAATGTTGAAGGGGCTCGGGAAACCGGGCCCCTTTTTCTATGCGACGAGCGGTCCGTCGCATTGTTTCACAAAGAAGTCGGCCAAGCTCGGAACGGAGCGATCGGCCAGCGGTTCGAACCGATATGAAGAGTATGTCGAAGTCCGTGGTCCTCGTTGTCGATGATGATCCGCTTGTGCGCGTTCACTCCAACCTGGCGCTGGAGGATGCCGGGTTCGAGGTGGTCGAGGCCTGCAACGCCAGCGACGCCTTGGCGCGGCTGGAGGAACGGCCCGACATCGGCGCCTTGTTCACCGATATAAAGATGCCGGGCTCGCTCGATGGCGTGGGCTTGGCCAATGCCGTCTATGATCGGCGTCCGGACATCGCCATCCTCGTCACGTCGGGCGCCGGCGAGATTTGCGAGACCATGTTGCCGGGCGACGCTCGTTTCATTCCCAAACCCTATACCGGCGCACAGTTGAGCCGGCTGTTGCACCAGCAACTCGATTGACCTCGTCCGCGCCGATCGCGGTGGATTAACGTTTGGCTTACACCGTCCGGCTATGTCGTCTGGCTAGGGCAATTAGGTGAGGCGCAGTGGCGCGAGGCGACGACGATATTCCTGCGGATCGGCTTGACAGCGATAGCCGCCGTTCCACCCAATCGGCTTCGCGGTGGGCCGAGCTGGGCAAGCTGAGCGTCGCCGCATCGGTCTTTGCGATCGTCTTCGGCGGCGGCGTGCTCGTGATGCAGTCGCGCGCGGCGATGCGTGCGGCCTCCGCGACGCTTCCCGGCGGCGGTCCGGCGAGCAGATGCGCGCTGTGGTTCATCGGCAGTTCGACGATCCACAAATGGAGCACGCTGGCGAGCGACATGGCACCGTTGGACGCACGCAACCGCGGCGTCGACGGCGCGACGATGCCCGAATTGCTGCAGATGATCCGCAACGAGCCGCGCGGCACGCCGCCGCGCGCGATCGTCTTCTACGCAGGCGAGAACGATATCGCCAAAGGGGCTAGCGCCGCCGACGATATCGCCAACCTGCGGACGTTCCTGAAGCTGAAGTCAGCTAGATGGGGCAATCTTCCGGTCGTGATCGTGTCGCTGAAGCCGACGCCGACGCGGTGGGGCAACCTTCCCGAACAGACCGCCTTCAACACCGCAGCGCGCGCGATCGCGCTACGCACACCGGGTGCGACGTTCGTCAACATCGTCCCGTTGTTCCTGGTGAACCACCGTCCCGGCGCGTTTTATGTCGATGACGGCATCCATCTCAATGCTGCCGGCTATGGCAGGCTGACCTCTGCGATCCAGCCGACCCTGAAAACCATCATACGGCATGCGCCCGCCCGGGCATGTCCCCAGCCGTCAGAAGCGCAATCTTGACCGGTCGGGCGATCGTCGGGCGATGAGCATCGGCGCGCCCGGCACCAGGATCGAAGGCCTGTCGATGTGGCGGGCGATCCTGATGCTTGGCGGCGTCATATTGCACGGCGCGATCGGCCTCGAGCATATCCCCGTATTTGCCGCGATCCCGCTGATATCGCACGCCTTCCGGATGGGCAGCTTCATGCTGATCTCCGGCCTGTTGTGCGGTTACACCATGGCGCGACGCCGGTCGCCGCTGGCGTGGCTGGGTCGGCGCAGTATCCAGATCGGCGTGCCGCTGCTGGTCGGGCTGCTCGTGATCTGTCCACTGATCGGCTGGATGCTCGACGACCTCCCCGATCGCACGCGCTGGCCCTTCGTGTTGGCGCACGACTGGTATCACCTCTGGTTTCTCGTCGCGCTGCTCGCCTATGCGCCGCTCAGCTACGCGTTTCACCAATGGGATCGTCGCTATGGCGTGATCGTCCGGATCGAGCAGGCGCTCGCCGACCGTTCGATTGGCTCGGGCCGATCGGCCCAGACCGTCGTCCTGCTCGCCACCGCACTCGCATGCTGCGCGCTGATGATGCTCACCCGTCAGATCCTGGCGGGCCATATTCCGCCGGGTTATGCCGCGCCCTTGTCGCATATCCAGCTGATGCTCGGCTATGCGCCCTTCTATCTGCTTGGTTTCCTGCTCGCACGGTCGCCGATGCTGTTCCGCGCGGCGACGCACTCGATCCGCATGCCGGTCATCATCCTGGTCTGCGTCGGTATCGTCTATGCAGGCTGGTTCGGCGGCGTGAGACTGGCGCTCGATCCGCTCCGTCGGGCGATCGTCGGCGATCTCGTCGAGCTGATCGGGATGGCGATATGCCCCCCGCCGCATCGGTCCTGATCCTGCGATCGGCGATCACGATACGAACCATCCCGACGATCGTCCGGCGGTTCGCGGATGCATCGTTCACGATCTACATCCTGCATTTTCCGGTCATCATCGCAGCAAAGCTTGTGCTCATGCACATAGCGTGGAACCCCTATTTCGAATTCTCGATCACGATCGTGGCAGCATCGGCGATCACCTATGCCGCACATTTCCTGGCCGTCGAAATATTTCCCCTGATGTCGTTCCTGCTCAATGGCCGCTATCCCGACTCTACAAAGCAGACCGAAGCAGTCCTTGTCTGAATCCCCAGGACTTGATCTATCGCAAGAGGCCGCCACCATCCTGTAAACTTGCTTGCCGGATCATCCGATTGCGATCATCGTCCAGTATCCGGATCCGGTATCTGGGTATCGACTCGCGGGGGCGACAGGATGGCAACGGCGATTACGACAGGGGCGCCACAGCGCGGCGTCCTCGTGAGCGAACGGCGGTTTTTCCTGCTCATGGCACTTGCGATCGCCGCCACGGTTGTCATCGGCTTCACCATGAACGCAGCGCGGATGCACTGGAGTTTTCTGGCGCTGCCGCCGCAGGTGCATCTGCACGCGGCCGCGTTTTCGGCGTGGATCCTGCTGTACGTCGTGCAGAACTGGCTGATCGTACGCGGTTCCCTCAAATGGCATCGGCAGTTGGGCGCACTCGGTGCGGGTATCGCGGTCGTGATGGTGGTGCTGGGCATCGTCACCACCGTCATGGCGATCGAGCAGCACCGCGTGCCGCCATTCTTTCCGCCCGGCATCTTCCTCGTGCTCGACGTGCTGGGGGTGATCGGCTTCGGTATCCTGACCGCCTGGGCGATCGTGCTGCGCAGGCAGGCGGCGTGGCACAAGAGGCTGATGCTGTGCGGGACGATCCTCGTCATGTCGCCAGCGATCGGGCGCATCCTGCCGATGCCGTTGCTCGGCAAGTTCGCAGGGCTCGGGGTGTTTGCGGTGATGGCGCTTTATGTGATCGCGGGCATGGTGTTCGACGTGCGATCGCGCGGCCGCGTCCATTCCGCCTATTGGTGGGGCGGTGGCGTGTTGGTCGCGACGCAAATGCTGATCGGGCTGCTCGGAATAAGTCCGCCGGTGCTCCGCCTGGTGGAGCGTCTCGCCGCGTGATGTGGGGATAGTGGGGAGCTTCTGTTGCTCGGTGCCCCCCGTACCGCCGGTGTCCACTTCTGTTGCCCGGTGTGGCCCGAACCGCGCTTTCGTCCGTATAACTTAGGTCGTTAGACCGTCAGTTATGCGGCAATTGCGAGTGCTTCGTTATCGTTGGCACTTGTGTATGGGCCGTTGCGGTGGTCCCATTCCGAGCGAAACATAGCGTCGTTGAACACACGTCGATCCTAGTTCGACCCCGTCATCGTCCCCCTCTTGCGAAGAGGGCGGTGGTGGAGTCGCCGGGTACTGCCCCCGGGTCCGCTGTGTCTATGACACGCCACGGTTTATCGCCATAGCCGCCAAGAGAAGATTCCCCGACGGCATGCCTGATATAGGCGTGCCGCAACGCGATGAAAAGCCCGGGCTCCGATGCTTTTTTATCGAGAAACGCCAATGTCCTAGCACGCGGCGTGCCAAACCGCCTTCCGCTCGCCACAAAGCGCGTGCATAGCAACCTGCATTATGTTGACGCAGCGCTCCCGCTACGCGCTCCGCGCGATGATCTTCCTTGGCGGTGCCCCCGCCGGTGGCCCTCCCATCCCAATGACGCGGATTGCCGCCGAGGCGAACGTTCCGCGGAAATTCCTCGAGCTGATCCTCGCCGACCTGCGTGAATCCGGGCTGTTGATCAGCCATCGCGGCAAGATGGGCGGCTATTGCCTGTCGCGGCCGAGCCATCTGATTTCGCTGGGCGAGATCATCCGGATCATCGAGGGGCCGCTCGCGCTGGTGCCGTGCGTGAGCCGGACCGCGTACCGGCCGTGCCTCGACTGCAAGAGCGAGGCGGATTGCGCGATCCGCTATGCGATGATGCGCGTTCGGGACGAGACCGCGCGGATCCTCGATGGGACGAGCCTGGCTGACGCCAACGCCGAGGATCTAGTCGCGGCGTAATTCTACCCTTCTCCCCTGCGGGGAGAAGGTGGCGCGGTAGCGTCGGATGAGGGGGCGTTGGGACCTCGTCCCGAGCCTCAAGCCCCTCACCCTTCCGTCGCCTAATGGCTCCTCCCTCCCTCTCCCCGCAGGGGAGAGGGACAAGGCGGTCACCCCCTAGCCTTCAACTCGTCGCGGATCTCACGCAGCAACGCGATCTCGACCGGCTCGGGCGCAGGCGCGACCGGCGTAGCGTCTTCCTCGCGCTTCAACCGTGCCGTCTCGCGCTCGATCAGCGCCGCGGTCCGGTTCACGACGCGCAAGATCATGAAGATGATCCCCGCCACGATCACGAAATTGACGAGCTGCGTCGCGAATTCGCCGTAACCGAGCAGTGGCACGCCCGCCTTCTTCAACGCGGCGTAATCGGTGAGCGAACCGACATAGCCCGCCGGCACCGGCCCCATACGCCAGAAATAGCTCGAGAAATCGAGCCCGCCGAAGATCTTGCCAATCACCGGCATCAGCACGTCGTCGGTCAGCGACGTGACGATCTTCCCGAACGCCGCGCCGATGATCACGGCAATGGCGAGGTCGAGCACGTTGCCGCGCATAATGAACGCCTTGAATTCCTTGAGCAATGCCGCCCCCTTCTGTTGCCGGCCCAAGGCTAACCGCCGATTTCGGTTTCGCCAACCCTGCGGACTGTCCTATGAGGGTGACACAGGTATTCAGGAGAGCCCCGATGTCACGTGCCCCAATCGCCCGCGGTACCGCCGCAATCCTCCTCGCATCGGCCCTCGCCGGGTGCGGGATCAACAGCGTGCCGACCGCCGAGGAAACCGCGAAGGCACGCTGGGCGGACGTCCAGAACAACTATCAGCGTCGCGCCGACCTGATCCCCAATCTCGTCGCGACCGTGAAGGCGGCCGGCGCGCAGGAGAAGGATATCCTGGTCCAGGTGACGCAGGCGCGCTCCGCCGCGAACTCGGTCCAGGTTTCGGCCGCTGATCTGTCCGACCCCGCGAAGATGGAGCAGTATCAGCGCGTCCAGGGTGCAGTCGGCGTATCGCTTCAGCGTTTGCAGGAGGCGTATCCCGAGCTGAAGAGCCAGGCCAATTACACCACGCTGATGAGCCAGCTCGAAGGCACCGAGAACCGCATCACGATCGCGCGGCGCGACTATAACGGCGCAGTGCAGGCGTATAACACCAAGATCCGTACCTTCCCCGACGCGGTCGGCGCGAAGATCTTCTACGGTGCCAAGCCGATGGTGCCGTTCGCAGCGACCACGCCGGGCGCCGAAACCGCGCCGACGGTGAACTTCGGCAACGCGAGCTGATCGGGGCCCGATGCTCCGCCATCTCCTGATGCTGGCGTTCGCGGTGCTGCTGGGAAGCAGCGCCGCGACCGCGCAGACCTTGCCCAAGTTCACCGGCTTCGTCGTCGATGCGGCGAACGTGATCCCGCCCGACCAGGAAGCGGCGCTGACCAAGCGGCTCGACGACCTGCAAAAGTCGACCGGCAACCAGCTGGTCGTCGCGACCGTGCCCGACCTCGAAGGCTATCCGATCGAGGATTACGGCAATGCGCTGATCCGGAGCTGGGGCGTCGGGCTGAAGGATGCGAATAACGGCGCGATCCTGCTGGTCGCGCCGAACGACCGGAAGGTGCGGATCGAGGTCGGCTATGGCCTCGAGCCGGTGCTAACCGATGCGTTCTCCAGCGTCGTGATCAACCAGCAGATCCTGCCGCGCTTCAAGGCGGGCGACATTCCCGGCGGCATCGTCGCGGGGACGAACGCGGTGGCGGACCAGCTTGCGCTCCCCGATGCGGAGGCGCGCGCGAAGGTGACGGCGGCGGCGGCGGAGTATGACAAAACGCATCGCCGGTCGAATTCAGGCGGCGGCGGCGTGCCGATCGGGCTGATCTTCTTTGGGATCGTGCTCGCGGCGATCGTCATTCCGATGATCTCGCGGCGTGCAGGCGGCAAGCATTACGTCGATGGCGGCAGCCGCGGCGGTGGCAGCGGCGCCTTGCCGATCGTGCTGTGGAGCATCGCCGATGCGATGACCCGTGGCGGCGGCGGTGGTGGTGGTGGCTTCGGTGGCGGCGGCGGCGATAGCGGCGGCGGCTGGGGCGGCGGTGGTTTCGGCGGCGGCGGCGGTGGATCCGGCGGCGGCGGCGGCGCTTCGGGGAGTTGGTGAGATGCGGTTGAGCGACACCGATCACGACCGCGTCACTGCGGCGGTAACCGAGGCGGAGACCGCGACGACCGGCGAGATCGTCACGATCGTCGCGCGGCAGTCCGATGCATATCACGACGTATCGATGCACTGGGCGGTGCTGGCGATGCTGCTGACGCTAGCGCTGTTAGCGTACCATCCGGTCGCGGCGGATCATATATATGCGCTGGTCGATCCCTGGCAGGTGGCTCCACAGGGTGCGCTGTACGTGATCGCGCTGGTGCTGGTGACGCTGGTGTTCCTGGCGGTGCGGCTGGTGCTGGCTTGGACGCCGGCGCGGGTGGCGCTGACGCCTGGTGCGACCAAGGCGCGGCGCGTGCGGCGGCGGGCTTTACTCCTATTTCGCGCGGGGGCCGAGAAGCGCACCAAGGGTTCGACCGGGGTGCTGTTGTATCTGTCGCTGGCCGAGCACCGCGCGGAGATCATCGCCGACGACGCGATCCACCCGCGCGTGCCGAACGAGACTTGGGGCGCGGCGATGGCGGCGGTACTCGCCGGCGTCCGCGACGATCGCCCCGCCGACGGCATGGCAGATGCGGTCGCGCAGATCGGCGCGGTGTTGGCGGAACATTTCCCGCGGACCGGTGCGCCGGTGAACGAACTTCCGGACAGGCTGATCGAATTATGAGCAAGACCGTATGGGCCGGGAAATTCCTGACCGTGCAGACCGAAGGTACGTGGGAATTCGCCGCGCGCCAGGGCGAGATCGCGGCGGCGGTGATCGTCGCGATCGACGACGGCGACGTGATCCTGGTCGAACAATACCGCGTGCCGCTAGGGCGGGCGTGCCTGGAGCTACCGGCAGGCTTGGTCGGCGACGAGACCGCGGGCGAGAGCGTCGCGGTGGCCGCTGGCCGCGAGCTGGAGGAAGAGACCGGCTACCGCGCGGACGCGATAGAGAATCTCGGCGTGTTCTATTCGTCGCCCGGGATGACGTCGGAATGCTTCACGCTGGTGCGCGCGACCGGGCTGACGAAGGTCGGCGATGGCGGCGGGGATGGTGACGAGAACATTACCGTGCACCGGGTGGCACTGGCGGACGTCCCGGCGTTCGTGGCCGAGAAGAGTAAGGCTGGCGTGGCGATCGATACCAAGATGCTGCTGATCCTGGCGGAATCGATCCTCTAACCAAGACTTGTTTCCCCGCGAAGGCGGGGACCCAGACTGTGCTCCCGCCTTCGCGGGAGAACAAGGAGGTGCGGGAGGGCCTAGCGCCGCTCCCGCGGGCTTACTTAAAGTTGTCCGCGTAGCTCTGCAGCTTCAGCGTCTTCTGCGGCGCCGGCACGACGGTGTAGCCGAACCCCTCGCGCTCACAGTGCGCGATCGCCGCCTCGGCGGTCGGGAACAGCAGGCGCAGCTGGTCGCGGGTATCACCACTGCCTGCCCAGCCGGTGAGCGGGTCGGGGCGCTTGGGCTCCGAGGGTTCGAATTCGAGCTGCCAGGCGTCGGTCCGGTGCTTGCCGGACTGCATGGCGTTCTTGGGGCGCTGGAAGATACGGGCGGTTGGCATGAGCCCCCTTATCGCGAACCGGCGGCCCTTGCATCCGCCTTTTTCGTGCGCAGCGTCGCCGACGCCGCGGCGGGGTCGTCGGGCCAGGGATGCTTGGGGTAGCGGCCGCGCATTTCCTTCGCCACCGCAGTCCAGCTGCCCGCCCAGAATCCGGGGAGGTCTCGCGTCGTCTGGATCGGACGGCCGGCGGGGGATGTAAGGCTTAGCACCAGCGGTACGCGGGCCTCACCGATCACCGGATGGACGGCGAGCCCGAACAGCGCCTGGACGCGAAGTTCGACGCGGGGCCCGCCTTCCGCGGCGTAGTCGATCGCGTGAGTGCTGCCGGCGGGGCTGGTGAAGTCGGGCGGGGCCAGTCGGTTGATCGTCTGCATCGCGTCCCAGCCGAGCAGGTTGCGCAGCGCTTCGGCGAGCGTGCCGGGGGCGATCGTGTCGAGTCGGCGCTTTCCGGTCAGGAGCGGTGCGAGCCATTCGTCGACGCGGTCGAGCAAAATCGCGTCATCGAGCGGTACGCCCGCATAGGCGGCACGGTCGCGCAGCGCTTGGGCGCCGTCGCTCCACGGTAGCAGCGCAAGGCCGTGCTCGCGGACGCCGTCGATGAGGGCGGCGAGAATCGCGTCGGGGTCCGCGCCACTATCGGGGCCGCTCGACAGGCGGATCGCGCCGAGCCGGCGTTCGCGCAGCGTCTGGATGCCACCGGTCGTCGGGTCGAACGTGACGGTGCGGCGGGAGTCGATGCGGTCGGCGAAAAGCGTTTCGACGGTGCTCTGGTCGATCGCTACGGCGGAGAGAATGCGCGCGCCAGCGGCCGAGCCCTGCGTGTCGGCGACGGCAAGCCATTCGGAGCGGGCGAGCGGCGAGGTGGGATCGAGCTTGAACCCGCGGCCGCCGACCGAAGCCCAGGTCTCGCCGGACGCATCGCGGCGGCGTGCGACGCGATCGGGAAAGCCAAGCGCGACGCAAACCTCTGCCCCCTTCCGCTTGCGGGAGGGGTCGGGGAGGGGCTGACCCGGCAGTGCCGCGTGCTTGGGGTATGTCGCGCCCTCCCCGACCCCTCCCGCAAGCGGGAGGGGAGCAAGTTTCGCCCATCTCTCCGCCATTGCTCGCGCTGCATTAGCTTTGGCCCCGCGTTCGGTTTTCCAGCGGCGGAGGCGGGTTTCGAGGTCGACGTCCTGCCCGCCGATGCCGCGTTCGCCGAGCAGGACGGCGATCTGGGCTGCGACCGGCGCCAAGCCGCGTTCGCCCGCTCGCAGGAGCATGTGCGCGAGTCTTGGCGGCATCGGGAGTTTGGCGATGGCGCGGCCGTGTGCCGTCGGGCGACCATCCTCGATCGCTTCCAGCGTCGTCAGTCTCGCCATCGCCTCGTCGATCGCGGCGGCGGGGGGCGGGTCGATCCAGCGGAGGTCGCGCGGATCGCCGACACCCCATAATGCGCACGCCAGCACTAGCGCGGACAGGTCCGCCTCCAGAATTTCAGGCGGGTCGTAGCGCGGAAGGCCGGCCGTCGCCGCCTCCTCCCACAAGCGATACGCTATCCCCGGCCCGAGACGCGCGGCGCGGCCGGCGCGTTGCGTGACCGCCGCCTGGCTCGCACGTTCGGTGACCAGCCGCGTCATCCCGGCGGCGCGGTCGTAGCGCGGGCGTCTCGCGAGCCCGGAGTCGACGACGATGCGGATACCGTCGAGCGTCAGGCTGGTCTCGGCGATGCTGGTGGCGAGCACGAGTTTCCGCCGACCGTCCGGTTCGGGGAGGATTGCGGCGCGTTGCGCGGCGGGGTCGAGGCTGCCGTGGAGTTCGTGCAGGACGATGTCGTCGGGCAAATTGGCGAGGCGGTCGGCGGTCCGTTCGATCTCGGCGACGCCGGGGAGGAAGGCGAGCACGCCGCCCTCCGCTTCGCCGAGTGCGCGGCGGATGGCGCTAGCGACCGAGTCCTCAATGCGGAGTTCGGCTTGGCGACCGATGTGGCGAAGGGTCAGGGGATAGCTGCGGCCTTCGCTTTCGATCACGGGTGCGTCGTCCATCAACGCTGCAAACCGCGCGCCGTCGAGCGTCGCCGACATGGCGACGATGCGGAGGTCGGGGCTGAAGCCGGCTTGGACGTCGAGCGCCAGCGCGAGACCGAAATCGCCGTCGAGGCTGCGTTCGTGAACTTCGTCGAACAGCACCGCGGACACTCCGGCGAGTTCGGGATCGGCCTGGATGCGGGCGACGAAGATGCCTTCGGTGATCACCGTGACGCGGGTGGCGGCGGAGCGCTTGCTGTCCATGCGGGTGGCGTAGCCGAAGGTCTGGCCGACGGGTTCGCCGGCGGTGGAGGCCATGCGTTCGGCGGCGGCGCGGGCGGCGAGGCGGCGGGGGAGAGGAGGAGGATCTCGCCGGTGCACCAGGGTTCGGTGAGGAGAGCCGGCGCGACGGCGGTAGTTTTGCCGGCGCCTGGGGGGCAACTAGGACTGCCGAAGTTCGATCGCGGAGGGTGGCGAGCAGGTCGGGGAGTACGGCTAGGATCGGGAGGGGCGGCGGAGTCATCCGAGCCTGCTGCCACAGTAGCGGGGTTGGCGACAGGTTTTGTGGATGCGCGTGCGGGGCATTTCCACGCCAATGATAGAGCAGAAGCGAGGGTCGCGGGCTTTCAATCCTCCCCCGCCAGGGGAGGATCGAAGGGACTTGAGAAGGTCGATGGCTACCTGTCATCCAACGGCACCGCCCCGGCGAAGGCCGGGGTCCAATTGGGAAACGGCGGTGAAGGCCGTTACGCTCCGTTACTGCCACCTGACCAATTGGGCCCCGGCCTTCGCCGGGGTGGTGGACATAGGCGGACGGACTCAGCACCGGGCGAGCTGGGAATAGCCAATCGCTGACGAACGCGTTGCGACACCCCCACCACCGAAGGCTGGCAAGCGTCCCCGAACCTGCTAGACGCTGCGGCAGTAATCATGGCGTCCGATCCCTCCCCCACCTCGACGACGGCGACAGGCCGCACCTCCGACCGGCTGCGCGGCAAGTTCGCGCGCGCCTGGGCGAGTCGGTGGACCAAGGCCGCGCTGGTGCTGGTAGTGCTCGGCTTCGTCGCGATCTTCGCGTTCTGGTTCGCGGTCATGCGCGACCTGCCGTCGGTCGACACGCTGCGCACCTACGAGCCGCCGCTGCCGACCAACGTCCGCGGCATCGATGGCGCGCCGATCCATTCCTACGCACGCGAACGGCGCGTCGAACTCAGTTACGCCGAATATCCGCCGCTGCTCGTCAAGGCGTTCCTCGCCGCCGAGGACAAGTCGTTCTTCGCGCATCACGGCGTCGATTATCCCGGCCTCGCGGGCGCGGTGTACGACTATGCGACCAAGCTCGGCACCGGCAAGCGCGCCAAGGGTGGCTCGACGATCACGCAGCAGGTCGCCAAGAACCTGTTGATCGGCAACGCCTATTCGCCGTCGCGCAAACTGCGCGAGGCGGTGCTGGCGTACAAGATCGAGGATACGCTGACCAAGGAGCAGATCCTCGAGCTGTACCTAAACCAGATCGCGCTCGGGCGTAACGCGTTCGGCGTCGAGGCTGCGAGCCATGCGTATTTCGACAAGGAACTCGACCAGCTCGATCTCGCGCAGATGGCGTATCTCGCGATCCTGCCCAAGGGTCCGTCGAACTACGATCCGGTGCGCAACACCGAGAAGGCGATGACGCGGCGCAACTATGTGCTCAACCGGATGCTCGACAACGGCTTCATCACGCGCGCGCAGCATGACCAGGCCAATGCCGAGCCGCTTGGCGCGGTGATGCGCCGCACGCCGAAGTTCGAGAGCGTCGGCGGCTATTTCGTCGAGGAAGTCCGCCGCCAGCTGATGGCGAAGTTCGGCGAGAACGCGAAGGACGGCCCGTACAGCGTCTATTCGGGCGGGCTGTGGGTGCGGACCTCGTTCGACGCGAAGTTGCAGGATCTCGCGCAGCAAGCCTTGCGTGATGGTCTGGTGCGGTTCGACAGCGGGCGCGGCTGGAACGGCCCGATCCGCCATGTCGAGATCGAGGACGACAACTGGCTCCAGCCATTGCTCAACAGCAATATCGCGCTCGATTATCGCGATTGGGTCGCGGCGATCGTGACGGGCAAGGACGGCAACGCCTGGAGCCTCGGCTTCCGCACCGGCAAGACCGGCACGCTACCGCGCTATGCTGCGCAGATGCCGGTGCGCGGCAAGGGCGGCAACGCGTTCGGCGCGATCAAGGTCGGCGACATCATCGCGGTGGCGCCGGACGGTGGTTCGTTCGCGCTCCGGGCGATCCCCAAGGTCTCGGGCGCGTTCGTCGTCGAGGAGCCGGCGTCGGGCCGCGTCTTGGCGATGCAGGGCGGCTTCGACGACCGGTTGCAGGCCTTCAACCGCGCGACTCAGGCGATGCGTCAGCCGGGTTCGACGATCAAGCCGATCGTCTATTCCGCCGCGCTCGACAACGGGATGACGCCAGCCTCGATCATCGTCGACGGGCCGTTCTGCGTCTATCAGGGCGCGCGGCTGGGGCAGAAATGCTTCCGCAATTTCGGCAATTCGCGTGGCGCCGGGCCGCACACGATGCGCTGGGGTATCGAACAGTCGCGCAACCTGATGACCGTGCGGACCGCTGCGCAGACCGGCATGCCGAAGGTCGTCGCGACGATCAAGAAGATGGGTGTCGGCGATTACGCGCCCTATCTTTCTTATGCGCTTGGTGCCGGCGAGACGACCGTCGGGCGGATGGTCAATGCGTATTCGATCCTCGCGAACAACGGCAAGGGCGGGCCGCCGTCGCTGATCGACTTCGTGCAAGACCGTCACGGCAAGGTGATTTGGCCGGAGAACTGGCGGCCCTGTGATCGCTGCAACGCGCCCGACTGGGACGGCAAGCCGATGCCGCGGCCGATCACGCGCCAGCGCCAGGTGCTCGATGCGATGACCGCGTACCAGATGGTCCACATCACCGAGGGCGTCGTCCAGCGCGGCACCGCGGTGACGTTGCGCGATCTCGATCGGCCGATGTTCGGTAAGACCGGCACGAACAACGGCCCGACCGACGTGTGGTTCGTCGGGGGTACGCCGCAGTTCGTCGGCGGACTGTATATCGGTTTCGACACGCCGCGGAATCTCGGTGGTGCGGCGCAGGGCGGGACGCTCGCCGCGCCTATCTTCAAGCAGTTCGCGGTCAAGGCGTACGAGGACCTGCCCAAGCTGCCGTTCCGCGCGCCGGCGGGGATCCGCATGGTCCGGATCGATCGCGGCAGTGGTCGCCCGGTCTATGGCACGTGGCCCGATACCAGCGATCCCAAGCCCGCGGTAATCTGGGAAGCGTTCAAGCCCGAAAGCGAACCGCGGCGTGCCGCGCGACGCTCGGATGTTGCCCCAACTGCTGCCATGACAACGACCGCGGTGAAGAAGGCCGAAGCGCCACGCGACAGCGATTTCTTGCAAAGACAAGGCGGAATCTACTAGCGCCCTTATATAGACGTCATCGCACATCAATCCGTCATCCCAGCGAAAGCTGGGATCTCGTGGTAAGGGAGGACACTCCTCGCCGCAGGAGATGCCAGCGTTCGCTGGCATGACGAAGACCGGAGAATACCCATGCGCGCCGAAGCGCAGGCTCACGTAGACACCATCAACGACGCGCTGGCGCTGCTGCGCCGCTTCCTCGACTGGGACCGCGCGCTGCGTCGTCTCGACGAGCTGAACGCGCGCGTCGAGGATCAGGCGCTCTGGTCCGATCCCAAGGCCGCGCAGGAGGTGATGCGCGAGCGTCGTCGTCTCGACGAGGCGATCAGCGCGACGCGCGCGATCCAGAGCGAACTCAGCGACACAGCGGAGCTGATCGAGATGGCCGAAGCTGAGGGCGACACGGCGATGGAGGCGGACGGCGTCGCCGCGCTCGCCGAACTCGCCGCGCGTGCCGACCGGGACAAGATCAAGGCGCTGCTCGCCGGCGAGGCCGATGCCAACGACACCTATATCGAGGTGAACGCCGGCGCTGGCGGCACCGAGAGCCAGGACTGGGCGGGCATGCTCAGCCGGATGTATTCGCGCTGGGGCGAGCGCCACGGGCTGAAGGTCGAACTGGTCGACCAGCATTCGGGCGAGCAGGCCGGGATCAAGTCCGCCACGCTGCTGCTCAAGGGCGAGAATGCATACGGTTACGCAAAGACCGAGAGCGGCGTGCACCGGCTCGTGCGGATCAGCCCGTACGACTCGGCGGCGCGGCGGCACACGTCGTTCGCCAGCGTCTGGGTGTACCCGGTCGTCGACGACAATATCGAGGTCGAATACAACGAGAGCGACCTGCGCATCGACACCTATCGCGCGTCGGGCGCCGGCGGCCAGCACATCAACACGACCGATTCGGCGGTGCGTATCACGCACATCCCGACCGGCATCGTCGTGCAGTGCCAGAACCAGCGTTCGCAGCACAAGAACAAGGCCGAGGCCTACAACCAGCTTCGCGCGCGTCTGTACGAGCGCGAACTGGCGATCCGCGAGACCGCGGCGAATGCCGAGAATGCCGGCAAGACCGACATCGGCTGGGGCCACCAGATCCGTTCGTACGTGCTCCAGCCATACCAGATGGTGAAGGATCTGCGCACCGGCGTCGTCTCGACCAGCCCGTCGGACGTGCTCGACGGCGACCTCGAAATGTTCATGGCGGCGGCGCTGTCGCAGCGCGTGACCGGTGAGGCCGTCGAGGTGGAGGACGTCGATTGAAGCTGAAGGGTGCCCTTGCCCTGATGGTCCTGCCGATGATCGTGCTTGCCGCCTGCGACGGTAGCAAGCCGCTGATCAAGCGCGAGCCGAAGGAGCCGGTGTTCCCCGCCGCAGACCGCCCGGTCGCGTCGATCGTCTCGGCGCGATGGTCGAACGAGGAAGCCCGCGACCGTCTCAACGAGGCGGGTGAAGTCATGAACAAGGCCGAAATCCGCAAGGGCATGACGGTCGCGGATATCGGTGCGGGCGAGGGATACTATACGATCCGCATGGCTGCGCGGGTCGGCAAGGACGGGCGTGTGCTGGCCGAGGACATCGTCGCGAGCGTGCGCGATACGCTGGCGGAGCGTGTCGCGCGCGAGGATCTGGCGAACGTCAGCGTGAAGCTGGGCGAGGCGAACGACCCGAAGCTGCCCGAGGCCAGTTTCGACCGTGTCGTGATGGTCCATATGTATCACGAGATCGAGCAGCCCTACGAGTTCCTCTGGCGGTTGCGGCCGTCGCTGAAGCCCGACGGGCTGGTGGTGGTGGTCGATGCGAACCGCCCGACGCAGGACCACGGCACACCGCCCGCGCTGTTGAAGTGCGAGTTCGCGGCGGTCGGGTATACGCAGGTCGATATGGACGACATGCCCTCGGCGGGCGGGTATCTGGCAACGTTCCGTGCGACCGGGCCGAGGCCGGCGCCGGAGGCGATCCGCGCGTGTCGGCTGAAGTGAGGCGCGACGTCGGCTCCGGCTTCGGGTCGAGGCGCTAACCCAGCCAACTGCACCACCCCGGCGAAGGCCGGGGCCCAATTGGAAAGGTCGCCGTAACAGCGTCCTGCGCTCCGTTAGCGACGTCACCCAATTGGGCCCCGGCCTTCGCCGGGGTGGTGGAATTGCGGGCCAGCGTTTTTCACACCACGCCCGCCGCGCGTAGGCTCGTCACCTGCCCACCAGCGATCACCAGATGATCGAGCAACACCACCTCCAGCGTCCGCAACCCCGTAGCCAGCGCCCGCGTGAACGCTACGTCCCGCGCACTTGGCGTCGCATCTCCGCTCGGGTGGTTATGCGCGATCACCACCCCGGTCGCGCCGAAAGCCAGCGCATCCGCTGCAACCGTGCGGATCGAGATCGCCGCCTGATCCCGCGCCCCGATGACATGCCGCATCCCGAGAAGCCTCCGATTCGGATCAAGATACGCGACCGCCACCGTCTCGACCGTGGCATGACCCAACCCGGCAAACAGCGCGCGAGCCGCCGCGAGGTCCGCGATACGAGGAAAAGGCACGGGCGACGGCAGCACATACCCGCCTGCCCCGCGACGCCCGCCACCGCACGCGCAACTGCATCCGCTTGAGCCGCCGCCGCCGCGCCGCTACGCAAGCCCGATGCGCCAATATCTAGACCTCATGGACCGCGTGCTCTCGACCGGCGTCGAGACGATGGACCGCACCGGCACCGGCACGCTCAGCGTGTTCGGCGCGCAGATGCGCTTTGATCTCGCGCAGGGCTTCCCCGTGCTCACCACCAAGAAGCTTCACCTCCGCTCGATCATCGTAGAACTCCTGTGGTTCCTCCGCGGCGACACCAACGTGCGCTGGTTGCAGGACCGGAAAGTCGCAATCTGGGACGAATGGGCGGATGAGAACGGTGATCTCGGCCCGGTCTACGGCAAGCAATGGCGCGACTGGGTCGCCGCCGATGGCCGTCACATCGACCAGATCGCCGAGTTGATCGCGCAGATCAAGACCAACCCCGCCTCGCGCCGCCAGATCGTCAGCGCGTGGAACCCCGGCGACCTGCACGCGATGGCGCTCGCGCCGTGCCACTGCCTGTTCCAGACGCACGTCGCCAACGGCAAGCTGTCGTTGCAACTCTACCAGCGCTCGGGCGACATCTTCCTCGGCGTGCCGTTCAACATCGCCAGCTACGCGCTGCTGACGCACATCCTGGCCCAGCAATGCGGGCTCGAGGTCGGCGAATTCATCTGGACCGGCGGCGATTGCCACCTCTATTCGAACCATCTGGAGCAGGCGCAACTGCAACTGACACGCTCGCCGGGGCCGTTGCCGCGGCTTGAGATCGTGCGGAAGCCGGACTCGATCGGCGCGTACGAATATGAGGATTTCGTCCTCCACGATTACGTCGCGCAGGCGCATATCAAGGCACCGGTCGCGGTCTGAACAGAGAGCGAATCGCAATAGGAACCGTGGGTTGCGCCCATGGTTGACCGTCCGAACCTATTCGGAAGGCCCATCATGGACATCACCCAGCTCATTCTCGACGAACACGCGCAGCAGCGCGCACTGTTCGCGCAGATCGATTCGATCGACGCCAAGGACACCGAGGCGCTGTCAGCGCTCTGGACGCGGCTCAAGAACCTGCTCGACGCGCATGCCGAGGCCGAAGAACGCTTCTTCTACCCGCGGCTGATGAAGATCGGCACCGGCGGCAACGACGCAGAGTCCGCCGCCGAGGAAACCGAGGACGCGATCGAGGATCACAACGACATCCGCGACACCGGGGAAGCGGTCGACAAGCACCCGGTCGGATCGGACGCGTGGTTCGAAGCGGTCGGCGAATGCAACAAGGCGAACAGCGATCATCTGGCCGAGGAAGAACGCCAGGGCCTGACGGATTTCCGCAAGCATGCGACGCTGGAGGAGCGGCACGAACTGGGCGTACGTTTTGCAGCGTTCGAGGCGAACCACCTGAACGGGGTGAAGGTCGTCGACAAGGATCCCGAGGCGTATGTGAAGGAACACGCGCCGAGCTGAACCATACCGCTTATCTACCACCCCGGCGAAGGCCGGGGCCCAATTGGCAAGGCCGGAGTAACGGAGCGCAGCGCTCATCAACGACGTTCCCCAATTGGGCCCCGGCCTTCGCCGGGGTGGAGTTAACGGCGGTGTGCCGACGTGAACGGGAGAGTAGCTCTCCGCCCCCAATCCGGCATGACCGCCGGATGATCACCTTCTACCTCGCCCGCGCCAGCAACGGCGTCATCGGCCGCGACGGGCAACTCCCCTGGCGCCTCCCCGCCGACCTCAAGCGCTTCAAGGCGCTGACGATGGGCAAGCCAATGGTGATGGGCCGCAAGACCTTCGAGAGCTTCCCGAGCCCCTCCCCGGTCGCCGCCACATCGTCCTGACGCGGGGCGACTGGAGCGCTGAGGGCGCGGACGTCGCGCGCTCCGTCGACGAGGCGCTCGCAATGGCGGGCGACGACGTGGCGGTGATCGGTGGCGCGCAGATTTACGCGCAGTTGCTTCCCCACGCGGATCGCATCGAGCTGACCGAAGTCCACGCCGCCCCCGACGGCGACGCGACCGTTCCCGCCTTCGACGGCTGGCACGAGATCGCGCGCGAAGACCACCTCGCTGAAAACGACCGCCCGGGCTACAGCTTCGTCACGCTCACCCGCCCCTAAAGACCGTTCGGGGGACCAAGGTTACGGAAGGACTATCGCCTTTCGCGACGGCTGGTTACTGAACCGCGCATGCAACGTCTCGACGGCGGTGCGGTGCTCCCGTCGTATCTGGCGAACGGGATCGTCGCGCTGGGGAATTTCGATGGATTTCACCTCGGTCACCAGGCGGTGGTCGCGCGTGCGGTCGCCTGGGCGCGTGCCGAGGGGCGTCCGGCGCTGGTGGCGACGTTCGATCCGCATCCGGTCCGCCACTTCCGCCCCGATACCGCGCCGTTCCGCCTGACCACGCTCGATCAACGCCTGGAGCTGTTCAAGAAGGCCGGCGCCGATGCGATGGTCGTGTTCAATTTCGACGGCGATCTCGCCGCGCTGACAGCCGAGCGCTTCATCACCGAGCGGCTCGTCGCCAACCTGCGCGTCGCGGGGGTCGTCACCGGCGAGGACTTCACCTTCGGCAAGGGCAAGGCCGGCACCGTCCGCACGCTCGCCTCGCGTGGGCCCGCGCACGGATTTCGCGCGGAAACGGTGAGCGCGATCGAACTGGAAGGCGAGACCGTGTCCTCCACCCGTATCCGCGAGGCGCTGCGCGCTGGCGACATGGCCACCGCCACCCGCCTGCTGACGCGCCCGTTCGCGATCCAGGGTTTCGTCCAGCACGGCGACAAGGTCGGTCGCACGATCGGCTATCCGACCGCCAATCTCGACATGGGCAATTACCTGCGCCCCGCCTACGGGATCTACGCGGTGACCGGGCGGCTGGAGGACGGTCGCGTGCTCAAGGGCGCCGCCAACCTGGGCATCCGCCCGAGCTTCGATCCCCCAAGGAACTGCTCGAGCCACATTTCTTCGATTTCGGCGAAGACCTGTACGGCCAGCGGATCGAGGTTGCGCTGATCGAGTATCTCCGCCCCGAGGCGAAGTTCGCCAACCTCAACGCGCTCATCACCCAGATGGACGCCGACTGCGCGCGCGCGCGCGCGATCTTAGCGCGATAGCCTCTCCACAAGTCCCGTCACCCCAGCGAAAGCTGGGGTATCCATGTAATGGAACGGCCCCCTGCCGCACGAGACCCCAGCTTTCGCTGGGGTGACGGCAGAAGGGGGCGACGGCAGAAGGGAGAGGGACAGCGGCAGAAGGGACAGGGGATGGCAACGTGAGCCGCTACCGGCTAGAGCCCAGCCCACTTATGACCGATATTCCTGCGCCCGCCCGCGATTACCGCGATACCGTCTTCCTGCCGAAGACCGACTTTCCGATGAAGGCGGGTCTCGCCGCCAAGGAGCCGGCGATCCTCGAGCGCTGGGCGAAGCTCGGCATCTACGACCGGTTGCGCGAACAGCGGCTCGGGCGCGAGCGATTCATCCTGCATGACGGCCCGCCGTATGCGAACGGCGACATCCACATGGGCCACGCGATGAACAAGGTCCTGAAGGACATCATCGTCCGCTCGCAGTCGCTGATGGGCAAGGACGCGCCCTACGTCCCCGGCTGGGACTGCCACGGACTGCCGATCGAGTGGAAGGTCGAGGAAGCGTATCGCGCAGAGAAGCTCAACAAGGACGACGTCCCCGTCGACCAGTTCCGCGCCGAATGCCGCGCCTATGCCGAGAAATGGGTGGCGGTGCAGAAGGCCGAGTTCGAACGGCTCGGCGTGATGGGCGACTGGGCCGATCCGTATCTGACGATGAAGTACGAGGCCGAGGCCGCGATCGTCGGCGAGCTGTTGAAGTTCGCCGAGAGCGGCCAGCTGTACCGCGGCGCCAAGCCGGTGATGTGGTCGCCGGTCGAGAAGACCGCGCTCGCCGAGGCCGAGGTCGAGTATGAGGACATCGTCTCCACGCAGATCGACGTCGCGTTCGAGATCGACTCTGCGCCGAATGCGCCCGAACTGGTCGGCGCGCATGCGGTGATCTGGACGACCACGCCGTGGACGATCCCGGTGAACCAGGCGCTGAGCTATGGGCCTGAGATCGAATACTCCCTTTGCATGCTTTATGAGGGCGAGGCTGCGTTTATACGGCCGGGTCAGGGGGATATGCCGATCATCCGAGAGCGCGGACTTTACATCGTCGCGAGTGCTTTGAAAGAGTTGGTCGAAGAACGCCTTAACCGGACTTTGCATGAGCGGGTTCGATTTAAAGGGTCGCAACTCGAAGGCGCAACCGCGCTCCACCCAATGCACGCACTCGGCGGGTTCTTCGCGAAGCCGCGTCCGTTCCTCCCCGGCGAGTTCGTCACGACCGACGCCGGCACCGGGCTTGTCCACATGGCGCCGGATCACGGCGAGGACGATTTCGAACTCTGCAAGCAATACGGCATCGACCCGGTCTTCGCGATCGACGGCGCCGGGATGTACCGCGCAGACTGGGCATGGCTCGGTGGCCAGGGCAGCGTCATCAACAAGAAGTTCGTGAGCGCCGACGGCCCGATCTGCACCGACCTGCGCGAAGCTGGCGCGTTGCTGGCCGCGAGCGACGACTTCAAGCACAGCTACCCGCATTCGTGGCGCTCGAAGGCCAAGGTGATCTTCCGCGCGACCCCGCAATGGTTCATCCCGATGGATGCTTCGACGTCGCTCAGCACCGACGGGCGTGCGACAGAGTCCCCTCCCGCTTGCGGGAGGGGTCAGGGAGGGCAGTGCCGCAAATGCTGCGCTCGACGCCTCCCTCCCCAACCCCTCCCGCAAGCGGGAGGGGAGCAGAAAGTGGCAACGGCGCCACGCTTCGCGAAATCGCGCTCGACGCGATCGCCGCGACCACCTGGATCCCCGCGCGCTCTGAAAACCGGATCACGTCGATGGTGCAGGGCCGCCCCGACTGGGTCATCTCGCGCCAGCGCGCCTGGGGCGTGCCGATCGCGCTGTTCGTCGACCGCGCCACCGGCCAGTACCTCAACGACGCGAACGTCAACGCGCGCATCGTCGCAGCCTTCCGCGAGAACGGCGCGGATGCGTGGTATGCCGACGGCCACCAGGCGCTGCTCGGCCCCGACTACGACCTCGCCGATTACGAGGTCGTGAAGGACATCCTCGACGTCTGGTTCGACTCCGGCTGCACGCACGTCTTCACCGTCGAAGCGCGGTATGGCGAAGGCACGCGCGCCAACCTGTATCTCGAAGGCTCGGATCAGCATCGCGGCTGGTTCCAGTCGTCGCTGCTCGAAAGCTGCGGCACGCGCGGTCGCGCACCGTATGACGCGGTCCTCACGCACGGCTTCGCGCTCGACGGCCAGGGGCGGAAAATGTCGAAGTCGCTCGGCAACGTCGTCGATCCGCTCAAGATCATCGGCGAGTCCGGCGCGGACATCCTGCGCATGTGGGTCGCCTCGACCGATTATTTCGACGACGTGAAGATCGGCAAGGAGGTGCTCGCCACCGCCTCCGACGCGTACCGGAAGTTGCGCAACACCTTCCGCTACATGCTCGGCGCACTCGAAGACTTCGACGAGTCGGAGCGCGTCGCGGTGTCCGACATGCCCGAGCTCGAGCGCTACGTGCTCCACCGCCTCGGCATGATCGACACCGAACTGCGCCAGGCGGCCGAAGCGTACGAGTTCAATCGCTACACGCGCCTGCTAACCGACTTCGGGAACGAGGACCTGTCCGCGTTCTTCTTCGATATCCGCAAGGATCTCGCTCTATTGCGACGCGCCGAGCGACATCAAGCGCCGGTCGTACCGTACCGTCCTCGACGTGCTGTTCCACGCGCTGGTTCGCTACGCCGCGCCGGTGCTCTGCTTCACCGCGGAAGAAGTGTGGCAGTCACGCTTCCCGAGCGATGACAGCTCGGTCCACTATCTCGAATGGCCGTCGCTGCCGTCGCTCGACGCCGACGACGTGGTCGGCAGCAAGTGGCACGAAATCCGCCAGTTGCGCGTCCAGGTCACCGAGGCGATCGAACCGCTCCGCCGCGAGAAGACCGTGCGCTCCAGCCTGGAAGCCGAGATCACCGTGCCGTCGATGCTGCTCGACGCGGACGCGCTTGCCGAAGCGTTCATCGTCGCCAAGGTGACGCCGGGCGACGCCGTCACCGTCGCCCGCACCGACTTCCACAAATGCGGCCGCTGCTGGCGCCACCTCCCCGAAGTGACGGTCGATGGCGACCTGTGCAATCGTTGCGAAGAGGTGGTGGCGCATGCGTAACCTTCCCAAGGCCGGGTTCGCCGCAGCCGCCGCCCTCTTCCTCGCCGACCAGCTCAGCAAATGGGCGGTGACCAAGCCGCTCGGGATCGATTCGCTCGGCGATTCGCAGACGATCACCTCGTTCTTCGACCTTCGCTTCGTGCCCAACATCGGCATCTCACTCGGGCTGCTTCCCGCCGACGGCCACCTGACGCGTTGGGCTCTGGTGCTGCTCACCGGCGCGATCGCGATCGGCGTCGCGATGTGGATGACGCGCGAGAAGAACCCTGCCGACCAAGTCGCGCTCGGCTTCGTACTGGGCGGTGCGATCGGCAATATCCTCGACCGGATCCGGCTCGGCTATGTCGTCGATTTCTGCGACCTGCATATCGGCGAATGGCGTCCGTTTTTGGTCTTCAATGTCGCCGATGCAGCGATTACTGTCGGCGTGCTCGTCCTGCTTGTTCGGGCGCTCCTCGTGCGCGAGAAGCCCCTGTGGAGAATTCCCATGCGTAAGTTCGTACCCCTGGCTGCCGGTCTGGCGAGCGTAGCCCTCCTGTCCGGTTGTGGCGCAGGCCGAAGCCTCGATCGTGCGCGCCCGGACGAGTTCGCCGTCGCGCGCCAGGCACCGCTGGTGATTCCGCCCGACTTCGCGCTGGTCCCGCCGCAGCCTGGCGCCGCCCGTCCGCAGGATACCGCCGCCAACGCCCAGACGCTCGATGCGCTGTTCGGTGGTGCCGCCGCGCGCAGCCCGGCCGAGTCGGGCGTGATCGCCGATGCTGGCGTCGACAATGACGATCCCGGCATCCGCTCTAGCGCAGGCGATCCCGGCACGACGGTCGTCGACAAGGGCTCGACCACGCGCGACATCGTCGCGGCGCCAGAGGGCGACGGCCAGGACGCACGCACGACCGCGAACTGATCGGGGTTCTCCCGAAGGACGAAAAAGGGCGGCTCCTCGCGGGGCCGCCCTTTTTCGTGTCTGGTTTGGTGCCACGGCAAGGTCCGAAGCGGACCATGATTTCATGATCCCATGATCCGTGCCCGCACCCGCCCCTAAATCCGTCATCCCAGCGAAAGCTGGGATCTCACCCTGGGGCGAACGTCGCCCGCCTGGAGGGATACCCCAGCTTTCGCTGGGGTGACGGAATGATGATTCGGGAGCGGGGATTGGGGGTTGGGGATTGGGTTAGCGTTGGCGCCCGCCCCCTTGTTCTCCCGCGAAGGCGGGAGCCCAGACTGGATCCCCGCGTTCGCGGGGACACAAGTTTGTGAGTCGGAGATAGGGCGCGCAACGCTCGCCGCGCCCTTCCCTCAGCCCGTTTAGAACGCCGCGGTCAGCGACACCAGGACCTTGCCGTTGGCGATCGAGCCGTTGCCGTCCTGGCCGCGACTGAAGCTTGGCTGCAGATACGCCGATTCGCCCTTGCCGATGTCGGTATCGACATACGCAACACCCAGCGTCAGCGGCGTCGTCGGGATCACATAGTCCGCGCCGAGCAGCCAGTCGAAATACTCACCGGTCGGCGATACGCTGGTCGCGAACGGCCCGAGGCCCTTGTTGCCGCGCGAATAGCCGATATGGCCCTTCACGGTCAGCCCGGTGTTCGGGATCCCGCTGCTGACGTCGCCCCAGAGATAGAGATTGTCGTCCTTCGCATTGACGCGGTCATAGACGCCGGCCGCCGCCGACGCGCCGTTGGTGTACCACGGACCCAGCGCCTGCTGCTTGGGCGCGTAGGCGACGCCGGCAGTGAGGGCGACGGGGCCGGCGGTGCCGGACAGCTTGGCATAGGGCTCGATGAAGTCGGTGTTGTCGAAGCCACTCGGGTACATGTACCAGGTCGCGCCGACATCGAGCGTACCGCCGCCGCCGACCGGAACCTTATAACCCGCGATTAGATCGAGCTCCATGTTGGCGCCGCCGAACGTGCCCCAGCCCGCGAGGTTCGAGCCCCAGGTGCCGATATACAGGCCGCTCTTGTGCGCGATGGTGATGCCACCCTGGACGGCAAGGTTTTCGTCCGACTGCGACACGCCGCGGAAGCGGTAATCGCTGACGAGCCCGACCGAGCCGGAGACCGTGACCTCCTTGGGTGGTGCGGTAGCCTCGTCCTGAGCGAACGCTGGCGTAGCGGCAGCCAATGCGATGCCGCCGAGAAGAATAGTGGTGAAGCGCATCGTTTCCCTTTCGATACTGGAAAGTCGATGTCCCCGCCTGCAACCGCGGACGCCGCATCTATCAAGGCATCAGCCTCCGAGTGCGGTCTTTCCTGCGGTGACGAATGTGTGACAGTCCATGGTGCGACGCACAAGCGAATCTTGCGTACAATCCGGGTTTGACGCCACACATGTTGCGCAACAGACACACCAAACCTATCCGAGGAGCAGCGACAAGAACGAGTTTCAACTGCCGGGAGGGCGCCGGAGACGGCGGGGCGACGCAATCAGGTCAGAATGACGATGGCGACGCCCGCGACCGACAGGATGACGCTCAGTATGACAAGCCAGCGGACCTCCGGCGCGTCCCGCGATGAACTGGCACGGTGCACCGCGGTGAGCAGCAGCCCCGTACTCACCAGGACAATGAGGCTGCCCAACAGATCGCCTTGAGTTTCCGTCATCGCTCGTCCCGTCGGTTGGCCTGCGAATAGGGTAGTGACGCGGCCCTATCGGGGTGATGACACGGCGATGAAAACTGCGGACGGACCGTTAGCCGCGCACTCTCCGAAAAGCGTTCAACCCCGCTTCGAGATCGGCGATCAGGTCGGCCGGGTCTTCGAGGCCGATCTGGAGGCGGACCATCGGGCCGGCGGCGGCGCGCTTGGTGACGCTGCGGTGGCGGTGCGGGTCGGCGGGGATGGCGAGGCTTTCGAAGCCGCCCCAGCTATAGCCTATGCCGAACAACTGGAGGGCGTCGATCAGGGCGGCACGGGACGCCTCGTCCCCGCCGTTGAGGACGAACGAGAAGAGGCCGCTCGATCCCTTGAAGTCGCGGACGAACAGGTCGTGTCCGGGGCAATCGGGAAGTGCTGGATGGAGGACCTGTGCGACTTCGGGCCGCGATTGCAGCCACTTGGCGATGGTGAGCGCGCTCGACTGGTGCTGCGCGAGGCGGACCGCCATCGTGCGCAAGCCCCGGCTGCCGAGCCAGCAATCGTCGGGACTGGCCACCTGGCCGAGCTGGAAGCTGGTCTCGCGCAATTTCTTGAAGTGACCGCGCGCGGCGGTGACCGAGCCGAGCATGACATCGGAATGGCCGACGACGTACTTGGTGCCAGCAAGGATCGTCAGGTCGACGCCGCGCTCGATCGCGGGGAAGAACAGCGGGGTGGCCCAGGTGTTGTCGAGCAGCGTCGTCACCCCCTCGCCTTCGCCGCGGCGACGATCGCGGGCACGTCCTGCACTTCGAAGCTCAGTGAGCCGGGGCTTTCCATGAAGATCGCCCGCGTGTTCTCGCCGATCAGGTCGGCGATGCCCGCGCCGATCATCGGGTCGTAATAGCGCGTGGTGATCCCGAACCGCTTGAGCAACCCGCCCGCCATGCCGCGCGTCGGGTCGTAGGCGCTGTCGACGAGCAGCAGTTCGTCGCCGGGGGACAGCACCGACAGCAACGCCGCCGCGATCGCCGCGACGCCCGAGCAATAAAGGAACGTCCCCTCAGCGCCGGGCTCGAGCGAGGTCAGTGCATCGGCGAGGCTCCACTGCGTTGGCGTGCCTTTTCGCCCGTAGAACAGACGGTGATGCGTGTCTTTGGTGGCGCTTTCGCGGAGGTGGCCGACGGAATCGTAGAGGATCGTCGAGGCGCGCCAGACCGGCGGGCTTACGATGCCCTGCGTCCATTCCTTGCGACGGCCGGCGAGAACGACCTTGGTCGCGTCGCCGACCGGCTTATTCGTGTCGCTCATGCCGTTCCCGTCGCCTTGGGTGTGTCGGGATCGCCACCCCATTCGGACCAGCTGCCATCGTACAGCGCCGTGTCGTTGCCGAGCAGATGTGCGCCGAACGCGAGCACCGACGCGGTGATGCCCGAGCCGCAGGTCATCACGATCGGCTTCGCCAAGTCGATGCCCGCCTTGTCGAACTCTGCCTTCAGCGCGTCACCGGTCTTCCACGTGCCGTCCGCGTTGAACACCGCCCCCTGCGGCAGGTTCTTCGAGCCCGGAATATGCCCCGGCGCGGTCCCCGGCCGCGGGTCTTCCTCCGCACCGGTGAAGCGCGTCGCGGACCGGGCGTCGAGCACCTGCTCCGCCCCGCTTGCGACGTTCGCCTTCATCTGGTCGAGGTCACGCACGCCCTTCAGATCCGCCCAAGTCGTGAAGTGGCGATCCCGCGGCGCCTCCTTGCCCGATGCGGTTTCGCGCCCCTCGGCCTGCCACTTGGCCAGCCCGCCATCGAGGATCGCCACGTTGTGCGCGCCGAACAGCGTTAGCATCCACCACGCCCGCGCGGCCGTGTGCCAAGGCGAACTGTCGTACAGCACGATCCGACTGCCATCGCCCAACCCAAGCGTCTGCATCCGGCTAGCGAATTTCTCCGCCGAGGGCAGCATGTTGGGGAGGTCGCTATCGGTATCGCGCAGTTCGGCGAGGTTCATGAACACCGCGCCGGGAATGTGCGCCGCCTCATACTCCGCGGCCGCATCGCGACCCTCGGCATAGGTCGCGTCGACGATCCTCAGATCGCTCGCGCCCAGTTCGTTCGCCAGCCATTCGGTGCTTACCAACGCGTCCATATGCCGCTCCTTGTGCTCGTGAGGTCAGTAGCCAGCAGGGCCGCTCGCGTCGAGGGAGGCGAGGAACCCCGCCGCCTGCGCACGCGTCGCCTCGCGGTCCGCCTCGGACTGTTTCGCCCAGTTGCGATACGGCATCGCCAGCCGGTTGTTGCGCCCGAGCTTGTCCTCGTGCCGCGCGAGGAAATCCCAGTACAGCGCGTTGAACGGGCACGCATCCGGCCCGATCCGCTGCTTCACGTTATACCGGCAGTGCCCACAATAATCGGACATCCGGTCGATATACGCGCCCGACGAGATATACGGCTTAGACCCCAACAAGCCGCCATCGCCGAACTGGCTCATCCCCAGCGTGTTGGGCAGCTCGACCCATTCGTATGCGTCGACATACACCTCCAGATACCAGAGGTGCACCTTGGCGGGGTCCGCGCCGATCAGCAGCGCGAAATTGCCCGTCACCATTAGCCGCTGGATATGGTGCGCGTGCGCGGTCTCCAGCGTCTGCCCGATCGCCTCGCGCAGGCAATGCATGTCGGTCTCGCCGGTCCAGTACCAGCCGGGTAGTTCGCGGTGGTGATCGAGGAAGTTGCGCTCGACGTACTCCGGTCCCTCGCGCCAGTAGATCCCGCGCATGTATTCGCGCCAGCCGATGATCTGCCGGATATAGCCCTCGACCGCGTTGAGCGGCGCGCGGCCGGCGCGATATTCCGCCTCCGCCCGCCGGCACAAATCGAGCGGATCGAGCAGCCCCGAATTGATGTAGGGCGACAGGATCGAGTGCCACAGATGCCGCTCACCGGTGAGCATCGCGTCCTCATAGTCGCCGAACTGCGCCAGCGCGTGCTTGAAGAAATTCGCCGCCTGCCGCTCCGCATCCTTCGCGGTCACGGCGTACTCGAACCCGTCGAGACTCCCCGGATGATCCGCGAACCGCTCCGCCACCAGCGCCAGCACATCCTGCGTGATCGCGTCCGGCTTGAAGACCAGCGGGCGCGGCATCAGCAGGTCGTTCTTGGCGGGCTTGCGGTTCTCCTTGTCGAAGTTCCAGCGATCGCCCTCGGGCTTGCCGGCGGTCATCAACAACCCGGTGCGTGTCCGCATCTGGCGATAGAACCACTCCATCGTCAGCGTCTTCCGCTCCGCCGCCCAGGTCTCGAAATCGGCATGGCTGGCGAGGAAGCGGTCGTCGCTGCGGATCTCGACGGGGATGCCGAACAAGGTCTCCCAGCTTTCGAGCATCGCCATGACGCGCCACTCGCCGCCCTCGGTGACGACGATCCGCTCGGGGTCATGCCGTTCGACCGCGCGCGCGATCTCGCCGGTGAAGCTGCCCGCATTGTCGGGGTCGTCGAGCTTTGTGTACTCGACCGTCCACCCGGCCTCGCGCAGCGCCTCGGCATGATGCCGCATCGCCGACAGGATATACGCGATCTTGCGCTTGTGGTGACGGACATAGGTCGTCTCCTCGGCGACCTCCATCATCAGCACGATGGTCGTCGTCGGGTCGCAGTCCCGCAGCGAAGCGAGGTCGATCGTCAGCTGGTCGCCGAGGATCGGCACGAGTGTGGTTTTCTTGCGCGTCATCGCGTCCTACATGGCGCATCATGACCGCACCCGCCAACCCATTGCATCTGGGCCAGAACAGCGCCCTCCCCGCCTCTCCCGAAGAGGCCGTACTCGATTATGTCCCGAACCCTCGACCGGGGCGGACGTATCTGGTGCGGTTCGCGGCGCCCGAGTTCACCTCGCTGTGCCCGGTGACCGGCCAGCCCGACTTCGCGCACCTCGTCATCGACTATGTCCCGAGCGAAACGATCGTCGAGTCGAAGTCGCTGAAGCTGTTCCTGAGCAGCTTCCGCAACCATGCCGGGTTCCACGAGGATTGCACGGTCGGCATCGGCGAACGCCTGTTCGACGAGATGAAACCGGTATGGCTGCGTATCGGCGGTTACTGGTATCCGCGCGGCGGAATCCCGATCGACGTGTTCTGGCAATCGAGTGCACCGCCGCAAGATCTGTGGCTGCCGGACCAGGGAGTCGCCTCGTATCGCGGTCGCGGTTGAGGGCCCAGGACGACGACGCGAAATATCGGTTTGATTTAGATTGATATCATTCCCGTGCTGCACTGCAGTATGTGATGAAACTTTATGCTACCTGAACCGTTCAAATGGATGCGCGACCGGGTTCTCCCAGAAGTGCGCGCTCAAACGAGGGACAGGGTATGGTGAAACCGGCGGACGGTGGGAATATCGCGCGACTGGCGCTGATCGGTAATTTCCTGCCGAGACAGTGTGGCATCGCCACCTTCACGACCGACGTTTTCACGGCCATGCGCGCGCGCTTCCCCGAGATCGCCGTCGACGTCTACGCGATGGACGATCACCCCGGCAAATACGACTACCCGGCCGAAGTCACCGGCACGATCCCCGAGCCTGATCTGTCGGCCTATATCGACACCGCGCGGAAGATCGAAGCCAGTGGTGCGCAGGCGATCTGGCTCCAGCACGAATATGGCATTTTCGGCGGCCCGGCAGGCGAGCACATCCTCGCGCTGCTCGATCGCACCACGCTGCCGGTCATCGTCACGCTGCACACCATCCTTGAGAAGCCCAACGCCGATGAGCGTCGCGTGCTCGAAGGGCTGCTGCGTCGCGCCGCGCGCGTGATCGTGATGGCCGAGCGTGGCCGCGACATCCTCCAGCGCGTGTACGGCGCCAATGCGCGCCAGATCGTCATGATCCCGCACGGCGTGCCCGACCGCGCCCTGCTCGATACCGCCGCCGTGAAGGGCAAGTTCGGCTGGGATGGCCACAAGGTCATGCTGACGTTCGGCCTGCTCGCGCCCAACAAGGGCATTGAAACGGTCATCAACGCATTGCCGGCCGTGATCGAGAAGCATCCCGACCTGCTCTACGTCGTGCTCGGCGCGACGCATCCGAACCTCGTCGCGCACGAGGGTGAGAAGTATCGCGACAAGCTGAAGGCGCTCGCCGCCGACAAGGGCGTGGCGGACAATGTCGCTTTCGTCGATGCATTCCTGGAGCATGGCGAACTCATCGATTATCTGCAGGCGGCGGACGTCTATGTGACGCCCTATACCAATCCTGCGCAGATCACGTCGGGCACGCTCAGCTACGCGATCGGCGTCGGCAAGCCCGTGATCTCGACGCCCTACGTCCACGCGACCGAGATCCTGGCGGACGGTCACGGCGTGCTCGTCCCGTTCGGCGACGTCGACGCGTTCGCGCGCGAGATCGACACGCTGCTGTCGAGCGACCGCGATCGCCTCCGTCTCGCGGAGCGCGCCTATGCGCGTGGCCGCACGATGATCTGGCCGAAGCTCGCCGAGGCAACGATGGCAGAGATCAACGCGATCGTCGCCGCACGCCCGTTCAGGCTCCCCAAGGTGCAGACGCATTTGAAGCAATTGTCGCCCGACTTCGCTGCGGTCGAGCGGATGAGCGATTCGACCGGCATGCTCCAGCATTCGATCTTCTCGATCCCCGATCGCCGCCACGGCTATTGCATCGACGACAATTGCCGCGCGCTGATGCTGATGAGCGCGTTGCCCGATCTCGACGATGTCACCCGCGACAAGTGGATGACGATCTATGCGTCGTTCGTGCAATATGCCTGGAACCCGGACACGCGCCGCTTCCGCAACTTCATGAACTTCGATCGCACCTGGTGCGAAGACTCGGGCTCGGAAGATTCGAACGGCCGCACGCTCTGGTCGCTTGGCGTCACGGCGCGCGATGCGCAGGCCGGCAAGCACCGTGACTGGGCGACCGCGATGTTCGATTCGACCGCGACGATGGCGCTCGAACTCGGCAGCCTGCGAGCGCAGTCGTTTGCGATGCTCGGCGCGGCGGCGATGCTGGAGGCCAAACCCGGTCACCAGCTATCGCTGTCGATCCTTGAGGCATTCCCGAAGATCCACCTAGACCTGCTTGCGGCAGCGCGTCGCCCCGAGTGGCAGTGGTTCGAGATCGTCCTTGCCTACGACAATGCGCGGCTTCCGCAGGCACTGATCCGTGCTGGGCAGGCGCTCGACCGTCAGGACCTGATCGATTGCGGCATCGCCACGCTCGACTGGATCGTCGCCAAGCAGACCTCGCCCGAGGGCCGTTTCCGTGCAGTCGGGTCGGAGAGCTTCAACCGGCCTTATGCCGAGCCGTTGCAGTTCGATCAGCAGCCGCTCGAGGCGCAGGCCACCGTCGACGCGTGTGCCGCAGCGTTCGAGGCGACCGGCGACATGCGCTGGCACGACGAGGCGCAGCGTGCCTATGGCTGGTTCCTCGGCGCGAACGACCTCGATTTGCCGCTTGCGAGCGTGCTCGATGGCGGCTGTTTCGACGGTCTTATGCCCAGCGGGCTCAACCGAAACCAGGGCGCCGAGTCGATTTTGGCCCTCCAACTCGCCAATTGCGCGATTTCGGGGGTATCAAAGGCTGCGCAAAGCGTGGCAGGAGCGACCCGCGTCGTCGCCTAGTTCGCTAGCGACAGCCTTGCAGGCGACGGTGCGCTGAGTGGAACGACGCGGGGCACTGCTACGATGGATCTGTTCAACCACCAGCTGCGGCTGCACGCGGACCCTTCGCGTGTCGTCGTGCGGCCGTTCCACATCGCCTGGGGCGGTCATGGCGGCGCACCGAGCCGCACCGAGCGGCTCGTCGGCGAAGTGCTGGAAATGTCGCCTGCGCAGGCGCGTGCGCAACTCGAGGTCGTGCTGAAGGACTTCGAAGCACGCCACTGGCAGACGCGGCGCGTGTTCATGACGCGCTACGACCAGATCGAGGACATGCTCGGGCTGAACGGCGCGGAGATCGGCGACGAGAAGCGCCAGCTGATCGGCGCGTATTTCTGTCACGAATACAGCTATGCCGCCGCCGCGCTGATGAACCCGAGCGCGGTGCCGCATTTCGACCAGTCAGGCATGCCGCCGGGCTCGATGCGCATCCTGATGAGCTTGCGCGCGGTCGGCGAGGGGCACATCTCCTCCGTAGCGTTCCGCGAGGGCATCATCACCTGCGAAAACCAGATGAAGCTGGCGCCCGAACCGCCGTTCGCGACCGCGACCGACGCGGTCGGCAGCGGCGAGGACGAGATGCCCGAGGGCCCCGTGACCGTCTATCGCCACCGCGACAGCACGCTGAGCGGCACGGTGATCTTCCCGATCACGCAGGCGCAGTCGAAGGGCCTGGAGGATCTGCGGATCGTCCGGTTCCAGCACGAGAACGGCGAGTTCGAGTGGATCGGCACCTACACCGCGTATAACGGCTCGGTGATCCAGTCCGAATTGATGCGCACCCGCGACTTCCGCGCGTTCGATCTCGTGCCGATGACCGGCCCTGCCGCACGCAACAAGGGCATGGCCTTGTTCCCGCGGAAGGTGAACGGCCAGTATATGATGATCGGCCGGCAGGACGGCGAGAATTTGTTCCTGCTCAAGTCCGAGACGTTGACCGACTGGGACGACGGCGAGAAGATCCTGACGCCCGAATATCCGTGGGAGCTGGTGCAGATCGGCAATTGCGGTCCGCCGATCGAGCTCGACGAGGGCTGGCTGTTGCTGACGCACGGCGTCGGCGCGATGCGGAAATATTCGATCGGCGCGGTGCTGCTCGACAAGGACGATCCGTCGAAGGTGATCGGCCGGACGAGCCAGCCGATCCTGGCTGCGAAGGATCAGGACCGCGAGGGGTATGTGCCCAACGTCGTCTATAGCTGTGGTGCGCTGAAGCATGGCGATACGATCTTCATGCCGTACGGGATTGCGGACAGCTCGGTGGGCTTCGCGTTCGTGCCGATCAAGGACATGCTTGCTGCGATGATGTGAGGGGGTGGGCGTTTGGACCACGTTCCGACACCCTCATCCTTCCGTTCGTCCTGAGTAGCCCTCGAGTAGCTGCACTTGCAGCGTATCGAGAGGGCGTATCGAAGGACAGGTTGGCGCGCGGAACCCATGCTTCGATACGAGCCCTCGATACGCTGCTCACGCAGCTACTCGGTCTCTACTCAGCACGAACGGGAGGGGGACTTGTTCTCCCGCCAACGCGGGAGCCCAGTCTGGATCCCCGCCTTCGCGGGGAAACAAACTCTCTACCCCCTCTCCCCTCGGGGGAGAGGGAAGGGGCCCGCCCGGCGCTTGCCGGGTGGGAAGGGTGAGGGCACGCGCCTAGCGCGAAGCCGCCATAGTCCGCCGGTACATCACCCAGGTCAGCACCGCGAACAGCAGCGTCCCGCCGACCAGTGCCACGCTCGCGAACCCATCCCCGACCAGCGCCAACGGCGTCTCCTTGTTGGTCAGATACACGATCCCCGCAAAGCCGACGCCCCACAGCGACTCCCCGACAATCATCCCCGTCGCGGTCAGCACACCCATGCGCTTGGCAAGCTCAGGGTCCCGAGCCCGGTCCGCCCAACGATCATACGCAAACCCGACGACGGCCCCAATCGTAACCGGCAACGTCACCGACATCGGCAGATACACACCGAGCCCGACCCCCAGAGGCGGCAACCGCAGCTTCCCCGCCTTGCCAAGCAACTCATCGACCGCGATCACCAAAACGCCGGTAAGCGCCCCATATCCGATCATCGCCCAGTTGAGGTTCCCCCCCAGCACGCCTTTCGCGAGCGCCGAGATCAACGCCGCTTGAGGCGCCGCCAGCGCATTCGGCCCCGCCCCCGGCGCCCCCGCAAACCCCAGCGTGCTCCCGAGCAAGTTCAGCACCGGCGGCACCACGATCGACCCGAACACCACGCCGATCAGCAACGCCACCTGCTGCTTCCACGGCGTCGCGCCGACCAGCTGGCCCGTCTTCAGATCCTGGAGATTGTCGTTCGAGATCGTCGCGATCCCGAACACGATCCCCGTCACGATCAGCCCGTACGCGACCAGCGCCTGCGTCGTCCCCGGCTCGACCGCGCGACCGAACCACGACACCAGCAGGATCGACGCCGCTAGAATGGCGAGGATACCGATCCCCGACACGGGCGAGTTCGACGCGCCGATCAGCCCCGCCATGTACCCGCACACGGCTGCGATCACGAGGCCGATGACGAGAATGAACACCAGGCTCCCCGCGATCAGCCCGATCGCCGACGCCTCCAGCGGCCCGCCCTGCAAGACGGTCCAAAGCAGGATGCCGATCGGCACCAGCATCGCCAGCGAGCCGATCCCGACGATCCCGATCGGAATGTCGCGCTCTTCGAGGGCCAGCACTTCACCGCCACGCTTGGCTGCAGAGGCCGCCAACGCTGAACGGACGCCGCCGACCACCGGCCCGGCGATCTTCAGCAACGTCCAGATCGCCGCGACGCCGATCACGCCCGCGCCGAAGAAGCGGACGTCCGAGCGGAACACGGTGTTGGCGATCACCTCGGCGGTCCCGGTCACGCTGCCGCCCGAGGTCAGGATCGGCAGGAGGATCCACCAGCCGATCACCACGCCCGCGAACATCGCCATGCCGACCGAGATGCCGACCAGATGCCCCGCGCCGAGCAACGCGAACGACAGCCCGCCCGAGATCCCGGTCGCGCCCGCACCGACGCGGAACCACGTCGCGGCCTCGGCGGCGGCGAGCTTGGTCTGCGTCAGGATCGCGAACCCGGCCGAGACGACCGCATTGGCGACGATGATGCCGAGCCCGCGCGCGCTCTCCTCGCCGCCTTCGCGACTGCCCGCACCGACCTTCAGCACTTCGGCGGCCGCGCGACCTTCCGGATACGGCAGCACGGTGTCGACGACGAGCGCACGGCGCAGCGGCACCGAGAACAGCACGCCGAGCACGCCGCCGAACATCGTGATCGCCGCGGTGGTGAAGAACGGAAAGCCCTGCCACCAGCCGATCATCACCAGGCCCGGCAGCACGAAGATGATCGCGGCGAGCGTGCCCGCGGCGGACGCGATCGTCTGGACGATGTTGTTCTCCAGGATCGTCGAATCCTTGAACGACCGCAGCACCGCCATCGAGATCACCGCGGCGGGGATCGACGTCGCGAACGTCAACCCGATCTTGAGCCCTAGATACACGTTCGCCGCAGTGAACAGCAGCGTGATGATCCCGCCGAGCACGATCCCGCGAAACGTCAGTTCGCGCATGCTGGTCTCGGGGCCCGTGTCGGTTACGCCCCGCGTCGCGTCGGTCATCTGGTCAGCCTCAAAGCAATTTGGGCGACTTGTGGCATGATGTGCGATCAGAGGAAACAGTATCGACCGTAACTAGCCTGTTCTCCCGCGAAGGCGGGAGTCCAGACTGGGCTCCCGCCTTCGCGGGAGAACAAGGAGGAGTGAGCACCCCCTCCCCGAACCTACCGCGCCGCCATCCGCCGCGCGAAATGCACCTCGACCGCCCGCGTCACGCTCTCCGCGATCCGGTGCCGCCCCTCTTCGCTATCCAGGAACGCCGCATCCTGCGGGTTCGAGATATACCCAGTCTCGAACAAGATCGACGGCATGTCCGGCGCCTTCAGCACCATCAGCGACGCCATCCGGTGGAAGTTCGCCTTCAACGGCATCAACGGCCTGGCCTCGCGCCCAAGCAACCGCGCGAAGGTCGCCGAGGCGTTCATCGTCTCGCGCTGCGTCAGGTCGATCAGGATCGACGACACGTCCGCGGGCGCCTCGCCGAGGTTCACGCCGGAGATCACGTCCGCCTTGTTCTCGCGCGCCGCCAGCCGAGCCGCTTCCTTGTCCGACGCCACCTCCGACAGCGTGTACGCGGTGGCTCCGGTCGCGTTCTCCGAACCCGTACTGTCGCAGTGGATCGAGATGAACAGGTCACCCTTGAGCCGCCGCGCGACGCCGTACCGCTCGCGCAGAATCAGATAGCGGTCGTCGTTCCGCGTCAGCGCCACGCGCACGCGCCCCGATGCGAGCAACTCGTCGCGGATCGCCTTGGCGACCTTCAGCGTCACGTCCTTCTCGCGCAGCCCGTTCGGCCCGATCGCGCCCGGGTCGACACCGCCATGCCCCGCATCGATCACCACCAGCGGCCGCGTGTCGTCGCCCTGCACGCGCGGCAGTTTCATGCCCCGCGCCTTGGGCGGCACCGGCACCGACACCTTGTACTTGGGCCGCGAGCCTGCGCCGAAATTGAACGGGAAGAAATTCAGCGGCCCGGCGATCCCCGCTTCCGCGAACTGGTCGTAATCGACCGTGCGCAACGCCAGCGTCAGCTCGCGCCCGTCGAAGTCGAACCCGCCGTCGGTCACGATCGCCGGCTCGGCCAGATCGAACACCATCCGCATCCCTGACCGCCCGCTGCGCATCTGCGTCACGCTGGTCACCAGCCCACGCCCCACGACCTCGCGGCCCGGCGTAGCACCCGACACGTCGACCGCGATCTGGCGCGGGCCGGTCAGCACGCGGCTGGCGGCATCGCCGACCGCCTCGTCGAAGCGGATGACGATCCGCCCGTCACGAATCGCGACACTCTGCACGGTCGCCGCCCAGGCGGGGACGCTCGCCAGCCAGCCGGCGATGAGGGCGATGACCGTCAACACCCCGCGTCCTTGCCGTGCGGCCCTGCCGCCGGTCCAGCGAAAACCCATGCTACACCCCTTTGATCGATACATCCGATCTCTGTGAGCGAGCGATAGCGCCTCGCATCACAAGACGCGGTTGCGCAGTGCGGTTAATTTGCCGTTTGCCACGTATTGGCCGGCAAGGCTCTGCCGCCCCGGCAAGTCTGCGCTTCGCTGCCCCTATTTCGAGCCGAAACGCCCGCGAAAGCGTCGGTTCCGGGGCTAGTTGCGAGATCGGGTATGCAGTGCTAGTCCTGTCGTACAGCCGTGTGTCGCCTGGATTTTACCAGCGACGCGCCGGTCTCGACGCCCGCCTGCGGATTCTCGCCGGCGCGGCAATTCAGGTTGACGCTCGAATGACGCATTCCCCCGCCCCGCTCTCCGACCGGCCTTCGCCGACGGACTCGCGGTCGTGCGGGCGCCGCAGGGAGAGTTCCCGCGGCATGCACTTCGCGCAGAGGCAGTTTCGCACACCATCCGCGAGTCCGGGCGTCCGTGCCCGACCGCACCACCATCAAGCGCGCGACGGCTGCCGACAGGCCCGGCGCGCGCGCGGAGAATTTATAATGACAACGCGCATGCTGATCGACGCACGCCACCGGGAAGAGACTCGGATCGCAGTCGTCAAGGGTAACCGGATCGAGGAATTCGATTTCGAGAGTGCCGAACGCAAGCAGCTCAAGGGCAATATCTACCTCGCCAAGGTCACGCGGGTCGAGCCGTCGCTCCAGGCGGCGTTCATCGATTACGGCGGCAATCGCCACGGCTTCCTCGCGTTCAGCGAGATCCACCCTGATTACTACCAGATCCCCAAGGAAGATCGCGACGCGCTGCTCCGGGAAGAGGCAGAGCACGCCGCCGAGGAAGCCGCGCTGCGCGCCGACTACGACTCGGACGACGAAGAGGGTGACGACGAGGACGACATTGAGCGCTTCGAGGACGATGGCGGTGTAGACCCCGACGTCGCAGAAGAACTCGAAGGCAGCGAGTCTGGCGAAGCCCCGCGACGGAAACGCAAGCCGAGCGCCGACGATGCCGCGGTCGAGGATCTGCGCGAGCGTCGCATGAACCTGCGCCGTCGTTACAAGATCCAGGACGTGATCCATCGCCGCCAGGTGCTGCTCGTCCAGGTCGTCAAGGAGGAGCGCGGCAACAAGGGCGCGGCGCTGACCACGTACCTCAGTCTCGCCGGTCGCTACTGCGTGCTGATGCCGAACACGTCGCACGGCGGCGGCATCTCGCGGAAGATCAGCAACGCGGGCGATCGCAAGCGCCTGAAGACGATCATGGCCGACATGCAGCTGCCGCCGTCGATGGGCTGCATCGTCCGCACCGCGGGCCTCCAGCGCTCGAAGGTCGAGATCAAGCGCGACTTCGATTACCTCGCCCGCCTGTGGGACGGCATCCGCGAGGCCACGCTCAAGGCGTCGGCCCCCGCGCTCGTCTACGGCGACAGCGACCTGATCAAGCGCGCGATCCGCGACATCTACAACAAGGAAATCGAAGAGGTCATCGTCGAGGGCGAGGACGGCTATCGCCAGGCGCGCGAGTTCATGCGCCTGCTGATGCCGACGCACGCGCGACGCATCAAGCATTACGCCGACCCCGTGCCGCTGTTCCAGCGCGCCGGCGTCGAGGATCAGCTTGCCGCGATGTACCATCCCGTCGTCCAGCTGAAGTCGGGCGGCTATCTGGTCATCAACCCGACCGAGGCGCTCGTCTCGATCGACATCAACTCGGGACGGTCGACGCGCGAGCATTCGATCGAGCAGACCGCGACCGCGACCAACCTCGAGGCAGCCCAGGAAATCGGCCGCCAGCTCCGCCTGCGCGACATGGCCGGGCTCGTCGTCATCGACTTCATCGACATGGATAACAATTCCAACGTCCGTAAGGTCGAGAAGGCGATGAAGGAGGCGCTCAAGAACGATCGTGCGCGCATCCAGATCGGCCGCATCTCGTCGTTCGGCCTCATGGAAATGAGCCGCCAGCGCCTGCGCACCGGCGTGCTCGAAGCTTCCACGCGTGCTTGCCCACATTGCGAGGGCACCGGCTTGGTCCGTACCGCATCGTCGTCGGGCATCTCTGCACTGCGCCTGATCGAGGACGAGGCCGCCCGCGGTCGCGGTTCGCTGCTCACCCTGCGCGCCAGCCAGGAAGCCGCAGTCTACATCCTCAACCGCAAGCGCGCCGACATCGCCGAGATCGAGGATCGCTACGGCGTGATCGTCGAGATCATCCCCGGCCAGGACGAGGAAGGCGCGCACATGACGGTCGAGGCCAGTGGTCCGCCGCCCGCGCATGCGCCGAAGTTCGTCCAGATCATCGAGGAAGACGAGGACGACCTTCCCGAGGAGATCGAGGACGAGATCGAGGAGGAAGAGGTCGAGGAGGCCGAGGCCGAGCAGCCGCGCCGTCGTGAGAGCGGTCGCGAAGGTAACGGCGAGCAGCGTGCGCCGCGTGAGGCTCGCGATGCGGATGGTGAAGGCGGCAAGAAGCGCCGCCGTCGTCGCGGTCGTCGCGGTCGTGCACGTCCCGGTGAGGAAGGTGCAGCAGAGGGCGTCAACGAGGACGGCGCGTTCGAGGACGCCGACACCAACGTCGAGGAGATCGACGAGGTCGAGGGCGACATCGTCGAAGTCGGCGGTGGCGAAATGGTCTCGGCTGGTGCGCCATCCGAGCAGGCCAATGGCGCAGAGGGCGAAGGTCGTCGTCGTCGCGGTCGTCGGGGACGTCGCGGCGGTCGCCGCAACGAGCAGGGCGCAGAGAACGGCCAGTCGGTCACCGTCAGCAGCGTCGACGACGCCCAGCTGATCGCCGAGGCCCCCGAGCCGGAAGCGTATGAGCCGGTCGAGTCGACCTATGCCGAACCGCCTTACGAACCGGCGTTCGAGCCGGTGGTCGAGGAAACCCCGGTGGCGGAAGTCGCCGAGGGTCCGAAGATGCGCCGTCGTCCGCGTGCCCGTGCGGCAGCCGCAGCGGCGAACATCGCGGAGGCGGTGGCGGATGCAGCACCCAAGGCGCGTCGTGGTCGCAAGCCACGCGCGGTCGAAGCGGACGCCGAGACGGTTGCACCGGAGCCAGTGGTTCCGGCGCCGATCGCTCCGGAGCCCGTCGCAGCCGAGCCGGCTGCACCGAAGCCCGGTCGTCGCCGTCGCGAAGCGGTCGCAGAAGCGACGATGGACGAGGTGAGCGCAACGCCCGCCGAGACCATCGAAGCGTCGGCGCCGAAGCCCAAGCGTGCGCGTCGCAAGGCGTCGGACGCGGTGGTCGAAGCCCCAGCGGTTGAAGAGGCGGTCGTCGAGGAAGCGCCTGCCAAGGTCGCCAAGCCCCGCGGTCGTCCGCGGAAAGCAGCCGTGGTCGATGCCGGCGATGCCGCCCCGACCAGCGAGCCCCTCGCCGAGCCGATCGCGACCACCCCGCCCAAGGCCGAAGTCCAGCCACAGGACGTCGCGACTTCGGACACCAACGACGGCGCCAACGACGACCCCGACGGCGCCCCCCGCCGCGGCTGGTGGCAGCGCACCTTCGGCTAACGCCGGACGCTGTGACCAAAGAACGGGCGCGACCGAAAGGCCGCGCCCGTTTTCGGTTGTAGGGTGGATCGCTCGTCAGACCGCATCGTAACCGTCGGCATCCAATGCCCTGCAGGTGAGGGCAAAACCTTGCTTCCCCGCGAAGACGGGGACCCAGACCGGGCACCCGCCTTCGCGGGTGAACAAGCCACGCGGGCGGTACGAGGTTTGGGTTCCAGCGTTGTCGTGAGACACGCCTAACTCCCCCAACCCACACCACCCCGGCGAAGGCCGGGGCCCAGTTGGAAAGGTAGTAATAACGAAGCGCCGCCCTCGGTCAGCAACGTCCCCCAACTGGACCCCGGCCTCCGCCGGGGAGGTAGCTATTGGCGGAACCGCCCCGAACGCCCGCCCCTTGCCACCCCAAACCAAACCCCGTCACCCCAGCGAAAGCTGGGGTATCCCACGGGGCTCGCGACGCTCGCCAAACGGGAGATCCCAGCTTTCGCTGGGGTGACGGCTTTGGCGGCGCACTGTCGCGCGCACAGACAAAGCCACCGCACGCCCGACCGCACGACCATTGCCCCCCGCCCCCAATCGACGATACCCCGTAATATGAAGCGCCTAGTAGCCGCCGCAGCCACCGCCCTCCTCCTCTGGACGACGCCCCTCCAGGCCCAGTCGATTCTCCGCGACGCCGAGACCGAAACCATGTTCGCGGAGATGTCCAACCCGCTCATCAAGGCGGCCGGCCTCTCCACGCGCGACGTGAAGGTCGTCCTCATTAACGACGAGTCGATCAACGCGTTCGTCGCCGGCGGGCAGACCGTCTACGTCCACTCGGGCCTCATCCAGGCCGCCGACAACGCCAACGAAGTCCAAGGCGTCATCGCGCACGAGCTCGGTCACATCGCCGACGGCCACGTCGTCCTCGCCGATCGCGGCACCAAGCCCGCAATGGGAATGTACCTCCTCTCGATGGTCCTCGGCCTCGCCGCGATGGCGGCCGGCAGCGGTGAAGCAGGCGCGGGCATCATGGCGGCGGGCCAGCAGGCGGCGATGGGCAGCTACCTCTCGTTCAGCCGCGTCCAGGAATCGACCGCCGACGCGACCGGCGCGAAATTTCTCCGCGAGGCCAACGTCTCCGGCCGCGGCATGCTCAGCTTCTTCAAGAAACTGCAGCAGCAGGAATACCGCTTCGGCACTGCGAACATCGATCCGTTCATGCAGTCGCATCCGCTATCGGGCGAGCGCGTCGCGACGCTCACCGCCGACCTGCAAGCCTCGCCCGCCTGGGCCAACAAACCCGACGCCGCGCTCGAAGAACGTTTCCGCCGCGTGAAGGCGAAACTCGCCGGCTACGTCATGCCCGCCGACCAGACGCTGCAGGCCTACCCGCCCAGCAACCAGTCGATCTACGCGCACTACGCCCGCGCCTACGCGTATCACAAAGCCGGCTACCCCGAGAAAGCCGACGCCGAGGCCAACGCGCTGGTGAAAGCCGAGCCCACCGACCCGTATTTCCTCGAGATCAAGGGTCAGATCCTGCTCGAGGCGGGCAAGCCGACCGAGTCGCTCGTCCCCTTGCGCGAAGCCACGGAGGGCTCGCGCAACAACCCGCTGATCGCCACCACCTTCGGCCACGCACTGATCGCGACCGAGAACAAGGCGAACTACCCCGAGGCCACCAGGGTGTTGCGCACCGCGGTCGGCCGCGACGACCAGAACCCGTTCGCCTGGATGCAGCTCGGCACCGTCTACGAACTGACCGGCGATACCGCGCGCGCCGCTCTAGCCACCGCCGAGCGCGCCAGCATGGGCGGCGACATGCGGACCGCCTCGGCGAGCGCGCAATATGCGCTCGCGAACATCCCCGCGAACACCACCGACTGGATCCGCGCGCAGGATATCGCGATGGCCGCGCAGAACGAGATGGACGACAATCCCAAGCGGTATAAGCGCCGCAAATGAGCAAACTTACATTCCCGGCGATCGCTATCGCTGGCGCCGTCATCGGAGGCCTCGCGGTCTGGGGCTTTGACCGCCAGGGCGGCGGCGTCGAGCGCGCGCAGGTCGAATCGATCGTCCACGACTACGTGCTGGCGCACCCCGAGATCCTTCCTGAGGCGATGGAGAAACTCCGCGACCGCGAGTCGGGCAAGACCGTCACCGCCAACCGCGACGCGATCGTCACGCCGTTCGGCAGCGCCTGGGCCGGCAACCCCAAGGGCGACGTCACGCTCGTCGAGTATTTCGACTATAATTGCGGATACTGTCGCGCGAGCCTGCCGATGATCGCCAAGCTGATCGCCGCCGACCCGAAAGTCCGCGTCGTCTTCCGCGAACTCCCGATTCTCAGCGCCGAAAGCCGCATTGCCGCCCGCGCGAGCTTGGCCGCCGCGCAACAAGGCAAGTTCGCCACCTTCCACGACGCGCTCTACGCCGGCGGCCCCGTCAGCGACGCCTCGATCGCCGCCGCTGCGAGCAAGGCGGGGGTCGACACCACGCAGGCAAGCTTCACCAAGACCGCCGACGCCGAAATAGCCAAGAACATGGAAACCGCCGCCAAGCTCGGCATGACCGGCACGCCGAGCTGGGTGGTAGGCGACCGCGTGTTGTCGGGGGCGCTGCCGTTGGAAGACCTCCAGAAAGCCGTAGCAGCCGCCCGCGCAGGTTGACGCTCCTCTCCTTGTTTCCCCGCGAAGGCGGGGACCCAGTCTGGGCTCCCGCCTTCGCGGGAGAACAAGAAGGGGAGGGAAGACCTATCATTCACGTCCCACCACCCCCATCTTCCCCTCACAAAAGGGGTGCCAATGACCGAACCGATCCTGTCCATCGCGGGCGTCACCAAGACCTACAAGAGCGGCACCACAGCCCTCCATCCCGTCGACCTCGAAATCCAGAAAGGCGAGATCTTCGCCCTCCTCGGCCCCAACGGCGCGGGCAAGACGACGCTGATCAGCATCATCTGCGGCATCGTCACGCCGTCCGCCGGCACGATCAAGGTCGCCGGCTACGACGCGATCCGCGACTACAAGCAGGCGCGCAGCCGCATCGGCCTCGTGCCTCAGGAACTCAACGTCGACATGTTCGAGACGGTGCTCGCCACCGTCACCTTCAGCCGCCGCCTGTTCGGCCGCTCAGGGCATAGCGCGTACATCGAACAGGTGCTCCGCGACCTCTCGCTCTGGGACAAGCGCGATGCGAAGATCCGCGAACTCTCCGGCGGCATGAAGCGCCGCGTCCTGATCGCGAAAGCGCTCGCGCACGAACCCGAAATCCTGTTCCTCGACGAGCCCACCGCGGGCGTCGACGTCGCATTGCGCCGCGACATGTGGAAGCTCGTCCACCGCCTGCGCGAAGGCGGCACGACGATCATCCTGACGACGCATTACATCGAGGAGGCCGAGGAAATGGCCGACCGCGTCGGCGTCATCAACAAGGGCAAGCTGTTGCTCGTCGATGACAAGGCGTCGCTGATGAAGAAGCTCGGCAAGCGCGAACTCGACATCGCGCTCCAAGACCCGATGGCGGCGCTTCCCCCGGAACTCGCCGACTGGGACCTGTCGCTGGAAGACGACGGCAAGCGCCTGCGCTACGTGTTCGACGCCCAAGCCGATCACACCGGCATCCCGTCGCTACTGCGCAAACTCAGCGAACTTGGCATCGGTTTTAAGGATCTCGAAACCAGCAAATCGAGCCTCGAAGACATCTTCGTCGATCTCGTCGGAGAACGCGCATGAATACCCATGGCATCTGGGCGATCTACCGCTTCGAAATGGCGCGCGCGCTGCGCACCCTGTGGCAGAGCCTCGTCACCCCGGTCCTAACGACATCACTCTACTTCATAGTCTTCGGCGGCGCGATCGGCAGCCGCATGCAGCAGGTCGGCGGCGTCGGTTACGGTAGCTTCATCGTCCCCGGCCTGATCATGCTCTCGCTGCTCACGCAGAGCATCTCCAATGCGTCGATCGGGATCTACTTCCCCAAGTTCACGGGTACCATCTACGAGCTGTTGTCGGCGCCCGTGTCGGCGATGGAGATGGTGATCGGCTATGTCGGTGCGGCGACCACCAAGTCGGTGATCCTCGGGCTGATCATTCTCGCCACGGCCTCGTTCTTCGTGCCGCTGCGGATTGAGCATCCGTTCGCGATGATCGCGTTCCTGATCCTGACCGCGGTGGCGTTCAGCCTTTTCGGGTTCATCATCGGCGTCTGGGCCAACGGCTTCGAGCAGCTGAACTTCGTCCCCGCGCTGCTGATCACGCCGCTGACCTTCCTCGGCGGCGCGTTCTACTCGATCGACATGCTGCCCCAGCCCTGGCGCACGTTCAGCCTGTTCAACCCGGTCGTCTACCTGGTGAGCGGTTTCCGCTGGAGCTTCTTCGGGGTCGGTGACGTCGCGGTCGGGGTGAGCCTCGCGGTGACGGCCGGCTTCCTCGCCGTGTGCCTGATCGCGATCGCCTGGATCTTCAAGACCGGCTGGCGGATGAAGAACTGAAGTAAGAACCTTGTTTCCCCGCGAAGGCGGGGACCCAGTCTGGACTCCCGCCTTCGCGGAAGAACAAGTTTCTTAGCGCATCACCGGCAACGTGATTCGCGACCCCGCACAGACCTTCTGCGTTGCCTTCACATAGTCCCCCGGTTTCGCCCGCGGGATGTTCGGCACGAACGACTGCGGGTTGCGGTCGATCATCGGGAACCAGCTCGACTGGATTTGCACCATGATCCGGTGCCCCGCCTTGAACACGTGATCATGGTCGCGCAGCGGCACGTCCCATGCGACGACCTTGCCCGATACCAAGGGCTGCGGCGCGGTATCGCCCGTCAGAAAGCGTCCACGCCGCACCTCCATCGCGATCGGCAACTGATAGCCGTTCAGCGTCTTCGCATAGTCGCCCGGTTGCGCCTGCGACTTGTCGAACGCCTCCGTATCGTCGGGCAGCACGTCGATCAGCTTCACCACAAAATCGCTGTCCGTGCCGCTCGTTGACGCCTGCAACGTTGCCGACAGTGCCCCCGTCACGGTCAGGTCCGCGGCCAGTGGCTCCGACACATAGCCCAGTACATCGGGCCGGTGATCGACGAAGCGCTGGTCGTCCGCCTCCCACCACGCCCAGTCCGGGCTCGCATAGGTCGCCGACATCGGCCGCCGGCGGAACGGCACCGGGTTCGCCGGATCGGACACGTAATCGCGACATCCCTCGCCAGTGGCCGGGGCGGTGAACGACAGGCTGCCGTCCTCGTGCAGATACAGGTTCGTCGCCTTCGCCCCCGTCGGCGGCCAGGCCGCATAGGTCTTCCAGACGTTCGAGCCCGACTGGAACATCTTCGCCGCAAAGTCCGGCCGCGGTCCCTTGCCGTGAAGCCAATAGGCGAAGAACGGCGCCTGGATCTGCTCCTGGAACTGCGTGCCGCTGGCCGTCCCCAGCGGGATTGGGCCGAGGTGATCCGCCGTGCCCTGCCACCCGCCGTGACGCCACGGCCCCGCCACCATCTGCGCGAGATTGTCCGGATCGTTGCGCTTCTGACGCGCGTAGATCTGCCACGAACCCCACGGATCCTCCTGATCCCAGAACCCCGCGACGTTCAGCGTCGGTACGGTCGTCTTGCCGAGCGAGTCCGTCCAGCGCTGCGCGGTGTAGAAACCGTCGTGATTGGGATGATCGAGCAGCGACGTGAACATCGGCACCCGTCCCTTGAAGACGTTGCGGTCGATCGCCTCCGCCGAGCCCGCCTTCAGGAAATAGTCGTACGTATCGCTCGGATACGCAAAGTCGGAATTCTTGGTCTTGTCGAGTTGCAGCGACGACACCCAGTCGGTCGCATAGCTCAGCCGCAGCGCGCCGTTGCGGTGCAGGTCGTCGGACTGCCAGTAATCGATCCACGCCGCCTGCGGAGAAACCGCCTTCAGCGCTGGATGCGGGTTTGCCAGCGCGACGGCCGCGGCGAAACCGGGATATGACACGCCCCACATGCCGACCTTGCCGGTGTTCGCGGAGACGTTTTTCACCAGCCACCCGACGGTGTCGTACGCATCCGTCGCCTCATCTACGACTTTCGGATCGCCGGGATGCACCGCAGTCGACAGCGTGAAGACGCCGTCCGACTTGAACCGCCCGCGCATCGACTGGAAGACGAAGATGTAGCCGTCCTTCATCAGCGGACCGAACCGGCTGGCGCTGGAGAACGGTGCGTCGGGCACACCGTAGGGCGTACGCTGGAGCAGGATCGGCAGCGGCCCGGTCATTCCGCGCGGTCGCATGATGACGGTCTGCAGTTTCGCCCCGTCGCGCATCGGCACCATCACCTCCTCGAAGGTGAAGGGAGACTGGGTCGCGGTTTGCGGCACGGTCTGCGCAAGCGTGGCGGCAGGCACCGCGGCGGTGATCGCCAATGCGAGGAGCAGGGCGTGGCGCGACATGGACTTTCCCTCCGTGAACCGTGGCCCTTCGTGAACCGTGCCGCGATTGGACGAACCCGCGCCCGCGAAGTCAAGCCGCGCGCCACGCTCCGGTCAGCGCCGGTCGCAATGCCAGCGAATTTAGATCGATCAGCGCGTGCAGGAGCATCGCGAGCCACAACTCGCCGGTCATCAGGTAGATCGCCGCCATCAGCGCGCCGACGAGCGTGGTCGCGATCACGCCGGCCCGCCCCTGATACAGGTGCATCGCGCCGAACACCGCGATCGCGACACCAAACGCGACGAACGCGTTGCCGGATACGAGCGCGACCAGCAGCGGCAGGAACAGGCGGAAAGCGAGTTCTTCGGAAACGCCCGCCGCGATCGACATGGCGGCGGCATGCACGATCTCCGCTCGGTTGCGCGGGAGGAGCGAACCGACGTTGCCGATCGTCTTGAGGATACGCCAGTTGCGCCGCGTGGCGAGGATCGCGCCGATGATCAGGCCACCCAGCGCACTGCCGCCGATCATGGCGAGCATCTCCGCGCGGCTATCGCCGGCGAGGCTTGGCAGGAGTTTGCGGAGGGCGTCGAACTCAGGGGGGACAGTGACGATGGCATCGAGCCTGCCGAGCAGCGCGAGTCCGACGATGGCGGGCAGGACGAAGGCGATCGCGGCCTTGGCGATCCACAGGCGATAGGTCTTCTGGCGCGAGGCGGTGTGGGGAAGGCGCTTGATGCGGCGATAGCCGAGGAGGTCGCCCTTGAGGAACCAGACCAGGCTCATGAGGGTGGCGAGGAGGAGGGCGTTGGGAAGGATCATGTCGACACTTCCATCGCCCACCCGTTCACCGCTCTACTTCCTTGCTCTCCCGCGAAGCCGGGAGCCCAGTCTGGGTCCCCGACTTCGCGGGGACACAGGTGGGCTGGCTCGACATTTCGCCATAGCCCCCACCCCGGCGAAGGCCGGGGCCCAGTTGGGGAACGTTGCTGACGACGGACAACGCTCCTTTACTCCGACCTTTCCAACTGGGCCCCGGCCTCCGCCGGGGAGGTGCCTAGCTGTCGGTCAGAGCATCGCCCGATCAGTCCGTCCGATGCTCACCCTTGACCCAGCGCACCGTCCCCGAAGACGCCCGCATGACCACGCTCTCCGTGGTCATCTTGCCCTTCTTCCGCTTCACGCCCGCGAGCAACGAGCCATCGGTCACGCCGGTCGCCGCGAAGATGCAGTCGCCCTTCGCCAGCTCGGACAGGTCGTATTGCTTGTCGAGGTCGGTGATCCCCCACTTCGCCGCACGCCCGCGCTCGTCGTCGTTGCGGAACAGCAACCGCCCCTTGAACTGGCCACCGACGCAGCGCAGCGCCGCACACGCCAGCACGCCCTCGGGCGCGCCACCCGACCCCATGTACACGTCGACCGTGGTCTCAGGGTCGGACGTCGCGATCACCCCGGCAACGTCGCCGTCACCGATCAGCATGATCCCGCATCCGACTTTCCGGAGTTCGGCGATCAGCGCCTCGTGACGCGGCCGGTCGAGCACGCACACGATCAGGTCCCGTGCGGGAACGCCCTTGGCGGCGGCGACGGCGGTGATGTTCTCGGTCGGCGTCTTGTCGAGATCGATAATCCCCTCGGGATAACCCGGGCCCACCGCGATCTTGTCCATGTAGACGTCGGGCGCGTTGAGCAGCCCACCCTCTTCGGCGATCGCCAGCACGGCAAGGCTGTTGGGACCCGCGGTCGCGCAGATCGTCGTGCCTTCCAAAGGATCGAGCGCGATGTCGATCTTGGGGCCCTTGCCGATCGCCGAGCCGACCTTCTCGCCGATGAATAGCATCGGTGCCTCGTCGCGCTCGCCCTCGCCGATCACGACGGTGCCGTCCATGTACAGCGAGTTGAGCGCCTCGCGCATCGCCTCGACCGCCGCCGCATCCGCTGCCTTCTCGTCGCCGCGCCCGACGAGCGTGGAGGCGGCGATCGCAGCCGCTTCGGTCACGCGGACCATTTCGAGGACGAGGACGCGGTCGAGAACCTGGCTGGCGGCAGCGGTCAAAATATTTCTCCTCGGAATGTTTGGCCCCGGATAGGCAGGGCTTGGCATGTTGTCGACCCGATCAGTCCCTGAGCAGGTCGTTGATGCTGGTCTTGGAGCGCGTTTGCGCGTCGACCCGTTTGACGATCACGGCGCAATACAGCGCAGGCTTGCCGTCACCGCCGCCGATCGAGCCCGGCACGACCACCGCGTAGGGCGGCACTTCGCCCTTGAACACTTCGCCAGTCGCGCGGTCGATGATCTTGGTCGACGCGCCCAGATACACGCCCATCGACAGCACCGCGCCCTCGCCGACGCGGACGCCCTCGGCGACTTCCGCGCGCGCGCCGATGAACGCGCCATCGCCGATGATGACCGGATCGGCCTGCAACGGCTCGAGCACGCCGCCGATGCCGGCGCCGCCCGACAGATGCACGTTCTTGCCGATCTGAGCGCACGACCCGACCGTCGCCCAGGCGTCGACCATCGTCCCCTCGCCGACATAGGCGCCGATGTTGACGAAGCTCGGCATCAGGATCGCACCCTTGGCGATGAAGCTCCCGCGCCGGGCGACAGCACCGGGTACGACGCGAATGCCTGCCGAACGAAACTCGGCATCGCCCCAGCCCGCGAACTTCGAGGGCACCTTGTCGAACCCCGGCGCACCGGCCGAACCGCCGTCGATCACGACGTTGTCGTTGAGCCGGAACGAGAGCAGCACCGCCTTCTTGAGCCACTGGTTGACCTGCCAGCCGTCAGCTGTCGGCTCGGCAACGCGCGCGGTGCCTGCATCGAGCATCGCCAGCGCGGACCCGACCGCATCACGCACTTCGCCCTTGGTTTCGAGGCCAAGGTTCGCGCGGTCGTCCCAAGCGGCGTCGATGATGGTCTGCAAGGTCATGATGTCTCCAGGATGGTTTCGAGCCACGGCGCAAGCACCGGCACGGTAAAGTCGATGTGATCGCGCGCCGCGTCGGGCGACTGCTCGGAGCCGTTGTCGATCCACACGGTGGTCATCCCGATCGCCTTGGCCGGCGTCAGGTTGCGCGCCATGTCGTCCGCGAAGAGCGACTCCCGCGGGTCGATATCGAACGCCGCGCAGAACCCTGCATAGGCCGACGCATGCGGCTTCGGCATCAGGTTCATCGCATGGATATCGTGGATCGCCTCGAAGCTTTCGCTCAGCCCGAGCCGCTCGAGAATCCGCGTCGCGTACGGCGTGTCGCCATTGGTGAAAACGAGCTTGCGCCCCGGCAGCTTCGCGATCGCGGCGACCAGCGGCGCGTCGTGCTCGATCACGTCCATCTCGATGTCATGGACATGCGCCAGGAACGCGTGCGGATCGACGTGATGCTCGGTCATCAGCCCCGACAGCGTCGTGCCATGGTTGTGAAAATACCCCTTCTGCACGCGCCGCGCCTCGTCATGATCGAGCCCGAGCAGATCCTGGATGAACCCGGTCATCCGCGCGTCGACCTGCGCAAAAAGGTCCGCGCTCGCCGGGTACAGCGTGTTGTCGAGATCGAAGATCCAGTTGCGGACATGGTCAAGGCGGGCAAGCATCGCGCGAACCTCTAGGCACCGCGAACCAACCGGGCAAGCCGGCTCCGGGCAGCCCCTTGTTTATCATCGCGTAACACTTTGTATTCCATTAGCTTGTCCGGGCAACAGGGGCGGAATTCATGCGACGGATCAAGGCCGACCTGCTGCGGTCGGCGACAATGGGGACAGGTCTTCTCCTTGCCGCCTGTGGCGGTGGCGGTGGGGGCGGTATCAACAGCACACCGACGCCGCCCTCGACATCGTTGCCAACGCCCGCCCCAACGCCAACTCCCGCCCCAACCCCCACACCGACGCCTGCTCCCACGCCAACCCCGTCCAGCAACGACACCGGCGAATACCGCGCGACCGTTGGTGCGGTCTCGATGAATGCGCTTGCCGCCTATAATGTCGGCGCGACCGGCAAAGGCATCGGCGTCGGCGTGATCGACAGCGGTATCGACCTGCAAAGCCAGGAATTCGGAACCCGCATCTCGTCGGGGTCGCAGGACGTCGCCGGCAACGCTTCGATCGACGACGAGGGGGGCCACGGCACCGCGGTCGCCTTTACGCTCGCAGGCCGTCGAAACGGTGCGGGTTCGCAGGGCGTTGCGTTCGATGCGACGCTGATCGTCCTGCGCGCCGATCGCCCCGGCACCTGCGCAACTGCGAGCAAGGACGATGAGAGCACCGGCTGTAAATTCCCGACCGATGCGATCACCCGCGGGGTCGATGCAGCGCGCGTAGCGGGGGCGAAAGTCGTCAACATCTCGCTCGGCGGATCGGAGATGCCACAAAGCCTGAAGGACGCGATCGGCCGCGCGACCAGCGCTGGGCTAGTCGTCGTGATCGCGGCGGGCAATGACGGCTCGGTCAACCCCGATCCCTTCACCAACGTCGCCGGCGACGCACAGGCGCGCAATCAGGTGATCATAGCCGGCTCGGTCGGGTCCAGCGACGGCATCTCGAGCTTCAGCGACAGGGCAGGCACCGGCGCCGCGCATTTCCTCACCGCCGTCGGTGAAAACGTCCGCGCGCCGGACCAGAACGACACCGCGTATCTATGGTCGGGCACGTCGTTCGCCGCGCCGCAGATTTCCGGCGCGGTCGCGCTGCTGGCGCAGGCATTCCCCAACCTGACAGGGGCGCAGATCGTCGACATCCTGTTCAAGAGCGCGCGCGATGTCGGCGCGCCCGGAATCGACTCCGTCTACGGCAACGGCGTGCTCGACCTGACCCGGGCTTTCCAACCGCTCGGCGCAACGTCAATGGCTGGCTCCAAGGCCCTCGTATCGACGAGCGGCAATGCAACGCTCTCCGCCGCCATGGGCGACGCGGTGCAGGGTGAGCTCGGTGCGGTCATACTCGACGGCTACAGCCGAGCGTTCGCGATCGATCTGGCCAAGACGATCGCGAAACGCAGCCCCGACCGCGCGCTGGGTGGCGCGTTGCAGTCGCACCTCCGCACCGTCGCTCTGGCGCAAGGCAACATGACGGTGTCGATGACGCTGGCCCCCCGTTCGAACGGCGACGTGGCGCTCGACCGAACCTCGTTGTCGCGCGCCGACGCGTCCGGCGCGCGCGCGATCGCGGGGATGGTGACGCAGAAGCTCGGCAGCACGCTGTCGTTCGGCTTCGGCTTCGCGCAAGGATCGGGCGCGCTGAGCGCACAGCTCTCCGGCCAGTCCGAACCCGCCTTCCTGATCGCCAATGCCGGCAGCATGGGCTTCGACAGCACCACGCGCGCCTCGAGCGCGATGCGGCAGAGCTTCGGCGGGTTCGGCTTTACCGCGGGAATCGAGAATGGCGACGTCCTGACGCAACGTGACGACGACCTGCGGCTACGCGACCGCTGGCAACGTTCGGGGTACAATCGCGCATCGTTGGCGATCGATCGACGCTTCGGCGGGCTCGCGACGATGGTCGCCGCGACTCGGATGGACGAGCGCGATACCGTCCTCGGCGCGCGCTTCGATGCGGCGCTCGGCGCAACACGGGCGGCAACGTGGTTCTTGGACACCAAGGCGCGCTTCGATGCCGGCGCCGGCTGGAGCATAGGCGGATCGATGCGCCAGGGCTGGACCCGCGCGGCCGTCCGCGGCGGTCTCAGCGGCGACGGTCTCGTCCGCACCAACGCGTTTGCCGCTGATATCGGCAAGGACGGCGTGTTCGGCCACGACAGCATCGGCCTGCGCATCGCGCAACCTCTGCGGGTGGCACGCGGCGGGATCGATCTCGGACTGCCGACCTATTTCGACTATGCCAGCGGCAGTGTGACCGACTGGACCACGCAGCGCCTCAACCTCGCCCCGCAAGGTCGCGAAGTGGATGTCGAGGCACGGTACGGCACGCCGGTGTTCGGCGGAGGCCTCGACACCAACCTCTTCTGGCGTCGCGACCCCGGCAATTTCGCTGCGCTGCCCAATGATTATGGCATGGCGATGCGGTACAGCCTGGGGTTTTGAATACCCACGCCCCATAAATCCGTCATCCTGGCGAGGTCGACAGGCGTAAGATGGGACGGGGCTGGATAAGCTACCGGTCGGTACCTATCTCTACCGCATGACACGTTATTCCCTGCTCGATCTGGTCCCCGTCATCGAAGGCGGCACCGTCTCCCAATCGCTCGCCAACGCGGCCGACCTCGCGCGGCACGCCGAGAGCGTCGGGTTCCAGCGCTACTGGGTCGCCGAGCACCACGGCATGACCGGCATCGCGTCGGCCGCGACCGCCGTCGTGATCGCGCACATCGCCGCCGCCACGAAGACCATCCGCGTCGGCTCGGGCGGCATCATGCTTCCCAACCACGCGCCGCTGACGATCGCCGAGCAGTTCGGCACGCTCGACGCGCTCTTCCCCGGCCGCATCGACCTGGGCCTCGGCCGGGCACCCGGCTCCGACCAGCGCGTCGCCCGAGCGATGCGCCGCACGCTGGAAACCGACGCCAACGCGTTCCCGCAGGATGTCATGGAGCTCCAGAGCTACTTCGCCAACGACGGCCAGACCGGCATCGTCGCGACCCCGGGTGCAGGCGCGGACATCGAGATGTGGATCCTAGGCTCCAGCACGTTCGGCGCACAGCTGGCGGCGGCACTCGGCCTGCCCTACGCGTTCGCCTCGCACTTTGCGCCCGATGCGCTCGATGCCGCGCTCGCGATCTACCGCCGCGACTTCCGCCCCTCGGCACGCCTCGCCAAGCCGCACGTCATGGCCGGTTTTAATGTCTTTGCGGCCGAAACCGATGCCGAGGCCGAACTGCTCGCGAGTTCGCAGCAGCAGTCGTTCGTGGCGCTCCGCACCGGCAATCCCGGCAAGATGAAGCCCCCCTCGCCAGCTACCGCGATTCGCTCGGCGCGCAGGGCAACCAGATCCTCGACCACGTACTGCAATGCTCGGCGGTCGGCAGCCCGGCCAAGGTCGCCCGCGGCATCGCCGCGTTCGTCGAGCGGACCGGCGTCGACGAGGTCATGGTGACCAGCGCGATCTACGATCACGAGGCCCGCAAGCGGAGCCTGTCGATCACGGCGGATGTGATGCAGGAGTTGAAGATCGCGGCTTAGGTAGGCGCCACCGCCGTCAACACAGGCACCACCCCGGCGGAGGCCGGGGCCCAGTTGGGGGACGGTGGTAACGAACGGCAGCGTCTAGTTACTGCGACCTCTCCAACTGGGCCCCGGCCTCCGCCGGGGTGGTGCCCGCGTGGAGACACCTCACCTACTCCCCCGCCCATTCCCTCAGCAGTGTATACGCAATCGCATAAGGCGGCGGCGCCACGAACGGCCCCTCCTCCCCGCGCAGCACCGCGCGCACCATCTCACGCGGCACCCACATCGCATCCTCGAGCTCGTTCACATCGAGCGTGATCGCATCGTCCTCCGCCTCGGCAACGCATGCCATCATCAGCGAAGACGGAAACGGCCAGGGCTGGCTCGCGACATACCGCACCTTGCCGACCCGAATGCCCGACTCCTCGAGAATCTCGCGCGCAACCGCCTCCTCGATCGACTCGGCGGGCTCGACGAAACCGGCGAGCGCGGAATACCGCCCCGGCGGCCACCCCTTGCCCCGCCCGAGCAACGCGCGCCCGTCATGCTCGGCGATCATGATCACCACCGGGTCAACGCGCGGGAAATGCTCGGTCCCGCAGTTCGGACATTTGCGCGCCCAACCGGCTCTGAAAACCTCGGTCGGAGATCCACACTTCGCGCAAAAGCCATGCCGGACATGCCAGTCGATGACACTCCGCGCGCCGGCATAGGTCGCCGCCTCACCCGGTGCGAGCGACGCCAGTACCGCCATCAGCGCAGGCGACCGCATCGCCGGCGCATTGTCGACGCGCATGCCCGCCAGCAGCGCCGCGAAATGCGGCCTTCCGCTCTCGTCGAGCCCAAGCAGGATCGGCTCGGCATCGTCAGGCATGTCCGCCATCGACGTCCAGGCGAGGTGCCCGTCGTCGGTCGTACCGGGCAGCAACCCATCCAGCACCAGCAGCCGCGCGCGCCAGTCGCGCTGTGCCGCCGCCAGCCCTTCCGGATCGTGGCGCAAAGCATCGGACCGGTCGAGCGTCCCTCCGGTAAACCCAGGTGGGTCCATCACGCTCATCGGCGCAACCTCGCCGCATCCTGGAGCAGCGCCGCGACCACCTGCTGGCGCAGCGGTATCCGGTCCGCCGGGAAGTAATTGACCATCACGTTGCCGCGCGAATGCTTCGACGGATCGACCCAAGCGATCGTACCCGCGGCGCCACCCCAGGCATAGGTGCCCTTGCCCGGCCCGTTCGGCGTATCCGCGAGCACCACAGAACCGCCCGCGCCGAAGCCCATGTTGCTCCCCTGCGTACCCCCGGTGCCGCCACCGACTCCGCCGAACACCACGCCTGTCGGCAGCAGGTTCGACGTCGCCAGCGCGATCGTCTCGGACTTCATCACGCGGACGCCGTCGAGCATGCCGCCGTCCTGGATCATGTGCAGGAAGCGGTCATAATCTCGCGCCGACATCACAAGGCCGGCACCGCCATACGGGAAGCTCGGCTTCTGGAGGAACACCGACGTCGCCGCCGGATCAAGCGGCGTGCGCGTATCGCCGACGAACGCGTAGTTGGTCGCCAGCCGCCCGACTTCGCTCTGCGGCACCTGCCAGAAGCTGGACTTCATCTTCAGCGGATCGAACAGCCGCGTCTGCACGAACCGCTCGAAGCTCATGCCCGACGCGACCTCGATAACGCGCCCCATCACGTCGAGCCCAATCGAGTAGCTCCACTTGGTGCCGGGGTCCGCGATCAGCGGCAGCGTCGCGACGCGGTTGGCGAATTCCTCGAGCGATGCCGGCCGGACGGGCCGCATCTTCTCTTCCATCGCCGCGCTGACCGACAGCGGCAGGATCCCGAGCCGCTCATATTCCTTGAGCAGCGGCCCCTTGGTGACGATCGTGTAGCCGAGCCCGGCGGTATGCGTCAGCAGGTTGCGGATCGTGATCGGCCGCGTCGCCGGGCGCGTGGCGAGCGACGTGTCGGGGCTGGTCGCGACCTTCATGTCCTTGAACGCCGGGATATATTTGCTGACCGGATCGTCGAGGTTGAGCTTACCGTCCTCGACCAGCATCATCGCCGACATGCCCGTGATCGGCTTGGACATCGAATACACGCGCCACAGCGAGTCGGGTCCCGCCGCCGGCGCGTTCGGATCGTCGCTGATCTTACCCGCGGACGGAAACAGGGTCGGACCGTCGCCGGCGCCGAACGCACCAACGATCCCCGGCATCTTGTACTGCGCGACATAGCTGTCGAACAGCGCGGACGTGGCGGGCAGCAGCGCATTAACCGGGATCGTCATTCGCGGCGTGGGGCGGACCTGAGGCGAAGGCTGCGGACGCAGCTGCGCCTGCTGGGCATAGGCCGTGGCGGCGGCTAGCGCGGCGAGGCCGCCAGTCGAAATCCAGTGCACCAGTTTCATGCAGCTCTCCGTATGGTCTTACCGGCTTTGGCGAAAACGGTCGGCAGCCCCGCGGTATCCAGCCCGTCGATCGGCCACCATTCGCTTGCCGCTGGAACGCGCGGTTGATGCGCCTCGACCGTGGCCACCGCAAGCGTCAGTTGCAGATCGAAATGCGTAAATCCATGCGCGACCGTAACGTCCAGCATCCGCCAGTCAGCCTGCGCCGGCGCGTCCTCGAAACCGGGCGCAACCTCACCCCAAGGCCCGGTCGGAAACGCGCGCATCCCGCCGAGCAAACCCTTGTCCGGCCGCCGCACCAGCAACACCTGCCTGTCGCGTTCCAGCCAGAAGATCGTCCCGTAGCGCTGAGGCTTTGCCGCCTTCTTCGCCTTTACCGGCAACCGCTCCGGCGCGCCCTGCTTGAAGCCTTCGCAAAACGCGCGGATCGGACACAGCAGGCACTTCGGCGCGCGCGTCGTGCAGATCCCCGACCCAAGATCCATCATCGCCTGCGCGAAATCCCCCGCCCGCGCGTCCGGCGTGATCGAATCCGCCGCGACCCGAATCGCAGGACGCGCAGCCGGCAAGGGCGTCTGAATCGCGAACAGCCGCGCGACTACGCGTTCGACATTCGCATCGACCACCACCGCGCGCTCGCCAAACGCGATCGCCGCCACCGCCGCGGCCGTGTAAGCGCCGAGCCCAGGCAGCGCGCGCAGCTCCACCTCGGTCCGCGGAAATACGCCGCCATGCTCCGCGACGACAGCCTTCGCCGCCTTCACCAGATTGCGCGCCCGAGCATAATAGCCAAGCCCCGCCCAGGCCGCCATCACATCGGCATCGTCCGCCGCCGCCAGGCTCGCGAAGTCCGGCCACCGCGCGGTCCACGCCAGGAACCGCGGGGTCACCGCCGCCACCGTCGTCTGCTGCAACATCACCTCGGACAGCCACACCCGGTACGGATCGATCGTCTCGCCCGGCTTCGCGCGCCACGGCAGGTCGCGGCGATGCGCGTCATACCAGTCGAGCAGGGCCCCGGAGACCGAAGAGCGCTTGGCGTTCACGCGTCGCCTATGGCATGGGATTGCGGATGAGCAAGCCGCCCGTTTCCGTGCCTAAATCTGCGACGCCCAAGCCGGCGACGAAGCGCATTAAGGGCAAGACCGACCCAGACGCCCCGCGTGAGAACCGTTCGCGCGCGGTCGCCGAGTTGTTGCCCGCGATCGGCGGCGCGGCATTCCGGCGATTCGGCTTCGTCCAGTCGTCGATCGTCAGCCGCTGGCCCGAGATCGTCGGCGCAAAACTGGCGGGCGCGAGCATCCCCGAATCGATCCGCTTCCCGGTCGGCAAGAAGCAGGACGGCGTCCTGACCCTCACCGTCCGCGGCGCGCACGCCCCGATGATGCAGCACATCGCGCCCGAGATCATCGAGCGCGTGAACCGCTTCTTCGGCTACGCCGCGATCGTAAAGGTCGCGATCCGCCAGGGCGAAGTCGCCGCCCCCGTACCGCGCAAAGCACCGCCATCGATCCGCCCAGTCCCCGTCGATCTCGGTATGAGCCTGAAGGGCATCGCCGATCCGGAACTGCGTGCCGTCCTCGAATCCCTCGCCGCCGGCGTCGCCTCGACGCACGGCCTTCCCAGGATCAACTGATGCGCGTCCTCTTTGCCGTCTTCGCCCTCTTCCTGCTGACCGGTGCCGCGCCCAAGCGCGACTGGTCGCAGACCGCGCGCATCCTCCCCTCGGGCGCGTACCTGATCGGCAACCCCGCTGCGCGCGTAAAGCTCGTCGAATATGCCAGCTACACCTGCTCGCACTGCGCCGACTTCTCGGTGAAGTCCGAACCCGTGTTGAAGCGCCAGATGATCGCATCGGGCTCGACCAGCCTCGAATTCCGCCACTTCATCCGCGACCGGCTCGACCTGTCGGCAGCGATCCTCGCGCGCTGCACCGGCCCGAAAGGCTTCTCCGCCACCTCGTCCGCGATCTTCGCCGCGCAGCCGCAATGGCTCGAGCGCGGGATCGAGTACCAGCAGGGCAACGCCGCGCGCCTGAACATGTACCCGGCGGCGGCGCAAATCCGCGCCAACGCCGACGGCTCCGGCCTGACCGCGATGATCAAGGCACGCGGGCTCTCGGACGCCGCGATCAACGCGTGCTTCGCCAACCAGCCCGAGATCGACCGCATCGTCAAACTGACCGCCGACGCGCCGAATGAGATCGACTCGACGCCGACCTTCTACCTCAACGGCAAGATCGTACCCCATGTCGGCTGGGAACAGCTCGAACCCGCGCTACGCAAGGCCGGCGCCCGCTAATTCACGTGATCCACTGGAGTAACCCGATGAAGTTCCTGACCACGCTCGCCGTCCTGCCGCTCGCGCTCGCCGCCTGCTCGAAGAACGATTCGACCGGTAACGTCGACCAGCCCGCCGCCGCGCCGGTCGCCGCCGCCGCAGCCCCCGCCGGCCAGAACTGGACCGAGACGGTCGTGAAGACCCCCGAGGGTTATCTGATGGGCAACCCGAACGCGCCGATCAAGCTCGTCGAATACGGCGCGCGCTCGTGCCCGACCTGCGGCGCGTTCGGCCGCGAGGCATACAAGCCACTGACGGAAAAGTACGTCTCGACCGGGAAGGTCAGCTTCGAATTCCGCGACTTCCTCGTCCACGGCGCACCCGACGTGGCGCTGACTTTGCTCGGCCAGTGCGGCGGCGTCGCGCCGTTCTTCCCGATCCTCGAGCAGATGTACGGCAACCAGATCGCCTTCCTCGACAAGCTCCAGGCGATGACCCCCGACCAGCAGAAGGCACTCGCCAACCAGCCGCCGACGGTCGTCGCGACGAAGCTCGCCGAACAGATGGGCGCGATCGATTTCGTCAAGCAGCGCGGGATCCCGGAAGCAAAGGCGCGCGCCTGCCTCGCGGATCAGAAGCAGCTCGAAGTGATGGCCAAGCCTACCGAGAACGCGATGCAGGCGGGGACCGTGACGGGCACGCCGACGTTCCTGATCAACGACAAGAAGCTCGACCAGGTCGTGAGCTGGGACCAGATGGAGAAGGCGCTGAAGGCCGCTGGGGCGTAAGCTAACCGCTCCACAAGTAACTACCACCCCGGCGAAGGCCGGGGCCCAGTTGGGGGACGTCGCTGATCAGCGCTGCGTTCCGTTACTGCCACCTCTCCAACTGGGCCCCGGCCTCCGCCGGGGAGGTGGAGGTTGATCTGAGGGCAGTTCTTCCGTGTTCTCCTGCGAAGGCGGGAGCCCAGTCTGGGTCCCCGCCTTCGCGGGGAAACAAGCTCGGCGGTTCGGCACACGATCAAAACCAACCGTCGGGGGGCGCAAGAATGCAGATCAAGCGCCTCCGCATCACCGGCTTCAAGAGCTTCGTCGACCCCGCCGATCTCCGCATAGAACCCGGCCTCACCGGCGTCGTCGGCCCGAACGGCTGCGGCAAGTCCAACCTCCTCGAAGCGCTCCGCTGGACGATGGGCGAGGCGAGCGCGAAATCCCTGCGCGGCGCCGGCATGGAAGACGTCATCTTCGCCGGCACTGCGACCCGCCCGCCGCGCGACTTCGCCGAAGTCTCGATCCTCGCCGAAATTGCGGGCGACGAACGCGAGATCGTCCGCCGGATCGAACGCGGCGCCGGCTCCGCCTACCGGATCGACGGCCGCGACGTTCGCGCAAAGGACGTCGGCCTGCTCTTCGCCGACGCCGCCACCGGTGCGCACTCCCCCGCGCTCGTCAGCCAGGGCAAGATCGGCGCGGTCATCGCCGCAAAACCCGCCGACCGCCGCGCGATGCTCGAGGAAGCCGCCGGAATCGCCGGCCTCCACGTTCGCCGCAAGGACGCCGAGGGCAAACTCCGCGCCACCGAAGCCAATCTCGCCAAGCTCGACGAGATCATCTCCGACCAGGACGCGCGCGCCGCCACCCTGAAACGCCAGGCCCGCGCCGCCGAACGCTACCGCCTCATCTCCGCGCAGATCCGCGTCGCCGAAGCGCGCACATTATTCTCTCGCTGGCGCGAGGCCGCCTCCGCAGCCGATGCCGCCAAGGCCGAAGCCACCGCCGCCGAAACCCGCGTCCACGCCACCACCGAAGCCGAGCGCACAGCCGCCGCAGACCAGCACCGCGCGATCGAAGCCGTCGCTACCGCCCGCACCGCAGCGCTCGCCGCGCGCGACTTGGTCGGCGATCTCGCCCACCGCCTCGCCGCGCTCAAGACCGAAAAGGCCAGCGTCGAGCGCAGGATCGCCGACCTCACCGACGCCCGCGCCCGAATCGCCGACGACCGCGCCCGCGAAGGATCGCTCGCCAGCGACGCTGCGGCGGCGCTTGCCCGCCTCGCCGACGAGGCCAGGGCGCTCGACACCGCGATCGCCGACGCCACCGCCGCGATCCCCGATCTCAACGCAGCCCTCGCCGAAACCGAACGCAGCGCCCGCGACGCCGAAGTCGCGCTGGCCCAGGCGCTCGCCACGCAAGCCCGCGACGCCGCCGAAGTCCGCGTCGCCAGCGCAGCCCTCGCCGCCGCCCGCACCCGCGCCGACCGCGCCGATCGCGACGCCGCGCAGATCGCCGCCGCCCTCCGCGCGCTGGGCGACCCCGCCCCGCTATCCGCAGAGCGCGAAACCGCCGCCGAAGCCCGACACGCCGCGACCGCCGCCGCCGAGTCCGCTCGCCAGGCCATCACCCAGGCAGACACCGACGAAGCCGCTGCGACCAGCGCGCGAGACGCCGCCGAAACAACCGGCGCCACCGCCCGCGCAAACCTCGCCGCGATCGACAGCGAAGTGACGGCCCTCACCAAGGCAACACAGCGCAGCGGCCGCGACCGGCTGCTCGACCATGTCTCGGCCAGCACCGGCTACGAACGCGCACTCGCCGCCGCACTAGGCGACGATCTCGACACCGGCCTCGATGCATGGGCAGGCGCCAAGCCCCGCAAAGACGACCCCGCCCCGCCGACCGACGCCGAACCGCTGGCAAAGCATGTCGAAGCGCCCCCGCCCTCGCCCGCCGGCTCGCGCAAGTCTTCGTCGTCGACACCGACGGCCAGCATCACCTCGCCGTCGGCCAGCGCATCGTCACCCGAGACGGCCAACTCCGCCGCTGGGACGGCTTCACCGAAACCGGGACCGGCGCGGCCGCCGCCGAACGCCTCGTCCGCCGCAACCGCCTCGCCGCACTCCAGGCCGCCCGCCCCAATGCGGCCAAGGCGCTGGACGACGCCGAACGAACCCGCGCCGCGATCGACGAGCGGATCGCCCAGGCTAGAGGCCAGTCGCAAACCGCCCGCGCCGCCCTGCAACGCGCCGAAACCGCCGCGCGCGACGTTATCCGCCAGGAGGACCGCGCCGCCGCCGCGCTCGAACGCCTCGCCACCCAGCGCGCAGACCTTGACGTCCGCGCGCACCGCATCGCCGACGACGTCGCCGACGCGCACGCCGACCGCACCCGCGCCGAAGCCGCGATGGCCGCCGTCCCCGACGGCACCGCCAACGCGCGCCAGGTCGCCGCGCTCCAATACGACGCCGAAAATGCCCGCGCCGCCGTCGCGCAGTCTCGCGCCGATCGCACCACGCTCAACCGCAGCATCGCCACCCACCGCGAACGCCTGTCTGCGGCGCAAGCCGACACCCGAAGCTGGCGCGCGCGCGCCGGTGAAGCCGCCAAGCGCATCGCCGCCATGGACTCGCGCGAAACCACGCTCGGCACCGACCTCGCCGCGATCGCCGCTCGCCCCGCCGCCCTCGACGCTGAAATCGAGACGCTCGACGCCGAACACCAAGACGCGCGCACAACCGCCGACGCGCTCCTCGCCACCGAACGCACCGCGGAGACCACCGCCCGCACCGCCGACGACGCCCACCGCGCCGCCACCGAAGCGCTCGCCGTCGCCCGCGAAGCCCGCGCCGGCGCGATCGCCCGCGTCGAAAACCACGAAGCGCGCCGCCTCGATCTCGGCCGCCTCTCGGGCGAGCGCTTCCAATGCCCCGCCCCGTCCTCCCCGAACGCCTCGGCTTCGCGGTCGCCGACGTCCGCGCACCAGCCGAGGAGTCCGCCACGCACGACCGCCTCACCACCGACCGCGAGCGGATCGGCCCGGTCAACCTCGTCGCCGAGACCGAACTCGCCGAACTCGAAGAGTCCGCGCGCGGCAACGCGGTCGAGCGCGACGAACTCGGGCAGGCCGTCAACCGGCTGCGCGGCTCGATCGGCACGCTCAACCGCGAAGGTCGCCAACGCCTGCTCGCGGCATTCGAAGCGGTCAACGGCCATTTCCAGCGCCTCTTCACCACGCTCTTCGACGGCGGCGCAGCGCATCTGGAACTCATAGACTCCGACGACCCGCTCGAAGCCGGACTCGAGATCATGGCGCAACCACCCGGCAAACGCCTCCAGTCGCTCACCCTGCTATCCGGCGGCGAGCAGGCGCTGACCGCGGTCGCGCTGATCTTCGGCCTATTCCTTACCAATCCCGCGCCGATCTGCGTCCTCGACGAGGTCGACGCGCCGCTCGACGACGCCAATATCGAGCGCTTCTGCGACCTGCTCGACCGCATGTCGCGCGACACCGACACGCGCTACCTCGTCGTCACGCACAACGCCGTCACGATGAGCCGCATGCACCGCCTGTTCGGCGTAACGATGATCGAACGCGGTGTCAGCCGCCTCGTTTCGGTCGACCTCCAGGCGGCAACAGGTCTGCTCGCAGCTGAATGATACAGATCGATTTTTCCGTATTATTTTGCCGGAACGCGGTCTCGTTTTGCGGTATGATACGCGCATGTTCCTCGACGAATCCAGCATCTGGCCGCGCAAGGAAGACCTTCCCCCACGCAAGCCTGAGTTCCGCCACGAGAAGGCGCTGAGCCGCATCCTGCTGTTCTACGCGCTCGTCCTGTTGCTGCTCCCCGTCAGCCTCGGCGGGTTCGTCGACCTGTTCCGCTATATCTTCGACTGACGCTCATCGCGAGGATCGTTGATATCGATCAATCGACACTTGCGATTCCGGAACGTAAGACGAACGGATGGCCCAGCTCGATACCCGTGAAAAGCTAGAGATTCTCGCCGATGCGGCCAAATACGATGCCTCCTGTGCGTCGTCGGGCACCACCAAGCGCAATTCGAAGGACGGTAAGGGGCTCGGCTCGACCGAGGGGATGGGCATCTGCCACGCCTATGCGCCGGACGGTCGCTGCATCTCGCTGCTGAAGATCCTGCTCACGAACAGCTGCATCTTCGACTGCCATTACTGCATCAACCGCAAGAGCTCGAACGTGCGGCGTGCGCGCTTCACGGCGAAGGAAGTGGTCGATCTCACCATCGCCTTCTACAAGCGCAATTATATCGAGGGCCTGTTTCTCTCTTCCGGCATCATCGCCTCGTCGAACTACACCATGGAGCAGATGGTCGAGGTCGCGCGGTCGTTGCGCGAGGATCATCATTTCCGGGGGTATATCCACCTCAAGACGATCCCCGACGCCGATCCCGAACTCGTCCACCAAGCCGGGCTGTATGCTGATCGCGTGTCGATCAACGTCGAGCTGCCGACCGCCAATGGGTTGAAGCGGCTTGCTCCCGAAAAGGACGGGGTGCGGATCGAGACTGCGATGGCGGAGGTGAAGGCGTCGATCATCGACGGCAAGGATGCGAAGGCCAAGTACAAGTCTGCGCCGAAGTTTGCGCCTGCCGGCCAGTCGACGCAGATGATCGTCGGGGCGGACGCGGCGACGGACGGCGACATCGTGCGGAAGGCTTCCACGCTGTACGATCGGTTCGGGCTGCGTCGCGTGTATTATTCGGCGTTCAGCCCGATCCCAGATGCGAGCGCGGTGCTGCCGCTGCAACGCCCGCCGTTGATGCGCGAGCACCGGTTGTACCAGTCCGACTGGTTGATGCGGTTCTACGAGTTCCAGCCGCATGAGGTGGTAGCGGCTGCCGACGACGCCACAGGGATGCTGCCGCTCGACATCGATCCGAAGCTTGCCTGGGCGTTGAAATTTCGTGGGTCGTTTCCGGTCGACGTAAACCGCGCGCCGCGCGAGATGCTGTTGCGTGTGCCGGGGCTTGGGGTGAAGGCGGTCAACGGAATCCTGACGAGCCGGCGTTGGCGCCGGCTGCATCTGGCGGATGTCGCGCGACTGACGGTTTCGGTTGCCAAACTGCGGCCGTTCATCATTGCAGAGGACTGGCGCCCCGTCGTCCTGTCCGACCGTGCGGAGCTGCGCCCGATCGTAGCCCCGAAACCCAAGCAGATGGAAATGTTCGCGTGACGCCCCCGCATTCCTCCCCGGAACGGGGAGGGGGACCGCGACGCGCAGCGGTGGGGTGGAGGGGGCTCACCACAACCGGTACGCTCGTGGAAGCCCCCTCCACCAGCTTCGCTGGTCCCCCTCCCCGTGCCGGGGAGGATTATGCGCGTCGTAACCCTATCCGAACCCGACGATTTCGACGGCTGGCGCGACGCCGCGCGTGGCCTGATCGCTGAGGACGTCCCCCCAGACGACGTCGTCTGGCAAGTCGGCGACGAGCCAGTCGACCTGTTCGCAACCGTCGCCGAACCCGCCCCCGCACCGCCCCCCGGCGCGTTCTCCGTCCCCCGCGCCTTCATAGACCTAGCCCGCAGCGCCATCCTCGGCAGCGACCCCGAACGGTTCGCCCTGCTCTACACGCTGCTCTTCCGCCTCCGCCGCGAACAAAAACTGATCGAGGACCGCGCCGATCCGCTCGTCCGCCGCCTCGACCGGATCGCCAAGGACGTCCGCCGCGACATCCACAAGATGCGCGCGTTCCTGCGTTTCCGCGAGGTCGAGGAGGACGGCGGCACGCGCTTCGTCGCGTGGTTCGAACCCGACCACCACATCGTCCGCGCCAACGCCGCGTTCTTCGTCAACCGCTTCGCCAGCATGCGCTGGTCGATCCTGACGCCCGAGGTCTCGGTTCACTGGGACGGCAAGGCGCTCAGCGAGGGTCCCGGCGCGAGCAAGGCCGACGCCCCCGACGGCGACCCGACCGAGGAAGTCTGGAAGACCTATTACGCCAGCATCTTTAACCCGGCGCGCGTCAAGATCGGCGCGATGCTGAAGGAGATGCCGAAGAAATACTGGAAAAATATGCCCGAGACCGCGCTGGTACCGGGCCTGCTGGCAGCGGCACAGGCAAGGGAGAGCGGGATGATCGCGAAGGCGCGCGACACGGTAGGTGGTAACAGCCTGATCGCGTGGGAAGCACTGCGTGACGAAGCTGCCGGCTGCACCCGCTGCCCGCTCTACAAGCCCGCAACGCAAACCGTGTTCGGCGAGGGCCCGGTTGATGCCCCGCTAATGTTCGTCGGCGAACAGCCCGGTGACCAAGAGGATATCGCCGGCCGCCCCTTCGTCGGCCCCGCCGGCCAGATGTTCGACAAGGCGATGGCCGAGGCTGGCGTCGACCGCTCCCGCGCGTACGTCACCAACGCCGTGAAACACTTCAAATTCGAACAACGTGGCAAGCGACGCATCCACGCCAAGCCCGGCGCAGGCGAGATCGACGCCTGCCGCTGGTGGATCGAGCAGGAGCAGATGCTGATCAAGCCGAAGGTGACGGTGGCGCTAGGGGCGACCGCAGCGCGGTCGTTGTTCGGGAAGGTGATGACGATCGGGCGCGAGCGCGGGCGGGCGTTGCAGTTGCCGGATGGGGGTGAAGCCTGGATCACGGTCCATCCGAGCTATCTGCTGCGGTTGCCGGATCCGGCGCAGGCTGCGGAGGAATATGCGCAGTTCGTCGAGGATCTGCGGACAGTGGGCGGACGGATCGCCTGATCCTCCCCGGTACGGGGAGGGGACCAGCGCAGCTGGTGGAGGGGCTCACCGCGGGCGTACCGTTCGTGGAGAACCCCTCCACCCCGCCGCTCCGCGTCGCGGTCCCCCTCCCCGTGCCGGGGAGGATTACATGCTGTTCGGTTCCGGTCCCAAGCGGCCCGCCGGATCGTCGAGCGCTTCGATCGCGGCCATGTCTTCGTCATCCAGCGTCAGGTCCAGCGCTGCGAAATTGTCCGCCAGATGCTCGGCGTCCGAGGCTTTCGGGATCACCGAGAAGCCGTTCGCCAGATGCCATGCGAGGATCACCTGCGCGGCGCTGCGGCCGTGCTTGTCGTCGATGCGGACGATCGCTTCGTCCTGCAACAGCGTCTTGCCCTGCCCCAGCGGGCTCCAGCTCTGCGTCACGATGCCGTGGGCTTCGTGATACTTGCGCTGGTCACGCTGCTGGAAGTTCGGGTGGAGTTCGATCTGGTTGACCGCAGGAGTAACACCGGTCGCGGCGACGATCGCGTCGATGTGCTCGGGGAGGAAGTTCGAAACCCCGATTGACTTGGCCTTTCCGGCATCGCGCAGGGCGATCATCGCCTTCCAGGCTTCGACATACTTGTCCTGCTTCGGCACCGGCCAGTGCATCAGGTACAGGTCGACCGACTCGACACCGAGCAGCGCCAGGCTCTCGTCCATTGCCGCCTCGGCATCGCCCTGCCGGTCGTTCCAGAGCTTGGTGGTGAGAAACGCGTCCGAGCCTTTGTAGCCGTCGCCGACGCCGCGTTCGTTGTCGTAGATCGCGGCGGTGTCGACGAGGCGGAAGCCGATATCGAGCCCGGCGCGGACGATCGCTGCGGCCTGGCTGTCGGGGATCTGCCACGTGCCCATGCCGAGCTGGGGCATCGTGCGGCCGTCGTTGAGTGTGAGATCTGTCATGCGGCACCAGCGAACGAACCGCGTACCGGTTCCGATTTTGGGCTTTCCTTCGTCGCCCGGTTCGCGCAATCGACCGAGCCATGTTCGAAAAGATTCTGGCGGTCCTCGCCACCTTCACGATCGGCGTCATCTCGTCGGGTGGCTATGTCGGCATCGCGCTGCTCATGGCGATCGAGAGCGCGTGCATCCCGCTGCCGTCCGAAATCATCATGCCGTTCGCCGGCTACCTCGTCTCGACCGGACGGTTCGACTTGTATCTCGCCGCCACCGCGGGCGCGATCGGGTGCAATCTGGGTTCGATCGTCGCGTACGAGATCGGCAAGCGTGGTGGCCGGCCGATGGCTGAGCGCTGGGGCAAATACCTGCTGATCGGTCCGGGCGAGCTCGATGCGGCCGACCGGTTCTTCGCGCGCTGGGGCTCGATGGCGGTGCTGATCGGGCGGCTGCTGCCGGTGATCCGCTCGTTCATCGCCTTCCCCGCCGGCGTCGCGCGCATGAAGCTGGTGCCGTTCCACGTCTACACCTTCGTCGGATCGTGGCCGTGGTGCTTCGGGCTGGCCTGGGTCGGGATGAAGCTCGGCGACAAATGGGACAGCGATCCGCGCGTGAAGGCGGCGTTCCACAGTGCCGACCTGCTGATCGGCGTGGTCCTGATCGCGCTGGTCGGCTTCTATATCTGGCACCGGGTGCGCGGGCTGAAGCGTCACCCTTAAGTCTCTCGGGGTAACCCCGGCGCTTCGCCAGAGCGCGCAGATCCTCGTCTCGCGTTGGCACAAGCTGCGCCGTTCTCCGCTTCACCGCTTCGAGGATGTCCGGGTCGGCCTTTTCGGGCGAGCCGCTATCGAACGGTGGTGCAGGATCATATTCGAGGCTGAGCTGGACAGCCTTCGCGTGCGCCTCGCCGCGGATCATCGCGGTCAGCGTCAGCGCAAAATCGATCCCCGCCGTGACGCCGCCGCCGGTGACGCGGTTGCGATCGACCACGGTCCTCGCGTCGACCGGGATCGCACCAAACAGCGGCAACATCTCGCGCTGCGCCCAGTGGCACCCGGCCCGGTAGCCGTCGAGCAAGCCGGCCGCGCCGAGGATCAGCGAGCCGGTGCAGACGCTCGTCACCCAGGTCGCGTCGGCGCCGACCGCCTGCACCCACGCCATCGCTTCGTCGTCGGCAATCACGTCGTTGGTCCCGAAACCGCCGGGGACGCAGAGAATGTCCGCGCGCGGCACGTCGGCGAAGGTCGCGGTCGGCAGGATCGAGAAGCCTGCGTCGGTCGGCACCGGGTCGAGCGTCTTCCACACGAGATCGAGCCGCGAATTGCCGAGCCGCGACAGGACCTGCGCGGGGCCGGTCAGATCGAGCTGCGTCAAGTTCGGGAACAGCAGGAAGGCGATGCTCAGCGGTTCGGTCATACTGGCATTCCTAGCGGGAGGAGCTTTGGCGACGGTCGGCGAGAGTGCAGTTCTCTATTGCTCCAAGTCGTTGCAAAACTGGATTTATCGGACGCCGAACGGGTGAACGGTCCGAGTGAAGTGTAGGAAGTATAGGCGCTCGCGCGAAGTCTCTCCGGCGGGAGGCGCGCAGTGGGAAGTAGTTCTAGCGATCGCGCTTGGGTGACTACTGACGTCATTCGCGCATCATGTCATGCCCTATCCTTGTAGGACAGCAACAGCTCAAGAGTGTTGTGGAAGGCGCGAGGCAAAAGGCCATGTGGCGAGCGGGCGCAAAGAGTCAATACTTGGGTCTGGGGAATGGCGGCGGGAGTCTACGGGGCGACCGTTAGGGTAATGGGCCGTCGTGCGGGGCTGGTGTCACCCACATCGTGAAATACCCCAGCTTTCGCTGGGGTGACGGGTTGGGTTTGCAGGTCGGGGTTGGATCGGATCGGGTCGGGCCGGATCGGGTCGGGTTGGATCGTGCCAGATCGGGTTTGGTCGTGCCGGATCGGGTTGGGTTGGGCTCAGGTAATCAGCCGCGAGAAGCGGATGGGCGTAACAGTACGACACGCTCCCCCAACCCGTCATCCCAGAGAAAGCTGGGATATCGTCGTATCGGTCCCGACGCGCGCCGAAAGCTCAGGGTAGAACCGGCACCTCCGCCGCCCGCGTCTTGTTTTCCAGGCGGGATTCCCTGACCCGTTGGCCGAAGCATCCCGTCGCGCCACCAGCGCCGACTGCGGAGCAGCTACCAATCGTGTTGACGCCCGAGCCGGCGTCCATCGTACCCTGTGCCTTGGTCGCCCAGCTGGCGTTTTCGGGGGTGACGACGAACTCGCGGAGCTCCTTCGGAACGCGGTATTGCTCTTGCGCGCTGCGGCGGACGCAAACGACGATCTCTTCGCCGTTCTGGTTGGTCGGGCAGCGTTCATTGCCGAACAGCGTCAGGACGCCGTTGATCGGCGCGTTGCGCGAGACCTGCGGGGGGCGACGACCGGCTTGGGCCTGGCGGTCGCGCCGGGAAGCGCGGGGGCCTTGGCGGGCGGCTGCGCGAGGGTGGGGCCCGTATTGGCACTGCCCGTATTGCCATTGGAGGTCGGCGGCGCGGTCTGTGCGACTGCGGGGCCGGCGACGAGCAAGGCCGCCACAAAAAGCATCTTCATACGCATCACTCCCACGCGTTCGTTCGGCTTGTTATAGTCGCTCGGCCTGAACCGTAGCCGTCCGCCTAAATCCGTTTGGCGGTTGCGATCGCGACCTTGCAGCCGAGCCGGATCGCAGCACTCAACACCGGATAGCCCGGCGTCTCCTCAGCTCCCGCAGCGATCGCGGTCGCCTTGTGTTCGAGTTCCTCGGCCTGGAAATCCAGGATCGCTGCCGATAGCTCGGGGTCGCTGGCGCCAAGCTGAACGAGCTGTTCTTCGTAATGCTTGTCGATCTCGGTCTCGACCGCCGCAGTGCAGGCCATCGCCGCCCGCGGGCTGATTGCGGCAGTCACCGCGCCGAGCGCGAAACCGGCGACCTTCCAGATCGGCTGCAACACGGTTGGCCGCACGCGGCGCTCGACGATCATCTTGTCGAAGAACGCGCGGTGGCGTTCCTCCTGCTGCGCCATGTGATGGATCGAGCGCGATGCCGGGTGGCGGTCGCCGAGCACCGCCAACTGCCCTGCATAAATTCGGATCGCCCCGTATTCGCCGGCCTGGTCGACGCGGATCATCGAATCGGTGGCCCGCTTGGCGTCTCCTGGCTTCCAGCCGCTCATCTCGTCTTCCTCATGAGTGCGAATATGGTGAACGCACCGGCGAGGGAAAAGATGGCGTTGAAGCCGGCGAGCGAAATTCCGAGCAGCTTCCACTGCGGCGAATCGCAGCGGACCATCGGCGCATTCATGATCGCGGCGAGGCGCTCGGCGGCAGTGGTGCCGGCCATCGAGACGGTCGTGGTGCAGGCGGTGAAGCCGTTCCACCAATGATATTCGACGCCGGCATGCGCGACGCCGATCAGCCCGCTGACGCCGATCAGCAAACCGGCGATGATGACGAGCGACGCCCGCAGCGAGCGGCCGGGGACGAAGAACGTCGCGCCGGCGATCAGCACCGCGGAATAATGCGGCCAGCGCTGCCAATGGCACATTTCGCACGGGTACAGACCGCCGAGATATTGCGAGCCGAGCGCACCGAGCAGCAGGAACGCCGGCAGCAACAGCGCGATGGCACGTGCGATCTCTTCGTTCTTGGTCATGCCCAACCCGCGACGCACGCTCACTTGGTGGGCGCCTTGGCAGCATCGGCGGCGGCGGTCGGATCAGGCTTGATCGGGCGCGGCTTGGTGGCGGCGGCGACCTGCGTCGCCCCGCCGAGACGCGCGACGGTCTTCAGCGCGTAATAGAGCTGGAAATCGTCGATGCCCTGCTTCTTCAACTGCTCGGGCGTCTGCGAGAAGCGCGGGTCGGTCTTGGTATCCTCCTCGAGCACCGCGTTGTCGGCCTTCACCTCGTTGATCAAATGTTTGCGCAGGTCGGCCTCGCGGAACACCGGGCGCGACTTGTAGTCGGGATCGGTGAGCTGCGGCACCTTGATGTCGGGCTCGATCCCGCCCTCCTGCACCGAGCGGCCGGACGGCGTGAAGTAGCGCGCGGTGGTAAGACGCAGCGCGGTCTCCGGGCCGAGCTGGAGCACGGTCTGGACCGAGCCCTTGCCGAAGCTGCGCTCGCCCATGATCAATGCGCGGTGATGATCCTGAAGCGCGCCGGCGACGATCTCCGACGCCGACGCGGTGCCGGGATCGGTAAGAACGACGACCGGCAGGCCGTGCGCGTCGTCGCCGGGCTTGGCGTAATAGCGCTCGATATCGGTCTTCTCGCGGCCGCGCTGCGAGACGATCTCGCCGTGATCGAGGAAGGCATCGCTGACCTCGATCGCCTGGGTCAGGAGACCGCCGCCGTTTTCGCGGAGGTCGACCACGTATCCAAGCGGGCGGTGGCCAAGCGACTTGTCGATCGCCATGATCGCCGCGCGCGTGTCGGCGCCGGTGTTCTCGCTGAAGGTGTTGATGTTGATATAGCCGACGTCGCCGCGGACTTCCCATTTCACCGGCTTCTGGACGATGATCTCGCGCATCATCGTCACGTCGAGCGGCTTGTCGCGGCCGGGGCGGACGAGGCCGAGCGTGATCTTGCTGCCGGGCTTGCCGCGCATCTTGCCGACCGCCTCGTCGAGCGAATCGCCGTAGATCAGCTTGCCGTCGATATGCGTGATGTAGTCGCCGGATTTGACGCCGGCGCGGGCGGCGGGGAATCCTCTTGCGGGGAGACGACCTTGATCGCGCCGTCCTCCATCTGCACCGTCAGGCCAAGACCGCCGTAATTGCCCTCGGTCATGATCCGGAGGTTTTCGTAGTCAAGCGCGTCGACATAACTAGAGTGCGGATCGAGGCTAGCGAGCATGCCCTGGATCGCGCCCTTGATCAGCGTCTTGTCATCGACCTTGTCGACATATTCCGCCTTCACGCGGTTGAAGACGTCGAGAAACTGGTCGAACTCGCGGTACGTGTCGGTGTCGACCGCGGCCATCGCCGAGGTGGCAAGCGGGATCAGCGTCAGCGCGCCGACGATCGCCGTTGCGGTAAGGATCGGGGTACGCAGTATAGGACGAGGCATCGATGGTCCTGCAACCTGAGAAAAGACGTGTCGTACGGTCGTGACGGCGTAGCGTAGCGGAACGCTGGCGGCAACGCGCGCGCGGGTGAAGGCGGGTTGGGGTTAATGGGGGCTGACTGGGGGACCCTTTTCGATCCTCCCCCGCCAGGGGGAGGTGGCTGGCGCTTGCCAGACGGAGGGGGAGGAAAGCGAGACCTCTGTTCCGTGTCCTCCCCTCCGTCACCTTCGGCGACACCTCCCCCTTGCGGGGGAGGATCGAAACGCGGCGCGCGTGCTATCATCCGGTCAGCGCGATCCTATCAACGCGGCGACATCAACGGGGCGACCTTGACGGCGGAGTTCGACGGGAATGCGCGGGTCTTCGCGGGGGCGGTGCCGAGCGGGCCGCCCATCGTCACGCGGTCACCGGGCTTGGCGGAGGTTGCCGCGAGGCCGGTGACGAGGCTGGTCCAGCCATCGGCATGGTCGATGATGACGATCACACCGTAGTCGCGAAAGCGGCGGGCGTAGCGGATCGTCCCTGAGGCGGGGGCGACGACGCGCGCACTGGGAGCGGTGGCGAACGTCAGCCCGCGCGACCGGACGCCCGAGTCCGAGATTTCGTCGAAGCCGGTTACGAGCCGGCCCGCTACCGGAGTGCGGTACACGCCGCGCAGGGGTAGTGGTGGCGTGGTGCCGGGCGCGATCGGGCGCGGGATCGGGCCGGCGAGCGCGATCAGGGCGGCGGCGGTCGCCTTGGCATTGGTCGTCGTCGCCATGCCGTCGACAAGGTCGCGCGCGCGTTCGCCAAGCGCCAGAGCGCGGTCGGATTCGCTGAGCGCACCGCGACCGAGCCTCTGGCTGCGCTGGCGATGGCGCGCCTCGAGATCGGCGAGCGCCTGCCGATCACTCTCCAGCCGCGCGCGGCCGTCCGAGAGCGCCTTGGCGGCGAGCGTGGCGCTGGCCTGCAAACGCCGCGTTTCGGCGAGTTCGCTGCGGACGGCTTCGGTGCGCTGGCGGACGACGGGCAAGGCGCTGCCCAGCACCGCGCGGACATGGACGAGGTCGTCGACCGATCCCGGCTGCGCGACCGCGACGATCGTCGGGCGTCGGGCGAGCGACTCCAGCGCGGCGAGCAATCGCGCGACCGGCGCCTGCGCGCGGCCGAGCCTGGCGCGCTGATCGGTCAGCAACCGCTCGACCAGCGTCACACGGGCACTCGCGGTGGCAAGGTTCGCCTCGGCGGCGGTCACGCGAGCGGCCAGCGCCTGCTCCTCGCGACGCGCCTTATCGGCGGCATCGCGCTCCTGGTTGGCCACGGCGGCTAGCTTGACGGCACGGGCGGCGGCGATCGCGGCGTCGCGCTTGGCCGCGACCAGGCGTTGCTGCTCGGTCGCCAGCTCGGGCGCGTCAGTCTGTGCGGTTACGCCCGCCGCCGCGAACAGCGCCGCGATCGCCAAGACACCCCTGCCCTCATGCATCACCCTTCGCGGTGATAAGGGTGATTGGCAAGGATGCTGGTCGCGCGGAAGAGCTGCTCGGCGAGCATCGCGCGCGCCAGGAGGTGCGGCCACGTCGCGCGACCGAACGAGAACAGCAGGTCGGCCTCGTCGCGCGCCGCGTCGTCGAAGCCGTCGGCGGCGCCGATCATGAACCGCGCCTCGCGGACGCCGTCGTCGCGCCAGCGCTCGAGCTTTTGCGCGAACTGCGTCGAAGACAGCGTCTCGCCCTTCTCGTCGAGCAGAATGCGTTTGGTCTGCTCACCGACGAGCGGAATCTTACCGCCCATGTCGGGGAGCTCGCTGACCTTGGTCGGCCAGACGATCCGCTTCAGATAGCGGTCGACGAGGTCGGCTTCAGGCGAGCGCCCGATCCGACCGCGGGCGACGATGTGGAGCAGCACCGCCGCCTCTAAGTTGGTTTAGTCTTCGTCGGTGAAGGTCGGCACCGGCGGCGGCGTCGGTGCGTCGCCGAACGCCCACATCCGCTCGAGATTGTAGAAGCTGCGGACTTCGGGGCGGAACAGGTGGACGATGACGTCGGTCGCGTCGATCAGCACCCAGTCGGCGGTCGGCAGGCCTTCGATCTTCACGGGGCGCTTGAACTCGGCCTTGATCCGCTCGGCCAGCTTCTGTGCCATCGAGGCGACCTGGCGGGTCGAACGACCGCTGGCGATCACCATGTAATCGGCGATGCTGGTCTTGCCCGCGAGCGGGATCGAGATGGTCTCGACCGCCTGGTCGTCGTCGAGCGACGCGAGGATCAGGCGATGCAGCGCCTCAACCTCTTCGGGGTCGGTCGCGCGAGGGGCAGTAGGGGAAGTGGCCAAGTCAGCTCCTGGGTAAGGGTATCAATCCGGCAACCTGCCGGAACGGTGGGGCGAGCCAGCAACGTGCTGAACCCAGTCGGGATTTTTGGCGCGCAGGCCGGTTGCGGAGGTCGGGTCGGGTCGGAAGCGCAACAGCACAAGGGCCGGCAATCTCCACGTCGTCCAGCTCTTCGCATGGTCTGTGCGCCGTTGGAAGCGCCGCAGCCAACCCATCGCGGGGGCCGCGAGGGCGCGCCCGTCATATCCCGGACGCGCGATTACCGCAATCGGAACCTCGCGGGCGATCTGCCGCCAGTTCTTCCACCGGTGGAAGTCGGCGAGATTGTCCGCGCCCATCAGCCAGATGAAGCGGATCTTGGGGTAACGCCGCTTGAGCTTGCGGATCGTGTCAAGCGTGTAGCGGGTGTGAAGCCGCGCCTCGATATCGGTCGCACGGATCGGCGCGCGGCGGGCCATTATGCGGGCGGACGTGAGGCGTGCGGGGAGCGGCGCCATGTCGTTGGCCGCGTCCTTGAGCGGGTTGCCGGGCGACACCAGCCACCACGCCTCGTCAAGCGCGAGCGCATCGATGGCGGATAGCGTGATGCCCCGATGGCCACGGTGCGCGGGATTGAACGACCCGCCAAGGATGCCGACGTGGGTCATGATTCGTGTGGCGTGTCGCGGCGCGAATGCATCACGCGAACGATATCGACGCCGTCCGGCATGGGACGATAGAGGATGAAATATTCCGTGCCACGAATGGACCATTTCCGGATTTCGCCTGCGAACGCCGGCCCAAGATAAGGATTGTCGGCCAACAGCCGGGCAGCGTCGATAGCGCTTGCGCCGACCCTGTGCGCGAAGTCCGGTGAACGATCCTGGAAATAGCGGTCGATATCACCCAGGTCCGCAAGTGCCGAGGCCGACCAGATACTACGCGTCACTCGGCCGCAATGTCGCGGTGCCGCGCCTCGAACCAGGCTTCGACCTGTTCCTGCGTGTAGACGCGTCCGGCATCGATATCGTCGAGGCCCTCCTGGACGAGGGCCGCGAGCTCGCCGTCCCTCCGCGTTGCAGTCTCTACGACCGACTTCACATAGTCGGTCACCGACATCCCACGCCAAACCGAGGCGGCCTGCAACGATGCAAGTGTCTCCGCATCCAGGTCGATAGTCAGAGGTTCGGACGTCGTCATGCCGGGAGGGTATGCCCCTTGAGCATCACAATCAACCGCGCACCTGGCCGGTGCCGCGGCCGATCCATTTGTAGGTGGTGAGGCCTTCGAGCGCTACCGGGCCGCGGGCGTGGAGGCGCCCGGTGGCGATGCCGATTTCCGCGCCGAGGCCAAATTCGCCACCGTCGGCGAACTGGGTGGAGGCGTTCCAGAGGACGATTGCGCTGTCGACCTTGGTCAGGAAGCGTTCGGCGACGGCGGCGTCTTCGGCGACGATCGCGTCGGTATGGTGCGAGCCATGGCGGGCGATATGCGCAACTGCCGCGTCGAGGCCATCGACGATCGCTACCGAGGCGATCGCGTCGAGATATTCGGTGTCCCAGTCGGCCGCGTCGGCGGCGGCGATCTCGGGAACGAGCGCTCGCGCGCTTCCGTCGCCGCGGACTTCGCAGCCCGTTGCTGCGAGACTTTGGATCAAGGCGGCTGCATCCGTGTAACCGCGGTCGATCAGCAGCGTTTCCATCGAGCCGCAGACGCCGGTGCGGCGCATCTTGGCATCCGCCACCACCGCCTTGGCCATCGCCGGGTCTGCCGAGGCGTGGACATAGACATGGTTGATGCCGTCGAGATGCGCGAGGACGGGCACGCGCGCCTCGGCCTGGACGCGTGCGACGAGACTCTTGCCGCCGCGGGGGATGATCAGGTCGATCGCCCCGTCGGCCTTGAGCATGGCGCCGACTGCTGCGCGATCGGTGGTTGGCACGAGTTGCACCGCCTCCACCGGCACGCCACCCGCTTTCAGTCCCTCGACCAGCGCAGCATGGATCGCGCGGTTGCTCCTCACCGCCTCGGAGCCGCCGCGCAGGATCGCTGCGTTGCCGGCCATCACGCACAGCGCCGCCGCGTCCGCGGTGACGTTGGGACGGCTCTCGTAAATGATGCCGATGACGCCGATCGAGACGCGCACGCGGGAAAGCCTCAGGCCGTTCGGGCGCTCACTGGAGTCGATCACCTGCCCGACCGGATCGGCGAGCGCCGCCACTGCGGCGACGCCGTCCGCCATCGCCGCGACCCGCGTCTCGTCCAGCCGCAACCGATCCAGTAGCGCGCCGGACAAACCTGCCGCGGCGGCGAACGTCATGTCCTCCGCATTCGCCGCAACGATCTCAGCCGATGACGCCCGGATCGACTCCGCTGCGAACACCAATGCGGCGGCTTTTCGCTCGGACGGCATCGTTGCCAGAACCAGCGCGGCAGACCGCGCCCGGCGGCCCATTTCAGCGATCAATTCGGTCGGATTTTCTGCGTCGGCCATGGTCCGCGCGGTAGCATGCGAAGCCCCTCGCGCCAACGCCGCGAACTCGTTACGCTACCGATATTACAGGGGGACTCATGACCGGAGATATCGGAGCAGCGGCGGACATCGCCACGGGTGCCCTAGTCGGGCGCGCGTTCGAACCGAAAGCGGGGAGGCCCATGGTGCGCATACCGGCCACGATCCGGACGGCGCGCTCTGTCTCAATTGCGGGACACGATTGCTCGGCGAGCATTGCCACGCCTGCGGCCAATCGGCGCACGTCCACCGATCGCTCGGCGGGATCGGGCATGAGATTGCGCACGGGGTTTTCCATTTCGAAGGCAAGATCTGGCGGACCTTGCCGCTGCTGATGCTGCATCCGGGAGCCCTCACGCGCCGATACGTCAATGGCGAGCGGGCGCGGTTCGTGTCGCCGCTGGCGCTGTTCCTGTTCACCGTCTTCCTGATGTTCGCGACGATCGGCGCGGTCGGCGGCGAGATGACGAAGGACTTCCTCCAGGACAAACACTCCGGGAAGACGTCTGATTATGCGCACGAGGCGGCGAAGGCTCGCGTCGCGCTCGACAGGATCGAGGCGCAAAAGGCGGCAGCAGTGAAGGCGGGTGCGACCTATTCGGGAGCCTCGATCGCCGCCCTCGACCAGCAGGCAAGCGCGCTTCGTACCACCGTTCGCGCGCTTGGCGTGGCGGCGGATATGCAGAACGGTGTCGCCTACGGCACGGTCGTCGATCTCGGCGACTTCCAGACCGGTTGGGAACGGCTCGATCACGGCATTGCGAAGGCGAACGGCAATCCAGGGCTGATGCTCTACAAATTGCAGACCAGCGCCTACAAATACAGTTGGGGGCTCATTCCGCTCTCCGTGCCGTTCATGGCGCTCCTGTTCCTGTGGCGGCGGCAGCATCACCTGTACGATCACGCGATCTTCGTGACGTATTCGCTCGCGTTCATGATGCTGTTGACGATCGTGCTGATCGTCGCGGGCGTGATCGGGGTGGCGGAGGGCTGGATCGTGATGGCGGCCATGTGGGTGCCACCGGTGCATATGTTCGCGCAGCTTCGGGGCGCATATGCGCTCCGGAAGCGGTCGGCGGCGTGGCGGACGGTGGCGCTGCTGACGTTCGCGTTCACGACGTTGCTGGCGTTTATCGTGCTGTTGTTGCTGCATGGTTTGACAGATTAGGGCGGCCATAACGTTTGCATCTCAGCATCCCCGCCCCTTCCGTCATCCCAGCGAAAGCTGGGATATCACTGTGTCGGCCGCGCACTCTCCAACCGGGAGACCCCAGCTTTCGCTGGGGTGACGACTGTATGTGGGTAGCCAGCAGGCCGCAGGAGCCTCAGCGGCAGGGGTACAGGTTCGCCAGGACGCGCGCGTAGCCATCTTTCAGGGGACGTTTCTGGTAGCTAGCGGGGAGTTCGTTCAAGCCGTCGAGCATGTCCATGATGCCGACGGATTCGCCCTCTGGAACGCAGGCAATCGGCGGCTTGCCGGCCGCGGCGCGGGCGGCGCGGTCTGCTTTGAGTTGATTGGTCGCGGCCTTGGCTTCGGCCTTCAGCGCAGGGAGGTCGGGGGACATCAGAGCCATCGGACCCTGGTCGCGGAGCGCGTTGGCACGCGCCAGGAAGGTGCCGACGGTCATCGCCGCGCTCGCCGGCATCGCCACGCCGACCGTCAGCAGCGCTGCGACTACAGCCTTGGAACGCGAATACGACATGGGCGGCCTTTCCGAGAAAAGACCGCCCATAGAGCTACTTAGGTGACTGCCCGGTGAACCGGATCACGCCCCCAAAGGGGTTGGCGTACCGAACGGACCAGACGGACGCCGCGTCTTCGGGATCGACGTACCCGCACGCGGGACGGTCGACGCCTTAGCACCCGGATCCGGACGATCGAGATCCTCGCCGGCGATCAGCTTCTTGATCTCGTCGCCAGTCAGCGTCTCGAATTCGAGCAACGCACCGGCCACGGTGTGGAGCTGGTCAACGTGATCGCTCAGCACCTGCTTGGCGCGGTCGAGACCGCCTTCGACGATGCGCTTGATCTCGTCGTCGATCAGCTGCGCGGTCTGGTTCGACATGCGCGACGGACGGCTCGACGAGTAACCGAGGAACGACTCGCCCTCAGGCTCGCCATATTCGAGCGGGCCGACCTTATCCGACATGCCCCAGCGCGTGACCATGTCGCGTGCCAAGCCCGTGGCGTACTGGATATCGCCAGACGCGCCCGACGAGACCTTGTCGTAGCCGAAGATGACTTCCTCTGCGACGCGGCCGCCCATCGACACGGCCAGGTTCGCGTACATCTTGTCGCGGTGATAGCTGTACGAGTCCCGCTCGGGCAGACGCATGACCATGCCCAGCGCACGACCACGCGGGATGATCGTCGCCTTGTGGATCGGATCCGACGCAGCCTCGTGCATCGCGACGACGGCATGGCCGGCCTCGTGATACGCGGTCATCCGCTTCTCGTCGTCGGTCATGACCATGCTGCGACGCTCTGCGCCCATCATGACCTTGTCCTTGGCCTCTTCGAACTCGGCCATCGCCACCAAGCGCTTGCCCTTGCGTGCAGCATGCAACGCCGCCTCGTTCACGAGGTTGGCGAGATCGGCACCCGAGAAGCCGGGCGTACCGCGTGCGATGACGCGTGCGTCAACGTCGGGGGCAAGCGGCACCTTCTTCATGTGGACTTCGAGGATCTTGATGCGACCTTCGATATCCGGCCGCGGCACGGTGACCTGGCGATCGAAACGGCCCGGACGCAGCAGCGCGGGGTCGAGCACGTCGGGACGGTTGGTCGCGGCGATGATGATGATGCCTTCGTTCGCCTCGAAGCCGTCCATCTCGACAAGCAACTGGTTCAGCGTCTGCTCGCGCTCGTCATTGCCGTTGCCGAGACCGGCGCCACGATGGCGACCGACCGCGTCGATCTCGTCGATGAAGACGATGCACGGTGCGGACTTCTTGGCCTGCTCGAACATGTCACGGACGCGGCTGGCGCCGACGCCAACGAACATCTCCACGAAATCGGAACCCGAGATCGTGAAGAACGGCACGCCGGCCTCACCCGCGATCGCGCGGGCGAGCAGCGTCTTACCGGTACCGGGCGAGCCGACCAGCAGCGCACCCTTGGGGATCTTGCCGCCGAGGCGGGCGAACTTCGTCGGGTCCTTGAGGAACTCGACGATCTCTTCGAGCTCTTCACGCGCCTCGTCGATGCCGGCGACGTCCTGGAAGGTGACCTTGCCTTCCTTTTGCGTCAGCATCTTCGCGCGGCTCTTGCCGAAGCCCATCGCGCCGGAGCCCGAATTCTTCTGCATCTGCTTCAGCACGAAGAACGCGATGCCGAGGAACAGCAGGAACGGCAGCGACTGATACAGTAGCAGCGCCAGCATCGACGGGCCCTCTTCAGGCTTCGCGCTGATCGAGACGCCCTTCTCGCGCAGCTTCGGCACGAGCGTGGAGTCGGGGATCGGGTACGCCTTGAACTTCTCGCCCGACGACAGCGAGCCCGAGATCATGTCGCGCGAGATGTTTACGTCCTTGACGGTGCCCTCATCGACCTTGTCGAGGAATGCCGAATACGCGATCGTGTTGCCACCCGTCGCAGCCGTGCGGCCGTCGAACACGGTAACGAACAGCGCCAGCGCGAGCAGGATGCCGACCCAGATCAACAGGCTCTTCATCCAAGGATTGCCGCCGCCGTTTTCGGGACCGCCGTTTCCGGGGCCCTGGGGCTTCTGACCGCGGTTGTCGTTGTCGCTCATGGGTGCACGATACCTTTCACCGCACAAGATAAGCGTGCGCAGGTTAATGGCAATGGAACAACGCGTGACTTGCGTTGATCAGTGTGAACGGACGGGCGCGTTATGCCGTTCGGCGTGGTGGTGCCTCGCGGAAGCGCCAGACGTCGCCGCGGACGCTGGCGATGATCCCGGCCTGCGTGGTGCGCTTGCCGGCCATCAGCGAGTCGAGCAGGCTTTCGATGTTGGCGGCCTCGGTCCATTCGGGCGCGACGATGCCGGCCTCAGTGCGGACGGTGCCGATAGCACGGCGTGCGAGACGGCGGAGGATTTCGCGGGGCAGCTTCTCGACCGCGAGCTTCACTTCGCCACCGCCGACCTTGGCGCGTTCGGCCCAGATCCATTCGACCATCGCGCGGACGTCGGTGTCGGTTTCGGCGAGCGCGGCCGCGGCGCGCGCGAGGTTGGGCGTGCCGAGCCATTCGTTCTCGCCGAGCAACCGGCGGAAGCGGGTGCGATCGTGGCGATCGTCATGGTTCGAGGGATCGTCAAAGAACGGCACTTCCGCACGCCGCACGATCGCGCGGAGTTCGGCACGGCGCCAGTCGAGCAAGGGGCGGACGACGATGACGCCGTGGACTTCGGTGCGCGCGCGAACGCCGGCGAGCCCTGCGAGGCCGGAGCCGCGCGCGGCGCGCATTAGGAAGGTCTCGGCCTGGTCGTCGGCGTGGTGGCCAGTGACGAGCGCCCCTGCGCCGATCACGCGAGCGTGATCGGTGAGCAGGGCGTAGCGCGTGGTGCGGGCTTGCGCCTGGATGCTGGCTCCGGTGATCGGTTCGGTGGGGGCGAGCGTGGCGTGCGGGATGCCGAGCGTTGCGCAATGCGCGGCGACCATGGCGGATTCCTCCACCGCTTCGGGGCGGAGGCGGTGGTCGATGCTGGCTACGGTGAAACCGGGGAGCGCTTCGTGCGCAAGCGTAAGCATCGCCATGCTGTCGGGGCCGCCGGAGACGGCGAACAGCGGGTTGACGATGTCGCTTGCCAGTCGCTCGAAGTCGGCGGCGAAGCGACGTCCTTCTTCGGTCATGCGGTGGGGGCCGTGACGAGGATGCTGATCCTCCCCTGCAAGGGGAGGTGGCTGGCGCTTGCCAGACGGAGGGGTGATCCGCTCTCGATGGCGCGATACCCCTCCGTCAGTCCGACGGACTGCCACCTCCCCTTGCAGGGGAGGATTTCAGAGGGACCGGTATTCATCGAGGACCTGCTTACTTGCACTTCGCCGCGCTGCGCCCGGCGGCGACCTGCCCCTTCATCGCGGACGCCATCTTGGCGCCGTAAACGTCGTTCAGTTCGTCATACACTTTACACGCATCGGCGGGCTTGTTGAGCTTGGTCAGCGCCTGCCCCAAATACAGCAGGCTGTCCGGCGCGCGTTCGCCCTCGGGCATCTTCTTGTAATTGTCGTAGAACGCCATCGACGCGAGGCTCGGCTTGCCTTCGTCGAGATACGACCGGCCGAGCAAGTTCTGTGCATAGCTGGCGCGCTTGCTCTTGGGGTATTCGGCGACGACCTTCTTCAGCTGCGCCTCGGCCTGCGGGTATTGCTTGGCCGCCCAGAGGCGGTAGCCGTACATATACTCGTCCTCCGCCGGATCGCCGGTCGAAGGCTTTTCGACCGAGACCTTGGTCGGTGTCGCCGCGCCGGGCTTGCTCGCCGCTTCGGGGCGCGTGGTCGGGCGCGAGGGGCCGCTCGACTGGTCATCCGACTCGATTGGGCCACCAGTCCCTGCCCCCGTCGCGATCGGTGCAGGGCCGGTCTCAAGCGTCTTCAGCCGCGCGTCGTTCGAGCGGCGGTAATTGTCGAACGCGTCCTGCAACTGGCGGGTGCGGTTCTGGTTCTGCTCGATCTGCTCGGTGAGCGAGGTCATCTGCTGTTCGAGCGACGTGACGCGCTGGTTCACGTCGGCGAGCGCGCTGGTCGCGGGCGAGCCGGGTCCGGGACCCTGCTCGTTCTGTGGCGCGCGGACTTCGGGCTGGAGCATCTGGCCTGCACCGCCCGGAAAGACCTTCCGCTGGACCGCGCGCATTTCGCTTTCGAGCTTGCCGACGCGGCCCTCGACATTTTGGGCTTGCACGGCGGCGGGCAACAGCGCCGCGAGGCAGACGCCGATCAGAATAGACTTACGCATTGGCCACACCCCCGGTGGATTGGTTAATCGTCCGGGTATAGCTGCACTACCCATCCTGTCGCCAGCCTTAAGGCGCTGGCGATGCCCGCAGGTTTTCACGGATTCGGCGTTGCCGTAGCGGCCGGTGGCGGATTGGCGGCGGCGTCCAGATTGGCACGCTGCGTCTCGCTGAGTGGACGACGCGGCGTACGCGGACGGCTGGCGCGCGGCCGCTCGGCGTTCGCAGACGACGGAGCAGACGCGGTCGGCGTGGCCTGCGGCTCGGGCGTGCCCGCGATCCGCGCGGCGATCGCCGGTGCACCGATCCGGACGTCCTTGATCGCGCGCTCGCCCGTACCGAGCGCCGGCGCGGCCGCGCCGTTGAGAGTCACCGCCAGCTTGTCCGCACGCCCGATGTTGATCATCGGGTCCTTCGCATCCTTGGGCACGTCGAACTTCTCACCCGGCTTCATCGTGCCGAGGTACAGCGTCTTGTTGTCGGCATCGTAGACGCGCATCCATACCTCGTCGGAAGCGGTCAGCGTGACCTGGCCGTTCGCGAGCGTGGCGGGCGCCGGCACCGGTTGCGCGGTCTGGGCGGCGGGGTTCGGTGCAACTTCGGCAACCGGCGTCGCAGTCGACGACGTGCTCGTTCCGCGGAACATGTCCGTGCCGTACCACAGCCCGACCAGCACCAGCACCGCGATCGCGAGCCCCAGCGCGACGATCGCCAGCCCGCGCGAGGGGACGCGCGACGGATCGGTCATCTCATACGGTTCGTATTCGGGCTTCTTGCTGCCCAGCTTGGCGACCTCGCCGCGGACGACGTTCGCGATATGCACCTCGTCGATGCCCATCGCGCGCGCATAGGCGCGGCTGAACCCGACCGCGTAGGTCGACGACGGCAGCGTGGAATAATCGGATGCCTCGATCGCCTCGAGGTGACGCAACGGCACACGCGTACGCGTCGCGATATCCGCAACGGTCAGGCCCTGCGCCTCGCGGGCTTTACGGAGAATGTCGCCAGCACGCTCTGGTTGAGCGGGTGCTGCGTTCTGGCCGGTTTCGACCTCGTCCATTCTTATCTCCGAGCGCGGGCGCGTAGCGTTGCCCGCCATGGCACCCGTCTTTCAGAGGCCCTTAGCCGTGTCAACGCACCGAACGTCTTAACCGCAGCTTTCCGCCGATCAGACGATTTCGACGCCGTTTTCGGTCGCCCAGTTGGTCAGCGCGCCGCGCATGTCGCGCGGAGGATCAGCCAGCAGTCCTGCCATGTATACGGTGAGCGCGGCGCGATCGAGCGAGCGCGTCATCGCCTTGATCGGACCGACCGCGGCGGGGGTGATCGACAGCCGCTCGATCCCGAGCCCGATCAGCGCCATCGCCTCCAGCGGCCGCCCCCATCTCGCCGCACACCGCCAGATCGACCTTCGCATCCCGCGTCGGCGGCACCAGTCGCGCGATAAAGCGGAGGATCGACGGGCTCAACCAGTCGTAGCGTTCGGCGAGCTTGGGATTGGCGCGATCGGCCGCGAACAGGAACTGAGTCAGGTCGTTGGTACCGATCGACAGGAACTCGATTCGCGGCAGCAACACGTCAAGCATCTCGGCCAGCGCCGGCACTTCGAGCATCGCGCCATAGCGGATCGCGAGCGGCAGCTTACGCCCCTGCCCTCCAGCCAATGACGCTGCGCCTCGAAAAGCGCGCGCGCCTCGTCGAACTCCCACGGCTCGCTGACCATCGGGAACATCACGTTGAGCGTGCGACCGGCGGCGGCTTCGAGCAACGCGCGCGCCTGCACCTTCATCAACCCGTCGCGCTCCAGGCCGAGGCGCAGCGCGCGCCAGCCCATCGCCGGGTTCTCCTCATCGGCGTCCTCCTTGTTGAGATACGGCAGCGCCTTGTCGCCACCGATATCCACGGTGCGGAAGATCACCGGACGATCCCCCGCCGCGTCGAGCACCTCGCGGTACAGCCGGTGCTGGCGCTCGCGCTGCGGCAGCGTGGCGGACACGAGGAACTGGAATTCGGTGCGGAACAGGCCGATGCCGTCCGCGCCGGTCACATCGAGCGCGGCGACATCGTCGCGCAGGCCTGCGTTGACCATCAGGGTCAGCCGGTGGCCGTCTTTCGTGATCGGCGGCACGTCGCGCAGCGCCGCGAACGCCGCCTTGCGCTTCTGACGCATCGCGAGGCGCGCTTCGAACGCTTCCTCCATCGCCGCCGAGGGCCGCGCGAAGACGTTGCTCTCGGCGCTGTCGAGCAACAGCATGTCGCCCTCCGCCACCAGCCGGCGGATGTCGCGGACGCGGCCGAGCACGGGCACGCCCATCGCGCGGGCGACGATCGTGACGTGCGCGGTCAGCGAGCCCTCTTCCAAGATCACGCCCTTCAGGCGCCGCTTGTCGTATTCGAGCAGTTCGGCCGGGCCGAGGTTGCGTGCGATCAGGATGGTGTCCTGGCGCAGTCCCATCTGCGCGGCGGTGCCCATCTGGCCCGAGACGATCCGGAGCAGCCGGTTCGACAGATCCTCCAGATCGTGCATCCGGTCGGCGAGCAGCGGATCGTCGATCTGGCGCATGCGCTGGCGGGTGCGTTGCTGGACGCGCTCGATCGCCGCCTCGGCGGTCAGGCCGGAGTCGATCGCCTCGTTGATGCGCCGCGCCCAGCCCTCGTCATACGCGAACATCTTGTAGGTCTGGAGCACCTCGACATGCTCGCCGCCGACGCCGAATTCGGCCTCGCGCGTCATCCGGTCGATGCCTTCGCGCATCTTGTCGAACGCCGCATAGACGCGGTGGCGCTCGGCGTCGGTGTCCTCGGCGACGGTGTGCTCGATGTGAATGCGCGGCTGGTGATAGACCGCGAAGCCCGCGCCCATCCCGTCGACGAGCTTCTGGCCGGGGATGCGCATCGCCGCGGTCGACTGCGGCCGGTCCGCGCCGCCACCCATGGTGTCGATCAGGCCGGCATTGGCGATCAGTTCGGAGAGCACCATCGCAACCGTCTGCAAGGCCTCGATCTCGACGTCCGCATATTTGCGACGATCGGTGTGCTGGACGGCCAGGACTCCCACCGAACGCTCGCGGCGGATGATCGGCACGCCGGCAAAGCTGTGGAACCGGTCCTCACCGGTTTCGGGCTTGTAGGCGAAGTCGGGATGGCTCGCGGCTTCGTCGAGGTTGAGCACCTCGACGTCCTCGGCGATCGTGCCGACGAGGCCCTCGCCAAGCGCGAGCTTGGTGACGTGGACGGCGGCCTGGTCGAGGCCGCGGGTCGCGAACAGTTCGAGCACGCCTTCGCGCAACAGGTAGATCGAGCAGACCTCGCTGTCGATCGCGGTGGCGATGATGCCGACGACGGCGTTGAGCTTGGCTTGCGCGGACGTGCGCGAGGCCATCACGTCGTGAAGGCTGGTGAGGATTTCGCGGGCGGAGGCGGCGGCCGAAAGGGGCATTCGGATTGGCTATCAGATGAAGCGCTTGGGTGCCACGCAACAAAAGCAGTGTCGCACCCAAGTTCGATCGATCTCCGGGTGTGGTTTCTTACAAGGGAGCCGCGCCGCGGGTATCGGAGCCCCTACCCCTACCCCCAATCCGTCATCCCAGCGAAAGCTGGGATATCCCCGTGGGACTCGCCAACCCCCAGCACCCTCCAATCGGGAGACCCCAGCTTTCGCTGGGGTGACGATTTTGGGCGGAAGCGATCACGGGTCCGTCGACGCTCCTACGCGTCGAACAGTCCGTCCTGGCTTCCCGCTGGCGGGTTCAGGCCTAGATGCTTCCAGCCACCTGCGTTCAGGAACCGGCCACGCGCGGTCCGCGCGATCAGACCCAGCTGGATCAGATACGGCTCGATCACCTCCTCGATCGTGTCGCGCGGTTCGCTAAGGCCCGCCGCCAGAGTCTCCACCCCGACCGGCCCCCCGCGATAGATATCCGCGATCATCATCAGATAGCGCCGGTCCATCGCGTCGAGCCCGAGCGAATCGACCTCAAGCCGGTTGAGCGCCGCATCCGCCGCGCGTGCATCGACTGTCTCATGCCCGGCGACATTGGCGAAATCACGTACCCGCCGCAGCAGACGCCCAGCGATGCGCGGGGTCCCCGCGCACGCCGCGCGATCTCCATCGCGCCGTCCTTGGCGATGCCGAGCCCGAGCAACCCGGCCGCCCGCGTCACCACGCGCTCCAGCTCCTCGACCGTATAGAATTGCAGCCGCACCGGGATGCCGAAGCGGTCCCTCAACGGCGTCGTCAGCAAGCCCTGCCTCGTCGTCGCGCCGATCAACGTGAACCGCGGCAGGTCAATGCGGACGGAGCGCGCGGACGGTCCCTCGCCGATCATCAGGTCGAGCGCGCGGTCCTCCATGGCCGGGTACAGCACTTCCTCGACCGCAGGCTGCAAGCGGTGGATCTCGTCGATGAACAGCACGTCGCCGTCCTCGAGATTGGTCAGCAACGCGGCAAGATCGCCCGACTTGGCGATCACCGGACCCGAGGTGGCGCGGAACCCCACCCCCATCTCGCGCGCGACGATCTGCGCGAGCGTCGTCTTGCCGAGCCCCGGTGGTCCGAAGAACAGCACGTGATCCAGCGCATCGCCGCGCGATTTCGCCGCCTGGATGAAGATGCGCAGGTTCTCGCGTGCGGCCTTCTGCCCGACGAATTCGTCGAGGCTCTTCGGGCGCAGCGCGGCGTCGACGTCTTCGGGACGCTTGGCAGCGGTCAGGATGCGGTCTGTATCGGTCACCCACCCGCGATAGCGCGCTCGCGGTGAAGGGGGCAAGGCGGCTATGGGGGGCAATGACCAACCACACCGTACGTCCTGACCTGTATCTGCTGGGTGGAGTCTCGCCCGCGCTGGAGGCGACGCTCGCCGAGCGCTTTACGTTGCACCGCAAGGATCCGCCGGCGACGACGCGCGCGATCGTCGGGGGTGGGAGCAGCGTGGTCGATGCGGCACTGCTCGATCGCCTGCCCGCGCTGGAGCTCATCGCAATCCACGGCGTCGGTTATGACGGAATCGACCTCGCCACGACCAAGGCGCGCGGCATCGCAGTGACGACGACGCCCGACGTGCTGACCGACGACGTCGCGGACCTTGCGATCGGGCTGATGCTGGCGGTGCAGCGGCGGATCGTCGCGAACGACCGCGCGGTGCGCGACGGCGGGTGGCAGATCGACCTTTCTCGACGCGCCAGCGAGCGACGGATCGGCATCTTCGGGCTGGGCCGGATCGGCAAGGCGATCGCCAGGCGCGCAGCGCCGTTCGCGACCGAACTCCATTATACCGCACGCTCCGCCAAGCCGGATTTCGCAGGCGTGTTCCATGCCGACATCGCCTCGCTCGCGGCGGCGTGCGATGTGCTGATCATCGCCGCACCGGGTGGCGATGCGACGTCGCGTATCGTGGACGCCGGGGTTCTCGCGGCGCTCGGCGAGGACGGCATCCTCATCAACATCGCTCGCGGTAGTCTGGTCGACCAACCTGCTTTGGTAGCGGCACTCGAAGACGGAACGGTCGCCGGCGCGGGGCTTGACGTGTTCGCCGACGAACCTGCCGTTCCCGATGCGCTCAAGACGATGGATCAGGTCGTCCTGTCACCCCATCAAGGAAGCGCGACCGTCGATGGCAGGGCTGCGATGGCGGCGCTGGTCATCGCGAACCTCGACGCGCATTTTGCCGGACGACCGCTGCCGAGTGCACTCTGAGACTGGGGCTTTGGGAAACAAAGCCCCCTTCCGTTCGCCCTGAGCGAAGTCGAAGGGTGTGCCCCAAGAGAAGGTGCTTCGACTTCGCTCAGCACGAACGGAAGGGGGAGTTAGACCAAGCTTAAGAACCAACCGAACGGGTCCGAAACTACGACTTAGACGCTTTCCGCAGCGCCAGCCGCACGAGCGCATCGAGCGAAGCACCCGGCCCCAGATCCTCGTCCGCCGCCGCCACCGCGACGCTCGCTTCGTTCGGCCGAAAGCCGAGGTTGAGCAGCGCCGACACCGCATCCGCAGACGCCCCCGGCGCGGCATTGACCACCGCCGGTCCAAGCCCGAGCGCGATGCCGCCGACTTTGTCCTTCAATTCCATCACGATCCGCTGCGCGAGCTTGGGCCCTACGCCGTTCGCCCGCGCGACCATCGCCTTGTCGCCACTGGCGATCGCACGTGAGAGATCGACCGGCTCCAGCGCCGACAAGATCGCAAGCGCGACGCGCGCGCCGACCCCCTGCACGCCGGTCAGCAACCGGAACCAGTCGCGCTCGTCCGCGCTCGAAAATCCGACAAGCCGCTGGAAATCCTCGCCGACCAGCAATTCGGTGAACACCGTGCACGCCTCGCCGATCGGCCCCAGGGCCGACAGCGTCCGCGCCGAAGCGCCGACCAGATAGCCGACGCCGCCGACGTCGATCACGGCGTGGTCGATGCCGGTCGAGTCCAGCCGTCCTTTGAGATGCACGATCATTGCCGCGATCGGTAGAACATGGCGTGCGTCCCGTCATCCTCTCAAAATTCGCGGTCGCCTACGGGAGCCGATCGAACCCAGTATAGGCCTTCAGGTCGGCGGCGCTCGCGCCCGTCAGTTCGGCGAGCCCCGGCCCGGCCAGATCGTCGGGCAGATGCCGCCTGCCGTCACCGTCGAGCATGCCAAGGAATCGCTCGATGATCGTGACGATCACCACATCAGGCCGTTCGGAGCGCAGCAGGTCATATTGGAGGCTGTCCGAACTCATCACCACCAGTCGCGAAAAGGTCGGGATCAGATGCGGGATGATGTAGTTCGCGAACGAATCGCGGAACAGCACGCAGCGAGGCAGGTCGCGATCGCTGCTCTCGTAGATCGACACCGCGCCGCGCGCGAAAATCCTGTTCTCGAACACCCGCTGGAATGGTCGCGCGGTCCGGTGATCGACTATGGTGGCAATTTCGTCCTGTTCGGGTTCGAGCCGCACGCCGAGATCGCCGATATGCGTCCGGTCGGCGAAGCGCAGATCGGTCTCGGCGATCCGGATCGGCAGCGATACCGACTCAGCCAGGCTATCCATCAGCAGGTCATACGCCAGGAACCCCGCGTAGAAGGTCCAGTGCGTGTCGGTCTTCAGATAGGTTTCGCGGAGCGCGCGCGCGTCGATCAACGGCTGCAACAGATAGGAGCACAGCGCGCGCGTCTCGGGATCGAGACTGTCCAGGATCTGCACTGCAGGGCGGTTGTCGGATAGCGCGAAACCGGGTGGCAGCTTGTCGGCATAGACGACGTGCTTTTCCGGAATGATCATCATCCGGAACGCGATGTCGTTCGCCTTGCACCACGCCGCGCGCGTCTCGATGCTGTCGCGCCACACCGCGATCTCGCGAGGGCCGAGCGGCAGCGCGCCGGTGATCTGGTCGATCGCCTCATGGTCGCGGTGGAATAGATATCCGTCCGCGCCCTGGACGACGTCCGCCGCCAGCCGGGCGCGCGTGTCGCCGGCGATGCTCATGAGCCCGCCCGGCTTTCGCGCGGTCCGTCATCGCGCCGACGCCGGACCAGGGCGATCAACGCGCCGAGATCCTGCGCGCCGCTGCCGTCCGGTCCGAGATCGACGTTGAAGTGCTTCTCGATTCGGATCAACAGCGTGGCGTGCGCCAGCGAATCCCAGCCATCGACATCGTCGGCGGTGGTCGCCACGTCGACAGCCGCCGCATCGACGCCGAAGGTCTTCGCGACGATCGCAAATATTCGCGCGCAAACATCGTCCTGGTTCATATCTCAGTGTGTCGACCTGCAAGATATTTTACAATGTTTTCGGTACGACTAATCTTCCCCGACGTCGACTTTATCAACCAGCCCGGCGCGACTATCGAGATCGTCTTCGGAACCAGGCCCAGCAAATCAAGGAGTTGCCTCTTCACCGCCCGGCGAAGCGCAGAATCTTCGATTGCCCCGCCCTCTTCGACGGGGCCGCTGCGCTCCACGACGACATGGCAGGTTTCACTGCCGATCGCCTCGGCAAACAGCCCGAACGCGACCACACGTCCCGCCTTTACGCCGACGACGTCGTTCAGCACCTGCTCGATCTCGTGCGCGTAGAAATTCTTCCCGAGCAGGATGATCCGATCGGTCTTGCGGCCGAGCACGTACACCTCACCCTCGTGGAGGAATCCGAGATCGCCTGTCCGGAACCAGCCGGTGCTGAAGCTCGCAGACGAGTCCTGCCGGTAATAGCCCGTGAAGACAAAATCGCCACGCACCAGGATTTCGCCGATCGCGTCCGCCCCATCGATCCGGACTTCGATGCCGTCGATCGGCGGCCCAGCGCTGCACAGGCTGATGCGATCGTCTCCGACGACATCCAGCCGATGGCGTCGCAAGCCATCGGCCGAGACCGAGTATCGGCGTGCTGGTACGCCCAGTCGCGTCTGTGTGACGGCGAACACCGTTTCCGCCATTGCGTAACACGCATGCACCTGCGCGGCCGATACGCCCCACCGACCGAATGCCGCAATGAATCGGTCGACGCTGGCCGGCTTGCACGGTTCGGAACAATTAATGAAAGCACGGACCCGCGAAAGATCGACCCGCCGGCTGTCTACCGCAGCATTCGTCAAGTGGTCGAACGCAAAATTGGGCAGCCAGACCAACGTGCCGTCGTGATCGGCGACCAGATCGAACAGCGAAAGCGGGTTTGACAGCCAGTCGAACGGATCGACGATCACCGCGCGCACGCCGGTCAGTAGCGGCATCAGCAACGTCGTGACGAAACCCATGTCGTGATACAGCGGCAGCCACGAACAGATCACGTCGTCGCTGGTTAGGCCGATCGCCGCGGCATAGCTCGCGATATGGTGGCTGATGGCGCGAGATGTCAGCGTCACGCCCTTCTTCAGCCCGGTCGTGCCCGAACTATGCTGCAGACAACAGACCGCGTCCGGATGCCAGTCCCACGCGATCGGATCGCCGTCGTCGGGCACTGCGTCCACCGTGGTGACGATCGCCAGCAGGTCTGCTGCTAGCGCGTCGGCGAAGGTCGCGGCGTTGATCGTATCGGTGACCAGAATGCCGCCGCCGATATGCCGGAACAACTGGGTATGGCTGTCCCAGAACCGCGCCGGATCCTGCTTGATAGACGGCAACGGCATCATCGCCGGAACACAGCCGGCCAGGATCGCGCCTACGAACGCGTAGAGCAGGTCGGGTGACGATCGAAGCGCGATCAGTACCACGGTGCCGGGCGCCGCGCCGGTGCGCCTATAGAGGTGCGCGTGTCGCTGCCCTCCGTCCCACAGCATCGCGTGCGTCACGACCGCGTTTCCGCCGACGCGCGCGAGGACGAACTGCACCTTCGATGGCGCGGCATTGCAGCGCGCGATGAAACTCGCGAGCAGCCCGGCGGGTTCGCTGGGCCGCCGCGTCATCCGCACAGGGCCGACAGCCGCGCGCTGACGGCGATGTCATGCGCCTGCAACGCGGTGCGGAACGTCTTCGCGAGCGCGGCGCGGCGCGTGTCGAACGCTGCCCCCGCGTCGGCGGTCCAGGCGGTCGCGACGACCTCGCGCAGGTCGGATACCGGATCGTCATCGAAAGATCGCGACGGTATCGCCATCGTCTCGGCCATTTCGCGCGTGCGACTGTCGACATGCAGGACGACTCCCGGTCGCTCGGCCTGGATGGCGAGCGCCACGCCGTGAAACCGCGGTCCGATCGCATAATCATAGCGCCGCAGAAAGCTCATCCAGGTCTGGCTGTCGGTAAAGACGAAGGCACGCCGACGCCCCCACTCCACAACCTGCGCACCGTCGAGACCGGGCAGCAACCGCTGTGCGAGCAGCGCGAAATCGACGCTTTGGGTATCGGCAAGGTCCGACCGGGCCAGCGCGATCATCGTCTCGGGATGCTGAACGATATAGCAACCATCGTGACGATCCGCCGCGACGATCAGGCGGTGTTCGGGCGCCATGTCGGCATGGTGATGGTGCCCGGCCGCGATCGCCGGTCGCGTCCCGAGCCCTGCGGCGACCCGCGCCGCGATCCGCCCGCCCAGGTCTCTCATCGGCGACAGGAACAGCGACGGACAGCCGATGATCGTCGAGGCATAGCCGTTGCGAGCCAGGATCTCGGCCGTATACGCGCCGCGGACGAGCATGGCGGGTGCCGCGCCGGCGGCGGCCGCGACGACGTCCAACGCAGCGCGGGTGCCGTCCTTCAACACGAGAGTCGCGCCAATACCCGGCGCCTGCGCACCAAGACCAACCAGCAGGACGGGCAACCCGAACGCCGCGAGACGTGCTGCCCAGCCTGACAGATCGACATGATCACCAAGCTGGTTGGCACACGCCACAACGAGAATATCAGCGTGAGCGCGGACGATTTCGGGGGCGTACTCCACGTAATCATGTGCGAGGCGGCCAACGACGCGACCAGCCCGTCGACATAGGCGACATTACCCGAATTGCCGCCAAGCGCCTCGGTCAGCGTCGCAGCGTCGGCGGTCGGGATACGGCCCGCGTCGCCCAGTTGCCGGATCGACAGGTTCGGCAAAATCGCGACACGGCGACGAGTCTTCGAGACAGTCATGGTAATCTTTCACAGCGAGGTCGAAGCCTGCGGTCACGCGTACATGCACACGCGCCGGCGCCGGATACGCGACATTGGCGCCAGCGGTCTGCCGCCCTAACTTTATGGGGTCTTCCCGGCGCTCCACAGCAAGGGCGCGGCGGGTGGGTCGCATGCGACGGGTGCGGTTCTCGAACAGGATCGAGGCTTGTCGCCATGCGCGACCTGGGCAAACCATCTGAGCGTGCCGACCTTCTGGCCATCGACCCCGTTTTCGAGGACGATCACCTGGCGCGTCGAGACGTCCTCCATCCCTTTGGGAAACGCGGGAGAGGCCACGGCGTTCGGCCTCGCACTGCCGGCGTCTCCTGCATCGGGTACCGTCGCGAGCGTCTGCAGGTCGAGCTGCACACGTCGTCGATCCCGACCGGCAAACGCAATGCGGACCCGCGCGGAATTCGGCTGCTGGTCGAGGATCCATACCGCCGGCAGATTGGGCAACGCGCCCTTCCCCGCGACGATCGACGGGGTTCGCGACGTCGCGATCTCGCGGATGCGCCACCCGCCCCGGCCCGGACGTGCCGCCACGATCGCGGGTCCGTTCGCGGCGTCATAGCGGACCTTGCCCTTCGTCTCGGCATAGCGCGGATACAGGATCACCGGCGCGCCATCGGCTGCAAGCGCGAGGTCGAGCCGGTTGACGAGCCCGGCATCCTCACCGACGTTCTCGACCAAATCCATCGTATCGGGGCTCAGCGGTGCCGCAATCGGACGGCCGTTCGCCGTGAACCAGGTTTGGAAATTTTTGGTTCGTGCATAGGATACCGCAAAATTCGACGCGACGTCGGGCGTTCGCCGCCACACGACCGCGACATGGACATAGCCGTCCGCGCCGGTCCTGAAGGTGCTTGGATACGCACTGACCGGACCCTTTCGGTCGCGATCGGCAAAGATCGACCCGATCCGCTGCCATCGCCCGTCCTGCCACCTGTTGAGCAACCAGCTGCCGTTTCCCGAGCCGCCGGTGCGGTACATGAAGACGAGGTTGCCGTTGCCGTCATGCAGGAACCGCGGATAGGTCGCGCGCAGTTCGTCGCGGCCGATCATCGATGCCGGGCGGATGGTGCCGACATCGCCGACGGTGCCGCGCGCATAGAACAAGGGCGACGCGTGCATGTTGCCGACGACGTGCACCGTATCGTCGGGAGCGATCGCGACTGCGAGGCTGTTGTGCGCGTCCCACCCGGAGAACCGGGACGGCAGGCGTATCGAACAGGATACGCGCCGCAACGGATCGAAGCGCGTGACGGTGACCCAGCGGTCGGCGTCGAAATAGGCCGCGAAGATCTGCCCTCGCGCGGTGGCTGCCGCGCCGATCGCGGTCCCTACCCCGGTCCATACCCGGTCGAGTTCGATCGCCCCGCCACCGCGCAGCGCGGCGGCACCGAGCTGCGAACAGCGCGGTATGCCCGCTGCGGGTTGCGCAGCGACGTCGGGTGCCTGGCACCCCGCCAGCACGACGATCGCGGACCATAGGCCAAGGCCTATACGGCCGCGCTCGACCGCGGATGATCGGGCCGGGCATTCGAGCCACGCCGCTGAGAAGCGGTTCACTAGACGGTCGCATCGCGCGCGAGCAAAGGCGCCGGCCTCAGGCAAAGACATAGTCCGCCATCATCTCCCCGTTGAAACTCACATTGGGGAAATCCTTCTGCATGCTGTGCGTGTAGATGCTCGACACCTTGCCGTAGCTGTTATCATGCAGTTGCGTCGTGGTTCCCGACAGCGCGGAGGCCACGCCGACATGCAGCCGGTTGGTGGTGATCTCGGACGCGAGACGGGTGAATTCGAGCAGCATCCACGCTCCTCGATTGGCTTCGCGCGGTTTCACCCCGATCTGGAACACGATCGAGATATCGAAATTGGGTGCCCGCGGGATAAACGTCTTCTCGACGCCGTGCCGCATGCACGACATCTTCTTGCCGTCGATCGCCTCGGGCGTGAGCTTCGCGCGTTCGAGCAGCATCTCGCGGAACAGGTCATGGATCTCCGCGTCGCTCTCCATGTCGTCGTAAAGCTTGTCGGTATCGAGGAACAACGCCAGATCGTGCGACAATTCCGCCTCGATCGACGGCGCATGCGCAAGGACGTGCTGGTGGGTCGGCAGCTCACGGCAATAGATCGTCGTTGCGGGCACCAGCGACTGCAACAGCTCCTCGTTCCCACGGACCGAGTGCGGCAGCACGATGATGCGGTTATTGCCTGGCTGAAGCACGCGGATCAGCGCCGACATGCCGTGGTAGAGCGGGACCAGGTTGCCCCCGCCCGCCAACAGGACCGTTTCGTTCCGCAAGGCCTTGGCCTCGGCCACCGATGACAGTATCTCGACGTCGATATTGTAATGGTCGAACAGCTGATAGGTCGCCGCAGCGATCAGCGAGTCCCCGGCGTTACCCGGATTCATGAAATACTTGATCGTCTTGTTACGGTGCCGGCGAAATAAATCCGCGAGATGACCGTTTTTTCGTTCGAAATCTCTGGCGCATGAATCGTCCACGGTGAACTCCAATATTCTTGATCAGGATGGGACGGGGCTGTTGGCGACGAGCTGCCATTTCGCGACCATGTCCTTGGGCATGTCCGGCCTGGATTTGGTGCCCATCCAGACGTCCGCGACGCTGCCGACATCGATGGCGATCCCGCCGCGACGCTTGATCGCCGTACAATAGGCCTTCGACAGAATGCCTGCCGCGACGATGTATACCGCGCCCTCGAACGGCGGTCGGAGCTGTTCCAGGATGTCCGGATAAGCGTCGGGATAATGCCGGATGTCCTTGTGAACCTTGGCGATCGACGCCTGCATCGGCACCAGGATCGTCTCCGTCCGCGCCACTTCGGCCTTTTCGCGAAACACCCGCTCAAGGTCCGGGTAACACGTGACGAAGCCCAGATACGGCTGTTTATGCAGGATATTGAAATAATGCGGCAGCAACGACCGGCTGAACCAGGTGCTTGCCCAGGTCTTCTCCGACAGCTTGGCGAGATCGGTGGCATCCGCCAGATAATTATACACGCCGCGCATGCCGCACATGCCGCGGACGTCGAGATCCGGGAGGTCCGTAGAAAAGCTCTTGTCGATCGTCCCGCGCTCGGGACCACCGATGAGATCGGCTTCCGCGATCCCCTCCATTACCGTGTCGAGGAAGAACTGCTTATGCTCGACCATCAAGGTATTCGAGCCGAAGTAGATCCGCGAAATCTTGGTAAGATTATACGTGGTCAAATGCGGGTAGATATCGAGCCCCGAGAACAACACGTTGCCGTCAGCGTCGCCGAGCCGGATCAGCGACGCGGGCCTCTTCGCGGCGATCGCCTTGCGTAGGAAGGCGGCGATCGGACCGCCCGCGCTATTGCCGACATAGCTCGCCGCCGCGCTGCCGACGACGTCGTCATACTGGCGCAGACACCGATCGCGATCGAACGCGGTTGCATACTGCATATACTCGTCGGCCGCGTCCTGGCCCGGTGGCCACCACGTATTGCCGGCTAGGTTATAGGAATTCATCGTAGGGGCCGTCCTTTTGTACTGCGCCGAAACATCGTTCAGTCCAGGATTCTTGCATCGATTTCCGCACTGAATGCCGTGCGCATCCAGAACGGACTCTTCGACAACAGGTACAGCCAGTCCGCATCGCCGGTGACCGGGTCCGCTTCCTCGATCCGCAGGACGATCGCGTCCGGAACGAGCTGTGCGAACTCCGCTTCGAAATCGCGCCCCAGGACGCGGTAAGCGCCGCCGCGCGCGGTATCGGCCCTGCCCCAATCCTCGGTCTTTTCGCGCGTCGTCGGGTTCGGATAGGACAACAGCATCAAGCCGTCGGCGGTCATCACGCGGACCAGCTCGGCCAGCGTCTTGCGGTGCGCGGGGACACGGTGGAGCACATTCGCCGCAACGATGAACCCAAGACTGTTGCTCTGGCGCGCGGGCAGCCCTGCATCGGCATGCTCGATCCCGAACAGCTCGACGGATTTGAACCAGGGCTTGGGAATGCCACTCGGCTCGCCCCATAGCAGCAACGGAAGATGCGCGAACGTCTCGCGCAGCTGCAATTTATCGATGACCGCGCGGGCGATACGGTGCCGTTCGAGCGACCGGCACGTGCCGCATTGCGGCGGTTTGCGCGACCGGCTCAGCCGGTTGTTCTGCGCTGGGACGAACGTCGTCCCGTTGCAGATATTGCAGCTCACGGTCATGATCGATCCCCCCGTCACGTCGGCCGCTGTGCCAGGCCCAAAACATCAAGGACGTCGTCGACCCGCGACGTCCAGGACACCGAACTCAATACCTTCTTGCGCTGCACCGTCGTTGGCGCCTTTTGCTTGCCGGCCACCACGCGCGTGATCGCGGCGAGGAACGAGTCGTGATCCGCGGCGATCGTCGCATAGGGGCCGATGTCGCCGATATTGGCGACGTCGGTCGTCACGATCGGGACGTTCAGCGCGAAATAGACGTAGAGCTTCAGCGGGTTCATGCTCTCGCTGAGTTCGTTGCGCAGGTGCGGCACCATCGCGACGTCGAACGCGCGGATATATCGCGTCGCATCCTCATAGGGTTTCACCCCGAGGATATGGATGTTCGGACGCGCGCCGAGTGCGAGCACGTCGGGCCGATCATGCGCCGACCCGATCAGCACCACGCTGCCGCCGGGGAAAGCGTCGGCGACCTTGCCGATCAGCTCCAGATCGACCCGGTCGCGCAGATTGCCGACATAGCCGAGGATCGGCCGGGGCAGATGCGCGAGATCCTCCGGCACCGCCCAGCTATGCGACAGATCGAACATCTCCGCGCCGTTCGGGATGACGCGGATATCCTCGCGGATCGCCGCGAACCCTTCGCGTACCGGTTCGCAATTGGCGAGGACGAGATCGGCATCGCGCAAGATCTCGTCATACGCAGCATGGACACGCGTCCGATGCGGTTCGCGGCTGGGGAATCGGCGCTGGTCGTCGATCACGTCGGCGACGATACAGCCCGGGTTCACGACCGATTTGACCATCGTATAATCGAATACCACCGGGCACACCCACAACACCGGCGAGTCGCCGATATTGGCCGCGCGCAGCTCCGATCGGATGAAATCCTCATACCCATCGCGCGGCGGCAGGTCGGTACCGAGATAGCGTTGCGGCGACGTCTCGGCGCGGAACAGGAACGTCCGTCGCAACAGGTTCGTCGTATCCGCCTGGCGCAGCACGCGCCGGATGGTGTTGACGTACACCAAGTTTCCCTGGTGCGCGGTCGCCTCCGCGCCGTGCTTGGCCTGTTTGTCGAGATCGGTCGCGCTGATCGGCGAATCGAAATGGAGGACCTGGTTCACCGCTCCCGATTTGAGCAGATACCGCGCCATCATATCCGACCGGCGACCATAGATGTCCGAATCGTTCTGCTTCCACAGGAAGACGACATCGGGTTTGCGATTCTGCCAGATCGCCGGACCGGCCCACCCCTTGGCAAAGCGCGGCAGCGGCTCGCCCGACACCCGCTCGACCGCCGCGAACAGCGCGTCGAACGCCGGTATCACCGGCCTGGATACCGTCCGTGCAGCCTCGAACGCCAGGTCCAGCCTCGCCGAATTCACGCTATAGCTGAGTTCGGTCAGATAATGATCGCGGACGCGCTGCTTGGTCGCCGGCGCAATGCCCTGCACGCTGATCTTGCGCAGTTCGTCCTTGAGTTGCGCGGCATCGTGCACCGCGATGATCGCCCCCGCCGCAATCAGATCGCGCAGCGGCGGCACCGGCGTCGCGTATACCGGCACGCCGAGCGCCATCGCATCGGTCAGCTTGGCGGGAATCTGGTAGCCCGATATCGCCGATGTCGGATCCTGCAACAGGAACACCGCATCGGCAATCGACACCAGTTCCGCGAGCCGTGCCCAGGGCTGATCGCCGTGCAACCCGATCCGCGCCTTCTTGTATTTCGCGAACCGGCTCGACGTGCGCTTGTCGGTGACCGTTCCGATCACGCACAGCGCAAGCGTATCGTCGGCAAGCTCTTCGAGTGCGTCGGCAATCTCGAACACGCCCTTGTGCGGTCGCGGCGTCCCGAGGAACAGGATCACCCGATCCGCGTCGGTGTAGCCGAATTCGGCACGGACCTTCTGCCGATCGTACAAGGCCGGATCGAACACGCGTTCGTCGCGGCCATGGCGGACGACGATACCGCCGAACCGCTCCTGCAAGGCGTAGTTGGAGACGGTCACGCCATCGCATTCGGCGATCAACCCTTCGGCAAATCGCGTGAAGATCTCGCCATAAGGCTTGTCGAGGATCCGCGGATCCTCGGTGATCGCGGCGATCAGATCGTCGAGGCTGGCGGGGTCGCGATTGGGGAAGAAACCGAGTTCGTGATCGTCGACGTCGACGATCATCGGGCACGCATTGGCCTGCTTGATCATCGCGCCGATGAACAGGCTCGAGAATCGCGCTTTGCCGACATGGACGACATCGCATTTGACGCGCGCGGCGATCGCGCGCGCACCGGCGACGAACTCGGCGAAGCTGCCCGCGGGATAGGCGTGCATCGTCATCGTCGCGGCGGCGATCGGCGGCCAGATCGTCGCGCCGTACATCGGGAACATCGGCCCAACGAGTTCGACGACGCTGTTGCGCGATGCCATGTCCGCCAGCAGAAACGCCCGCCCGACCGGGTTGTGCGCCATATCCCACGACACGACCGCGACGCGGCGCGTGGCGGCGACCGCGGTTGCGATCTTGCCGGGATCACCGCCGACCACCGGCGAGTGCTCCGGCACCGCATCCGACGCGTCGACCACGAGTGCCGATTTCGCCTCGATCGACGATTTCGCTGCGGCCCCCGTTCCCCGCGCGCCGGCCAGCGTCATGCGCTTGGTCCCCGCACCCAGCCGCTCGCCGGTCGACGCGCGCAGGCTGACTTGGTGATCGGCGCCATCGAGCAGCAACGTCGGCAGGGGTACGGCAAAACCATGCGTGGCGACCTTGGCGACGTCCTCGGCCAGCGCATCGACAGACGCGTCCGGTATCGCCGAACCGACCAATCGGCCATCGACGAACAGCAGGACTTCGGCATCGACCTCGGGCAATTCGGCCCAGCCGACCAGACGGTCGCCGCGCAACCCGACTACCTCTCCGGACGGGCGCTTTGCGCGCGTATGTGCGCCGCTCGCCTTGACCGGATCGATTGCCGCCGCACCATTGCGCGCCGGACCGGACCGGGGTGCCAAATCGTCCGCGCGGGTCCCGCCCTTACCCGACTGCGCCACAACCGGATGCGCCGGACCGGCCGCGAGCGCGACCTCCGACGGGGCCGCCTGAAGAACGGTGTATCGCTTCGTCGTTGCCGCAGAGGCTGAGGCCGAGGCCGTTGCCGCAGAGGCTGAGGCCGTTGCCGCATGACTGGTAAAATCGACCGATTCGAGTTCGACGGTGCCGGGGCCGCTCGAAAACTGCATGGCGAAGAAATACGGGGTGCCGGATACGAGATCGCCCATCGGCATCTCCAGCTCATAGTCCCGGGCATCGCCCTCGATCGAACGCTGCTGCGTCGAAAGCTTTTGGCAAAGATCCGTTTGCCCTGCGCATTGGCCTTGAGCAGCGCGATCCATTCGAGATCGAGCCCGGCTTCGGCATCACTGGCGGCACTTGCCCGCAGCCGTACCACGGCGCGGCGCCCCCGTTCGACCCCGTCAACTCGATCGGCTGCCACAGCCGGACCCAGCTCAGTGCCGAGCGGATGTGGAGCCTCACCCCCTGCGTCTTCGGCGAGGCCTTTGCCGGCCCCGTGTCGCCAGCTGCAGCTGCGCCGTATTCGACGAACCAGTTCTGACAGAACTGCCCCATGTTCCGGCGGGCCGATACTGCAGGATCATGATCCGTAAACGTCGGATTCTGCAAAAGATTATACGTCATAGGAAACGGCGCTCTTTCGCGATGAGTATCTACACGACGCAACGTACGTGTTTTGCGAATCAAATGCCCCGCAAATCTTCTCAGATTTATGCCACTTGGTCACGCCTGCCCGGCATTAGCAATACAAACGAATCCTGCGTCTTTACCTTTCGGGGAAAGCATTTCTTACAATTGGCGACCTACCGGAACTGGTATTCCGACTTTAGCGATTAAGATCGCTGGATATTGCCAGACAATGCTTGAAGCCATAATTGTATTGGAGATCGTCGCGGGAAATAGGATCGAGATCACTATTTAGCGTGGGGATCGAAGCGACCTCGATACCGCCAGCCATCACCGACGCGCCATAACGCAACGCCGCCCGTCTGGACGGGCGGCGCATCGATGACCTTAACCGGGGAAGCTTGAAGCGGGATTTCTCCCGTCGGGATCAGGCACCCATGCCTGTTCGTCGCGATAGTGCCGCCGCGCTGGCGACATGATGCGCGTGCGTGATCGCCACGGCGAGCGCATCCGCGGCGTCGGGCCCCGCGAGCTTGGCGCCCGGCAGCAGGACGGCCATCATCGCCTGGATCTGTTTCTTGTCCGCGCCGCCGGTGCCGACGACGCCCTTCTTGACGGTCGAGGGGTGGTATTCGCCGATATGCAGCCCGGCCCCCGCCGCGGCGAGCAATACGACGCCGCGGGCCTGGCCCAGTTTCAGCGTCGACTGCGCGTTGGTGTTGCCAAGCACCTCCTCCACCGCGGCGCCGTCGGGGCGTTCGGTGCGGATGACGTCGATCAGCGCATTGTACAGCGCAGTCAGGCGGCGGGGGAGCGCCATCGACGGATCGGTCTTGATCTGGCCGTTGGCGATATGGCTCAGGCGGTTGCCATCGGCGCGGATGACGCCCCAGCCGGTGGTACCGAGGCCGGGGTCTAGTCCCAGGATGATCATGAAAATTGATTCACGCGAAGGGGCAAAGGCGCGAAGGTGTCGCATACTCGAAAGGTGTGCCGCGTCAGCGGCACCCTCATCAGTGATCTTGACCACCGAACAGACATTCCGCCTTCGCGGATCACTAGACCACGCGAAGCTCTTCGCGCCTTTGCGCCTTCGCGTGAACCAGTCTTCATCTCAACCCAGCGACTCCATGATCTCGTCGGAGATTTCGTAATTGCCCCAGACGGTCTGCACGTCGTCGTCGTCGTCGAGCGCGTCGATCAGCTTGAACAAAGTCGCCGCATCGTCCGCACCGACTGCGACCATCACCTGCGGACGCCAGGCGAGCTTTGCGCCTTCGGCCTCGCCGAGCTTGGCTTCCAACGCCTTGGCCACCTCGTGCAGGTCGCCCTGCGCTGTCCAGACCTCATGGCCGTCCTCGCTCGACGTGACGTCCTCGGCGCCCGCTTCGAGCGCCGCTTCGAACACCGTGTCGGCATCGCCCGCGCTCGCCGGATACGAGATCAGCCCGACGCGGTCGAACGCGTGGCTCACAGAACCGCCCGCGCCAAGGTTGCCGCCGTTCTTGCCGACCGCGACGCGCACGTTGGTCGCGGTGCGATTGCGGTTGTCGGTCAGCGCTTCGATGATCAGCGACACGCCGCCGGGGCCAAAACCCTCGTAGCGGATCTCCTCGTAATTCTCGGCGTCTCCGCGGCTCGCCTTGTCGATCGAGCGCTGGATGTTCTCCTTGGGCAGCGACGCCGCCTTGGCCGCATTGACCGCCGCGCGCAGGCGCGGGTTCATGTCGACGTCGGGCAGGCCCATCTTGGCCGCGACCGTGATCTCTCGGCTGAGCTTGCTGAACGCCGACGAGCGCTTCTTGTCCTGCGCGCCCTTGCGGTACATGATATTCTTGTATTTGGAATGGCCTGCCATCGGTGCCTCTAATAGCCTGATGGGGTGGCTTTAGGACGGTGAGGCCGTTTTCGCCAGAGCGTCGATCTTCTGCTCGATCGCATCGAGCCGCGCGAGCACCAGATGATCGATCTTGTGATGCACGCGCAAGATATCGAGTTCGGCGCGCAGATTGGTCTCGTAGTCGAGGCTCGCGGCCAAGCGATCCTTCGCCGATTGCCGGTTCTGGCTCATCATGATGACGGGCGCCTGGATCGCGGCCACGGTCGACAGCATCAGGTTGAGGAAGATGTAGGGATACGGATCGAACGCCATCCCGAAATGGCCGAGGATGTCCGAATTGAGGATCATCCAGCCGAACAGGATGACCGCGAAGACGATGATGAAGCCCCACGACCCGCCAACCGCCGCGACCTTGTCCGCCAGCCGCTCGCCATAGCTCGAGCGTTCGTCGGAGACGTCGCCGGCGTCGCGGCTGACGACCGTGCCCGCCTCGATCCCCGCAAGGACGCGGCGCTCCTCGTCGTCGAGCTCGCCCGGCGCCTTGCCGAGAAGACGTTGCGAGAGATCGGCGAGCGGGGAGTGTGTGGCCATCCTCAAAGGCCTAGCCCGGAATGCGGATTATGCCAGCGCGCAAAGCCCCGCTTGCGACGGAAGCCGCAAAGACTCCTTGCTCCCATACGCCCGCACCTGCCAAACGCGCGGCATGACGGTTAGCGTGAATATGGGCACCGACGGCAATGGTACTGCCGTCGGCGTCGACCTGGAGGAACTACTCGCCACCCGCCTGTTGGTGCAGGGCAATTCGGGCTCGGGAAAATCGCATCTGCTGCGCCGCCTGCTCGAGCGATCGGCGGGGCATGTCCAGCAGATCGTGATCGATCCAGAGGGTGATTTCGTAACGCTCGCGGGGCCGCACGGTCATGTCGTGATCGAAGCCGGCGACTATAGCGAACGCGAGATCTCACGGATCGCGACGCGGTTGCGCGAACATCGGACGTCCGCGGTGCTCAGCCTGGAGGGGCTGGAAGTCGAGGGCCAGATGCGGTGCGCGGCGTCGTTCCTGTCCGCGCTGTTCGATGCGCCGCGCGAGCATTGGTATCCGGTGCTGGTTGTGGTCGACGAGGCGCAGATGTTCGCGCCGGTGACTGGTGGCGAGGTGTCGGAAGAGGTTCGTCGGGCGTCACTGGCGGCGATGACCAACCTGATGTGTCGCGGCCGTAAGCGCGGGCTCGCTGGCGTAATCGCGACGCAGCGGCTGGCGAAGCTCGCGAAGAACGTCGCGGCGGAAGCGTCGAACTTCCTGATGGGGCGCACCTTCCTCGACATCGACATGGCGCGTGCAGCGGATCTGCTCGGGATGGAGCGGCGCCAGGCCGAGGCGATTCGCGATCTCCAACGCGGTACGTTCATGGCGCTTGGGCCGGCGGTGTCGCGGCGACCGATCACGGTGAAGATCGGCGATGTGGCCACATCCGCGCGTAGCGGCAGCCCCAAGCTGACGCCGTTGCCGAGCGCTGCGCCGATGGACTTGCAGGATTTGCTGTCTGAGGCAGTGGTCGACGCCCCCGAACTCGGCCTGATGTTCGATTCGCGACCGCGTCGCGTGCCGGCGGAGGAACTGCTCGACGGCATCGCCCGCCCGCCCGAGCCGCGCACCGCCGCACCGCCGCCCCCGAGAAGACCGACGACGAGGTCGAGGCGGTCTACGCCGACGTCTTCCGCGCGATCGTCGAGGATCCGGAGTCGACGTTGCGGCCGCCATCGGTGCTGTTCCAGGATTTCCAGGTGCGCTGCCGGATGGGTGGACTTGCCAAGCCGCCGCTCGATTTGCCGGGTTTCGTGCGGCGTCTGAGTTGCGCGCGTGCGGGGATATTCGACATGACCGACGAGGCGTGGACCGCGGCGCTCGACGTGGCGAGCGGACTGCCCGACGACATGCTGGGGGCGTTCCTGCTGGTGGCGCGGGCTGCGCGCGAGGGCGAACCCTGCCCGTCGGACGCGCGGATCGCGGCGACGTACGGCACCAGCTCGATTGGACGAGTGAAGCGCCTGATCGGCTATATCGAGAGCCGGGAGTTGATCGTGTGCCGGACTGATCTGGCCGGTAAACGCTCGATCACGATACCCGGGCTGGGGTGGACGACGTTGCCGGCGGAAGCGGCATAAGGTCTCGCTCGCGCGTCATTAGATTGACTCCCCGTCGTCCCAGCGAAAGCTGGGATATTCCGCGGCGAGGAGTGCGCCCGTCCCACACAATACGGGCTGTTAGGCGGGCGCGTTCCTCCTCGCCGCAGGAGATCCCAGCTTTCGCTGGGATGACGAAGGGGGCTGGAGGCTCGACATGGTGCATGGCGGTTGGGTCTACATGATGGCGAACAAGCCGTTTGGCATGCTGTACATCGGTGTCACCGCGTATCTGGCTTCGCGCGTTCACCAACATCGGATCGATACCGGGTCGGCCTATTGCCGGCGGTATGGTTTGAAGATTCTGGTGTTCGCCGAGCAGCATGGAACGATCCAGGACGCGATCGCTCGGGAGAAGATGCTGAAGGCTTGGAAACGGTCGTGGAAGGACGAATTGATCGCGACGATCAATCCGGAGTGGCTGGATCTTTACGACCAGCTGCACTGAGGCGGTCACGCCAGCCCAACCCCCAGCCTAAACCGTCATCCCAATTTAGCCCGTCATCCCAGCGAAAGCTGGGATCTCCTGCGGCGAGGAGGAACGCGGCCGGTCAAACAACCAGCGCTGCGTGACTAGGAAACGCTCCTCGCCGCGGAATATCCCAGCTTTCGCTGGGATGACGGCTCAATCAGACGATCCTCAGATCATCCCCAACGCCTGGAGATACACTTCGAGGATCGCTTCCTCCTCCTGATATTCTTCCTTCTTCTTCTTCCGGATCGACAGGATCTTGCGGATCGCCTTGGGGTCGTAGCCGCGGCCCTTGGCCTCGGCCATCACGTCCTTGATATCGTCCGAGATACCCTTCTTCTCTTCTTCGAGACGCTCGGCGCGCTCGATCAGCAGGCGCAGTTCGTCCGCTGCGACCGCGCCGCCGCCCATGCCGTGTTGCCGTTCGTCAGACATCGAAAATTCCCCACTCGCCAGCGCCGCGCGCCGGCCTAAAGCCAATCGAGATACAAGCCCGCACCGGTGACCGCCGTCTCACGACGTCGTGAATCATGCCGCTGCTGGTGCGAGACGGCGTCTAGGCGTTTACCGTGCTTGGCTCAATCGCCTGAATCGAACGGCGCGTTCTTCGCGACGCTCGCCTTCATCCGTTCGAGCTGCTCGGAAGTCGCATCGCCCTGATGGTGCGCCTTCCATTCCGCATAGGGCATTCCGTACACCGTCTCGCGCGCTTCGTCCTTCGACAGGCCGCCCGCTTCCTCGACCCAGTCCGACAGGCAGTTGCGGCAGAAACCGGCGAGCCCCATCAGGTCGACATTCTGCGCGTCCTCGCGGTGGCGAAGGTGGCGAATCAGGCGGCGGAAGGCTTTCGCCGCTACGGCATCGTCCAAAGTATCGAGGCGATCGGGATTCATTCGTATGCTCCGTGGTTGATCGTACGGAGATAGGGTTTAAGGCCCGTCGCGGCAAAGACCTCCCCCAGGAAACGCCGAGGAAGACGCACCGCATGACCATGGCCATCGCCCCCCGTTCGCGGAAAGTCCGCATTCTCGCGACGCTCGGCCCTGCCAGCAGCACGCCAGAGATGATCGCAACGCTGTTCCGCACCGGCGCCGACGCCTTCCGCATCAACATGAGCCACGGCGACCAGCAGTCGAAGATCGCCGTGATCCAGGCGATTCGCACGCTGGAAAAGGAATATGGTCGGCCTTCGACGATCCTCGCCGATCTCCAAGGGCCAAAATTGCGCGTCGGCAAGTTCGACGGCGGACGGACCGTGCTCGAAACCGGCGCGACCTTCGTGCTCGATCGCGACCCGACGCCGGGCGATGCGACGCGCGTCGAACTGCCGCACGACGAGATCTTTGCGGCGATCGAGCCGGGCGCGCGCCTGCTGCTCGACGACGGCAAGCTCGTGTTGCGCGTCGTGTCGCACAGCCCACGCCAGATCGCGACGCGGGTTGAGGTCGGCGGTGCACTGTCGAACAGCAAGGGGCTGAACGTCCCCGACGTGGTGCTGCCGATGGCCGCGCTGACCGAGAAGGATCGCAGCGACCTCGATTTCGCGGTCGACCAGGGGGTCGACTGGATCGCGCTGTCGTTCGTCCAGCGCCCCGAGGATCTTTGGGAAGCGCGGAAGTTGATCGGCGGCAAGGCTGCGCTGATGGCGAAGATCGAGAAGCCGGCGGCGATCGAGCGGCTGGAGGAGATCGTCGAGGCGTGTGATGGCGTGATGGTGGCGCGCGGCGATCTCGGCGTCGAACTGCCGCCGCAGCAGGTCCCGCCGCTGCAGAAGCGCATCGTCGAGGTCTCGCGCCGGATGGGCCGCCCGGTCGTTGTGGCGACGCAGATGCTCGAATCGATGATCACCTCGCCGTCGCCGACGCGCGCGGAAGTGTCCGACGTCGCGACCGCGGTGTATGACGGTGCGGACGCGATCATGCTGTCGGCCGAGAGCGCGGCGGGTGCGTGGCCGGTCGAATCGGTGGCGATGATGGATGCGATCGGCGTCTCGGTCGAGGCCGATCCCGAGCATGGTGACCGCATGCACTTCACGGTGATGAAGCCCGATCCGACGACCGCGGATGCGCTGGCCGAGGCGGCGAAGAACATTGCGGCGACGGTGTCGGCGGTGGCGATCATCTGCTTCACGACGTCGGGCTCGACCGCCCGCCGGATCGCGCGCGAGCGGCCTTCGGTGCCGCTGCTGGTGCTGACGCCGAGCCAGGAGACTGCGCGGCGGCTCGGGCTGCTGTGGGGCACGCATGCGGTGCACACGCGCGATGTCGAGTCGTTCGAGGACATGGTGGCCAAGTCGAAGCGGATGGCGCTGCGGCACGGGATGGCCAAGGCTGGTGACCGGGTCATCGTGCTGGCGGGCGTGCCGTTCCGGACGCCTGGGTCGACGAATGTGCTGCATGTGGTGCGGATCGTGGGGGACGAGCTGAAGGGACATCACTCGCAGGTTTGAGTTTGAGGGCTTGCACTGGCGACGCGCTCGGCTTGCCGGTCGCTGCCATGCAGATGCAGCCCTTTGATTGAGAAAGTGGACCCCGCCCCAACTGTTCCCCCGCGAAGGCGGGGTCCAGGGTACCGAGCGCTACGGTACTTAGCTGGGCCCCGCATCCGCGGGGGACGGCCCTGGTGTCGACCGCATCCCGCCTCGCACCAGCACTACATTCAAGCTGGAGCACCAACGAACGCCACCCCTTCCCGGTCATGCCGGGCTCGCGGTCCGCGGGGTGTGCGGAACGGTGGCCCCGGCCTCCGCCAGGGTCGGGCTGTGAGGCTGGTGTGCGAACTAATCTAGGCTAGCGCTCGCTTCCCGAATACGCGATGTCGCCGGTAAGGACCGCACGGGAGGCGCGCACATGACATTACGCGAGAAGATCGGTTGGGGCGCACTCGCCCTACTCGGAGCCAGCGCGCTAGCGGTCGTCGCATTCGAGCGCGGCGAGCATGTCAACGCGTTGTGGATCGTCACCGCCGCCGTCTCGGTCCAGCTGATCGCGTACCGGTTCTACGCTCGCTACATTGCGCGGCACGTCATGCAGCTCGATCCGTCGCGGCAAACCCCGGCGCTGCGCCGCGCCGACGGGCTCGACTACGTCGCGACCGACCGCAACGTCCTGTTCGGCCACCATTTCGCCGCCATCGCCGGGGCCGGTCCGCTCGTCGGCCCGGTGCTCGCCGCACAGATGGGCTACCTCCCCGGCACGCTCTGGATCCTCGCCGGCGTCGTGCTCGCGGGTGCGGTGCAGGATTTCATGATCCTGTTCATCTCGATGCGCCGCGACGGGCGGTCGCTCGGCGAGCTGATCCGCATGGAGATGGGCGCGATTCCCGGCGTGATCGCGCTGATCGGCGCGTTCGCGATCATGGTCATCATCCTCGCCGTGCTCGCGCTGATCGTCGTCCGCGCGCTCGCGGGCAGCCCGTGGGGGCTGTTCACCGTCGCCGCGACGATCCCGCTCGCCTTCCTGATGGGCATCTACACGCGCTGGATCCGACCCGGAAAGGTCGGCGAAGTCTCCGTTCTCGGCGTCATCGGGCTGCTCGCCGCGATCGTCTATGGCGGCACCGTTGCCGCCTCGCCGACGCTCGCGCCGCTGTTCACGCTGACCCCGGTGCAGCTCTGCGTGCTGATGGTCGGCTATGGCGCGGTCGCCTCCGTGCTGCCGGTGTGGCTGCTGCTGGCACCCCGCGACTACCTCTCGACCTTCCTCAAGATCGGCGCGATCGTCGCGCTCGCGATCGGCATCGCCGTCGTCGCGCCGCCGCTTAGGATGCCGGCACTCACCCCGTTCATCGACGGCTCCGGCCCGGTTTGGTCGGGCGGACTCTTCCCGTTCCTGTTCATCACGATCGCGTGCGGCGCAGTGTCGGGCTTCCACGCGCTGATCGCCAGCGGCACCACGCCGAAGCTGATCGCCAGCGAGGGCGACGCGCAGTTCATCGGGTACGGCGCGATGCTGATGGAGAGCTTCGTCGCGATCATGGCGCTGGTCGGCGCGTCGATCCTCGATCCCGGCGTCTATTTCGCGATGAACAGCCCGGCGGCGGTGGTCGGTACCGACTTCGCCTCCGCCGCGACCGCAGTGACCGCGATGGGCTTTCCGATCACGCCGGAGCTCCTGGCGCAGACCGCGAAGGACGTCGGCGAGACCACGATCGTCAGCCGCACGGGCGGCGCGCCGACGCTGGCGGTGGCGATGTCGGAAATCTTCAGCCACCTCGTCGGCGGGCAGGCGATGAAGGCGTTCTGGTATCACTTCGCGATCCTGTTCGAGGCGCTGTTCATCCTCACCGCGGTCGATGCCGGCACGCGCGCCGGGCGGTTCATGCTGCAGGATTTGATCGGGCTCGCGGTGCCGTCGTTCCGTAACGCCTCGGCGATCGTGCCGGGGCTGATCGCGACCGCGTTATGCGTGATCGCGTGGGGGTTCTTCCTGTATCAGGGCGTCACCGATCCATTGGGCGGCGTAAATACACTGTGGCCGCTGTTCGGAATCTCGAACCAGATGCTGGCAGCGGTCGCGTTGGTGCTGGCCACCGTCGTGCTGTTCCGGATGAAGCGCCAGCGTTATGCGTGGGTGACGATCCTGCCTGCAGCGTGGCTGTGCCTGTGCACGATCACCGCCGGGCTGATGAAGCTGTTCGCGAGCGATCCGAAGGTCGGCTTCCTTGCGCATGCGTCGAAGTTCGCGGATGCGGCGGCGCGGGGCGAGCTGCTCACGCCCGCCAAGACGATGGCGGAGATGCAGCGGATCGTGCTCAACGACCGGATCGACGCCGGGCTGTGCGCACTGTTCCTCGCAGTGGTGCTGTCGATCGTCTTCTTTGGCATCCGTACCTGTGTGGCGGCGCTGAAGATCGACCGGCCAACCGTCACCGAAGTCCCGCCGCAACTGGTGGCCGCGGAATGATCCGGGCGATCTTTGCGAAGGCGCGCGAGACGGCGCTACTGATGGTCGGCGTGCCGTCCTACACGGCGTATTGCCAGCATATGGCCGAGCAGCATCCGGACCACGCGCCGATGGACGAGCGCGCGTTCTTCCGTGATCGGCAGGAAGCGCGGTACGGGAGCAAGGGCGGAGGACGCTGCTGTTGACCGAGACGCTTTCGACCGTCGCTCGGCTGCGGGCAGCGACGGCGAGCGATCACGACGCGGTTGATGCCGGGTTTGGACGCTATGACCTGAGCAATGCGGACGATTACCGCGCGTTCCTGATCGCGCACGCCAAAGCATTGCCGGCGGTCGAGGCTTGGCTTGCCGCGATCCCGGGACTGGGTGCGGTCCGGTCGAGGGAGACGGCGCTGGCCGAGGATCTCGCCGCGCTGGGCGAAGATATGCCCGCACCAATGGCGTTCGATGTGGTGCCGAGCGAGGCGGCCGGCTGGGGCGCGATGTACGTGGTCGAGGGCTCGCGGCTCGGCGGCATCATGTTGTCGCGGTCGGTGCCCGAGGGGATGCCGTCGGCGTATCTCGGTTCGAAGCATCTGTCCGGCGAATGGCGCGCCTTGCTTGCCGCGATTGACGACGAGCCCGCCGACGACGCCTGGGTCGAGCGGGCCATCGTCGGCGCCAAGGCGGCGTTCGATCTGTATCGGCGCGCGCCGGCCTGAAATCTCCAACTGAGATCAGCGCAGGAGTTTCGGCGCTTCCTTGCGGATCATTTCCTGAATCTTGGTCGCGAACAGGCCGAGAATACCGGGCAGGTCGACGACCGCGTGGACGTTTGTCTCGAACACCGTGACCGCGCTGGCGATCGTCTGACCCATGGCCTGGACGGTGAAGTGCAACGTGTCGCCGTCCCAGCGATGATCGGTCACCGACCCGCCCGGAATGCTGGCGCTGATCTTGTCGATCCCGCCATCCAGACGCGCGCGGACCGCCGCCTTGCCGAGCTGGTGGGGGACGTCGACGGTGATGGGGTTGGCCATAATATAGTCCTTAGGTCGCGAAAATCATGTCGTCGTTGGCGAACGCCTTGAACTCGAGTGCGTTGCCGCTGGGATCGAGAAAGAACATCGTCGCCTGTTCGCCGGGCTGGCCCTTGAAGCGGATGTAGGGCGCGATCCCGAACTGGACGCCGGCGGCGGTGACGCGTTCGGAGAGCGTGGTCCAGTCGTCCATCGTCAGGACGACGCCGAAATGGGGCACCGGGACGGCGTGGCCATCGACCGCGTTCTCGACCGCGACGGGTTTGGCGGTGGGGTCGAGATGCGCGACGATCTGGTGGCCGAACAGGTCGAAGTCGATCCAGTGATCGCTGGAGCGGCCTTCGGGGCAGCCGAGCGTTGCGCCGTAGAAATTGCGGGCGGCGGCGAGGTCGTGGACCGGGAAGGCGAGGTGGAAGGGGCGTAGGGTCATGCCGGGAGGATAGGGCGGGGGATCCGGTTCGTCGACCCGGGGGATTGCGTGGGATTTCCACGGATGTGTGCCCGCCCGTCCTTGTTCTCCCGCGAAGGCGGGAGTCCAGTCTGGGCTCCCGCCTTCGCGGGAGAACAAGATTTGGTGCGGGTGCCTTTCCCCCTCATTACTCCACCCCGGCGAACGCCGGGGCCCAATTGGGGGACGTAGCTAACGGGGAACCGCGCTTCGTTACTGCGGCCTTTCCAATTGGGCCCCGGCCTTCGCCGGGGTGGTGCTAGGTGGCGGGGAGCTGCTCTTCATGCCCCACCCCACCAAACCGAAAACATTGCCCCACCCCCTCCGCCACGCCATAGCGCCAGCGTGACCCGCTACCCCGCCCTCGCCTGCCTCGTCCTTGGCGCGCTCGCCGCGACCGGGTTCGCCCCGCTCGATCTCTGGCCGCTGACGCTCGTCGCGTTCGCGCTGTGGATGAAGCTCGTCCACGACGCCCCCACCCTGCGTCGCGCACTCTGGCGCGGATGGGTGTTCGGGGTCGGGCATTTCACCGTGAACAACAACTGGTTCCAGCATGCGTTCGACTTCCAGGACGCGATGCCGCCGGTGCTCGGCTATTTCGCGGCGGTCGGGCTGGCGCTGTATCTGGCGGTGTTCCCGATGCTAGCAGGCGGGGTCGCCTGGCGGGCCGCACGGCGCCCCGGCTCCCCGACCCGACGTTTGTACTGGTCTTCGCCGCCGCCTGGATCGCGACCGAATGGCTGCGTGCGACTCTGTTCACTGGCTATGCCTGGGATCCGCTCAGCGTCGTCTGGTTGCCAGCAATAGGCGTCGCGCGGCTATCGGCCTGGATCGGCACCTACGCCTTGTCGGGAGTCACGATAGTTGCAGCGGGTGCGCTGCTGATGCTGGCCTCACGCCGTTGGACCCTGCCGGCGGTCGCCATCCCCGCGTTAAGTCTTGCCGGATTATCCGCGCTGTGGACCAATGCCCCGCCGCCAGCGCCTGGCACGCCTCTGGTCCGTGTCGTCCAGCCGGATATCGGCCAGGAAGACCGCAGCGAGACCGATGGCGAGCGCGTCCTTACCGCGCTCGAAAAGCTGTCTGGCCAAGGCGGCACCACCCCGCGTCTCGTCGTCTGGCCCGAGGGCGTCGTCCGGGATTACGTCGAAGATGGCTACCCGTTCTACGCCTATGGCTGGTCGAGCCCGCTCTACCTCCGCCGCCGGATGGCGCGGCTGCTGGGGCCCGAGGACATCCTGCTGATCGGCGGCACCGCGCTTGAGTTCAACGCCAAGGACCAGATCTCCGGCGCGGCCAATTCGGTGTTCGCGCTCGATGCACAGGCGCGGCTGCGGGGGCGGTACGACAAGGCGCACCTCGTGCCCTATGGCGAGTATCTCCCGATGCCGTGGCTGCTGAAGCCGCTAGGCCTCGCGCGGCTCGTGCCCGGCGATATCGACTTCACCTCCGGCAAGGGCCCCGCGAACCTGACGCTGCCCGGCTTCGGCTCGATCGGGATGCAGATCTGTTACGAGATCATCTTCTCGGGTGAGGTCGTCGATCGCGCGCACCGCCCCCGTATCCTGTTCAATCCTTCAAACGATGCGTGGTTCGGCAAATGGGGTCCACCGCAGCACCTCGCCCAGGCCCGGATGCGCGCGATTGAGGAAGGGTTGCCGATCCTCCGCGCCACCCCGACCGGCATCTCCGCGATCATCGCCGCCGATGGCCGCCTCGTCGCGACGGTACCGCACGAGACCGCTGGCGCGATTGAGCAGCCGATGCCATCCGCACTCCCCCGACACTCTTCTCACGCGTCGGCAATGCGATGGCGGCGATCGTCGCTGCACTGATGCTCGTTGCCGCGGCGATTAGCCGCTCGCGAGCAAGCGCGGTTGCCCTGCGCCGTCGCCAACGCTAGAAGGACATATAAAGCTTTCCTTATATGTCGCTCCCCGGACTGTCCTGGGCGAGCCTTTGCGAAGAGGTTTCATGCGCAAGTCCTTTCTCTTCACCTCCGAATCGGTCTCCGAAGGCCATCCCGACAAGGTCGCCGACCAGATCAGCGACACGATCGTCGACCTGTTCCTCGCCAAGGACCCGCAGGCGCGCATCGCCTGCGAGACGCTGACGACCACGCAGCTCGTCGTCCTCGCCGGTGAAATCCGCGGCAAGGGCATCTACGAGAACGACCAGTGGGCCGACGGCGTCCTGGAAGAGATCGAGGCTGCGGTGCGTAACACCGTCAAGGAAATCGGCTACGCGCAGACCGGCTTCCACTGGGAGACGTTCCGCTTCGAGAACAACCTCCACGGCCAGTCCGCGCACATCGCGATGGGCGTCGACGAGAGCGGCAACAAGGACGAGGGCGCCGGCGACCAGGGTATCATGTTCGGCTACGCGACCGACGAGACCCCCGGCCTGATGCCCGCCACGCTGTATTACAGCCACAAGATCCTCGCCAGGATGGCCGAAGACCGCCACTCGGGCGCCGCGCCGTTCCTCGAGCCCGACGCCAAGAGCCAGGTCACGTTGTCGTACGAGAACGAAGTGCCGGTTGGCGCGACCGCCCTCGTCGTCTCGACGCAGCACGCACCGGGCTATTGCGAGAAGGGCGACAACGCCGATCCCGCCAAGTACGCGGTTCTGCGCGATTACGTCATGGGCGTGTTCAAGGACGTCCTGCCCGACGGCTTCATCACCGACGACACCGCGATCTACATCAACCCGACCGGCCAGTTCGAGATCGGTGGCCCCGATGGCGACGCCGGTGTGACCGGGCGCAAGATCATCGTCGACACCTACGGCGGCGCTGCCCCGCATGGCGGCGGCGCGTTCTCGGGCAAGGATCCGACGAAGGTCGATCGCTCGGCTGCGTATGTCGCACGCTATCTGGCGAAGAACGTGGTTGCTGCCGGTCTCGCGCGTCGCTGCACGATCCAGCTGAGCTATGCGATCGGCATCGCCGAGCCGCTGTCGGTGTATGTCGACACGCATGGCACCGGCACCGTCGAGGAAGCCAAGCTCGAGGCGGTGCTGCCGAAGCTCGTTCGCCTGACGCCGAAGGGCATCCGCGAGCACCTCAAGCTCAACGCGCCGATCTACAAGAAGACCGCGGCGTATGGTCATTTCGGTCGCGAGCCCGAGGGTGACATGTTCACCTGGGAAAAGACCGATCTGGTCGACGCGCTGAAGGCTGCCGTCGCCTGACCATCACGGTCCTTCCCCGCATAGGGAAGGATTACAGGATCCATAAAGCCTCGCCCGAGCGATCGGGCGGGGCTTTTGCTGTTCAGCGTCATCGACCGCCGGCGCGGCGCTGTCCTCTTCACAGCGCAACGGACGATATTCCCCTACGTAATCAATGCCTTTTATCAAATTATAGCCGTTTCGCGACTATCTTGGATTAACCATTTCCGGCTAACGGAGGCGCCTCGCTTCTTCGGATACTGCTTATGCCCCGCCGCATACGATCATTAGTTGCTTCGCTGGGCGAGGAGGTGTCGGCGCATGCGCGGCAGTCGGAGGCGATCGCGGGGCGGACCAACCTGCTGGCCCTCAACGCGACGATCGAGGCCGCACGGTCGGGCGATGCCGGGCGTGGGTTCGCGGTCGTCGCGCAGGAAGTGAAGGCGCTGGCTGATCAGGCGCGCACCTCATCCGCCTCATTCCGCGAGCAGATTCTCGGGCGCCTGCAACAGGGCGCGGCGATCGCCGAGCAACTGGTCCGCGACGTCGAGGGCGGGCGGCTGGTCGAACTGGCGCAGTCGATCGCCGACACGCTGTGCCGCACGCTGTACGATCGCTCGATCGACATCCGCATGCTCGCCTCGGATCATTCGATCGGCGAGGCGATCCTGTTCCGCTCCGATTCGCCCAAGGTCGAGGCCAAGGCGCTCGAACGGCTGCGCGCGCTGCTCCGCTGCTCGCCCTATTTCCTCAACGCGTTCGTGGTCGATGCGACCGGCGCGGTGGCGGTCTGCGCGCATGACAATGCATCGGTCCGCGGCGTCAATTTCAGGGGCTATTCGCAGTTCGAACGCGCGCTAGTGGCCGATCTATCGCAGGAATGGTCGACCGACGATGTCTGGGAAAACCCCTGGTCGGATCGCCGCAAGGTGCTGGTCTATGTCGCGCCGGTCCGCTTCGACGACGCGACGATCGGCGTGTGCTATCTGGAATATGATTTCGAGGGGCAGGCCGCGACGATCATGGACGTGATCCGCAAATCGAGCTCGGGCGCGGTGGTCAGCATCGTCGATCCACAGGGCCGCGTCGTCGCCAGCACCGGAGCGTACGCCTATCACGCGCCGCACCCCTATGTGAAAGCCGGCGGCGCACCACGGATCGAGGCACGCGACGGACTGGTCGTCGCGCAGGCCGCAGTACCGTCCGATCACGGGTTTTCGGGACTCGATCTACGCTGCGTGATCGAGGATCACGTCGCCACCGACGACGAGATCGCCGCCATGATGCGCGCCCGCATGCGGGTCGGCTAAGAGGCTCAGGCGCGCTCGGCGATGCCGGCGACCTGACCCTCGACGACGGGCGCGACGCGGTCGAACACCGCGCTGACGAGCGCCTCCGCGATCCAGCCGACCGCTGCACCGACGACGAGGTCGGACAGATAATGCTTGCCGTTGATCGGTTGCGCCGCGGCGACCATGCCGGTGATGATCGCGGCGGGCGCCCCTGCCCCATCGATGTCGCGCGATACTGCGCGCGCGACCGCGACCGCGCCCGCGGTATGCCCCGACGGGAACGAGGTCTGGTCGTGATCGTCGCTGTCGCCCGGTTCGAACGTCGCCTTGCCGTCCTCGATCGCCTTTTCGGGGCGGGTGCGGTCGACCGAACTCTTGATCGCGGATTTGACGAAGGTCGCCGCCGCGTGCGCCGCGAGCATCCGGACGCCGCCACGGATCATGTCGGGGCGGCGGGCGATCAGGCCGATCACCGCGGTGCCGATCGAGGTCGCGACAAGCTGTGGCTGGTCGCCGATCTCGGCCAGGAACCCAACCGCCTTGACCGCCGGCCGGTCGCGCTGCTCGGCGGCCTTCAGCGTGACGCCGCGATCCGCCGCCTCGACAGTCTTCGCGGCACGTTCGATCTCACCCATCAGCTCTCGTCCCGCCCGTTCATCTCACCGCGCACCTGCGCATGCGCCAACAGCGCGAACAACCCCGCACCGCCCAACAGGTTGCCCAGGATCGCCGGCAGCATCAGTTCGAAGAGCGTCTGCACGACGCCGGTCTTGCCCGCGAACAGCAGCAGCCACGCCTCCACCGAGCCGACGATCGAATGGCTGAACCCGCCGATCGCGACGACATAGGTAACCGCCAGGATCACCAGGAACGACTGTTCGCGCGCATTGGGCAGCGACCAGGCGAGGATCGCGATCATGAACCCGGCGGGGATCGCGTTGACGAACGTCGCCCCCGCCGACAGCTCGGTGATCGCCACCGAGACCTCGATCATCGCAGCCCGCAGTTCGCCACCGCCAAGCAGACCTGCCGCAATCATCCCGCCCGCCAGCGCGGTACCGAGCAGATTGGCACCGAGCACGATCGTCCAGAGCCGCAGCGTGCGTCGCAACGCCCAGCCCGACGGTCGCGTCACCAGTGGCAACATCGCGGTGATCGTGCTTTCGGTGAACAACTGCATCCTACCGAGGATGACCATGAGGAAGCCGATCGGATAGCCGAGCGACACGACGATCGACCGCCACGGCGTATCGGGCAGCGCCGCGTGGAGCGCGCCCTCGGCGATCAGCGAGCTCGCGATCGCCATGCCCGCCGCGAGGCCGGAAAAGAACAGCGACGAGACTGGCCGGTCGAGCTCGTCCTGCCCCTCCTCGCGGACCGCGCGGTGCAGATCCTGCGCATCGGCGGCCTTGAGGTCGTCGACGTCGTCCTGCGGTGGGGTGGAATCCGGTTTGGCCATTACGCCAGTGTAACGGCCCGCCGCGCGTTTCGGTCCCACGGGTCGCGCGGCATCACACGCCCGCCTTCGTCACGCGCCAGGGATCGACGCGTGCGGACCGGTCGATGAACGCGAGGATCTCGCTCAACCCCGGCTCACGCAGGCCGTCGAACGGCGCGCCACCAAGCGCCCATTGCGGGTTGATCCCAGGATCGAGCGTCAGCGCGTCGCCCCAGACGGCATGGAGATCGCCAAGTTCGGCATCGTCCCACGCCACCTCGTCCTCGGTCCGGGTCCGGCCGCGGGTCTTCGACTCATGGTGGATCAGCTCGATCTGCGGGCAATAGCGCACCCGGTATCCCGCCGCGCGCGCGCGCAGGCAGACGTCGATGTCGTTATAGGCGATCGGCAGCCGCGCGCCGTCGAACCCGCCGATCTCCGTCAGGACGCCGCGCCGCATCGCGAGGAAAGCACCAGTCACCGCCGCCGCATCATGCTGCGTCACGTAGCGCCCGCCGGGCCCTGGATCGTCGAACGCGGCATGACGCCCCTCGTGCAGCGGCAGGCCTTCGCCGGCACCGAGCACGATGCCGGCGTGTTGGACGGTCATGTCGGGATACAGAAGACGCGCGCCGACGATGCCCGTCGCCGGATCGGACAACAGCCGGTCGAGCTCGCTGTCCCACCCTTGCGTCAGCATCACGACGTCGTTGTTCGCGAACAGCAAAAGGTCGCAGTCCGCCGCCCGCGCGGTGGCGATCCCGAGCATGTTGGCGCGCGACCAGTTGAACGGCTCGTCCATGACGACGACCGCATGACCGGATCGCGTGGCGTAGTCGTCGAGCAAAGCGTGCGTCGCGGGCTCCCGGCTCCGGTTGTCGACAATGATCACGCTGATCCGGTCGGGCTGGTCTGCCACCGCGAGGAGACTGTCGACCGCCTCGGTCAGCATCGCCGCTTCATCGCGGGTAGGTATGACGATGGCGATGCGCGATCGCCGCGCTGCGATCTGAGGTGCCGCGGCATCGATCGGTGACGCTGCCCCGCGTAGCTCCGTCGCGGCCGGTCTCTCCACTGCGTCGTCGTACAGCGATGCGAGGATCCGCGGAACATGCGCGACCGGCGATGCAGCCGCTCGCGCGGCATCGATCATCGCGGCCCGTAAGCCAGCCCCCGATAGCGTGTCGCCGTCGCGCTGCATTCGGAGCATATCGTTCCGCGCCGCGACGAGACGGGGCGGTGCCGCTGCGCGCAACGACGAATCGTCGACACCGTAGAGTATCGGATCGGCATGACGCTGGCCGCGCGCCCAATGGCGTCTGACATGATCGTGATCGCATGTGACCGCGGCCGCGCTCGACCGTGCCGCAGCATAGCGCAGCCAGGCCAGCGCATGGGGATGCAGAATGACGCCCGCATCGATGCTGACCAACAGCCCGGGTCGCGACGCATAACCACCATCGTCGTCGAACCCGATCCGTGGATCGGTGACCGTCATGCTGGCGACCGGATGGTCGGCGATTCCGGACGCATCCACCAACCGCGCCACCCAGGACGGATCCGACTGGTCGAGCAACGCGGTCAACGTCACGCGCACCGACGACGCCGTCGTCGCCCGACAATCGATCGCGAGCGTGATCGGCACGCCCCCGTCGTCGGCAACCGCCGAGATCGGCGGCGGTGGCCGCATCGCGACGTCGGATCGGAACCGGTCATACGCGGCCATCGGATAGGCCGATGTTCCGATCCAGGCCCGCAACGCCTCGTTCGCGCCCGCCAGCGCCTCCGCCACCGCATCGAGCCGGCGCCACATCGCCTGACGATCGATGGTCGCCGCGGGGATCAGATCGCGAGCGCCGAGATGGACGAGTTCGCCCAGCGCGGAGTCCAGCGTCGGATCGAGGCGCAGCGCCTGCGCATATGCCGCGACCGCCCCGGCACGGTCATCCTGCATCTTGAGCAGATGACCGAGCTGCAGATGCGTGTCGGCGCTGAACCGGTCGATCGACAACGCACGGCGATACGCGTCGCCCGCGGCCTGGATGCCACCCGATTCCTTCAGTGCATGACCCAATTGGACCCATAGTCCGGCGTTGCGCGGCTGGACGCGCACCACGGCGCGATACGCATCCGCTGCTGCCAGCCAGTCGCGGCGATCGCGCGCGGAATCCGCGCGTGCGATCAGCGCAGCGACCGCGTCATCGGATGCGATCACGAAACGCCGACGGCAACAGGCGCGAGTCGGTCCGATAGCCGTTCGGTGAACGCCTCCATCGTGAACATCGCCTCATAGACCGCGCGCGCCGGCGCCCTCACCGATTCGCGCAATGTGCGATCCTCGATCAGCCGGGCCAGCAGCGCGGACAGGTCGGCCGCGCGCGCGGTTGGATAGACGAAGCCCGACACCTCGTGCTCGATATAATCCGCCGTCCCGGTGCTGTCGCTGCACACGATCGTCTTGCCCAGCGCCAGTGCGTCGGACGCCACCAGCGGTAGCGGATCGTCCCGCGACGGGACCAGCACGATGTCGATATCGGCCAGGCAATACCAATAGTCCGGATGCCCCTTTTCACCGTGAAAATGGATACCGTCCTGCCGCTGCCACGTGCGCCGGACCTTCTCCTGGAAATCGGGATCGTGATCGCGGCCAAAGAAATCGAGCGTGGCGTTTGCGCGCGTGCCGGGCGGGAGCATCGCAAAGGCCTGCGCGGCGATATCCTGGCCTTTGCGTGGTTCGAACGATCCGAACACGCCGATCCGGACGACGTCCGACCGCGCCGGTACGGGATACAAATCCTTTGGATCCGCTATCCCAGTCTCGAGCAAGCGCGAGGACACGCCATGCCGGCGCAGCGCCGCCGCGGTCCGCGTACTGACCGCGAGGATGTTACGCGCCGATCCCAGCACGACGCGGAACCCGTCGGTGTCGCGCACCATCTCGTCGATCAGCCCGGATTCGTGAATGTACCAGCGCACTTCGGTCTCCGAATCGAGCTGTTTCACGGCGCGCCAGCCGATGACGGTATTGATGATCACGGTATCGAAATTGCGCGCGAAATCACGGAAGCTCGCATGGTCGGTCAGCGCAAGTGCATCGATGATGACGGGAATATCGGCCTCGGCAAGACGGGCGCGCATCGGTCCGTCGGTCGGGCACGTGACGACGACGAATGCGCCCGACTGTTTCAGCGCGATCGCCATGTCCGCCGCGACGCGCGGGGCGCCGCTGTTCGTCAGGTCGTGCGATACGATGAGGATGTCGGGCCCGTCGCCAGCGTAGCGCAGTGTGGCGGGGTGGATCCGATAGGGTTCCTGCGAGTCGATGTAGCTGATCCCGCTCATCGTTGGCGGGAAATACGGATCGTCGGCGATCAGTGACGGAAAGCGCTTGAGCAGGAAGATATCGGCTTTGCTCTTTTTCCAGCGCGACCCCGCGGGCAGATCGGCATCGACGCCGATCGCGGCGCCGATCGAGGCGCCGATCGAGGCATGGCCGATATGGATCAGTTCGGCATGCGGCGTATAGACCAGCCGGTATCCCGCCTCGCGAAGCCGCAGGCTGAGATCGACGTCGGAATGGGCGATGCCGACGTTCAGCGCATCCCACCCGCCAAGGTTCCGGAATAGCCCGGTCGGCATCGCCAAGCACGCGCCGCACAACAGGCCGACGTCGCGCGTCGATTGCGCCAGGTTGAAATGCGCTGCCGTATCGCGCGGAAAGGCGTGGAACGTCGTTCCCGTCAGTTGCCGCAATCCGACCGCCATGCCGGCATATTGAATGCGGCCATTCTCGTAGAGCAGCTTGGGGCTGACGCCGCCGACGCCAGGGCGGACGAGCTGCTCCAGCAGCGCCTCGATCCAGTCCGGCGTGATGACCAGCACGTCGTCATTGTGGAATACGACATAATCGCCCTGCGCGAGCGCGGCACCGGCGTTGCATTTTGCAGAGAAATTATACGGCGCATCGAAGATCGCGAAACGGATGCGCGGTCCGTCCATCCACTCGCGACACTGCGCCGCCGTCCGCGAATTGGTGACGATCACGATCTCGTATCGGGGATAGGCGGTCCATGCGACGATCGACATGACCGTCCGGACGATATGCCCGGCGTCGTCCGACGGGATGATGATCGAGACGAGCTGATCGAACGTCGCATAGTCCGCACGCGGGCGATTCGATGCCGGCAACGCGACCGCACGACCGGTCCAGCCACGGCGATCCATTGCCGCCTGGACCGCAGCGATGTTGGTCAGCCGCGCCTCGGGCTTGCCACCGCTTGCAGCAGACCCTCGATCATCCGCCAGCCATACAGGACGTCGCGGATGTGCTGAACGGTCGGCGCGGTCTCCGAAATGCGGAGCGCAAGATCATAGTCCTGCGAGAAATCATACGCGCTGCGAAAACCGCCGACCGATCGGACGAGCGTCGATCGATAGACCGACAGATGCCCGGTATACATCACCGACAGCAGCAGCGCCGGGCTCCAGTCGGGCTTGGTCAGCAGTTCGTCGGGCTGATCGTCGATCCCGATCTTGCACTCGTCGCTGTAGAGCCAGTCGGTGTCGGGTGACGCATCGATCCGCGCCACGACGATTTCGAGCGCATCGACGGTCAGCATGTCGTCATGATCGAACAACGCGACATATGCACCGGTGGCGAGATCGAGCGCGCGGTTGGTCGCCTCCGCGATCCCGCTATTGCGCCGCGATGTGACAAATTTTATCCGCGCATCGGCCGCGCAGAACCGCGTGACGATGTCGGTCAACGCAGGTTCGCGCGAACAATCGTCGACGATGCACAATTCCCAATTGGCATAGGTCTGCGCGAGAACGGACAGGATCGCCCGCTCCAGATACACGACCGGCGAGCGGTAGATCGGCAGCAGGATCGAAATCGTGACCCCGCCGGTCACGGTTCCGACGCGGTCGTGATCGAGCCGGAACCGCCGTGCGAGATCGCGCTGACCGGTCCGGTAGCGGTCGAGCACCCCGCCGGCCGGAAAGCCATCGCTACCGGCATCGCCAACGTCGTGCAGCGGCAACACGCCGAACATCGTCACCACCTCGCTTGCGGTCGCGGCGGTCGCGGCGTGCAGATCGCGGACCACCGCATCGAGCTGGTCGGGATCGCGACGCAACAGATCGAGCTTGGCCAGCGCGTACCGGTCGGGGGACGGCCTGCCTTCGCCGGTGGCGGTATCGCCGAGCAGCCGTTGCACCACCTCGCTCGCGGCAGCGATCCGTTCGTCTGCAGGGCGTATCGACTCGAGGGGCAACGGCGGTGGGCGAACGCCGAGGTCCGACGGCGCGAGCAGGTCGAAGGTCGCGCCGGCGAGGGCCTGCTTCCGGCCGAGGAAATGCACGTAGAGTTCGAGCGCGCTTTCGCCGCCGACCGGCGATCCGCCAAAGGTTTTGAGGATCCGACCGGTTTGCAGCCCGGCGATCGGCGCCACGCCCGCGGCGTCGCCATAGTCCAGATAATGCGCGAACGTCGCGTCGCCCGCCGCCATGTCGGGCGTCGCCTCGCGGTAGCGTAGCGCATCGAACAACGGCGTCGGGCCGGCGCTCTCGTGCGGGGCATGCGTCAGATAGTGGATGATCGGTATGACGCCCGTCCGGGCCGCGGCGGGATGGTGTTCGCGGTACCAGTCGCCGGCGAACAACGGATGTGGATCGAGCCCGTTCGGACCGCCGACCTTGAGAAAATGATCGAGCGGGTTCGCGCCCGCTGGCAGTTCGCCCGTCACCTGCGAGCGATAGAAGCGGCTGTCGAACAGCCGGTGCGGTTCATGGCCTTCGGCGGCGCCGACGGTCGTATAATGCCGTGCCGCATCCAGGTCCGCGCCCACCCCATAGCGCTGTCGGTACCAGTGCGCGTCGAACAGCGGCGAGGTCTCGATTGCATCACCGTGACCGACGATATGGTCCGGCATCAATGCGGCATCCGATACCTGGACATCAACCGCGAGGACGACCGGGTCGCGGGTCGGATCGGTAGAAAACGCGTCGCGTGCAGCCTCGATGTCCGCGGCGAGTTGCGGATCGCCAAGCTCGGTCGCCGCATCGGCATTGGCGTCGAGCGCATAGCCCGCGACATAGGCGAAACACGCGGCCGCCTGCCGGCCGCGCATCTTGTGCAGATGACCGATGTTGACGAGCAGGTCCGAATCGCGCGAATCAAGCCTGTAGGCGGCGTGATACGCCTCCATCGATGCGCCGAAATCGCGCACTTCCTTGAGCGCGTGCCCGAGTTGAACCTGGATGGCGAAATCGCCGGGAAAGGTCTCGAGGTGACGACGATAGGCATCGATCGCCCCCGCCCAGTCGCGGATGTCGCGCGACGCATCGCCTGCGATCCGCGCCGGCGATCGCGCCGCGGATCCGGCCCCGGCTCTGGACGCAGCGCCCATCAACCGGCCGAAGCCCGTCCGAAATAAGTTGTTCATCGGTCTCTCTTATTTCGGGGCCTTCACCGCCCTACTATAAGATCAAGCCGCACGAAGGCCATAACCGATCAAAGTATAGTCGTACAATTTTGGGTCATACCTCCTTATAACGGGTGACGCGTACATTCTTCATCGCTACGACCCGATCATGCAAAGTGCGTCATCCTCGCCGGCTAGTGCCACAGCACTTGAAATCGACATGGGTCCATTCGACTTTTGGCCACCCCGATCGAGCCGAATTCAAGGACTTGGCGGTTCCGAACCCTCCGAAGACCCGGCCTATGTCTTTCATACCCGCTATGTGTCGCTGGAGAGCAGCACGGTCCGATGCTCGCTCGTCTTTACCGGGCTGACTGCAACGCTTGGCTCGATGATCGTTCGGGTCAACGCGTTGCCGCTCGACGGATCGCGCCCAGCGGAGACGATCAAGACCTGGCCGATCGCGGTGAAGGAGATCGTCGCGGCCGGCGGGACCATGCGGCTCACCTTCGATGCGGTCGACGGCATGCAATATGCGGTGCTCGGGCATCTCTATACCGAGACCGATGCCATCGCGGAGTCGTTCACGATCCTGCTCGACGCCGCCGTCCGCCAACCGCATTTCGAGCAGCAGGTCGAGGCGGCGCGCAAGTCGATCTTCGGCCAACGCGTGTTCCGTCGCGCCTCGCGGTTGCTGGCACACGGCAAGGCGACGCTGGCCGATCCGGTATCGCAGACCTGCACCGCATCGCAGTTCAACGAGCCCGCCTATGACCAGTGGCTCGAACGTCTCAAGCTGGCGAAGCACCGCCATCGCAAGCAATGGGAATTCGTCTATATCCTGCAGACGCTCGAGCGTTACGGGATGCTCAAGGCGGGGGCGCGCGGTTTGGGCTTCGGTGTGGGCATCGAACCCCTGCCCGCAGCGATGGCGGCGATCGGGTGCTCGATCGTGGCGACCGATCTTGCCGCCGACGACGTCCGCAGCCGCGACTGGACCCTGACCAACCAGCATAGCGAAGGCCTCGACCAGCTTCGCTATCCCGAGATCTGTCCAAACGACGTCTTCGATCGCAACGTCGCGTTCCGCGTGGCCGACATGAACGCGATTCCCGCCGACCTGCGCGGGTTCGACTTCACCTGGTCGTCGTGCGCGTACGAGCATCTCGGATCGATCGAGGCCGGTCTCGATTTCGTCCGCAACGCGGTCCAGTGCCTCAATCCGGGCGGGCTCGCGGTACACACCACCGAACTCAACCTCACCTCAAATGATGCGACGATCGATAGCGGCGGTACTGTCCTGTTCCGGCGTCGCGATTTCGAACGGCTCGCGGTCGATCTCGTCTCGCGCGGGCATTTCGTCGCGCAGATCAAATACGATCTCGGCGACACGCAGCAGGACGCCTATGTCGACGTGCCCCCCTATTCGGCGGACAACCATCTGAAGCTCGCGCTCGGTCAGTATGTCACGACCTCGTTCGGGATCATCGTCCGCCGCGGCGATCGTTGAAGCGCGGTGACGCCGGCCGATCAGGCCTGCGCCATCAGGCCATCGCGACGACCGCGTCGATCGTCGCTTCGACCACGTCGATGTGCTGGCCCCAACTCACCGGCTGCCACCGCGCCATCCGGTCGAGTTGCGCGGCACGACGCGGCGATTCCGGTCGCGAATAGGCGATGACCGCCTCCAGCCACCCAAGACCATCGAGCGGGTCGAGATAGTCGGGCGCCTCGCCGCCAACCTCCCGCAGTGCGGCGATGTCGCTGCAGATCACCGGCAGCCCGGCGGCGAGTGCTTCGCTGACCGGCATGCCGAAGCCCTCGGCAAACGAGGGCAACAGCAAGGCCTGCGCGCCGCCGAGCACCGCCTGCATCTCGCGATCGGACATGTTCGACGCCTCGATCACATGGCCCGACACCGCGGCACAGCGCTCGATCATGTCGATCGCATTTTCGTTTTCCCACCCGCGGCGGCCGATCAGCACAAGCTTCGGCGCCGCGGTGCCGAGCTTCTCGGCCAGCCTGCGCCAGACGTTGAGCAGTAACAGATGGTTCTTGCGGGGCTCGATCGTCGCGACGCACACGAAATACGGACCGTCCGGAACCGATGATAGGATTGCCGGGCGAGCGGACGGGAGCAGCTCGACCGGGTCTGTCCCGAGATGCGCGACGCGGACGACACGCTCGCTGCGCGCGTCGGTCAGATGCCGGCCGACCGCATCGATCGTCGCTGCCGAATTGCCGATGATCCCGCTGGCATGACGGTCGATCGTCCGCATGACGTCGCGGTGCCGCGCATGACCGTCGATCCGCGCGAACTCCGGGTGAGTCAGCGGGATCACGTCGTGGATCAGCGAGATCAGCCGTGCGCGTTCGCGTTTCAGGATGGCCGCGACCAAATCGATATCCTCGAGATGATGATGCGATGCCTGGAGATAGATGCGGTGCCGGTCATCGGTCGGCACCGGCCGTGGCCGTAGGGCCAGCAGGTGCCGGTTGGCGGCGGCCCGCACCGCATGCGGATCGAGAACGTCCGGGTTCCGCCATCGCGCATCGGTAAAGCTGAGGAACTGCCGCACCGCCCCGACCGGCAATCGCCCATAATAGCCGCCCGCGGGATGCACCGCCGCAAACGCCAGTCGGTCCGGAATACGGTTCAGCAATTCGCGCGCATAGACGAACTCGACGCGATCGATCCCGGTCGGCGTCACATGATAGGATCGGCTCAGCAACCGCGACAGATCGAGCACGACTTCTGCGTCCACGCTGGCGCGCCCACCGAGCCAACGCGGCACCAGAGTCCGAGTAAGCAACATCGGCGCAAACGCGCGAAACGGCTTCAAACACCGTCTCCGTCACGCATGTCGGGCACATCGGGTCCACCGTCCGCGCCCCGGTCGGCGTGCACCGTGTCTACCGGCTCGCGGGTCAGGCGGCGTTCGGCGTGCCGTACAAGCATCGCGATCCCTGCGTCGCTCAGATAGCCGCCGGGGATCAGGCAGCGATCGATCAGCACGCGCTTGAACGCATCATACAGCGCCGTGTCGACCGGCGGCGGATCGGCCCAGAAATTGTCCAGCGGTTCGCGCCGGACGATTCCTTCGATATCGTAGATCGCCTCGCCGAGCACCGCCACCGGCACGCCCGAGTTCAGCGCCAGCGTGCCGACCGTGCTGTTGACGGTCACGACCGCGCGGGCCTTGGCAACCAGATCGGAGATATCGCCGTCGCCGATATAAAAGACCCGATCGGCGACCTTGTACCGCTGTGCCTCGCGGCGGACGAACCGCCGCCAGCTCGACAATCCGCCGTCGAGCGGGTGTCGCTTGACGATCAGGTTGACCCCCGCCGGGGCCGACCGTGCAAAGCTCTTGATGATGAACCGCAGCGCCGCACGCATGTCGCGAAACGGCGAATGGACGCGGATCTGATAATCCGAGTTCAATTGCAGCGGCAGCGCGAAATACGGGGTGTCGCGGATCGCCGTCATCAACGCGGCGGACCGCCTGCGCTCGCGGCGCTTGGTGACGAAATGCACTGCCCAGCCAAGCGCCTCGCTCAACATCGCGGCGGAGCGGTGCGATCGATAGAATGGATATAATGGACGGGTAAGCGCGCTGAAGATCGTATAGCGGCTGGTCTCGCGCAACCGACGTGCGAAGCTCGATGGGACGGGTTCTACCGGAGGAAATCCCGACAGCCGGCCAGCCTGTTCGCGATACCAGTCACCATCACGCGGCAATTTCGAATTCCCGTTCACGCCGTCTTCCTGCAACGTCATGAAATCGGGGCGGATATAGCCTTCCTCGAAGACGTGGACGCGAATGCCACGCAGCTTGGCCATGCCGTGCGCAGAGGCGTGATGCGGCCTGCAATCGCCAAAGAGAATGACGTCGGTGACGAGATGATCGACGACAAAATCATCGAAGAACAGCGGCCAGCCCTTTAGCGAGCTTCGATAGTCGGTCGAGAATCCGCTCCAGTCGGCGCGATCGCCGCCATTCAGGTTGATCCGGCGTACCGCATGCCCCTGCATGGCCAGCGCGGACGCCAGCTGGTCGAAAAAGCCACCATGTGGTCCCTGCAGGAAGAGAAACGTCTGCTTGGCGTCGGTTGCTGGCGTCATCGAAGGCCTGTCGCGAGTACGATGCCCCGCCGCCGGACTCGTCCGAGTATCTGGCGCATCAGGTTGAACGCGGTATCGGAGCGCCCCTGCCCCGCCGCGATGCGGGCAACGAGCGTTTCGACGTCACAGAATAGTCCGGTGACCGGATCGATATACCGCGGGTACAGGATCAGCGTGCCGGCAACGAGCTGATCGATCGTCAGCATCCGACGACGACGGTCGGGTTTCTCGACAAGGTCTTCGGTAAGCCCCCAACCGGAGAAAAAGGGGCGGCCGTGTACCGTCACTGGGCGTCCACGCATCAGCGCCTCGAACCCGGTCAAGGATGTCAGCACATGGACGGCATCGACCCGTTCGACGAGCGACAGCAATGCACTGTCCTGGTCGATCCGATCGACCCATTCGGCGGCGGCCGACGGCGACACATGACCTTTTCGGTGACCGGCGACGACATCGGGATGCGGTCGATAGACAATGAACGCGTCGGGCTCGCAACGCCGTACGCGGGCCAGGAATTCGACGTTCGAGGTCACCCCGCCGCCGCCGCACAGCACCGAGCGATCATCCTCGACCTGCCCGATCGCGAGTACGCACCGTCGATCGGGCAACGGTGCGAACGCCCCCGCATCGATTCCGTATTTGCCGATATGAGAGTCGCAGATCATGCCACGCAGACGTCGTGCCCGATCGATCAGCGCGTCGGAAAACGCGTGCGTCTGCAACAGGGTCTCCAGATCGCTTGGCTGTGCAGGGTCGTAATAAACGCCGCACGTGTCGATCGTCACCGAACTCGGCACGCGGCCATCGGCGCCAAGGCCGCTCGATCGCACGAAACCGTCCTCGACGATCTGTAGCGCGAGTCCCGCCGCTTGCACGTCGCGCGCGTAATCGGACGGCATCCGCGACGCCCAGCCGGCGATCGCCCGCCCCGATCGACGCGCCGAGGCTAGCGCCTTTTTCGCGGAGGCGGCATCCGGGCTCCGTCGCCCGTCCCACAGGAACCTACCGATCGTGGTGCGCTTCCATCGCGCCATCCCGGTCATCACGCCGATTTTCCGGTTGGCGTCGAGCGTCCTGCGCCACCCCGCCAGCCGTGCGATCGTCTCGGTCAGCGTCGCGGGGCGATCCTCGAACGGATCGTGACACGCAAACGCGGTCAGCCGCTCCAGACAGGCATGTTCGATCCGCGCGGGATCGACGATCGCCCCGCCCGCGTCATGCACGGTCACATCCGACAGCCAAGCGACGATCGCCAGGTCGTCGGCGGGATCCGCTTGCACCAAGCGACCATCCGCAACCTGCGTCCAGGGATCGTTCTCGCCGTCCCAGAACGCGCCGCCGACGCGCGCCATACGCAATGCGTCCAGCGCAAGACGCGCCTCCGCAAGACTGGGTGGAGTGCCGCCCGCCACGGTGATCGCCACCGGCGCCACCCAGGGAAAGGGCGGTGCGCGCAACAGCGGCAGGACGCTGGTCCTACGGTCGCTCGTCATGCTGCGTGACGACATGCCGCCGCGCTTAGCTCGCATGTTCCCGAACACCGGCGGCGACCAGCCAGCCAAGGCCATACACCACCATCAACGAGATGAAGAGCGTGAGCAGCGACAGCGCGCGCTTGGGATATTCGGAGCGGACCGGCATGTTCGCGTCGACGATCCGGACGATGTAGAGTTGCTGGCGCACCGCCTGCTGGCGTGCCGCTTCGAAAGCCGCTGAGGCCGCGTCGTAGCGTTTCGACAGGAACCCCTGCTGCATGCGGAGGCGCTCGTAATCGCCCAGCCCGGCAGCGATCGCATTGCCGCCACCCGCGAGCTTGGCGGATTGTGCCGCGACTTGGGACTGCAACGACCGCACTTGCTGCGACAGGGCCGCGTATTGCGGGTTGCGCGTGCCGATCAGGCTGACCGTCGTCGCCAGCTGCGACCGGGCGGCGGACAGTTCGGCTTGGAGTTTCGATACCAGGCCGATCTGCGCTTCGGCGGTCCCTTGCGGGTTCACGTCCCTGCTGTCCTGCCGAAAATCGGTCATCCGCGCTTGTACCTGGGACAGCGCCGCTTCGGATTCGGCAAGTTGCTGGTGCGACAGTTTGACCGCATCGGCATAGGACCGGACGTTCATCGTGTTGACCTGGCCTTCGCCCAGTCCGAGCAGCTTGCGGGCGATGACATAGGCATCGACCGGCCGGAACGCGCGGACCTTCAGCGTCGTGATGCCGGTGTCGGTGTCGTAATGGACGTCGACCTGTTTGCGGTAATATTTAAGCAGCGCTTCGGGGGTCGGATCGGCGGTGGGCAATCGGCTCAGGCCGTCGGCCTCGGGGCGGCGGAACCGGGCGATCAGCGCGCTCTGCTTGCTCAGGGCATCGACCGCGTCGTGCGACAGCAGGAAGTCCGCGACGCTGTTGGCCTCGCCCTGGCCACCGCCGCCGCCAGCACTGCCGCTCGCCCCGAGCAGCTTTTCGATGCTGGATCCGCTCGATGCCGGCGCACCCTGCGCGCGTACCAGATAATGCGCTTCGGACTCATACTGGTCCGCGGCAAAGCCGTAGAGATAGAGCGCGGCGGCCAGACACGGCAGCAGCACCACGACGAAGAACCAGCCATATTGCGTGCGGGCCTGACGCCATCGCTCCCCGAGGCTCGGCAGCGCCGCCGGTGCGGCGGTCGCCGGGGACATGAAACCGTGCACCATGATATTCTCCGAGGGTGGACCGCCAGTAAAGGCCGAGTATAGCGCCGTCACGGATCGTCACGGCATATGTATCTTGCGCTTGACGGCAGCAATCGCCAGCAGGCCGATCAAGGTCGATCCAAATATCCAGCCCGCGAGATACCATGCGTCGATAAAGTACGGCACCGCGCTGATAAACCATCCGTATCGCAACATTTCAAAAATATGCGACATCGGAATGAACGAAAAGAACGGCCTGAACTTTGCCGGCACCCATTGCATCATGATGAAGACACCGGACAATGGCAGCATGATGTACGCAATCGGATGGACCAATCGTCCCATCGCTCTGTTTTCGAACGTAAAAGCGCAGACGATGAGCGAAAGACCAAAGGCCAGAAAGAACATGCACGCCACGCCAAGGCATACGTAAAGAGGGCGCGCGGGAAGATCTGACAGGCCGGTCGCCACCGCCAGCCCCATCAAGATCATGAACGACAGGATACAGCCCGCGGCTTCGAGCAGCGCGCGTGCGAGCAGGACGTCGAAGATCGTCACCGTCTTGTGATACAGAAGCGGGAGATTGGCCTCCAGCGCGCCCTCGGCACGGCCGAAGATGCTGCGGAACATGATGAAGATGCAATAGCCGATCAGCGCGAACGGCACTGGCTTGATGTCGCTGCCGAAATGCCCGCCGGTCTGCTGGTGCAGCAAGGCGATCATCGTCGCCAGCATCATCGGCTCGAGAATGAGCCAGACATAGCCGATATTGTCGCGGCCATAGCGCGTATGCAATTCGCGCATGATCAGCGCACCGATCACGTTTCCCTGGACCTTGAGGCCCCGACGCAGCGTGCCGCGCGGCTGGATACGGGTCGCCATCTACTCCCACCCCTTCGGCATGTGGCGACCGGCCCGTGGGGCCTTCGCCAAGATCGTGTCGTACATCGCCCCGAGTCGCGCGCGGTAGCGATCCTGCGTGAACACTTGCGCCTGCTCGGTGCCGGCCGCCACGAGCCGGCCCGCCAGCGCGTCGTCGGTATCGAGCGCGAGGATGGCGGCGGTCAGCGCGCCGACGTCGTACGGATCCACCATCAGCGCCGCCTGCCCCGCGACCTCCGGCAACGAACTCCGATCCGACGTTATGACCGGGGTGCCAAGCTGCATCGCTTCGAGGACGGGAAGCCCGAACCCCTCGTACAATGACGGGAAGATCACCCCCTTGGCGTTCTCGATCAGCTGCAGCAGCAGCGCGCGCGGCAGATATTGCAACCGGATGACCTGGCTCGCGACGCGCCTGCCAAAGGCATTGTGCGATCCGGCCGCTCCGGTCGCGAGCAGGCGAAGGTCCTCGTCGGCCTGCCACGCACCCGCGCCGACCAGGACGAGCGGCGTCTTTACCTGGCTGCCGAGATAGGCCTCGATCAGCCGACCGACATTCTTCTTGGGTTCGATCGCGCCATAATACAGGAAATAGCCACGCGGCTTCAGCCCGAACAACGCGGTGACGTCGCCGACATGGTCCTGCCGTGTCTGCGCGGTCGAGACGCATTGATAGGTGTTGGTGATGCGGTCCCCGGCGATACCGAACTGCGCGATCACATCGTCACGACTCGACTCCGACACGGTGCAGACATGGTCCGCCTCGCGCACGATCGTCTCGGTCATCCGGTAATAGAGCCGCTTTCGGTCGAGCGTCGCATAGGGCAGCTTGAGCGGCACCAGATCGTGCAGCGTATAGACGTTGCTCGTGCCCAGCATCCGGATCGGCACGGGGTAGGTCCAGTGCATGATGTGCGGTGGATCGGAGACCCGGATCGGCAGGAACCGTCCGGTCCGCGCGAAATATCGGTCGGCACGCTCGAACAGCCGGGCGGAACTCATGATCCGCTCGAAGCGCGGCAATCGCCGCGCGATCGCGCCCTGGACGATCAATCCCCGCATCGGAACGTCGAACATCTGCGTCCGCCGATACTGGCCGAACCACTCCCGCACCGCCCGCACCGCCGCGAGCCCGGGGCCTTGCGGAATTCCCCGCCCGAGCGCCTCGTAGAACAGGATCTCGCGCAGCTCCGGGTGAATCCCGACGGGTATCCCGAATACGCCGTCCAGGCGCACGCCCAACGACGTGATCGCGTCGCCAAGAGCCTGGCCATAGGTCGCGACCCCGGTGCCATGCGGCAAGGCGAGGTTGAACCCGTCGATCGCGATCCGCACGTCAGCGTTCACCCGCGGTCTCCAATTCGGACCACACGCCATCGGCGATCCGCGCGTCGATCAGCCGGTCGTACAGCGGCGTCAGTCGCCGGCCGAACGCCAGCGGCTTGAAGACCTCCGCTCGCGCCAACCCGCGCCTCGTCAACGCGGCGCACAGGACATCGTCGGCGACGATCCGCCGGAGCCCTTCGGCGATCGCCTGCGCATCGAGCGGATCGACCAGCAGGCAGGCGCCGCCTGCAATCTCCGCCAGCGCGCCACCGTTGGAGGTGAGGACCGGCGTTCCGAGCGCCATCGCTTCCGCAACCGGCAAGCCGAACCCCTCCTCCAGCGACACGCAGACGAGCGCCCGCGCGTTGCGGATCAGGTCGATCAACACCGACCTGTCCTGGTACGGCAGGACCAGCACGCCGGCGCGTTCGAGTTCGCAACGCAACGCATCGGCGCCAGCACCTTCGCCATCAGCGCCATCGCTACCAATGGGCCCCGCCATCACCAGCGGCACGCCGCAGCCGCTGGCCCGCCACGCGACCGCAAGCCGGGCGAGGTTCTTGCGCGGCTCGATCGTTCCGCAAAAGAACAGATAGCCGTCTGGGCGCAGATCATACGGCAAGACGCCGCCTCTACGCCCGAGACGAGCGCTAGGCGTGTCGCTGGAACACGGCGTGCCCGCCTCCTGCGTTCCGGCGAGCCCGACCAACCCGCCGCCGCAATCGCTGATCAATTCCGACGGAATCGGCAGCATCTCGAGGAAGGTCTGGCGCGCCCAGGCGGATACCGTGACGATCCGGTCGGTCTGCGCGGCGATCGCCATCAGGCACGCGCGCAATCGCTCCGCAGCGACGGGGGACAGATCGGGCCGGCGCAACGGGATCACGTCGTGCACGGTGTGGACGTTGATCCAGCCCTCGACGACGGCAGGGATCGGATAGGTCCAATGCATGATGCCGACCGGCTCCGGCGGGGTGAGCCGCAACAGCGTACCGTGCCGCGCGAAATGGACCTGCGCGAGCCTGAAGATGTCGCGCCGCCACAAGCCCGCGGTCTCGCGGTCCGACGTTGCGCGTACCGGTGCCCGCCCGGCCGCAATGGGTCGTGCAGAAACGCTGCGGGGTCGCGAAGACCATGCCGAGAGCCATCGCGATGCCGCCGCCCGCCGCGTGCTCGGCGCACCGAAGCGGCCGATCGAGTCATCGCGCAAGGCCAGCGTGGTACGGCCCGCCGCGGCGAGCGCGGCGAGCACCGCCCGGCGATAAGTCGCAACCCCCGTACCGCCAGTTCCTGCCAATCGCGCGTCGACGGCGATCTTCACCTTCTTATGGAGGGCTTGGTCGAGTACAGGCCCAGATATCATCCCTTCCATGCGGAGCATTCGACGCGATGATCGCCTTCGAGAACGTCTACAAGAAATATCATGGTCGCGGCTTTCAGAACCCGGTTCTGAACGACATCAACATGATCATAAAACGCGGCGATAGTATTGGTGTATGTGGCGCAAATGGCGTCGGAAAGTCGACTCTGATGCGGATGATTTCGGGGGTCGAACCGCCAACGTCTGGCATCATCAAACGTACCATGACTACATCCTGGCCGATCGGCTATGCCAGTGCGTTCCAACCCGGGCTTACCGGCGCTGACAATGCCCGCTTCATTGCCCGGATCTATGGCCGGGATCCGCAAGAACTGCTCGACTATGTTCAGGATTTTGCGCAACTCGGTTCCTATATTCATGAACCTGTCAATACCTATTCGGCAGGAATGTCCGCACGTCTTGCATTCGGCGTCTCCCTCGCCATAGACTTTGATTGCTACATCGTCGATGAAATTACGGGCGCTGGAGACGAACGTTTCAGAATCAAGTCGGAAGAGGCACTTACCGCGCGCCGCGACCGTGGAACCCTAGTCATGGTATCGCACGATACCCACGCATTATTTCGATATTGCGAACGCGGCGCGGTGGTATTCGGCGGCGTCGTCACGTTATATGACACGATTCAGGAAGCCGCCGACGTGCATCATAGACTACAAAGCTTTCCGCCATCGCCACGTTGATTTGATTGTTTTCATCTTTGGTCTCATTTAACGGTATATCGGTAAACATAGGCCGATAGTTAGATATCTTCGGCCAGTCTATTGAAAGACTTATCGATGACGACATTTGAGATTTACAAACGGCGTCGACGATACATCAGCCAATCGACCAGGATCATCCTTATATCTGTGGGACTTGGCGCAATTGGGGGTGCTCGACCCTACCTGCCGCGGGGCCGACCTCCGCACAAATCCGCCGCGCGGAGACCAAGGACAACCAAACGGGATTCCAGATCGTCGATATCGACGCGGCGACCACCGCGCGTCTTGCCATCCACGGCGCCACCACCACGCCGCTCGCGACGCTGGACGAAGTCGGCCGTACCGATACGCTGGGCCCCGGCGACACGCTGTCGATCGGCATTTTCGAAGTTGGCGTGACTCTGTTCACGCGTGGCAACGGCGCCGCCGCCCAAAGCAGTTTCACACCATCGGCATCGGGCACCGATCTTACCGTTCGCGTGGACTCGTCCGGCAACGTGCAGTTGCCGTATGTCGGTCGCGTGTCGGTTGTCGGCAAGACGCCTGGTCAGGTCGAGCGGACGATCGAACAGGGCATGATCGGCTTGTCGCAACGCCCTCAGGTCGTCGTGGCGGTTAAAACCAACGCCTTCAACGTATTCTATGTTTCGGGGGACATACGCACGCCCGGCCGGTTCGAACTGGGCCTGCCGCGCGAACGGCTGCTCGATGCGATCGCCCGCGCCGGCGGCACGACCAACCAGCCCAACGACATGATCGTGCGCGTTACCCGCAGCGCGCGCTCTGCAGAAACACGACTGAGTGAAATCAACGCGTCGGGCGATCAGAATATCGCGTTGTTGCCAGGCGACCGGATCGAATTGTTCAACCGGCCACGGACATTCCTGGTGTTCGGTGCAACCGAGAAGGTCTCGCAGGTCGCGTTCGGCGCAAGTTCGCTTTCGCTGGCCGAAGCGATGGCACGGATCGGAGGCCCGAGCGAGCGGACCGCAGACCCGGCCGCGGTCTATCTGTTCCGGTACGACACCTCGCTCGGTGCCGAGCCCAAGCCGATCGTCTACCGCCTCAACATGATCCGCGCCGACAGCTATTTTCTGTCGCAGCGGGTCGAGATGCAGGACAAGGACGTGATCTACGTCTCCAGCGCCGCAGCCAATGCACCGGGCAAGATGACGCAGATCATCGGTCAGCTCTTCACGCCGCTCGCGCTAGCTCGCAGCCTGACCCAGTAACCGCTGACGCACGGACGAGAACGAGGCCGGAGCGAACAACGACAGGAACGACCGTGTTCTGTCGGCTCCGGATACCAAGCGAGCGAACGGAGCAGCGAAGACCAATGACCGCAGGCTATATCGAAGCGTTGGAATGCCTGGCGGATCGCGTGGTCGTGCAGGGTTGGGCCAACGACGAGGCGCTGCGATCCGGCCCGTTGACGCTCTCGTTCGACGGCATCGCACAGCGCGTCGTCCAGATCACGGAAACAGCGTATCGCGAGGATCTGGCCGCGATCGGTGCGCGTGCATTTCGCGTTTGCCTGCCGGTTCCGATCGCCGACGGGACCCATGTGACGGCGACGATCACCGGCAAGCCGCTCAAGATCGCGGCGGACGCAGTGCGTCCCATGGCGCCGCTCGGTCACATCGAGGTGGCCGGCAGCGACGATGTGGGAGGGTGGATCGTCGCGGTAGGCCTACCGGTGACGCTCCAGTTCGATGGCAACCTGACCGCGTCTATCGACCCGGCAATCGACCGCCCCGACCTGATGCAGATCGTACCGGGCAACGCACCGAACTACGGGTTCCGCGTGTCGCTGCAGGCACTGCGCGCGCGCGCGACGCCTTCGTCCGCCACGGCCTTGGGCCCGGACATGATCCTGTTGCGGGCCGGCACGCACATCGTCGGCGCGGCGACCCTCGTCCGTACGCAACTGGTCCACGGCAAACTTGAGCGCGTCACGCTGAGCGAAGCACGGGGCTGGGCAGCCGACGCCAACCGCTCGGACGGGACGCTTCGCGTGGAAATGCGGATCGATGGCATCCGCTATGCGACCGGAGTCGCCGACCGGTACCGCGCCGATCTGGTCGCCAAGGGCATCGTCGCGGCGGGAGGCGGGTTTCGCTTCGAGATGCCGTCGATCAGCATGACCGGCGCGACCAGCGCGCATGTTGCCGTCCATGCGCTGGATGACGTCGTGGCGATCCGCGGCGCGATCGACATGCCGGTTCCCGAGCGGCGTACGCTGCTGCCGTCGGTGATCCTCGACATCCTGCCCGATTTCGACGAGCGCGGCGTGACGATCATCGTCCCGATCTACAATGCCGCCAACGATACCGCCGCATGCATCGCCGCGCTTTGCCGCAGCACCGACATACCCTGCCGGCTGATCCTGATCGACGATTGCAGCACCGATCCGGCGATTGCCGAAATCCTGGAGACCGCGGCCACGCTGCGTAACGTCGAGGTGCACCGCAATACCGAGAATTTGGGGTTCACGCGTACCGTCAACCGCGCGATCGGGCTTGCCGGCACCGACGACGTGGTCCTGCTCAATTCGGATACGCAGGTGACCGTCGGGTGGCTCCAGGGTCTGCGCCTTGCGGCCTATAGCGGCCGATCAGTCGCGACCGCGACGGCGGTGTCGGACAATGCAGGCGCCTTCTCGGTTCCGGAGCCCGGCATCGCCAATCCGGTTCCCGCCGGCTTCTCCTTCGACGACATGGCACGGCTGGTCCGGCAATCGGCGATGACGCTGCGACCGGAGGTGCCGACCGGGCACGGGTTCTGCCTGTTCATCCGCCGCGACGCGCTCGACCGAATCGGGGCGCTTGATGCCACTGCGTTTCCCCGCGGCTATGGCGAAGAGAACGACTTTTCGATGCGCGCCGATCATGCCGGGCTGCGCAACGTCGTCGATGACCGCACGTTCGTCCATCATGAGGGGTCGGCAAGCTTCGGCACGGCCAAGACGGCGCTGTATGCGGCGGGGCGGCTGGTGGTCGACGAACGCTATCCCGAATACAAGGCACGGATCGGCGTGTTCTCGCGCGGTCGGGACATGCTGGCGATGCGCTGGCGGATCCGGCGTGCGGTGGCAGACGTCGTGGCCGCGCCGCGACCGCGCATCCTGTATGTGATCGCCACGCAGTCGGGGGGCACGCCACAGACCAACCAGGACCTGATGGCCGCGATCGAGGACCGGTTCGAACCGTGGCTGCTACGCTGCAATACGGTCCAGCTCGAGCTGTCGCGGCTGCACGAGGGCGCGCTGGTGCCGGTCGAGACCGCAGACCTGCACCGCGGCATCGATCCGCTGGTCCACCGTTCGAGCGAATACGACCTGATCGTCGCCGACATGCTCACCCGGCACGCGATCGATCTTGTGCATATTCGACACATGGCGTGGCACAGCACCACCCTCCCCAAACGTGCCGCCGACTGGGGATCGCGACAGTCTTCTCGTTTCACGATTTCTATACGCTGTGTCCGACGGTGAAGCTGCTCGATCAGGACATGGTGTTTTGCGGTGGCCGCTGCACGCCCGGACCAGGTCGGTGTCGTCCCGAATTATGGCCGGCCGATGCGTTTCCGAACCTGAAGCATCAATTCATCCATCGCTGGCGCGCGATGATGAACGAGGCGCTTCGCCACTGTGATGCGTACGTCACGACAAGCCCGACCGCGCGGGAGATTATTCTCGATGCCTTGCCCGATCTCGCTGATCGACCGTTTGAGGTCATTCCTCATGGCCGCACCTTTACAGATTTCGGCATCGCCGCGCCGTGGCAACCAGGTATGCCGCTCAAGATTCTCGTACCCGGCAACCTTTCCGCCGCGAAAGGGTCCATCCTCATAGAAGCCGTGGCGGAGATCGACGGCGGGCGCACGTTTGAATTTCACGTCCTTGGCGACTCGGGTCACATGACGGCGCGCCCTGGGCTGGTCCTGCATGGGCGGTACCAGCGCGATGCGTTCGCCGCTCGGGTGGCCGAGATTGCGCCACACCTCGGGGCTATTTTCTCGATATGGGCAGAGACCTATTGTCACACACTGACCGAGCTCTGGGCAGCAGGACTGCCTGTGGTCGGCTTCGACATTGGCGCGGTGGGCGACAGGATCAAGGAGTCCGGCGCCGGGTGGCTGCATCACGTCGGCATTCCAGCTGCCGATCTGGCACAATGGCTTGCTCATCTGGCGGCGCTTCCCGATGCCATCCATGCGGCCCGGATGGCGACCGTCCACTGGCAGGACACGGTCGGCCGTCACTATGACACCTCGGCGATGGCAGACCGCTATGGGGCATTGTACGCACAAGTAGCGAAGAACCGATGCGTATTCACCAACCTCGAGATCGAGGGAAGCGCAGGATGACGAAACAGTTCGCCGGCTGGGATTGGACGGCGATCATAGACACAGGTACGTCACAACGTTTCCTGCAAGGAACCGACGATCACCGACTCTCAGTTTGTACCTGATACGATGTATCACCTGTTCCACCGCGATGGCATTCCCACAACGGATGATCTGTCGACTGCCGTAGGTCAAGCCACGCGCGTCACGCTGCCTGGTAGCGCACCAGTGATACGCCAGCCCCCCGTATTCTTCGCGATCGATCCGCGCGTCGCCGACGTAGCGCGCGAACACGACGTCCGTTCGGGGCCGGGCGCGACTACGCGATTGGCGCCTTCGTTCGTCGTTGCGCTACCGCATGGTGCGATCCTCACCGAAGGGTTTCTGGTTGCGGATCAGGATCATCGCATCCTCAGCGACAGCTTCCGCGCCTTCGGATCGCTTGCACGCTACGGATTTCACGAGCACCCGGATCGTCTTTTCTCGATCGACCTGGTCGGCGGGCCCGAGCTATCGGGAACACATCTGGTCGTGGGCATCCAAACCAACCTGAACTACTTCCACTGGTTGCTCGAGGCGATGCCGCGGCTGTGGCTGGCACAGCGTGAGGGGTTGGCGGCGGACACGACAGTCTGGCTGCCACCGCTACGCCCGTGGATGGCCGACATGCTGACGGCGCTGCAACCGATCGACAGGTGCGCGACGCAGGCGGACGGCATCACACGATGCGCCCGGTTGCTGATGCCGGCGCGCGGGCTGAGCAACATCCATACGTTTTGCGCCCACGCATTCGCCATGGCGGATGAAATACGCGAGCGGCATGCACCAGCGGCACCAGCGGGACGTCGGTTCTTCATTACCCGCGCCGGTGCCGGGTCGCGCAAACTGATCAATGAAGCCGAGATCATGGAGATCGCCGCCGAGCACGGGTTCGAAACCGTCGAACCGCAACATCTTGCCTTTCACGATCAAGTTAAGCTGTTTGCCGGCGCGGACGCCATTGCCGGGCCGCTAGGCGCCGGACTCGCCAATGCGGTATTCATGCGTCCCGGCAGCGTTTTGATCGAACTCGCTCCAGAAGGGCGGGAGGGCGATGCGACCTTGTTCGCCAATCTCGCGCACCACCGCCAACTGGATTATCTTGCCGCCGTCGGCCCGACCGTCGCCACCGACGCCCGGCCGGTGGATCGGCGGGATTTTTCGGTTGATACAGGAATCATACGCAAATTGTTCGGGGCGCTTGGCTGAGCCGCAAGGGGACCGTCAGGCGGGAACCATGGCGGCTAGGATGTCGTCGACCTCGGCGACCGCGAAGGCGCTGTATTCGTCGCCGATCGCGTAGGGCAGCAGCACCCGGCGATCCTGGAGCAGCCCACCGCAGCTGTAGGTGACGTTGGGGACATAGCCGCCGCGCTGTTCGGCCGACGGGAACAGCAGCGGCGACGGCGTCCGCGCGAGCACCTTGGACGGGTCCGCCTTGTCGAGCAGGCACGCACCGATGCAATAGCCGCGGACCATGCCGACGCCGTGCGTGAAGACCAACCAGCCCTCGTCGATCTCGATCGGCGACCCGCAATTGCCGAGCTGGACGAATTCCCACGGATATTTCGGCGCCATGATCGGCGTGCCGCTGTCCCAGGTGTAAAGATCGTCCGAGCGGAGCAGCCAGATATTCTCGCTGTCCTGCCGCCCGAGCATCACGAACTGCCCGTCGATCCGCCGCGGGAACAACGCCATCCCCTTATAACCGGTCATCGACCCCGCCAGCGGCCGCATCTCGAACGTCCGGATATCGATTCCGCGCAACATCTCCTGCCGCGCGGTCTTGCCGTCGAACGCGGTATAGGTGCCGATGATGCTCTGCACATCGTCATGGTCGGTGAAGGTGACCATGCGGAGATCCTCGATCCCCTGATGCTGGCTGGGCAGGACCGGGAAGATCACCGTCTCGGAGACGTCCTGGCTATCCTCGCACAGCAGCCGCACCCAGTCCGCCTCGGTCCGCTCGATCTGCGGCGGCACCCCGTTCGCGCTCGGCGGATCGAGCACGAGACGATCGCCCGGCCCCCATTCGCCGGTCCGGAACGTCACCGACGAGATATGCCCCTCGCCGATCCCGCGCAGCGACAGCAGAAACCGCACCGCGCCCGGTTCGGTCGGACGCCCGTCGAGCGCGTCATCGGGCAACCGGACCATGCTCGGATTGAACAACGCCGCCGATTCGAACGCGTATTCCTGGCTGAAATAGGCGCCGATCAGCCACTGCTCGTCATCGTCGAAATCGCCCGCGCCGATCTCGTCGCGGATCTCCGCAAAGCGGCGCAGGAAGACGCGATCAGCATTGCGGTGCCGCTCGCGCATCGGAGCCGCGAGCAGCGCGCGCATCCGCGTCCGCATTGCCGGATCGAGCGCACGGACACGATCGACGACGGCATGGACGCGCGACGGCCGCCCATCATCGAACGCGGCGGGATAGGCGAAGCTGAACGGACGGATCACGGTCCGCGACGGATCGGGCATGAGTTCGACATCGAGCTTGGTGAACACGTCGGCCGCTGCCTTGAAGTCGATCTCATGCGAGTCGGCGCCAGTCGTTGCCGGGGTCGTTGCCGAAGCCGCCGTGTTGGGACTGGCCGTTACAGGAAGACTGGTGGGAGCAGCGTCGGGTGTCGTCATCATCGGCCCTTCGGAAGGAGTCTCAGGAGGAGCGCTGCACGCGCCAATTCGATCCCTGCGCCGTTTGCCAAATCCGGTCGCCGCACGTCATGGCCGATACGGGAACGGCATTTTTCACGGATGCGTTCGGGCCATCGCGCTTGTAGCAGGTCGCGATGGCCAAGCGTAAATTCTACCTCACGGCAGTCCTGCCCGACGGCTATGTCAAGACGATCGGGCCCACCGCGCTCGACCTGACGCATTACTGGCGGATCGTCGCGGTGCTCGCCAACGGCAAGACCGAGGTGTTCTGGGGACACAGCAAGTCGCTTGGCGAGGCGAAAAAGACCAAGAATCTCGCAGTCGAGGCCGCGGCGACGCGAGGGTGGAAGAGCTATCACGTCGATATCGTTGCGGTGGAGCGGAGCGACACGACGGTCGCGGGATGACGCGGGTGGGGGAACGAGTCGGTAGGGTCCTTCCCCGCTAAGGGGCTGGCGCTTCCCAGATGAGGAGGGGTCGGCGCCAACCTGTGTTCCGTGTCCTCCCCCTCCGTCAGGCTTTGCCTGCCACCTCCCCCTGGCGGGGGAGGATTGTGAAGTGGTGCGATCGATTATGGCGCGGTGCAACATTAGCCAGTAGGCGCGGTGATATGACGCAGCCGCTTACCCATTTTACCTTTGGTCGTCGCGAATTCGTCGCGTTCATCGCCGCGATGATGGCGGTGAACGCGCTCGGGGTCGACCTGATGCTGCCCGCGCTGCCGGCGATCGGGGCCGAGCTTCATGCCGCGACCGCCAATTCGCGGCAGTGGATCATCACCGCATACATGTTCGGCTTCGGGATCGGCCAGTTGGTCTACGGGCCGCTCGCCGATCGCTATGGCCGCCGCCCGATCCTGCTCGCGACGCTGATCGGATTCGTCGGCGCGAGCATCTTCGCGGCGAGTTCGGCGACCTTCACCGCGCTGATCTGTGCGCGGATCCTGCAAGGACTGATGTCGGCCTCGACTCGCGTGCTCGCCGTCGCCATCGTCCGCGATCGCTTTTCCGGGCGGCAGATGGCCAAGACGCTGTCGATCGCGCAGATGATCTTCTTCCTGGTGCCGATCCTCGCACCCAGCCTGGGACAAATCCTGCTCGCGTTCGGACCGTGGCGGTTCATCTTCTACGCACTGGCAGCGTTCGCCGCATTCGTCCTGGCATGGGCGGCGATGCGGTTGTCCGAGACGCTGGCGATCGAGCGACGGACGGCAATCTCGCTGACGTCGCTGCGCAACGCCTATCGCCTGACGCTCACCAATCGCTATTCGATCGGCTATGCGACCGCCGCGTCGCTGACGTTCGGCGGGATCATCGCCTTCGTGTCGCTGGCACAGCAGATCTTCGGTGAGCAGTTCGGTGCGGGCGATCGGTTCACGATGCTGTTCGCGGTCTGCGCCTTCGCGATGGGTTGTGCGTCGTTCGCCAATAGTCGGCTGGTCGAGCGACTGGGCACGCGGCTGATCTCGCAGGCCGGGGTGTTCGCGCTGATCGCGTTGTCGCTGGTCCATCTCGCGGTGATCGCCAGTGGCCTAGAGACGCTGTGGAGTTTCATCGCGATCCAGGCGCTGAGCATGACGTGCATCGGCCTGTGCGGATCGAACTTCGGCGCGATGGCGATGGAGCCGGTCGGGCATATCGCCGGGACCGCATCGTCGGTGCAGGGATTCATCACCAGTCTCGGCGCGGTGGTGGTCGGATCGTTGATCGGCCAGGCGTATGACGGATCCACTTTCCCGCTCGCGATCGGCTATCTCGGGATCGGCCTCGGTGCGCTGGTGATCGTGTATCTGGTCGAGGGACGCTTCTGGTTCCAGCGGGAGACCGCGCTGCGCTGAGGCGTAGTGCAAAAAGATCACACTGTTTCAGAAGGATCGCTGCGTTGGGAACCGTTACGTCACCGTGACGGTTTGCGTCGACACAACACCAACAGGATATCCGATCATGAAGAAACTGACCGTAGCGCTTATGATGGCTGCTCTCACCGTTCCGCTCGCAGCCTGCGGCGGCAAGGGCGACGACAAGCTGGGCAGCCAGGTCGAAGGCGCAGCGGACAACCGTGCCGACGCGCTGGAAGCCAAGGCCGACAACCTCGAGGACCAGGCCAAGGCCGTGCGCGAGAGCGGCGACCAGCAGGCCGACGCGATCGACGACGCCGACGTGAACGCGCAGGCGATGCCAGCCAGCGAGAAGGCGGCCCTCGTCAACGGCAGCGAGAAGCTCCGCTGATACTGATCCCCCGGCACGACCGGGGGATTTTTCTATATAAGTGATGCGAGACGGCGGCCGGGACATGTCGACCGGACTGGCGAAACAGGGTGGGCGACATGACGAACAGGGGCCGGATCGAGAACGGGGGATTCCTCCTCTTCTTGACGATCATCACCATAGCCTTGGGCGTGGTGGTATCCGCCTTCGCGGCCGCGCTGCTATGGAGCGCGCTGGCGGCGATCCTGTTCCAGCCGCTGTATCAAAAGCTGCTCAAGCGCTGGCCCGAGCGGCGCAACCTCGCCGCCTCGCTGGCGATGCTGATCATCTTCGTCGCGGTGGTCGTCCCCACGCTGATCATCGCCAGCCTGATGATCGATCAGGCATCCTCGGTCTATACGAGCATGCAGAACGGCCAGATCAACTTTGCCGCCTATTTCCAGCAGATCCACGATGCCCTGCCGCAGCGGCTTCAGCAGCTTGTCGACAAGTCCGGGATCGACAGCTTCGAACGGCTGCAATCGCGTATTTCGGGCGCGCTGGGCAACAGCGTCCGGACGATCGCCGGACAGGCGCTGTCGATCGGCCGCAATGCATTCGCATTCCTGCTGGCGTTCGGCATCGCGCTGTACGTGACATTCTTCCTGCTGCGCGACGGCGACCGTGTCGGGCCGGCGATCTGCCGCGCGTTGCCACTGGAGCGGTCGGTGACGGAGCGGCTGGTCGGCAAGTTCGTCGCGGTCGTGCGCGCCACGATCAAGGGCTCGGTCATCGTCGGGCTCGTCCAGGGTGGCCTGGGCGCCTTGACCTTCTGGCTGGTCGGCGTGCCGGCGGCGTTGCTGTGGGGCCTGTTGATGGCGCTCACCTCGTTGCTGCCCGCTCTGGGACCGGCGATCGTCTGGGTGCCGGTCGCGGTGTATCTGCTGGCGACGGGTGCGATCTGGCAGGGCATCGCGGTGATCGTGTCGGGGGTCGTGGTGATCGGGCTTGCGGACAATATCCTGCGGCCGATCCTGGTCGGGCGCGACACCGGAATTCCGGACTATGTCGTGCTGGTCACGACGCTGGGCGGGATCGAGATCTGCGGATTGAGCGGGATCGTCGTCGGCCCCGTGGTCGCGGCGCTGTTCCTGGCGGGATGGCAGATCCTGACCGAACAGCGGCTTGGGCAGCCCGAGCCTGACGCCTGACACCTGAGCCACTGCCTGGGCTTGCCTTGGTTGTCCGCGACACCGCGCAGTTTTCAAATCCTCCCCGCTAGGGGGAGGTGGCAGGCGCAGCCTGACGGAGGGGGCGGTAGACGGCACGTCGGTTGCCCATCCTCCCCCTCCGTCACCTTCGGTGCCACCTCCCCCTGGCGGGGGAGGATCGGTTTTGAGCGCGGCTGTACTCGTTAACGCCGGAGTGTCGGCTGGAACGCAGCCGCAGTCCCTACCCCGCATCCGCAGGCCAAAAAAACCACCCCGTGCATGACGCACGGAGTGGCCTAGGTTCAGGGAGGAGGTACGCTAGAAGCATACCGTACGGCGCCGCGAAAGGGGGGACACGATGCCGTACAGGATCTAAATGGGTGAGCCCCGATTTGGTTCAACCCTTGTTGCGGCGCACACCGAATTTTTTCAGAGCGCGTTTTTCTTGCGGGCGAACGCCGGTGCCATTCGCGCCAGGATCTCGTCACGCAGCAGCAGGTGATGGCGCAGTGCAGCCGCGCTATGCGCGACGACCAGCGCCAGCATCATCCAGCCGAGAATCTCATGCGCCTCGTGGCCGAAATGCCCGGTTGCCGTCGATACCGGCAGATACGGAATGTCGAACAGGCCGAACCAGTTGAACAGGCCGCGCTTCGCCGAGCCCGACACCATCAGCCACCCGGTCAGCGGCGTGCCGATCATCGTGACATAGAGGACCGCGTGCGCAGCGTGCGCGAGCCCCTTCTCCCAGGCCGGCATCAGCGCGGGCAACGGCGGCGGGCGGTTGGCGAGACGCCATGCGAGCCGCGCGACGCTCAGGACGAGGACGGTCATCCCGAGCGCCTTGTGCGCGCCCATCCACGCGCGGAGGGCCGGCACCGAATCGTGCAACAGGCCGACCGCGAGGTTGAGGATGACGAGCAGCGCGATCGTCCAGTGAAGCCAGATCGCCACCCTCGAATAGCGTTCCGAGGAATGCCGTTCCGGCGAGTAGCGTTCCGAACTATCCCGCGCTGCCGTCATGTACGTGTCCTTCAGACGTTGAACTGCGGCGCGGCCATCTGCGGCTGCGGGGTCTGGCCGAGCTGTGCCTGGCGCGCGAAGATATCACGCATCAGCGACAGCGAGAACAGGTGCGCATACAGCAGCGGGAGCATGCCCGACTTGCTCATCTTGCGCAGCGCATCGCCGCGCAGGTCGATCAGCTTTTCCTCGTTGATCATCTGGAAGCCGCGATAGACGAACGGCTGCTCGGCACCGTCGGGCTGGATCGTGACTTCGCCGTCCATCAGCAGCTCGAGCTCGCGCAACTCGTTCATGAAGTTCTGCGTGCGTGCGCCGGCCTGTTCGAACGACTCGTTGAAGCCGAGGATGTTCTTGGTCAGCTCGGTCGGCTGGCCGTTCTCGAACAGTGCATCGCCGTCCTCGAACTCACCGAGCGTCGGCGAGGTCGGATCGAAGCAGAGCGACAGCTCCTGCGCATCGGGGTGCAGACGCGCGAGCATGTACGGGTAGCGACGGACATAGGCGGGGACGTAGAACGTGGTCTCGGTCAGCTTGCCGTCGTCGCCGACGAACACGTTGACGCCCTCGTTCAGGCCCATCAGCGCGAGCGGGATGGCGTCGTCACCGGTCGAGAAGACGATCGGCATGTGGCGCTGGACCAGCGGGAATTCGTCGACGGTGATCGGGATGGCGTGCTGGCCGACCAGGAACGGCGCGCTGTCCTGCGGGCGGACCTTGTAGTTCGCGTGTGTATCGCTCGAGAGCGGCTCGAGGCCGTTGTAGAAAAGCGGAAGCTGGGCGGTGCTGGCCATGTTACTCTCCGGATCGGTCGTTCAGATGCCGGTGACTGGTGCCACCGATTGGGGCGAGGCTCTATGGTGCGGGGCGGGTTGGTGCAAGTGTGGTGCGGAATCGTCGGGGTGAGACGCGGTCGTGGCCTGAGCTAGACGAGCTTGCCGGGGTTGAGGATGTTGAGCGGATCCATCGCGGCCTTGATCGCGCGCAAGGCGGTCATCCGCGCGGGCGACGAAAGGCGGGCGAGTTCGTCGCGCTTCATCTGGCCGATGCCGTGCTCCGCCGAGATCGAGCCGCCGGCCGCGGTCACGAGATCGCCGACGAAGCGGGTGACGACCGGCGCGTCCTCGGCATACCAATGCGCAGGGTCGGTGCCGGGCGCGGCGCGGACGTGGAAATGGACGTTGCCGTCGCCGAGATGGCCGAAGCCGCTCGCGTGCGTGCCGGGGAAGCGCGCGTCGCACGCCGCCGCCGCCTCGATCATGAAGCGCGGCATCGTCTCGACCGGGATCGAGATGTCGTGCTGCGTCGCGGGGCCGAGCGCGCGTTCGGCGGCGGAGAGCGAGTCGCGGACGAGCCAGAAGGCGTCCGACTGGGCTTCGCTGGTGGCGATCGTCGCGTCTTCGATCGCGCCGTCTTCGAGGGCTTTGCCGAGCAGGCGTTCGAGGAGTGCGCTGGGGGACTCGCCATCGGTGGTGGCGGAGGTTGCCTCGATCAGGAGGTGCCAGGGGTGGCGGCCGGCGAGCGGGGCGCGGGCGTTCGGGAGGTGCGCGATGGCGGCATCGAGCGACTCGGCGGGGAGGATCTCGAAGCTTTCGATCGCGTCGGTCCTCGCCTGCATCGTCCGCAGGAGTTTCAGCGCGGCGTGGGGCGAGGCGATGCCGACCCAGGCTGTGCCGCGGGCTGCAATTGCGGGGGCGAGGCGGAGCGTGGCGGCGGTGACGATCGCCAGCGTGCCCTCCGCGCCGATGAAAAGCTGGTCGAGGTCGTAGCCGCGATTGTCTTTCTTCAACGCGGACAGGCCGTCGTGGATCGTCCCGTCGGCGAGCACCGCTTCGACGCCTGCGACGAGACCGCGCATCGTGCCGAACTTGAGCACCTGCGTCCCGCCGGCGTTGGTCGAGACGAGCCCGCCGATCGTCGCCGTGCCGCGCGCGCCGAGCGTCAGCGGGAAGCGCCACCCCTGGCCTTGCGCGGCACCGTCGAGGTCGGCGAGGATGACGCCGGCTTCGGCGATGGCGAGCCCGGCGTCGGTGTCGATGCTGCGGATAATGTTCATCCGGCGCAGCGACAGGATCAGCGCGCTGCCATCGGCGGGGGCGGTCGCGCCGCCAACCATCGAGGTGTTGCCGCCTTGGGCGACGAGCGGGACGCGGTGCTCGGCGGCGGCCTTGACGATCAGCGCGACCTCCGCGGTCGAGGTCGGCGCCAGCAGCGCGGGCGCAGCGCCATGGAACCGGCCGCGCCAGTCGTGCAGCCAGGGATCGATATCGGCGGGGTCGGTGACGACCGCTTTCGCATCGAGCTGTGGTGCTAGCGCTTGCAACATCGCGGCTTGCGAAGGCGTCAGGGTTGCTGTCTGAATTTGGGGCACGGACGAAGCGCTAGACAAAATTCATCGCGCGTTCAACGATTGGCCCTAACGGTTACGTCAGCATGATCCAGCCAGCATGATTCATCCCGCGATTCCCGCCACCCTGCTCGCGCTCGCGGGCCCCTTCGCTGCGGCCATGCGCGATGCGCCTTCGCCCAGCCAGTCGTCCAGCCAGTCTCGGGCGTTCACGCTCGATAGCATGCAGATCGCGCAGGTCTCGATCCACGAACGCATCATTATCCGCGTGCCCCGGATGAGCCGGATGCCTGCGCGAACCTACGCGCCGCCGCGCGAATGGAAGGAGCATAAGGGTCCAAAATGCATCGCGGTCGATGAAATTGCTGGTGCGATGCTCAACAAGGACGGCGCGGTCGACCTGGTGATGGACGATACGACGCGGCTGCGCGCGCGGCTCGATGGCGACTGCAAGCCGCTCGATTATTATTCAGGGTTCTATCTGCGGCCGGGCGCGGACGGGATGATCTGCAAGGGCCGTGACGCGATCCGCATGCGATCGGGTTCACGCTGCGAGATCGAAGGGTTCAAGAGCTTGCGGGCGAAGAAGTAGCGGGAGCCTACAGCTAACGTGCTTGGCGGATGCGAGGTCACCCCTCCGTCATCCTGACGAAAGTCAGGATCCAGAGTAACTGACGGTACGCTGCTTGGCTCTGGATCCCGACTTTCGTCAGGATGACGGGGGTTTTGCGGAAATACGCCGCCCGCCGCCCCTTCCCACCCTCCATTCACCGCGTTTCCTTGACATTTGTCGCCAAATCGGCGAGCGCCGGAACGCTTGAGGGCAGTGCATTTCACCCTCTATTTACCGGACATTTGCATGAGTTTTGCCGATCTCGGCCTCTCCGACGAACTGCTGAAGGCAGTCACCGACTCCGGCTATACCGAGCCGACCCCGATCCAGGCCGGCGCGATCCCGTCCGTGCTGATGATGCGCGACATCATCGGTATCGCCCAGACGGGCACCGGCAAGACCGCGTCGTTCGTGCTGCCGATGATCGACATTCTCGCGCATGGCCGTAGCCGCGCGCGGATGCCGCGCTCGCTGATCCTCGAACCGACGCGCGAACTCGCCGCGCAGGTGGCGGAGAATTTCGAGAAATACGGCGTCAATTCGAACCTCTCGATGGCGCTGCTGATCGGTGGCGTCTCGATGGGCGACCAGCTCGCCGCGCTCGAGAAGGGCGTGGACGTGCTGATCGCGACGCCAGGCCGGCTGATGGACCTGTTCGGGCGCGGCAAGATCATGCTCAACGGCTGTTCGATGCTGGTGATCGACGAGGCGGACCGGATGCTCGACATGGGCTTCATCCCCGACATCGAGGAAATCTGCACCAAGCTGCCGAAGCAGCGCCAGACGCTGTTGTTTTCGGCGACGATGCCTCCGCCGATCAAGAAGCTGGCGGACAAGTTCCTGACCAATCCCAAGACGATCGAGGTGTCGCGCCCGGCGTCGACCAACCTCAACATCAAGCAGTATCTGGTGCCGGTGCCGAGCCAGACCGCCAAGCGCGATACGCTGCGCCGCATTCTCGCGCAGGAAGAGGTGACCAACGCGATCATCTTCTGCAACCGCAAGACGACGGTGCGCGACCTGAACAAGGTGCTGAAGCAGGCGGGCTACAAGTCGGGCGAGATCCATGGCGACATGGAACAGCCGCAGCGGCTGGCCGAACTCGAGCTGTTCAAGACCGGCGCGGTGACGATCCTCGTTGCGTCGGACGTCGCGGCGCGCGGGCTCGACATCAAGGGCGTGTCGACGGTGTTCAACTATGACGCGCCGTGGCATCCGGACGACTATGTTCACCGGATCGGTCGTACGGGTCGCGCCGGGGCGACGGGGACGGCGTACACGTTCGTCGCGCCCGACGATTCCGAGAATATCATCAATATCGAGAAGCTCACGGGTCAGACGATCGAGCGGCTGAAGGTTGCCGAGCCGAAGACGGCGCCGGTTGCTGCTGCGACCGAAGACGATGGCACGGCGCGGCGCGCACGGCCGCGTCGCGGCGCGCGGTCCGAGACGTTTACGCCGGTGCCGGTTGCGGCGGCGGCTGCCAAGGAGTCGGATCGGCCCCGTACGCGGCGGGTGCCACGGGCGGATACGGTGGCCCCGGCGATCGTCGCCGAGGTGCTGGCTGCGGCCGAGCCGGTTGCGGCGGCCAAGCGTCCTCGCTGGGAGCGTACGCCGATCGACGAGCCCGTGCCCGCGGTGAAGCCGCGCGTTGCGGAGCCGGCACGGGTCGACCCGGTGCAGGTCGAACCGGCGTATGTTGAACCGGTTCGCGCGGCACCTGCGCGGACGGAGACGATGCGGACGGAGCCGGTGCGGACGGAGCCGGTGCGGTCGGAACCTCCTCGCTCGCAACCTGTTCGTTCGGAAGCGGCAAAGGTCGAGCCGCCACGGACGGAGCGCATTCCTGCGGATCCAACCGGTGGTCGCCGCCAACCGCTCGCCGATACGCCGGCGGATGGCTGGAACGGACCATTCCCGAGCTTCCTGAATGCCGTGATCGGAGGATATGAATGATGTCGATGCGCCGTATCGCCGCGCTTGCCTTGCTCGCGACTGCCGTGGCCGCCCCCGCTGCGCCCCGCGCGAAAGTCGTGGCGCCGCACGTGAACACGACGAGCTTCGACAAGCTGCCACAGCCCTTGCCGCTGCCGTATAACGAGTCGGCGAACGCCAATGCGCAGGTTGCGGCGGCGCGGGCGCGCGCGCTGAAGACACACAAGCGGTTGCTGATCGATCTCGGCGGTAACTGGTGCCTCGACTGCCGCCTGCTGGCGGGGACGATCGACCTGCCGGAGATGAAGCGGTTCGTGGATAGCAAGTTCGTGGTGGTGACGGTCGACATCGGCCGCTTCGACAAGAACGGGCAGATCGCGGCGGGTTACGGCATCAAGGGGCGGCTCAAGGGCGTGCCGGCGGTGCTGGTGGTCGATCCGCGGAGCAACCGGTTGCTGAACGCCGGGCATGAGACCGAGCTGGCGGATGCGCGGTCGATGGGGCCGCAGGCGCTCGCCGACTGGCTGGCGAAGTGGGCGGCCTGATCGGGAGTTTTTGAGGGCGTTTCGGTATTGGGCATTTCGCTAGTCTGAGGCGGGCGATGGGGCTCGTCCGCTCCGCTACTCGCCCTGTTTGGCTTGCCCTCACCTATCGCCGCCTTCGGCGTCTCTCCCTCTCCCCGATGGGAGAGGGAACCGGTCCGAGGCGGCTTTACCGTGCGAGCTTTCGCTGGCGGTCGATGCTCGTTCGACACTCTCCTCGCCCTTGCGAAGCGGTCCAGCGCGCGTCTCTTGCTTGTAAAGTCTGAGATCCGTCGTCCGCCATTTGGTCGCGGCATGAACCGGCTCTCTATGAAACCGATTCATGCCGCTCCGTTCGCTCCAACCCTCGCCGTCATCCTGACGAAAGTCAGGACCCAGAGCCATGGAGGTTAACCCCTGGTATCCTGGGTCCTGACTTTCGTCAGGATGACGGCCGGCGCGTGCCCTCACCTATCGCCGCATTCGCGTCTCTCCCTCTCCCGATGGGAGAAGGAAGGGGATCGCGGCCACTTGGCCGTGGGAAGGGTGAGGGCAAGGTTTGTGGGGCCATTGTGCCAGTCGTGTTCGTGATCCGACCCTCTTTCTAGCCAGTGCGAGTCCGACGCCCCCTGCCCGTGTAATGTCGATCCGGTGCGCACCATTGAGCTGCGACCGTAAGCAGTCCTGCCAGCAAGCCGATCTCGACACGCTCTGTGCGCGCCCAACCCCACCGTCATCCTGACGAAAGTCAGGACCCAGAGCCACGGGCGTTAACTCCTGGTATCCTGGGTCCCGACTTTCTTCAGGATGACGGGTTGGGTTGGCTGGTCACGCCCTCGCTCCTACGCGGCGACCGCGATCAGGGCGTCGTCCAGTGCTGCGGCGCGCAGGTACGCCGGGCGTTCGATCAGGCGCGCGGCATACTCTGCGAACGCTTCGCGCTTCGGCAGCCAGCCGAACTGCATGCCCCAGATGACCTGCGATCCGACATAGACGTCGGCTGCGGTGAAGCGGTCGCCGGCTATGTACGGGTGCGCTGCCACGGCCTGTTCGAGCACGTCGATTACGCGATCGAAGCTGCCATAGCCGATCATCCGTTGCTGCGCGGAATCGGGGACGACGCCGAGCGCGCGGTTGCCGGTGGCGGCTTCGACCGGGCCGGCGGCGTAGAAGAGCCAGCGATAGTAATCGGCGCGCTCCTCGTCGCGGGGGGCGAGGTCGGCGTCGGGGAATGCGTCGGCGAGATACGCGCAGATCGCGGCGCATTCGGTGACGGTCTTGTGGTTGTGGATGATCGCCGGGACCTTGGCCATCGGGTTGATCGACAGATACGGCTCGGCCTTCATCGTCGTGTCGTAGTCGAGGACGACGGTCTCATACTCGGCGTCGACCTCTTCGAGCATCCACCGCGCGATCCGGCCTCGCGACATCGGGTTGGTGTACAGGGTCAACGTCATGCGACTCTCCTTGAGAACGGATCGTGAACGATGGTCTCATGGAGAGGGGGTTCGGTCAAGGGTTACACTGCGGACGTAGCAACGCCGCGCCCTACGCCCGTCATCCTGGGCTCGACACAGGATCCAGAGCCGCGACGCTCACCCGTCTTGGCTCTGGGTCCTGACTTTCGTCAGGATGACGCCATTAGCGGCGGACCTCCTACACCAGCGCCTTGTCGAACAGCGCGAGCATGCGGGCCCAGGCCCTGTCCGCCTGGACTGCGTTGTAGACCTTCGAGTCGGGCGGGCACCAGCCGTGCATCGTGCCGGCGTAGACCTCGATCTCGGCGGGGAGCTTTGCGGCGGCAAACGCCTCGCGGAGCGTGTCCTTTTCGGTGGGCGAGCGGGCGTCGTCGTTGGCAGCGATCGCGATCAGGTATCGGCCCTTCATCTGCGGGATTAGCAGATGCGGGCTGTCGGGCGTGTCGGTGACGAAGCCGCCGCCGTGGAAGGTCGCGCCGGCGCGGATCCGGTTGGGGACGGCTGCGGCGGTGCGCATCACCATCGGGCCGCCCATGCAATAGCCGGTGGTGGCCAGCCCACGCTTGCGGTCGACCTGCGGTTGCGCGTCGATGAAGGCGGTGAAGGCACGCGCGTCACGCACCGTGCCTTCGGAGGTGAGCGCTTCGCGGAACGGGGCGATGCGTGCGCGGACCGCGGGCTGGTCGTACGACTCGCCGGGGGCGAGGAACGGTGCCTTGGTCGAGCGGTAGAACTGGTTCACGACGAGCACCGCGTAGCCGGATTGCGCGAGCCGGTCGGCCATCTGGCGGAAGGCGGGGCGCAGGCCCATGATGTCGGGCCAGATCAGCACGCCGGGGTACTTGCCGGTGGCGGGGGCGACGAAATAGGCGTCGGCCTTGCCGTCGGGCGTGACGATCGAGACGTCGCGGCCCTTGATGACGGCAGCGTTCGCGGGGGCGGGCAGCAGCATCGTCAGGCCCATCGCGCCGGTCATCACGCCGAACTGCCGACGCGAGACGCCGGCCAGATACGCTTCGTTATCGTCTGCGGTATGCTCGTCGCACATGGGGCTATCCTCTTGATTTTGGCCGCATGCTAACTCAGGCCGCGCGCCACCACCATACGCCATCGTGCGTCTCGCGGGTCGCTCGGCCTTCGACTTCGAGGCGGCGGAGATGCGCGAGTGCCTCGCCGGTCGCCATGCCGAGCACGTCTTGGCCGATCGCGCGGCGGAACAGGCGGCCGAAACAGTCGACCGCGCGGCGGGGTTCGGCGAGGAAGATGGCCAGTTCGTCGAGCCGCTCGCGATGTTCGCGGTCCATCGCGTCGAGGCGGGTGTGGAGGCCGGTGAACGGGTCACCGTGGCCGGGGAGGACGAGCAGGTCGGCGGGCAGCGTCTTGAGCTTGGCGATCGAGGCGAACCATTCGCCTAGCGGGTCGGCGTTCGGTTCGGTGATGCCGAGCGAGACGTTGGGGCTGATCCGGGAGAGGACCTGGTCGCCGGCGATGAGTATGCCGCCGGCTTCATCGTACAGGCACGCGTGTTCGGGGAGTGGCCCGAGCCGGTTACCACGCGCCAGTCGCGCGCGCCGATGGTGAGCGTGTCGCCGTCTTCGATGCGCGTGTAGCTGAGCGGGAGCGGGGTGATGATCTTACGGAAACCGGCCCAGCCCTTGGCGGTGGCGTGGTCGATCTGTGCGGCGTCCCAGCCCGCGCCTTGCCAGAAGGCTAGCATTTCGTGGGGGACGGAGTCGCGGGCGTCGGCGGCTAGCATGCGCGCGGTCAGCCACTCCGCGCGGGTCATGATGAGGGGGCGGCGTGGTGGTCGCACATCCAGCCGGCGAGGCCGATATGGTCCGGGTGGAAGTGGGTGCCGATCATCCTGGTGATGCGGACGCCGGACTTGGGGCCGTTGAAGATGGCTTTCCAGGCGTCGCGGGCCTCGGCGGTGTTCATGCCGGTGTCGACCAGCGCGTCGCCGTCGGTGTCGGCGAGGAGCCAGCAATTTACGTGTTTCAGCGGGCCGGGAATTTTGAGGCGGACCCAGTCTATGCCGGGGGCGACCTCGAAGACGTCACCCGCTACGGGCTCTGCGCCGCCGAACGGGTAGGTCAGGCCCTTGTGACTGGTCGGCGCGAAATCGGTGTCGGGTGCGGTTGCCATCCGTTGCGGTTAGCAACTGGATGTGGCGGGAGATAGTGCTGGCGGGCGTGATGAACTGCACCCCGTCATCCTGACGAAGTTCAGGATCCAGGATAATGTAGGGCGACATCTTTGGCTCTGGGTCCTGACTTTCGTCAGGATGACGATTGGGAAGCGCGAGCCCACCCCTGCCCCCTCCCGCTTGCGGGAGGGGACGTGCGGTCAGCGCTTGAAGGGGTCGTCGAAAAGGGGCTTGACGGGCAACACGCCGCCGTCTGCCACGAACTGTGCGTCGGCTGCCGCCTGGGTGCGCTCGGCGCGGAGCTGCTGGAGCAGGACTTCGCGGTCGCCTTCGAGGCGCGTGTCGGTAGGGGCTTCCATGCCAGCTGCCTTCGCCGCCTTCGCCACTGCCGCGTCGAGTTCGCGCTGCGAGGTCAGGCCGAGCGTGACCGGGTCCTTGGGCGTGATGTTGGCGATGTTCCAGTGGCTGCGGTCGCGGATTGCGGCGATCGTCGTGCGGGTCGTGCCGATCAGCAGCGAGATCGCGCCGTCAGTGATTTCCGGGTGGTTACGGATAATCCACGAAATGCCGTCGGGCTTGTCCTGGCGCTTCGAGACCGGCGTGTAGCGCGGGCCCTTGGTGCGGCGGACCTGCTCGGGGCCCTTGATCATCTTGAGCTGGTAATCGGGATCGGCGGCACCCTTGTCGATCTCTTCCTGCGTCACTTCATGTGCGCGCACGGGATCGCGACCGGTGAGCTTGGTCGAGGTCGTGTCGTCGGCGATCGCCTGGATCTCGAGGATGTGCAGGCCGCAGAAGTCCGCGATCTGCTCGAAGCTGAGCGCGGTATTGTCGACCATCCAGGCGGCGGTCGCGTGGGGCATGAGCGGCTGGGCCACGGCGGAAACTCCGTAAAAATAGAAAGGGCCGCCCCTTTCGGAGCGGCCTGACATGAGACAGACTTAGTGCGCGTGGGGGCAACAGGCAAGCGAACAAGCTCAGGCCGCCATGAGCTTTCCTTCAAGGGGGACGAGCGCGTGGAGGAACTGGCGGGCACTGGCCGGCCAGCTGTAGCGTGCGGCATAGGCGGCGCAGGTGACGCTGTCGCGGGTCAGCGCGGTGGCGATCGCAGTGTCGAGGTCTTCGTGCATCGCGCCGACGCGGTCGTCGAGGACGTCGATCGGCCCGGTTACAGGGTACGCCGCGACCGGAGTGCCGCAGGCGAGCGCTTCGATCATGACCAGACCAAACGTGTCGGTGCGGCTGGGGAAGACTAGCACGTTTGCGGTGCGGTAGGCTGCGGCGAGGTCGAGGCCGGAGCGCTGGCCGAGAAAGACCGCGTCCGGGAAGCGGCGCGCGAGCGTGGCGCGGGCGGGGCCGTCGCCGACCACGACCTTCGTACCGGGATGCGCGGAAGACAGGAACGCCTCGATGTTCTTCTCGACCGCGACCCTGCCGACATAGAGCTGGATCGGCCCGGGCAGCGCTGTCAGCTCGGGGTCGCGAGCACCGTCGAGGCCGAACTGCGCGAAGTCTACGCCCCTGCCCCATTCGCGGACCTGGTGCAGGCCCTGGTCCGACAGCGTTCTGGCGACCGAGGGCGTCGAGACGAGGATCGACTGCGCGGGGCGGTGGAACCAGCGGATATAGCGCCATATCCAGTCGGGGTTCGCGCCGGTGCGTGCGGCGATATAGTCGGGAAACTGGGTGTGGTAGGCGGTGGTGAACGGGAGGGCGCGGGCCATGCACCAGGTGCGGGCGGCGAGGCAGACCGGGCCTTCGGTGGCGAGGTGGATCGCGTCGGCGCCGAAGCTCGCCAGCAGGCGACCGACTGCGCCGGACCGCGCAAAGGCTAGGCGGATCTCGGGATAGGTCGGACATGGCATCGAGGCGAATTGTTCGGGAGATACGATCAGGACCTGGTGGCCGATCGATTCGAGTTCCTTGCGGACCGCCTGGAGGGTGCGGACGACGCCGTTGACTTGCGGGCTCCAGGCGTCGGTGACGATCGCGATACGCATCGTGTTTTCTCCGTTTTGCCCTCTCCCGTCGGGGAGAGGGAGGGGCCCGCTTGGCGCAGCCAAGTGGGAGGATGAGGGCACGCTGTTCACTGGCGTGGTGGACTTGCCCTCACCCTCGCCGCTTCGCGTCTTTCCCTCTCCCCGAGGGGAGAGGGTTTAGGTTAGGCGGCCAACGTGACGACCTTGTCCTTCTCGCGGGCGGCGATTTCGTCGCCCCAGTGGAGGAGTTCCATGCGACCGTCGAAATGCTCGACCAGCGCGGTGCAGCCTTCGACCCAGTCGCCGTCGTTGTAATAGGCGATGCCGGCGATCTCGCGCATTTCGGCGGTGTGGATGTGGCCGCAAACGACGCCTTCGACGCCGCGGACGCCCGCCGCGTGCGCGACGACCTCCTCGAAGTGCGAAATGAAGGCGACCGCGTTCTTGACCTTGGCCTTGGCGTGCTTCGACAGCGACCAATAGGGCATGCCCATCCTGCGCCGCGCGGCGTTGACCCAGCGGTTGAGCCCCATCAGCATCGTGTAGGCGGCGTCGCCGATATGCGCGACCCAGCGGTGCGCGAGCGTGATCGCATCGAACTCGTCGCCATGGAGGACGAGCAGGCGGCGACCGTCGGCGGTCTCGTGGATCGCGTTGCGGCGGATCGAGATGCCGCCCAGGTCGAGGCCGGAATATTGGCGGAACACCTCGTCATGGTTGCCCGGAATGTAGACGACCCGCGTACCGCGCTTGGCGCGCTTGAGTAGGCGCCAGAGGACGTCGTTGTGCGCCGCGGGCCAGTAGAATTTCTTCTTGAGCCGCCACCCGTCGATCATGTCGCCGACGAGGTACATCGTCTCGCTGTCGACGTGGTCGAGAAAGTCGTTGAGCATCCCTGCGTTGCAGCCGCGCGTGCCGAGGTGAACGTCGGAGATCCAGATCGTGCGGTATTGGCGACGCTCGACGATCGGCTCGGGGACGGCAGGGCGTGAGTGGATGAAATCGGCGATATCGGTGATGTCGGCGCCGATGATGCTAGATGGCGAAAACGTCGTCACGGCGTTCATGGCCTTACCCCCGCAAGTCTATCCCTTGGCGATGATCTAGCCGAGTATTGTGACAGGGCAGTCGCACTCTGGTGACTGTTAAAAGTCAGCGTGAAAACGTTGCTGCAACTGCGCGCAAACGCGTTGACGAATCGGGGCGAAGCTGAACCTATGGTAAGGTCTTACAGGGAGAAAATATCATGAAGTTTCGTTTCAAGAATGTCGCGGTGACGGTTGCGGGCGCGGCGATGATGGTTGCGCCGACGATGGCGTCGGCGGCCAATCCGGCGAGGTCGCTGTCGGTCGCGCGTGCGGGGACGGCGACGACGGGCAAGGGCAAACTCGCCGAGGGGCCGACTGCGACGTACGTCAGCATCGGTATCCTGGCGGCGCTGGTGGTCGGTGTTCTGCTGGCAACGAGCGGTGGGGATGACAGTTCGGATAGCAACTGAGGTAGGCGCGGGAGTGACTTAGCCTCGCAATCCTCCCCGCCAGGGGGCGGTGACGCCGTAAGGCGACGGAGGGGAGGACACGGAACGGTAGTTACCCTTCCCGCCCCCTCCGTCTGGCAAGCGCCAGCCACCTCCCCCTGGCGGGGGAGGATTGGGCCGTTTGGTTTGCGAAGGTAGCTTGTGTCGCCGCGAAGGCGGGGATCCAGACTGGGCTCCCGCCTTCGCGGGAGAAAAAGGTTGCTTTGGGTTGGCGCGTCAAACGCTCCAGCGCGCTTCGCATGCCCTGCCCCGCCTAACGAACCCCACCCCGGCGAAGGCCGGGGCCCAGTTGGGAGCGCTGAGTAACGACGCGGTGCGCGTCGTTACTGCGACCTTTCCACCTGGGCCCCGGCCTTCGCCGGGGTGGTGTGTGCTTGGGGTGACCGTTAGCCGTCAAACTGGGATACCCCAGCTTTCGCTGGGGTGACGGGTTTGGGGCGGGTGTCCTCCTCCATCACTGCCGCGACGAGATTGGGGCGGGTGTCCTCCTCCATCACCGCCGCGACGGGAGTGGGGCGGGTGTCCTGCTCGATCACTGATGCGACGGGATTGGGGCGGGTGTACTGCTCCATCACCGATACGACGGGATTGGGGCGGGTGTCCTGCTCGATCACCGACGCGGCTGGTGGCTACACCCCTCGCCGCTGCGACTGACTGATGCGACTGGCTATCGTGTTCCAACCGGTGGCGGGGGCTAGTGGCCCCCTTACCCCATAGTCAGGACGATCTTCCCGACATGGTCGCCCGCTTCCATCCGGGTATGCGCGGCCGGCGCGTCGGCGAAGGCGAAGGTGCGGTCGATGACTGGTTTCAGTTTGCCCGCCTCGACGTGCGGCCACACCGTGCGCGCGAGTTCGTCCGCGACCAGCGACTTGAACGCCGTGTCCCGCGGGCGGAGCGTCGAGCCGGTCAGCGTGAGGCGGCGGCGCATGATCTCGAACAAGGGTACGGTCGCCGTCGCGCCGCCCATGACCGCGATCGAGACGTGGCGGCCGTCTTCGGCGAGGCATTTCAGGTTGCGGGGGACGTAGTCGCCACCGACCATATCGAGCACCGCGGCGACGCCCTTGCCGCCGGTGATCTGCTTGACGCGCTCGACGAAATCCTCGGACTTGTAGTCGATCGCGTGGGTCGCGCCGAGGCTGAGCGCGGCTTCGCACTTGGCCTTCGAACCCGCGGTGACGATGATGTCGATGCCGAACACGTTGCACAGGCCGATCGCCATCGTGCCAATGCCACTGGTGCCGCCGTGGACGAGGACGGTGTCGCCTTCGGTGGCGTAGGCGCGCTCGAACAAATTGGTCCAGACGGTGAAGAGCGTCTCGGGCATCGCCGCGGCCTCGATCATCGTGAGCGCTTCGGGGACGGGCAGGCACTGACCGAACGGCGCGACCGCGTATTCCGCATAGGCACCGCCGGAGATCAGCGCGCAGACCGACTGGCCGATCTGTTCGTCGCCGACGTCTTCGCCGACCGCGACGATCGTGCCGGAGATTTCCATGCCGAGGATCGACGGTGCGCCGGGTGGGGGCGGGTATTTGCCTTGGCGCTGCATGACTTCGGGGCGATTGACCCCCGCGGCGGCGACCTTGACCAGGACTTCGCCCGGCCCTGGTTGCGGCACGGGACGATCGACGAGCACCAGCACCTCGGGACCGCCCGGCTGTTCGGGATCGATCGCCTTCATGACGTCAGGTAAACCTAAGTTACTCGAAATGGTGTCGGGTGTCGCGGTCATCTGCTCGTCACGTCCCTTTTGATGTGCCGGCCTTATTGACATCACTCTGGTGCGGGTCAACGTTGCATCCACGATGGACCTGGAAGACGCCCCCTCCCGTCCCGACGATCTGCTTGACGCACTGGTGCGGCAGGACCTCGATCCGTTGTCGGTCGCCGAACTCGATGCGCGGATCACTGTGCTGCAGGGCGAGATCGCCAGATGCCAGGTCAAGAAGGACCGCGCGCTCAGCCACCGGGCCAGTGCCGACGACCTTTTCAGGCGGTGATCGTCGCGGCGGTGCCTGTGTTCGCTGCCACGGCATCGATCGGCACTGTCCTTTCGACCATTGTTGAACGGCCCTACCCGGCCGTCATCCCAGCGAACGCTGGGATCCAGGGTTATAGCGTGCAGCCCTCGTGGCTCTGGATCCTGGGTCGAGCCCAGGATGACGGAGCAAGTGAGGCGCGTCGCGTGATCTTTAACCGACGCAGGAACGGTCGGGCCACGGTTCAAGTGCTTGATGCGACCGATATCAGTTCCGACATAGTGGCAAAGGGCTTGCGTTCTCGCGGCCCGACAGGAGTATTGTAAATGCCATCATTTGCACCCGCCCTCGAGACCACGCTGCACAAGGCGCTCGAGGCGGCATCGTCCCGGCGTCACGAATATGCGACGCTGGAGCATCTGCTGCTCGCGCTGATCGACGACGAACATGCGTCGAAGGTCATGACCGCGTGCAACGTCGAGATCGGCGATCTGAAGAACACCGTCTCGCATTACCTCGACAGCGAACTCGATGCGCTGAAGGTCGATGCGGCGACCGATCCCTCGCCCACCAGTGGGTTCCAGCGCGTCGTCCAGCGCGCGATCCTGCACGTCCAGTCCTCGGGCCGCGACGAAGTGACCGGTGCCAACGTGCTCGTCGCGTTGTTCAGCGAGCGCGAGAGCTATGCCGTCTATTTCCTGCAACAGCAGGACATGAGCCGCCTCGATGCGGTCAGCTTCATCAGCCACGGTGTCGGCAAGGGCGGGCAGCAGGCGACCGAGGCATCCACGCCAAAGGGTGCGGACGACGAGAAGCCGGCCAAGGGACAGGAGAAGGGCAAGACGGAAAGCGCGCTCAAGCAATTCACGGTCGACCTCAACGAGAAGGCCAAGAGCGGCAAGGTCGATCCCCTGATCGGGCGCGGGCCGGAGGTGGATCGTACGATCCAGATCCTGTGCCGCCGGTCGAAGAACAACCCGCTCTATGTCGGTGATCCCGGCGTCGGCAAGACCGCGATCGCGGAAGGCCTGGCGCGCAAGATCGTCGAGGGCGACGTTCCCGACGTGCTGTTGCCAGCCGTCATCTACTCGCTCGACATGGGCGCGTTGTTGGCCGGGACGCGGTATCGTGGCGACTTCGAGGAGCGCCTGAAGGCGGTCGTCAACGAGCTCGAGAAGCTGCCTGATGCCGTGCTGTTCATCGACGAGATCCACACCGTGATCGGTGCGGGTGCGACGAGCGGCGGCGCGATGGATGCTTCGAACCTGCTCAAGCCGGCTTTGTCGGGCGGCACGATCCGCTGCATCGGCTCGACGACGTACAAGGAGTTCCGCAATCACTTCGAGAAGGACCGTGCGTTGCTGCGGCGCTTCCAGAAGATCGACGTGAACGAGCCGACGATCGAGGATACGATCAAGATCCTCGCCGGCCTGCGGAGCGCGTTCGAGGATCACCACAACGTCAAGTACACGCCCGATGCGATAAAGTCGGCGGTGGAGCTGTCGGCGCGGTACATCAACGACCGCAAGCTGCCGGACAAGGCGATCGACGTGATCGACGAGGTCGGCGCGATGCAGATGCTGGTGCCGCCGAACAAGCGCAAGAAGACGATCACCCCGAAGGAGATCGAGCAGGTCATCGCGACGATGGCGCGCATCCCGCCGAAGTCGGTCTCGACCGACGACAAGCTGGCGCTGGCTACGCTCGAGACGGATCTGAAGCGCGTGGTGTTCGGGCAGAACGCGGCGATCGAGAAGCTGTCGTCGGCGATCAAGCTGGCGCGGGCGGGCCTGCGCGAGCCGGAGAAGCCGATTGGTAACTATCTGTTCACTGGCCCAACCGGTGTCGGCAAGACCGAAGTCGCCAAGCAGCTCTCGACGATCCTCGGCATTCCGCTCCAGCGGTTCGACATGTCCGAATATATGGAGCGGCATTCGGTCAGCCGTCTGATTGGTGCACCCCGGGCTATGTCGGGTTCGACCAGGGTGGTCTGCTGACTGACGCGATCGACCAGAACCCGCACTGCGTGCTTCTGCTCGATGAGATCGAAAAGGCGCATCCGGACCTGTTCAATATCCTGTTGCAGGTGATGGATAACGGGCGGCTGACCGACCAGCACGGCAAGTCGGTCGATTTCCGCAACGTCATCCTGATCATGACGACCAATGCGGGTGCCAGCGACATGGCGCGCGAGACGGTCGGCTTCGGCAACCTGACGCGCGAGGGCGAGGACGAGGTGGCCGTGACGAAGATGTTCACGCCGGAATTCCGCAACCGTCTCGATGCGGTGGTCCCGTTTGGGTATCTGCCGACCGAAGTCGTGGCACGCGTAGTGGACAAGTTCATCCTCCAGCTCGAACTCCAGCTGGCGGACCGCGGCGTGCACATCATGCTCGACGACGAGTCGAAGGCGTGGCTGACGACCAAGGGCTATGACAAGCTGTACGGCGCACGGCCGATGGGTCGCCTGATCCAGGAGAAGATCAAGCAGCCGCTCGCCGAGGAACTGTTGTTCGGCAAGCTGGTGCACGGCGGCGAGGTGACGGTGAAGATGAAGGACGGCGCGCTGTCGTTCGCGATCGAACCCGCCGCGCCGAAGAAGCCGAAGAAGAAGGGCAAGGTGGAGACCGTCGAGACCGAGTGATCTCGGGTTTTGATGTGGTTTGAAGGGCCTTCCGTCGGAGCGATCCGGCGGCGGGCTTTTTTTGGTTCGGAACGCTTACAATGAGAAAGCGTGTTTCCCCGCGAAGGCGGGGACCCAGACTGGGCTCCCGCCTTCGCGGGAGAACAAGGGGCAGGTGCTGCGCCTGAATGCTTCGATCCATTTACCGAACCCCAAGCTTCTCCCAGCAAACACCTGCCCCCTCACCGCCACAGGCCCCTCCCCGGCGGAGGCCGGGGCCCAGGTGGGAAACGGTGATAACTGCGGACGGCGCGTCGTTACTGAGACCTTTCCGACTGGGCCCCGGCCTTCGCCGGGGTGGGGCTGATGGGCGGATGGGATACGCATCCACAGTTACGCGGTGGCGGAGAGGGCAAGGACGGGGAGGACTTCGCGACGGACGTCGTCTTTCCCTCCCCCTCCGTCTGGCGAGTGCCAGCCACCTCCCCCTGGCGGGGGAGGATCGAAGCGCCGCGAGGTAATCTGCGTGCGTTTACCGATAATTGGGGAAGCGGCGCTAGCGTCGTGGGATGGAACGCTTGGCATGGTTGCGATGGATGATCGGCGCGCTCGCGCTGGGCTTCGGTCTTGCCCTTGCCGCGCCCGCCGTCGCGATCACGGGCACGCCGCTTTCGGTCTGCGTCCGCCCTGCCCTTACCGGCCAGACGCCCGCCGCGCTGTTCGCCAAGCCGGCCGGTTTCGATTGCACCACCTCGCAGACACGGTTCGGCGGCGGCGACTTCTGGATCCTGTCGCAGCGCCTGCCCGCGATCAGCGGCGACGATCATACCGTGCGGATCGGCAGCACCTGGGTGAACCGCGTCACGCTGTACGTCCAGTACGCCGATGGCGCGATCCGCCAGACCGGCTTTACCTCGCGCACCGCGGGGCGGTTGCTCGGGCTTGGCGCGGTGATCGTCCAGCCGATCCCGCATCGCGATGCCGCGCCGGTCCGGCTGCTGTGGCATGTCGAAGGGGCGGCGAACCTGCGCGGGCTGATCCTCGGCCCGGCGATCGCCGATCACGAACAGCGCGATACCACCGAGATCCTGCTCGCCGCGCTGTATGGCGCGTTCGGCGGGATGGCGATCGCGCTGATCGTCTACAATCTCGCTTTGTGGGGCGCGCTGCGCCAAGCGTTCCAGCCCGCATATTGCCTGCTGGTGCTGTGCCTGCTCGCCTATGCGCTGACCTCGTCGGGGGCGCTTGGGCAGATGATCCCCGACCTCGACAACAACGACCGCCAGCGGCTGAACGCGCTGTTCCTCGCAGGGTCCGCCGCCGCCGCGCTGTTGTTCGCGCGAACCTTCTTCGAGCGCGCGGTTTTCACCGGATGGTTGCGCCCCGCGAGCACGATCGTGATGGCCGCGCTGCTGGCGGCCGGGCTGACATGGGGGGCCTTCGCGCCGTGGCATTTCCATACGCTCGATACGCTGCTCGCGAGTGCGTATCTCGCGCTGCTCATACTGGTCCCCGTCGTCCTCTACCGGGCATGGCGGGTGCGGAGCAATTTCCTGTGGCTGTTCGCGCTGGCGTGGAGCGTGCCGATCGCGGTCGCCGGACTACGCATCGCCAACGCCTTCGCGCTGCTCGACTGGAGCCTGTGGCTCGACAATTCGACGATCCTGTCGATGGCGCTCGAATCGATGCTGTCGAGCCTCGCGATCGCCTACCGGATCCGGCTGCTCAGCGTCGAACGCGATACCGCGCGCGAACAGGAGATCGCCGCCCGGCTGTTGGCGGATACCGAGCCGTTGACCGGATTGCTCAACCGCCGCGCGTTCCTGACGCGTGCGATCGGCCGGCCGGGCGACCAGATGCTGCTGATCGCCGATGTCGACCACTTCAAGCGCGTCAACGAGATGATCGGTCACGACGGCGGCGACGAGGTGCTGCGCGTGGTCGCACGCGCGCTGCGTAACGCGGTGCCGGCGGACGCGCTGGTCGCGCGGATCGGCGGCGAGGAGTTCGCGATCCTGGTCGATGCGGCGATTGCCGTCGCGCCCGATTCCGTGCTCGACCGGTTGCGCGGCCAGCGCATGCCGTTCGACATCGCCGTGACCGCAAGCATCGGCGCGTGCACCGGACCGTTGCTCGACGAGACCGACTGGAAGCTGCTGTACAATTGCGCCGACCGCGCTCTGTTCGCGGCGAAGGCAGCGGGCCGCGACCGCGCGCGCGAGGCGCCGTCATTGTGCATCGCCGCCTGATTGCGGCTCGACTTGTCGGCGCCTGATCGCGGCCGACTTGTCGGGGGTGACGAAGTGCGACATGATCGCAACCATGGCCGGGGAACACAGGATGCGGAATCGTAAGGCGACGCTGGCGATAGCGGGGCTGATCGCGCTCACTGCGATTGCCGTGCGGCACCCGACCGTCGTTGTGCAGCTGGTCACGCATGACGCGCGTGATCCCGCGCCACACCGGATGCAGGCGGCGGTCGATTTCGGGCTGGTCGGCGTCTCGGTACTCTATACCTGGACCGTCAGCCGACTGCGCTGAACGCGTCCGAACCCGTCTGAACCCGGGCGCCACGTCCTTGACCCCCATCGCGTGCCTGCGCCATAGCGACGGACATGGACACGCCGATCGAAGACCTCGCGTTCGAGGATGCACTGAAGGAACTCGAGCTTATCGTCGGGAAGCTGGAAAGTGGCGACACGCCGCTCCAGCAGGCGATCGAGCTGTACGAGCGCGGCAACAAGCTGCGCCAGCGTTGCGCCGACCGGCTCGATGCGGCGCAGGCGCGGATCGAGGCGATCCGGCTCGATGGCGACGGCAAGCCCGCGGGCGTCCGCCCGTTCGCGGCGGGCTGACGCGGTGAGCCAGATGCCCGTCACGCTGGATGCCGCCCTCGCCGACGTCGCGGCCGAGATCGACCGGCAGTTCGACCAGTTGCTGACGATCCCCGACGATCCGCGCGGCGACCTGTACCGCGCGATGCGGCATGCCGCGATCGGTGGCGGCAAGCGGCTGCGCCCGCTGCTCGTGTTCGCGACAGCCAATCTGTTCGACGTCGCGCACGAATGTTCGGCGCGGGCAGCGACCGCGCTGGAGGCGATCCACGTCTATTCGCTGATCCATGACGACCTGCCGTCGATGGACAATGACGACATGCGGCGCGGCAAGCCGACCGTCCACAAGGTGTTCGACGAGGCGACCGCGATCCTGGCGGGCGACTGCCTGCATGCGCTGGCGTTCGAGATCCTCGCCGATCCGGCGACGCACCCCGATCCGTTCGTACGGATCGAACTGGTGACGGACCTCGCGCGCGCCGCCGGCCCGAACGGCATGGCGGGCGGGCAGAAGATGGATATCGAGGCGGAAAGCACGCGCTTCGACCTGAACACCGTTACGCGGTTGCAGCAGATGAAGACGGGGGCGCTGATCTCGGCGTCGGTCGAGGCCGGCGCGATCCTCGGGCGCTTGCCACCGGAGGGCCGGGTCGGTCTTCGCGGCTATGCGCATGACTTGGGACTTGCGTTCCAGATCGCCGACGATCTGCTCGATGCCGAGGGCGACGAGGCGGTCGTCGGCAAGTCGCTGCGCAAGGACGAGGTCGCGGGCAAGGAGACGTTCCTGTCGCTGCTCGGGCCCGAGCGCGCGCGCGAACAGGCGCGGATGCTAGTCGATCAGGCGATCGCGCACCTGCATAGCTATGGCAAGGAAGCCGATCTGTTGCGCGACATCGCGCGCTTCGTGCTCGAACGCGACCGCTAAGCGTACAACCGGGAGTTCAATATGACCGCACGCATTGGTGTCTATCCAGGCACGTTCGATCCGGTCACGTTGGGCCATATGGACATCATCCGACGCGGCGCGAAGCTGGTCGACCGGCTGGTGATCGGGGTGACGACCAACCCGTCGAAGTCGCCGATGTTCACGATCGAGGAGCGGATGGCGACGGTGCGCCGCGAGGTCGCGGGGATCGGCGGCGATATCGAAGTCGTCGAGTTCGATTCGCTGCTGATGGACTTTGCCGAGCGGCAGGGGGCGAAGGTGATCGTCCGTGGCCTGCGTGCGGTCGCCGATTTCGAATACGAGTATCAGATGGCGGGGATGAACCAGCAGATCAATCCACGCGTCGAGACGGTGTTCCTGATGGCCGATGTCGCGCTGCAGCCGATCGCGAGCCGGCTGGTCAAGGAAATCGCGTTGTACGGCGGCAACATCGCCAAGTTCGTGCCCGAGGCCGTGCGCGAAGAGGTCGTCGCGCGGGTCGAGAAGATCGGCCGCAAGGGAGCTGATCAGGTCGGCGGACCGACGGTCAGATCCGCGCCACCGAATTGGCTACGCCCGCCACCATGTTCTCCCGCGAAGGCGGGAGCCCAGAACTGGGTCCCCGCCTTCGCGGGGAAACACGCTTTGCCTGGCCGGTCGGGAGAACTGCCGCCCCAGTCCGGGCTGACGGCGCCGATCCTGGGATTGCTGCTGCCTCAAAACCCGCAGCTTATTTCCCGAAGCCGGTCGGAGCGGGCGACACCACCGTCGTCGTGCCGCCGCGGATTTCCTTCACTTCCAGCGCGCGCTCGGCGACGTTGTCGCGGCCGAAGCGGAACGCGCCGTCGATGCCGGCAAAGCCGTCGCCGTCGCGCAGGCGGTTGACCGGGAACGGCGTGCCGGGCTTCCAATCGCGCGCGATGCGGACCGTCAGCAGGACCGAATCATAGCCGAGGCTCGACAGGCGGTAGGGCCCGGCGCCGAAGCGTGCGCGGTATTTGGCGGCGTATTGGCGATACAGCGTGTCGGAGACGCTGGCGTACCAGGCGCCCGACAGTGCGGGCTTGGCGGCGATGCTGGTGTCGGAATTCCAGAGTTCGGTGCCGAGGATGCGCGTCGACGCACCGCCGCCGCGCTTTACCATCGCTGCCGCCGAGGCTGCGGTGGCGCCTCCGTCGGCAATCAACACCGCGTCATAAGGGGCCTTTGCGGCCAACCGCGTGACCGCGCCCGAAATGCCACCGGGACCGCGCGCGTAGGTCTGGAGCGAGACGACCTGGCCACCGGCGCCTTCGACGGCGCGGAGGAACGCGGTCGAGGCGCGCTCGCCGTACAGGCCGTTGGGGACGAGGCCGGCGAAGTTGCTGACGCCGCGTGTCCGGGCGAAATCGACGACACGCGCGATCGACTGGGTCGGGACATAGCCCATCAGGTAGGCGCCGTTGCCCGCCACGCCGAGATCGTTGGAGAAGCTGAGCACCGGGATGTTCGCGGCGCGGGCGATCGGCGCGACCGCGCGGACGTCGTCGGCGAGCAGCGGCCCGAGGATCAGCTGCGCGCCCTCGGCGATCGCGCGCTGCGCGGCGGCAGCGGCACCGGTCGCGGTGTCGTAGTTGGTGATCCGGACGCGCTGGTTCTGCGTGTCGAGCAGCGCGAGCATCGTCGCGTTGGCGATCGAGGTGCCGACGCCGGCATTGCTGCCCGACAGCGGTACGAGCAGCGCGACGCGGTTGCGCTCGGCATCGCGCGGGATGCCGGTCTCGACGCCGATGTCGGGACGATCGACGGGACGCGTGGGCGGGCGCTGCTGCGACGGCTCGACCGGTCCGCGCGGGACGATCGTCTGACATGCGCCAAGCAAGCACGCCGCACCGAGTGCCACCCACCGGCCGAATGCGCGGTGCCGTCCCGGTTGCCCTATCGTCGTCGCGTCTGCCATGACCATCCCCATGAACCCTGAATCTCTTCTCGATCCCGGCCTCTACATCGTCGCGACCCCGATCGGCAATCTTGGCGATCTGTCGCCGCGCGCCGCCGACATCCTCCGCCGCGCCGACGTGATCGCGGTGGAGGACAGCCGCGTGACCGCCGGGTTGCTCCGCCACATCGGCACGAAGACGCCGATGGTGCCGTATCACGATCACAGCGCGGAGGGCGTTCGGCCAGCCCTGATCGCGCGGATGGCGACGCAGGCGGTGGCGCTGGTGTCGGATGCGGGGACGCCGCTGATTTCGGATCCAGGCTTCAAGCTGGTGCGTGATGCGCGCGCGGCGGGGCATCTGGTGGTGACGATTCCTGGGCCGTGCGCGGCGGTGGCGGCGCTGACGCTGGCGGGGCTGCCGACCGACCGGTTCCTGTTCGTGGGGTTCCTGCCGTCGAAGCTGCACGCGCGGGCGGAGGCTATCGCGGAGGTGGCGACGATCCGCGCGACCCTCGTGATGTATGAGTCGGGGCCGCGGTTGGGGGCGTGTCTGGCGGCGCTGTTGGAGGGGCTCGGCGACCGCGAGGCGGCGGTGACTCGCGAGATCAGCAAGAAGTTCGAGGAGGCGGTGACGGGAACGCTGTCGACTTTGGCCGAACGCTATGCGGACTCGCCGCCGCGGGGGAGATCGTGATCGTCGTGGCACCGCCGGGCGAAGCGCCGCCGGCGAGCGCGGAGGATGGTGACGCGGCGCTGGTCGAGGCGCTGACGCGACTGTCGACCGGGCAGGCGGCGAGTGAGGTGGCGAAGAAGCTCGGGCTCGACCGGAAGGCGCTCTATGCGCGGGCGCTGGAATTGAAGCCGAAGCCCTGATCTCTTCCCCGCTCGCGGAGAGCAGGCCGCTCTCCCCTCCCGCTTGCGGGAGGGGTTGGGGAGGGCATGTCACGGACGTGTCGCCCCCGCCCTCCCTAGCCCCTCCCGCAAGCGGAAGGGGAACATGCTCGACCGCCAGGTTGCGGAAGCTACCGGCCGGCGCGGCGAGCGGCTGGCGGGGTGGTGGCTGCGCCTCAAGGGTTGGAGCATCCTCGATCGCCGCGTGCGGACTCCCGCCGGCGAAGTCGATCTGGTGGCGCGCAAGGGAAACCTCATCGCATTCGTCGAGGTAAAAACCCGCGCGACCGCTGCCGAACTTGACTTCGCGATCGACGAGCGCCGCCTCGCCCGCGTCGCCGCAGCGGCGGAGTATCTGATGTCTCGCTATGCCGGACCGGGCGACGATATCCGAGTCGACGTGATCCTGCTCGCGCCGGGGACGCGGCCGCGGCATATCGAGAACGCGTGGATCGGGTGACGGGTTCGGGCGGGGGATCAGGCGAGCATGGGTGACAAATCCCGCCCGCCTTCCTAAGTCCCGATCCGAACCACCCCGACCCGTCACCCCAGCGCAAGCTGGGGTCTCCCAGTTACGGAGAGACCCCAGCGTCCGCTGGGGTGACGGAAATCGGGATGCATGGAAGGAATGCGAGAATGAGCCTCACCGTCGCCGTCCAGATGGACCCGCTCGACAGCATCAACATCGCCGGCGATTCGACGTTCGCGCTGATGTTGTCGGCGCAGGCTCGTGGCCATACGCTCTTCCATTATTCGGCAGAGGATTTGAACTACCGCGACGGCCGGGTCTGGGCGAAGGCGCATCCGGTCACCGTGCAGCGCGTCGTCGGCGATCACTTCTCGGTTGGCGAGCCAGTGAACCTAGACCTCGGCGACGAGGCGGACGTCGTGCTGATGCGCCAGGATCCTCCGTTCGATCTCGGCTACATCACCGCGACTCACCTGCTCGAGCGAATCGCCGACAAGACGCTCGTCGTGAACGACCCTGCGCAGGTGCGGAATGCGCCCGAGAAGGTGTTCGTGCTCGATTACCCCCAGTTCATGCCGCCGACGCTCGTCACGCGCTCACTCGACGAGGCGCGGAAATTCCTCGCCGAGCACGGCGCGATCGTCATCAAGCCGCTCCACGGCAATGGCGGCAAGGCGATCTTCAAGGTCGAGTCGGACGGCGCGAACCTGTCGGCGCTGATGGAGGTCTTCAACATGACGTGGCGCGAGCCGCACATGGTGCAGGCGTTCCTTCCCGACGTGGCGAAGGGCGACAAGCGGATCGTGCTGATCGACGGCGAAGTCGCGGGCGCGATCAACCGCCTGCCGGGCGAAGGCGAGATCCGCTCGAACCTCGCGGTCGGCGGGTCGGCGGAGAAGTCGGAACTGACCGACAGGGAGCGCGAGATCTGCGCGGTGCTCGGGCCGGAACTGAAGAAGCGCGGGCTGTTGTTCGTCGGAATCGACGTGATCGGGGGCACCTGGCTGACCGAGATCAACGTCACGTCGCCGACGGGTATCGTCGCAATCTCGAACTTCGATGGGACCGATGTTGCGGGCATGATCTGGGATGCGATCGAGGCGAAGGTCGCGGCGCGGTAATTTCAGCGCGAGTTGGAGCTGGTACGCCCAACCGTCAGAAGACCACCACCCCGGCGGAGGCCGGGGCCCAGTTGGCAAGGTTGCAGTAACCGAGCGTTGCCCGTCGTTATGGACGTTTCCCAACTGGGCCCCGGCCTTCGCCGGGGTGGTGCACATGTTTGGTTGCCCGTGGAATAACGGCCAACGGAACCCATCCGGCGTCCCGGCAGTATCTCATACCCATGACCGCATTCATCCTCGATCTGATCGCCTGGGGCGGATATTTCGGTATCTTCCTGTTGATGGCGCTCGAGAATATCGTGCCGCCTGTGCCGTCCGAAGTCATCATGGGGCTCGGCGGCATGGCGGTCGCGCGCGGCGACATGACCGTCGTTCCGCTGATCGCCTGGGGCACTGCGGGGTCGGTCGTCGGCAATTACTTCTGGTATTATATCGGCCGCAACATCGGCTACGAACGCTTTCGCCCGTTCATCGAGCGCAACGGGCGCTGGCTGACGATGGAATGGTCCGACGTCGAGAAGATCCACCGCTTCTTCATGAAGCGCGGCGGGTGGGTTATCTTCGTTTTCCGGTTCATGCCAACCTTCCGCACCGTCATCTCGCTGCCCGCGGGGATGACGCGGATGCCGATCTGGCAGTTCGTGATCTGGACCGCGGCGGGCAGTGCGATCTGGAATACCGTGCTCGCCTATGCCGGCATCCTGCTCGGCTCGCATTTCGAGGAACTTGACCGCTATGTCGGGCCGGTCGCGGTGGCGACGTTCGTGGTCATCATCCTCGGCTATGGCTGGCGCGTCGTGACGTGGAAGCCGAAGGGGTAATCAGGCCCTGGGGTGCGCGTTGCGGTAGACGTCCATCAGGTGTGCGGCATCGACCTGCGTATAGACCTGCGTCGAACTGAGGCTCGCATGCCCCAGCAACTCCTGGAGCGCGCGCAGGTCCGCCCCGCGCCCCAATAGGTGGGTCGCGAAACTGTGGCGTAGCGCGTGCGGCGTCGTCCGATCGCCCAGCCCCAGCCGGGTCCGCGCCGCCTGTACCGCGCGACGGATCATGACCGGGGACAGCGGACCCCCTTCGCGCCGCGGAACAGCGGTTCGTCGCGCGAGACCGGCCACGGCGTCTGCGCGATATAGGCCTCGATCGCCGCGCGGACCTGCGGCAACAGCGGCACCATGCGGGTCTTGGCGCGCTTGCCCGTCACCCGGATCGTCTCGCCGAGCGGGAGGATATCGCCGCGCAACGTCAGCGCCTCGCCGATCCGCAGCCCCGCGCCGTACAGCAGCATCAGCACCGCCCAGTCCCGCGCGCCGATCCACGGCTCGGTCGCATCGTCCGCCACCTCTTCGGCCAGCGCGACGGCTTCGGCCGGCGAGATCGGCCGCGGCACGCCGGTCTTGACGCGCGGCCCGCGCATCCGCAGTTGCTCGGCGCGGTCGTTCGCCCAGGCGAGGAACCCGCGCACCGCCGACAATTCGCGTGCGGCGGACGCGTTGCCAAGCCCGTGTTCGCGCCGATCGGCGAGATAGGCGCGGAGATCGGACGCGGTGACCCGAGCAAGGTCGGCGCGGTCGATGCGCTCGCCCCAATGCGCCTGCAGGAACGCGGTCAAGCGCTCGGCCGTCGCCTGGTAGGCGCGCACCGTATGGACCGATCGACGCCGATCGCGGGCCAAATGGTCGCTCCAGAGCATTGATGGCGGCTTATTGTAAGAATCAACATCATCGGATGTCGACCCATCGCGCGGCAGCAAGACTGTAGACGGGGGATGGCGATGGTCATGCGGTGGACAGTATCCGCTGGAACCGGCAAAGAAAATTAACGCCCTCGCTTTATTAGAAACATCATGTCTTCAGCACTGCCCCCGGCCGACATGTTCGCGGACGAGACACGGCGGTTAGCCGCGCTGCACGCGCTCGCGCTGCTGGATAGCGAACCCGAGCGCGATTTCGATGCGCTGGTGGCGCTGGCCGCAGAGATGCTCAATTGCCCGACCGCGATGTTGACGCTGGTCGACTCCGATCGGCTCTGGATCAAGGCATCGAACACCGGCGCGCGGGGCGAGATCGCGCGCGACGTCGGCATGTGTGCGCACACGATCCGGGGCAGCGGTCCGATGGTCATCGACGACATGACGCTAGACCCGCGATTCGAATCGAACCCGATGGTCGTTCCCGACAACGGCCTGCGCTTTTATGCGGGGGCGCCGATCCACGCGATTGACGACACCGGCGAGCGTCACGCGATCGGCGCGCTGTGCATCATCGATACCGCCCCGCGCAGCCTCAGCGACGCCGGACGGCGCGCGTTGCAACATCTTGCGACGCTGGCCGAGACGACGATCGCGGCGCGCGCCGCCGCGCATCAGGCGATAACGATCGCGACCATCGCCGACCGGCAGGCCGCCGCGCTGGCCCGGCAGGACCGGATCTTTCGCCAAGCGGAGCGGATGGCGGCGTTCGGATCGTGGCGCGTCAATTTCGCCAACGACGATATCGAATGGTCTGACGGGGTCTATCATATCTATGGCTTGCCGATGTCCGAGCGGCCGACGATGGCGACGGCAATGGACTTCTATCCCCGCATGCGCGCGCGGAGATCAGCGCCGGGTTGGCGCGCGCGGTCGAGACCGGGGCACCGCTCGATATCGAGGTCGATTTCACCACCGCGCAGGGCGAACTGCGCCGGGTCCGCGTGATGGGCGAATGCGAGGGCGACGGCGACACGCCCGCCGCGCTGGTCGGCGTGTTCCAGGACGTGACCGAACGCCACGCGCTCGAAGTGACGCTGCGCCGCACGGCGGACACCGATTCGCTGACGGGAATCGCCAACCGGGCTGCGTTCGATCGTGCGCTGGACAGCGCGATGCTCCGCGCGCACGAACAAGGCACGCCGCTATTGCTGGCGCTGGTCGATCTCGATGGGTTCAAGGCGATCAACGATACGCTCGGCCATACCGCGGGCGACGACGTGTTGCGCGGAGTCGGACGCGTGCTCGAAGCGCCGTGGCTCAAGGGCAGCTTTGCCGCACGGCTCGGCGGCGACGAGTTTGCGGTGATCGTCGACGATCCGGTGCTGGCCACATCGATGAGCCACGTCCGCCGACGACTCGAGGAGGCGCTGCGCTTTCCGATCGCGATGGGCGGACTGGCGATGGTCAGTGCCGGCACGGTCGGGATCGCGATGCTCGATCACGACTGTCACACGATCCGCGATTTCGTCCACCGCGCCGATACGATCCTGTATCAGGCGAAACGCGAGCGGGTCGGCGAGCGCCGACGCTCCGATCGAAAGACCGCGGCCTAGCTCTCGGCGCCGCCGTCCAGGCCGGGTCTGACGCACAGGTCGCGTAGGCGGTTCACGCGGAGTCGATCTGCCCCCATATACCGAGACGATGTCGTCCCGCGCCCGTGTCCTGATCCTCAACGCCGCCCTCGGGCCGCTCGACTACCGCGTGCCTGCCGGCATGGACGTCGGGCCGGGCTCGATCGTCGTCGCGCCGCTCGGGCCCCGGCAACTGCTCGGCGTGGTGTGGGAGGCGGAGCGGATGCCGTCGGATGCCGAGGTCGGCGACAACCGGTTGCGCAACCTGCTCGCGGTCTCCGACGTGCCGCCCTTGGGGGCGCCGCTGCGGCGGCTGGTCGAGTGGACCGCGGATTATTATCTCGCGCCGGCGGCGTCGGTGTTGCGGATGACGCTCGCCTCGACCTCGGCGCTGGAGGGCGCGCGGACGGCTATCGAATATCGTTCTACGGGAGTGGTGCCGCCGCGTCTGACGCCGCAGCGGGAGCAGGCGCTCGAACGGATCGGCGATCGGCAAGGGCTGATCCGCGAACTGGCGACGCTGGCGGAGGTGAGCGACGCCGTCATTCGCGGGCTGGTGAAGGTCGGTGCGATCGAGGCGGTCGAGGTGAGTATCGACGCCCCCTACCCCGCGCCCGATCCGTCGCATCACGAGCCGGTCCTGTCCGACGACCAGCGCGCGGCGGCGGATGCTCTGGTAGCGGGGGTGGCGGAACACGCGTTCCACCCGACGCTGCTCGACGGGGTCACGGGCTCGGGCAAGACCGAGGTGTATTTCGAGGCGGTGGCGCAGGCGATTCGCGATGGTCGGCAGACCTTGGTGCTGCTGCCCGAGATCGCGCTGACCGAGCCGTTCCTCAAGCGCTTTCACGACCGGTTCGGGTGCGAGCCGATCGCTTGGCACTCGGGGCTGCGCTCGACCCAACGCCGCCGCGCGTGGCGGGCGATCGCGAGTGGCGAGGCGCTGGTGACGGTCGGTGCGCGCTCGGCGCTGTTCCTGCCGTACCGCGATCTTGGACTGATCGTCGTCGACGAGGCGCACGAGACCAGCTTCAAGCAGGAGGAGGGCGTGCATTATCACGCGCGCGACGTGGCGGTGATGCGCGGCAAGTTCGAGGGGTGCCCGGTGATACTCGCCTCCGCCACGCCGGCGATCGAGACGCGGCAACAGGTCGTGACCGGGCGATATGCGGAGCTGAAGCTACCGGGGCGGTTCGGCGCGGCGGAGATGCCGACGATCGAGCCGATCGACCTGATCAAGGAACCGCCCGAGCGTGGTCGCTGGCTGGCCCCGCGGCTTGTGAAGGCTATGCAGGCGACGCTGGAGCGGCGGGAGCAGTCGCTGCTGTTCCTCAACCGGCGGGGCTATGCGCCGCTGACGTTGTGCCGGACCTGCGGGCACCGGTTCCAGTGCCCGAACTGTACGGCGTGGATGGTCGAGCATCGACTGACGCGGCGGCTGGCGTGCCATCACTGCGGGCATGCGGAGCCGACGCCGCGGGTGTGTCCGGAATGCAAGGGCGAGGATACGCTGGTCGCGTGCGGGCCCGGCGTCGAGCGAATCGCGGACGAGGTGACGGCGCTGTTTCCGGAGGCGAAAACCGCGGTGGTCACGTCGGACACGATCTGGTCGCCGGCCAAGGCGGCGGAGTTCGTCGGGCGGATGGAGGCGGGCGATATCGACATCGTCGTCGGCACGCAGCTGGTGACGAAGGGGTATCATTTTCCGAACCTCACCCTGGTCGGCGTGGTCGATGCGGATCTCGGACTCGATGGCGGCGACCTGCGTGCAGCGGAACGCACGTTCCAGCAGATCCGGCAGGTGTCGGGACGTGCGGGGCGTGGCGAGAAGCCCGGGCACGTGTTCATCCAGACGCATAGTCCGGGGGCGCAGGTGATGCAGGCGCTGATCACCGGCGATGCGGATGCGTTCTATGCGGCGGAGACGGATGCGCGGAAGGATGCGGGGGCGCCGCCGTTCGGGCGTTACGCCGCGATCGTGGTGTCGTCGGAGGACCAGGGGTGTGCGCACGATACGGCCAAGCTGGTGGGGCGGAGTGCGCCTGAGGTCGAGGGCATGAACGTCTATGGCCCTGCGCCGGCGCCGTTGGCGATGTTGCGGGGGCGGCACCGGTATCGGTTGCTGGTCCATGCGCGGCGGGCGCTGGATGTGCAGGATGTGATCCGGGAATGGCTGGGGAAGCTGGACTGGCCGTCGAAGGTTCGCGTGACGGTAGACGTCGACCCGTATAATTTCCTGTAGCGGCGCCCCACCCGTCATCCCAGCGGAAGCTGGGATATCATCGTGGCGGGTGCTGCGACCCGGAACGGGGAGATCCCAGCTTTCGCTGGGATGACGGACTGGCGGGGCGCGGCTGGCCGGCTGGCTGGCTGGCTGGCTGGCTGGCTGGCTGGCGCAAGCTCGCACGCGTGTATACGTCTGCCTGCATATTTTCTTCGGAGCGTGCCCCCTCTCACGACCGTCATCCCAGCGGAAGCTGGGATATCATCGGGGCGGGCGCTGCGCCCCGGGACGGGGAGATCCCAGCTTTCGCTGGGATGACGGACTGGCGGGGCGCGGCTGGCCGGCGCAAGCTCGCAAGCCGATAGACGTCTGCCCGCATATTTCTTTGGAGCGCGTCCCCTCTCACGACCGTCATCCCAGCGGAAGCTGGGATACCATCGGGGCGGGCGCTGCGGCCAGGAACGGGGAGATCCCAGCTTTCGCTGGGATGACGGTTTGAGGGGGACGTGGCTAACCGACGAAAGCTCGTAAGCCTGTATACGTCTGCCTGCATATTTTCTTCGGAGCGTGCCCCCTCGCGCGACCGTCATCCCGGCGAAAGCTGGGATATCATCGGGGCGGGCGCTGCGACCCGGAACGGGGAGATCCCAGCTTTTGCTGGGATGACGGTTTGCGGGGCGCGCTCGCCGGCTCAAATCGAGGAAGTTTGTTCACCCGCGAAGGCGGGTGCCCAGTCTGGGTCCCCGCCTTCGCGGGGAAACAAGCTTAGGTCAGTTGGAGAGCTTACTCGGCGTGTTCGGCGAGGACGGTCAAGCCCTTGGCGTTGACCTCGGCGAAACCACCCTTGATCGCGATGACCTCGGGGGTGCCGTTCTGCGTGCGGAAGATCTGCACGCCGCCGTCGCGGACCGTCGACATGAACGGCGCATGGCCTTCGAGGACGCCGAAATCGCCTTCGGTGCCGGGGACGACGACCATGTAGACCTCCTCCGAGCGGACGAGCTTTTCTGGCGTGACGAGTTCGAAATGCAGCATGTCTATCTTCTCACTCCCTCCCCTTCAGGGGAGGGTCGGGGTGGGGGAGTGCGGCAGGCGCGACGCTCGCGGTCAGGCCCCACCCCAACCCTCCCCTTAAAGGGGAGGGAGCTAAGCTTAAGCCTCGGAAGCCATCTTCTCGGCCTTGGCGACGGCTTCGTCGATGCCGCCGACCATGTAGAATGCGGCCTCGGGAAGGTGATCATACTCGCCCTCGACCACCGCCTTGAACGACCGGACCGTGTCTTCGAGCTGGACGAACTTGCCGCTGATGCCGGTGAAGACCTCGGCGACGTGGAACGGCTGGCTCAGGAACTTCTGGATCTTCCGCGCACGCTGCACGGTGAGCTTATCTTCTTCAGACAGCTCGTCCATGCCGAGAATCGCGATGATGTCCTGCAGCGACTTGTACTTCTGCAACGTCGACTGAACGGCGCGTGCGGTGTCGTAATGCTCCTGGCCGACGACGCGTGGCTCGAGCAGACGCGAGGTCGAATCGAGCGGATCGACCGCCGGGTAGATACCCAGCTCCGAGATCGCGCGGTTGAGGTTGGTCGTCGCATCGAGATGCGCGAACGACGTCGCCGGTGCCGGATCGGTGAGATCGTCTGCGGGAACGTACACGGCCTGCACCGAGGTTATCGACCCCTTGTTGGTCGAGGTGATGCGCTCCTGCAGCGCGCCCATGTCGGTCGACAGCGTCGGCTGATAGCCCACGGCCGACGGGATACGGCCGAGCAGTGCCGAAACCTCGGCGCCCGCCTGCGTGAAGCGGAAGATGTTGTCGACGAAGAACAGCACGTCCTGGCCTTCGACGTCGCGGAAATACTCGGCGATCGTCAGGCCCGACAGCGCGACGCGAGCGCGCGCGCCTGGCGGCTCGTTCATCTGGCCGAACACGAGCGCCACCTTCGAGCCCTCCGACTGCGGATTGCCGTCGGCATCCTTGGCGATGACGCCCGCGTCGAGGAACTCGTGGTACAGATCGTTACCCTCGCGGGTACGCTCGCCGACGCCTGCGAACACCGAGGTGCCGCCATGGCCCTTGGCGATGTTGTTGATCAGCTCCTGGATCAGCACGGTCTTGCCGACGCCTGCGCCCCCGAACAGGCCGATCTTGCCGCCCTTTGCGTACGGTGCAAGCAGGTCGATGACCTTGATGCCGGTGACCAGGATCGCGCTCTCGGTCGACTGGTCGACGAACAGCGGTGCCGACGCATGGATCGGGGCGGTCGTCTCTGCGCCGACGGGCCCGCGCTCGTCGATCGGCTCGCCGATGACGTTGAGGATGCGGCCGAGCGTCTTCGGGCCGACCGGCACGCGGATCTGCGAGCCAGTGTCGGTGACGGTCTGGCCGCGGGTCAGACCCTCGGTGGCGTCCATCGCGATCGTGCGAACGGTGTTCTCGCCGAGATGCTGCGCGACTTCGAGGACGAGCCGGTTGCCGTTATTGTCGGTTTCGAGCGCCGACAGAATGGCGGGCAAATTGTCGGGGAAATGCACGTCGACGACCGCACCGATGACCTGCGAGATGCGGCCGGTGTTGTTGGTGGCCTTGGGGGCGAGCGTGGTTCCGAGGGTCTCTGGGGCGGTTGCCATTGTCTGCTTCCTTGGACTTACTTGAGCGCTTCGGCGCCCGAGATGATTTCGACCAGCTCGGTCGTGATCGCGGCTTGGCGGGTACGGTTATACTGGATCGAGAGGCGCGTGATCATGTCGCCGGCATTGCGCGTGGCGTTGTCCATCGCGTTCATCCGCGAGCCCTGCTCCGACGCCGCGTTTTCGAGCAGCGCACGGAAAATCTGGATCGCGACGTTGCGTGGCAGCAGATCGGCAAGGATCGCTTCCTCGTCGGGCTCGTACTCGACCACGGCTTCGGCGGGCGCACCCGGCTTGGCTTCCGCACCGGGGATCGCCGACAGCGGAATCGGGATGATCTGGATGCCGGTCGGAACCTGCACCAGCGCCGACACGAACTTCGCGTAGAACAAATGCGCGACGTCGAACTGGCCCTCGCCGAAGCGCTTGATCAGGTCTTCGGAAATTTCCTGCGCATCGCTGAACGCGAGCCGCTTGATCTGTCCCATCTCGTGATCGGCGAGGATGTCGTTCGGGAAGAAGCGCTTGATCACGCGCCCCTTCTTGCCGGCGACGTAGAACTTCACGGTCTTGCCGGCTGCGATCAGTTCCTCGGCCTTGCGGCGCGCCGCGCGGACGATGTTGGTGTTGAACGCACCCGCCAGACCACGCTCCGACGTCGCGATGACGATCAGGTGGACCTGGTCCTTGCCGGTGCCCGCGAGCAGCGGCGATGCGCCCGGCGCGATGCCGACGCGCCCCGCGAGGCTCGCCATTACCGCTTCGAGACGCTCGGCATACGGACGCCCGGCGACAGCCGCATCCTGCGCACGGCGCAGCTTCGCGGCGGCGACCATCTTCATCGCCTTGGTGATCTTCTGCGTCGACTTCACCGAGCCGATGCGGATCTTGAGGGCCTTAAGTGATGCCATCTTCTCTTCCTGCTCCCTCGCTCCTCACAGAGGAGGGTCGGATTACACGCTCTGCTCCCTCTCCCCGTCGGGGAGAGGGTCGGGGTGAGGGGCAGTTGCAAAGCGCAACGCCCGGTACGGCCCCTCACCCCAACCCTCTCCCCGCAGGGGAGAGGGAGTTAATCAGGCAAACGTCTTCGCGAACGCTTCGAGCGCTGCCTTCAGCTTGTCCTTCGCCTCGTTACCCAGGTCGCGGGTATCGCGGATCAGCGTCAGCACGTCGGCATGGTTCGCGCGCATGTCGGCCAGCAGTGCCTGCTCGTAGCGGGTCACGTCGGCGACCGGCACCTTGTCGAGATAGCCGCTGGTGCCGGCGAAGATCGACACGGTCTGCTCCTCGAACGGCAGCGGCGAGAACTGCGCCTGCTTCAGCAGCTCGGTCAAACGAGCACCACGATTCAGCAGCTTCTGCGTCGACGCATCGAGATCCGACCCGAACTGCGCGAACGCCGCCATCTCGCGGTACTGCGCCAGCTCGAGCTTGATCGAGCCCGACACCTTCTTCATCGCCTTGGTCTGTGCGGCCGATCCGACGCGCGACACCGACAGGCCGACGTTGATCGCCGGGCGGACGCCCGAGAAGAACAGGTCGGTCTCGAGGAAGATCTGGCCGTCGGTGATCGAGATCACGTTGGTCGGGATGTACGCCGAAACGTCGCCCGCCTGCGTCTCGATGATCGGCAGCGCGGTCAGCGAGCCACCGCCGTTCGCGTCCGACATCTTCGCCGCACGCTCGAGCAGGCGGCTGTGCAGATAGAACACGTCGCCCGGATACGCCTCACGGCCCGGAGGACGACGCAGCAGCAGCGACATCTGGCGGTACGCGACCGCCTGCTTCGACAGATCGTCGTAGCAGATCAGTGCGTGCATGCCGCGATCGCGGAAATACTCGCCCATCGCGACGCCGGTATAGGGTGCGAGATACTGGAGCGGTGCCGGGTCCGACGCGGTCGCGGCGATAACGATGGTGTATTCCATCGCGCCATTCTCTTCGAGCGTCTTGACCAGCTGCGCGACGGTCGAGCGCTTCTGGCCGATCGCGACATAGACGCAATACAGCTTCTTCGACTCGTCGTCGCCGGCGTTGGCGATCTTCTGGTTGATGAACGCGTCGATCGCGACGGCGGACTTGCCGGTCTGGCGATCGCCGATGATCAGCTCGCGCTGGCCGCGGCCGACGGGGACGAGCGCGTCGATCGCCTTCAGGCCCGTCTGGACCGGCTCGCTGACCGACTGGCGCGGGATGATGCCCGGTGCCTTCACTTCGACGCGGCTACGCTCGGTCGTATGGATCGGGCCCTTGCCGTCGATCGGGTTGCCGAGGCCATCGACCACGCGGCCGAGCAGCTCCTTGCCGATCGGCACGTCGACGATCGTGCCGGTGCGCTTGACGATGTCGCCTTCCTTGATCTCGGAATCGCTCCCGAAGATCACGACGCCGACGTTATCGGCCTCGAGGTTGAGCGCCATGCCCTGCACGCCGTTCGAGAATTCGACCATCTCGCCGGCCTGGACGTTGTCGAGGCCGAAGATGCGCGCGATGCCGTCGCCGACGCTCAGCACCTGGCCGGTCTCGCTGACCTGAGCCTCGGTGCCGAAATTGGCGATCTGATCCTTGATGATCTTCGAGATTTCTGCGGCGCGGATATCCATTAGCTTAGCCCTTCATCGCGTGCGCGAGAGTGTTGAGACGCGTCTTGATCGACGAATCGATCATCTGGCTGCCGACGCGGACGACGAGTCCACCCAGCAACGATGGGTCGACGCTGAGGTCGACGGAAACTTCACGGCCGACCCGCTGGCGGAGCTGATGCTTCAGCTCGATCACCTGCTCGTCGGTCAGCGGATGCGCGGACGTCACCTCGGCGGCGATCTCGCCGCGATGCTGCGCGGCAAGTGCGCGGAATGCCTTGATGATCTTCGGCAGCGCGCCAAGCCGGTGGTTCTCGGCGAGCACGCCGAGGAAGCTCTTGGTGGTCGCGTCGACACCGAGCTCGTCGGCGACCGCGGAGACCGCCTTCACCGCCGCGCCACGCGAGACCATCGGGCTCACCGTCAGATTGCGGAAGTCCTCCGACTGCGCGAGCGCGTCGCGCACGTTCGCCAGGCTCGACTCGACCGCATCGATCGTTTTCGCGTCACGCGCGAGTTCGAACAGGGCCAGCGCATAACGCCCGCCTAAGCTCGCCTGAATACCGCCGGATGTCTCCACGGAACCTCTATCCTCGCCTGCAACGAATAACCGACCCAAAGGAAGAGAGGGCGCGAAAGCACCTCTCCTGGGACGCGGCGCGGTTAGCATCGGGTTGTCGGATTGGCAACCCAGCGGGAGGGTCGGGGCGATGGGTTTGTGACTGTTTTGTCATTCGTGTCGAGGCGGCCACCCTTCCTATGTCATCCTCGCGAAGGCGGGGATCGATATCCTACGGACCCAGCGCTTTCGCCGCACGGCCTGCCACTATGGGTTCCCGCCTCTACGGGAATGACGGTATTGGGCGGGCGTTACGACCAATCGACGAGGACGAGAGAATGACCGGCACGATGGAAACGATGACGATGTCCGACGGCGCGAGCGTCGCGGCCTATCACGCGCAGCCGACCAGCGAGCGCCGCGGTGGCCTCGTGCTGGTGCAGGAGATCTTCGGCGTGACCGACCACATCCGCGACCTCTGCGACGAGTACGCAGCCGACGGCTATGAAGTGCTGGCCCCGGCCCTGTTCGATCGCGAGCATCCGGGCTTCGAAGCGGACTATTCGGGCGAAGGCCTCGCCCGCGGCGTCGAACTGGCGCGGCAACTCCACCCGTTCGAGCTGTCGCTGAAGGACGTCCAGACCTGCATCGACACGCTCGCCCCCGCCGGGCCGGTGTTCGTGGTCGGCTATTGCTATGGCGGCTCGGTCGCGTGGTTCGCCGCGACCAAGCTCACCGGCGTCGCGGCGGCCAGCGGCTATTACGGCAGCATGATCCCGGCCGCGGCAGACGAGGAACCGAAGGTGCCGGTGATCTTGCACTTCGGTCGCCACGACCACGGGATTCCGATGGAGGGCGTCGAGCAGGTCATCGCCAAGGATTGGCCGAATGCGACGGTGTATGTCTACGAGGCGGGCCACGGATTCAATTCGGACCGGCGGAAGGATTATCACGAGCCTAGTGCGGATCTGGCGAAGGCGCGGACGCTGGAGCTGTTCCGCGCGAATGGGGGCTGATCACCGCCCCTTCCCCAACACTAACGCCACCCCGGCGAAGGCCGGGGCCCAGTTGGGGGACATAGCTAACGGAGGACACCTCTTCGTTATTGCCACCTTTCCAACTGGGCCCCGGCCTTCGCCGGGGTGGTCCTAGCGTGGTGGAGGCTCTGGCAGAAGGTCCGTGGGACAACAGGCTGGCGCTACAGACGTAACGACATCCCCTGCTTCCTTGTTCTCCCGCGAAGGCGGGAGCCCAGTCTGGATCCCCGCCTTCGCGGGGAAACAACTAGAGCTAGCCCCTCAAATCACTCCTCCGGGAAATCGGCACCAAGGCTGTCCGCCTTGTGCGCCTCGATCTCCTTCAACCGCTCCGCCAGCTTCTTCGTCACCGCGTCATACCCCCAGGCGCCCAGCACCAGATGCCGCGGTGGGTTCGCGTTCTCGGTCAGCGCGATCATCGCCTCGCCTGCGCGCACCGGATCGCCAGCCTGAGTCCCGCTCACCTCGCGCGTACCATCGAGCCGCTTACCCGCCGTGTCCGCATAGTCGGCGATCTTCACAGGCGTCTGCTTCAGCGAACGCCCAGCCCAATCCGTCCGGAACGGCCCCGGCTCGACGCACGTCACGGCGATCCCGAGCGGCTTCACCTCGGCGAGCAACGCATCGGACCAGCCCTCGACCGCATGCTTCGACGCAGCATAATAACCCGACCCCGGGAACCCGACCTGACCCGCGACCGAGGTGATGTTGATCACATGCCCGCTCTTCTGCGCCCGCATCACCGGCAGCACGGCGCGGGTCAGCGCGAACAGCCCGAACACGTTCGCATCGAACTGCGCGCGAATCTCTGTATCCTCGCCCTCCTCGATCGACGCCTGATAGCCGTATCCCGCATTGTTCACGAGCACGTCGATCCGCCCGAACTTGGCCTTGGCCTGCGCGACCGCATCATCGATCTGCGCCTGCTCCGTCACGTCGAGCGACAGCGCGAGTGCACGATCCTCGGCACCCTCCGCAAGGTCGGCCACCCGCCCCGCATCCCGCGCGGTAACCACCGCCCGCCAACCGCGCGCGAGCACGAGCTTGGCGAGTTCACGACCGAACCCGGTCGAGCAGCCGGAAATGAACCAGACGGGCGTGTCGGAGGCCATGAGACATCTTTCGTTATGGGGTATGCGTGGAGAAACGGCCGGGCCGCCGAATGGCTCCGCTTTGAGCGCAAGCCACGGGATGCACGCGCGTCCCGAGCGCCTATAACGACGCGATGAGCACCGCCCCCCGCCTCGACGACGACACCGCCTGGATCGCGTTCGAGCGCCGCGACCGCGCGTGGGACGGCCGGTTCGTCGTCGGCGTGAAGACCACCGGCATCTACTGCAAGCCGAGCTGCCCCGCGCGCCACCCCAAGCGCGAGAACGTCACCTTCCACCCCGACCCGGCGAGCGCACGTGCCGCCGGCTTCCGAGCCTGCCTGCGCTGCACCCCGGACGAGGTCGGCCGCGACCGTATCGCTGTCGCCGCGGCCATCGCGCTGCTCGAAGCCGCCGAAGACCGCCTCTCGCTGGACCAAGTCGCGGCTGAGGTCGGTTACGCGCCGCATCATTTCCACCGCCTGTTCAAGCGCGCCACCGGCGTCACCCCGGCCGCCTACGCGCGCGCCTTGCGCACCGGGCGGGCGGCTAATGCTTTATCGGAGGACTCGACCGTGACCGAAGCGATCTACGACGCCGGCTATTCCGCCCCCAGCCGCTTCTACGAGGCAGACGCAAAAAGGCTAGGCATGGCCCCCAGCGCCTGGGCCCGCGGTGGTGAAGGCGTCACGATCCGCTGGACCACCGCCGACACGAGCCTTGGCGCACTGTTCGTCGCCGCGACTGACAAAGGCCTCTGCCGCGTCTCGTTCGACGAAGACGCAGACGAACTCCACCGCCGCTTCCCCAACGCCACGATCGAACCCGGCGATGCCGCGCTCGCCGACCTAGCCGCACAGGTCGTAGCCGCCGTCGAATCCCCCGAGCGCGACCAGGACCTCCCGCTGGACGTCCGCGGCACGGCCTTCCAGGAGGCGATCTGGCAAGCCTTGCGGACCATCCCGATCGGCGAAACCCGCACCTACAGCGAACTCGCAGCGCTCGCCTGTCGCCCCGCCGCAGTCCGCGCCGCCGGCACCGCCTGCGGGCAGAACCCGGTGTCGATCGTCATCCCCTGCCACCGTGCGCAGCGGATCGGCGGCGCGCTTGGCGGCTATGCCTACGGGCTCGACCGCAAGCGCGCTCTCCTAGCTTCCGAGGCTCAGCGCGCCGATTTGCAGGAATAGACGAGCTTCTCGTTCGGCAGCGGCGGCAATACCGCGCGCACCGCCGCCTGCTGCCCGGCAAGCCGCGCCAGCGCCGCGTCGTCCATGTTGCACACGTTGGGCACGACACCGCGCGCGGTCCGCGCCGCGGTCATCCCCGCCGCCGACAGCAGATAGCGCGTGTTGGAATACACCCGCGTCGCCGGATCGAACGACAGGACGGACACGGTCTGCTCGGCGTCGGGCACCAGCACGCGGTCCCATCGACCGTTCGCCTCGACATATTGCGTCTTGCCGTTGACGCAGCCCTTCGCGCCCCAGTCGATCGGCACGTCGTCGCTGGACGATATCGTGATCCGGCTGCGCTCGGGGATGAGCGTGCACATCAGCTTGCCGAGCGCCGCGTCGGGCGTCGAGATCCGCGTCTTCGGCAACGCCGATAACGGCACGTCGACCTCCCCGGAGGGCCGGAGCACGAACACGACGATCGCGACCAGCACGCTCAGCCCGCCGACGCCGAGCGCCCACACCGCCTGCCGCCGCTGCCCCCGCGATTCGAGCAGACCCGCGCTCCCGATCACCAGCGCCCCCGCCACCAGCAACAGCCCGGCGATCGCCATCACGTTCTCGCGGCTGCGCGACGCCTCGGTCCGCGCCTTCTCCAGCGCAACCTCGCGTGCCATCGCGTCCTGCGTCGCCGCATCGCGCTTTGCCGACGCCGCATCGGCGGTGGCGCGCGCGTCTGCGTCGCTATCCTGCCGCAACCGGTCCTCGATCGACGTACAGCCTGTCCCGATCGACGCGTAGGGCTGTTTCGCGTCGTGCAGGAAGCCGGCGAGCTCGGTATCCGCAATCGCGAAGCCGAACGTCGAGATCGCCCTCTTCGCCGCGCGTGATCGCCGAGTTCACGCCGATTATTCGCCCGCAGCGATCAAGCAAAGGCCCGCCCGAGTTGCCCCGTGCGATGCTGGCCGTGTGGAGCAAGACCTCGACGCTGCTCAGCACGCGCCGCCCGGAGAGCACACCCTCCGACCGCACCGGCGTCATCGGCCGGATGTAATCCGCCGCCGACCGCGCGGTTGCCAGATCCACGTTCCCCGGGAAGCCGAGCGACACCACCGCGTCGCCCTCGCTCATCGGCCCGGTATAGAGCGCACTCGGCGGCAGGCGCGCGCCGGTGAACTCGATCAGCGCCAGGTCGCGCTGCGAATCATACGCGATCACCTTGCCCTGGTACGACTTGGTGCCCTCCGTGGGGACGATCCCGACGACGACATTGTCCGGATAGCGCTCGGCGAGATCGACGACGTGCGCGTTGGTGACGATGCGGTTGGGCGCGATCGCGAAGCCGCTGCCGTGACCGAAGCCGACCACCTGATCGTCGACCACCGCGATCGTCACGACGCGCACCACGCCGCGCCCGGTGGCGGCGATGTCGTCGGCAGACGCGGAACTCGCCAACCCGAAAGTCAGCGCGAGAAGGAGCAGCAGGCGGATCATTCCCCAGCCTTCGGGGAGTTCTCGACCGCGATCAACCCTGCAGCCGATCCGACGACACCCACCACTCCGGCACCATTCCGGTTTGGTTAGCGAATTATCAAGCCTTCGCGCTTAACCCTGTCTGCACTTATCCGGGGATTTGGGCATGAGTGCATTCGGGCGTCGTAATGGCATGAGCGGGGGCAAGCGGCCCGGCCCGCATTCGGCGTCGCCCGTCCCATGCAGGGCGGGTCTATGCAAGGCGGCGGCCCCGCGCCGCGATCCGAGCCCGAGGGCGGGTCGCAATTCCCGCCAATCGAATCGCTGCCGATGCCCGGCGAATCCGACGGCTTCGGCCCCGGCACGATGCCCGGCACGCAGATGGACGCGATGCAGCGCCTGTCCGACCGCCAGAACGCGAGCGGCGAGGCGGGCAACAGCCGCGTCGAGGGCTTCGAACAGTCGATCCACAAGATCAAGGAACAGGTGCTCCCGCGCCTGCTCGAACGCGTCGATCCTGAGGCGGCAGCGACGCTCGGCAAGGACGAACTCGCCGAGGAATTCCGCCCGATCATCGGCGAAGTGCTCGCCGAACTAAAGCTGACGCTCAACCGCCGCGAACAGTTCGCGCTGGAAAAGGTGCTGGTCGACGAGCTGCTCGGGCTCGGGCCGTTGGAAGAGCTGCTGGCGGATCCGAACATCACCGACATCATGGTGAACGGGCCGGAGCAGACTTACGTCGAGCGCAAGGGCAAGCTCGAGCTCGCGCCGATCCAGTTCCGCGACGAGGAGCATCTGTTCCAGATCGCGCAGCGGATCGTGAACTCGGTCGGCCGTCGCGTCGACCAGACTTCGCCGCTCGCCGATGCGCGCTTGAAGGACGGCAGTCGCGTCAACGTGATCGTGCCGCCGCTGTCGCTTCGCGGTACCGCGATCTCGATTCGTAAATTCTCCGCGAAACCGATCACGCTCGACATGATGGCGGGGTTCGGATCGATGTCGCCGAAGATGGCGACCGCGCTGAAGATCGCAGGGGCGTCGCGCTTCAACGTGGTGATCTCGGGCGGCACGGGTTCGGGCAAGACGACGATGCTCAATGCGTTGTCGAAGATGATCGACCCCGGCGAGCGCGTGCTGACGATCGAGGATGCCGCCGAGCTTCGCCTGCAACAGCCGCACTGGCTGCCGCTCGAAACGCGGCCGGCCAATCTCGAGGGCCAGGGCGAGATCTCAATCCGCGATCTCGTCAAGAACGCGCTGCGTATGCGACCTGACCGGATCATCCTGGGCGAAATTCGTGGCTCCGAATGTTTCGACATGCTCGCGGCGATGAACACGGGTCACGATGGTTCGATGTGCACGCTCCACGCCAACTCCCCGCGCGAGGCGCTCGCGCGTATGGAGAACATGGTGATGATGTCCGACATCAAGGTCCCGAAGGAAGCCATCTCGCGCCAGATCGCCGACTCGGTCGAGCTGATCATCCAGGTGAAGCGCCTGCGCGACGGTTCGCGACGGGTGACCAACATCACCGAGGTGATCGGCATGGAGGGCCCGGTGATCGTCACGCAGGAGCTGTTCAAGTTCGAGTATATGGACGAGTCGGCCGACGGGAAGATCCTGGGCGAATACCGCTCGATGGGATTGCGGCCGTATACGCTGGAGAAGGCCAAGCAGTTCGGGTTCGACCAGGCGTATCTCGAGGCGTGCCTGTAAGGCGTTTTTTGGCGCCCTTCGCCTCCCAATACCACCCCGGCGAAGGCCGGGGCCCAGTCGGCAAGGTGGTAATAACGAAGCGCAGTCCGCAGTTGGCAACGTCTCCCAACTGGGCCCCGGCCTCCGCCGGGGTGGTGAGTTTTCTATGCGCTGCGCATCTTCGCGGGCTGGATAGTTGTCTGAGTTTGCCGGCTGGTTTCAATAGCCTCGACCTACCTTCTGCCGTCCTCACATAAATGTGCGCCCCAACGATCCTCCCCCTGGCGGGGGAGGATCATCGATCGACTTTTGCGCTCAAACTGAGAGAAGATTGTTTCCCCGCGGAGGCGGGGACCCATACTGGACTTCCGCCTTCGCAGGAGAACATGGACGCGAGGACCGTCACTCGTCACGGCCACGTCCTTGCAGCGAGGGGATAGGCATCTTCTTCTGGGGCCCCGCCCTGCCCACGCTTGTGCGCAGCGACCGACCCGTTAGGGACGCCCCTACATGCGTCGCGCCCTGCTAGCCCTCGTCCCGCTGATCGCGGTCCTCTTCGTCTCGGCGCGCGAGCCCTCGAAATCGGCGCCCGCGCCTGCCATCTCCCCGGCCGCGCGAGATCGCGGCGTCTATCGGCTCGCGACCGATGCCGAGGCGCGCTGGATTCCGTTCGACCTTACCCCGGGCAACCAGATCCGCTTCACGATGCAGCTTGACGGACGCGACGTCACCGCGATCCTCGACACCGGCGTCAGCTACAGTTTGCTCGCCAAGGCCTCCCCCGCGCTCGACACCGCCAAGCTGGTGGCCGGCGGCAGCGCGACCGCGATCGGCGGATCGGTTGCGCTCGGCTGGATGCCGACGCGTACGATCGCGCTCGGCGGTCTTGCGCGTATCGGCGGCGGCGTGACGGTCGCCGACCTGCCCGCGATCGCCACCGGCAGCATGTCAGCCGTCGACCTGCTGGTCGGCGCAGACATGCTCGCCGGCCACGCGCTCGACATCGATTATACCGCCAAGCGCTTTCGCCTGCTCCGCTCAGGGCGCCTGCCGTTCAAGGGCGAAACCGCGCCGCTCCGCGTTTCGACCGAGCGCAGCGTCTACGAAAGCACGATCACGCTGGGGGGCAGACGCCTCGCGCCGATCGTGGTCGACACCGGCGACGGCTCGTCGGTCACTGTTACGGCCGCGGGATGGCAGGCGGCGAACCTGAAGGCGTTGCGCACCACCAGCGCGATCTCGTTCGGGCTTGCCGGCCCGGCGGTCAGCGGCCTCGCGATCGTCCCCGAGATTAGCGTCGGCGAGATGGTTGCGCGCGAGGCCGAAGTCCGGATCGAGCCCGCGGACGGCTTTTCGCAGGCGATCGGCACCGCAGGCCGGATCGGCTCGGGATTTCTCCAGAACTACCGCGTGCTGCTCGACCCCGGCGCGCGGCGGATGGTGCTCAGCCGCGGTCCCAAAGCCGACCTGCCACCGCCGCGATCGACCAGCGGCTTGCTCATCGGCATCGAGAAGGACCGGCTGAAAGTTCTCCATGTCATGCGCGGCGGCCCCGCGGCCGCGGCGGGCTGGAAGGACGGCGATCTGATCTGCAGCATCGACGGCGTGCCGATCGCCGCGGACTATGCGACCAGCCCGATCGCGGCATGGTCGGCGGGCGCGCCGGGTCGGATCGTCACGCTCGGCTTGTGCGACGGCACTGTGCGACGGCTCGAACTGACGCATTTTTATTAGGACTGCCCATGTTTAGCCTGCGTCACCGATCGGGGCAGGCTTTTGTCCTGCTCCTCATCGCCTTCGCCCTCCGCAGCCCGTTATTCGGCAATCCGGTGATCCATAGCGACGAGCAATTCTACCTGCTGGTCGGCGATCGCCTGCTCCACGGGGCGTGGCCGTTCGTTGATATCTTCGATCGCAAGCCGGTCGGCCTGTTCCTGATCTTCGCCGGCATCCGCAGCGTCGGCGGTAACGGCATCGTGATGTATCAGCTTGCCGCGACGCTCGTTGCGGCGGGGACGGCGTTCCTGGTCGGTCGCATCGTGCACCGACTTACCGCCCCGGATCGCCCGCGCGATCGTCTGCGACGGCATCCACGGCAGAGCTCGGCGCCGGCCTGATCTACCTCATTTGGGTGATGATCTTCGACGGCGCAGGGGGCAATCCGCGATCTGGGGCAACGCGCTCATGGCCGGCGCCGCGTTGCTGGTGCTCGGCCGCGATTCCAACGATCGCCATGTTGGCCTGCGCGGGGTAGGCGCCATGCTGCTGATCGGCCTGGCGATGCAGATCAAATATACCGCGATGTTCGAGGGGATATTCTTCGGTCTGGTCCTGCTCAAACAGTCCCATGAAGCCGACCGCTCGATCGCACGCCTGATCCGCGACGCCGCGTTCTGGGTCGCCGCGGCGCTATTCCCGACTGCGATCGCCTGGGTGGTCTATGCGTTGGCTGGCCAAAACGACGCGTTCGTCTTCGCGAACTTCCTGTCGATCTTCGGCCAGCAGAACGATGACGGTTTCGGCTCCAGCCTGCTGAAACTGGCCGGCGCGCTTGCGTTGAGCTGTCCGCTGGTCGTCCTGGCGTGGCACGGTCGGCGATCGGCACCGTTCGCGATGGGCTGGCTCGTGGCGGCGGGTCTCGCCGTCGTCATCATGCGCAATTTCGAGCTGCTGTACCTTCTACCCGTCGCGCTTCCGCTTGCCGTCGCTGCGGGCACCGGTCTGGCTCGCGTTTCGACACGTGCACGCCGTAGATCGCTGATCGCGGTGCTTATGTTCGGCGTGGTCGCGGCGGCGGTCCTCGGCGGGATACGCGTCGCCCGCCGCGGCACGGCCCGACAGGTCGCCGCACTCGTCCACATGGTCGGGCAGCATCCCCCAGGCTGCCTGTTCACGTTCGGCAGCGAACCGATCCTGTATTATCTGACACAGTCTTGCTTGCCGACGCCGTACATTTTCCGCAGCCATCTCAGCCGGATGACCGAAGCGCATGGCCTTGGCATAGATCCGGCCACCGAGACCGCGCGCCTGCTCGCCGCCAATCCCGGCGTGATCGTCGTCCGTGCGGACAAAGCCGATACCAACCCCGCAACCCGGGCACGCGTGGCAGCGGCCATCGCAGACCGCTATCGGTTGGTGGGCGTCGTGAAGGTCGGCGCCCTGCCGCACACGGTGTATCGCCTGAACCGCTAAGCCGTCAGGACTTGAACGCGAGCCCGATCGTGACCGCGAGGGCGATCAGCGCGAGCACCTGAACGGTCGGCCAGTCGACCCAGCCGACCGAGTCCGGATCGTGCCGCCGTCGCCGGCGTCGTTCGCCGAACCCGGCGGCGATGGCTAATGCGGCGAGCCCGCCACTCGCGCTCCACAACACCGCGCTCATCGTTCAGCCGAGCTTCTCGACCTTTTCCTGCAACTTAGCGAGTTCGCTGCGCAATGCTGCAATCTCGTCGTCCTTGCTGGCAGCTGGGGCCGGCGTCGTCGCGGCCGGCGTCATCGCCTGCGCGGCGACGTCGAACATCGCGAGGTTGCGCTTGGCGATATCGGCGAACGGCGAGTTGGCGAACGCACCCTCGACCGCGGACTTGAATTGATCGTGGTTGCGGCGGAAGCTGTCCATCGACGCTTCGAGATAGCCCGGCACCATCGTCTGCATCGAATCGCCGTACATCGAGATCAGCTGGCGCAGGAAGTTCACCGGCATCATCGTCTCGCCGCGGCTTTCCTCCTCCATGATGATCTGGGTGAGGACGTTGTGCGTGATGTCCTCGTCGGTCTTGGCATCGACCACCTTGAAGTCGCGGCCCTCGCGGGTCATCGTCGCGAGATGATCGAGCGTGATGTAGGATGAGGACTCGGTGTTATAGAGCCGCCTGTTGGCGTATTTCTTGATGATGACGATTCCGTCGGCAGCCGGTTGCTTCTTCATGGATCCCCCGTCTTATGTTTGAAACGGAGGCTACAGTCTTTGATGACGCACCGCAACAAGGTCCGAGGCCCTTACCCTTGTTCCTCAACGTGCTGCGCAGCGAGACCGCAGCATCGCCCGAACGGATGGCGCGCGCGCTAGCCGGATTGCGCGCCTATCAGGCCGCACTACGAGAGCAGCGGCCCGATCCGATGCCCGCAATTCACCGCGCAGGCCGGGTTTCGCTGCGCGATTATGGTGGCAGCGGGCGCCCCGTCGTGTTCGTCCCGTCGCTGATAAATCCGCCCGACATACTTGACCATTCGCCCGCGACTTCGCTGGTGCGATGGATTGCCGCGCAGGGATTTCGTGTCTGGCTGGTCGACTGGGGATCACCCGGCAGCGACGACCGCGACCTCGATCTGGCGGCGCATGTCGAGCGCTTGCTGGTCCCGTTGCTCCAGGCATTGCCCGAACCGCCGGTACTGGTCGGCTATTGCCTCGGCGGCACGCTGGCGCTGGGGGCCGCGGCGATCACGCCAGTAGCCGGAGTCGCGACGATCGCTGCGCCGTGGCATTTCGCGGGCTATGACGAAGGCCGTCCCACACTCGCCGCAACTTGGGGCGCGGTCAAACCCGCCGCCGCGATGCTCGGCCTGCTACCGATGGAGGTCCTGCAAGCCGGCTTCTGGCAACTCGACCCGACGCGCACGATCGCCAAATACGAAGCGTTCGCCGATCTCGCTCCCGACAGCGACGCGGCGCGCGCGTTTGTCCGACTCGAGGATTGGGCGAACGCGGGCGCCCCCTCCCCTACGCTGCCGCCGCGTCGCTGTTCGAGGACTGCATCGCCGACGATCTTCCCGGCAAAGGCGGCTGGGTCATCGCAGGCACCTCGGTCGATCCGCTCGCACTCGCCTGCCCGACCGTCGAGTTCGTCTCGCTGAGCGATCGTATCGTCCCCGCCGCCACCGCGATCGGCCTCGCCGACCGCCGCGATCTTGGCGCAGGGCATGTCGGCATGATCGTCGGCCGCAGCGCCCGCGCGCGCCTCTGGGAGCCGCTCGCCAACTGGATCGCCGCGCTCGGGTGACCTACATGGGGTCCAACCATAGAGGATCCTGACATGACCGATCTCCCCACCGACGTCGTCATCACCGCTGCCAAGCGCACGCCCGTCGGCAGCTTCCTGGGGGCCTTCGCCACCACGCCAGCGCACGAACTCGGCCGCATCGCGATCGAGGCCGCGCTCGAACAGGCAGGCGTTGCCGGCGAGGACGTTTCCGAAGTGATCCTCGGCCAGGTCCTCACCGCGGCGCAAGGCCAGAACCCCGCGCGCCAAGCGTCGATGGCGGCGGGCGTACCGAAGGAAATCCCCGCCTGGGGGTCAACCAGGTCTGTGGCTCGGGCCTGCGCGCGGTCGCGCTCGCGGCACAGGCGATCCAGACCGGCGACGCGACCATCGTCGTCGCGGGCGGCCAGGAATCGATGTCGCTCTCCGCGCACGCGCAGTCGATCCGCGGCGGCCAGAAGATGGGCAATCTCAGCCTCGTCGACACGATGGTCAGCGACGGCCTGACCGACGTCTTCAACGGCTATCACATGGGCATCACCGCCGAGAACCTCGCCGAGCAATACCAGGTCACGCGCGGCGAACAGGACGCCTTCTCGGTCGCCTCGCAGAACAAGGCCGAGGCGGCGCGCGGCTTGGGCCGCTTCAAGGACGAGATTGCCCCCGTCACGATCAAGGGCCGCAAGGGCGACACGGTCGTTGCAGACGACGAATACATCCGCGCCGGCGCGACGATCGAGAGCGTCTCGGGCGTGAAACCCGCGTTCAAGAAGGACGGCACCGTGACGGCGGCGAACGCGAGCGGCCTAAACGATGGCGCCGCCGCGCTCGTGATGATGCGCCGCGATGAAGCCGAACGCCGCGGCTCGACCATCCTCGCGACGATCAGGAGCTGGGCCTCGGCCGGCGTCGACCCGTCGATCATGGGCATCGGCCCCGTGCCTGCCACCAAGCGCGCGCTCGAAAAGGCAGGCTGGACGCTGGGCGATCTCGACCTGATCGAAGCCAATGAGGCGTTTGCCGCGCAGGCGCTGTCGGTCGGCAAGGAACTCGGCTGGGACGCGAGCAAGGTCAACGTCAACGGCGGCGCGATCGCGATCGGCCACCCGATCGGCGCGAGCGGCGCGCGCGTCCTCACGACGCTGATCTACGAGATGCAGAAGCGCGACGCGAAGAAGGGCCTGGCCACGCTGTGCATCGGCGGCGGCATGGGGATCGCAATGTGTTTGGAACGATAGGATAATCCAGCCATGCTGTCGGTTTGTTGCAAATAAGATACAATTTGGACCTGAAATTACGTCTCGTTCATCTTGGCGCAACAAACCGGTTGATTCACTCCAGTGATGCGATCACCCTTGGTTATCAAATAAGGCGTAAACGCCGATAAACGGGGGTTTTTATGAAGTTCTCACGCTTTCTAAGCGCGACGGCGCTTGTCGGTGCCTTTGCGGGTCTGCCGAACGTAGCGCACGCACAGTCCGCCACCGATCAGACCCTGCCTGCAGATACGCAGCAGGCCAGCCCGGCGCAGGCCCCGACGGAGGCTTCGCCGCAGGCCGGCGAGGAAATCCTGGTCACCGGCTCGCGTATCGCAAGCCCCAACGGTCAGTCCGCGGTCCCCGTGACCAGCGTCAGCGTGGCCGAACTCACCTCGACCGCCAAGACGTCGATCGGCGACGTGTTGAACGATCTGCCACAGCTTCAGAGCACCTTCAGCCAAGCGAACTCGACCCGCTTTCTCGGCACCGCAGGTCTTAACCTGCTCGATCTGCGCGGGCTGGGCACGCAGCGCACGCTCGTTCTGGTCAACGGCCGCCGCCATGTCGGCTCGGACGTCCTGAACAACGCGGTGTCGGTCGATACCAACACCATTCCGACCGACCTGATCCAGCGTGTCGATATCACGACCGGCGGCAACTCCGGCGTTTATGGTTCGGACGCGCTGGCCGGCGTCGTCAACTTCATCCTGAAGGACAATTACGAAGGTCTGCAGATCCGCAGCCAGGGCGCGATCAGCGAGCGCGGCGACGCCGGCTCGTATTTCGGCAGCGTCCTCGCCGGCAAGAACTTCGCCGACGGCCGCGGCAACCTCGCCGTCGATCTCGAATATTCGCGTCAGAATTCGCTGTACGCCTCGCAGCGCGACTATCTTCGCCAAGTAAACGGTTTCATCGCGACCGATTCGGACACCGCAGGCGTTGCGGCCGGTCAGACGAAACTGAACTATGACGGCATTCCCGACTCGGTATTTTTCAACGATATCCGGTCGGCCACTCTATCGGCCGGTGGCCTCGTCGCTTTTGCGAGCCCAACGGGTGCCTGCGGACGTGACAACGCACCAAGCGCGGTCTTCAACAACGCCGGGCGGCCGTTCTCCTGCAACTATCTGTTCCAGTCGTCTGGGGCATTGGCCCAGGAGACGGGTACGCGCGTCGGGCTCGCCGCCACGGCAGGTACCGGGTCGGCCACCAACCCGTTCCGCGCCAGCGCGGTTCCAGCCGGCAACTATCTCGGCGGCAACGGCGACACGCGTCGTGAAGGTCAGCTGGTTCAGATCCTGCCGCAGCTTGATCGCTATTCGGCAAACCTGATCGGTCATTTCGAGGTTTCGGACGCCTTCGTTCCGTTCATCGAAGCAAAGTATTCGCGGACCGACTCGGTTGGTCAGGGAAGCTCCGGCCCCGCATTCTTTACCGGTGGTACGCTCGATCTGCTGTATGAGCGTCCGCGCCTGGACAACCCCTATCTGTCGACGGACGCGCGCAACACGATCGCCGCACAGATCCTGGCCAGTGGCATCAATCCTACGACCAATGCACCGCTGACCGCAGCCAACATCGCGGCGATCAACAATGGTTCCTACCGTTTCATCCTGCGCAAGAACCTGACCGATCTTGGCGTCCGCACCGAGCAGGCACGTCGTGAAACCTACCGCCTGGTCGGCGGCATCCGCGGCAACTTCAACAGCGATTGGCATTACGAGTTGTCGGGGAACTACGGCGAGTTCCGCGAGCGCACCAAGGTACTCGGCAATCTGAACGTCCAGCGCATGGTGCTGGCGCTGGATGCGGTCACCAATCCGGCCACCGGCCAGATCGTCTGCGGTTCGCAACTGGCGGGCGTTGGACAGGCTCGCGCCGATGCATCGTTCGGTGGCGATCTCGCGGGTAACGCCGCGGTTCAGGCCGCGGATATTGCCGCATGCCAGCCGTTGAACCCGTTCGGTACCGGCAACATCTCGCAGGCCGCGAAGAACTACGTGCTGCAAGATACCACTTCGAGCGGCAAGATCACGCAGCTCGACATCAACGGCTTCGTGTCGGGTGACCTGAGCCAGCTGTTCACGCTGCCGGGTGGCGACATCGGCTTCTCACTGGGTGGTGAGTATCGTCGTGAGACGGTGTTCTACGAGCAGGATCCGTTGGTTTCGGCCGGCTACACCTTCTACAACGCGATCGGTAAGCTCGATCCGACCTCGTTCGAGGTGAAGGAAGCGTTTGGCGAGATCCAAATTCCGTTGCTGAAGGATCTTACGCTGATCCGCGAGCTGACGCTCAGTGGATCGGGCCGTGTCTCCGACTATAAGGGATCGGCCGGCACGGTGTACGCCTATAGCGGCAACGTCACCTACGCGCCGATCGACGGGATCCGTCTGCGGGCCAATTATTCGCGGTCGGTGCGTGCGCCGAACCTGTCGGAGCTGTACTCGCCGCAGTCGCAGAACTTCGCCAGCGTCAGCGATCCCTGCTCGGCCCGCAACCTGGCCGGCGGTACGCAGTTCCGTGCGGCAAATTGCGCGGCGGCTGGCATCCCGACCACCTATGATTACGTCTACGCGCAGACACTCGAGATCCTGAGCGGCGGCAATCCCGACCTCAATGTCGAAAAGTCGGACTCCTACACGTACGGCGTGGTGTTCCAGCCGAAGGTGACCCCCGGGCTGACGCTGTCGGTCGATTACTACAACATCAAGGTCAACAACGTGATCACCGCGCCATCGGCACAGGGGATCATCAACAGCTGCTATGACTCGCCGACGACGGCAAACCAGTTCTGCTCGCTGTTCACCCGCGTGGGCGCTGGCCAGACCGGCGCGGTTGGCGAGGAGCAGTATCGTATCGTCGAGGGCAGCCTTCAGCAGACGCTGTTGAACTACGCCAAGCTGCAGGTCCGCGGCATCGACGTCGATCTGAACTACTCGCACACCTTTGGTGATGTCCGCTTCAACAGCCACATCGTCTACACGCACGTGTTCACGAACAGCTCGTTCACCGATCCGACGCAGCCCGGCTTTGCCGACACGACGGTTGGTGAGATCGGTTCGCCGAAGGATCAGGTCAACTGGAACCTGGGGGCAGACTTCGGGACGCTCTTCGGCAACCTGCAGATGCGCTACATCACCAAGCAGTCGGTTGGCGCGATTGAGAACCGCGAGTCCTTCCAGGGCCGCGTGGCGCAGAACCTCGATGATTTCGACATCCCCTACTATCCCGATGTCTTCTACATGGACATCAAGCTGGGCCTGAACGTCACGCGCGATACCAACTTCTACTTCGGTATCGACAATTTGACCGATCGCCTGCCGCCGCTCGGCTCGACGGGTATCGGTGCCGGCACCGCGATCTTCGAACCGCTGGGTCGCAAGTTCTACGCAGGGTTCCAGGCCAAGTTCTGATCCCTCCGGACCAGCGATGAAAACGAGAAAGGACCGGGGCATTCCCGGTCCTTTTTCGTTTCAGGTCGAGGCGATGGATGCGGTGGGCTGGCAGCTACAAGGCGTCTGCTCGCCTACTCCGAAGCACATCGGGACGCGTTGGCCCCGATGGTCGGCTAACCTTTTACGATCAGCTAACCGACCACACCCGGTCGAACCGCTGGCCGAGGCCGGTCAGCAACTCATATTGCGAGAGGTCCGAGGCCGCGGCACTCGTCGGCAGGGCGTAGTCCAGCGTGACCCAGTCGCCCTCCTCCAACTCACGGGCCGCATCGACGTCGATCGCGACCAGGTCCATCGAGACCCTGCCAAGGACGGGCAACACCCGGCCCGACGCCAATGCCGCGCCGACATTGGTGAAATGCCGTCGATAGCCGTCCGCATAGCCGAGGTTGAGGATCGCGACCTCGGTGTCGTCCTCGGCCGTCCAGCGCGCGTTGTAGCCGACGCTGTCGCCAGCGCGCACGCGGCGGCGTTGCAGGATCTGCGCTTCGGGGCGGACGACCTGCCGGATCGTGCTCAGTTCGGGCCGGGGAACCCCGCCGTAAAGGGCTAGCCCCGGTCGCGTGAGATCGAACGCGTAGCCGTCGAGTGCGATGCCGGCGGAGTTGGCGAGACTCGTGCGCTTCGCCGACGTCGTGCCTGACAGCGCGGCGAAGCGGTCGCGCTGGACCGCGTTCATCGGTGAGTCTTCGTCGGCGCAAGCGAGGTGGCTCATCAGCGTTTCGATTTCGACACCGTCGAGCAAGCCGCCGGCGATGTCGTCTGTCGAGATGCCGAGGCGGTTCATGCCGGTGTCGACCATGACGTCGCACGGGCCTGCCCCCACGGCTTTCCAACGGGCGACCTGGGTGGGGGTGTTGAGGACCGGGCGGGCGAAACCGGCTGCGGCGGCGGGCATGTCGTCTTCGCGAACGCCGTGGAGGACGGACACGGTCAGGCCCAAGGGCGCGAGTTCGGCGGCTTCCTGCCAGTTGGAGACGAAGAAGTCGCGGCAGCCGGCGTCGGCGAGGCGGCGGGCGACCTCGATCGCGCCGAGGCCGTAGCCGTTTGCCTTGACCGCCGCGCCGCATGCCGCGGTGCCGCTCATGCGGTCGAGCGTGCGCCAGTTCTGGACGAGGGCGTCGCCGTCGAGGCGCAGGCGGAGGGGGCGGGAATGTCGATCACCCGGCGCGGGATAGTGAACCGGGCCCGGCGCGTCGATGATCTTTCACCCCGCCAGCCCCGACTTGGCCCCGATCCACCGGGCGTGTCGCTTGGCTAGCCGATCTCGACACGCCCGACCGGGACCAGCAGGCGGCGGCTACCGTCGTCGAGCGGCGCGACGCGGACACCGAACACGTGGGCGAGTGTGTCCGAGGTCATCACCTCGGCGACCGGACCGAACGCGACGATGCGACCGTCGGCGATCAGCAGCGCGTCGTCGGCCGCGCGCTGCGCCTGGACGAGATCGTGGAGCACGATCGCCACCCCTGCCCCGCCGGCCGCGTAGGCGCGCAGGCGGGCGAGCAGGTCGATCTGGTGCGAGGGGTCGAGGCTGGCGAGCGGTTCGTCGGCGAGCAGCCAGCGGGGTTCGCCTGCCAGGACGCGCGCGAGCAGGACGCGGGCGCGCTCGCCGCCGGAGAGTTCGCCGACCGGGCGATCGGCGATGTGCATGGTCTCGGTATCGTACATCGCGCGGTCGACGGCGGCGGCGTCTTCGGGCGATGGGGCAGCGTGTGCGCCGAGGTGCGGCAGGCGGCCGAGCGCGATGACGTCGAGTGCGACGATGTTCCAATGGACCGTTGCGTCCTGCGGGAGGTAGCCGATCGCGCGGGCACGGGCGCGCGGGTCCATCGTCGCGACGTCCTGCGTGTCGAGTCGGACGCTTCCCCCGCTACGATCGACGAGTGCGGCGGCGGCCTTTACCAGCGTGCTCTTGCCGGCGCCGTTGGGGCCGAGGATCGCGGTGACGCGGCCGGGGCGGAGGTGCGCGGAGACGTCGTGGAGGACGGTGCGCTTGCCGAGCTTTACGCGCAGTGCGTCGACGATCAGATCCATGCGCGGCCCCGTTCCTTGACCAGCAACCCGAGGAAGAACGGCGCGCCGATCAAGGCCATCGCGACGCCGAGCCGGACTTCGCCGGCGCCGGGGGCGAGGCGGACGAGACTGTCGGCGGCGAGTACGAGTGCCGCGCCACCTAGCGCCGAGGGGAGCAATAGGGCGCTCGGGCGGTGGCCGAAGATCGGGCGCAACAGATGTGGCACGACCAAGCCGACGAAGCCGATCACGCCGGTCACCGCGACGCCCGCGCCGACCACGAGCCCGGTGCCGAGTACTACCAGCCACCGGATGCGGCCCATCCTAATGCCGAGCGATCGCGCCGCCGCCTCACCCAGCGACAATGCATCGAGCGAGCGGCCCGTGAGCATCAGCAGGACGCCGCCGAGCAGCATCGGCGGCAGCGCGAGCTTTATATCGTCCCAGCCGCGATCGGTCAGCGCGCCCATGATCCAGTCGATCACCTCGGCGACCGCATAGGGGTTGGGCGCGATCGAGATCAGGAACGCGGTCAGCGCACCGGCGAGGCTGGCGAGCACGGTGCCGGCGAGGATGAAGGTGATCGCGCTCGGCGACCGCCATGTCAGCGCGGCGAGCAGCGCGACCGCGCCGCCTGCGCCTAGCATCGCGGCGGCGAAGATGGCCGCGCCCGACCCGAGGCCGAAGATGATCGCGGCGACCGCGCCGAGTGCTGCGACCGACGATATGCCGACGACGGCGGGGTCGGCGAGCGGGTTGCGGAGATAGCCTTGCAGCACCGCGCCCGACAGCCCGAGCGTGGCGCCGAGCACGAGGCCGAGTACCGCGCGTGGCAGGCGGAGTTCGAGGATGATCCACCAGCGCGGGTCGCTCGAGAACCACGCGTCGAGCGGCACCCAGACTTTCCCGCAGCCGAGCGACAGGCCAAACAGGAGGATGACCAGCAGGCCGAGGGTGATGAGTTTGGGCGTGCGGGTCATCACAGGTCCACCGCAAGCATACCGACGACTGCCGCCACCCCGGCGAAGGCCGGGGCCCAATTGGGGGACGATCGTGACGGCGTGCAGCGCTCCATTATTTCCGCCATTCCAATTGGGCCTCCGCCGGGGTGGCTTTGGTATGGGTGTCGCATCACAGCCCGACCCTGATCGCGGCGAGGCGTTCTAGCGCGGGTGGAATGGTCGGGCCGCCGCAGTTGATCAGGACGCGCGGGAACACGGCTTGCGGGGTGGTCGGCAACAACCGGTGGCGCAGCGCGGTGCCGCGGCTGGCGCGTTCGGGGGCGATCACGATGGCCGGCGGCTGGGTCACGATCGTCTCCGCGGACAGCGTGCCGGTATGCGTCAGGCCGTAGCTGGCGGCGGCGTTGCGGAAGCCGACGCGGGTCATCATCTCGTTCAGCAACGTGCTCCCCCGGTTGCGAGATCGCCGCTGATATAGAGCAGAGCGCTGGGCGGCATGTCATCCTTGGGCCCATCCTTGCGACTCCAGCGCGCCACCGCGCGATCGATATCGGCATTGATCCGCGCGCCACCCGCGGGCGCACCGACCGCGTCGGCAATCTGCTTCACCTGTGCCTGGCTCTCCGCGATCGAGTCCGGGATGCCGAGCAGCAGGGTCTTCAGTCCCGCCCGCGCGTAGGCCGTCTGGGTCGCCGGCGGCGTATACGTGCTGGCGATGACGAGATCGGGGTGGAGCGCGATCACCTCCTCGGCGGTCCCGGCGATGCCGCGAAACCGGCGCGCTACGGTCAGCGGGATCGAGGTCGCCGCCGGGTCCTGCGAATAATGGCTGATCCCGGCGATCCGCGATGCGGGCAGGATCCGGACCAGCACCGAATCCACGCACGGATTGGTCGAGACGATCCCGCCGCCGCCGCCCGCGCCGGGGATTGCGCGCAGCCCCCGAGCAGGAGCGCGAGGAGGATCGCCCCGCGCCTCACTTCAGCCGCAACCGCACGCCGCCATACGCCGCGCGACCGTAATTGCCGTAGCCCGCGATCGTCTCGTACCGCGAGTCGGTGAGGTTATCGACGCGGCCGTACAGCGCGATCCGGTCGGTAATCGGCATTTCCGCGCGGACACCCGCCAGCGCATAGCCGTCGAGCCGCACGGTGTTGGCGGCGTCGTCGAAGCTGTCGCCGACCATCGTCACGGTGCCGCCGACCGACAGCCCGAACGCGAACCGGTAATCGGCGTCGACGCTCGCGGTCTGCTTGGGACGGCGCGCGAGATCGTTGCCGAAATCGCTGCCGATCGAGCGGTTCTCGGTGTCGATATAGCTGTAGTTCGCGGTCAGCGTCAGCGCGTCGACCGGGCGCAGCGCCAAGGTGAACTCGACGCCGTCCGCCTCGGCGCGGGCGATATTGTCGTAGACGCCGAACGGGCGGTCGATGCAGATTGAACCGGCGGTCGTCTGCTCCGCCGGGCTGCAATCGCGGAAGTCGATCTGGTTGCGCGTACGGCGGTTGAAATAGGTCACGCCTGCGCGGACCCGGTTGGCGAGGAACGCCTGCTCGACCCCGACGTCGAAGTTGCGCGCGGTCTCCGGATCGAGGCCGCGATTCCCGTAGTCGGAGAAGAGCTGGTACAGGGTCGGTGCCTTGAAGCCTTCGCCATAGCTTGCGCGGATCGTCGTGCCGGTGCGCAACGCCAGCGCCGCGTTCGCGCCGAATGTGGTGTGGCTGCCAAAATCGTCGTGATCGTCGTTGCGGACGCCGCCGGTGATGGTGAGGATATCGAGCGGCTTGACGATCAGCTGGCCGTAGACGCTGGTGATGCCGGTATCCGCGAAGGTGAAGCCGTCATTGAAGCGGCTGTTCTCGCGCTCGACTCCCGCGACCACGCGGACCTGGTCGAGCGGGCGGAAGTCGCCCTGGTATTCGTAGCGTTCGCTGCGGCCGCGACCGATGAAGGTCGGATCGCTGCCAAAGCTCGGGTCGTAATTGTCGCGGTTGATGTCGGCGATCGTGAACGCGACGCGGTTGTTGAACCGGCCGTCGGCGAAGTTCGCGTGCAGCCCTGCGTAACCGTAAGCCTCGCGCGTCTTCGAATATTCGGGCGTGTCGGCGAGCACGTAATCGGGGGCCGGGAAGCCGTCGATCTCGACGCGGCTGTCGGCGAAATAGCCGCGCAGGTCGAGGCCGATGCCCGGCGCGAACTCGACGCCCACGCGCCCGGTCGCGCCATATTGGCGATAGCCGTCGCGCTCGGTGCCGCTGGCGGCGGACGAGATGCCGTCGGTGCGCAGATAGCCGCCGGTCAGCGAGCCCGACACCGGCCCGGACTTGCCCGAGACGCCCGCGCTCGCGAACACGCTGTCGGCGTAGCCATATTCGGCGTTGGCGCGTGCTTGAATGCCTTCGGTCGGTGCGGCGGTGATGATGTTGACGACGCCACCGATCGCCTGGCTGCCCCATGGCACCGAGTTCGGGCCGCGCAGCACCTCGATCCGCTCGACCGAGCTCGAGAGGAGATTGCCGAAGTTGAAGCCGCCGCCGGTCGACGACGGATCGTTGACGCGGACGCCGTCGATCACGACGAGCGTCTGGTCCGCCTCGGCACCGCGAATACGGACGCTGGTCAGCGCGCCGATGGTGCCATTGCGCGTTACCGTCACGCCCGGCGTGGTCGCGAGCAGGTCGGAGACGACAACGGTCTGGCGGCGCTCGATCTCTGCGCGGTCGATGACGGTGACGGCCTGGCCGATCTCACTCAGCGGTTGCGCGGCGCGGGTCGCGGTGACGACGACTTCGGAAGCGTCGGGATCGGGGATGGTCTGGGCAAAAGCGGGCGCTGCGATCGCCGCGGCGCCGAGCAGAAGGAAGAATTTCGTCATGGGTACGTCCTAAGCAGAACCGCCTGCGACCATTCGCGGGGCGGCCAGACGTCTCTCGCTCGAGGAAACCCGGCTGGACCGGAGCACTCGTCCGCGCCGGACACCCGCCCGCGCAGTGGATCGACCGTGAGAGGCAGGTCTCCTGGCTTCCGGGTCATCGCGCCCACCCCGCCTTCCCAGGTCGAAACCCAGTGGCATATTCGGGGTGGCCGCTATCCGGTCACAGTTGCGGGTACAGCGCCGGTCTTGCGGATTCCCGCGCACCGACTTCCCTTTTGATCCCGTCGCCGGGAACCCTTCACGGGAGTGGCATTAGTCGCACGCCAGACACGGGTCAACGCGGGGGATAATGAGCATCGACCCGCGATAGCACGCGCTGGCGGTAAAGCTGGCTCACCGTCTATCGCACCACCCCGGCGGAGGCCGGGGCCCAGTTGGGGAACGTCGCTGACGGAGCGCGGTCCTTCGTTACCGCGACCTTGCCAACTGGGCCCGGCCTCCGCCGGGGTGGTGGCGTGTTGGTCAGGACGTCGCTTTCCCTTGTTCTCCTGCGAAGGCGGGAGCCCAGACTGGGTCCCCGCCTTCGCGGGGAAACATGCTGTCTTCGTTTCTCTTGGCAAGCGACGGATCGAATATCAGCGCCCCCCGTAGCGCAGCCCCACCCAGATCGTCCGCGGCGTTGCGCGTTCGACGATGTTCGCGCCGCTAATCCCTGCCTCGACGCGCTCGTTGAATAGATTTTCCCCGCTTAGTTCGGCGACAAGCGAGCGCAGGATCGGCAGCGCAGCATAGGCATCCAGCGTCGTCGCGGCCCCAAGCACCCGCGTGTTCTGGTCGTCGTCGAACTGCCGGCCGACATGACGCACGGTCAGCGACAGCGCCGCCGCATCGTGCCGCCAGTCGACCGTCCCCGACACCTGGTCGCGCGGGGTCTGCGCTGGCTGCAAGCCGTCCAGCGCGGCGGTGATCCCCGAACCCTCGACCTTCGAGTTCGTGTGCGACCACGATGCCTGCACGCCCAGCGGACCCGGTCGATACGCAGCATCCAGTTCGAAGCCATGCGCGCGGATCGCATCGAGGTTCTGGCGGACGCGGTAGGTGGCGACCCCCGGCAGCACCTGCGGCGGGTTGGTCGTCGTGACGTTGGCGATCGCATCCTTCAGCCGGTTGTAGAAATAGGTCGCGGCGATGCTGACCCCCGGCGTTGGCGTCAGCGTGACGCCACCCTCGACCCCGGTCAGCCGCTCTGGCGACAGCAAGGCGTTCGCCGCGGTCGCGTCGTTGCCGACCCGGAACGGCCGGTACAGTTCGTTGGGCGTCGGCAATCGCCAGCCACGATAGCCGGCGACACGCAGCGTGATCGCCTCGACTGGCTGGTATGCCACGCCTGCCCGCCCGGTCGTCTCGCTGCCGTCGCGTTCCGCGTAGCGCAGGTTGGTCAGCGCAGCCCCGGTCGCCAGCGGCCGTTCCGTCAGATAGCCGCCATCGATCGACCACCAGTCGACCCGCCCGCCAAGGCTGAACGTGAGGTCGCCCGCGACCAGGCTTCCATCGGCGAACACGCCGGTCGTCGTCGTGCTCCCGCCAGCCTCGCGCCGTCGCGTCGGCGCCGCGTTGACGAACGTATAGAGCTCCTGCGTCTTGCCGCTCACGTCGCGGATATCCGCGCCCAGCCTGAGCGTAATGGTCTCGCCCAGCGGCGGCGCAATCTCGATCCGACCGCCAAGCCCGGTGGCAGGCGTATTATACTGGTTCAGCGACTGGATCGCGGTCGTCCGCGCGGCATTGATGCTGTTGAAGCTGCTCGCGAACGCGCGCGTCTGCAGATACGCCAGCGCCGAATAGCCCCACGCGCCCCGCCCGATCAGCCGGATGCTCGCATCGGCCCCCTCGCTTTTATTCGCGGTGAAGTCGCTCCCCCGATCGCGCCGATCGGTGAACGCGCTCGCATTCATCTGCAATTCGGTCTTCGCGCCGATCCCGACGACGGTCCGCAACGCGCCCGACGCCTGCTCGTATGGCGCGGCCCGATCGACGATCCCGCGGCTCTCCGCGACGGTCGGCGTAAAGCCGTCACCGCGCGCGTACGCGCCCGACACGGTCGCAAACCCCGACCCGCGCACCAGCGCCGCCGACCCTTGCGCATCGACCGAATCGCGGCTGCCATAGGCGACGCTGCCCTGGAACGGTGTCAGGTCGTCAGGCGTCGCGCTCTCCAGTTCGACCGTCCCGGCCAGCGCGCCCGGTCCCTGATAGCCGCTGCCACCGCCGCGCGTCACGCGGATGCGCCCTAGCCGCCCCGTCGCATAGGCCGGGAATGCGACCCAGCCGCCGAACGGATCCGCCTGCGGCACGCCGTCGAAGATCAGCAGCGCGCGACTGGAGGCGTTGCCGCCGATCCCGCGCAATGAAATCCCCTGGCTGGTCGGGTTGGCACTGCGCGAATCCGAGCGACGAAACTGCTGCAACCCGGCGACGTCGGCCAGCACGCTCTCCAGCCGGTTGCTCGCATTCGCCTGGATCCGGTCGCGCCCGATCGTAACGATCGAATAGGCGCGGTCGCCGGGTGCGTCGGCCAATCCGCGCCCGGTCACGACGATCTCGGCCGGACTGTCGGCGGCGGGCGGCGGCGGCACGTCGGACTGCGCAAGCACGGCGCCAGGCGACAGCAGGACGCTGGATGACAGGATAGCGGTGGCGGAAATCGAGAAGCGGATCATCCGTGCCGCATGACAGCTTTTCACGATACCGGAAGGTCGGAAACGCCCAGACAGCAAAAAGCCCCGCTAACCCGGAGGTTAGCGGGGCTTTCTGTGGTGGGCGTGGCAAGGATTGAACTTGCGACCCCTGCGATGTCAACACAGTGCTCTACCACTGAGCTACACGCCCGCCGGAGCGCTCCACTAGCCGCGCTTATCGCGGGGTGCAAGCGCTCAATGCATGCCGGTGACATTATCCATCTCGAACAGCCGATCGACCTCGGCGACCAGGTCGCGCAGGTGGAACGGCTTCGACAGGACGCGGGCCTGCGGCATCGCCCGCCCGGCCTTCAGGGTGACCGCCGCAAAGCCGGTGATGAACATCACGCGCAGGTCCTTGCACATCTCACCGGCCTTCTGCGCCAGTTCGATCCCGTCCATCTCGGGCATCACAATATCGGTGAGCAGCAGGTCGAACGTCTCGGTCTCGAGCAACGGAATCGCCGCGGTCCCGCGGTCCACGGCGGTGACGGCATACCCAGAGCGCTCGAGCGCCCGCGTCAGATATTCGCGCATGACCTGATCGTCCTCGGCCAGCAGAATTCGCAACATCGATCTAAAGTCCTGTTTTCACGCGTACATTGACGCGCTTTCCCTACGCGCAAAGTGGTTAACATTTCCAGATCGATTGCCCGTTCCGACGCGTCGCCCTAGCGTGCTTGCCATGTCATCGCCCCCTTCGAGCGCTTGCCCCCTTTCGAACACCAAGATACCGCGCCGCCGACCAGCCCGGTCGTGATCTCCGTACCCCATGCCGGACGCGACTATCCGCTCTCGCTCAAGACCGCGTTGCGCGTGCCGCTGGCGGCGCTGCTGCCGCTCGAGGATCGGCTGGTCGATGCGGTGGCACGGAGCGCGCGGACGGATCAGGCGATGATCATCCAGCGTCGCGCACGCGCCTGGATCGATCTCAACCGCGGTGAAGACGAACGCGACGCCCAACTCGACGAAGGCGCGCGATCGATCCCGCCCGCGCAGCAGTCCGCCAAATTGCGCAGCGGCCTCGGCCTGGTGCCGCGCCGCGTCTCGGGCGCCGGCGACCTGTGGGCACGCCGCTTCACCGATGCCGAAGTGACCGCGCGGATCGTCAACGACCACCGGCCCTATCACGCAGCGGTCGCAGCCGCGTTGCAGGCGGCGTATGCGCGGTTCGGGGTGGCGGTGCTGCTCGACGTGCATTCGATGCCCCCGCTCGGCCCTGGTGGGACGCGGATCGTGCTCGGCGATCGGTTCGGCCATGCCGCCGCGCCACGCTTCGTCGACCGCGCGGAAACGGTCTGCACCGCGCATGGCTTTTCGGTCGCGCGCAACACGCCCTATGCGGGGGGCACATCCTCGAACGCCATGCCCGCCCCGACCTGGGCATCCACGCGATCCAGCTCGAGCTCGATCGCACCATCTATCTCGATCGCAAACTGCATGCACCGGGTGCCGGTTTCGCGCGGGTGGTGGATATGGTGGGCGCGATGCTTGCCGGACTTGCCGACGAGGCCCTTTCGACACCGCTTGCCGCGGCGGCCGAATAGGCCTCGCCTGATTCCAACTGGCAGGCCGATCAGTCGGTCAACGCATCGAGCAACGCCTCGACCTGCGCGGCACGCTCGACCGGATCCGCCACCGCCCGTTGCGCGATCCAGCGGCCGTTCTTCTCGACCAGATCCTCAAGCGGCGCGTCGGCGCGACGGTCGTTCGGGGTGAACGCGATCGCGGCAGGACCGGCGTCGATCCGCCGGATACCCGCAACACAGGCGCGCAACCGTATCCGCGCCAGCAACAGCAGCCGACGCGCCGAATCGGGTACCACCCCGAAGCGATCCTCCAGCTCCGCTTCGAACTGGTCGAGCGCCGCGACGTCCTCCAGCCGTGCCAACCGCCCGTAGAGCGACAGGCGCACCTCCTCCTCGGGTATCCAGGTGTCGGGCAGGCTGCCGCCAACCCCGAGGTGCAGGTCGGGTACCCAGTCGTCGACCGCCTCCCCCCGCGCCAGCCGCAACGCACGGCCAAACAGATGCTGGTACAGGTCGATCCCGATCAGCTTCATATGCCCCGCCTGTGCCTCGCCGACGAGGTCGCCCGCACCGCGCAGATCGAGATCGCGTGCGCTGATCGCGAAGCCTGCGCCGAGCCGGTCGAACGCCTGCAACGTCCGCAGCCGCTTCAGCGTCGCCTCGGCGATCGTCGCATCGCCGTCGGTCAACAGCATCACCTGCCCCCGTCGCCCGCCGCGCCCGACCCGGCCACGCAACTGATGGAGCTGTGACAGGCCGAACCGGTCGGCGTGATGGACGATCATCGTGTTGGCGCGCGGCACGTCGAGCCCCGCCTCGATGATATTGGTGGCGAGCAGCACATCGCCGTCGCCGGCCGCAAAGCCGACCATTGCCTCATCGATCTCGGCCGCAGGCATCTTGCCATGCGCCTGGACGAGCCCGAGTTCGGGCACCAGCTTGGCCAGCTTTGCGGCGAGCGGCGCCATGTCGTCGATCCGCGGCACCACGACGAAGCTCTGCCCGCCGCGCGCGCGTTCGCGCCGAAGCGCAGCGCGGACGGTGGCGTCGTCGAAGCTGGCGACCGCGGTGCGGATCGGCTGGCGGCGCGCGGGCGGGGTGGCGATCACCGACATGCCCTGAAGCCCGATCATCGCCGATTGCAGCGTCCGCGGGATCGGCGTCGCGCTGAGCGTCAGCACGTGACCGGCCCCGAGGGTATGCAGCTTGGCCTTGTCGGCCGCCCCGAACCGCTGCTCCTCGTCGATCACGACCAGCGCGAGATCCTTATAGGCGACTCCCTTGCCGGCGATCGCCCCGGTGCCGATGACGACGCCGATCGAACCATCCGCGAGCCCCGCCTTCACACGCGCCTTTTCCGCCGTGCTCGACAGGCGGGACAGCCCGGCGACGGTGATGCCGGTCCCTTCGAAGCGCCGCGCGAAGGTCTCGATATGCTGCCGCACGAGCACGGTCGTCGGCGCGGCGATCGCGACCTGTCGGCCCGACAAGGCAACCGCCGCCGCCGCGCGCAAGGCGATCTCGGTCTTGCCATAGCCGACATCGCCGATCACCAGACGGTCCATCGGCTTGCCGCTGGCCAGGTCCGCCAGCGTGGTCGTGATCGCGCGTGCCTGATCCGGGGTTTCGGTGAACGCGAAGCCGGCGGCGAAGCGTTCATAGGCCGCGCGGTCGGGGACGATCGGGTCAGTGGTGCGCGCCGCGCGCTCCGCCGCGATCGCCGCGAGATCGCGCGCGCTTTCGGCGATCGCCGCATCGATCGCGCCACGTCGCTTCTGCCACGACGAACCGTCCAGCGCGTCGAGAGTCACCGCATCGGCATCTGCACCATAGCGCCAGATCCGATCGGCTTCCGCCACCGGCACGAGGCGGCGGCCGTCCTTGGCATAGCCCAGCACGATCGCGTCACCGCCCGCGTCGGGCAGCGCCTCAAGCCCGCGGACGATGCCGATACCGAACTCCTCATGAACGACGACGTCGCCGCAGCGCAGTTCGCTCGACAGGCCGGCCAGCGCGCCAAGGCCGCTTGCACCGATCTCGTCGCCGCGGGCGCGGCCGCCAAGCAGGTCGGCGCCCGCGATGACGGTGACGCCGGGCGCCACGAAGCCGCGGTCGATCGGCGCGACCAACAGCATCGCGGTGCCGGGCTTAGCCGCGGCGACGTCCGACCATCGCTCGATCGCCGTAAACGCGATCTTGGCACGATGCTCGAGCCGCGGCTGGAGGAAACGCAGGTCGCGCGGCGAACCGACCAGCACGAGGCGCGAATCGGCAAGCACGTCGCGTGCGAGCTTGGCAAACGCGCGGGCGGGATCGCGGTGCTCGACGAAACGGGGCGACGGCGCGTCGCCCGGATCGATCGCGACCATGTCACGTTTGGCGATCGCCGCATCCCAAGACCGGGTCGCGACCAGATCGGCACTGGCCTTGCGACGCGGCAGGCCATCGGCGGCAAGATCCATGAACCGCGCGCGCCGGCGATCGACGCCGGGGTCGCACGCAATCGCCGCGTCGGGGAGATGCGCGAGCAGGGCGACGCCCTTCTCGACCGCGGGCTCGGTCGCGCGGCCGACCTCGATACAGGCGATATCGGCCGATCCCAATTGCGAGACGGGATCATATTCGCGCAACGCGGTGATCCGGCCCTCGGCGAATTCGATGCGGACGGGGGTCGCACGATCGGCGGGAAAAATGTCGATGACGTTGCCGCGCACCGCGATCTCGCCCGGCTCGTCGATCCGATCGTCGACGATGTAACCGATCTCCGCTGCGGTCGCCGCGAACGCCTCGACGTCGATCGCATCGCCTACCGTGAGCCGCGGCGGGGCGGCGTCGAACATCGCCGGCTCGGGATAGCGCACGGCGGTCGCCTCGGCGGTGGTCACCAGCAGGACCGGCCCGGTATCGCCCAAGGTCGCCGCGCGCACGCGACGCAAAGCCGCCACGCGCAATCCGACATTGGCCGGCGACGCGGGCGCGTCGTCACCGGGCAAGGCATCGCTCGACGGCAACTGGACGACCACCGCGTCGGGCACCAGCGCCGTGGCGATCGCCGCAATATCGGTCGCGCGCTGATCATTTAGCGCGACGTAGACGAGATCACCCTGTGCGAGCCGATCGGCGATTGCCGCCGCGATCGCCGCAGGGGGCGCTGCAAGCGGCGCGGCCGGTATGATGCCGGTTTCGGTCTCGGCCTGACGGCTGGTTTGAAGCACACGCATTCCTCTCGCTGGTCCGAACTGAACGAGACGCATCGACGCGTGTTCCTGCGACGCTATCCTCGATCAGTGCGTTTGCCGGTGGATGCTGCCGATGCGTGCCGCCGTCGACGTGCGCGACGTGCGCGACGTGGTCGGTGCTGGACAACGAAAATTTGTCGTATAATTCCGGCGATCAATACCGTTGCATCGCGACGGGAGTGAGGTGGCGAACATGACGTCTTTCATCGCGGTCGACTGGGGCACCTCGAACCGCCGCGCGTTCCGGATCGAGGCAGGGCTCGTCATCGCCTCGGAACGCGACGATCGCGGCGCAGCGACGGTCGCGCCTGCGGACTATGCGGCCGAGGTCATGGGCATCCGCGACCGGCTTGGCGACCTGCCGATCCTCCTCGCGGGAATGGTCGGATCGACCATTGGCTGGCGTAGCGTGCCGTATGTCGCCGCCCCCGCCGGGCTCGGCGAGATCGCCGCAGGGCTCCTCCGGATCGACGACCGGACTGCGATCGTGCCGGGGCTGTCGTACCGCGACGGACTGCATGCCGACGTGATGCGCGGCGAAGAGGTGCAGTTGCTCGGCGCGGTCGCCGCCGGGCTGGTGCCCGCCGACGCACTGCTGTGCCAGCCCGGCACGCACTGCAAATGGGCGACGATCGAAGCGGGCGCGATCACCCGCTTCACCACCGCGATGACCGGCGAACTCTTCGCGCTGTTGCGGACGCACGGCATCCTCGCCAGCCAGCTCGGCCATCCGGTCGAACCCGGTGCAGCGTTCCGCGACGGCGTCACGGAGGGCGCGAAACGCGATCTCGCCGCCAGCCTGTTCGCGATCCGCGCGCGCGGCGTGCTCGGGATCGCCGACGACGCGCATGCCGCGTCGTTCGCGAGCGGTCTGCTGATCGGGGCGGATACCGCGGCACGGATCGAGCGCGGCACGACGGTGCACATCCTCGCCGACCCGGCCCTCGGCGCACTCTATGCCGATGCGATCGATGCGCTCGGCGGCACGTCGCACCATATCGATAGTCAGGCCGCGTTCGTCGCCGGCATTACCCGCATCCAGGATCTTGCAGCATGACCACGCACCGCCAAGCTTTCGACGACGCCTTCGCGAAGTGCCCGCTCATCGCGATCCTGCGCGGCGTGAAGCCGGAGGAGGTCGAGGCGATCGGCGAGGCGCTGGTCGAGGCCGGCTTCACGATCCTCGAAGTGCCGATGAACTCGCCTCAGCCGCTCGACAGCATTGCCCGCCTCGCGCGCACGCTGAAGGGTCGCGCGGTCGTCGGGGCGGGCACGGTGTTGCGTGTCGAGGATGTGGAGGCAGTCGGCGCGGCCGGCGGCACGCTGATCATCGCGCCCAACGCGAATGTGCGCGTGATCGCGGCAGCCGCGGAGCGCGGCTATGTCGCGCTCCCCGGCATCGCCACGCCGACCGAGGCGTTCGCAGCGCTGGAAGCAGGCGCTGCAGCACTGAAACTCTTCCCCGCCGAAGCCGCGAGCCCCGCCGTGCTGAAGGCGATGCGCGCCGTCCTCCCCAAGGATACGCGCGTTCTGCCGGTCGGCGGAGTCGTGCCGGAGATCATGGCCGAGTGGCGCAAGGCGGGGGCCGCTGGCTTCGGTCTGGGCTCGGCGCTGTATGCGCCGGGGATGACCGCGGCGGACGTCGGCGCGCGAGCGCGCGGGTTTATCGAAGCGCTGAAGGCGGAGTAGCGCCGTACCGGTTGGCGTCGCTGAAGCTGGGCGTAGCGTACGCTAGGCCGCGCACACCCGTCCGTCACCCCAGCGAAGGCTGGGGTCTCCCGGTTCGGGTCTCCTGCTCGACAACAGGGATACCCCAGCTTTCGCTGGGTGACGGAGGGGCGACCGATTGAGCTCACGATCGACCCGCTATCGTCTTCGCAGCGCGCTGGGTTTGGGGCGGCGCAGCGCCGCACCGGTCGAGCTGGGCACAGCGTACGCTAGGCCGCGCACCCCCGTTCGTCACCCCAGCGAAAGCTGGGGTCTCCCGGTTCGGGTCTCCCTCGCGACAACAGGGATACCCCAGCTTTCGCTGGGGTAACGGAGGGGGCAACCGATTGGGGCTCATCATGGACCCGCTATCGTCTTCCCGCCGCGTTGGGTTTAGGGCGGCGCGATGATCTTCGCCGACCAGGACCGAGACCTCGCCAAGCTGGCCGCCGCCGACCGATATCGATCGCTCCGCCCGCGCACCGGCATCGACTTCGCCTCGAACGACTATCTCGGGCTCGCCGGGTCGGACCGGCTGCGCGCCGCGATGATCGACGCCTTGTCGAGGGGCGTACCGGTCGGCTCGGGCGGCTCGCGGCTTTTACGCGGCAATGCGCCCGAGCATGAAACGCTGGAAGCGGAGGCCGCGCGGTTCTTCGGCACCGAGGCGGCGTTGTTCTTCGCCAGCGGCTACATTGCCAACACGATCCTGTTCGCGACATTGCCCCAGCGCGGCGACCTGATCGTCCACGACGCGCTGATCCATGCCAGTGCGCATGAGGGCATGCGTCTCACACGGGCGACCTGCGTTAGCGCGGCGCACAATGATGCCGATGCGTTCGAAGATGCGATTACCGCATGGCGCGCGACGGGTGGCACGGGCCGCGTATGGATCGCGGTCGAGAGCCTCTACAGCATGGACGGCGACCGCGCGCCGCTCGCCGATCTCGCGCAGGTCGCGGACCGCCACGACGCGATCCTGCTGATCGACGAAGCGCATGCGACCGGGGTATTCGGCACCGACGGCCGTGGCCTGGCCGAAGGACTCGACGGACGCGCGAACGTCATAACGCTGCGGACCTGCGGCAAGGCGCTCGGCTGCGAGGGCGCGCTGTTGTGCGGGCCGGCGGTGATGCGCGAATTCATCGTCAATCGCGGCCGCGGGTTCATCTTCTCGACCGCACCGTCGCCGCTGATGGCACTGGCGGTCGGCGAGGCATTGCGGATCATCGCCGACGAACCGGCGCGGCGGGGACGGCTCCGGGACCTGATCGCGACGGCGAGCCGCGTGCTGGCACCGTACGGCGTGGCGGCGACCGGGTCGCAGATCCTGCCGCTGGTGCTGGGGGATGCGGCGCGGACGATGCGGGTCGCCGGCGCGATCCAGGCGGCCGGCTTCGACGTCCGCGGAATCAGGCCACCCACAGTGCCCGCAGGCGGTTCGCGATTGCGGATTTCGTTGACGCTGAACGCGACGGCGGCAGATATCGCGGCTTTGGGAACTGTATTGGGAGAGGCGCTGCAATGACGATCGTGGTCACCGGAACGGACACGGATATCGGCAAGACGGTGTTCGCTGCGGGCCTGACCGCGGCACTCGGTGCGCGCTATTGGAAGCCCGTGCAGGCCGGGCTCGCGGACGGCAGCGATACGGCTTCGGTCGTGACCCTGGGCGTTCCCGCAGACCACGTCCTCCCCGAAGCCTACCGGCTGACCACGCCGTGCTCGCCGCATCTCGCCGCAGAGATCGATGATGTGACGATCGATCCCGAGCGGCTAACGCTTCCCGGAGTCGATGGCCCGCTGGTGGTCGAGGGTGCGGGCGGCGTGATGGTCCCGGTGACGCGCGACCTGATCTTCGCCGACCTGTTCGCGCGATGGGGCAAGCTGGTGGTGCTCGTTGCGCGCACCGGGCTCGGCACGATCAACCACAGCCTGCTCTCGATCGAGGCGTTGCGGAGCCGCGGCGTACCGATCCTCGGCATCGCGTTCGTTGGCGACGCGGTCGAGGATAGCGAGGCGACGATCGCCGCACTCGGTAAGGTCCGGAGGCTCGGCCGCTTGCCCCGCCTCGATCCGTTGAACGCCGCGACGCTGGCCGCGGCGTTCGCCGCGAATTTCGACCTGGAGGCGTTCCGGTGAGTGACTCCCCGTCTGGCATCCGTTCACGCAGCACGGCCTGCGCGAGCCGATCCCGCTCGTCACGCATGCCGAGGGCGCCGCACTCTACACCTCGGATGGCCGGCGGATCGTCGATGCGATCTCGTCCTGGTGGGTGACCACGCATGGCCATGCCAACCCGAAGATCATGGCGGCGATCGCGGAGCAGGCGGGCAAGCTCGACCAGATCATCTTCGCCGGCTGGACGCACCAGCCTGCCGAGGACCTCGCGCGCGGACTGACCGCGATCATGCCGCCCGAATTGACCCGCGTGTTCTTCTCGGATTCCGGCTCGACCAGCGTCGAGTGCGCGCTGAAGATGGCGCTCGGCTATTGGCTCGATCGCGGCGAGGATCGCCACCGCATCCTTGTGATGGAGCACGGCTATCACGGCGACACGATCGGCGCGATGTCGGTCGGCGCGCGCGGCGTGTTCAACCGGGCGTACGATCCGCTGCTGTTCGATGTCGGCACGATCCCCTTCCCCGCCGCCGGGCTCGAACAAGCAACACTTGATGCGCTCGAGAAGGCTTGCGCCGCGCACCCGGCCGCGTTCATCGTCGAGCCGCTGCTGCTCGGCGCGGGCGGGATGCACATCTATCCCGCGCACATTCTCGCCGAGATGCGGCAAATCTGCGCCCATCACGACGTGCTGTTCATCGCCGACGAGGTGATGACCGGCTGGGGCCGCACGGGCAGTTTGCTCGCCTGCGAACAGGCGCGCGTGGTGCCCGATATCCTGTGCCTGTCGAAGGGCCTGACCGGCGGCGCGATCCCGCTCGCGGTGACGATGGCGACCGAGGCGATCTACCAGGCGCATTACGGGACCGACCGGTCGCGGATGTTCTTCCACTCGTCGAGCTACACCGCCAACCCGATCGCCTGCGCCGCCGCCAATGCCAATCTTACGATCTGGCGCGAGGAACCAGTGCGCGAACGGATCGCAGATCTCGCCGCCCGCCAGGCGTCAAGGCTGGAGACGCTCGCCCGGAACCCCCGCATCGCCAATGCGCGCCAGATCGGCACCATCACCGCGGTCGAGCTGCGCGGCGAAGACGGCTATCTTTCGCAGATAGGTCCGCGCTTGCTCGCCTTCTTCGGCGCGCGCGACCTGCTGCTCCGGCCGCTCGGCAACACCGTCTACGTCATGCCGCCCTATTGCATCGACGATGCCGATCTCGATCGGATCTACGCGGCGATCGGCGAGGCGTGCGACGTGCTGGGGCAAGACTCCTGACGTTTTTGCTGCGGTGCAGCAACAAATGATGTACGTCCCACGTTGAGATAAGATCGCGGCCGAGTACGCCTTGCGACGAAAGGCTCGATTGACGTGAGAAACATCGCCGACACCATCGCTCGCATGGCCCGCGCCGGGGCCCCCACGCCGCGCACCACCGCGCCTAGCCGCCTGACGCCGTTGATCGAGTTCGGGACCAATCCGGGGGCCTTGCTCGGGTACGCCTATGTGCCCGCCGACCTTCCTGCGAACGCGCCGTTGGTCGTCGTCCTGCACGGCTGCACGCAGACCGCGGCAGGCTATGATCACGGGTCGGGCTGGTCGCAGCTTGCCGATCGCGCCGGCTTCGCGCTGTTGTTTCCCGAGCAGACGCGCGCGAACAATCCCAATCTCTGCTTCAACTGGTTCGCCTCCGAAGACACCGCGCAAGCCGGCGGTGAAGCCGAATCGATCGCGCAGATGACCGAGACGATGATCGCACGCCACGGCCTCGATCGCAGCCGCGTGTACGTTACCGGGCTGTCGGCGGGCGGAGCTATGACGGTTGCGATGCTCGCCACGCGACCCGATTTGTTCGCGGGCGGGGCGGCGATCGGCGGGCTGGCGTACGGCACCGCGACCGGCGTGTCGCAGGCACTCGACCGGATGCGCGGGCATGGCGATACGAGCGATACGGCTTTGATCGACAAGGTTCGCAGCGGCGCGCGCGGCCATGACGGAGCGTGGCCGACGCTGGCGATCTGGCACGGCGGCGCAGACGCGACGGTCAGCGTCGCGAATGCGGACACGATCGCGCGGCAATGGCGCGGTATCCACGGCGTCGATGCGAACGCGGTGCGCACGGAGCGCGTCGGCACCGCCGTCCACCGGATCTGGTCGGACGCGGAAGGGCGTGACGTGGTCGAGGACTGGACCGTGCCGGGCATGGGTCACGGCACGCCGATCGATCCGTTGCGCGGCGAGCGTCTGGGGGCCGCGGGGCCGTTCATGCTCGATGTCGGGATTTCGAGCACGGCGGTGATTGCGAAATCTTGGGGGCTGATTGCGGCGGCGAAGGCGGAGACTGCGGCAAAGTCAGTGCCGATCGAACGCGTCGCGAAGATGGCGATCCCGTTCTCGTCGAAGCCCGCGCCGAAGCCTCGGCCGGAGCCCCCTGCCGGTATCCAAGCTACGATCGAGAACGCCCTCCGCGCCGCCGGGTTGATGCGGTAGCGTTCCGTCAACCGCCGACGCCGTCGACAGCGTCATTTCTACGAGAACAGCATCCGCCAGCCATCACCTCCGCGGCCCTCACCGCGGTATAGGGGCGACCTCAACATAGCCGTCACCCCGGCACAACCGTCACCCCAGCGAAAGCTGGCGTATCTCACGAGGCAGACGACGCACGCCCCACGATGATATCCCAGCTTTCGCTGGGATGACGGAGTTTGGGAGCGATGCGGCCTTCGACGATCCGGTCGGTCGCTCGTCAATCCAATCGTCCGCGCTTCAACAAGCAAAGTCGCTCCGCATCGATCCTCCCCCGCCAGGGGGAGGTGGCTGGCGCTTGCCAGACGGAGGGGGCGGTAAGGGAGACCTCTGTTTCGTGTCCTCCCCCTCCGTCGCCTTCGGCGCCACCTCCCCTTGCGGGGGAGGATTGGTTGCTCCGGCAGCTACGCTGCGTCCCCATGCGATGATCGACTTGGCCGTGAACCCCGGTAAAGCCGCTACATGACCTCGACCCCGCCCCGCCCTTGGCGAACCGAATTCGCGGCCACGCTGAAGCTCGCCTGGCCGCTGGTCGCGACCAATCTCGCGCAGGCGCTGGTCGGTGCGACCGACGTGGCGATGCTGGGGCGGCTCGGGCCCGATACGCTGGCGGCGGCGACGCTGGGGTTGAACCTCTATCTCGTGTTCCTCGTCTTTGGCATGGGACTCACCACCGCCGCCGTTCCGATGATCGCGCGCGAGCGGGGTGCGCGGCCGCATGCGGTGCGCGATATCCGGCGGACCGTGCGCCAGACCATATGGGTCGCCGCCACGCTCTGTATCCCGTCGTGGATCGTGCTGTGGAATGCCGAAACGATCCTCGTCCACCTGCTCGACCAGGATCCGAAGCTTGCACACGAGGCGGCGAGGTTCGTCCGCGCAGTGATGTGGGGGATGCTGCCGAGCCTCGCCTTCCTCGTGCTGCGCGCGTTCGTCGCCGCGCTCGAGAAACCGGCCTGGTCGCTGGTGGTGATGGTCGGGCTGCTAATCGTCAACGCCGGGCTCAACTGGCTGCTGATCTTCGGTCATGCCGGCCTGCCCGCGCTCGGCCTGCTCGGATCCGGCACCGCGAGCAGCATCGCCAACGGCCTCAGCTTCGTCGCGATGGCCGTCGTGATCGTCTACGCAAAGCCGTTCCGCCGCTATCGCCTGCTCGGCCGGTTCTGGCGCGCCGACCGGCCGCGATACCGCGCAGTGTGGACACTCGGCCTGCCGATCGCGATCACGCTCGGGTTCGAATCGACCGTGTTCATCGCCGCCGTCTTCCTGATGGGCTTGCTCGGCACCGTGCCACTTGCGGCGCATGCGATCGCAATCCAGATCGCCAGCGTCACCTTCATGGTCCCGCTCGGCATCGCGCAGGCCGCCACGATCCGCGTCGGTCTCGCCACCGGACGCGGCGATCGCGCCGGCATCGGACGCGCCGGCTGGGCGGCGTTCGCGATCGGCGAGGGCTTCATGGTGCTGACCGCCGCGCTGCTGATCCTCGCCCCGCAACTCCTGATCGGCATCATCCTCGACGTCGATGCGCCCGCGAATGCGCCGGTCGTCGCGCTGGCGATCTCGCTGCTCGCGGTGGCCGCGGTGTTCCAAGTGGTCGACGGCGCGCAGGTGATCGGCGCGGGGATGTTGCGCGGATTGGGAGATACCACAGTGCCGATGATCTTTGCGGCGATCGGCTATTGGGGGATCGGCATCGGTGTCGGCGCGTGGCTGGCCTTCGCCCGCGGCTGGGGCGGAGTGGGGATATGGACCGGACTTGCGACCGGTCTGGCCGTGGTTTCGGTGCTCATGATGGCGCGATGGCACGCCCGCGAGCGGCTCGGCCTCGGTTGAGGCTCCACTGGCCCCGTTTCGCACTTATGACGGTACCGTTAACTCGTTGAGTGCGTTAACATACATTGCACCACGGGAGCCTAACATGTCCGACCAAGACCGTATCGTCGCGATCGGGCTCCTCACGCAGCGCGACGTCTTCGCGCTCGGCCACGATCTGTCACGCGTCTATCCGATCGACGAAGTGCCGTGCTTCGGCGCGCTGCTCGGGGCGATCGACGATGCCGACCGCGCGTTCCACCGCGCGCACGACGCCCGCCAATCGCTTGCCAATCCACAGATCCAGGTCGCAACATCGGCGCGATAGCGGCGTTCGACACCCGCTACCTTAGCGGAGACCGATCATGACGCATTTGCCTACCGAATTACTGCTGCTCGGCTGGTCGACGGTCCTGTTGTTTGCGTACGTCATGATCCAGGGGCAAACCGCCACGCGCGATCGCGGGCTCGACTGGAATGCGGGTCCACGCGACGGCGAGCAGAAGCCGCTCGGCGAGATGGCAGGGCGCGCCGAACGTGCGCTCAAGAACTTCCAGGAAACCTACCCCGTGTTCGTCGCGCTCGCGCTGGGGCTGGCCGTGGCCGATCGCACCGGCGGGGTGGGGGCGATCGGCGCATGGCTCTGGTTCGGCGCGCGGATCGCGTACGTCCCGCTGTATCTGTTCGGCATCAAATATGTCCGCAGCCTGTGCTGGATGGTGTCGATCCTTGGCCTGCTGCTGATGCTGATCCGCTTCCTTTAGGGCTCAAAGCGTGCGGATAATCGCCGAGAAGTCGAGGCTACCCTGCCCGGCCTCGGCGAACGCCTCGTAGCGCTCGGCAGCCTTCGCGCCCATCGGCGTATCCGCGCCGACGTCCTTTGCCGCGGCCATCGCGAGCCGCAGGTCCTTGAGCATCAGCGCCGTCGCGAAACCGCCCTGATAGTCGTGATCGGCGGGGGTATCGGGGCCGATCCCGGGCAATGGCGCATAGGTGGTCATCGACCAGCTCTGGCCCGAGGACACGCTGGCGATATCGTAGAAGGCCTGTGCATCGAGCCCGAGCTTTTCCGCCAGCACGAACGCCTCGCAGGTCGCGATCATCGTCGCGCCGAGAATCATGTTGTTGCAGATCTTCGCCGCCTGCCCTGCGCCGTTTGTGCCGGCATGGATGACGGCCTTGCCCATATCGGCGAGGATAGCCTGCGCCCGTTCGAACGCCTCCGCCGACCCGCCGACCATGAAGGTGAGCGTGCCCGCATTGGCAGCCCCGATCCCGCCCGACACCGGCGCGTCGACCGCGGCGAGGCCCTTGGCGTGCGCGGCGGCGGCGACCTGATTGGCGGTGGCGACGTCGATCGTCGAGCAGTCGATCAGGATCGCGGACGGAGGGGCAACGCCGAACAGCGTGTCGTAGACCTCGGCGACGTGCTTGCCGGCGGGGAGCATCGTCACGATCGCCTCGGCACCGCCTGCGGCCTCGGCAGCAGACGCGACCGGCAGGCATCCTGCGATCTTCGCCTTGTCCAGCGCGTCGGCGCTCAGATCGAACGCGCGGACGTCGTGGCCCTTCTTGGCGAGGTTCGCCGCCATTCCGCCGCCCATGTTGCCGAGCCCGATAAATCCGATCCGTGCCATTGCTTATCCTCTTTAACGATCGTCATCCCAGCGAAAGCTGGGATCTTTATGGGGCTAGCGTTTCGACCGCCAATGGGGAGACCCCAGCCTTCGCTGGGGTGACGGGGTTGATACGGACGTTTGTCGGGTCACTTCCCCGTCCAGGTCCCGGCGCGCTTCTCGACGAACGCGGCCATGCCTTCGCTCTGGTCCGCCGTCCCGAACAGCCCGTGGAACAGCCGCCGCTCGAACTGGACGCCCATCGCAAGCCCCGTCTCGAACGCCGCGTTGACCATTTCCTTGTTCGCCAGCACCGCCAGCGGCGCCATCGCGGCAATCGTCGCAGCGGTCTTAACCGCCTCCTCGACCAGGTCGTCGGCGGACACGATCCGCGACACGAGGCCAGCGCGCTCGGCTTCGGCGGCGTCCATCATCCGCCCGGTCAGGCACATCTCCATCGCCTTCGCCTTGCCGACCGCGCGCGTGAGCCGCTGCGATCCGCCCATCCCCGGCGATACGGCGAGCTTGATCTCCGGCTGCCCGAACTTCGCGGTATCGGCCGCAAGGATGAAGTCGCACATCATCGCCAACTCGCACCCGCCGCCGAGCGCATAGCCCGCGACTGCCGCGATCACGGGTTTGCGCGTCCGCGTGAAACTCTCCCAGCCGGCGAAGAAGTTGCTCGCGTACATCTCGGCAAAGCCCTGCGACTGCATCTCCTTGATGTCCGCCCCGGCCGCGAACGCCTTGGCGGAACCGGTCAGCACAGCACACCCCTGCGACGCGTCCGCATCGAACGCGGCAAACGCGGCGATCAGGTCGGCGAGCACCTGCGAATTGAGCGCGTTGAGCGCCTGGGGCCGGTTCAACGTGACAAGCGTGACGCCACCGCGCTGCTCGACCAGGATCGTTTCGTAGTCGGCCATTCAATCTCTCCTATCCCGTCACCCCAGCGGAAGCTGGGTCTCTCGATAATGATGAGACCCCAGCTTTCGCTGGGGTGACGTGTGTTCTTTCTACTCAGCCCGGCGTCCACGCCTCATGCTCCGGCAACGGCGCGAAGATCTGGTCGATCACGTGATCGGTCACAGCCTCGGGCGTCGCCGGATCCCAGCGCGGCGCGTTATCCTTGTCGACGATTACCGCGCGCACGCCCTCAATGAAGTCATGCCGCTGCACGACATGCGCGCCAACCGCATATTCCTGCCGCATCTCGTCCGCGAAACTCGCCATCCCCGCGCCCTCGTGGAGCAGCCGGAGCGACACCTTCATCGTCTGCGGCGACTTGGTCTTCAGCGTCGCGAGAGTCTGAGTCGCCCACTCCCCACCATCGGCGTCGAGCGCGGCATAGATCTCCTCCAGCACGTCTGACGCGAACAGCCGGTCGATGTCATCCTTGCGCGCCAAGATCTTCGCGTCGGGTGCCGACGTGGCCAATGCGTCCAACACGCCCGCGATATCCTGCGGCGTCTCCGCGATCCGTGCCTTAGCGGTATCGAGCGTATCGCTCGCGAGAAAATGCGTCGCCAACCCGAGCGCGAGACACTCTGCACCATCGAGCCGGTGCCCGGTCAGCGCGAGATACTGCCCGATCCGCCCCGGCAGCCGCGACAGATACCAGCCGCCGCCAACGTCCGGGAACAGCCCGATCCCCGTTTCCGGCATCGCAAACTTGGTGTTATCGGTCGCAACCCGGAACCGGCACGGCAGCGCTAGCCCGACGCCGCCGCCCATGGTGATCCCGTCCATGAACGCGACGATTGGCTTGGCATAGGTGAACAGCCGGTGGTTCATCCGATACTCGGCGTGAAAAAACGCCCGCGCCTCGACGCCATCGGTCGCGCCCGACGCGGCGAGCATGCGGATATCCCCGCCAGCACAGAACCCGCGCCCCTCGGCATGATCGACGACGATCGCCTCGACCGCCGCGTCGCCACGCCACGCTTCCAGCGCCTCCAGCACGCCTTCGCACATCGCTAGGTTCAACGCGTGCAGCGCCTTCGGGCGGTTCAACCGAATCCGGCCGACAGGCCCTTTACTCTCGACGATCAGATCATCGGTCACGCGTTCACCTCCCGAACATCATCTCCGCGCCTCTGCGCCTCTGCGCGAACAAAAGACTTTTTCGCGCAGGGGCGCAGAGGCGCGGAGCAGAAGAAAGACTTGAAGCTGCGCGGACTCACTGCCGCGTCAGTTCACGACCGACGATCATCCGCATGACCTGGTTCGTCCCCTCAAGGATCGAATGCACCCGCAAGTCGCGCCAGAAACGCTCGATCGGATAGTCCTGCAGATACCCGTAGCCACCATGCAGCTGCAACGCGCGATCCACCACCGACGAGCCCGTATCGGTCGCCAGCCGCTTCGCCATGGCCGCGAACTTGGTCTTGTCGGGCGCGTTCGCCGTCACCTTGGCCGCCGCCATGTAGAGCAGCGCGCGCGCCGCTTCGAGTTCGGTCGCCATGTCGGCCAGCATGAACTGCGTGTTCTGGAAATCGGCGATCGCCTTGCCGAACTGTTTCCGGTCCCTGGTATACGCGATCGCCTCGTCGAGACACCGCTGCGCACCGCCGAGCGAGCACGCGCCGATGTTCAACCGCCCGCCATCGAGCCCCATCATCGCGATCCGGAAGCCCTCGCCCTCGCCGCCGACCATGTTCGCGGCCGGTACGCGGACACCGTCGAAGATCACCTGCCGCGTCGGTTGCGAATGCCAGCCCAGCTTCTTCTCGTTCGCGCCGAACGACACGCCCGGCATGTCCTTCTCGATCACGAGGCACGAGATACCCTTCGGACCGTCCTCACCGGTGCGGACCATCGTCACGTACACCTCGTTCTCGCCCGCACCCGAGATGAACTGCTTCGAGCCGGTCACGATCCAGTCGTCGCCATCGCGCACCGCGCGGGTCTTCAAAGCGGCGGCGTCGGAGCCGGAGCCCGGCTCGGTCAGGCAATAGCTCGCCAGCCGGTCCATCGTCACCAGGTCGGGGAGATACTTGTCCTTCACGCCCTGCGAGCCAAACCGGTCGATCATCCACGCCGCCATATTGTGGATGCTGATGAACGCGGACGTCGACGGGCACCCGTAGGACATCGCCTCCATGATCAGCGCGGCTTCCAACCGCCCAAGCGCGATCCCGCCGCTTTCCTCGCTGACGTAGATCGCCGCGAAGCCGAGTTCGGCCGCCGCTTTGATCGTGTCGCGCGGGAAGATGTGCTTCTCGTCCCACTCGGCCGCATGCGGCGTGATCCGGTCGGCGGTGAACCGGCGTGCCAGCTCCTGGATCTCGCGCTGGTCGTCGGTGAGGTCGAACTGGTTGGTCATCGGACTTTCCTGAATCGTCATACTGGGTCCGTCATACTGGGCTTGACCCAGTATCCAGAGCGGCGAATGCTGATGCTCGTGGCTCTGGATCCTGACTTTCGTCAGGATGACGGGGTGGGGGAATGATATGGCTAGACAACCCGCGGTCTATATCATGGCGAGCTGGCGTAACGGAACGCTGTACATCGGCGTAACCTCCGACCTGATGGCACGGATCGTTCAGCATCGTGAGAGCGCGTTCGCTGGGTTTACTAAGCGATACGCGGTTAACCGGCTGGTGTGGTTCGCAATGGCCGACACGATGGAGGGGGCGATCACGCGCGAGAAGCAGCTCAAGGTCTGGAAGCGCTCGTGGAAGATCGAGCTTATCGAGACCGACAATCCTACGTGGCGCGATCTGGCCGAAGACTGGGGTTTCGATCCCCTCCCGTCATCCTGACGAAAGTCAGGATCCAGAGTCAAAAGCGTCGCGCTCCGTAACTCTGGATCCTGGATCAAGTCCAGGATGACGGGATCCGGGGATGGCAAACCACTCACCCCATCGTCGGGATGACGAACGCGTCGTTGTTGCGCGCCGGCCCGCCATCCTCGGCCATCGCCGGCAGCGCAGACCCATCCGGCCAGCGCTGCGTGATCGTCTTGACCTTGGTCCAGAACTTCACGCCCTCCATGCCGTGCTGGTTGGTGTCGCCGAACGCCGAGCGCTTCCACCCGCCGAACGTATGATACGCGACCGGCACCGGGATCGGCACGTTGATGCCGACCATCCCGACATTCACCCGCGCCGCGAATTCGCGCGCCGCGTGGCCGTTGCGGGTGAAGATCGCGACGCCGTTGCCGTATTGATGCTCGCTCGGCAGCCGCACCGCCTCCTCGAAATCGGCGGCGCGAACGATCTGGAGCACCGGCCCGAAGATCTCCTCCTTGTACGCCGACATCTCCGTCGTGACGTGATCGAACAGCGACGGCCCGATGAAGAAGCCTTTCTCATGCCCCTGCAACGCAAACCCGCGCCCGTCGACGACCAGTTCCGCGCCCTCGTCGACGCCGGTCTGGATCCAGTTTTCGATCCGAGTGCGATGCGCTGCGTTCACCACTGGGCCGTAATGCGCGTCGTTGTCGGTCGACACGCCGACGCGCAACGCCGCGATCGCCGGGATCAGCTTCTCGCGCAAAGCCACGGCGGTCTTCTCGCCGACCGGCACCACCACGGGCAAGGCCATGCAGCGCTCGCCAGCGCTCCCGAACGCGGCGCCCGACAGGTCGGCGACGACCTGGTCGAGGTCGGCGTCGGGCATGACGATGCCGTGGTTCTTCGCGCCGCCCATCGCCTGGACGCGCTTGCCCGCCTCGACGCCGCGACGATACACGTAATGCGCGATGTCGGACGATCCGACGAAGCTCACCGCCGAGATCGCGGGATGATCGAGGATCGCGTCGACCATCTCCTTGTCGCCGTGGACGACCTGGAAGATCCCCTCGGGCAGCCCCGCCTCGACGAACAATTCGCCGAGCCGCACCGGCACCGACGGATCGCGCTCGCTGGGCTTGAGGATGAACGCATTGCCGGTGGCGATCGCGACGCCCGACATCCACAGCGGGATCATCGCCGGGAAGTTGAACGGCGTGATCCCCGCGCCGATACCGAGCGGCTGGCGCATGGAATACACGTCAATTCCGGGGCCGGCGCCTTGGGTGTATTCACCCTTGAGGATGTGCGGAATGCCGCAGCAGAACTCGATTACCTCGAGCCCGCGCTGGATATCGCCCTTCGAATCCGCGATCACTTTGCCGTGCTCGGACGACAGCAGGCGCGCGAGTTCGTCCATGTTCGCTTCGACGAGCCGCTTGAACTCGAACATGACGCGGGCGCGACGCTGCGGGTTGGTCGCGGCCCAGCCCGGCTGTGCCTTTTGCGCGGCGGCGACGACGCGGTCCAAATCGGTCGCGCCCGACAGCCGTACCCGCGCCTGCACCTCGCCCGAATTCGGGTCGAACACGTCGCCGAAGCGCTCCGCCGTGCTCGCCGCACCGCTCACGAAATTCTCGATCGTCCGCATGGGCATCCTCTTCTAGTTATCCGCACCGTCGGCCATAAGGCTTTCGCAGCCAAGTGGGGCTGTTTGCAGAATCGCTCTGCGAATATGCAGTATAGGGTGAGGCGTTCATGGATTGGGACGACGTCCGATATTTCCTCGCTCTGGCGCGCGCGCACCGGCTCGGACCGGCCGCAAAACTGCTCGGGCAGGACGCGACGACGGTGTCGCGGCGGCTGCAACGCCTCGAGCGGCGACTCCAGACGACGTTGTTCGAACAGACCGTCGCCGGCTACGCGCTGACCGAACGCGGCGCGGCGCTATTGGAACACGCCGAGACGATGGAGGCGTCCGCGCTCGGCATCCAGGAAGTCGTCGGCAATGATGCAGGGGTACTCGCCGGCCCGATCCGGTTGAGCGTCTCGGAAGGGTTCGGCAGCCGCATTCTTGCGCCGCGCCTCGCGTCGTTCACCAACCAGCATCCGCGGATCGCCGTCGACCTGATCGCGTCGACCGGCTTCCTCAACCCCTCGCGGAGAGAGGCCGACATCGCGGTGATGCTTGCGCGGCCCAAGAGCGGCCCGCTGGTGGCGCGCAAGCTGACCGACTATCACCTCGGCCTCTACGCGAATCCGGATCACCTCGCGCGGACCGGGCCGATCGCTACGACCGCGGACCTGATGCGCCACCGGCTGATCGGCTACGTCCCGGACATGATCTACGCGCCCGAACTCCGCTATCTGGCGGAAATCGACGGCCGGCTCGACGCCTCGATCCGCAGTTCGAGTATCGTCGCGCAGGCCGAGCTGATCGCCGCGGGAGCGGGATGCGGGATTCTGCCATGCTTCATCGGCGACCGGATGCCGGGGCTGGTCCGCGTGCTGCCCGACGCGGTGGACATCGCGCGCTCGTTCTGGCTCGTCGTCCACCGCGACGTCCGCCGGATCGCGCGGATCGACCGGTTCATCGCGTGGCTGGACGCGACCATCGCCGAGTTGAAGCCGCTGATGTTGGGCACGACGCCTGTGATTGCCGCTCGGAATTGAGCGCCGTATAGCGCCCGCGGCAGTTCGCCCGGAGTAACAGCGTGATCCCGACCCTCTACCACAAGATGATCGACTGGATCGGCGATGGCACCGGGCTGCCCGATACGATCCTGCACATCCATGCCGGGATGGCGCTGCTGATGATCGCGCGGCTGATCACGCGGCGGTCGTTTGGAACGTTCATTCCGTGGTGGGTGGTGGTCGCGGGCGAGGCGTTCAACGAGATCATGGACCGCCTGACGTTCGGGTCGTGGCGGTGGGAGGATACCTCGCTCGATATCCTCAACACGCTGCTGTGGCCGACGGTGATCTGTGTTGGCGTGCGGCTGCGGCCGATGATCGGGAAGCGCGGGCGTTAGAGCCCACTAGCCGCCCGTCATCCTGACGAAAGTCAGGATCCAAAGCCATCGACGATAACGCCCGCGACCCTGGGTCCTGACTTTCGTCAGGATGACGAAAAATAGTCAGCCCAGCGCAATATACCGTTGCAGGTGATAGTCCTCGTCACCGAGCTGGTGGTCGATCATCACCAAGCGCTTGGCGTAATGCGACACCGCGTATTCCCACGTCATGCCGATGCCGCCGTGCAGCTGGATCGACTCCTCCGCGACCAGCGCACCAGTCCGACCGATCGTGTATTTCGCCGCTGACAGAGCACGTTCACGCGCCTTCGCATCGTCGCCGTCGAATGCCGACGCAGCGTTGATGACCGCGGACTGTGCCTGCTCGATCTCGAGCAGCACCGTCGCCATGCGGTGCTGGAGCGCCTGGAACTTGCCGATCGGCACACCGAACTGCTTGCGGTCGCGGAGATAGCCGAGCGTGGCTTCCTTGACGAACTCCATCGCGCCGACCGCCTCGGCCGACAGCGCGAGCAACCCTGCCCCGACCGCCGCATCGACGATCGCCTGCCCCTGCCCTTCGCCGCCGACGCGCGCGTCCGCGCCGAGCGCCACGTTCTCGAACGTCACGTCGCCGGCTCCACCGCCCTCGACAACGTTGTAGCTCCGTACCGAAACGCCCGCAGTGTCCGCGGGCACGAGGAACACCAGCGGATCGCCATCCTGCTCGACCGTCACTACGAACACCGACGCCGCGCCCGCCTGCGGAACGACCGCCTTGGTGCCGCTCAGCGTCCAGCCGTCGCCGCTCTTCGTCGCAGTCACAGGATTAGCCCCGTCGTCATGTGCAAAAGCGGCGATCGTCTCGCCCGACACGATCCCGGCCAGCGCATCGTCATGCCCGCCGCCCGCCGCCAGTGCACGCCCGGCCATCAGCGCGCCGAGGAACGGCTCAACCACCAGCGCGCGACCGAGCGCTTCGAACACCACCATGATGTCGAACCCGCTGCCGCCGAAGCCGCCCGCCGCCTCGTTGAACAGCGCCGAAACGATGCCCAGCTCGTTCAACTGCGTCCAGACCGCCGGGTCGTACCCCGCCTCGCTATACGCCCCCGCATTGCGCGTATCGATCGGATAGCCGTCCCGCAGCGCGCGGACGAGCGTGTCGGCGAGCATGCGGCGGTCGTCGGTGTGTTCGAAGTTCATGTGATCAGAGACCCAGGATGGCTTTGGAGATGATGTTCTTCTGGATCTCGTTCGACCCGCCGAAGATCGACAGTTTGCGGTTGTTGAAATAGCTCGGCGCCGCCATCGCCGCATCTTCCGGCCCGACATCCTCGCCGTTCCACCCGGCCTCCAGAGCCTCGGGTATGTACGGCGCCGCGTACGATCCATACGCACGACGCGTCAGCGAGGTGATCTCCTGCCGGATCTCGGTGCCCTTGATCTTGAGCATTGAGCTCTCCGCGCCCGGCGCACCGCCGCCCGCGACCGCCGCAAGCACGCGCAGGTTGGTCGTCTGCATGTTGGCGAGATCGATTTCGACCCGCGCCATCCGCGCCGCGAACAGCGGATCGTCCGCCAGCGAGCGCCCACCCTTCTTCTGCATCTGCGCGACTTCCTTCAGCCGCTCGAACGACGCGATCGAGAAGCCGACGCCGGCGATGTTGGTGCGCTCATAGGTCAGCAGATACTTGGCGTAGGTCCAGCCGAGGTTCTCTTCGCCGACGAGGTTGGCGACGGGCACCTCGACATCGGTAAAGAACACCTCGTTCACCTCTTGCTCGCCGTCGATCAGCGTGATCGGGCGGACCTCGATGCCGGGCGACTTCATGTCGATCAGCAGGAACGAGATGCCCTCCTGCTTCTTCGCGGTCGCGTCGGTGCGGACGAGGCAGAATATCATGTCGGCATGCTGGCCGAGCGTCGTCCAGGTCTTCTGGCCGTTGACGACATAGACGTCGCCCTTCCTGACCGCGGTGGTCTTGAGGCCCGCAAGATCGGAGCCGGCACCGGGCTCGGAATACCCCTGGCACCACCAGTCGGAGCCATCGAGAATCCGCGGCAGCCACTGCTTCTTCTGCTCTTCCGAGCCGTATTTGATCAGCACCGGGCCGAGCATGTTGACGCCGAACGGCACGACGCGGGGCGCGTGCGCGAGCGCGGACTCATTGTCGAAGATGAAGCGCTGGATCACGCTCCAGCCGGGGCCGCCCCACTCCTCGGGCCAGTGGTTCGCCAGCCAGCCGCGCTCGTTGAGGATGGCGTGCCACTCCTCCATGTCCGACTTCCGCAGCCGCTTGCCCTCGCGAACCAGCGTCGAAAGGCGGGCGGGCAGTTTGTCGCGGAAGAAGCTGCGGACTTCCTCGCGGAAGGCTTCTTCCTCGGGCGTGAAGCTGAGATCCATGGCCATGTGCTCCTGATGTTGGAGTCCATGTGCCACAGTCGATCGAGGAATTGAAGGACCGGTATGGTCTGGATAACCGAATTTGTTGCGTGGTGCGACGCAGGTTAATCTGGGCGGTATCGCCACACCTTGATCCTCCCCTGGCAGGGGAGGTGGCTGGCGCTCCCCAGACAGAGGGGTGTCACGCTCTCGATGGCGCGCCACCCCTCCGTCAGCCCTGCGGGCTGCCACCTCCCCTCAGAGGGGAGGATCGATAGGGCGTCAGAACCGGTAGCTGATCCAGCCGGCAAGGAAGTCGGAGTTCTTATACCCGGCATTGGTCAGCGCCGGCCCGGCGATCAGATGCTCGTACCGCCCGGTGAACGACAGCCGCGAGGTGAACGGGTACACCGCCTGGAACCGGATCGTGTCGGCGATCTTCTTGCCCCCGAAATTCTGCGTGCCCGCAAACGCCGAGCCGTTCGCGCGGTACACCGCATCGCTCGTCGTATCGCGCCAGGACAGCTGATATTCCGCGGTCATGCGCAGCTTGCCGAACGGCGTGAACGTCACGTTCGGCGCGAGCGCGATCAGGTTGGTCGGCGTCGCGAACAGCTGGTAGCTGTAATAGATGTTGTTGCCGAACGGCGCGAGCGAGTTGCGCAGCGTGCCCTTCCCGTATGCGCCGCCACCGCTCGCATAATCGGCGTGGAAACCGACGCGCGGCGCGGACTTGCCGTCGCCAATCTTGTAGGTCTGCGCCAACAGGATCAGCCACGCCTTGATCGAGCGGTTGTCGTAACTGCCGCCCTGGTAATTGATCGTCCAGTCGAGATTGACCGGCCCGGCGTCACCCCAGACATGCAGGCCGTAGAAATTGCGGACTTCGCGCGCGGTGTCGGTGCCCCATACTGCCGTGCGATTGCGCAGCCGCCAGAGGAACGGATCGACGTACAGCTTCGACCCGCCGAACAGCGTTTCGGGCACGACGATCCCGGTCGAGATACCCGAGAAGCGCCGCGCGCTCTCGGCGTTGTCGTCCTGAGTACCACCATTGCCATAGGCGGTCGGCTTGAAGTCGAACACGTCGGCGCGGACGCCGGCAGCGCGCGCCCAGGCCCGGAAGCCGTTGAAACCGAAGAACAACGTGTTGTTGTCGCGCGGCACCACCATCAGGTTCGGGCCATCGGCGAACGTCTGGCGACCATAGCGCACGCCGACGTCGACATCGGCCACCGTCCCGGTCAGATCGACGAACGCCTGCTGCACCGCGAGCTTGTTGCGCAGGTTTGGTAGCGCAGTGCCGAGATTCTCCCCTTCCAGCGTGCCATGCGCGAGCTCGCCATAGAACCGGAGATGCTCGCCGACATGCAGATCGGCACCACCGAACAGGCGAAGAATGTCCTGCCGCTGCGCTTCCGAGTCGCGGAGATTAGGGTTGGTGGTCTGGTTGACGCGCAACCGCGCCTCGCCCGACAGTGTCAAATAGACGTCGCCATCGCCGGCAATAGAGATGAACTTCAGCTGGTCGACGATGTCCTTGCGCTTCTTCGGGTCGCGCAGCTTCGACCAATCCTCAGCCCAGCGCGACTGGTTATAGCCACCCGACGTCGTCCCGTCGCCGATCGCGGCGTTGGGATAGCTCTCCGCGATCGGCGAGGCTTCGGCGGTGCTCGACACGTCCTTGGCGCCGACATTGGCCTGGCGCGAAGGCGGCGCCTCGGCCTGTGCGGTGGCGACATTCGCGAACGCGAAGATCGAGAGCGCGGACGTGGCAAGGCCAGCCGCGTGCCGCAAGCGGCGCATCGTCATCGAGGTCATAAGCAAGTTCCGGTACTGGCTGGCGGGAACGGGCGGGCGGGGACGGGCTGGCCGTCCCCGCCGGCATCAATGGGCGGTGGCAGCGGCGGGGATTGCCGCCGGCACGAACTCGGGGAGCTTGCCCGACAGCGCCGCGTTCAGCTTGTCGCGGTCGAGTGCGCCCTCCCAGCGGGCGACGACGATCGTCGCGACCGCGTTGCCGATGAAGTTGGTAAGGCTGCGGCACTCGCTCATGAAGCGATCGACACCGAGGATCAGCGCCATGCCGGCAATCGGCACGGTCGGCACGATCGACAGCGTCGCGGCCAGGGTGATGAAGCCCGCGCCGGTCACGCCCGCCGCACCCTTCGAAGAGATCATCGCGACGACCAGCAGCAACAGTTCCTGGCCGAGCGTCAGGTGCGTGTTGGTCGCCTGCGCGATGAACAGCGCCGCCAGCGTCATGTAAATGTTGGTGCCGTCGAGATTGAACGAATAGCCGGTCGGCACGACCAGCCCGACCACCGACTTCTCGCAGCCTGCCGCTTCCATCTTCTGGATCAGGTTCGGCAGCGCGGCTTCCGACGACGACGTCCCGAGCACCAGCAGCAATTCGGCCTTCAGATACTTGATCAGCTTGAAGATCGAGAAGCCGGTGAGCCGGGCGACGGTGCCGAGGATGACGACCACAAACAGCGCCGCGGTGAGATAGAAGGTAGCGACCAGCGCACCGAGATTGGCAAGGCTGCCGATCCCGTACTTCCCGATCGTAAACGCGATCGCACCGAACGCACCGAGCGGCGCTGCGCGCATTAGGATGCCGACCAGCTTGAAGACGATCAGGCTGAGGCGCTCGAGGAAGTTCAGCACCGGCTTGGCAGGCTCGCCGACTAGGCTCAGCGAGATGCCGAACAGGATCGCGACGAGCAGGATCTGAAGGATGTTGCCCTCGGTGAACGCGCTGACCATCGTGTCCGGGATGATGCTCATCAGGAACCCGGTGATCGTCGTCTCGTGCGCCTTCACGGTGTAGTCGGCGATGCCCTTGGTATCGAGCGTGGCAGCGTCGATGTTCATCCCCGCGCCCGGCTGGACGACGTTGGCGACGATGAGGCCGACGATCAGCGCCAGCGTCGAGAAGAACAGGAAGTACGCGAACGCCTTGCCCGCGACGCGACCGACCGAGCCGAGCTCCTTCATGCCCGCGATACCGGTGACGAGCGTCAGGAAGATCACCGGGGCGATGATCATCTTCACCAGCTTGATGAACGCATCGCCGAGGGGCTTCAGCGCCGCGCCGTAGGTCGGGTAGAAATGCCCGAGCGCCGCGCCGAGCGCGATCGCGATCAGGACCTGGATATAGAGCTGGCCGCTCCAGCGCTTCCGCGCGGGCGTTTCCGCGACGCCATATGTCTGGGTGGGTAGGGTCAACATCGCCTCCTGGCATTCTCGTCCACTCACGCGGGACGTTATGTGCGACGGTAATGCCGGGCCGAACCCAGGACTACAAGAGCCGCGCCTTCAGCGCTTAAAACGTTGGTTTTTAGCCATTTATCAGCATACCCACTGTTCGGACGTGTGGAAATCGCCGCATTTCATCAATGGTGCGGGCGGTGCGTGTGTGATAATCCGCACAAAATGACGCGACTCCGATCTCCCCTTTTCGTCACGGCGTTGACGGTGCTGCTGGCGTTCGCGGCGCTTGGCGTGATCGTCGCGGGAGTCGCCTCGATCTACGGCCAGCGCGCCGCCCAAGACGCGCGCGCAGGCGTTCGGATGCGCGCGGTCCAGCAGACGCGGAGCAACCTTCGCCTGCTCGAAGCGGAGCTGCAGACCTATCGCCTGCTGCCGATAATGCTCGGCGAATACCCCGACGTCCGCGCGGCACTCGCGTCGGGCCAGGTCGACCCGGCGCTCAACACCAAGCTTGCGCTGCTGGCCGAGCGCACCGGCGCCCCGGTGATCTATGCGCTCGATACGCAAGGCATGACGATCGCCGCCTCGAACGCCGGCCGCCCCGACAGCTTCCTCGGCCACGACTACCGCTTCCGCGATTATTTCACCAAGGCGATGGCCTCCGGCGCAACCGAGTTCTTCGCACTCGGCAGCGTCAGCGGGCGGCCGGGCCTGTACCTGTCACGACGGATCGACCGCGCCGGTCGACCGCTCGGCGTGGTCGTGGTCAAGGTCGAGTTCGAAAAGATCGCACGCGCGTGGATCCAGGACCGGATGGCGACCTTCGTCACCGATCCCGACGGCGTCATCCTGATCTCCAGCGATCCGAAGCTCGAATTTCGGACCACCCGCCCACTCTCGCCTTCGCGCCGCGCCGAGCTGGTCGAGACGCGCCAGTTCGGGACGTCGCCACTGGCTCCCGCCCCACTGACGCTTGCCGAGGGGGTTTCGCGGCTGCCCGACGGATCGCCTGCGATCACGGTGTCGTTGCCGGTACCGATCTCCGGCTGGCGGCTGGTGCATATGGAGCCGCTCGACGCTGCCCTGCGCACCGCCGCAGCGCGCACGCGCTGGGCAACCGCGATCGCCGCGATGCTGACGATCGCCGCCATGCTTGGCGCATGGTGGCTGTACGAGCGGCGCAAGCGCAACGTCGGCGCGCGCGCTGAACTGGAGGCGGAAGTCGCCCGCCGCACCGCCGAACTCCGCGCCACCGCCGACCGCCTCCAGATCGAGGTCGAACAGCGCGAGGCGTCCGACCAGCGGTTCCGCCAGGCCCGCGAGGAGCTGGCGCACGCCAACCGCGTCGGCTCGATCGGCACGATTACCGCCAGCGTCGCGCACGAGATCAATCAGCCGGTCGCCGCGATCCGCACCTTCGCCGACAACGCCGCTGCCTTCCTCGACCGCGGAGAACCCGCGCGTGCGGCGACCAATCTCCAGTCGATCGTCGATCTCACTAGCCGGATTGGCACGATTACCGCTGGGCTGAGGCGCTATGCCCGGCGCGGCGCAGGCTCGATCGGCCCGGTGGCGCTAGACGAGGCGATCGACGGCGTCCGCCTGCTGATCGGAGACCGCTTCCGCGCGAAGGGGGTCATGCTCGACCTGCCGAATGGCCCCGAGGCGCGATTGACGGTGATCGCCGGCCGCGTCCGTCTGGAACAGGTGCTGGTCAACCTCCTCCAGAACGCACTCGACGCGGTCGCCGACCGACGCGATGCCCGCGTGAGTGTCACGGTCGGTCGGAAAGGCCGCGATGTCGTGCTGACCGTCGCGGACAACGGTCCCGGCATCGAGGCCGACATCGCCGACCACCTCTTCACCCCGTTCGCGACGAGCAAGAAGGACGGCCTCGGCCTCGGCCTCGGCATCGCGCGCGACATCATGACCGAGTTCGGCGGCACGCTCGACCTCGTCCCCGCTCCAGAAGGCGCCATCTTCCGTATGATCCTGGTGAAGGCATGAGCGAGCAAGCCGTCTTGCTCGTCGACGACGACGACGTCCTCCGCGGAGCGCTCGAGCAATCGTTTGAACTCGCCGGCATCGCGGTGATCGCGGAGCGCGACCCGACCGTCGCACTTGCCCGCGTAACCGCCGGGTTCGACGGCGCGGTCGTATCCGACATTCGCATGCCGAAGATGGACGGCCTCGAACTCTTCCGCCGGATCGCCGCGATCGACCACGAGATCCCGGTGCTGCTGATGACCGGCCACGGCGACGTCGCGATGGCGATCGCCGCGCTCAAGAACGGCGCGTTCGACTTCATCCCGAAGCCGTTCGCGACGGACCATTTGATTGCGGGGGCACGCCGGGCGCTAGAAATGCGCCGCCTCGTCCTCGACAACCGCCGCCTCCGCGCCGCCGCCGAGGAAACGGTCGGCGCCGAACCCCTGATCGGCGAGACCCCGGTGATGGTCCGCCTGCGCGAAACGATGCGCCAGATCGCGCAGGCCGACATCGACGTGCTGGTCGAAGGCGAGACCGGCACCGGCAAGGAACTTGTCGCTGTACTACTCCACCGCTGGAGCAACCGCCGCTCGCGCCCGTTCGTCGCGGTCAACTGCGCCGCGCTGCCCGAGGCGGTCGCGGAGATCGAACTGTTCGGCCACGACGGCGACTCCCGCCTGCCGCGCACCGGCCGGATCGAGGCCTCGAACCGCGGCACGCTGTTCCTCGACGAGATCGAGAGCACGCTGCCAGCGTTCCAGGCGAAACTGCTCCGTGTACTCGAGGAGCGCGAGGTGATGCCGGTCGGCGGCGACCTCCCGCGTGCGCTGGACCTGCGCGTGATCGCCGCCGCCAAACCCGGCCTCGAACAGGCGGTCGAAGAAGGCCGCTTCCGCGCCGACCTGCTCTTCCGGCTCGACGCGGTACGCTTGCGCATCCCCCCGTTACGCGAACGTCGCGACGACATCCCGCTGCTGTTCGGGCATCTGCTCCATCAGGCGGCGGAACGGTTCGGCCGCGAGGTCCCGACGATCGACACCGCGACGCTAGCGTATCTCGGCCAGCACGACTGGCCCGGCAACGTCCGCGAACTCGACAACCTCGCCAAGCGCCTCGTCCTGCGCGTCGAGGCGGAGGAGGCGGTCGACGAAGACAGCGATATCCCCCTCCCCGCCCGCGTCGACAAGTTCGAGGAAGCCACGATCCGCGCGACCCTGCAACAGGTCAGCGGCGACGTGCGCTCGGCGCTAGCCGCACTCGGCATCCCGCGAAAGACGTTCTACGACAAGCTGAAGCGCCACGACATCGACGTGGAGGCGTATCGTCCGACCAAGGGCTGACCGCAGATACTCCCCTGCAAGGGGAGGTGGCAGCGCGAAGCGCTGACGGAGGGGTGACCCGCTCCCGATAGCGCGACACCCCTCCGTCGCTGCGCGACACCTCCCCTTGCAGGGGAGGATCAATCTAAGTCGGAATGACCGGCGGCGGCACGCCGCCCTGCCGCGTCGCCACGAACTTCGCGAGCGGCGGCCCGATCAGCAACACCCCCAGAAACCGCAACACCTGAAGCGCCATTACGAACGGCACATCGACCGGACTCGACGCCGCAATGATTGCGACCGAGTCCATCCCGCCAGGACTCGTCGCCAGATATGCGGTAACCGGATCGATCCCCCACCACCGTGTCAAAACCGCCGCAATCCCGCCGCAGAACGCGATCAGCAGCGCCACCGACAACAGGATACGCGGCATCGCCTTCCCCGCCACCCGCAGCGTATCGCGCGTGAACGACAGCCCGATCCGCCACCCGACCACTGCATAGCTGACCGCCAGCAACCACTGCGGCAACACCGGTTGCGCGACGCCGGTGACATTGAGCGCCGCCCCCGCCACCAGCGACCCGAGCAGCGCGCCGGCGGGAAGCTTCAGCACGACCCCAACACTCGCACCGACACCGGCAATCGCGATCGTCCGCAGCACGACCACCGCGTCTACGGATGCGAACCAAGTCGCCGCAACATGATGCCCGCTCCCGCCGCCGACCATCACCGCCGCCAGCACCGAAGCGACCACCGCCACGCTCACCACCCGCGTGTACGTCATCACCGCGACCAGCCGCGAATCCGCGCCGTACGCCTGCGCCATCAACACCATCGCGCTCGCCGCGCCCGGCGTCGATCCCCACACCGCGACGGTGCCCGGCAACACCTGCCACCGGCTCAGCAAATATCCGAGCACGCTACTGGCGGCGAGCGTGACGAAATTGACCATCAGGAACACCGGCCAGTGATCCGCCACCGTCGCGACGATCCCGGTCGTGATCGAGCCCGCGATCAGCGTCCCCACCGCCGCCTGCGCGCCGCGAAAGCCGAAGTCGGCACGGTCAACGACCAACCCCTCACCGCAAGCACCACCGCCGCGACCATCGGCCCGAGCAACAACCCCGCAGGCAGCCCAACGACCTCCAGCACCCCCGCGATCACCGCCGACAGCGCGATCAATACGGCCCACCGCCAGATCATGCCCTGGTAGCGAACCAGATCGTGTGCCGCGCGCCGCCCTTCCGCGTCGCCCGCGCAATCACTTCGTCGACCGCGAACCCCGCTTCGGCAAGTCGGGTAGCGAACGGCTTGCTCGGCGCCGACGACCACACGGCAAGTACGCCCCCGGTCGCAAGGCAGCACGGGCCAGGGACAATCCGCGGGCTCCGTACAGCCGATTGTTACCCGGCCGCGAAATCCCGTCCGGGCCATTGTCGACGTCGAGCAGGATCGCATCCCACTCGCCTTCCGCGATCGCAGCAGCGACGTCGCCCTCGAAGATGCGCGTCCGCGGATCGGTCAGGCTGTCGCCGTGCAGCGGCGCCATCGGCCCCCGCGCCCATTCGATCACCGCCGGCACGATCTCCGCAACCGCCACCTCCGCGTCAGGGCCAAGCCTGGACAGCGCTGCACGAAGCGTAAAGCCCATCCCGAGCCCACCGATCAGCATCCGCACGCCCGGACGCCCACCGATCCGGTCGCACGCCTGCTCCGCCAGCGCCTCTTCCGACCCGCTCAACCGGCTGTTCATCAACTCGTTCGCGCCGAGCATGATCGAGAACTCGGCGCCACGCTGGAGCAACCGAAGCTCACCTCCACCCGGCACCTGCGCCGTCCCGAGCAGAACCCTCGGGATCATGCCGACCACGCCGCGATATCGTCCTGCTCGCCGATCAAGGCCAACCCGTGGGCGATCGAGGTCAGTTCGCCGCCGCTCATGATCGCCGCCTCGCCGAACCGCTCGACGAAGATTTGCCGGATGCGCGGGATCAGCGACGAACCGCCGGTCAGAAACACCCGGTCGATCTCGCCGCCGCCGACGTTGGCAACCTCCAAGGCGCGGTCGACCGCCGCCTCGATCCGCACGACGTCGTCGGCGATCCAGCCCTCGAACTGCGCGCGCGTCACGTCTGCCTCGATCTCCAGCCCCGCGCCCGCAAAATGGAAATGCGCGTCCTCGCCGCTCGACAGCGCACGCTTCAGCGACCCGACCGCATCGTACAGCGGATAGCCGAGTTCGTTCTCGATCACCGCGATCATCCGCCCGATCGCATCCGGATCGATCGCGGTCTTCTGCAACCGCTCCAACTCGGTCATCGTCTTGCGATTGCGCATCAGCGCGAGGCGCGACCAGTCCGCGAAGTCGGCGAAATACGCGCGCGGAATCTCCAGTTCCTTGCCGAACGACTTGTACGCGCCGCCCTTGCCCAGCATCGGCAGCACCAGCCGGTCGAGGATCCGGTAATCGAACCGATCACCCGCAATCCCGACACCCGCATGCCCAAGCGGCGTACACCGACGCGTCGCGCCCGGCTCGGCAACGCGCACCACCGAAAAGTCGCTCGTACCGCCGCCGAAATCCGCCACCAGAATGGTCGCCGGCTCGGTCAGCCGCGTCGCATAGCTGTACGCCGCGCCCAGCGGTTCGTAGACATAATGGATCTCCGCGCCGAAGCCCTTGAACATCGCGTCATACCGCATGCGCGCCAGCGCCTCGTCGGGCCGCGCGCCGGCATATTCGACCGGCCGCCCGACGACGATCCGGTGTGGCCGCGTGTCGAGCTTGCCGCCTGCATGCGAAATCAGCTTTTCGAGGAACAGCTGCCCCATTTCCTCGAACCGATAGCGCTTGTCGAACACCGACGCCTGTTCGAACGTCTTCATCGCCGCAACCGACTTGAACGATTGGATGAACCGGCTGTCGAGCGGATACTCCATATATTCCGCGATCGCCCACGGCCCCGCATCCGACGCGAGCCCCTTGCCGCTATCGTCCTGCCAGAAACACAACGCCGAACGGAACACCGGGCTCGTCTCGGCGGGGGCCGCGAACGTCACCAGCTCGGGCGTGCCGTCTTTGGTCCCCAGCGCCACGACGCTGTTGGTCGTGCCGAAATCCAGCCCCAGCGCGGGGCCGCCAGCGTCCATCTGCATGCGTCGTCCTTGTATGAACGCGCGCCTATGGCGATGCGGGGCACAGGATGGCAACCCCGCGCGTGCTTCGGCGGGCGGTAAAACCATATCTACATCCTCCCCTGCAAGGGGAGGTGGCTGGCACCTGCCAGACGGAGGGGTATCGCGTTCTCGATGGCGGGCTACCCCTCCGTCAGGCCTGCGGCCTGCCACCTCCCCTCATAGGGGAGGATCGGCACGCGACCTTAGAGGCGCTTCAACCGCACAAGTGCCGCGTCGAGTGCGGACAGAAAGCTCGACCGGTCGGTCTTGGAGAACGGCGCAGGGCCGCCGATAATGTCGCCACCCGCGCGCAGGTCGGCCATGATCGCGCGGGTGGCGATGGCGCCACCGATCGAGCTGGTGGTGAACGGCTTGCCGGTGTTGGCCAGCACGGTCGCGCCAGCCTTCACGCAGCGATCGGCGAGCAGGATGTCGGCAGTGATCACGACCGACTTCGCGTCGGCCTGTTCGGCGATCCAGTCGTCGGCCGCGTCGAATCCGTCGCTGACCACCACGCGGGAGATCAGCGGGTGGACGGGGATGCGGAAATGGCTGTTGGCGACGATCGTCACGGGGACTTCGTGGCGCCACGCGACCTTGTAGATCTCGTCTTTGACGGGGCACGCGTCGGCGTCGACGAGTATGCGGAGCGTAGTTGGCATGTCGGCAGTCACCTGAACCCTCGCGATCGAATGCCGGCCATCCCCGTATCCTTATTCAGCGCGCTAAATCCGTCGTCCCACGCCCGTTGCCCGCCGCCGCACATCCAAAGAGAACCGCCACCCCAATTCCGTCATCCCAGCGGAAGCTGGGGATCTCCCTGTTTGGCGCGTGTCGCGAGCCACGTGGGATACCCCAGCTTTCGCTGGGGTGACGGGTTTGGGAAAGGCTTTAGGCAAAGGACTTTGGTTGACTGGAGAGCCCAACCAAAGGATCGACTGGGTCAGGTCCGTTCGCGGTTGCCGCGGTACGGGGGCTTGCGCGTAGGAACCGGACCGCCGCGGGGGCCGCACGGTGCAGCGTCGAGCGGGGGCCGCTCGCATTGCTGCGACCACCGCCACCGCCGTCATGCCGCGCACCGCTCTCGGGTGCACCCTGCATCGCCTCGATCGCCACGCCACTCTCTTCTTCACCAGCCTGTGCCGTACGCTGGATCGCCGCCGAGAAACGCGACGCCACCGCGCGGGGAATCTCGAACGCGGTCTCGTTCGGCCCAATCCGAATCGCGCCGATCTCCGACTTGGTGATGTGCCCGCGACGGCAGATCAGCGGCAGGATCCAGCGCGGATCGGCGTTCTGGCGACGACCGATGTCCATGCGGAACCAGACGGTGTCCTCGAAGCCCGCGCGCGGCCCCTGCGAACGCTCGTCCTGAGTCGGCTGCTTGCTCTGGTCGATCAGATCCTCGGCCTGCGGCATCGTCGCGCGGTGCATGTGCACCAGCGCGGCGGCGATATCCTCCGGCGTCTTCTCCGCCATAAGGCGGACGGCGAGTGCGCGATCCTCCTCCTCGACCTCGACCGGCTGCAACAGCATGCCGATCAGCCGCTCGTGATCGTTCTTGCGGATGTCCTCCGCGGTCGGGGCGTTGACCCACTCCGCGTTGATCTTCGCACCACGGAGCATCATCTCGACGCGACGGCGACGCGGGAACGGCACGATCAGGACGGCGGTGCCCTTCTTGCCCGCACGACCGGTACGACCCGAGCGATGCTGGAGCGTCTCGGCGTCACGCGGCAATTCGACGTGCACGACGAGGCTCAGCGTCGGCAGATCAATGCCGCGGGCGGCAACGTCCGTGGCCACGCAGACACGCGCACGACGGTCACGCAGAGCCTGAAGCGCCGCGTTACGCTCGTTCTGCGAGTGCTCGCCCGACAGCGCGACGGCGGCAAAGCCACGCTCGACCAGGCTCGCATGCAGATGACGCACGTTATCGCGAGTCGCGCAGAACAGCATCGCCGTCTCCGCCTCGTGGAAGCGCAGCAGGTTGATCACCGCATGCTCGATCTCGGACGGGGAGACCGTGACGGCCTGGTACGAAATGTCGCCATGACCGCGATCCTCGCCGACGGTCGAGATCCGCAGCGCGTCCTTCTGGTAACGCTTGGCGAGCGCGACGATCGGCCGCGGCATCGTCGCCGAAAACAACAGCGTGCGGCGTGCTTCAGGCGAAGCGTCGAGGATCTGCTCGAGGTCTTCGCGAAAGCCCATGTCGAGCATCTCGTCGGCCTCGTCGAGCACCGCGACCTTCAAGGCCGACAGGTCGAGCGCGCCACGCTCGAGGTGATCGCGCAGACGGCCCGGCGTGCCGACGACGATATGCGCGCCGTGTGCGAGCGAACGACGCTCCTTCGAGGCGTCCATGCCACCGACGCAGGTCGAAATCCGCGCACCGGCCTTGGCATAGAGCCACATCAGCTCGCGGCTGACCTGGAGCGCCAACTCGCGAGTCGGTGCGATGCAGAGCACGAGCGGCTTGTGCGGTGCGGGCAGGCGCTGGACGCCGTCCTCGCCGGCTTCACCGAGCAGTTCGCCGGCCATCGCCAGGCCGAACGCCACGGTCTTGCCCGAGCCGGTCTGCGCCGACACGACGAGGTCGCGACCGATCGCATTGTCCTCGATCACATGAGCCTGGACGGGGGTGAGCGCGGTATAGCCGCGCGCTTCGAGCGCCTCGGAAAGAAGCGACGGAATATTTGTAAAAGGCATGTACGTCCTAATTGGTGGCCGGCTTACGCAACGGCAAGGCACTGGCGTGGTGGTCCCTACAGGACTTGACCCGCGGCCCACCCGCTCGCCCATGCCCATTGGAAGTTGTAGCCGCCGAGCCACCCTGTGACATCGACCGCTTCGCCGACTGCATACAGCATTGGTACGCGTTTGGCTCGCATTGTTTGCGATGACAGTTCCGCGGTGCTGATTCCGCCCGCGGTGACCTCGGCCTTGGCATAGCCTTCGGAGCCATTCGGCGTGAATTGCCAATGACTTAGCGCGCGTTCGGCGTCCTGGAGTTTCCGATCGGTGAGCGTGGAAATCTCGCTCGTCATGCCCAAACGCTCGCTCAAAGTCTCCGCGAGTCGGTCCGGGAGCGTGCTGCCGAGCAGTTTTCGGAGAGTCGTGCGCGGCGTGGTACGCTTGGCGGCGGGCAGCCAGCCGGACTCGCGATCGGGAAGGAAATCGATGCCGACAGGCTGGCCGTTGCGCCAATATGACGACACTTGGAGGATCGCGGGGCCGGATAGGCCGCGGTGCGTGAACAGTGCGGCCTCGCGGAAGGCGGTCTTGCCGGCGGTGGCGACCACGTCGGCAGCGACTCCCGAGAGTTCGCGAAACAGGATTTCGTCGCCACCCAGCGTCAGCGGGACGAGTGCGGGGCGTGGCTCGACGACCTTCAACCCGAACTGCCGCGCGAGGTCGTAGGCAAACCCGGTTGCGCCCATCTTCGGGATCGATGGGCCTCCGGTTGCGATTACCAACGCGGGGGCGGTGACGGTGCGGCCGTCTAGCGATACGCGGTAGCGGCCGTCGGCATGGTCGACCCCCGTGACTGCGCGGCCGAGTGACAGGTCGACGCGACCCTTGTCGCATTCTTCGAGCAGCATCCCGACGATCTGCTTGGCGGAGCCGTCGCAGAAGAGTTGGCCTAGCGTCTTCTCGTGCCACGCTATTCCGTAGGACTCGACGAGTGCGAGGAAGTCTTGCGCGGCGTAGCGGCCGAGCGCGGACTTGGCGAAATGCGGGTTGGCGGAGATGTAGCGGTCGGCGGCGGTGTGGACGTTGGTGAAATTGCACCGCCCGCCGCCGGAGATGAGGATCTTCTTGCCGGCCTGGTCGGCATGATCGACGAGCAGGATCTTCCGCCCGCGCTGGCCGGCGACGGCGGCGCACATGAGGCCGGCTGCGCCTGCGCCGAGGATTATCGCGTCGTATTCGGACAAGTGTGGCTCCGTGCGGCTTCGGTCAGCAGCCGCTAATTAGAATGTTTCCCCGCGAAGGCGGGGACCCAGACTGGGCTCCCGCCTTCGCGGGAGAACAAGTAAGGGGTGGTCGCTGTAGCGTGTTCGGGGTGTGCTCACAAAGGTGGTGATCTGCTGCGCACCTAGAGTGCAATACACAGAAACCGCCCCACCCCGGCGAAGGCCGGGGCCCAGTTGGGGGACGGCAGTGGCGCAAGTTGCGTCTCGTTACAGCGACCTTTCCAACTGGGCCCCGGCCTCCGCCGGGGTGGTGCCATTCGGAGGGGCGCCAAATGGAGAAGCCACGGCCTCCAACGAACTAGTAGAGCGCGATAACGCCCCTTCTGCTCCCTCTCCCCTCCGGGGAGAGGGTCGGGGTGAGGGGCAGCCAAGCAATGCACCGCCAAGAACAGCCCCTCACCCAACCCTCTCCCCGGAGGGGAGAGGGCTAAGCATCCAAAAACTACCGCAGCTTGGCAATATTCAGCGAGTCTTCCTTCGCCCGAACCTTCACCGACTCCTCGCTCCGAGTCAGCGCCTTGGCGATCGCCTTCAACGCCATGCCCTTCTTGGCGAGCGTGTGCAGCTTCTGGATCTCGTCCTGAGTCCAAGCCTGACGATGCCGTTCGAATTTCGCTTCAGCCATCAGCCGTCATCCTTGTCGATCGCCAGAACCTCGATCGCATCCGCCTTGTCCGCGAACGCTACCGTCTCGCCAACCGCCGCGCCCATCAGCGCTCGCGCCAGCGGTGCCGAGAACGCCAGCCGGTCCTCGCCGGGCTCCGCCTCGTCGCCACCGACGATCGCGATCACGCGCTCAACCCCATTCATCCGAACACGGACCCGCGAGCCGATCCCGACCTCATCCTCTTCCGGCTCCGGCGCGAGTTCGGCGGTCGTCTGACGCGTGTGCCAATAGCGCAGGTCGCGCAGCAGCAGTTTGCGCGCCTCCTCGTCCGTCTCCGCCGCAACAGCCGCCTCGATCTCGGCCACGCGCTCGCCAAGCAACCGCAACCCTCGCGCCGTGACCAGATTAGGCCCCGGCGCGATCGGCTGTTCGAACTTCGGCTCGAGATGTTCCTCGTCACTCTCGCGACGGAAGGCGACGCTCATGCCCTTACTTCAGGCACGCGACGATCCCGGCGATGGCCGCCAGCGTGCCGTCGACGTTCTTCACCTTCACGACGTCGAGCCCAAGCTGCTCGGCCGGATAGTCGTTCCCGCCCGGGAAGATCGCGTCGCCGATGAACATCATCTTGTCGAGCGCGATGCCGCTCGCCTCGTTGAGCTTCTTCAAGCCATACGCCTTGTCGACACCCTCACGCGTGATGTCGATCGAGGTCGCGCCGCCCATGTTGATCGACAGCCCCGGCAGGCGCTTCTGCAGATCCGCCTGGATAACCTTGCGCTTGGCGAAATCCGGATCCCAGCTGTGCTTGGCGTCGATCGGCGCTTCCTGGCCGAGCGCAGAGAACGTGATCTGGCTGCCACGATCCTCGATCCGCTCGCCCCAGGTCTTCTCCGGCACGAAGCCGGTCGCCTCGAGCGCCTCGTCGAACGCCTTGAGGATCTTCTGCTTCTCGTCTTCCTCGAACAGCTCGGCATACACCGCGCGCCATTCGCCATCGAACCGGTACAGCTTGGTCCCCGTCGTCGGCATTAGCCACAGCTTGGTGCGATCGGCCCGCTCGGGCAGCCGCGACGCGACCTGCTTTTCGAACTGCGGCCAGTCGCCGCCCGAGATCACTGCGACATGCGCGACGTCGAGCAGGTTCGCCAGCGCCTCGCCCATCGGCTCCTGCAGGGGCTGCTTGCTCTCGGCCAGCGTTCCATCGAGGTCGAAGGCAACGAGGTCTTTCATGCGGAAACTCCGGTAAGGATGAAGGTGTCGATCGCGTGTGCGACGCCGTCGGCATCGTTCGCGCTGGTAATCTCGTGCGCGACATCGCGAACAGTCTGTGGCGCGTTGCCCATCGCGATCGCCAGCTTGGCGCGCTTGAGCATCGCGATGTCGTTGGCCTGATCGCCGATCGCCGCGGTCTCGGTCAACGAGATGCCGAAAGCATCCGCCAGTTCCTCGATCCCGCTGCCCTTGTTGCCGGCCACCGGCGTGATGTCGAGATAATAGGTCTGCGACTGGACGATCGTCGCCTGCGAATCGAACTTCGCGGCGACCTTAGCGTGCAGGTCGCGCAACAAATCCTCGTCGTCGCTTACGAACGTCACCTTGTCCGCCTTGGCGAGCAGGTCGGTGAAGTCGGAGACGATCACCGGGTCCTGCGCGGACGCCTTCTTCTCGCTGCCGACATGGCCACCCTGGTCGGTGCTGGCGTACCAGACATCGTCCGCGAAGAACCACGTGTCGACCGGCGCGTCACCGATGATCTCCATCGCGCCGCGGACGACATCGACGTCGATCATGTGGTGCTCGATCACGGTGCCGTCGCGCTTGAACACGATCCCGCCGTTGAACGCACCCATCGGCTCGTCGATGCCGAGCAGGTCCGCGATCGGCATCATCCCCGAACGCGGCCGCGCGCTGATGATCGTGAAGCCAAGGCCGGCCGCCTTCAGTCGCTTGACCGCGTCGACGGTGGCGGGCGTGACCTTCTTCTCCTTGTCGACGAGCGTCCCGTCGACATCGGAAACGAGGAGCTTGATATCGCTCATGCCACCGCTCACTGGGGCATCTCGACATGCCCGCCAAAGCCATAGCGCATCGCCGACAACAGCTTGTCGCCGAACGTATGGTCCACGCGACTGCGATAGCGCGCATACAGCGCAGCGCTCAGCACGTTGGCGGGCACCTTCTCCTCCATCGCCGCGTCGATCGTCCACTGGCCCTCGCCCGAGTCCGCGACGCTGCCGCTGAAGCCTTCGAGCGTGCCGTCCTTCGCCAGCGCGATCGCCGACAGGTCGAGCAGCCACGACGAAATCACGCTGCCGCGACGCCAGACTTCGGCGACGTCGGTCAGGTTGATGTCGAAGCGCTCCTCCTCGACGACGTGCTCGCCGGACTTGCCCTTGAGGATGTCGAAGCCCTCGGCATAGGCCTGCATCAGGCCGTATTCGATGCCGTTATGCACCATCTTGACGAAGTGCCCGGCGCCCGAGGGGCCTGCGTGGATATAGCCCTTCTCGGCGCGCGGATCGGCCTGGCCTTCGACGCGGCCCGGCGTGCGGACGATCGTCCCCATGCCTGGCGCCAGCGTCTCGAAGATCGGATCGAGCAGGTCGACAGTCTCCTTGTCGCCGCCGATCATCATGCAATAGCCACGCTCGAGGCCCCACACGCCGCCGGACGTCCCGACGTCGACATAGTGGATGCCCTTCTCGGCCAGTTCCTTCGCGCGGCGGACGTCGTCCTTGTAGAAGCTGTTGCCGCCGTCGATGATGATATCGCCCGAATTCGACTTCGCGGCGATCGCCTGGACGGTGCTCTCGGTCGGCTCGCCCGCGGGGACCATCACCCACCAGATCGCCGGCGTGTCGAGCTTCGCATGCATGTCGTTGAGCGAGTCCGCCCCGATCGCGCCATCGGCGGCGAGCTTCTTCACGGCTTCGGCATCGCGGTCGAACGCGACGACCTCGTGGCCGTTCTTCATCAACCGGCGCGCGATGTTGCCGCCCATCCGGCCGAGGCCGATCAGTCCGATCTTCATGGGGAATTCCTTGCTTACCCCCTCTCCCCGCCGGGGAGAGGGTTGGGGTGAGGGGCAGTTGGGGAGGGCAGCGCTCGCGGCGCCCCTCACCCCGGCCCTCTCCCCAACGGGGAGAGGGAGCAGAAGTTTACGCCGTCGCGGGCTGCTTCTTCGCGATCGAGCCGAGCAGGTCGTCGAACGCCTTCACGAACGACGCGACGCCCTCTTCGACCAGCTTGCCGGTCACGCCGTTGAGGTCGAGGCCCAGCCGCTCGGCTTCGGCGAGCGTGTGCTTCGCGCCCTCGACGTCCTGCGTGATCGTCTCCGCCGCGGTGCCGTGGTCGCGGAACGCGTCCATCGTCTTCGGCGGCATCGTGTTGACGGTGTCCTTGCCGATCAGCGTGTCGATATACAGCGTGTCGGGATAGCTCGGGTCCTTCACCCCGGTCGATGCCCACAGCAGCCGCTGCGGCTGCGCACCCTTGGCGGCGAGCGCCTGCCAGCGATCCGACTTCAGGAAGTCGAGATACCATTGATACGCCATCTTCGCGTTGGCGATCGCGACCTTGCCGCGGACCGCCTTCAGCGCCTCGGCCTCGGCATCGCCCTTCTCAAGACGCGCATCGATCTCCTTGTCGATCGACGAATCGATCCGGCTGACGAAGAAGCTCGCGACGCTGGCGATCTTGTCGATCGGCTGCCCCTGCTTGACGCGCTCTTCCAGACCCGCCGCATACGCCTCGGCAACGCGGATATAGGCGTCGAGCGCGAACAGCAGCGTGACGTTGACGTTGATGCCGCTAGCGATCGTCGACGAGATCGCCGGACCGCCCGCAAGCGTCCCCGGGATCTTGATCATCAGGTTCGGCCGGTCGACCATCCCCCACAGCTTCTTCGCCTCGGCGATCGTCGCGTCGGTATCGTCCGAGATATACGGCGACACCTCGAGGCTGACATAGCCGTCCTTCGCGTCGAGCTTGTCGTAGACAGGCTTCAACGTCTCCGCCGCCGCCTTGATGTCCTGGATCGCGAGATGCTCGTAGCGGTCGATCGTCGCCGCGCCGGCATGCTGCTTGTCGTATTCGGCGAGCGTCGAGTCATAGGCATCGCCGTGACCCATCGCCTTTTCGAAGATCGACGGGTTCGACGTGACGCCGGTCAGGCCGTCCTCGTCGACCAGCTTCTGGAGACCACCGGCCTCCAGGAACTTCCGGTCGACGAAATCAAGCCATACCGCCTGGCCGAAGCCTTCGAGATCGTTGAGCGCACCCATCACTTGGTCTCCATCACTTGGCGGGCGACCTTGACGACATTGTCGACGGTGAACCCGAACTTGTCCTGCAGCTTGGCGAGCGGTGCCGAAGCTCCGAAGGTCGACATCGTCACGGTCGCGCCGTCGAGCCCGACATAGCGGTCCCAACCGATCGACCCGGCCATCTCGACCGCAACGCGCGCGCGCACTTCGCGCGGCAACACGCTTTCCTTGTACGCGGCGTCCTGCAGTTCGTAGCGATACCAGCTTGGCATCGACACGACCCGGCTCTTCACGCCGTCCGCGGTCAGCTTCTCATGCGCCTCGACGACCAGCGACACTTCGCTGCCGGTCGCGATCAGGATCACGTCGGGCGTGCCGTCGCTGTCGGCGAGGACATAGCCGCCCTTCTCGAGCCCATCGGCGCTTGCGTACTTGGTCCGGTCGAGCGTCGGCAGGGCCTGGCGCGACATGATCAGCGCGGCCGGCGTGCTGGCGTCCTTGAGAACCGCCTTCCACGCCGCGACGACTTCGTTCGCGTCGCTCGGACGGATCGTGTCGAGGCCGGGGATCGCGCGCAGCGTGGCGAGATGCTCGATCGGCTGGTGCGTCGGGCCGTCCTCGCCCACACCGATCGAGTCGTGCGTGAACACCCAGATCGCGCCGACTTCCATGATCGCGGACAGGCGCACCGGCGCGCGCATGTAGTCGGCGAACACGAGGAAGGTGGAGCCGTACGAACGTAGGTGCGACAGCGCCATGCCGTTGACGATCGCGCCCATGCCGTGTTCGCGGATGCCGAAGTGGAAGTTCCGACCGGCGTAGTTCTCCGCCTCGAACGATGGCTGACCCTTGATGTCGGTCTTGGTCGACGGCGCGAGATCGGCCGAACCACCGATCAACCACGGCACCTTGGCGGCGATCGCGTTGAGCACCTTGCCGCCGGAATCGCGGCTGGCGACGCCCTTGGCATCCGCCTCGAAGGTCGGGATGTCGGCGTCCCAGCCCTCGGGCAGTTCGTCCTTGAGCAACAGGTCCAGCTCGCCCGACAGTTCGGGATAGGCCTCACGATACTTGTCGGTCAGCGCGACCCACTCGTCACGCAGCTTGGCACCACGCTCGGCAATCGCACCATTGAAATGCTCGATCACGCCGTCGGGCACGTAGAACGACTTGTCTTCGGGCCAACCATAGGCCTGCTTGGTGAGGCGGATATTCTCCTCGCCGAGCGGCTCGCCGTGCGCCTTCTCGCTGCCCGCCTTGGGGCTGCCGTAACCGATCACCGAATGCACGACGATGAAGGTCGGCTTGTCATTGGTCGCCTTGAACGTCTCGATCGCGCGGCTCAGTGCGGCGGTGTCGTTTGCGTCGTCGATGTGGATGACGTTCCAGCCATAGGCATCGAAGCGCAGGCCGACGTCCTCGTCGAACGCGAGATCGGTCGCGCCCTCGATCGAGATGTGGTTGCTGTCGTAGATCCAGCACAGATTGCTGAGCTTGAGGTGCCCGGCAAGGCTCGCAGCCTCGGCCGATACGCCCTCCATCATGTCGCCGTCGCCACAGATCGTGTAGACGTCATGGTCGAACAGCGTGAAGCCGTCCTTGTTGTAGCGCGCCGCGAGCCAGCGCTCGGCGATCGCCATGCCGACCGAATTGCCGCAACCCTGACCGAGCGGACCCGTGGTGGTCTCGACGCCGGTGGTGTGGCGATATTCGGGGTGGCCGGGGGTCTTGGACGATAGCTGGCGGAACTGCTCGATGTCCGCGAGGCTGACGGCCTCCTTGCCGGTCTTGTTACCGTCGGCGTCGATCTCTTCGATCTTGGCGAGGTGGATCAGCGAATAGAGCAGCATCGACGCATGGCCGACCGACAGCACGAAGCGGTCGCGGTTGGGCCAGTCGGCGTGCTTGGGATCATAGCGCAGGAACTTCGACCAGAGCGTGTAGCCGACCGGCGCGAGCGCCATCGGCGTGCCGGGATGGCCCGAATTGGCCTTCTGCACCGCGTCCATCGACAACGTGCGGATGGTATCGATCGCGAGGCGTTCGGGCGAACCATCCTCGTGCAGCTTGGGGTCCGCCTTGGGGGCGGCGGTTGCGGTATCGGTCATGGAAGAAGCCTCGCTCTAGACGGTGACCGAACGCCGCGCATCCGATCTGGTTGCCAACATAGGATGCCTTTAGTCGGATGCACCCGTCCGTTCCAGTCGCGTAACGACGCCATCGGTGGCAATATACGCGGCATCGACCTCGTCGAGGAACAGTCCGTGGCCGAGAATGCCGGGGATCGCGGAGAGGGTGGCGGCGGTTGCGCGGGGATCTTCGAGCGTGGCGAAGTGGCAATCGATGACGAGATTGCCTTGGTCCGTCCGGTAGTTGTCGCGGACGACGGGCGCGGCCCCCATGTCGGTGATGACACGCATCACATAGGCAACACCGAACGGCAGAACCTCGACCGGCAGCTTGGCCGCGCCGATCCGGTCGACCCGTTTGGAGCCGTCCGCGATCACGACCATCCGTGCCGAGCTTGCGGCGACGATCTTCTCCCGCAGCATCGCCCCGCCTGCGCCCTTGATGGCAAAACAGCGGGCGTCGATCTCGTCCGCGCCGTCGATCGTGAGGTCGACATGCGCGATAGTGGCGAAGTCGAGAATCTCGATGCCGAGTTCGCGGGCGAGTTTGCCGGAAGCTTCGGAGGTGACGACCGCGCGAATCTGCAGACCTGCTGCGACCCGTTCGCCAAGTGCTCTGATCGCGAACGCCGCTGTCGAGCCGGTGCCCAGCCCGACGAGCATCCCGTCCCGCACCTCGGCCACGGCCGCAACGGCAGCCGCCTTCTTGTCGTCATCGATCATCTCAGCCGCCCCAAAAACATCCATCGCACTAACGAACCAACCGTCATCCTGACGAAAGTCAGGACCCAGAGCCACAAACGATCCCCTCGCAACTCTGGATCCTGACTTTCGTCAGGATGACGGGATGCGCGCAGGGGGCGAGCCCCCCCCCACCACCACCCCGGCGGAGGCCGGGCCCAATTGGGGAACGTTGCTAACGGAGCGCCGTACCTCGTCACCACGACCTTTCCGATTGGACCCCGGCCTACGCCGGGGAGGTGCGGTGGATCAGGATGGTGCGGCGCTCAGGGGTAGGTCGTGACTGCATAGTGCTGCGTGTGGATACGGGAGCGCGCCCCTTCCTTGTTCTCCCGCGAAGGCGGGAGCCCAGTCTGGATCCCCGCCTTCGCGGGGAAACAATCTTTCTGTGTCCGGGCCCTTCACCCTCAAACACCCCCAACCAGTCAAACAGGTTACTCTTTCTTCCCTATTTCTCGCCCCCGCTTTTCAACTGACATACTTCTGGTACATCCTCGTGGTTTAGCCCGACCAACAGCTGCCCACACCGATCGCGAGCGGATACCACACTTGATAGCCACACGATTTTCCACGCGGCAGTGCGCCCTCCTGCTCGTACCCGCACTCGCGCTCGCCGCCTGTTCCGGCGGCGGTGACAAAGCCCAGAGTAAGGGCAAGGCCGGCCAACCGGGCCAGGGCACGCCGACCGTCGGCTATGTCGTCGTCCAGCCGACCAGCGTCGCGATGACCACCGAACTCAGCGGCCGCACCACCGCGTTCGAAAGCTCGGACGTGCGGCCCCAGGTCACCGGCATCATCCGCCGGCGGTTCTTCACCGAGGGTACGCTCGTCAAGAAGGGCCAGCCGCTCTACGAGATCGACCCGCGCCTCTATCGCGCCGCCGCCAACGAGGCGCAGGCCAACCTCCAGAGCGCGCGCGCCAACCAGCAGGCGCAAAACATTCTCGCCCAGCGCTACAAGCCGCTCGCCGAGATGGAGGCGATCAGCAAGCAGGACTATACCAACGCAGTCGCCACCTCGCGCCAGGCGACAGCCTCGGTCGCGCAGACCCGCGCCGCGCTCGATACCGCGCAGATCAACCTCAAGTTCACGACCGTCCCCGCGCCGATCACCGGGCGCATCGGCCGTTCGCTGTTCACCGTCGGCGCGCTCGTCTCCGCGACGCAGACCGATCCGCTCGCGCAGATCCAGCGGCTCGACCCGATGTTTGTCGACATCCAGCAATCCTCGGGCGACCTGCTCGCGCTGCGTCGCTCGCTCGGCCAGAACGGCATCGTCGCCACCCGCGCCGAAGTCCGCCTGACGCTCGAGGACGGCAGCGGATACGGTGCGACCGGCACCGTCGAGTTCGCCGAAGCGCTGGTCAATACCGAGACGGGCACCGTGACGCTGCGCGCGCGCTTCCCCAATCCGCAGGGGCTGCTGCTGCCCGGCATGTTCGTCCAGGCCAAGTTCGCGCAGGCGATCAACCAGCGCGCGTTCCTCGTGCCGCAGGCGGGCGTGTCGCGCGACGCGAAGGGCAATGCGACGGTCTACGTCGTCGATGCCAACAACAAGGCGGTGCAGAAGAAGATCAAGGCCGACCGCACGCAGGGCGCGTTCTGGGTGGTCACCAGCGGGCTCAACCCCGGCGATCGGATCATCACGCAGGGCCTGTCGAAGATCGCCCCGAACCAGGGCGTGAAGCCGGTGCCGGAAAACACCGCGCAAAAGATCGAAGCGCCCAAGGACGATGGCTCGGGCGGGTCCTCCGGTGGCGATTCCAGCCAGAAAAAGGCCGGCTAAGCCCTTATGTTGTCCCGTGTCTTCATCGATCGCCCGATCTTCGCCTGGGTGCTCGCGATCATCGTGATGCTTGGCGGCATCGGCGCGATCATGAGCCTGCCGATCGCGCAGTACCCCGACGTCGCGCCGCCGCAGGTGACCGTCCGCGCGACCTTCCCGGGTGCCAACGCGCAGACGATCCAGAACAGCGTCACGCAGGTCGTCGAGCAATCGCTGACCGGTATCGACGGGCTGATCTATTTCAGCTCGTCCTCATCGTCGCGCGGCTCGGTGACGATCACCGTGACGTTCGAGAAGGGCACCGATCCCGACATCGCGCAGGTCCAGGTCCAGAACCAGGTCCAGCAGACGCTCTCCCGCCTCCCCACGCAGGTCCAGCAGCAGGGCCTGGTCGTCCGAAAATCGAACCCGGACAATCTTCTGATCGTCGGCGTCTATGACGAGACCGACAAGCTGACCAACCAGGACGTCTCCGACTATCTGGTCTCGAATCTGCAGGACCCGCTCGGCCGTATTCCCGGGATCGGCGACAGCAACGTCTTCGGCGCGCAATACGCGATGCGGATCTGGCTGAACCCGAACAAGCTCGCCAGCTACCAGCTGATCCCGAGCGACGTGACCACCGCGATCCAGGCGCAGAACACCGAAGTCGCCGCCGGCGAACTCGGTGGGCAACCCCAGCCCGACACGCAGATGCTCAACGCGACCGTCACCGCACAGTCGCGCCTCCAGACGCCCGAGCAGTTCGCCAACATCATCCTGAAGACCACCAACGACAGCGCCGTGGTCAAGCTGCGCGACGTCGCCCGGATCGAACTGGGCGCGGAGAATTACAACGCGCGCAGCCGCGTGAATGCGCATCCCGGCGCCGGTATCGCGGTGCTGCTCGCGCCGGGCGCCGACGCGCTCAAGACCGCCGAACTGGTCAAGGCGTTCGTCGCCAAGTCCGCCAAGAGCTTCCCGCCCGGCCTGAAATTCGCCTACGCCAACGACACGACGGACTTCATCAAGCTGTCGATCGACGAGGTCGTCAAGACGCTGATCGAGGCCGTCATCCTCGTCGTCATCGTCATGTTCGTGTTCCTGCAAAGCTGGCGCGCGACGCTGATCCCGACGATCGCGGTCCCGGTCGTGCTGCTCGGCACGTTCGGCGTGTTCTATCTCGCCGGCTTCTCGATCAACACGTTGACGCTGTTCGGGCTCGTGCTCGCGATCGGCCTGCTGGTCGACGACGCGATCGTCGTGGTCGAGAACGTGGAGCGTTTGATGGAAGAGAATCCCGAGATGACGCCTCGGGAGGCGACGATCGAGTCGATGAACGAGATCACCGTCGCGCTGGTCGCGATCGCGCTGGTGCTGTCCGCGGTGTTCCTGCCGATGGCGTTCTTCGGCGGCTCGACCGGCGTGATCTACCGCCAGTTCTCGCTGACGATGGTGTCGGCGATGGTCCTGTCGGTGCTGGTCGCGCTGATCCTCTCGCCCGCCCTCACCGCGACGTTGCTCAAGCAGAAGCAGAAGGACGCGGACGGCAACACCGAGAAAAGCTGGGGCGAACGTAAATTCCCCAAGGTGGCGCACTTTTTCACGCGCGCGGGCGACAAGTTCAACGACGGGTTCGAGAAGGGCACGCAGAAATACACCAGTGCGGTCCAGTCGGTGATCGACCGCAAATGGCTGTTCCTGCTGATCTACGCGGTGATCGTCGCGGTGCTCGCGGTGCTGTTCCTGCGGCTGCCGACGGGCTTCCTGCCGACCGAGGACCAGGGCTCGGGCATCGTCCAGTTCCAGCTTCCCGCCGGCGCCACGCAAGGCCGTACCTTCGCGCTGCAGAAGCAGATCGAGCAATATTACTACACCAACGAGAAGGCCAACGTCCGCACGATGTTCACCGTCAGCGGTGGCGGCGGTGGCGGTGCGAGCGGCCAAAACACGGGCCAGGGCTTCATCGCGTTCGCGCCGTGGGACGATCGCAAGGGCAAGGAAAACACCGCGGAGGCGATCACCGGTCGCGCGTCGAAGGCGTTCGCTGGCTTCCGCGACGCGCAGGTCTATTCGCTGGTGCCACCGGCGGTCCGCGGTCTCGGTTCGTCGAACGGCTTCACGATGGAGTTGCAGAACGCCGGTGGGCTCAGCCAGGCCGAGTTCAACGCCGCGCGCGACAAGCTGCTCGCGCTCGCCCGCGCCGACTCGTCGCTGACCGCGATCCGCCTGACCGAACTGCCCGACGTCGCCACGTTGCGCGTCGATGCCGATCAGCAGAAGCTCTCCACGCTCGGCCTCACGCAGGCGAACGTGAACACGACGCTGTCGACCGCCTGGGGTGGTCAGTACGTCAACGACTTCATCGACCGTGGTCGCGTCAAGCGCGTCTATGTCCAGGGCGACGCGCAGTTCCGCGCGCAGCCGTCCGACCTGAGCCAATGGTTCGTGCGCGGCTCGAACGGCCAGATGGCGCCATTCTCGTCGTTCGCGAAGACGAGCTGGGGCCAGGCACCGACCACCTTGTCGCGGTTCAACGGTATCGCCTCGTACGAAATCCAGGGCTCGGGCGCGCCGGGCGTCAGCTCGGGCGACGCGATGAACCGGATCGCCGAGCTTGCCGGCCAGATCCCCGGCACGTCGGTAGCATGGTCCGGCCTGTCGTATCAGGAACGCCTGTCCTCGGGTCAGGCACCGATCCTCTACGGGCTGTCGCTGCTGGTCGTCTTCCTGTGCCTCGCCGCACTCTACGAGAGCTGGTCGATCCCGATCGCTGTCCTCCTCGTCATCCCGCTCGGTCTGGTCGGCGCGATCCTCGCCGTCACGCTGCGTGGCCTGATCAACGACGTGTATCTCCAGATCGGCCTGCTGACGACGATGGGCCTGGCCGCGAAGAACGCGATCCTGATGATCGAGTTCGCCGAGCAGGAGGAAAAGAAGGGCAAGCGCGTCATCGAGGCGGCGCTGTCCGCGGCGAAGATCCGGTTGCGCCCGATCCTGATGACGTCGTTCGCGTTCATCCTCGGTGTGTTGCCCTTGGCGCTGTCGACCGGTGCAGGCGCGAACAGCCGTATCGCGATCGGGACGGCAGTGGTCGGCGGCATGCTGACCGCGACGATCCTCGCGATCTTCTACATCCCGCTGTTCTTCGTCCTCGTCCGCCGCGGCGCGCGGGACGGCATCGCCAAGCTGCGGGGCAAGCCGACCGGCTTCCAGGGCCATGACGACCATGGATCCGATGGCGATCACAACGAACCGCTCGGACCACCCGAACCACAGGGCCCTCACCGGCCGGAGCCCGCATGATGCGCTCGCTAGTCCTGATCCTCGCCGCCTCGACCGCGCTCGCCGGCTGCTCTCTCGCGCCGAAATACGCGCGCACCGAGCTTCCCGTGCCGCCCTCGCTCCCGGTCGGCGACGCATATCTGCGCCAGTCCGAGGCGGCGTTGCCCGCGATCACCTACCGCGACGTCTTCAAGGACCCACGGCTCCAGCAGATCATCGTCCAGGCGCTCGCCAACAACCGCGATCTCCGCGTCGCCGCCGCCAACATCGCCTCGACCCGCGCGCAGTACCGCATCCAGCGCGCCGACCTGTTGCCGCAGGTCGATGCCAGTGGCCGCTATACCTATTCGGGCGGCGGCAACGGCACGCGCAACACCGTCACGAGCGGCACGGGTAGTGGGACAGGCACCGGTACCGGCGGAACGGGTACTGGGACCGGCGGCACCGGCACGGGCGCGGGCGGCGTCGGAACGGGCACCGGTTCGACCGGGTCGGTGGTCAGTTCCTCCAGCTCGAACAGTTCGTTCTCGGTGGACCTCGGCACGACCGCGTTCGAGCTCGACCTGTTCGGTCGCATTCGCTCGCTCACCAGCGCCGCGCTCGATCGCTATTTCGCGACCGAAGCCGCCGCGCGCGCCACCCGCCTGACACTCGTTGGCGACATCGCCGACGCGTGGCTCACCTACGCGTCGGACCAGAGCCTGCTCAAGATCGCGCAGGACACGGTGACGAGTTCGCAGCGGAGCGTCACGCTGACCAACGCGCGACTGCGCGGCGGCGTGGCCCCGCGCACCGATCTTCGCCAGGCGCAGCAGATCCTGTTCACCGCGCAGTCCGACCTCGCGCAGCAACGCACCGCGCTTGCGCAGGACGTCAACGCGCTGCAATTGCTCGTCGGTGCGCCGGTCGACGCCAGCCTGTTGCCCGCCTCGATCGAACAGGCCCTGCCGACCGTCGCCACGCTCCCGGCCGGGCTCGACAGCAGCATCCTTCTGCGTCGTCCAGACGTCGTCGAATCCGAATATCAACTCCGCGCCACCAACGCCGAGATCGGCGCAGCCCGCGCGGAACTGTTCCCGAAGATCTCGCTGACCGGCATCCTCGGGTTCGCCAGCACGTCGCTGACCTCGCTGTTCAGCGGCGGCGCGTTCAACTATTCGGTCGCGCCTTCGGTCAGCTACCCGATCTTCCGCGCCGGCGCCGGTATCGCCGGGGTCGCCTATTCGAAGGCGCAACGCGACGCCGCGCTTGCGACCTACGAGAAGACGATCCAGACCGCGTTCCAAGAGACTGCCGACGCGCTCGCACGGCAGGGCACGATCGCCGACCAGCTGAAGGCGAACCAGAATTTCTCGGAGGCGGCTCTGGACACGTATCGCCTTTCGGACGCGCGCTATCGCGGGGGATCGACACCTTCCTCAACTCGCTCGACGCGCAACGCTCGCTCTACACCGCGCAGCGTAATCTCGTCGCGACGCAGCTCGTCGGCGCGAGCAACCGCGTGACGCTCTACCGGGTGCTGGGCGGAGATTCGACGCTGGAAGCGACGGCAGGCGGACCACAACCGGTGACGATGAGCGGCGCGCCGAGGGCGGAGACGAACTGAGGCCGCCCAACCCGTCATCCCAGCGAAAGCTGGGATCTCCCGGTCAGGCGGGCGCCGCAACCCAAGCGGGATACCCCAGCTTTCGCTGGGGTGACGGACAAGAGTAGGTCGGCGCCGCAACTTCAAACACGCCGCTACCCGTCCACGACATCCGCTACCCGTCCACAACATCCGTCATCCCAGCGGAAGCTGGGATCTCCCTCTCAGGCGGGTGTCGCGACACAAGCGGGATACCCCAGCTTTCGCTGGGGTGACGTTGGAGGACAGGCGTCGATTCAACGCCGAGGAACACTTGCTCCATTGTTCTCCCGCGAGGGCGGGAGCCCAGTCTGGGTGCCCGCCTTCGCGGGGAAACATGGTTTGAACGTGCCGCTTGCTTGGTGTCGCTGAAACACCACCCCGGCGAAGGCCGGGGCCCAATTGGCACGGTCGTCGTAACGACACGCCGCCCGCACTTATTAACCGCTCCCAATTGGGCCCCGGCCTGCGCCGGGGTGGTGCCTCAGACGGGCCCGTGCTCGGTATTGCCAGTCAGCGCCCCATAGTCCCTCGCCCGCTTCTGCGCCTCGACCCGCACCTCCAGCCACTGCGCCAATTCCGCCTTCGCATCGGCCAGCGCCCGGTGATCCGGCACCCGCCCGTTCCGCCGCTGCGACACCTCGCCGACCACCTCCCGCGCGAGAGCCTCGCGCGCCGCCGCCGGCTCGACATCCGCGAGACACGCCCGCGCCGCCTCCAGTTGCGCCTCATCGCTATCGCGCAACCGCAGCACGCGACGCGGCTGGCCACCAGCCCGCAACAGCGTGCTCAGCCATTTCCCATCCCAGGACGGCGCGCTCGCCAGCAGATCGTGGCCAGCCAGCGCCTCCACCATCCGCGCCGCAACCGCCCGGTGGTCCTCGCCCTCGTCCTCCAAAACCCGCCGCTCGATCCCATGGATCGCCTGCGCCGCCGGATCCCAGTCGGTCCACTCCGGCGCAGGCTTAATCAGATGGCTCTCCGACGTGCCATCCTCGAACACCCACGCCACCTCGATCGGATAACTCTTCTTCCCCAGCGACGACGCTTCGAAATCGAGGAAGGCGAGCATCGCCTCAGCCGGTCGGGCTGGCGGCGTGGACGAGCTTGGGCTCCTTGATCGGCGACAGCGTCTGCTCCTGATCCGCCGAGATCCGACGCGACCGCACGAACGGCGGCAACGTCACCGGCCCACGCGTCTTCAGCGCCTCCAGTACGCCCTCGATGACGCGCAGATCGGCAAGCCCCTCCTCGGCATCGGGCTCTGGATCGCGGTCTTCAAGGATGCAGTCGGAGAAATAGCGCATCTCGCCGCCGAACTGATCGGTCGGCTTGAAGCTCTCGTGGCTCTTCTTCTCGCCGATCGTCACGCGCTGCTCCATGGCGTCGCCGAAGCCGTACGCCGGGTCCATATGGATGCTGCCCTCGGTGCCCGAAATCGTCAGGCTGTCGACGTTGTTCGCCGCATAGGAGACCGTGAACTGCGCGAGCCGATCGCCGGGAAAGCGCAACGTCACCGCGAACGTGTCGTCGAGATCGCCCAGCCCCAGTTCGGGATGCCGCGTGGCGACCGCCGAGACCACTTCAGTCGGCTCCGCCCCGAACAGATAGCGCGTTGCGCTGATAGGGTACGGCGCCATGTCGAACAGCGGCCCGGCGGTGATGCCGTTCTTGACGCGATGGTTGGCCGGATCGACCTTCTGCGTGAAGCACGAGGTGAACGCGATCAGCTCGCCCAGTTCACCCGAACGGATCCGCCGGATCGCATCGAGCGTCGACGGCTCGAAATGCAGCCGGTACGCGGTCATCAGCTTGGCCGACGAGGCGCGCTCGGCATCGCGGATCGCCTCGGCCTTCTCGACCGAAATCTCGAGCGGCTTCTCCGACAGCACATGGATGCCGGCCTTCAGCGCGGGGATCGCGAACTCGGCATGGCGCCAGTTCGGCGTCCCGATATAAATCGCATCGATCAGCCCCGACGCGAGGAGTTCGTCGAACTGGTCGTAGCGATAGGTCGCCTCGACGCCGTATGTCTTACTCAGTTCACGCGCCTTGACCGGATCGTCGGTGACCAGCGCGGTGATCTCGGAATTGCCGGTATGCGCGACGCCGGGCATCATCGATGCCTGCGAGATGTCGCCGAGCCCGACGATCGCGTAGCGAACCTTCTTCTTGCCCAGCCCGAGGGCGGACGTGATCGTGGAAACTGCGCTCATGGGGAATGCCTCGGTGGATAAGGGGTCACGCGCTCAACGCGACAGCGGGCATAGCTATCCCCGAATTTTTGGACGGACGACATTACGTCCCTGCCGAGCGGGTCCCGCCGCGGGCATACCGAACGCCTTGTTTCCGTGCGAAAAACCCTTTGGCGATTTACGCGAAAGAAACCACTTCGGGTAGAGTACCGCGTCACGCGAGTGTTCGGGCTTCGCGCGCCATATCTGGCATTTTGCCCCGCCAAGGTGACGAAGACCGCGATGTACGCCCCGCTTCCCTCCGCCGATCGCCGTGCGCAAGACCGGCCACCCCATCTCGCAATGCGCGGGCTGTTCGGGCTGGCCGCGGATATCGGCGATCAGGTGACCGACCTGTTCGTGCTGAAGCTCGCGCAGGTCGCCGCAGTCTGGCCATTTGCCCTGGCGATCCAGATCGTCACCTGCGGTCTGCTGATCTGCCTCGCCGCCGTCGGCGATGCAGCCGACCACGCGTCGGTTGGCGCGATCATCGTGCATGGCGGCATTCTGACGCTGGCGTCGCTGCTCATTTTCGTGACGGTCCGCGCTCCCGATACGGAAGCACTGGCGCCGCACCGACGCAACTGGATCGTCACCATATGTGCGGCGATCATGGGGGCCGCACTCACATCGTTGCTCTGGTCGGTCACATCGACGCCGGACGGGCCGATCCAGTTTGGCAGCGTGATCGCGGTCGCCGGGACGATCGGCATCACCGCGGTCAGCCTTCACCCGATTCGCGCAGCGATCCTCGGCGTCGGCACCGGCCTCGTGTTCGCGCTCGCAATCCTCGCCGGCTTCGCCATTGCCGTCGCGATCGCGCTTTTGTTCTTCGGGTGCCTGATCGCGGCGACGGTCAGCCTCGCGCAGATCGATCACGCGCTCGAACTCGAGCGTGCGACCGCCTCCAACGAGGGCCGCGTCGCGGTCAAGATGATCGCCGAGTTCGAGGGCCATGGCGCCGGCTGGTTCTGGGAGGCGGATCGTCAGGGCCGCGTGACCTATCTATCCGCCAAGGTCGCGCGCGACCTGGTCCCGTCGGGCGACGCGGTCGGCCAGATGCTGACCGATCTGTTCCGGATGGACAGCGACGCGCCGGGCACCGAACGCACGCTCGCTTTCCACATCTCGTCGAGAACCTCGTTCGCCGACTATTCGGTGTGCGCCGCGGCGCAGGATTGCGAGCGATGGTGGTCGATCTCGGGTCGGCCGATGGTCGACGATCTCGGTCGATTCCAGGGTTTCATCGGCTCGGGCAGCGATCTCACAGAAAAGCGCAAGTCGGAGGCGGAGATCACGCGGCTGGCGTTGTTCGACGGGCTGACCGGGCTCGCCAACCGCCAGCGGATGCGCGTCTCGCTCGACAAGACGCTCGCGCAGAATACCGGCCCCTACCGCGCGACATCGCTGTTCCTGATGGATCTCGATCGGTTCAAGGCGGTCAACGACACGCTTGGCCACCAGGCGGGCGACACGTTGCTGCAGCAGGTCGCGCAACGGCTGCAACGCGGGGTCGGCCACGCTGGGCTGGTCGGGCGACTTGGCGGCGACGAGTTCAAGGTCGTGCTGCCGGGGATCGACAACCGCGATACGCTCGCGGTGCTCGCGCGCGACCTGATCGCGTCGTTGTCGCAGCCTTATTTCATCAGCGGTACCGCGGTCACGATCGGCTGCTCGATCGGCATCGCGATTGCGCCCAACGATGGCGATGACTCCGAAACGCTGGTTCGCAACGCCGATCTTGCGCTCTACGCCGCCAAGGGCGACGGGCGCGGCGTCCACCGGTTCTTCTCGGACGAGATGCTCGCAGGCGCACGGACGCGCAAACTGCTCGAGGACGATCTGCGGGTCGCCCTCGGGGAAGGCGCGTTCCATCTGTGCTACCAACCCGTCGTCAGCACCAAATCGGTGCGGATCGTCGGCTATGAAGCGCTGATCCGCTGGAACCACCCGACCCGTGGGCTCGTCTCTCCCGCCGACTTCATCCCCGTGGCGGAGGAATGCGGGCTGATCGAGGCGATCGGCGAATGGGTCCTGCGCACCGCGTGTTTGGAGGCGGCGCGCTGGCCCGACAGCATTCGCGTCGCGGTCAACGTCTCGCCCATACAGTTCGCCAACCCGGTCCTCCCCGCACTCGTGACCAGCGCGCTCGCGCAGTCGGGGATCGCGCCGGGCCGGCTCGAGCTCGAGATCACCGAGGGCGTGTTCCTCGACGAGACGCGCTCGTCCGAACAGATGTTCAAGGCGCTGAAAGGCGTCGGCGTCCGGCTCGCGCTCGACGATTTCGGCACCGGTTATTCGTCGCTCGGCTATCTGCGCAACGCCCCGTTCGACAAGATCAAGATCGACCAGTCGTTCGTGAAGGGCGCCGCCGAACCCGGCAACCGCAACGCCGCGATCATCAAGGCAATCGTCACGCTCGCCGACACGCTCGGCATGGAGACCACCGCCGAGGGCGTCGAGGTGCAGGACGAAATCGACCTGTTGCGCGATCTCGGGTGCAGCCACATCCAGGGCTATGTATATGGCCGTCCGGTCCGTGCCGAAGAGGCGTTGCTGCAACTCGGCGGCGAGAATGGTGCAGCGACCGCAAGCGGCTTCAAGGTCAGCCGCGCGCCACGAACCAAGATGCTGCGCTCGGCGCGTATTCTGATCGGCGGGGTACGCGGCGACGTCCGGATCCGCGACATATCGACGTCGGGCGCGATGCTCGACGGGGTAAGGATCGACGGCAATCCCGACGGTGTCGAGATGCAGATCGAACTAATCGAGGACCAACTCACCCCCGCCCGCGTCCGCTGGGCCCGCGACGGCAAGGCCGGGATCGAATTCCACGAGGCGTTCAACCTGGAACGGCTGAACCAGGGACAGGCCTCGCGCATTCGGCGCGCGGGGTGAATTAGGGCAAGCCGAAAGAAGGCGGGGCCCAACTGGGAAGGTCGTCGTGACAGAGGACGGCGTTCGCCACCCCCCCGTGCCCAAATTGGGTCCCGACCTTCACCGGGATGGGGGCCAAAGCGTCGACGACGCGCTCACCGCCAGCATGCGCAAAGGCCTCGAACTCGCCCATTCCGGGGAACCAACCCCCGCCCCCACCGTCTCTCCTCCATGGTACATCGCGCGCCCATCAAAGCCCTGGCCTTCGACGTTTTCGGCACCGTCGTCGATTGGCGCTCGGGCATCGCCCGCGAGGCGGCACCCTTCCTCGCGCGCTTGAACCGCGGCGATATCGACCCGCACCGCTTTGCCGATGGCTGGCGCAAACGCTATCAGCCGGCGCTGGAAGAAGTGCGCAGTGGTCGCCGTCCGTTCGTGATCCTCGACACGCTCCACCGCGAGGCACTGGAGGATCTGCTCCGTCATCATGCCATCGATCCCGCCACGCTCGACGAAGCCGCGCTCGTCGACCTCACGCACGCGTGGCACCGGCTCGATCCATGGCCCGATTCCGTCGAAGGCTTGACCCGGCTCAAGGCCGATGTCCCGATCGTCACGCTGAGCAACGGCAACATCGCGCTCATGCTGGACATGGCCCGCCGTGCCGGTCTTTCCTGGGACGCGATCCTCGGCGCGGAGGTCAGTCGCGTCTACAAGCCGCTCCCCGAATCCTACCTCGCCACCGCGCGGTTTCTCGGCATCGCTCCCGGCGAACTTTGCCTTATCGCCGCGCACCACAGCGACCTCGCTGCGGCGCGCGCCGCCGGCCTGCAGACCGCCTATGTCGACCGCCCTCAGGAATATGGCGGCCGCCCTGCACCCGATGCGGATGCCGCGCAGGATTGGGACTATCGCGTCGACAGCCTGACGCGTTTGGCGGACGAGCTGTGCCGATGACCCGCCGACCTGCCTGCGAACCGGTAGAAACGTGCGACGCGTCGCCGTATCGAACGCACCCCGGAGTAAAATTCGGCCTGGCGTGCGACCCGGCAGGAATTTGAGATGACCCTACAGACGGCCGAGGCCGATTTCTTGACCGGCGGCGGCGAGATGGCCGCGATGATCCGCGCGCATGACTGGTCGACGTCTCCGTTGGGGCCGATCGAGCAATGGCCGCAATCGCTGCGGTCGATCGTCTCGCTGATGCTTGCCTCGGAATTCGCGATGTGCGTCGCCTGGGGACCCGAACTCGGCTTCCTCTACAACGATCATTACGCGCGGATCCTCTACGACAAGCACCCCGCCGCGCTCGGCGGTCGGCTCGATGTCATATGGTCGGAACTCTGGTCGGACATCGGCCCGCTCGTCGACCGCGCTCTCGGCGGCAAGGCGTCGTTCTTCGAAAACCTGCCGCTGGTCACCAATCGCAAGGGCTATGACGAGGAGACCTGGTTCACCTTCTCCTATTCGCCGGTGCGCGACGAAAGCGGCGCGGTCGCCGGCATGTTCTGCTCAACCTACGAAAGCACCGAGCGAGTCCAGACCGAACGCGCACTGCGCGACGAGCGCGAGCGAATGAGCCAGATGTTCGCGCAGGCGCCGACCTTCATGGCGATGCTGCGCGGGCCCGAGCACCGGTTCGAGCTGACCAACCCCGGCTACGACAAGCTGATCGGCCACCGTGAAGTGCTGGGACGCACGGTCGCCGAGGCATTGCCCGACGCGGTCGAACAGGGGTTTCTGGACCTGCTCGACGGCGTGTTCACGAGCGGCGACGCCTTTACCGCGCGCGGCATGCTGTATGCGGTCCAGGCCGAACCCGGCGGCCCGATCGACGATCGCTATGTCGATTTCGTCTACCAACCGATCCGCGACGCGACCGGCGCGGTCGTCGGCGTGTTCGTCGAGGGCGCGGACGTCACCGATCGCAAGATGCTCGAACGCGATCTGCAATCGCTTAATGCCGACCTCGAACAGCGCGTCCGCGATCGCACGCAGGAACTGGTCGAGGCACAGGAAGCCCTCCGCCAGGCACAGAAGATGGAGGCGGTCGGCCAACTCACCGGCGGTATCGCGCACGACTTCAACAATTTGTTGCAAGGCATCACCGGCAGCCTGGAGATCGTCCAGCGCCGCGTCGCGCAAGGCCGCGTGAGCGAACTGGACCGCTTCATCACCGGCGCCACCGCCGCCGCCAACCGCGCGGCCTCGCTCACCCACCGCCTGCTCGCCTTCTCGCGCCGCCAGCCGCTCGATCCGCGCCCGGTCAAGGTCAACCCGCTGATCGCATCGCTGGAGGACCTGCTCCGCCGGACCATCGGCGAGCAGGTTGAGCTCAAGATGGTGCTCGCCGCCGGCCTCTGGACGACGCTGTGCGATCCCAACCAGCTCGAGAATTCGCTGCTCAACCTGGTCATCAACGCGCGCGATGCGATGCCGCATGGCGGCAAGCTGACGATCGAAACGGGCAACGCGCTGCTCGATGACCATTTTATCGCCAGTCAGCGCGACGTCCGCCCAGGTAGCTATGTCTGCATCTGCGTCTCGGACACCGGCACTGGCATGTCCGCGGACACGATCGCCAAGGCGTTCGAGCCGTTCTTCACCACCAAGCCGATCGGCCAGGGCACCGGGCTCGGCCTGTCGATGATATACGGCTTCGCGCGCCAGTCGGAAGGCTATGCGAGGATCTACAGCGAGGTCGGCCAGGGCACGACGATCAAGCTGTATCTGCCGCGCCATTACGGCGAAGCGGAGCAGGACGAGGCGCTGCCCTGCCTGACGCAGGATCACACCACCGACGCGGGTGAGGTCGTGCTGGTGGTCGAGGACGATACGGTCGTCCGGTCGCTGATCGTCGAGGTGCTCGGCGAGCTCGGCTATCAGGCGGTCGAGGCGCATGACGGCCCCACCGGTCTCGAACGGTTGCGGACGATGGACCGGATCGACCTGCTCGTCACCGACATCGGCCTGCCGGGGTTGAACGGCCGCCAGGTCGCCGACGCCGGCCGGGCGATGCGCCCGGGGCTGCGCGTGCTGTTCATGACCGGCTATGCGGAAAACGCCGCGCTCGCGGCGGGCTTCCTGGAACCGGGCATGTCGATGATCACCAAGCCGTTCGCGATGGAGGCGCTGGCCACGCAGATCCGGACGATCATCGAGGGCTGAGCCAGAACCCCCATCCAATGCCACCACCCCGGCGAAGGCCGGGGCCCAAATGGAAAGGTCGCAGTAACGACGCGCAGCGCTCCGTTGGCGACGTCCCCCAATTGGACCCCGGCCTCCGCCGGGGTGGTGGTGGTGGTGTGGGCGGGATCCCGAACAATTCCCGTTCCCCCGCGAAGGCGGGGGTCCAGGAATCACGCAGGACGACGCTCGCGGCTCCTGGGCCCCCGCCTCCGCGGGGGAACTAGAAACGGCGGAAGTCACTCAACGCCCCCCCGCCCTGCGTTACAACCAAAGCAACATTTGCCACTTTGACCCCTGAAATAATTTTTCGTTCCCGCCCCGTTCCCTTGCACATCGCGAACCCCGCAGAACTCCACGCGTCGCGAATCCTCGGCTCGCTCAACCCGCTCACGAACACGACGAACCGAACCCCCGACACCCCCGCACCCCCTTGCGTCTCATCGCGCTTTGGCACAATCTCTTGGGGTTGCGTTCGGGGGCGGACCCAATCGCTGGTAGAACAACCTTCGCATAGTCCTGTGCGATATGACCGTAAGCGCGCCTTCCACCGCCGCGATGGTCACTTTTTGTTCTCCCGTTAGGGGCCGTCCGATGGTAGCATGGCGACAGGCGACCGATTCGAACGAATACAGAACACTAGGAGCGGTTTCGATGGATTTCAGAGACAGCAGCCGGGATAGCGACATGACCACAGACACGATCGAACAAGCAGCCCCCACCATCGAAGCCGAGGCTCCGAAGGCCCCGCGCCAGGCGCAGGACAGCCACTCCGTGCGCGCGCAGATCTACCCGGTCGAGGTCGATCACAGCCGCGACGCGCTGCTGACCGAATTCGGCAAGGACACGCTGAAGGATCGCTACCTGCTCCCGGGCGAGAGCTACCAGGACCTGTTCGTCCGTGTCGCCTCCGCGTACGCAGATGACGCCGGCCACGCGCAGCGTCTCTACGACGCGATCTCGAAGCTCTGGTTCATGCCCGCCACCCCCGTTCTGTCGAACGGCGGCACCGGCCGCGGCCTGCCGATCTCGTGCTACCTCAACTCGGTCCCCGATAGCCTCGGCGGCATCGTCGACACTTGGAACGAGAATGTCTGGCTCGCCTCGCGCGGCGGCGGCATCGGCACCTATTGGGGCAATGTCCGCGGCATCGGCGAGCCGGTCGGCCTCAACGGCAAGACCAGCGGCATCATCCCGTTCGTCCGCGTCATGGATTCGCTGACCCTCGCGATCAGCCAGGGTTCGCTGCGTCGCGGTTCGGCCGCGGTCTATCTCGACGTCTCGCACCCCGAGATCGAGGAATTCCTCGAAATCCGCAAACCCTCGGGCGATTTCAACCGCAAGGCGCTGAACCTCCACCACGGCGTGCTGATCACCGACGACTTCATGGAAGCCGTCCGCAATGGCGAGGAATGGCATCTCCGCTCGCCGAAGGACCAGGCGATCCGCGCCACCGTCGATGCGCGCTCGCTGTTCCAGAAGCTCGTCGAGACCCGCCTCCAGACCGGCGAGCCGTACATCGTCTTCGCCGATCACGTGAACAAGGCGATGCCCAAGCATCACCGCGAGCTCGGCCTCAAGGTCTCGACCTCGAACCTGTGCTCGGAGATCACGCTGCCGACCGGCAAGGATCACCTCGGCAACGAGCGTACCGCGGTGTGCTGCCTGTCGTCGCTGAACCTCGAGACGTGGGATCAGTGGAAGGACGAGAAGGGCCTGATCGAGGACGTCATGCGCTTCCTCGACAACGTCCTGCAGGACTATATCGACCGCCACGAGCCCGGCATGGAACGCGCCGCCTACAGCGCGGGCCGCGAGCGCTCGGTCGGGCTCGGCGTGATGGGCTTCCACAGCTTCCTCCAGGCACGCGGCATCCCGTTCGAGGGCGCGATGGCGAAGTCGTGGAACCTGCGCATGTTCAAGCACATCAGCAGCCAGGCCAACGAAGCCTCGATGCAGCTCGCGATCGAGCGTGGCCCCTGCCCCGATGCCGCCGATGTCGGCGCGATGGAGCGGTTCAGCTGCAAGATGGCGATCGCACCGACCGCGTCGATCTCGATCATCTGCGGCGGCACGTCGGCGTGCATCGAGCCGATCCCGGCGAACATCTACACGCACAAGACGCTGTCGGGCAGCTTCTCGATCAAGAATCCGTATCTCGAAAAGATGCTGAGCGAGAAGTCGAAGAATTCTGACGCCGTCTGGAACTCGATCCTCGAACAAGGCGGTTCGGTCCAGCATCTCGACTTCCTCTCGGTCGAGGAAAAGGACTGCTACAAGACGTCGTTCGAGATCGATCAGCGCTGGCTGCTCGAACTCGCCGCGGATCGTACGCCGTACATCGACCAGGCGCAGTCGCTGAACCTGTTCATCCCGGCGGACGTCGAGAAGTGGGATCTGCTCATGCTTCACTTCCGCGCGTGGGAGCTCGGCATCAAGTCGCTCTACTACCTGCGTTCGAAGTCGGTCCAGCGCGCGGGCTTCGCCGGCGGCGTCGAGGCGGACAACACGATCGACCTGCGCCAGATCGACGTCGAGTCGAAGGATTACGATGAGTGCCTTGCCTGCCAGTAAGGCCTCTCGGCGTTCAAGCGTGACCCCGGCCCGTGCATCACGGACCGGGGCGCGCCTGACGCAAAAACCCCGGCCCGCGCGAAGCGGACCGGGGTTCGGGTTGGCTATGCGGCGCGTTCGATACGCACCGCGTTCGCGTCAGGCCTCTTCTTCGAACGTCACCGCCACGTCGGCGTTGGCGGAAAGCCGGACCTTGCCGTCCTCGATATCCGCAACCAGCCCGAGCGAGATGAAGTGATGATGCCCTTCATGGCTGCCCGTGCCCTCGACGACCTGCGCGCCCGAGTCCTTCTTGGTCAGCTTGATGCGGTTGCCTTCGACCTTGTCGACGGTGCCGACATGGACGCCGTCCGCGCCGATGACTTCGGCATGTTCCTGGATCTTGGTTGCATCGACCATGGTCGTTCTCCTGTTTGGGGTTCGGGTGCTGAACGCGCGCCGGGCGAGTTGGTCGCATGACGTATGGTTCAGCTATCATGTTCGTGGTCGCAGGCGTGCTCGGAATCGTCGGCACCGCGATGCTGCTCCGTTTGCGCAGCCCGAGCATCACCGAGCAACAGACCTACGCGTTCCGCATGATCGGCATCATGCTCACCTCGGGCGCGATCGTCCTCGCAATGTCCGCCGCCGCGATGTGGCAATGGAGCACCGAGACATGAAACACGCGACCTGATCCCACCAGTTTCCCGCTATAAAACCCATCTTCCGAAAGGCCTACCATGTCCCTCCTCCACGCCTCCAAGCAGTACAAGCCGTTCGAATACCCCTGGGCGTTCGAGTTCTGGAAGCGCCAGCAGCAGCTCCACTGGCTCCCCGAGGAAGTGCCCTTGGGCGAGGATTGCCGCGATTGGGCGCAGAAGCTCAGCGATCACGAGCGCAACCTGCTCACGCAGATCTTCCGCTTCTTCACGCAGGCCGATGTCGAGGTGCAGGATTGCTACCACGAGAAATACGGCCGCGTGTTCAAGCCGACCGAGATCAAGATGATGCTGACCTCGTTCAGCAACATGGAGACGGTCCACATCGCCGCCTACAGCCATCTGCTCGACACCATCGGCATGCCCGAGAGCGAGTACGGCGCCTTCCTCGAATATGCCGAGATGAAGGAAAAGCATGATTACATGCAGAAGTTCACCGTCGACAACGACGAGGACATCGCGCGCACGCTGGCCATGTTCGGCGGCTTCACCGAGGGCGTCCAGCTGTTCGCGTCGTTCGCGATGCTGATGAACTTCCCGCGCTTCAACAAGATGAAGGGCATGGGCCAGATCGTCACCTGGTCGATCCGCGACGAGAGCCTCCACTGCGAGGGCATCATCAAGATGTTCCACACCTTCTGTCAGGAGCGCCAGTGCCTGACCAAGGCGGTGAAAGACGACATTGCCGACGTCTGCCAGACGACGATCCGCCTCGAGGACAATTTCATCGACCTCGCCTTCGAGATGGGCCCGGTCAACGGCATGACCCCCAAGGAGATCAAGAAGTACATCCGCTTCATCGCCGACTGGCGCATGACGCAGCTCGGCCTGAAGCCGATCTACATGATCGACGAGCACCCGCTGCCCTGGCTCGCGCCGATGCTCAACGGCGTCGAGCACGCCAACTTCTTCGAACAGCGCGCCACCGAATATTCGAAGGCAGCGACCAAGGGCCAGTGGAACGACGTCTGGGACTCGTTCGACAAGCGCCAGACCGCGAAAAAGGGTCCGATTGCGAATGTCGACCTGAGCGAAGTTCGGGACATGTTCAGCGACTCGGTTGCGGCTGAATGACCGGCCTGCTGCATCGAGACCGCGATCGTGTACGATTTTGACGGCACATTGTCGCCAGGCTCGATGCAGCAACACAACCTGTTGCCGGAAATGGGATACGCCGACGCGGACATCTTCTGGCAAGAAGTGAAGGCGCTCAATCGAGAGATCGATGGCGACGAGATTTTGACATACATGCACCTTCTTCAACAAAAGGAAGGTGACCATATGTCAAAGGAGCGCCTTGCTTCTCATGGCGCCTGCTTGCCGTATTTTGCGGGTGTAGACGACTGGTTCCCCCGCATTACGGAGTACGGAAAGCTAAGAGGCTTAGACGTAGAGCATTATATCATAAGCTCTGGCCTTGATGAGATCATCGAGGGCACAACCATAAGGAAGCACTTCAAACATATTTTCGCGTCGAAATATGCTTATCGGGATGGCAAACCCCTTTGGCCGGCAGCTGCCGTAAATTATACCGGGAAAACTCAGTATCTTTTCCGTATAAATAAGGGTGTGCTAAACCAGTCGGACGACAAGGCCGTTAATCGTTGGATACCAATGAACGAACGCCCGATACCCTTTGAACGAATGATTTTCATAGGTGACGGCGACACCGATATTCCCGCCATGAAGATGCTCCGCTACCAACACGGTGTGCCGATCGCCGTTTTTGATCCAGTTCGATTTAAGGGACGGGATTCCGACAAGGTCTACAATCTAATCGCGGAAGATAGAGCCGACCATGTTTGTCCGGCAGATTACCGAGACAAGTCGCAGCTAGATATTACTGTAAAAGGCGTGTTGGGCCGCATGGCGCGCAATGCTGGGTATCGCCCATAGATGATGTACCGAGGATAGCAGGGTGTTGAACGTCGAAACGACTGGTTGGAACGCTACCGACCACCTTGACAGCGACGCCGCGATCCTTGTCTATCTCGAAGCGGTCTTTGAGGACGGCAACCCGGCGTTGATCGGCGCTACGCTGTCCGACGTAGCGAAGGCCCGCGGTATAGCCGAACCGCCAAAGCGCCGGCCCGACATCTCACTCGACCCGGTCATCCGAAAGCTCAAGGATCTCGGCCTCGAACTAACCGCAAAAGCGGAGTAAAAACTGCGTCGCAAAGCGCAGCGTTTCGCCATGTTCACACGGTCAGTTCGCGCAACACCTGTTCGATCGGGATCATCATTGATCGGTCGCGTGCTTGTACCATCCCGCGCTCGATCTTCGCCCGCTTCCATGCATCATAGTCGCGCTGAGCCTTCTGCGCCGACTTAGTCGGGCCGATCATTTACCCCCTCCTCATCTCGCGCACCATGCCTGACGCGCAAAATGATCACGCAGTCGTCGACCACGCGATAGCGAAGAATATACGGCCATACCGTCGTCCGCTCACGCCGTCCGTCGCCCACGTCGCGACCTCGATCCGGAAAGATCGCTAGGCTGTCTGCGACCGCGATAAGCCGCACACCCAATGCCTTGGCAGCGACGGGATTGAACGCGGAGACGTAGGTAACGATCGCCTCTAGATTGGCGACGGCATCGTCCGTCCAGACGATGCGCAACTAATCGCCGACGCGAGGTCGGGGTAGAGGTTCGGTCGAACCCCATGACGATAGCCAGCGCTTGACCGCATCGTGGCTGATCAATCGCCCGTTGCTCACGTCCGCGTCGGCCCGCACATCGGCCTCAGCCTCCGCGGCTGGATCGCTCGTATCGAACAAGGCGTTTTCGCGCGTCACCGGTCAGCGATACACCCCAGCGCGAACCACCACCAGCGGCAACTCACGACCACCCACACCAAGGCGAGCGCTTGCCGCCGCCATAGCGCCGCGCGAGTCCGTGGCGGACCAGTACCGCGCCCAGCGACTCCCCGCCGCGCTCAACGATGCGGAGTTTGCGGCCGTAGCGGTCGACGTCGCGCTTGATCGGGGTCAGCGTGAAGGGGCCGGCGTTGAGCAGCGCCTGCATCTTCAGCGTCGCCGCCTGCCCCAGACGCGCTTCGCGGGCGCAGCGCGGCGGGTGGGTCTCTGGCGTGTCGATGTCGGCGATGCGGATCTTGGTGCCCGCCATCCAGAACGTGTCGCCGTCGACCATGCAGTCGATCCGCTTGGCGTGCCCGCAGATCGTGAAGCGCGCGGAGACCGCCTTGCCCCCCGACAGCGCGGACGCCGCCGCCGCCACGGTCGTCGCCGCACTGGCGACACCCGCCGCGGTGGCGAGCGCTCCGGTGGCGGCGGTGGCGGCGGTGGCGGCCCCGGCATTGGTCGCGGCGCCGGCAGCCGCGGACGACGCCTCCGCCTTGGCCGCATCTGCGCCCCAACCCCAGCCACCCGGCACGCGCAGATGCCCGGCAGGCCAGGCGATACCGAACCCGGTCGGCCATTCGATCTTCAATCCCGGCGGCACCAGCGCCGCCCAGTCGATCTGGCGGATCACCGGCATCATCAGCCCGAGCAGCACGCCGTAGAACACCAGGCGGAGCTGCAGCAGGACTCCCGGCCTGGTGCCCCGCGCCGAGCCCCCACGACCACGCGTGGCGCCAGCGCGGTCGCCGCCGAGCAACCGCATGAAATCAAACACATACTCCATCATCGCTCGCGCCTACGCGCGCGCGCGCGGAAGTCACCTTGGCGCGCCCCGGTCTTGCGGCGAGCGGAGTCGGAAACGAGGCGAACGCATCGTGAACATCGCGCATGTCAGATCCTGGATGAATCGGACCAGCAATGCACCCGCTCGCGAACGCGCCGGATTTCGCTGTCCTACACGGGGCCGACATGCCCAGTTCGACGCATGCCAGCCCCCACCCCAGTCCAGCGCGACGTGCACGCACCCCGCCGTGCGTCCGGCATCCGCCCTCCCGCGACGATCGTGCGAGCGTCTACACTTCCTATACTTCACTCGCCCGACACGCTGGAAACGCCGGACACGCAGAGGGCGGAAAGTGCCGCCACTCCCCGCCCCCACGCGCCTTGCGCACCCTCCCGCGATCATCGCGCGAGCGTCTGCACTTCCTATACTTCACTCGCCAACCCACTGGAAACGCCGGACACACGAAGGGCGGGAAATGGCCCTAGCCACTCCCCGCCCCCGTTACGCGTCCAGCTTGAACCTCTTGCGAGGCAAAGGCTTAGAAGTGCGTGATGATACCGAGCATCGGACGGAAGCTCTGCGCGTCGCCGAAGGTGTTGACCTCGGCGCGGATGCGGAAGCCTGCGTTGCCGGTGATGCCCTTCAGGCCAATGCTCTGCGGACCGACTTCTGCGCCGATGCCGTAGGTGATCGCGCTGTAGTCACGACCGGTGTCGCCACCGTTGGTCGAGCGTGCCGAGAAATGGTCGAAGTTGACCCACTGGTAGCCGACCTTGCCGTAGATCAGGCCGCTGTCGCCAGCGCGGAAGCCGAAGCGGCCTGCTGCGCCGTATTCCCAATCGATGTTGCCATCGATGCCCTTGATCACGTTGCCTTCTGCGCCGACGAAGACCGGGCCGAGCGGCACGTTCACGCCGAGCACGCCCTGGACCAGCGAGCCCGATGGCTTGTAGCCACGACGGAGCGAGTTGTCGGCGTTCAGCGCCTGCGGGATGCCGTGGCCGCGCTCGTTGTCGAACTGCTCCCAACCACCCATTACGCCGAAGTACGGCTCGATGCCGAATGCCTTCGAGCCGTCCGGAGCTGCTGCTTCGCCGGGCTGTGCGCTGTTGTCGGTGGGGGCCGGTGCCGACATGTCCTGCGCGAAGGCGGGAACTGCGACCGTTGCGGCGGCGAGGGCGATTGCCAGGGAAAGCTTACGCATGCGTGTGACCTTATCTCGAGTGTTGCGTGGATCCCCGACTGCACGGTGCGTCGGTTCGGTCCAGGCAAGTCGAAACAGGCCGGCGGGCACATGGTTGCACAAAAAACGTCACATTCGGGGAACTGCCGGGGAACTGTTCGCCTGTGTTGCGTTACAGCAACGGTTCCTGTCAGTTACATGAACGAACCATGGCTTCGCCGCGGCGAACTAACCCGGAATACAGCGGAAAAGCGGCAAAAAGCAGCGGGTGCCGGCATTAACGCTATCTGTTTATCAGTGGGTGACGATCGATGTGCAATGCAGCATCGATGGGGTTTTCACGTCTGTTCCGCAGCCGCTGGGCGGCGCTGTTCTGGTCCGCCGGTATCGTGTGGACGGCCTATGACGTGGCCAGCGACGCACCGGAACCAGCCGCCGGAAATGCGGTTTCGAGCAATGTCGTGGAGGGGCAGACCGATGCGACGGGCGCTGCGTTCGATGCGCGGGACCTGGCGATCCTCGCCAACGCCACCGGTTAGCGGCGACGCGCCGATCGTTGGCGCGTCGCGGGTCGTTCAGGGTTTCGTGGGTTAGGGCTTCAGCGCGACGTCGTCGGCATCCTTTAGGTCCTCGTCGTCGTCGATGCTGCCATCGTCGAGCTCGTCCTGGACGTCGTCCTCGTCCATGTCGTCTTCGTCCATCGTGACCGAGGCATCGCTCTCGCCGACCTCTTCGGAGTCCATCTTGGTCTCGTCGATCGACTCGTCGTCGATGTCGTCCTCGCCAAGGTCCGGATCGAGATCGGTCAGGATGACGCCATCGGTCGGGCCACTGCGCGTCGCCTCGAGGATCTCGGCGCGCTGGCTCTCGTCATAACCCTCTTCGTCATAGCCGTCGTCGCCCGAACCGGCACTCGGCACCTGATGTCCGCCCATCGTCACACTCCCTCGTTCAGGACGCCCGCATGATGCAGGCCTACCGGATGCGAACGGTGGACGTGCGCGGTGGTTCCTTCAAGCGCGCAACGGCGCCGTCGACGCAGGGCGGAACAGGCGCCCCCGCTCGGTGATCAGGATGGCGAACAGCGCGGCGAGACCGGCAACCAGGAACCCGGCGACCAGCGGCACCGTCGTGCCATTGAACGCTTGCCCGATCAGCGCGCCGATCACCGCGCCGATCGTCACGCTCAGGAATCCCTGCACGCTCGATGCGGTGCCCGCGATCCGCCCCATATTCTCCATCGCCATCGCCGAGAAGTTCGACGTCGCCAGCCCGAAACAGCCGAGCGTCAGCGCCTGGAAGATCGCGAAACTGACCAACGTCTCGAACCCGATCTCAATCGCGAACAGATGCACCAGCGACACCAGGATCAACACCGACAACGCGCCGTGGCTGATCAACCGCGTCCCCAGCCGCATCACGATCCGCGAGTTGAGCAAATTGCACGCCGCCATCGTCACCGACGTCGTCGCGAAGATCAGCGCCAGCAAAGTCGGCTTGTGGAACACGTCCGCCATGATCTGCTGGATCGAATTGAGATACCCGTACAGCGCGCCCATCAACGCGGTCGACGCGAGCGTATAGCCAAGCGAATTACGATCGGCGACCGTCTGCCGCCAGTCGCTCAGGATGCGGCGGGGGGTAATAGGCAGGACATTCTCGGGCGCCAGCGTCTCGGGCATCCGCAGATAGAACCACACCAGCACGCCCAGCGTCAGCACCGCCACGGTCCAGAAGATCGCGCGCCAGTCGCCGAACTGGAGCACCGTCCAGCCGAACGTCGGCGCCAGGATCGGCACGATCATGAACACCATGAACGCAATCGACATCACCCGTGCCATCGCCCGCCCGTGATAGCAGTCACGGACCAGCGCGATCGTCGCGACCCGCGCGGCGGCAATCACCGCACCGCCGAATGCGCGTGCGGCCAGCAACAGCGTGAAACTCCCCGCGGTCGCGCAGGCGACGTTGGCAATGATGTACAGGACGAGCGACCAGAGCAGCACGGTTCGCCGCCCGAACCGATCCGCGAGCGGCCCGTGGACGAGCTGCGCGACGCCGAAGCCGATCACGAACGCGGTCACCACGAACTGCCGCCCGTTCTCCGTCGCGACGCCGAGCGAGTCGCCGATCGCCGGCAGCGCGGGCAGCATCGAGTCGATGCCGAGCGCGGTGAGCGACATCAGCGAGGCGACGAGCGCGACGAACTCGACGAAACCGATCGGCGCGCCGCGCATCGCTGGCGCGTCGGATTGGGGATCCTGGGTCTGCATGATGCCTGCGCCTTTACCCGCTCGGCCGGTCTTGCGAAACCCGCTAACCGGCGCGGTTCGGCGATGATTGCGCGATACGTTGATGCCTCCTATCTGTATTATCATACCAATACACATCGGAGAAAGCCATGATCCGCCCGCTCCTGCTCGCCACCGTCAGCCTTGCCGGCGCGCTCGCACTGTCCGCCTGCGATCGCTCGAACGAAGGCGCGTCGGTCTCGATCAACGCCGACGGCGGCAACGTCCTCGGCGCGATCAATGGCGAGACCGGCGAGATGAAGATCGACGTCCCCGGCTTCCAGGGCTCGGTGAAGCTGCCGAAGATCAAGATCGACACCGGCAATTTCGATCTCAACGGCGTGCGGCTATATCCGGGCTCGTCGATCAAGACGCTCAACATCGTCGGCGACGACAAGGCCGGCGGGTTGCGCGTGGCGTTCGCCAGCCCCGCCACCCCGACGATCGTCCGCGACTGGTTCGCCGCACGGCTCGGCAAGGTCGGCTATCAGGTGCACCCGGAAGGCGCGAACCTGATCGGCACGACCGACGAAAACAAACCCTTCCGCCTCGAACTCGCCCCCGATGGCAAGGACAAGGCGACCGGCACGATCGTCATCAGCGGCTGAGGCTTCAATCCTCCCCAGCCAGGGGGAGGATCGTTCAAAATGTAAACTCACCCTAACCCAGGCATTTGGCACCGCCTCGCCAATCCCCTATATCGGGCGTCCCCCAATCCGGACACGAACCCCATGCTCGATACCCCCGCCGCCCAGGTCCCGACGCTCAGCCTCGCTACGCAGGACACCGACCCCGATGGCTTCGCCGCCGCGTTCGGCGAATCGTTCGAGCGGTTCGGCTTCGCGATCGTCGCCGACCACGGCATCCCCGCCGACCTGATCGAGCGCGCCTGGGCCGAAACGAAACTTCTGTTCGATCTCCCCGAGGACGAGAAGCGCGGCTATCACATCCCCGGCGGCGGCGGCGCGCGCGGCTACACGCCGTTCAAGACCGAGATCGCCAAGGACGCCAAGGTCGTCGACCTCAAGGAATTCTGGCACGTCGGCCGCGAACTCCCCGAGGGGCACCGCTATGCGGACACGATGGCACCGAACGTCTGGCCGACCCGCCCCGAGGGTTTCAAGCCGGTCTTCCTCGAACTCTTCGCCGCATTCGACCGCGCCGGCGACAAGCTCCTGTCCGCGATCGCGCGCCACCTGAAGCTCAATCCCGACTGGTTCGACCCGGCGGTGAAGGACGGCAACAGCATCCTTCGTTTGCTGCATTACCCGCCGATCCCCGCCGATGCCGAAGGCGTCCGCGCCGGCGCGCATGAGGACATCAACCTCATCACGCTGCTGCTCGGCGCCGAGGAAGCCGGCCTCGAACTGTTCGATCGCGCCAACGGCCGCTGGCTGTCGATCAAACCGCCCGAGGGCGCGATGGTCGTCAACGTCGGCGACATGCTTCAGCGCCTGACCAACAACGTGCTCCCCTCGACCACCCACCGCGTCGTCAACCCGCCCCCCGAGCGCCGCGGTCACTCACGCTATTCGATGCCGTTCTTCCTGCATCCCGCGCCGGATTTCCTGATCGAGACGCTGCCCGGCACGATCACGCCGGACAACGCGAACCGCTATCCGACCCCGATCACGGCGCATGATTATCTGTACGAGCGGCTGGTCGAGATCGGGCTGATCAAGAAGTAGGCAGCATGTTTCCCCGCGAAGGCGGGGATCCAGACTGGGCTCCCGCCTTCGCGGGAGAACAAGGAAGCGCTGGCACTGACCACTGCACCACCCCGGCGAAGGCCGGGGCCCAGTTGGAAAGGTGGTCGTAACGACACGCACCGCTCTGTTATCGCCGTTTCCCAATTGGGCCCCGCCCTTCGCCGGGGTGGTCCCTCTCTCGGGACAGTGACGCGCCCCCATCCCCCCACCGCTTTTCTCCCCACCTGATACCCAACAACCACGCTTCCGCCATTGGAGCCCGCCCCAGCATCCGCTAGACCGCGCGCGATGCCCCATCTCTATCTCGTCGACGGCTCCGGCTATATCTTCCGCGCCTATCACCGGCTGCCGCCGCTCACCAACAAGCATGGCGAGCCGGTCGGCGCGGTGTACGGCTACACGACGATGCTGTGGAAGCTCGCAGACGAGGTCCACGCAGCCGACGGCCCGACCCACATGGCGGTCATCCTCGACAAGTCGTCGAAGACCTTCCGCAACGATCTCTACGACAAGTACAAGGCGCAGCGTCCGCCGCCGCCCGAGGATCTCGTCCCCCAGTTCCCGATGATCCGCGACGCCACGCGCGCCTTCTCGCTGCCGTGCATCGAGACCGAGGGCCTCGAAGCCGACGACATCATCGCGTGCTACTCGAAAGCCGCGCTAGCCCAGGGCTGGGAAGTCACGATCGTCAGTTCCGACAAGGACCTGATGCAGCTGATCGAGCCCGGCCTCGACATGTACGACACGATGAACAACCGCCGGCTCGGCGCGGAGCATGTCGCGGAGAAATTCCACGGCGTCTCGCCCGCGCAGCTCGGCGACGTGCTCGCGCTGATGGGCGACAGCGTCGACAACGTCCCCGGCGTCCCCGGCGTCGGTCCCAAAACCGCGGCGAAGCTGATCCTCGAACACGGCGATCTCGAAGCCGTGCTGGCGGCTGCCGACGGTATGAAGAAGGGCAAGCTGCGCGACAATCTGATCGAGCATGCCGAAATGGCGCGCCTGTCGAAGGTGCTCGTCACGCTTAAATGCGACGTCGCGCTGCCCGAACCGCTGGAGGATCTCGAACTCAAGGGCATCCCCGACGCCCCCTTGCGTGCGTTCCTCGAACATCACGGCTTCAAGTCGCTGATCGCCAAGCTCTCCGCGGTCGCCGAGGCCCCGGTCGAAGAGTCGACCGTCGTCGCGGACATGGACGAGGACGAACCGTGTAAACACGACGACTATGAAACGGTCGTCGACGAAGCCGCGCTCGATCGCTGGATAACGATTGCCAAGCATCAGGGCTGGGTCGCGATCGACACCGAGACCACCGGCATCGACGCGACGCGCGCGGATCTGGTCGGGGTGAGCATGGCGCTGCATCCGAACCTCGCCTGCTACGTACCTATCGCGCATGGCGGCACCGATTTGCTCGCGGAAAACCCGGTCCAGCTCGATCGCGCGCTCGTGCTCGCGAAACTGAAGCCGTTGCTGGAGGATCCGAGCGTCCTGAAGATCGGCCACAACCTCAAATACGACATGATCGTGCTCGGCCGCGCCTATGCGTCGACCGGCGGCGTGCAGATCGCGCCGTTCGACGACACGATCGTGATGAGCTTTGATCTCGATGCCGGGCTGCACGGCCACGGCATGGACGAACTCGCCGCCACGCACCTCTCGCACAGCTGCATCGCGTTCAAGGACGTCGTCGGCACCGGCAAGACGCAGCGGACCTTCAACGAGATCGATCTTAAGGCCGCGACCCGCTACGCCGCCGAGGACGCCGACGTAACACTCCGTCTCTGGCGCCGGTTCAAGCGCCGCCTCCCCGCGGAGGGCTCGACGCGGGTGTACGAGATGGTCGACCGCCCACTCGTCCCCGTCATCGCGCAGATGGAACTGCACGGGATCAAGGTCGACGCCGCCAAACTGTCGAAGCTCTCGACCGAGTTCGCCGGTCAGATGGCGAGCCTCGAAACCGAAATTCACGCGCTCGCCGGCGCGCCGTTCACGATCGGCAGCCCCAAGCAATTGGGCGACGTGCTGTTCGAGAAGATGGGCATCAAGGGCGGGCGGAAGGGCAAGTCCGGCGTCTATTCGACCGACGTGACGGAACTCGAACGGATCGCCGCCGACAAGGATCTCGCCCGGCGCGGTGATCGCCCGGAAGGTGCTCGACTGGCGCCAGTTGTCGAAGCTGAAATCGACCTACACCGACGCGTTGCAGGCGCAGATCAACCCGGCGACGGGCCGCGTCCACACGTCCTACTCGCTGACCGGCGCGCAGACCGGCCGCCTGTCGTCGACCGATCCCAATCTCCAGAACATCCCGATCCGCACCGAGATCGGCCGCCAGATCCGCGACGCGTTCGTGGCCGAGCCCGGTAACCTCATCCTCGCCGCCGATTACTCGCAGATCGAGCTGCGGCTGGCCGCGCACATGGCCAACGTCCCGGCGCTGAAGGCCGCGTTCGCGAATGGCGACGACATCCACAGCCTCACCGCAAAGGAGCTGTTCGGCGAGGTCAACCGCGACACCCGCGGCCGCGCGAAGACGATCAACTTCGCGATCCTCTACGGCATCTCGCGCTGGGGCCTCGCCGGGCGTTTGGACGTTTCGGCGGACGAGGCTCAAGCGATGATCGACCGCTATTTCGACCGCTTCCCCGGCATCTCGAACTACATCGTCGAGACGACCGAGAGCGTGCGCGCGAGCGGCTACACGACCACGTTGTTCGGGCGCAAAACGCACTTCCCCCGCATCCGTTCGAAGATCCAGCACGAGCGGCAGGGCGCCGAGCGCGCGGCGATCAACGCGCCGATCCAGGGGACGAGCGCCGACATCATCAAGCGCGCGATGGTGCGCATGGGGCCGGCGTTGCTCGAAGCGGGTCTGCCCAATGTCCGCATGCTCCTTCAGGTCCATGATGAACTCGTGTTCGAGCTACCCGAAGGTGACGTGGAGGCAGCCAAGCCCGTGATCGAACGCGTGATGGCCAACGCCGCGCAACCCGCGGTGACGCTAGACGTGCCGCTGGGCATCGAAATTGGCACCGGCCTGAGCTGGGGCGCAGCACATTGAGCCAGCCCCCGTCATGCCGGGCTTGTTCCGGCATCCACCGTGCCGCGTACTCGCCGGCCTATGAGTGCGCGGAACCGTGGACCCCGGAACCAGTCCGGGGTGACGGAGGCTATTGGCAGTGACCGAGGCCACGCAGGACATCGACACGCTCGCCAAGGGCGGTCGCACCAACATCGCCGGCTTCGTCCTCCGCCTCGCCGCGCGCATCCCGTTCCTGTTCATCGCCGGCCGCATCTACGGCCCTGACCTCGTCGGCCGCTTCGCGATCGCCGTCGTGGTGGTCGAACTCGCCGCGTTGCTCGCCACGCTCGGCCTGAAACGCGGTCTCGCGCAGGCGCTCAGCAGCGCGGATCGCCCGCACGCGTGCGTCGTCTGGGACGCGATGGCGGTCGCGTTCGTCGCCTCCCTCATCGCCAGCGCAGTCCTCTGCACCTTCCCACAGATTATGTATCCGAACAGCGCGATCACCGGGCTCGACCGGTTCCTGCCGCTGATCATCGTCGCGATCGCCTGGTCCGACGTCAGCCTCGCAGCCCTGGCGTACAGGCTCAACGTCAAGGCCGCCGTCACCGCCCGCGCGGTGGTCGAACCGTGGACAATCTCGATCGCCGCCTGGGCATTCTCCTATTTCACGATCCGCGACGGCCTCGTGCTCAGCTACGTCGCGTCGATGACCGCGGCGCTGATCGCCAGCCTCGTGCCGTTCCTCCGCAGCTACGGCGTGCCCCGCGGCTGGTCGCCACATCTCCGCCCGCTCTACGCGCTCGCGCGCGCCAACGTGCCGCTCGCCGGCGCCGACATCCTCGAATGGGGCAGCCGCAACGTCGACCGCTTCATCCTCGGCGTGATGTTCGAGCCCAAGGTCGTCGGCATCTATTACATGGCACAACAGGTCGCGAGCCTGCCGCAGAAGCTCAAGACGAGCTTCGACCCGATCCTCGGCCCCGTCATCACCCACAGCCTCGCGATCAACGACCGCGCCGCGATCGCCAACCAGGTCCGCCAGGTCGCGTTCTGGATCATGGCGGCGCAAGGCGGGCTCGCGCTGATGGGGTCGATCCCCGGCGAAGCGGTGATGGGCGTGGTCGGCCCGCAGTTCGTCGCCGGCACCGCCGCGCTCGCGTTCCTGCTGACCGCCGAAGTGCTCGCCTCGACCGGCGCGGTCAGCGAATCCGCGCTCGTCTACATCGCCCGCCACCGCAACCTGATGATCTCCGCGGCGATGCTCGCGTTCCAGGTCGGTCTGAGCTTTGCCCTGATCTTCACGATCCGGGCGCTGGGGTATCCCGTCAATTACCAGGCGGCCGGCCCGGCTATCGCGCTGATGCTGTCGGTCGGCCTCACGTCGATTATCAAGTCGAAGCTGCTCGGTCACCTGCTCGGCGCGAACGTGTCGCCATGGCGCTGGCCGCTGGTGTGGGCCGCGCTCGCCGCCATCGTCGTCGGGGCCGGGTTCACCGCACTCCCCAAGCGCTACGAATGGGTCGAACTCGCGATCGGCGAACCCGCGATCGCCGCGACCTATCTCTACATCCTGTGGAAATACGCGTTCGGCCCCGCCGACCGCGCGCTGTTCGCCAAGAAACCCAAGGCCGATGACGCCGCCCTGCCCAATGCTGGTGCGCCGGTCGCCTAGAGCATCCCGTAGAGCAGCGTGCCGTTCAGCCCGATGATCACCGCGGCGATCACCCAGGCGAGGATCTTCAGCCACGCCGGGCTGACCAGGTCGCCCATGATCGTGCGGTCGCCCGTGAACTTGACGAGCGGTACGACCGCGAACGGCAGCTGCAGGCTGAGCACGACCTGGCTGAGCACCAGCAGCTTTGTTGCGCCCGCATCGCCCGACGCACCGACCACGAACACCGCGGGGACGATCGCGAGCGCCCGTGTTACCAGCCGCCGCGCCCAGACCGGCATGCGCAGGTTGAGAAAGCCCTCCATCACGATCTGGCCGGCAAGCGTGCCCGTCACCGTCGAGTTTTGTCCCGACGCCAGCAGCGCGACCGCGAACAACACGCTCGCCGCACCCATCCCCAGCATCGGAGCGAGCAGTTGGTACGCCTGATCGATCTCGGCGACGTCGGTGCGGCCGGCGACGTGGAAGGTCGCCGCCGCGAGGATCAGGATCGCCGCGTTGATGAAGAAGGCGAGGCCGAGCGCGACCGTGCCGTCGATCGTCGCCATCGTGATCGCATCACGCTTGCCCGCGGCGTCCTTGGCGAACGCGCGGGTCTGGACGATCGACGAATGGAGGTACAGGTTGTGCGGCATCACGGTCGCGCCGAGGATGCCGATCGCGATGTAGAGCATTGCCGGGTTGGTGACGATCTGCGTCGTCGGGACGAGACCTCCGAGCACGCCCGCCCATTCGGGCCGCGCCAGGAACAGCTCGAAGATGAAGCAGCCAGCGATGATCACGAGCAGCGCGACGACGAACGCCTCCAGCTTGCGGAACCCGAAGCGTTGCAGCGCGAGGATCAGGAACACGTCGAGCGCGGTGAGCACGACGCCGTAGACGAGTGGCAGCCCGAACAGCAGCTTCAGCGCGATCGCGGTGCCGAGTACCTCGGCGAGATCGCAGGCGATGATCGCGATCTCGCACAGGAACCAGAGCGCGACCGAAACCGGCTTCGAATAATGCGCGCGACAGGCTTGGGCGAGGTCGAGCCCGGCGACGATGCCGAGGCGCGCGGAGAGGGCTTGCAGCACCATCGCCATCAGGTTCGACAGCAGCACGACCGACAGCAACGTGTAGCCGAATGCGGAGCCGCCGGCGATGTCGGTCGCCCAGTTGCCGGGGTCCATATAGCCGACCGCGACGAGATACCCCGGCCCCACGAACGCGAACAGCCGCCGCCAGAACGACGCGCCTTCGGGGACGACGACGGTGCGGTGACTCTCGGCGAGCGAGTTGGCGAAGTCGGACGCGGGGAGATTGGGGGCTGACATCGGGGGTGCTTTGCCGGAAGGGGGCGGGTCGGACAAGCAGGGTGTGACCCACTCAATCAGCCCTCCCCTGCAAGGGGAGGTGGCTGGCGCTTGCCAGACGGAGGGGTATCCGCCCTATCGGAGGGTGTCACCCCTCCGTCAGTCCTGCGGACTGCCACCTCCCCTTGCAGGGGAGGGTCTAAATTGCCGTCTCAGATCACCTTCATATCCGCCTGGTAATGATGCCAAGCGAAGATCGCCGCTGCGCCGCGGTGCGGGCGCCAGGCTTCCGCCACTTCGCGCGTCAGTTTCTCGCTCGGACGGGTTTCGTGGCCCAAAATACGCCCGACCTCGATCTGAATCGCGAGGTCACCCGCCGGCCAGATGTCGGCCCGCCCTTCCGCGAACAGCAGATAGATTTCCGCGGACCAGCGGCCGATGCCTTTCACGCGGACCAGTGCGGCGATCGCCTCCTCGTCGTCCTCGGGCAGGTTCGTCAGGTCGAGCCGCCCACTCGTCACCTCGTCGGCAAGGCTGCGGGCATAGCCGAGCTTCTGACGCGACAGTCCGGCGCTCTTCAGCAACTCGTCGCTGGCGGCCGCGATCTTGGCCGGATCGCCTGCGCCGCCGACCACCGCGTCGAGCTTGTTCCACACCGCTTCCGCCGAGGCGACGCTCACCTGTTGCCCGACGATCGTCCGCAACAACGTCGCAAAGCCGCGCTCGCTGATCCGCGGTGCGGGGTGGCCCGCATTGCCGACCGCGACCGCAAAAGCCGGCTCGATTTCGCACAACGCCGCCATCGCGGTTTCAAGTTGCTCTGCGCTCAGGCCCATGATGCTTGATCCCTGGCTCGCGCAACGGCATGAACGCACGAAGATTTTTCGGAGAATGACATGCCCAAGCTTATCGTCGTGACGCGCGAAGGGGAAGAACGCGAGATCATCGGCGAGGCGGGCCTTTCGGTGATGGAAGTCATTCGCGACGCCGGGATCGACGAGATCCTGGCGCTGTGCGGCGGCTGCTGCTCGTGCGCCACCTGCCACGTCCATGTCGACCCGGACTTTGCGGCCAAACTGAAGCCGATGGGGCCGGACGAGGACGATTTGCTCGATTCGACGAGTGATCGGGATGAGTTTTCGCGGCTGTCGTGCCAGATCGAACTGACCGAAGGACTCGATGGCCTGAAGGTAAAGATCGCAGCGGAGGACTGATTTTCCGAGTCCCTCGCCCCTACGGGGAGAGGGAGGGAGGAGCCGCAGGTGACGGAAGGGAGAGGGGCTGTTGGGATCCAAGTCCCGAGCCTCAATCCCCTCTCCCTTCCCACCGCAAGCGCGGCGGGCCCCTTCCCTCTCCCCGTAGGGGCGAGGGAGTGATTTTACCGCGTGGTGATGGCGTACAACGCGATCGCCGCGGCGTTCGACACGTTGAGGCTCTCCACCTTCTCCGAGATCGGCAGTTTCGCCAGCTCGTCGCAATGCTGCTCGGTATTCTGCCGCATGCCCTCGCCCTCGGCGCCGAGCACGATCGCGATCCGCTGCGTGCCCATCGCTTCCGACAGCGTCTGCGTCGCATGGCCCGTCAGCCCGATCCGCCAGAACCCCGCCGCCGCAATCTCTTCCAGAGCGCGCGCCAGGTTCACCACCCGGATCCAAGGCACGCTCTCAAGCGCCCCAGATGCCGCCCGCGCGATCGTCCCCGACTCCGGCGGCGCATTCCGATCCGGCGTGATGATCCCCAGCGCATCGAACGCCGCCGCCGAGCGCAGGATCGCGCCGACGTTGTGCGGATCGGTCACCCCGTCGAGGATCACCAGCGGCCGGTTGTCGTCCTTGCCGTGCTCGAGCAGGTCGGCGAGCCACATGTCCTCGAGCGGCTCCACCTCGATCACCACGCCCTGGTGCGGTGCATCGCCCGGCACCAGCCGCGCCAGATCCATCGCCTCGGCAAAGGTCACCGGCACGTCGGCCGGCAGGTCGAACCCGGCCAGCGCCTCACGCGTGCCGAGGATTTTGCGCACCGTGCGCTCCGGATTGGCGAGCGCCGCGCCCACCGCATGCTTGCCCCAGAAGCGGGGCGGCCTGCCGGTGCCTTGCTCGGCCTGTGTCCCTTGCGTGCCATATTCGCTCTCTATCGTGTCTGTGTATGCGGCGTCCTTGTCGGCATTCCGCGCCCGCGGCAACTATGAACCACGAAACTTCGCAAAACCTGCGTTGACACACCGAGCGCGCTTCGCCATTGAGCCGCCTCGCTTGAAAGAGCGGCGCTTGCAAAAGCGGCGCTCGCAAAAGCGGCCTGGACAGGTGGCCGAGTGGTTAAAGGCAGCAGACTGTAAATCTGCCGGAGTTTCTCCTACGTAGGTTCGAACCCTACCCTGTCCACCACCGCCCCAGCGCGGCGATGGGTCCTCCCAAATCAAAGCCCCAAACGTAAAACATTGATCGGCAATCTTCTTTTCCACGACGGGAAGGAAGTCCGCGTGACATCGGCTCGCGGGCGGTTAGGATCGTGGCGACCGTAACGATTTCGGAAGCCGCGTGACCTCAGACCCCGCCGTACAGCAGCCCGCCCAAGATCTCGCCGAATCGATCCTAGACACGCTCGTCCACCGCATCGGCAAGGATGCGCAGGCCGCTAGGCCACATGACTGGCTCGCCGCGACGATCCTGACCGTCCGCAACGACATCGTCGAACGCTGGATGGCCTCGACCAAGGCGGCGCACGCAGCGGGCGCCAAGCGCGTCTATTATCTCAGCCTCGAATTCCTGATCGGCCGGCTGCTGCGCGACGCGGTGACCAATTTGCTGCGCAACGACGAGGTCACGCAGGCGCTGAAGCTGCACGGCGTCGACCTCGCCGAGGTGGAAGAGATCGAGCCCGACGCGGCGCTCGGCAACGGCGGCCTCGGTCGGCTCGCCGCCTGCTTCATGGAGAGCATGGCGAGCCTCGCGCTGCCCGCCTATGGCTACGGCATCCGCTATGTGAACGGCATGTTCCGCCAGCGGATCGACGATGGCTGGCAGGTCGAGATGCCCGAGAACTGGCTCGCGCACGGCAACCCCTGGGAGTTCGAACGCCGCGAGAGCGCCTATTTCGTCGGCTTCGGCGGTGAAGTCACCGTGGCAGATAACGGTCAGGTTCACTGGAGCCCCTCCGAGGCGGTCGAGGCCACCGCAGTCGACACCCCCGTCGTCGGCTGGCGCGGCAAGCACGTCAACACGCTCCGCCTCTGGACCGCCCGCGCGTTCGACCCGATCAAGCTCGACCGCTTCAACGCCGGCGATTTCTCGGGCGCGCTTGCCGATCAGACGCGCGCCGAAACGCTGACCCGCGTCCTCTACCCCAACGACTCCACCGCCGCCGGCCAGGAACTACGCCTGCGCCAGGAGTATTTCTTCTCGTCCGCGTCGATCCAGGACATCGTCCGCCGCCATATCCAGTATTTCGGCGATATCCGCACGCTGCCCGACAAGGCCGCCATCCAGCTCAACGACACCCACCCCGCGGTATCGGTCGCCGAACTCATGCGGCTGCTGATCGATCATCACGAATTCGCGTTCGACGAGGCGTGGAAGATCACGCGTGCCACCTTCGGCTATACCAATCACACGCTGTTGCCCGAGGCGCTGGAAAGCTGGCCGCTGCCGCTGTTCGAACGCCTGCTGCCGCGGCACATGCAGATCGTCTACGCGATCAACGCCAAGCTGCTGCGTGAGGCGCGCGGAACAGACGGCATCGACGACCGCGCGATCGCTGCGATCAGCCTGATCGAAGAAGGCGGAGAGCGGCGCGTGCGGATGGCGAACCTCGCCTTTGCGGGCTCGCACAGCGTCAACGGCGTCGCCGCGCTGCACACGCAACTGATGAAGAAGACGGTCTTCGCCGATCTCCACAAGCTCTACCCGACGCGGATCAACAACAAGACCAACGGCATCACGCCGCGTCGCTGGCTCCAGCAGTGCAACCCCGGCCTCACCGCGCTGATCCGCGATGCGATCGGCGACGGCTTCCTCGACGACGCCGAAAAGCTCGTCGATCTGGATGTTTTCGCGGATGATTCCGGTTTCAGGGAGCGCTTTGCGAGCGTGAAGCGTTCGAACAAGGTGGCACTGGCTAATCACATCAAGGAGAGCATGGGGCTCCGCGTCGATCCCGACGCGATGTTCGACGTCCAGATCAAGCGCATCCACGAGTATAAGCGCCAGTTGCTCAACATCATCGAGACGGTCGCGCTCTACGACCAGATCCGCAGCCACCCCGAACGCGACTGGACGCCCCGCGTGAAGCTGTTCGCGGGCAAGGCGGCGTCGAGCTATCACAACGCGAAGCTTGTCATCAAACTGGCGAACGACGTAGCCCGCCGGATCAACGCGGACCCGTCGGTCGGTGGCCTGCTCAAGGTCGCATTCCTGCCCAATTACAACGTGTCGCTGGCGGAGAAGATTATCCCCGCCGCCGATCTCAGCGAACAGATCTCGACCGCCGGGCTCGAGGCATCGGGCACCGGCAACATGAAGTTCGCGATGAACGGCGCGCTGACGATCGGCACGCTCGACGGCGCCAATATCGAGATCAAGGATCGTGTCGGCGACGATAACATCTTCATCTTCGGCATGACCGCGGACGAGGTCGAGGCGAAGCGCGCGAACGGCTACGATCCGCGCACCGTCATCGATGGCTCGAATGAACTGCGCCAGGCGGTGTCGGCGATCGCGTCCGGCGTGTTCTCGCCCGACGACAAGACGCGCTACGCCGGCTTGATGGGCGGGCTGTACGAGGGCGATTGGTTCATGCTCGCCGCCGATTTCGACAGCTATGCCACCGCCCAGTGCGCGGTCGACACCCGCTGGAACGACCGCGACGCGTGGGTCGCCTCGACCGTCCGCAACGTCGCGCGCGTCGGCTGGTTCTCGTCCGACCGCACGATCCGCGAATATGCGAGCGAGATCTGGACGGTGATGTGAAGCCACCCGAAGGCGCCATCGTTGCCCTGCTGGAAGGGCGTCACGACGATCCGTTCTCGCTGCTCGGCGTCCACAGCGGCCCGACCGGCGTGTTCGCACGCGTCTGGTTGCCCGGCGCGGACACGGCGGAGGCGCACGCACTCGACGGCACCGCGCTCGGCACCCTCCCCCGCATCGACGATCGCGGCCTGTTCGAGGGTCCGATCGACGGCACGCAACAGCCGGTGAAATACCACGCCAAGGCGGGCGACACGTCGTGGTGGGTCACCGACCCCTATAGCTTCGGTCCCGTACTCGGCCCGATCGACGACTTGCTGATGGCGGAGGGCACGCACCGCCGTCTCCACGACAAGATGGGCGCGCACCTCATCGAGCACGAGGGCGCACACGGCGTCCACTTCGCGCTCTGGGCCCCCAACGCGCAGCGCGTGTCCGTGGTCGGCGACTTCAACGACTGGGACGGCCGCCGCCACGCGATGCGCAAGCGCGGCGACGTCGGCGTGTGGGAGATCTTCATTCCCGATATCGCCGAATACCGCGCCTACAAGTTCGAGATCGTCGGCCCCGACGGCCAGCTACAACCGCTTAAGGCCGACCCGTTCGCCTTCGCCAGCGAACTCCGCCCCGCCAACGCCTCGATCACGCGAAAACTCGCGCACGATTGGGCCGACACCGATCATCGGAAACATTGGGCCTCGGTCGATCCCCGCCGCGTGCCGATCAGCATCTATGAGGTCCACGCCGGATCATGGGACCGTGACGCCGATGGCTGGTTCCTGACCTGGGACGCCCTCGCCGACCGCCTGATCCCGTACGTGGTCGAGATGGGCTTCACGCACATCGAATTCCTGCCGATCAGCGAACACCCCTACGACCCGAGCTGGGGCTACCAGACCACCGGTCTCTACGCGCCGTCCGCCCGCTTCGGCGATGTCGATGGCTTTGCGCGGTTCGTCGATGGCGCACATCTCGCCGGGATCGGCGTGCTGCTCGACTGGGTGCCCGCGCATTTTCCGACCGACGCATTCGGGCTGGCGGAGTTCGACGGCACCGCGCTGTATGAACACGAGGATCCGCGGCTCGGCTTCCACCCCGACTGGAACACCGCGATCTACAATTTCGGGCGGCGCGAAGTGACGTCGTTCCTCGTCAACAACGCGCTGTTCTGGGCCGAGCGCTATCACATCGACGGCCTGCGCGTGGATGCGGTCGCATCGATGCTCTACCGCGATTATTCGCGCAAGGCCGGCGAATGGATCCCAAACAAAGACGGCGGCCGCGAGAACTGGGAGGCCGTCGCGTTCCTCCGCGACATGAACCGCGAAATCTACGGCCAGCACCCAGGCGTCTTCACAATCGCCGAGGAATCGACCTCATGGCCGGGCGTCTCCGCACCGGTTGGCGACGACGGCAAGAGCGGCGGTTTGGGGTTCGGGTTCAAGTGGAACATGGGCTTCATGCACGATACGCTCCAGTACATGGCGCGCGATCCGCTGCACCGGAAGCACCACCACGGCGAGATCAATTTCGGCCTCGTCTATGCGTTCAGCGAGAATTTCGTCCTGCCGCTCAGCCACGACGAGGTCGTCCACGGCAAGGGCTCGCTGCTGACCAAGATGCCCGGCGACGACTGGCAGCAATTCGCCAATCTGCGCGCCTATTACACGTTCATGTGGGGCTATCCGGGCAAGAAACTGCTCTTCATGGGGCAGGAATTCGCACAGCGCCGCGAGTGGTCGGAAGCCCGCGCGCTCGACTGGGACCTGCGCAACGCGCGCAGCCACGAAGGCATCCGCAACCTCGTCCGCGACCTCAACACCGTCTACCGGGAGAAGCCGGCGTTGCACGCCCGCGACTGCGAGGCGGAGGGGTTCGAGTGGCTGGTCGCCGACGATGCCGCCAATTCGGTGTTCGCCTGGTTGCGCAAGGCTCCCGACGCGAAGCCGATCGCGATCGTCGCCAACATGACGCCGATCGCGCGCGCGCCCTACCGCGTGCCGCTACCGCTCGACGGCCGCTGGTGCGAGATCATCAACAGCGACGCGCACGACTATTGGGGCAGTGGGCTCGGCAATCTCGGCGGCGTCGTCGCGAAGGACGGCGCGGCCTGGGTCACGCTGCCCCCGCTGGCGACGATCATGCTCGAATACGAAGGCTGATCGAGTTCGAAGACCGATCCGGCGCAACGACGGAACAACCGGCGGGTGACGGCGCGTTATACTACTGAATATTAGGGAGAGACGGACATGGTGGAACGGCGGGGACAGCCATTGGCGCGCGACGCGATGGCGTATGTGCTGGCCGGCGGCCGCGGCAGTCGCCTGATGGAGCTGACCGATACGCGCGCGAAACCCGCAGTGTATTTCGGCGGCAAGGCGCGGATCATCGATTTCGCGCTGTCCAACGCAATCAACTCTGGCATCCGCCGGATCGGCGTCGCGACGCAGTACAAGGCGCATTCGCTGATCCGCCACCTCCAGAGCGGCTGGAACTTCCTGCGCTCGGAACGCAACGAGAGCTTCGACATCCTTCCCGCCTCGCAGCGGATCAGCGAGTTCCAGTGGTACGAGGGCACCGCCGACGCGGTCTACCAGAACATCGACATCATCGAGAGCCACGCGCCCGAATACATGGTCATCCTGGCGGGCGACCACATCTACAAGATGGATTACGAGCTGATCCTGCAACAGCATTGCGAGACCGGCGCGGACGTCACCATCGCCTGCCTCGAAGTGCCGCGGATGGAAGCGGTCGGCTTCGGCGTGATGGCCGTGGACGAGCACGACAACGTCACCGCGTTCGTCGAGAAGCCCGCCGATCCGCCCGCAATCCCCGGCAACCCGGAGATCGCGCTGGCGTCGATGGGGATCTACGTCTTCCACACCAAGCTGCTGTTCGACGAACTGCGCCGCGATGCCGAGACGCCCGGTTCGTCGCGCGATTTCGGCAAGGACATCATCCCGTACCTCGTCAAGCACGGCAAGGCGGTCGCGCACCGCTTCTCCGACAGCTGCGTGCGGTCGGGCAGCGAAGTCGACGCATACTGGCGCGACGTCGGCACGGTCGACGCCTATTGGGAGGCGAACATCGACCTCACCGATGTCGTCCCCAAGCTCGACCTCTACGACCGCAGCTGGCCGCTCTGGACCTATTCCGAGGTCACTCCACCGGCCAAATTCGTCCACGCCGACGACGGCCGCCGCGGCGAAGCGGTGTCGAGCCTCGTGTCGGGCGATTGCATCATCTCCGGCTCCTCGATCCATCGCAGCCTGATCTTCACCGGCACGCGCGCGCACAGCTACTCGATGCTCGATCAGGCGGTGATCCTCCCGCACTGCGTAATTGGCCGCGGTGCGCGGTTGTCAAAAGTGGTCGTAGATCGCGGCGTGGAGATCCCCGACGGTCTGGTAGTAGGCGAGGACGCCGAGTCTGACGCCCAACGCTTCCGCCGCACGGACAGCGGCGTGACCCTCGTAACCAAATCCATGATCGACCGGCTGACCGCGTGATGACCAACGCAAATCCTCCCCGGCACGGGGAGGGGAACCATGCATCGCATGGTGGAGGGGGCTTCCACCAGCGGTACGGTGGCGGCGAGCCCCTCCACCATTCGCCAGTGGCAAACGGTCCCCCTCCCCGTGCCGGGGAGGATTTGATGCGAATCCTCTCCGTCGCCTCCGAAGCCTACCCCCTGATCAAGACCGGCGGTCTCGCAGACGTGGTCGGCGCACTCCCGGCCGCGCTCGCGCCGCATGGCGTGGCGCTGACCACCTTCCTCCCCGGCTACCCCGCGCTCGCCGCCGTCACCAAGCGTACCAAGGTCGTCCACCACTACGCCGACCTCCTCGGCGCTGAAGCCCGCATCCTGAAAGCGAAGATCGGCGACCACGCGCTGCTGGTCCTCGACGCCCCCGCCCTCTTCGCCCGAGGCGGCGGCCCGTACGGCGACGCGACCGGCGCAGACTGGTCCGACAACTGGCGCCGCTTCGCCGCGTTCAGCCGCGCCGCGGCCGACCTCGCCTCTGGCGCAGTCCCCGGCTATGCGTTCGACATCCTCCACGCGCACGACTGGCAGGCGGCGATGGCTCCCGCCTATCTCCGCTACGCCCCCGGCCCCGGCGCGCCCGCGAAAACCGTCGTCACGATCCACAACATCGCGTTCCAGGGGCGCTACGGCCACGACATCTTCGCCGACCTCGCGCTCCCCGACGAAGCCTTCGCGCTCGACGGCGTCGAATATTACGGCGGCGTCGGTTTCCTGAAAGCCGGTCTCGAAGCCGCCGACGCGATCACCACCGTCAGCCCGACCTACGCCGCCGAAATCCGCCGCGGCGAATTCGGCATGGGTCTCGAAGGCCTCATCAACGACCGCGCCGGCCGCGTCACCGGGATCGTCAACGGCATCGACCCCGCCGTCTGGAACCCGGGGACCGACGCGGCCCTCCCTGCCCGCTACACCGCGCGCACCCTTTCCCGCCGCCGCACCAACAAGCGCGCGGTCGAAACCCTGTTCGGGCTCGACACCGGCGACGGCCCGATCTTTACCGTCATCAGCCGCCTTACCTGGCAGAAGGGCATGGATGTCCTCGCCGGCGCGCTCGACGAACTCGTCGCGCTCGGCGGCCGTCTCGCGCTGCTCGGCTCGGGCGACACCGAGTTCGAACTCGCCTTCCTCGCCGCCGCCGAACGTCACCCCGGCCGGATTGGCGTCCGCATCGGCTATGACGAACCCGTCTCGCACCTGCTCCAAGGCGGCGCCGACGCGATTCTGATCCCGTCGCGGTTCGAGCCGTGCGGCCTGACGCAACTCTACGGCCTAGCTTACGGCTGCATCCCCGTCGTCGCGCGCACCGGCGGTCTCGCTGATACGGTGATCGACGCTAACGAAGCCGCGATCGCCGCGGGCGTCGCCACCGGCGTCCAGCACGACGGCGTCACGCCCGAAGCGCTCAGCCACGCGCTACGCCGAACGATGGCCCTCTATGCACGTCCCGATCGCTGGTCCATGTTGCAGCGCAACGCGATGCGCGCGGACTTCTCGTGGGACGAGAGCGGCCGCCGCTACGCAGACCTTTACGCAAGCCTGACGGGGACCGCATGATCCGCACCGTATCGACCACGCCGTACACCGACCAGAAGCCCGGCACGTCGGGCCTGCGCAAGAAGGTAAAGGTTTTCCAGCAGCCCAACTACGCCGAGAACTTCGTCCAGAGCGTGTTCGACGTGGTCGCGGACAAGGCCGGCGCGACTCTGGTCATCGGCGGCGACGGTCGCTTCCTCAACCGCGAAGTGATCCAGGTCGCGATCCGCATGGCATCGGCGAACGGCTTCGGCCGCGTGATCGTCGGCCGCGGCGGTATCCTCTCGACTCCCGCCGCCAGCCACATGATCCGCAAGCGCGGCGCGATCGGTGGCCTCGTCCTCTCGGCAAGCCATAACCCCGGCGGTCCCGACGAGGATTTCGGGATCAAGTACAACATCGCCAATGGCGGCCCCGCCCCTGAGTCCGTCACCGACGCCATCAACGCGCGGACGCTCGAGATCGACCGCTGGCTGACCGTCGACGCGGACGACATCGACCTCGACACAGACGGCGAAGTCACCGTCGGCGATATGCCCGTCGAGGTAGTCGACCCGGTCGAAGACTACGCCGCGCTCATGGAGACGCTGTTCGACTTCGACGCGATCCGGGCGGCAAAACTGACGATGGCATTCGACGCGATGAGCGCGGTCACCGGGCCCTACGCGACCGAGATCCTCGAACGCCGCCTCGGCTTTGCGCCCGGCACGGTCCGTAACGGCGAGCCCCTCCCCGATTTCGGCGGCCATCACCCCGACCCCAACCTCGTCCACGCGCACGAACTCTACGAGACGATGATGGCCCCCGACGCACCTGATTTCGGTGCAGCGTCGGACGGCGACGGCGACCGCAACCTGATCATCGGCAAGCACCGCTTCGTCACGCCTTCGGACAGCCTCGCGATGCTCGCCGCCAATGCGCACCTCGCCCCCGGCTACGCAGGCGGCCTCAAGGGCATCGCCCGCTCGATGCCGACCAGCGCCGCCGCCGACCGCGTGGCCGAAGCGCTCGGCATCCCCGCCTACGAGACGCCGACCGGGTGGAAGTTCTTCGGCAACCTGCTCGACGCCGGCATGGCGACGATCTGCGGCGAGGAGAGCGCGGGCACCGGCTCCGACCACGTCCGCGAGAAGGACGGCTTGTGGGCGGTCCTGCTCTGGCTCAACATCCTCGCGGTCCGCGGCGAAAGCGTCGACGCGATCGCCCGCGATCACTGGGCGAAGTTCGGCCGCAACTATTACGCCCGCCACGATTACGAAGGGGTCGAAACAGCGCGCGCCGATGCGCTGATGGCCGCGCTTCGTGCGAGCCTCCCCACCCTCCCCGGCCAGCAGTTCGGCGACCTCACCGTCGAGACCGCGGACGAGTTCGCCTATACCGACCCGACCGACGGCTCGATCAGCCGCAACCAGGGCGTCCGCATCCTGTTCGAAGGCGGCAGTCGCGTCGTGTTCCGTCTCTCGGGCACCGGCACCACCGGCGCGACCTTGCGCGTGTACCTCGAACGCTACGAACCCGTCGGCGGCGATCTCGACCGCGACACCAGCGAGATGCTCGCCAGCATCGTCGCCGCGGCGGAGTCGATCGCGGGCATCGCGCAGCACACCGGTCGGACCGCACCGGACGTCGTCACCTGATGCGCGACGACCTGACAGCATGACCAGCAGTCGGCGCCGGAGCGCGCTTTACATGCCCGCCTCCAACCCCCGCGCGATTGCCAAGGCGCGCACATTGGACTGCGACGTCGTCATTCTCGACCTCGAGGATGCCGTCGCACCGGACGAGAAAACCGCTGCGCGCGACCGCGTCGTCGAAGCCGTGCGCGAAGGCGGTTTCGGTACGCGCGAACTCGTAGTGCGCGTCAACGGCCTCGACACCCCCTGGTACGCACACGACGTCGCGGCGGTGTGCGAGATGGGCGTCGGCGCGGTGCTCGTTCCCAAGGTGTCGTACCCCGCCGATCTCGAAACCGTTCGTGCATCGCTGGGCGAAGATGGCCCGCCGATCTGGGCGATGATCGAGACCTGTGCCGCGATCCTGTCGCTACCGACCTTGTCCCAAGCTGCATCAGCTACGCGACTGACGGCGCTGGTCGCCGGCACCAACGATCTTGCCAAGGAGATGCGGTGTCGTCTCGGGCCGGATCGCACGCCGCTGATCCCCGCGCTCACAGCAACCGTCATGGCCGCGCGGGCGGCTGGGATCGTCGCGCTGGACGGCGTTTGTAACGCGCTCGACGACGCGCCGCGCTTCGCGGTCGAGTGCGCGCAGGGCGCGATGCTGGGCTTCGATGGTAAGACGCTGATCCATCCGTCGCAGATCGAGGCGGCGAACGCGGGTTTCGCTCCTAGCGAGGAGGAGTTGGCAAGGGCACGCCTGATCGTCGCCACGTTCGCCAAGCCGGAAAATGCCGACAAGGGCGCGATCCGGCTGGATGGCCAGATGGTCGAGCGGCTGCATCTGGCCGAGGCGGAAGCGATGCTGGCGGATTGAGGCAGACTTCGATCCTCCCCTTCAAGGGGAGGTGGCTGGCGCCTGCCAGACGGAGGCGTGAAACCCTGTCGACAGCGCGATACCCCTCCGTCAGTCCTACAGACTGCCACCTCCCGTTGCAGGGGAGGACCAAGCCTTGTCAGCCGTTCGCCTTCTTCCGCCGAGTCTCCCAGCCCTTCTTCGCAGGCGCAGACTTCGCCGCATCGCTACGCCCGGCCGCCCGCTTCCCTCCCTCCTGCGAAGACGCATGCGTATCGGGCTTCCCCCGACCCGAGCCGGACTTGTTACCCCCGCCCGAATCCTTGTTCACCGTAGCCCAGGCACGCGCCTCAGCCTCGGGCTCGGGGACACCCTTCGCCTCGTAGCCATCCGCGATATGCGCAGCCTTGCGCTTCTGCTTGTCGGTGTACGCGTCCTTGTCGCCCTGGGGCATCGCAGTTCTCCTCGTCAGAGAGCCACAACGCTCAGCGCGACGCCACGTTCAGAGCGATGGGGCGTTCAGCGGCCGATCCAGTCCGCCACTTCGGTCGCGACCTGGTTCGCGGCCTGGTTGATCCCCGCCGCAGCCGAGGTCGCATCGATCGCCGACACCGGCACACGCGCCTCGAAGCGGCGCTTCTCGACCGACGTCTTGCCCGCGCGGGTCAGCGATGCGTCGAACGTCACGACCGCCTCGCGCGTCGTCGCATCCAGCCCGAACGACCGCAGTTCGCCCCCGAGCAACCCGCCCGGATCGCCGATCGACTGCGCCGTCGACAGGACGACGAGCCCGGTCCGCGATGCGACCGTGTCCGACACCAGCCGCGAGAACAGCCGCGCCGGGGGCTCCGCCCACTGCGCATCGGTCACGTACGCGATCGACGTCGGCGTGGCCTGCACCGGCACGCGCGCGGTCGCGAGCGACTGCGGCACCACCGGCACCTGGATCGTTATCGACTTCGCAGTCGCCGAATCCTGGTTCTGGCCGACCGGAACCGACGACGAACTCGTCAGCGTCAGCAGCGTGGGGGGCGGTTTCGCGCCGAAGCTGATGCACCCGGCGAGTGGCAGCATCGCGATCAGGATGAGCGGTGTCTTCATGGCGTGCCTCACTTACCCTTGTAATCCGGGAGCTTCTGCTGCCCGATCAACGAACTCGCACCCTGCTGGTCGACCTTCTCGGCGACCGACGACAGTGCCGCGGAAGTCGTCCGAAGGTCGTGGACCAGACGGTTGGCCTCGGGAATCGTCGTCTTCGAGAACGCCTGCAAGCCCGGCCGCGCATCGCCGATCGCGGCGTTGAGCGTCTCGGCGCTCTGCTGCGCAGACGTGATCGCCTTGTTCAGGTTCGCCATCGCCGGCTTCACGTCCTCGGACAGGACGCCGTTGGTCGTCTTGGCGAGCACGCCGAACTGCTGCGCGGCATCGCCCGCCTGCTGGATCGCGACGCGGGTCTGCGCGAGCGTCGCGGCGATCTCGGGGCCACGATCGGCGAGCGCATCGGTCAGACGGTTGGTGTTTTCGAGAATGCCCGCGATCGACGCCTGGTTACGGTCGGTCAGCAACCCGGTCAGCCGCTCGGTCAGCGTCGACAGGCGCTCTAGCAACTGCGGTGCCGAGTTCAGGATCGCGCCGAGTCCGCCCTGCTTGGTCGGGATGACCGGCACGCCGTACGGGCAAGGCTGGCCATTGACGTCGGGGCACGCGACCGGCGGTGCACCTTTCCGCGCGCCATCTAGCGAGACCTGGCTGACGCCGGTGAAGCCGACGCCCGAGATCGACGCGGTCGTGCCCTGCAGCACCGGCGTCTCGTCGTTGACGCTGATCCGGACGCGGACGAACTGCGGATCGTTCTTCCACAGCGAGATCGTCTTCACCTGTCCAGACGGCACGCCCGAGAACACGACGGCAGAGCCGCGCGCGAGCCCGTCGACGGACTGGCGGAAGAAGATGTCGTATTCCTTCTCTTCCTTGCCGCCCAGCCGCGCGATCCACACGGTGAACAGTGCCAGCAGCGCCAGCAGGATCAGCACGACGGCGCCGACTAGGACGTGGTTCGAACGGGTTTCCATCAGCGCGTCCTTGCTTCTTTCTCGGCGTATGTCGCGTCGGCGTCGTCCGGCGCGGACTGCTTGGACTGGACTTCGGTAGGGTGTCGGGCTGCTTGCTCGTCGGCGCGCTCGTGCGCCTCCTGCGTCGCGACCGCGGCACGGCCGCGGGGCCCCTTGAAATATTCCTCGATCCACGGGTGATCGAGCGCGATTAGCTCGTCGATCGTGCCGACCGCGATGACCTTCTTGTCGGCAAGCACCGCGACCCGGTCGCAGATCGCATACAGCGTATCGAGATCGTGCGTGATCAGGAACACGGTCAGCCCCAGCGTCTTCTGCAACGACTGGGTCAGCCCATCGAACGCTGCCGCACCGATCGGATCGAGCCCCGCGGTCGGCTCGTCGAGGAACAGCAGTTCGGGATCGAGCGCGAGCGCACGGGCGAGGCCCGCACGCTTCTTCATGCCGCCCGAAAGCTCGGCGGGAAACTTGTTCGCGGCGTCGGCAGGCAAACCCGTCATCACCACCTTGTACGACGCGATTTCCGCGAGCAGCGCCGGCGACAGGTCCGGATAGAACTCGCGCAACGGCACTTCGACGTTCTCGGCCACCGTCAGCGTCGAGAACAGCGCCCCGCCCTGGAACAGCACGCCCCAACGCTTGCGGATTTCGGTCGCCTCGGTCTCTTCGCGGCCGATATTGGCCTCGCCGAACACGGTGACCTCGCCGGCGACCGGGGTCTGGAGGCCGATGATCGAGCGCATCAGGACCGACTTGCCGGTGCCGGAGCCGCCGACCACGCCGAGAATCTCGCCGCGGCGGACGTCGAGATCGAGCCCCTCGTGCACGACGGAATCGCCGAACGCGTTCTTCAGCCCTTTCACGGAGATGATGAAGTCGTCTGTCTTGTTGTCCGTCTTGCGGGCCATCAGTCCCAACCCAACCACGTGAAGAACACCGCGAAGAACGCGTCGAGGACGATCACCAGGAAGATGCCCTGGACGACCGCCGACGTGGTGCGCAGGCCGACCTGTTCGGCGTCCGATTCGACCTGCATGCCCTGGAAGCAGCCCGCGATCGCGATGATCGCGCCGAACACCGGCGCCTTGATCAGCGAGATGTAGAGATCGGTGATCGGCACGACCTCGCGGATACGCGCGATGAAGGTGACCGGCGGAATGCCGAGCTGGACCCAGCACAGCAGGCCACCGCCGATGATCGCGATCACCGAGGCGTAGAAGCCGAGCAGCGGCATCATCACGATCGCGGCGAGCACGCGGGGCAGCACCAGCGCCTCCATCGGCGACACGCCGATGGTGCGCATCGCGTCGATCTCTTCGGTCAGTTTCATCGTGCCGAGCTGTGCCGCGAACGCCGAGCCCGAGCGGCCGGCGACCATGATCGCAGTCATCAACAGGCCGAGTTCGCGGATCGTCAGGCGGCCGACGAGATTGATCGTGAACACCTCTGCGCCAAACTGCCGCAACTGGACCGCGCCCTGCTGGGCGATGACCATGCCGATGAGGAAGCTCATCAGCCCGACGATGCCGAGCGCGGCGACGCCGACCACCTCGAACCGCTGGACCACCGCGTTGAAGCGGAAGCGGCGCGGGTGGCGGATAACGCTGCCGAACGCGATCGTGGTCGCGCCGAGAAACCCGAGCAGGCCGAGCATGGTCTTGCCCGACAGGACGATCGCATCGCCGATCTCGCCGAGCACGCGACTGGCCGCGTTGACCTTGGCGGGCCTGGCGGCGAGCGGCTGATCGGAAGCGACGACCTGATCGAACAGCGCCTGGTCGTTGGCATCGAGCCCGTCGATCGTCGCATCGTTGCGCGCAGCGAAGCGGTGGACGACCCAGGCGCCGATCGTGTCGATCCGGTCGACCCCGCTCAGGTCGACATGCTTCACCGAAGCCGCGTCGATCGCCTCGAGCCGATCGGGCAGATTGCCGATCTTTGCGAGCGACAGATCGCCGGTAAAGCGAAGCGTGCCGGTATCGGCACCGTCCTGCTGAAAATCGGCCATCGCGCTCATCGGGGGCACCTTTGCGGCAAAGTGACTGGATCGGCAAGATGAATGCGGCGTAAGTCGCGACGATGACCGAATTGCCTTCCGCCGCCCCGTCCGTCCGCCTCGCGATCTACGACATGGACAAGACGATCACGCACGCGCCGACCTGGACGCCGTTCCTGCTCCACACCGCGAAGAAAGGCGGCGCGCCGTGGCGGCTGGCGCTCGTCCCGTTCGCCGGAGTCGCCGCGCTCGGCTATGTCGGCAAGCTGATCAGCCGCGGCCGCCTCAAATACCTGATGCAGCGGATGATGCTCGGCAAGCGCATGACCCCCGCCGAAGAACGCCGGGCGGCCGAAGCCTTCGCCGACCGCGTGATGCGCGACGGCGTGTTCGCGAGCGCCCGCGCGCAGATCGAGGCAGACCGCGCCGCCGGATACCGGCTGGTGATGGCAACCGCGTCGTACCGATTCTACGTCGAGGCGATCGCGCAGCGACTGGGCTTCGACGCGGTGATCGGCACCGAGAGCCTGCGCGACCGTGACGGCGTGCTGCTCGCCGGCATCGAAGGCGAGAATTGCTACGGCCCGGCAAAACTGCGCATGATCCAGGCCTGGATGGACCGCGAAGGCATCGCCCGAGACCACGCGCACATCAGCTTCTATTCCGACCATGTTTCGGATGCCCCGACCTTCGAATGGGCCGACGAACCCTTCGCGGTGAATGCGCATGGGCCTTTGCGGTTGCTGGCAAAGGCTAAGGGCTGGCCGATGCCGGATTGGGAGCGGTAGCGCCGTTGCGCGACCAGTGACCGCTGCCAGAACCAGCGTGATCGCTAACGCCCGGAGTCGGACGTTCGCCGCAACGATCCCATTTGCCACTAGCGGGTGTTCTTGGTCGTATTGATATCCCGCAAAGATCGACGGGGATGGGTCCGGAATTGCCGACGCAATGGTCGAACGGGCTGATGCGGCATTGGGGCATGCGGCGTAATGCGGGCGGCGGGCGCATGGTTCGGCGCGCACCGAGACTGACGGCTATAGAATGTTCCGCTGATCGCGTCTGTGGCTATCGACACCTCACGGTGCCGGATGCCCGCGTACCATCAAAGCGTCGATCTTGCTCTTGGGTATATTGATCAAAAGCCCGTTCTTGTTCTTTGCAAAGGACGGAAAGTCTACCTCGACGCTACCGACCGCGCTCGTCACGGTCGCAAAGCCTTTACTGACGGTTCCGATTTTGCCGATGACAAGACCTTTTGCGTCATGGACCTCCAGCCCCTGCACGATGTCCCCCGGCGATACCGGGACCGGCCGCATGGTCAATCGATTGGAGTCGACAACACCTACTTGGAAATCTCGGAAATTCTGCTGACGGTTGAATTCCCCGGGACCGCTGTTGTTCGGCCCAGTTCCCTGCCCCGCTTGCCGAGCCAGTGCGCCGGTTGAAAATGCGAAAACAGACGCAATAAAAATAAGGAAAAATCCGCGCATTTCTTCGCTCCCCCTAATATTTATACGTCCATTTATACTGATCGCGGGATGTCGACAATGCCGATAGGAAATGCTTCAAGAAACTTGAAGAGTAAGATAGCGTAGGTATTGATCCAGATTATATATTAGCCATGCCTCAATTATTCCATTCGCCCGTTCATCGCCTACGCAAAGACTTGGGCGGTGCGTTGCCACAGGCAGATGTTTGGACCTATTACCGGTAGCTATGCAGATCGCGGAGGTACTGGAGAAGCTTGGGCCACGTGAGGACGACAACGCGCGGCAGCTCGGCTAGCGCAAACGAAGGCAGTGCGAACGTTCAGCGGCAGATTAGGCGGGCCTTGAACCAACGGCTACTCTGACTGAACGCCGCTCCAAAGCGTACGGTCCGCCAACCTTCCCATCCCGGCCATTCCGCTTCCGCCCAATTGTCGCCGTTCAGCGCCGTATCGCGGCGCCTGGAAGCCGTCGTTCATTCAGGATATAGGACAATGTTGGCCGCAGTATCGGTTGCCCCCGATCTGACGCAGGCATAGGGTAACGCGGTTTTATAGGTGGGGAACCAGACCATGAACGCTACTGATGAACCTCGTCGGGCTGGACCAAAGCGCCTCTTGATTGCAGCAGTGCTCGTCCTCGTGGCGATCACGCAATATGCTGGCTTGAAAGACGCTGTACGCGACTTTGGTCATGGCTTCCGGGATGGTATCGGCGGGCACTAAGCCGAGCCGACTCCGAGCACTGTCGCTTACCGGAAGCCTAAAGTAGCCTGACTGCTTTCCCCTTCCATCCCGGCCGTTCTGTTTACGCTCAATTGCGGACGTTGCCCGCGTATGACATATCTTTGGATGAACGGGAGCTATCGATGTCGAGTTGGATCAGGCGGCTTAAAAACCGGATGCCCCCACGACTACGGATGTTCTTCGCAAGGCTGTTTCTGCTGGTTGTCACTTGGCTTGCCGTGACCGGTGCGATCGAGATGATTCGAGGCAACGCTACTTTCAGCCCGCTAGTCTTGACGGGCTTGGTTCTAGGATGCGCGTTAGCTGCCATCTTCAAACCTGTTCCGCTCGAATACCGTCAGCCCGCGGAATAGGTCGCTTGCAAGGGGACGGTCGCTAACCTTCGCATTCCGCTTCCGCCCACTTCTGGTCGTTCGGGAGGCTCGCGGCCAATCACGAAAGCTGCCGTTCGTTCAGGCTGCGCCTATTCAGCAATTTGGTAGTAAACGATAGTTCAAGGCCTATTAGTCGTAATGCCTGTTCGCTAAAATGATGCTGCTCAACGGGCATGCAGGGAAGAGACATGATAGCCTACATTCTCGCAACCACGCTGGCCGCGTCACAAGCGGCACCGGTTAAGGCAGATAGCGGAGCCGAGCCGGCGATGGAGCAATTCATCGCGCTCGCTGAGCCTGCACTTCTGAGCCAGGCGCCCAACGCGAAAGACGTGACTTTCAAATGGCCTTACCGGCTCGTTGCCAGCGCTGCCGGCGATTACACCTGCGGCATGGTCGCGACAAATCACGGCAAGGTTCCCCGGGAAGAAATCTGGGTGTCGGCACTGGTGGCAAATGAAAAAGTCGTCAACTCGCAGTGGTCAACTTGGAACAGCATGCTCGCCTGGGATTGCAAGCGCCACGTTCGCTCCGGAAAGCTCACACCTAGATAGCCACCAAACGCACGGCCTGTTTGACGCGATCATCATTCCGAGAACCGATTTTGGCTCAGTGGCGGCTTACGCGCAATTGCGGTCGTTAAGGCGGTACTCTGCTCCACCCAATTGCGGACATTCCGTAGCGAAGCTAGCTTATATTAATGAGCGAGCAGTTTTTCATAGATTTTGTCCTGATCCTGCTGTTTGGATCGCTCTTCGTCTTCGGACTTTTAACCGAGACAGCGCCCGGAATCGCGGAAATAATCGGGATTAGCTGCGATCGAGACACGCAACCAAAGAGTTTTTGGCTGCTGATGGCTACCAACGGCGCAGTGGCGTTGATCGGTGTTGCAGCAGCTTTCGGACAGATGAGCTGAACGTCCGCCATCCTTCCCATTCCAGCCGCTCCGCTTACGCCCACTTGCGGACGTTGACACTGCAATTGTAACTTCCCGATAACGGACGTTGGATCGTATATCAGGTGACGCACACCCGGGGCCGCAGGGAGATTGTCGTGAAGCGTCGACTTATCTTAGCCGCTTGTACGTCGATGATATTCGCGCCGTTCGCGGCTAACATCTATCTCATGGAAAACCGTCCGGTGGTGGCCGTAGGCTCTCGTTTCGCGGCCATTCCTGCCGATTGGCTTTGCGGGCGCGTGTATTCGGGACCTTACTGCGTCGAGATAACCGAACGCGACAGGCATCTCGAAAAGTGGTCACTCCTTTTTTTATCCTCGTCGGCCTGCCCGCCCTTCTCCGTCAGATGCCTGACGTACTGAAACGACAAAGATCGAGGTTGGTAGCTCGGGTGTCGAAACGACAGCCTTTCAAACAATAAGCGGCCTGTCCGCTTTCCTTCCCAAACAGGCCGTTCCGCAATCGCCCAATTGCGGACATCGGCTCGGGTATGGCACGAACGGCGAATGCTTCAGCTGCTCGCCTTTCTTTTGCAAGCTTCGTCGGCCCCACCCGTGCCATCACCGCCAGCCGACAGCCTTGCGGCAGCCATCCAGTTGTGGGCGGATCATCCACCGGCAGAATTTACGAAGCAGCAGGCGATCGACAGCGCCCTGGCGGAGGCAACGAGGCAGGCGCTCTACACGATCGGCATGCGGCCGAGTCCGAGGCAGTCGGTGACCAAGATCTATCTGGGTGCATACGACCGATTAAAACCGATAATCGCCCGCCGTGTGCCCGCGAACTCGAGCCAGTTGGACACTGCGGTTGCGGCATGTGCGATGGATGGGATAGCGCGCCGACTGTCGACTGGTGAGATCGCGGACGTCCGGAAATCTCTGTCGACCGCAGCCGGGCAGAAATTCTGGGAGGCGGCAGGGCTCGCCGATCGGCCGTTGGGAGGCTGCTACCAAGCTGCCCTCGATCTCAAGCCGGTAGCTGCCGACTATCATGCCGCCGGCCTACGTCCGCCGACGCCGCCTAAGCCGCTGAAGCGGGGGACATCGATCGTCTACTGACAGATCGGGAACGACTGCTTTTCTTCCCAATCCAGGCATTCGATGTCGGCAAGCGCCATCCCGTCTCGATCCGTTTTCAGCGCCAACCTCTCCAGGTCTTACTTAACCCAGACAGGTACCGACGACCGGACCATACCTGTAGAACTGCCGTTCCGCGTGCAATCCAAACAATCCTACGCCGCCCCCGTCACAACAGCACGTCGACGCTGTGGATCACCAGTCCGACCAGCCCGCCGACGATCGTGCCGTTGACGCGGATATATTGCAGGTCGCGGCCAACCGCGTTCTCCAGGCGGCTGGTGATCGTGTCGGCATCCCAGCTGCGGACCGTTTCGGACACGAGCTTGACGATGCCGTCGCCGTAATCCGCCGCCGCGCCGACCGCCGCACGCCGAACGAAGCGGTTGATCGTGCGCGACATGCGGGGGTCGTGCTGCAGCGTTTCGCCGAGCTGGCGGAGGATGTCGCCGAGCTTGCCCGCCATCGCGCGCTCAGGGTCGCGGGCGATCGCCAGCAGGGCACCGCGTGCCTGCTCCCACAGACCGTCGAGCCAGCGCTGCATCGCCGGATTGTCGAGCAGGTCGTTCTTCATCGTCTCGACGCGCTCGCGCATTCGGCGGTCGTATTGGAGATCCCAAGCGAGGCGATCGAGCCCCTCTTCCGCCTTCAGGCGCAGGGGGTGCTCGGGGTCTTCGGCCATCTCGGCGAGCAGCTTGTCGAAGCCGCTGATCAGCTTGTCCGCGACGGTCGTGTCGAGCCCGGTCCAGCGCAGGATCGAGCCGGCCTTGTCATGGACCATCGCGCGGACGAGGTGGTCGTTTGCCGCGAGCGTCTTGGCGGCCCAGCGGATCGCGCTTTCGAGCAGCGGCGCGTGACGGCGCTCGGCGATCGCGGCCTTGAGCAACTGGCCCAGGATCGGCGAGACTTCGGTTTCCCGCAGGCGCGCGCCGATCCCGGCCTTGACCATCCCGCCGAGCCGCGCCGGATCGAGACCCTCCAGGACCTGCGCGACCAGCTTCGACGCGCCCTGCCGGAAGCGGCCTCCTGCCCCTCGGGCGGATCGGTGAGCCAGCGCGCAATCGCCCCCGCCACGTCGAGCCGTCGCGTGCGCCGCGCGATGACGACCGGGATCAGGAAGTTCGCGCGGAGGAACTGCGCGAGCGTGTCGCCGATCCGATCCTTGTTGCGCGGCACGATCGCGGTGTGGGGGATCGGCAGGCCGAGCGGATGCCGGAACAGCGCGGTGACCGCGAACCAGTCCGCCAGACCGCCGACCATCGCCGCCTCGGCAAACGCGCGGACGAACCCGAAGCCCGGGTGGACCGGGACGAGCGCGCGGCTGACGAAGAACGTCGCGGCCATGAACACGAGCAGGCCGGTGGCGACGATCCGCATGCGGACGAGCGCCGGCGGGGTGCTTCGCCGGCCGGGCGCATACGGGGTAAAAGCGTCATGCCCGTAACAATCCCCGGGCGCCCCGAATGTTCACGCCGCTGCGGCGGTTCGGGTGCCCGGGTGCAGAGGGGCGTGCCGGAGATGACTCACTCGGCGGGTTGCGTGCCGTCACCGTGATCGCGGCCATGCCCCAGCTTGCCGGTCGCCGGCCCGAGCAGCGGACCCGGATTGGGTCCGGCGATCCCGATCACCTCGTCGCCATTGTCACCCGGACGATAGGTGAGCAGGCGGCGACCAAGCCGCGGCCCGACATAGCGCTCGATCCCGACCGCGAGGCTGAATGCCGCGGGGATGATCAGCAGCGTCAGCAAGGTCGACAGCGCGAGGCCGCCGATCACGACCGTCCCCATCGGCGCGCGCGACGACGAATCGCCGCTGAGCGACAGCGCGGTCGGCACCATGCCCGCGACCATCGCGACCGTGGTCATCACGATCGGCTGCGCGCGCTTGTGCCCGGCATCGATGATCGCGGTGAACGCGTCGACGCCCTTGCTCATCTCGTCGAGCGCGAAATCGATCAGCAGGATCGAGTTCTTGGCGACGATCCCGAGCAGCATCAGCAGGCCGATATAGACCGGCAGCGACAACGGCTGTCCGGTCGCCCACAGCGCCAGCAACCCGCCGAGCGGCGCGAGCAGCAACGACCCCATGTTGACGAACGGCGGCAACACGCGGCGATACAGCAGCACCAGCACCGCGAACACGAGGAACGTGCCCGCGATCACCGCGGTGATGAAGTTGGTGATCATCTCGGCCTGCCACTTGCTCTGGCCGAGCGTGAGTTCGCTGACGCCGACCGGCAGGTTGTTCATCGACGACAGCGCATGGACCTGCTTCATCGCGTCCGAGATCACCACGCCGGGCGCGAGATCAGCGCCGAGCGTGATCTGGCGCTGCTGGTTGACGCGGTCGATCTTGGTCGGGCCCGAGCCGAGGCCGATATCCGCGACCAGGTTGAGCGGCACCGAGCCGCCCGACGCGGTCGACACGGGCAGGTTCTGGATCGTCGACAGACTGGTCCGCGCCGACTGGTCGAGCGCGACGCGGATCGGGATCTGGCGATCGGAGAGCGAGAAGCGCGCCGAGTTCTGGTCGATATCGCCGAGCGTCGCGATCCGGATCGCCGACGACAGCGCCTGCGTGGTCACGCCGAGATTGGCGGCGAGATCGAAGCGCGGGCGGATGACGATTTCCGGGCGTTGCATCCCGCCCGACACGCGCGGCGCGGTCAGCGATTTCAGCGAGCCCATCTCGGCGACGATCTTGTCCGCCGCCTGTTGCAGCTTGGCGGGGTCGCTGCCGCCGAGCACGACGGTCACGTCGCGACCGCTGCTGCCCCAGCCCGATTGCGAGCGGAACGACACGCGCGCATCGGGGATCGCGGTGAGCTGTGGCGCCATCCGGCGTTCGAACTCGACCGAGGTCTCCTTGCGATCGGGGCGAAGATTGGCGGTCACCGAACCGCTGCCGACCCTGGTCCGCGCATAGACCGTCGTTACCTCGGGCTGCCGACGGAGGATCTCGCTGACGCGCGCGACCACCGCATCGGTCTGCGCGAGCGTGGTGCCCGGCACCATCTCGATCTGCGCGGACGAATCATCCTCGTCACGGGTCGGCTGGAACTGCGAGGGGATGACGGTGAACATGAACAGCGTGAGCGCGAACGCGAGCACGCCCGCACCGATCGCCCACATTCGGTGATCCATCACGCGGTTGAACATTTTCCGCATACCACCACGGGCGCGCCACGCCGCCGCCTTGTCGCTGTTGAGCGTCCAGTGGAGCGTGCGGACATACCAGTCCATGATCCGGCCCTCGCCGTGGCTGGCATGGCCGAACGATTTCAGGAAATACGCGGCGATCATCGGCGTCACGAGCCGCGCGACCGCCAGGCTCATCAGCACGGCTGCGACCACGGTCAGGCCGAAATTCTTGAAGAACTGCCCGGCGATACCCGGCATCAGCGCGACCGGCAGGAACACCGCGACGATCGCCATCGTCGTCGCCAGCACGGCAAGACCGATCTCGTCGGCGGCATCGATCGATGCCTGGTAGGCGGACTTGCCCATTCGCATGTGCCGGACGATGTTCTCGATCTCGACGATCGCGTCATCGACCAGCACACCCGCCACCAGGCTGAGCGCGAGCAGCGTCATGCCGTTCAGGTCGAAACCGAGCAGGTCCATGAACCAGAAGGCCGGGATCGCCGACAGCGGGATCGCCAGCGCCGAGATCGCGGTCGCGCGCCAGTCGCGCAGGAAGATGAAGACGACGATGACGGCGAGGATCGCCCCCTCGATCATCGCATGGATCGCGCTTTCATACTGCGCTTCGGTATAGTCGGTGCTGGTATAGCGCTGGACGAACTTGACCGAAGGATTGCGCTTTTCGAGCGCGCGTAGCTTCTCGACCGCGGCGTGATAGACGGTGACGTCGGACGCGCCCTTGGCCCGCTGGAAATCGAAAGTGATCGCCTGGCGTCCGTCAACGGTCGCGCGGCTGCGCTGCTCGGCATAGAGATCGCGGACCTGCGCGATGTCGGCCAGGCGCACGGTACGGCCATTGCCGACGTTGATCTGGGTCTGGCCGAGATCGGCCGCGTCACGCGCATTACCGAGCACGCGGATCGACTGTTCGGAGCCGGCGATTTCGGCACGACCACCCGCCGCGTTCAGGTTCACCTGACGCAACTGCAGATTGACCTGGCTTGCGGTCAGCCCCTGGCTCTGGAGCTTGAGCGGATCGAGGATGACGCGAATCTCGCGACTGACGCCGCCGTTGCGGCTGATCGTCGCCATGCCGGGAATCGACAGCAGATCCTTGGTGACGGTGTCGTCGATGTACCAGGAGAGCTGTTCGACGGTCATGTCGCTGGTGATCGCCGCGAAGCTCGCGACGTCGTTGCCGCTGGTGTTCGCGCGGTACACCTGCGGCTCGAGGATCCCGTCGGGAAGATCGCTACGGATCTGCGCGATCGCGTCGCGCACGTCGTTGACCGCGCGGTCGATCGGCGTGCCGATGGTGAGCTGGATCACCGTTTCCGAATTGCCTTCGGTAACGGTCGAGTTGATCTCGTCGATGCCCTGAAGCGAGCGCACGGCCGCCTCGACGCGCTGCGTGACCTGAGTCTCCATCTCGGTCGGCGCGGCGCCCGGTTGGTTGACGACGACGACCGCGATCGGGAAATCGATGTCGGGATCGCGGTTGACGTCCATCCGCATAAAGCTGACGACGCCCGCAAGCATCAGGGCCAGGAAGAGCACGATCGGCGGAACCGGATTGCGGATCGACCAGGCCGAGATGTTGCGAAAGTTCATGAGCTCAGCTCGCCTTCTTGGTGATCGGCTTGACCGCCTGCCCGGGGGCGAGGAAACCGCCCGCGGACTGGACGACGCGCTCCGAGCCGTCGAGCCCGCCGACGATCGTCACGCCGGCATCGGAGACCTGGCCGATCTTGACGTTGCGCCGGGCGACCTTGTTGTCCGGTCCGACGATATACACGTAATTGCCCTTCTCGTCGCTCTGCAGCGCGGAGTCGGGGAGCAGCGGCGCCTGCGTCACGCCGCCGACGATGGTCGCTGCGGCGAATCCGCCGGGGCGCAGGCCCGGATCATATTTGACCGCGATCCGCGCGATCCCCTGGCGGGTCTGCGGATCGATCACCGGCGAGACCTGCCACACTTCGCCGGGATAGCCCTGCGTGGTGCCGACCGGCACGACCGTCGCGCGCGCGCCGACATGCAGCCCGGCCAGATCGGCTTCGCTCAACTGCGCGCGCATCTCCATCTGGCCGCCCATCGCCATGCGGAACAGGACGCCCGCCGATGGCCCGACGATCTGGCCAGCCTCGACGCCGCGAGTCAGCACGAGCCCCGCCGCGGGCGCGCGGATATCGAGCCGGCCGTTGCGTGCACGCGCCTCGCCGAGCGTCGCCTGCGCCACCTTCACGCGCGCCGCCGCCGCATCGCGCGTCGCCGCCTTGCGCTGAAGATCGGCCTTCGAGATGAAGCCGCGATCGACCAACTGCTTGGCGCGATCCAGTTCGGCCTGCGCGATCGTCTCGTCCGAGCGCGCGACGCTGACCGAAGCGGCGAGCGACGCCGCGGTCTCGGTCTGGACCGAGCGATCGACCGTCGCCAGCACCTGCCCTGCGGCAACCCAGGTGCCGGGTTCGACCAGCACGCGCGTGATCATCCCGCCCTCGCCCGCGACTCCGACCGGCATCTCGCGTCGCGCCGCCAGCGTACCCGTTGCCGAGATCGTCCGATCGACCGACTGGCGCCCCGGCACCACCACCGACACGGTCGGCAGCTGCGATCCGGGCGCTGCGGCCGCGGCGTCCTTCTTGCCGGACTTGAAGGCATAGACCCCGGCGACGATCGCCAGCACCACGAGAACAGCGATGATGATGTTGCGACGGCGGTGCGAGGGAGCGCTATAATCCGGCAACGCCAGATGCTCTTCGCTCTCGTTACCGACCATCTTCGTCTCGTAATTCATGCGCGCCACAATCCCACTTTCGACCGGTCTTGCCTCGACCCGCACCATCGCTCATACGCTGTGTTATCTGAATAAGTCACCTTGCTCAAGTCTTTCGACGAGCGCCGGTCACAGACATGCTTCGATTTCGATCTATCCGCAATGCGCTTTGGCAGATTGGAAAGACGTTCAGCTTGCGTTGAACCGTTCCGGGCGACACGCAAACCGAGTTCCACGGGAGAGACCATCATGAAGACCGCATCGTTCCTGACCGCCCTGGCTGGCGTCGCCGCGATCCTGCCTGCCGCCGGCGCGATCGCCCAGACGGCGCCGACCACGGTCGAGCCGATGGTGCCCGCCGCCGGCACTGTGCTGGACGTGTCTGCGGAGGGGCGGACGACGCGCGTTCCCGATCTCGCGACGATTCGCGCGGGCGTCGTCTCGCAGTCGCCGACCGCCGCCGCCGCACTCACCGACAATGCGCAGCGGATGACGAAGGTGCTGGACGCGCTCAAGCGCGCCGGCGTGGCGCCGCGCGATATCGCGACCTCGTCGGTGCAGCTCTCGCCGCAATATCGCTATGCCGACAACCAGCCGCCGGTCATCACCGGCTACCAGGCGACCAACACCGTCTCGATCCGTTTTCGCGACGTCGCCAAGTCCGGCACGATCCTCGATGCGCTGGTGGCGCAGGGCGCGAACCAGATCGACGGGCCGAACCTGTCGATCGACAAGCCCGAGGCGGCGCTCGACGAAGCGCGGGCCGACGCGATCGCGCAGGCCAAGCGCCGTGCCGATCTCTACGCAAAGGCGGCCGGGTTGCGGGTGGCGCGGATCGTTTCGATCGCCGAATCGGGGCAGGACACCGGTGGCTCGCCGCAACCGATGATGGCGATGATGCGTGGCGCGATGGCCAAGGACAGCACGCAGATCGCACCCGGCGAAAAGGACGTGACGGTGACGCTGTCGGTGCGGTTCCTGCTGAACTGACCCTTCTACGATCCTCCTCTGCCAGGGGGAGGTGGCTGGCGCTCGCCAGACGGAGGGGGAGGAAAGGGCAACGTCTGCTCCATGTCCTCCCCCTCCGTCACTTTCGGCGACACCTCCCCCTGGCGGGGGAGGATCGCAAGGGAGATGCGGCAAACAACGCACGCACGAAAAAGGCCGCCCGGTTGCCCGGACGGCCTTTTTACTTCGCGTGACGATGCGAACTCTTAGCGGACGCTACCGCGACGCACGAGGTTCACGATTGCGAGCAGGACAACCGCACCCAGCAGCGAGACCAGGAACGAGGTCAGCGTCAGCGGCGCGTTGTTGATCGAACCACCCGACAGGACCAGGCCGCCGATGAAGGCGCCGACGATGCCGACGACGATGTTCAGGAAAATGCCCTGCTGCGCGTCGGTGCGCATGATCATGCTAGCGATCCAGCCGATGACGCCGCCGATGATCAGCCAAAGAATGAGACCCATGATATTTTCCCTCCGTTGAACCCGTATCCGGGCGATGGCGGAAAGACGAGCGAGCGGCGTTTTTTGTTCCGCCCGCGTTTTGAGTTTTAGCCCTCAATACTTTTGTTGGCGCTCGTACAACGACTTATAGTGCTGGATCCGCGTAACCCGGAGACCCGGCATGCCCGATCGGTCGATCGCGCGCTGCCAACTGGCGAACTCCTCGACCGTGAGACCATAACGGGCGCAGACATCGTCGACGCTGAGCAACCCGCCATTCACCGCCGCGACCACTTCGGCCTTGCGACGCACTACCCACCGCGTGGTGCTGGGCGGCGGCAGGGTATCCAGGGTAAGTTGCTCGCCCAATGGGCCAATGACCTTGCCGGGACGGATTTTCTGGTTCTCGATCATTTGAAACCTCTGATCGGGGCGGGGGCCCCCTATCGATACGCACGCACGACACATAGTCGCAGGATTTGAAGATCGGCTGAAACGCCGCGGTAAACAGCATCTTCACTCGTCCTTCCACCGGGTTAAGGCCGCTGCCATCGGCCCGTTGAACGCACCGTGAAGCGGCGCGAACAGTTTTGGGTCGACCGTCGTTCGCGCGAAGCTGGCCTGCACCACCGCAGTCGGGCTCGCTGCCTGGCGGGCGGCGATCCCGACGATCAGGACCGCAAGGTCACCCGGAAGTACGGTGACCTCTGCGTCGCGATCGAAACGGGGAAAACTCAGGTCCAACGGGATACTCGCGCTTACTCTTGGGATGCCCGGTTTAGCGCGAGGGGGTGAAGGGACCGTAAAACTCGACAAAAAAGTTCGTGGACTTGTTGCCTTTTTGCAATCGTCGGTCGCGTTTTTCCGTCAACTCGTCCTGATATACGTTAACCGCCGCATCTTTTTGCAACCGCACGCCGTCGCGCTTATGTGGTGACCATGGATCAGACCGATTTTCAGCTCGGGCCCCCTGCCGGTGCAGGCGCGGCCGGAAAGCGCATCGTCGTGGCGATGTCCGGTGGCGTCGACAGCTCGGTCGTCGCCGCGCTCGCGCATGCCACGGGCGCCGAGACGATCGGCGTGACGTTGCAGCTCTACGACCATGGTGAAGCGGTCGGCCGTGCGGGCTCATGTTGCGCCGGTCGCGACATCCGCGATGCCCGCGCGGTGTGCGACCGACTCGGTATCGCGCATTACGTGTTCGATCACGAGACCAGTTTCCGCGAGCAGGTGGTCGACAAGTTCGCCGACGAATATCTCGCGGGCCGGACGCCGATTCCCTGCGTCCAGTGCAACATGGGGCCGAAATTCACCGACCTGCTCAAGCTCGCGCGCGATCTCGGTGCGGATTGCCTGGCGACCGGGCATTATGTCCGCCGAGTCGAGGGCACGCACGGCGCCGAACTGCACCGCGGGGCGGATCCGGCGCGCGATCAGAGTTACTTCCTGTTCGCCACCACGCAGAGCCAGCTCGACTATCTGCGCTTTCCGCTCGGCGGCCTGCCCAAGGCGCGGGTGCGCGAGATCGCGGCGGAACTCGGGCTCGGCGTCGCGGCCAAGCCCGACAGCCAGGACATCTGCTTCGTCCCCGACGGCGATTATGCCGGGCTGGTGAAGAAGCTGCGGCCGGAGGCGGCGGAAACCGCGGGCGATATCGTCGATCTCGGCGGGGCGAAGCTCGGCGAGCATCGCGGGCTGATCCACTTCACGGTTGGACAGCGTCGCGGGCTGGAGATCGGTGGCAGTCCCGAGCCGCTCTATGTCGTCCGCGTCGAGCCCGAGACGAAGCGAGTCGTCGTCGGCCCCCGTCGCGCACTCGCGGTCGAGGCGGCGCGGATGACCGACATCAACTGGCTCGGCGGCGACTTCACCGGACCGCTGACCGCCAAGGTGCGATCGATGGCAAAACCCGTCCCTGCCCGTCTGGTCGGCGACCGCGTGGTGTTCGATGCGCCCGAATACGGCGTCGCGCCCGGCCAGGCCGCGGTGTTGTATGCGGGCGAGCGCGTGCTCGGCGGCGGCTGGATCGCGGACACCGAGGCGGCACTGGTCGCCGCCTGACGCGTTGAGGGCGGCATGGATATCGAAACCTTGCGCCGCCAGATGGAAGCCGCCGCCGCCGCAATGGACTTCGAAACCGCGGGTAAGTTGCGCGATCAGATCAGCGTGTTGCGCGGCGGTGGCGAAAGTACCGACACATCCGGCCTTACCCGCCAGCAGCCCGGCGCGATGGGGCTCGGCACAAGCCAGCAACGCATGACACCGCCGCCGGGCTGGGTGAAACCGAAAAGCCCGATCCGATGACCAAGGGGCGGAAGCGGTAGACGGTGCCCGTGCCGCCAGCCGCTTGCCGAGCCCCTCTCCGACCGTCATCCCAGCGAAAGCTGGGATATCAGCATGGATCTCCCGTCATCTGCCACGCATGAGACCCCAGCTTTCGCTGGGGTGACGAATAAGGGCGGGTGACGGATGCGCCAAACCTCAAGGCAGCAAAAAGGTACCCTCGATAGTCGTCACGCACGCCCCACCGAGCACAACCCGGTCGCCCGCCAACCGGCACGTCAGCTTCCCGCCCCGAGCACTCGCCTGATACGCCGTAAAGCTGTCCCCCAGCATCGGCGCCCAATACGGCACCATCACAGCATGCGCCGAGCCCGTCACCGGATCCTCATTAATCGCGTAGTACGGCGTAAACACGCGGCTCACGATGTCGGTCGCCTCCCCCGCGCAGCGACGATCGCGACGATCGGGAACTTGGCCAGCGCAGCAAAGTCTGGCTTCAGATCGCGCACCACGGCCTCGTTCTCGACGATGACAAGCGCATAGCCCTTCTCGTGCCACAACGTCTCGACCGGCGACTCGACGGTCAACGCCGCGACGATCTCCGGAATCGCCTTCGGACTAGGCCCCCACGCCGGCAACTCCAGCCTATACCCGCTGTCCGCCCGCGCGACCTCGAGCATCCCCGCCTGCCGAGTCCGAAACCGCACCCGGTCGAGCGCGGTATCCGACGACAGCACGAAATGCCCGCTCGCCAGCGTCGCATGGCCGCACAGCGCGACCTCGGCGCCCGGCGTAAACCAGCGCAGGTCAAAATCGACGCCCTCGTCGTCCGACGCAACGATGAACGCCGTCTCGCTCAGGTTGTTCTCCTGCGCGATGTCGAGCAGCACGGCGTCGTCGAGCCATGCCGACAGCGGCATCACCGCCGCCTGGTTGCCGCCAAACGGCGTGTCGGAAAACGCATCGATCTGCGCGAACGGTATTCTCATGTTTGGAGCCCCTCAGACGCGCGTGCAGAACCCGAACGGATCAGACGCGTTTGCCAAACCAATGCGGCGTCACGTCCGCCTCGACCAGCGGATTGTCGGTGTCGACATGGCCCTCGGGATCGAGATGGATCAGCACCTCGACCTTGGGGAACGCGGTGCGCAAATTGCGCTCGACCGCCTCGACGATGTCGTGCGCGTTCGCCACCGTCAGGTCGCGCGCGACCTCCATGTGGAACTGCGCGAAGTCGTGGCTGCCGGAGCGGCGCGTGCGGAAATCGTGGATGCCGCGGATGCCGGGCTGGCGCGCCGCGACATCGAGGAACTGCGACCGCAGATCCTCCGGCCATTCCTTGTCCATCAACTGGTCGATCGCGTTCGACGACGCCTGGAACGCCCCCCAGGCGAGCCACAGCGCGATGACGATGCCAAAGATCGGATCCGCGCCGCTCCACCCGACATATTGATCGAGCACGAGCGCGACGATCACCGAGCCGTTGAGCAGCACGTCGGACTGGTAATGGACGTTGTCCGCGAGGATCGCGACCGAGCCGGTCTGGCGGATGATGCGGCGTTGATAGGAGAGTAGGAACACCGTGGCGACGATCGCGATCACCGACACGCCGATGCCGAAATCGGCCCCGGTGGTCGGCTGCGGATCGCCGAACGCGAGGATTGCGCGCCACGCGATGCCGACCGCCGACGCGGTGATCAGCATGACCTGGAACAGCGCGGCGAGCGCCTCAGCCTTGCCGTGGCCGAAGCGGTGGTCGTGATCCGCAGGCGTCGCCGCGAGCCGCACGCCGTACAGCGTGACCAGCGACGCGAGCAAGTCGAGCGCGGTATCGGCGAGCGAACCGAGCATCGCCACCGAGCCCGTCGACCAGGCGGCAAAGCCCTTCAACAACAGCAGGAAACACGCCATCGCAACGCTGGCGAGCGCCGCGCGTGTCGCAAGCGGGATGATCCGGCGCCGTTCGTCATGGGTCATGGGAACAACAATCCTTCGCTCCAGGCGCCGTCCTGACGCGTAAACAGCCGGCGTTCGTGCAACCGATGCGCGCGGTCCTGCCAGAATTCGATCCGCGTCGGCGTGACGCGGTAGCCGCCCCAATGCGGCGGCCGCGGCACATCCTGCCCCTCGAACTTCGCGGCCATTTCGGCAAAGCGCTGCTCGAAGGTGTCGCGACTGTCGAGCGGCCGGGACTGCGCCGACGCCCAGGCGCCAAGCTGCGAATCACGGCCGCGCGAGACGAAATAGGCATCCGACTCTTCGTCCGTCGCCCATGATACCTGCCCCTCGATCCGGATCTGTCGGCGCAGCGACTTCCAGTGGAACAGCAGCGCACCCTGCGGATTGGCCGCCAGTTCGCCCGCCTTGCGGCTCTCGCGGTTGGTGTAGATCACGAAGCCGTCGGGGCCGTGGCCCTTCAACAGCACCATGCGCACCGAAGGCCGCCCCTCGGCATCCGCCGTCGCGAGCGCGACCGCATTCGGGTCGTTCGGCTCGGACTGCTTGGCCTCGGCGTACCAGCTATCGAACAGCGTGAAGGGATCGTCTGACATGCCGCGCGCTTTAGCGGGATTTGGCGCGGAACGAAACTTGGGAACGACTCTACCGTGCCGATGATTGACCCAGGTAATCGAATCGTTTCCGCAACGAAGGAACGCCAAGTGGCAGCACGCGCATATTGGCAGGGGCAGATCCGGCTGGCCCTCGTCTCGATCCCGGTCGAGATCTACTCCGCGACGAAATCCGGCGCGGCGGTGTCGTTCAAGCAGATCCACGAGCCGTCGGGCCAGCCGATTCACTACGACAAGGTCGTCACCGGCGTCGGCCCGGTCGATGCCGACGAAATCATGAAGGGATATGAAGTCTCGAAGGGCGAATATGTGCTGCTGGAGCAGGACGAGATCGACGCGGTGAAGCTCGAATCGAAGAAGACGCTGGAGCTGACGCAGTTCGTCGACGCGAGCGAGATCGACGTGCTCTATTACGAGAAACCGTATTTCGTGGTGCCCGCGGACGATCTCGCGGAGGAGGCGTTCATCGTGCTGCGCGAGGCGTTGAAGCGGACCAAGAAGGTCGGGCTCGGCCAGCTGGCGATGCGCGGGCGCGAATATGTCGTGAGCCTGAAGCCGTGCGGGCGCGGGATGGTGCTGGAGACGCTTCGCTACGCCGACGAGGTGCACAAAGCGCAGGGCTATTTCCGGGATATCCCCGGCGACAAACCGTCCGAGGAATTGCTCGAACTCGCCGAGGCGCTGATCGAAAAGCGCAGCGCAGACTTCCACCCGCAGGAGTTCCACGATCGCTATGTTGACGCGCTGAAGGATCTGATCGAACGCAAGCGCAAGGCGAACGGGAAGAAGATCATCGAGGACAAGGACACCGGCGGGAAGACCGGCTCGAACGTGGTCGATTTGATGGCGGCGTTGAAGAAGTCGATGGAGAAGAGCGGGGGAGTGCGGCGGCGGAGAAGGCACCAGCGAAGAAAGCCCCCGCCAAGCGCGCGCCGGCGAAAACGGCTGCCAAAGCTCCTGCAAAAAAACGTGCATAGCGCCCTTGCCCCCTCACCGTCATTCCAGCGAAAGCTGGAATATCCCGGTTGGCGAGGTCGCCCTTGCCGCACCAGATCCCAGCTTTCGCTGGGATGACGTATATTTGGGCCCCCTCCCCGTCATCCCAGCAAAAGCTGGGATCTCCCCGTTGCAGACCTTCCCCCTGCTGCACGAGGTCCCGGCTTTCGCCGGGATGACGAAGATGGGACGCTGCTGATGGCCACGCCCCAGATCCCCTCGCCCTCTACAATTCAAAGCGGAACTTCACCAAGACCGCCGAACCCGCGGGTACGCTGGCCCCCGGCAACGGCAACAGCTTCATGGTCCAGAAGCACGACGCCACCCGCCTCCACTGGGACTTCCGCCTCGAAATCGACGGCGTCCTGAAAAGCTGGGCGGTCACCCGCGGCCCCAGCCTCGACCCCAACGAAAAACGCCTCGCCGTCCGCACCGAGGACCACCCGCTCAGCTACGCCACCTTCGAAGGCACCATCCCCGCGGGCGAATATGGCGGCGGCACCGTCATGCTGTGGGACCGCGGCATATGGTCGCCGATCAAGGGCAAGTCGGCGAAGGATCTCGACAAGGGCCACCTCCACTTCGTCCTCGATGGCGAACGGATGAAGGGCGAATGGCTGCTGATCCGCCTGAAGCCGCGCGCAAAGGAGAAGCGCGAGAATTGGCTCCTGCGGAAAATCGACGATGCGGCGGCGGGCGGCACGGACACGCTGGTCGAGGAAGCGCTGACCAGCGTCTCGACCGGCCGCACAATGATCGAGATCGAAGAAGGCAAATCCTCCCCGGCACGGGGAGGGGACCAGCGAAGCTGGTGGAGGGGGCGGGCCGCAAGAGTACCGCCAGCCGTAAAGCTCTCGCCAGTGGCAGCCCCCTCCACCACCGCGAAAGGTCGCGGCGGTCCCCCTCCCCGTGCCGGGGAGGATTTTCAGGATCTCCAACTCTGCACCCTCGTCGACGCCGTCCCCACCGGCTCCGCTTGGCTCCACGAAGTAAAATACGATGGCTACCGCGCCCTCGTCTCGATCGCCAACGGCAAGGCCAAGGTCTTCACCCGCACCGGCCTCGACTGGACCGAAAAGTTCGCCGCAATCGCCGCCGCCGCCGCCAAGCTCCCGGTAAAATCCGCGCTGATCGACGGCGAGATCGTCGCGTTCAAGGACGGCCACCCCGATTTCTCGACCTTGAAGGACGCGATCTCCGCCAACGGCGACATGACGTTGTTCGCGTTCGACCTGCTCGCACTCGACGGCGAAAACCTGACCGACCTCTCCAACCTCGACCGCAAGGCGCGGCTGCAACCGCTGATCGCCGAAGACGAAGACCGCCTCCGCTACTCCGACCACGTCATCGGCGCAGGCGAGCAACTGTTCGAGACGATGTGCCGCGAGGGCCTCGAAGGCATCGTTTCGAAACGCGCCGACGCGCCCTATGTCGGCAAGCGGACCAAGGTGTGGCTCAAGGTCAAATGCACGCACCGCCAGGAATTCGTGATCGTCGGCTGGCTCCCATCCGACAAGAAGCGCGGGTTCAAGTCGCTGTTGCTCGGCGTCCGCGAGGGCAAAGGGTATCGCTATGCGGGAAAGGTCGGCACCGGTTTCGACCAGGCGTTGATGGACGAGATCCGCGACAAGCTCGACGCACTCGATCGCAAGACGCCGACGGTCGAGGCGCCCAAGGCCGCGGTCCGCGGCGCGAAATGGGTGACGCCGAAACTGGTCGCCGAGGTCGCCTTTGCCGAAGTGACGCCCGACGGCGTGCTTCGCCATTCGAGCTTCATCGGCCTGCGCGAGGACAAGGCGGCGAAGGACGTCGTTGCCGAGACGCCCGCGCCGCTGCCGGATGTGGAGGAAGCCGCGGCTCCCGCGACCAGCATAAAGGTCAGCAGCCGCGACCGCGTGATCTTCGACAAGTCGGACGTCACCAAGGGCGATCTCGCGGATTATTACGTCGCGGTCTCGGGCATCATGCTGCCGGTCGCGGGCAACCGCCCGATCAGCCTCGTGCGGTGTCCTCAAGGTCGATCGCGCGCGTGCTTCTTCCAGAAACACGACGCGGGGAGCTTCGGCGACGCGGTGCATAAGGTGCCGATCCGCGAGAAGGACGGCTCGACCGAAGACTATCTCTATGTCGACGACGCAGACGGCTTGGTCGCCTGCGTGCAGATGGGCACGATCGAGTTCCACGGCTGGGGATCGTCGAACGCGACTCTGGAAAAGCCGGACCGCCTCGTGTTCGATCTCGATCCCGACGAGGGGCTCGATTTCGGCGACACGAAGAAGGCGGCCGAGCATCTGAAGAACCAGCTCGCCGAACTCGGGCTGGTCAGCTTCCCGATGCTGTCGGGGGGCAAGGGCGTGCACGTCGTCGTCCCGCTGACCCCCGAGGCGGAATGGCCGGCGGTAAAGGACTTCGCCGACCGTTTCGCGCGGGCGATGGCGGGGGCCGACCCCGAGCGCTTCGTCGCGACGATGGCGAAGGCCAAGCGCAAGGGCCGCATCTTCATCGACTGGCTGCGGAACCAGCGCGGGGCGACCGCGGTGATGCCGTATTCGGCGCGGGCTCGGGCGGGCGCGCCGGTGGCGGCGCCGGTGTCTTGGACCGAGTTGCGGGATATCGAGACGGCGGCGAGATGGGGTGTGAAGGATGGGGCTGAGTTGATTGCGCGGGCCGGGTCGCGGGCGCTGGCGGGTTGGGGTGTGGCGGATCAGGTGTTGCCGGATTTGTGAGCCTGCCCCCCCAAAACCATAACCACCCGGCGAAGGCCGGGGACCAGTTGGGGAACGTTGCTAATGGAGGGCAGCGCTTCGTTACGACCACCTTTCCAACTGGGCCCCGGCCTTCGCCGGGGTGGCGGCATTGGTGGGCGCCATACCTTACTGCTGTTCCCTCGCGAACGCGGGGTCCAGGATAACTGAACGCAGCGCTTGGGATTCCTGGGCCCCGCGTTCGCGAGGGAAAAGGGCAAGGTATCGCCCCGCGACAATTTATGTTGCACCGCCGCGTCGAAAGGTGAAACACCGCCGCCTGTATTCGGGGGCTTGAGGCATTGAACACGGCGGACACGGCGACGCACACCGCGCCCCTTTTCGACGCGATGATCCATGCCGAGCGCTGGATTGCCGACTATTGCGCGCGCACCACCGGCGCCGACGTGCTGTGCCCCGCTGAAGACGGTAGCGCCGACCCCGCCTGGGCGGCGATGTTCGCCGAACTCGCGATGGTCGCCTCGGACGACCTCGGCCACATCCGCGAACGCGTCCAGCGGCATGCGGTCGACATCGGTACCGGCTTCCGCATCGCCGACGAACCCGACGAGCGCCCCTGGCCCGTCTCGCCCGTCCCGCTGCTGATCGAGGCCAGCGAATGGGCGGGGATCGAGCACGGCGTGATCCAGCGCGCGACGTTGATGGAGACGGTGATCGGCGACCTCTACGGCGAAGGAAAGCTGGTCGCCGACGGCCATATCCCCGCCGCGCTCGTCACCGGAAGCCCGTTCTTCCTGCGGCCGATGGTCGGGCTCGACCCGCCCGGTGGCCGTCATCTCGATTTCATTGCGATCGATCTCGGCCGCGGGCCGACCGGCGAATGGCGCGTGCTCGCCGATCACCTGCGCGCGCCCGCTGGTGCTGGTTACGCGCTGGAGAACCGCATCGCCGTCAGCCGCACGCTCGGCGGGTTGCAGGATCGGCTCAACGTCCAGCGGCACGCGCCGTTCTTTGCCGCGTTTCGCGCAGGGATCGCGGCGATGTGCAAGCGGACCGATCCGCGGATCGGCCTGCTCACGCCCGGCCGGTTCAACCCGAGCTATCCTGAACAGGCGCATCTTGCACGCTATCTGGGGCTGCTGCTGGTCGAGGGCGCCGATCTCGCCGCGCTCGAGGACAAGGTGTATGTCCGCACAATTGGTGGGCTCAAGCGGATCGATGCGCTGTGGCGGCGACTCGACCCACGGCTGCTCGATCCGCTGGCGTTCGACACGCATTCGCAGATCGGCGTGCCCGGACTGATCGACGCGTACGCGGCCGGCAACGTCGTGCTGTCGAACGCGCCGGGCTCGGCCGTGCTGGAGGCGCCGGCGTTCTCGGCCTTCCTGCCGCAGCTGGCGAAATCGCTGCTCGGCGAAGACTTGCTCCTACCCAATATCGCGACCTGGTGGTGCGGACAGGACGGCGCGCGAGCGCAGGTCGAGGCCAACTTCGACCGCCTGCTGATCGGGCCCGCGTTCCATGCGCGCCCGCTCGGCATGACCGGCGGCCCGACCACTGGCGCCGACATCACCGGCGAAGACCGGACGCGCCTGCTCGCCGACATAGCGAACAGGCCGCAGGATTATGTCGGGCAGGAACTCGTCCAGCTCTCGACGATGCCGGTCGTCGTCGGCGATGCGCTGGTCCCCCGCCCCTTCACCCTGCGCGTCTTCGCGGCGCGCGGTGGCGACGGCGAATGGACCGTCCTGCCCGGCGGGTTCGCGCGGATCGGCGAGCATCCCGACGCGCGGGCGGCGGTGATGGGCGAAGGGATCTGGTCCGCCGACGTGTGCATCTACGGTGCCGAACCGGTCGCCCCCGTGTCGTTGCTGACCGCCGCGGACTCGCTTCAGGTCCGCCGCAATCCGGGGACTTTGCCGAGCCGGGTGGCGGACAATTTCTACTGGCTCGGGCGGTATCTGGAGCGCGGCGAAGCGCTGCTCGGCGCGATCCGCGTGATGCTCGGCAATTCGATCGACGTCGATGGGGGGCCGTCCTGTCGCCGACCACGGTCGGCAAGCTGGTCGGGCTGATCGTCGGGGCGGGCAGCGCGCCGCACCCGCCATCGCTGCGCCGCGCAGACCTGACCGCGCTCGCCCGGACCGCAATGGAGGACGAACGCTGGCAATCGATCCTGACGCTCAACCGCCATGCGCGCGAGATCGGCGAAGGCTCGCGCGATCGGTTGTCGGCGGACATGGTGCGGTTGCTCGAGGCGCCCTTCCCTACGCATCGCGGGATGCTGGAGAGAGCCGGGTCGTTGCAACGGCGGTATGCTGCAATCGCGGGGCTATCGGCCGAGCATATGGGGCGGACGGCGGCGTGGCGGTTCCACGATCTCGGCCGGCGGATCGAGCGGGCGATGGCGATGGCGCGCGCGATCCGGTTGTTCGGGATGCCGGGCGCGTCGCCGGACGATTTGTCGGTGCTGCTCGACCTTGCCGACAGTCAGATCAGTTATCGCCAGCGCTATCCGACCGGGATCGCGCGGGTGCCGGTGATGGACCTGGTGGCGCTCGATCCGGGCAATCCACGGTCGTTGGCGTTTTCGGCGGAGCGGATTGCGGCGCGGTTGGCGGAGTTGCCGGTACTGAGCGACGACGAGATGGCGGAGCCGCAACAGGCGCAAGCGACCGGGTTGCTGGCGATCGTCATGACCGCGACGGCGGCTGAGCTGAATGCGGAGACGCTAGGGGATATCGAGCGGCGTCTCGGCGCGGTGTCGGATGCGCTGGCGCGGCGGTATTTCCTGCAGGGGGCCGAACCCTTGCGGACGAGTGGGCTGACGTTGGCGTGAGGGGCATGAGCGTGCAAATCCTCCCCGGTACGGGGAGGGGGACCATGCAGCGCATGGTGGAGGGGCTGTCCACCAGCGTATCCTCCGTGGCGCCCCCTCCACCACCAGCAAGCGGCTGGCGGTCCCCCTCCCCGTGCCGGGGAGGATTTTATGATCTACGATATCCGCCACGTCACGACGTTCGATTACGGCGCGAGCGTCAAGTTCGCGCGGTGCAATCTGCGGTTGAAGCCGATCGACTGGCCCGGGCAGCACCTGGATTCCTACGCGCTGTCGGTGCACCCGGCGGGGCGGACCAGTGCCGCGCGCGCCGAGGCAGGACTCGCCAACGTGACCCGGCTGGTGGTCGACAGCCCGGTGCGCCATCTGACGATCGAGAGCCGGTCGCGGATGACGGTAGATCGGCTCGTGCCGGTGCCCGACGCCAGCGATCCGACGCTCGCAGAGATCGCGGCGATGGCGCGGGCCAGCACCGATCTGTCTGCGGCGAGCCCGGCGAACTATATCTACCCCTCGCCGCTGATCCCGCTCGACCAGGCGATCGCGGACTATTGCGCACCCGATCTCGATCCGTCGCGCGGTGCATTGGAGGCCGGCATCGCGCTAGCCCGGCGAATCCAGCAGCAGTTCGAGTTCGACGCCGACGCGACGTTGGTCGATACGCCGCCGCACGAGGCGTTCCTCCAGCGCAAGGGCGTGTGCCAGGATTTCGCGCAGATCATGATCACCGGGTTGCGTGCGGCGGGCCTCCCCGCGGCGTATGCCTCGGGCTACATCCGCACGATCCCGCCCGAGGGCCAGCCGCGGCTGGTCGGCGCGGATGCGACGCATGCGTGGGTGCTGCTGTGGTGCGGGCCGGTGCGTGGCTGGGTCGGGGTCGATCCGACCAACGGAATCTGGATGGCGAGCGATCACATCGTGATGGCGGTCGGGCGGGATTATGCGGAGATCGCGCCGGTCGACGGCGTGGTGCTCGGGTCGGGCGCGCAGAACATGGACGTCAGCGTCGATGTTGCGCCGTTGGAGTCCGCATAAGAGCGATGCGATCCTCCCCTGCAAGGGGAGGATGAAGGCGTTACTTCTCGTCGTGCGGGTTCGGATACGAGCCGCCGCCGCTTTCGCCGCTCTTGTCCTTGGCCGGCGCGTTGTTGACGCCGTCCTTCTCCTTCGCGCCATCTTCATCCTTCGGCACGCCCTGCATCGGTTGCTTGTCGGTCATGATCGTTCCTTTCGTGCAACCAAACACCCCGCGCGCAATTGCGTTGCGCGGGCGCTCGCCCCACATAGACGCGCAAGTAAGAATGGGGACGTAAGTGGCCGATCCGTACAAGACTCTGGGTGTAGCGCGCGACGCGACCGAAGCCGACATCAAGAAGGCGTACCGCAAGCTCGCGAAAGAGCTTCACCCCGATCGCAACAAGGACAATCCGAAGGCGTCGGAGAGGTTCAGCACGGTCACCAACGCGTACGACCTGCTGAACGATAAGGACAAGCGCGCGCGGTTCGACCGCGGCGAGATCGATGGCGACGGCAATCCGGCGTCGCCGTTCGGCTTTGGCGGCGGTGGCGGTGGACGACCGCAGCCCGGCGGCTTCCGCAGCGAAGGCTATGAGAGCGGCCCCGGGGCCCCCGACATGAGCGACATCTTCGAGGGCCTGTTCGGCGGCGCGCAGCGCGGCGGTGGCGGCGGATTCTCCGGCGGCTTCGGTCGCAGGCCGCAGCCCAAGGGCGAGAACGTCGCGTATCGCCTGCAGGTGCCGTTCGTCGAAGCCGCAACGCTGGAGCCGCAGCGCGTGACGCTGTCCGACGGCAAGACGCTCGACCTCAAGCTCCCCGCCGGCGTCGAGACCGGCACGCAGATGAAGCTTGCCGGCAAGGGCGAGCAGGGTCCGGGCGGCGCCGGCGATGCGATCCTGACGATCGAGGTCCAGCCGCACAAGTTCTTCACGCGCGATGGCGACGACGTCCGCCTCGAACTGCCGATCACGTTGGCCGAGGCGGTGCTGGGCGGTTCGGTCAAGGCGCCGACGGTCGACAAACCGGTGATGCTAACGATCCCCAAGGGCACCACTTCGGGCAAGACGCTCCGCCTCAAGGGCAAGGGTTTCCACAAGAAGGGCGGCACGCGCGGCGACCAGCTGGTCACGCTGATGATCGACATTCCCGCGAGCGATGCGGCGCTGACCGCGTTCGTCGAAAGCTGGGATGGTCGCGATGCGGGGAACCCGCGGGGGGCCATGGGCGTCTGAACGCCTTGTGAACGATAGTCCCCTTACGCCCGAAGCGCGCGCGCACGAACATGGCGCCGCGCGATCCCGTCTCAATCGCGGCATGGCGAAGGTCAGGCCCGGCAGCTACGCGTTCGAGGTTTTCAAGCGCGCGGCGATCGGCGTGTTCAATGACGGGTTCATCCACGCAGGCAACCTCGCCTATCTCGCGCTGATGACGGTGTTCCCGTTCTTCATCGTCGCCGCCGCGATCCTGTCGATCTTTGGGCAGAGCGTCGAGACTGTGCGCGCGGTCGAGTCGTTCCTCAACGTCCTGCCGCCCAACGTCGGTGATCTGTTGCGCAAGCCGATCGCCGACGTGCTGGCCGCACGGACCGGGTCGCTATTGTGGCTTGGTGCGCTCGTCGGGCTGTGGACGGTCGGCAGCTTCGTCGAGACGATCCGCGACATCTTCCACCGCGCCTACGGGATCAAGGCAACCGCGCCGTTCTGGAAATCGCGGCTTGGCTCGTCCGCGGTGATCATCCTGTCGGTGGTGATCGCGCTGCTGTCGTTCCTAGTACAGGGTATCCTCACCGCGGCCGAGCAGTTCATCTACCGCCTACTGCCGTTCGCGCAGGACGCCGCCGGGTGGGTTGGGCTATCTCGTCTTATCCCCGGCCTGCTGATGTTCGGCGCGCTGTACCTGCTGTTCTATTCGGTGACGCCGTCGCGCTATCGCTATTCGAAATGCCGCAAATGGCCGGGCGCGCTGTTCACGACCGCCTGGTGGGTCAGCGCGACCGCGCTGCTGCCGGTGATCCTGTCGCGGCTCGGTGGTTACGACCTGACCTATGGCAGTCTGGCTGGCGTTGTCATCATGCTGTTGTTTTTCTACGTCATCGGGCTCGGGCTGGTATTCGGCGCGCATCTCAACGCGGCACTGGCGGAACCACCCGAAACAACGCTAGAGCAACCCGCTACGGATATGCAGGTATAGGCGGGGATGGCGTGAACGGTTTGATGGCGGGCAAGCGTGGGCTGATCATGGGCCTGGCGAACGATAAGTCGCTGGCCTGGGGGATCGCCAAGAAGCTGTCCGAGGCAGGCGCCGAATTGGCGTTCAGCTATCAGGGCGAGACGATGGAGAAGCGCGTCCGCCCGCTCGCCGAGCAGCTTGGCGTGGCGCGGCTGTTCGATTGCGACGTGTCGGACATGGGCGCGCTCGACGCGACCTTCGACAAGCTGGCGGAAGAATGGCCGACGATCGACTTCGTCGTCCACGCGATCGGCTTTTCGGACAAGAACGAGCTGCGCGGGCGGTTCGTCGATACCAGCCTCGACAATTTCCTGATGACGATGAACATATCGGTCTATTCGTTCGTCGCGGTTGCGCAGCGCGCCGCCAAGATGATGACCGAGGGCGGCGCGATGCTGACGCTCAGCTATTACGGCGCCGAGAAGGTCATCCCGCATTACAACGTGATGGGCGTGGCGAAGGCGGCGCTCGAGACGAGCGTACAGTATCTCGCGGTGGATCTTGGTCGCGACAACATCCGCGTGAATGCGATTTCGGCGGGCCCGATCAAGACGCTGGCCGCGAGCGGGATCGGCGATTTCCGCCTGATCCTGAAATGGAACGAGCTGAACTCGCCGCTAAAGCGCAACGTGACGATCGACGACGTCGGCGGCGCGGGTCTGTACCTGCTGAGCGACCTGGCGAGCGGCGTGACGGGTGAAACGCACCATGTCGACGCCGGCTACAACGTGATTGGCATGAAGGCAGAAGACGCCCCCGACATCGCGCTGGTCTAGTGCCAACCGTGCTCCGGCTGCATGGCCTGCGGTTCATGATCTTCCTCGACGATCACGCACCAGCGCATGTTCATGTATTCGGAGACGGCGAAGCGAAGATCGAGATCGGAGGCGACGGGGGCTCTCCGCGCATGTTATACGCGGAACGACTGAGCGGCGCGATGCAGCGGCGTGCGCTTGCCGCCGTCGCACGGAACCGGGCAATGCTGCTGACGAGATGGGTCGAAATCCATGGCCGAACTGACTGACGAAGATATCCTGGCTGCGAACGAGCGCGGTCGCATCGCAATGGCGACCAAGCCACGGGCCAAAAGCGCGCGCTACGATCGGGACCAGGATCGGATCGTGGTCGATCTGGTGAATGGATCGACGTTCGCGTTCCCTCCGCATATGTTGCAGGGCTTTGATCGCGCGACCCCGGACCAGATCGCCGAAGTCGAAATTCTGGGCGTCGGATTTGGCCTGCATTGGGAGTCGCTCGACGCTGACTTTACCGTGGCGGGGCTCATGGCCGGCCGTTTCGGCACGGCCCGTTACATGGCGGAGCGGTTCGGCGCTGCCTGGGATGCGGTCGCAGCGGAATGAGCTTCAATACGTTCGGACGGCTGTTCCGCTTTACGACCTGGGGTGAGTCGCATGGGCCTGCGCTCGGTGCGGTGGTCGATGGGTGCCCTCCTGGCATTCCGTTGAGCGAGGCCGATATCCAGCCCTGGCTTGACAAGCGTCGCCCCGGCACCTCGCGCTTCACCACGCAGCGGCGCGAGCCGGATACTGTCCGCATCCTGTCGGGCGTGTTCGAGGGGCGCACCACCGGCACGCCGATCAGCCTGATGATCGAGAATGTCGACCAGCGCTCCAAGGACTATTCCGACGTAGCCAAGGCGTATCGCCCCGGTCACGCCGATTATGCCTATGACGCGAAATACGGGTTTCGCGATTTCCGTGGTGGTGGGCGCTCGTCGGCCCGCGAGACGGCAGCGCGCGTCGCCGCCGGTGCGGTCGCGCGGCTAGTCGTGCCGCAGGTCCATGTCCGCGCGTGGGTCGAGGCGATCGGTGGCGATGCGATCGATCCGGCCAACTTCGACGATGCACAGATCGACCACAACCCGTTCTTCTGCCCGGATGCCGTTGCGGCCGCTCGCTGGGAAATCCTTGTCGACGCCGCGCGGAAATCGGGCTCGTCGCTCGGCGCGGTAATCGCGTGCGAGGCGACCGGCGTGCCCGCAGGCTGGGGGCGCCGCTCTACGCCAAACTCGATTCCGAACTCGCCTCCGCCTGCATGAGCATCAATGCGGTCAAGGGCATCGAGATCGGCGACGGGTTCGCCGCCGCCGCACTGTCGGGCGAGGCGAACGCGGATCCGATGCGTCCCGGCGTGGACGGTCCGGAATTCCTTGCCAACCATGCAGGCGGGATCGCTGGCGGGATCGCGACCGGCCAGCCGATCACCTTGCGCGTCGCGTTCAAGCCGACCAGTTCGATCCTCACCCCGGTCGAGACGATCAGCCCGACCGGCGAGGCTGCGACGATCGCCACCAAGGGGCGTCACGACCCCTGCGTTGGTATCCGCGGAGTCCCTGTCGTCGAGGCGATGGTGGCGCTTGTGCTGGCCGACCAGGCGTTGCTGCATCGGGGCCAGTGCGGCTGACGACGGAACATATGCGGCACTGAAGCGCTTGCTCTTCAATAACTTAGGAGAGTGATAATGCGTATTCTAACTTCGATCGCAGCCGCAGCCCTGATCATTCCAGGTGTGGCGATGGCTCAGACGGGCACCACTGGCTCGATGGGCGGCACCACCGGTGGAACGATGAGCGGCGGCACCATGGGTGGTTCGACCATGGGCGGCACGACCGGCGGGATGTCGACCGGCACGATGAATCAGGCGAATCCCTCGACGACCACGCAGTCGACCACGACGCGCACGCAGCGTGGCACCAAGGCCCGTAGCCGTACGCGCGGTACCACGTCGGGCACGACGAGCGGCACCATGGGCACCGGCACGACGGGCAGCACGATGTCCGGGACCACCGGCAGCACGATAGGCGCCGATACCATGGGCGGCACCACGGGCACCACGACCGGTACGATGAGCGGCACTATGGGTGGCACGACCACCGGTTCGATGGGTTCGACCACGGGCGGAACGACCGGCACGACCACGCCGCGCTGATCCAACCGTTCTTACGTAAATGAAAAGCCGGGCGAGCGATCGCCCGGCTTTTTTGCGTATCAGTCCGAGAACGGATCGCGGACGAGGATCGTGTCGGCACGCTGCGGGCTGGTCGACACCAGCGTCACCGGGCAGCGGATCAGCTCTTCGATCCGGCGGATATACTTGATCGCCTGTGCGGGAAGGTCGGCCCAGCTGCGGGCACCCGCCGTCGTCTCCTGCCAGCCTTCCATCGTCTCGTAGATCGGCTCGACCAGCGCCTGGTCGGCCGCATGCGCCGGAAAGTAATCGAGCGTCTCGCCACGCAGCTTGTAGCCGGTGCAGATCGACACGGTCTCGAACCCGTCGAGCACGTCGATCTTGGTCAGCGCGATTCCGGTGATGCCACCGACCGCCGCCGCCTGCCGCACCAGCACCGCGTCGAACCAGCCGCAGCGACGCTTACGCCCGGTGACGGTGCCGAATTCGTGCCCGCGCACGCCGAGGCGCTCGCCGGTCTCGTTCTCGAGCTCGGTCGGGAAAGGCCCTGAACCAACGCGCGTCGTGTACGCCTTGGCGATGCCGAGCACGAAGCCGACCGCGGATGGCCCGAGGCCCGACCCGCCGGCTGCGGCGCCCGCGATGGTGTTCGAGGAAGTGACGAACGGATAGGTGCCGTGGTCGACATCGAGCAGCACGCCCTGCGCGCCCTCGAACAGGATGCGCTTGCCGGCCGAACGTGCGGCGTTGAGGTCGCGCCAGACAGGCTTGGCGAACGGCAGCACGAAGCCGGCGATCTCACGCAACTCGGCAACCAGGCGGGCGCGATCGATCGGTGGCTCGCCGAAGCCAGCGCGCAGCGCGTCGTGATGCGCAGTGAGGCGATCGAGTTGCGGCCCGAGATCGTCGAGATGCGCGAGGTCGCAGACGCGGATCGCACGGCGACCGACCTTGTCCTCATACGCGGGTCCGATGCCGCGGCGGGTCGTGCCGATCTTGCCGGCGCCGCTGGCGTCCTCGCGCAGACCGTCAAGGTCGCGGTGGAACGGCAGGATCAGCGCGCAGGTATCGGCGATGCGCAGCGTCTCCGGCGTCGCAACGACGCCCTGTGCGCCCAACCGGGCGATCTCGTCCTTCAGCGCCCAGGGATCGAGCACCACGCCATTCCCGATGAACGACGGCGTACCGCGGACGATACCCGACGGCAGCAGCGACAATTTATAGACATTGTCGCCAACGACCAGCGTGTGGCCGGCATTGTGGCCGCCCTGGAACCGCACGACCATGTCGGCACGCTCGGCGAGCCAGTCGACGATCTTGCCCTTGCCTTCGTCGCCCCATTGCGCGCCGATGACTGCTACGTTGGCCAAACTCTATCTCCTGAGGATTACGCGCAGCGCCTACAGCGCGCGGGGCTCGCCCGCCACCCATAGATGCGTGCAGACTTGTGCTTCGGGGGTGTCGCCGGCGTCGAGTGCGGCGACGGTGACCCAGCCTTTTGCGCGCATTGCGGCGCCTTCGCTGGCTGGCGTGCCGAACGGGAGGAAGAGGCGGCGACGGTCGACGGTGGCGACACGCTCGACCAAGGCGTCGGCGAACAGTGAGAAGCCGGTCGCAGCTTCCTCGGCGCCAGTTTCGTGAACGACTGTGTAGGTGCCGCCACGGCCCACTTCCCGTGCGCTACCATCGGCGAAGAGCGAGAAGCCGAGCCAGGTCTGGTATTCGAAGCCGTGCCGCTCGGTCGGGTCGAGCGTTAGCGCAACGCGACCGTCGAGTGCTTCGGCGATGCGGGCGAGGCCGTCGAGGCGGGAGGCTAGAGCGCCGGTCGTGTCGAAGGCGCGGAGGCGGTCCATTGCTTGGTCGAACGGCCCGGCGGCTTCGATCAGCGGGAGATAGGCGGGGGCGAGCGCGGCGACGGCGCCGGCATCCTTCGCGTCGAGGCGATCGCGCAAGGTTGCGACGAGGTCATCCGCCACGGGGAGCGGCCCAGCGGCGAGCGTCGGCACCAGGTCGGGCAGCGTGAAGTCGATCGAGGCGCCGGTAACGTCGGCGGCCGAGATCATGTCGACTGCAACCGCGACGAGCTCCTGCGCAGCAGCGACCGAGTCGAGCCCGATGAGTTCGCAGCCGATCTGCCGAGTCTCACGCGCGGGCGCGAGCTGCGACGCGCGCAGTTTCAGCACGGAGCCAGCATAGCTCAGCCGAACCGGCCGAGGGTGATGCCCCATCCGCGTGGCAGCGATCCGCGCGACCTGTGCGGTGATGTCCGGCCGGATCGCCAGCGTGCGTTGCGACACCGGATCGACGAAGCGCACAGCGTCGTGGAGGCCGCCAGCCTTCAGCCGCATTTCCAGACCATCGGCAAATTCGGCGAGCGGCGGATCGACGCGTTCGTAGCCGTGGAGTCGGGCTGCTTCGAGCACGCGAGCTTCCAGCGCCGCTGCCGAATCGGCAAACGGGGAGGCGATCTCGGAAACCTTCGGGGAGGAGTGCGGTCATCGTGTCAGGTCCACGCGTGTAACAAGTGCATCGCCCAACACCTGCAAAACGCCTTCGAGATTGGTCATCACATCGGTATTGGCGAAACGGATCACCCGATATCCCTGCTCTTCCAGCCACGCCGTCCTGCGGGCGTCGCGTGCTTGGTCGGTGTGCGTATCGCCGTCAAGCTCGACGACCAGCATGTGCGAACGCGCGACGAAATCAGCGATGAACGCACCGATCACCACTTGGCGGGTGAATTTCACGCCTTGGAAGCGCTTGGCGCGAACTTCGTACCAGAACCGCATTTCCGGCCCGGTCTGCCCGGACCGCATCGCCTTCGCCCGGCCCAGCATGATGTCGTCGGTCTTGGTCACTGCTCCCTCTCCCCTTTGGGGAGAGGGCCGGGGAGAGGGGCGCCCCAAACGCCATCTCTTGGTACTGCCCCTCTCCCCTACCCTCTCCCCAAGGGGAGAGGGAGTCTTGTTAGAAGTTGAGGCCCATTGCGGTCTTCACACCGGGGAGCGCGCGGACCTTGGTCAACAAGTCCGGCGTCACGGCTTCGTCGACCGACAGCAGCAACACCGCCTCGCCACCCGCAGACCGGCGACCAAGATGGAACGTCCCGATATTCACGCCCGCCTCGCCAAGCGCCGTCCCAAGACGACCGATGAACCCCGGCGCATCCTCGTTGACGACGTACAGCATCGGCCCGGCCAGATCGGCCTCGATCTTGATCCCCAGCAGTTCCACCAGACGCGGCGCCGAATCGCCAAACAGCGTGCCGGCAACAGACCGCTCGCCATCCTCGGTCTTCACCGAGACGCGCAGCAGCGTATGATAATCCGCCTCGCGTTCGGTACGCACTTCACGCACCTCAAGACCACGCTCACGCGCCAACACCGGCGCGTTGACCATGTTGACGGTCGCGGTCTGCGTCTGAAGATACCCGGCGAGCACCGCGCTCACGATCGGCTTTGCGTTCAGATCAGCCGCCGCGCCCTCGGTATGCACCGAAATTCGCGACACTGCGCCGGTTGTCAGCTGACCGACCAACGACCCTAGCTTCTCCGCCAGCGCCATGTACGGCTTCAGCTTCGGCGCTTCCTCGGCCGACAATGACGGCATGTTGAGCGCGTTGGTGACGCCGCCCGACATCAAGAAATCGGCCATCTGCTCGGCGACCTGGATCGCGACGTTGACCTGTGCCTCGGTCGTCGACGCGCCGAGATGCGGCGTGCTGACGAAGTTCGGCGTGTTGAACAGAGGCGATGCCTTGGCGGGCTCCTCGACGAACACGTCGAGCGCGGCGCCGCCGACCTGCCCCGAGTCGAGCGCTGCCTTCAGCGCGACCTCGTCGATCAGGCCGCCGCGCGCGCAGTTGATGATCCGCACGCCCTTCTTCGTCTTGGCGAGCGCCTCGGCCGAGAGGATGTTGCGCGTCTGGTCGGTCAGCGGCGTATGCAGCGTGATGAAGTCGGCGCGCGCGAGCAGTTCGTCGAGTGTGACCTTCTCGACGCCGATCTCGATCGCGCGCTCGGGCGTCAGGAACGGGTCGAACGCGACGACCTTCATCTTCAGGCCGCGCGCACGGTCGGCGACGATCGAGCCGATATTGCCCGCACCGATCAGGCCGAGCGTCTTCGACGTCAGCTCGACGCCCATGAAGCGGTTCTTCTCCCACTTGCCGGCCTGCGTCGAGGCGTCGGCCTCGGGCAGCTGGCGGGCGAGCGCGAACATCAGGGCGATCGCGTGCTCGGCGGTGGTGATCGAGTTGCCGAACGGGGTGTTCATCACGACCACGCCCTTCGCCGACGCGGCGGGGATATCGACGTTGTCGACACCGATCCCGGCGCGGCCGACGACCTTCAGGTTGGTCGCGTGCTCGAGGATTTCCTTGTAACCTTGGTCGAGCTGCGGATCGCGAGGCCGTCATACTCGCCGATGATCGCGATCAGTTCGGCGGGTGTCTTGCCGGTGATCTCATCGACCTCGACGCCGCGCTCGCGGAAAATCTGCGCCGCACGGGGATCCATTTTGTCGGAAATGAGGACTTTTGGCATGGGATTGCTCCTAGGAATTTCGGGGGATTGGAAGGCTTCGCTCCCGTTCCCATCCCCACCCTCCCCGTCATCCCGGCGGAAGCCGGGACCCACGGTTGCGGTCCGCTTCATGAGCGGGCGCTCCGTGTCCATGGGTCCCGGCGTGCGCCGGGATGACGGATTAAGGGTAGTTGTTGGAAGGCGGGCTAACGGAAGAAGCGCGGTAGGGTGGTTTAAGCGGCCTTGGCGGTCGCGTAGGCCCAGTCGAGCCAGGGGCCGAGCGCTTCGATATCGACGGTGTCGACGGTCGCGCCGCACCAGATGCGCAAGCCGGGAGGCGCGTCGCGGTAACCCGCCACGTCATACGCCGCGCCCGCCTTTTCGAGCGCCGCCGCCATCGCCTTGATCAGCGCCTCGTCCGCACCCTCGACCGTGAGGCACACGCTGGTCTTCGACCGCGTCGCCGGGTCGATCGCGAGATGGCCGAGCCAATCCCGCTCCGCCACGATCTTGTCCAAAGCCGCCGCGTTCGCGTCCGAGCGCTTGATCAGCCCGTCCTCGCCGAGCGACTTCGCCCATTCGAGGCTGAAGATCGCGTCCTCGACCGCCAGCATCGACGGCGTATTGATCGTCTCGCCCTTGAACACGCCTTCGGTCAGCTTGCCCTTGGAGACGAGGCGGAACACCTTCGGCAACGGCCATGCAGGGGTGTAGCTCTCCAACCGCTCGACCGCACGCGGCCCAAGGATCAGCACGCCGTGCGCACCCTCGCCGCCGAGTACCTTCTGCCACGAGAATGTCGCGACATCGATCTTGGTCCAGTCAATGTCGTAGGCGAACACGCCCGAGGTCGCATCGGCGAACGACAGACCCTCGCGGTCGTCCGGGATCCAGTCCGCGTTCGGCACGCGCACGCCGCTGGTGGTGCCGTTCCAGGTGAACAGCACGTCGTTCGACCAGTCGACCACGTCGAGGTCAGGCAGCCGACCGTAATCGGCGCGCACCACCGTGGGGTCGATCTTGAGCTGCTTCACGGCATCCGTGACCCAGCCCTCGCCGAAGCTTTCCCACGCGAGCGCGGTGACGGGCTTCGCGCCGAGCATCGTCCACATCGCCATCTCGTACGCGCCGGTGTCGGAGCCGGGGACGATGCCGATGCGGTGCGTATCGGGGAGCTTCAACAGTTCGCGCATCAGGTCGATGCTGTACTGGAGGCGGGTCTTGCCGATCTTCGAGCGATGCGAGCGACCGAGCGAATCGGTGGCAAGCTTGTCCGCGGACCAACCCGGAGGTTTCGCGCAGGGACCGGAGCTGAAAAAGGGGCGTGCGGGCTTCGTAGCAGGCAGCGCAGGCGCATCTGTAGCGGGTGCGTAGGTCGTATCAGTCATGTATCTCTCCTCACAGAGAGCACGCGCGGCGTTGGGACCGCGTGGCCCGTCGCCGGCCCTAGCGGCGTTCGCGGGGGTGTCAACTCTTCTCCCTGCCGTTCGCCCTGAGCGAAGTCGAAGGGTCCCGTGCCTGCGGCGAGATGCTTCGACTTCGCTCAGCACGAACGGAGATAGGGTGACAATGATGGCCAAGGCGAGGATTGTACGCCCATGTATCGCGTATTTTATTCCCTTATCGTCACCCTTCTGCTTGCCGCCTGCGGACGTGCCGATCGTCCCACTGCCCCGCAACAAACCCGCCCCAACCTCTCCGTCCCGAGCAATCGGGAAACAGCGCAGTGCCTTGCCGACCTACGGACGTTGCACGTGTCGTTCCAGGTCCTGCCCGACCGCGAGACCGGCCCCGGTTGCGGGCTCGCCGGCACCGTGAAGCTCGTCGACATCGGCGTCCCCGTCGCCAACCTCACCGCGGTCCGTTGCGGCGCGGCGCGCGCGTTCATCGGCTGGACGCGCAACGCGGTCGCGCCGGCCGCGTACCAGATGCTCGGCAGCGAACTCGCGCGGATCGACAGCATGGGGAGCTATTCGTGCCGCAACATCGTCGGGTCGACGCGCAACGCAAACCGGCGCTCCGGCCACGCGATCGCCAACGCGATCGATATCGGCGGGTTCGTGCTGAAGGACGGGCGGCAGAATCACCGTGCTCAACGACTGGAACTCGCCCGACCCACAGGTCCAGCAATTCCTCCAGACGATCCGCGCGTCGGCCTGCAAGCGGTTCGGAACGGTGCTCAGCCCCGACTACAACGCCGCGCACCGCAACCACCTCCACCTCGAAGATGATCGCGCGGGTTTCTGCCGCTGACCCGCACCCAGCCGTCATCCTAAGCTCGACCCAGGACCCAGAGCCAAGAGCCAAGAGCCAAGAGCGTCGCGGTCCGTAACCCTGGATCCCAGCTTTCGCTGGGATGACGGCTGCTTAGAGGACGGAGCTTGGGGTAACTCGGTCTAGCCCTCCCTGCCCCTTTCCTCTAATCGCGCCTGAATGACAGATACACGAGTACCGACGCGCGTTTTTCCGAACGCCAGCCAGGATGCCGAGTCCGCCCGCGACTCCGTTTCCACCCCGCAGACACAGCACCCGCATTACCGGCTCGCCTTCCAGGACATGGATTTCCTGTTGCGCGAAGACCTACGGCCGGTGCGGTTCCAGCTCGAACTGCTGAAGACCGAACTCGTCCTCGACGAGGCGAAGATCGGCTCGACGTTCGTGTTCTACGGCTCCGCGCGCATCCCCGAGCCCTCGAAGGCGCAGGCGCTGCTGAAGCTCGCGACCGACGAGAAGTCGAAGAAGATCGCCGAGCGGCTGGTCGAGAAGTCGAAATATTACGACGTCGCGCGGGAACTGGCGGCGAAGGTTAGCGTGCTGCCGCGTGACGAGCGTGGCTGGCGGCAGTTCGTGGTGTGTTCGGGCGGCGGTCCGTCGATCATGGAAGCCGCCAATCGCGGCGCTGACGACGTCGGCGCCGAGTCGATCGGGCTCAACATCGTCCTGCCGCACGAGCAGGCACCGAACCCGTACGTGACGCCGTCGCTGTCAGTGCAGTTCCACTATTTCGCGCTCAGGAAGATGCACTTCCTCCTGCACGCCCGCGCGCTCGCGGCGTTTCCGGGTGGATTCGGGACGTTCGACGAGCTGTTCGAGCTGTTGACGCTGATCCAGACGGGGAAGATCCAGCCGATCCCGGTGCTGCTGTTCGGACGCGAATTCTGGGAGCGGGTCGTGAATTTCGACGCGCTGGTCGAGGAAGGCGTCGTCAGCGAGAAGGACCTGGGGATCTTCCGCTATGTCGAGACCGCGGACGAGGCCTGGGACGCGGTGCAGTCGTTCTATCGCGAGCGGGCCGAGCGGGACGCGACCGAGGGGTAAGCTTACTCGCGGTTCCAACTACCACCCACTCCGTCATCCCGGCGCATGCCGGGACCCATGGACACGGAGCGTCCGCTTATGACGCTGACCGTAACCGTGGGTCCCGGCTTCCGCCGGGATGACGGAATAGAGCGGGATCGAAACGTCAACTGCGACCCTTAACGTGGAACTTCCCCCATCAAGGGGAAGGATCAAGCCTCGCCGATCATCCCAGCCAGTAGCGATTACTTCTCCGAGCGAGCGCCCTTGCGCGCTGCTTCCGGATCGACCGACGGCGCACCCGACGCTGGCGTTCCGGTGTTGGCGATGTCGGCAGTCGGCGCGCCCTTCGTAGCTGCAGCCTCGGCTGCGTTCGCCGTCGCCGGCTGATCCTTTGCCGCCGCAGCCTTGGCCGCCGGCGCAGCACCAGCCGCAGGCGCCGCGGGGAGCGGCAGGTTCGACCCCTGCTGGTTGAGATACAGGATCACGTTCGCGCGGTCCTGCGCATTGCCCAGGCCAGCGAACGTCATCTTCGTGCCGTTCGCGAACTTCCGCGGGCTGGTCAGCCACGCGTTGAGCTTGTCGAAGTCCCACTTGCCGCCGACGCCCGCCAGCGCCGCGGAGAAGGCGTATCCGCCCTTGCCCTTGGCGATTTCCTCACCAACCGTGCCGTACAGGTTCGGGCCGACGCCGTTCGCGCCACCTTGGTTGATCGTGTGGCAAGCGGCGCACTTCTTGAACACTTCGGCGCCTTTGGCGGCGTCGGCGGTCGGCAGCAGCGAGGCGATCGGCACTTCGGCGGCGGCACCTTCGCCGCCCTCGGCGACCACGCCCTCGATCGCATAGCCCATCTTCTCGGGGCGCTCGCCGTGGAACATCATGCCCCCGACGATCGACAGACCCAGCGCCGCGCCACACCCTGCGAGCACCCAGCCGGCGATCGTATTGGTCCGATTGTCCATATTGCGCGTCCGCCCCTGTTCTATTTGGGACAGCCATAGAAAACGCGGGCGCGCACCGCAAGCCGCGCTTGAACATGGCCTCTCCGCTCTCTAGGCGCCCGGCTCATGGAAAACTTCGCCGTACCCGCCCGCCCGATCGTCGCGCGGATGACCGAGGCCGCTGCGGCAGACCCGACGCGTGCGGTCGCGTTCCAGGGCGCGCCGGGCGCCAACAGCCATGTCGCGGCGGTCGAGGCGTTCCCCGACGGCCTGCCCCTGCCCTGCTTCGATTTCTCCGACGCGATCGACGCGGTGAAGGACGGCCGCGCCGACTGCGCGATCATCCCGATCGAAAATTCGCTCCACGGCCGCGTCGCCGACATCCATTTTCTGCTCCCCGAATCGGGGCTGGTGATCACCGGCGAGCATTTCCTGCCGATCCGCCATGCGTTGATGGGCGCCGGCCCGCGAGACGGCATCCGCCAGGCGATGAGCCATCCGCAGGCGCTCGGCCAGTGCCGGCATTGGCTGAAGGCGCACGGGATCGAGCCGGTGAGCTATCCCGACACCGCGGGCGCCGCGGCGAAGGTCGCAGAACTCGCCGATCCTGCGATCGCGGCACTCGCGCCACCTGCCGCAGCCGGGCTGTACGGGTTGGAGCTGCTCGCGACCGACATCGCCGATGCGGATCACAACACGACCCGGTTCGTGGTTCTCGCGCGGGGCGGCAAGCCCCCGGCGGCGCAAGAGCCGGTCGGGGCTGAGTGGATGACGACATTGATCTTCGAGGTGAAGAACGTTCCCGCCGCGCTCTACAAGGCGGTCGGCGGGTTCGCGACCAACGGGGTGAACATCACCAAGCTGGAGAGCTACCAGCGCAACGGCAGCTTCTCCGCGACCGAGTTCTATGCGGATGTGGTTGGGAAGCCCGGCGACGCAAACCTCGATCATGCATTGGAGGAACTCGGGTTCCATTCGAAGTGGCTGCGCGTGTTGGGGACGTACCGCCAGGCCCGCTCGCGGGGGTGACGTGATCCTGCCCTGCAAGGGGAGGATCGAAGCAGGGTCAGTTCGCCGCGGGCAGCCTGAGCCGTACGAGCAACCCGCCAAGGTCTTCGCTCTCTTCGAGCGCGACGGTCCCCTCGTAGATCTCCGCCACATCGCGCACGATCGCGAGCCCTAGCCCGGTCCCAGGCTTGCCCGTATCCAGTCGCACCCCGCGATCGAAGATACGCACGCGCTCCTCTTCCGGAATACCGACGCCGTCGTCCTCGACCAGGAACTCGACGAACCCCGATTGCGCACCGACCGTCACGAACACGCTACCGCCACCGTATTTCGCCGCGTTCTCGATCAGATTGCCGAGCATCTCGTCGAGATCCTGCCGTTCGACATGGACCTGAAGCCCGCGCGGCCCCGTCACGTCGATCCGAACATGCCGATACAGCCGCCCAACCGCGCGTTCGACCGATTCGAGGCTCGGCCACACGTCCGCGCGGCTATGTGCCGACCCGCGCCGCCCGACAGCCCGCGCGCGCGCGAGGTGGTGATCGACCTGCCGCCGCATCGTCCGCGCCTCGCGGATCACCGTGTCGGCAAGGTCGTCCGACTGCGCGGTGGCGGCGTTCATGATGACCGTGAGCGGCGTCTTCAGCGCATGCGCGAGATTGCCGGCGTGACGCCGCGCTTCCTCCGCCTGGCGCTCGTTATGCTCGATCAGCGCGTTGAGTTCCTCGACCATCGGCGCAACCTCGACCGGCATCGCGCTCGACACCCGGTTCGACTGGCCGGCGCGCATCCGCGCGATCTCCTCGCGCACCCGCCGCAGCGGCCACAGCCCGTAGAAGGTCTGCAGCGCCGCCATCACGATCAGCCCGAGCGCCAGCAGCGCGAAGCTGCGGACGAGCGTCCGGCGCAACGTCGTGATCTGCGCGTCGAGCCCGTCGCGGCTCTGCGCGACCTGGAACCGCCAATGCACCTTCGATCCCGGTATCACCGCATCGCGCTCGACGATCCGCAGCTTCTCGTCGGGGAACTGCGCGCTATCGTAGAAATGCGCAGTACGATCGTCATGCGTGCTGCCGAACGCCAATTTCCGATCCCACAGCGAACGTGACAGCAGGTCGTCCTGCCCCTTGGCCGACACCTGATAATATAGTCCGGAATACGGCTCGAGGAATCGCTGGTCGGCGACGGCTTCGCGGGTGAAAATCACCTCGCCCTCAGGACCGATTTCGGACGAGTTCAGCAGCGAGCGGAGGACGTATTCGAGCTGGTCGTCGAAGTTTCGCGTCACCGCCGCCGACAGCACGCGGTCGAGCGCGAACCCGCCGCCGCTGAGCAGCACGCCGATCCACACCGCCGCGATCAGGATCATCCGCCGCGACAGCGACCCCTTCACTGCGGCGGGTACACGGATCGGCGTGTCTATGACCGGCGCGCTGTCCATCGTGCGCCGATCAGGCGTCCGGATCTTCGAGGCTGTAGCCAAGGCCGCGGATCGTCGTGATCACGTCCTGGCCGAGCTTCTTGCGAATCCGCGTGACGAACACCTCGATCGTGTTCGAATCGCGATCGAAATCCTGGTCGTAGATATGCTCGATCAGCTCGGTGCGGCTGACGACCTTGCCCTTGTGATGGAGCAGATAGCTCAGCAGCTTGTATTCCTGCGCGGTCAGCTTCACCGGCTCGCCAGCGCGCGTCACCTTGCCGCTTCGCGTGTCGAGGCGGATGTCGCCCGCGGTCAGCTCCGACGAGGCGTTGCCGCTCGCGCGACGGATCAGCGCACGAAGACGCGCGATCAGCTCCTCGCTCTGGAACGGCTTGGCGACGTAATCGTCCGCGCCCGCGTCGAGGCCCGCAACCTTGTCCGACCAGCTGTCGCGTGCAGTCAGCACCAGCACGGGCATCGTCTTGCCCTCCTTGCGCCAGCGATCGAGCACGGTCAGACCGTCGATCTCGGGCAGGCCGAGATCGAGCACGACCGCGTCGTAATTCTCGGTCGAACCGAGGAAATGCCCCTCCTCGCCATCGACCGCGAGATCGATCGCATAGCCGGCCCCCTCCAGGGTATTCTTCAATTGCTGGCCGAGATTCGGCTCGTCCTCGACGATCAGAACGCGCATGATTATCCTCTCGATTGGGGTTTTCAGCGACCCGTGCGGCCGACGATCTGGCCGGTGCGGCCATCGACGTCGACCCAGATGACGGTTCCATCGCGCAGGAATTTCAGCGTGTAAATGGCGCTGCCCGAATCATAGTCGGAGCCGAGATACTGCGCGCCCCGCATCGTCGGGATTACGCGGGACTCGATCTCGCGCAAAGACGGCGCTCCGGTCTTGCGCGCCTGCAACGCCGACATCTGGTCGCTGCGGCGCTGCGGGGGCTCGCCCGCCAGCATGGGTGCGGCACCCATCAGGAACGGCGCAGCGGCCAGGGTTGCAAGGAAAAGCAGCATCTTCATGGCGGTGGCATAGGCCTCCCGCATTGAACAGCCTGTGAATGATCGCGACAGGCCGCCGACAGCACGAAGCCCGCGCGGTGTAACTTGCCTGCATCACTTCGCCCCCTACGTGGCGCGAACATGGCAGCACCAATCTTAGCATTCGAAGGCCTCGGACTCGTCCAGGGCTCGGGATGGCTCTTTCGCAATCTCGACATCCATATCGGACCGCGCGACCGGCTCGCGCTGATCGGCCGCAACGGCGCCGGCAAGACGACCTTGCTGAAACTGCTCGGCGGCAGCGTCATCGCCGACGAGGGGCGCAGGACGATCGTCCCCGGCACCCGCGTCGTGATCCTCGAGCAGGAGCCCGACCTGCGCGGCTTCGCGACGCTGCGCGATTACGTGATGGCAGGCGACGATGCGCCGGTGAACTACGAGGCGGATTCGATCGCCGACCAGCTCGGCATCGACCTGTCGCGCGAAGCGGCGTCCGCGTCGGGCGGCGAGCGGCGTCGCGCGGCGATCGTCCGGGCGCTGTCGCAGGACCCGGACGTGCTGCTGCTCGACGAGCCGACCAACCATCTGGATATCGGCGCGATCGAATGGATCGAGGACTGGCTCAAGCGCTTCCGCGGCGCATTCGTCGTGATCAGCCATGACCGTACCTTCCTGACACGGCTCACCAAGCAGACCTTGTGGCTCGATCGCGGCGCGATCCGGCGTGCGGAGATCGGCTTTGGCGGGTTCGAGGCTTGGACCGAGCAGGTCTATGCCGAGGAACAGCGCCAGGCCGAGAAGCTCGATGCACGCCTCAAGCTGGAGGAGCACTGGCTGCTCCGCGGCGTCACCGGCCGGCGCAAGCGCAACCAGGGCCGTCTCACCAAGCTGCACGAGATGCGCGCCGAACGCGCCTCGATGATCGGACCGCAGGGCTCTGCGAACCTGACCACGAGCAGCGACGACTCCAAGACGAAGGTCGTGATCGACGCCAAGAACGTCACCAAGGTCTACGGCGACCGCACGATCATCGGCGACCTGACGCTCCGTGTAACGCGGGGCGACCGCATCGGCATCGTCGGCCGCAACGGCGCGGGCAAGTCGACCTTGCTCAAGTTGCTGACGGGAGAGATCCAACCCGACAGCGGCACGATCAAGCTCGCGCAGACCCTGGACGCAGTGGTGATCGACCAGCAGCGCAGCCTGATGGCGCCCGAAAAGACGGTCCGCGAGGTCGTCGTCGACGGCGGCGAATGGATCGACGTGCTCGGCGTGCGCAAGCATATCCACGGCTATCTGAAGGACTTCCTCTTCGACCCGAACATGGTCGACGCGAAGATCGGCTCGCTGTCGGGTGGCGAGCGCTCGCGGCTGTTGCTCGCGCGCGAATTCGCCAAGCCGTCGAACCTGCTGGTGCTCGACGAGCCGACCAACGATCTCGATCTCGAGACGCTCGACCTGTTGCAGGAGGTGATCGGCGATTACGACGGCACCGTGCTGATCGTTAGCCATGACCGCGACTTCCTCGACCGGACCGTGACGATCACGCTCGGGCTCGACGGCTCGGGGACGGTCGATGTCGTTGCGGGCGGGTATGAGGATTGGGAAAAGCGTCGCGCCTCGACGACGACCGGCAAGCGCGCCTCGAAGAAGGTCGCCGCCACTGCACCGCCGGCTGCCGCCCCCGCGCGAAACTGACGTACAAGGATCAGCGAGACTATGAATTGCTGCCCAAACGAATCGAGGAACTCGACGCGCAGATGGCGGCCGATGCGGCTAAACTCGCCAAGCCCGACCTGTACATGCGCGACAATGCGACGTTCGCGAGACTGACCAAGGCGATCGAAAGCGCGCGGGCCGAGAAGGAGTCGGCCGAGCTACGCTGGCTCGAGCTTGCAGAAATGGTTGAAGGCACGTCTTAAACTAGATTTAGCTGGACTTTTATGCCTTTGATAACTAGGGGAACCAGCTTGCAATTGCTGCGTTGCGGCAGTTCGGTTCGTTTATTGTGGAGATGTTTATGAAGCTCAAGGCCCTTACCGGCAGCGCACTTGCTGTTGCAATGATGACCACCTCGGTTGCAGCGTCGGCTGCTCCTGCCAGCCTGTCGGTTGCGAACGCACGCACGGGTTCGGCAACTGCCAACAAGAGCGAGCTCGCTGGCGGCGGCGGCATCTTCGCGATCCTGATCGCAGCTGGCGTTGCAGCCATCGGCGTGATTGCTATCGTCAAGGACGATAACAACGACGATTCGGACAGCAACTAAGCGTTTCGGGCCGACGCGAAACGCGTCGGCCCACTCGTTTCGCGGCTAGAGTGGCTTACCGGCCCGGCCCGCGAGATCGACGATGAACTGCCACGCTACGCGGCCCGAACGGCTCCCGCGGCGTGTTGCCCACGAAATCGCATCGGTGGTTTCGAACTTCAGATCGTTTGCTCTGGCATAGGCCGCAACGATCGCAAGATACCCATCCTGATCCAACGCGTGAAAGCCCAGGCTGAGACCGAAACGGTCTGCCAAGGCCATGTGATCGTCCGCCGAATCGCGCGGATTGATCGCGCTTTCCTGTTCGGCGATATCACGTGGCGCGAGATGCCGACGGTTTGCGGTGACGACCAAGCGAACATTGGCGGGCCTCGGCTCTGCCCCGCCCTCCAGGATCGATCGCAGCGCGCGCGCATCGGCCGGCACATCGAACCCCAGATCGTCGATGAACACCGCAAAGGCCCGATCGACCCGTGCCAACGCATCGAACAATGCCGGTAGCCCGCTCAGATCCGACACCTCGACGAGCGCGAGATCACCAGGCGATGTTGCATCCCGTGCTTCCCCTGCACCGCTCCGACCGCGCTCTTCGCCAGCGCCGACTTGCCCGTGCCGCGGGCACCCCACAGCAACACGTCCTGCGCAGCATAGCCGGTCGCCAGATGACGCAGATTCGCGATCAGCGCGGCTTTCTGACGATCGACGCCGATCAGCATGTCGAGCGCGAGCGGCGCGAAGCGACGGACCGGAACCAACGATCCGCTACGCCAGACATAGGCGGGGTGAATATGGGGATCGGCCGGCGGCGGCGGCGGCGGCGAGAGCCGCTCCAGCGCGGCGGCGATGCGGTCCAATGGGTCGGTCATGGCTCGCTCTTGGCGGCTTGGAGCCGGTTGAACAAGCATCCAACGAGACAGCCTTCAGCTGGCAAGACACCGGCTGAACGGCCTTCAACCGAGTTGGCGGAGATGTCCTGCGATCGCACCATCGTCCGGTGCGAGCCGGGTCGCCTTGACCAGCACCTGCCGAGCGCCCGCGGTATCGCCGCTCGCCGCCAGCGCGATACCATAGGCATCGGCGGCAGCGGCATTCATCGGCATCAAGGCATAGGCCGCGCGGCCGTAGCGGACCGCGATCGCACCATCGTCGCTTCCCGCATAAGCCAGCGCAAGATCGACAAGCACGCCGCCATCGCGGTTGCCGACACGGCGGCGGAGCCCTTCCAACGTCTCGATCGCCCGCCCCCAATCGCCCGACGCAACCTGCCAATGGCCTAGCAGCCGCTGTCCGGCCACGCTCTGAGGGTTCTGCGACAGATACAAAGCAAGCGACGCCGCGGCATCCTCGCCGCGACCAGCGCGGCCCAGGGCGTCGACCAGCCTGAGCATCGTCGGCTCGTCGAACGCGAGGTCCGCCGCACGCGCATAGGTGCCGGCGGCCTCGCCAAAACGCCCCGCGGCGACCAGCGAGTCGCCGAGTGCCAGCTGCGCGGCCGGTGCCCCCGGCCCCGCCGCTACCAGCGTACGCGCACGCGTGATCGCGCCTGCGGTATCGCCACTAGCAAGTTGGCCGCGGATCACGCCAAGAACATAGGTCGGGTCGTCGATCGCGGTATCGGCCCCGGCCATCAATGCGCCAAGCGAATCGTCCGTCGCAAACGCAGCGGCAGGTGCGGCGGGGCCGGTCGCAGCGCGGTCGAGAAATTGTGCGGCCATAGCCCGGTCGCCGGTGGCTTCGCAGGCGCGCGCGATCAACATGAGCGTGTAGCTGTCGGCGTCGCGGCGCAATCCGATCGGTCGCAGCACGTCGAGCGCGCCACGCGGATCGCCGGAACGCAGCAGAGCCGCGCCCAGCAAGCGTCGGGCGACGATGTTGAGCGGCTGTTCGGTCATCAGTTGGCGCCAGGTGGTCGCGGCCTGTTCGAACTTACCCTGCGCATGATCGAGCTTCGCCGAAAGCAGCAACGCGCCCGGCAGCCCACCAATCGCTCCCCCGTGCGGCGAAGCAGCGCACGGGCCAGGTCGATTCGCCCTGCCCGCGCGGCGAGCACCGCCTGGAGATACAGCGCCTGAGGGCTACCCGGTCGGGCCTGCAATGCGCGCCGCGTGGCGACCAGCATGTCGGCGTTGCGTCCGACGTCGCCCAACGTCGCGGCATATTCGATCAGCGCCGGATGGTAATAGGCATCACGCTTGAGCGCTGCTTCGAACCACGGCAGCGCCGCCACCAACCCGTAGCGGTCACGGATCACCTCGCCCTGCAGCGTCAGTGCGGAGGGCTCGCGCGGCGCCAGCGCCACCGCGCGCGCTGCGGCGACCGATGCATCGCCGACATCGCCGGCAGTCAGTCGGATACGGCCGAGATCGGTCCATGCCGCTGAGTCATCCGGCGCGCCGTCGAGCAGCGTCTGCAGGATTGTGCGTGCGTCGGCCAGCTTGCCCTGCGACGCAAGCGCGCGCGCCTGGATACGCTGAGCATAGGCGGCGTAGCGAGGCTGCGCCGCTGCGGCTTCGTCGATCGCGCCTTCCGGGTCGCCCTGCAACAGGCGTGCATGCGCCAGAAGCTGATGTAGCCGATCCGCGGACAGCCCGGCGTCGACCGCTCGTGCGAGCTCGGCTTCGGCTGCAAGCCCATCGCCGAGTTCGAGATAGGCGCGCGCCAGCACGGCATGGGCGATTCCCAGCGTCGGCATCGCGGCGACGGCCGCTTGCGCATTGGTCCGCGCCGCGCTGTAATTCCCTGCCTCCAACGTCGTCAGGCTGTCGGCAAGCGACCGGCGCGCATCGGGCCGCGGCGAGCGCATCGCCAACCCGACGCCGACCGCCACCACCATCAGACACAACACGCAGATCGCGAGCAGCCGCGGACGATTGCCGGACAGCACGGCGGACAGCGCAATCGGCATCCTGAACCGCCGCCGCCGGCGCCGTCGCAGCATCGGATAGGTCGCCTCAGGCATGGAGATCGTAGCTTTTCAGCAGATCGTACAGCGTCGGTCGGCTGATCCCGAGCAACCGCGATGCGCTCGCGATATTGCCATCCGAGCGCGCGAGCGCCTGGCGGATCGCTTTGCGATCGGCGAGCTCGCGCGCGGCGCGCAGATTGAGCATGGACGCGTCCTCCGCCTTGCCGTCGAGATCGAGGTCGGTTGCGGTGATCAGCTTGCCGTCCGCCATGATAACCGCACGCTTGATCCGGTTCTCCAGTTCGCGGACGTTGCCCGGCCACCCCCAGCCATCGATCGCAGCGCGCGCGTCGGGAGCAAGGCCGGTGACGACGGGGTTCATCGACGTGGCGTAGCGCGTGACGAAGTGGCGCGCGAGCAATACCGCGTCGCCGGTCCGATCGGCCAGCGCCGGGATCCGCACGACGATCTCCGCGAGGCGGTAGTACAGGTCCTCGCGGAACCGCCCATCGGCGACCATCGCGTCGACATTCTGGTGGGTCGCGCAGACGATCCGGGTGTCCACCGGGATCGCCTTGCGTCCGCCGACCCGTTCGATCACGCGCTCCTGAAGGAACCGCAAAAGCTTTACCTGAAGCGCCAGCGGCACATCGCCGATCTCGTCGAGGAACAGCGTGCCACCGGCTGCCTGTTCGATCTTGCCTTCGGTCGTCTTCACGGCGCCGGTGAACGCGCCTTTCTCGTGACCGAACAACTCGCTTTCGAGCAACGTCTCGGGAATCGCCGCACAGTTGATTGCGACGAAATTGCCGCGCGATCGCGGCGAGGCGTCGTGGAGTCCGCGCGCGAGCAGTTCCTTGCCGGTACCACTCGCACCGAGCAGCATCACCGAGACGTTGGCGGGGGCGACTCGCTCCAGCGTACGCGTGACCGCCGCCATCTCGGGCGACGCGCTGATAAGGCCACCGAACCCGCCTGCGTCGATCCGTGCCGCGAGGCGTCGGTTTTCAGCCTCCAGCGCATGGACGTGAAACGCGCGACTGACGATCATGCCCAGCGCATCGATATCGATCGGCTTGGCGTAGAAATCCCAGGCTCCGTCGGCGATCGCCTGCAACGCGCTTTCACGCGCGCCGTGGCCAGAGGCGACGATCACCTTGGTATCGGGCTTGATGGCGAGGATGTCGCGTAGCGTGGCGAACCCTTCGGTGACGCCGTCCGGGTCGGGCGGTAACCCCAGGTCGAGTGTGACGACCGCGGGCTCATGCGCGCGGATCGCATCCAGCGCCTGTGTCCGATCGCTGGCGACGACGATCTCATACCCTTCATACGCCCAGCGAAGCTGACGCTGAAGCCCAACATCGTCCTCAACGATCAGCAGGACCCGACGCGGGCCCTCGCTCGTGCCGCCGCTCATGCCGCCGCCTCCAGCGACGCGACCGCAGGAAGCAGGACGCGGAACCGAGTCCCCTCACCTTCGCGACTGGTGACGTCGAGCGCGCCGCCCATCGCATGCACCAGCTGGCGTGCCTCGAACGCACCGATACCGAATCCTGTCGGTTTCGAGGACACGAACGGGCGGAACAGCTGGTCGCGTACAAAGCCCGGCGCCATTCCGTTGCCATGATCGATCACGTCGACCGCGATCCGATCGCCGACCGTCTCGACCGACAGCAGGATGGGCGCATCGGCGTCGCTCGCCTCGATCGCATTCTGGACGAGATGACCCAGCACCTGTTCGAGACGCGCGGCGTGACCGAGCGCGAAAACCGACGCGGCGCGCGCGGCGATCGGGTGCTGGCCACGTCGGCTGGCTGCGACGCGCTCGACGATCGCCGCGACGTCGAGCGGCTGAAGCGGCTCTCCGCGGACCGGGCCATGCTGCGAGAGACGAGCGAGCAACACGTTCATTCGGTCTGAAGAATCCCTGAGGGTGGCAACCATGTCGACGCGAAACTCGGGATTGTCGGCATGGCGCTCGGCATTGCGCGCGACCAGCGTCAATTGGCTGACGAGGTTCTTGATGTCATGCAGGATAAACGCGAAGCGCCGGTTGAACTCGTCGAACCGCGCCGCATCGGCGAGTGCGGCATGCGCCCGGCCCTCGGCGAGATAGCTTGCCGCCTGCCGCCCGGCGACCCGGAGCAGGTCGAAATCTTCCCAGTCGAGCGCCCGGTCGACGGGTGGTCGCGCGAGCACGATCGCCCCTACCAGCGCGCCGCCATGGATCAGCGGGACGATCGCCCATGCATCCGGGCATTCCTGAAGCCAGCCGGGGACGCTGGCCATGTCTTCGGCCGGTGCGGTACCTGCGCGGACACGATCCAGTTCGATGATCCGGGCGTCCCTGGCGAGGAACCGGGCCAGCGTGTCATCCTGCGGACCGGTGGCGGCACAGTCCCAGTTCCACATGGCCTCCGGCCCTAGCGATATGCCGTCGGCCACCAGCAACAGGCCACCAGGCGAGTCGGTCAGGTCGGCGATCGACTTTACGACACGCGCGTGCAGCGTATCGGCACCGGCCGCCGGCTTGCCCAGCGTGTCGGTAAAGCGTTGCCATTCCGCGCGGTAATCATAGCGATGACGAAAGAGATGCTTGGCGACCTTCACCTTGGTCCAGGCTCGCAGCCAAGGGGTCGAGAGCATAGCCAACGCGCCGGCGGTCGCACCGAAGACGATCGCGGTCTGGGCGACGCGGACATAGGGACCGGCATAGCTGGCGGCGATGCTGGTCGCGAGCGCGGTCAGGCCGGCGTACAGGATCAACGCCACCGTCGACAACGCACGCACCGTGATCGGCCGCGACAAGGCGAGCGTCCAGTCGCCGCTGCGGTGTACGCCGACCACCAGCAACGCCGCGACGCCGGTCATGACGATGCCGCGCACGACGATCGCCGCGGGCATCCACCGCATGTCAAAATACACGCCCGCAGACACGAGCAGGTCGACGCCCCACATCGCTGCGAGCGCGAGCACGACAAGACGAATGCCGCCCCTCGACGGAGGTGCCGCCTGGTACAGATGGTGGACCAGCACCAGACCGCTGACCGCGCTCATCATTCGAAACACGACACGGGCCGACTCGACCGCCGTCAGCGCCTCGGCGTCCAGCTCCATCCGCACGGCAACCGCGAGCATCGCCGCGGTTCCGGCAAGCGCCATCACCACGAAATACACCGCGCCGAGCGCATAATTGCCGGCGCGATCGCGCCGGACGAGCGCGAGCATGAAGCCGAGCCATGCGATGTCGCGCGCGCTTGCGACGATCCGTGTCGCGACATCGCGCGTGTCGATCCCGGCGACCGCAAGCGCCCAAAGGCTCGTCGTCGCGAGCGCAACGACGAACGCGGCATGCGGCCATTGCCCGCTCGGCTGCCGGACCTGGGTCAGCGCCAGCGCACCGAACAGCAGAGCGGCCAGCGCGTAACTCCACAGGATTAACGTGGTGATCATGCCTGGGACATCACGACGCTCATCGTGCCCCCGCCGGCCACAGTACGACGCGCAGCGTCTGCAACAGGATCAGCAGGTCGAGAAACGGCGAATAATTCTTTGCGTAATAGAGGTCGTATTCGAGCTTGTGCCGGGCGTCTTCGATCGATGCGCCATAGGGATAGTTGATCTGTGCCCAGCCGGTAATGCCGGGCTTCACCATGTGCCGCTCGGCATAATAGGGGAGTTGCTCCTCGAGCTGCTCGACGAACTGGGGCCGTTCGGGGCGCGGGCCGACAAAGCTCATCTCGCCCTTCAGCACGGTCCAGGTCTGCGGCAGTTCGTCGATCCGGACCTTTCGGATGAAGCGACCGATCCGCGTGATCCGGGGATCGTCCTCCGCCGCCCACACTGCCTTGCCCGACACCTCGGCATCCTGCCGCATCGATCGCAGCTTCAGGATATCGAACCCCTCGCTGTAGAGGCCGACGCGACGCTGACGGTAGAAGGCCGGCCCTTTCGACTCGAGCTTGATCGCGACCGCAGTGACCAGGATGATCGGCAAGGTGATCGCCAGCAGCAGCCCGCCGGCGATGATGTCGAACGCCCGCTTGAAGACGCTCGACAGCATCCGGCTCGAGGCAAACCCGTCGGAGAAGATCAACCAGGACGGGTTCACGCTCTTGAGGTCGATCCGCCCCGTCTCGCGTTCGAGGAAGCTCGATATCTCGCTGACCTGCACGCCCGTGGTACGGACGCGGAGCAAATCCTTCATAGGCAGCGCATTGCGGCGTTCGTCGAGTGCGAGCACGACCTCACTCGCATTCTGATCGACGATATAAGCCGCCAGATTGGGAATATCGCCACGCGGCAGCGCTCCCTGGACGACCGGCTCGGTCTCTCCCATCAAGACGAACTTGGCGACGATGAAGTTTACCCCGGGCTGTCCCGACAGGCTCAGGATCTGGGCGGCACGCACCCCCGCGCCCAACACGACGATGCGCCGCTTGAACGTTTCGCCACCCAGCGTCTTGCCGAGCAGCGCGCGAACCGTGACGAGCAACACCGTCGCGATGACGGTCGAATAGAGAAGATTGGAGCGCCACAGCGCAAGCGGCGGTACCAGGAAGAAGATCAACGACAAGAACATCACGCCGATCGACAGCGCCACCGCGAGCCGCGCGGCGGCAAAGCGCAGCGACAGGAACGACGCCACGCCGTACGCGCCGACTGCCACCAGCGACACCTGCAAGGCGAATGCAAAAGTAAGCAACTGCCCGATACGGGTCTGGATCGGCTCGACCTGCATACCGATCTGGTGCGCGCGGACGACCCAGCCGATCTCCGCGGACGTGATGAGCAGCACCAGATCGACCAGACCGAGCATCAGGACCACATGGGGTACATAGTGCTTGAAGAGCCGTATCATGGTCCGTTGTTCCCGACGCCTATCTGTAAAATCTGCCGACGCTGGACAGAGCTTGGCAGCAATTCCCAAAAAAGGCTGAAGACCCTGCAACCGCTTGGGCCACTTGACGATTGCGAAGCTAACGCCGGCACTATAGCGCGACCGGCAGGAGGCTCCATGACCGTACGTACGATCGTTCCCGTGATACTTTCAGGCGGTTCCGGCACACGCCTGTGGCCGATGTCGCGCCCAGAGATGCCCAAGCAGATGCTGGCACTGACGGCAAACGAAACGATGCTGCAACTCACCGCGGGCCGCACCCAGGGCGAACGCTATGCGGCGCCGATCGTGGTGGCCAATGCGCGTCACGCCGATCTGGTCGAGCAGCAGCTTGCCGATGCGGGCGCTATGCCCCAGGCCCTGATTCTCGAACCCGCCGGTCGCAACACCGCGCCGGCGATCGCTCTGGCAGCGATCGCAGCCGGCGGCGGCGGTAACGCGCTGCTCGTGATGCCGTCCGACCACGTCATCAACGACGTCGCCGCATTCCACGCAGCGATCGAGGCGGCGATGCCGCTGGTGTCGCAGGGCTGGCTCGTCACGTTCGGTATCGCACCGGACTCGCCCGAGATCGGCTATGGCTGGATCCAGATCGGCGACGAACTCCAGCCAGGCGTTCACCGCGTCGCGCGGTTCGTCGAAAAGCCGCCGCTCGACAAGGCACAGTCGATGCTTGCCAGCGGCGATCATGCCTGGAACGGCGGCATGTTCCTGTTCCAGGCAGATGCCTATCTCGAAGCGCTCGCCCAATTCGATCCGGGTATCCTGATTGCGACCCGGGAAGCGATGGACAAGGCACGCACCGAAGGCACCCGGATCTATCCCGATGCGACGGCGTTCGCGGCGTCGCCTGACGATTCGATCGATTATGCCGTCATGGAGAAGGCCGAGCGCGTTGCCGTCGTACCGGTTGCGATGGGCTGGAACGACGTCGGCAGCTGGGACGCCCTGCACGCGATCAGCGACCTCGACGATGCCGGCAACGCGCATCGCAGCGAAGGCGGCGGCAACGTACTGGCGATCGATACCAAGCAGTGCTTCGTGCGAAGCGACGGGATCCGCGTGTCGCTCGTCGGGGTCGAAGATCTGATCGTCGTAGCAAGCGGCAACGACGTCCTGATCATGCGGCGCGGCCGCAGCCAGGAGGTCAAGAAGCTGATCGAGGCGATGAAGACAGACGCGGCAAAGACAGACGCGGCGCACTGAGCCAAACCTTCTCCGGATCCTCGACAGGATCCGGGGCAGGCCGTCTGCCCGCCTCTACTCGGCTTTTCGGCGAACCTTGGGCACGCGCGACAAGCGGGTCAGCAGCGTTGGAATGTCATCGGTAATCATCGTGTCGGTCGGGGTCTGCCAAGACGAGCGCAGCGTTTCGCCGACATCCTGCAATCGGGCGCCGGCTTGACGTTTGGCTGTCTCGTTTCGCACTTCAACCTCTATCACGCATACTAAACCCGACGGGTCCTTCGGGGGGGTAAGGACACCGCCGGGCTCGCAGGTCTAACCGACGATCGTTGGTCTGGTTCCGGGGCATGCGCCGTCCCGCGAAACGCGCGCCCGATTTTCCGCCCCCTCCGGCTCTGGCGGTCCGTGTGCCGATCGGCTTAGATGCGCGAAAGTTCACGGGAGAATTCGTCATGGATCGTCGCCAGTTCCTCGCATCGGGAGGCGTCGCCGCGCTTGCCACCACGCTGCTGCCGTCTTCGGCCCTCGCGCAGTCGGGCAGCGATACTGCGCTCAACGCGGACTTCGAACGGATTTTCCAGCGTAGCGTGGCGCGGTCGCCTGAACTCGCGACCTCGCTGGGTCTCGACAAGGGACCGTTCGCCGGACTCAAGAGCCAGCTTTCGCCGCGAACACCCGACAAGCGCGCGCGCGATGTCGCCGAGACGAAGGCTGCGCTCGCCAGCCTCGCGCGCTATGACGGCGTCGGCCTGTCGCCAGCGGCCAAGCTGAACCTCGAAGTGGTGCGGTATTCGCTGAACACGCAGATCGCCGCGCCCGAGAAATTCGGCATGGACAGCCCGATCCGCCCCTACCGGATCTTCCAGCAGGGCGGCGCCTATTTCCAGGTGCCCGACTTTCTCAACACCGCGCACACGATTGCCGCGACGCCCGATGCCGAAGCGTATCTGTCACGGCTCGACCAGTTTGGCACGGTGCTCGACCAGGAAAGCGCGATGCAGCAGGCGGAGGCAGCGCGCGGGCTGCTCGCACCCGGTTGGTCGCTCGACCTGACGCTCGGCCAGATGCGGAAGTTGCGGGGCCAGCCCGCCGCAACGTCGAGCATCGTCCAGTCGCTGGTCAAGCGTGCCGCCGCCAAGGGTCTTACAGGCGACTGGCAAGCACGCGCCGCGAAGATCGTCGACGAGAAAGTCTATCCCGCGCTCGATCGCCAGATCGCGCTGATCGAGCGACTAAAGCCGGCGACCAAGCCAGGCGACGGAATCTGGCGCGTGCCGAACGGCGACGCGATCTACGCGATGGCGCTGAACCAGGCGACAACCACGACGATGAACCCCGACGAGGTCCACCGGATTGGCCTGGCACAGGTCGCCGAGATCACCGCCCAGCTCGACACGATCCTCAAGTCGCAGGGCTATGCGACGGGGACGGTCGGCGAGCGGCTCGCCAAGCTGAACGTGATGCCGGATCAGCTCTACGCGAACACGGCGGAGGGGCGGACCGAACTGATCGCCGGGCTGAACGACGGTATCAAGGCGATGTACGCCAAGCTGCCCCAAGCCTTTTCGGAGGTGCCAACGCAGCCGCTCGAAATCCGGAGCGTACCGGTCGAGATACAGGACGGTGCGGCGAACGGCTATTACAACCGCGCCTCGCTCGATGGCAGCCGTCCGGCGATCTACTTCGTCAATCTGAAGGACGTCGGCGACTGGCCGAAATATACGCTGCCGTCGCTCACCTATCACGAGGGCGTGCCGGGGCATCACCTCCAGATCAGCCTCGCGCAGGAGTCGAAGGACATTCCCACGCTGCGGAAAATCGGCTTCTTCTCGGCCTATTCGGAAGGCTGGGCGCTGTATGCCGAGCAGCTGGCCGATGAACTAGGAGCGTATGCATCGCCGTTGGAGCGCGCAGGGTATCTCCAGTCGTTCCTGTTCCGCGCGACGCGACTGGTGGTCGATACCGGCATTCACGCGAAGCAGTGGAGCCGCGAGAAGGCTACCGATTACATGGTCGCGACGACCGGCTTTGCGCGGCCAAGGACGCTGCGCGAGGTGGAGCGGTACTGCACGCAGGCGGGGCAGGCGTGCAGCTACAAGGTCGGGCACATGGCGTGGACGCGGGCTCGGGTGAAGGCGAAGGCGGCACTGGGCGACCGGTTTGACCTGAAGCAGTTTCACGACATCCTGAAGGAAGGCGCCATGCCGCTGACGATCCTGGAACGCCGCGTCGACGAGCGGATCGCGGCGATACGCGGGCGGGCGTAAGTCGCCATGAAGGTGACGATCATCGGGCTGGCCGCGATGCTGTCGGGGGCTGGCGCTCCCGGCAATGCCCCGCGGCCGTCAGCGTCGGATGCCATCCTGACGGCCGAACTGATCGACGCGCACGCCCCCTATCCACAGGCGCACGCGTCGACGATTGTGCAGCTCGCCGACGGCACCTTGATGGCGGCCTGGTTCGCCGGATCGGGCGAAGGCAATACCGACGTCCGCATCTGGACGTCGCGTAGCAGCGGCGGCGGGGACGGCGGATGGAGTGCGCCCGAACCGGTGGCGGCGGGTATCGGCGCCGATGGTCGCCATCTTCCGACTTGGAACCCTGTCCTGTTCCAGCCTGCCCCGGGCGACCTCCGCCTGTTCTACAAGGTCGGGCCGAACCCGCGTGATTGGTGGGGGATGATGATCCGCTCGACCGACAACGGCCGTAGCTGGAGCAAGCCGGAGCGCCTGCCCGATGGCGTCCTCGGCCCGATCAAGAACAAGCCGGTCGTGCTGCGCGACGGCAGTTGGCTTGCACCATCGAGCCGCGAAGAAGGCACCGCGGAGGCCAATCACTGGTCGCTCCGCATGGAACGCAGCACCGATCGCGGTGCGCATTGGACGGTCGAGCCACCGATCCCCTCGCCGATGCATATCGAGGCGATCCAGCCCAGCGTGCTGTCCTATCCCGATGGCCGGCTCGAACTGATCGCCCGCACGCGCCAGGGTGCGCTCGCCATGAGTTGGTCGAAGGATACCGGCCGGACCTGGTCGCCCCTCGCCGCGATCGACCTTCCCAACCCGAACGCCGGCACCGATGCGGTGACGTTGCGCGATGGGCGACAGCTGATCGTGTACAATCACAGCGGTCATTGGCCCGACCGCCCCGGCGACGGACCGCGCTGGCCGCTCAATCTCGCACTGTCGGACGATGGTGTGCGCTGGCATCAGGTGCTGACGCTGGAGAGCAAGCCGCTGCCCGACGGCTATGCCTATCCCGCGGTGATCCAGACTCGCGACGGGCTGGTCCGGATCACCTACACCTATGATCGCAAGCACATCAAATACGTCGTGGTCGACCCGCGCCGGCTACACTGATCCGGACGGAAAGCGGTGGTTGGACGTCTCGGGGTTCAGTTTGGACTTCATAATCGTACGGCACCCTACCCTTGTTCTCCCTCCAAGGCGGGAGCCCAGTCTGGATCCCCGCCTCCGCGGGGAAACAACGCTTGCTTGCTGAACCAGTCCAGGTGCCCAACGTCTATTCAAGGGGTGCGCCTCAACCTCACGCACCCCTGACCCGCTCAGCGTCCCCGGGCGTCGAGCGTCTGTGCGGCCACGCGGACTGTTGCGGTCTGGACGACATCCGCCGCCGACGTCGCCAGCATCACCTTGTAGTCGCCGCCCGCGATCTTCCAGCCGCCGCCGGCGACGTCGAACGTCGCGAGCAGGCGCGGGTCGATGGTGACCGAGACCGTCTGACCCTTACCAGGTGCGAGATCGACCTTGCGGAAAGCGCCGAGCCGCTTGGGCGCTTCCCAGCCTGCGCCCGAAACATAGACCTGCGCGACCGTCTTGCCTTGCACCGCGCCGGTGTTCTGGACCGTGAAGTCCGCCTTGATGCCCTTGCCCGCGGGGGACGCGGTTAGGCCGATCATCGCGAAGTTGGTATAGGAAAGCCCATAACCGAACGGGAACAGGGGCTTGGCACCGGTCTTGTCGAACCACTTATAGCCAACCGCCGCGCCCTCGATGTCATAATTCCCCATCGGGTGCGAATCGCGATCGAGCTTGGGATCGCCCTCCAGCTTGGGCCGCGGGATCTGCGAGAGCGACGCAGGGAAGGTCGCGGGCAGATGCCCAGACGGATTGATCTCGCCGGTCAGCACGCGCGCGATCGCCTCGCCGCCCGCCGTGCCCGGATACCACGCCTCCAGCACCGCGCCGACCTTGCCGAGCCACGGCATCACCACCGGACCGCCGGTTTCGAGCACGACCACCGTCTTCGCATTCGCGCGCGCGACAGCATCGATCAGCGCGTTTTGGCCATCGGGCAGGTTCAGGTCGGGCACGTCGATCGACTCACCCGTCCACTGCTCGCCGAACACGACGACCATGTCCGCCTTCCGCGCCGCCGCAGCCGCTGCCTTGACGTCCTTGCCGTCAAGATAGGTGATCGTCGCGCCGGTTCGCGCCTGCAACGCCTTCATCGGCGACGACGCGTGATAGGTCTTGGGACCGGGGAAACCGCTCGGGAATTCATCCGGCACGACCAGGCCGTTGGTCGGCGCATTATGCGAATAGACCTGGCTCGATCCACCGCCCGACAGCACCCCGACATCGGCATGCGCACCGATCAGCAGGATCGACTTCGCCGTCTTCGCGATCGGCAGCAGCCCGGCGGTGTTCTTGAGAAGGACGATGCCCTCCTCGGCATCCGCGCGCGTCACCGCAGCATGCGCGGAATAGTCGATTTTGGTCGCCTGATCGCCGTTCACGACGGTGTCGAACGCCCCCACGGAAAACATTCCCCAGAGCACGCGGCGCGCCATGTCGGTCGCGCGCGCTTCGCTGACATGGCCGTTGTTGACAGCCTCGCGCAGCGCATCCGCGAAATACGCCGAGCGATCGAACGCCCAGCCCGACTGCTGGTCGAGCCCGGCATTGGCCGCCTCGCTGGTCGAATGCGTCGCACCCCAATCGGACATGACATAGCCCTTGAAGCCCCAGTCGCGCTTAAGGACTTTGTTCAAGAGCCAGTCGTTCTCGCACGCGTAATGGCCGTTCACGCGGTTGTACGAACACATCACCGAGCCGGGCTGGCCGACCTCGTTGGCGATCTCGAACGCGAGCAGATCGGACTGGCGTGCGGCCTGTTCGCCGATCTTGTGATCGATGTTGTTGCGGTTCGTCTCCTGCCCGTTGAACGCGTAATGCTTCATCGTCGAGACGACGTGCTGCGACTGGATCCCCTTGATCTCGTGGCCGGTGATCACACCCGCCAGCAACGGATCCTCGCCGCCATATTCGAAGTTGCGACCGTTGCGCGGCTCGCGCGTCAGGTTCATGCCGCCAGCGAGCTGCACGTTGAAGCCCGACAGGAACGCCTCGCGGCCGATCATCGCGCCGCCCGCCTGTGCGAGTTCGGGGTTCCAGGTCGCCGCGGTCGCGATCCCCGACGGCAGCGAAGTGCGCAGCCGCGGCGTCGGCCCACGCTGGCTGGCGACGCCGACGCCGGCATCGGTCTGCCACTGGTTCGGGATGCCGAGCCGCGGAATGCCGGGCACGATGCCGGCAGACGCGGGCAAGCCGTCCTTTGGATAGACCCAGTTCTTGACCGGCGTCTTCAGCCAGTCGGCATTGGTCGCGAAATAGCCGAAGGTGAGTTGCAGCTTCTCGTCGAGCGTCATCTCCTTGAGAAGTAGATCGACGCGGGCGTCGGCGTCGAGCGCGGTGTTCATCCATGGCCGCGCTTTCGGCGCTTCGGTTCGCGCCGCCGCGGCGCCGGGCGCGTTGTTGGTCGTCTGTGCGATGGCGGGCGATGCCGCCACGACGCCGATCACGACCGAACCCGCAAGGAGACGTGCGAAAATGGTCTTGGTGCGAGATGCGGTCATGGAACCCTCTTTTTTGACTGATGTGCACGTCGGATACGGTCTGCCGAGGCTGTCGCCTAGTGGGTGCGGGCATTCCAGAGCTGGCCGATCGTTAAATTGATCGGCCCGCGACATACTTTAATCTAAAGCAAATTGTCGGCGGCTTCGCGATGTAGTCGTGTCTCTCCATGTACGTTTTTACAAAAATTACCGCATAATTGCTAATCTGGCGGTTGAACCCAGTCTCACACGTTGTTACGGCGACGTCAGTCAATGGAGTTGAACATGTCCGAAGATACCACCGACCTGAGTGCCGTCGAACTTGCGACAGAGCTGACCATTGCTTGGCTTGGTAATCCCAATACGCGAAGCTCGGCCGATGACGTTCCTGCCTTTCTGGGCAGAATGCACGATACGGTCGCAGCGCTGTTGGGCACTACCACCGAAGCGCCTCCCGTCGAAGCAGCGGCTGAATATACGCCGGCCGTGTCGGCACGAAAGTCGCTGGCATCGAAGGATCACATCATCTCGATGATCGACGGCAAGTCCTACAAGACCTTGCGCCGTCATCTGGCGACGCACGGCATGACGCCAGCCGAGTACCGCGAACGCTATGGCCTGAAGCCCGACTATCCGATGGTCGCCGAGAATTATTCGGAAAGCCGTCGTGCGATGGCGAAGAAGATCGGCCTGGGTCGCAAGCCGGGTGCGCGCAAGGCCGAAGCGGCGCCTGCCCCCGCCGCGACCGCGCGCAAGCGCAAGACGGATACCGTCGCCGCCGAATAAGCGGTTGCACAGGGTGTAAAACGAAAAAGGGGACCGGTGCGCCAAGCACCGGTCCCCTTTTCTATCTGCGTCGATTTGTCGGGAGGATACCGGCCTATTTGCCGAAGCGGCCCCGCCGGTAGAGCAACGTGATCGCGACGCGGCGGTTACGCGGATCGGCCGCATCCTTCACGATCAGGGGCTCCCGGTCGGCGACGCCTTCGATCCGTTCGAAGCGCGCTTCCGGGGTTCCGCCCGACAGCAACCGGCGGCGGGTCGCCTCGGCACGCCCCGACGATAGCATCCAGTTGTTCATCGCGCGCGGATCGCCATACGGCACGCTGTCGGTATGGCCCCGGATCATGATCGGGTTCTGCATGCCCTTGATCGATGTGGCGATCATCCCGATCAGGTCGCCCGCCTGCGGATCGAGCGCGGTCGTACCGAGCGCGAACATCGAATAATCCGCATCGTCGACCAGGTCGATCCGCATGCCGTCCTGCGTCGGAACGAAGCGGACGTGGCTCGCGAGCCGCGACAGCTTGGGCGACGCGGCGATCTGGCTCAGCACGCGCTTGCGCATCGATTCGAAGTTCTTGCGATCTTCGTTGGCGAGCGCCTGGCGGTTCTTGATCGTACCCTGCTCGCCGGTACCGGTGGACGCGCCGCCCTTGCCTGCATCGGGCACCGCGATCTGCGGCATGCTCGTCTGCCCAGCCTTCGGACCGATCTTGTTCTTGTCGAGAATCGACTCCCCGCCGAACAGTCCACCGCCACCAATTCCGAGCGAGCGCGTATCGAGCAGCGTCGGCGCGAAGTAATCGGCGATACCCTTGCGCTGTTTCTCGGTGGTCGCGCCAAGGATCCACAGCAGCAAAAAGAACGCCATCATCGCGGTCACGAAATCGGCATAGGCGACCTTCCAGGCGCCACCATGATGGCCGCCATGCCCCTCGATATAGATCTTCTTGACGATGATCTTGGGCGGCTGAATGTTGCCATGGGGTGCGCGGGCCATATCGATCGCGCCTTACTTGCCGCGAAGGCCGTCGAAGACTTCGGCGAAGCCCGGCTGGTTCTTGTGCGCGATCCCCGAGCGCGCGGCCTCGATCACCAGCGGCTGCGGATGGCCGTGGAGCGAGGCGATGATGATCTGCTTGACCACGCCGTAGATCGCCGCGTCGGCATCGAGCACCTGGCGTAGCCGGTTGGCAAGCGGCGCGACCATGCCGTAGGCGAGCAACACGCCCATGAACGTGCCGACCAGCGCCGAGCCGATCATCGAGCCGAGGATCGACGGCGGCTTGTCGATCGACCCCATCGTCTTCACCACGCCCAGCACCGCGGCGACGATGCCGAGTGCGGGCAGCGCGTCGGCGAGGCTGGTGAGCGTGCCGTGGGCACTTTCTTCCTCGTGATGATGCGTCTTGATCGACTGGTCCATCACCTCCTCGACCGCGTGCACGTCGAGCGTACCCGACGACACCACGACCAGGCGGAGCGTGTCAGCGATCAGGTTGATGAGCGCATGATCCTTCAACAGCTTGGGATATTCGGCGAACACCGCGGAAGACTGCGGGTCCTCGACATGCGGCTCGAGCGCGATCGGCCCGTCCATCCGCAGCATCTTCATCAGCTTGCTGACGAGGAAGATGACGTCGAGATAATCCTGCTTCTTGTATTTCGGGCCCTTGAAGACCTTGCCGAGGCCGCCGCCAAGCGCCTTCAGTTCCTTGCCCGAATTGCCGATGATCAGCGCGCCCGCGGCGGCACCGCCGATGATCAACATCTCGTGCGGGATCGCCTCCAGGACGGGACCGAGCGCGCCGCCGGTGAACGCGAACCCGCCGAACACCATGACGAGAAGGACGACGATGCCGATGACCGGAAACATGCTGCTGGAAAATCCCTCTGGGTCGACGACGGTTAATGCGTAGCCAGAGAATTAACCGGATTTCGTAGCCAACCCGTTACCGCGGCGCGGCGCACGGCAAAAAACTCCCGGTCGCCGCGGCTCAGCGCAAATAGTCGAACAGCGATAGCGCAGACAGCTTCGAGAAACTCGCCTGTGTCGCGGACAGGACCGTCATGGTCTTTTGCAGCTCGACGACCGCACTGGTGATGTCGGTATCCTCGAGACCAGACCGGGTCGCCTCGCGGTCGGTGCCGACGTCCTTCAGCCGCGACGTCTCGAGATCGACTCGTGCCGCACGCGCGCCGAGCGACGCCTGGACGCTGGTCACCTGATCCGATGCCGCGCTGATGTCGGCCAGCGAGCTGTCGAGCGATCCCGGCTTGAAATCATCCGACTGCAACGCGGTGGCGATCGCCGACAGCATCGCCAGCGTGTTCGTGCCGCCCTCGATGCTGCCATCGGCTTTGGTCGCGCCACCGACCGTAAAGATCCGTGCTGCGGTCTCGTTGGCTTGGACGCTTTGGCCATCGCCGATCGGGATGCCCGATACCGGCTTCGCCGCCAACGCGAAGCTGCCGTCGGTGGCGACCGCGGCGGCGCCGTCTCCACCACCGAACAGGGCTTGGCCGCGGGCGTCCTTGGTATTGGCGATCGCCGTGAGCGAGGCGACGATTCCGGCAATCTGTTCGCCGATCGCCTTGCGGTCGACGGCATTGAGCGTGCCGTTCTTCGCCTGGGTCACGAGCGTCACCGCACTCTGCAGCTGATCGGTCATCGCGCTGAGGCTGGTATCGCCTTGTTTGAGCACCGATTCGGCGGTGCCGAGATTGGCCGTATAGACCTTGTCGTTCGCGGTATCGCGCGCGAGCCCCTGTAACCGTTGATAGGCAACACTATCCTGCGACGGCGCGGAGAATCGCTTGGTCGTCGAGATCTGCGTCTGGAGCGAATCGGCCTTCGCCGAGAGCGACGTCATCGCGCTCGCGGAACGATCATAGAAAAGGCTGGTGGCGATCTGCATGGGCGTTACCGGATCTCGAGGATGGTCTGGAACGTGTCGCGTGCGGTCTGGATGACCCGGCTCGATGCCTGATAGGCCTGCTGGAAGCGGAGCAGGTCAACCGCTTCGCTATCGAGATCGACCCCCGACGCCGCCGCCAGCGAACTGACCGCACCATCGCGGATCGCGCTCTGCGCATCGGCAACCGTCTTGCGCTGCTCCAATGCGGCGGCGTTACCGGCAATAAGGTTGGTCGTCCGCGTCTCGAACCCACCGCTGCCGCGCACTGCCTGCAGCGCCGACAGGTTCGACGCATCGCGGATGCTGCCGTTCGCGCTCGCCGCGGCAATACCGCGCGGATCGGTCATCGTGACGGGTATATCGGTCGGCGTGGCACCGGTCGTGAACAGCGCGGCCCCGGCCTTGCCGTCGAGGTCCCGCCCCTGCATCTGCACGGCGTTGACCTGCGCGGTGAAATCACTGGCGATCGCGTTCAAACCCTCGCGCGCCGACGCGATCCGTTGCGCCCCGTCGGCGAACCCGGCCAGCGTCCCGCCCGATGGCGACAAGGCCGAGGTGGCGCCGGCACGAGTCACCGCGAACTGCACCGCACCCTCGTCGTTGCGGGCGAACGATACCTGACCGCTATCGGTGCCAACCACGAACACCGACCCCGCCGCGCCGCCGAGACGCACGGTCGCGCGTCCGAGATCGTCGAACGCGGTGTTGACGTCGGTGAGCGTGCTCATCTGTTCGAGCACCTGATCGCGCTGATCGGCGAGCTGCGCCGCACTCGACGAACCAGGCTGAGTCCGGGCGAGGCCGTCGTTGATCTTGGCCAGCGCGGTTCCAAGCGAATTGAGCGACTGGACCGCCTGCGATGCCGATGCATCAAGTTCGGTCGCCGCGGTATCGAGCGCCTTGCCGGTGGTGGCGAAGGCGGCCGCGACCGTGCCGGCGGATTCGAGCATGACCGCGCGCGCCGGAACCGATGTGGGGTCGGCGGACAGCGCCTGCGCCGCGCCGAAGAAACTGGTGAGCCGGTCGCCCAGCTTGTTGTCGCCGAGCGACGTTTCGATCCGACCCATCCAGGTGACGCTGGTTTCGGTCTTGGCGAGATCGGTACCGGCGCTGCGCACTGCCTGCGACCGATAGGCGTCGGCGCTCCGCGCAATGCCCGTGACCGTCACGCCGCTGCCGATCGAGGATGTGCGCGCGTTGATCCCGCCGCTGATCGATCCGACTTCGCCAAGCGTGGTCGTCCGCCGGGTATAGCCCGCCGTGCCCGTGTTGGCGATGTTCTCCGACACCGTCGACAGCGCGGTCTGATACGCGCGCACGCCCGAAGCGCCGATTGAAAGGAGATCGCTCATGGCGGTGAGTCTGTCGCGGCCGGGTTAATATCGGATTGAGATTTGGCGAGAAAGTCCGTCATCGCCTTGCCGATGCCGAGCGGCGTGTGCTCGGCCATCGCCTTTGCGGTCAGCCCATCCTGCATGTCGGTGAAGGTATCGATCGCCTTCGAATCGAACAGCGGGTCGCTGAGTTTCGCCTGGCGCATGCTCTTCAGCATCATGCCCGTGAAAACCGCCTCGAACTTCTGGCCGGCCTTGTCGAGATTCTCCTTCGACTTGAGCCGGCTTGTATCGGTCGAGATCCCGGTGGTGGCGCCCGCAGTCGGCGTCGTAGGGGTGGAGATCACGCTCACAGGACGATCAACTCGGCCTTGAGCGCGCCGGCTTCCTTCAGCGCCTCGAGGATCGCGACCAGATCGGCCGGCGAGGCGCCGATCGCGTTGACCGCCTTGACGATGTCGGCGAGCTTGGGGCCGGGTGCGAGCAGGAACATCGGGCGACGCTCCTCCTCCACTGCGACCGCGCTGTTCGGCGTGACGACGGTCTGGCCGCCGCTGAACGGTGCGGGCTGGCTGACCTGCGGCTTCTCGTCGATCCGCACCGTCATTTTGCCGTGCGTGATCGCCGCCGGACCGACCCGGACCGCCGAATTGATGACCACGGTGCCGGTGCGCGCGTTGACGATCACCTTGGCCGACGGTTCGGCGGAGACGACGTCGAGATTCTCGATCGTCGACATCAGCGTGGCCCGGATGTCGGCACCGATCGGTGCACGGACCGCGACCGAGACCGCGTCGATCGCCTGCGCGCTGCCGAAGCCCAGCTTGGAATTGATCGCGCCGGCAACGTTCTGCGCAGTCGTGAAATCGGCACGCGCGAGGTTGAAGGTGAGCGTCGGCGCGCTGTCGAACCCGGTGGCGACCGCACGTTCGACCGTGGCGCCCTCGGGGATGCGGCCAGTCGAGGGCACGTTGACGACGATCTTCGACCCGTCCGCGCCTTCCGCACCGAGCCCGCCGACCGCGAGGTTGCCCTGCGCCATCGCGTAGATCTGGTTATCCGCACCGAGCAGCGGGGTCATGATCAGGCTGCCGCCGCGGAGCGACTTGGCCTTGCCCATCGATGCGACGGTGATGTCGAGGCGCTGGCCGGGCTTGGCGAACGGCGGCAGTTCGGCGGTGATCATGACGACCGCCGCGTTCTTCATGCCAGGGTTCGCGGACGGCGGTAGCTGCAGGCCGAAGCGCGACGCGACGGCCTTGAGCGACTGCACGGTGTATTCGAGATTATCGTCGCCCGTGCCTGGTAGGCCGACGACGATGCCGTAGCCGGTCAGCTGGTTCGAACGAATACCCTGGAACCCGCCAAGGTCCTTGATCCGGTCGGCCGAGGCCGGCGCGGCGATCAGGAGCGATGCCAGGAGGGTGGTGAGGAGACCTGCAAAAGTACGAAACACGGTCTTTAGTCCTTTACCGTTCGTGCTGAGTAGCGACCGAGTAGGCGCGCAGCGGCGTATCGAGGGTGCGTATCGAAGCATGAGTTCCGCGCGCCAACCTGTCCTTCGATACGAGCCCTCGATACGCGCCTTCGGCACTACTCGGTCTCTACTCAGGACGAACGGCTGGGGGAGACGCATTAGAATGGGCTGACGACGGAGAAGAAGCGGCCGAGCCACCCCTGGCGGCCGGCGCGGGCGACGTCGCCCTTGCCGGTGTACGAGATCTGCGCGTCGGCGACGCGGGTCGACAGCACGCGGTTGTTCGCATCGACGTCGGCGGTGCGGACGAGGCCCTTGATCTTCAGGAACTCGTCGCCGCGGTTGAGCGTGACGCGCTTCTGGCCCTGCACCAGCATCGTGCCGTTCGGATAGACCTCGGCGACCGTCACGCTGACTTCGCCCGACAGCGAGTTCGCCTGGTCGGCGGCGCCGGTGCCATTGAAGCTGCGCCCGCCGCTGATCGTCGCATCGGTCTTGCTGAACAGATTGAGCGCGCCGGTAGTGGGCGGTGTGATGCTGCCCGAGCCATTGCTGTCGAGCTTCGAACCCGACGACTTCGATGCGGCGGTCCGCTCGACCAGCACGATCGTCAGCGGATCGCCGACTTTGCGCGCGCGCCAGCCTTCGTACAGCGCGGCATAGCCGTCCTGCGCCTGGAAGATCGATCCGGTCGCGACGACCGGCACCGGCTGGACCGGCAAGGGCCGTGCCACCGAAAAATCCTCGGGCGGAGCCTTTTTGCCGAACAGGCTGGCGTCCACCGGGGAGGCACCAAGTCCGGCGATGACGAGCGTGCCGACCAGCACGACGATTTGAGCGTTGCGCATCACGATCAGATGTTCTGGTTGATGTATTTGAGCATGTCGTCGGTCGCCGAGATCATCTTCGAATTGACCTCGTACGCGCGCTGCGTCTCGATCATGTCGACCAGCTCCTCGACGACGTTGACGTTCGACGCCTCAAGCATCCCCTGCTTGATATTGCCGCGACCATCCTGGCCCGCGACGCCGACATTGGCCGCGCCGCTAGCGGCGGTCTCGACGAGATAATTATCGCCGGTCGCTTGCAGGCCTGCGCCGTTGGGGAAGTTCGCGACCTGGATCTGGCCGAGCTGCGATGCTTCGGTCTGGCCGGGGATGGTCGCCGACACGGTCCCGTCGGAGCCGATCGTGATCGCGGTCGTACCCTCGGGCACGGTGATTCCGGGCTGCACCTGATAGCCTTCGCTGGTGACCAGCAAGCCCTCGGCCGAACGCGAGAAATTGCCCGAACGCGTATAGCCGAGCGTACCGCCGGGCATCTGCACCTGGAAATAGCCATCGCCGTCGAGCGCGAGATCGAGGCTGTTGCCGGTTGTCTGCATCGCGCCCTGCGTATCGACGCGCGCGGTGCCCTGGATCTTGACGCCGGTGCCGAGATTGAGCCCGGTCGCATATTTGGTCTCGGACGTGCTCTGCGCACCCGGCGTCGTGACGGTCTGGTAGGCGAGCGTTTCGAACGCCGCGCGGTCCTTCTTGAAGCCGGTGGTGTTCACGTTGGCGAGATTGTTCGAGATGACGCGCATGCGCATGTCCTGGGCGTCGAGCCCGGTGCGCGCGATATGCATGGCTGCGGATGACATTCGTCGGTTCCTTCTAGCTCGGCAGGCGCATCAGCGATGCACCGCTCTCATCCATGTCCTTGGCGTTCTTCATCATGTTCGCCTGGACTTCGTAGCTGCGCTGGTTCTCGATCATGTCGACCAGCGCCTGGGTCATGTTGACGTTCGATCCCTCGATCGCGCCGCCCTGCACCTTCGCGTCGAGATCCTCGGGCAGCGTGCCGCCGCCCTTCACGCGCAGCAGGTTGTCGAGGCCCTTGACGGTGTCCGACCCCTTGGTGTCGGCGAGCTTGAGCTTGTCGATGACCTGCGGGTTCTTCGCGTCGCCCCCCTGCGGCACGATCGAGATCGTCCCGTCGCCGGCGATCGTCAGCGACTGATAGGGTGGCAGCGTGATCGGCCCCCCGAGCCGATCACCGGGTGCCCGTCGCCGGTCTGGAGCACGCCCGATGGCGCCACCTCGAGATCGCCGCGGCGGGTGTACGCCTCCGACCCATCCGACGCCTGCACCGCGAGCCATGCGGTGGTGCCGGTGATCGCAACGTCGAGCGGACGCCCGGTCAGCTGGATCGCACCGGGTGCGCGGTCCGCGTCGGTCACCTCTTCCGAGGTCGGCGCGCGCGCCTCGATCGTGGTGCCATCGCCCTTCAGGTTCAACCGGTCGAACACCACGCGGTCGGCGCGGAATCCGGTGGTCGACGCGTTCGCCATGTTGTTGGCGATCGCTGCCTGCGCCGCCATGTGCGCGCGCAGGCCCGTCGCCGCGGTGTAGACCAGCTTGTCCATTCAGGGTCCCCTGCGCGCGCTTGCTTAGCTGCGGATGTTGAAGATGGTCTGCGAGATCTGGCTGGCGGTATCCAAGGCCTTCGAGTTCGCCTGGAAATTGCGCTGCGCCGCGATCAGGTCGACCAGTTCCTCGGTGATATCGACGTTCGATCGCTCGATCGTTCCCGACATCAGATTGCCGAACCCATTGGCGCCCGCCGACCCCAGCTTCGCCTCGCCCGACACGCCGGTCGACGACCAGTTGCTGTTGCCGATCTGCCGCAACCCTTCCGGGTTCGAGAAATTGGCGAGCATCACCTGACCCAGCGCCTGCGTATCGCCGTTCGAGAAGCTCGCCTTGACGATCCCCTTCTCGTCGATCGTCACGCCCTGGATCTGACCGACCGCCTTGCCGTCCTGCGTCCGCGACGTGACGTTGAACGCGCTGGCTTTCTGCGTCGTATCCGCGCCGAACGTGAACGCGATGTTCTGCGGCGTGGCCGAACCGGCGGTGGTGAACTCGTCATACGTGATCGGGCCGGTCGGTGCGGTCATCTTGCCCGCGGAGTCGAACGTCATCGTCGTGCCGGCATTGCCGCCCGACGTCAGCTCCTTGTCGCCGACGAAGCTATGGACTTCCCAGCTGCTGTTCGGATTGTCCGCGGTCGGCGACGACGTGCGCTTGAAATAATTGGTGAGCGTCATCGCATTGCCCGACGCGTCATAGACCGTGGTCTGCGCCGACTGGTTGTAGCTCGACGGATCGAAGCGATCGAAGGTCGCAGTCGTCGGCACGGTCGCGCTCGAATTGAGATTGACGCTGAGCGCGACGGCTTTGGTCGGCGCTGCGGTGCCGCTCGTTTCCGGCAGCTGCAGGCTGACCGCGGAATTGAGACCGGTCGCGACGACCGAACCCGACCCATCCACCGGATATACCTGAAGATGGCTGCCGCTCGAATCGACGACGAAGCGGTTGGCGTCGACCAGAAAGCCGCCGTTGCGGGTGAAGTTGACCTGCGACGACGCGCTGTCGGGCTTCACCACGAAGAACCCGTCACCCGACACGGCAAGATCAAGCGCGTTCGACGACTGGATCAGATTGCCTTGCGCGAACTGCTGGCGGTTGCCCTTGACCATGACGCCCGAGCCGATCTGCTGCGACGGCGCGACCGAGACGCTCGACGCGATCACGTCGGCGAAATCGGTGCGGCTCTTCTTGAAGCCGTTGGTCGAGACGTTCGCCAGATTGTGCGAGATCGTCGACATCTCGGTCTGCGATGCCTGGAGACCGGAAAGCGAAGTGTAGAAGGACATGCGTTTGACTCCGTTGAATTAGGGTGCGGTCAGCCGATCTGGCGGACGGCGCTGACCGGCACTTCGCCGATCCCGGGAAGGGTGAGGATGGCGGAACCGGTGGTGGTCGAGACCGACTGGACGGGCGCCCAGACCAGGCTGGTCGCGGCGACCGCGGTGCCGTCGTTCTGCGCGTTGATGCTGACCTTGAACGGGCCGCTGCCGGCGTCGGCCCCGGCGCTGTCCTTGCCGTCCCAGTCATAGCCGACCGTGCCCTTGGCTTGCGCGCCAAGCTGCATCGTCTTGATCGCGACACCGTTGGCATCGCTGATCGTGACGTTGACGCCGGTTGCCGCACCGCCGAGTTCGACCGATCCCGCAATCCCGCCAGAGCTGCGTCCATAGGCCGTCGACCCTTCGGTCAGCACGGTCTTGCCGACATAGGCGAGCGCATCGCTGGTGCTGGTCGCGCCGAGCTTGTCGGAGATCGCCTTCATCGTCGTGTTCATCTCGGAGATGCCGGCGAGCGAAGAGAACTGCGCCATCTGTGCGACCATCTGCGTGTTGTCGACCGGATTGAACGGGTCCTGATTCTGCATCTGCGCGGTCATCAGCTTGAGAAAGTCGTTCTGATTCAGCGTCGATGCACTGGCCGCGGTGCTTGTAGTGGCGGTCGTCGAGGTGCGCGTGATGCCCAGACCGTTCAGCGTGGAATCGAAGGAAGTTGCCATGATCAGCGGCCTAGCTTGAGGGTATCGATGATGAGCGACTTCGCGGTGTTCATCACTTCGATGTTGTTCTGGTAGCTGCGGGCGGTCTCCATCATGTCGACCATCTCGCGGGTTTCATCGACTGCCGCCTCGAAGATGTTGCCATCCTTATCGGCCATCGGATTGTCAGGGTCGTAGCGCTTGGTCGGCGCTTCACCGGCGGTGACGACGCGCTCGACGTCGACCGTGGACATGCCGCTGGCCGCATCGAAGCTGGTGCGGAACACCGGCTTCATCGTCTTGTACGCGGTCTCCGCCGAGCCGGTGGTGCCGCCGGCATTGGCGAGGTTCGACGCGGTGGTGTTCATCCGGACGAGCTGCGCGGACATCGCGCGGCCGGCGACCTGAAAAATCGTCATGGGCTGATTGGACATCTTATTCCCCCTTCAGCGCGCGCGTAATCTGGCCGATCCGCCCGTTCAGAAACGACAGGGTCGTCTGATACTGGACGGCGTTCTCGGCGAACGCGGTCTGCTCCTGGCTCAGCTCGACGGTGTTGCCATCCATCGAGGTCTGCGTCGGCACGCGGTATTTGGTCGCGGCGCTGGTGCTGCCCTCATTCTCGACCGACGCGAGCGCCGACTGGAAATCGATGTCGCGCGCCTTAAAGCCGGGCGTCGACGCGTTGGCGATGTTCGACGCCAGCACACCCATGCGCTGCGAGCGCACCTCGAGTGCCGCCCCATGAACCCCGAAAAGCGTGTCGCCTGACACAAGCCCGTCTCCCGGCGCAACCATTGCGCAACCGGACATAAGCAATGGCCGTGCCAGTTTTTGGTGCGAGGGTGGCGGATGGCGGTTTGCCGGGTGACGGCAAGCGGGCGGCAAGGCGAGCGGCAAGCGGTTGCCGGTGTTGCAGGGATGGCCGGCAAGGCGGTTGCCGGTTGGATCGGTCAAGTCGGCAAACCGAACTCCGACACCCGCCCTATCATGTTTCCCCGCGAAGGCGGGGATCCAGCCTGGGCTCCCGCCTTCGCGGGAGAACAAGGAGAAGAGTGCTGCCGTGCGATGGTTGCGACACCCTTCACCGGAGTGGCGCGCGGGTACCTATCCCAACAGGTCGACCACCCCGGCGACGGCCGGGGCCCAATTGGAGAGGTTGCAGTAACGAAGCGCGCGCTCAGTGAGCGACGTCCCTCAATTGGGCCCCGGCCTTCGCCGGGGAGGTGCTTTGGTGGAGGGATTGAGAGGTCCCACCCGCTCTTTCCTCCCGGACCTGATCCGGGGTCCATTGCTCCGCACACTGGATGCCATCGCCTACCCGGTAGGTAGCCGCCGGAACCGGTCCGGCATGACGGAGACGCCCCAAACCCAATCCGGCACACCCCTTGCATCACCCCACGCACATGATCACGCTCGCCCAACTTCTCGACCCAGCAGCGCTCGCCATCGTCGGTGGCGGCACCGCGCTGGCGGTCATCCTCCGCACCCCGTTCCGCGATCTCGGCCGCGCGCTCGTTGCGGTCACGACGCTCGCCCGCGGTCGGTTCGATGCCGACCCGCTGCTCCAGCAGATCACCGCGCTCGCCCGGATCGCCAAGCGCCACGGCGTGATGGCGCTCGATCGCTCGGTCATTGCCGATGCAGACGTCGCCGCCGCGATCGCCGCGATCGTCGATGGAGCCTCGGCGACAGACGTTTCGACGCTCGTCCAGCACCGCCGCCGTGCCCGCATCGAGCGCCACGTCGCCGCCGCCGACGTCTGGGCCGGCGCTGCCGAAGTCGCCCCCGCGATGGGCATGATCGGCACGCTGATCGGCCTGGCCGAGATGTTCGCGACGATGAGCGATCCCGGCGCGATCGGTGGCGCGATGGCGGTTGCGCTGCTCGCCACGTTGTACGGCGCGCTGTTCGCCAATTTGCTCTTCATGCCGATCGCCAACCGCCTGCGCGCGCAAGGACGCAACGAAGCGTTCGAGCGCGCCCGCATCGAAGCGCCGCTCTTGGCGCTCGCCGAACGCGAGACGCCGCGGGGCTATGTCGCGCCAAGCTTGGCACCGACCCTGGCTACCGTGGCATGAACGCCAGCGACTATCCTGATGCGCCGACCGGCAAGCCGCTCTGGCTGATCACGCTCGCCGACCTCGCCTTGTTGCTGGTCGGCTTCCTCGTGCTCCTGCAAGCGACCCAGCACATCGGCGGCAAGGATTTGGCAAAGGGTATCCGCGAAGGCTTTGGCGCCAACGATGCCGAGCCCGCGCCGATGCCTGTCGCCGCCGCCGGGATCCTCGATTTCGCGCCCGGCTCGGCGATCTTGCCGACCACGCCCGGCGCGCTCGTCGCCTGGGCGCGGGAAGCGGCACGCGATCCCCGCGTGATGCTCACGGTTACCGGATCCACCGACGGTACGCCAGGCGATATCGATCGCGTCACCGGTAGCGCCGCGATCCTCGCCGCCGACCGCGCGCGCACCGTCGCCGCCGCGCTCGCCGCGGTCGCGCCGTCTCGTGTCGCGATCGTCACCGCCACCAAACCCGGCCGCCGCGCCGCGATCGTCTCCGTCGCCTTTGTCGGCGAACTCCAAACGGGACCAGTTCGAAGGACACCGCAATGATCATCCCGTTCCTGCTCATGGCCGCGAGCTTCCAGGATACCGCCGCGCTCGATCGCTCGGTCACCGCGTTTACCGGGCGCCCGATCGGCGCCGAGGGTGGCGCACGCACGCCCGTCGATGTCCGGCTGCGGCTCGCGACCTGCCCGACGGTGTCGCTGTCGTGGCGTACCGAACAGCATGATGCGGTTGTCGTCTCGTGCGAAGGGCCATCATGGCGGATCTTCGTGCCCGTGATCCGGCCGGCAAACGCTCCCGCCGCGATTGCCGCGTCGTTCGTACCCGTGGCCAAGGCCGCGCCGGTCATCAAGCGCGGCGATCCGATCGTGATCGAGGCTGGCACCGAGGGCTTCTCGATCAGCCGCGAAGGCGTCGCGATGGGCGATGCCGCGCCCGGCGGGCGCTTCATGGTCAAGGTGGACGCGACGCGAACGCCGGTCCAGGCGATCGCCGTGGAGGCGGGGCGCGCGACTTTGCCCGGCTGGTCGAACTAAATTTTCGAACAGATTAATTTTGCTAAAGCTTTTCGCGGTGCGGTCGTTTCTTTTCATGTCAGCGCAAACCAGAGGATGCGGACATGGTGGACTCGATCGGTGCGAAGCCGTCAGTAGCAGGAGATCGCTCCGTCGCGCGCGTCGCCGCCGCGACGCCGACGACGCCCGTTCAGGCTCCGGTACAGCCCTCGCCGCAAGCCGCGGCACAGGCGCAAAACCCGGTCCTCTCGGACTCGTTGGCACTGGCCAGGACGATGGCATCGTCGCCGCCGATCAACGCGACGCGCGTTGCCGAGATCAAGAAGGCGATCGCCAGCGGCACCTTCCCCATCCTTCCCGCGACCATCGCCGATCGGCTGATGGCGCTCAGCCTCGCCTGGAATTCCAATGAAGCGGCGTGAAGCCCTGATCCGCGTGATCGACTCGCTGCATGCCGAGATCGCCGCGCTGAAGTCGAACGACGTCGCCAGCCTCGAGCGCGCGACCGCGGACAAGCTCGCCGGGATCGAACAGGTCGCGCTGCTCGGCACCGGGCCTGCGGGCACCGAGATCCGCGAGCTGGCCGACGAGGCGAACCGGCTCAACGAGACGTGCCGGATCTACACCAATTTGATGGCGGCAAATGTTCGCCGCCGCCTGCAAACCCTGACCGGCGACGGTGCCGTTGCCGGGTACCGGCCGGGACTTAGGGCAGCGTACGCGTAACATCGCGACCGTCTGACACGGGCCCCCTTCCCCCAAATGTCCGTCACCCCAGCGAAAGCTGGGGTATCCCCGTGATAGGGCGCATCCTTGCAGCGGGAGACCCCAGCTTTCGCTGGGGTGACGGAGTTTGGGGACGGTGCTCCGAGAGAGCGCCGTATCGCCGATCTTAAGATTAGAGCCCCAAAGTCGAAACTGGCACGCCCCTTGCTGAGGATCCCTTGAACCAGGGGCACCGCACACGGGCATGACCGTCAATCCTATCACTACCGGCCGTATCCAGTCCGCGATCGCGCTTGCGAGCAGCAAGACGGGCGTGGATTTCGACTATCTGCTGGGCCAGGCGAAGCTCGAGAGCGGGCTCAACGCCAACGCCAAGGCCGGCACGTCGAGCGCCTCCGGCCTCTACCAGTTCATCGAACAGAGCTGGCTCTCCGTCGTCAAGAAGCACGGCGCCGAGCACGGCATGGCGTGGGCCGCGAACAGCATCGGCCAGTCGTCGAGCGGCCGCCTCTCGGTCGGCGACGCCGGCACCAAGGCGGCGATCCTCGCACTCCGCAACGATCCCAACGCCGCCTCGCTGATGGCCGCCGAATACGCCTCGGACAACAAGGCCTCGCTCGAAGGCACGCTGAACCGCCCGGCGTCGGGCACCGACCTGTATATGGCGCACTTCATGGGTCTCGGTGGCGCGACCAAGTTCCTCAAGACGATGCAGGCCAACCCGCAGGCGAGCGGCGCCGCGCTCTTCCCCGCCGCGGCGCGCGCGAACCATAATGTCTTCTACGATTCGAACAACCAGCCACGTACGCTGTCGGCGATCTACGACCGGTTTGCCGACAAGCTCGGCGGTGCCGCCGCCGGGGCAAGCGCGACCGCGACGCCCGCCAACTACGCCGCGCAGGCGCTCGACATGAATGGCAGCACGGTCATCACCGGCAACAACGAAAGCGCCGATGACGCGCTGGCCTGGGCAACTACCGCGATGGGCAGGTTCACCGGCAAGACGACGCAGGCCGCCGCGAGCATCCTGCGCCCGACGCCCGACACCGCGCGCCTCGCCTACATGATGCTCGCACGGTTGGGCGGCTAAGCCATGAACCGCATCCTCTCCAATGCTCGCGCGTCGGTCCTGCCGCTCGCGATTCTGCTGCTCGTGCTCGTCATGGTCGTGCCGATCCCGGCGTTCATGCTCGACATCTTCTTCGTGGCGAACATCGCGATCAGCCTCGCCGTGCTGATGGTCGCCTTGAACGCGCAGAAGCCGCTCGATTTCTCCGCCTTCCCGACCGTCCTCCTGTTCGCCACGCTGTTCCGCCTCGGCCTGAACGTCGCCTCGACCCGCATCGTGCTGGTCCACGGCCATGAGGGCGAGAGCGCGGCGGGCCATGTCATCGAAGCGTTCGGCACGTTCCTGATCGGCGGCGATTACGTCGTCGGCATCTTCGTCTTCGCGATCCTGATGATCATCAACATGATCGTCGTTACCAAGGGCGCCGGTCGCGTGTCCGAAGTCAGCGCGCGCTTCACGCTCGACGCGCTGCCCGGCAAGCAGATGGCGATCGATGCCGACTTGAACGCGGGCCTCATCACGCCCGACGAAGCCAAGGCGCGCCGCGTCGAAGTCTCGACCGAAGCCGATTTCTACGGCTCGATGGACGGCTCGTCGAAGTTCGTGAAGGGCGATGCGGTCGCCGCCATGCTGATCCTCGCCGCCAACATCATCGGCGGGCTGATCCTCGGCCCCGTCAGCCACGGCATGACGATCGCCGATGCGGCGCACAATTACATCCTGCTCGCGATCGGCGACGCGCTCGTTGCGCAGCTGCCGTCGCTGATGCTCTCGATCGCCGCCGCCTCGATCGTCACGCGCGTCACCTCCGATAAGGATCTTGCCGGCCAGATCGGCGGCCAGTTCGGCAGCCCACGCACCTGGACGCCGGTCGCGGTCATCCTCGCGCTACTCGGCATCCTGCCCGGCATGCCGCACATGGTGATCCTGCCGGCGGCGGCAATCGCCGGGTTCGCCGCGTGGAAGCTGCGCCAGATCGAGCGCCGCCCTGCCCCCGTCGTGGTCGTCCCCGTCGAGACGATCGACCAGTCGAAGATCGGCTGGGAGGAAGTCACCGACGGCATGCATGTCAACCTCGACATCGGCTACGGCCTGGTGCCGCTCGCCGACGAGCGTCGCGGGTCGCCGCTGATGGGGCGGATCACCGGCGTCCGTCGCCAGCTGTCGAAGGAACTGGGCTTCGTCGTGCCGCAGGTCCGCGTCCGCGACGACATCAACCTCGCGCCGTACGTCTACCGCATCCTCGTCAACGGCGTCGTCGTCGGCGAGGACACCGTGTCGCCCGACGAGATGCTCGCGCTCGACACCGGGCAGGCGTTCGGCGACCTGTTCGGCAAGAAGGTCAAGGATCCGACCTTCGGGCTCGACGCGACCTGGGTCGACGCGGGCGATGCCGATGCCGCGACCGGTGCAGGCTATCTCGTGGTCGATCCCGGCACCGTGATGGCGACGCATCTCAACCACCTGCTCGGCCAGAACGCGTCCGACCTGCTCGGCCAGGACGAAGTGCAGGCGCTGCTCGATGGTCTCAAGGAGCGCGCCGCGCAGCTGGTCGCCGCACTCGCACCGCTGCCGATCACGACGCTGACGCAGGTGCTAAAAGGCCTGCTCGCGGAGAACGTCCCGCTCAAGGAATTCCGTCGCATCGCCGGCGCGATCGCGGTCGCGGCGCAGCGCACGCAGGACGCCGAGGAGATCATCGAGACGATCCGTCCCGAGCTCGGCGCGCTCATCATCCAGAAACTGTGCGGCGTGCGCGAACCGCTGCGCGTCATGACGTTGGAGGGTCAATTGGAAGGTCTGCTCGGCCAGGCGATGCGCGCCGATCAATCGCGCCGCCACGTCATCGAACCCGATCTCGGCCGCCGCATCGTCGAGGCGCTGCAACGCGCCGCCGAACCGCTGATCGCCGAGGCGAAACCGTTCGCGCTGGTCGTCCAGCCGACCATCCGCATCGCCATCCGCAAGCTCGTGCGGACATGCCTGCCCGACACGCCGGTGATGTCGTTCTTCGAAGTGCCCGAGGAGAAGGCGGTCGAAGTCGTCGCGGTCATCGGCGCCTCGCAGCAGGCGCTGGCGGCATGAGCGCGCTCCCGATGCGCGGCGCGTTCGCCGATGCGCAGCCCTATACAGGCCAGCCGCTCACCTACCGCCCACACCAACGCCCCGGCGGCGACGCCGACCAGTTGGTGAAACAGCACCTCCCGCTGGTCCGCCGGATCGCCTGGCACGTTCACGGCAGCATGAGCAGCAGCGTCGAGGTCGAGGATCTGATCCAGGTCGGCCTGGTCGCGCTGGTCGAGGCCGCCGCGAATTTCGACGAGCGTGGCATGCCGTTCAAGACCTACCTCATCACCCGCCTACGCGGCAGCATGATCGACGAACTCCGCCGCCAGGCCACGAGCACGCGCGGCGCGATGCGCCGCCGCCGCCAATATGCCGAGGCGATCTCGACGCTAACCGCCCGCACGGGCAAGGCTCCCGGAGAAGACATGATCGCAGAGCATATCGGCATAACGATCGAGAAACTCCGCACCGACTACGTCACCGCCGACGCGATCCGCTTCGACTCGATCGACGAGATGTATGCGGACGACCTCCCCTGGTTCGCCGACGATACCCCGGATGCATTCGAGCAACTTGCCGACAGCGACCTGCGCGAAGCCCTGATCAAGGCGATCACCGCGCTCCCCGAACGCGAAGCGCAAGTGATCCAGCTCTATTACGTTGAGGAACTCAACCTCGAGGAGATCGGTGAAGTGTTCGGCGTCGGCTCGGCGCGCGTCTGCCAGATCAAGGCATCGGCGCACGCAAAATTGAAGAAGGCGCTAGCTCGCGCGGTTTGAAGACCGGTGCGTTAGATTTCGGGCTGGGCGCGCATGTCGTCATCGCGGTGGGGATGGGAAACGCGCGTGCGCGGGATGCCGTCGTGAAGCGTCGCGGTGGGAGCACCCAAAATCGTCAATCGCGCGCGCAGGCTCGCACGCAGGAAGATCGTCTCCGCCGCAAGAAAGCGCCGCGGCGTCGTGCCGAGGAATGTCCCGGAATCGCGCAGAAAGTGCGATGCATCGAAATAGCTGCTGTCGATCTTGGAATAATCGCCGAGCCCTTCGTCCCGGATCAAGCCGATGAACGATCGCAGGAACCGCGCACGGCGCAGCAACATCTTGGGTGGCATGCCGAAATACCGTGTCGCCACGCGTCGCAGTTCGTGCGTCGGCACGCCCAGGCGATCGGCGACATCCTTCATCTCGATCACGCCATCGGTGATCGTCAGCGCGGTGAACGCGCGGATCAACGGCTCACGCGGATTCTGGACCGCGAACAGCGGCGCGAGCATGTCGTCGAGCAGCGGCTTGATCGACGCTTCGTCGTCGAGCACGTCGAGCCCCTCGCGCAGCCGTTCGACGAAGTCCGCCCCAAGCAGCGTGCTCGCCGGGACGATCCGATTGTGAAAATCGCTGGCATGCCGCTGCGTCATACGCGCCCAGCCGAGCGCACTGATACCAATCCCCACCGCGATCCCGCCATGCGTCACGGTGCGGAACGCACGACTGGTCGGTCCATAGAGACTGACGGGATCGAGCGGACCGAACCGATGATTGCCCAGCGATACGGTGATCGGGCCGGCATCGAGCACGATCGAGAGCATCGGCGGCGACGGCAGATACCAGTTGACCATCGCGTCGCGACTTTCGGCCGCATAGATCGCGTAGCCGGTGATGCATTCGGCAAGCGTCCGGTCGGGCGCGGCATAGCGGACGTGAAGCCCGGCCGGCATGTCCAACGCCGATGCGGACAGGCCCCGCGCCTGCGTTCCGCCGCCAAATTGTTCTGCCTTCATTCATCAGGCCTTAACATAGATTGTGGTGCCTTATCGTGCGCGGTTCGCACAGTGCAACGCGACTGGCAATTAAAACACGCGGATCAGGCACTTGCCGGTAAGATTTTGGATAAATCCGGCACTTCCCCACCTTCCATGAGATCATCAACGAAGGAGGATCACCATGACTTCAGCGCGGTAGATCCCCTCTATGCGGCAGGTGCGAAAGATTAGATACGCTATCGTTTCGATACTACCGCTTGACCCTTCGCGATATCCCCGCCCCCACTGCTTGCATGTGCCGCCCTGACCTCGCGGTGCTGCCGCGGAAAAGGCTTTCCCGATATAATAGAGCAGCGCTGCGCGACGAACCGGTTTAGAAGCCAGCGGCAGTGAGTTGCGATCGCAGGTTGAGCCGCTCGCGTTCGGAAATCGGCGGGAGTGCACGCGCGGATTTTCCCTTGCGCAGGCGTTCGCGGTCGGCCTCGCTCGGTTCGACGCGGCGCACGCGCACGGCGGCGGGACCGGCCAACCGCACGCCGAGACCGACCGCGGCACCGCGCGAAAGGTCGATGATCCGCGCACGGCCGACAAACGGACCGCGATCGTTGATCCGCACGATGATGCGTCGCCCGGTATCAAGCGCGGTCACCTCAACATAGGTCGGCAGCGGCAGCGTCGTATGCGCCGCCGTTATCCAATCCGCGCGAAAGCGTTCACCGCTTGCGGTCCGGTTGCCCGACTCCGTTCCGTACCAACTGGCATAGCCGAGCACGTCGTAGTGCGGGTCGACGACCGGCACATAGGTGGTGCCCTTGACGCGGTAAGCCGCGCCCAGCCGGACGGGGCTGTCGCTGACCGGTCGGAACGTACCGCCAGCGCATCCCGTCATCGCGAACGACAAGCCTGCAACGAACAGCGTGGATCTTGAAAGCTTCGGCATGTCGGATCCCGTCGGGTCGGCGCGTGTGGAACGGGGCGTGTGAACAGTACCGCGGCGGCGATGCGGTGCCCCGGCCATCAACGCCGCTGATAGAAGATATGCGAATCGACTGTCGCGACCTTGACGAGCGACGCGCGCCAATAGGGCACCATCCAGTCGGTATGATAGTGCGTTGCCCGACCGACGGGCGCGTAGACATACCCGCTCAGGGCGCGACGCGCAGCGCGTCTGGCCTGCTCCCAGCCGTCATGTTCGGGCCTGCGCACTTGCGAGCCATCGCAGGAGAACGAGAACTGGCACCCGGTCTTGCGGTTCGCGCCTTGGTACACGACGCCGCAGACGGTCTTGGGGAAGCCCGCCGCCCCGACGCGGTTGAGCACGACCTGGATCACGGCGCGCTGTCCGTCACGATCGTCACCGGCTTCGTACAGCGCCACGGTCGCGAGACATTCGGTCGCCTGTTCGCGTGCCGCAGGGCCACCTTTGAAACGGAACCGCGTCGCAGAACGACGCTTTTCCACCGCAATCGGGACCAGTGCGTTGGACGCGCGGGCTTGCGCCATCGTCAGGCGTTGGGGACGCCGTAGATCGATCGTCGCCGCGGGCCAGGGCAGGTCGGTCAACGTGCCGAAGATCGACGCGGCCACCACCGCGACCCCGAGCAACAGCAGCCATTGTTCCGACGACGCGCCGTGCCGCGATCCCCGAGCCCGCGAGTGCGAGGATTGCGCGCGTCGCTTCGTCATCCCGCCCCTGTACCGGGGAAGAGAGTTCAGGCCAACGGGGAAGCCATGGAGCGCCTGTCATCGCGCGAGTCTCGGACGGGCTGAAGCCGCCGAACCCCGACTGTTCGACGACGATCGCGGTGCCGGGCCGGGCCGGGCCGGGCCAGGGCTGAGGCGTCAGTGGCTCGATCGTTTCCCAGACCATGGTGTTCGCTAATTGCACCGCGCCGGTCCGCTTCGCCGCAGCCCAAGGGTTCGACGCGACACGGGTCAATTTGGTGCTGTCGTGAGGCCGGACCGCGAACCGGTCGCCGGGGCGATGACGACTCCGGTTCGACGAACGCCGCTGCCCACGGTCGCCGTCCGCACCTCGACAGCGCCGCCACGGCACACCACATCCTGGTCAACGGAGTGCCGCCATGACCAGCTATCGCAAGACAGAAGACGCCGTCGCCGCGCTGACGCCGGAACAATACCGCGTTACGCAGGAGAACGCGACCGAGCGCCCCGGTTCCGGCGCGCTCCTGCACGTCAAGGACGCGGGGATCTATGTCGACATCGTGTCGGGAGAGCCGTTGTTCGCCAGCACCGACAAATATGAATCCGGTTGCGGCTGGCCCAGCTTCACCCGACCGATCGAGCCCGCCAACGTCACGGCCAAGCGCGACTGGTCGATGCTGATCCCCCGTACCGAGGTGCGCTCGGCGCATGGCGACAGTCATCTGGGCCATGTCTTCAAGGACGGCCCGCGCAGTCGCGGTGGCTTGCGCTACTGCATCAATTCGGCGGCACTGCGTTTCGTCCCGCGGGGCGAGATGGCCGCCAAAGGCTATGCCGCGTATCTCGATCAGGTCGAGGATGTGCCGGCCAAAACCGAGCGCGCGGTTCTTGCCGGCGGATGCTTCTGGGGCATGCAGGATCTGATCCGTGCGCTGCCCGGTGTCGTCTCGACGCGCGTCGGCTATTCCGGCGGGGAGGTCGCCAATGCGACGTATCGCCATCACGGCAACCATGCCGAGGCGATCGAGATCGTCTTCGATCCGGCGCGTACCGACTTTCGGACTCTGCTCGAATTCTTCTTCCAGATCCACGATCCAACCACGGTCAACCGGCAGGGCAATGATCGCGGTGCCAGCTACCGGTCCGCGATCTTTTATACCGATAACGCCCAGAAGGCGGTGGCGCAGGATACGATCGCCGATGTCGAGGCGTCGGGGCTATGGCCCGGCAAGGTCGTGACCGAACTCGCGCCGGTGGGCGATTTCTGGGAGGCCGAGCCCGAGCATCAGGACTATCTCGAGCGCAAGCCGAATGGCTATACCTGCCATTTCGTCCGCCCGAACTGGAAGCTGCCGCGCCGCGCCGAAGCGGCTTAAGTCACGTCGGTTCACCTCGCGACGGCATGGCGATCAGCGTCAAGATTGCCGGGGATGGCGATGTCCGCGTCGCAGTTAGCGCATGTCACGGGTTCACCAAGGCTACCGGGTTGATATCCTCAAAACGTATAGCCGAGCCCTAGCGTCCCTAGCCACTGGTCGCGCGATCCGGCGATGGCGACGAGCGGGCTGTGCGCGATCGAGCCTGCCATGCGGCCATAAGTGCCGCCTGCGACCAGCTTGACGCCATGCAGCAGGTCGCCGGTGAGCGAATAGCTGCCGACCGCACCGAGCGTCCAGTTCTTGAGGCCACCGCTGGCCGTGTAGACGGGGAGTCCACTCGTCGCGCTCTGCGCTGCGGACACGCTGTAATAGGTCTGCGCATAGCCGCGTTCGACGATGTCGGCGGAGGCGAACAGGCCGATCGCGGCCTTGAGCGACAGCGGCGTGACATAGGTGATGCCGGGGCTCCAGATGCCGCTGTCATGAACCCCACTGACGTCGTGGCGATAGCCGAGCGTCACCGACAGCGTGTCGTACGAGCTGCTCAGTACACCGGTCTTGCCGAGGCCGACATAGCCGCCAAGTTCGACCGCGACGTCAAGCTTGCCGAGTGCGCGCACGCGGCGGTCGTCGATGCTGCCGAGGGCGCTACGGTTGAAATTGAGCTGTGCGATCGGTCCGGCCTGGACGTCCCAGACCGGACCCGGCGCGTTCTTGATCAGGTCGACGCTCAGCTGGTTGCCGGCCAGGACGAAGCCATAGCCCTTGATCGTCCCGATCGCGGCGGGTGCCGGGCTGATCCGATAGTCGTTGGAGCCCTCGTAATCGGGGAGTGCCGCGACCCCGACACCGACGGTCACGGTATCGCGGTACGGATCGGCGGGTGCATCCTGCGCATGGGCGGGTAGCGTGGTGAACGCCGCCAATGTGCTGCCGAGGATGAGCGACAGAGTTCGGATATAGGGCATGAGAAGGTCCTTGGTTCAAATGTGATCGGCGCGGTGAGCGGTCAGCCGCCGAGCGCGCGGTGAAGCTGGATGTGCGCGAGCGCGGTGGCGACGCGCTGGCGAACGACGGCCAACTCCGCGGACAAGGCCGCTTGGCGGTCGTCGAGCAGCGGCGAGGCCGCTATGTCGCCGCGGGCGTAGCGGGCCTCGACCATCGCCACCGTCCGGCGACGCGATGCGAGGTCGCGGTCGGACAGGCTGGTGCGCTCGGCGGCGGCGCGGCTCGCCGACAGCGCGTCGTCGACTTCACGCCAGGCGTTGAGAACGGTCTGGCGGTACGCGAGCGCGGCGCTGCGTTCCTCCGAGCGGCGCAGGTCGAGTTGCCGCTGCAATCGGCCGCCGGAGAAGATCGGGAGAGACAGGCTCGGCCCGATGCTCGTGCTGCGCGCGTTCCAGCCGAAATCGGCGAGGTTCAGGACGTCGATATCGAACAGGCCCGTCAGGCTGATCTTGGGATAGAGATCCGCCTGCGCGACGCCGATCTGCGCGGTCGCTGCGTGGAGCCGTGCTTCGGCCTCGACAATGTCAGGACGTGTGCGGGCGACCTCGGAGGGCACGCGCACCGCCGCCGCCGGGAGCGGGCTTTGCGGTTGCAGCGTCGTGCGGTCGAACGGGGCGGTATCGGGCGTACCACCGACCAGGATCGCCAGCGCGCGCTGCGTCGTGGTCGCCCGATGGTCGAGGTCGACGATCTCGCCGCGCAGTGCGCGCAGCGTCTCTTCGGTTGCGGCGAGATCGATCGGCGTGGCGAGACCGCGTCCCAGCAGCGCACGCGCGATCGTGGCGTTGCGCTCGGCGAGTCCGACCCCGTCCTGCGCGATGCGGCGCTCGTCCCACAGGCCGCGCAGTTGAAAGTAGGTGCGCGCGACCTCGGCCTCGACCGACAGACGTACGCCGCGCGCGGTGGCTTCGGTGGCCTCGACCGAGGCCTGCGCCGCCTCGACCTGGCGACGATGGCCACCCCAGAGATCGAGTTCCCAGCTCGCGCCGACGCCGATGCTGTAGAGATCGAAGTCGACGCCCTTGGGCGGGGTCGTCGTCGGGGTGACGCCGAGCAGCGTCTGCGTCACCGAGGCGATCCCCGCGGTGCCGACGCGCTCGCGGTTGTACCCGGCCTGACCCTCGACCTGCAGCGCACCGGCAGCACGAGCCTGGCCGCGCTCGATCCGCGCGGCGGTGATCCGTTCGATCGCCGCGGCGATGTCGAGGTTCGTAGAACCTGCGCGTGCTTCCAGAGCGTCGAGCACCGGATCGTCGAAACTCCGCCACCAGCGCGCATCGGTGCTAGCCGAGACCGGGGCCGCACTCTGCCAGACCGGCGGCAGGATCGCTGCGGGCGGCGCGAAATTCGGGCCGACCGTACAGCCCGCCAGCGCGACGGCGAGCAGCAGCGGTGTCCGTGAGAGCTTCGGATCATGCATTTTCGTGGTCCTCGTCGGTAAGGCCGGATGTGCGATCGAAGGCGAGGGCGTAGAGCGCGGGGAGGGCGACCAGCGTGAGGATCGTCGCGCCGATCAGCCCGCCGATCATCACGATCGCCATCGGCCCCCAGAAGATGTTGAAGCAGAGCGGGATGAACGCGAGCACCGCCGCCAGTGCGGTCAGCACGACCGGGCGCGATCGACCGATCGTCGCAGCGACGATCGCCGCGTGCAGGTCCATGCCCTCGGCCTGGTTATGCGTCACCTGATCGACCAGGATGATCGAATTGCGCATGATCATCCCCGCGAGCGCGATCAGCCCAAGAAGCGCGACAAACCCGAACGGCGCGCCGGTCAGCACCAGCGCCACCACCGCGCCGATCACCCCAAGTGGTGCGGTCGCCAGCACCAGAAGCGTCCGGCCGATGCTTTGCAGCTGGATCATCAGCAGCAGGAGCATGAGCGCGACGGTGATCGGCAGCAGCGCATAGATCGCGTCGTTCGCCTTGGCCGACAGCTCGCCGTCGCCGCCGTCCTCGATCCGGTAGCCGGCGGGGAGCGAGGTCGCGATCGCGGCGACGCGCGCGGCGGCGGCGTCGACGACTTCGCCGGCCTGGACGTCGCCGGTCATGTCCGCCTGCACGGTCATGCAGAGCGCGCCGTTGCGCGTCCAGACGATCGGCTGCTCCGTAATCGCGCCGATCCGCGCGACCTGATCGAGCGGGACCGGACCGCCGGGCGTGCTCACCGCCATGTCGGCGAGCCGCCCCGGATCGCTGCGATCCGGCGCCGTGCCACGCACGACGATGCCGATCCGCTTGGTCCCGCGGAGCACGTCACCGGCCGGCTGGCCCGACAGCATCGTCGCGACCTCGCCCGCCAGCCGCGCCCGATCGAGCCCGAGCCGCGCGACCCGATCGGGGTCGAGATCGAGCCGCACCGCAACCGACGGCGTCCCCCAGTCCGCCTGAACCGCAGTCGTGCCGGGCGTCGCGCGCAGCACCGCCTCAAGCCGCGTGGCGATGGTCCGCAAAACCTCCGGATCAGGTCCGATCACGCGATATTGCACGGGAAAGCCGGCACTCGGTCCGAGCGACAGGCGGCGGACATGGAGCTTGGCCTCGGGCGACGCGTGGTTTGCGAGCAGCCGCGCGATGACCCGTTCACGCGCGTGCAGGTCGGTCGCGACCAGCACCATCGTCGCGGTCGCCGGGTCGGGCAGCGAGGGGCCGTAGGGGAGATAGAAGCGGGGCGCGCCCTGGCCGATATAGCTGTCGACCTGCGCGATATCGCGGTCCTTCGCGATGCTCGCCTCGATCCGCTTCACCGCCGCAGAGGTCGCGGACAGCGACGCGCCGGGCCGCAGACTGACGTCGACGATAATTTCGGGGCGGTCGGATACGGGAAAGAATTGCTGGCGGACCAGCATCGCGCCGGCGAGACTGGCCACCAGCAGCGCCGCGGTGACCGCGACCACGGTCTTGCGCCGCGCCATGCACGCATCGACCAGCTTGCGCAGCCGCCGGTACACCGGCGTATCGTACATCGCGTCCGCATCGTGGTGTTTGCGAGCCTCAGGCAGCAGCCGCACGCCCAGATACGGCGTGAACACGACCGCGACGACCCAGCTGACCAGCAACGCCGACCCGGTCACCCAGAAGATCCCGCCGGCATATTCGCTGGTCGTCGATTGCGCGAACCCGACGGGCAGGAAGCCGACGATCGTCAGCAGCGTCCCCGTCAGCATGGGGAACGCGGTGTGCGTCCAGGCATAGGCGGCGGCATCGGCCCGGCTCGCGCCCTTTTCGAGCTGGACCACCATCGCCTCGACGCTGATGATCGCATCGTCGACCAGCAACCCGAGCGACAGGATCAGCGCGCCGAGCGAGATCCGCTCGAGCCCGATTCCGCTGACGCCCATGAACAGCGCGACGATCGCGAGCGTCAGCGGCACCGACAGTGCGACGACGACGCCGGTCCGCCAGCCCAGCGTGACAAACGCGACCAGCAGAACGACCGTCAGCGCGCAGAAGAACTTGATGAGGAACGCGTCGACCGCCTCGCGGATATTCTGGCTCTGGTCCTGAACCTGCGTCATCGTCACGCCCGCGGGCAACGTCCGGCCGAACGCCGCGGCAGCCTCCGACAATTGCTTGCCGAAGCCGAGCCCGTCGGCCCCCGGCGCCATCGCGATCGCCAGCACCACGGCGGGCTTGGCCGCGTGGCGGACCAGACCGTCGGGGGGATCGGCATAGCCGTTGCTGACTGTGCCGATGTCGCCGACCCTGATCGTACCGCCCGCGCCGGCGATGGCGGTATTCTCGACCGTATCGACACCGTCGACCGCACCACCGATCCGCATTGGGACGCGCATCGACCGCTCGACCACGCCCGCCGGTGCGACGCTGCTGCGCTTCGCCAAAGCCTGCACGACCGCGTCGGGCGACAGACCCAGCGCGGCAAGCCGGCGCGAGTCTACATCGACGTACAGCCGGCGCGGCACCTCGCCGGTGATCTGCACCTTGCCCGCGCCGGGCACGCGCAGCACCGCGTCGCGCGCCTGCTCGGCCAGCGCCACCAGCCGCGCGTTGTCCGCGCCGGTCAGCGTGAACACATAGCCATAGACGTCGGCATAATCGTCATCGGCGGCAACCGTTGCCCCCGTCGGCAGATCCGGCTCGATATCCTTCAGCTGCTTGCGCACCTGTTGCCAGATCACAGGGACCCGGTCTTTCGGCGCGCCGTCCTTCAACGACACGCGGATCGCGCAGCGACCATCGACGCAATAGGTCTGGAGGAAATCGAGATCCTCCATCGCGCGCAGCCGGCGTTCGATCGGGTCGGCGACCTGCTCGCGCATCTGCGCCGGCGCCGCACCGGGCCAGGACGCGGCGACGATCATCTCCTTCAGCGTGAAAGTGGGATCCTCGTCGCGACCGAGCGCGAAGAATTGCGCGGTGCCCGCGGCGAACAGCAACGCGATCAGGAAGCCGACGAGTGCGGGGTGGCGGATCGCCCAGCGCGACAGGTTGAAGCAGTCCATCGCTCAGTTGCCGCCTGGGACGACGCCGGCCAAGACGACGCGCTGCCCTTCCGACAGCGTGTCGCCGCCGCTCGCGACGATCCGCTGGCCATCGGGCAGGCCGGAGACGATCGCGTCGTCGCCGCGTAGCTCGACGAGGTGCACCGGCTGGCGGTGGACGCGGTCGCCAACCATCGACAAGGACCAGACATGCGGCTGGTTGCCCTGCGCGCCGAGCGCAGTCAGCGGCACGCGGATCGTCGCCTTGGGATCGGGGATCCGCAGCGTGAGCGTCGCCGAACTGTTGAACGGGATCTGCGAAACGTCGCCGAGCACGCTGAAACGCGCAGTCCGCATGCGTAGCGCACCATCCGCCGCTGGCCCGACCAGCCGCAGCCGTGCCTCCACGATCGTGTCGGGCGCGGACCAGAAGCTCGCATCCGCCATCGTCCCGCTGCTCAACCGCACGCGATCGGGCAGGCGGACCTCGATTTCGGGCGCGCCCGCGGCCAGCCGGACGACGACACTGCCGGCATCGACCACCGCACCGGACTCGACCGCGCGTTCGGTCACGACGCCGTTTTCGGGCGCGACCAGCACCCCGTCCGCGAGCGTGGCGCAGCTGTGATCGAACGCCGCGCGCGCCGCCTCACGCTTGGCCGTCGCAGCGCTGGTGGTCAGTGCACGGTCGCGGACCTCGGCGGCCGAAAGCGCACCGATCCCGTCGAGCCCGGCCGCGCGTCGTGCCGCGTCGCCGGCCCGCGTAGCCTCGGCCGTCGCGGCGGCGAGTTCGGCACGCGCCTGTCCGATATCGGCGATCGCTTCGGCGCGCGACAGGCGGGCGAGGACCTGCCCGGCGCGGACGTGATCGCCGATCTGCACGCTCAGCGCGAGCACGCGTCCGCCGGTCTTGAACCCAAGCGCGATATCGCGGCGCGGGCGCAGCACGCCGTCGAACGTCGCGGTCTGGCCGCCGGCGTGATGGATCGTGACGACATCGACCAGCGTGGCGTCGGATCTGGGCGAGGCGACCGGCTCGGAGGAGCAGCCGGCGCACGCTAACAGAGTTAGTCCGGCCGCAATGAGCTCGGTCGTCGAGTGGAAAGTCTTCGGCATCGTCGCGTCCCGTTGGTGAACGCGGTCGCCCTGAAGGTCCGGGCCGATCTTGGCCTGCCGATCCTCGAAACCGACCAGTCGTTTTCGGAAACGACCGGTCATCACGCCTGGAAACCGGTGCGGTCAGCCCTCCAGATGCCGCCGTCGGAATGCGCTAGGCGTTTCGCCGAGGCGGTCCTTGAACACGCGGTTGAACATCACGAGGCTGCCGAACCCCGCATCCATCGCGATCGTCAGAATCGGCACGTCCGCCTGGCTCGGGTCGGCGAGCGCGCTGCGGACTTCGGCGATCCGGTGTTCGTTGAGATAGTCGCTGACGTTGCGATAGCCGAGCCCGCCATTGATATGCCGCCGCACGCGATATTCCGGCGTGTCGACGCGCGCGGCGATTCCGCCGATCGTCAGATCGGGGTCGCGATAGGCCCGGTCTTCGGTCATCATCCGGGCGAGCGCGTGCTCAAGCGTCGCATCGAGCGGTTCGGGAACCGGGGCGGTCACCGGCACCTCGCCACCAACGGGGCCTGCAACCGCAATCGGAAAAATCTCCGGGTGGCGCAACCCGAACAGCAGCGCGGTGATCACGAACGCCCCCATGAACAGCCCGGCAGCGGAAGCCATTCCCGACACCGCGAGCTCGCCCGTCGCACGGCCAACGATCTCGCTCCCAAGCAGCCACAGGATGATCAGCCCGATCGACACGACGAAGATCGACCGGGCCTGCCGCCGTGCCTCGACCAGATCGCCCTGCCGGTTGCGCCACGCCAGCCACTGCGCATGGATCGCAAACGCCATGCCCGCCGCGTAAATCAGGACGTCCAGCCCCTCGATTGGCGCGGCCAGTCCACGGCCCTGCAGGCTGGCGTACGTCGTGCAACATAGGAACGCCGCCGCCAGCACCAGGTCGATCGGTTTGGCGCGAAACGCATCGTCAAACCACGCGCGCGCAAAGAGCCAGAACAGCGGGATCGCCGCGCTCGAACTCAGATCGAGCAACGGATCGAACGCGGTCGGCGTGTGCGGCAACCCCGCCAGCGTACCGACCACCGTGCACAGCGTCAGCGCCAGCCCGAACCGGCTCGGCAACGATGCCGGGGCGCGCGCAAATACCACCACCGCCAGCAGCAACAGCCCGATCGCTCCGCCGCGGAACAGCGTGTCCAGCTGCGCGATCGCGTCTGACGCGGGAGAGAGAAGGTCGATCATTACCGGCGGAAACCATGATGCTGCCGGCATGTCTAGCAGGACCGTTGGTACGGCCGGTGCCTGCGGAAACGGTGCATCAAGTGGGAGCCACCGGTACCGCTGGTCGACAACGGTATCGGTACCGGTAAAAGAGGGTCCAAAGACCAGCACCCAAAGGGTCGGCGTTCAAGAAGGAGCACAGGATGCCCATCGAGCAGGCAGGACGAACCGTATCGCGCCGGCAACGACCGATCGGCCCAAGTCGATGAGCCCTGGCAAGGCGTATCTCGGCGAATTGATCTCGGAGGCGATCGCGATCTTCATCGTGATGACGTTCGGTCTGTCGGTCGCCGCGATGTACACGCTCTACGATCCCAGTCCGTACAAGACCGCCTATTGGGGAGTCTGCATGACCTGGGGGATGGCGGTGTCGATCTCGATCTACGTCACCGGCGCGGTCTCGGGGACGCATGCCAATCCGGGCGTGACGCTGGCACTCGCGCTGTACCGCGGTTTTCCCTGGAGGAAGGTCCTGCCCTATTGGTGCGCGCAGCTCGTCGGCGCGTTCCTCGGCGCGGCGCTGGTCTATGCGCTCTATTACAACGTCATCGATCACTTCAACGCGACGCAGCACATGACCCGCGCCGGTGGCGGTGCAGCCGGCGTATTCTTCACCGCGCCGGGTGTCGCGGTGACGACGATGAAGGGCTTTATCGACGAAATCATCCTCACGGCGATCCTCGTCTTCGGCATCTTCGCGATCACCGACGAGTTCAACACGATGGCACCACAAGCGAACTTCGGCGCCATCGTGATCGGCCTGCTCGTCGCGGTGATCGGCGCATCGATGGGGTATCTGGAAGCCTGGGCGATCAACCCCGCGCGCGATCTCGGACCGCGTACCTTTGCCTGGTTGATGGGATGGGACGCATCCGCGTTTCCGGGCGTGGGCAACTATTGGTGGGCGCCGATCGCCGGGCCGTTGATTGGCGCAGCAATCGGCGGCGGCGCGCAACATCTGTTGATCCGGCCGTTCCTGCCACGCGACACGCCCATCGCAGGGCCCCAATAACGAGCGCGCCGTTTGGACGCCCGCCGACACGACCGAAGGAGAGTGAAGCGTGACCGACACCATCATCCTGGCCATCGATCAGGGTACGACTTCGACCCGCAGCATGACGTTCGGCAGCGACGGCGTGCCGCGCCAGACGGTACGCCGGGAATTCGCCCAGCATTATCCGCAGTCCGGCTGGGTCGAGCACGACCCCGAGGACATCTGGCGCGATACCGTCGTGACGCTCAAGCAGGCGGCCGAGGCAGACGGCGGCAAGGTCGCCGCGATCGGCATCACCAACCAGCGCGAGACGGTGGTCGTCTGGGACCGCAAGACCGGCGAGCCCGTCCACAACGCGATCGTCTGGCAGGACCGCCGCACCGCCAAGCTCTGCGCGCACCTCAAGGCCGACGGTAACGAACCGCTCGTGCGCGAGCGGACCGGGCTGATCCTCGACCCGTATTTCTCGGGCACGAAGCTCAAATGGATCCTCGACACGGTCGACGGCGTTCGCGACCGTGCCAATCGCGGCGAACTCGCCTTCGGAACGATCGACAGCTTCCTGCTGTGGCGGCTGACCGGCGGCAAGGTCCACGCGACCGATGCGTCCAACGCCTCGCGCACCCTGCTGTTCGACATCCATAAGGGCGCTTGGGACCCGGACATGCTGCGGATGCTCGACATTCCCGAAAGCCTGCTGCCCGAGGTCAAGAACAACAGCACGATCTTCGGCGAAACCACGCCGGACCTGCTCGGGACGTCGGTCCCGATTGGCGGGATGGCGGGCGACCAGCAAGCCGCCGTCGTCGGCCAGGCCTGCTTCCAGCGTGGCGATGCAAAATCGACCTACGGCACCGGCTGCTTCGTGCTGCTCAATACCGGCAAGGAGGCTGTCACGAGCAAGAACGGCATGCTCACCACCATCGCCTATCAGCTCGACGGCGAGATCACCTATGCGCTGGAGGGCTCGATCTTCGTCGCGGGGGCGGCGGTGAAGTGGTTGCGCGACGGACTGGGCCTGATCAATCAGGCAGCCGATACCAACGACATGGCGACCAAGCTCGACGGCAATGGCGGCGTCTACATGGTGCCCGCGTTCGTCGGTCTGGGCGCACCGCACTGGGACCCCGACGCGCGTGCGAGCATCACCGGTCTCACCTTCGCCGCGACCGGCTCGCACATCGCCCGCGCCGCGCTGGAATCGGTCGCCTACCAGACCGCCGACCTGATGAACGCGATGGTCGCGGACGGCGCGCGCGACGCCCGCCAGATCCGCGTCGATGGCGGGATGGCGGCAAACGACTGGTTCTGCCAGTTCCTCGCCGACATGCTCGCCACCGATGTGGTCCGGCCCGCAAACATCGAGACGACGGCGGCCGGTGCAGCGTTTCTCGCCGGGATGGCGGTGGGAATCTGGAACGGCCCCGACGATATCGCCGCCGCCTGGCAGGAAGACCGCGTGTTCAACCCGACAATGACCGGCGAGGCGCGGACAACGCTCATGCAGGGGTGGCAGGACGCGGTCGACCGGACCAGTTCCAGGGCAAAGTCCTGACCGGTCGCACCGCGAGGCTTGGTCGACTGCGCTGTAAAATCCCCGCTCGACCGCTAAAGGCGATAGCGGGATCAGGCATTTGGTGAACACATGGCGCGCAAGCATTCAAGACACGGCTCCTATGACGATGGGGAGCGCGGCGAGGAGGCTCCGGCCGCCCCGATCCCCTGCTGGCTGTGTGGCAGGCCTACCGGCAAGATCATCGTCTGGCATCATCCCGTTCCCAAGAGCCGGGGCGGTCGCGATGTCGTTCCGATGCATCCGATCTGCCAACAGACGCTGACCGCCAATTTCACCAATTCCGAACTGCAGCGCCACGCGATGGATGTCGAAAGCCTCCTCGCGAACGGCGCGGTGCGCAAGTTCGTCGATTGGGTAGCGAACAAGGATCCGGACTTCACCGCGACCACGACGAAGAAACAGCGCTGACGATCGTTTCGACGCGGTAACATACCTATGCCAGTGCTTGATCCGGCCGCTTCCGCAATGGCGCGGGCGGGCGGGTTGCTACGCGGCAAGCGCGCACAGCCGCTCATGGTAAGCCGTTCTGATAGAAGCATTGTACGCGACGGACGGCCGCTATAAGCCGCACGCATGTCGCTTCGGGCTCGGCCAATCTTCGACGGTTTTCGCGCTGCGGCGTTCGTTATGCTCGCGATGATGCTGCTGGTGCGGCTAGGACCATGGTGCGAAACAACGGCGATGGTTGCAACGCCGGTCGCATCGACGATGATGGATTGTGCCAGCACCCCGATCAACGGTCCGGCAAAAAATACCGCGCTGTCGGCCTGCGCCACGCCATGCGCGGCTGTCCCCGGCGAGATGGTTGCTCATGTCAAGCCGATCGCGTTCGCGCCGCTCTCCCAATGGGCGGTTGCGCATACCGGCCTGTTCGGCCTTACCAGCGCACCCGCGACGCCCCCTCCGCAAACCGTGTGAAACCAATCTCACACGCGCATATTTTCGGAGACTATTATGACCAAGTTCAAGCTCATCAGCACCGCTCTCGCCCTTACGCTGTCGACCGGCGCATTTGCCGCGGTCGCAAATTGCTGCGCCGACATGGCCTGCTGCAAGGACAGCGCAGACTGCTGCAAAGATGGCGCAAAAGCCCAGGCTGCGGATTGCTGCGATCCTGCCAAGGGCGGCACGCACCACGACTGAAGCGGTGGTAGGGGCGGGCAACCGCCCCTATTCACGCATCACCCGTCCGTCTCGCTACGCCGCAGAATGTCCTCGCCGGAGCGGATATTAAGCCACCGGTGACAACGGTCGCCAGTGACGACGCCCCGCTGTCGACCGCAATCGCCACCTCGATCGACCGCGGTTGATAGCTGCATTCCTGCGCCGATCGCGGGGCCCGCGTTAGGTAGTTCCCGATTCTGGTGCCGGTCCACCCCGATCGTACGGTTTGGCTACGCTCCCCAATCGAGGACCACGCCATGAAGTTCAGCCATTCGATCGTCGCCGTATTCGACGACCACGCACAAGCCGATGCCGCGGTGAAGGCGCTGGCCGCATCGGGGTTCGGGCTGCGGCGGTTGAGCATCGTCGGCAAGGGATTTCACAGTGATCAGGTCGCGACGGGCTTCTACAACAGCGGCGACCGGATCCGCTTCTGGGGCTCGCGCGGCGCGCTATGGGGTGGCCTGTGGGGGCTGTTCATGGGCGGGCTCTACGCGACCGTTCCCGTCGTCGGCGGGGTGGTGCTGCTCGGGCATCTCGCTGCCACGGTGATCACGGCGATCGAGGGCGCGGTCATGCTCGGCGGCACCGGCGCGCTGGTAGCAGCCCTCGCCAGCCTCGGCATTCCGGAGGATTCGATCGTCACCTACGAGACCGATATCGCGGCCGACGGGTTCCTCGTCATGGCGCATGGCAGCGAGGCCGAAATGGAGCGCGCCAAGCTGGTGCTCGAACCGCTTAGCCCGCGTCGGATCACCGTGCATCACGACCACAGTAACGCGTCGCCGCACGCACAATTAACCGGTGAGCTCCCGATCGCCGAGCCGGTCGCCTGACGCAGGACGCACCGCCGTTCTGGATTCGCTCGGCCGATGCGTTGCTCGCCGATCTCGGAACATCGCGTGATGGGCTGAGCGCGGCGGAGGCGACGCAGCGCCTCGCACGCTACGGACCGAACAGCGACAGCGCGGAGGCACATACCGGCCCCGCGCGGGCGATCGCGCGGCGGCTGTTAGAGCCGTTGTCGCTGATCCTGCTCGCTGCCGGACTCGTATCGGCGGCGACCGGCGATGCGGTCGGCGGGTCGATCATCGTCGTGATACTCGGCTTCTCGGTGCTGCTCGACACCTATCAGGAGGGCCAGGCGGTCCACGCCGCAGCAATCCTGCGCCAGTCGGTCGCCGTCTCCGCACGCGTCCGCCGCGACGGCGCGTTGGTCGCGATCGCGATCGAGGCGGTGGTGCCCGGTGACATCGTCGAGGTCCGCGCCGGCGACATCATCCCCGCCGATGCGCTGATCCTCGACAGCACCGCGTTTACCGCCAACGAAGCGGCGCTGACCGGCGAGCCCTATCCGGTCGACAAACGCGCCGGCCTCGTCACCGCGACGACCGCCGCGGAAGCGTCGAACGCGCTGTTCCGCGGGGCGATCGCGCAGACGGGGACGGCGACCGCTCTGGTCGTAGGCACCGGCCGCGCCACGCTGTTCGGCTCGGCGGCCGCCGCGCTGGCGACCGCCGCCGCCCCCTCCCATTCGAGCGCGATCTCCATGCGTACGGCCTGCTGACGACGCGGCTGACGCTGGCGCTGGTGGTGGTCGTGCTGACGGCGAGCATCTTCCTAGGGCGGCCGCTGCTCCAATCGCTGCTGTTCGCGGTCGCGCTTGCGGTGGGACTCACGCCCGAGCTGCTGCCGATGATCACCACCGTCACGCTGTCGCGCGGCGCGATGCGGATGGCGAAGCGCAAGGTGATCGTGAAGCGGCTCGCGTCGATCCACGATCTAGGCGCGATGACCATTTTGTGCACCGACAAGACCGGCACGCTCACCTCGGCGCAGATCAGCCTGGCGCGGAGCATCGGTGCCACGGGTATCGACGATCCCGAAGCCGCGCGGTTGGGGGCAATGGCCGCAGCGTTCGGCGGCGATCGTGGCGCGCTCGATACGGCGTTGGTGACCGCATCGCCGGACGCCGCGAAGGACTGGACGCTCGCCGCGCAGAGCGTCTTCGATTTCGACCGGCGGCTCGGGACTGTGCTGGCGACGGGTGCAGGCGGCACGATCCTGATCACCAAGGGCGCGCCCGAGGCCGTGCTCGCCGGCTGCAATTTGAGCGAGGTCGACCAAGCCGCGATCCTAGCGCAGGTCCGCGCGCTCGCCGAACAAGGCCTGCGCGCCATTGCGATCGCCTCCCGCCCCTGGACCGGCCCGACGCATGCGCCGACCCCGGAGGACGAAACCAACCTCGTCTATGCCGGGCTCTGCGCGTTCGCCGATCCGCCGAAGGAGACCGCCCCCGCCGCCGTCGGCCGCCTGCAAGCGGCGGGCATCCGGCTGAAGATCCTGTCCGGCGACGACCCCGTGGTGGTCGGCCGCCTCGCCGGACTGGTCGGCCTCGCCACCTCGCGCGTCCTGTCCGGCGCCGACATCGCCAGGCTCAGCGACGATGCGCTCGCCGTGCAAGTCCGCGACGTCGACGCCTATGGCCGTCTCGCGCCGGACCAGAAGGCACGGCTGGTACGCGCGCTCCAGGCGAGCGGCGCGATCGTCGGCTATCTCGGCGACGGCATCAACGACGCCCCCGCGCTGAAACTCGCCGATATCGGCCTGTCGGTCGCCGGCGCGGCCAGCGTCGCGCAGGCGTCGGCGGACATGATCATGCTCGACAGCGATCTCGGCGTGGTCGCGGACGGCGTCGAGGAAGGACGGCGGACGTTCGCCAACATCCTGAAGTACGTCCGCATGGGGGCGAGCTCAAACTTCGGCAACATGCTGTCGATGGCTGCAGCGTCGCTGTTCCTGCCCTTCCTGCCAATGCTGCCGACACAGATCCTACTCAACAACCTGCTCTACGACGTGTCGGAGATCGGCATCCCGTTCGACGGCGTCCGCGCCGAGGCGGTCGTGGGGCCGCAGGTCTGGAGCATGCCCGCGCTGATCCGCTTCGCCGCGGTGATGGGTCCGCTGTCGTCGGCGTTCGACCTGCTGACGTTCGCAGGCCTTTCGCTCGTACTCCACGTCGCGGCGCCCGAGTTCCGCACCGCCTGGTTCCTTGAATCGATGGCGACGCAGATCCTGGTGATCTTCGTGATCCGCACCAACGGGCGGCCATGGGCGGACCTGCCGCGACCGGCGCTCGCGCTGTCATCGCTGGGCGCACTGTTAGTGGCGATGGTGCTACCGTTCACCCCGGTCGGCGACTGGTTCGGCTTCGTCGCGCCGCCGCTCGTGGTGGTGGCGAGCATCGGCGGCATCACGCTCGCCTATCTGGTACTCGCCGAACTACTCAAGACGTTCCTGTTCGACCACCGCCCCACCAAACGCGCGCGCCGCTGAATGAGCGTAGCCACACTTTGGCGCGGGGCGTTGCGCCATATCGGCTGGGTGCTGGGCCTCGCGGTGATCGCGATCGTCGTCGGCGCGGTGCTGCGGATCGGCGATCTTCACGCGTTCGCGACGATGCTTGAGAACGCGCGTCCCGGCTGGCTGCTGGTCGCGCTGGGGTTGCAGGCAACAACCTATGCGAGCGTCGCGGTGGGCTGGAAGATCGTGCTGCTTCGGACCGACACGCCGCAACCGCTGCGCCGGCTTTATTCGATCGCGGTCGGCAAGCTGTTCGCGGATCAGGTCCTTCCGGTCGCGGGCATGGGCGGCAACATGTTCCTGGTCGACCGCCTGACCGCGCTCGGCGTCAGGCGCGGCAACGCGGTCGCCACGCTGCGGGTGGCGATGATCGGCTTCTACGCGGCGTACGGGGTTTGCGCGGTTGCGATGCTCGTCACGCTGTGGATCGAAGGGCTGGCGTCGATCTGGATCGTGGGCTTCGTGCTCGTGTTCCTCGCCGTCACGACCGCGATTCCCGGACTGGCGCTGTGGATCCGCCGGCGCGGGCGGCGCCCCGTCTCGTCGACCCTTGCCCGGTTCGCGAGCATCCGTGCGCTCGTCGGTATCGTCGGCGAAGCGCCGAAGCGGTTGCTGGTCGACCGCCGGCTGATCCTTCGCGTCGCGAGCGTGAACGGCCTGGTCTTCGTCGCCGATGCCGTCAGCCTGATGGTGTGCTTCCTCGCGCTTGGCCAGCCGGTCGGCTTCCCGGTCGCGTTCGTCGCGGTGATGACCGCATCGATGATCGCGACGCTCGGCCCGATCCCGCTCGGACTCGGCACGTTCGAGGCGGGTGCGACGGGGATGCTGGCGTTGATGGGGGTGCCGGTCGAGGCGGCGCTGGCGGCGACGTTGCTGCTGCGCGTCTTTACGCTGTGGCTGCCGCTGGTCCCCGGTTTCGCGCTGATCCGGCGCGCGCTACGCACCAAGGCTGCGGGCCTGACAGCCTAGGAAGCAGAAGCGTCAGGCGTTGGTCGTATGGAAAGGATCGAACCGTCCGCGGAACGGCGCGCATACCGAACGCGCATATCGGCGCAATCCGCTAACCCAGGGTCACTGCATTCGCATGAACAGCGAGAGCGCGTTGCGGACGCTGTCTGCAAAGCGGTCATAGATTACGCGTGCGACCTCGGCGATGACAGGCTGGCGATCACGTCCACCGCGAGCGAACACCGCGACCGCCACGCGACGACCATCGGGCATAGTAATGAACCCGACATCGTTGGTGATACCGTCAAGCGTGCCGGTCTTGTCCTCGACCCGCGTACCAGCGGGAAGGAGAGCGCGGATACGCCGCGTGCCCGTCGCGCATCGGCTCATCAGCTCGAAGAGAAAATTGCGGCTTTGCGCCGTCAGCACCGAGCCGTTGTCGAGCTTGTTCAACAGCGTGACCATGGCGACCGGCGTGGCGACATCCTTGCTGTCGGCAAGGTGGCCGCGCTCGCGAAGCAGCTGGGCTATGGTCCGATCCATCCGGATGCCCGGTATCTGCAGCGACAACAACCACTGCTGGATCGCGGCGGGGCCGCCGAGAGCGGCAAGCAGCTGATCGGTTGCCTGGTTATCGCTGCGGATGATCATCAGCTCCATGACCTTGGCGGCAGGACGGCCCATGATCATGTCACCGAGAGAGCGTCGACCTTGATCGACCTCGGCGAGATAGGCGGCGGCGATCGCGATCTTGACCGTGCTCGCCATAGGAAAAGGCGTATTACCGTTGATTGAAACGGTCGAGCCATCGCGCAAATCGAGCGCGGCGATGCCATAGTCACCGGAGCGTTGCGCGACCAACTGGGTCAACGCGTGCTCGAGCCCGACGAGTTCGGGCGAGCTTGCGGCGACCGGTGCCGGGACGAGGATGCTGGCGGCGATACTGGATAGAAACAGGCGGAAAACCCGGAGTGCGCGCATCAATCGTCCTCGAATATTGTCCTGCATCGACGTGGTCACACTAAACCGACGAACCTGAACATGTCGTTATGCATACCGATAAAGTTCGAGCAACGGCGGATCGCGACACCGATGAGTTGCGCCTATGGCCTGGTAGCCTTTCGGGCAGACGGCGCTCAGCCAATCATGTCAACGATTGCGCCACGACCGTCCGACCACATCCGAGAGCGCGAGGACCGATACCGACCCTGGCAAAATTACCGTCGCCCCGGATCACGCATGACCGCCTGACGGTCGAGTCTCTTCCCGACATTACACGCGATCTACTATCGAATCGCGCCATTCGCGGACGCGATGATCACGCATCCGATCGTGTAATATTGATTGAAGTGGCTGGGGCGCTAGCTGAAAGCCATCGTCCACTGCCTCCCGGCCCTGACACGGGACGAGAACGTGCTGCGTAAAAAGAACGTGCTGCGTAAAAAGAGGCAGCTTCCGAAGAAGCTGCCTCAATTGCCTCCTTAGAAGCCGACGCGCGCGCCGACCCGGATGAAGCGGCCCATGATGTTGCCGGTCGTCCAGGCAGGGTTATACTGGTTGATGCTGTACCCGCCGCTCGGATCGAACGGGGGCTTGATGTCGAAGATGTTGAGCACGTTGGTGTACAGCGTGAAACGATCGTTGACCTTGACGGTTGCGGTCATGTCGACGTTCCAGGTTGCCTTTGCGTTGCACAATACTGGCGTTCCGTCCTGATACGTCACGACCGACGAGCCGATGCTCGCTTCGCAATCGCCTTTGACGCCGCTGTAGCCGTTGGACACATCAGTCGAAGCGAGGTCATAGCCGGCGGTATAATAGGCGGTCGCCGAGAGCGATGCGGCACCGACTTCGAGCGTGTTCTGCCACGTCGCACGCCACTTCGGCGAGCCCGAGCACGAAGTGTTGTTGCAGGGGCTGAGCGTGCCGTCATACCGCTCGACGTTGCCGTCTGCTGTCTGCTTCTCGAACTTGAGCAGGTACGACGCATCGGCCGAGGTGATCAACGTCACGTTGTTACCGATCGGGAAGCGGGCATTGGCGCCGAAATCGATGCCCGATACGCGCTGTTCGTCGGCGTTCTGATACGACACTTCGATGAAGCCGATCTGCGGCAACGCAGCGGGATTATCGTTGTCGGCCAGACCCGGCCGGACGACGACACCCGGAAGGTTCACGACGCCGTTGTTCGCGTAATATTGCTCGAACGCACCCGCGGAACTCGCCGGGTTGATGATGCCCTTCACCTTGATGTTGAAGTAATCGACCGTGAAGTTGATCCGCGACGTGGGCTCGAAGATCGCGCCCAGCGTCCAGCTGGTCGACTTCTCCGGATCCAGATCCGGGTTACCCGTCGACGTGTTGCCGAGCGAGAACTGGCCCGTCGCGTAGGCGTTGCCGCCGTGCGCCGCGATGAACGCGGCCTGCGCGGGAATGCTCGGATCAAGCGAGCGCGTCACATAGCCAGTGGTTGGCAGACCATTGGCTTCGTTGAAGCTCGGAATGCGGAAGCCCTTCGAGAAGGTACCACGAACCGAGAACTGCTGGATCGGCGAGAATTTTGCACCGATCTTCGGCGAGAAGTTGCTCTGGCCCGACGAATAATCGTCGTAACGACCCGACCCGTTGATCACGAGCTGATCCAGGACCGGCGCGTTGATTTCGAAGAAAGCGGACTTCACGTTGCGGCTGCCGACCGCGCCGACCGAGTTGACACCATAATAGCGGTCATAAGGATGCGCGTCGTTCTGCGGGTTCGCGCTGGGGTTATCGATCGACTCCTTGCGATACGCCCCGCCGATGGCGACCTGCAACGGACCACCCGGCAGAGTGAACAACGACTTCGAGAGGGTGCCCTGAATCTGCCAGAGATCGGCCGTCGAGCGCGTCCGGTTCTCGGGGGCGATATAGTTGCGGATCTCTTCCGAATTGGCACTCGGATTAACGAAATCATATGTTCCGCGCGCGACCACGTCCAAGATCCGCTGCGGGATAAGATAGTTCTTCTGGATCACATCGAGCTGCGTATTCGATGCCGTGAAATCACCGCTATATTTCCAGTCGTCACCGAATGTACCGGTGATCCCGGCCGCGAGGCGCAATGCCCGCGAATTCGTCTCGATCGTACGCGGACGGTCATAGAGGCTCAGCAACTGCGCACGGCTGCCGCTGGCTGCGAAAGGATTGTTGGGATTGAGGACGCCGTTACCCGCGTTGCACCCCGTGTCGAGCATGGTCAGCGAGCCGACCCCACCGGCGCAGACATAGGTCGGCAGATACAGTGGGTTGAGTAGAACCGAGCCTGGCGGCGTCGTCTGATTGTTGAAGCCGAGCGGGCTGATCTGCGTGAAGGTGTTGGTCCGGTAGTAATTGCCCGACACATAGGCCTGAGCATTGTCGCCGACATTGGCCGTAAACCGACCCGAGAATCCGTAGCGCTCCTGCTGCGGCAAGACCTGCAGATACTGCTTACGGAAATCCTGCTGGCAAACGACCGAACCTGCAGTCGGGCTCTGGCCCGGCAGGACCGTCACCGGATTCAGGTCACGGCATCCATCGGCGGCGTTGAGAATATTGTACCGGCCCAGAGCCCCGCCCGTGGCATCGACGGGACGTACCATCGCCACCGTCGTCGATGCGAGACCGGAATAGGTACCGTCCGCGTTGAAGAAGTTGCGAGCCCCTGCGGGCTGCGCAATGCAGCTGCCCGCGTCGTTACAGATGCGGCTCAGATCCGACGAGTTGAACGGGTAACCCCGATCGCTTGCATTGACCGCCGCAGTGTTCTGATACTCGCCGTTAACGTAGAAGTTGAAGCCTTGCGTGGCGAGGTCGCCATAGCCCCACGTCGCATCAAGACGCTGTTCGCCACCATCGCCACGATCCGAGATACCTGCCGAACCATTCAGGTGAAGGCCTTCGATCTGCTTCTTCATGATGACGTTGATGACGCCTGCAACGGCATCTGCGCCATAGGTCGACGACGCGCCGTCCTTCAGCACTTCGATGCGGTCGACAAGCGAACTCGGGATCGTGTTCATGTCGACAAAGTTGCGCTGACCGTCATCGGCGAGCGGATACGGCGCCATGCGCAGTCCATCGAACAGCGTCAGCGTCGATTGCACGGACAGACCACGCAGCGATGCCGCCGTTGCGCCCGTTGCGAAGTTGCTACCGGTATTCCAGCCCTGGCTGATCGTGCCAGCGCCGTTCGCAGTCAGTCGCTGCACGGCCTCAGCGGCCGTATTGATTCCGCGCTGCTGAAGCGTCGCGGCCGTCAACGTTGTGACGGGTGAAGGACCTGTATCGGCGCCGCGGAACAGGGACCCGGTAACCACGATATCCTGGCCAGCATCCTCTTCGGCCGGCGCGGTCTCTGGGGAGACGGTCTTCTGCGGTTCCGGTGCAGCGGTCGCGGTCTGCGCGACGCTCGGCATGGCTGACAATACGAGGACAAAAGGCGCGGCCGCGGCGAGCAGCAACGACTTCGACGTAAAGCGAGTGGTAGCAACCAAGTGAAAATCCCCCAATATAACCGCAACGGCCCTTATACGGTCGATTGCGAAAGGTTTCCGAACTGCAACCAAGGTTGCTCGGAAGATGTCCACATTGGTGAAGCCGTGCTTTGGGGCTGTAAAGGATTACGCATTGAGACATGACGTTTCTGTCATCTTGTGACTAATATGGCACTATATCTGTCTCATATGCCGCGCCGGCTGTTGAGTAATCGTCGAATGAGCGACGCATTTAATGATAAGGAACAGGGAAAGTGCCTTATTACAGGGCCTTCGGGATCCAAGGCAGATGTATTCCGCCGCATCGGATCCGGTAAGCGTCACACCAACAGCCCCTTCCCGTCTGAATCCGCACGCTTTCACGACGCTATCGATAAGCTGATGGTACGGGCAGTTCATGCGCTACGGCCTTTCAAAGGCCCGCCCGTCGGTGATGGGCGTTGGTGCAGACGGCTCAGAATTGCTTACTCTGCGACGACGACAGATAGGCTTCCGCGCGTAGCGGACGTACGCGCCAAGCGACAGCGCGCTCCCCAGCCCCTGTGATCGACTGCTGTGATCGATCTTGCCCGAATAATCGATTGGACAAATGTCCTTTAGATCCTGCATCTTGAAAGCAAGACGGTAAGACTCATCGAGAGAGGACGCCAAGATGGCCGATTACGAACAGCCCAAGAGCAGCGGTTGCCCAATGGGCCCCAACGGCGGCGGCGAGGTGAAGGCCCGTTCGCTGCTGGGTCGTACGAACAAGGATTGGTGGCCCGATGCGCTGCCGATCGACATGCTGCACCAACACGGCGTCTCCCCCGATCCGATGGGCGAAGAGTTCGATTATGCCAAGGCGTTCCAGCAGCTCGACTATGCCGCGCTGAAGGCGGACCTGACCGCGCTGATGACTGACAGCAAGGCCTGGTGGCCTGCCGACTATGGTCACTACGGTCCGTTCATGATCCGCATGGCGTGGCACGCTGCCGGCACCTACCGGGTGACTGACGGCCGTGGTGGGTCGTCGTCAGGGCAACAGCGTTTCGAGCCGCTCAACTCGTGGCCGGACAACGGCAACCTCGACAAGGCACGCCGCCTGTTGTGGCCGCTCAAGCAGAAGTACGGCAAGAACATCAGCTGGGCCGATCTGTTCATCCTCGCCGGCAACGTCGCGATCGAGAGCATGGGCGGACCGGTCTTCGGCTTCGCCGGCGGCCGCAAGGACGTCTTCGCCTCCGAGGGCGATACGTTCTGGGGTGCCGAAGAGCTGTGGGTCAATGAGGGTGCACAGACGCGTATCAGCGAAGACATGCCGGAGCTGGAAGGCCCGCTTGCCGCGATCCAGATGGGGCTGATCTACGTCAATCCCGAGGGTCCGGGTGGCGATCCGAACCCCCTCCTGTCGGCGCGCGATATGAAGGCGACGTTCCAGCGGATGGCGATGAACTCCGAGGAAACCGTTGCGCTGACCGCGGGCGGCCACGCGTTCGGTAAGGCGCACGGCGCCAAGCCGGCACCGCATTTCAAGGCCCCGTCTTCCGAATCCGTGCATATGCAGGGTCTCGGCTGGCTGACCGATAGCGAGGAGATCGGCCAGGGCCACATCACGACCTCGGGCATCGAGGGCGCATGGTCGAACAACCCGACCAAGTGGACCGGCGATTACCTGCGCCTGCTGTTCAAGTACGACTATGAGCTGACCGAGAGCCCGGCCGGCGCAAAGCAGTGGCAGCCGGTCAACCCGGCACCCGAGGACATGGCACCCGACGCACGCGATCCCAACAAGCGCGTGCCGACGATGATGACCACCGCCGACATGGCGCTGAAGATGGACCCCGAGTTCCGCGAGATCGCGCTGCGTTTCCGGGACGATCAGTCGGCACTCGACGACGCGTTCGCGCGCGCTTGGTTCAAGCTGACGCACCGCGACATGGGTCCGCGCGTTCGTTACCTCGGGCCTGAGGTTCCGGAAGAGACGCTGATCTGGCAGGATCCGGTTCCCGAAGGCACCGCGCCGTCGGACGCCGATGCCGCTGCGTTCAAGGATGCGGTGCTGTCGAGCGGGCTGACGATCGGCCAGCTGGTCAAGACCGCCTGGGCGTCGGCATCGAGCTATCGCCGGTCGGACCACCGCGGTGGTGCGAACGGTGCACGCATCGCGCTCGCCCCGCAGAAGGATTGGCCGGTCAACGAGCCAGAGCAGCTGAGCAAGGTTCTGGCCAAGCTCAACGAGCTGCGCGGCGACATGTCGCTGGCCGATGCGATCGTGCTGGCCGGTTCGGCAGCGGTCGAGAAGGCGGCGCGCGATGCCGGTCACGACGTGTCGGTGCCGTTCCTCGGCGGACGCGGAGATGCGACGCAGGAGTGGACCGATGTCGAGAGCTTCGTGTGGATGGAGCCGCAGGCCGATGGCTTCCGCAACTACCTGAAGACGCGTCACCCGGTGAAGACCGAGGAGCTGTTGCTCGACAAGGCTTCGCTGCTCGGGCTGTCCGCGCCGGAGATGACCGTGCTGGTCGGCGGCCTGCGCGTGCTTGGTGCGAACTTCGGCGATGCGCCCGAGGGCGTGCTCACCGAGCGCAAGGGCCAGCTGACCAACGACTTCTTCGTCAACCTGCTCGACAACGACACGTTCTGGGATCTGGTCGACACGTCGAGCGACGAGAAGTTCATCGGCTATGATCGTGGCGGCCGCGAGAAGAAGTGGCAGGCGACGCGCACCGACTTGGTCTTCGGTTCGAACTCGCAGCTCCGCGCGACGGCCGAAGTTTATGCCGAGAACGGTCACGAGCAGAAGTTCGTTCGCGACTTCATCAAGGCGTGGGTCAAGGTCATGAACGCTGATCGCTTCGACGTCACAGCCAAGCCTGTATCGTCCAACCAGGCGACGTAAGGTTTTATGGGGTGCGGATAAGTCGTGCCGGCCTGGACAAGGTTCCAGAAAGCATGGCTTATCCGCCACTCCCAGATGTTATAGTTGTCGCAACTAAGACATGAGCTCTGATAACTCGATTACATGTAGCCCCCGTCCTAAACGGCAGGCTTACAGCCAATATCGTCACTAACACCTGCGCCCGAACTAGCCGGTCATAAATGCCACGGGCGACGCTATGTTCTTGGCGGCGAAGCGTTACCGCCCCCTGTCGGAATACCTGTAGGGAAATGGCCCCGATGACAGGGAACCTTGATCAACCCTGATCGGTAAGAGACGCAGCGCCTGAAAACGCGGTCTCGGATCTTAGACGCGGTGGTGATCGCCCCTCACGCCGACGTCTCAGGATTGGACGACAATAGTCGTCGCGCGGCGAGTGCCGCTCACGCTCGACAAATCCGGTCATGGCCTCCAGACCATGCATGCACCGCTCGGGTGCGCGTACTGTTCGGTCAGGAGCCTTCATGCATCGTCGCCACTTTATCGCGTCTGCCGGTTTCGCCTCCGCGTTGATGGCCCTGCCGGCGATTGCGCGGGCCGCAATGGGTCGCGACGACGTCAAATTGAGGGCGATGCTCGACCGGTTCTTTTACGCGCGATTGGACGAGAGCCCCGAACAGGCGACCTCGCTCGGTCTCGATACGGGTGCGCGGACCCGGCTTAAATCGAAGCTCGACGATACCTCGCGCGCCGGCGAGCAGCGCCAGTTCGCGCGGGCAAAGAGAGAGCTGGCCGCGCTGAAGACAGTGTCGCGCGACGCGCTGGGCGACGCGGCGAAGCTCGATTACGACGTGGTCGAATACAGCCTGGACCGCGAGATCGCGGGGCAGCGTTACGCTTATGGTGCCAGCGCCGGACGGTATGCGCCCTATGTGCTGACCCAATTGACGGGCGCCTATCGCGACGTACCGGACTTCCTGGCCAACCAGCACGCGGTCCGCAGTGCTGCCGACGCGGATGCCTATGTCGCCCGCGTGCTGGCGTTTGCGGGCGCGATAGATGCCGAAACGGAGCGTCAGCGCGAGGATGCCGCCAAGGGGGTGTTCGCGCCGGACTATATCCTCGACACCACGCTAAAGCAGCTCGCGTCGGCGCGCGACAAGGCGCCCGACCTGTCGGGCCCGGCGACCGACCTGGCCGCCAAGCTGAAAGCGGCCAATTTGCCCCCGAGCGCGGCCAGGCGGTAGCGGCGCTGATGCGCGACCAGGTGTTTCCCGCGCTCGACCGGCAACGCGCGCTGGTGACCGAACTGCGGAGCACGGCGACGCACGATGCGGGTGTCTGGCGCTTGCCGGACGGTGACGCGTATTATGCAGCAGCCGCGAGCGCCGCGACCACGGTGCAACTGACGGGAGACGAGATCCACACGCTGGGCCTGTCGCAGGTCGCCGAAATCAGCGCACGGATCGACGGCATCCTCAAAACGCAGGGCATGGCGCAAGGCAGCGTCGGCGAGCGTCTGGTCGCGCTCAACACGCGACCCGATCAGCTCTTCCCCAACACCGATCCGGGTCGTGAAGCCCTGCTGGAGCAACTCCGTGCGCAGATCGCAGCAATGGCGAAGCGCCTGCCCGAGCAATTTGCGGTTCTCCCCAGGGCGCCGGTCGAGGTCCGCCGCGTTCCCGAGGATATCCAGGCCGGTGCACCCGGCGGCTATTACCAGTCCGCGTCGCTCGACGGGTCGCGGTCGGCGATCTATTTCATCAACCTGCGCGACACGTTCGACCGCCCGAAATTCGGCCTAGCGACGCTGAGCTATCACGAGGCGATCCCGGGCCACCATCTCCAGGTCATGTCGGCACTGGAGAGCGAGGACATCCCGCTGATCCGCCGCCGCGGCTTCTATTCCGGGTATTCCGAGGGTTGGGCACTCTACGCCGAACAGCTTGCCGACGAGATGGGCGTGTACGACGGAAACCCGCTGGGTCAGGTCGGCTATCTCCAGTCGCTGCTGTTCCGCGCGACCCGCCTGGTCGTGGATTCAGGCATGCACGCCAAGCGCTGGAGCCGGGAGAAAGCGACCGATTACCTGATCGCCACCACCGGCATCGCGCGTGGCCGCAGCCAGGGCGAGATCGACCGCTACACGGTCTGGCCCGGGCAGGCGTGCAGCTACAAAATCGGCCACACCATGTGGGTCCGCCTGCGCGACGAGGCCAAGCTCAAGGCCGGCGCCGATTGGGATCCCAAGCAGTTCCACCGCCTGCTGACGATGGGCGCGATGCCGCTGACGGTTCTGGAAAAAGTCGCACGCGAGCGGATCGGGACGGAAAGCCACGGTATCTAGCGTTTCGTGAACAGTGCTTTGGGCAGGACGACGTGGACGCCCTTGTTGCGGTCGACGAGTTCGGTAATTTCGACATCGCCCGCGACGCTGATCAGCATGTACGCATCGTCGCGCGTCATGCCTTTTTCCGCGACGAGGAAATCGATCATGTTGCGTAACGCCTTGCGGGTCGCATGGCTTAGATCGTCGTCGAAGCCCATCGCGATATAGGCCTTGGGCGTCTCGGCGCGCGGATAAGTGATTGCCGCCTTCTTGTGCAGCACGAACTCGAACGTACCGGTCAACGAGGTTTCCAGTGCAGTGATATCGACCTCGCCATTGCCCTGTGCGGCATGGCCGTCGCCGACCTGGAACAGCGCACCGGGGGCGTAGACGGGGAGGAACAAGGTCGTTCCGGCGACGAGCGCCTTGTCATCCATGTTGCCACCGTTGATCGTCGGCGGCGCGCTGTCGTAGCGGCCGAACGCCGGGGGCGGCGCGACCCCCATGCTGCCGAAGAACGGCGCCAGTGGCACTTCGACGCCGGGCGCGAACAGGCCGACCATGCGCTTGGTGTCGAGCGGGACGATCTTCATGCGCGCATAGGGAAAATCATCGGTCAGGAACCCCGCCCCGTACCGGAACGCATTATAGGCATAGGGTATCGCCAGATCGACTTTCCGGATGCGCACTTCCAGCATGTCGCCGGGTTCCGAGCCCGCGATCGCGATCGGTCCGGTCAGGATATGGCCGCCGGGGCCGCGTGCGCTGGCCGGGACGCCGTCATAAACGGCACGCAGCGCCGGTTCGATCTGCGCGGGCGCGACGCCGGCCTTTTCCAGACCTGCCGGACTGTTGGTCAGCAACGTATGGATCACCACCGTGTCGCCCGACCGGATCGTCAGCACAGGCTTGTCGGTCGCATCGTAATGCCCCCAGGCGACCGTCTGCGGAGTCGCCTTCAGTTCGTAGGTCGCAGCGCCCGCGGGCGCCGCCGTAGCGACTAAAGCAACCAAGGCAGTATGGATCAGGTGGCGCATCGTCATCCTTTCAATAAGCCAAAGCGCAGTTGCGGGCGCGCATCTCGCCCGCCAACGTCATTGACGCGGGCTGCACCGCCGATGCGATGCTCGACGCAATTCCAGCCGCAGCAATCCGCGCAGGCCCTAAGCCCATGCCCCTAGCTAGTAGCAATGCGTCCTCTGGTGAGGCTGCAACGCAAGATCGACGACGCATGATGGACGCTCCCAGTGCTAGTGGGCGATCTTCGCTAGCACCGCGAGCAAGGACAAGAGGCTAATGCGTGCAGCGTCCACGCGGGCCATTTTCACCGAAGGTGACCCGTCGCGATAGATCGGAAAATGCTCTTTCAGTCGCGCGGAGCACGGGCGATCACGCCCTGAGCGACACGAAGACGGGCCTTCCATATCTTAACCGACGGATGCCCGGACGCCAGGCCGGCAAGCCGCCCTTCAATCTGAGCGACCTCTCGCTTGGCTGCATCAAGTTCGGTGGCTGTTGGTGCAGGCTGGATATTAGCCCGCGCATGCGCACCGGTGCGCCCCTTGCTCTTAGTCATGGACGAGGCGATGGTCTGAGATGCTGGCCGTCGTCAATGAGGGAATAGTATCGGCGCGGCCGCGGCTGGCGACACGAGGCGCCGCTTTCCGACATTCACCCTCGCTTCTCCGCCTTTCACTTCAGCCGTTCATGCATGGCTGTCCAACGCACCCAAGGGGCTTAAGCCTGCGTTGGCAGCCGGCCTGTCAACGGCATACTTCTCAGACGTTTCCCGGTCGCTGAAGCGAGAGCGTTCGCCAGTGCGGCCGCGGTCGGCCCCTGGGCGCACTCACCGGTACCGAGGAACGGCGTGCCCGGCCGATCGACAACCTCGACGGTCACGCTGCGTGGTACATCGGCAAACCGGAGTATCGGATAGGTGCTCCAGTCATAGTCGGTCCGGCGCGTACCGTCATGCCCCGCCGCTTCGAACGCGGTCCAACTCAGCGACTGGACGATCCCGCCCTCGACCTGATTGCGGATACCGTCCGGGTTGACGGCCTCGCCGCTGTCCACGGCAGCGACGGCGCGGTGGACGATAAGCCGACCCTCGTCGGGGATATGCTCGACGTCCAGCGCGACTGCGCAATAGGCCCCGTGGTTCTTGTAGCGCGCAAAGGCAAAGCCTCGTCCGCGATTGGGTGTAGCGCGGTATCGCGCCCAGCCAAACCGCGCTGCGGCTCGTCGGATCACGGCGGTCGCCCGCGGATCGTCCAGATGGGCCAGCCGGAACGCAACCGGATCGCGTCCCGCCGCCGCCGCGAGCTCGTCCATGAAGCTTTCGAGTGCGAAAATGTTCAGGTGTGCGCCAAGACCCCGCAGCGCCGAGACTCGCACCGGCATGTCGGGCAGGAAATGACTGACGATGGTCTGGTTGGGAAAGCGATAAAGTGGAATGGCGTTGCGGTCGCCGCCGCCATTGGGCTGCGGGATGGGTTTCGGCGGTGTCGGTTTGAACGGCGGTATGATTTCGGCGCCGGCGAGAAGGTCGCCCGCTGCGACCGGGCGCGTGCTGTGCGTATTGCTCCACACCTGATGTCGCCAATCGACGATCCGTCCCGACGCATCGAGCGTCGCATCGACCTGTGCGAGCATCGCCGGGCCGAGCGGTTCCCAACCATGCTCCTGCTCGCGGCTCCACTGCAGCCGGACGGGCACGCCGGGCATAGCGCGAGCGATCAGTGCTGCGTCCCCGGCGACATCATCCGCACCGTTATGCCCGTAGCACCCTGCCCCCTCGCGGTGGACGCACCGGACGCGGTCGGCGGGGATCGCGAGCAGTTCGGCGATCGCCTGCCGCAGCGGCTCGACGCCTTGGCTGTGCGTCCACACCGTCAGTCGATCCTCGGCAAACAGCGCTACCGCACAGGACGGCCCGATCGCGCCATGCATCAGATAGGGCCTGTCATAGCGCGCAGACAGTCGCTGGACGCCGCGCGCGCCGGGATCGTCGCGGCGGTTGTCGATCACCTGGCTTTCCCGCCGCATGGTCAGCAACCCGGCCGGCATCGTCGGTAGCGCCGGCACCGCGGCGTCACGCACCCAGCGGCCGCGATTGGCAACGCGAAGGGCCTGTTCGAGCAGCCATTCGCGTGACCCGACGATCGCCGCGAAACGCCCGAGCTGCACGACCCTGACGGCGCCCGGTTGCCGACGTAGCGCGGCAAGGTCGGGCGTCAGTTGCGTGCCGGACGATGGTCCGCGCAGGACCCGCGCATGCACCATGCCGGGCAGCCGCATGTCGTGCACATAGCTTGGCAAGCCGGTCAACTTGGCGGGAAGGTCGACGCGCGGTACCGGCTGCCCGATCAGCCGCCGCGCCTCCTGACGCTTGCGCGGCACATCTGCTCTCGCGCGCACCGCCAGCGAGATCGATGCGGCCAGCGCCGCATAAGTCACGCGCCTTCCCTGCCCGTCGAGCACGGTGCCGTCGCGGGTGAATACCGTGGTCGCCGGCACGCCCCATTGCGTTGCCGCGGTCTCCGCCAGCAGCAGACGGATGTTGGCGGCAGCGTTGGCGATCGCGGTGCCGCTCTGTTCGAGCGTCTGACTGCCCGCGGTCACGCCCTCGTTCGGGGTCAGGCCGGTGTCCGCGGTAATGAGGTCGATCCGTTCGATCGCGACGTCGAGTTCGTCGGCGGCAAGCTGCGCCATCGCTGTCTTTACGCCGGTGCCAAGTTCGACCTTGCCCGTGAACACCGTCACGCGACCGTCCGGCGCGATCCGGATCCAGGCGTCGAGATCGGGGAACTTCGCCAATGTCCCCGGCAGGTCGGGCGCGATTGTCGGCGGTCCGCCGCTACCCTCGCCACCGCCGGTCTGCGCCAGCGCGGCAGCCGGCGCGAGCGAGAATGCAACCAGCAAACCACCCAGCACGTCGCGACGTGACGCCACCCCGCTCACGTCACGGGTTCCGCGGCATCGACCACGCCGCCGCCGCGCATCACCGCTGCTCGTCGGACCGCGCGCAGGATCCGCATGTGCGTCCCACACCGACACAGCGAGGGTGCCATCGCCGTCCGCAGCTCATCCTCGGTCGGCGTCACCGTCTTGCGCAGCAGCGCTTCTGCACGCGCCATCATGCCGGGGATGCAATAGCCGCACTGCGCCGCTTGTTCGTGAAGAAAGGCGCGCTGAACGTCACCTGGTTTTGCGGCCGTGCCCAGTCCCTCGACCGTCGTAACCTCCCGCGTCCCGATCGCGCCGACGGGAAGCAGGCAGGAGAACACCGGCCTGTCATCGACCAGCACGGTGCACGCCCCACATTGCCCCAGCCCGCACCCGAACTTGGCGGCATGCAGTCCCAGATCGTCGCGCAGCACGTAGAGCAGCGGGGTCGCGGGATCGATATCGACGCGCGTCGTCGCGCCATTGACGGTCAGGTCGATCATTCGCCCTCCTTGCGCGCCGTGGCGACGTCTTTTTCCAAATCCTTCCATGCCGGTCCGGTGCCGTGGCGCATTTGCAGATATGCAACGATCTCGGACATTTGCCGGTCGTCGAGAGCGTCGGCGAATGCCGGCATGTATGGCCCCCGCGGCGAGACCGGCGGATGGAGACCCTTCAGGATTATCTGGATCGTGTCGCGTGGGTTGTCCTCGTGCAGCGGTGTGCCGAGCGGCAAGGCTGGACGCCCCGCAACCATCATCGCCGCGCCCGGCTCGTGGCATACCGCGCAGGCCCCTTCGTAGAGCCGCGCGCCGTCCGGATGACGCTGCGACGCCAAGGCGCGACGATCGGGCAGCAGCCGCTCGAACCGTGCAGCAGGCGCATCGCGCATCCTCCACGCATAATAGGTCGCGAGCGCGCGGACATCGGCCGGCGCTGCACGGGCCAGATTATAGGTTGCCGATCCCATCGGCCCCGCCGCAGCGGCATGCGCAGTACTTAGCCCGGTACGGAGATAGGCCTCGAGTCGCTCGACCGTCCATGCCCGTACCGCAGGCGAGTGCGCGTTGATCGGGGGTGCATACCAGCCACCCGACCACCCGCCGTCATACGCCTGCGCGCCGCGCTTCTCCTGCTGCAACAGGCCACGCGGACTGTGGCAGGCGGTGCAATGCGCCAGCGTTTCACCGATATAGCGCCCCCGGTTCCAGGCGGTCGATTGGCGGGGATAGGTCGTAATCGGCTCTCCTCGGAAGAACAGCAGCTTCCACCCGGCAAGCAATGGCCGAAATCCAAGCGGCGGAATCATCGTGTTGGCGGGTGGAACCGACCGCACGGCCGGTCGGGTCATCAGAAACGCGTACAGCGCGCTCAGGTCGCCGTCCGTCACATTCGCATAATGGGTGTAGGGAAAGGCCGGGTACAGATGGCTGCCGTCACGCCCGACGCCCTCACGCATCGCGCGTCGGAACGCTGCCGGTGACCAGGCGCCGATCCCGGTCGCGGGATCGGGTGTGATATTACTGCCGTAGATCGTTCCGAACGGCGTCTTGACCGGATACCCGCCGGCATAGGGACGCCCGCCTGCAGACTGATGGCAACTGACGCAATTGCCCAACCGCGCGACATTGGCGCCCTGCGCAACGAGCGCCGGATCAAACAGACGAGGATCGGGCCGCGTCACGGTCGCGATTGCTGGCCGGTACGCTATGATCGCGAAGACGACGATGCAAACGCACAACGCCGCCACTGCCCAAATGACCCTGCGCGTGATCCCGGACCGGGTCATCCTGGTGTATGTCCGGCGATCAGCGTTCGCCCTCGCCTTCGCCGCCCTCGTTTTCGCCGCCCTCATATTCGCCTTCGCCGCGCTGACGGGCATGGTGTTGTGCGGCACGCGCGCGACGGGGATTGCGGACGACATGGCGCGATTTGGTCGAGCGCACGACGTGGCGACCCTCGCCTTCGCCCTCTCCCTCGTCGCGCTCGTTCTCGCCGCCTTCACCGACCTGATCGACCGACGGCGCCAGGGGTTTGGCTGCTGCTTCGGACAGGATCGCCTGGCCCGACTGCGCGACGACAAAGGCACCGACGCCCATCCACAATTTCGTACGCATACCTAATTCCTTACTCGCCAACGCGTTGGCCGCATGGGCGTGGACTGATAGGGGACCCGCCCGACGTCATGCCGATGCCACGAGAACCCTAATGTTGATCATGATTGCCAACGTTCTGGACGCCGACAATCTCCGGTCGTTGCGAGATAATCTCGGCAAGACGCGCTATGTCGATGGGCGCCGGACTGCCGGTCGCGAAGCCCGCCCGGTCAAGCGCAACGAGCAAGTCGACCGTGCCGACCCGTTGCTGGCCGACATGCAGGACTTGGTGGTTGATCGGTTGCTCGCGAACCCGTTGTTCCGGATGGCGACACGACCGCACGTGGTTCGCCCTCCCTTATTCAGCCGCTACGAACTCGGCATGGCGTATGGCAGCCATGTCGATGACGCGATCATGGGTGGCATGCGGACCGACGTTTCAGTCACGATCTTCCTGTCCGACCCCGATACGTACGAAGGCGGCGAACTGGTGATCGAGTCTGCGGCGGGCGAACAGGATGTCAAATTGGCGGCGGGCGATGCGGTTGTCTATCCAACGACCGCGCTTCACCGCGTCGCGCCGGTGATATCCGGCGAAAGACTGGCCGCCGTCACCTGGATACGCAGCCTGATCCGCGATGCGGATGCGCGCGAACTGTTGTTCGATCTGGAAACGGCGCGGCACGCGTTGTTTGATCGCCTCGGTAAAACGCCCGAGCTGGATCTGTTGGCGAAAACCCAGTCCAACCTGCTCAGGCGTTGGGCCGAAGATTGAGACTGACTTTTCTCGGTCTCGAGGATCAAACCGGGCCGTCACCCATGCGCTCGCCGAGCCGCACAGGCCGCGCCGGCACCCAGCTTTCATCAAAGGCGATCGTTCCCTGCTGGAATAGCATTACGATGGTCGAGCCAAGCAGGAAGCGCCCCATTTCCTCGCCCTGTTCGAGGGCAATCTCCTGATCGGCATAGCGCCATTCCGTCGGCGTGCCGGTACGCCTGGCATTGACGATGCCGTGCCATACGGTCGCCATGCTGCCGACGATGGTGGCGCCGACCAGCACCATGACGAATGTGCCATGCTCCGGACTCTCGAATACGCACACGAGGCGCTCATTTCGCGCGAACAGGTTGGGCACACCTTGCGCCGTGACGGGGTTCACCGAAAACAGACTGCCTGGAATGTAGCGCATACGGGTCAATCGGCCGGCGCACGGCATGTGGAGACGGTGATAGTCACGCGGCGACAGATAAAGGTTCGCGAAGCTGCCATGACGGAACGCCGCTGCTAACACGGCGTCGCCGCCGATCAGTTCGGTCGTGGTGAACCGATGTCCCTTGGCCTGCACGATGTGATGATCGTCGATCGCACCGACCTGGCTGATCGCGCCGTCTACCGGGCAGACGAAGTCAGCATAGGCCAGCGGCCGAATGCCCTTCCTCAAAGGCCGCGAGAAGAAGTCGTTGAAGCTTGCGTAGCTGGCAATGTCGGGGTTTTCGGCCTCGCTCATATCGACCCCGTATCTGTCGACGAACCAGCGGATCAGCCGGGTCGTCATAGCACCGCCCCGCGCGCGGGCGATCCTACCGGCCAGAAGGGTCAGGCGCTGCTTTGGCAGGGCATATTGCAGCAGGACGGTAAAGCGATCGGACATCTTGAACCCTCGAGTATCGGCCGGCGGAGGTAACGGTCGATGTCCGCTAAGTGAGCGTCTCATCAAGCATATTCTCGAAAGCCCCAAGCCAGCGCGCCCTCGAATATGAACGGGAAATCCTCATATGGCGAGCATGGGTGGTCGCGTAAAAAGGATAGCCGGGCTCGCGGAGGCTGCCGCGAGATCCGCAGCAGAGCAAGAAGATGAGGGCTGCGCATTATGCGGGCGGCTGCTCGGACAACGCGTGGAGCGGCATCACGTTGTTCCCAAGAGCGAGGGCGGCACACAGACCGTACCGGTACATCCAATCTGCCACCGTACCATCCATGCCTTTGTGACGAATCGCGAGCTGGCTTCGACCTATGCGACGATGGATAAGTTGCGTGAGCGCCATGATATACGGCAATATCTTCGATGGATCGCGGGCAAAGCGCCTGACTTCCGCGCACCTACACGGCGACGCAATGCGTAACGGCGCCCCATGCCAGACGTTCGCGTCCGTCAGCAGGCTTTGGAACTTAGGCCTTTTGATCGGGCGTCACTTTAGTGCTTGGGGGCGCCTGCGCCCCCAGACCGCTGGCGATTACGCCGCGGCCACCTTGGTACGCGTGGAGGTATGACCGCCGGAGCGATGCAGGATCTCGGCTGCATCCTCGAGGGTCACCGCGGCAGTGCTAGTATCGACGGACACGAACACGCCACCCTCGTTAATCCGCCCCTCGTAATAGCTGGCATCAACGCGGCTGACACCGTGATCGGTCATCACTTTCTCAAGCCCCCCGATGGCACCACCGAGGGCTGCTCCGGTTATCGCAGCACCAGGAATCGCCGCCGATGCGATCGCGCCAGCGGCAACCAGGGAGCCGACACCCGGGATGGCAAGCGCCGCAATGCCGAGCAGCGTCCCGATGCCAGCGCCGGCCGCAACCTTACTAGCGAACTCCTGCGTGTCGCCGTTGCCGTCGGTAGTCGCGGTCTTACCATCGTGCTGAGCGACGATGGAAATGGCGCGATCTTCGACGCCGGCATTGCGAAGCTCCAATACCGCGCGCTCTGCGTCGGCATGAGTATCGAAAACGGCGGATATGAGGGTCGTGCTCATGATGATTCCTATCGATGGCTCAGAGTGCAGATGCTCATAGAAGCGGTGTCGACAGACGATCGTTCCAGATATTGAAGGTTACCGCCGCGGTAACCGAGAATAGACACTCGCGATCAGGCTTCGTCGGTCGAGATCGGCTTGCGCGCAGCCATCTGTACGGGCTTGCCGATGACCGGGCGGCCGGGCGGCCACCGCCGCGCGATACACCGATCCTTTGCGACCCTCGCGACAGTGACTGCATCGCCCTGATTACCGCCAAGGATATGATACGCATCGGCGTCCTCGCCGACATAGAAGCCGACGTGACCACCGCCCGGACGCGCGAACACCAGCACCGCGCCCGGTGCCAGCCGTTCCGGACGAAGCGCCTGCCCCCATGTCGACCACGACGTCGCGCGAACCGCGATTGCAACCGGCTCGATACCGTCTTCCTGAAGGCAGTAGGCGACGAATATGCCGCACCACGGAACGCTATCGGCGTTGTAGACCATGCCCAGCACTTTCGTGCCGAGCCGCTTCGCCCAGCCTAGAATAGTTGCGCTGTTCGCTGAACCGGCAGCCTCTTCTGTGCCCAACTTCGCCCTAGCCGCCTTCAGCCACCTCGGCTCTGTCGCCAAAACGCTTGCTCCTTACACCGACGCAAGCCGAACTGCCCGCGGTCGCGTTTGAACGCGCGGCGCTAGACCATCCGTTCCATCAGCGGCCCCATCGTCGCCACAACCGCACTGATCATGGACGCGCGTCACCGTGTTCGAGAGGGCCGTCGATGGTGCAAGGTCCGATCATCACGCCATCCGGCGCATCAGTGCCGCGTCCGACTGGCATCAGCCACAGCGTTCAGGCAGTCTGCCAGCACTTCCCATTGCCGGTATTGCTCCGGCCGCCCGGGAGGCGTTTTCTGCATACCGGACGCGACGATCTCGCACGCGCCCATCTGTCCGTGATCGGCCATCAAGGCGAAGGCCTGCTCCCATGCGTCCTGCATTAAACGGATAACCAATCGGACTCAGCATCGTCGACCGCGGCGAACATGTCGCCCTCGGCCTGCATGGCGCTGAGATGCTTCCGCACCGCTTCGGGATCCCCATTTCGGGGAAGCGGCGGTCGGCGAGTGCGGCCACAGAGAGTTGACCGACAAGATCGCTTCGGTCCTTCTGCGTCACAAGCCACTCGCCGAACGCCGGTTTCGGCTCCTGCTGGTCGTCATCGTGATCGGTCATTTCGCGTCCTTCGAATCATTGGCCCACCAATCGCATCAGATCGATGTTCATGCAATGTTCTTACGTACCGATCTGGATGTGGGAGGGCGACGCCAGCGCGACGCCCTCCCGTTCGCTCAGCGAACCGTACCGCGACGAAACATGTTGACGATCGCAAGCAGGATCACCGCGCCCACCAGCGAGATCAGGATCGACTGGATGTTGAGCGCGCCGTCCATGATCGAAGCGCCACCGATGAGCGGCGTGATCAGGAAGCCGGCAAGCAACGCGCCGACGATGCCGACGACGACGTTGAGGAAGACGCCCTGCTGCGCGTCGGTCCGCATGATCATGCTGGCGACCCAGCCGATGAGTCCGCCGACGACGAGAAGGATAATGAGGTTCATGATGAGGCTCCTGTTCGATATTGGTACAAATGCTCAACGGTCGCGGCGCCCGATCCGTTCAGTTCGCGCGGTTTTCGGCAAATTCGAAATTGGTGCTCAAGTACCGGGACCATTGGTAGATTAATGCCGGTGTGACTGGAACCAGGAGCCCTCCACGGCGCTGAACCGGGATGACCAAGATGCCCGCGAAATCGCTGCACGCCCCCACCCTGCACCATCTCGAACAGCTGATGACCGGACTGCTCGAGGGTGTGATCCTGATGGATCCGACCGGGATCATCCTCAGCGCGAACCCGGCCGCGCTGAAGATGCACGGGGTGCGCGCGGTCGAGGATCTCGGGCAGACCGCGGATGAGTATGCCACGCGGTTCCGGCTACGCTACCGGGATCACCGCAAGCTGCCACGGCGCGACTATCCGCTGATGCGGCTGCTCGCAGGCGAGAGCTTTCCCGATCTGATCGTCGAGGTCGCGCCGGTCGACGCCGACGAGCCGCGCTGGGTCCATCAGGTCCGCGACATCGTCATGGACGAGGATGGCGGCGAGCCCGATTGCCTGGGCCTCGTCATCAACGACGTCTCCGAACGGTTCGACGCGGAGGACCGGTTCGAGGCGATGTTCCACGCCAACCCCGCCCCCGCACTGATCATCCGCGTCGCCGACCAGCGCTATGTACTGGTCAACCAGGGTTTCCTCGACCTGTCGGGCTATGCGCGCGACCAGATCGTCGGCAAGACGCTGTTCGATTTCGACTTCCTGGCGGAGGTCGAGCGCAAGGCGTTCGTCAAGGAATGCGTCGCGGCGGGCAAGACGATCCCGCAGCTCGAAGCCGAACTGCCGCTCGCCGGCGGCGAGACGACGCTGGTCATCCTTGCGGGGCAACCGATCGAGGTCGCCAACCAGGACTGCCTGTTGTTCACCTTCGCCGATCTCGAACCGCGACGGCGCGCGGAACATGCGCTGAAGGCAAGCGAGCGCCACTTCGCCTCGGTGTTCGAGATGGCGCCGGTCGCGATGGTCGTGACCGAAGGCGACGACAACCGCATCGTCCAGGTCAACGCGGCGTTCAAGGCGTTGACCGGCTACACCGACCACGCGGTGATCGGCCGCATCGCCGACGACCTGCAACTCTGGAACGATGCCGCGCAGCGCCAGCAACTCGAAACCGAGATCGGCGAGCATGGCGGCTTCCGCAGTCGCGACGTGCAACTGCTGCACAAGGCTGGCGAGGCGCTCGACTGCCTTGTGTCCGCCGAACGGATCAGCGTCGACGGAACGCCGTGCGTGCTTTGGCTGTATCAGGACATCTCGGCTCGACGACGCGACGAGTTGGAACTCGTCGAGGCGATCGACACGGTGATGAAGGACGCCAACTGGCTCAGCCGGTCGATCATGGACAAGCTGGCGACCTTGCGGAATCCGCGCGGCGCGACCGGGTCCGCGGCCCCCACGGCTGATCTCAGCAAGCGCGAGCGCGAGGTGCTTGAGCTGATCTGCCAGGATCTCGACGACGCGGCGATCTCGGAACGGCTCGGCCTGTCGCGCAACACGGTCCGCAACCATGTCGCGCGGCTTTACGCGAAGATCGGCGTCAACCGGCGCAGCGCCGCGATCGTCTGGGCACATGAACGCGGCGTCGGCCCCTCATAAGGTGCACGACGTGGAAGATGCGGTCTGAGATGCGGTGCCGACGGTTCGGGCCTCATACTGCCGAGCAGGTCCTCAATCCGCATCGCTCACCGACAAGAACGTCACGGTCCCGTTCTCAAGCTTTACGCAGGTAAGGACGCCGGTTTCATAGGCCCCGGTATCGATGCCGATCCGATTGGCGCGGTGTTCGGGACTGCTGCTCGTCCAGGTATGCCCATGGACCACGATCTTCTCATGGCGGTTCGGCGAACCGAGAAACTCGTCCCTGATCCATAACAGGTCGGCTTCGGATTGCTCCGCAAGCGGCATACCCGGCACGATACCGGCATGTACGAAGGCGTAGTCGCCAACCGTCAACATCAGGTCGAGCTGTTCCAAAAAGTGCAGATGGGCGACCGGCAAGCGCTCGAGCAGATCGTCGCGCGCGCGCAGATGCTCTAAGACGTCGACCGTGGCGCACGGTGGTTCGACGCCATAGGACTGTAGCGTTTCCACGCCCCCGAACCGCATCCAGTCGCGCGCTTGCTCCGGATCTCGAACATAGTCGAGCATCACAGCCTCGTGATTGCCCTTGAGAAAGCGCACATCATACGGTGCATGACGCTTCAGCCAGCAAAGCGCGTCGAGGACGCGCGCGGAGTCGGGGCCGCGATCGACATAGTCGCCACAAAAAATCAGGATTGGGGCGGCCGTATCGCTTCGCGTTGCAACGTCTTGAGCAATCTTTGTCAGCAACGAACGGAGCAATTCGTAGCAGCCGTGGATGTCACCAATCGCATATATGATTTGGCCGTCGACACTGCCGATGATGGGAGGCGTGCCAGGAGACAAAATAGCTGCCGATGTCACCAGTCATTCCCCGTCGATTGCCGCTCTTCAATGAGATCGAGAAGCTGCAGCCGCAAGTCGCGGTAGCGGTCCAGAGTAGCGTCCGGGCGGTCAGATGCGCGTCGCTGCAAATTGGTCCAGCGCCTCTGAACGCGCGCCAAAGCCTCGCTATCGACGCCGGCACGACGCGCCGCTTCATAGGTCGTGAGGAGCTGACGATGCGCCGCCAACAGGCTTGGGCGCATGCACCATGCACGCTCGTCGTCTGGCAGATCATCACAATTGTCAGCCGACGGAGGCGGGCGCCGGACATTATCGGATCGAGCGCCCAACCCGGATCGCTCGACTTGAACCTCGGTTTTGCGAGGGGAGGGCAATGTCTTAGAGGTCGATGCGACCACCGTCGGCGGAGAGACCGATGACGCCGACGTCGTATCTGCAGACGCCTGTATCGGATCAGGAAGGGTTACTGGCGGACGCGGGACGAGAGCGGTCTTACGCACGGTTGAGGTTTTTGCGCCACTGTCGTAGGCCGGGTGGGAGACACGTCGCCTACGAATAGCGCCAGCCCCGCCGATGCGCCCGCCAGCACAAGTACGCCAATGCCGATGACCGCCGGCATCACTCCCCGCCGCCGCCGCGTCTTCACGATCTTGACGATGCTGGTCGATCGCGGCGTGTCGCGTCGGTCGGTGAAAATTGCGTCGAGATCGCGCGCCACGCCGCTCCGTCGCGTCGCGAATACCGATTCCCGGGTTTCGTGCTCCATTGTTTCACCCTCGGTATCGATGTGTCGGTCGGCGGCGTATTGCCGCGGCAATATGAACGGCGGGCTAATCGCGACCTTGCCGCCGTTAAGGGCCGACGCGATTGCGCAAACGCTTCGACAGGCTACTCGTGATGAACATCATACCGGCTATGGCGAACGACCCACCCCATATGACCAACACGATGATCAGTGCGATTTTCAGCATTCCCAGTCTCCTAAACGAGGAGACTATCCAAATCGTTTGGCACACCGTCTGAACATAATTGTTATGCGAAGTTCATGATCGTCAATCTGGTTGCGTTCCGACAGCGCGCCGAACGTCGTCGCTGGGTGGAGCCGAGGTGACACAAGCGCAGGGGGATAGGCTCGGGTGGGCGCGCATGCGCTCCACCGATGCCTAGCCGCGAACTGCGGCGTTGCCCGTTGGCTCTTGTCCGCCATGGACGCGTTGGCCCGCCAAGATGAATGGTACCGTGGCAGCGGGACCGGCCTTTCCGAACAGATAGCCTTGTCCGTAGTCACATCCGCGGTCGAGCAGGTAGCGCGCCTGAACATTGGTCTCGATGCCCTCCGCCACGACCTCCATGCCCAATTTGTGACCAAGCCCGACGACCGCGTCGATGATCGCGGCATCGTCGGGATCCGTATCCAGATTGCTGACGAAGCTGCGGTCGATCTTGATGATGTCGACGGGAAAAGCTTTGAGATGCGTAAGCGATGCGTACCCGGTGCCGAAATCGTCGAGTGCGATCTTCACGCCTTCACGACTGAAGACGTTCAGTGCCTCCGCGACGGAGTCCGCGCCGCGACCGAGGAATACCGTTTCGGTGACCTCGAGCTCGAGACGCGAGGTCGCTATTCCCGAGCGGTGTAGCCGCTCCAGAATCCGTGAAACGAGGGATTCGTGGCGGAACTCGGCAGGCGAAAGATTGACCGCGATGCGCCCGAACTCAACGCCGTCGTCGAGCCAACGACGCATGTCCTGGATGATTTGGGCGAACATGCGTTCGCTGATACCGGTGGCCAGATCGAGATCCTCGAATGCGGCGGCGATGGTTCCGGGCGCTTGCACACCCAGCGTCGGGTGATGCCAGCGCAGGAGCGCCTCGAAACCACAAACGGCGTCGTCCTTCAGCGAGACCTTCGGCTGGTAATAGGGCATGATCCGGTTATCCCGAGCGGCATCGCGGGCGACGCTGATCATCGAGGACCGTCTCTGGAGGTCGGCGCGCATCGCCGCTCGGAAGGGCAGAAACCCACCACGGTTGCGCTCCTTCCCCGCGTATAGCGCGATGTCGGCGGCCTTGAGCAAATCTGCGGCGCTGGCGCCATCCTGGGGGTACACCGATCCGCCCGCCGTAGCCTGGCAATCGACGATGCGCCCTTCATAGGTAAGGGGCTCACGGAGCGCATCGAGCGCGGTCTGGACCTCGACGACGAGGGTATCCTCGTCGGCTCGTTCGAGAATGACGGCGAATTCGTCGCCGCCAAGCCTGCCGATGGCACCGCGCTTGCCAAAAAAGTCGTCAGCCGGTCGGCCAGGGTCTGCAGAAGCAGGTCGCCCGCGTCGTGCCCGATCGTGTCGTTGGTTTCCTTCAGATGATCGACGTCGAACAACACCAGAGCAACATGCGTATGATCCCTCGCGGCGGTGGCGATGGCGCTCTCCAACCGCCCCACGAACGCCGTACGATTGGGCAGGCGCGTCATCCCGTCGTGCTCCGCCGTCCATCTGATCCGGTCTTCGACGTTTCGTTCCTCGGTCACGTCGCGCACCGTCACGAGAACGCGGTGCAGCCTGCCCAATGGGGCTTCGATCCGCCACCCGGCCGTCTTCATCCACCGCTCGGCACCCGTGTCGGCGCGCCGGATCCGGACCATCGTCTCGAACCGGTGTCCGCTATGGCCGGCACGAACCGCGCCGATCAACGTCAGCAGCTTGGGTCGGTCGTCTGGCACGACGCAGGACAACGCGGTATCGATGGACGGTGTGGCATCGATCGGCAGGCCCAGCATGGCCTTGAACTCGTCTGACCACTCACGCCGGTCGTGCGATGCATTATAGTCCCAGATGCCAAGACCGGCGGCCTGCGCCGCGAGGCGGAAACGCTCTTCGCTGTCGCGCAGGGCCTGCTCCGCCAACTTGCGGTCATGAACGTCCTCCAGCGTCCCGTACCAGCGCACGACCCGACCTGCATTATCGAGCCGGGCCACTGCACGCGAACGGACCCATCGATATTCGGCGTTGCACGTCTTCAACCGATACTCGATGTCGATCGGTAGCTTGGTTCTGACCGACGTCCTCCAGGCCTTCGCCGTATCCGTCGCATCGTCGGGATGAAGCCTTTTGAGCCACTGATCCCCCAAAGCGGCCGATGGTTCTGCGCCCGTCATCTCGGCCCATCGGGGGCTGACGCGTTCGATGCTCCCGTCCGGTGCCGCGGTCCAGTTGATCTGGGGACTAAGCGCCACGGCGTAACGCGCGTCTTCGTCATCCTCATCGAGGCTACCGGTCGACGGCTGACCGGCAACGCCCATCGCCGCTTCCTCCGCGGCAAGGACCGCTTCGGCGAAAGGATCTCCAGGTGCATCCCGGTCGTCATGGGACCGAAATTCTTGATGTCCGAGCTGATCCAACCCTCGCCCCTCCGATGCCGCGCATCGTCGCACGTGCCCCACTGATCGACGGTCACGCCTAACGAATGGTAACTGAACCAAAACGGGCAATAATTGCTCTAGTTGGGGTAATCAGGCGCGATCGTCAGCTATCTCCGACCATGGCCTTCACAAGCTCCGTCATCTTGCCGTCCCGTTCAGCGAAACGGAACGGCTTCACTTCATCAACGATAATCTCGTCCGCGAATGGATGGGCGATGAGTTTTCAGGGTCAAACTTCGAACTGAACCACTTGTCCTTTTGGGACATGACCTTGTATTCTTTCACGACACCCCCGTTAAAGCGATCAGATTCGCCCTGTCTTCGGACATCCGCAATTGATCGCACTATGTCGAGCGACGAATTTGTGTGGCGTAGTGGCCGTGGGGAGACGCATATACGGGTCGTCTTAGGATCGTAGAGGTCCCGGTGAATGCGAAGCACAGGTGGCGACGATCACCGGACAACCGCCGACAGCGATCAAGTCTGGCGAGATGCTCTGCTTGAAACCTGCAGCGCGGCCATTTCTCCTTCGGGAGAAGGCGACGACGCAAGTTTTACGTCAGCCACCCAACCAATCGGCTGTAATCTCGCCCTTATGCCCCTCCGGTGCCAGCACAGCGCGCAGAGCTTCCAGAAGAGGTGGCAGCGCCTGCATGAAGGCGTAGGGCGGGTTGACGATAAAAAGGCCAGCGCCATTATAGATGCCGGGCTGATCGTCATCGTACAACCAATGCTCCACTCCCAGCAGTTTCGGGATGCCGAGCTTGCGCAACTGCGCCTTCCATCGCCAATGCGTGGCACGGTCTTTCAGCGGAAACCAGATCACCGTCACGCCATGCGCCCATTTGCGGTGAGCGGCGGCAAGGGTGGCTGTGATCCGTTCGCGCTCATCGAGTTGCTCGTATGGCGGGTCGACGACCACTACGCCGCGCGCAGTTCGCGGCGGCACCATCGCCAGCCAAAGCTCATAGGCGTCGCGCTCGTGCACGGCAGCGGATGTGTCGCGCATCACGCCGCGCAGGGTATAGGCATCTGCGGGATGTTTTTCGTTCAGGATCAGGAAATCCTGTGGGCGCAGACGCTGCGCCAGGATCCGCGGCGAGCCTGGGTAGACGTGCAGCTCGGCCCCGACGTTCACCGCCTGTACGACGGCACGGTAGTCGTCCAGCAACGGGTTCGGGTCGGCAAAGGCCCGCAGTACGCCCTGCGTGGACTCGCCGGTGCGCTGGGCGTCCTCGCCCTCAAGGTCGTACAACCCGCAGCCGGCATGCGTGTCGATCAGCGTCAGTGCGCCCGGTTTTTGCTGCAAGGCCCGCACGAGAGCGATCAATAGGCTGTGTTTTACGACATCGGCGCTGTTGCCGGCATGGAAGGAATGGCGATAATTCATTGCGACCCAAAATTCTGACGATCTACCTTTATCGTGCTGCTGGACACGGTTGCCAAGCGCAAGGCGACCGAAGCCGCCGATCGGGTGCTAGGAGTGACCCGATTGCAGACGTTCGTAGGACCCTTTGCGTTTCCCTACTTCGGACGCTCATTCCGATCCGTGCAAAAGCTAGCGTGCGTGAGTCACCGGACGCTATTTCAGCAGGCGAGCGGGATTGCCCGCCACGGTCACGCCAGCGGGAACATCGCGCGTCACGACACTGCCTGCGCCGACGATCGCGTTGTCCCCCACGGTGATGCCAGGCAGGATCAGCGCCGCACCGCCTATCCAGACGTTTCTACCGATGGTGACGGACCGCCCGAACTCGCGCATTTGGCCACGCTGAACCGGATCGCGCGGATGATCGGCGGTGAGAATCTGCACTCCCGGACCGATCTGCGTGCCCGCACCGATCTGTACCGGCACCACATCGAGCACCGTGCATCCGAAATTGAGAAACACGCCCTCGCCCAGATGAATGTTATAGCCGTAGTCGCAATGGAACGGCGCTCGGATCGTCGCTCCGCGCCCCGCGTGACCAAGCCCTTCAACCAACAGCGGATGGCGCTCCGCCGCGGTCGCCGTCGATGCGCGGTTGTAGCGGTCGAGCCACTCGGCGGCGCGCGCCGCGTCCGCGACGAGCTCCGGATCATCGGCGACGTAGAGCTGGCCCGCCAGCATCCGTTCCTTCTGCGTCATTGCTATCAACTCAGGTCGTGGAGGTCCTTGCCCAACGGCGCGGTGATGCTCAGGTCGGAGAAGTGCACGTCCAGTCCGGCACGTTCGGGCGTGCAGGCCATCGGTCCGACCTGATATGCGGAGGCGATCGGAAAGGGCGCGAGCCTGACCAGCGGCCAGGTCTTGCCATCCGCCGAGACCTGCAACCGCAGGACGCCCTTGGCGACGGTCGCGCGAATCCAGAAATCCTGCGCATCATGCTCGTAGGGGCCGGTCGCCCAATCGGACTTTCCGTCGGTCAGCACGCTGCTCAGCATGGCGCGCCCGTCGGACAATTCGATCCCCGCCTTGACCCAGCGTCGTTCGTCGACCCGCACCATGATGCCGGCCTGATCGTAGAGTTTCTGATACTGGCCGCGAATGCGCAATTGCGCGGTAAACGCGGCAGGCGCGGTGAAACCGAGAAAATGACCACTGTCTCGGGTGAAGCCGTAATGCGTCTCGCGCCAGAAATCGCTGCCTTTGTCGGTGACGAGCGTCAGGTCGCCGCTGGGCGCGACCTTCCATGACTTCGGCGCATTCAGCCAGCGACCGTCACGGCGTCCAAACGCCGAAATTCCCGAGCCCTGCGCGGTCGCGACGCCGGCATTGCCCGCGATCGCCAGCGCCGCAGCACCGCCGATCACCGTCCGCCTGCTCACCCCATCCTCCGTCATGCCCGCTACCTTTCCATCATCCGCGATGTTATGTACATATGTACACATACCGAGATCGAGGTAAAGAGGCGATGACCCAACAGTCCCGGCGCAACGATCCGGCACGGCGGCAGCGCATTATCGATGCGACTCTGGTGGTCGTTGCGGATCATGGAACCGCGGCAACGACCCATCGCCGCATCGCCGAGGCGGCACAGGTGCCGCTCGGTTCGGTAACCTATTATTTCGCGACGCTGGAGGACCTGCTCACGGCGGCCTTCCTGCAATTGGCCGCGGAATCCTCGGCTGCCTTCCACGCCCGCCTGGACGCTGCGACCGACAGGGCAGCGGCGTGTACGGCAGTCATCGACATCATCGCGAACCAGATTTGGGCGGAACCGCGCACGCTGTTGTTGAGCTACGAACTCTACGCCTTTGCAGCCCGGCACCCACCGGTCGGCGCGGTCATGCAAAATTGGATGGACAGCAGCCGAGAGGCCTTGGGCCGCTTCTTCGACCCACTCACAGCGCGCGCGCTCGACGCGCTGATCGAGGGTATCGGCATCCATAATTCGATCGATCACGAGCCTCTCGACCGCGATGCGGTCAAGATCATCGTCGAGCGGATTGCCGGGTATTAGCCGGTCCGATCCATCAGGCTGCCCCAAACCGCCATGATGCCACCTGACAAAGCCATAACAGTCCGGCTCGAAACACAATCGGCCATTCGCAGCCCTATTTTAGCCTCCCAACTCCCGCCATTCGCGTATTTCGTTGGACGTTGGCTTTCGGACGTCAGGATTGACTGCCTGTTCGCTTTAAAAGGGCGCGCAGGGTTGCTGCGCGCCCTTCAGGCTCACCAGATATGGACCCGGTCGGCGGGGGCAAGATACAGCGCATCACCGGGCTTTACGCCGAACGCTGTGTACCAGGCGTCGACGTTCCGGACGATGCCGTTGACCCGGTAGAATGGCGGCGAGTGTGGATCGGTGAGCAGGCGCGCGCGCGCCGCACCCTCGCGCAGTTTTGCCTGCCACGCCTGCGCATAGGCGAGGAAGAACCGCTGGTCACCGGTCAGACCGCCGATCACCGGTGCCTTGCCGTGCACCGCCTGATATTTTTGATAGGCGGAATACGCCGTCTCGACGCCGCCAAGGTCCCCGATATTTTCGCCGAGCGTGAGCGCCCCCTTCACGTGCACACCAGGGATGGGTTCGTAGGCGTCATACTGCTTCGACAGCGCAGCCGTGCGCTGCGTGAAGGCGGCACGTGCTTCGGGCGTCCACCAATTCTCGAACTTGCCCGACGCGCTGAACTGGCTGCCCTGGTCGTCGAAGCCGTGACCCATTTCGTGACCGATGATCGCGCCGATCGCGCCGTAGTTGACCGCCGCATCAGCCTTCGGATCGAAATAGGGCGGCTGCAGGATCGCGGCGGGGAAGGTGATCTGGTTGTTGAGCGGATCATAATAGGCGTTCACGGTCTGCGGCGTCATCCCCCACAAGGTACGATCGACCGGTTTGCCGAGCCGCGAGAGGTCGAGCTGGTGCTGGAACTCGCCTGACCGCATCCCGTTGCCGAGTGGATCGCCGCGCACGACCTGGAGCGAGGCATAGTCGATATACTTGACCGGATGACCGATCCGCGGATCGAACGCGGCGAGCTTGGCGAGCGCCTGCGTCTTGGTCGCCCGGTCCATCCAGCCGTTCGCGCCGATCCGCTCCTTGTAGGCGGCGCGAAGGTTGGCGATCAGCTCACCCATCTTCGCTTCGCTCTCCGGTGGGTAATGGCGCTTCACATAGACCTCGCCGACGGCCTCGCCCATCGTGCCGTTGACCAGCGCGATGCCGCGCTTCCAGCGGGCTCGCTGCTGCGGTTGATCCGCGAGCGTCTTGCCGTAGAAATCAAACGTCGCCTGGTCGAACGCCTTGGGCAACATGCTCGCGCTGGCGGATGCGAGCCGGAATTTCATCCAGTCCTGCCACGTCGCGACCGGCGTGGCCGCGAAGATCTTGCCGAGCTCGGTCAGCGCGGTCGAGTTGGTCATGTAGACGGTCGGAAAATTGCCGTATCCCGCGGTCGACAGCAGCAGCGGCCAGTCGAACTCGGGCGCCAGCGCCTTGCGGCCAGCCGCATCCATTGGCTTCAGCATCGCCTTGAGGTCACGGGACTGGACCGGCGACCACTGGACCTTGGCCATCGCGGTTTCGAGCGCGACGATCCGATCAGCCTTGGCCGATGCGTCGGCGATACCCGACAGCGTCAGCATCTTCTCGACATAGGCGCGGTACGCGGTGCGGAAGGTGTCGTATTTGGGACCCTGTTCGAGGTAATAATCACGCCCGCCCATGCCTAGCGAGCCCTGCCCCGCGGCAACCGCGTAACGCTTGGGATCCGCCGGATCTGGAAGCTGGCCGACCTCGACCGGCGCGGCATAGCCGACCGTCGAGAACAAGGTCTGGAGCTTGTGCTTGTCGTTCGCGGCGTCGATCTTGGCAAAATACGGTTTAAGCGGCGTGGCGCCGGCGCGCTCGATCGCGGCCTCGTCCATGAAACTGGCGTAGAGATCGCCGAACTGCTTCGCACCGGGGCCGACCGCGGCCGGATCGCGCGCGGCATCGTCGAGAATTGTACGAACCTGCTGCTCGGCCTGGTCGGCCAGGATCACGCTACCGCCGGCGGACGTGCGATCCGCGGCGATCTCGGTACGCTTGTTCCAGCTGCCGTTCGCGTAGGTCCAGAAATCGTCGCCCGGCTTCACGGCCTTGTCAGCGGCGGTCAAGTCGATCCCGAACGTGCCGTAGCGGGTGCCAGTCGGCGCCGTGGACCTAGTGGTCGTCGGTGGCGCGGTCTGGGCCAGTGCCGACGCGGACAGCGCTAGCGTGGCAACGCCTAGCGACAGGCGGGAGAAATGGTTGAACGGCATCGCAACTCCTTCGGTATGGAAGATTTTATAGGATGTGGAAGTCATTTAGGCGGGGTCCCGCCGCATCAGCCGAGCGAGCGCGGCGAGATTTGGCTTCTGTCCCGCATTCAACAGGCTGGCGCGAAACACGCGCGCGAGCAGGACGAACTCTATCGCGATGAAAAGCGCGAGCGTCAGCGCGCTACCGACAATCTCCCACACCGACACGCCGCCGCCGAGCCGCGCCAGCATCGTGAACGGCGTGTAGAGCGGGATCCAGGTCAGCACCTTGAGTGCGGTAGCGCCCGTGTTCGACAGGATCCCCTGCGCGACGATCGTGAACGGCATCGCAATGATCATAAGCACCGGCGTCAGATAGCTCTGTGCATCCCGCATCGAATCGCTCATCGCGCCGATCGCGAGCAGGATCATCGAGACCATGAGATAGCCTGCCAGGAAGAAGTAGAGCATCACCAGGATGATCCACGGCGAGGCTAGGGGAGCGAGCGCCATGCGCAGGAACGTGCCGACCGCGCCCTGCGTGACGAAGGCAGCCCCTGCCGCGCACAGCGCCCAAACCAGGACCATCGTCAACCCCACCGCGACCGTCCCCGCAAGCTTGCCGTACAGGAGTTCGTCAGGGCTGATGCAGGCCAGCACCGTCTCGATCAACTTGTTCGACCGCTCCTCGACCAGCCCCTGGAGGATCCAATTGCCAGACAGCAGCAGCGACATCAGCAGAATGTAGGCGCTGAGCAACGGCACGATCGAACGCACCAGCATCCGTTCGCGACCGCCGCCCGGTGCCGGCGTCGAGATGGCGATCGCCGGTACCAGCGTGGTCGCCGCGCCGGCTTGGTCGGGGAGAGCCCGGTCGATCGGAGATAGGCGGCGCGCACCCGCAACGTCAGCACCGACTGCAACGGCTGGACGAAGTTCGCGGCCGGCTGTTCGCTCGACCAGAGGCGCGCGGCGGTCGTGCTCGTCCCGAACCCACGCGGAATGTACACGGCGTAGTCGAGCGGCTTGGCCTTCTTGTCACCGAACTCGCCGGGCTGGATCAACGGCTTGAGCATCCGGTCGAGCGCTGCGGGATCGGCCTTGGCGATCGCCGGCGGGGTCGGGACGATCGTGAAGTCGGGCTCCGGCGGATCGAAGGCGGGCGTTTCAGGTGTCGCCGCACGCTTCATCGTCGCCAACGCGGCCGGCATGCCGCCCGCCTTCACGAACGCCGTGACCTCCGCATCGTCGTAAAGCCGGTCGTGCTGCGCCCAGAGCGCCGCGGGATCCGCCCGGTCGAGATCGTAGCGTTGCGCATAGCGTGAGAGCGCGGTGAGGATGCGGCGCTGCCGATCGCCGTCGAGCCGCGCGCGGATCGCGATCGCCTCGCGGCCTTCGGGATTGATCAGCATCACGCGTTGAACCTTGTCGGAACCCATCAGCTTGGTGGCGATCGGTCCGATCGCGAGCGCGATGGGCAGAATAAGCAGCGTCAGCCAGAAGCTGCGCATGCCGGTGATCTGCCGGAACTCGCGCATCGCGACGAGCAAGATGTTGTGGATCATGACGGCTGCCCCTGCGTATCGGCTGAATTGGTACCGACGAGGTGGAGGAAAACCTCGTGCAGACTAACGCGGTGCTGGTCGAACCGGCGCAGCGTGATGCCCTGTTCGGTCAGGCATTGCAGGACGTCAGCCGGATCGATGCCGTCGCCGAGCGTCACGTCGTACGTCCGCCAACCGTCCGGATCCGTTGCGACCTCCTCCGCGCGATCCACGCCGGGGCACCGCATCGGCGTATCGCGCGAGACGATCCCGAGACGTGCCGGCAACCGCCCGCGCGCTTCGGGCTGCGTCCCCTCGAACACCTTGCGCCCCTGCGACAGCAGCAGCAGCCGATCGCACAGCCGCTCGGCATGCTGCATAACGTGCGTCGAGAAGATCACCGTCGCGCCACCGCGCGCGGCCCCCAGTATCTCGTCCTCGAGCAGCCCCTGGTTGACCGGGTCCAGCCCCGAAAACGGCTCGTCGAGCAGCAGCAGTTTCGGGCTGTTTACCAGTGTGGCGGCAAGCTGGACCTTCTGCGCCATGCCCTTCGACAATTTGTCGATCTGCATCTTGGCCGAGCCTGCCAGTCCGAACCGCTCGAGCAGGTCATGCCCCTTGGCGCGCGCCGCGGCGGTCGTCATGCCCTTCAAACGGCCGAAATAGGTGACGGTGTCGATCGCCGACATTCCGCGGTAAAGCCCGCGCTCCTCAGGCATGAAGCCGAGATCGGCCGCATTCTCCCGCCCCGGCGGACAGCCCAGCACCGCGATCCGCCCCGATGTCGGCCGCAGGATGTCGAGCACCATCCGCAGCGACGTGGTCTTGCCCGCGCCGTTGCCGCCCAGGAATCCGAAGATTTCGCCCGGCTTCACCGTGAAGCTCAGTGCGTCGACGGCCGTCCGCTCCCCGAACCGCTTCGTTACGTCGTCGAGAACCAGTGCGTCCATCCGCTATTTCCCCGTTTCTATCGTCGCGAACGTTTCGTCCGACGGTTCATCGGTAACCCTCAGCAGGTCGCCGGGCTGACATTCGAGCACGCGGCAGATCGCTTCCAGCGTCGTGAAGCGGATTGCCTTGGCCTTGCCCGTCTTCAGGATCGACAAGTTGGCGAGCGTGATATCGACCGCCTCGGACAATTCGGTCAGCGTCATGCGGCGCTTGTAAAGCATGTCGTCCAGGCTGACCGCGACCGGCATCAGACCGTCGTCGCCAGGTCGTCGCGCATCCGTGCGCCGATCCGGAAAACACGCGCGAGCACGAAAATCATGACGACCGCGATCCACCCGCCGAGCGATGGGCTCCAGCCCGTCGCATCGAGCTTGAGCGCGGAGATCCAGCGCATCAGCGCGCCCAGCACGAGATCGAGGCCTTGGAGGACCAGCAGTGCCCAGCCAATTCGGCCGAGCAACGTGGCGTTCGCGTCGACGAACGGATCGCCTGCCTGCACGGTCGCGACGATCCGGAGCAGGCTGGCGAAGATCGGATGGATCGCGAGCGCGGAAGCGATCCCGAGCACCACCATCAGCCGCATCGCCATCACCGCGTCCGCGACATCGAGCGACGGCCCGTATTTCGCACCGAGCCGGAGCGCGAGGGCGTGTCCGAGCGGCCAGGACAGCGCGAGTGCTACCGCGAACATCACCAGCAGGACGATGTTCATGACCAACATCAGCCTCAGCAGGATCGTTGCGCCCGTCAGAACGCGATCCTTCGGCGTTATTGATCGACTCCCTCACCCACCGCATTGCCCCCGCACTGTATTGGTAAACGATATTTGGCATATCGATAATCGGCAAGCGGCTTTTGATCCATTTCCGTTGTTGTTGGGTGGGACCTGGCATAGCGGGCCGGCGGTGTTTGCGGTTAAGCTGGGCCGGATATTCCCCAAGCAATCGGCGAACATCCGGGTGGCAAGTGTGCCGGTAGCAGGTCGAGCTGGTCCCGCTAGCGGCCGTCCGGGGTTCCGTTTTCCCGATAAAATTTTCCGGATTGTCCGTTTCCGACATTGCCACTCAGGGATGCAGAACCGGCAAAGACTGCGCTGCACGGTAGCTGGAATGGCCCACTACAGGGGACATGGTTGCGCGATCGACGCCTCAGTCTGATGACCCAGTTGCGGACGTTCGCGCACCTTCTCGCGTATCCCACTTCAGACGCGCGTTCATGCCGACCCGGCCGGGTCCTCATCGAGCGTCGCGACCCCCATCAGCGGATGCATGACGAAGGTCCAGCCGTCGCCGCCGACAATCATGAGACGCAACGACTGGCGATCTGCGGTGCCGAGCAGCGCCGCCGCTCCTGACGAAGCGGGCAAGGTGACCGTCCTGCCATCCTGACAAATGCCGGTTGCCCAACCACGCCGTCCAGTACGAATCTCGTTGGCCAAGCGCTCAAGCGCCGTCTCGAGCGCACTGCGCGCACGAGGACCAGTCGCCCACGCGTAACCAACGGGTTCCATCGCCGGTGGTGCAACGACGCTTTGACTGGGCGTCTCACGCGGCTGTTTAGCATCACGACTGGTTATTTGCTTTGGTTGATCGAGAGGACGAACACCATCCATGCGCATCATGCGCGCAAACTCATCCATTGCTCTCTCCTCGGTAGCCGCCTGCGGGGGTATAGGACTAAGACAACCGCAGAGGGTGCGCCATCACCTTCCCCGCTTCCCGACTTTGGACACTCAGTCATCTCCGCGCTAATCGCTATGCAGGTGCGATTTTCCAGCATGAACGTCGCAATGGAGAGGAAAGCGGACTGTGGTTCTCGGGAAGGCCGTGGCGATAGCCGGCATTGGCCACTGCCGCCTTTGGAATCGACCTTAGAGAGGCATGGCTTCCCAGCTGGCACCTTTGATTTGGAACGGTGGGTCGGACCAACAGGTAATAATGTGGCCTAAATTCGTCTGATGTTATCTGTGCATCACTGGCCTGTAGGGCAGTTGTCGAGCTACGCCGACCGGCGACAGCTCGAACCTGATACGTCGAATGCAGCCACGACGACCAGTTGCACTTTCGCTGACCCGCGCGCTCGAGAGAACAGATCGCGCCGCCTCACCAAACGCCTCGTCCGGCTCGGATGCCAGGATGCGGACGTTGCCGATCGCTCCCCAGGGGGCGGTATCGTAGCCGACTACCGCCACGCCCTTGATACGCCGACGCGCGAACGCTGACGGATAAGCGCTGCCGTCGAGAAGTGCAGAGATCGAGGTCGGATCGACCACGCACCCTGGCTGCTCCCCGGTGTCACGAGGCGCATCGGCAGGAAGTTCCGGGGCAGTACGCTCCGACGGTTCAGCGCCGTTGAAATGATACGTACAGCCGGTGAAGCCAATTCCTGGTTCGTAGCGGTTGTTCGACAGCGCACTCGCGCCAGCGCGGTCCAGCGCTTGGTTGCCAGAGCTACCGAGCACGCGAACGGTGTTCGGCTTCCCGGCTCGATCAACATCGTAGGCGAGAAACACCCACGATGCGGCACCCGGAGGCCGCGCAATCTTCTCGAACGCCGGTAGGTTGAGGCGACGATACTGGCCAGGGCCTCGCCTGCAATCGGAGCCAACGGGACGGAGTCGATCGTACACGGTCCCGACGGTACCTTCCGTCTCCGGTCGGCTCGCGAGTTCGTACAGCACCTGCAGCGGTGCGGCGTCGATAGGCACCGTCAAGCCAGTGTAGGTGATCGAACATTTGGATCGCGGGTCCCCCGCCGGGAAACGAGAGACCGCCAGCGACGGAGCGATATCGCTCGTGTTGACATAATAGCCCGGGGTAGATGCCGTGGCGGTACGCCGGATCGTGCGCGTACGGCCGTCCGCGTCGATTACGAAGTCGTAGCGAAGCACCAATGCGGGTGCGCTTTGAATCGCTGGCCCGTAGCGGTTGACGACGACCGGCAGTGACATGACCACGCCGGTCCCGGGCATGGGGGTCTCAGCGCACATTATCTGGCTCGGCACAAAGGTGACGATCTCAATCCTCTGCCCCGTCACGGGTGCGGCACTTACGACAACGGCCATTTTCTTCCTCTCCGTCGAGCAGAAGCGTCAGCTATTATTTCATATCGTTTCGACCACCAAGGCTTCTCCAATGCCGCACCGTAAAATACGCCGGCAAGCCTGCCCGCCGATTGTGTCGCTATCGTAATGGTTTGATAGCGTGAATTCGGATCAAAAATAGACATCAAATTCGGTGGAGTTCGTATTGACGCGCGCCCTGCCGCCGATAAGCCCAGCACTAATAAAGATTATAACAGGGGTGGTCATGAGTAAGCTTTCGCACGTTGGGCGCCGCATCCCACGTCGTCTACTGGCTGGCACCGCGTTAGCGGGCGTGGCTGCAGGCGCGCTTATTGCCACGCCGGCATTTGCGCAGAACGAATGCGGTACAACGACCAACGGCACCGTGACCTGCAACGCAAGCGGCAATCCCTATCCCAACGGGATCACGTACACGACGCCGGCTGTCGATCCGACGCAGGATCCCGGTCTCGATCCGACCTTCGCGGTCCAGGACCTGACCGTCAATCTGGGCGACGGCGTCGCGATTGCCAGCGGGATACGACCCGGCGTCGCGATCATCGGCTTTAACGACGGCGCGGCAACGCTCAACGCGTTCGGCAATACCACGATCGCGGTAAGCGGCACGGGCGCCATCGGTGTTCTGGGCAACACGAACTACGGCGACCTGACGATCAACACCGACAGCATCACCGCAGCTGGTCGGGCGTCGAGCGGGATCAACGCGGTCAGCAATAGCGGCGACGTCACGATCAACGCGACCTCGATCGCAACGACCGGCAACAGCTCGGTCGGCATCAGCGCGAGTTCCTATACTGGCAACATCGGGATCACCGCCGGCTCCGTGACGGCGGCAGGATATTATGTCGGTGGGATCAACGCCTATGCCGGCAACGGCGACGTGACCATCGATGCCGGTACCGTGGCCACGACCGGGGGCAGTTTCTACACCTATGGATCTGATGCGATCAACGTGACCGCGGGGGCGGGTAGCGTGACGATCAACGCGGGTACCGTGTCGACGCAGGCGGATTACTCCGACGGTATCCAGGCGGTCTCGTTCGGCCCGGACGCCGCGGTCGACATCACCGCGGGCAGCATCACGACGAACGGCATCGGGGCAAATGGTGCGATCGTTCAGGGCAGCACGGCCAATCTGACCGTTGGTGACATTACGACGAATGGCGACGGCGCAACCGGCGCAGTCATGTTCGGCACGGGCCCAGGCGGTGCGACTTTCGTGTCGACCGGCACGGTGTCGACCGCCGGCGCAGCGTCGGATGCGGTGTTCGTCAAAGCCTATGGCGGCGATGCTGCCGTTACCGTGAATAACGTTGCGACCTTGGGCGATCAATCGCGCGGCATCTACGCCTATGGCGACAATGTCACCGTGACCGCCACCGGCAACGTGTCGACCGCGGGCGATGCGTCGCGCGCGATCAGCGTCTTCACACCCGGTAATGCGACGATCACCAATAACGGCACGATCACCACCGCCGGCGTGGGAAGCTCCGGGATCGCGGCAACGGCCATATACGGGGACGTCGTGGTCAACGGCGCAGGAACGGTCGCGACCAGTGGCGACAGCGCACGAGGCATCACCGGACTCGCCCTTTACGGCAATGTCGATATCGCCGCGGGCAACGTCACGACCACCGGCGACAGCGCCACGGCGATCTCCGCCAACAGCATCTACGGCAATGCTTCGGTCACCAGCACGGGGCTTGTCTCGACGAGCGGCACCTATTCGACCGGGATCTACGCCGGCTCGAGCCAGGCGCTGGGCGATGCGACCGTCGCGGTCAACGACGTCACGACGACGGGCGACGGTTCGACCGCCATCGTCGCTTATGGCTACAACGCATCCGTGACGGTCAATGGCGACGTATCGACCGCTGGCACCAATGCGCTCGGCATAGTAGCGATCGGCCAGAACGGCACTGCAGCGGTTGCCAATAACGGCACGATAGCCACGACCGGCGCCGATAGCGCCGGAATCTACGCAACGGCCTATGGCGATGTCACCATCTCCGGCACGGGATCGGTATCGAGTACCGCGACCGGCATCGACGCCTATAGCCTGACCGGCAACATCGCCGTTACGCAGGGCAGCATCACGACATCGCAGGATGCCGCCGACGGCATCCACGCCGAGACCGCCAATCTGTTCGGCACGGGCGGCAATATCGCGATCAACGCCGGCTCGATCACGACGACCGGCGCCAGCGCCGACGGTATCGATACCGTTGCGTTGAACGGGGGCAACATTGCCGTCACGCATGGTGCGATCAAGACGAGCGGGGACGGAGCGTTCGGTGTCTCCGCGATCGCGCTCGACAATATCAAAATCACGGGCACCTCGATCGCCACGTCCGGCTACGAAGCGCCAGGCGTCTATGCCGTCAGCATCTACGGTGACGTCGCGGTCAACGCGGGCACGGTCAGCACGCTCGGCAGCTATTCGCCCGGCATTGTCGGCGCATCCTATTTCGGCAACGTGTCGATTACCGCCGATAACGTTGCGACCGCCGGCTATGCCTCCAACGGCGTGCTCGGGGCAGCATTGAACGCCGGCAACGTCGACATCGCCGTCGGCAACGTAACAACGGCGGGAGACGCCTCGATCGGCGTCGCGGCGCAGGCGTACGGCGATGCGGCCGTCGCCGTCACCGGTACCGTCCGGACCAGCGGCTATGGGGCGACCGGTATCGACGTGTATGCCGGCGGCAACGCGACCATCCGGAACACCGGCGCCATCGTCACCAACGGTGTCGAAGCCAATGGCATCGATGTGCAGAGCGTATTTGGCGACGTTGCGGTCAGCGGTGCCGGATCGGTCACCACCAACGGTGCATTCTCGACCGGTATCCGGGCGCGCAGCTATTACGGCGCGATCGCCGTCGCGACCGGCGCGGTGACGACCACCGGGGAAGGCAGCGGCGGTATCGACGCCTACGCCACGGGCGGTGTCACGGTGAATGCGGGTACGGTACGTAGCACGGGTATCGGCATCTCCGCCGGCGCATCCTACAGCGTCGCCGTGACGGCCGGATCTGTCGCCACGACCGGCGAGGGCGCACACGGGATCAGCGCGGCAAGCTTTGGCGGCGACGTGACCGTGCGTGCGGGTGACGTCAGGGTTGCCGGCCCCGGCGCTATCGCGATCCGCGCCTTCGGTTTCGGGGGCGGTGCCGATGTCGGGGTGACCGGAACGGTGACATCCGCCACGGATACGGCAATCTCGATCATCGCCGGCGGAGCTGGCGGCGGTGGCAACATCGCGCTCGGTTCGCCTGCGCTCGACGGTCTCGCCAGGCTGAACGTCGGCAGCGCCGGTGTCGTCCGCGGCGCGACGAACGCCGTGACGGTGTCCTCGACCAACGGTACGTCGATAACCAACGGCGGCGCCATCATCGGCGGCACCGGGTACGCGATCGAGGCATCGGGGGGCGCGACGACCATCGCCAACACCGGCAGCCTCACGGGACGCCTGTTGCTCACCGGTAATGCCGATCGCCTGACCAATAGCGGCACCTTCACGTTGGTTGGCAACAGCGATTTCGGTGCCGGGACGGACGGTCTTACCAACACCGGGACCGTCACGCTCGGCGCATCCGGCGCGGTGCGCACGGCCGCGATCAACAATCTTGAGACGTTCGCTAACAGCGGCCTGATCGAGCTACGCAACGGCGTAGCCGGCGACACGCTGACGTTGCCCGGCACCGCCTATACCGGCAGCGGTACGGCGACCCTGGGTCTCGACGTGACGTTCAACGCGACTGGAGCGACGGTCGATCGGCTCAATGTCGGAACGGCGTCGGGCTCGACCGCGATCGTCCTGCAGACGTCGAACACACCGGCTATCCTCCTGCCCGGCGCTACCGTCGTGCAAGCATCGGCGGCGTCATCGGGGACGGCCTTCATGCTCAGCGAAGGATCGCGCAATCGCGGCCTGATTTCGTTCGGTCTCGCCTATAATCCAACCTCGTTCGCCTATCAGCTGGTCGGCGCACCCAGCGCCACGGTCTATCGCCAGGCCAAGCTGGGCGAAGGGTTGGCATCGGTCTGGAACCGGTCGGGTGATGCGATCACGGCCCATCTCGCGGCGGGTCGCGACGGGCGCTGGGGCAGCCCCGCCAACGATACGAGCGGCCGGGTCTGGCTGCAGATGTTCGGAGAGGTCAACACCCGCGATGACACCCGCACGGTGACCTATAGCGGCCTGACCCAGAACAACGTCGATCTCGGTTATCGCCAGGATGCGTTCGGCGGGCAGGTCGGTATCGATCTTGTCGGCGACGCAACTCAGAAGAGCGGCTTCACCTTGGGAATCGCCGGTGGGTATCTGAGTTCGACGATGAACTTCCGCGGATATGGTGACCGGTTCGATATCGATGCGGTCAACGGCACGGTATATGGCGGGTTCCAGGCGGGCGGGTTCTTCGTGAACGGCATCGCCAAATATGATTATGCCTGGGTCAACAGCCGGGGCACCGGCGCGGGCTTCACCCTCGACACCAAGGCGAAGACCTATGGCGGAAAGCTCGAGGCGGGCTTCCGGGTCGGATCGGATGCGTTCTTCTTCGAGCCCGCGGTCAGTGCCGCGTATACGAAGACCGATATCGACGGCTACGGCGTCCTCGGCGGGCAGTTCGATTTCGAGGACTATAAGGGCCTGCGTGGCAAGGCTGGGGCGCGGATCGGTGGTTCGAGCAAGATCGGCGAAACCTCGACATTGGTCTTCTACGCCGGCGGTGCAGCGGTACACGAGTTCGAGGGCAAGGACGGATTGCGCTTCACCAGTGGCGGTCAGACGGTGGGCATCGTCAACGATCGTCTCGGCACCTATGCGCAGGGTATTTTGGGTCTGAATATCGTCACCACCGGCGGCGTAACCGGCTTCATCGAAGGGCATGGCGAGTATAACAAGGACTATAACGGTGGTGGTGGCCGCGCCGGAATCCGGATCAAGTTCTAGTATCCGGAATTGCCACGGGTTAGGTTCTGACCATCGGCCCGCGACGCGTCAGTCGCGGGCCGTCTTGTTTTCGTCCATGATGTTAGAGTGGAATAGCGGATGAGCAATGCGATCGGACCCGCTGCGGGCGGCGCGGACACAGCGCAACCTGTTCCGGGGGCCCAGCCAAGCAGCCCAATACCAACCTTACCGTGTCGCGTGGCTTCGCCGATTGGTTGCGCACCAACAAGCTCGGTTTCGCCTTCACCTCGTATCAGACTGGTCAGTTGTTCCTCGTCGGTGTCACGCCCGCGGGGACGGTTTCGTTCAACCAGCAGTATTTCACGCGCGCGATGGGACTATGTTACCAACCGGGCCGGCTGTATCTGGGTGCCTTGCATCAGATCTGGCGGCTGGAAAACATGCTACGTCCCGGCGAGATCGGCAACGGCCAGTTCGACATGGTGCTCGTGCCGCGCAACGCGCAGACGACCGGCGATGTCGACGTCCACGAGGTCGGCACGACCAGCGATGGCCGCGTGATTTTCGTCAACACCAAGTATAGTTGCCTGGCGACCCTCGACCTGAACCATAGTTTCCGGCCGGTGTGGAAGCCGAAGTTCATCTCGAAACTGGCGCCCGAGGATCGATGCCACCTGAACGGCATGGCGATGGCGGACGGCAAGCCCCGCTACGTTACCGCGGTCAGTCGAAGCGACATCGTGACCGGCTGGCGCGAACGGCGTGACCAGGGTGGCGTCCTGATCGAGGTCGCGACCGACCGCGTCGTGACCGACCAGCTGTCGATGCCGCATAGCCCGCGGGTATATGGCGACGTGGTGCTCGCGCTCGATTCCGGCCGCGGCCAGATCATCCGGATCGATCCGCAGAGCGGCGCGCGCACCGACATCGCGTTTTGCCCGGGATTTCTGCGCGGCATGTCGATCCACAACGGACATGCGCTGGTGACGGTGTCGAAGCCTCGCAACGGGACGTTCGCCGGCCTCGCGCTCGATGCAGCCTTGAAGGATCGCGACGCCGAGCCGTGGTGCGGCGTGCTCGTCGTCAATCTCGCGACCGGCGACATCGTCGAATGGGTAAAGCTAGAGGGCTTCATCACCGAACTGTTCGATGTGGTGGCAATGCCCGGCATAGTCTGTCCGATGTCTATCGGTCCGGACACGGTCGAAATCCGCTCCACGATCACCTTTGATACCAATATTGCCCCGCTTGGCTGAAGTAAGGCGGATTGTTCGAATACACTATTTGCTGGCCATGATCAGTGATCGGATCGTCCAGCCAAAGCAGCGTATATTTCCGATGTGGCGAAGACCGTACTATTGTGCACTTTGCCAGCCTCTATGCCGAAGCAATCGCTGAGGCACCTAAGGCCGTCGTCGTTGGATGCTCGATATGACGGACCGCGGCGGTTTGCTTGCGATCCACGCTCGGATCGGTCCTGGCCTTCAAAAGCCTTGAAGCCGCGTTCCGATGTTCGCGCGCTTGAGCGAGGCTGACTTTGGATAGCTGCTCAACAAGCGAGCGCTTGGCTGCGACACGATCGGACGAGGCGGCACGACCGTACGAGGAACGCGGAGACAAATCGGCTCCTTGCGCGACAGTCTGCCACCAGTTGATACTGGAAGTTGGCGGAGCGGGTGGGATTCGAACCCACGATACGCTTTTGACGTATACTCACTTTCCAGGCGAGCGCCTTCGACCACTCGGCCACCGCTCCGCATTGCTCTGGAAGGGGGTCTGCTAGTGCGGGTTTCACGTGCGCGCAAGCGATTGCGTGCAAGGACGCGCTCGGGCAGTCTCCCGACATGCTGAATCTCCTTCTCGCCGCCGCGCTCGCGCAGGCCGTTGCTGCACCAGCCCCGGTCGCCGCGACACTTCCCTCGGATCCGTTGCCGGCTGACTGGAAGGCGGTACCGGACGACGAACTGCTCGTGTTTACGCTGGCCGACGGGCATCGCTTCACGGTGCGGTTGGCGCCGCGATACGCGCCCGTGCACGTCGCCAACATCCGCAAGCTCGCCGCGGCGCATTGGTGGGATACGGGAACTAGCGTGTACCGGGTGCAGGACAATTACGTCGCGCAATGGGGCGATGCGACCGAGAAGAAGCCGCTTGTCGCTGGCGTGGTCGCCAATCCGTCGGCGGAATACTCGCATGCCGGGCCGACCACCGTGGCGCGGTTGGCGCAGCGCGATCCCTATGCCGAATGGGCGGGGTATAGCCGCGACGGGTGGCCGCTGGCGGGCAATGGCGCGACCGAGTGGCTGCCGCATTGCTACGGGATGGTGGGCGTCGCGCGTGATCTGGCGCCGAGCACGGGGAGTGGCGCGGAGCTGTATACCGTGATCGGCCATTCGCCGCGTGCGCTCGACCGGAACATCGCGGTGGTTGGACGCGTGATCGACGGGGTCGAGTGGCTATCGTCGTTGCCGCGCGGGACGGGGGATCTGGGGTTCTACAAGACCGAGGGGGAGCGTAGCCCGATCGTGTCCGCACGCCTCGCAAGCGAACTGCCCGCCGCTGAGCGACCGCGTTTCGAGTATCGCGGGGCGGACAATGTGCGGTTCGTGACCTGGATCGCCTCGCGAGAGAACCGGGCGGGGCCGTTCTTTACGGTGCCTGCCGGGGGCGCCGACATCTGTGCCGCGCTGCCCCCGGTGCGCAAGGCGCCCTAGCGAATGACGGGCGGCTTGCCGAACAGGCCAGCGTTATAGTCCTCGATCGCGCGGACGATCTCTTCGCGGGTGTTCATGACAAAGGGACCGTGGGAGACGACGGGTTCGCCGATCGGCTCGGCGTGGCCGTAAAGGATCGTGGCGGGGGACTCGGTCGTGACGGTGATCGTGTCGCCCTCGTTGCCGAACGTGGCGAGATGATGCGGCTTGATTGGCGTGCCGTTGGCCGTGGGGGCGCCGGCGACGACGTAGAAGAAGACCGCGCGGCCGGTTGGGGCTGGCAGGTCGACATGGGCGCCGGCTTCGAGCTCAACGGTCATCATCGCGACGTAGGTCAGGGATTCGAACGGGCCCTGTCGTCCGGCAAACGTGCCGGAGATCAGGTTCACGGTGCCACCCTCGACCGGGATCGCGGGAATGTCCTCGCGCTGGAGACCGGTATAGGCGGGCTTGGTCATCTTGAGGCGGCCGGGGAGGTTCACCCAGAGTTGCAGGATCTCCAGCGGGCCGCCGTCGCGCTTGAACGATGCGGGCGAGATTTCCGCGTGGATCAGGCCCGAGCCGGCGGTCATCCACTGGACACCGCCTGCGCAGATGACGCTTTCGTGGCCGCCGCTGTCGAGATGCGCCATTTCGCCTTCGAGGATGAAGCTCACCGTCTCGAACCCGCGGTGCGGATGTGGGCCGAATGGGAGGCCGCTGTTGCCGGGGCGATAGGTCTGCGGACCGTGATGGTTGAGGAACAGGAACGGATCGACCTGCGGCAGGCCGGGGCCCGGTAGCGGGCGTCGCGTCACGAGATCGGCGATGTCGTCGCGCTGGGCAGGATACTGGTCGAGGACGTGGCGCATGTCAGGACGCCTAGCGGTCGGCGGTGGTGGGCCGCGCGATGTCGGCGAGCAGGTCGTTGATGCCGGCCACGAGGAAATCGAGCGTGCGCTGGTCGGTCAGGCGACCATCGGCGATCTTCTCGTGCACGGCGCCAACGACGGCTTGTGGGCGCAGGACGGTGCGGGCGCCGATCGAGGCCAGCGTCTCGTTCAGTTGCGCGTGGGCGCGTGCGCCGCCGACTGCGCCGGGCGACGAGGTGAGCGTGAAGACAGGCTTGCCCGTGAGCGTCGCCTTGCCATGCGGACGTGAGGTCCAGTCGAGCGCGTTCTTCAGGACGCCGGACATGCCGTGGTTGTATTCGGGGCTGGCGATGACGATCCCATCGGCCGCGCCGATTGCCGCGCGCAAGGCTGCGACGGCGGCGGGGGGCGTGTCGGTGTCGGCGTCCTGATCATAGAGGGGCACGTCGTTCAGCGCGAAGACCGTCAGCGCGGCCTTGTCGGCGATAGCGTCACCGAGCGTGGTCAGGATCGCGGTATTGTACGAGCCGCGGCGCAGGCTGCCGGAGATCGCGAGCAGGACGGGAAGGGCCATGGAAATTCCTTTAATTGAAGCGGTAGCCGGAGATTGCGGTTTGCAGCACGCGCTCGTTGTAGACCTGCGTACCGGGCTGATCGGAGGCGCCGGCGGCGACCATCAGCGGGAGGAGATGCTCTTCGCGGGGGTGCGAGAGGCGGCCGGCGGGGGCTTCCGCCCAGCCGGCTAGCGCCTCTGCTCGGGCGGTCGGTTCGGACTCGACTGCGGCGGTCAGCCACTGGTCGAAGGCTTCGGACGGTGCGGTGAAACGCGGGTCGCCGTAGCCGCGCATGTTGTGGAAGCTCATGCCCGAGCCGACGATCAGCACGCCTTCGTCGCGTAAGGGGGCGAGTGCACGGCCGGCGGCGGCGTGTAGCGTAGGGTCGAGATCGCGGTCGACCGACATCTCGACGACCGGGATGTCGGCGTCGGGGAATGCGACCTTCATCGGGATAAAGACGCCGTGATCGAGGCCGCGCGCGGGGTCGATGTTGGCGGTCATTCCGGCACCGCGGATCAGGTCGACGGCGCGGGCTGCCAGCGCGGGATCGCCGGGGGCGTCGTAGCGCAGCTCGTAGGTGTGCTGGGGGAAGCCACCATAGTCGTAGATCAACGGCGGGGTGGCGGCGCCGGTGAAGGCAAAGCCGCGCGTTTCCCAGTGGCCGGAGACGACGAGGATCGCCTTGGGCTTTTCGGGCAGCGAGGCGACGATCGATCGGAGGTACGCAGCCATGCCGATCCAGTTGCCGGCGGGGTCGTCCATGAAGAAACAGGGCCCGCCACCGTGCGGGATGAAGAGCGTTGGCTGGCAGGTGTTTGTCATGGCTTCGAAGTAGGCGGCGATGGCGGCGATCGGAAGGCCGCGAATGGCAACGCTGCGTTGCCGGTTGGCGCGGCGGTCACGTCCAATAGAGTATGCGCGCCTCCGGGAGCTTGGCGGCGATCTCGTCCTGGAAGAAGCTGCGGAGCGCGCGCATCGTGTCGGCGTCGTAGACGTATTTCACAGAGCCGAACTTTGTGCGTTTCTCCGTGCGGTTGGCCATGCTGAGGTCGAGCGACGAGCCGGGGTACCAGGTTTGGAGTACCGCCTTCGAGCCGGGGGTGTAGCGGTGGGTGATCAGCTCGATCGTCACGTTGGGTACGTCGGCGAGCACCCTGCCCGCCTCTGTCAGCAAGTCGCCATATGCCTCGCGCCAGCCTTCCGCAGCGATGATCGGGGCGACCGTCAGGCCGATCTTGTAGCCGGCGTCCGCCATTTTCCGGAGCGCCACCAGCCGCGCGGCGACGGGGCTGGTGCCGCCTTCGAAGCGCGCATAGGCAGCGGGGTTGATCGAGGCGCGCATGCGGGTGCGGCCGCGGTGATCTAGCGTCAGCAATGGCTCGACGGCGTCGAACTTGGTGGTGAAGCGGAGCTGCACGTCCGCCTCCCACGCGCCGAAATGCGCGATCAGCGCGGATAGCGATCCGGTGACGTGCTCGATGCCGAGCGGGTCGGTGTAGCAGGAGGCCTCGAACGTGGTGCCTTCGTGCGCGCGGGCGGTCGAGCGCGATGTCACCGTGCCTTGGCCGAGATGCGCGGGGAGTTCGGCGAATATCTCGGGGAGGTTCGCGTAGACGCGCGTGATGGGCGGGCCTTTGAGCGAGCCGGCGAGGTAGCAATAGCCGCAATGTGCGGGGCAGCCCTCGGCGAGGTCGATCCGCCAGTCCGCGCTGGGAGCGATTGGCTGGAGCTTGCGCTTCGAGGGTGGCGCGACGACCAGTGCGAGCGTGGCCTTGGCTTCGGCATAGGCGCGGCGGGAATCGTCGGGGAAGTCGAGCTTGAGGCGGTCGCTCGGTAGCGTCGTGACGGGTACGCCGAGTGCGGTCGCGCGGGCGGCGATCTCGGCACCGTGCTCCCAGGTCAGCGCGGACGGGGTCGCTAGCAGTCGCTTCGGCTGCCAGAGTCGTGAGGGTTTTGGCGCTGGCATCGAACGACAACGCGCGCCTTTGCCCAAGCGTTGCGGTTATTTTACCGGGCGTTTCTCGAGCTTTCGCGCGAGCGTGCGGCGATGCATGCCGAGGCGACGTGCGGTCTCCGAAATGTTGAAGTCGGTTTCGGCGAGCGTGGTGTGGATGCGCTCCCATTCGAGCGTCTTGATCGAGGTCGGGCGCTCGGAGAGTTCGGTGTCGACGCTGCCCTCGGTGCGGTCGAACGCGGCTTCGATATCGTCGGTGTTCGAGGGTTTGACGAGATAGTGCGACGCGCCGAGCTTGATCGCCTCCACCGCGGTGGCGATGCTCGCAAAACCGGTGAGGACGACGACGAGAATCTCGGGGTCGTGCGCGTGGAGCGTCTGGACGCAGACGAGGCCCGAGGCGCCGCCCAGCTTAAGGTCGACGACCGCGTAGCGGGGCGTGCGCTCGGCGAGTTGCTCGACGAGTTCCTCGTGGCTGGCAGCCTGCATCACCTCGTAGCCGCGGCGTTCGAACGAGCGGCGGAGTGTGCGGGCGAAGGTTTCGTCGTCCTCGACGATGGCGAGAAGCTTGGGTTCGGTCATTTGGGTCGCACCGATCCGACACGCGTGTTTGGACAACGATTGTCCCAAACCACTCCGTCACCCCGGACTTGTTCCGGGGTCCACGGTTCTGCAAACCGCAATCTCTCGATTTTGCGGCACGGTGGATGCCGGAACAAGCCCGGCATGACGGAAGCCTTAGCTCGAACAGACTGTCGATCCGTACCCATCACGAGAGCGCAATCGCGGAGAGGGGCATGCGGATCGTGACTTCGGCGCCGCCGCCTTCGCAGTTTACGACGGATACGCCACCACCGAGTTTGCGCATGACGTTGACGGCTAGGAACAGGCCGAGACCGTGGCCGGGTTCGCGCTTGCTCGACTGATAGGGTTTGCCGAAACTGGCGAGGCGTTCGTCGCTGAAGCCAGGGCCGCGGTCGCGGACGATCAGGGCGAGATCGCCGTCGCTGCGTTCGCCGCGGAACGCGACCCAGTGCGGCGAGGCTTCGGCGGCGTTGTCGAGCACGTTGGCGATCACCTGTTTGAGCGCGGGGTCGGAGACGACCTGCGGATCGTCGCCGACTCGGGTGGTGTAGTCGAACTCTACACCCGCGTGGACCGCGCGCCATTCGTCGACGATTCCGTCGAGGAGCTGGTGGAGCGGCATGATCTCGGGTGCTTCGCCGCGCGCTTCGCCGGCCGACAGGAGAATGCCGGTGACGATCGCCTTGCAGCGCTGGACCTCGGACTGCATCTCGACGATCTCGGCCTGAAGGTCGGCGTCCTGCGCGAGCGTAGGCATGCGGCGCCAGTCGGCGAGGATCACGGCGATCGATGCGAGCGGCGTGCCGAGTTCGTGTGCGGCGCCCGATGCGAGCAGCCCCATGCGGACGATGTGGTCCTCCTCGGCGGCCTGCTGGCGAAGGTCGGCGAGGCGTGTGTCACGGGCGCGCAGGTTGCCGGTGATGCGGGTCATGAACAGCATCAGCAGCGTCGCGATCAGCATGAAGCAGAGCAGCGAGCCGATCGTGTAGAGCAGGAAATACTCGCCGCTGTAATCGGGGGGCAGGATCAACGGGCGGTAATAGAGCGTGAGCACGCCGAAACAGGCGGCGGTGACGGCGACGATCGCCCAGCTCGACCAGCGATCGAGCAACACGGCGCCTAGCACGACGTGAAGCAGGTAGAGCGAGATGAACGGGTTGGTCGCGCCGCCGGCGAGATAGAGCTGCGTGGTGAGCAGGCCGACGTCGAACAGGAGGGCGAGGAGGAGCTGGATATTGGCCCCCTTACGCCACCCGTAGAGCGGCATGCTGACCAGGTTGAGGCCGACACCCGCCGCCAGCGCCGCGAGCATCGGCACCATCGGCAGGTCGAAGCCGAGCGCGAACCGGGCGAACAATATCGTGACGAACTGGCCGGCGACGGCGATCCAGCGCAGCGTGACGAGCTGGCGCATGTTGGCGTTGCCGGTCGCATCGGTGCGCGCGGTCGCGAGCGCGAGCCAGCGTTGCCAGCCCTGGCGTGCGCCCGCCGTTGTCATGCAGCCTCTTGCCGCTTGCGCGCATCCTGGCGGACGAACACGACGAACGCGCCGATCGTCATGGCGGCGAGCGCGAACCAGGTCAGCATGTAGACGAGGTGGTTGTTCGGGAACGCGATGATCGTCAGGCCGCCGACCGGGGCGGCGGTGCCGGACTTGTCCGCGTCGACGAAATAGGGGGCGACGTTCGACAGGCCGTGCGCGCTGGCGATCGCGGCGACATCGCGCGAATACCATTTGCCGGTGGCGGGGTCGTTGTGACGCAGAAAGCCGCCGCCGGGCTCGGTGATGCGGAGATAACCGGTGATCGTGACCGGGCCGGTCGGCTTGGTATGCGCGACGCGCTGTTCGGGCGAGACGTAGCCACGGTTGACGAGGACGGTGAACCCGCGATCCGTCCGCAAGGGCGTGACGACCCAATAACCGCTGCCGAGTGCGGTGGCTGCGCGGACCAGAGTCTCGCGCGAATTATCGAGGGTGCCGTCTAGCCGGATGCGGCGATAGGCGTCGCTGGTGGCGGTGATCGCGCTCCAGGAGGCTGGTCCGGGCGGGGCGACCGGCGCAGCATGTGCACGGGCCGCGACCTGTTCGATCAGGTTGAGCTTCCAGGTGCGGCGCTCGACCTGCCAGATGCCGAGCGCCATGAACCCGGCGAACAGCAGGAGCGCGACCAGGCCTGCGACGTAGACGGCAGGACCCGGTTGCGCGCCCCGCGTGCTCACATGTCCGCCGCGGCCTGCATCGGCATCATGTTCGTGTTCATGTGGTACATCACCCAGATCGATCCGCTGAGCGTGATGACGACGAGGATGATCGTGAAGATCAGTGCCATCATCGTCCAGCCGCCCTCCGACTTGCCGCTCATGTGCAGGAAGTAGATCATGTGGACGACGATCTGCGCGACCGCGAACACCATCACGACGAGGGCTGCGGTCGACGGATCCTTGAACGCGCCGGTCATGACCGCCCAGAACGGGATCGCGGTCAGGATGACCGAGAGGAAGAACCCCTTCAGATAGCTGCCACGCGTGCCGTGAGCTGCGTGGTCATGATCCGCATGCGCGTCATGCGTGTTGGCGTGGGGGTCGCTCATCGTAGGGTACCCATCAGATAGACGAAGGTGAAGACGCCGATCCAGATGACGTCGAGGAAATGCCAGAACATGCTGAGGCACATCAGGCGACGCTTGTTCGCGGCGATCAGGCCGTGCTTCTGGACCTGCACCATCAGCGTGACGAGCCAGATCAGGCCCATCGTGACGTGGAGGCCGTGCGTGCCGACCAGCGTGAAGAACGACGACAGGAACGCGCTGCGGGTCGGGCCCGCACCCTCATGAATGAGGGTGGCGAACTCGTACATTTCGATCGACAGGAACGCGAGGCCGAACAGGCCGGTGAAGACCAGCCACATCTGCATGACGCGCTGGCGACCTTCCTCCATCGACAGCATCGCAAAGCCGTAGGTGATCGACGAGAACAGCAGCATCGCGGTGTTTACCGCCACCAGCGGCAGTTCGAAGATCTCCTTCGGGCTGGGGCCGCCGGCATAGCTGTTGCCGAGCACGGCATAGGCCGCGAATAGCACCGCGAAGATGAGACAATCGCTCATCAGGTACATCCAGAAGCCCAGCATCGTGCTGCCGCCGTCGGGATGCTCGTGCTCGTCCAGGTCGTAGAACGAGACTGGTTTCGTCTCGTTCAGACCGTCCTTCATGGGTATTGCGGACATCGCGTCAGGCTCCCTGGGTCGCGAGCTGGCGGGTGCGCGCGTCCTCGCTGGCGATCACGTCCTCGACCGGGATGTGGAAGTCGCGCTTGTAGTTGAAGGTGTGGAAGATCGTCGTCGCGAAGATGCCGACCAAGGTGAGCCCTGCGAGCCACCAGATGTACCAGATCATCGCGAAGCCGAACGCCACGCTGAGACCGGCGAGCACGACGCCCGTGCCGGTGCCGCTCGGCATGTGGATCGCCTTGAAGCCGGAGACCGGACGGACCGCCTTGCGCTCCTTCATGTCGTACCAGGCGTCCAGGTCGTGGACGATCGGCGTGAACGCGAAGTTGTACTCCGGCGGCGGCGACGAGGTCGACCATTCGAGCGTACGGCCGTTCCACGGATCGCCGGTCAGATCGGCAAGCTTCTCGCGGTTCCGGATGCTGACGAAGATCTGCATCAGGAAGGCACCGATGCCGGCGGCGATCATGGCTGCACCAAAGGCGGCGATGATAAACCAGATCTGTAGGTTCGGATCGTCGAAATAGCGCATCCGGCGGGTCACGCCCATCAGGCCGAGCACGTAGAGCGGCATGAAGGCGAAGTAGAAGCCGGGGACCCAGCACCAGAACGAGATCTTGCCCCAGGTCTCGTCCAGCTTGAAGCCGAACGCCTTCGGGAACCAGTAGTTGATCCCTGCGAACATGCCGAACAGCGTGCCGCCGATGATCACGTTATGGAAATGCGCGACCAGGAACAGCGAGTTGTGCAGCACGAAGTCGGCTGGCGGCACGGCGAGAAGCACGCCGGTCATGCCGCCGATCGTGAAGGTCACCATGAAGGCGATCGTCCACATCATCGGCAGTTCGAACCGGATCCGGCCCTTGTACATCGTGAACAGCCAGTTGAAAATCTTGGCCCCGGTCGGGATCGAGATGATCATCGTGGTGATCCCGAAGAACGAGTTCACGCTCGCGCCCGACCCCATCGTGAAGAAGTGGTGCAGCCAGACGAGATAGGCGAGGATCGTGATGACGAGCGTCGCATAGACCATCGAGCTGTAGCCGAAGAGGCGCTTGCCCGAGAAGGTCGAGGTGACTTCTGAAAACACGCCGAATGCCGGCAGGATTAGGATGTAGACCTCGGGGTGACCCCAGATCCAGATCAGGTTGACGTACATCATCGGGTTGCCGCCCGAGTCGTTCGTGAAGAACGCGGTACCGATATAGCGGTCGAGCGACAGCATCGCGAGCACTGCGGTCAGCACCGGGAAGGCGGCAACGACGAGGACGTTCGTGCACAAGGCGGTCCAGGTGAAGATCGGCATCTTCATCATGGTCATGCCGGGCGCGCGCATCTTGACGATGGTCGCGATCAGATTGACGCCGGATAGCAGCGTCCCGATGCCCGCGATCTGCAAGGCCCAGATATAATAGTCGACACCGACGTCTGGCGAATAGGCCAACCCTGAGAGGGGCGGCATCGCGAGCCAGCCGGTCCGCGCGAACTCACCGATGAACAGCGACATCATGACGATCACGGCACCCGCCGCAGTCATCCAGAAGCTGAAATTGTTGAGGAACGGGAACGACACGTCGCGCGCACCGATCTGGAGCGGGACGACATAGTTCATCAGGCCCGTGACCAGCGGCATCGCCACGAAGAAGATCATGATCACGCCGTGCGCGGTGAAGACCTGGTCGTAGTGATGCGCGGTCAGGTACCCTTCGGACCCGTTGAACGCCATCGCCTGCTGCGCGCGCATCATGATCGCGTCGGAGAACCCGCGCAGCAGCATGACGATCGCCAGGATGATGTACATGATGCCGATCTTCTTGTGATCGACGCTGGTGAACCACTGGTTCCACAGATAGCCCCAGACCTTGAAGTAGGTCAGCGCGGCGACGAGCCCGAGCCCGCCGATCGCCACCATAGCAAAGGTGGCGACGACGATCGGTTCGTGCAGCGGCAGCGACTCCAGGGTCAGGCGGCCGAAGATTGTCTTCAACAGAGTGTCGTTCATGATGGTTTCTCTAGCCGTTCGCGACGGGGCGCGTGCCCGGCTGTGTGGAGGGGGTCAGCATGGTGTGATTACGGTTCGATACCGATCCGGGCGCGCTGTTGGCGCCGTCCCGTTTTATATCGGCGGGTGCGGTCCAATGTTCGCCGCTACCCTTTTCATCGGCATCCTTCAGCAACGCGCCCTTGACGCGCTCGGAGGCCTCTTGCGGGCCCTTGCCGCCGTTGACGCCCGGCATCGCCATGCCGGCATGCGAGTCCCCCCGCCTTTGCCGCCATGCATCATCTGCGACATGCAGACCTTACCCGGCTGGACGCACTGCTCGACGATCGCCGTGAAGATCTTCGGCTCGACCGCATTGTAATAGCGGACCGGGACCTTCTCGCTCGGCTTCTCCAGCTGGAGATAGCTCGCGCGGTTCAGGCCGCCCGCCCCGATCGCGCCACCGCTCTGCCGGACCCGGTTGACCCAGGCATCGAAGCCCGCGTCGGACACGCCGTGGAAGCGGAAGCGCATCCCCGAGAAACCCGCGCCGCTATAGTGCGACGAGAAGCCCTCATAGTTGCCGGGCTTGTTGATGACCGCGTTCAGCGTCGTCTGCATGCCGGGCATCGTATAGATCATGCCGGCCAGCGCGGGGATGTAGAACGCGTTCATCACCGACGACGAGGTCATCTGGAAGCGGATCGGGCGATCGACCGGTGCGGCCAGTTCGTTGACCGTGGCGATGCCGTATTCCGGATAGATGAACAGCCACTTCCAATCGAGCGCGACGACCTGCACCTCGAGCGGCTTGCCGACGCCGTTCGCCAGCTGCTGCTTGTCGACCAGATTGCCGACCGGCACGTTGTTCGCGAGCGTCGGCGCGTCGGGCTTGATCCGGCCGAGCGGACGATACGGATCGAGCAGATGCGTGCTGGTCCACGTCAACGCGCCGAGCGCGATGATGATCAGCAGCGGGATGCCCCAGATCAACAACTCGAGGCCAACCGAGTGATCCCAGTTGGGCTCATACTTGGCGGCCTTGTTCGACTGGCGATAGCGGAACGCGAAGAACAGCGTCAGGCAGATCACCGGAACGATGATCAGCAGCATCAGCCCGGTCGAGATCAGCACGAGGTCGCGCTGCTGCACTGCGATATCGCCGGACGGCGACATCACGACCCAGTCGCAGCCGCTGGTGAGCAGCGCAAGCGGCAGCACGGCCAGCCATTTTTTGCGCGGGAAACGGTTTTCTCAACGATCATGCTGGTCCCCTACGCCTCGGTTGCGCCGCACTACAGTGGACAATTTGTCCAATGGGCGCTGCACTGCAACATTGGCATGGCTTTATCATCACGAAGGGTAGCATAGATTGCCCCTGCCCGCATCCGCCCGAACAGCGTATGATGGGCCAGCGCCCTGCAGAGCGAGTTGAAGAATGAGTGCTAACACGATCCCCGAGACGAGCTTCGAAGCCGATGCTCGCAGTATCCACAGCGATGGCGAGCACGTCACGCCCGGCGTGATCGCGATCGGCGTGGTGATCGGCCGCACCTCGGAATTCTTCGACTTCTTCGTCTACGCGATCGCCTCGGTGCTCGTGTTCCCGACCCTCGTCTTCCCGTATGTCGACCGGTTGCAGGGCACGCTCTATTCCTTCGCGGTATTCGCGCTGGCGTTCATCGCCCGCCCGATCGGCTCGATCATCTTCATCGCGGTCGATCGCGCCTACGGTCGCAGCGTCAAGCTGACGATCTCGCTGTTCCTGCTTGGTACCTCGACTGTCGCTATGGGGTTTATCCCCGGCTATGATTCGGTCGGCAACTGGTCGGTCGCGATCCTCGCGCTGCTCCGCATCGGCCAGGGCATCGCGCTCGGCGGTGCCTGGGACGGTCTGGCGTCGCTCCTTTCGCTTAATTCGCCCGAGAAGCACCGCGGCTGGTACGCGATGCTGCCGCAGCTTGGTGCGCCGATCGGCCTGCTGGTCGCGAGCGGGTTGTTCGCATTCTTCGTCGCTGCGCTGCCGACCGAGGATTTCTTCGCCTGGGGCTGGCGCTATCCGTTCTTCGTGGCGTTCGCGATCAACGTCGTCGCGCTGTTCGCCCGCCTGCGTCTCGTCGTGACGCCAGAGTTCGAAGAGATGTACGCCAAGCGCGAGCTCGAGCCGGCACCGGTAGTCGAGACCGTGCAGTCGCAGTGGAAGGCGATCTGGCTCGGGTCGTTCGTGCCGCTCGCCAGCTTCGCGCTGTTCCACATGGTGACGGTGTTCCCGCTGTCGTGGGTCGTGCTGTTCACGCGCGAGGCCCCGGCGCGCTTCCTGGTGGTCGAGGTGATCGGCGCGATCATCGGGATCGGCGCGATGCTGGTGTCGGGTCTGCTGGCGGACCGGTTCGGGCGTCGCACGATGCTCGGCACGATCGCGGTGTTGATCGCGCTGTTCGCGATCGCCGCACCGTCGCTGCTCGATGGCGGCGACGTCGGCGAGCGGCTGTTCATGGGGATCGGCTTCCTGCTGTTCGGGCTGTCGTTCGGCCAGTCCTCGGGCGCGATCGCCTCGAGCCTGTCGCCGCAGCATCGCTATACGGGTTCGGCGCTGACGACCGATCTGGCCTGGCTGTTCGGTGCGGGGTTTGCCCCACTGGCGGCGCTGCTGCTGACGAGCAAGCTGGGTCTGGCGGCTAGTGGCGCGTATCTGTTCTCGGGCGCGGTGTTCACGCTGATCGCACTGGGGCTGAACAAGGAACTGGCGAAGCGCAACATCGCGCGGTGAGCTAACGGGCTGACAGGCTTATCGAGCGGCACCACCCCGGCGTAGGCCGGGGCCCAATTGGGGGACGGTGTTAACTGAGCGCAGCAGCCCGTTACCACGACCTTACCAAGTGGGCCCCGGCCTCCACCGGGGTGGTGGTAATTGGGATATCTCTGAGCCCCTCCAAAACCGCCGCCCCTCCAAAACCGTCACCCCAGCGAAAGCTGGGGTATCGTCGTTGGCGGACGCTCCGACCCGGAACGGGGAGATCCCAGCTTTCGCTGGGATGACGACGGGAGAGACGTCAGCTGGCGAACGCTGGAATGACGGTGAGGGCAGTCAGACCCGTCGGCGATCGAGTCCCCACGACAGCGCCCAGATCGCAAACCCGCCAAGCGCCAGCGCCGTCCCGACCCAGCCGGTCGACGGCAACCCATACCCGCCCGCAATCGCCAGCCCGCCAAGCCAAGGCCCCAGCGCATTGGCGGTATTAAACGCCGAATGGTTGAGCGCCGCCGCCAGAGTCTGCGCCTCCTCAGCAACATCCATCAGCCGGGTCTGGAGGATCGTCGACAACCCTCCGCCGCACCCGATCAACACCACCACCGGCAACATCGCCCAGAGATGCGGCGTCGCCGGCGCGTAGAGCGCGAGCGCGCCTGCCCCGAACAGCAACGTGCTCCCCGCCGCCGGCATCAGCGCCACGTCCGCCGCCTTTGCGCAGACCAGCGTCCCGATCGTCATCCCCACCCCGAACAGCGCGAACGCGACCGGCGTGAACGCGGACGATACGCCGGTAACCTCGGTCAAGGTCGAGGCGAGATAGGTGTAGACGCAGAAGATCCCACCGAACCCGACCGCGCCGATCGCCAGCGTCAGCCACACCTGTCCGTTACGCAGCGCTGCCAGTTCGCCGAGCGGACTCGCATCGTTCGCGGGCCGCAGGACCGGCGCGAACTTCAGCAGCATCGCCACCGTCACCGCGGCGATGATCGCGACGATCCCGAAGCCCCAGCGCCAGCCGAACCACTGGCCAATCCCGTTCGCCAGCGGCACGCCCGCGATCGTCGCGATCGTCAGCCCCAGCATCATCCGCGAGACCGCGCGCGACCGCTTCTCGCGCGGCACCATCGACGCCGCGACGAGCGACCCGACGCCGAAATAGGCGCCGTGCGGCAGACCGCTCAGGAACCGGGCGAACAGCATCAGGTGATAGGTCGGCGCGAGCGCGGACAGCCCGTTGGCGATCCCGAGAAACGTCATCAACCCGATCAGCAGCACCCGCCGCTCGATCTTCGCGGCCAGCACCGCGATCGTCGGCGCACCGACGACTACGCCGAGCGCATAGGCGCTGATGACATGCCCCGCGGTCGGTTCGTCGATCCCGAGTCCGCGCGCGAACTGCGGCAACAGGCTCATCGCGGCGAACTCGGTGGTCCCGATCGCGAAGCCACCCACGGCAAGCGCGAGCAGCGCCAACCGCGCGTTGATCGGCGGGGTAACGGGCGGGGCAAGCGAGATGGGTTGGTCGGTATCGATCATGCGGTTTATTTCGCAGGTGCAGCATAAAGCTTCAACCCGCGGACACCCGATCAAATGTCAGCCGCACCCAAGCCCATGTTCGCAGACACGCGGCCTGGTCAGACCGCGCCCTCGATCGGCGCGGTCATGATCACCCGCAGCCCGGGCATGTTGTCGTCATGCTCGATCGTGCCCGACAGCCCGGCGACGATCGCATTCATCATCCGGCTGCCGAAGCCCTCTCGTGTGCCGACCTTGCCCGAACCCTCGTCCGCGACGATCAGGCGAAGACGGTTGCGATGCTGTTCGAGCGCGATCAGGATTGGGCCCGGACGCCCGCCATAGGCATATTTGCTGGCGTTGATGACGAGCTCGGTCAGCACCAGCCCGATATTCACGGCGCGATCGGTCGGCACCAGGATCGGCGCGAGATCGAGCCGCATGTGCGCCGCCCAGTCTGCGCCGAGCGAGGTCTTCATGTCGCCGGCCAGCTCCTCGAGATAGCGCGACAGATCGACCGACTCGACCTGATCGTCGCGGTATAGCCTGCGGTGCACCAGCGCGACCGCGGAAAGCCGCGCCTGCGCTTCGGCGAGATGCTCCTTCACCTTGGCATCGTCGGACGCCTTGGCCTGGAGCGACAGGAACGCGGCGACCAGCTGGAGGCTGTTCTGGACGCGGTGATTAACCTCCTTCATCAGGACGTCCTTCTGCGCGATCAACACATCCTTGTCGGCGAGCGTACGCTGCATATCGGCATTGAGCAGGCGGAGCCGCTGGTTGATATGCGCGTCGTGAAACGCACGGCGCAGGCGGTGCGCGGCCTCGATCTCCTCGAGCGTCCAGCGCCGCGACCGTCCGGACACGATCTGCGTCCAGGACTCGAACGAGGTGCGCGGGGTAAGCACCGCGGTCGGATCGAGCGAGACCGCCTTATGCGGATTGCCCGCCCACTCGACCTCCTCGGCCTGTTCGGCGCGGAACCAGAACAGCATCGCACCATCGTCGATCAGCGGCATCGCGAGCACGCCGCTAGCGCAGGCGCGATAGGCCTCCGCACGCGGCAGCAACGCGGGAAGCTCGTGCGTCGCCAGCGGCTCGATCCCGCTGCGCGCGCAGACCCAGGCGGCGAGGTCGCGAATCTCGTCATGCGCCAGGCAGACCCCGTCGGTGTCGACGATCGTCCCCTGCACGAACGCGAACCCGTCGGCGTCGAGCATCCGCCGCAGGTCGTCGCGCAGCGCCACGACGATGCTGCGCGGCGCCGGTTCGGTGGCGAGCTTGGCGATCACCGCATCCTCGGCGCCGCGCAACCGCAGGCGTTCGCGGTAGATCTCGGCCTCTTCCTTCGCACGGATCTGACGCGCGAGCCCGCTGGCCAGCGTCGCCGACGCGGCGCGGATGTCGGGGCTCAATCCCCGCGGCGTAGCATGATGGCAGGCGATCAGGCCCCACAGCAGCCCATCCTTGACGATCGAAATCGACGCCGACGCGGCGACCTCCATGTTGGCGAGATAGCGCAGGTGGATCGGCGACACGCTCCGCACCGTCACGTCGCTGAGATCGAGCGTTTCGAAGCCGGCGGGCCGCAGCACCGCGGGCGTATAGGCGATCATCGGGATGGTCCGCGTGCGGTTGCGAACGTACAGCGCGCGCGCCTGCTGCGGAATATCCGATGCCGGGAAATGATGGTTAAGGAACGTGCCGAGACCGACCGCCTTGTCCTCCGCCACGACGCGCCCAGCGTCGTCGTCGAGGAAGCGATAGATCATGACGCGGTCGAACCCGGTAAGCTGGCGGAACGCGATCGCGGCGCGGTCGCACAGCGTGCTCAGATCGGTCGCGCGCTCGAACATCGTGATCATCGGGTTGAGACGACCGAGCATCTGCGTGGCGGTCATCGGTGCGGCATCAACGGGTTCGAGCTCGGCCAGCAGATAGTCGCCGCTGCGGTGGATCGTCACCTCGAAGCGTTCGGCCGATCCCATCACCGGATCGCCGACCATCCCCCCTGGCCCCACGTCGTCCATCGGCACGGCCTGCGCGAGGAGTTGGGAGAGGTCTGCGCCGAGCCACTCTGCCGCCAGCCGACCCTCGATATTACCCGCCCCCGCGACGATCTTCAGCGACGCCGGATCGGCGACCAGCAACAGGCCGTGCGGCTGGATCGAACCCGGAATGTGGATCGGCTCGCGGTCGCACGCGGTCAGGTCCAGCCCGCTGTCCTGGGTCTGCGCCTGATCGAGCGCAGTAGCGTCTACATCGTTCTGCGCAGTCATCGGCCAAGGCCCCCTTGTCAGCAAAACCGCTGTGGCGGTCATTGCGGAACAAAGCAAATACCCTCGCAGTGAGCCTATTGATCAGGATCAGGACGGCGGCGCGGTCTCGGCATAGCGGCGCGCGATGACCGCGCAGGCGATCAGCTGCAATTGGTGGAACAGCATCAGCGGGAGCAGGATCACGCCGACCTGCGCGGGCGGGAACAGCACGCCGGCCATCGGCACGCCCGACGCAAGGCTCTTCTTCGACCCGCAGAATTGCAGCACGATCGCATCCTCGCGGGGCAGCTTCATCAGGCGGGCAACGGCAAACGTCAGCCCGAGCACGAAGGCGAGCAGCGCGGCGCACAGCAGTCCGACCAGGATCAGGTCGCCGATCGACAATTTGGTCCAGAGGCCTTCCACCACCGCGGCACCGAACGCGCTGTAGACGACCAGCAGGATCGAACCGCGATCGACCACCGTCAGCAGGCTCTTCTTGCGCGTCACCCACGCGCCGATCCACGGCCGCAACAGATGCCCGGCGACGAACGGTACCAGCAGTTGCAGCACGATCGCCTCGATACTCTCGATCGAGATCCCGCCGCTGCCCGAAGTGTTCATCAGCAGCGCGACCAGCGCCGGCGTCACGAGGATGCCGAGCAGGTTGGAGAAGGACGCGCTGCACACCGCCGCCGCGACATTGCCGCGCGCAATCGCGGTGAAGGCGATCGACGACTGCACGGTCGAGGGGAGCAGCGTCAGGAACAGGAGGCCGGCGGCGAGCGGCCCGGTCACGAACGGCAACGCAGTCAGCCCCAGCCCGAACAGCGGGAATGCGACGAAGGTGATGGCGAGCACCGCCAGATGCAGCTTCCAGTTGCGCAGCCCCGACAGAATCGCATCGCGCGACAGCTTCGCGCCGTGGAGGAAGAACAGCAGGACGATGCCGATATCCGCCGCATAGCCGACGATCGTCGCCATCTCACCGCGTGCCGGCAGCAGGCTCGCCAGCACGACGGTGCCGAGCAGCATCAGGATGAACGGCTCGAAGACGGAGAGGAACCGCCTGATCACGGATGCGCCTTCACATAGGCGTCGAGCGTCGCGAGATGGCCGCTGAGCGCGTCGTCATCCAAGAAACTGCCGAGGAAGCTGTTGCGCGCGAGCGTCACGACCTGCTCGCGCGACAGGTTCTTCGCACGCGCCGTCTGCCGGAAATTCTCGCCGATATAGCCGCCGAAATAGGCCGGATCGTCCGAATGGATCGTCGCGCGCAAGCCGAGATCGAGCATCCGGTCGATCGGATGGTTCTCCAGCCTATCGACGTTGCGCAACGCGACGTTCGACAACGGGCACACGGTGAGCGTCATCGCATCGCGTGCAAGCCGAGCGACCAGCGCCGGGTCCTCCAGCGCGCGATTGCCGTGGTCGATCCGGTCGACCTGGAGGATGTCGAGCGCCTCGTGGATATAGGCGGGCGGGCCCTCCTCGCCGGCATGCGCGCACAGCATCAGCCCGGCGTCCGCCGACGCCGCGAACACGCGCGCGAACTTCGACGGCGGATGGCCGACCTCGGAGGAATCGAGCCCGACGCCGATGAACTGGTCGAGCCACGGCTCGGCCTGCGCAAAGGTCTTGAACGCGTCCTCCTCGTCGAGATGGCGGAGGAAGCTCATGATCAGGCCGACCGACATGCCGTGCTTGGCCTGCGCCTCGTCGATGCCGGCGAACAGCCCGCGCGCGACGACATCGAAGGGGATGCCGCGGTGCGTGTGCGTCTGCGGGTCGAAGAAGATCTCGGCATGGACGACGCCGTCCTGCGCGACCCGGTCGAAATAGGCGACCGCCAGATCGCGGAAATCCTCCTCGGTCTGGAGCACCGCGGCACCGGCGTAATAGATGTCGAGGAACGTCTGCAAATTGGTGAAACTGTAGGCCGCGCGGACATCCTCGACGCTCTTGAATGGGATCGCGACCTTGTTGCGCTCGGCCAGTGCGAACATGAGTTCGGGTTCCAGGCTGCCCTCGATATGGAGGTGGAGTTCGGCCTTCGGCAGGTTCGTGATGAAGTCGTCTGTCATGATCCGTCCTGTCGCTTGGGTCGCGTCGGCTGCAACCATTCCGCCCGCCGCGCACTACCGCAAGTGCGAAAGCCGTTGCATGACAATCCTGTCACGTTACCGAGCGCCGATACTTACGCGAAGGACACCATCGATGCCGACAGGATTGGTCGCACTGCTCGACGACATTGCCGGGATCACCAAGCTCGCCGCCGCCAGCCTCGACGATATCGCCGCGACCACCGGCAAGGCGGGCAGCAAGGCGATCGGCGTGGTGGTCGACGATGCCGCGGTGACGCCGCGCTACATGGTCGGGTTCGAGCCCAAGCGCGAACTGCCGATGATCTGGAAGATCGCGCTCGGCTCGTTCCGCAACAAGCTGGTCTTCATCCTGCCCGCCGCGCTCGCGCTGAGCGCATTCGCGCCGTGGTTGCTGACGCCGTTGCTGATGCTCGGCGGTACGTATCTGTGCTTCGAGGGCGCGGAGAAGATCCTCGAAGCGTTCGGTGGCGGGCATGCCGAGGAGGTCGTCGAGGCGCCCGTCGATGCGGCGACGCTCGAAGCGCAGAAGGTCTCGGGCGCGATCCGCACCGACTTCATCCTGTCCGCCGAGATCATGGTGATCGCGCTGTCGGATGTGGCGACCAAGCCGATCTGGGAGCAGGCGATCGTCCTGGCGCTGGTCGGGATCGTCATCACGATCGGCGTCTACGGCGTGGTCGCGCTGATCGTGAAGATGGACGATATCGGGCTGCATCTGGCGCAGCGCAGCAGCGCGGTGGTGCAGGCGATCGGGCGTGGGCTGGTGAAGGGCATGCCGATCGTGATGGCGGCGCTGTCGGTGATCGGGACGGCGGCGATGGTCTGGGTCGGTGGCCAGATCATCGTTCACGGGATCGAGGAGTTCGGGTTCACGACGCTGCCGCACTGGATCCACGACACGGCGGAGGCGGCATCGCATGCGGTGCCGTTCGCCAAGGGCGCCGTGAACTGGGTGATGAACGCGTTCTTTTCGGGGATCGTCGGGCTCATCCTCGGCGGCGCGATCGCGCTGGGTCTGCATGCGGTGAAAAAGCCCAAAGCACACTGAAGGACGGAGTGCCGATCGCTGCGGACCGTGTCGTGATGGGGCGCACCTTCCCATCTCGGTAAAGGACTGGACGGCTGCCCTTTATCGCGATTACACCTCGTGTCATCGTCTCTCAGCCGGAAGGCCCTTCCTTTGATCCGCAAGCTTCTCGTCGCATCCCTGCTCGCGTCCGCTGTTCCTGCGGTGGCGCAGGTTCCCGCCGGCAATACTGCGCCACAGCCGGTACCGTTCGTGGACACGATCCCCGACGCGGTCGACACGCCCTATCCGGGCACGCTGCTGCTCGACGTCGATGCGACCGATACCGAGCGCGGCATCTTCCGCGTCAAGCAGACGATCCCGGTCGCCAAGTCCGGGCCGATGGCGCTGCTGTATCCGAAGTGGCTGCCCGGCGCGCATTCCCCCGCGGCGAGATCGAGAAGCTCGCAGGCCTCGTGATCCGCGCGAACGGCAAGATCCTCCCCTGGACGCGCGATCCCGTCGACGTGTTCGCGTTCCATATCGACGTGCCGACTGGCGCGAAGTCGGTGGTGGCCGAGTTCCAGTTCATCTCCGCGACCAAGGGCGACCAGGGCCGCGTGGTGATGACCCCGACGATGATCAGCCTCGAGCCGAATCTCGTCAGCCTCTATCCGGCCGGCTATTTCACCCGCCAGATCCCGATCAAGATGACCGTCACCTACCCGACCGGCTGGACCGCGGCGGGCGCGGTGCCGGCGAAGGTATCGGGCTCGACCTACAGCTACGACACGACCAACTACGAGATTCTCGTCGATCTCGCCGACGCTGGCGGGCAAATACGGCAAGGTCTGGCCGCTCTCCCCCGCGTCGATCTCAACGTCTTCGCCGACAGCCCTGACCAGCTCGCCGCCAAGCCCGAGCAGATCGATGCGCACAAGCGCCTCGTCGACCAGGCGGTGAAGACGTTCGGCGCGCAGCATTACGATCATTACGAATTTCTGCTGTCCATCACCGATCAGCTCGGCGGGATCGGCTTGGAGCATCATCGCAGTTCCGAGAACGGCGTCCGTCCCGGCTATTTCACCGAATGGGAGACGGGGGCCGCCGCGCGGAACCTGTTGCCGCATGAATACACGCATAGCTGGGACGGCAAGTTCCGCCGCGGCGCCGACCTGTGGACGCCCGATTTCCGCACGCCGATGCGCGATTCGCTGTTGTGGGTCTACGAGGGCCAGACGCAGTTCTGGGGCTATGTGCTCCAGGCGCGCTCGGGGCTGGTCAGCAAGCAGGACACGCTCGACGGCTATGCCTCGATCCTCGGTATTTACGACACCGCGCCGGGCCGCCAGTGGCGTCCGCTGATCGACACGACGAATGATCCCGTCATCTCGGCGCGCAAGCCCAAGGGGTGGACGAGCTGGCAGCGGTCGGAGGATTACTACAACGAGGGCCTGATGGTCTGGATGGAGGTCGACGCGATGCTCCGCCAGAAGTCGAACGGCACCAAGTCGATCGACGATTTCGCGCGCGCCTTCTTCGGCGTCCGCGACGGCGATTACGGCGAGCTGACCTACACCTTCGCCGACGTCGCGAAGACGCTGAACGGGATCGTCCCCTATGACTGGGCGACGTTCCTAAACACGCGGCTGACCGAGACGGGCAAGCCCGCGCCGATCAACGGCTTTGCGATGAACGGCTACAAGCTGGTCTACGGCCCCGAGCAGAGCCCGTATCTGAAGCAGGCGGAGAAGACGCGCGGCACCGATGTCAGCTATTCGCTCGGCATGGTGATCAACAAGGACGGCGTCGTCACCTCGTCGATCTGGGACAGCCCGGCATTCAAGGCGGGTCTCGACGTCGGCACCGAGATCGAGGCGGTCAACAGCGAGGCCTATTCGGCGGACCGGATCAAGGCGGCGATCGTCGCCGCGCAGGGGACGAAGCTACCGATTCGTCTCACTGTAAAGAACAACGACCGATTCCGTGACATCTCGCTCGATTACCACGACGGCCCGCGCTATCCGCGGCTTCAGAAGGTCGGTACAGGTGACGGTGGGCTCGACAAGCTGCTGACGCCGCGCTGACCAGCCACTGACTTACCGGTGCCGGTCGCTCCCCAGACGAGGAGCGCCGGCACCGTCATATTCTGAAAGGACCGCCATGCGTATTGATCTCATCCCGACCGGCAAGAACCCGCCCGAAGACCTCAACGTCATCATCGAAGTCCCGACCGGCGGCGAGCCCGTGAAGTACGAGTTCGACAAGGCCAGCGGCGCGCTGTTCGTCGATCGCATCCTGCACACGCCGATGCGCTATCCCGCGAACTATGGCTTCGTGCCGCACACGCTGAGCCCCGACGGCGATCCGCTCGATGCGCTGGTCATCGCGCGCTCGCCGTTCATCCCAGGCTGCGTCGTCCGTGCGCGTCCGATCGCGGTGCTGAACCTCGAGGACGAAGCCGGCGGCGACGAGAAGCTCGTCTGCGTGCCGGTCGACGCGGTGTTCCCGTATTATGCGAACATCGGCGAGCGTGGCGACATGCCGGAAATCGTGTTCGAGCAGATCGAGCACTTCTTCACGCACTACAAGGACCTGGAGAAGACGAAGTGGGTCCGCGTCGGCAAGTGGGGCGACGCCGACGAAGCCAAGCGCGTGACGATCGAGGCGATCGAGCGCTACAACGCCGAGAAGGCCAAGGGCGAAGAGCCGATGAACGCGGACGACACCGCAGGGCGCTGATCGCATGACAACGGCGTCTCGTGCGTTCGATGGCATCCGCGTCCGCGCGGCGCAGATCGGACTATACGAGACGCCGATACTGCACGGGCGGCTGGCCGATGCGGATGCGCTGAACGCCGCGCTCCGGTCGGCGATCCTCGATCGTCACGCCGCCGCGCCCAGCCTCGCACGGTCCAATGTCGGTGGCTGGCATTCCGCCACCGACATGCTCGACTGGGGTGGACCGGCAGCAGCGGCGCTCGCCGATACCGCGGTGAAGATGGCGAAGCGCGCGTCGCATTTCGATGGGCGCGATGCGGCGACGGTCGAATGGACCGTCAAGATGTGGGCGAACGTCTCCCCGCCCGGCGCGCTCAACATGAGCCACGCGCATCCCGGCGTGCTGTGGGCCGCGGTCTATTATATCGACATGGGAGTCCCGCCCTCGGAAGGCAAAGCGGGCGGCGAGCTGTTCTTCGAGGACCCGCGCTTTCCGGTGCCGTTCATGCGCCTGCCCGGCTTTCGGCTGCTCGGGATAGACGGCCAGCCGCAACCGGTCGAGCGCCGCCTGCCGACCGAGGCGGGTGATCTGGTCCTGTTCCCCGCCTGGCTCCGCCACGGCGTCCGCCCCCATCTCGGCACCGGCGACCGCATCTCGATCGCGATGAACATCGACGTGAAGGGGTGAGATAGCAGGCAGATTAACCCGCGATCCGCCCTAGTCCTACCGCCCGGCCAGCTTCACCAGGGCATCCCCGGTCATCCGCTGGATCGTCCAGTCCTCCATCCCGACCGCGCCAACCTTCCGGTAGAACGCGATCGCATCGGCATTCCAGTCGAGCACCGACCATTCGAACCGCGCGCAGCCGCGATCGAGCGCTACGCCGGCGAGATGCGACAGCAGCGCGCCACCGACCCCCTGCCCGCGCGCGTCCGGCGTCACGTACAGATCCTCGAGATACAGCCCGCGCTTGCCCGTCCAGGTCGAGAAATTGTGGAAGAACAGCGCGAACCCGAGCGGGCCATCGGCATTCTCCGCGATCAGAGCCTCCGCGGCAGGCCGCTCCCCGAACAGTGCCTCCGCCAGCATCGGCTCGGTGGCCTCGACTGCATCCGGCTCGCGCTCGAACGCGGCGAGTTCGCGGACGAAGCGCAGGATCGTGCCGACATCGGCCGGAGTCGCGGAACGGATATGGATCATGCACTAGCCTCGATCGATGTCTGCGCGATGTCACGCCGCCGCGCCGCGTACAGGCACGCGACGACGATGATCGCCGCGCCTGCCAGCGTGAACGCCGATACCCGCTCGCCGAACACCAGGAAACCCAGGCCGGCGGCATAGACGAACGAGGTGTATTCGGTGGTCGCGAGGAACCCGGTGTCGCCGTGCGCATAGGCCCAGCCGAGCAGCCACAGCGACGCGGTCGCGAGCCCCGCGGCCAGCACGAGCTTGGGCCATTGCACCGCCTCGGGCACCACCGCGAGCCAGGGCGCCGCGAGCGCCAATGTCGCGGTGATCACGAGCGCCTGGAAGAACGCGATCTCGCCCGGCCGCGCCGCCTGGCTCTGCAGCCGCGCGATCACCAGGTTCACCGCATACAGCACCGCCGAGCCGAGGATCGCTAGCGTCCCGTGAAACGTCTCGGGCCCCGGCACCTCGCGCCCCTGCCCGATCATCACCACCAGCACGCCGCCAAGCGCCGCGATCGACGCGACCAACGTCTTCCATCCCACCCGCTCACCCAGCGTGACGGCCGCGAGCAACAAGGCGAGAATCGGCGCGATGTAGGTCAGCGAAATCGCCTGCGCCATCGGCACCCGCGCAAGCCCCCAGAAGAACAGCACCGCCATCGCCGTCGTCACCAACCCGCGCGCTAGATGCAGCTTGAGCGCCCGCCCGCTCGGCCGACCGCTGTTCCCGAGCTTCCACGCGACCGCACCGAGGCCGACGCTGATCATCTGCCGCCACAGCAGCGCGTTATAGACGCCGATCGCCAGCACGAGCGACTTCATCACCGCGTCCATCATGGAGAACAGTCCGATGCCCAGCGCGGCGATCGTGAAGGCCAGGGCAGGCGAAACGGTGCGCGAGGTCATCGGAACAGGCGGATATCCACATCGAGGCCGAGCGTCACCCAATCCTTGTCCGCAGTCCACAAGGTCGCGGCCTGATCGATCGCCAAGGCCAGGCAGACCCGGTCGGCAATCGACACGTTCTTGCCTTTGACGACCGGCCACAGATCCGCGGCAATCTTCGCCTGGGTTACAGTGAAGGGCATGATCACGATCTCAAGCCGATCAAGGTTCGCGATCACCGCCTCGACATCGGACACGATCTCGAACAGCTTGCTGCGCACCTCGACCAGATTGACGCTAGACAGCATCGCGCCGCGCGCATGCTCGATCGCGACATCAGCGCCGGGCTCGTTCTTCAGAATCGCCAATAGGGTGGACGCGTCGAAAACGACGGTCACGCGGTGTGCCGCGTCCGCCAGTCCTCGATCTCCGTGTTCTCGCGGACCGCATCGGCGCGACGTTCCGCCAACAATTCGTCCACCAGATTACGATCGGCAGGCTTTGCCATCGATCGGAATTCGGACTGCACCTCGCGGACGACCTGCGCGTAGGTCTTCATCGTCAGGCCGCCGTCCGGGTTGAGTTCGATGACCAGCGAATCGCCATCTTCGATCCCCGCATCGCGACGCAGTTCGAGAGGCAGGGCGATCTGCCCACTGACGACTTTAGCGTGATAGGTCATGATCACCTCCAGCGAGGTGTGACCCTACCACGCCGCTTATTCCGCCGCCACCGGCACCAGTGCAGCCATCGCCTCATCCGTAGCCTCGATCTCGGCGGCTTTCGCCTCGACCAGCCGGACGATGTGGTCGACCATGTCGGCATCCTGGACATGGTGGTCGGTGACGCCCGACAGATACACCATGTGCTTGCCGTTGCCGCCGCCGGTGATGCCGATGTCGGTCTCGCGCGCTTCGCCGGGGCCGTTCACGACGCAGCCGAGCACCGACAGCGACATCGGCGTGCGGATGTGCTGGAGCCGTTCCTCCAGCGCCTGCACCGTGCGGATTACGTCGAAGCCCTGACGTGCACACGACGGGCACGACACGACGCGGACACCGCGGTTGCGGATGCCGAGCGACTTGAGGATCTCGAAGCCGACGCGGACTTCCTCCTCTGGCTCGGCGGAGAGCGACACGCGGATGGTGTCGCCGATCCCGTACCAGAGCAGGCTGCCCATCCCGATCGCCGACTTCACCGTGCCGCCGACGAACCCGCCCGCCTCGGTGATGCCGAGATGCAGCGGGCAATCGACCTGCTCCGCGAGCTGCTGATACGCCGCGACCGCGAGAAACAGGTCGGACGCCTTCACCGCGACCTTGAACTCGTGAAAGTCGTGGTCCTGCAGCAGCTTGATGTGATCCATCGCCGACTCGACCAGCGCATCGGGGCAAGGCTCGCCGTATTTCTCGAGCAGGTGCCGCTCGAGCGAGCCGCCGTTGACGCCGATCCGAATCGCGCAGCCGTTGGACTTGGCTGCATCGACGACCTCCTTCACGCGCGATGCTGAGCCGATATTGCCCGGATTGATCCGCAGGCACGCCGCGCCCGCATCGGCCGCTTCGAGCGCGCGCTTGTAGTGGAAGTGGATGTCCGCGACGATCGGCACGCGGCTGGCGCGGACGATCTGCTTCAGCGCGGCCGTCGATTCGACGTCGGGGCAGCTGACGCGGATGATGTCGACGCCCGCGTCTTCGCAGCGCCGGATCTGGTCGACCGTCGCGCGGACGTCGTCGGTCGGCGTGTTGGTCATCGTCTGCACCGTGACCGGCGCATCGCCGCCGACGGGGACGTTGCCGACCATGATCTGGCGGCTCTTGCGGCGGGTGATATCGCGCCAGGGACGAAGGGACATGGGGATTCCTCGGGAGTTCGAGGCCTATATAGCGACTTGCGCGCTGGAACGGAACATCGCTGGCCGGAGTAGCGATCGTCGGCCATAGCGGCGCACGGCTTTAGGAGCGAACGCGATGACCCTGTCCCTGTACGATGCGACGATTCCCTCGAACCTCCAGATTCTGCGTGCGGTCGACGCGCTGCTCGACAAGGCGGAAGCGTTCGCGGCCGAGAAGGGTATCGAACCCGCGACGCTGATCGATGCGAAGCTCGCCGACGACATGCTGCCGTTTGGCTATCAGGTGAAGTCGTGTGCAGCGCATTCGGTCGGCGGGATCGAAGGCGTCCGCTGCGGCACCTTCTCGCCCGATCGATCGGCTTGGCCGACCGACTTCGCGGGTCTCCACAGCGTGATACGCGACGCGATCGCCAAGCTTGAGGCGATCGACCGGGAGACGTTCGATGCGCTCGCCGACAACGACACGACCTTCGAGTTCGGCACGTTCGTCATGCCGTTCACCGGCGCGAACTTCCTGCTCTCGTTCTCGCAGCCCAACTTCTACTTCCACGCCAGCACCGCCTACGCGATTCTCCGCGCGCAGGGCGTACCCATTGGCAAGCGCGACTTCATGGGCACGCCGCGCATGAAGGCGTGAACCGGCGCGGGGAACGCCTTAGCCGCCCGACGCTTGCGGCACCGGCCCCCGCCCCGTAGGGCCGCGCGATGACGCGGCATTATGGCATGGACTGGCTGCGGATCGGGGCGTTCGCGCTGCTGATCCTCTACCATATCGGCATGGTCTTCGTGCCGTGGAACTTCCATGTGAAGTCGCTCCATGTCGAGGACTGGGTGCGACTGCCGATGCTCGCCAGCAACGCGTGGCGCCTGACGCTGCTGTTCGTCGTCTCGGGCTATGCCAGCCGCGCGCTGCTCGCCCGGTCGAGCGGCACAGGCGGGTTCTTTGCCAATCGTTGCAACCGGTTGCTTGTACCGCTGCTGTTCGGCATCGCGGTGATCGTCCCGCCACAGCCCTGGGTCGAGCTGGTTACGAAGCACGCCTATACCGGCAGCTATCTGACGTTCTGGAGCCATGACTATTTCCGCTTCGGCAAGCTCGCCGGGCTCACGCTGCCGACCTGGAACCATCTCTGGTTCGTGGTCTATCTCTGGGCCTACACCACCGCGCTGACGCTCGGCCTGATCGTCGTCCGCGGCGATTGGCTCCAACGCGCGTTCGACTGGGTCTTCGGCAGCTGGGCGGTGTTCGTCCTCCCGGTCGCGTGGCTCGTCTTCGTCCATGGCTGGTGGTTCCAAATGGCCGCCGAAACCCAGGCGCTGTACGGCGACTGGGTCGCGCACGTGACCTATTTCCCCGCGTTCCTGTTCGGCTTCGGCCTCGCCCGCTCCGAGCCCGTAATGGCCGCGATCACCCGCTGGTGGAAGGTCGGCGCGATCGCCGCGCTGCTCGGCTATGGCGCGATCCTGGCGATCGAGCTCGAATGGCCCGGCGACATCGTCGCGCCGCGCTGGATCTATCCCGGCTACGGCGTCGCGCATGCGCTCGAGCAATGGGGCGCGATCGTCGCGCTGATCGGGATCGCCGAACGCCACTGGAACCGCGACCATCGCTGGCGCCCGGTGCTGACCGAAGCGGTGTTCCCGTTCTACTTGATCCACCAGACGATCATCGTCCTTGTCATGTACGCGCTGCTCCCCGCCGGCCTGCCCGGCTGGGCGGAGTTCGCCTGCCTGCTCGCCGCGACGACGATCGGTTGCATCGCCTTCTACTGGATCGGCCGCAGCATCGCGCCGCTCCGCCCCCTCATCGGCCTCCGCGCCCTACCCTCGAAAGACTCAGCATGACCTGGACCCTCGTCATCCACGGCGGCGCCGGCAAACTCGACAGCGAGATGGTCTCGCCCGAGCAGGATGCGGGTGCGAGAGCGGGCCTGTCGCGTGCGCTCGACGCAGGGTCGAGAGTGCTCGCGGACGGCGGCAGTGCGCTCGATGCAGTCGAGGCGGCGGTCCGCGTGCTGGAGGACGACCCGCACTTCAACTCGGCGCGCGGCGCGGTCTTCACGCACGACGGCACGCTGGAACTCGACGCCGCGATCATGGACGGCCGCACGCGAGCCGCGGGCGCGGTCGCCGCAGCGACCGCTACGCGCAACCCCGTCGGCCTCGCGCGCGCGATCCTCGACGACGGGCGCCACGTGTTTCTTGCCGGCAAGGGCGCCGACGCGTTCTCCCGCGATCGGAAATTGCCGCAAGCGGATGCCGACTGGTTCGCGACCGACGAACGGCGCCGCCAGTTCGCCGAGTTCCAGGACGATGGCGGCGGATTCGACGTCGACATGAAATACGGCACGGTCGGCGCGGTCGCGTGCGATACGCACGGCCATGTCGCCGCCGCCACCTCGACCGGCGGCGTCACCGGCAAGCGCTGGGGCCGGATCGGCGATACGCCGGTGATCGGCGCGGGGACCTTCGCCGACGATCGCGCCTGCGCGGTATCGTGCACCGGCTCGGGCGAGTTCTTCCTCCGCGTCGGCGTCGGCCACGAGATCGCCGCGCGCGTCCGTCTGTCTGGCGAATCGCTCCAGATCGCCGCCGACGCGGTGCTGGCCGAAGTAAAGGCGCTCGGCGGCACCGGCGGCGTGATCGTCGCGGGACCGGACGGCGACATGGCGTGGGGTTTCAACACCGTCGGCATGTACCGCGGGACGGCCTCGTCTGCGGGTAGCCGAACGGTCGCGATCTACGCTAACGAGCCGGCATGAAGCGCTTTCTCCTCGCCGCGATTGCCTCGCTCGGCCTCGCCTCCCCCGCCACCGCATTCTGGGAATACGGCCACCAGACCGTCGCGCAGATCGCCTATGCCAACGTCACGCCGAAGACCAAGGCCGCGATCCGCCGGCTGCTCTCGCAACAGGCTTTGCTCGAAACGCCCGAATGCCCGGCTGGTACGATCGAGCAGGCGAGCGTCTGGGCGGACTGCATCAAGCCGCTCAAGACCGCCGACGGCAAATCGCGTTTCGGCTTTGCGTATAACTGGCATTTCCAGGACGCCGACGTCTGCGCGCCGTTCGACGTCACCGAGTCGTGCAAAGACGGCAATTGCGTCTCGGTCCAGATCGACCGCGACGTGAAACTGCTCCGTGACCGCGCCACTTTGCCGAAGGACCGCGTCCAGGCACTGGCGTTCCTGATCCACTTCGTCGGCGATCTCCACCAGCCGCTGCATGCCGGCGACCGCCACGACAAGGGCGGCAACGACGTGAAGGCGGACTACGGGATCTACGGCCCTGCGCGGTTCAACCTGCATTCGATCTGGGACGGACCGCTGGCCGAGCGCGCAATCTCGACCCCGCCGTCGCTGGTAAGGCGGTATCCTGCGGCCGAGCGGGCTAAGATCGGGGCGGGGACGGTCGTCGACTGGAGCCGGGAGAGCTGGGAAGCCTCGCATGAGGCGTATGCGGCCGCGCTTGGCGGCGACGCGTGTGGTGCGGTGCCGGCGCGGGTGAAGATGGACGACGCCACGATCGCGAAGATGGTCCCGGTGTCGCGCGAAGAAATCCGCCGCGGGGGTATTCGGTTGGCAAAACTGCTTGACAAGGCATTGGGCTAAATCGCTTACCCTCTCCCCTCAGGGGAGAGGGAGGGACCCGCGCGCTCTTGCGCGTGGGAGGGTGAGGGGCTTGAGGCTCGGGACGTGAATCCCAACAGCCCCTCACCCTTCCGTCGCCAAGCGGCTCCTCCTTCCCTCTCCCCGGAGGGGAGAGGGACCAAGTAAGATTAGTTCAGCACCACCGTGACCGCGCGGCGGTTCGCCGCCCAGCTCTGGTCGTCCGAACCCATCGCCACCGGGCGCTCCTTGCCGTAGCTGATCGTCGTCATCCGCGACGACGACACGCCCTTCGCCGCCAGATAGTTCTTGGTCGCGTTCGCCCGACGATCGCCGAGCGCGAGGTTATACTCGCGCGTGCCACGCTCGTCGGCATGGCCTTCGATCGTGATGCGCTGGTTCGGGAACTTGGCGAGCCACTGCGCCTGGCTGTCGAGGATCGCGCGTGCGGTCGGATCGATGTCGTACATGTCGAGCCCGAAATTCACCGTGTTCGAGCTGACCGAGCGCTGGAAGTCGGCATCCGACCCCGGCACGATCGCGCCGCCGACATTGCCGTTGTTCATCCCCGCATTGGGATCGACCGCAGCGTTGTTGTCGACCGGTGCGGGCGGCAGCACCGCGGGACGCTTCTTCGCGCAACCCGAAACGGCGATCAGCGCGGTGCACGCAAGCAAGATGTTGGAAAGCTTCGACATAGATAGTCTCCCGTAGAAAATCACGTTTCCCGTTAGCGCCCCCATAGCAGGTTCAGGGCCGCAGGGGGCCCCATGCCGGATCGGAGCCGTCGAGCGGCGTCGGGATTTTCCGCTCGTTCACGCCCGTGAGGTCGACCGACCAGAGGTCCGCCTTGCCGCCGCTGCCGCGTCCCGATCGGTAAAAATTGATCACGCGACCGTTCGGCGACCAGCTCGGGCCCTCGTCCTGCCAGTCGTTGGTGAGCAGCTTCTCGCCGCCGCCGCTCGGGCTCATGATGCCGATCCGGAAGCCGCCACCGAGCTTGGTGAACGCGATCAGGTCGCCGCGCGGGCTCCACACCGGCGTCGCATAGCGTCCGCCGCCGAAGCTGATCCGCTGCTGGTTCGAGCCGTCCGCGTTCATCACGTAGATCTGCTGCCCGCCCGAGCGATCGCTCTCGAACACGATCTTCGACCCGTCGGGCGAGTAACTGCCGCCGGTATCGATGCCCGGCGAGTTGGTCAGCCGCTGCGGCGTCCCGCCCTGCGCCGACACGCGGTAGACGTCGGTATTCCCCCCTGCGCCATCGAGAACAGGATGTTGCGACCGTCCGGCGAGAAGCGTGGCGCAAACGTCAGGTTCGCGTTCGCCACCACCAGCCGCTGTTTGCCCGAGCCGATATCGTAGACATAGATCGCCGGGCGATTGTTGAGATAGCTCATATAGACGATCGACTGCTGGTTCGGTGCGAACCGCGGCGTCAGCACGATCGACTGGCCGTTGGTCAGGAAGCGGTGATTGGCGCCGTCCTGATCCATGATCGCGAGCCGCTTGATCCGGTGGCCCTTGGGTCCGGTCTCGGACACGTAGACGACGCGGCTGTCGAAATACGCGCCTTCGCCGGTGAGGCGGGTGTAGACCATGTCGGCGCACTTGTGCCCTGCGCGACGCCAGTCCGAGGGCGGTACGACGAATCCGGTGCGGGTCAGTTCGGCCTTCGACGATACGTCGTAGAGGTAGCAGCCGACGGTCAGGTTGCCGTCGCCGTTCGCTCGGATGAAGCCCTGAACCAGCGCTTGCGCGCCGGTGCTGCCCCAGTAATCGAACCCGGGTGCTGTGACTTCGGGGAAGGTGATCGGGCGGAGTTGGCCAGGCGACAGCGGCGTGAACAGACCGGAATTGCGGAGATCGTTGGTGACGATGTCGGCGAGCTGGCGACCGAGCACGTCGGTCGAGCCTGCGGGCGTCGACACCACCGCAGCGGTCGGCATCACGGGAATCGCGATCGGCATCGGTGCGGAAATGCCGCCGGTGACGTCGACCACGAGTCCGCCGGACTGATCGCCGGCCGCTGCCTGCGCTGCAGGATCGGCGGGAGCCTGTTGCGGTGCCGGCGCTGGTGCGTCTTGCGCATACGCTGCACTGCCGGAGACGAACGCGAGCAGCCCAACCGAAGCAAGAACCGATCGAGTCATACGCCGACCTAACACCACCCCGGCGGAGGCCGGGGCCCAATTGGGGGACGCCGCTGAGGGAACGTTGCGCATCATTACATCGACCTTCCCAATTGGGCCCCGGCCTTCGCCGGGGTGGTTACCGTGCGACAAGTGGTCACCTGCAACCGGGACGGTCTGGCGCGAAGGGAAAACCCCAGGATCGATCGAGTCATAACGGACATCCTCAGCCGGGAAGTTTGTAGCGCAGGCTGAAATTGCTCCAGCCGTTCTGCACGTCATACAGGTCGTCGGGCAAACCGCGTAACGGCGAACACCCGACGAAGGTCGCGATCGCCAGATCGTCGACGCGGTCGACATAGCGCCGGTTGTCGTCGTCGACACCGGCATGACCGGTGATCGTCGGCCGCGACTTCAGCGTGCCGTCGCGGTTGAGCTTCAGGTTGATCGTCACGCGTATCCGCTCCGCGCCGGGTCCAGGCGTGACCTGCCGGTTGGCGCAAGGCTGTACCTGCCGCAGGATCGCCGAACCGATGTTGGCCGCCGCCTGCGCGCCGAGCTTGGCCGCCTTGGGGGCTTCCGACTTGCTCGGCGACGGATCGGCCGACAGCCCCTTCAGGAAATTGTCGCCGAGCCGCGAGCCACGCGGACGCGAGGTCTTTGCCTCCGCGGTCGAGCCGCTGCCCTTGGTCGAGGACGGTTTCGCAGGCTTGGCCGACGACGCGGACGACGTCTTGCCAGTAGTGGACGACGTCTTCGCCGGCGCAGTGCTCGGCTTGGCCGTAGCCTTGCTCGGCGCGGCCTTTGCCGGCGCTGCCTTCGCCGGAGCAGACTTGGTCGGCGGCGCCTTTTCGGGCTTGGGCTGCGGCTTCACGACAGGCTTCGCGACCGGGGCCGGCTTGGCGGCGGGCTTTGGTGGCGCGGGCTTGGGTTTGGGCTGCGGCTTGGCCACGGGCTCCGGTGCAGGCTGCGGCTTGGGCGCCGGTTTCGGCGGCGCGGGCTTGGGCTGCGGCGCAGGCGGTGTCGGATCGGGCTTCGGCTCGGGTTCGGCCTCTTGCGGAGCGGGCGGCGCCGCATCCTCGGGCGCGCCCTCGTCCGGCGCGATCGATTGCGCGGGCGCTTCGGTCGATTGCGGCGCGGTCGCCTCCAGCGCGACGTCGGGCACCAGGCTCACGTCGATCGGCTGCTGCTGGATCTTCGGCGGTTCGGGCGCGCTCAGAAAGCCGAGCGACAACAGGCCGAACAGCACGACATGCCCGACGACGGCAACGCCAAGGCCGATCTTCTCCGAACGATCCATCAGGCCAGCGCCATCAGTTCTGATTACCCTCGACGGTGACCAGAGCGACTCGGTTCAGCCCGGCTCGGTTGAGTTCGCCCATCACGCGCATCACGCGGCCGTAATCGAGCTTCCGATCCGCACGCAGCAGCACCTGAGGCTCGTCGCCGACCGCACGGCTGGCGGCGATCGCGGCAAGCCGAACCGGCAGCGCATCGTCCGTCACCTGATCCTTGTCGATGAACAGCGCGCCGGTGCCATCCATCGAGATCTCGACGGGCTTCTGCTCCTGGTCGAGCGCCTTCGCGCGCGCGTCGGGGAGGTTCACCGGTACGCCCGCGGTCATCAGCGGCGCGGTCACCATGAAGATGATCAGCAGCACCAGCATCACGTCGACCAGCGGCGTGACGTTGATATCCGCCATCGGCGCGCGACGACCGCGGCCCCGCGACGAAGGAAGGTTCATCGCCACTTAAAATCCTCCCCGCACGCGGGGAGGGGGACCAGCGAAGCTGGTGGTGGGGGCGTACGTCATGCGTTGCGCTACGTTGGTGGCCTCGTCCCACGGACGCCGTGCGACGTGGAGAACCCCTCCACCACGCCGCTGCGCGTCGCGGTCCCCCTCCCCGTGCCGGGGAGGATCTGCGTCGCGCTCATCGCGAGCCGTCCAATTGGCGCGAGAGGGTCGTGTGGAAACCGTCGGCGAACCGGTTGAGGCTCGCCTCGATCCGGTTGATGCCGTGCGAGAACCGGTTGTACGCGATCACCGCGGGGATCGCCGCAAACAGGCCGATCGCGGTCGCGAACAGTGCCTCCGCGATTCCCGGCGCGACCACCGCGAGCGACGTGTTCTGCGCCGCCGCAATGCTGGTGAAGCTTCGCATGATGCCCCAGACCGTCCCGAACAGCCCTACGAACGGCGCGACCGAGCCGACCGTTGCCAGCACGTTCAGCCGATCCGACAGCTTGTCGATCTCGCCTGCGACGGCTGCGCCCATCGTCGTCGCCAGCCGCTCGCGCGTGCCGCTCTTGTCGATCGTGCCACCCGCGGTCGAGCGCCGCCACTCGGTCACGCCGGCCGCGAACACGCGCGCCGACGGCAGGTCGTTCTCGCCCTCCGCCTTGTAGAAGACGTCGATATCCTCGGCCTTCCAGAAATCGCGCTCGAACCGCGTCATGCCCTTGCGCGTCTTGCCGATCCGCCGCCAGAACGCGACGATCAGAGCCCAGGTCCAGATGCTGGCGAGCAGCAGCCCGATCATCACGCCCTTCACCACCCAGTCGGCCTGGAGGAACAAGTGGATCGGCGACAGCGTCGCGCTATCCATAGTCAACACCGGATTCATGCTTCCCCCTGCCAGACAAGGCGTTCGTAGATATCGATCCAGGCGCGCGGCTGGCGGCGTGGGCGGCCATTGGGAGCGACCAATGCCGCCACCACGTCCGCCTCGGCCAAGACAAGCCCGTCGCGCATGACCCTTTGATGAATGGTGACCCCGGCCGAGCGGACACGGCGTATCCGCGAGACGACCAGCAAGGCGTCGTCGAGCTTCGCCGGCGCGGCGTAGCGGATGGCGACGCTGGCGATCGCGTAGGAGCCCTCGCCCGCCTCGAACGTCGCGCGCTGGTCGATCCCGCCGAGCCGCAGCATGTCGGAGCGTGCGCGCTCCATGTAGCGCAGGTAATTGGCGTGATAGACCGCGCCCGACAGATCGGTGTCCTCGAAATAGACGCGCACCGGAAACCGGTGCTCGCGCCCTTCGAAGCGGCCTTCCGCCGGACGATCTGAAACCTCAGCCATTCCCGCGGCTGTTAACCCAGTCTTTGCCATGAAGCCAAGCTTTGCCTTCGCCGTTCGCGCTGGCCGGTGCCGCGCGACGCGCCTAGCGTGCCGGCTTCAAACGCAGGAGACTCGCATGGCCGATCGTCCCACCAGCGGAATCACACCGTTCCTCATCATCCGCGAAAAGCGCGGCCGCGAAGCGCTGGCGTTCTACGAAGCCGCGTTCGCCGCCACGCTGGTCGAGACGAACGTCGCGGAGGACGGCGTCCGGCTGATGCAGGCGAGCCTGCGGATCAACGATGGCTGGCTGATGCTGTGCGACGAGTTTCCCGAATGGCGCGGGCACGCAGAGCCCGAACCCACCGGTATCACGCTGCACTTGCAGGTCGACGATACCGATGCCTGGATGGACCGCGCGGTGGCAGCGGGCGCGATCGTGACGATGCCCGTCGCCGACCAGTTCTGGGGTGATCGCTACGGTCAGGTGCGCGATCCGTTCGGCCATAGCTGGTCGATCGGATCGCCCATCAAGACCTGATTACTGGAAGACGCTCGGGTCCAGCTTCAAGCGGGGCTGCGCCGGCGGCACCGGCTGCGAAATCGGCTGGAGCCGCGCCTGGGTGATCGTCTGCACGGTCATGTTCGACGCATATTGGCGCGAGACGGCCAGTTGTGGCTGAACCGGACGCACGGCGCGGCCACGCCACGCGTCGACCGCGCGGTAGAAATCGGTGAACGGCCGCTCGAGCACGGGCAGGTTCTGAGCGGCGAACGCGGGCAACGCCTCGGCGGTCAGACCGGTGCTCTGCGCGAGAACCGTCTGCGCCGCCGCGCAGAATTCGTCGCGCGCGGGCGACTGCGAGAAGAAGTTGTACAGACGCGTCATCAGATCGTCGTAGCGATCCTGCCAGTCGCCACCGCCCGACTTGTACTCGCTGGCATAGGTCGCCTCGGCCTTGGCGAGCACCGGCTTCTGGGCCGAGAGCAGCGCGTTATAGCCCGCGACGATCGTTAATTCCTGCGGCCCGCGGCAGGCGAGCGCGGCGACGTTGAGCGCGGCGCGGAGATGCCAGACCTTTGCCGAGGTCGTCAGGTTGCGATTCGGCGTGGGATAGGTGCCGTCGGCCAGCGCGACCGGAATGACGATGGTCGGCGACGCGCCCTTCGGCATCGTCGGCGCGGGCACCTGCACCATGATCACAGGCGGCGCGACCTGCGCCACGGTCCGCGGCTTCGACGTGCAGCCGGCCAGCAGGCCCAGCGCGGTAACGGACAGCAAAGCAAACCGACGACTCATCACAACACCTCGTAACGTCCCCCGACGGGACACTCTTGCCGGGATTAGGTTAACGAGACGTAAGCCGTACGCGCTTTGCGGCGAGTGGAGAGGGGACGGCGTTGGGGGTGGTCGCGCTCGACTGGTCCACCCCGGCGGAGGCCGGGGCCCAATTGGAAAGGTAGCAGTAACGGAACGCCACGTGGATCAGCAACGTCCCTAATTGGGCCCCGGCCTTCGCCGGGGTGGTGCTGATGAATGTCTAGGAGCGAGGCATGACCAAGCGTATTACACGCGTGCTCTGCAATCCTCCCCTGCAAGGGGAGGTGGCTGGCGCTTGCCAGACGGAGGGGTGATGCCCTCTCGATAGCGGATCACCCCTCCGTCAGCCCAAGCGGGCTGCCACCTCCCCGCCGGGGGAGGATCAGAAGTGTGTCAAACCGCGCGTGCCTCGAGCGCCGCTGCCGCCTGCGCCATCAAGCCGCCGATGATGTCCGCGACCGGCTCCTCGCGCTTGACCATGCCGACCGACTGGCCCGCCATCACCGAGCCATGCTCAACGTCGCCGTCGATCACCGCACGACGCAGCGCGCCCGCCCAGTAATGCTCGATCTGCAACTGCGCCTCGGCCATCTCGACGACACCACCATCGAGATGCCCGGCAACCTCGCGCTGCTTCGCCGTGAACAACTCGCTCGACGCGTTCTTCAGCGCGCGCACCGGAATGACCGGAAGCCGCGCATCGATCTGCACGCTGGCGATCGCATCGCGCGCCGACGCGCGGATGAACGCCTTCTTGAAATTGGCATGCGCGATCGATTCGGTCGCGCACACGAACAGCGTGCCGAGCTGGACGCCCGCCGCACCCATGTCGAGATACCCCGCGATCGCCTCGCCGCGACCGATCCCGCCCGCAACGAACACCGGCACCTGTTCGGCGATCTCGGGCAGCATCTCCTGCGCCAGCACGCTGGTCGAGACCGGACCGATATGGCCGCCGGCCTCCATCCCCTCGATCACCAGCGCATCGACGCCGCTGCGGATCAGCTTCTTCGCGAGCGCCAGCGCGGGCGAGAACGCGATCAGTTTCGCGCCGGTTTCCTTGATCGCCTCAATGCTGCCCTTGGGCGGCAGGCCACCGGCGAGCACGACATGTCCGACCTTGTGCTTGGCGCAGACCGCGATCAGCTCGAACAGGTCGGGGTGCATCGTGATCAGGTTCACGCCGAAACGCTTGGTCGTGAGAGCCTTGGTCGCGGCGATCTCGGTATCGAGCAGCGCGGGCGTCATCGCCCCGCACGCGATCACGCCGAACCCGCCCGCGTTCGAGATCGCCGAGACGAGATGACGCTCGCTCACCCAGGACATCGCGCCGCCGAGAATCGCGACCTCGCTGCCCAGAAATGCGGCGCCACGCGCCATCCGGCGGGCCAGCCGCTCAGTACCGATCGTCATGCATCCATCCCCGTCGTCGCAATCTTGCGCATCTTCGTAACCACATCCGTCATCACAACCACGTCCGTCAACGCAACAACGTCCGTCATTCCAGCGAAAGCTGGGATCTCCCGGTGATAGCGTGCGCCCTTGCCGCGGGAGACCCCAGCTTTCGCTGGGGTGACGGCACGGGTGGGGATGACGGCGTGAGTTGCGGTGACGCCTCGGGCTGGGGTGACCACGTCGAGGACGGGGTTGTGACTCAAGCCGCATCCTCAGCATCAAGCCCGTAAGCCGTGTGCAGAACACGCACCGCCAGCTCGGTATAATCCTCTTCGATCAGCACGCTGACCTTGATCTCCGACGTCGCGATCGCCTGGATGTTGATCCCGCGTTCGCCGAGCGTCGTGAACATCGTCGAGGCGACGCCCGCGTGGCTGCGCATGCCGACGCCGACCACGGAGACCTTGGCGACGCGCGTGTCGTGAACGATCGTCGCATAGCCGATCGCGTCCTTCGCCTTGTCGAGCACGTCGAGCGAGCGCGCCAGATCGGCCGCCGGCACCGTGAACGTCACGTCGGTCGAGCCGGTCGAATGCGCGACGTTCTGCACGATCATGTCGACGTTGATCCCGGCATCCGCGAGCGGCGCGAAGATCGCCGCGACCGAGCCGGGCCGATCGCTGACCTGCGTCAGGGTGATCTTCGCCTCGTTCTTGTCGTGCGCGATGCCGGTGATGAGCTGGCGTTCCATATCGTCGATTTCCTCTTCGCCCACGATCAACGTGCCGCGGTGTCCGTCATTGGTGTCGCCATCCTCGAACGAGGACAATACGCGCACGCGCACATTCTCTTTCATCGCCAGGCCGACAGAGCGCGTCTGCAACACCTTGGCACCGACGCTGGCGAGTTCCAGCATCTCTTCGTACGTGACCTTGCTCAGCTTCCGCGCGCGCGGCACGATCCGGGGGTCGGTCGTGTAGACGCCGTCGACGTCGGTATAGATGTCGCAGCGGTCGGCCTTCATCGCCGCTGCCATCGCCACCGCCGACGTATCCGAGCCGCCGCGACCGAGCGTCGTGACGCGCTGGCCGTCCGCGACGCCCTGGAAACCGGGGATCACGGCGACGACACCGTCGGCGAGGCTCGCATCGAGCGCGGCCGTATCGATCTCGCCGATCCGCGCCGATCCGTGCGCGTCGGACGTGTTGATCGGCAACTGCCAGCCAAGCCACGAACGCGCCTTGCAGCCCGCCGCCTGGAGCGCGATCGCGAGCAGGCCGCTCGTGATCTGCTCGCCGGCCGAGACGACGACGTCATATTCCTTCGCGTCGTACAGCGACGACGCCTCGCGGCAGAAGCCGACCAGCCGATCGGTCTCGCCGGCCATCGCGGAGACGACGACGGCGACCTGGTTGCCGGCGTCGACTTCGCGCTTCACGCGCGCGGCGACGTTGCGGATACGCTCGATCCCAGCCATCGACGTCCCGCCGAATTTCATCACGATACGGGCCATTGGCAGCGCAAATCCCTTTGGGTCGAAGCGGCGGCCCTGATAGGTAGCGCGCATGATACTGGCAAGTGACACCGTAAACGGCGCAACAATCGATCCGCGCGAGGCCGCGCATTTCGGCACGATGGCGAAGGACTGGTGGGATCCTAAAGGCTCGTCCGCGCCGCTCCACAAGCTCAACCCGCCGAGGTTGCGCTATATTCGCGAGCAGGTCGACGCGCATTGGGGGGATGGTTCGACCTTCACCCCGCTGGAGGGGAAGACAGCGCTCGATGTCGGTTGCGGCGCGGGGTTGCTGTGTGAACCGCTCGCCCGGCTCGGTGCAGAGGTTACGGGGATCGATGCGGCACCCGAGAATATCGCGGTCGCGGAGATCCACGCGGCGCAGAGCGGCTTGGCGATCGACTACCGCGCGGGGGGCGTCGAGGGACTGGTCGGGCAGTTCGACCTCGTCACCAGCCTTGAGGTGATCGAGCATGTCAGTGACCCTGCCGGCTTCGTGCGCGGTCTCGCGCGGACGTTGGCGGAGGGCGGGTTGCTGATTCTTTCGACGCCCAACCGGACGCCGTTGTCGCGGCTCGCGATGATCACGGTGGCGGAGGGTGCTGGGGTTATTCCAAAGGGTACGCATGACTGGAACAAGTTCCTGACGCCCGAGGAACTGACCGCGCTGCTGAAAGACGCGGGTCTCCGCGTGACGGATACGCGGGGGCTGAGCTTCTCGCCCGCGACTGGCTTCACACTGAGTGACTCGACGAGCCTCGATTACTTCCTGACCGCGGTAAAAGCCTGACTCGTGGCCCACACGCCACCTCCCCGGCGAAGGCCGGGGCCCAGTTGGGAAGGCCGGGGTAACGGAGCGCGATCGCTAATCATCACCGTCCCCCAACTGGGCCCCGGCCTCCGCCGGGGTGGGGCCGAATGACGAGCCGAAGCACTCCCCAAAATTGTTCACCCGCAAAGGCGGGTGCCCAGACTGGGCACCCGCCTTTGCGGGTGAACATACTTCTGATGCTGGCAGCGTTGGCGATCCTCTTCACCACCCTCGCCCTTCTCCGCCCGGTAGACCACGACGAAAGCCAATACGTCGCCGCCGCCGCGCTGACCGCCCACGGCCTCCTCCCCTACCGGGACTTCGCGTACCTACAGACCCCTCTCCAACCCTATCTCTTCGCGCCCGTCGCATTTCTAGCCGGCAGCTGGACCTGGCCAGCCCTACGCATCCTCAACGCCCTGCTCGGCATCGCAACGATAGCCTGTGTCCACACCGCCGCCCGCACCCTCGGCGCCAAACCCAAAGCTGCCCTGACCTGCGCCGCGCTGTTCGCAACCTGCGACATCCTCCTCTTCAGCATCGGCACAGCTCGTAACGACGCGCTCCCCGCAGCCCTGCTCGCCGCAGCCCTCCCCCTGATCGTCCGCCCCGCCACCACGCGCAAAACCGCCGCGCTCGCCGGCCTCCTCCTCGCCAGCGCCGCCGCCGCGAAGATCTCCTATGCGTTTCCCGCGCTCGCCTACGGCCTCTACGCGCTGGTCGACCGCCGCCATCGCCCCGCCGCGGTCCTGCTCGGCACGCTCCCGGTTATCGCCTTCGTCGCCTGGACCTATGCCACCAGCCCGGCCGGTTTCGTGTTCGGCACTTTCACCTTCCCGGCGCGCGGCCCCGCCGAATATTACGCGCTGCGCCCGTGGAAGATGTCGCTTTCCGCAAAAGCAATCGACACGCTCAAGTTCCTCGCGCTCGGCGCAGCCCTGCCCGCGCTCGCGCTGGTCGCGCGCGACGCATGGCGCCGCCGCACGGTAGACCTGCTCGACTGGCTGATCCTCGCCGGCCTGATCGCCGCACTCCTGCCGTTTCCAACCTGGCGGCAATATCTCCTCCCAGCCCTGCCAGCCCTGTTCGTCCGCCTATCGCTGATCCCGCCCCCAAGCCGCGCGTGGCGAATCGCGTTCGCCGTATTCGCCGCCGCCAGCATCGCCCCCTCCATCGCAGCGCTGGCAGATTCGGATGGCCTGTCGCTCACACAGGCCCTCCGCGAAGGCCGAGCGGTCGGCCGCGTCCTCGACCAACACGGACTCGCAGGACCGATCGCGACGCTATCCCCACAAATCCTCCCTGCAGCGAACCGCCAGCCTGATCCCGCCTTCGCGACCGGCCCCTTCTATTTCCGCAGCACCAAGCTGCTCGTCGCAACTCAAGAACACGCGCTCCACCTGATCTCGCGAGCGCGCATGAAACTCGACGGATCGACGATCCTAACCGGAGGCGAAGGCCCCGCGACAAGCGGCGATGCCAGCCTCGACAAAGCCCTCGCCACCGCCGCACGCGACGCCGGTTACGAGCCGATCCCGATCCCCGGCACGCGCTTCACCGCGTTCACGCCGCCAGCCCGCGCGCCTGCTTCGCCGCGACCAGCCCCGCATAATAGTCCATGAGCTCGACCGCATGCTCGCGGTCGCTGCGGACGTGCCGCGCCGCCACCGCCGCCGCGCGCCGCAGCAACGCGGGGTCGCGCGCGAACAACCGCCCGATCGCCGCCGCCGCACTCTCCGCATCGCGCGCCGCGTAAAGCTCGCTCGCATGGTGGTCCGCGACTTCCGCGCACCCGCCCGTATCCGGCACGATCAGCGGCAGGCCCGATGCCATCGCCTCCGACGCGACCAGGCCGAACGGCTCCGCCTCCGACCCGTGGATCAACGCATCGCAGCTCGCCATGATCCGCGCGAGCCGCTCGCGATCATAGACCGGCGCGAACATCCGGATATGCGGCGACCCGCCGATCCGCCGCTGAATCGCCTTGGTCTGCGCACCCGCACCGATCAGGACCAGCCCAACCGGCAAAGTCGCTCCCGCCCGCGCCACTGCATCGACCACCAAGGGCCAGCGTTTCTCGCCGTGATGCCGACCAAGCCCGAGCAGCAGCATGCCGTCCTCCGGCAACCCGCACTGCTGCAGCAACGCCCCGCGCAACCGCGTATCGCGCAGCTCCGGCGAGAAATGCCCGCGCTCGATCCCCAGCGGCATCGCCGCATCGATCCGCACCCCTCGCGCGCGCAATCGCTTTTCCAGCGCCGGGCCGTTGGTGACGACGACGTCGTATTTCTCGAGGAAGCGGTTCATGTACCGAGAATACCAGGCGAACCCGCGCTCGATCTGGTCATGGCTGGCCACCCCCGCGAACCAGCGCTGCGCATAGGCGGCGATATTGTCGTTGTGCATGAAGAACGACTTCACCGCGCGGCCCTGCCAGTCGCCGACGAACCATGCGGGCCGCCACGGCGAGCAGCACTCGACCACGTCCGGATCGAGATCGTCGAGCACGCGGTGGATCGCCGCCCGGTCCCAGAACAACCCGTAATTACGATCGAATGGCATGCCCGGCGACTTGAGGTAGAGGATCTGCCCGCCGCCCGGCCGTTCCTCGACGCGGTTCTCCTTGCCCGGCGCAACGACGATCAACTCATGGCCCATGTCGGCCATGATCCCCATCTTCCGATCGACATAGGTCCGCACGCCGCCGCCGGTCGGCGAGTAGAACTCGTTGACGTCGACGATTCTCACGGGATCATTCTCATGGCGTGACAGGCCCGAACCCGCCGAGCCCGCGCAGATACTGCACGGTAATCCGCACCGACGTGACGCCCGCGCCGACTTCGACCAGCGCCTGCTCGACCTTGGGCCGCGACCGCCCGAGCTTTGCATTGCTCGCAAATCCGGCGCCATCCGACCAGAAGCTGAACTTGTTCTTCCCGTCGCGATTATGCGTCAGCAACAGCGCATAGCGGCCCGGCCGCGGCGCCCGGATGCACAGGATCGGCGACCCGGTCGGCGGCGTCGGCACCACGACCCGCCGAAACGTTTTGCCCGCCGCGAGCAGCACGCGGTCGTCCTCGAGAAAATCCGCTTCCTCGCCCGGATAGAGTTCCAACTTCAACTCTCCCGTGTGATTTTTCAGCCCGGTGATCTCGACCGCTATCGCCGGCCCTTCCCCCGGCCGGCACGCCGCCGCATCGCTGCCCAGAACCTGCGCGCCCGCCGATCCCCCCGAAACGACCGAAGCAACCAGAGCCAACCCATACCGAATCATGCACGAAACCGATCGAGTGCCGCGTGGATGCCGAACAGCACGATCAGCCCGACATGCACCAGCAAGGTCGCCGCCGCCGTAAACGCGATCAATTCCGACAGCGCCTGATCCTGCCCGATCAACAGGATCGCGATATTGGCGAACAACAGGTCCTTGTTCGGCACCAGCGGCAGGCGCGATACGAGCAGGCGTCCGGCGGCGAGGAACAGCCACATCCCCATCGGCACGCCCGGCAATGCGAAATGCCACGCGAACGCGATCAGCACCGATCCGCACAGCAGCCGGATACAGTGGATCCCGAACACCCACCACAGCTTCGCCCTCGGCAACGAGAATACGCGGCGCGAGAAGATCAGGAACGGCAACGAAATTGCCAACGTCACGCCCGCCGATGCCAGCACCGTCCGGAACTGGTCGTGCGTCAGCAGATGCCGGCCGAGCGGCAAGGCGATCGCCACCAGCAGCAATGTCACCGCGTTGCCCGCGATCGCCGACAGGATCGTGACGTCCTTCACTGCACCGAACGGCGACGCCACCATCCGCGCCTTCGCCCGCGCCCAGGCATAGAAATACGCGTCGCCGGAGTATCCGAACACGACCTCGTTCGCGATCCGCTTCTTGATCAGCGCGACGAGGCCGCCGAGAGGGATGCCCCACAGGCGGCGGAAGATGACGTAATCCCCGGTCGGCGGCGACATGTAGAGCAGCGCAAAACACAGATAGAAGCGCGGATCGCTCGGCACCGAGCGCGTGAGTCCCGCCAGCCCATGCCCCAGCAATTCGCGTCCCAGCCCGGCGATCATCGCCAGCGTGAGAACCGCGCCGATGATCGCCGGCCAGCGGCTGCCGATCGTCTTCAGCGGCTCCAGGCCGGCACGGGCGATATCGGCATAGCCCTCGGTATCGGCAGTGTTCGCACGCGTGTTCAATCGCCGGTCCTCAAGCCATTCCGTCGCCCCTCGATCGGCCCAATAGCCGCCCGTCGGCACGCGTGCACGCAAAGTCGGTTTCATTCGGTCGCGATCTCCGCTCTACCAATCGCGCATTATGATGACCGCCATATTTCAGTGACGTCCCCGCCGCCGCTCGCCCGGCACATCCTGACCTATGCCGAGGATCTGCGCGGCGGCGGGGTCGAGCGCGCGCAGCTGCGGCTCGCGCGCGGCTGGCTGGCGGCGGGGCGGCGCGTGACGCTGGCGATCGAGGATATTGCCGGGCCGCTGGCGGCGGAACTGCCGGAGGGGCTTGAGATCGTTTCACCCTCGCGGTTGCTGGCGTTACCCAAGGTCGTGCGACAGCTCGTCCCGGACGTGATCTTCTGCCCGGGCAATTTCTATACCGGCATCGCGGCGTGGACCCGGCTTCGGCTCGGCAAGGCTTGCCCGCCGATCGTCGCCAAGATGTCCAATGCCCCTGCGCGCGCCGATCACGGCCGGCTGATGCACGCGGCGCACCAGCTCTGGCTCGCGCGCCATGGCAGCTTCCTGGATCACCTCGTCGCGATGACTCCGGCAACGGCGGACGAGGCGGCGCGGGCGACGCGCATGGTCGGCCGCACGAGCATCATCCCGAACCCGCCGGCGGTGCCGATCCCGGGGGAGACGCCGGATTTGCCCGCGCGCTACATCCTCGGCGTGGGGCGGCTCGAACCGCAGAAACGCTGGGACCGCCTGATCGCCGCGCTTCCGCTGCTGGTGGACCGGACCATCCCGCTGATGATCCTCGGCGAAGGCGACGAGCGGGGGGCGCTCGAAACGCAGATTCGCGCGCTGGGTTTGGGGGACCGTGTTCGCTTGCTCGGGCACAGCACCGACCCGCTGCCGGTGATGGCCCGCGCGCAGGTGGTCGTGCTGACCTCGGACTATGAAGGTGTGCCCGGCGTGTTGCGTGAGGCGCTGTCGGTTGGAACGCCGGTGGTTTCGACCGATTCGAGCGCTGCGGTGGCGGAGATCATCGACCGCGCGGATCGCGGTACGATCGTTGCGCGGGACGATGCGGCCGGGCTGATCGCAGCGTTGGATGCATGGCTGGCGCCCTCTGCGCAACGGCCGGAACCGGTCCCGCAGCCCGGTGCGGACTCGGCCGACCGCTATCTCGCGCTCTACGACCAATTGGTAAGGCGGTAGCGCCTTACGTCTTCCCCGCCTCATTGGCGGTCCGGCCCCTACCTTCCGTCATCCCCGCGGAAGCGGGGACCCATATCCTCCGAGGTTTGCCAGTATGGGTCCCTGCGTCCGCGGGGATGACGGAATGGGAGCTTGGACTCGGATTAGGTTGGAGGGCGCGCTAAACTGGATCAGGCCGTAGCCTCACCCTCACCCGACTCGGCCTTTTCCTCTTCCCGCTCCGACCGCCGCTCGAGCGCGGTCTTGATCATCGCGGTCATCGGATCGGCCAGCGCCAACCCAAGAATCCCGAACAGCGCGCTCGCCATGATCTGCGCGCCCAAAGTCAGCGCCGGCGGCAGGTCCACCGTGCGCTTGGCGACCATCGGCACGATCACATAGCCGTCGATCGTCTGCACGATCAAATACGTCCCGATCGCCCAATACCCCGTGTCCACGCCCGCGCTGAACCCGACCGCGACCATCAGGACGCCGGTCACGATCGCACCGACGTTCGGGATGAACGCGAGGATGCCCGCGATGATGCCGAGCAGCATCGCCATCGGCACGCCACCTACCGCCAGCGCGATGCCGCTCGCGACACCCTCGACCGCCATCCCGAGTAGACGCCCGGCGAGCAGCCGCCGCAACGTCGCCCCCATCTTGAGCAAGGTCCTGGCGAACTCGGGGCGCAGGTCAACCGGCACCATCCACTGGAGCCCGCGCGAATAGGTGCCGGGGTCCATCGCGATAAACAGCCCGAGGATCAGGATCATGAACATGCTGGTGATCGCACCGATCGCGCTGCCGACCCACGACGTCACCCGCCCGACCGAGCCCAGCGCCTGCTTGACGATTCCGTTGACGTCAGACGCCCCCGGCATCAGCCCCTGCGACGTCAGATAGCTGGTGAAGCGATTGGCCTGCGATTCGAGCGTCGAGCGGAGCTGCATAACCTGCTCGGTCACCTGCACGCCCGTAAGGATGAACGTCCCGACCAGGAACGCGAACGTCAGCAGCACGACGATCAGCAACCGCCAGCCGCGCCCGATCGGCAGCACCCGCCCGAGCAGCCGCACGCCGCCATCGAGCAACGCCGCGAACACGACACCGGCAAAGATGATCAGCAACGGCTGCACCAGCACGATCAGCAACGCGATTACGCAGGCCAAGCCCAGCCAGATCATCGCGCGCTTCAGTTCCTTGCGCAGGAACGGATCGCGCATCTCGACCGGGCTCAGTTCGTCGACGGTCATCGTCTCGGCCATCTCAGTTCGCCTTGGCGGGATGGAGCGAGGTGCCCGAGCGATCCGGGCGCAGCGAACTCCACCAGCTCAGCGGATTGAACGTCGCATCGCCGTCGAGGCTGAAGGTGATGAACTCCGCACGGCCGCCGAGATTCTCGTACGGCACCGGCCCGCCGAGCCCCAGCTGGCTCAGCGCGAACCGGCTGTCGGCCGAGCGATCGCGGTTGTCGCCCATCAGGAAGACGTGGTTCGCGGGAATCGTGATCTCCGCGAAATTGTCGCCTTGGCTGTCCGATTCCAGATCGATCGTCTCGTAACGGCGGCCGTTGGGCAGCGTTTCGGTATAGGTCGGCAGGCGGCACATCTCGCGACCGTCGGGCAGCGTCTCGCGCGCGCCGGGATAGTCGATCTCGCTGCACGGGCTGTTGGTGTCGACCGGGATCAACGTGTCGTGCAAGGGGCCGCGCTTCACCGCGACGCCGTTCAGGAACACGATCCCGCCGCGCACGGCCAGTCTGTCGCCGGGCAGCCCGATGACGCGCTTGATATAGTCGTTGTGCGTCCCCGGCGGCGTCACGATCACCACGTCGCCGCGCGTCGGCAGCGAGCCGAACAGGCGGCCGTGGATGAACGGCAATTGCACGCTCCAGCTCTCTTCCTGCTGACGCAGCACGACGCCCTTGAAGATCGCGATCGGGTCGGGAATCGTCGGCGACACGAACGACCAGCCATACGCGAACTTGGTCACCACCAGCCGGTCACCGATGCGGAGGCCCGGGAGCATCGATTCGCTAGGGATATAGAAGGGCTTGGCGATGAAGCTGTGGAAGCCGAGCACGACCAGGATCAGCCAGAATATCCCCTTCACCTCGCCCCACCAATCGGTGCCGCGGCGGCGGGTCGTTTCGGGGGTCGTGGTGACCGAGGGCGCGGGATCGACCGCCGAGGTCTGCGCGAGGGGCTTTTCCTGGAACTCGTTGCCGTCCAACGCCGCGTCCTTCATCGATTCGTATCCTGGCGCATGTCCGGGGATATCAGAGGTATAGCTTCGATGATCACGAAGGCCTGCGCCCACGGATGATCATCGGTCATCGTCAAATGCACGCGCGCGGCGTGGCCTTCGGGGGTCAACGCGTCAAGCCTCGCTTTGGCGCCCCGGTCAACGCCAATGTCGGCGCGCCGCTGGGCGCGTTGACCACGCCGATGTCGCGCATGAACACACCTGCGCGAAACCCGGTGCCGACGGCCTTGGAAAACGCCTCCTTGGCAGCGAACCGCTTCGCCAGCGTGCCCGCCTTGGTAAAGGGCCGCCGCGCCGCTTTCGCCCGTTCGACATCGGTAAACACGCGCTGCTCGAACCGATCCCCGAACCGCTCGATCGACGCCGCGATCCGCTCGATGTTACACAGGTCGGACCCGAGCCCGATGATCATGATACGGCCTGGAGTCGGAAGACAAAATTAGATTTGCGCGCAGAGGCGCAGAGGCGCGGAGAGTATGAGGGCCGCAAGGGCGGCAAGATCGAGTGAGGCAGCGAGAGAATCCAGCCACGGGCTAGCCCCTCTTCTGCTCCGCGCCTCTGCGCCTCTGCGCGAACAAAACTGCCTTACTACCGCGCCGCATCCATAGCCTCGCGCATCAGCCGAACCGCCTCGCCAAGCCCGACGAACAAAGCTTCCCCGACAAGGAAGTGACCGATATTCAGCTCCCGAACCTGCCGGATAGCCGCGATCGGCGCGACGTTGTCGTAGGTCAGCCCATGCCCCGCGTGCACCTCGATGCCGTTCTTCGCCGCCAGCGCCGCCGCGTCTGTCAGCCGCCGCAACTCCACCGTCCGCGCCTCGCCCGACAGTTCCGCATACAATCCGGTATGCAGTTCGATGACCGGCACCTTGAGCCGCACCGCCGCCTCGATCTGCCGCGCGTCCGGTTCGATGAACAGCGACACGCGGATGCCCGCCCCCGCCAGCGCGTCGACCAGCCGCGCCATCCGATCGTAATGCCCGGCGACGTCGAGCCCGCCCTCAGTCGTCAGTTCCTCGCGCTTTTCCGGCACGATGCACGCGGCATGCGGCTTGTGGCGGAGCGCGATGCCGAGCATCTCGTCGGTCGCCGCCATCTCCAGGTTGAGCGGAATGGCCAGCTCCGCCGACAACCGCGCGATGTCGTCGTCGGTGATGTGCCGGCGATCCTCGCGCAGATGCGCGGTGATCCCGTCCGCCCCCGCCGCCGCCGCGACCAACGCGGCGCGCACCGGATCGGGATACCCCGCCCCCGCGCATTGCGCACCGTCGCGACGTGATCGATGTTCACCCCAAGGCGCAGGTCCCGGCTCATGCCGCAGCCCTGCTGCCGGGCTTGATCGCCGGGATCGCCGCCAGTTCGCGCGGCAACGCGTCCGCCGGGTAGGTCGGCACGTCGAGCCGAATCAGCGGGAAGAACGGCACGCCTAGGTCCGCCGTCCCGTTCGAGCGATCGACCAAGGCCGCCGCCGCGACCGTCACGCCGCCCGCGCGCCCGATCGCCGCGATCGCCTCGCGCGACGACAGCCCGGTGGTGACGACGTCCTCCATCATCAGCACGCGCTGGCCCGGCGCGAGCCGGAACCCGCGGCGCAGTTCGAACACGCCGTCGGGCCGCTCGAGAAATACCGCCTCGACACCCAGCGCGCGGCCCATTTCGTGGCCGGCGATCACGCCGCCCATTGCGGGCGAGACGACGATATCGATCTGCGCACGCAACTCGGCCGGGATCGACGCCACCAGCGCTTCCGACAACCGAGCGCCACGGGCGGGATCCATCAACACCCGCGCGCATTGCAGGTAGCGCGAACTGCGCAGGCCCGAGGACAGGATGAAATGCCCTTCGAGCAACGCTTCGGCAGCGCGAAATTCGGCGAGCACGTCGTCTTCGGTCATCGCGGGTCATCGCTCCAAATGGTCTGCCCGCGCTGATACGAGCGCGCGAAACTGCGTGCAACGAGAACCGGCGGCTCACCGTTATCCTGCGTTTCATTGCACCCCGCCCCTCTTCCGTCATCCTGACGAAAGTCAGGACCCAGGATCACGAACGCCGCCCCCTGTGGCTCTGGGTCCTGACTTTCGTCAGGATGACGGGCGGTTAGTACGGCCGCCTGAAGGGCCCATACCAGACAATGCTTGAGGCGAGCCCCCCGCTGGGTATAGCTCTTCCCAAATCATAAGCAGACATCCGCGCGTCCGTGAATTCGGGTTCGCTATAAACCGGGGTCAAGAATAACGATGCGCAAGATGGGGATGAGAGGATTTGCGATAGCAGCGGGGCTCGCACTGGCGAGTCTCGGTGGTGTCGCCGGGCATGCGGCCCAGCCAGCAGCTACGGCAACGCCAACACCGCAGGCCGCTGCGGCGCCGGGTGGCGTGTCGAACACCGCGCCGACCACGGCAGCCGCGACCCCGACCGCCAACCCATCCAGCCCCGAGCTGGCGATGGACGGCGCCCCCGCGATGGCGGTCAAGCCGATGATCGGCCAGCCGACCGATGGGCTGTTCGGGCTCCAGCCGCAGGTCACCAAGAACGGCCAGTTCGCGCACTGGATGCACAATTCGATCCTGGTGCCGACGATCACGATCATCTCGCTGTTCGTCCTCGCGCTGCTGTTCTGGGTCTCGTTCCGCTACCGCAAGGCACGCAACCCGGTCGCGTCGAAGACCAGCCACAACACCTTCATCGAGATCATCTGGACGCTCGCGCCGGTCGTGATCCTCGTGCTGATCGCAGTCCCCTCGATCGGTCTGCTGCAAGCGCAGTTCAAGCCGGCGCCCTCGGGAGCCGTCACGCTGAAGGCGATCGGCAACCAATGGTATTGGACCTACCAGTATCCGGACAATGGCGGCTTCGAGATCACCGCCAACATGCTGAAGGAAAAGGCTGACGTCGCCGCCGGCGAGCGCCCGCGTACCGATGCCGACGGCCCCAAGTTGCTCGCTACCGACAACCGCATCGTCCTCCCCGTCGGCGTACCGATCCGCCTGATCACGACCTCGAACGACGTGATCCACAGCTGGGCGGTCCCGGCATTCTGGATCAAGCTCGACGCGATCCCCGGCCGCCTGAACGAGACCAGCTTCACGATCGAAAAGCCCGGCCTGTATTTCGGCCAGTGCTCGGAGCTTTGCGGCGCGCGCCACGGCTATATGCCGATCGCGGTCGAGGCGGTTCCGCCCGCCGAATACGCAGCATGGGTCAAGGCCAAGGGCGGCACGATGCCGACCCCCGGCAAGGCATCCGACAAGGTCATCCCACAGCCCGGCGCCGACGGCTCCGCGGCGAAGGTCGAGGAGGCCGCGGAGACCGCCAACGCCACCGGCCCCGTGGAAAATGTGACCACCGCAGCCCCTGCGACGACGCAGGGCGCCACCTCAAACCCGGCCGGCGCCGGCAACGCGGGACAGTAAGATGACCGACACCGCTCTCACCCCGTCGGCCTTCGTGTCCCACGAAGCGCACGACCATCATCACGATACCGATCACAAGCCGGGCTTCTTCGCGCGTTGGTTCATGTCGACCAACCACAAGGACATCGGCACGCTGTACCTGATCTTCGCGATCGTCGCGGGGATCATCGGCGGCTCGGTCTCGGGGCTCATGCGCGCCGAACTGGCGCATCCCGGCATCCAGTATCTCCAGGGCTGGGCGAGCATGCTCCACGGCGGCCCCGCCAGCCTCGACGAATCGCTCCATCTCTGGAACGTGCTGATCACCGCGCACGGCCTGATCATGGTGTTCTTCATGGTCATGCCGGCGATGGTTGGTGGCTTCGGCAACTGGTTCGTGCCGATCATGATCGGTGCGCCCGACATGGCGTTCCCGCGAATGAACAACGTGTCGTTCTGGCTGCTGATCCCCGCCTTCACGCTGCTGCTGGCCTCGCCGTTCTTCGGTGGCGCGGGTAATGGCTGGACGCTCTACGCGCCGCTCTCGACCTACGGCGAGCCCGGGCCGTCGACCGACATGGCGATCCTCGCGCTCCATCTCGCGGGTGCGTCGTCGATCCTCGGCGCGATCAACTTCATCACGACGATCTTCAACATGCGAGCGCCGGGCATGACGCTGCACAAGATGCCGCTGTTCGTGTGGTCGATGCTTGTCACCGCGTTCCTGCTCCTGCTGGCACTCCCAGTGCTGGCCGCCGCGATCACGATGCTGCTGACCGATCGCAACTTCGGCACGACCTTCTTCGATCCGGCCGGCGGCGGCGATCCCGTCCTGTACCAGCATCTGTTCTGGTTCTTCGGCCATCCCGAAGTCTACATCATGATCCTGCCGGGGTTCGGCATCGTCAGCCAGATCATCTCGACGTTCAGCCGCAAGCCGGTCTTCGGCTATCTCGGCATGGCGTATGCGATGGTCGCGATCGGCGTGGTCGGGTTCGTCGTGTGGGCGCATCACATGTTCACCACCGGCCTCAGCGTGAACACCAAGATGTACTTTACCGCGGCGACGATGGTCATCGCGGTGCCGACCGGCATCAAGATCTTCTCGTGGATCGCGACGATGTGGGGCGGCTCGCTCACCTTCAAGACACCGATGGTGTGGTCGATCGGGTTCATCTTCATGTTCACCGTCGGCGGCGTGACCGGCGTCGTGCTCGCGAATGGCGGCATCGACGACTACATGCAGGACACCTACTATGTGGTGGCGCATTTCCACTACGTGCTGTCGCTGGGTGCGGTCTTCTCGCTGTTCGCCGGGTTCTACTACTGGTTCCCGAAGATGACCGGCAAGATGTACAACGAGTTCCTCGGCCAGTTGCACTTCTGGGTGTTCTTCGTCGGCGTGAACGTGATGTTCTTCCCGATGCATTTCCTGGGTCTCCAGGGCATGCCACGCCGTATTCCGGACTACACGCCGCAGTACGAGCATTGGAACACGGTCGCCTCGGTCGGCTACATGATCATGGCCGCTGGCATGGTGGTGTTCTTCGTCAACCTCATCTGGTCGCTGGTCGCGGGCAAGCCGGCCGGTGACAATCCTTGGGGCGACGGCGCGACGACGCTGGAGTGGACGATCTCCTCGCCGCCGCCGTACCATCAGTTCGAGACGCTGCCGAAGATCGACTGAGGCGGAACAGGGCCATCAGGCCCCCGCCCGGCCGGTGCGGCAACGCCGCGTCCGACGACACGGGACTTGCTTCCGTGTCGGGGCCAGCCAAGCAAGAGAACGCCTCGGGGAAACCCGGGGCGTTTCTCGTTGGATAAGGCAGTACCCGCTGGCGTCGACACTCGAACGCTCCCCCGCCGCGCCACGTCATCCTGACGAAAGTCAGGACCCAGGGTCAAAAGCGTCTCCCTCCATGGCTCTGGGTCCTGACTTTCGTCAGGATGACGGTGGGAATGGGTCGACCGCTCGCCGATCTGGCAGGGTCGTGCTAGTGGGCTGTCGGGTTAAAGAGCAGCGAGCGAGCCCATGAGCTAGCGCGCGAAAAAGCCAGCACCCCTGCCTTGATCCCGTCACCCGAGCGAAAGCTGGGGTCTCATCTTGAGATTCCCGTCACGCACAACGCGGGAGACCCCAGCTTTCGCTGGGGTGACGGTCGTGGAAAGCGGCCGCTCCTCACGCCACCAAGCCACGCCGCTTTCCCCCAAGCCTTTCAACGCGTATAGCGTACCCGAACCATGACTCCCGCAACTCCCCTCCTGCCACCGGCGCATTGGCGCGATTTCCTGGCGCTGACCAAGCCGCGCGTGATGACGCTCGTCGTCTTCACCGGTCTCTGCGGCATGCTCGCAGCCCCCGTCGGCGTGCACCCTGTGATCGGCTTCACCGCGATCCTCTGCATCGCGCTCGGCGCGGGCGCTGCGGGAGCACTCAACCAATGGTACGAGTCGGACATCGACGCGGTCATGCGCCGCACGCAGAAGCGCCCGCTGCCCGATGGCCGCATGGACCGTCAGGCGGCACTCCATTTCGGCGTCGGGCTCGGCGCATTCTCGGTGCTGTTCATGGGTATCGCGGTCAACCTGGTCGCGGCCGCGATCCTCACGGTTTCGATCCTGTTCTACGTGCTGGTCTACACCGTCTGGCTCAAGCGCCGCACGCCGCAGAACATCGTCATCGGTGGTGCCGCGGGCGCGTTCCCGCCGCTGATCGGCTGGGCTGCGGCGACCGGCGACATCGCGTTGCTCCCCGTCCTGTTGTTCCTGTTCGTGTTCCTCTGGACGCCGCCGCATTTTTGGGCGCTCGCGCTGTTCATGAAGAGCGATTACGCCGCCGCGGGCGTGCCGATGCTCCCCGTCGTGTCAGGCGAGCGGACCACGCGGACGCAGATCGGGCTCTACACGATCCCGATGGCAGCGGTCGCGATCCTGCCCTGGCCGCTCGGGCTCACGGGTGCGATCTACGGCATTGCCGCGGTCCTGCTGACCGGCTGGTTCGCGCTGCTCGCCGTCCGCGTCTCGAGACGCACCACCCACGCCGACGATGCGATGAAACCGGAGAAGGCCTTGTTCAAATACTCGATCCTGTATCTGTTCGTGATGTTCGGCGCGCTGGTCGTCGACCGGTGGTTCGCATGAGCCTGCCCGATCCCGACCTGATCCGCAGCCGCCAGCGCGGTCGCGCGCGCGTCATGGCGCTGCTCCTCGGTGCGTTCGTCATCCTGGTCTTCGCGATCTCGATCGCCAAGATCCGCGCGGGAATGCCACACTGATGGCCGGCTGGAAGGCTATGTCGCGCACCAACCGTACTGCGGCGCTCGCGGTGCTCTTCATCTGTTTCATGACCGGCCTCGCCTGGGCCAGCGTGCCGCTCTACCGGCTGTTCTGCTCGGTCACCGGCCTCAACGGTACGACGCAGCGCGGGCTCGTCGCCCCCGGCGCGGTCGATCACAAGATCACGGTCGACTTCGACACCAACGTCAGCCCGAAACTCCCGTGGAAGTTCGTGCCCGAGAATCGCTCCGATACGATCGACGTCGGCGCCCGCGACATGGCGTTCTTCACCGCGACCAACACGTCGAACAAGCCGCTCACCGGCACCGCGACGTTCAACGTCCAGCCCGCGCAGGCCGGCAAGTATTTCACCAAGATCCAGTGTTTCTGCTTCACGCAGCAGACGCTGAAACCCGGCGAGACCGCGCGGATGCCGGTGATCTTCTTCGTCGATCCGAAGATCCTGACCGACCCCGACGCGGCCGATATCCAGACGATCACGCTCAGCTATACGTTTTACCCGGTGGATTCTGCGAAAACAGCCAGCTAGAACGACGCCAAAGAAAATAGGGGAGTACCGATGGCCGGCGCCAAGAACCATGATTACCACATCCTGCCGCCGAGCATCTGGCCGCTGGTCGGATCGTTTTCGGCGCTGATCATGGCGGTCGGCGGCATCATGTGGATGCACGGCGGCCATATCGACAAGCCTAACGGCGGCGGCTGGATCTTCTTTATCGGCCTGACCGGGCTGCTCTTCACCTTCTACAGCTGGTGGGCGCAAGTCATCAAGGAAGCGCATGCGGGCGATCACACGCCGGTCGTCCAGCTCCATTTCCGCTACGGCATGATCCTGTTCATCGCTTCCGAAGTGATGTTCTTCGTCGGCTGGTTCTGGGCATTCTTCGACTTCTCGCTGTTCCCGACCGCGATGACCTATGCCGACGGCAGCGTCACGCGGGCGGTCGAAGGCGGTGCGGCGATCGTCGCGCAGTGGCCTCCGAAGGGCCTGACGGTCATCAACCCGTTCGAACTGCCGCTGCTCAACACGCTGATCCTGCTGACCTCGGGCACCACGGTGACCTGGGCGCACCACGCGCTGATCCACAACCAGCGTGGCGGCGAGAAGACCGGGCTGTGGGGCCTGATCGGCGTCGGCAACCGCGACGGCGTGCTCAAGGGCCTGTGGCTGACCGTGATCCTCGGTGCGCTGTTCAGCTCGATCCAGGCGTATGAATACGTCCACGCGCCGTTCCCGTTCAAGGGGATCAACTACGGCGCGTCGTTCTTCATGGCGACCGGCTTCCACGGGTTCCACGTGCTGATCGGCACGATCTTCCTGATCGTCTGCCTGGTCCGCGCGTATCGCGGCGACTTCACCCCGCGCCAGCATTTCGGCTTCGAGGCGGCGGCGTGGTACTGGCACTTCGTCGACGTCGTGTGGCTGTTCCTGTTCGTCACCGTCTACGTCTGGGGCGGCTGGGGCGCACCCGTCCACGGCGGTTGAGCTTCACCAACTCTGGGGTGAGCCACCACCCCGGCCCCAGCCGCCACCCCGGCGAAGGCCGGGGCCCAGTTGGGAAGGTCGCAGTAACGGAGCGCAGCCCTCGGTTAGCGCCATCCCCCGACTGGGCCCCGGCCTCCGCCGGAGTGGAGTTTAGTGGTATGGCACTGCCGCAAGCCGACGCTTGCACTCCAACCTTGTTCTCCCGCGAAGGCGGGAGCCCAGTCTGGATCCCCGCCTTCGCGGGGAAACAAGGATGGGCGAACTGACCGCATGACCGAAGACCCATACCCGCTCGCCAACGCCCCCACGATCGCCCAGGTCGCGCTGAAAGGCCTATGCCCCCGCTGCGGCAAGCCCACGCTCTTCGCGAAATGGTCCAACTTCGCCGATCGCTGCTCGAACTGCGGTCTCGACTTCAGCAAGTTCAACGTCGGCGACGGCCCTGCCGCATTCCTGACCCTGATCCTCGGCGCGCTAGTCGTTGCGCTGGCGATCACGCTCGAACTCAAAGTCCACCCGCCGCTCTGGTTGCACATGCTGATCTGGATTCCCTTCGCCGCCGGCGGAGTCGTCCTCTCGCTCCGAGCAGCCAAGGGCGCGCTCATGTCCGCCGAATACCGCAACGCAGCCCGCGAAGGCCGAATCGACCAGTGACCCGACCTGCACGACGCATCCCCGTGATCCCGACCATCCTCGTCACGCTCGCGATCGCGGCGATGATCGGTCTCGGCCTGTGGCAACTCCTCGACCGCCTCCCGAAAAAGGAAGCGTTCCTCGCCCAGCTCGCCGCCAACCCTGCCAAGCCGCCAATGGCTTTCCCGCGCTTCCCCGACGAGACGCTCCTCTTCCGCCGCGCCTCCGGCCTCTGCCTCCAGCCGACCGAGATCAAACTTGCTGGCGCCGGCAAATCCGGCTTCCGCGCGATCGCCGAGTGCCGGACTGGCGCGGAAGGCCCTGGCATGATCGTCCAGCTCGGCACCACCCGCGACCCGATGGCGAAGGTGAACTGGGCTGGCGGCGAAGTCTCCGGCTTTATCAGCCACGCACCCGACGGCCGTTCGCTGATCGGATCACTGTTCGATCACACGCCGCAGCGCCTGATGCTGGTCGCCGACACGCCGCAGGCCGGCCTCAGCCCCAACGGCAAGCCCGACATCGCGTCGGTCCCGAACAACCACCTCGCCTATGCAGGCCAGTGGTTCTTCTTCGCCGCCATCGCCGCGATCATCTACACCATCGCGCTGCGCCGCAGGTCACGAACGAGACCAGACGTACGATAACGCGGCAAACCAACCACCGTCATCCCAGCGAAAGCTGGGATATCCCCGTGTGGCACGCGTCATCTGCCTCGTGAGATGCCCCAGCTTTCGCTGGGGTGACGGAATGGGGCTAGGGGCAACGGACTGCCGCTGAAGTAAGAGACTGGGGACTGGTGACCGGGAACCGGGAACCGGGAACTGACGGGATCGCACACCGCGCACGCCCGAAAGCTTGTCCCCTCTCCCCCAACCGCTAACCGGCTTGGCCATGCGTTACATCAGCACCCGCGGCTCGGCGCCGATCCTCGATTTCGAAGCGGCAACGCTCGCCGGTCTCGCCTCCGATGGCGGCCTCTACCTCCCCGACGCTTGGCCGACGATGACCCGCGACGAGATCGCAGCGCTCGCCGGGCTATCGTATGTCGACACCGCCGTCGCGGTGATGGCCCCGTTCGTCGGCGACGCGATGACGCGCGAGGAACTGAAGGCACTCTGCGAACAGGCCTATGGCCGGTTCTCGCACGCCGCAGTCGTTCCGCTCGTGCAGCTCGACCACGACCAGTGGCTGCTCGAACTCTTCCACGGCCCGACGCTCGCGTTCAAGGACGTCGCGCTCCAGTTGCTCGGGCTGTTCTTCGAGCGCTTCCTCGCCGGCACCGACAAGCGCCTGACGATCGTCGGCGCGACCAGCGGCGACACCGGCTCGGCCGCGATCGACGCGGTCGCGGGGCGCGACGGCATCGACATCTTCATGCTCCACCCGGTCGGCCGGATCTCCGACGTGCAGCGCCGCCAGATGACCACGGTGCTCAGCCCCAACGTCTACAACATCGCCATCGAGGGCAGCTTCGACGATGCGCAGGCGCTCGTGAAGGCGATGTTCAACGATCGCGCCTTCTCGACCAAGTTCGCGCTGTCGGCGGTGAACTCGATCAACTGGGCCCGCCTGATGGCGCAGGTGGTCTATTTCTTCTACGCCGCCGTCCGCCTCGGCGCGCCGGATCGCGAGGTCGCGTTCGCCGTCCCGACCGGCAATTTCGGCGACGTGTTCGCCGGCTATGTCGCGGCAAAGATGGGGCTTCCGGTGGCCAAGCTGGTCGTCGCGACCAACGTCAACGACATCCTCCACCGCGCGCTCAGCACCGGCGACTATTCGAAGGGCGGCGTCCAGCAGACCCCGACCCCGTCGATGGACATCCAGGTGAGTTCGAACTTCGAACGCCTGTTGTTCGACCTCGGCGACCGCGATGGCGCCGCGCTCGCCGCACAGATGGCCGGCTTCGAATCCTCGGGCGCGATGCGTCTCACCAATGCGCAGTCGGAAGGCGCCTCGGCCCTTTTCCAGAGCGAGCGCATCGACCTCGACGACATGACACTGGCGATGCGCTGGGCACACGAGCACGCCGGCCAAGTGATCGACCCGCACACCGCGATCGGCCTCGCCGCAGCCCTGCGCACCGAGGTCCCCGCCGGCGTGCCAATTGTGACTTTGGCCACCGCACATCCGGCTAAGTTCGGCGACGCGGTCGAGCGCGCGACCGGGGTCCGACCCTCGCTCCCCGCCCGCGTCGGCGACCTCTTCGACCGCGAGGAGCGCTACGCCACGCTGCCAGCGACGTTCGAAGCAACTACCGCCTACATCACCGAGCGCGCGAAGCCGTCAGCATGAAGCTAGAAACCCTCGTCGGCGAACCCTGGACGGATTACGGCCTGATCGACTCCGGCCACGGCAAGAAGCTCGAGCGCTATGGCCGCTTCCGCTTTATCCGCCCCGAACCCCAGGCGATGTGGGCGCCTGCCTCGACCGACTGGCAGGCGCAGGGCGAATTCGTCCCCGGTTCGGACGAAGATGGCGGAGGCCGCTGGGAATTTTCCGAGCCCGTGCCGCGCGAAGGCTGGACGCTCAGGTGGAACGAGGTGTCGTACACCGCGCAGACCACGCCGTTCCGCCACCTCGGTTTCTTCCCCGACATGGCGCCCGTGTGGAGCTGGATGCGCGAGCGCGTGGCGGGCCTTGAGAGCCCCGAATGCATGAACCTGTTCGGCTATACCGGCGTCGGCACGCTGGCGATGGCGACCAAGGGTGTCCGCATGGTCCACGTGGACGCGTCGAAAAAGTCCGTCGAGGCGGCCAAGGCCAACGCCAAACTGTCGGGCGTGGCCGACGCGCCGATCCGCTGGATGACGGATGATGCGGCGAAGTTCGTCGCGCGGGAAGTTCGGCGGGGGCGGCGGTATGATGGGATTTTGCTCGATCCGCCGAAATATGGGCGTGGGCCGGAAGGCGAAGTCTGGCGGCTTGAAGAGGACCTCCCCAAGCTTATTGCCGACTGTCGGAAACTTCTCGACGAGAACTCCCGCTTCCTGTTCCTGACGGTCTATGCGGTGCGGATGTCCGCGCTGGCGATCGGCGAGTTGCTGAACCAGGTGTTCGCCGATCTGCCCGGCAAGATCGAAGTCGGCGAACTCGGCGTTCGCGAAGAAGCGCGCGGCCTGGTATTGCCGACGGCAATCTGGGCCCGCTGGAGCCGCTGAGCCCGCTTTTATTAGGCACCACCCCGGCGAAGGCCGGGGCCCAATTGGAAAGGTTGGCGTAACGAAGGACGGTCCTCCGTTGGCTACGTCCCCCAATTGGGCCCCGGCCTTCGCCGGGGTGGTGATTGGTTTAGAGCTTATCGTCCATGGCCGCGGACGGACCTACCCCGGAATCTGCTGCGAGATGCAGTGGAAGCTCCCGCCCCCGTCAGGATATGATCCGCACGCTGCCCCACCACCTCACGGTTCGGAAACAGCGCCTGGATCGCCACCACCGCCGCCGCATCGTTCTCAGCCCCATATAACGGCACCACCACCGCGGCATTGCCGATATAGAAGTTCATGTAGCTCGCCGGCACGACCTCCTCGTCGCGCAGCACGCGGCCCGGCGACGGGATCGTCACGACCTCCAGCCCGGCCGCCTCGGCATCGCGCGCGGCGTTCTGGTACACCTGCCAGTTCGGATCGTTGTCGGTCGCCTTGGGGATCGCCACGCGGCCCTCGCCGACGAACCGCGCGAGGTTGTCGACATGGCCGTCGGTATGATCGTTGACCAGCCCGTCGCCCAGCCACACCACGCGGGTGTAGCCGAGATCGGACGCCAGCCGCGCCTCGATTTCCGCCTTGGTCAGCGACGGATTGCGGTTGCGGTTGAGCAGGCACTGCTGCGTCGTGACGACGGTCCCGGTACCATCGCCATCGATCGCGCCGCCCTCGAGCACCCACTCGCATGCCTCGACCCGCTTATGCCGGCTTTCCGCCAGCCGCTGCCCGATCGTGTCGTCGCCCGGCAGGTCGTACTTCCCGCCCCAGCCGTTGAACCGGAAGTCCCGCGCGCTGCCGTCGCCGACGATGATCGGTGCGGTATCGCGCAACCAGATATCGCCGAACGGCTCGACCACCACGTCCGCGAACGGCGCCAGCTTCTTGGCGGTGGTCGCCGATCCGACGTCGGCCGCGACCAGGATCACCGTCTCGCCCTTGCCGCCGGCATGTACCGCCTTGGCAAACGCGACGACCTCGTCCCGCGCGGGCTCGAGATCCTCCAGCCACAAATCCGCATGGCTTGGAAAGCCGATCCAGACGGCCTTGTGGTGCGCCCATTCGGCGGGTGTCGAGACGGTCGTGGTCACTTACTTGGCTCCTGCGCGATCGCGGTCACGGATGCCGCGGAATTCGGCGGTCTTATACCAGTTCGGCCACAGACTGGTATCGTCCGCGAGTTTGCGCCCGAGCCCGTAATAGATCGTCAGATCCTCGACCGCGCCCGACCAGTCCCACTTCGCGTCATATTCGTCCGCCGGCTTGTGATACCGGTGCGCGACATAATCCTCGCGCGCGGCGTGCCCCGCCGCGGTGCCACCGACGACCAAATCCTCGCCGCTGCCGCCATCGAGCATCGGCACGCCAAGCTTGGCGAAACTGAAGTGATCCGACCGGTAATAGCCGCCGCGCTCCGGGTTCGCCTCGACGCCGATCACGCGGCCCTCGGCAGCAACGAACGGCTTCACCAGATCCTCGATCTCGGATTTTCCCGCGCCGGTCAGCACGAAGTCCTTCGCCCGCCCGTCGACGTTCAGCACGTCCATGTTCACCCCGCCGACGGTATGCGCGAGCGGATAGATCGGATGCTCGGCATAATAGCGCGACCCGAGCAGCCCCGACTCTTCCGCCGTCACCGCGAGGAACGCGATCGAGCGCTTGGCCGGCCCCGCCTTCACCTGAGCCTCGGCCAGCGCCACCAACCCGGCGACCCCGCTCGCATTGTCCGCAGCGCCGTTGCAGATGTCGTCGCCATCGACCGCGTCGCAACGCCCGAGATGATCCCAATGCGCCGAATACATCACGTAATCGTTCGGCGCCGCCGTCCCCGGCAGCACGCCGATCACGTTCTTAGACGCCTGCCGCTTGATCGTGTTGTCGAACCCACCGCCGAACTTCAGTCCGAGCGGTACCGCCTTGAACCCCTTCACCTTCGCCGCCGCCGCCAGCGTCGCGTAATCCTTGCCCGCGCTCGCGAACACGCGCTCCGCCGCCGGCTTCTGCATCCAGCCGACGATCTGCGACTGGTCGAGATGATCGCCCTTCTCGTCCAGCTCGAGCTGCGGCCCGGTCCACGACGACTGCACCACCGCCCACGGATACGCCGCCGGCTCGGTATCGTGGACGATGATCGCCGCCGCCGCGCCGTGCTTCGCTGCATTCTCGAACTTGTACGGCCAGCGCCCGTACCACGTCATCGCGCGGCCCTCGAACGGCCCCTCGCGCGACATCGTCTGCCAGTCGGCGTCGTTGATGAGGATGACCACCGTCTTCCCCTTCACGTCGGTGCCGGCGTAATCGTCCCAGCCCTTTTCAGGTGCTGTGATACCGTAGCCGACGAACACCACGTCGCTGTTCGCAACCATGGACTTCGGCGCTACGCGATAGGTGCCAGCGACCATGTCGGTGCGATAGGCGAGGCTGACGGGCGCCTTGCCGCCGGTGAACACGTACGGCTGCACGTTCGTGGCGGTGATCTCCACCATCGGCACGTCCTGCGTCCATGATCCCTTGTTGCCGGGCTTCAACCCCGCCGCCTTCATCCGCTCGACGATATACGCGACCGTCTTCGCCTCTGCGGGCGTGGTCGGCGCGCGGCCTTCATACGCGTCCGACGACAACACCTGCGTGACGGTCTTCAACGTCTCGACCGAAATCGCGGGAGCGGTCTGCGCGGACGCGGCGGTCCCGAGCAGCAGGAGAGGCAGGATGGCAGCGCGCATGGTCATATCCCCGTTTGGTTGCGCGCGTTCTGGCAAAGCCGGGCGCGCATGTCCACGAGGCGACACGAGGCAACGAAAAGGGCGGCCCCGCAGGACCGCCCTCTTCTGTTCCAAACCGCGCCGTGGCAAAGCCACGTCGTCGGACGTCGCTTGAGCGACGCCGGCCGGTCGACGAATTTTCTCGGCTTAACGCGAGTAAAATTCGACAACCAGGTTCGGCTCCATCTTCACCGGGTAAGGCACTTCGTCGAGCGTCGGGACGCGCGTGAAGGTGACCTTGGCGGCGCCGTCGGTGGCGACGTAATCGGGGATCTCACGCTCGGCGAGGCTCTGGGCTTCCATGACCAGCGCCATTTCCTGCGCCTTCGAACCCAGCGTGATCTCGTCGCCGACGAAGCAGCGACGCGACGCGATGTTGCACTTCACGCCGTTGACGCGGATGTGGCCGTGCGAAACGATCTGGCGAGCCGCGAAGATCGTCGGCGCGAACTTGGCGCGATAGACGATCATGTCGAGGCGCTGCTCGAGCAGGCCGATCAGGTTCTGCGAGGTATCGCCCTTCAAACGCGCAGCCTCATGGTAGCATGCACGGAACTGCTTCTCGGTCACGTCGCCGTAATAGCCCTTGAGCTTCTGCTTGGCGCGCAGCTGGATACCGAAATCGCTGACCTTGCCCTTGCGGCGCTGGCCGTGCTGGCCCGGGCCGTATTCGCGCTTGTTGACCGGCGACTTGGGGCGACCCCAGATGTTCTCGCCCATACGGCGATCGAGTTTGTACTTCGCGCTTTGACGCTTCGACATAGTAAGTCCTTGGCAAATGCTAACAACGTTGTTCCCGGTATCGCTCTGCTGGCTGTACGAGACGGATGTCCAGACAGGGCAGGGCCACCGCTTCACCGGGGTGCAGGGCCATTGCGAAGGCGGGCGCCTAGACGGGGGACGGTCCAGAGTCAAGCTGGACAGGCCGGATGGGGCTCGGCAAGAGACGGCGCATGACCATTCTCCCCGGCCCAGATTGCACCACCATGACCGAGGTCCGCGCGGGCGTCGACGCGCTCGACCGCGACTTGGTCGCGCTGCTCGCCAGGCGCTTCGCCTACATGGACGCAGCCGCGCGCATCAAGCCGGAGCGTGGGCATGTCCGCGACGAGGCGCGGAAGACACAGGTGATCGACAACGCGCGGGCCGAGGCGGTGAGACTGGGCGTTCCGGAGGCCGTGGTCGCGGATCTGTGGGAACGCCTGGTCGAAGCCTCGATCGCCTACGAACTCGCCGCCTTCGACCGGCGCTAGGCTCGCGGCCGCTTCCCCGCCAGCGACGACAACACGCCGCGGAGGGTCCGGATCTCCTGGCTCGACCAGCCCGGTTTCGTCAGCAGCGTGCGGAGAGTCCGCCGCGTCGACTGCATCTTGTCGGGCAGGTGGAAGAACCCCGCCCCCATCAGCATCGCATCGAGCTGCCCGATCATCCCGTCGAGCTCCTCCTGCGGCGCGGGCGGCATGATCGGGTTGATCGACGGCTGCGACAGCTCGCGCTCGGCGGTGAGACCCTTCGACCATTCATAGGCCACGAGGATCACCGCCTGGGCGAGGTTCAGCGAGCCGAACTCCGGATTGATCGGCACGGTGATGATCGTCCGCGCGACCGCAACGTCGTCGGTTTCGAGGCCGGATCGCTCTGGTCCGAACAGGATGGCGGAACGGCCGGGGGCGGCGTGGATCTCGGTCGCGGCCTGCTCGGGGGTCACGACGGGCTTGGTTACGCCGCGCTTGCGGACGGTGGTGGCGAACACCTGCGCGCAATCGGCGGTGGCGGCGGCGACGCTGTCGTAGACCTTCGCGTTCTGGAGCACGATGTCGGCACCGCTGGCGGCGGGGCCGGCGGAGGGGTTGGGCCAGCCGTCTCGCGGGGAGACGAGGCGCATTTCGGTGAGGCCGAAGTTCAGCATTGCGCGCGCGGCCTTGCCGATGTTTTCGCCGAGTTGGGGGCGGACGAGGATTATGACGGGGGTGGGGTGGCAGCATCGACCGCCCCCACCCCATCCGAGACCACATAGCTGTCGCTAACCGCGCCCGTACTCGTCATGTTTTCGTCAATCACGTCGCCAAATCCACCAATCTTGCCATGCTCACCAAAGTCGTCCGGCTCAGCCAATTCATCGTGCTTGGACAAACCATCCCGCTCACCCACCCCACCCCGTTCGTCCTGAGTAGGGGCTGAGCGAAGCCGAAGACCCGTATCGAAGGATTTGCGCGAGAGTAAGCGCACTGCGGCCCAATCGCCCGCCGCCAACGCTTCCTTCTTCGCCCGCGTCCAGCCTTTCAACTGCCGCTCGGCCTCGAGCGCCTCGATCCGGCTCGGGAAATCCTGCGACCACATCAGCGTGACCGGGCGCCGGTTGTGCGTATATCCGGGAAGCTCACCGTGCTGATGTTGCGCGATCCGGCGTTCGAGCGCGTCGGTGTGGCCGATGTAATAGCTGCCGTCGAAACAGCGGAGCATGTAGGCGTAAAAGCTCATGCAACCTGTCCTTCGATACGGGCCTTCGCCGCGCTCAGTCCCTACTCAGGACGAACGGGAGGGGTGGAGGAACCGTCGATAAGGTAAAGTTTGCGATGCTGCCAGCGGTGCGGACACTAGCCTGGGCAAGGCTGAACGACGACGAGACTGCACGACGACGAGATGAACGAGGACAAGCTGGGACAAGCCAAACTCACTCCGCTCGCCCGACCTCCTCCACACTCCCGGCAAAAGCCTCGAAGTCCTTCGCCTCGCTGAAATCCCGGTACACACTAGCAAACCGGATATACGCGACCGAATCGAGCCCCTTGAGCCCGTCCATCACCATCTCGCCGATCCGCTTCGACGTGACGTCGTTCTCGCCCAGCGTCTCCAGCCGCCGCTGGATCCCGCTCACCAGCTTCTCGATCCGCCCGGCCTCGATTGCCCGCTTCCTGGTCGCGATCGACAACGACCGCAGCAGTTTCTCCCGATCGAACGGCTCTCTCCGCCCCTCGCTCTTCAACACGAACAATTCGCGCAGCTGGATCCGCTCGAACGTCGTGAAACGCGCGGCGCAGCCTTCGCACTGGCGCCGGCGTCGGATCGCCGCCCCGTCTTCGGTGGGGCGGCTGTCCTTTACCTGGCTGTCTTCATGTCCGCAAAGGGGCAGCGCATTCAGACCTTCTTCTTGCCCTTGTAATAGGCGTAGCCAGCACCCGCGAGCGCGCCGAAGATCGGGCCGATCACCGGCACCGGGATCGCCACGACCGCGCCGAGTGCGCTCCACTTGGCCATGCTCTTGCCGAGGCCGGGAGTCGCCTTGATGTCGTTCTGGACGTCGTCGAACTTCGACATGCTGCTTATCCTTGATAGATCGGGAAGCGCGCGCACAGGGCTCGCACACGCGTCCGAACGTCCGCCTCGACTTCCGGGTCCCCATGCTCGCCCTTTTTCGCGAGGCCGTCCAGCACGTCGGCGACCATGTTGCCGATCTCGCGGAACTCGGCCGGGCCGAACCCACGCGTCGTACCCGCTGGCGAACCGACGCGGATGCCGCTGGTCTTGACCGGCGGCAGCGGATCGTTGGGGATGCCGTTCTTGTTGCAAGTGATGCCCGCACGCTCCAGCGCCTCGTCCGCATCGCGCCCGGTGATGCCGAGCGGGGTGAGGTCGATCAGCGCCAGATGCGTGTCGGTCCCGCCCGAGACGACGTCCGAGCCGCGCTCCTTGAGCGTCGCCGCCAGAACCTTGGCGTTCTCAACGACCGCGGCGATGTAGCTCTTAAAATCGGGCTGGAGCGCCTCGCCGAACGCGACCGCCTTTGCCGCGATCACGTGCATCAGCGGTCCGCCCTGAAGTCCTGGGAACACCGCCGAATTGATCTTCTTCGCGATCGCCTCGTCGTTGGTCATGATCATGCCGCCGCGCGGGCCCCGCAGAGTCTTGTGCGTAGTGGTCGTCACGACATGCGCATGACCGAACGGCGTCGGGTGCAGCCCGGCCGCGACGATGCCGGCGAAATGCGCCATGTCGACCATGAAATACGCGCCGACCTTGTCCGCGATCGCGCGGAAGCGCGCGAAGTCGATCGTCCGCGGATAGGCCGAACCACCCGCGATGATCAGCTTGGGCTGATGCTCGACCGCCAGCGCCTCGACCTGATCGTAGTCGATCAGGTGCGTGGTCGCGTCGACACCGTATTGAATGGCGTTGAACCACTTGCCCGACATCGCCGGCTTGGCGCCATGCGTCAGGTGACCGCCCGCATCGAGGCTCATGCCGAGGATCGTGTCGCCCGGCTTCACCAGCGCCAGCATCACCGCGCCGTTCGCCTGCGCGCCGGAATGCGGCTGAACGTTGACGAACCCGCAGCCGAAGATCTGCTTGGCGCGCTCGATCGCGAGCGTCTCGACCACGTCGGACGGCGCGCAGCCCTGGTAGTAACGCTTGCCCGGATAGCCCTCGGCGTATTTGTTCGTGAACACCGAGCCCTGCGCCTCGAGCACCGCCTTCGAGACGATGTTCTCCGACGCGATTAGCTCGATCTGCGTCTGCTCGCGCTCGAGTTCGGCAGCGACGCCCGCGAACACGGCGGCGTCGGCATCGGCCAATCCGCGCGTGAAAAAGCCGTCAGGCTGGACGTCGTGGAGTTCGCGGGGCTGAGTGCTCATGCGGGGACCTTTGTGGAAAGTTTGTCGACACGGAGTTGATGACGGCCGCCGGCGAATTCGGCGGATAGGAAAGCTTCGACGCACGCCTTGGCCATTTCCTCGCCGATCAGGCGGGCGCCCATCGCGATGGCATTGGCGTCGTTGTGCACGCGCGCAAGGCTCGCCGACAGTGGTTCGGACACGAGCGCGCAGCGGCAGGCGGGATTGCGATTGGCGGCGATCGAGATGCCGATACCCGAGCCGCACAGAGCGATACCGCGGTCGGCGCTACCGTCGGCGATCGCTGTGGCAAGCTTGAACCCATAATCGGGATAATCGACGCTGGCGGTACCCTCAGGACCGAGATCGAGCACGTCATGCCCCGCCTCGCGCAGCCAAGCGGCGAGCACCGCTTTCAACGAAACGGCGGCGTGATCGGACGCGATGGCGATGCGCACCTGGCGTATTCCTGTGACGGGGGATCGGGTGCCCAGCCCCATACCGACCCGAGCGCGGATTTGCCACACCTGTTCGCGGGTCGTCATGGACGACGGCATCCCATTTCACGCCGTCATCCTGACAAAAGTCAGGACCCAGGGTTACAAAGCGCAGTTCTACGTTACTCTGGGTCCTGACTTTCGTCAGGATGACGGAGCACAATGCTGGCTCGCTCGCCTGCGCCATAGGAGACGTCCATGAAAGCCCTCACCCTCCTAACCGCCGCCGCGCTGACCGCCTGCTCAGGCCCTGCCCCCGATACCAGCAGCGACGGTAACATGACCTCCGCCGGATCGGTCGAGCGCAAGGTCGCTGCCCCAAAGCCCAAAGCACCCGACTACACCGGCCGCTGGATCGGCGTCGAAGGCATGGTTCTCGACGTCGCGCCGACCGCCACCCCCGGCCACTACGCGCTGACGATGCAGTGGGACCTCGACAACAAGGGCAATTACGACGGCACCGCGACCGGCGACACGATAGCGTTCGATCGCAAAGGCATCCGCGAAACGCTGCGCCCGACCAACGGCGACGCGACCGGGCTGAAATATCTCTTCGGCAAAACCGACTGCCTCACCGTCAAGCCGGGCGAAGGCTATTGCCGCGACGGACTTAGCCGCTAGGTTCCGGATCGTGACAATGGCCTTTTCAAATGCGGACGCGGCGCGCGCGCATCTCTCCGAGGTGCTCTTGCGCACCGGGCAAGAGGACCGCGAAGCGTTTCGCGAACTCTATTCGCTGACCAGCGCGAAGCTTTTCGGCATCACCCATCGTATCTGCGGCAACGCCCAAGCCGCGGAGGATGTGCTGCACGAGGTCTATCTCACGATCTGGAAACGCGCCGGTGCCTGGGAACCCGGCCGCGCGAGCCCGATAACCTGGTTGGCGACGATCGCACGCAACCGCGCCATCGACTGGCAGCGCGCGCAAGGCGTCCGCCGCACGAGCCCGCTCGACGACGCGCCCGACATCGCCGATCCCGGCGAGGGTGCCGAAGCGGGGATGCTAGCGAGCGAGATCGTCGCGCGAACTGATCGAGTGCCTGAACGGCCTCGAACCGCAGCAGCGCGACGCGATCCGCACCGCGTTCTTTGACGGCGTCACCTATGCCGAACTGGCGATCAAGCGTGCGGTCCCGCTCGGCACGATGAAGAGCTGGGTCCGCCGCGGCCTCGCCCGCCTGAAGGATTGCCTCGATGGTTGATCCGACCACTGATACCGGTGTGCCTGAGGATGTGGCGGCCGCCGAGCTCGCGCTAGGCCTGCTCGAAGGCGAGGAGCGCGGAGCAGCGCTGCGCCGCGTGCTCGCCGAACCCGGTTTTGCCGCGCAGGTCGAATGGTGGCGATCACGCCTGGCGGTCCTGTTCGACCTTTGGCCCGAACACGCCGCGCCGCCGCATCTCGCAGCCCGGGTCGAAGCCAGTCTCGATGGCACGCCAGCCCGTGCGCAAACGAGCCGCTTCGCTTGGCCGGCGCTCGCCGCCGTCACCAGCGCGATCGCCGCATCGCTGTTGCTGTTCGTCATGGTCCGCCCAGAGCCGACCGTGCCCGTCTCGCAGCCGATCGTCGTGCGGCCGACCAGCGTGCTCGTCGCGATGCTCGGCGATGCGAAGTCGCCGGTTGCAGCAGTGTACGATCCTGCGAACGGCGCGCTCCGCGTCGCGGCCGGCCCCGGCGTTCCGGACGCGCGCGTCGCGCAGCTCTGGGTGATCGGCGGCGACGGCGTGCCGCATTCGCTCGGCCTGCTCTCGGGACGTCCGACCTCGCTCGCGCCCAAGGGCGTCAATCGCGGTCGCATAACCCCCGGCGCGACGCTGGCGATCTCGGTCGAGCCGCTCGGCGGGTCGCCGACCGGCCTGCCGACCGGCCCGGTCGTCGCTACCGGCGTGGTCGCGCGCGTCTGATGCCCGTTTGATGACGACGCGACCCGCCGCGCCCGGCGGCATCCCGCCGATCGCGCGCGTGCTTGGGCTGAGCGGCCTCCTCCCGCAACTCGCGACGGTCGCGCTGCTGCTGAGCGGCGATCCGCAAAGCCGATTCTCCGCGCTGGCGATCGCCTACGCTTACGCCGCAATCATCCTGAGCTTCCTCGGCGGTCTCTGGTGGGGTCTGGCCGCGCGCACCGATTCGCCACCGCGCTGGCTCTGGTTCGCCAGCGTTGCCCCCTCGCTGATCGCACTGGCTACCGCCTGGCCCTGGATGGTCGGCCTGCGCTGGCCGGGCCCCTCGCTGGTCGTGCTTGGCATCAGCCTGATTGCCGCGCTGCTCGTCGACCGCGCGCTGGTTCGCGCCGGCATCGCCCCATCGGGCTGGATGGCGTTGCGCGTACCACTGTCGCTTGGCCTTGGCGTCCTGACGTTACTGGCGGCTATACTGTGACTCGGCTGCGGGGAAATGCTATACTAACACCATGAGCGTTGCCGAACACATCACTCAATTGGCCTCCGGGCCCGCGCGTTTTACCACCGCCGAGTTCATGGAACTCGTCCGTCATCCGCCGATAGCCGACTGGCTGGGCAAGGTCGAACTGGTCAACGGGGAGATTATGCGGATGTCGCCGGCAAACGTACCGCACTGGAACGCGCAGCGGATCGCTTTCCTGCGCTTGCAGTCCGCCTTCGCCGCGCTCGGCACCGAATGGATCGTCGGACAGGGACCGACCGTCCGCCTGACCGCCGATACGCTGCGCGAACCGGATGTGGCGGTGCTTCGCGACCCGGATCTATGCGCGACATTATTCGACCGCGTTGCGTTGTTTCTCGCTGTCGAGATCGCCGATACGAGCCTCGCGCTCGATCTCGGCGCCAAGCGGAGCGATTATGCCGAGGCGTTCGTGCCGCATTATTGGGTGGTCGATATCAACGCGCGCCGGACGCACGTGATGGCCAAGCCCCGCGCTGGTGATTACGAGGACAAACGGCTGATCCCGTTCGGCCACCCTATCGCGATCCCCGAACTCAATCTCGACATCGTCGTCGACTGACCTCAAGCCGCCTTGCGCAAGTCCAAGCGGCTCCAGATCTCCACCAGCGCGTCGGTCAGTTCGCGCATCATCGCCTCGGTATGCGCAGGCCCCGGCGTGAACCGCAGCCGCTCGGTACCGCGCGGCACGGTCGGATAGTTGATCGGCTGCACGTACACGCCGTATTCGGCGAGCAGCACGTCGCTGATCTTCTTCGCCTTGACCGGATCCCCGACCATCAGCGGCACGATATGCGTATCGCCGATCATCACCGGCAACCCGGCGTCCTTCAGCATCGCCTTCAGCATCGCGGCAGATGCCTGCTGCCCCTCGCGCTCGACGCTCGAGCTTTTCAGATGCCGCACGCTCGCGAGCACGCCAGCGACCAGCACCGGCGACAGCGACGTCGTGAAGATGAACCCCGGCGCGTAGCTTCGGATCACGTCGACGATCGTGCGATCGGCGGCGATATAGCCTCCCATCACGCCAAATGCCTTGCCGAGCGTCCCCTCGAGGATCGTGATCCGGTGCGCGACCTCGTCCCGCTCCGAGATGCCGCCGCCGCGTGCGCCGTACATCCCAACCGCATGGACTTCGTCGCAATAGGTCAGCGCGTTGTACCGGTCGGCGAGGTCGCACACCGCGGAGATCGGCGCGATGTCGCCCTCCATCGAATACACGCTCTCGAACGCGATCAGTTTCGGCACAGCAGGGTCTTCCGCCGCCAGCAACTCTTCGAGATGCGCGAGGTCGTTGTGGCGGAACACGCGCTTCTCACATCCCGAGTTGCGGATCCCCGCGATCATCGACGCGTGGTTAAGCTCGTCGGAAAAGACGATGCAGCCCGGCAAGACCTTCGCCAGTGTCGCCAGCGTAGCCTCGTTCGAGACGTACCCGCTGGTAAACAGCAGCGCAGCCTCCTTGCCGTGCAGGTCGGCGAGTTCGCCCTCCAGGTCGACGTGATAATGCGTGTTGCCGCCGATGTTGCGCGTGCCGCCCGAGCCCGCGCCGACGTCGTGCAGCGCCTCTTCCATCGCCGCGATCACCTTCGGGTGCTGGCCCATCGCAAGGTAATCGTTCGAGCACCACACCGTGATCGGCTTGGGCCCGTTATGCCCGGCGAAACAGCGCGCGTTCGGGAAAGCGCCCTTGTTGCGGAGGATGTCGATGAACACGCGGTAGCGCCCTTCGGCATGCAACCGGTCGATCGCCTGCGTAAACACGCGCGAATAATCGACTCGCGGACCCGAGATGGACTCCGTTGCCGTGATGCCGTTGGTAATCATAGGCTTGGGCACTACGCCTCGCTTTCACTCGTTTCCAGCGCAATACCGCTCTTACGGTGATCGCTTTCCTCATCCGGGGTGCACATTGCCACGATGCGCCCGCGAAGCAAGGTGCCACATTGTCCCAGGTTAACGCCTAAAGCTGCTCGATCCGCGCAAATCCTCGCGCCGCTAGGGCAGGTGCCAGCGCCCGCTCCTCGTCACCCAACCGGGTAAAGACGGCGATGCCCTCGCCCGCGCCCGACCATGATTCGCCCTGCATCAGGTGAACGATCCGCCGCGCGATCCCGGGACCACCGTCGACGAACCGCACACCGGGTGCCGCCATGGCCAGCTCCGCCTCGACCAGCGGGAAATGCGTGCAGGCGTTGACGATCACGTCGATTCGCTCCCCGCCGGGTTGCGAGAACAGCCCGTCGAGCACCGCCGCATAGCGGTCAGGCGCCACCGCTCGCCCGTGCAACTTGGCCTCCGCCATCTCGACCAAAGCCGCCGACCCGTAGCGGAGCACCGTGCAATCGCCCGCAAACCTCGCAGCCAGATCATCGACATACGCCTGCCTCACGGTCGCCTCGGTCCCCAGCACGCCGATCGTCCGCGTAACCGACAGCGCGGCAGCGGGCTTGATCGCCGGTACCGTCCCGACCACCGGCAGGTCGAGCGCCGCGCGCACTACCGGCAGCGCGATCGTCGAGGCGGTGTTGCACGCGATCACGATCAACCGCGGCCGATACCGCTCCGCCAACCGCCCCAGCAACACCGGCACGCGGGCGGCGATCTCCGCCTCGCTCTTCGTGCCGTAGGGAAACCCGGCCGAGTCGGCGGCGTAGACGAACGGCGCATCGGGGAGCGCCCCGCGCGCGGGCCCGACGATCGACAACCCGCCGACACCGGAATCGAAGAACAGGATGGGGCGCGTGTCCATCCATGCGCCTTAGGACGGAACGCCTTAGGCAAACCAGAGCCTTCCCCCGCCATCCTGACGAAAGTCAGGACCCAGGGTTACAAGCGTTGTCCTCCATGGCTCTGGGTCCTGACTTTCGTCAGGATGACGGGAGGTGCTGTGAGGTCGGCACCCACTCGACGCCATTTGCCGTCAGCCCCGCGTCGTTTATAAGCGCCCTCGGAACGGGGGACATACTTGCAGACGGAAATTCTCTGGGTCGCGCCCACGCTATCACTCGTGCTCAGCTACCTGCTCGGCTCGATCCCGTTCGGCGTCATCCTGACGCGGCTCGGCGGCGCAGGTGATCTGCGGACGATCGGCTCGGGCAACATCGGCGCGACCAACGTCCTTCGCACCGGACGCAAGGGCCTCGCCGCTGCCACGCTGCTGCTCGACATGGCCAAGGGCGCGGTCGCCGTGCTGCTGGTCGCACACCTGTTCCCCGGCAACGCACTCTTGGCAGCGGCCGGCGCATTTATCGGCCACTGCTACCCGGTCTGGCTGAAGTTCAAGGGCGGCAAGGGCGTCGCGACGCTCATGGGTATCGTCGTCGCGCTCCACTGGCCGCTCGGACTGGTCTATGCGGTCGTCTGGCTCGGCCTGCTCGCAGGCCTGCGAGATCTCCTCGGTCGCCGGCATGGCGGCCGCGCTCAGCGCGCCGTTCGCCGCCGCGCTGTTCGGTCGCTTCGACCTCGTCCTGCTGCTCCTCGCGCTCGCGCTGATCGTGCTGTGGAAGCACCGCGAAAACATCGAACGCCTGTTCTCCGGCACCGAACCGCGCATCGGGTCCAGCCGGAAAAGAGTGACTGACCCGACGGTCTCAAGACTTCGGCTCATCCGCACGACCGGGATCGGACCGGTTACCTATCGCCAGCTCATTGCCCGCTTCGGCAGCGCCGACGCCGCCATCGAAGCGCTCCCCATGCTCGCCCAGCGCGGTGGCGGACGCGCGCCGAAAATCGCAGACGCTGCGCTCGCCGAACGCGAAATGACCGCCACCGCCAAGCTCGGCGCGCGCTACCTTTTCCTTGACGACCCCGACTATCCCCGCCTGCTCGCCGAGATCGAGACGGCCCCGCCGGCCCTCATCTTCCGCGGCGACATCGCCCACGCCAGCCGCCCCTGCATCGCAATGGTCGGCGCACGCAACGCCTCCGCCGCCGCCTGCCGCTTCGCCCGCCAGCTCGCGCTGCAACTCGCAGAGGAAGGCACCACCGTGGTCTCCGGCCTCGCCCGCGGCATAGACACCGCCGCGCACATCGGCGCGCTAGGCGGAGGCTCCAGCGGTGCCACGATCGGCGTGATCGCCAGCGGTATCGACATCGCCTACCCGTCCGACAACACCGCGTTGCAGGAGCGCATCGCCACCGAAGGCCTGCTGCTTGCCGAACAGCCCCCCGGCACCGAGCCCAAGGCGCGCAATTTCCCCTCGCGCAACCGCATCATCGCCGGCCTCGCGATTGGCACGGTGGTGGTCGAGGCGGTCCCCAAATCCGGCTCGCTGATCACCGCGAGGCTCGCCAACGAATCCGGCCGCGAAGTCATGGCCGTCCCCGGCAGCCCGCTCGATCCCCGCGCGCAGGGCTGCAACCTGCTCATTCGCGAAGGCGCCACGCTGGTGCAATCGGCGGCCGATATCCTCGAGCAGATCCGCCCGTTCGACCCGCGCTCGGTCCGCTCGCCGATCGACGCCTATGCAAGCTCCCCGCCGAAGACGCGAGCGACACCGACCGCCGCAGGATCACCGACCTGCTCGGCCCCGTCCCCGTCGCGATCGACGAACTCATCCGCCAGTCGCGCCTAAGCCCCGCAGTCGTCCACACGGTGCTATTGGAACTCGAACTTGCCGGCCGCCTCGACCGCCACGCCGGCGGCCGCGCCAGCCTGACCTGATCGCTAAGACTGATCCTCCCCCGCCAGGTGGAGGTGGCTGGCGCTTGCCAGACGGAGGGGGAGGTCAACGACCACGTCAGTTCCGTGTCCTCCCCTCCGTCGCTTCGCGCCACCTCCCCTAGCGGGGGAGGATCGCATAGTCTCCGATCACTCCGCCGGCAGATAGATCTCGCTGCCTTTTGCGCGGAATTTCTCGCTCATGTCGGCCATGCCCTTCTCCGCGTCGCTGCCGGTCGCGAAGATCGCCCGCTCGGCATCCCCCGCATCGACGTCCGCCGCGAGGAACGTATCCGCCGGCGCGTTCTGCTTGGCGGCAAAGTCGCGGACCTCCTGCGTGATCTTCATCGAGCAGAATTTCGGCCCGCACATCGAGCAGAAATGCGCTGTCTTGGCGCCTTCCGCCGGCAACGTCTGGTCGTGATACGACTCCGCCGTGTCAGGATCGAGCGACAGGTTGAACTGATCGCGCCAGCGAAACTCGAAGCGCGCACGTGACAGCGCATCGTCGCGCATCTGCGCCGCCGGATGCCCCTTCGCCAGATCCGCCGCGTGGGCGGCCAGCTTGTACGTGACCACGCCGACCTTCACGTCGTCGCGATCCGGCAAGCCCAGATGCTCCTTCGGCGTGACGTAGCAGAGCATCGCGGTGCCGTACCAGCCGATCATCGCGGCGCCGATGCCGCTGGTGATGTGGTCGTAGCCGGGGGCTATGTCCGTGGTGAGCGGCCCTAGCGTGTAGAACGGCGCTTCGCCGCAGACTTCGAGTTGCTTGTCCATGTTCTCCTTGATCTTGTGCATCGGCACGTGGCCGGGGCCTTCGATCATGACCTGGACGTCGCTCTGCCATGCTCGATGCGTAAGTTCGCCTAGCGTGTAGAGTTCACTGAACTGCGCTTCGTCGTTGGCGTCGGCGATGCTGCCGGGGCGCAGGCCGTCGCCGAGGCTGTAGGCGATGTCGTACGCCTTCATGATCTCGGTGATCTCGTCGAAGCGCTCGTAGAGGAAGCTCTCCTTGTGGTGGCTGAGGCACCATTTCGCCATGATCGAGCCGCCGCGCGAGACGATGCCGGTGACGCGTTTCGCGGTCATCGGGATGTAGGCGAGGCGCACGCCGGCGTGGATCGTGAAGTAATCGACGCCCTGTTCGGCCTGCTCGATGAGCGTGTCGCGGAAGATCTCCCAGGTGAGGTCCTCGGCGACGCCGCCGACCTTTTCGAGCGCCTGGTAGATCGGGACGGTGCCGATCGGGACGGGCGAGTTGCGGAGTATCCATTCGCGAATGTCGTGGATGTTGCGGCCGGTGCTGAGGTCCATCACCGTGTCGGCGCCCCAGCGGATCGACCAGACGAGCTTGTCGACTTCGGCGGCGACGTTGCTGGCGACCGCGGAGTTGCCGATGTTGGCGTTGATCTTGACGAGGAAGTTGCGGCCGATCGCCATCGGTTCGGATTCGGGATGGTTGATGTTGTTGGGGATGATCGCGCGGCCGCGGGCGATCTCGTCGCGGACGAAGTCGGGGGTTACGAAGTCGGGGATCTGCGCGCCGAAGCTTTCGCCGTCTCGCTTGTAGTCCTTCAGCATCGCGCGGCCGAGGTTCTCGCGGGTGGCGACGTATTCCATTTCGGGGGTGATGATGCCGCGGCGGGCGTAGTGCATCTGGCTGACGTTCTGGCCTGCCTTCGCACGCAAGGGCCGCTTGATGCTGCCGGGGAATTGGGGGACGCCGCCTGAGCGGTCTGGGCCGAGTTGGCCATTGTCTTCGGGGCGGAGTTCTCGGGCTTCGTAGGATTCCACGTCGCCTCTAGCTTCGATCCAGGCGCGGCGGAGTTGGGGGAGGCCGGCGTTGATGTCGATCGTCGCGCGTGGGTCGGTGTAGGGGCCGCTGGTGTCGTAGACGCGCAAGGGCGGCTCGCTGCACGACGGGTCGAGGACGATCTCGCGCATGGCGACGCGGACGTCTGGGCTGGAGGGGACCGCGACGTGGATCTTCCGCGAGCCTCGGATCGGGCCGGTGGTGACGCCGATGTCTGCTGTCGGGGTGCCTGCTTCGTAATCAGCCATGCGCTTGCTCCTAAGGGTATCGGAGCAAGGATTGCGGTTCTGTGGCGACCGCTCCCTCCCTCCGCCGGTATCAACCGGATCAGGTTCAGCGGGTCGAAGGCTCCTGCCTTCCTCTCAAGCGCGGATAAGCGCTCCCCGGGGTGGGGCGAGCATAGGGCGATGTGGTTGGGGTGCAATGGGGAAATTGGTGGCTTGGGGTGTGCGGGGGACGTGCGCCTGGGATTCGGTTGGGCATCCTGCCGATCGAAAGTTCACCACCCCGGCGGAGGCCGGGGCCCAGGTGGGGGACGGCGCTAACGACGCGATGTGCTCCATTATAGCCACCTTTCCAACTGGGCCCCGGCCTTCGCCGGGGTGGTGTTTGTTGTTGGGGTGGGGGTCCCTTAACGAGAAAAGGCCGCTGCCCTGGTTGGGGCAACGGCCTTTCATCTAACTCCGCGCGCCGTCAGTCGTAGCTAAGCTACGCCTTGTGGCGTGCTTTGCTGCGCTGGCCGGGCTTGGGCGAGTCTTGCGCCGGGTCGGCGCAAGCCGCCCTGCGCCTTAGAACCGGAAGCTCACCGTCCCACGCAGCGAGTGCCAGCGGAAATTCTCGTCGCTGCGGCGGAAGGTGGTGCCCGCGGTGTTGGGGGCGAGCACGAACGGGTTGTTCGCGAGCAGAACCGGGCTGCCGGTGATCGCGCTGCCAGCCGTGACGAGGACGCGGGCGTCGTCGTCCTTGTACTGGTGGTAGGTGTATTCCATGCCGATCGAGATGTTCTTGGTCAGCTTCTGCTCGATGCCGCCGCCGCCGACATAACCCCAGCGCTTGTCCGAGCCGGTGGCTGCGAACGCGTTGGCGGTGTTGGTGGTGAAGAACAGATTGTCGATCTTGGCATAGCCGGCGCCGCCGGTGGCGTAGAACAGCGTGTTGCGCGCGGCGAGACCGGCGCGGAGGCGCGCCGACCCTTCCCACTTCAGCTTGCGCGCCATCGTGTAGCTGGCGGGCGTGGTCGAAAAGGCGGCGACGCTGTCGGTGATCTCGGACTTGCCGAATTCGCCGACGATGCCGACCACGAACGGACCGCGCTGCACGTCGAAGCCTGCGCGGCCGTAATACGACCAGCCGTCATCGTCGTTGCGGCAACCATAGGCGGGCACCGCGGTGCGGGCCGAGCCGTTGCAGAAGCCCGGCGAGAAGGCGTTGGCGCCGGTGATGGTGTTGACGCTGTCGCTGAAATTGCCGTCGTTGTTGCGATCGAACAGGATCGACGAGCCGATGTCGTTGCCCTGGACGTCATAGCCGCCGGCGGCGCCGATATAGACGCCCGAGAACGGCTTGCTGTCGCGGTCGGTGGTCATGTCCTGCGCGGCGGCCGGAACGGCAAAAATGCCCGCGGCGGCGAGGCCGGCGAGCATGGTGAGCTTCGTGAAGTTGGTCATGGTCGTTCCCCAAACGAGGGGCCGCGACGCTCCCGATGAGCGCCGCGACCCGGATTTTCCTGTTTCAGTTCGTGACGACGATCACGCGTTGGCGCCGCTCGTGCGCAGCGAATCGAGGCGGTTGTTGGTCCCGTTGGGGAAGAAGCCGCCACCGATCTTCGCAGTGGGCGTCAGGTAGACGATGTTGTGCACCTGAGCGACCGAGCGGCTGTAGGCGAGGCCGTTGGCGTCGGTCGGCACGATGTTCGAGATCGTCGGATCCGACCCGGTGATGCCCTGATCGTCGTCGCCGATCACGCCCGTCGTCGTGTTGGTGACGGTGCCGTCGAGGCTGTCGCGCGCGTCGCTGATCTGGTTGGCGGCAGTGATGAGCGACGGAATCGGGTTCGGCGTCTGCAGACCCTTGCGGTACAGGATCGTGCGGATCAGCCCTGCGTGATACGCCTCTGCCGCGAGGATGCCGGCGGCCGCCTCGAGATAGGTCTTGTTGGCGATCAGCGGTGCTGCGCCCTTGTAGGCCGACACGCCGACGTCCTCGAAGATGTACGCGCCGAGCAGGAAGCTGTTGTCGTCGGCATAGGGGTTGAACACGCCCGTTGCGCCAATGACGCCGGCCGCGCGGGCGGCCGCCGTGAACGCGCCCGGTGCGGCGGCCGTGCCGACCGAGATGTCGATCGCAGGCTGGGCAACGGCGGCAGTGCCGAGCGCCGAGCGCAGGAAGGCGACGTGCGCGACTTCGTCGATCGCGATTTCGCGCGCATATTCACGCACCACGGCATCCTGGAACGGGACCTGTGCGCCGCCGGTGACCGCACCCTGCGTACCGATGCCGGTCAGCAGGCTGGCGTTCAGGCCGACGCCGAATGCCGCGAACGCGTAGAACTGCGCTTCGAGATATTCGAGGTTCAGCGCGACGTTGAGCACGTCGGCATCGTTGAGCGCCGCCGCCGGGGTCGGCGTGGGGGTCGGCGCCGGGGCGAGATCGGAATCGTCGTTGCCGCATGCCGAGAGCAGGCTTGCACCACCGATGGCGAGAGCCGAACCGCCGGCGAAGCGGAGGAAGCTGCGGCGCTCGTTGCGACGGCTGGCGATCGCGTCGAATATTTCCAGCTTGGTATTGAAATCGGTCATTGGGTTAATCCCCTGAATAGCGAAGAAGAGCGTTGGGCGAGGCCGATTGAGATCAGGCTGCCGCGGTGCTCGTCTTGATGTTGCCGTTCATGCCGTTCGGGTAGAACCCGCCTGCCGACGCTGCACCGCTGTTGAGATAGACGATGTTGAGCACCTGGCTGGCCGAGCGGCTGTAGGCGACGCCGTTGCTGTCGAGCGGAACGATGTTCGACACGGTCACCGCCGCCTGCGTGGTGGCGAGGTTGATCGGCGTCGCGCTGTACGACGAGATACCCTGGTCGATGTCGTTGGTGCCGAAGATCGTCGTGTTCGCACCACCGCCGTCGAGGCTGTCGCGCGCCTTTGAAATGGCATCTGCGGACGTGCGCAGCGACGGCGTCGCGATGCCCTTGCCGTACAGCGTCGTACGGACGATCGCGGCATGATACGCCTCGACCGCGAGCAGGCCGGCGGCGGCCTCGAGATACGCCTTGCTGGTCAGCAGCGGCGCGGCGCCCTTGTAGGCGGTCACACCGACGTCTTCGAAGATGAACGCGCCGAGCAGGAATGCCTCGTCCGAGGCATAGGGATCGAACGCGGTGCCGGCGGGGACGAGGCCGGCAGCCTGTGCCGCGACCGAGAACGCGCTGGTCGGCGAGACGCTGACGTCGATCACCGGCTGCGCGACGGCGGCGGAGGTGCCGAGTGCGGTGCGGAGGAACTTGACGTGGGCGATCTCGTCCTGGGCGATCTCACGCGCGTACTGGCGCACGATCGGATCGGTGAAGTTGACCTGGCGACCGCCGCGGACGGCACCTTGCGTGCCGATGCCCGAGAGCAGGCTGTTGTCGAGGCCGGTGCCATAGGCGGCGTAGGAATAGAATTGCGCCTCGAGATATTCGAGGTTGAGCGCGAAATTCAGGACGTCCGCGTCGGTGATGGTCTGTGCCGCCGCCGAGCTGGAAAAGGACAATGCGGTCGCACCAGCCGCGGTGACCGCAGCGGCGCCAAGCGCAGTCTTGAAGAATTCACGCCGCTCGCTGCGCCGTTCAACTCGCGCATCGAGGGCTTCGATTAGGTGCACGCTCTCGGTCATATCAGGGTCCTCCCCTTGTAGTTGCAGACGTCGGAGTTATTGAAACAATCGAACAATCCGGACCGATGAGAGTAACACCCTGTCGCCAAGGCCCAACTCGTAACGCGCTCTATTGCGGGCATAATGATGCCGTCCAGCTTGAGGAACGGACGCAAGCGGGAAATGGACGCAGCCTTAACGGCAATGTTGTGAAATAAATTTCAGACGTGGTGGAGCGGCGGCGGGGTGATCTTGCGAGTCGCTCGGGGGGGTGGGTTGCGGGAGCTTCAGAAGCTCCGGCTGGGCAGTTCGCACGCTTGGTTGGTCAGCGTGGCGGAGTGACGCTTGGGGTTGGCGCTTCCGGAAGCCGCTCGGACACGATGTGCTGGAATGTGGACGTTCGAGACCCATCGATCCTCCCCCGCCAGGGGGAGGATCGATGGGTCTCGAAGTTTGCCCAGTATCATTTGGGCCGGCCTCGGATCGGCCAGCCTCGGATCAGCCGGCCTCAGATCAGAAGGTGTAGGTCAGCCCCAGCGCGTAGAGCCACTGGTCCGCGCTGCCCACGTCGGCGACGATCGGGGTATCCTTGTACTTGCCGACCATGCGGCCGTAGAGCACGCCGGCACCGACGCCGAAACCGTGGCGGAGATCGCCCGACAGGCTCTGCACCACGAACAGCGATGCGTTGACGCGGCGGAAGCCACTGTCGTTGACGTCATAAGTCCGCAGGCCGCTGGCGAGCGTACCGATCGGCGTCACCGCCGCATAGGTCCGGCCGAAGCCCTTGCCGGCGTAATCCGCGGCGACGCCGAGCGAGACGAGCGTACGAACCGACAGCGGTGTGGTGTAATTCACCTGCGGCGTGATGACGTAGCTGTCATAGGTGCCCGAGACGTCATGAACATAGGCGACACGCGCGGTGAGCGTATCATAGTCGCTGGTGATGACGCCGGTCCGGGCGACGCCGACATAGCCACCCAGTTCATAGGCGGTATCGATCTTGCCGAGCGCGCGGACCTGACGGTTGTCGATATCGCCGGTGCGGTCGCGGCGGACGCCACCGATCACGCCCAGCTCGAAATTGGTGCCGACCTCACCCGTGTTCGGGATCAGGTTGAAATAGAGCTGCGTGCCGCGGAGGAAGAAGTCATGCCCGCGCACCGTGCCGACGAAGGCGCCGGCGGGGGTGAAGGAATTGCTGTCCGCACCTTCGTAATCGGGCATCGACACCACGCCGAGCGCGACCGTGACGCGGTTATTGTCCTTGGGATCGGTGATCGTCGGCGACGGGTTCGGGTCGGTCTGGGCGAAGGCGGGCGTGGCGATGCCAAGCACCGCGATTGCGGCAGACGTGAAGAAAGAGAATGCGCGCAAGGAAATGCTCCGGACAAAAAGGTTCCAGCGCAAAACGCAGCGCCTTCGTTTTCGGTCCGTTACGATCGGTCAGAAGATGTAACGCATTTTCACCTGTTGCATTTCGGCATCACCGGCAACCATGAACCGGGCCGCCGAAAAGCGCGGCGGACCGAAGCGGACGGCGGCATTGCGCGAGAATCCATAGCCTTCGCGCGGGATCCCCGCGATCGTATCGAGCTTCGCGTTGCTGTTCTCGTCGTGGATGACCGCGAGCGCATAGCCGCGCTGCGGCAGGCCGGGAAAGCTGGTGGTATGGACGCTTGCCGGGATCGACCGGGTCAGCGCATTGGCATCGTCGACGCAGGCGGGGAAATTGTCCGGGTCGGCGGTGAGGCAGATCCGGATCATGCCCTTTGCCGAGCGGAGATTGTCGATCTCGACGTCAAGCCGCGTGACGGGAGCCGCCGCTGCCAGCGTCAGCCATGCCAACGTGCCCGCTACTACGAGCGGCAGCCTTCGCGTGCGCCTTGGTGAAGTCGCCGAGTCCCTTGTCGGTGCCGCAGAGCCGATCCCAAAAGCGGAAATAGAGGCCATAGTTGCACCCGTATTGTTCGTGATGGCGCTGATGATGGCTCGCCGTGATCAGCCAGCCGCCCAGTGCGCCCCGCCACATGAACCGGGGGAAAACCTCCCACCCCATGTGATTGGTTACCCCCATAACGGTCATGATCGTCAGTACCAGACCCAGAGCGCCGACATTGATCGGAATTAGGAACACCAGTAGCGGAATTATCACAGCACCGGTGATTGCCTGATCGGGTGGAACGCCATCGCCGCCCATGCGGTCGGCGGGCGGCTGGCGTGATGCACCGCGTGCGCGAGCTTGAACGGCTTCGGCCGATGCATCCAGCGATGCGTCCAGTAGAACCAGGTGTCGTGCGCGAACAGGAAGGCAAGCACGGAGACCGGCAGATACCAGAGCGGGTAGGCGTGGACGTCGGTGTAGATCTGCGTCCAGCCGCGATCCTGCCAGCCCCAGGCGACGATCCCTGCGGGCACGCCGTATATTGCCGCCGAGGCGATGCTCCACCAGATCTCGCGCCGCATCTGCGCATCGAGACCCGCGATATAGCCCGGGATGACGCGCGCGCGTCGCGGCGGCGAACGCGCCGGAGACGATGAGATACCGAATGCCGACGATCGCGGTCATCGCGATCGCGGAGAGGACGATGGCGAGCCTTATGAGGGCTTATACGGGAATTCGGGGTTTTGGGTAATGGCATAACCGGCTGGGGGCCATTGATCGGAGTCGATATTGCCGGAACGGACCGAGCCACCGAATCGAACCGATACCGATCGGTTTTTAGGGGGCCGTCATAGCGTATCGGCGATGGAACAATAGTGTTCCGAAGCGCGCCATCCGCATACCCCGCTAGCACCGGCCAGCGTAGCGCCGGTTAAAGCCTGGTGATCAAAAGACTTATTCTGGCGCCGAAGTACATGTTAATAAGACTAACTATTTTATTAATTATTAATTGTTTAAAATAGATTCCATTTATTCAGTAGTCACCTTTCCAGTTTACGTAGATATCTAACAACATCGTCCGAATTGAACATAGACCGTACATTTGATTAGAGTTGTAATTGATGCTGATCTATTATCTTCTAACAAGAAGCTTAGGAGATGAAGCATGTCCACGATCAACATCATGATTGCCGTCGACGTCGAAACTGCACAGTCCACTGCGAGCGGAACGACTATAACCCAGGGGTTATATATGATCGATACGACCGGGTATGAGGGTACGGCCGAAGCAGGGAACGAATTGAACACGCCGTGCGACGCGGGCGACGTACCCGTCTGGACGATTTACCCGATCAATCCGAGCGACAATATCGCGATCACCGGGTTCACCGGACAGTGCGTCAACGACGGAATCTTCCAGAATCTCGAACAGCAGAAAACGCCTGCGGGCGTCGGTTACTGGACATGCGTCATCAATGAGGGGACGGCATCTGCAAAATACCAGTACAGCCTGAACATTTCGATGTCGGGCAAGACATATTCCTATGATCCGTTCTTTACGGTTACGGCCAACTAAGCCCGCGGTGTCGTGGCACCCGTTCGAAATGCGTTGTGGCATACGTCGGTCATGACCGATCTGTATGCGGCAAATTCCGAGCGGGTGTCATGGGCGGTAACGGCCAGAGACATTGCTACCCGCCATCCATACTTATAAACGTCGGTTTCCGTCAGTTTACATAGTCTCGAGGCGCACATCGACCCTTCCGACGCATTCGGCGGTTGGGGGCAGGTATGCCGTCAATCCATGACAGGGGTGGTGACGGCGAGGCGCGTCTGGGACCGAGATCCGCAACCGGGATACGTAGAGGACATGCTCGCCTGGTTCGTCCGGGCAAGTTCCTCTGGGGCCGCCTGCATTTCGACATACCCTGCCTACCGCGGGTGCCGAGGCTTGGTACATTGTCCCGGCGGCCCCCTAGCCGTTGCAATAGGCTCTATGCAGTGCGCGGAATCGTGATAGCCTTCGTGTCAGAGCAGGATGACCTGCCTATTCGGAGAGTGATGCATGGCAAACCACAGCGCTGCGCGCGGGGATACCGACCTGGATACGGGCAATAACAAGAAGGGGCTGATCTACGTAATATCAGGCGGCATCCTGGCCCTGGGGCTGGTGTTGATGGCGTTCTACGACCGCGCGGGCGATCCGATGCCGATCGCCTCGGTGCAGAAACCGGTCGTCACTGCGCAGCGCTGATCGCGGGATCCTCTCGGCGCGCGGTGCGGTCGAAGATAAGGATCGGCGCATCGCGGTACGTGCCTTGCGTGCGCAGGCGATAGCCTAGCCGTTCGGCGAGACGGATCGAGGGAGCGTTGGCGGGGTCGATGATGCAGGTCGTCGCGGGGATACGCGCGTCGGTCCAGGCGAGGATCGCGGCGAGCGCTTCGGAGGCGTAGCCCTGACCTTGCGCATCGCCGGTGAGGGTCCAGCCGACTTCGGGAGTCGCGTCGATTGGGGGTTCAATCGCCCGTCGCGCTTCCATCAGGCCGAGTTCGCCGATCAGGCGGCCGGCGGCGTCGCGCGCGACCCAGCTGCCATAACCGAACAGCGTCCATTGGCCGATCGCGCGCAGGAGACGAATCCAGACGTCTTCGCGCGATCGTGGCTGGCCGCCGATCATCGCGAAGACGCGCGGATCGGCCCACATCGCCGCGCAGTCTTCGAGGTCGGTGGCAGCGTGGCCGGTCAGGGTCAGGCGGGCGGTGGTGAGTGTCGGGGCGGATGTGAGTGTGCGCATGGAGGCAGGCTAGCGGCATTGGTGGGTTGAGGGGAACACCCCCTGCCCTCGCCTTTCTCACGGCAAAGGCGCCGCAATCCTTCGATCCTTCCCCGCCGGGGGAGGATCATATGTCAGCCCCCTCACCCGCCCTCCCGACGATGCAGGTTGTTTTCGGCGGTGATTGGTTTGCAAAGGTTGTTTTCGAGCCTCTCGCTTTGCGCTAGTCGGAGGCATGGCATCGACGATCTCCTGCGACGTCGCGATCGTTGGCGCGGGTTTGGCCGGCGGGATGATCGCGCTGGCGCTCAAGGCCAAGCATCCTGCGCTCGACGTACGACTGATCGACTCCGCGCAGGTCGTTGGCGGCAATCACCTGTGGTCGTTCTTCGGCAGCGACGTGGCGCAAGGAGATCGCTGGATCGTCGCCCCGCTCGTGGTGCATGCGTGGCAGGGCTACGACGTGCGCTTTCCAGCGCATGCGCGGACGATCGACGAGACCTATTATTCGATCGAGAGCGAGCGGCTCGACCGCGAGGTCCGCCGGGTGCTCCCTGCGCATGCGCTGATGCTCGGGCGGAAGGTATCGGGCGCGAGCGCGACCGCGGTGGTGCTGGCGGATGGCGACCGGATCGAAGCCACCGGCGTGATCGACGCGCGCGGGCCGGGCGACCTGTCGCTGCTCGACCTGGCGTGGCAGAAGTTCCTTGGGCGCGAACTCGCGTTGAGCGCGCCGCACGAGGCGCCAAAGCCAATGGTGATGGACGCGACCATTCCGCAGATCGACGGGTATCGCTTCGTCTATTGCCTGCCGTTCAGCGCGGACCGGATGTTCGTCGAGGACACCTATTATAGCGACACGCCCGATCTCGATATCCCGGTGCTGGGCGATCGGATTGACGCGTATGTTACGGCGCGCGGCTGGTCGGTCGACAACGTCGTGCGCGAAGAGTCCGGCGTGCTGCCGGTCGCGATGGGCGGCGATTTCGAGGCCTATTGGCGCTCGGGCGGCGCGCATGTCGCCAAAGCTGGCATGCGCGCAGGGATGTTCCACCCGACCACCGGGTATTCGCTGCCCGATGCGGTGCGGACCGCGTCGATGCTGGCGGGGCGCAATGATTTCTCAGGAGCGAAACTCCACGACGCGGCGCATGCGATGGCGCGCGCGACGTGGAAGTCGCGCGGGTTCTACCGGATGCTCGACACGATGTTGTTCCGCGCGGCGGAGCCCGAGGAACGCTACCGCATCCTCGAGCGCTTCTACCGCCTCTCCCCCTCGCTCATCGGCCGTTTCTACGCCGGACGCTCGACCCTTGCCGACAAGGCGCGCGTTCTGACCGGCAAGCCCCCGTCCCCATCGTGCGCGCCGTCCGCGCCATCGCAGGCAGTATGTCATCATGAAGACCGCAATAGTCATCGGCGCAGGGTTTGGCGGGCTGGCGCTCGCGATCCGGCTGCAATCCGCGGGCGTGCAGACGACGATCGTCGAGTCACGCGACAAGCCGGGCGGGCGTGGGTATTTCTGGGAGCGTGACGGGTTCACCTTCGATGCGGGGCCGACCGTGATCACCGATCCGGATTGTTTGCGCGAACTGTGGGCGCTGACCGGGCGCGACATGAGCGAGGACGTGACGCTCGATCCGGTGCTGCCGTTCTACCGGCTTAACTGGCCCGACGGGACGAATTTCGACTATACCAACGACGACACGCTGATGCGGTCGGAGATCGAGCGGCTGCATCCGGGCGACTGGGAAGGCTATCTGAAGTTCCTCGATTACTCCGCCGGGGTGTTTCACGAGGGCTATGAGAAGCTCGGCCATGTCGCGTTTCTCGACTTCGGGTCGATGATCAAGGCGGCGCCTGCGCTGGCGAAATACCAGGCTTGGCGCTCGGTCTATTCGATCGTGTCGAGCTTCGTGAAGTCGGAGAAATTGCGCGAGGCGTTGTCGTTCCATACGCTGCTGGTCGGCGGCAATCCGATGACGACGAGCGCGATCTATGCGCTGATCCACAAGCTGGAGCGCGACGGCGGGGTGTGGTTCGCACGCGGCGGGACCAACCGTCTGGTGGCGGCGCTGGTGACTCAGTTCGAGCGGCTGGGCGGCGTGCTACGGCTCGACGATCCGGTGACGTCGATCGAGACGCTCGGGGATCGCGCGACGGGCGTGACGACGGCGAGCGGCTGGTCGGGTCAGGCGGATGCGGTGGCCGCGAACAGCGACATCATGCACACCTATCGCGACCTGCTGGCGACCTCGCGGAGTGCGAAGCGAAAAACCGGGTCGCTCGAGCGGAAGAAATATTCGCCGTCGCTGTTCGTGGTGCATTTCGGGATCAAGGGCACGTGGCCGGGCATTCCGCACCACATGATCCTGTTCGGGCCGCGCTATAAGGGGCTGCTCGAGGACATTTACGATCACGGCGTGCTGTCGGAAGATTTCTCGCTGTACCTGCATCATCCGACCGTGACCGATCCGTCGCTGGCGCCGGAGGGGCATTCGACATTCTATGCCTTGGCGCCGGTGCCGCATCTCGGAAAGTTCCCGGTCGACTGGGACGAGATCGCGCCGATTCTGGAGAAGCGCATCCTCGACGAGATCGGGCGGCGGTTGATCCCCGATATTCACGAGCGGATCGTGACGAAATTCTCGTACGCGCCGAAGGATTTCGCGCAGGATTTGAATGCGCATCTGGGGAGCGCGTTCTCGCTGGAGCCGGTGTTGACGCAGAGCGCGTATTTCCGGGTGCACAACCGCGACGAGCATATTCCGAACTTGTACTTCGTGGGGGCTGGGACGCATCCGGGGGCTGGGATTCCTGGGGTTGTCGGGAGTGCAAAGGCGACGGCTCGGTTGATGCTGGACGGCGAGAAGTAGGAAATTTGTTCGCGCAGAGGCGCGGAGGCGCGGAGATTGTTGCATCCGGTTTTTCGGTCGGCAGACACAACTATCTGTTCGTCGACGGTGATTGGGCAGTCGCTGCGCGACAAGCGCTACATCTCCGCGCCTCTGCGCCTCTGCGCGAACAAAATCTTCCCTTGCAGCACCGTGCGCGCTTCCCCTAGCGAGGCGGGATGAAGAGACTTGCTGTGTATTGCGGGTCGGCGACGCCGGCTGATCCCACCTATATCGAAGGCGCTCGCGCGCTCGGACGCGCGTTTGCCGCGCGGGGGATTGGCCTGGTTTATGGCGGCGGGCGGACCGGGCTGATGGGTGCGATCGCGGATGGCGCGCTGGAGGGCGGCGGCGAGGTTATCGGGGTTATTCCTCAGGCGCTGGTCGATGCGGAGGTTGCGCATCGGGGGCTGACCGAGTTGCACGTCGTCAGCGGCATGCATCAGCGCAAGCAGATGTTCACGGATCTTTCCGACGGGTTCGTGACGATTCCGGGCGGGACCGGGACGATGGACGAACTGTGGGAAGCGCTGAGCTGGGCGCAGCTTGGCTATCATGCGGATCCGGTGGGATTGCTGAATACCGCTGGGTATTACGACCACCTGATCGCGTTCTGGGAGAAGATGGGCGAGGTTGGGTTTTTGCGGCCGCAACACCGTGATCTGCTGATCGTGGCGGATACGCTGGATGTGCTGCTCGACCGGATGGCGGACCACGTGCCGACGCAGCCGATCGTGCGGATGAACGCGTCGGATTTGTGAGGTTGACGGCTCACTCCATCACCTGCCGCCATCCCAATGTTCGCCGCCACCCCGGAGAAGGCCGGGGCCCAGTTGGGAAGGTTGCAGTAACGACGCGCAGCGCCAGCCAATTGATGTCCCCCAACTGGGCCCCGGCCTTCGCCGGGGTGGTGCCTGCAATGGTGGTAGCGCTGGGGGTAGGTCGTGACCCACCCCGTCCCCTCGCGCGAGGCGATTGTGGCTACCGCGCATGAGTCGATCGCGCGCGGGTCGAAGAGCTTTGCCGCCGCCAGCCTCTTGTTCGACAAGCCTACGCGGGAGCGGGCCTGGCTGCTGTATGCGTGGTGCCGGCGGTGCGACGATATCGCCGATGGGCAGGATCATGGGCACGGGATGACCGTGGTCGAGGATGCTCCGGCCCGATTAGTGCAATTGTCGGCGATGACCGAGCAGGCTCTCGCGGGGGAAGTGGTCGGCGAGCCGGCGTTCGATGCGCTGCGAGATCTTTGCGGCCGAGACTCGGCTGCCGAAGCGGTTCGCACGTGATCTCGTCGAGGGCTTCGCGCTCGATGCGCGCGAGTGGCGGCCGCGGTCGGAGAACGACCTCTACAAATATTGCTACCATGTCGCGGGCGTCGTCGGGTGCATGATGGCGATTGCGATGGGCGTCGATCCCGAGGACGAGGATACGCTCGACCGCGCGTGCGACCTGGGGATGGCGTTCCAGCTCGCCAATATCGCGCGCGACGTCGAGGAGGATGACCGGGTCGGGCGGTGCTATGTGCCCGAGGAGTGGCTGGTCGAGATGGACTTTCCGCCGGGCCAGCACATGAAGCCGCCGTTTCGGTCTCGGCTCGCGCTGTTGACGAAGCGAATGGCGGATCGGGCTGCGGCGTTCGAGGCTAGCGCGCGGGAAGGGACACCGGCGTTGTCGTTCCGCTCGGCCTGGGCGGTGTTGTCGGCGGCGGGGATTTATGGGGCGATCGGGCGGACCGTGGCGGCTCGGGGGAGCACGCGTGGGATCACCGGGTGACGACGTCGGGGATGCAGAAGCTGGGGTTTATCGCAACGGCGGCGCGGGAGGCGGCTCAGCGGGAAAAACTGTATCCACGTACGGTACGAGACGCCCGGCTGTGGACGCGGCCTCGCTGATTACCGGCGTCTAGCTTGTTCTCCCGCGAACGCGGGAGTCCAGTCTGGGTCCCCCCTTCGCGGGGAAACAGTTTAGCCCTGCGACTTAGCCTTGCCGGCCTTTGCCATCAACTGGCCCTGCGCACGGCAGTTCGCGCCGATCATCGGGTACGGAACATCGGTATTCTGCGCCAGCTGATCGGGGAGCGCCGCGCGGCACTGCGCCATTGTCTCGTACCGCGCCGGAATGACCCGCGCCTCGGTGCAGTTCACGTTGCCGTCACCGCAGCCCATGATGGCCATGACGTAGAACAGCGGTTCCATTTCATTCTCCAGTGGCTCGCGGTGACAGGCAACGTGGCCGACATCAGACACGATACCAAAAGCGACGAAGTGGCAGGATTGTTCCGCCAACTGCTTTCGCCGGGGATTGACTGCGCCTACATCGCATCGATCCATGCCACCTGATACCTACACCTCCACCCGCGCGGACCAGCCGTTGCTGCCGACGCTCCGCCGCTTCCTGCCGTTCCTGTGGCCGGCGGGGCAGCCCAAGCTGAAGGCGCGGATCGTCGTTGCGATGCTGCTGGTGATCGCGTCGAAGCTGATCCAGGTGTTCGGCGCCGCGTTCACGCTGAAATATGCGGTCGACCGAATGGCGGGGAACGATCGCGGGGCGCTGACCTTGGTCGTGCTGCTGGTGGTCGGCTACGCGGCGTCGCGGTTCGGGACGACGTTGTTCGATAACCTGCGCAACGCGGTGTTCGAGCGGGTCGGGCAGGACGCGTCGCGGCGGCTGGCGGCGCAGGTATTTCGCCATCTGCATGCGCTGAGCCTCGATTTCCATCTGTCGCGGCGGACAGGTGCAGTCACGAAGGTGGTCGAGCGCGGCACCAAGAGCATCGACACGATGCTGTATTTCCTGCTGTTCAACATCGCGCCCACCGTGTTCGAACTCGTGCTGGTGCTCGGGCTGTTCTGGACCAAGTTCGGCTGGCCGCTGGTCGTCGCGACCGTCGTCATGGTGGTCGGCTACATCCTCTTCACGCGGATGGTGACCGACTGGCGCAACGCCTTGCGAGCACGCATGAACGACCTCGATACCGGCGCGGTCGCGCATGCGGTGGATTCGCTGCTGAACTTCGAGACGGTGAAGTATTTCGGCGCGGAGGAGCGCGAGGCGCGGCGCTACGACAGCGCGATCACCGCCTATTCCGAGGCGGCAGTGAAGAGCGAGAATTCGCTCGCGTGGCTGAATCTCGGCCAGGCGCTGATCACCAATGTGATGCTGGCGGGCGGCATGGGGTTCGTCGTGTGGCGGTGGAGTCGCGGCGAGGCGTCGGCGGGCGACGTGGTGTTCGTCTCGACGCTGCTGGCGCAGCTGTTCCGGCCGCTCGACCTGTTGGGGATGGTGTATCGCACGATCCGGCAGGGGGCGCTCGACATGGCGGCGATGTTCGACCTGATCGATACGCCGGCCACGGTCGTCGATGCGCCGGGCGCGCCGGCGCTGGCGGTGAACGCGGGGCATGTCCGGTTCGAGTGCGTGTCGTTCGGCTATGACGCGGGGCGGCCGATCTTGCGCGATCTCGAGCTGGACGTGCCGGCTGGGTCGACGTTGGCGGTGGTCGGGCCGTCGGGCGCGGGGAAGTCGACGCTCGCGCGGTTGCTGTACCGGTTCTACGACCTGACGGGCGGGCGGATTACCGTCGACGGGCAGGACATTTCGGAGGTTCGACAGGCATCTTTGCGCGCTGCGATCGGGATCGTGCCGCAGGATACGGTGCTGTTCAACGACACGATCGGGTACAATATCGCCTATGGCCGCGAGGGTGCGGAAATGCCCGAGGTCGAGATTGCCGCCAAGGGCGCGGCGATCGCGGGGTTCATCGAGCGCCAGCCGCTCGGGTATGAGACGCGGGTGGGCGAGCGTGGGTTGAAGCTGTCGGGCGGCGAGAAACAGCGTGTGGCGATTGCGCGGACGCTGTTGAAAAACCCGCCGATTTTGATTCTCGACGAGGCGACGTCGGCGCTGGATAGCCGGACCGAGGCCGAAATCCTCGACACGCTGGAGGCGATCGAGCGCGGGCGGACGACGATCGTGATCGCGCACCGGCTGTCGACCGTGGTGCATGCGGACCAGATCGTCGTGCTGGAGGCGGGGCGGATCGTCGAGAAGGGGACGCATGCGGACCTGCTGCGGCAGGACGGCGTGTATGCCGAGATGTGGAACCGGCAGGCGCAGGAGCGGGCTGGCGATGATGATGGGGCGTTGGCGGCGGAGTAGGCACGGGCAGTGCGTCGTCATTGATGATGAACGCTCACCATCGACTTTGCGATGTCAGACGTGTTTGGCACTCATCCCCTTAATACAGACCCGGATGCAGTCGAAGGACAGCTTAGCCTTCCGTGTTCTCCCGCGAAGGCAGGAGCACAGTCTGGGTCCCCGCCTTCGCGGGGAAACACGGAAGTGAGAGTGTGAATCCACCCAATCCACCACCCCGGCGAAGGCCGGGGCCCAATTGGGGGACGTTGCTAACGGATGGCAGCTCGTTGTCATTGCCACCTTTCCAATTGGGCCCCGACCTTCGCCGAGGTGGAGTGGGTGCTGGGGAGCATCGAAGGGGGCGTCGCGATGTACGAGGCGGCCTTCCGGTCACCCGCGAACGCGGGCCGCTAGGAATCACGGGCGATGGCGCTACTTCGTCCTGGGCCCCGCTTTCGCGGGGGAACAGAAGAGAGCGGGGACTAGGGGCGCTCGCTACGCTGGAATGGACGGGTCTAACTCGCGCAACCTTGCCTCGATCGCTTCCGAATATTGGTAGATGTGCGTCAAATCCGACAGTAAATGTCGCGTCTCGTCCTTGCCGGCAAACAACCCGAGATACTTGGTGGTAATCCCGTTGAAGTGCATCCGCGCGATGGTCTTGCGATTGTTGTCGTCCAGCAGGATCGCGCAATACGACTTCGCGTCGCGGACGATCACGCGTTTCGGGTCGACCAGGCGCGAGGCGATCGCCTGGATGATGTGGAAGCCGGAGATTTCCTCCTGCGTGGTGACGATGCCGTCCCCGTCGGACGGGTCGTCGGACGCGCCCGGCGGCAGGTCCTCGACCGGGCTCGATGCCTTCAGCGCCGATGACAGCCGTTCGTTGACGAAATCGCGGATCAGCGCGGCGATCGCGGGGGCGAGGAGCTTGGCGAACCCGTCCTTGATCGCCGGTGTCAGGCGGCCGCCATGGACACGCTGCGCCATCATCCGGACGAACTCGTCCGACGGCTCGGCGAACTCCTTCTCCAGTTCGAGGCGGATCAGCGACTGCGTCTTGAGGTTGCCGGCCTCCTGGACGATCTTGTCGATGTCGAATGCGGCCTTGGTGAACTTCTCGAGCGTGCGGATGTCGCCGGGCTTGATCGCGTCCATCGTGAAGGTGAAGAAGGGCTTGTCGTCCATCTTGTTCGGGCGCTCGATGTCCGAGTAGAACTGGTAGACGACGCCGTTGGTGAGCACCGCTAGCCGCGCATCGGTGACGCTGAAATAGCGGAACAGCTGGCCCGCGTGGTTGACGTTGAGCTGGACCGAAGACGGCTTGCACTCGATCAGGATCGACACTTTCCCGCCGGCGCAGATCGCGTAGTCGACCTTCTCGCCCTTCTTGGTGCCGACGTCCGCAGTGAATTCGGGCACGACCTCGGACGGGTTGAAGACGTCGTAGCCGAGCGACTGGAGGAACGGCATGACGAGCGCGGTCTTCGCCGCCTCCTCGGTCAGCAGGACTTCGCGGTGTTCGATCGTGCGCTTCTGCAGTTCGGCCAGCCTGATGTTCAGTTCCATGCGCGTCCCCCCGGATTGAACGGGGAGGATGCGCAGGAAGTTGCGGCGGTCCATGAGCGGACCGCGAGAACCCGACCCGATCTCGATCTATTGCGCGCGGCGAGTGCGGCGCCAGTAGAGGAAGGAATAGAGGATCGGCGTCGCGACCGTCACCAGCATCAGCGCGATGACGAACGAGGTGCGGTTTTCGCTGTGCATCGGCAGCACCGCGACCAGGATCAGCGCGAAACCCGCCGCCATCATGATCCGGCCGCCATAGCGGTGCGTGGCGATCCAGTTGTCGGGGTCTATGATCGCCCACGGCGTGCGGATGCCGACGAAGAAGCCCGGGCGCGACTTAGGCAGGACGTTGCCGAGCATCACGAACAGCGCGCCGATCCCGACGAGCATCGTCGTGGGCGGTAGCGCGAGCCCGAAGGCGGGCGCGGCGACCATCGCCTCGACGAGGATCATGATGCCGAGCAGCCCGACCCAGCCGGTGCGATAGAGCGGCGCGGATTGCTCGAGCTCGTCCTGCATCGGTTCGATCAAGGGCAGCGCTGCCATCATCAGCGATATTGCGATCGTGAGCGCGGCCGGCATGAACAACGCGGTGCCGGCGTTGGCGAAGCGATCGGGGAGACCGTCGGGCCCCCAGTGCGTCGGGAGTTGCGTACCGGCGGGCAGGCGACCGAGCGCGATCGCGGCGACGATCGCGAGGCCGGCGGCGGTCAGTGCGGAGGCTATGATCAGGTTTCGATAGCGCATGTGTCCCCCTTTTCGTGTGCGTCGCCGACGCGGAGCCGGCCCATGAAACCCATCACCACCTCCTCCATCACCGACAGGTCGAGTGTGTAGACGATCGACGTGCCGCGGTTCTCGGCCTGGATCAGGCCCGCCGCCTTCAGCTTGGCGAAGTGGTTCGACATGGTCGGTTTCGACACCGCGAATGCATCCGCGAGCGCGCCCGCGGTCATCGCGCCGCCTTTGAGCAGCTCGAGAATGCGGCGGCGCGTCGGGTGCGCGAGGGCGTCGAAGACCAAGTCCATGGGGGGTTTATATTAGGACACAGGCTAATTAGCAATATGGCTAATTATTATATCGCAGCGCACAGGTCTAGCACCTCCCCGGCGGAGGCCAGGGTCCAGTTGGGAATGTTGCTCGACTAGGGACGATGCGCGGTTACTCCAGCCTTCCCAATTGGGCCCCGGCCTTCGCCGGGGGTTATGCTCTTGGGTTGGGGCGAGGCCCAATCCCAGTTCCTCCTTCGCGATAACACCCGCGCTATCCTCGACATCGCCCCGAGGATCGCTACCTAGGCGGCAATGGCACTCGACCCCCTCCCCGATCTCCAGCGCATCTTCGGTTTCCCCGATTTCCGCGGGGTGCAGCGCGATGTCGTCGACCGGGTGCTGGCGGGGCAGCGGACGCTGGCGGTCATGCCGACGGGGGCGGGCAAGTCGCTGTGCTACCAGTTGCCGGCGACGATGCTGGAGGGGACGTGCGTGGTCGTGTCGCCGCTGATCGCGTTGATGCATGATCAGTTGCGGGCAGCGACGGCTGTGGGGATCAAGGCGGCGACTCTGACCTCGGTCGATACCAATCGCGAGGAGACGATCGCGCGGTTTCGGGCGGGCGATCTGGACCTGCTGTACGTGGCGCCGGAACGGGCTTCGAACGAGAGTTTTCGCAACCTGCTCAGCCAGGCCAAGCTCAGCTTGTTTGCGATCGACGAGGCGCATTGCGTCAGCGAGTGGGGGCATGACTTCCGGCCGGACTACCGGTTGCTGCGGCCTCTGCTCGACAGCTTTCCGGATGTGCCACGGCTCGCGCTGACCGCGACGGCGGATGCGCATACGCGGGCGGATATCCTGGAGCAGCTGGGGATCTCGCAGGAAGGGCTGATCGTGTCGGGGTTCGACCGGCCGAACATCCGCTATGCGATTTCGGGGCGCGACAACGTCAACCGGCAGATCGCCGACATCCTCGAGAAGATCCCGGGGCCGGGGATCGTTTACGCGCAGACGCGGGCGGCGACCGAGAAGCTGGCGGAAGCGCTGGGACGGAGCGGGCGGCCGACGCGGGCCTATCATGCCGGACTCGATCCGCAGGTGCGCGCGAAGAACCAGGCGGATTTCGTCGCGAGCGAGGACATGGTGATCTGCGCCACGGTCGCGTTCGGGATGGGGATCGACAAGCCCGACGTGCGGTTCGTGGCGCATGCCGGGCTGCCGAAGTCGATCGAGGCCTATTATCAGGAAACCGGCCGTGCGGGGCGCGACGGCGATCCGGCGATCGCGCACCTGTTCTGGGGCGCGGAGGATTTCGCGCGCGCTCGGCAGCGGATCGGCGAGGTCGAGCCCGAGCGGCAGGCGGGCGAGCGGCAGCGGCTGACCGCGATGGGCGGGCTGGTCGAGACGGCCGGGTGCCGGCGGCGGATCCTGCTCAAGCATTTCGGCGAGGAGCGGCTCGAGGATTGCGGGAATTGCGACAATTGCCTCGGCAATGTTGATGCGGTCGACGCGACCGAGACCGCGCGGAAATTCCTGTCGGCGGTGTTCCGGACCGGGCAGATGTTCGGCGTGGGGTATATCGAGGGCATCCTGACCGGGGTATCGTCGGAGCGGAGCCTGATGAACGGGCATGAGGCGCTGTCGGTGTACGGGATCGTCGATGGCGACGAGGTTGCGTTGCTCAAACCCGTGTCGCGGGCGCTGATGCTGAAGGATGCGCTCAGGACCAATCCGCATGGGGGCTGGAGTTCGGGCCGGCGGCGAAGGCTATCCTCAAGGGCGAGGCGGCGGTGTCGATCGTCGTGCCGCCCAAGCGCGAGCGGCGGCGCAAGGGGCGGTTGGCGCTACGCCGAACCCGGTCGACGATCCGCTGTTCGAGGCGTTGCGCGTGCGGCGGCGCGATCTGGCGAAGGAAGCGGGCGTTCCGCCGTATGTGATCTTCCACGATTCGGTGCTGCGTGACATTGCGCGGCAGCGGCCGGCGTCGCGGGCCGAGCTCAGCCTGTTATCAGGCATTGGCGCGCGGAAACTCGACGCCTATGGGGATGCCTTCCTCCAGGTTGTCCGCGAGCTCGCATGATACGGCAAATAAACGAAAGTATTTCGGTCGCGCCGCAGATCGCGGTCGAGCAGGTCGCGGAGATCGCCGCGGCGGGATACACGACCATCGTCAACAATCGTCCCGACGACGAGGATGCGGGACAGCCTTCGGGCGACGCGATCCGCGCGGCGGCGGAAGCGGCTGGGCTGAAGTACGTCTCGATTCCGGTGACGCATGCGGGGTTCTCGCATCCGCAGATCGACGCGATGACGCAGGCGCTGACCGACTCCGACGGGCCCGTGCTGGCGTATTGCCGATCGGGAACGCGGAGCTGCAATCTCTGGGCGCTGGCGGCAGCGAAGGCGGGGCGGAATCCGAACCTGCTGCTCGCGCAGGCCGAAGACGCCGGGTACGACCTGCGCGGAATCCGACCGATGCTGGACGCGCTCGCAGGGCCGCGATGACGCCTGCGATCGTCGGCGGCATCGTGGCCGTCGTTGTGGTGCTGCTCGCCGGTCTGGGCTGGGTGGTCGTGCGGATGCGGCGGGTCGTCAAGATCGAGACTCCGGAAGAGGCGGCGGACGCGGCGCAGGCGCAGCTCGCCGGATTTGCCGTGGCCGGCGCGGTGGTCGGCGCCGATGGCCAGGGTGCGCTGGCGATCGCGGATGACGGGCGCGTTGCTGCGGTGAAGCGGATCGGCAAGCGACTGGCGGTGCGCGAGGTGTCCTGGCGGACGGTGCGGGCGACGCAAGAGGGTATCCTGGTGGAGACTGGCGACAAGGCTTTGGGGGCAGTGATGCTCGCGCAGGTCGACGTGCTGGATATCCGGCGGTTGGCGCCGAAGAGCGTGCGGGTTTAGGCGCGATTTTTGGCGGGGTTTGCGGCGTGCGCAAGTCTGCCGCCCCGCTCGCCCAGTCCGCCTGCAGCCAGCCCGCTCGCCCAGCCCCTCCCCGTTCGTCCTGAGTAGCTGCTGAGCTTGTCGAAGCGGCGTATCGAAGGAGGGTTGGCGCGCGGAACCCATCCTCGATACGCGCCCTCGATACTCTCCTGATGGAGCTGTTCGGTCGCCACTCAGCACGATCGGTTGGGGGTGTTTGCGCTGGTCGTATCGGGGCGCCGCGCCACCCCGGCGAAGGCCGGGGCCCAATTGGGGGACGGCGATAACGAAGGACTGTCCATCGTTACATTGACCTTGCCAATTGGGCCCCGGCCTCCGCCGGGGAGGAGCTGGCGCGTAGGACTTGAGCGCCGACCAATGCGGGGAGACGGCACTCTTCTGCTCCCCTTCCGCTTGCAGGAGGGGTCGGGGGAGGGGTTAGCCTCATGGACCGGACGCCAGTACGTACGTCGGCCCCTCCCTAACCCCTCCCGCAAGCGGGAGGGGATTGAACCGCCGTTGCTTTGCTTGGTCCTGGGCTCCCGCGTTCGCGGGAGAACATGGTGGGTGTCCTTACCCCCTCACACTCGATCGAAGTCCCCCTTCGATCGACATAAAAATGGCCCGGTGTGTTGCCACACCGAGCCAAGGTTGTCCGCAGGAGGAACGTCGTGGGTGCGGGCTCGGGTGGCCCGCTACCGAACTAGTCGTAGGCGCGTTCGCCGTGCTCGCCGAGATCGAGGCCTTCGCGCTCGACTTCCTCCGAGACCCGCAAGCCGGTCAGCGCCTTGGCGATGTAGATCGCGATCACGGTGCCGATCGCCGCCCAGACGATCGTGGTCGCAACAGCAGCGACCTGAACGAAGAGCTGGTGGCCCATGTCGAAATCGGGCTTGCCGGGGCCGCCGAACGCGGGCGAGTAGACGATGCCGGTGCCGATCGCGCCGATCATGCCGCCGATGCCGTGGATGCCGAACGCGTCGAGCGCATCGTCATAGCCGAGCTTCGGCTTGAGGAACGTCACCGCATAATAGCAGACCACCGACGCGACCGCGCCGAGGATGATCGCACCGAACGGGCCCGAGTTGCCCGCCGCCGGCGTGACCGCGACGAGCCCGGCGATGATCCCCGAGCAGAAGCCCAGAGCCGAGCCCTTGTGGCCGTTGACGCGCTCGACCAGCATCCAGGCGAGGCCTGCCGAGGCGGTGGCGACGAAGGTGTTGAGCATCGCGAGACCTGCAGAGCCGTTGGCCTCGAGCGCCGAGCCGGCGTTGAAGCCGAACCAGCCGACCCAGAGCAGCCCGGTGCCGATTCCCGTCATCGTCAGCGAATGCGGTGCCATGCGATCGGTGGGATAGCCGAGGCGCTTGCCGAGGATCAGCGCCGCCACCAGTGCCGAGACACCGGCGTTGATGTGGACGACGGTGCCGCCGGCGAAATCGAGTGCGCCCATCTTGAAGAACTTGCCACCCGATGCCCAAACCATGTGCGCGACCGGGAAATACACGATCGTCAGCCAGACGATGGCGAACACCATCACCGCCGAGAACTTCATCCGCTCGACCACCGAGCCGAGCACGAGCGCGACGGTGATCGCGGCGAACGTCATCTGGAAGCAGATGAAGACATATTCGGGGATCGCGACGCCTGCGGTGAAGGTGGCCGCGGTGGAGTCGGGCGTGATGCCGCGGAGCAGCGCCTTGCCGAAGCCCGAGATATACTCGCCGCCCCCGTCGCCGAACGCCATCGTGTAGCCGTACATCACCCACAACAGCATCGCGAGACACGCGACCGCGCCGATCTGCGTCATCGTCGACAGCATGTTCTTCGACCGGGTGAGACCGCCGTAGAACAGCGCGAGGCCGGGGACGATCATCATCAACACCAGCAGCGTCGACGTCATCATCCAGGCGGTGTCGCCCTTGTTCACGGTCGCGACAGGCGCGGCAGCAGCCTGAGCCCAAGCCGGGGCGGCAGCGATCATCGCCGCTCCAAGTCCCAGAGCCGCGACGGCGGCCTTTTTCATGTCATGCTTCATCATGTCCCCCCTCAGAGCGCTGAATCGTCGGTTTCGCCGGTGCGGATCCGCACTGCCTGGCCGACGTCGAGCACGAAGATCTTGCCGTCGCCGATCGCGCCGGTGTTCGCCGATGCCTGGATCGCCTCGACCACGCGGTCGGACAGGCTGGCGGCGCAGACCACCTCGATCTTGATCTTCGGCACCATGTTGGTGCTGTACTCGGCCCCCCGATAGATCTCGGTCTGGCCCTTTTGACGGCCGAACCCCTTGACCTCGGTGACCGTCATGCCCGCCACGCCGATCGTGGTGAGCGCTTCGCGCACCTCGTCGAGCTTGAACGGCTTGATGATGGCAATGACGAGTTTCATCGCGCCCCTTCCCCTTGTTACGGAAGGGGCCTCGCAATGTGCGTGCCAGTTGCGGTGTGGAGGGGTGAGGTGTGCTTGCGGGGGCGCGCAGAGGGGAATTGGCGGTTAAAACTTGTGCAGTGCGGTGCGGGTGCTCGAAAAACGGGCAGCTATCTTTCCGTCATGCCGGGCTTGTTCCGGCATCCACCGCGCCGCGTACTCACGAGCGTTTGGTTTGCGGGACCGTGGATGCCGGAACGAGCCCGGCATGACGGAGTGGGAGGGCGACGGAGTGGGTGGATGACGGGGTTTGCTTGCCCCCGCCAGCCCCATGCCAAACTCAATGGCGGAAGTGGCGCATGCCGGTGAAGACCATCGCCAGGCCGGCTTCGTCCGCCGCGGCGATGACGTCGGCGTCGCGGATCGAGCCGCCGGGCTGGATCACCGCCGTCGCGCCGGCCTCGACCGCCGCGAGCAATCCGTCGGCGAACGGGAAGAACGCGTCGGAGGCGACCGCCGAGCCGATCGTGCGCGGGGTGGACCAGCCGGCCTTCTCCGCGGCGTCCTTGCCTTCCACGCGGCGATGCGCGCGGATTCGAGGCGGTTCATCTGGCCGGCGCCGATGCCCGCGGTGCTGCCGTCCTTGGCGTAGACGATCGCGTTGGACTTGGTGTGCTTGGCGACGGTCCAGGCGAAGCGGCAGTCGATCAGTTCCTGCTCGGTCGGCTGGCGCTTGGTGACGACCTTCAACTCGCCGGGCGTGCCGTTGTCGCGGCCCTGGACGAGCCAGCCGCCGGCGATCGACTTCGCCGTCAAACCCGCGCGGGCGGGATCGGGGAGGTCGCCTGTCAGCAGCAGGCGGAGGTTCTTCTTGGCGGCGAACAGCGCGATCGCCTCTTCGTCGGCATCGGGGGCGACGACGACTTCGGTGAAGATGCCGGTGATCGCGCGCGCGGTCTCGGCGTCGAGCGTGCGGTTGACGGCGATGATGCCGCCGAATGCAGACACGGTGTCGCAGGCGAACGCTGCGGCATAGGCTTCGGCGAGCGTTGCGCCGGTGGCTACACCGCAGGGGTTGGCGTGCTTGACAATCACCACCGAGGGTTCGGCGTCGCGGAATTCTGCGATGAGCTCCAATGCGGCGTCGGCGTCGTTGAGGTTGTTGTAGCTGAGCGCCTTGCCCTGGAGCTGGCGGGCCTGGCCGATGCCGCGGACGGTACCCGTTGCGGTATAGAAGGCGGCGGACTGGTGCGGGTTCTCGCCATAGCGGAGCGTGTCGCCGCGCTTGAGCGTGATCGGCAGGGTGGCGGGGAATTCCTCGGCCTGATCGACCGTGCCGAACCAGGTTGCGATGGCGGAGTCATAGGCGGCGGTGGTGGCGAAGGCTTTTGCAGCCAGTTTCTTGCGGTCGTCCAGCGTCGTCGTGCCGCCGGAGACGAGTGCGTAGTCGGCGGGGTCGGTGACGATCGCGACATAGGCGTGGTTCTTGGCCGCCGAGCGCACCATGCTGGGGCCGCCGATGTCGATGTTCTCGATCACGGTGTCGCGGTCGGCGCCCTTCGCGACGGTGGCTTCGAACGGGTACAAGTTGACGATCACGAGGTCGATCGCGCCGATCTTGTGCTCGGCCATCGAGGCGGCGTGGCCGGCGTCGTCGCGGACCGCGAGGAGCCCGCCGTGGACCATCGGGTGGAGCGTCTTGACGCGGCCGTCCATCATTTCGGGGAAGCCGGTGAGTTCGCTGACGTCGCGGACTTCTAGCCCGGCGGCGCGGAGGGCGGTGGCGGTGCCGCCGGTGGAGACGAGTTCTACGCCGTTTGCGGCCAGCGCCTTGCCGAGATCGACGATCCCGGTCTTGTCGGAGACGGACAGGAGCGCGCGCTTGATCGGGATGCTGGTCATGAGGGTCTTTCGTGTTCCGGGGGCCACCGTGCGGCGGTGCCTTAGCGTTGGTTGACGTTGGGGAACAGGGGGCGTGCGGGTGACTCCCGTCCACCATTTCCCGTCATCCTGACGAAAGTCAGGATCCAGAGCCACGAAGGTGGTCGTTTGGTATCCTGGGTCCTGACTTTCGTCAGGATGTCGGAGGTGGGTTGGCTGGCGTGGTTCTTCGCGTTGCGTCCGGGCAGACGTTGGGTCAGGCCTTCTTCAGCGCCCAGCTCACACTCGCGCCGCCGGCCGCTGCTTCACCCGTGATCATCAGCTGCTGCGTCGCGACCGGGCGGCCGTCGGCGTCGATCCAGACGCTGTCCTCGACCACCAGCGCGCCGCCGCGGCAGCGGAATTGCCAGAGCGCGCCACCGGGAAGGCGGAGGATCGCGCCGAGGCCGTCCGCGGTGGGGGAGACCTGGACGCCCTCCCCCAGGTGGAAGCGGATCGCGAACAGCGACAATCCGGCCCGTCGCTTGCGGCCCTGCGGCAACAGTGCGTCCTCGCCGCGGAGTTCGCGGCCGTCGCCGGTGAGCATCAGCTGGCGGCGGTGGAGGAAGCCCCAGCGGCGGACGTAACCGTCGTGGCTTGCCTCGATCCGGCTGGCGGCATCCGATTCCTGGCGGCTGAGCTCGACTTCGCCGACGCCGCGGCCGAGCGTGCCGTCGGCTAGGATCGCGGTCGAGTTGCTGTCGGCGATCGTCAGCGTGGAATGCGCGGCAGTCGAGCGCAAACCCTCGACCATCGCCGGCGGCAGTTGCGCGATGCCGGCTCGCGCGCCGCCGCAGTTGACGACGATCCGCGCCGGGCCGTCCGAGAATTCGAACGCCAGCGTCGAGGCGCAACCGCCTTCGACGAGGCGTGCGATCGGGGGTGGCGCGGCGTCGACGATCAGGACCGCGGTACCGGCTGCGAGGCGTTGATAGCCCCAGTCGCGCGCCTGGCGGAGGGGACGCGTGCGGACGCCGCTGGCCTCGATGACTGCGGCGACCTGCGTTTCGCTTGCCGGGCCACCGCCCTGCCAGCTCGACAGGCCGCGATCGGCGTGCGCGACGCCGAGCAGCGCCGCAACCATCCGGGTGAGCGTGACCGCGACCGTCTCCGGGAGTTCGGCGCTGCGCGCAGCGTAGCTTTCCTGGAGGAGGGTGAGCAGCTGGATCGAATCGAGCAGCATCGCCGGGCTGCGCGAGACCGAACCGCCGTCGTCGAACAGACCGGTGCCGAGGGCGCGGAGCAGGCCGGCTTCACCGAACGCCTGGCGGGGTTCGCCGCCGGGGATTAGCAGGCCCGCCGCGACGACTCCGCACCATGCGGCGATGCGCGGGGCGCCGGCGGGGGCCTTGTCGGCGGTGCGGTCGAGGTGGAGGGCGCCCTTTGCGAGCGCGTTGAGCACCTTCGAACGGTAGATCTGGTCGGAGGACGACAGGATCAGCGGTGCATGCGCGGTCCAGGCGAGGATGCGGCGGCCCCACATGTCGGGGCGCCATGCGATCCCACCCTGCGTGTCGGCGTGCGCGGTCAGCCAGAGCCCCATGAGGTATTCGGCGATCGGGGCGCCCCGCGCACGGGTCGCGACGGTCGACAGGTCGCGCAGCCACGCAAAACTTTGCAGGTATTCGGCGAAGGGTTTGGGGAGCGGCTTCGATAGATCGAGCGTCTCGATATCGCGCGCTTCGCCGCGGAAAGAGAGGACGCCTTCGAGCAGCATTGTACCGCGCGGGATGTCGCCGAGGATCGGGTCGTCGGGGACCGCGATCAGCTTCAGCGGATACCGCCCCTTTAGGCGCAGCGTGTGGAGCGGGGTGCGCCACGTCAGGCGGTGGAAGCGCTCCGCCAGCCGATCGGCGAGCGACAGCCCCTTGTCGCCGCCGAGACGGATCAGGCGGCGGCCTTCGTCGATCCCGTCGGGGGCGGGATCGGTTACATGATCGGGGGCTTCGTTCACCCCCGCAACGCGGCGATGTTGGCAGCGTATTGCGATGGTCCGCCGCGGAAGACCGAAGTGCCCGCGACCAGTGCGTCGGCACCGGCCTCGATGCAGCGCCTGGCCCACTCCGCATCGACGCCGCCATCGACTTCGAGATCGATCGCGCGGCCGCTCTTTTCGATCATCGTGCGGATCGCCGAGATCTTCTTGAGCTGGCTCGGGATGAAGCTCTGCCCGCCGAAGCCCGGGTTGACGCTCATCACGAGAACGAGGTCGACCATGTCCATGAGGTAGTCGAGCATCTTCGCGGGCGTGCCGGGGCAGATCACCACCCCGGCGCGCTTCCCGAGGCCCTTGATGTGCTGGAGCGAGCGGTGGATGTGCGGCCCGGCTTCGTAATGCACGGTGATGCAGTCGGCGCCGGCCTCCGCGAACGCGTCGAGATACGCGTCGACGGGCGAGATCATCAGGTGGACGTCGAACGGCTTGGTGGTGACGCCGCGGACCGACTTCATGACCGCGGGACCGAACGAGATGTTGGGGACGAAATGGCCGTCCATCACGTCGATATGGATCCAGTCGGCGCCGGCTGCGTCGATGGCGCGGACTTCCTCGCCGAGCTTGGAGAAATCGGCGGAGAGGATCGAGGGGGCGATGCGGACGGGTTGCATGGGATTGTCCTAGCGCGGGATTCACGCGGTGCGAAGTCCCCGTCGATTCTCCCCTGCAAGGGGAGGATTGCTTAGCTGCGCTTCAATCGGGCGATGAAGAAGCCGTCGCAGCCGCCTTGGTCGGCCAGCATGCCGGGGAGCGTGCGGATCGTGCCGGTTTCTGTTGGCGTGATGCCGGCAGGGATTTCGGACTGGTCGACCGGCGCGATCGTGTAATCGCTGCGCGCCGCGAGGAACGCGTCGAGTTGCGCTTCGCCTTCCGACGGTTCGAGCGAGCAGGTGGCGTACACCAAGGTGCCGCCGGGCTTCACCCAGTCCGCGGCCCGCGCGAAGATCCGCGCCTGCAACGCCGCGGTTTCGGCGATGATCGAGGGGCGGACGCGGTGGAGGACGTCGGGGTGGCGGCGGAAGATGCCCGTCGCGCTGCACGGCGCGTCGATCAGGATCGCGTCGGCGGGCTCGGCAGGCGCCCATTCGAGGATGTCGGCGTTGACGACCTCGGCCTTCAGGTGCGTGCGGTAGAGGTTCTCGCGCAGGCGCTTGATCCGGCTCTGCGAATTGTCGACCGAGGTGACGGTCCAGCCCGCGCTCGCGAGTTGCAGCGTCTTGCCGCCCGGCGCCGCGCAGAGATCGAGAACATGGCCCTCCCCTTACCCAGCAACCGCGCGGGGAGCGAGGCGGCGATGTCCTGCACCCACCAGGCGCCGTCGCCGAAGCCGGCCATGTCGGGGACCGAATCATGGTCGCCCAAGCGCAGGTGACCGGGCATGAAGCTTTCACCGCCGAGTTTCTCGCGCCAGCCTTCGGTTTCGGACGGATCGGCGATCGTCAGGTCGAGCGGGGGCACCTGCGCGATCGCGCGACCCGCGGCGTCGACCATCTCCTCGCCCCAGGCGGCTTCCCAGCGCAGTTCGACCGGGGCCGGCAGCGTCGGCACCTCGGGGAGCAGCATGTTGGCGCGGAACAGCGTGCCGAACACGCCGTGGACGAGTTTGCGCGGGCCGCCGTCGACCAGCGGCAACACCGTCGAGATCGCGGCGTGCGAGGGGGTGCCGAGGATCAGCACCTGGACCAGAGCGATGCGCAGCGCCATGCGCGCCTTCGCGTCGTCGGGCAGGTTCGTCTTGGTGACCGAATCGATCAGCGCGTCGAGATCGGGGAGGCGGCGCAGCGTCTCGGCGGCGATCGCGTGCGCGAGGCCGCGATCGGGGCCGTGGATCGCGCGGGTTGCGGCCGGCAATGCGGATTCGAGCGACTCGCCGCGACGCAGGACGGCGTCGAGCAGGCGGAGCGCGGCGCGGCGGGTCGGGACGCCGAGCGGCTCGGGAGCGTGGGTATAGTCGGGCATATCAAGGTCCTTCGCGTTCGGTTTGGCGCGCGGCTTGTGGCAAAGCGGCGCGACAGGGCCCATGTGGCGGTTACGACGCCAACACGCAAATCCGGAGAGCCGCGATGGGCCAGCGCCCCGATCATCTGAAGCCACCCGAGTATCTGGCGAAGAATACGCCGGTGCCGAAACCCGAGGCGATCGTGCCGGACAAGGACCCCGAGCCGCGCGATCCTACGCGCTATGGCGACTGGGAGCTGAAGGGCATGGCGATCGATTTCTGATCTCCCGTCATCCTGACGAAAGTCAGGATCCAGGATCACAAGCGGCACCGTATTCGGCTCTGGATCCTGACTTTCGTCAGGATGACGGATGTAATCTGCGGCAGCGGTCCTGACGCAGGCGGAACGATTTCCCCGGCGGCGCGTCGCCGCTATGATGAGGGGATTCTTCGCAAAACGCTGGGTTAAAGTCACCGGCATCGTTGTTGCGAGCGTGCTCGTGCTGGGGCTGGTGGGGCTTGCCGCGTTTCCGTGGGGGTCGCTGAAAGGCGTGATCGAGCGGCAGCTGACCGCGCGGTTCGGGCGGCCGGTGACGATCGGCGGGATCGAGCGGGTCGACGCGTTCGGGTTCAATCCGACGATCCGGATCACGAACGTGCGCATTCCGCAGGCGGCATGGGCGGGCAAAGGCGACTTCGTTCAGCTGCGCGAGGCCGAAGCGACGTTCTCTGGCATCAGCCTGCTAAAGGGCGCGTTCGGGCCGCGCGACGTGAAAGCGCGCGGGCTGCATCTGGTGCTAGTGCGCGACAAGCATGGCCGGACCAACTGGGAGCGGCCGGGCAAGCCCAAGGGCGGCGGCAGTTCGACCGATCTCGACGGGCTGACGATCAGCGACAGCGCGATCGAGTATCGCGACGACAAGCAGGATCGCTTCGTCACCGCGCGGTTCGTGTCGGATCCGGTCCACGGTATCCGCGCGACCGGATCGGGCACGATCCGCGGGGCGGCGGTGCGGATCGCGGTCGCGGGGCCGTCGGTGGCGAAGTTCCAGGGCAAGCCCTGGCCGTTCACCGCGTCGATTGATGGCGATGCTCTTTCGATCTCCGCCAAGGGCCAGATGGATCGGCCGCTCGATACCGACGCGATGAGCCTCGACGTGACGGCGCGCGCGACCGATCTCAAATTGATCGACGCGGTGATCGAGGCGGGGCTGTTCCGCACGCAGCCGGTATCGTTCAGCGCGCACGTCCGCCACGACCAGCCGAAATGGACGGTGACGCAGTTGAAGGGCGTGGTCGGGCGGTCGGACTTCGCGGGGCACGTCACGGTCGACAAGCAGGCCGGCCGCAGCAAGGTCGATGGCGACATCGTCTCGCGGCAGTTCGATTTCGGCGATCTGGCGTCTGACGAGGGCAAGGCGGAGGGCGCTGCGCTGGAGCGCGCGATCGGGCCGCGGCTGGTGCCGAACACGCGGATCGATATCGGCAAGATCGACAGGACCGACGCGCGGATGGGGTTTCGGATCGGGCGGATCGTGAGCGCGAAGGGTGCGTCGCCGATCCTGTCCGCCAAGGGCGTGCTGGCGATCGATCATCAGCTTCTGACTCTGAGCGAGCTGGTCGCACGGCTGTCGCATGGCAATGTCACCGGCAAGGTGACGGTCGACCAGCGCGGCGACCGGAAGGTGCCGACGGTCGATATCGACCTCCGGTTGCGCGGGAGCAGCGTGCAGGCGCTGGCGGGCGGCGGTGGCGATTTCAGCGGCAACGTCAGCGCGAGGGTGCGGCTGAAGGGACCGGGCGAGACGATCCGTGCGGCGGTCGGGCGGTCGAACGGGACGATCGGGTTCGTCGCGCGGGATGGTCAGTTGCCGCAGGGTATCGCCGCTGCGCTCGGGTTCGATGCGGCGCGGGCGTTGCTGGCGAAGGATGGCGAGCGCGCGGGGCTGCGGTGCGTGGTGCTGAAGCTCGATGTGACGCGCGGGCAAGGGCGGGTCGATCCGATGATTGTCGATACCACCGCGAGCCAGTTGCGCGGCGAGGGGAGCGTGTTGTTTCCGGGGAGACGCTGAACATCAGGCTGACGGGCACGCCGAAACAGCATGCGCTGCTGCGGTTGCCGGGGTCGGCGTACATGACCGGGACGATCGAGCGGCCGACTGTGACGATCCCGCCCGAGGTGAAGTCGGTGGGGAATATCTTCAAGGCGATCGGCCGCGCGATTTCGGGTAATCAGGGGCCGACGGCGAGCGATGCGGATTGTTCGGGGTTGGCGGCGCGGGTGTTGCGGTAGCAGGTCAGACCCGCCCCACGCCGTCACCTCGGACTCGTTCCGGGGTCCACGGTGCCGCGAACCGACGCTGTCTGAGTGTGCGGAACGGTGGATGCCGGAACGAGCCCGGCATGACGAAGGTTGGCGGTCAGCCCGCCTCGCCCTTGAGTGGCCTGGCGAGCAGGTCGCCGATTACGTCGCTGACCGGGGCACCTTCCAGCAGGCGGCAGACGGCTTCGGTGATCGGCATATCGACGTCGGCGTCGCGCGCGGCTTCGCGGAGGACGGGGGCGGTGAAGGCGCCTTCTGCTACCGTCCGGCGGTCGGACAGGAGGGTGGCGGCAGAGTCGCCTCTCCCCAGACCGACGCCGAGCGAGAAGTTGCGCGAGCTGGTCGAGGAGCAGGTTAGGACGAGATCGCCCAAGCCCGATAGCCCGGCGAGCGTTTCCGCGCGCGCACCGCGAGCGAGGCCGAAGCGGGTCATTTCTGCGAATCCGCGCGCGATCAGGGCGGCGCGGGCGTTCTGGCCGAGACCTGCGCCTTCGACCACGCCGCAGCCGATCGCGAGGACGTTCTTTACCGCGCCGCCGATCTCCGCACCGACGACGTCGGTCGAAGCGTAGGTGCGGAAATGGCGCGCGGCCAACCGCGCGGCAAGGCGTTCGCCGAGGTCGGCATCTTCGCAGGCGAGCGTCACGGCGGTGGGGAGGCCAGCGGCGACCTCATGCGCGAAGGTGGGCCCGGAGAGGACGGCGATCGGCGCGTCGGGATGGACAGCGCGGGCGACCTCGCCGACGAGGCGCTTGGTGCCGGCTTCGATGCCTTTTGCGCAGAGGACGAGCGGGATGCGGCCGACCGGGGCGGCGGCAAGGACGCTGCCGACGTGTTGCGCGGGGGCGACGACGAGAATCGCGTCCATGTCGGCAAGCGCCTCGAGGTCTTCGGTGGCGCGGATCGTTGGGGAGAGCGCTACGCCGGCGAGGAAGAGGCTGTTTTCGTGATGCGCGTTGATCGACTCGACGACCGCGGTTTCGCGCGCCCAGAGGATGACGTCGCGGCCTTCGTGCGCGGCGACCTGCGCGAGCGCGGTGCCCCAAGCGCCGCCGCCGATGACGCCGATTTTCATGCCTTCACTCCTGCGCCACGCACGGCTTCGGCGTTAGGATCGAGCGGCCAGCGTGGACGCGCAGCGACGTCGAGCGGGTCGGTGAGACCGGCGGCGAAGCGCTCGGCGCCCGCCCAGCCGATCATTGCGGCGTTATCCGTGCAGAGCCACAAGGGCGGCGCGACGAAGCGGAGGCCGTGTGCGCTCGCAAGGGACTGCAATGCCGAGCGGACCGCGGTGTTCGCGGCGACCCCGCCCGCGACGACCAGCGCGGTGGCGCCGTGTGCGGTCCGCAACGCCTTGGTCGTGCGATCGATCAGGCAGTCGACGACTGCGGCCTGGAACGAGGCGGCGAGGTCCTCGGGCGAATACTGGCCGACCACGCGCGCGACCGCGCTCTTGAGGCCAGCGAACGAGAAATGCGGTTCGGCCGAGCCTTTGAGCGGGCGTGGCAGCGGGACCGCCTTCGGGTTGCCGAGTGCGGCGGCACGTTCCACGGCGGGACCGCCGGGAAAGCCCAGGCCAAGCAGCTTGGCGGTCTTGTCGAAGGCTTCACCTGCCGCGTCGTCGATCGTCGTCGCCAACCGCCGGTACGCGCCGACGCCCTCGACCAGCAGCAGCTGGCAATGGCCGCCCGAGACTAGCAACAGCAGATAGGGGAATTCGAGATCCGGGTCGGACAGACGCGGCGACAGCGCGTGGCCTTCTAGATGATTGACCGCGATCAACGGTTTCCCCGCGGCATGCGCGAGCGCCTTGCCCGTCACCAGCCCGACCATGACGCCGCCGATCAGCCCCGGCCCGGCGGTCGCGGCGATCGCGTCGACATCGGCGAGCCTCAGCTTCGCGTCGGCCAGAGCGGCAACGATCAGCGGCTCGAGTGCCTCGACATGCGCGCGCGCGGCGATTTCGGGGACGACGCCGCCGAACGGGGCGTGCGCGGCTTCCTGCCCCAGCAGGCGGTGCGCGAGGACCTGACGGTCGCCGGTGACGAGCGCGGCGGCGGTTTCGTCGCAGGAGGATTCGATGCCGAGAATGATCATCGCGTGTCTGTATAGGGGTGCGAGAAGCTTGTCGAAGGGGGCTCCTTTCTGCATGGCCCACCGGATGACTCGTTTTCGGCTCGGTACGCGCGGTTCGCCGCTGGCGCTCACCCAAGCGGGCATGGTGCGCGATGCACTGTGCGCGGCGCAAGGCTGGTCGCCCGAAATGGTCGAGATCGTGGTGATCCGCACGACCGGGGACCGCGTGCAGGATCGCGCGCTCGCCGAGATCGGCGGCAAGGCGCTGTGGACCAAGGAACTCGATCGCGCGCTACACGACGGCGATATCGATTGCGCGGTGCATTCGATGAAGGACGTCGAGACGATCCGACCCGCGACGCTGAAGATTGCGGCGATGCTCCCGAGGGCCGACGTCAGAGACCGGCTGATCGGCGCGGAGACGCTCGCCGACCTGCGCCCACATGCAGTGGTTGGCACGAGTTCGCCGCGGCGGCGCGCGCAGATGCTGCGGCTGCGACCCGACCTAGAGATCGTGCTGATCCGCGGGAATGTCGACACGCGGCTCGGCCGGGTCGCGAGTGGCGAGATGGATGCGACGTTGCTCGCCGCCGCCGGGCTCGACCGTCTCGGACGCGACGACGGCCATGCGATCCCGACCGACGTGATGTTGCCGGCCCCTGCCCAAGGCGCGGTCGGGGTCGAAGTGCTCGCCGGGAGCGCGGCGGGCGAGATCGTCGCGGCGATCGACCACCGCGATACGAGTGCGTGCGTGCTGACCGAGCGTGCGTTGCTCGCGCGGCTCGGGGCGGACTGCCATTCGCCGGTCGCGGCGCTGGCGTCGCTCGCGGGCGAGACGCTGACGTTGCGCGCCGAACTGATCGCCGAGGACGGCGCGTGCGACGTCGCGGGATCGATCGAGGGCACGGTCGACGACGATCTCGGGACGGCGCTGGCGGAGGATCTGCTGACCCGCGCGCCCGCCAGCGTCCGGCGACTGTTCGCCGCATGATGCCCCGATGACCCGCATGGTGGTGGTGCTGCGGCCGGAGCCCGGCAATACGCGCACCGCGACGGCGCTGCGTACGCTTGGGCTGGAGGTGCGGCAGGTCCCGCTGTTCGCGGTAGTGCCGGTCTATTGGACGCCGCCCAACCCGACCGGGTTCGACGGGCTGTTGCTGACGAGCGCGAACGCGGTGCGGCATGGCGGCACGGGGCTGGACCTGTTCAAGCGGTTGCCGGTCGTCGCGGTCGGTGCCTCGACCGCGGCGGCAGCGAGCGAGGCCGGGTTCGCGGTCGCGGTGACGGGCGGCGAGAATGCGCGCGCAGTAGTGGCCGAGGCGCGGGATCGGGGTTTCGCGCGGTTGCTGCATCTCGCCGGGCGCGAGCGGGCGCCGACCGAGGACGGCGTCGAGGCGGTCACCGTCTATGCGAGCGAGGCCGTCCCGGTGCCGGCTGACGTCGCGCGGTCGTTCGAGGATACGGTGGTCCTGGTGCATTCCGCCCGCGCCGCAACGCGGCTGGCCGAACTCGTCGATGGCGCCGGCGCGGACCGGTCTCGCATCGCGCTGGTCGCGATCAGCCGGGCGGTCGGCGACGCCGCCGCCGGGACAGGCTGGGGCGTCATGTCGATCGCGCCCGAACCGAGCGATTCCGCGGTTGTCGCAACCGCTGCTGCGTCTGCGAACACACGCACGATTGACCATCCGGCGCGCGACGGGGATAAGCACGCCATGAGCGACTACGTGCCTACCGATCGCCCACGGGCACGCGGACCCAAAATGGGCGTCATCCTCGTCCTGGTCGGGCTTGCGTTCGTCGCGGGCCTTGGCCTGATGGCGTATGCGGCCAAGACGGTGCCCTGGTTCGGCTTCACCCATTCGACCGCCGCTTCGACGACCGCGCAGCAAAAGGCTTCGTCGTCCGCGACCGGGTATATCCCGTCGCAGCCACTCGGCCCCGATGGCCAGCCGCAGGCCGCCGCGCCGGTCGATACCGCGGTGCTGGCGACGCGCGAGGCGACGCTGGCGGCGCAATTGACCGCGCTCGAGGCGCGCACCGCGGCGATCACCACCGATGCCAGTGCCGCCGGCGGGCAGGCGACGCGCGCCGAAGGGCTGATGGTCGCGTTCGCCGCACGACGCGCGCTCGATCGCGGGGTCGGGCTCGGCTATCTGGAGGAGCAGCTTCGCCTGCGCTTCGGTCAGGCGCAGCCGCGCGCGACGATGCTGCTGATCCAGGCCGCGCGTCAGCCGGTGACGCTGGAGGACCTCCGCCAGGGCCTCGACACGATCGCGCCCGACATCACGACCTCGACCGGCGAGGGCTGGCTCGACACGATCCAGCACCAGATCGATTCGCTGGTGGTACTGCGCAAGGCCGGCACGCCCTCGCCGATGCCCGCCGACCGCCTCGCGCGCGTTCGCCGGTTGCTCGAAGCGGGGCAGGTCGAGGCGGCAAGGGCGGAAGTGGCGCGCTTGCCCGGGGCGGCGCAGGCCGGCAACTGGATGGACGCCGCCCGCCGCTACGTCACCGCACGCCAGGCGCTCGACGTGATCGAGAACACCGCGCTGATCGGCCAGGCGGGTCAGCCACAACCCGCCCCGGTAGTGATCCCGACGCCGGTTCCCGAGATCATCGCGCCGGAGACATCCGCGGCGGACGGAGTCTGAGATCTTCGAACGCCAGGCGCAGGTGCCGGCAACTGATCGCTTGATCGGCCAGCCATGCCCTTGGGCGATAGCGCCGCAACAAGCGTCGCTTACGGCGTAGCGGCGACCTTGATCTCGAACAGCGTTGGCCAATATTTGCCCGTCACGAATAGCCGGTTTGCCTTTGCATCCCACGCAATCCCATTGAGCACCGCCTCGGGGTCGGTAGCAGCCACTTCGGCGACTAACGGGCGCAGGTCGACCACTGCCGTGACCTTGCCGATCTTGGGGTCGATACGGACCAGGAAGCCGGTATGCCAGACGTTGGCGAGCAGCGCGCCGTCGACGTATTCGAGCTCGTTGATGTCGCGCAACGGGCGACCGTCGATCGTCACCGCGACGCGCTTGCGCTCAGCGAGCGTCACCGGATCGCGGAAGATGATGTCGGGGCTGCCGTCGGACTGGAGCAGCGACACGCCATCGCTCGTCAGGCCCCAACCCTCGCCGGTGTAGCGGTTCTGGCTTTTGGGCTTTAGCGTGCGGAGGTCCCAGCGGTGGGCGATGCCGTCGTGCCAGGTGAGGCTGACCAACTCGTCCTTCCACAGCGCGAGGCCTTCGCCGAACTGCGCGGGGTCGATTTGCGCCTTCGCCAAGATCTGGCCGTCCTTGAGCGACACGCGGCGGACGTCGGATTGGCGCTCCTGCCCGGTGCTCTCGTAGAGCGCGCCGTCGTGCCAGAGCAGCCCTTCGGTGAATGCGGTGCGGTCGTGCGGATAGCGCGCGACGATCGTCGCCGACAGCACCGGCACGCGCGTCTGCGCAGGCGCGGCGGACGAAAAAGACGATGAAACGAGAACGGCCGGCCCCGCCATAGCGAGACCGGCCGCAATCATTATCCTACCGAACACGGTACGATCAGCGTTCTGGGGCAGCCAGCTATCAGCCGCCTGCGCTCAGGTTCACCGCTGCGTACTTGCCGCGACGATCGACCTCGAGCTCGAACTCGAGCTTGTCGCCCTCGTTCAGCGTCGCCATGCCGGCGCGCTCAACGGCCGAGATGTGGACGAATGCGTCAGGCTGTCCGTCGTCGCGCTGGATGAAGCCAAAGCCCTTCATCGCGTTGAAGAACTTGACCGTACCGGTCGCCTTCTCGCCGGTGAGCTGACGCTGTGCGCCACCTGCACCACCGTCACGGTCGCGATCGCCACCACGGGGCGCGCCCGGGCCGGCATCACGGTCACGCGGCGGGCCGCGATCGGTGACGGCCATCGGCTCGCCGTCGATCTTCAGGTCGGTTGCCGAGATACGGCCACCGCGGTCGACGAGCGTGAAGCCGAGCGGCTGACCCTCGGCGAGCGCGACCATGCCGGCCTGCTCGACTGCGCTGATGTGGACGAACACGTCCTCGCCGCCGTCATCGCGAACGACGAAGCCGAAGCCCTTCTGTGCGTTGAAGAACTTTACGACGCCGGTGCCTTCGCCGACCACCTGGGGAGGCATGCCGCGACCACCGCCGCCGCCGCCACCGCCCGAGAAGCCGCCGCCACCGCCGCCGCCGCGGTAACCACCGCCGCCGCCGCCGCTGCCGCCACCGAAGCTGCTGCCGCCGCCGTAGCTGCTGCCACCGCCGCCACCGTAGCTCGAGCCACCGCCGCCGCCATAGCTGCTACCGCCGCCGCCGAACCGATCGCCGCCACCGCCAAAGCTGCTGCTGCCGCCGAACTCGTTGTCGCCGCCGCCGAAGCTGTCGCGCTTGTCGCGGCCACGCCCGCCACGGTTCCCGCGGCCACCTTTATCGAAACCCATAAGCTCTGTTCGTCTTCCCGGTTCGCCCGCAAATTTCTCAAAACCCTTGTGCCGGACGACGAACGCGGGTTTTCCAGCGCGAAACCTTTTGCGCCTTGAGGAGACCCTTAGCGCAAATTACAAGCCGTCGCGAATAGATTCTTGTCCTACGCCGCGCGATTTGGATCGATACTGGCGCAAGTGTCGCTTGTAAGCCACGGCTCGTCGCAGGTGCGCTAGGCGGGCCATCTTATCGCCCGATTCGACACCACTGCCTATGACTGGGCCATTGAGCGTTCAGCCGCGGACCGCTACGGCCACCGTCATGACAGTTTATCTCCACGAAGGCGACATCCCCGCCGATCTGTTCGCGGCCGGCGCCGCGATCGCCGTCGATACCGAGACGATGGGTCTGATCACTCCGCGCGATCGGCTCTGCCTCGTCCAGCTTTCGGACGGTGGCCCCGACGAGCATCTTGTCCGCTTCGCCGCGGGTGCCGGTTATGACGCGCCCAATCTGAAGGCGCTGCTGGCCGACCCGGCGCGCGTGAAGCTCTACCATTTCGGAAGGTTCGATATCGCCGCCGTCCAGCATTATCTCGGTGTCGTCGCGGCGCCGGTGTATTGCACCAAGATCGCCTCGCGGCTGGTGCGCACCTATACCGATCGCCACGGCCTGAAGGAACTGGTCCGCGAACTGCTCGGCCAGGATATCTCGAAGCAGCAGCAATCGTCCGACTGGGGCAGCCCCGAACTGTCCGACGCGCAGAAGGACTACGCGGCGTCCGACGTGCGCTTCCTTCACCGCTTGCGGACCGAGCTCGACAAGCGACTGATTCGCGAAGGCCGGATGGAGCTCGCGCAGGCGTGCTTCGACTTCCTGCCGACCCGCGCCGCACTCGATCTCGCCGGCTGGCCCGAAATCGACATTTTCGCGCACGCTTGATGGACGTTCCGCCGCCCTCACCCGTCGCCCGCCGCGCACGCACCGCGCGGCAGGACTGGGCTGCGCCCGGTGGCAGCCACGATCGATTCGTGGCGATCGCGCGCGTCGCGCTGCCGACCGCGATCGGCGTGCTGGCGGCGTTCCTGGTGATGGCGCCGCTGACCGCGGGCGGCGACGTGTCGTTCCTGCTCGACAAGAACAAGGTCGACGTCGCGCAGGAGCGGATGAAGATCCAGTCCGCGCGCTATCGCGGCGAGGATTCGAAGGGCCAGTCGTTCACGCTCGATGCGAAGTCCGCGATTCAGAAGAGCTCGGCCGAACCGATCGTCCAGCTCAATCAGCTCGCCGCGCAGATCCAGCTGACCGACGGCCCCGCCAACATCAAGGCGAACACCGGTCGCTACGACATGGACACCGAGAAGGTGCAGCTGTTCGGCCCGCTCAACGCCACCGCGGCGGGCGGCTACGACCTGAAGACCACCAACGCGACGATCGACATGAAGGCGCGCACGCTCGAAAGCGGGGGCTGCGACCGGCACCGTTCAGCAGGGCACGTTCAGCGCGAACAAGCTGCGCGCGAACCTCGAGGAGCGCACCGTGACGCTCGATGGCAATGCGCGCTTGCGGATCATCCCCAGAGGGCCGAAATAGCCGCCATGCGCGCCACCCACATCCTTGCCGGCCTGTCCGCCCTGCTGCTGTCCACGACCGCGGTCGCGCAGCAGCCGCACAATTCCAACGCTCCGATCGATTTCGGCGCGGATCACATCGAGCTGCAGGACAAGGCGAACCGTGCGCTGTTGACCGGTAACGTCGCGGTCAAGCAGGCCGAGATGACGCTGAACTCGGCGCGGATGACGGTCGCGTATACCGGCCAGGTGATCGGCGGGAACCCGCAGGTCTCGCGGCTCGACGCGTCGGGCGGCGTCACGGTCAGGCGGCCCGACCAGACCGCCAAGAGCCAGTACGCGATCTACGACCTCAACAAGCGCGTGATCACGATGCTCGGCGCGGTGACGCTCAACCAGGGCGGCAACGTCGTCAATGGCGGGCGCCTGACGATGAATCTCGACACCGGTCGCGCGGTGATCGACGGCTCGTCGGTCGGTGGCAGCACGGGCGCGACCACCGGTGGCGGCACGGTGACGCAATCGGGCGGACGCGTGACCGGCACCTTCTCGGTCCCCAAGCGCAACTGATCGCTTGAGCGTGTCCGCGGGGCTTCCCTCCCGCGGCGCGCTCATGCATGTTTCCTGCCAACCTCTTGCCGCCAACCTCCAGCCGGAGCGCCGGCGACTGACTTTTGCGAGGGCCTGATCCCATGGACGCCACCACGCTGCCCCCGATCGAAGCCGTAGAACCGATCTCGGAGCCGCCCGTCAGCAACGGACTTCAGGTCGTCTCGATCGCCAAGTCCTACGACAAGCGCGTCGTGCTGACCGACGTGTCGGTGTCGGTCGGGCGCGGCGAAGTGGTCGGCCTGCTCGGGCCCAACGGCGCGGGTAAGACAACGTGCTTCTATTCGGTGATGGGTCTGGTGAAGCCTGATTCAGGGAGGATCATGCTCGACGGCGAGGACATCACGAAGCTGCCGATGTACCGGCGCGCGATCCTCGGCCTGGGCTATCTCCCGCAGGAAACGTCGATCTTCCGCGGGCTGACGATCGAAAAGAACATCCTGACCGTGCTGGAGCTGTCCGAGCCCGACAAGGCGGCGCGCCAGCGGAAACTCGATACGCTGCTGGAGGAGTTCGGCCTGACCCGGCTGCGTGCGGCACCGGCGATGGCGCTGTCGGGCGGCGAGCGGCGACGTGCGGAAATCGCGCGCGCACTGGCGGCGGATCCGTCGATCATGCTGCTCGACGAGCCGTTCGCGGGCATCGATCCGATCTCGATCGCCGACATTCGCGACCTGGTGAAGGACCTGAAGCGGCGCGATATCGGCGTGCTGATCACCGACCACAATGTCCGCGAGACGCTCGAAATCGTCGACCGCGCGTACATCATCTATGACGGCCGGGTGCTGTTCTCGGGCTCGCCGGAAGAACTGGTCGCCGACGCCAATGTCCGCCGCCTGTATCTCGGCGAAGGCTTCTCGCTTTAAGCTTATGCCGCCCTCCTCCCAGCCCCCACCCCCACCCGTCATCCCAGCGAAAGCTGGGATCTCCCGGTGAGGGCGCGCGCTCTGATCGTGGAAGACCCCAGCTTTCGCTGGGGTGACGGAATTGAGTTGTTCGGCTCTCTGCGGGACTCCCCGGCATGAGCCTCGCCCCCCGCCTGGACATCCGCCAGTCGCAATCGCTGGTGATGACCCCGCAGCTCCAGCAGGCGATCAAGCTGCTGGCGCTGTCGAACCTCGAGATCGAGGGTTTCATCGCCGAGGAAGTCGAGCGCAACCCGTTGCTTGAGGCCAGCGCCGCCGAAGACAGTGACGCCCCCGACCGCGAACCCGCCCCCGAAGCCCGCGACGAACGCGTCGCCGCCGACGAACTCGTCGCGGGCACGGGTAGTGGCGACGAACCGACGCTCGACGTCGACTACGCCACCGAAAGCCACCAGCAGGACAGCGTCGCCGACGGCGGCAGCGGGATGGACGGCGCGCTCTCGATGACCGGCGCGAGCGCGGGCGGTGCCGGCGGCGAGGACGGCCCTGATCTCGACGCGTTCGCGGATACCAGCCTGAGCCTCGCGGATCACCTGCTCGCGCAAGCCGGGCCCGCAATTCCGCACGAGGACGCGTTCATCGCTGCGCACCTGATCGACCAGATCGACGAGGCGGGCTACCTGACCGTGTCGCTGCTCGACATCGCCAACCGGCTTGGCGTGCCGCTGGTCCGTGTCGAGGGCGTGCTGGCGACGATCCAGATGTTCGACCCGACCGGCGTCGGCGCGCGCGATCTTGCCGAGTGCCTTGCATTGCAGGCGCGCGAGGCGGATCGTTACGACCCCTGCATGGCGCGGTTGATCGACAATCTCGACCTGCTCGCGCGTGGCGAACTGACGCGGCTGAAGCGGATGTGCGACGTCGACGACGAGGACATGGCCGACATGATCCGCGAGCTGCGCGGCTATGATCCGAAGCCCGGCTGTCGCTATGGCGGCGAGCCATCGCAGTCGGTGACGCCCGACCTGTTCGTTGCGCGCACGAAAGCCGGCTGGGCGATCGAGATCAACGCCTCGACTTTGCCGCGCGTTCTGGTCAACCGGAGTTATTATACTGAGCTGTCGGGCGGGCATCAGGACAAGGCGTCGAAGGCGTGGCTGTCGGATTGCCTCGCCAGCGCGAACTGGCTGGTGAAAGCGCTCGACCAGCGCCAGCGGACGATCATCAAGGTGGCGACCGAGATCGTGAAGCAGCAGGAGGCGTTCTTCCTGAAGGGCGTCGCGCACTTGCGGCCCCTGACGCTGCGCCAGGTGGCGGACGCGATCGAGATGCACGAATCGACCGTCAGTCGTGTGACGAGCAACAAATACGTCTCGTGCGCGCGCGGGCTGTACGAGCTGAAATACTTTTTCACGAGCGCGATCCAGTCGGCGGACGGCGGCGAGGCGGTGTCGGCACAGGCGGTGAAATCGGCGATCAAGGCGCTGATCGACACCGAGGGCGCGAAGATCCTGTCGGACGATACGCTGGTCGAGTTGCTGAACGCGAAGGGCTTCGACATCGCACGGCGGACGGTGGCGAAATACCGCGAGGCGCTCGGGATCGGGAGTTCGGTGCAACGCCGCCGGGCGAAGGCGCTGGAGGGGGTTCGGTAGGCTGTCGGCTTGGGTGCGGATGACCGCGTGCGCCAACCACTCCGTCACCCCGGACTTGTTCCGGGACCCACGGTTCCGCGATCTCACGTCTCTCGATTGTGCGGAACGGTGGATGCCGGAACGAGCCCGGCATGACGGAGCGTGTTGGGTTAGTTCGGCGCCTGCCCCGAACCCTCCACACCCGAAACACTCGCGCCACCTGGCGGCGTCGCACTCCGCGCCTCGCCGACCGCCTGATCGTACCAGCGCGCCAGATCCGCCTTCATCTGGTGCAGCGCCTCGGGGTTGAGATACGTCATGTGCCCCGCGGGATAATAGCGAAACGCCAAATTCCGCTGCCGTGACGGATCGAGCATCATGTGCCCCAGGTCGTTCTCCGTCCCGAAGAACGGCGTCGCCATGTCATAATAGCCGTTCATCGACAGCACGTTAAGATACGGATTCTCGCGCATCGCCGCGGCGAGATCGACCGCGGTGTTGGGGTTGTTCTGCGACTGGCCGCCACGACCCGGCGCGTCGTGCTTCCAGTTCCACGTCCAGCCGGGCGCATCGCGCGCGCTGAGGCGGTACGGCATTTCGGTCTTGTAGCCGAGCGTGTGTGTCACATAGTCGTTGAATGTCGCGATGAACGCGCCGGCGATCACGGTCTCGGGCCGCTCGCCCGCCGCATCGCTGTCGACGCCGGTGTAGCGCGAATCGAACCGCCCGAGTGTCAGCCGCTGATCGCGCAACAACTCCTTCTGGAACCGCGCGAGGTCGATGCGGAGGTTGGCGCGCTTGATGAAGTCGGGCGAGATGCCGATCAGCTGGCTCATCCGGGTGGCGACCGCATCGCGCTCCGCGTCCGAGATCGTCTGCCCCTTCGACAGCGCCGCCGCATACGGCCCGGTCGCGAACGCCCGCGCCTCGGCGACCGTCGTCGCGACGTCGGCGGGACGGTTCTGCAGGCGGTTGTGATACCAGGCGCTTGCCGCATAGCTCGGCAGATAGTTGAGATAGATCTCGTCGAGTCCCGGCTGGCGGTAGCCGTAGTTCATGATCGACGACAGCAGCACGACGCCGTTCAGCGCCATCCCGCGGTCCTGCAACTGGTAGGCGAGCGCGCCCGAGCGCGTGGTGCCGTAGCTCTCGCCGAACAGAAATTTCGGACTGTTCCAGCGGCCGTATTTGGTGGCGTAGCGCAATATGCCCTTGGCGAACGCGTCGGCATCCTCGTCGACGCCGTAGAACGCGGACGGTTTCGTGTCGCCGAGCGGTCGCGAATAGCCGGTGCCGACCGCATCGATGAACACCATGTCGGTCTTGTCGAGCAGCGTGTCGGGGTTGGGGCCGAAGTCGTAGGGCGCGGGCTTGATGTATTCGGGGTTGGCGGTGCGCAGCCGGACCGGCGCGAACGAGCCCATGTGCAGCCAGAAACTGGGGGACCCCGGCCCGCCATTGTAGAAGAACGTCACCGGGCGCTTGGTACCGGGCTTCACCCCGTCGAGCGTATAGCCGGTGTAGAACAGGCTCGCGGTCGGCTTGCCCTCGGTATCGCGCAGCGTAAGCGTGCCGACCGTTGCCGTATAGCCGAGCGACTTGCCGCCGACCGTGACGCGGCCCTTCGACTTGACCTCCTGTTCGGCAACAGGAGCATTGGCGTAGTCCGCCTCCGCCTCGGCCTTCATCCGATCGGCGTTGCTCTCCGACTTGTCCTTCTTCGGCGCGTCCTGCGCGATGGCGGTGGTCGAGAGCGCTAGCAGCAACAGAGCGGTGAACTTGGTCGAACGGGCCACGGATCATCCTTGCGACAGGGGCAATGTCCTATCCTGCCGCAGCCTCCACAAAGCGCAAGGCCTCAGTCGTCCTCGTCCTCGAACCCGACCAGCGCCAGCGCGCGCGCCTTGATCTGACGAGTCATGCACCAGTGGACCAGCGCATCCTCGCGCCCGTGCGTGACCCACACCTCCTGCGGCGCGATCTCGGTCAGCGTCGTGGTCAATTCGTCCCAGTCGGCGTGATCGCTCAGGATCAGCGGCAGTTCGACGTTCTTCTGCCGCGCGCGACCCCGGACACGCATCCAGCCGCTCGCCATCGCGGTGATCGGGTCGGGCAGCCGCCGCGACCAGCGATCGTTGAGCGCGCCGGGCGGGCACATCACGACATGCCCCGCCATGTCCGCCTTCTTCGCGTCCGCCACGGGAAGAAGTTCGCCGAGCCTGACGCCGTGTTCGGCGTACAGGTCGCACAGCTTTTGCAGCGCGCCGTGGATGTAGATCGGGGCGGTATGCCCGCGCTCGCGCAGTTCGGCGATCACGCGCTGCGCCTTGCCGAGCGCATAGGCGCCGACGACGACGCAGCGGTCCGGGTTGGCGTGCAGCGCGGCGATCAGCTTGTCGATCTCGTCGCCGGTGTCGGGGTGGCGGAACACCGGCAGGCCGAACGTCGCCTCGGTGATGAAGACGTCGCATTTGACGGGTTCGAACGGGGTGCAGGTCGGATCCGCGCGACGTTTATAGTCGCCCGAGACGACGATCCGCTCGCCGCGATAGTCGAGTACGATCTGCGCGGAGCCGAGGACGTGGCCGGCGGGGACAAAGCCGATATCGACTTCCCCCATCCGGATCGTCTCGCCGTAGGCAACGGGGTTGCCGGCTTGCGGACCATAGCGCGCGTCCATGATCGCGAGCGTTTCGGGCGTGGCCCAGACCGCCTCGTGACCACCACGTGCGTGATCGGCGTGGCCGTGCGTGACAAGCGCCTTTGCGGTCGGGATCGAGGGGTCGATCCACGCGTCGATCGGCTTGACGAGGATGCCGTGCGGATGCGGTTCGAGCCAGTCGCCGAGTTTTGCCATGTGGGAGTAACGCGTGACGTCGGCGTGCGGTGCCGTCGGCAGCGTATGCACCGCCTTACGTCGTCATTCCCCCGCCATAGGGGGATCGGTCAGCGCCGTCCGCCGATCTTTATCGTCGCGAGGATCGCGTCCATCCGTGCCGCGGCTACCGCCTGCGGCGGCGCATTCCGGCCCGCGGGCGCCGCCGCCTTCACCGCATAGGTGACGCGGTCGATCGCGTAGCAGGCGCCGTTGATGACGCTGCGGAAGTTGGTCGCGTTGACCTGCTGGCTCATGCCGGCGTCGCCATTGGTGTAGACCGTCCAGCGATGGCCGCCGAGCATGCGGTTCGGCAAGCGCTTCGCATGCCCCGAGACCATCCCCGCCGTGCCGCAGGTCGCCACCACGTCGGCGCTGCGGCTGAAACCGACCTGGATCATCTCGGTCACCTGCCCCTGGCCATCGGTCGGCTTGGCGACCTCCCAGAAGCGGACGATGCCGACGCCGCGCCCGACCGGCGCGCCGTCCCACATCTGTCGCCAGCCGCTGTTCATCAGCGGCCGGCCTGCGAAATTGCGCGTCGGCGTCAGGCTGGAGGCATAGGACAAGCGGACCATGCCGCCCCCGCCGACGAACGACTTGCTGGCGGCAGTGGCATTGGCGAAGGGCAGGAGTGCGAGCAACGGTAGGGGCAGGAGATAACGAAAAAGCGACACCGATCGTCTTTCACAACAGAGCTTTAGCCAAAGTGGCGGTCGTTCCGCACGCGGTCCATAGCGGTGCGGCGCGATGCCCCCATATGACGACAATGCGTGAACAGGCCGTGAGCGACCTCCCCTCCCCTTGGAAAACTGGTTTGCCACACGCGGTTGGCGGCCGCGGCGGCATCAGCTCGAGATGCTCGCCGAGGGCCGTGCGGGGCATCATGCCCTGCTGGTAGCGGCGACGGGCGCGGGGAAGACGCTCGCCGGGTTCCTGCCGACGCTTGCCGAGTTGATTGAGGCGCCGACGACGGGCCTCCACACGCTCTACGTATCGCCGTTGAAGGCGCTCGCGGTCGACGTGCAGCGCAATTTGCTGACGCCGATCGACGAGATGGGCGTCGACATCCGGGTGGAAACGCGCACCGGTGACACGCCCTCCGACCGGAAGGCGCGGCAGCGGATCAAGCCGCCGCAAATCCTGCTGACGACGCCCGAATCGCTGTCGCTGCTGCTGAGCTACCCGGACAGCATCACGATGTTCGAGAATCTCCGCACGATCGTGGTCGACGAGGTGCACGCGTTCGCGACCGGCAAGCGTGGCGATCTGTTGTCGCTTTGCATGGCGCGGTTGCAGAAAATTTCGCCGGGGATGCGCCGCGTCGCGCTGTCGGCGACGGTCGCGGATGCGGACGGCTATCGTGCGTGGCTCGCGCCCGATGGCGATATCGACCAGGTCGCGATGGTCCGCGGCGAGCCCGGCGCGGATCCCAACATCGCGATCCTGCTGCCCGAGGGCCGCGTGCCGTGGTCGGGACATTCGGGCCGCTATGCCGCCGCGCAGGTGATGGCCGAGATCGAGGCGCACGAAACCTCGATCGTGTTCTGCAACACGCGCAGCTTGGCCGAGCTCATCTTCCAGGATCTGTGGAAGGTGAATGCTGGGAACCTCCCGATCGGCGTCCACCACGGCAGCCTGGCGAAGGAGGCGCGGCGGAAGGTCGAGAACGCGATGGCCGAGGGGAAACTGCGCGCGCTGGTCGCGACGTCGAGTCTCGACCTCGGGGTCGACTGGGGCAACGTCGATTGCGTGATCCAGATGGGCGCGCCGAAGGGATCGTCACGTCTGTTGCAGCGGATCGGTCGCGCCAATCACCGGCTCGACGAGTCGTCTCAAGCGATCGTCGTGCCGGGCAACCGGTTCGAATATCTGGAGGCGCGCGCGGCGCTCGACGCGGTCGAGGCAGGCGAACTCGATGCGGACATTTTTCGGGTCGGTGCGCTCGACGTGCTGGCGCAGCACGTGATGGCGTGCGCGTGCGCGGCGCCGTTCCATGAAGCTGCGTTGCTTGAGGAGATCCGCTCCGCGCTGCCGTACTCCGCGCTGCCAACCGAGACGTTCGAGCGCGTGCTGCACTTCATCAGCGACGGCGGGTATTCGCTGAAGGCGTATGACCGGTTCAAGCGCCTGACCAAGGACGCGGACGGGACGTGGCGCGTCAGCCATCCGAAATTCATCGGCCAGCACCGGCTGAACGCAGGCATCATCGTCGAAGCGACGATGCTCAACGTGCGGTTCGGCAATGGCCGCGTGCTGGGGCGCGTCGAGGAGGCGTTCGCGGCACAGCTGAGCCACGGCGACACGTTCTTCTTCGCGGGGCTGAGCCTGGAGGTGATGAAGATCGACCTTGAGGATCTTGTCGTGCGCGCGACGTCGAAGCCGGCACGGATCCCGACCTATGGCGGCAGCCGGATGCCGCTGTCGACCAACCTCGCCGACCGCGTCCGCGGGTTCCTTGCGCATCCCGGCGACTGGGCGCGCTTCCCCGACGACGTGCGCGAATGGCTGGAGATGCAGGCGTATCGATCGGTCATGCCCGAGCCCGGCCAGCTGCTGGTCGAGACGTTCCCGCGCGAGGGGCGGCACTACATGGTCGCGTACAGTTTCGAGGGGTGGAACGCACACCAGTCGCTCGGCATGCTGATCACGCGGCGGATGGAGACGCAGGGGCTGAAACCGCTCGGCTTCGTCGCGAATGATTATGCGCTGGCGGTGTACGGGCTGGAGAAGATCACCGATCCAGCGGCCCTGTTCTCGGCGGATATTCTCGAGCATGAGTTTGTCGAATGGGTGCAGCAATCGCATCTGTTGAAGCGCGCCTTTCGCGAGGTCGCGGTGATCGGCGGGCTGGTCGAGCGCCAGCATCCCGGCAAACGCAAGACCGGCAAGCAGGTGACGTTCTCGACCGACCTGATCTACGACGTGCTGCGCAAGTACGAGCCGACGCATCTGTTGCTGGAAGCGGCTTGGGCCGACGCGCGCGCACGGATGACCGATGTCGGGCGGCTGGCGTCGCTGCTCGACCGCGCGGCGGCGACGATGGTGCATGTCGATCTGGAGCGCGTGACGCCGCTGGCGGTGCCGGTGCTGACGCTGATCGGGCGGGAGAAGGTGGCGACGAACAGTTCTGACGATGCGTTGCTGATCGAGGCGGAAGCGATGATCGCGGATGCGATGCGGCCGGATTGAGCGGCTGCGGCTGCCCACGTTCAAACACCACCCCGGCGAAGGCCGGGGCCCAATTGGAAAGGTGGTCGTAACGGAACGTTGCCCTCCATTAGCAATCCCCCCAATTGGGCCCCGGCCTCCGCCGGGGTGGTAGCGTTTGGGAGGGACGTTCGGGCTTAACAACGGTAGTTGCGCATGGACGAATTCAGGCGCAGCATTTGCAGCATGCACAGGTGGCTAGCCCCTCTACTGCTAGCCATCGCCGCCCAGGCCAGCGCCCAGGACGCAGCGCTCCCGCGGCCCAATGCTGCACCCCTGACCAGTGCAGAATCCGCAGCAGACCCCGACCCCGCCACGCTGCTGTTCGGGGACGACCAGACCCGCATGACGGTACCGGTAACGATCGCCGGCGCCGGCCCCTTCCCCTTCGTCGTCGATACCGGTGCGCAGCGTACCGTCATCGCCCGCGAACTCGCCGCGACGCTCGGCCTTGCCCCCGGCCGGACCGTCCGCGTCACCGGCATGACCGGATCGGACAGCATCGGTACCGTCATCATCCCCTCGCTCAAGGTCAGCGTGATCGGCAGCGCGGCGATCGAGGCCCCTGCGATCAGCGCGATCAACCTCGGCGCGCGCGGGTTGCTCGGGATCGACATGTTGCAGGATCATGCGGTGGGGATCGACTTCGACACGAAGACGATGACCGTCACCCCCTCGCGCAAACGTCAGACTCGCGAACGCGCCGCCCCCGAAGAAATCGTCATCCGCGCGCGCAGCCTGTTCGGGCAGCTCGTCGTCACCGACGCCTATTGCAACGGCATCCGTATCCGCGTGATCCTCGACACCGGCACCTCGGTCAGCATGGCCAATGCCGCGCTCCGCCGGAAGGTGACGCGCAAGGGCCTCGGCAGCGCGGGGGCGTCGCAGCCCGTGTCGCTGACCGGCGTCACCGGCGAAACCGTGGTCGCGGATTACACCACGATCGACCGCGTCTCGATCGGCAGCCTGACGCTCGGCGACCTGCCCGTCGCGTTCACCGCGATCGATGCGCCGCCGTTCCGCCAGTTCGGCTTGTCCGAGCGCCCGGCGATGCTGCTCGGGATGGACGTGCTGCAACTGTTCCGCCGCGTCGACATCGACTTTGCCAACCGCGAGGTGCGGCTCACTTTGCCCCGCGGAACACGCCGACGGTGAGCGCCGCGGCGTCGAGGTTGCGTCGGCGCCTGTTCGCTGCAACTCTCTGTACCGGAACGAACAAGGGGACGACGATGCGCGCGACTGGCTGGCTACTCACGGCGGCGATCTTGACCACGCCTGTTACTGCACAGGCGCAATCGCGGCCCGACCAGAAGGCGTTTCTCGGGCTCTACAAGGAGCTGGTCGAGACCAACACGACCATATCCTCCGGCAGTTGCACGCAGGCCGCGGCGCAGATCGGCGCGCGGCTGAAGACGGCGGGCTATGCGGATGCCGACATCACCTATTTTTCGGTGCCCGAGCATCCCAAGGATGGCGGGCTGGTCGCGGTGCTGAAGGGGGCGGACGCGTCGATCAAGCCGATGCTGCTGCTAGCGCATCTCGACGTGGTCGAGGCCAAGCGCGAGGATTGGGTGCGCGATCCGTTCAAGCTGATCGAGGAAGGCGGCTATTATTACGCGCGCGGCACCGTCGACGACAAGGCGCAGGCGGCGATCTGGTCCGACGCGATGATCCGCTTCAAGACCGGCGGGTACAAGCCGAAGCGGACGATCAAGCTCGCGCTCACCTGCGGCGAGGAAACGACGTTCGCGTGGAACGGCGCGCAGTATCTCGCCAAGTCGAAGCCCGACCTGATCGCGGCCGAGTTCGCGCTCAACGAGGGCGGCGGCGGACGGCTCGACGACAACGGCAAGCGCCAGTTGCTGGCGATCCAGGTCGGCGAGAAGGCGGCGCAGAACTATACGTTCCTGGCGACCAACCCGGGCGGGCACAGCTCGCAGCCGATCCCCGAGAACGCGATCTACGAGCTCGCCGACGCGGTGAAGGCGGTGCAGGGCTACGAGTTCCCGGTGAAGTTCACCGATACGACCAAGGCGTTCTTTGCGGCCAGCGCGAAGGCGATGCCGGGCGAGATGGGCAACGCGATCACGCGGTTGCTCGCCAATCCGGAGGACAAGGCGGCGGATGCGATCGTCAGCCGCGACAAGGCGATGCATTCGACGCTGCGGACGACGTGCGTGGCGACGTTGCTGAACGCAGGTCACGCGGAGAACGCCTTGCCGCAGCGCGCGACGGCGAACATCAACTGCCGCATCTTTCCGGGCGAGACGGTCGACGGCACGCTCGCCAAGCTGAAGGAACTGGCGGGGGCGAAGGTGACGGTGACCGCGAACCAGCCGGTCCGCCCGACCGCGATCCCGCCGACGCTCGATCCGAAGATCATGGGCCCGGTGACCAAGGTCGCGGCGAAGCACTTCCCCGGCATCCCGATCCTGCCGATGATGTCTACGGGCGCGACCGACGGCATTTTCTTCGAGGCGATCGGCATCCCGGTCTACGGCGCGCCGGGCGTCTTCATCGACAAGGACATGGGCGGCATCCACGGCCTCAACGAACGCATTCGTGTGACGTCGCTGTATGACGGCCGCGATTACCTGTTCGACCTGGTGAAGGCGTTTGCAGGCTGAGTGCCTCGTCCCTCGCCCCTTCGGGGAGAGGGAGTTGGCGTTACACCGTGACCTGTTCGCCTAGTTCGAGCACCTTGCCGGGCGGGATCTTCAGGAAGTCGGTCGGGTCGCTGGCGTTCCTTTGCAGGAACAGGAAGATCCGGTCCTGCCACGGCGGCATGCCCTTCTCCGCATCGGGCTTCAGCGTGTTGCGGCCGATGAAGAACGAGGTGCGCATCGGGTCGAGCCCGAGCTGCTCGGTCTTGTTGCCGACGCCGAGATCGCGGGGCACGTCGGGGGATTCCATGAACCCGTAGGTGAGCACGACGATCGAGAAATTCTCGTCGACCCGCTCGACCTTCGCGCGCGCGGATTCCTCGACGAATGGTCGGTCCGCGGTGCGGATGCTGACGATCAGGTTGCGCTCGTGGAGCACCTTGTTGTGCTTCAGATTGTGCAGCAGCGCGCCCGGCGTCGCATGCGGATTGGCGGTCAGGAACACCGCGGTGCCCGACACGCGCTCGGGCGGACGCTTTTCCAGCGCGGAAGCAAGATCGCTGAGCGGAATGCTCTGGCGCTTCTCGAACGCGCTGACGATCTTCTTGCCGCGCACCCAGGTGAAGATGATCAGCCCGATCGACGCGGCGATGACCAGCGGCACCCAGCCGCCCTCGATCACGCGGAGGATGTTGGCGCCGAAGAAGATCAGGTCGAGCGTCAGGAACGGCAGGATCGCTGCGAGCGCCAGCGGGCGCGACCAGTTCCAGCGATGCCTGACAACGATATATGCAAGTAGGGTCGTGACGACCATCGTGCCGGTCACCGCGATGCCGTACGCCGCCGCCATCGCCGACGACGTCTTGAACTGGATCACCAGCACCAGCACGCCGATCAGTAGCAACCAGTTGATCGCGGGCAGGTAGATCTGTCCCGCGAACACCGCCGAGGTCTGGCGGATGCGCAGGCGTGGCAGCAGCCCGAGCTGGATCGCCTGCTGTGTCAGCGAGAACGCACCGGTGATGACCGCCTGGCTGGCGATCACCGTCGCGAACCCGGCGAGGATGATCAGCGCGGGGCGCAGCGATTCGGGCGCCATCAGGAAGAACCAGTCCTGATTGACGAAGGGCACGCCCTGCCGTGCCGCGTCCTCGAGCTTGGCGAGCGCGAACGCGCCCTGCCCGAGATAGTTGAGCGCCAAAGCCGGGAAGACGAGGAAGAACCAGCCGATGCGGATCGGCAGCTTGCCGAAATGGCCCATGTCGGCGGTCAACGCTTCGGCGCCGGTGACGGTCAGGAACACCGCGCCGAGCACGAACAGCCCGGTGACGCCGTGCGTCGCGAGGAACGAGATGCCGTAGGTCGGCAGGAACACGCGGACGATCGAGGGCTCGTCGGCGATGTGCCAGACGCCCAGCGCACCGATCGACACGAACCACAGGATGCAGACCGGGCCGAACAGCTTCGACACCTGCGCCGTCCCGCGTGCCTGGATCATGAACAGCGCGATCAGGATGCCGATCGTCAGCGCGCGGACGACGCCTTCGTTGAAGATGTGCGCCGCGCTCGGGATCGTCCTGAGGCCTTCCATCGCCGACAGCACGGACAAAGCCGGCGTGATGATCGCATCGCCGTAGAACAGCGACGCGCCCGCCGCGCCGAGCACGATCGCGATCCGCGACCGCATGCCGAGCGCACGACGCGCGAGCGCGGCCAGCGCCAGCACGCCGCCCTCGCCCTGGTTGTCCGCGCGCATCAGGAAGATGACGTATTTGACGGTGACGACGAGGAACAGCGACCAGAGCGCGAGGCTCAGCACGCCGAGAATCTCGCTCGGATCGATGCCGCCGGCGGAGGTCTGCCCGAGCGCCTCGCGGAACGCATAGAGCGGGCTGGTGCCGATATCGCCGAACACCACGCCGATCGCGCCGACGGTCAGCGCGGCCAGCGCCGGGTGCGGATGCAGATGCGCTGCGGAAAGATCGGAGGGCGCGCACGCTTGCGCCGCCGTCTGCTCGGCGGTCGGTTCGGTCACGACGGCAGTTTGGGGTGTTCCGGCTACGGACGTCATGGCGCGAAGAGCGCTCCTCCTGAGGGGACGGCGCGCTTTACGCCGATTGGAGGCATGCGCAAGCCCCACCCGGTTCGCGACGATGGCGGGTTGATTCGGTGCGACGGGGGCGGCATGGCGGAAGGATGGTTCCCTTTTCGTTCGGTGGACATGCGCTTTTGGCGTTGCCACAAGGCGCACTGTTCTGGCCGGAGCGGCGCGCGTTGCTGGTCGCCGACCTACATTTCGAGAAGGCAAGCTGGTTCGCGGGGCGCGGCCAGATGCTGCCGCCGTATGATTCGATCGCGACCTTGGCCGATCTCACTGCGCTGGTCGCGGCAACCGGCGCGGGCGAAGTCTGGTGCCTGGGCGATAGCTTCCACGACAGCGACGGGTGCGAACGGTTGCCGCAGCGCGCGCAGGACATGCTGCGCGCGATGACCGACATGACGCGCTGGACGTGGATCACGGGCAATCACGATCCGGCGATCCTCGATCGGTGCGGCGGCGAGGTCGTGGACGAGGTCGTCGTCGACGGACTGATGCTGCGGCACGAGGCCGACCGGGCGGAGACGCGGCCCGAACTGTCGGGGCATTTCCATCCGAAGCTGCGATTGCGCGTGCGGGGGAAGTCGGTCGCGCGACGCTGTTTCGTGGCGACGGCGACGAAGCTGATTTTACCCGCGTTCGGGTCGCTGACGGGGGACTGGATGTCGACCATCCGGAGATCGTCCGGGCGGTTGGGATCGGGGCGGAGGCGATGGTGCCGGTAGCGGACCGGATGCTGCGCTTTCCGGTGGCTGCTTAGAGCTTCTTGGTTCTTGCTCGCGCGTCACTATTCCACGACTGTCACCCCAGCGAACGCTGGGGTCTCCCTCGTGGCTCGGGAAATCCTCCAAACTGGGATATTCCAGCTTTCGCTGGAATGACGGACTTGGGGTGGGCGTCTTCTTAAGCGTTTCGCCTCAGCTTAAGCCTATCGCCTCAGCTCGAGATCGTCGGAAACGCCGCACGGAAGGCCGCCACCTTCGGCTTGTCCCACATCACGATGTACGGATGGGTCGGGTTCCGGTCGTAGAAATTCTGGTGATACGCCTCGGCCGGGTAGAACGCGCCCGTCTCCAGCTTCGTCACGATCGGCCCGGAGAACGCATGCGTGGCGCCAAGCTGCGCGATGTACGCGCGGGCGACCTGCGCCTGCGCCCGCGACTGCGGGAAGATCGCCGAGCGATAGCTGGTGCCGCTGTCCGGTCCCTGGCGGTTCAAGCTCGTCGGATCATGCGCGATCGAGAAATACACGCGGAGCAGCGTGCCGTAGCTCACGACTCGGGGATCGTACGCGATCTTGATCGCTTCGGCATGCCGAGTCGTTTCGGCCGAGACCTGGTCGTAGGTCGCGGTCGCCTTGGTGCCGCCGGCATAGCCGGTTGTTACGGCCTTCACGCCCTTCACATGCTCGAACACCGCCTCCATCGTCCAGAAACAGCCGCCCGCGAGCACCGCAGTCTGGAGACTGGGCGTCGCGGGAAGGTCGGTCTTGACGGCGGGAATGACGACCGCGCGAGCGCCTTGTGCAGCACCGGTGGACATGAATGCACCGGCGATACCGACGGCGGCGAGCGTGGCGAGGAGCGGCTTTTTCATGTGTAGATACATGGTGTTGCCGCAAGCCTTCGCCAAGTAGCCGTCAGCGCGTGACGCTGTGTTCGAAATGGCTGGCGAAGGTCTGGCGCGCTTCGGCAGGCTGCATCACGAGCAATCCGAGCGCACCCAAGACGAACCCGCCGCTGAACTGCCAGAAAAACTCGACTTGATGATGCTGCGCATGATGCGATCCCAATGAATTTTGCCGACACCAACCGGATAGGTCGGGATCAGCTACGTACCGGCATGTCGTAGAGATGCCGGCCAACCACAATGTCGTTTTTAGAAACTCTCGATTAACGCGCCGTGGCCGATGCGTTCATCGTGCAGCAGGCATCGCCCGGCAGGATTGCTGGGCGATGTCGCCATGTGTCTCGAATGTTTCTCGAACCTTGAGATCCTCCCCCGCCAGGGGGAGGTGGCTGACTCTTGCCAGACGGAGGGGGCGGTCAGCGACTACCGCTGTTCCGTGCCCTCCCCTCCGTCGCTTCGCGCCACCTCCCCCTGGCGGGGGAGGATCAGATCTCACTTCAGCGCGGCGCAGGCCGTCTGGATGCGCGTGCAGGCCTCGCGGAGCAGCGCGTCGGAGGTGGCGTAGCTGATCCGGAACGCCGGCGAGAGGCCGAACGCGGCGCCCTGCACGACGGCCACCTTGGCATCGTCGAGCAGATAGCCGACCATCGCCTCGTCGGTGTCGATCAGGCGGCCGTTCGGCGTCGTCTTGCCAATCAGCTCGGCGAACGAGGGGTAGACGTAGAACGCGCCCTCCGGCGTCGGGCAGTGCATGCCGTCGATCTCGTTGAGCATCTTCACGACCAGATCGCGACGGCCCTGAAACGCGGTATTGCGCTCGGCGAGGAAGGACTGGTCGCCGTTGAGGGCGGCGACAGCGGCGGCCTGGGCGATCGAGCACGGGTTCGAGGTCGACTGCGACTGGAGCTTGGCCATCGCCTTGATCAACCACGACGCGCCTGCGCCGTAGCCGATCCGCCAGCCGGTCATCGCATAGGCCTTCGAGCAGCCGTTGACGGTCAGCGTGCGCTCGAACAGCTCGGGGCAGGCTTCGGCGATCGTCGCGAACTTGAAGCCGTCATAGACGATGTGCTCGTACATATCGTCGGCGAAGATCCACACGTGCGGATGCCGCGCGAGCACCGCGCCGAGCGCCTTCAGCTCGTCGATCGTGTAGCCGGCCCCGGTCGGGTTCGACGGCGAGTTTAGGATCACCCACTTGGTCTTCGGCGTGATCGCGGCATCGAGTGCCGCGGGATCGAGCTTGTAGCCGACCTCGGGGCCTGCCTTGACGATCACCGGCACGCCGCCCGCGAACTGGACGACGTCGGGATAGCTGACCCAGTACGGCGCGGGGATGACGACTTCGTCGCCCGGATCGATCGTCGCGACCATCGCGTTGAACAGGGTGTGCTTGCCGCCGACGTTCACGCTGATCTGGTCGGTCGTGTAGGTAAGGTTGTTGTCGCGTGCGAACTTGGCGACGATCGCCTGCTTCAGCTCGATCGTGCCGTCGACGTTGGTGTACTTGGTCTTGCCGTCGCGGATCGCCTGGATCGCGGCTTCCTTCACGAAGTCCGGCGTGTCGAAATCGGGTTCGCCCGCACCGAGGCCGATCACGTCGACACCTGCACGCTTCAGTTCGAGGACGCGCGAGGTGATCGCGAGCGTCGGCGAGGGGCTGATGCGGCCGAGCGCGGCGGATGCGTGCATGGTGTAACCTTTGCGGTTGTCCGCGAACGTCGCCGCGGAATTCGCGGGCGCTATACGCTCCGCGTGGTCGAATTCGCAACCGTAACGATGGCGGGAATGAGCCCGCGGACCGCATTTCCGATGAAGAATCCGGCGGGCAGGTCGGCTCGGGTTAGCGGGGCTTCGGTTGCGCGGCCCGATTCAAGGAGGTCGGCTCGCAATATCCCGGGGAGCAGGCCATGCCGTAGCGGCGGCGTGACGAGTGCTTCGCCGCGCTGGACAAACAAGGAGGTGAAGCTGCCTTCGGTGAGGAAGCCGTCAGCATCCTCAAACAGCACCTCGAACGTCCCCGCGGCTTTCCGCGCGTCATCGTAGAAGGCGCGGGCGCTCGTCTTGTGGCGGAGGCGGAAGTCGGTCGCGGCGACGGGCAGCGGTACGATTGCAACAGTCGCTTGCGCAGGCGATTGCGGGAGCGGCGCTGCCTCGATCGCGATCGCGCCCGATGGGCTGAGCAACAGGCGGATGCGGCGGGGTCCGCGTAACCGGAAGGTGGCGGCCTGCAGTTCGTTGCGCGCGGTGTGGCGGTCGAAGGTGAAGCCGAGCGCCTCGGCACTCGCCTTCATCCGGGCGAGATGGGCTTCGAGGCGGGTCAGGCCTTCGTCAGGGTCGAACGCCATCGTCTCGATCAGGTCGAAGGGGCGCTGGCCGGCGGTGACGAATGCGCCCTTCGCATGGCATTCCGCCCATTCCGCGTCCGCGTCGCTGTCGGCGACGATGCCTGAGCCGAGGCTCATCATGGCTGCACCGTACTCGATCGCCAAGGTGCGGATCGCGACGTTGAAGATCGCGTCGCCGGTCGTGTCGAACCGCCCGATCGCGCCGGTATAGATGCTGCGGACGCGCGCGTGCTCGACCTCGGCGATGACCTCCATCGCGCGTTGCTTCGGGGCGCCGGTGATCGATCCGCAGGGGAACAGTGCGGTCAGGACGTCGACCGCGTCGCAGTCTGGTTTCAGCGTCGCGGTGACGGTCGAGGTCATCTGGTGGACGGTCGGATAGGTCTCGACGGTGAACAGATCGGGGACCGCGACCTGGGTGGCGACGCGCGACAGGTCGTTGCGCATCAGGTCGACGATCATGAGGTTTTCGGCGCGCTGCTTGGAGTCGGCGGCGAGTGTTTCGGCGAGCGCGCGATCGGTGTCGGGCGTCTCACCTCGCGGTGCGGTGCCCTTCATCGGGCGGCAGGTGAGCGTGTCGCTATCGAGCGCGAAGAAGAGTTCGGGGGACAGCGACAGGAAGCGGGTCTCGCCGGTGTCGATCAGCGCGCCGTAGCCCGCCTTCGCCTGGCGCCGTAGCCGGGCGTAGAGCGCGAGCGGGTCGCCGACGAACGGGACGGTGGCGGCGAAGGTGAGGTTGGCCTGGTAGATGTCGCCCGCCGCGATCAGGTCGAGCACGCGCGTGAGGCTGGCGTCGTAGGTGTAGCGGTCGATCAGCGGCTCGGGCGCACCGGTCCACGCGCCGGCGGGGTCGGGGAGCAACGCCGCGACGTCTTCGGGCGCTATCGTGTCGTACTTGGCGAACAGCCCGAACCAAAGCAGCGGGCCTTCGGTGCGGACGTCGACCGGCCTCGACGCGAGTGCGGCGCCGGCTTCGTAGGTCAGGTAGCCGGCGGCGTGCAGCCCTCCCTTGCGGGCGTCGCGGAGTGCGTCGAGCGCGGGGCGGACCTCGGAGAGCGTGTCGGCGCGGACGATCCGGACCGGGTCGCGGTATAATCGTGCTGGCGCACCCCCTCGCGGGCGTCATCGAGCAAAACGAAGGGCGCGGTCCACATCGTCGCGACTGTTGCACGGAGCGCAAGGCAAACCGCAAGCGGCGATTGCTCCTACGGGCGCGCTATCCTATTTCGAGGGCATGACAAATCCTCCCCTCCGCGCTGCGCCCCGCTCCGCGCTGCCATCGTGCCCGTCACGCCGATCCAGCAGAACTGCACGATTATCTGGTGCACCGCGACGATGAAGGCGGCGGTGATCGATCCGGGCGGCGACCTGCCGCGGATCATGGCGGCGGTCGAACAGGCGGGCGTGACGGTCGAGAAGATCCTGCTGACGCATGGCCATATCGATCATGCGGGCGGTGCCAAGCGGCTCTCGAACGATCTTGGCGTACCGATCGAGGGGCCGCACGAGGCCGACCGCTTCTGGTTGCAGCGGCTCGACCAGGATGGCCCGAAATACGGCATTTCGGGGGTGAATTTCGAGCCGGACCGGTGGCTGGTCGAGGGCGATACGGTCTCGGTAGGGGGTCTGGTGCTCGATGTGTACGAGACGCCGGGACATACCGAGGGGCACGTGATCTTCCACCATGCGCCGTCGAAGTTCGCGCAGGTGGGGGATGTGTTGTTCCAGGGGTCGGTCGGGCGATCGGACATGCCTGGAGGGAATCACCAGACGCTCGTGAAGTCCATCGTCGAGAAGTTGTGGCCGCTGGGGAGCGACACGAGCTTTATTCCGGGGCACGGCCCGGCGAGCACGTTCGCGCATGAGCGGGCGACGAATATGTTCGTTAGCGATCGGGTCTTGGCGGCGTAACGTCCGCCCGCGGCCCTACCCGTTCCCCCGCGAAGGCGGGGGGCCAGGATACCAAGCGATAACGCCTGTAACCCTGGGCTCCCGCCTTCGCGGGAGAACGAGAAGAGGCAGAGACACCACGACTCAACGGCCCCACCCCGGCGAAGGCCGGGGCCCAGTTGGGGAACGGCACTGACTGAGGGCGGCGCTCCGTTACGGCAACCTTTCCAACTGGGCTCCGGCCTTCGCCGGGGTGGTTGTCCGCGTGAGGGTTAGTCTTACTCACGCTCCCCGCGCTTTCAGCCCGCACCGACTTGAACTCGGACCCGTCGCGCCACTCGGGCCACAACCGGCTGTTCGCCAGCTTCGTCCCGATCGTCTGGAACAGCCCGACATCCTGCGCCGCGCCGCGCAGATCCCAGTCCGCCCCCCACGCGTCACACGTCTGGTGATAGCATTTCATATAGCCGTCGAGCCACGCCTGTCCGGCGGGACGACCACCTGCGACGAGGTCAGGCGCACCGCTGATCGCCATCAGAAGCAGCGTCGGCACGCCGCGCCGCGCGACCGAGAAATGGTCGGCACGGTAGAACAGCCCGCGTTCGGGGAGCGCTTCGGGCGTCACGACGCGGCCCTGCGCCTTCGCCGCATCGCCCAGCATGTCCTCAAGGCTGTTCTGGCCTGCGCCAACCAGCATGACGTCCTTCGCGGGACCGGCCGTCTGGAGGATGTCGAGCGTCAGGTTGGCGACCGTCTTCGCCGCCGGATAGACCGGGTTCACCGCGTAGGTCTCCGAGCCGAGCAGCCCCCGCTCCTCGCCGCTCCATAGCGCGAAGACGAGGCTGCGATCGGTGCGGGGAGCCTTGGCGAAGTTGCGCGCAAGTTCGAGCACGCCCGCCACGCCAAGGCCGTCGTCGTTCGCGCCGGGACGGATCGTGCGGCCCTGCGCGTCGGGAGCGCCGATGCCGTACGCATCCCAGTGCGCGCCGAACATGACCACTTCGTCCGCGTGCTTCGTGCCCGGCAGCTTGGCGAGCACGTTCTGGCTTACGGCGGTGTCGTGCTTGACCGGCAAGTCGGTGGTGAACGCCTGCTTCAGCGCGACCGGGCGGAAGTCGCTCCGCCGCGCCGCCTTGCGCAACGCCGCCAGGTCGAGGCCCGAGGCCGCGAACAACCGGGTCGCTACGCCACCCTCCAGCCAGCCCTGAAGCATCACCCGCGACTCGGGATCTTTACGGACGATGTCGTAATTCTCGCCGGCCGGCGCGGTCACCGTACCCCAGCCATAGCCCGCGCCCGGCGTGTCGTGGACGATCAGCGCGCCGACCGCGCCACGTCGCGCGGCTTCTTCGTATTTGTACGTCCAGCGGCCGTAATAGGTCATCCGGCGGTCGCCGAACTTGCCCTTCGAATCGTCGCCTGCGACCGCTTCGAAATCGGGATCGTTGACCAGGAAGACGGCCACCTTGCCCTTGAGGTCGAGGCCCTTGAAGTCATCCCAGCCGCGTTCGGGCGCGCTGACGCCGTAGCCGACGAACACCATCGGCGCGCCCGCGATCGCAACCCGGTCGACGCCGCGCACCGTGCTGAGATAGACGTCGCGGCCCTGCACCAGAGCGGTGTCGCCAGCGCGGACGTTGCCAGACCCCATCCGGGTGTGGACGAGCGGCACGGGCTGCGTCCAGCTGCCGTTCGGGCCGCCGGGTTGCGCCTTCATCGCCTTGAACTGCGCGATCAGCCAGTCGAGCGTCTTGGTCTCACCCGCCGTCCCAGGCGCACGTCCTTCAAACGCGTCGGAGGCGAGCGTCTTTACGTCGGCCGACAGGCTTTCCGGCGAAACTTGTGCAACCGCGGGCGACGCGGCGAGCAGCGTGGCTGCGGCAAGAAGATAGCGCGCGCTCATGCCTGCGACCCCGACGGCACGACCTGGAAGGTCTTGGCGGCCGGCACCGCGTTCGCTTGATACGCGATCGTCAGCGCCCAGCCGGCGAGCAACGCCATCAGCGCCCACGTCGCCAGTGCACCGCCTGCCCGCGGTACGCTCGACGTCGTCCGATCCATCCCGAACGCATGCGCTACACGCGCAATCACGAACACCGCGCCCGCGATCCACAGCCAGAGCGTCGATCCCCCCGCCAGTTCGATCAGCCCGATAAGAATCAGAATGAACGGCGCATATTCGGTGAAATTCGCATGCGCACGCATCCGCCCCTGCAACCGCGCATCACCATTGTCGCCGATCAGCACGTTGCCCTTCACGCGCATCGGCACGATCTCGGAAGGCGAGCCACAGGTTGACGACGGCAGCAGCCGCGGCGATCGTCAGCGTTACGGGTAATATCACGGCGTTGCCCCTCGTTGGATGTCGGCCGGGGTCCTGCCACTGGTGACCAATGGTTGCAACGCGGGACGAAATCGCTATAGCGCCACGCTTCGCGAGCGTCAGGCCGCATGGGTTGCTTCAGGCGGCCGGCATTCATGTCGGTTGCCGAGTTCCGTGTCCGGGCGTACTCGGAGCCCCGACCTTTAGATTGAACAAGGTGCCGAAATGGCCGTCCCCAAAAGAAAAACCTCGCCCTCCAAGCGCGGCATGCGCCGTGGCCATGACTCGCTCACGATCGCGTCGTTCCAGGAATGCCCGAACTGTGGCGAACTGAAGCGTCCGCACAACCTGTGCGGTTCGTGCGGTCACTATAACGGTCGTGAAATCCTCTCGATCGAGGGCTGAGGCTTCCATCCGGAACCTCTAACTTGAACGAAGGATTGATGATGCCCGACAGCGGCTGGATCGCGGTCGATGCGATGGGTGGCGATGACGGGCTGGCAGTGATGCTCGCCGGTGTCGCGCTCGCGCGTCATCAATTCGAGGGCATGCGCTTTCTGCTGGTCGGCGACGAAGCTGCGATTCGCGAGGGGCTGAAGGCTCATCCGAACCTGTCGCAGAATTCGGAGATCGTCCACGCGCCAGAAGTCGTCGGGTCGAGCGAAAAGCCGACCCAGGCGATCCGGCGTGCGAAGAAGACGTCGATGGGCATCGCGATCGACCTGGTCAAACAGGGTCGCGCCGCCGCTGCTGTGTCGTCGGGGAATACCGGCGCGCTGATGGCGATGGCGAAGCTGTCGCTGCGGATGCTGCCCGGGATCGACCGGCCGGCACTCGCGGCGCGTCTGCCGACCTTGGGCGATACCGACATGGTGATGCTCGATCTCGGCGCGAACACCGAGTGCGATGCGCGCAACCTCGTCCAGTTCGCAATCATGGGCGCCGCCTACGCCCGCACCGCGCTCGACATCCCGCACCCTCGTGTCGCGCTGCTGAACATCGGCAGCGAGGACATGAAGGGCACGGACGAGATCCGCGATGCGGCCGCGCAGCTGCGTGCGACCCCGGCGGTCGACATGCAGTTCAACGGCTTCATCGAGGGCGACCGGCTATCGCGCGGCGAAGTCGACGTCGTCGTGTGCGACGGCTTCTCGGGCAACATCGCGCTGAAGACCGCCGAGGGCACCGCGCGATTCGTCGCCGACCTGCTCAAGCGCGCGTTCCGCAGTTCGGTGCGCTCGAAGCTCGGCTTCCTGATCTCGCGCCCCGCCACCGAATTGTTGCGCGATCATCTCGATCCCAACAACCACAACGGCGCGGTATTCCTCGGGCTCAACGGTATCGTCGTGAAGAGCCACGGCGGCGCGACCGATCGCGGCGTCGCGACCGCGATCGGCAATGCCGCCAAGATGGTCCGCAACGATCTGATCCGGCGGATCGCCGACGATCTCGGCAATGTGGAGAAGGCGGCATGATCCGTTCGGTCGTCATCGGCACCGGCTCCGCCCTGCCCGCGCGCCGCGTCTCCAACGCGGAACTGGCAGAGCAGGTCGACACCAGCGACGAGTGGATCGTCGAGCGCACCGGTATCCGCTTCCGCCACATCGCCGGCGAAGGCGAGACGACCGCGACTTTGGCTGCCGACGCGTGCCGCGCGGCTTTGACCGCGGCCGGGATCGAGGCGCAGAGCATCGACCTGATCGTGCTCGCCACCGCGACCCCCGACCAGACCTTCCCGTCGAGCGCTACCAAGGTGCAGGCGATGCTCGGCATCGACGACTGCGTCGCGTTCGACGTCGCCGCCGTCTGCTCGGGCTTCCTGTACGCGGTCCAGGTGGTCGACAGCATGATCCGCAGCGGCGTCGCCAAGCGCGCGCTGGTGATCGGCGCCGAGACCTTTAGCCGCATCCTCGACTGGGAAGACCGGACGACCTGCGTGCTGTTCGGCGACGGCGCCGGTGCGATCGTGCTTGAAGCGCAGGACACCGCGGACGAAGGCGGCCGCGGCATCCTGACGACGAAGCTGCACGCCGATGGCCGCCACAACGAGCTTCTCTACGTCGACGGCGGCGTCTCGACGACCGGGACGGTCGGCAAGCTTCGCATGAAGGGCCGCGAGGTCTTCCGCCACGCGGTGACCAATCTGGCCTCGGTCATGACGGAGTCGCTGGCGATGGCGGGGCTGGCGTCGGACCAGGTCGACTGGGTCGTGCCGCATCAGGCCAATGCGCGTATCCTGGACGCGACCGCGCGGAAGTTGGGCCTTGCCCCGGCGAAAGTCGTGGTCACCGTCGACCAGCATGCCAACACGTCGGCTGCTTCCGTACCGCTCGCATTGGACGTCGCCGTACGCGACGAACGGATCAAGCAGGGGCAGATCATAGTGCTCGAAGCGATGGGCGGCGGCTTCACCTGGGGCGCTGCAGTTATCCGCTTCTAAGCCGTTCGAAACATATCGATCTCGCTTGTAGAACAAAAGTTCTTCCGGTCGCCGACGTGCTTGTGTAGGAGGTTCGCCGAGTGTGGGAGCTTGAAGATCATGACGACGGGTACTTTGACGCGGGCCGACTTGGCTGAATCGCTCCACAAGGAGGTCGGGCTGTCACGTTCGGATTCCTCCAAGATCGTCGAACAGATCCTGACCGAGATGTGCGGCGCGCTGTCGCAGGGCGAGAACGTCAAGATTTCGGGATTCGGCACGTTCGTGCTGCGCGACAAGGGCGAGCGCGTCGGCCGCAACCCCAAGACCGGCATCGAAGTACCGATCGCGCCGCGCCGCGTGCTGACGTTCCGCGCAAGCCAGATGATGCGGGAACGCATCGTCGGTGCCGACTGACACCCGATATGCCTGATACCGACGACGCACTGCCCGATGCCGGGGGCAAAAGGCCAGTGCGGCGTTTCGGACGATCGGCGAACTGTCGCGCGACACTGGCCTGCCGCAGCACATCCTGCGCTATTGGGAAACGCGCTTTCCCCAGCTGAAGCCGCTGCAACGCGCGGGCAACCGGCGCTATTACCGCGCCGAGGACGTCGCACTGGTGCGGCGGATCGACCAGTATTTGAACCGCGAGGGCTATACCGTGCGCGGCGTACAGCAGTTGCTGGCGGGGGAGAAGGGCGCGGGTGCGATACCGGGTCCTGGCGAGATCGTCGCGCAGGCCGAGTCGCCGATGACTGCCCTGCGTGCAATCCGCGATATGCTTGCCGAGGCGCTGGCGGCGGACTGACTTTTCCGCGTGATTCTCCCCTGCAAGGGGAGGTGGCTGGCGCTTGCAGACGAAGGGGTGACCCGTTCTCATAGCGCGATACCCCTCCGTCAGTCCTGCGGACTGCCACCTCCCCTCACAGGGGAGGATTAGCGGGTAACCTATCGCTCGCGCGTCGCGGCGAAGCGGATCTTCGCATAGCGCTCGGCGATGTAGTTCACTTCCCAGGCGCTCTTGGCGAGGAAGACGGGGTTGCCGTCGCGGTCCTTGGCCATCGCGCCGCGGTTGATCTCGGCGAAGGTCTTCAGTTCGAGCGGGTCTTCCGCCGTGATCCAGCGCGCGGTCTCGTAGGGGGCGGGTTCGAGCCCGGCCGCGACCTTGTACTCCGCGTCGAGGCGCGAGAGCAGCACCTCGAGCTGGAGCTGCCCGACCACGCCGATGATCCAGTTAGAGCCGATGTCGGGGTAGAACACCTGCGTGACCCCCTCCTCGGCCATGTCGTCGAGCGCCTTGCGCAACTGCTTGGTCTTGGTGAAATCCTTCAGCACGACGCGGCGCAGGATTTCGGGCGCGAAGTTCGGCAGGCCGGTAAAGCGGATCGTGGCCTTCTCGCTGAGCGTGTCGCCAACCCGCAGCGTGCCGTGGTTGGGGATGCCGATGATGTCGCCGGGGAACGCCTCGTCCGCGAGCTCACGGTTCTGTGCGAAGAACAGGATCGGCGAGTGGACCGCGATCGGCTTGCCGTGGCCGGTCGGGGTCAGCTTCATGCCGCGCTTGAACACGCCCGAGCAGAGCCGCATGAACGCGATCCGGTCGCGGTGGTTGGGGTCCATGTTGGCCTGCACCTTGAACACGAAGCCGGTGACTTCGGGCTCGTCGGGCGAGATGGGGGCCGGCTCGGCGGGCTGCGCGCGCGGTGGCGGGGCGTAGTCGGCGAGGGCTGCGATCAGTTCGGCGACACCGAAGTCCTTCAGCGCGGAGCCGAAATAGACGGGGGTCAGGTTGCCTGCGCGATAGGCTTCGGGGTCGAAGGTCGAATAGCCGCCCTGTGCTAGTTCGGCCTCGTCGTTCAGGCGGATCATCGCTTCGGGGCTGAGGATCTTGGCGAGTTCGGGATCGTCGATGCCGGTGAACGGGATCGCCTTGCCCATGAACTCGCGGCTGTCGCCCTCGGGGCGGCTCAGCGTGTTGGCGTAGAGATCGTAGACGCCCTCGAACTCGCCGCCCATGCCGACCGGCCAGCTCATCGGGCAGACGTCGAGCTGGAGCATCTCGGCCACCTCGTCGAGCAGCGAGAACGGATCGCGGCCCTCGCGGTCGACCTTGTTGACGAAGGTGATGATCGGCACGTTGCGCAGGCGGCAGACCTCGAACAGTTTTCGCGTCTGCGGCTCGATGCCTTTCGCGGCGTCGATCACCATCACGGCCGAGTCGACCGCGGTCAGCGTGCGATACGTGTCCTCGGAAAAGTCTTCATGCCCCGGCGTGTCGAGCAGGTTGAAGGTGATCCCCTGGCGCTCGAACGTCATCACCGACGAGGTGACCGAGATCCCGCGCTGCTGCTCGATCTTCATCCAGTCCGAGCGCGCGCGGCGGGTCTGGCCGCGCGCCTTGACCTCGCCGGCGAGATGGATCGCACCGCCGAAATAGAGCAGCTTCTCGGTGAGCGTGGTCTTGCCGGCATCGGGATGCGAGATGATCGCGAAGGTGCGGCGGGGAAATTGGGTCATGATAAGGTCCGGTGCGCCGAGTCTGGGCTCGGAAGGTAAGGAAGTTCAGGCTACGTGCCGCTCGCAATCCTCTTCCCGCGCGGGACGCGGCGGGATCGGGCGGAGGCGGCATGCGGCGATCATCGCGTGCTATTGGCAGATGCGAGGCGTGTAGGACAGAGGGGCTTGGATGAGGACCGGTGGCAGGAGCGCCTCCGCTCCCCAAACGCAACGCTCCCCCTCCCTGGAAGGGAGGGGTTGGGGGTGGGTAGGTCAGCTTTGGTCGCAACCGTGCCGTAATGCAGAAACCGACCCACCCCTGCCCCTCCCTTCCAGGGAGGGGGTTCGTCAGTGATCGGGTACGAGCGTCACGCTCATCTCGATGCGCTTCGTGCCCCCCGCGGCCACCTCGAACACGCCGGGTTTGTCGCGATAGTCGCCGGTATAGCCTTCGGGGTCGGCGATGCCGTGCCAGGGTTCGACGCAGACATAGGCCGCGCCGGGTTTGGTCCAGATGCCGAGCTTGGGGGTGTCGGGGAAGGCGATCTTCAACTGCGGCCCGGTCTCGGCGCCATAGGTCACCGAGTCCGAATGGACCGGGTCCCAGACCAGCGCATCCTTCGCGAACAGCTCGTCGCGCAGGGCGATTACGCGGTCCTCGACCGGCGAGGGGCGCTCGTCGACGGCGATCTGGCCGTCGGGGCTGATCGCCTTCAGCTTGCCGGGTTCGTCGGCGTCGAACGTGATGCGGTGGTCGGCGCGGGGCTCGCCATAGGGGAGCGGCCAGGCGAAGGCGGGGTGGAAGCCGAAGCTCGCCGGCATCGCCGCGTCGGTGCGATTGTGGATGCGCGCCTCGATCGCGAGCGTCGCGCCGTCCAACGTGAAGACGATGTCGAGGGCGAACGCGAACGGGTAGGCCTTCCAGGTTTCCTCGCTGTCGGTGAGGCGGAAGCTGGCCGACGTTTCGGTCTGCGCGATGACGTCGAACGTCGAATGGCGCGCGAAGCCGTGCTTCTGCATCGGGTAGGCCTGGCCGTCGAGGCGAATGACGCCTTCGTTGACGACGCCGACGACGGGGAAGAGGATCGGCGCGTGGCCGGTCCAATAGGCCGGGTCGGCGTCGGTCATCAGTTCGCGGCCATCGGCGTCGTGGAGGTGGGTGAGTTCGGCACCGTGCGGATTGATCTGCGCGGTGAAGTGGTCGTTGGCGATCGTGATCAGGTCGGTCATGGGGTTCCTTCCGTGAGCTTCAAACGCGCGAGGCTTCAAAACGCTCACGATACTGCCCGCGCACCACCCCGGCGAAGGCCGGGGCCTAATTGGGAGACGTCGCCAACGACGCGCATCGCTCCGTTACACTGGCCTTGCCACTTGGGCCCCGGCCTTCGCCGGGGTGGTACTAAGGTACACGGCCCGTGCCCTCACCCTCGCCGCCTCCGGCGTCTCTCCCTCTCCCCTCGGGGGAGAGGGAAGGGGCCCGCGGCTGCTTGGCCGTGGGAAGGGTGAGGGCACGCTTAAACGCGTAGGCTCGCGCCCTGCTTGGCCGCCGCCAAGACCACCTTGTCGGCGATCGCCTTGATCTCTTCGTCGGTAAAGCTCTTGGCGGTCGGTTGCAGGACGATCTCGACCGCGACCGACTTGTACCCGTCCTCCACCCCTGCCCCGGTGAACACGTCGAACACGCGGGCCGAGACGATCGCGACCTTGTCCGCCCCCTTGACCGCGCGGACCAGCGTGTCGGTGGCGAGCGCCGCCGGCACGAGGAACGCAAAGTCGCGGCGGACGGCTTGCAGCGCCGGCGGCGTGTAGGCCGGACGCGCGAAGCCAGACGCACGCTTGGGCGGGATCGCGTCAAGGTAGACTTCTACCGCGGCGACGGCGCCGTCGAGGTCGAAGGCCTTCAGGACGGAGGGGTGGAGCATGCCGAAGCTTGCCAGAACCGTCTTCGGTCCGAGGCGGAGCGTACCGGACTGGCCGGGGTGCCAGGCGTCGCCGGCCTCCCCCATCACTTGCAGGTTATCGACCGGCGCGCCCGAGGCCGCGAGAAGCGCCAGCGCTTCGGCCTTCGCGTCATACGCGTCGAAGCTCGCGGCCTTGCCCTCGCGCCAGCCTCGCGGGCGGCGGTCGCCGGCGAGCACCACGCCTAGCGTCGCGCGCTCGGCGTCGGCCAGATAGCGGCGGCCGATCTCGAACAGGCGGACGCTCTGTGCCCCGCGCTTGAGGTTGCGGCCGGTCGCTGCGAGCAGACCAGGAAGCAGCGAGGGGCGCATGACTTTCAGATCTTCGCTGATCGGATTGGCGAGTGTCCAGGCACCGCCACCGAAAGGCGCGGCTTCGGCGTCGGAGAGGAAGCTCCAGGTTATCGCTTCGTCGAGCCCTCGGGCCGCCGCCGCGCGACGCGCCCTACGTTCGAGCTTCTGCTCGGGCGTGGCGGTCGGCTTGGCGACGCCGGGCATGCGGGGGAGCGGCGTCGAGGGGATGGTGTCGATGCCTTCGATGCGGACGACTTCCTCGACGAGGTCGGCGGGGCCGTCGACGTCGCGGCGCCAGCTCGGAATCGTGACCGGCCATTTGCCCTCGATCGTCGAGAACAGCGCGTCGCTGAACGCGTCGGCGGACTTGATCGCGCCGATCGTGAAGCCGAGCGACAACAAAGTCCGCGCCTGGCGTTCGGGGGCGACGTGGAGGCCGCCGAGGTCTGCTGACAGGCGAGGATCGTAGTGGATCACGCGCGGTTCGAGCGGGGGCTCGCCCGAGCGGGTGACGTCGCTGGCCGTGCCGCCGCAGATGTGGAGGACCAGCGCAGCAGCGATGGCCAGGCCGTCTTCGAGGAACGCCGGGTCGACGCCGCGTTCGAAGCGGCTGCGCGCGTCGGAGGTCAGCGTCAGCTTCTGGCCGGTGCGCGCGATGTGGTCGGGATCGAAATACGCGCATTCGATCAGCACGTCGGTGGTGTCCGCGGAGACGCCCGAATGCTCGCCGCCCATGATGCCGCCGATGTCGTGCACGGCCGTGTCGTCGGCGATGACGGTCATCGTCGCGTCGAGCGTGTAGGTCTTGCCGTTGAGCGCGACGACCTGCTCGCCGTCCTTTGCCTTGCGCGCGACGAGGCCGCCGGAGAGTTTGGCGCGGTCGTAGACGTGCAGGGGGCGGCCGAGGTCGATCATCAGATAGTTGGTGATGTCGACGAGCGCGGAGATCGGCTTCTGGCCGATCGCGAGCAGGCTGCGGCGCATCCACTCGGGGGATCTCGCCGTTGGTCACGCCGGTGACGGTCTGCGCGAAGAACGCGGGGCAGCCGGCGGTATCGTCGGTGCGGACATCGGGGCCTGCGCCCTCGCTCGTGAACGCGTCGAACGTCAGCGGCTTAAGCGTGCCGAGGCCGGCGGCGGCGAGGTCTCGGGCAATACCGCGGACGCCCATGCAGTCTTGGCGGTTGGGCGTGATCGCGACGTCGATGACCGGGTCGGTCAGGCCGGCATAGTCCGGGTACGCGGTGCCGATCGGCGCGTCCTCGGGCAGCTCGATGATGCCGTCGTGATCCTCGCCGAGTTCCAGTTCGCGCGTCGAGCACATCATGCCGTTGGATTCGACGCCGCGGATGCTCGCGAGCTTTAGCGTGACGTCGAGGCCGGGGACGTAGGCACCGGGCGCGCCGAACACGCCGACCAGGCCGGCGCGCGCGTTGGGCGCGCCGCAGACGACCTGGAGCGGACCGTTACCGGCATCGACCGACAGGATCTGTAGCTTGTCGGCCTGAGGGTGGCGTTCGGCGCTGAGGACCTTTGCGATCTTAAACGCAGCGAGCTTCTCGCCGGGGTTCTCGACGCCTTCGACTTCGAGGCCGATGCGGGTCAGCGCTTCGACGATCTGGTCGAGCGTGGCGGTGGTTTCGAGGTGCTGCTTGAGCCAGCTGAGGGTGAACTTCATGCGCCGACTCCGCCGGACAAGGTGGGGACGTCGAGGCTCGAAAACCCGTAATGCTTGAGCCAGCGGATATCGCCGTCGAAGAACGGACGGAGGTCATCCATGCCGTATTTGAGCATCGCCAGCCGGTCGATGCCGCAGCCGAACGCGAAGCCCTGCCATTCGTCGGGGTCGAGCCCGCAGGCTTCGATGACCTTGCGGTGGACCATGCCCGAGCCGAGGATCTCGAGCCAGCCGTCCGGCTCGGCGCCGCCGACGACGCGCTTGCCCTTCACCAGCGTGTAGCCGACGTCGATCTCGACCGAGGGTTCGGTGAACGGGAAGTAGCTGGGCCGCAGACGGAGCACGATGTCGTCGCGCTCGAAGAACGCCTTCACGAACGTCTCGAGCGTCCACTTCAGGTGGCCGAGCGTGATGCCCTTGTCGATCACGAGACCCTCGACCTGATGGAACATCGGCGTGTGCGTGGCGTCGGAATCCGAGCGGTAGGTGCGGCCCGGCGCGATGACGCGGATCGGCGGTTTCTGGCTCAACATCGTGCGGATCTGGACCGGCGACGTGTGCGTGCGGAGCAGCGAGAAGGTCGTCTTCTCGTCGGCGGTGCCGGCAGCCTTCGCGTCGATCCCCTGCTGCAGGTAGAAAGTATCGTGCATCGCCCGCGCGGGGTGCGTCTCGGGGATGTTGAGCGCGGTGAAATTATGCCAGTCGGTCTCGATCTCGGGACCGGTCGCGACCGCGAAACCGAGGTCGGCGAAGATCTCGGCGAGTTCGTCCATGACCTGCGACACGGGGTGGATCGTGCCGGCGGGCGTCGCGTCGGCGGGGAGCGTCATGTCGAGCGTTTCGCTGGCGAGGCGCGCGTCGAGCGCGGCGCGTTCGAGCGTGGCCTTGCGCTCGGCGATGCCGTTGGCGACGGCTTCGCGGAGCCCCTGAATCAGCGGGCCTTGGACGAGACGCTCGTCCGGCGTCATCTTGCCGAGCGTCTTCAGCAGCGCGGTGATCGTGCCCTGCTTGCCGAGAGCCTCGACCCGGCACGCATCGAGCGCGTCGAGCCCGGATGCGGCGGCGATCGCCGTCAGCATGTGGTCGCGCATCTGGTTCAGGTCTTGCGTCACGTCATACTCCCAGGGCGGGTTCGGTCAGGCGGGGCAGCCCGAGGCTGATACCCAGATCGTCCCAATTTTCGTTACACGCTTCGATCAACTCGATCTTCCACGCCCTTCGCCATTCCTTCAGCCGCTTCTCACGTACGATCGCGGCCTCCATCGTGTCGAACATCTCGTAATAAGCGAGACGCTTGATGCCGTACCGGCGAGTGAAGCCGGGGATCAACCCCTCTCGGTGCTGAACCAGCCTTGCGAGCAAGTTTGAGGTGACGCCGATATAGAGCGTGCCGTGGCGGCGGGAGTGAAGGATGTAGACGCGGGGCTGGAAGGTTTCGCGCATTTCGTGCTCCCCTTGATCGCCCGCTTGATCTGTAAAGCGAAGTGCTTCGCAGTTTCGTCCATCAACACCCCGTCATCCCGGCGGACGCCGGGACCCACGGTAGCGGGCGGGTTATGGTAGCACGTTATCGCCGGGTCCGCCGTAACCATGGGTCCCGGCGTTCGCCGGGATGACGGATGGGGGCAGGGGTGATCATAGTTGGGGCGTCCCACCAAGCCCCAAACACAGAAAGGGCGCCGGTGGTCTCCCACCGACGCCCTCCCGAAACTCAACTCAGTCGCGAAATTACGCGGCCTGGGGAAGAGCCGCCTTCACCTGGGCGACGATGGCGCTGAATGCTGCGCCCTCGTGCATGGCGATGTCGGCCAGGACCTTCCGGTCGAGTTCGATCCCTGCAAGCTTCACGCCGTGCATGAACTGCGAATAGGTCAGACCCTCGGCGCGGACGCCGGCGTTGATGCGCTGGATCCAGAGGCCGCGGAACGTGCGCTTCTTAACCTTGCGGTCGCGATATGCGTACTGTCCGGCCTTCTCGACGGCCTGACGGGCGATGCGGATGGTGTTCTTGCGACGGCCATAATAGCCCTTCGCCTGAACCAAAATACGCTTGTGCTTGGCGCGGGTGGTAACACCCCGTTTTACGCGTGCCATTGTCTAATTCCTTCTCAGCTCAACGCAGGCCGTAAGGCGCCCAGGCCTTCACTGCTGCGGTATCGGCCTTCGACAGCAGCTTGGTGCCGCGGTTCTGACGGATGTACTTGCCGTTGTGATGCGCCAGACGGTGACGCTTGCCGGCGACGCCGTGCTTGAGCAGGCCGGTGGCGGTGAGCTTGAAGCGTTTCTTGACGCCGCTCTTGGTCTTCAGCTTGGGCATTTTTATCCTTTCGGTTACGAAGGAGGACGCTGAAATCGCCGCGGCAGCCCACACTGGCCGGGCGATTCGTCGAACGCGTTCCCTTCGAGGAAGCGGGCCGCATAGACGCAATGATCCGCCATATCAACCGTTGTGGAACTGACGCGGCTGTCGTGCGATAGGCCAAGCATGGACGACAGCCCGACGCAGCCGATCGAGACCCCTTCCGCGGCCCCGGAAGCAGCCTCCGTGCAAAAACGTCGCAAGCGGCCGATACTGCGCAACATCCTGCTCGGGATCGTCGCGGTCATCGTCGCGATCTGGCTGGTGCTGTACATCACCAAGGGGCGTTTCCTGAAGCATCCGTTCGAGCGCGTCGTCGGCTCGCTCACGCATCGGACGCTGACCGTGCGCGGCGATTTCCAGCTCTATTTCGCGCCCTTCCGCATCAAGCTGTATGCGGAGAACTTCACGCTCTCGAACCCCGACTGGGCGAGCAAGCCCAACCTGTTCCAGGCGGACAAGCTCGACACGCGGATCGCGCCGCTGTCGCTGATCTTCGGCAAGCGGCGGCTGTACTGGCTCGATCTCGTCAACGGCGCGGTCGATCTGGAGTGGAACGCGTCGCATTCGGCCAACACCTGGACGTTTTCGAACAAGAAGGGTGGCAAGCCGCTCGAATTCCCGCGGATCGACGTGGCGACGGTCACGGGCACGACGGTGCGCTATCTCGATCCGCGGATGCGCGTGCTGGCGGACCTCAAGGTCGCCGACATCCGCTCGGTCGACGCGACGATCGGCCGCGCGGTCGGGCTGACCGGCAAGGGGCGGTTGCGCGAGACACCGTTCACGGTGACCGCGCAGTTGCTGTCGCCCGACGCGACCGCCAATCGCGGGCAGAACAAGCTGGTCGCGAGGGCGCGGGCGGCGGGCAACATCATCGACGTCGCGGGGACGCTGCCGAGCATCGCCGATGTCGAGAACGTGCCGCTCGCCGTCACCGCACGCGGCGCAAACCTGTCGACGCTGCTGGGCGTGATCGACGTCGCGATCCCGAACACGCGGACCTACAAGCTGCGCGCGCAGCTCATCAAGCAGGGCGACGAATACGCCTTCACGCACCTGCGCGGCTTTGCGGGCCGGACCGATCTCGCGGGCAAGCTGACGATTACCAACGGCGAGCGCATCCATCTCGATTCGGTGCTCACGACCAAGAGTCTCGACATCATCGATGCGGCGCCGTTCATCGGCTTCAATCCCGACATCGTCGAATCGAAGGGAGCTGTCGCGGCGGCAGCGGCGACGGGCGCCGCACCGCAGCGCCTGCTCCCCGACGGGAACCTGCCGGTCGCGACGATGCAGATCTTCGATGCCGACCTGAAATGGACGATCGGCGTGGTGAAGTCGCGCAACCTGCCGATCTCAAACATCGACCTGACGCTCGATCTTGAGCGCGGGCGGCTGGCACTGTCGCCGCTGACCTTCTCTATGGCGCGCGGCAACGTGGCTTCGGACGTTATCTTCGATACGCGCGCACGGCCGAGCGCGGTGTCCTACGACATCCGCCTTGCGCCGACGCCGCTGGGTCGGCTGCTCAAGGGCTATGGGCTAACCGAAGCTGGGACGACCGGGACCGTTAAGGGGCGGATCAGGCTGGAGGGTCGTGGCGATTCGATTCACGATTCACTGGCGTCGTCGCGCGGCCGGATCGCATTCGTGCTGCCGTCGGGGGCGCTGTCTGTCCGTAACGTCCAACTCGCCGAACTCGACATCGGCACGTTCGCGCAGCGGATGTTCCAAGGCAAGCTTGATGAGCCGGTCCAGATGAACTGCGGGCTGATCGGCTTTACCGTGCGCGGCGGGGTGGCTGCGGCGGACCCGATCCTGATCGATACCCGCAAGAACGTGATCGTCGGCCGCGGCGGGTTCAGTTTCCGCAACGAGGCGGTGGATCTGGCGTTTCGAGCGGATTCGAAGAAGTTCAGCCTGTTTGCTGGGCAGTCGCCCGTGAGTGTTGGCGGGATGTTCGCTGCGCCGAAGCTCAACGTGATCTCGAAGGACCTGCTCGCGCGCGTCGGCAGCGGGCTCGGGCTGGCGCTGGTCGCGACGCCGGTCGCGGGAATCTTGGCGTTCGTCGATGTCGGCGATGCGAAGTCGACCGCCTGCGGGCCGGTGCTGGCCGGGGCGACGGCAGCGGCGCAGCGGACGACCAAGGGTCAGCCGCGCGACGACGTCGGGCATGGCACCACCGCCAAGGCCGAGGATGGCGAGCCAACCCGCGCGGAGGGCAAAGCGCAGCGGAAGAAGTTTCTGGGAATCTTCTGAAGGGGCGGGCGAACTGTACGGTCCCTTCCCTAACTCGCTCATCCTGGCATCAGGCGGGCACCGTCGCCGACAATTGGGCGCGCGTCGATGGCTAGCGTTCCGCGTCCATGGGTCCCGGCGTCCGCCGGGATGACGGATAGAGATGTGAGCGGGGCTTGGCGGTGAGTATGCGGCGGGCTGATTGGAACCCCGTTCGTTTGAACAACGCGCGCCGCTTGGATTGGGCCGGCGTACCTGCGACTCAGTTCCAAACCAAGGCTGTGTCTCCAGACACCCCCGTCACCCCGGCGGACGCCGGGGCCCATGGTTGGGTCCGCTTAGACGGCTAGCGCTCCGTGTCCGTGGGTCCCGGCATCCGCCGGGATGACGGAAGGGGGATGATGTGGGGGCTTTGCGGTTTGCGATACCGCTTTAGTGCTCCCTCCCGCTTGCGGGTTGGGGAGGGCTGATCGCATGCCGGACGCCCGTACGTACGTCGTGTCCTCCCTAGCCCCTCCCGAAGGCGGGAGGGGAATCTCTATCCGTGATCGTGGCCGTCGTGATCGTCGTGATCGTGCGCCTCACCCTGCAACCGGTGCATCGCCTCGAGCACGTCATCCATGCGCGCGGGGTCGCCGATCGCCAACACATGGCCTTCGCTGGCGGCGGTCAGCGGGTCGCCGTTCCAGTCGCACATCATGCCGCCAGCGCCTTCGACCACCGGCACCAGGGCGGCGAAGTCGTAGAGGTTGAGACCGGATTCACACACAACATCGAGATGGCCGCTCGCGAGCAGGCCGTAATTGTAGCAGTCGCCGCCATAGACCGGGCCCTGGCGCGGATTGCCGCCCGAGATCGCCGCGACCAGCGCGAGATAGGGCTGCACATCGCCGTCCTCGAACAGATGCGGGCTGGTGGTGGCGATCGTCGAGCCGGCGAGTTCGCGGCAGGCACGGGTGCGAACCGGCACGCCGTTGAGAGTCGTCGGGCGGCCCGCGACACCGACCCAGCGTTCGCGCTGAACCGGCTGGTCGATGATCCCAAGGACCGGCCAGCCATCCTCGACCAGCGCGATCAACGTGCCGAAGATTGCCCGGCCGACGGTGAAACTGCGCGTGCCGTCGATCGGGTCGAGCACCCATTTGCGGTTGGTGACGCCGGGCTTCTCGCCGAACTCCTCGCCGATGATGCCGTCGCCCGAGCGCTCGGCATCGAGCAACCGGCGCATCGCGGCCTCGGCCTCGCGGTCGGCGCGCGTCACGGGGGATTGGTCGTCCTTGATCTCGACGCCGTGCTCATGACGGAAATAGGGTCGGATGACGTGGCCCGCAGCATCCGCGAGGCGGTGCGCGAGGTCGATATCGGCTTGGGTCACTGGCATGGCCCCTGCCTATCGGCCCCTGACGCAGGGAGCAATGGACGGAACGCTCACGTCGGCGTAGGTCGTTGCAATCCAACCGGAGTATCGTCCATGCGCCTCGTCTCGACTCTCGCCGCCGCCGCTCTTCTCGCCGCAACGCCCGCCTTCGCCGCGCTCGCACCCGGCGCCAGGGCTCCGGACTTTACGACGCGTGGCGCGATCGCCGGCAAGGTGTTCACGGTCCATCTCGCCGAGCAGCTCAAGAAGGGCCCGGTCGTGCTGTACTTCTTCCCCGCCGCGTACACCGGCGGCTGCAACGCCGAGGCGCATGCCTTTGCCGAGGCGATCCCGGCGTTCACCAAGGCTGGCGCAACGGTGATCGGCATGTCGGCGGACAATGTCGAGACGCTGAGCAAGTTCTCGGCCGAGAAGTGTGCGGGTAAGTTCGCGGTCGCGAGCGCAGGGCCGGGCGTGGTCAAAGGCTACGACGTCGCGCTCGGCAAGCAGATGGCGGGTCGGGATATCACCAAGCGGACCAGCTACGTCATTGCCAAGGACGGTCGCATCGCGTTCGTCCATGACGACATGAACCCCGCGGCGCACGTCTCGACGACACTTGCCGCAGTCGAGAAACTCACCGGCAAGTAAGCCATCGAACACGGAGCGTTGTTCTCGCTTGATGGATGAGGCTCGGTCGTCACCGGCCTATAGTCATCGAACCGGCAATTACCTGCCGGTTTGGTGACTTAATTCTAACGCTTTCGGGTTTATCGGAGACTGCGAGAACTCGGGGGACGAGATGCGCGACGTACAGGCGGCCAGAACTACGGCCGGGTCATTTCCGAACGAGACGATATTCGAACGGATCGGTAGGTTCCTCGACGCGCAGAAACTCAGCCCCGATCCCGCCCACTACGCCTTCGCCTTTGCCGTATTATCGTCACCTGACAGCGAGTTGGCGGAAGCCGTACGGCAGCAGACCGACCTCGGCATCAGATTGACCCGACACGATATCGAGCGACTTGGCGGGCAGGTGGTACAGGGCCCTCCCCTCGTCCTGTCGCGCACCGACGCCGATGCAGCGGCGCCCGCCAAGCCTAGCATCGAGATGCGGACCGACACGGCGATCGCGCTGGTGATCGAGACGCAGCAGCAGGTCGACGGGTTCGCGCAGATCGTGCGAACGATGCAGGCCGAGACCGAAGGTTTCGGACATGAACTCGCGCAAAGCGCGGCGGCGATCACGCATCTGGCCGAACTCGACGAGATCACCCGCATCACGAGCTCGATGATCGCGCGGATCCACGACAGCGAGGTGCGGCTGGCGCTGGCCACGGCGGAAACCGATGCGCTACGCGCCAAACTGGCCGAAGCCCGGGATACGGCACGACGCGATGTCTTGACCGGCCTGCCCAACCGACGCGCCTTCGAAGAAGCCTATGCCGCGCGCGATCTGGACGCAGGTCCGTACTGCCTGGCGGTCTGCGACATCGATCGGTTCAAGCGCGTCAACGACCTCCATGGCCACGGCGTCGGCGACCGGGTGCTGGTCGCGATCGGCCAAGCCATGGCCGCAGAATGCGCGCCGCACCTGGTCGTGCGCCACGGCGGCGAGGAATTCGCCGTGCTGCTCGGGGGGCTGGGCCTGGCGGAGGCGGCCGAGTTGCTCGATTCGGTCCGCGCGGTCGTGGCCGCGAAGCGCTTCCGCAACCGGGAGACCGACACCGCGCTCGGGACCATCACGTTTTCCGCAGGCGTGACGGCGATCCATGCCGACGAGGTCGCCGAAATCGCGTTCTTGCGGGCCGACCGCCTGTTGTACGCCGCCAAGAAACAGGGACGCGATCGGGTCTGCGCCGGTTGATCCCGTAAGTTGGCGGAATTTACGATGGTTTCGTGGTGCGTTTTACCACTCGAAGCGTCGGCAAATCAGAAATTCACGGCGGTTCAACACGTTACGAAACTGGCACGCACCGTGCAATTCATTCGATATCGGCAGCCGGATGGTCCGGCGCCTGACACTCGAAGGAAAATCTCATGTCGATCCGTTTTGAAACCGTCCAGCGTATTGCTTGCTCGTTCGTCGGTGCGATCGTCTTCGCTGCGATCGCCGTCAGCACCGCCACGCCGATCATCCCGATCGCCTGATCCTCACGTCACGGAGAACCATCATGGGTCGCAGCATTCTCATAGGCCTTGCCGCCTTCTCGACTACCCTCTTGCTGATCGTCACGCATAGCGGGACGACGCTGGTCTGAGCCGGCCGCGGCAGCGTCGGTTCAGCCCCAGGGCCAAACCGCCACCGCCGCCCTGCGTCATGCAGGCGCACCCAAGCCCACCGGCCCGACCGGTGCCTCCGCCTCGCGCGAATAGGTACCGATCAACAATCCCGCTGCCAGCACATGGCCGGTTATGGCGTCGATCACCGCAGAGCGTCCGGGTGTCGCGCCGACGTCTTCAGCGCCCGCACCAACCGCGAACATCTGAAACGCATACCGATGATCGCCATGCCCACTCGGTGGATCGGGTGGCAGCCATCCCTCGCGAAGATAGGAATTACGGCCAACGTCGCGTCCTGCCGCATCGCCCTCCCCATCGGCGGCGATCGCACCTTCGGCAAGACGCCCCGCATCGGCTTCGAGGCCCCAGACGATCGCATGGACGAGCGGCTGCGGGGTCGGTGCATCGGCATCCTCGACGATCAACACCATATGCGTGGTGCCAGCCGGCGGTTCGCTCCAGACGAGCGGCGGCGACACGCCTTCGCCATCGGCCGTGAAACGCGGCGGCATCCGGCTCTCATGCGCGAATGCCGGGCTGGTCAGGTCGAGCGTCTCGAACCGGTTGCCAAGCTGGACGATGGCGAGCTTTTCGGCGCCCGCACGCAGACCGCTCATCGCGTGGCCGAGCCACGCCGGGATGTGTTCGAGCATCGCTTATCCTTCCGAAGGGCAGGTTTCGGCACGGCGTACGGGGGCGGCGCCGTCATACCAGTCACTCCGCGTGCCCATCTTCGCAGCATCATGGTAGCAGACCTGGGTCTTGGCGGCCTTGCTATCGACGATCACGGTCCAGTTGTGATCGCCGCAATTATGCTCCTCGCAGCCCCAGGCCGCGACGCGCTCGCCGATCTTGAACACCGGTGTTTCGGGCCCCGAACGACCGCGGATCGTCTCGCGCAGTTTCGCATCGCCAACCGCCATGACCAGCCCCGAGGCGACATCGGTACGGTCGAAGAAATCGACGCCGCCGACCGCGTCATGCGGGTATTTCCCGACATAAGCGGTGATCGGCGTGGTCTGTGCCTGCCCCGGGATCGGCGTCGGCGCGCGCGTCTGCGGCGGCGTGAAGTTGCTCGCAGCGAGCGTGTCGGTCGGATCGTCCTTCTTGCCGCAACCGCTCAGCAACGGGAGGGCAAGCACCGCGATCATCACCATCGTCTTCATGCGCATTCCTCTTCTGGTCGATCAACGCATCGGCCTTGTCGGGGGTTGCGTCGAGGAGGATCGCGACCATTTCGAGGACATGCCGCACGATCTGACCCGCTTCGTTACCGCGCAGCACGGCGTGTACCCGCAGGCGCTTGCCGAACTGCACGCCGGTGCCAAACGCAGCCACTGGATGTGGTTCATCTTCCCGCAAATCGCGGGTCTCGGGCAGAGCATGATGGCGCGGACCTATGCGATCGCCGATGCGAGCGAGGCGCGGGCGTATCTAGCGCATCCGGTCCTCGGGCCGCGTCTGCTCGAAGCGACCAAGGCCGTGACCGCCGCGCAGGGCTCGGCCGCGACGATCCTTGGCGATATCGATGCGGTGAAGCTGCGATCGTCGATGACGCTGTTCGCGTCGGTCGCGGACGACCCTACGCCGTTCCGCGCGGCGCTCGACCGGTTCTTCGACGGGTCGGCGGACGAGGCGACCTTGCACAGGCTCCAATAAGCGTTTTTCGATAAGAGGCGCGCGCGCTGTCGCAACGGTGTAGGATGGTGCGGGGCCTTCCGCCCCATGAGGTGTCGTCATGGCCAAGAGCCAGAAGAAGTCGAGCAAGGAAGTCCGCAAACCCAAGGCCGAAAAGGCGCCCAAGGCCAATGCGTCCAACCCGACCACCAAGGGCAAGCCCGTCGAGATGACGACGCTCAACTAAGCGCGCGCGCCTTCCCTCTCCCCTCGGGAGAGGGCGAGACGCTGGAGGCGGCGAGGGTAAGGACTACCGAGCGCGCCGGTCGCGGCTTAATCGAGCGCGGCGCGGATCGCGGCGGCGGCGATGAACGGTGCCCCCGCGACCAGCACGAGGCTGACCGCGGCGAGCAGTTTTATCGCGCCTGCGCCGCCCGCCGGGTCGAGCGAACCGGCGCCGAAGATCAGCAGTGGCACCGCGAGCGGGAGCATCACCAGCCCGGTGACCGCACCACCGCCGCGCACGCCCGCGACCAGCGCGCTGGTGACGACCGCGAGGGTCGCCAGACCCGGCGTGCCGATGAGCAGGCCGATCTCGACGCGGAGCAGCGTTTCGCCCGAGAGGTTGAGCAGCCCCGCGGCAATCACCGCGGCGAGCATCAGCGGCGGACCGAAGCTCAGCCAGTGCGCGATCGTCTTGGCCACCGCGACCAATGTCGTCGACAGACCGCGCACCGCGAACTGGTCGAACACGCCGGACTCCAGATCGGGACCGATCAGCCGCTCGACCGGGAGCAAGGCAGCCAGCAATGCCGCGGTCCAGATCACGCCGCCGCCAATCCTGGCGAGCAGCGCGGCGTCGGGGCCGATCGCGAACGGGAACAGCGTCGCCACCAGCAGGAAGAACGCGACGACCAAGGTCGCGCCGCCGCTCGACACGCTGCGGCGAAGATCGCGGCGGATCAGCGCGATCACAACGCGATCTCCCGCGCGCCAGGTAGCGACAGCGGCAGATGTGTGGCGACCAGCACGATGCCGCCGCTTGACCGATGTCGGGCGATCAGCGCTTCGAGCCGCGTGATCGAGGTCAGGTCGAGCCCGTTGGCGGGTTCGTCGAGCAGCCAGACCGGCGCGCCGGTCGCGGCGACACGGGCGATCGAGGCGCGACGGCGTTGTCCCGTGGACAGGAGTCGGACGGGAATGTCGGCCAGTGCGTCCAGATCGAGCGCCTGCATCGCGCGGGCAACGCGTGCGTCTGGATCGGGGGCGCTGTCGAGGGTCGCCCAGAACCGAAGCGCCGCCACGAGCGAACGATCGGTGTCGAGCGCGCTCGCTTCGGTGAGCAACGCCTTGTCCGCCTTACAGGTCACGGCACCTTCGAACGGTGCGAGCAGGCCAGCGGCGATCCGGATCAGGCTCGACTTGCCGATCCCGTTGGGGCCGGTGACGATCGCGGCCTCGCCGGGACCGAGATCGAACGAGACGTTTGAAAAGAGCATTCTTCCGCCCCGCATGCACGCGACGTCGCGAAAGCCGAGGGTCACGTGGCCGGATCTTCCGCCGAATCTTCCGCCGCGTCTTCAAGTGCGTGCATGTCGTCGTCACTGAGGCCGAAATGATGGCCGATCTCGTGGATCGTGACGTGCGCGACGAGATCGTCGAGGCGGACGCCGGTGTCGATCCACTCCTCCAGGATCGCGCGGCGGTACAGCACGATGCGGTCGGGCATCGCGCCGGTATCCATCGACGATTTCTCGCCGAGCGGGCGACCATGATACAGCCCCGACAGATCGAGCGGGTGCTCCAGGCCAAGCGCGGCGAGCGTCTCGTCGTCGGCGTATTCCTCGACCGCGAAGACGATGTCGCCGAGATGGATCGCGAACTGCGCCGGCAACCGGGCGATCGTCGCACGCGCGATTGCCTCGATCGCGTCGGCGTCCGGTGCTTCGCCGCGCGCCTCTGCCCGTATTGCTGCTTGCCCGCTCATGTCGTCAGCCATAGTCGTTGCCCGAGGATAGCGGCAAGGGACACGCGAATGATCGAAGCACTGAACGAGACCGAGCGGGCCGAGGCGCTCGATGGGCTCGACGAGTGGGATTACGACGATGCGCGCGATGCGATCACGCGGACGATCGTGTTCGCCGATTTCGTTGAGGCGTTCGGCTTCATGGCGCAGGTCGCGCTGATCGCCGAGCGCGCGAACCACCATCCGGAGTGGAAGAACGTCTGGAACCGGGTGGAGATTCTGCTGACGACGCATGATGCGGGCGGTCTTTCCCCACGCGATATCGAGATGGCCGAAGCGATCGACGCGATCGTCGGCGACGCCTGAGTCTCCTGTAATCCTCCCCCGCCAGGGGAGGAAACAACAAATGTCACTCCCGCGTCATGCTGCGCCGCATCCGCTTGCGCAGCGCGCCTGGCATCCAGCGTGCCGCAAATGCCATGCGGTGCGCGGTCTTGCCGACATAGGTGTGGACCTTGTCGCCGTGCACCGCGGCCCAGGCGGCGTCCGCGACCTTGTCGACGCCGGTCAGCTCCAGCCCCGCGCCGGTCACCGTCTCGCGGATCGAGTGGTTGCTTCCCCCGCGCCCGAATCGAGCAGCGGCGTGTCGATGAAGCTCGGCACGATCGAACGCACCTTGATGCCGTCCGCTGCCCATTCGCCGTCGAGCGCCTCGGTGATCGCGCGAACGCCGAACTTGGTCGCCGAATAGGGGGCCAACCCCGAAGAGCCGTAGATCGCCGACGCGGAGGCGGTGTTGAGCAGGCACGATCCCGGCGTGCGCTTGAGATACGCATAGCCGATCCGCGCACCGTTCAGCACGCCGACCAGGTTGATCGCGATTACCCGGTCGATCTCGGCGAAGTCGGTCTCCGCGAGCGGGCCGCCCGAGCCGATCCCGGCATTGTTGAACAGCACGTCGAGGCGCCCGCCGGTGGTCGCGACGAACGCATCGAGGCAGGTCACCCATGCATCGCGGTCGCGCACGTCCATCTGGTAGGTGGTCGCCATGCCCGCGGGGAGCAGCGCGGCGGTCTCGGCGAGCCCGGCAACGTTGACGTCCGCCAGCCCGACGCGCCAACCCTTCCGCGCGAACAGCTGCGCGGTGGCACGACCGATCCCCGATCCGCCGCCGGTGATGAAAATGCTCTGCTCGGTCATGACGCCTCTCTCTATGATTTGATTTTCCGGTATGTTTCCCGCATCCTGCGCGCAGATGCCAGACAATTCCCCCGCGCTCGCTTTCGAACGCGTCACCAAGACCTACGGGTCGACGATCGCGGTCGATGCGGTCTCGCTGACGATCGCCGGCGGCAGCTTCGTCGCGCTGGTCGGGACGTCGGGATCGGGCAAGTCGACGCTGCTCAAGACGATCAACCGGCTGGTCGAACCAAGCGACGGCCGCGTGACGATCGATGGCGCCGACGTCGCTGCCGAGCCTGCGCCAGACCTGCGCCGACGGATCGGCTATGTCTTCCAGAATATCGGCCTGTTCCCGCACATGACGATCGCCGAGAATATCGCGATCGGGTTGCGGATCGCGGGGCGCTCCGACGAGGCGAAGGTCGGCGAACTGCTCGACCTCGTCGACCTGCCGCGCGACATCGCCGGGCGGATGCCGGAGGCGCTGTCGGGTGGCCAACGACAGCGCGTCGGGATCGCGCGGGCGCTCGCGCCGGGCGCGAAATTGCTGCTGCTCGACGAGGCGTTCGGCGCGCTCGATCCGGTGACGCGCGATGCGCTGGGGACGCGGATCCGCGAGCTGCACGATCGGCTCGGGCTGACGACGATCCTGGTGACGCATGACATGGCGGAGGCGCTGCTGCTGGCGGACCGCGTGCTGGTGATGAAGGCGGGGCGGATCGTCGCCGATGCGACCCCGGCCGAACTGGTCGCGGGCAAGGGTGGCGACGATGCGCAGGCGCTGGTGCAGGTGCCGCGCGCGCAGGCCGAACGCTTGCAGGCGTTAGTAGCATGAGTGCGTTTCTCGATGCACTGGGCCGCGTGCCGCCGTTGCTTGCCGCGCATGTCCTGTTGTCAGCATCCGCACTGCTGCTGGGGATCGCGATCAGCCTGCCGCTCGGGATCTGGTCGGCGCGCAATGCCACTGTCGCGCGCGTCTCGCTCGGGTTTGCGAGCCTGGTGCAGACGATCCCGAGCCTTGCGCTGCTGGCCTTGTTCTATCCGCTGTTGCTCAGCCTGTCGGCGCTGGTCGGCGGCGGGATCCCGGCGCTCGGCTTCCTGCCGTCGCTGATCGCGTTGACGCTGTATGCGTTGCTGCCGATCATCCGGAACGCGGTGGCAGGGTTGCACGGGATCGACCCCGCCGTGATCCAGGCGGCGGATGCGGTGGGCATGACACCCGCGCAGAAGCTGCGGCTGGTCGAGGCGCCGCTGGTCGCGCCGGTGCTGGTCGCCGGTATCCGCACCGCGGCGGTGTGGACGATCGGCGCGGCGACGCTGTCGACGACGGTCGGCCAGCCGAGTCTCGGCGACATGATCTTTGCCGGGCTCCAGACGCAAAACTGGGCACTGGTGCTTGCCGGCTGCGTGTCCGCGGCGGCGCTGGCGCTGGCGGTCGACGCGCTGATCGGTGGGATCGAATATGGTTTTCGCGCACGGCGGCGGTGGCTGTGGATCGCGTGCACCGCGGTATTGGTGGCGGGAACCGCGGTGGCGACGCTGCCGCTCTGGCCAAAAGTGGTGGCGACCGAACGGTGGTGGTCGGCGCGAAGAACTTTTCCGAGCAATATATCCTTGCGCGGCTGCTCGGCGATCGGCTCGAGCGGGCCGGCTATACCGTCGAGTATCGTGACGGGCTGGGCTCCGCGGTGGTGTTCGGCGCGCTCTCGGGCGGCGATATCGATGTGTATGTCGATTACGCCGGGACGATCTGGGCGAACGAGATGAAGCGCAACGATGTGCCCGAGCACGGCGCGATGGTCGCGGCGATCGGTGCATGGGCGAAGCGCGAGCACGGGGTCGGGCTGATCGGGTCGCTCGGGTTCGAGAATGCCTATGCGTTCGCGATGAAGGGCGATGTGGCCAAGGCGAAGGGCATCGCCAGCCTCGACGATCTGGTGAAGGCCGCGCCGGCGATGACGCTGGGCAGCGACCTGGAGTTTCTCGAGCGGCCCGAATGGGCGGCGGTGAAGCGCGCCTATCCGCTGCGGTTCGCCAAGACGACGCCGTACAGCCCGACCTTCATGTACCGCGCGCTGGAGAGCGGGAATGTCGATGTGATCTCGGCCTTCTCGTCGGATGGGCGGATCGCGGCGGATGGTCTGGCGGTGCTGAGCGATCCACGGCGGGCGATTCCGGGATATGACGCCATCCTGATGGTCACGCCGAAGCGGGCTGGGGATACGAAGTTCGTGAACGCGCTGAAGCCGCTGGTTGGGCGGATCCCGGTGGAGGCGATGCGCGCGGCGAACTACCGAGTGGATCGTGATGCGGACAAAGAGACGCCCGAGGCGGCGGCGCGGTGGCTGGCGGCGAAGGTGGGGCTTTAACTTCCCTCGCCCCGCCTCTCGGAACGCCCTCGAAGTTCACCATCGTCATCCCCGCGAAGGCGGGGATCCATAGGGGCTGAGGGATCTGATACATCGCCCGGCTCCGAGCCTATGGGTCCCCGCGTCCGCGGGGATGACGGATAATGTTTGTCGGGGGGCGAGGGTTTAAAAGAAGAGCTTGCGGATGCTGAGGCGGACGGTGCGGCCTAGCGGGTCGAGGTAGTCCGGCTGGTAGTTGTTCGGGGTCGCGCCCGTCGCGTCGGTGACGCGCTGGCGGGTGTTGAGCACGTTGTCGACCGACAGGCTGATCCGCATGCCGCGCAGCCACGGATGCGCCTTCACCCATTCGAGCCGCTGGCCGAGATCGGCGAACAGCCGCGCGTTGGCGGTCGCCAAGCCACCGAAGTTGAGCGTTTCGGGTGCCGCCGCGGTGCCGCCAATGACGCGCGTGCCGGTCGCGTAGTTGGCGGAGATGCGCGCGCCGAGGCCGTTGTTGGTATAGCCCGCCTGCGCCTCGAGTTCATGGCGCGATTGACCGCCGCTGTTGCCGATCGCGTCGCCATTCAACAGGTCGAGGCTAGGGCCGCCGTTCGCGACGAGTACGCGATCGGTGAAATGCCAGGTATGGTAGACCGCGAACTGGAGACGCCCGCCAGCTTGGCCGCCACGACCGCCAAAGCCGCGCCCGCCGCCCCCGCCCGGACCGCCACCGCCCGGACCGCCACCGCCAGGTCCGCCTCCGCCTGGACCGCCCCCGCCTGGACCACCGCGCGGGCCATCGCCGCCTGCCCCTTCCGGACGACGAAAACCGCCGGGCGGCTGCATCCCCTCGAACGGATTGGGGCCGGTGCCGGCGCGATACGCCTCCAGCTCCTTCTGGATCTTCGACTTGAGCGGCGCGGAGAAATTGATTCCCCAACGCAGTTCGGAGCGGTCGCTGCGCGCGAAATTGATCGGACGGCTGTCGACCTGCAGCAGGTTGCCCGCAGCATCGCGCGTGAACCGATCGGGGAACGCAGCCTCGATCGCCGCGGTCGCCGACGGGAAGGCGGCGATCGGATTGTCGACCCGGCTTTCGACGTAATTGGCGGTGATCGACAGGTCCTTCGCCGACCATGGCTTCAGCGTCACCCCGATCTTCTTGACGTGGTTGTTGTCCGAGACGAGGTTCGGATTGCCGCCGCTGATCGTCGTGACGGTCGCGGTGGTGCCGCGGACGTAATCGAAGATGCGGACGTTGGGCGTGGTGATCGACGGGTTGCCGAGCTGTTGCGCGGTCGGCGCCTCGTCGGTGTCGGTGACCGAGGCGATCACGCGCACGCCCTCGATCGGCGACCAGTTCGCGCCGTAGCCGAGCGTCGTCAGCGTGCCGAAATCCGACAGATGATCCTCGGCGAGGTTGAAGTTCGCCGACAGCGTGCCGAGGAACGGCAGCACGTCCTTCGACCGGCTGGTCAGCGGCAGGTCGACATTGACCTGGCCGTTGACGGTATCGCGCGACACCTGGCCGCGCTGGGTCAGGCCGGCGCGGTAGGAACGGCTGTCGAAATCCGCGGTCTGTCCGCCGAACTTGATCGTCGTCGAGACCGCGCCCGCGGGCAGGCTGAACAGGTTGCCGTTCGCGACCGCATCGATCTCGCCGGTGTTCTGCGTCGCATAGGCGCGGTTGCCGGCGGCGGCACCGATATCGCCGGCGGTGAGCCGCGCGAACGGATTGGCGGTCGGATCGCCGGCCCTGAGCTGTGCCTGGAATGCGCTGGCGTCCACTCCATTTTCGGTGAAGGTCTGCGTGTCGCTACGGTCGTAATTGCCCGTGACGTTCCAGCGCCACGTGCCGATATCGCCGTTGAGCGTGGTGCCGAGATGCGCCGCGATCGACGCGGTGCGCTGGGTGAGCGGCAGGAAGCCATCGTCGTTGAGCGCCCGGTACACCGGGGTGGCGCCGCCGACATCGAGCGTCGCGACCGGCAGGCCGTTCAGGCTGCGGCTGTCGGTCGATTCGAGGCGACCGTTGATCGTCGCGCCGACCTTGCCGATGTTGCGCGCATACACGCTGTTCACGGTGAAGGTGCTGCTGGCCGACTGAAGCGTGCGGAACGGTCGCTGGTCGACGATCGCGTTGTCCGCGTCGACCGCGCTGGTCGCGGTCGGCGTGGGCGCTGCGATGTCACGCTCGGATTCGGTCAGCGCCGAGGTCGAGGTGTATTCGGCATGCAGATTGACCCGGCGATCGCGGGCGATGCTGAGCAGGTCGAGCTTGGCATCGGGCGAGTTGCTGCCGCCTTCGGTGGGCATCTTGTCGACGGCTTCGGCGGTCACCGCGCGGAAACGGCGGCGCAGCACGAAGTTCACAACCTTCTGGTCCGCGCGATAGCCGTATTTGAGCGCGACCTCCTCGGGCAGGATCTCGACGCGCTGGATCGCCTCGGTCGGGATGTCGCGGATTTCACTGAAGCTGGAGATGCGGCGGCCGTTGAGCAGCACCACCGGCGCGCCACCGCTGCCGCGTCCGCTGGTGGTCTGCGGGCTCAGTTCGTTGAGCAAGTCGGAGATCGAACTGACGCCGTAGGAGCGGATCTCGGCCTGGCCCAGCGTCTGGTCGGGGGGAATGTCGCCAATCACCGCGCCGGGCAGTTTGCGCGAACCGGTGACGACGATCTCCTCGGATTCGGCGCCCTCGTCCTGCTCCTGCGTCTGCGCGGCGGGCGCGGAAGCGGCGGCAGGTTTCGACGGTGCCTGTTGCGCCGCCGCCATCGCGGGCACGCTCGCCGCCAGAACCAGACCCAGTTTACGCATACCCGTCACCCCGATGATCGACCGTCGATCAGGCGCTCCGACTAGCCGCGAATTGTCGCAGGATTATGCCGGTTCGGCGACGAATTATCGCGCCATGTAGGCGTCCATCTCCTCCAGCGGCACGCCCTTGGTCTCGGGGAAGTAGAGGAACACGGTCACGAACTGCACCGCCATCATCGCCGCGAAGAACAGGAAGGGCAGCCCCGCCGACCACGCCGCGGCGATCGGGAAGACCTGCGCGATCACCGCGTTCCAGCCCCAATGGCTCGACGAACCGATGCTCGATCCGCGCGCACGGACGTTCTGCGGGAACACTTCCGAGATATAGACCCAGATCACCGCGCCCGAGCCGGGGGCGAAGAACATGATGAAGACGATCAACGACGGCAGCAGCAGCCAGCTGGGCAGCACGCCGAGCAGCGCGAGCCCGCCGATGGTGAGCGCGCCGGTCATCCCCGCCGAGCCCCACAGCAGCAGCGTGCGGCGCCCGATCCGGTCGATCAGCAGCATCCCGAGCAGCGTGAACACCATGTTGGCGACACCGATCATCACCGCCTGCAGGTCGGGCGAGAGGCTGCCGCCCGACGCCTTGAAGATATCGTTGAGGTAATAGAGGAACGCGTTGATGCCGCTGAACTGGTTGAACAACGCGACCAGGAAGGCGAGCGTGATCGGCTTGCGGTGGCGCGTCCAGGAGAGCTTGGCATCGCCCTTTGGTGCGTCGAGGTCCTGTCGCGCGATGTCCGGGCTCATGCCGACCAGCGCCAATACCTGCTTCGCCTCGACGTCGCGCCCCTTGGCGAGCAGCCAGCGCGGCGAGTTGGGGATGCGGAACAGCAGTGCGAAGAACACCAGCGACGGCGCTGCGACGATCCCCAGCTTCCACCGCCACTCGACGTCGCCGAGATCGAGCGACCCGATGACCGCGTTCGAGACATACGCGAGCAGGATGCCGAGGATCACCGCGAACTGGAACCCACCGACCATCTTGCCGCGCTGGGCGGGCGGCGCGAGCTCGGCGATATAGGCGGGCGCGAGCACCGACGAACCGCCGATCGCGATGCCGTTGATGAAGCGGAAGCCGAGGAAACTGTGCCAGTTCCACGCCAGCGCACAGCCGAGCGCGGTGACGACATACAGGAAGGCGAGCATCCGCAGCACGTTGCGACTGCCATAGCGATCGCCGGGCATACCGACGAACAGCGCACCGATCAGCGTTCCCCAGAGCGCCGACGACACGGTGAAGCCGAGCCACGCCTCGCTCAACGCGAACTTCGCCTTCAGCGCGCCGGTGACGCCCGCGATCACCGCGGTGTCGAAGCCGAACAACAGCCCTGCCAGCGCCGCGGTGGCGACACTCGCTATGAGGACGGTGCTGGGGCGGGTTTTGGAGGGGGCGATCGTCATGTCGGCTGTTTCGAATGTTTCGGCGGCCCCGGCAAGACCATCGCAGGCCATTTCGACCTGCGGAAAGACCCGAAACAGGTTCTTCAAAACGCATTAACGAATGCCGGCCAAGGATCTCCGCCTATCTTGTGCCTGGGGGCCGACGCGTTGACGACCGGATTGACGAAACTGTTCTTCGCCCTCGTGGCCTGCACGCCGTCCTCGGCCTGGGCGGCGTGCGCGGTCACCAATACCGGCCCGACCGCGCTCGGCACCTATTCCCCCCGGCGCTGGTCGCTGGTGCGCCGCCGTACAGCGCCGTACCGGGCGGCTTCGATTGCCCCTCCACGGTCATATCGTTGCTGACCGGCAATTTCCTGCGCGCGACGGTGACCAGCGCGGACGGGTTCAAGCTGACCTCGACCAACGTCGCCGATACAGTCACCGCACGCTATGTCGTTGCCGCGGACAGCGCCGGGACCTATCCGTTCACGCCCGGCACGCCGTTCGTCTACATGAATGGCGGCATCATCAACCTGCTAGGGCTGCTCGGTGGATCGGCACGCAACGTCCAAATCCATGTCCGCCCCTCGTCGCTGACCGCCGTCGCGCCGGGCACGTACAAGGGCAGCTTCACGATCGGCTGGGAATGGCGCTTCTGTTCGCTGCTCGGCGTCGGTTCGCTATGTGCGGGCACGCTCGACCAGAGCAGCGCCGTCACCTCGGCCAAGGTCGACGTGACGATGATCGTCTCGGCCAGGCCAGTGGCGGTCGTCATCACCACGCGCACGACCTATGATCCAATCTCGACCATCAACAATCCGCGCGCGATCCCCGGCAGCAAACAGCGCACGACGATCACGCTGACCAACCCCGACATCGTCGCGGTCGACGCCAATTCGGTGGCCGTGGTGCTGCCGACGCCCACGCGGGCCGCGGTCGCGCTGGACGGCGACGGGACCGCCTCGTCCGCGTTCGTGACCACCGCGGAGGGATCGCCTGCGTCGTCGCTGGCGGTGACCTATGCCACCCCCGCGAGCGCGACCGACGACGTCGATTTCTCGGCGAACGGCGGGACGAGCTGGACCTATGATCCGACCACCACGCCCAAGGCGGTCACCACCATCCGCATCCGCCCGCGCGGGACGATGGCGGCAGGGTCGAGCTTCAGCGTGTCGCTGCCCTACGCCCTGTTCTGATCGGCGTTCTGATCGGAGTTCTGACCGGAGTTCTGATCGGTGATGGGCGAGCCCGGCAGCGCGCCGATCAGTTCCATCTTGGTCGCGGTCGAGCCGACTTCGATGCCCGCCTCGCGGAACTGGCGGAGCAGCGTGAACAGCAGTTCGCTGCGGATCGGATAGGCGTCCCGCGGGCTCGCCACGTACGCGAAGCAGTTGAACTTCGCGCGGCCGGCGTCGATCGAATCGATGAACACCTTGGATTCGGGATCGTCGAGCACCTCGTGCTTCTCCGCGAACGCCGCGAACAACATCGTCCGCACCGCGTCGAGATCCTCTTCGAGCGGCACCGAGAATTGCAGCTGGATCCGGCCGATCGGCGCGGCCAGCGTCATGTTCTGGATCGTCTTGGTGATCAGTTCGGAATTCGGCACGATCAGCGTCGATCGGTCCGCGACCTGGATCTCGGTCGAGCGCACGTTGATCCGCTTCACGTCGCCCTCCATGTTGCCGATCCGGACGAGGTCGCCGATCTTCACCGGGCGCTCGGCGAGCAGGATCAGCCCCGAGACGAAGTTCTGCGTGATCGCCTGCAGACCGAAGCCGATCCCGACCGACAACGCGCCGAGCACCACGGCGAGCTTCTCCATGCCGATGCCGAGCGCGCCGAGCGACCACAGCACCGCGGCGATGATGCCGGCATAGCGCGCGACCATCGTCACCGAATTCTGCGCGCCGGCATCCATCGCGGTGGTCGGCAGATAGCTGTTCACCAGCCAGTGCTGCAGTCCGCGCATGATCGCCAGCGCGACGAACAGCACCGCGATCGAGCGCAGCACCGCCCCCGGCGAGATCGTGACCTGGCCGATCGTGATGCCGCTCGCGACCGTGCCGAACAGCTCGAACACCGAGCCCACCCCTGCCCCGAACGGCGCCATCACCGCGCCGACCGCGAGCATGATCAGCAACAGCCGCAGCACCGCCGACAGCAGCACGCCGATCTGGTCGACGGTCTTGTTGTCGACGCCGAACCCGCTGTTCGCCGAGCGACCCAGGCGGTTGCCGCTCGACAGCAATGTCCGGCACGCATCGTCGGTGAAGGTCATCATCAGGTACAGGCTCGCGCCGACGATCGCGCCCCAGACCAGCCACGTCGCAACCTTCAGCGCCAGGTTCACATAGCCGATCAGCCCGGCGCCGAGCGCGACGATCAGGACCAGCCAGACCAGCGTGGCGACGATCGCGAGCAGCGTGTTGCGCGCAGGCTTCGACGGATCGGGCAGCGCGGCGGCGCGTAGCCTGCCTAGCGTCACCAGGATCGCGCCGAGCAACACGATATGGAGAAGCGCGACGACCGCGTTGGCCGCACTCGACGCGGGCGCACTGACGCCGATCAGCAGATTGGTCGCGATCAGCAGCTGCCCGAAGAAGATCAGCGCCGCCGCCATCCAGCTATACGGCCTGAGTGCCTGCGCAGCGGCGTCGCCGATCGGCAACAACCGCCAGGTCGGCTGGGTCCGCAGCAACAGCGCGCCACCGAGCGACGACACGAACGCGCAGAACCACGAGATCCCGACGAAGATCGCGCCGAACCGACTCCAGGCGGGCGAGACGAGCCCACCCCAGCGCAGCGATGCGACGATCGCCCACGCCGCAAACCCCGGCAGCGCGGTCCCGATCACGACCAGCCACAGTGCATAGGCCGAACGTCGCAGACGGCCGCCGGGCGTATGGTTGGCCGCATAGCGTCTACCGACGCCGTGCAGCCAGCGCCGCAGCGGCACGATCAGCACCAGCGCGGCGAGCATCCCGACGAGCAGGCCGGTACCCGCGCGCGTATCGAACCGCGTGCCGAACTGACGCACCTCGACATTGGCGAACCGCGTCAGTCGCGCGGTGTCGCGCGGCAGGTGATCGACGATCGCGGCCCACAGCGTCGGCGACAGCGGCGAGCCGGTGTTTTCGGACAATTGCTGGCCAAGTTCCTCCGCCTCGGCCGCACCGATATCATCGATCTGCTGCTTGGCCTCGATCCCGATCAGCCGCGCGCGCTTGATCGCCGAGTCGATCGCCGACTGGCTTTGCGCGAGGAGCTTGCGTTGCTGACGGATCTCGGGGGCTTCGACGACGCCGGGAGTGGCGGCGCCAAGTTCGGTAACGCGCGCCTGGACGAGCGCCATCTCGGGGGTGAGCGTGCGGACCGCGTCGGCAGCGGTGGTCTGCACGACCTGCGCGCGCGTGCGGAGAGCTTGCCGCGCCTTGTCGTCCCGCGCGGCGGGGGTGGCGTCGTCGATCGCCTGGAGTTCGGCCGAGGCTTGGGTCAGGCTGGCGGCGACGGTCGCGACCTTCGCCTCGTCCTGCGCGATCGCGGGGAGCGCGGTGACGGCGGTGACCGCGAGGAGGAGCGCGGCGAGGTAGCGGAAGAGGGTCATCCGGGGTGCTGTACAGTGGCGGGAGGGGAAACGGGAGGGGGCGGCGTTGGGCTTGGGTCCCGGCACCGCTGCCGCCGTTTTCGGCAAAGCCTCAGGATGAGCGCTTGCCCATCACACGTCCCACCCCGGCGAAGGCCGGGGCCCAGTTGGCAAGGTCGCGGTAACGGGGCGCCGGTCTCGATCATCAGCCGCTCCCAACTGGGCCCCGGCCTCCGCCGGGGTGGCGCTATTGGAGGGCGATCCCGGACACACGACCGCGCCCTGCGTTTCATTGTTCTCCCGCGAAGGCGGGAGCCCAGTCTGGGTCCCCGCCTTCGCGGGGAAACAAGGAGGCGGTCAGGCTCCCCGGAGCGCGCTGTCAGAACTCCCCGTTCGTACTACGTCACCCCGGCGGAGGCCGGGGCCCATCTTTCAGCATACCCACTTCTTTCGGGCGTACGGAACAGCGGATGCCGGGACGAGCCCGGCATGACGGGGCGGGCCGGACATGGCCAGGCGCGTCGCTTAGTCCAGTTCGAGGATCACCTGATCCACCGCGAGACTATCACCCGTCTTCGCGGCAACCGACTTCACCGTCCCCGTCTTCTCGGCGCGGAGGATGTTCTCCATCTTCATCGCCTCGACCACGGCCAGCGGCTGCCCCGCCTCGACCTTGTCACCGGCCGCGACGTCGAGCCGCACCAGCAGCCCTGGCATCGGGCAGATCAGGAACTTCGACAGATCGGGCGCGACCTTCTCGATCAGGTGCGCGGTGTACGGCGCGACGCGGGCGGGCAACACGCGCGCGACGTGGCTTGCGCCGCGGGTCGTGAGCTTGAAGCCGGCGCGGGCCTTGGCGATGCGGATCGTCAGGTGCTCGTCGCCGTCGATCCCATGGCCGTCGGCGACCACCATGCGATCGCCGGGCGTGTATTCGAGCGACAGGTCGAGCTCTTCGCCGTCGACTGTGATGCCGTCGGTCGAGACCGTCACCACGTGGTCGATCTTGTCGATCGTCACCGACCAGTCGGCGGGCGGACGGAGGCGCTTGCCGAGCTGGCCGTCGATGCGGCGGGCGCGGTCGGCCTCCGCAGTGGCGGCGAAGGCAGCGACCGCGGCGAGCGTCTTCAGCAGTCCGGCGTCGGCGGGGGCGCCGTGGAAGCCGTTGGGATATTCCTCCGCGATGAAGCCGGTCGTCAGCGCGCCCGACTGGAAGCGCGGGTGCTGCATGATCGCCGAGAGGAAATCGATATTGTTGCCGGGGCCTTCGAGTTCGAACGCATCGAGTGCGGCGATCTGCGCGGCGATCGCGCCGTCGCGGGTGGGCGCCCAGGTGATGAGCTTGGCGATCATCGGGTCGTAGAACATGCTGACCTCGCCGCCCTCGCGGACGCCGTCGTCGACACGGACGTACGCATCTCCCTCCCGCTTGCGGGAGGGGTCGAGGAGGGGCTGACCCAGCGGCGTCGTGTTCGGCGTGTATGTCACGCCCTCCCTAACCCCTCCCGCAAGCGGGAGGGGAATGCTTGTCTCGGGCGGATTATACCGAACCAGCCGACCGATGCTCGGCAGGAAGCCGCGATACGGGTCCTCGGCATACACCCGGTTCTCGATCGACCAGCCGTTCAGCTTCACCTCGTCCTGCCCAAACCCGAGCGGCTCGCCGGCGGCGACGCGGATCATCAGTTCGACCAGATCGAGCCCGGTGATCTCCTCCGTCACCGGATGCTCGACCTGGAGCCGGGTGTTCATCTCGAGGAAGTAGAACCCCTCCCCGTCGTATCCGCGCCCGAGACGATCAGCTCGACCGTCCCCGCCGAATAATAGCCGACCGCCTGCGCCAAAGCGACCGCCTGCTTGCCCATCGCTTTCCGCATCTTCGGCGTGACGAACGGCGACGGCGCCTCCTCGACGACCTTCTGGTGGCGGCGCTGGATCGAGCATTCGCGCTCGTTGAGATAGACGATGTTGCCGTGCTGATCGCCGATCAGCTGGATCTCGATATGACGCGGGCTCTCGATGAACTTCTCGATGAACACGCGGTCGTCGCCAAAGCTGGCGAGCCCCTCGCGCTTGGTCGCCTCGAAGCCTTCGCGGACGTCCTGTTCGCTATAGGCGAGCCGCATGCCCTTGCCGCCGCCGCCCGCCGACGCCTTCATCATCACCGGATAGCCGATGCCGCCGGCGATCTCGACCGCGTGATCGGTGCTGTCGATCTCGCCGAGATAGCCCGGCACGACGTTGACGCCCGCGGCCTTGGCGAGCTTCTTAGATTCGATCTTGTCGCCCATCGCGGCGATCGCGTTGGGTGGCGGCCCGACGAAGGCGATCCCGGCCTCGGCGCAGGCCAGCGCGAAACTCTCGCGTTCGGAGAGGAAGCCGTAGCCCGGGTGGATGCAGTCCGCGCCGGTTTCCTTGGCCGCGAGCAGGATCAGCTCGGCCTTGAGATAGCTTTCGGCGGCAGGCGCGGGCCCGAGTCGCACGCTCTCGTCGGCCATCAGCACATGCGGCGCGCGCGCATCGGCGTCCGAATAGACTGCGACGGTCTTGATGCCCATCGCCTTGGCGGTCCGCATGACGCGGCACGCGATCTCGCCGCGATTGGCGACCAGGATTTTCTTGAACATCACTCGCCCTAATCTGTGCCGTCTTGCCGGACGCGGTCCGGGTGCGGACTGGTTATTGGTACCACATCATCGTCTTGAGCTGCTTCGTGCGCGCTTGCGTCAGGTCGGTCCGGCACCCGGCAATCGTCATGCCCTGAGCCGAACCGCCGGCATATTGCCCGCCTTCGATCACGCACTGCGTATCGCGGAACTTGAGCCACGCGCGCTGGCTCTCCAGCAGCGCCGCGGCGTAGCCGAACCCGCCGCCACGCGACCCATCCTGCGCATCGCGGCCCTTCATATAGGCGTAGGTTCGCTTCCACTGCGCAGTCATCGCCGCATCCGCCCGCGCATAACTCGTACCGGCCGACGCGTTCATCGTCGCCTGCGACTGCATCGGAGCAGCCGCGGTCATGAGAAGTGCGATCAGCAGCATGTCTTGGCCTCCCGCATAGGCTCCGCACCGACCATCGGCTTCATCCCCAGCTTCGCCAGCAGCGTCGCGTCGGCGCTGTCGCCCGCGTTGCCGGTGGTGAGCAGCTTGTCGCCGGTGAAGATCGAGTTCGCGCCGGCCATGAAGCACAGCGCCTGGGTCGCCTCGGACATGCTCTCGCGCCCGGCCGACAGGCGCACCATGCTCAGCGGCATCGTGATCCGCGCGACCGCGACCGTCCGGACGAACTCGATATCGTCGATCTGCGCCATCGGCGTGCCCGCGAGCATGTCGCCGAGCGGCGTGCCCTTGACCGGGACCAGCGCGTTGACGGGGACGCTCTCGGGATGGCGCGGCAGCGTGGCGAGCGCGTGGACGAAGCCGACGCGGTCGCTGCGCGTCTCGCCCATCCCGACGATCCCGCCGCAGCAGACCGAGATCCCCGCGTCGCGCACGTTCGCCAGCGTCTCGAGCCGATCGCCGAAAGTGCGCGTGGTGATGACGTTGCCGTAATTCTCGGGCGAGGTGTCGATGTTGTGGTTGTAGTAATCGAGGCCGGCGTCGGCGAGCTGCTTGGCCTGATCCGCGTTGAGCATGCCGAGCGTCATGCACGTCTCCAGCCCCATCGCGCGGACGCCTTCGACCATCGCGACAACCTTCGGCATGTCGCGCGGCTTCGGGTTCCGCCAGGCGGCACCCATGCAGAAACGCTGCGAGCCGGCGGCCTTGGCTTGGGCTGCGTCGGCAAGGACGGCGTCGACGTCCATCAGCTTTTCCGCCTTCAGGCCGGAGTCGGACGAGGCCGACTGCGAGCAATAGCCGCAATCCTCGGGACAGCCGCCGGTCTTGATCGACAACAACGTGCAGAGCTGGACTTCGCCGATCGCGTGGTGCGCGCGGTGGACGGTCTGCGCGCGGAACATCAGTTCGTCGAATGGGAGGTCGAACAGCGTGGCGATCTCGGGCCGGGTCCAGTCGGTGCGGGCAACGGGAGCATCGCGCACCAGGCTCGGAGCCACGGCATGTGCGAGAGTACGGAGGAGGGTATCGGTCATTCGGCGGCTTCCTCTTGCGGGGCCATGTTGTGGCCGAGGAGTTTCAACACGTCCTCGGCGGCCTGGATCAGGTTGGTGCCGGGGCCGAAGATCGCCTGGACCCCGGCATCGCGCAGCGCCTGATAGTCCTGTGCGGGGATAACGCCACCCGCGATCACCTTGATATCCGCGCGGCCCGCCTCGCGGAGGTAGCCGATGAGCTCGGGTATCAGCGTCTTGTGGCCGGCGGCGAGGCTCGAGGCGCCGACGATGTCGACGTCCTTTTCCAGCGCGAGCGCGGCGGCTTCGGCGGGGGTCTGGAACAGCGGGCCGGGAACGATCTCGAAGCCGAGGTCGCCGAACATCGATGAGACGAGGTTCGCGCCGCGGTCATGGCCGTCCTGCCCCATCTTGGCGACTAGCATACGAGGTTTGCGGCCCATCCGGCGTTCGGTCGCTTCGACGCCGTCGGTCAGGCGGGTCCAGCGCGCGTCGTCCTCGTACGCGCCGCCGTAGATGCCGGAGACAGGGGTCGGCTGCGTGCCGTAGCGGCCGAACACGTCCTCCATCGCGGCGGAGATTTCGCCGAGCGTGGCGCGCGCGCGGGCGCAGTCTACGGCGAGCGCGAGGAGATTGTTCTCAAATCCTCCCCGATCCGGGGAGGTGGCGGCCGAAGGCTGACGGAGGGGGCGTCCTCGGGCGCATTCGTTTGTGGGACGCCCCTCCACCAGCCGTTGGCTGGTCCCCCTCCCCGTTCCGGGGAGGAATGCGCGCACCTTCACGCAAAACATCGAGCGCGGCTTGGCACGCGGCTTCGTCGCGCGTGGCCTTTACCCGGTTGATGCGTTCGATCTGGCCGGCGCGCACCGCGACGTTATCCACGTCGAGGATCTCGATCGCGTCCTGTTCGGCGAGCTTGTACTTGTTGACGCCGACGATGACGTCCTCGCCGCGATCGACGCGCGCCTGGCGGCCGGCGGCGGCTTCCTCGATCATCGCCTTGGGCCAGCCCGCCGCGACTGCCTTCGCCATGCCGCCCTCGGACTGGATCCGCTCGATCAGGCTCCACGCGCCGTCGACCAGCGATTGCGTCAGGCTCTCGATATAATAGCTGCCGCCGAGCGGATCGACGACCTTGGTCATCCCCGTCTCTTCCTGGATCACGATCTGCGTGTTGCGTGCGATCCGCGCCGAGAAGTCGGTCGGCAGCGCGATCGCCTCGTCGAGCGCGTTGGTGTGGAGCGACTGCGTGCCGCCGAGCATCGCCGCCATCGCCTCGATCGTCGTGCGCATGACGTTGTTGTACGGGTCCTGCTCGGTCAGCGAGACGCCCGACGTCTGGCAATGCGTGCGCAGCATCTTCGAGCGCTCGTCCTGCGCGCCCAATTGCGTCATCGCGCGGTGCCAGAGGACGCGGGCGGCGCGGAGCTTGGCGATCTCCATGAAGAAGTTCATGCCGATCGCGAAGAAGAACGACAGGCGCCCGGCGAACTTGTCGATGTCGAGGCCTGACGCGACGCCGTATTTCACATATTCCATGCCGTCGGCGATCGTGAAGGCGAGCTCGTGGAGCTGCGTCGCTCCTGCCTCCTGCATGTGATAGCCGCTGATCGAGATGCTGTTGAACTTGGGCATCTCGCGGCTGGTGTAGCCGAAGATGTCCGAGATGATCCGCATGCTCGGCTCGGGCGGGTAGATGTAGGTGTTGCGGACCATGAACTCCTTGAGGATGTCGTTCTGGATGGTCCCGTCGAGCAGCTTTCGGTCGACGCCCTGCTCCTCGCCCGCGACGATGAAGAAGGCGAGGATCGGGATGACCGCGCCGTTCATCGTCATGCTGACCGACATCTTGTCGAGCGGGATGCCGTCGAAGAGGATCTTCATGTCCTCGACCGAGTCGATCGCGACGCCCGCCTTGCCGACGTCGCCGGTGACGCGGGGGTGGTCGCTGTCGTAACCGCGATGCGTGGCGAGATCGAACGCTACCGACAGGCCCTTCTGCCCGGCGGCGAGGTTGCGGCGGTAGAACGCGTTCGAGGCTTCGGCGGTTGAGAAGCCGGCGTACTGGCGGATCGTCCAGGGGCGGCCGGCGTACATCGACGCGCGGACGCCGCGGGTGAAGGGGCGAAACCAGGGAGTCCGGGGTCTTCGCGCACGTCCTGCGCGGTGTAGAGCGGTTTGACGTCGATGCCTTCGGGGGTCGGCCAGGTTAGGTCGGCGCCTTTGACTTCCTTGGCGGCGAGCGCCTGCCAGTCGGCGAGCGTGGGGTTCGGTTTGTCAGTCATTACCTAGCACCTAGTTCCCCGGCGAAGGCCGGGGCCCAGCCCCTCGAATATACCGCGCGCGGGAGCGCGTTCGATGCTGCGCATCGAGAATGGGCCCGGCCTTCGCCGGGGAACGAGTAGCAGAAGCCATCACTTGCCAGTGAACACCGGCTTACGCTTCGTCAGGAACGCGATACCGCCCTCCATCGAGTCCGCCGAGCCCCGCGCATCGCGCTGGTTGGCTGCTTCGGCCTGCATCGCGGTCGAGTAATCCGTCTCGTACGCCGCAGTGATCGCCCGCCGCATCAACCCCAGCGCAACCGTCGGCATTGCCGCCAGCCGCTCGGCCAGCGCGAACGCCTCGGCATCCAGCGCGTCGTCGGCAACGACCTTGTGGACCATCCCCCAGTCGAGCGCCTTGGCCGCCGGTATGCGCTCGCCGAGCATCATCATTTCCGCCGCGCGGGCCTTGCCAATCAGCCGCGGCAGCATCCACGACGCGCCGCCATCCGGCACCAGCCCGATGTTCACGAACGCCTGAAGGAAATACGCGGTCTCGCTGGCGACGCAGAAATCGGCGGCGAGCGCGAGGCTGCAGCCGATCCCCGCGGCGGGCCCGCGCACCGCGCTCACCACCGGCACCGACAGATCGGCGATCACCGCCATCGTCGGGTTATAGCTGCCGGTCAGCGCCGCGAACGTCGCCTCGCCCGGATTGTCCGAACCAAGCGCGCCGCCGCCGACATCCGCGCCCGAGCAGAACGCGCGGCCTGCGCCCGCAATCAGCACCGCCCGCGCACCATCCAGCTCACCCAGCGCCGCGCGCAATTCCTCGAACATCGCCGGCGGCGCGGCGTTCAGCCGGTCGGGCCGGTTGAGCGTCAGCACCAGCACGTCGCCGCGCCGCTCGCTCAGGATATGCTCGTACGCGGCCATCAGATCTCTCCTAGTGCGCGCCGGTATCGCCCGGCGTCTCCATCAACTCGACCAGCATGCCGCCAAAGTCTTTCGGGTGCACGAACACGATCGGCGTGCCATGCGCGCCGATCCGCGGCTCGCCCAACACGGTCGCACCCTTCGCCTTCAGGTCGGCGACCGCCGCATGGATATCGGCCACCTCGAAGCAGACATGATGCTGCCCGCCCGCCGGGTTCTTGCGCAGGAAGCCGGCGATCGGCGAACTCTCGTCATACGGCTCGATCAGCTCGATCTGGGTGTTCGGCGCATCGATGAAGCAAACTTTCACCCCCTGCGCTGGCAAGTCGAACGGCTCGCCGATCGCGGTCGCGCCGAGCAGCAGGCGATACGTCTCGACCGACTTCGCGATCGACGGAGTCGCTACCCCGACATGGTTGAGCCGGCCCAGCATGGCGGTCATCCTTCGATCCTCGGGCTGTCGGGCGTCCGGCGCGCCATCGCGGCGCCCTCGATCAACCCTTCGATACGGCTGACACGCTCGCGCAAGGCGACGTGGCTGTCGGCAAGACGCGCCAAGCCGGCACTCAGCCCCGTGAGTTTCGCGTCGAGCCCATCGAGCCGCTCCTGATAGGTCAGCAACGCCTTGATGACGCCGAACGCCTTTTCGGTCGCGCTCATGCGGCGTGGCTCATCGGCACCGGGTCGCCCGCCAACGCACGATCGATCGCTTCCAGCGCGCGGTCGATCGACTGCTCCATCGAATCGATCTTCGCATGCCATTGCGGCAGCATCGCCTCGATCTCCGGCAGGATCAGCGCGAACGCCTTCTCATCCTCCCCGTCGGCGCGATCCTCCGCCGCGAGATATCGCGTCGAAGCTTCCCGGAGGACATGGCCGACGGATTTACCATTGCTGGCAGCAAAGGCATCGAGCGCTGCCTTATGATCGGGGAGGTCAAAAACGTCACGCGTTCAGTCTGCATGTCACGACTCCTTATCATGACATGATAATGTGCGGACGATCGCGATACAACGCGTCATTCCGCTGGCTCCGCGGCGGGCTTGGCCGGCACCGGCGGGACGACGCCGAGTGTATAGCCACAGACGCCGAGCACCTGCCGGATCATCGCATCACCGGTCGGCGCGACGAAGTTTGCCTGTACCGCGAAGCTGGCGCCGTTGGTCGTCTCGACCCGCACCGTCTTCGATTTCACCAGGAAACTGGTCAGCTTGGTGATCGCCGCGGGATCGGCGATGTAAGTACCGGTCCCCGGAAACTGCCAGTTATAGGTGAATGCCGGCCCACCATCGAAGCGCACCGCAACCAGCTTGTCGGCGCCCGACCCGAGCGGTTGCGGCTGGATGAACTGGATCGACACGATCGGCTCGGAGGCGACGTCGCACTTCACGACGAAGCGCGAGAGGCCGTCGTTACCGGTGACCGAAGCGGAGATGCTGCGGACACCAGCCGGGTTGGTGCGGTCGGCGAGCTTCCAGATTGGCGTGGGCGTGGGCGAAGTGGCTTGCAGGAGCAGGAGAAACGCGAGCATCAAACCTCCGTCCCCGTAGACGTCATTACCCCAGCAGAGGCTGGGACCTCAATCCGCAAGCCCGTCCCCTGCGACCCAAGTCCCCGGCTTTCGCCGAGTCGACGCGTCAAGGACTGGTCCACGTGACGTACCGGGTCACAGCGGGATGTTATCATGCTTCTTCCACGGATTCTCCAGCGCCTTGCCGCGGAGCTTCCGTAGGCCCAGCGCGATGCGGCGGCGCGTCGAGTGCGGCTGGATCACTTCGTCGATGAAGCCCTTCGACGCGGCAACGAACGGGTTCGCGAACCGCGCCTCGTATTCTGCCGTCCGCTCGGCGATCTCTTCCGGCGTCTTGCCGCGGAAGATGATCTCCACCGCGCCCTTCGCACCCATCACCGCGATCTCGGCGGTCGGCCATGCATAGTTGAGGTCGCCGCGCAGGTGCTTCGAGGCCATCACGTCGTATGCGCCACCGTAAGCTTTGCGCGTGATGACGGTGATCTTGGGCACGGTCGCCTCGGCATAGGCGAACAGCAGTTTCGCGCCGTGCTTGATGATGCCGTTATGCTCCTGCGCGGTGCCGGGCAGGAAGCCGGGAACGTCGACGAAGGTCACGATCGGGATCTCGAACGCATCGCAGAAGCGCACGAACCGCGCGGCCTTCTTCGACGAATTGATGTCGAGTACGCCCGCGAGCACCATCGGCTGGTTCGCGACGAAGCCGACCGTGCGGCCCTCTATCCGGCCGAAGCCGGTGATGATGTTGGCCGCATGCGCCGGCTGCGTCTCGAAGAAATCGCCTTCGTCGACGGTCTTCCGGATCAGCTCGTGCATGTCGTAGGGCTGGTTCGCCGACGCCGGGATCAACGTGTCGAGGCTCTCCTCGATCCGATCCCACTCGTCCGCGGTCGGCCGCTCGGGCACGCCCTCACGGTTCGATGCGGGCAGGAAATCGAAGAAGTCGCGCGCGGCCAACAAGGCCTCGATATCGTTCTCGAACGCGTTGTCGGCGACCGACGTCTTGGTGGTGTGAGTCACCGCGCCGCCCAGCGCCTCCTGCGTGACGACCTCGTTGGTCACCGTCTTGACCACGTCGGGGCCGGTGACGAACATGTAGCTCGAATCCTTCACCATGAAGATGAAGTCGGTCATCGCGGGGGAATAGACCGCGCCGCCGGCACAGGGGCCCATGATCAGTGACAACTGCGGCACGACGCCGGACGCGAGCGCGTTGCGCTGGAACACCTCGGCATAGCCGCCGAGCGAGGCGACGCCCTCCTGGATGCGCGCGCCGCCGCTGTCGTTGAGGCCGATAATCGGCGCGCCGACCTTCATCGCGCTGTCCATCACCTTGCAGATTTTCTGCGCATGACGCTCGCTCAAGGACCCGCCGAACACGGTGAAGTCCTGGCTGAAGACGAAGACGAGACGGCCGTTGATCGTGCCCGATCCGGTGACCACGCCGTCGCCGGGGATCACCTGGTCCTGCATGCCGAAATCGACGCAATTGTGCTCGACGTACATGTCGAGCTCCTCGAACGAACCCTCGTCCAGCAGCACGTCAAGGCGCTCCCTCGCGGTGAGCTTTCCCTTGGCGTGCTGCGCTGCGATCCGCTTGAGGCCTCCGCCGACTCTGGCGGCTTCGCGGCGGCGTTCAAGCTCTTCGATCGTCGATGACATCGTCTCTCCGTCCTGCTGATTGCCTTCACAGAGCGGGATGCGATGCGCAAATGCAATGTTGCAAACTTGCTGACGTGATGTTTGCAAACTAGGCGGAGGGATGACCCTGCCTGCACGTCGCCTCTTCGTCGGACACCGCCTGCGCGACCTGCGCCGCGTGCTCGGAATCAGCCAGGCGGCGATGGCGGCGCGGATCGGGCTTTCGGTGAGCTACCTCTCGCAGATCGAGAATGGCGATCGCCCGGTGACCGAGGGCGTGCTGATCACGCTCGCGCGCGAGTTTCCGGCGGATTGGGGGAGCATCGACGCGGCGGACGATACCGCGTTGCTGATCGCGACGCTGGAGGCGGTGTCGGACACGAGTGTGGAGGCGCCTGCGCTCGACGAGACCGCGGTGCGGCGGGCGGTGAAGCACCAGCCGTTGTTGGCGCAACGGCTCGTCGCAATGCACGACGCGTATCGGCGCGCGCAGGAGCAGTTGCGCGCCCTCGACGACCGGCTGGTCGCGGGATCGGGCGCGCCTGGGTTGCTGCCGTGGGAGGACGTGCGCGACTGGTTTCACGCGGCGGGCAATTACGTCGATACGCTCGACCGGCGTGCGGAGGAGATCGGAGAGACTCTGGGTGCGGATCGCGTGTCAGCGCTTGAGGCAAGGCTCGCGGTTCGCGGAGTTTCGGTGGCGATTTCGGGCGCGCTGGCCGCGCCGTTGCGCGATTACGACGGCGCGACCTTGCGGCTCGACGGGTCGCAGCCAGGGGAGACCACCTTGTTCTCGCTGGCGCATCAGGTCGCGCGGCACGAGTTCGGCGACGTCATCGGCGGGATCGTCGCGGCATCGGAGATGGCGTCGGAGACGGCGCGCGCACTGCTGACGGCGGGGCTGACCAACTACGCGGCCGGGGCGATCGTCATGCCCTATACGCGCTTTCGAACGGAGGCGCGGAGTGTCCGCCACGATATCGACCGGCTGCGGCGGATCTTCGGGACGAGCTTCGAGCAGACGTGCCATCGGCTGTCGACCTTGCAGCGACCGGGCGCGCTGGGCATCCCATTCTTCTTCTGCCGGGTCGACATGGCGGGGAACATCACCAAGCGGCACTCCGCCACGCGGCTGCAGTTCGCGCGGTTCGGAGGGGCGTGTCCGTTGTGGATCGTCCACGAGGCGGTTGCGATCCCCGACCGCATCCTCACCCAGCTGATCGAGACGACCGACGGCATCCGCTACGTCTCGATGGCGAAGGGTCTGGTGAAGCCGTCCGAGACGTATACGCGGCCGGCGCGGCGCTATGCGGTGGCGCTCGGGTGCGAGGAGGCGAATGCGTCGGAGTTCATCTATGCGGACGCGCTGGGGACGGGCGGGATCGCGACGCCGATCGGGTCTTCGTGTCGTGTTTGTTTGCGGACGGACTGCGACCAGCGGGCGTTTCCACCGGCGGCGAGTGGGATCAGGGTCGATCCGGACCGGCGCGGGGCGGTGCCGTACGAGGTGGTGTGACGGACGCCTCTGTCAGAGCCGCCTCCCCGGCGAAGGCCGGGGCCAAGTCGGAGGACGGCAATAACAAGGGGCAGCCCAGCGTTCCTACGACCTTTCTACCTGGGCCCCGGCCTTCGCCGGGGTGGTAATTTCGCCGCGGTGGTAAGTCCGCCGGGGGTGGTGGTCGCAATCAGGCTGCCGCCGGGTCCTTCGGAAAGAAATGCTCGACCACGCTGTTCGCCAGCCGCGATGGCCGCAGCGTCTCCGCATCGAGGCAGCACCAGCTCGACTTCACCTCGGCGAGCACGTCCTCGCCGCGCTTGATGATCGTCTCGTAGAACGCGCGCGCGCCTTGGACCTTCTCGAGCAGCACCGTCGCGATGACGTCGTCGTTGAGAAACGCCGGCTTGCGGTAGGTGATCTCGTGTTTCAACGCGACCCACAGGTGCCCGGCCACCGCCTCGGCCGGCGCGAGGCGCTGCCAATGGTCGATCACCGCGGCCTGGACCCACTTCAGATAGTTCGCGTTGTTGACGTGACCCATGAAGTCGATGTCGTCCGGCTCTATGCCGATGGCGTAGGTATGGGGAATCGCTGTTGTCACGCGTAATATATAGCACGCGAACCTGAACATAGCGATGACGGCCCGGCCGCTCCGCCGATAAAAGACATCGACGGAACGGTGATCAGGCGGGGATGTCGACGTCGTGCCCCGGTAGCGTCTCGCCCGGCCCTTGGGCGAAGCGAACCGCGACGGGATGCGTGCCGGGTTTCGCGAACAGACCCTTAGCGAGTTCGGCGGGAAGACCCGGGTGGATCGTCAGGTCGCCGACGACACACGCGGAACTCTTGGCATGGCTGGCCCGCACTACATGATGCTCGCGCGTCTCGACCGTGCGGGTCTGATCGGCCATGCCCTGATGATACCGTCGATCGACGCCTGCTCGTTCGGCTGGATCGTCTCGATGGCGTCGCTGTAGCGCAGACAGGTCATGTAACCCTTATTTGCCCTTGGCGGCGCCGGGGACGAACGAGAACAGTTCGGTACGAAGCGATGCTGGTGCCCCAGGCTTGAACCAGCTCGTGTCCTGGATGTGGCTCGCGGTCACATAGATGCGCCCATCCGCGCCTTCGGAGAAGGTGTCGGGCCAGCGCAGGCGAGGATCGGTCAGTACCGGCTCGACATGATCGCCGACCAGCCGGGTGATGCCATTGTCGGTGGGTGACGAGATATAGAGGACCCCCGCCTTGCTCATCCACAGACCGTCGGCGACGTGCGTCTGTGCCACCGTCTTCAAGCCCGCCGCGCGGTCCGTCTCGCTGACGCCGTCGCGCAGCAACGCGGTGTCGATCGCATACAGCGTCTTGCCAGTGAGCGCCTGGTAGTAGAGCGTCTTGCCATCGTTGGAGATCGCGATGCCGTCGGCGGCAAAGGCCGGCTGGCGATTGTCGGGGCGGACGAGCGGCTTGCCGTCGGTCATCACCGTCACGCTCTTGTCGATCTGCGTCGACCCGTGCCCATCGAGCGCGCGGAAACCCTTGCCGGTTTCAAGATCGATGACGATGATCGCACCGCGCGTGCCCGAGTCCGTGATGTACCCGGTCCGGCCGTCGGGCGAAAAGCGGATGTCGTTGAGGTAGGTACCCTGCAACGCGACGTCGAGTGGCACCTTGATGACCTTCGTCACGCGGTTGGTCGCCAGATCGATCTTGACCAGTTTGGGCGCGCCTTCGAGGATCTTCTCGTTGCCGGGCGCGCCGGGATCGAGCACCCAGAGATTGCCGTGGCCATCGGGCACGATCGACTGCACGCAGACGAAATAATCGCCGACCGGCATCTCGTTCGCCTTCGCGTTGCGCCAGCTGTTCCACTTGGCATCCGGATAGGCCTTTAGCGACCCGTTCTTCATCACTTCGGCGACCGAGATCGGCGCGTCGTCGGTCCAGCGCGGGAAATTGACGAAGCGACGGCCATCGGCGGTGACTGCGACGCCGGTCGCCTGGTGATCGAACTGCGCGACTTGCGTCAACGCGCTGGCACCGCGCGGCCGGGCCTGCGCGACGCCGATCGCGGCGGCGGCGATCACCGCGATTGCAGCAGCGCTGGCGAGGAAGGGCTTGGTCTTGGACATCAGGAGACTCCGGTCAACGGTATCGGAAAGATCGGCAGGGGTGCCGGTGAAAAGCTGGATCAGGTGGCGGGCGACCGCGCGCGGGTTTTCGCGCTGGGGGAAATGGCCGACGCCGGACAGTTCGACAAAGGCGAACGGACCGGCGAATTTGCTCGGCACCGCCTTGCTGGCGGAGGGTGGATTCACGCCATCGACCGCGCCCTGGATATAGATCGCCGGCAACGCCAGCGTCTCGGTCGCCTTCACCTTGTCCTCGAGCCACTGGCTGCGGGGATCGGGCTCGGCTTCGTCCCACCGCGCACGGTAGCTGTGCAGCGTGACGTCGACCCAATCGGGCGTGTCGAAGGATCGCGCGACCCGCTGAAACGTCGCCTCGTCGAACCAGCCCCGCGGAGACCAGTTCTCCCAGTGGATATGCGCGAACCCCTTGCGGTCGTCGCGGACCGCTTGCGCACCACGCGCGGTCGCCATGAACCAGTGATACCATTGCCGTTGCGCCTGCGCGAACGGCGGCGTCGGCATCCCGCCGAGACGCGGTGGCGTGGCCAGCATCGCCAGTCGCGCGACCCGGTCCGGCCAGCCGACCGCGAGCGCTTCGGCGGTATTCGAGCCCCAGTCATGTCCCGCGATCATGAACCGTTCGATGCCAAGCGCATCCATCAGCGCGATCATGTCCATCGCCAGCACCGCGCTGTTGCCGGTCCGCGGCGTCTCCGCGGCCAGGAACCGGGTCTCGCCGAAACCGCGCAGCGTCGGCACGATGGTGCGCAAGCCGGCAGCATGGAGCATCGGCAAGACCGCGTCCCAGGTCGAGCCATCGTCCGGCCAGCCATGGATCAGCAACACCGGCGGTCCCGCGCGCGGGCCCGTATCGGTATAGGCGATCGCCAGCGTGTCGGTGGTGATGATCGGCATGTCAGTGCGCCTCAACGTGCGTGCAGGACTCGGGTTTCGGCATCATGCGCCATGCTCCGTACGTGCGCCATCGCGGCGTCATGCGCGCGCCGCCAGCTTGGCCCCGGCCGCGGTCGCCAGGCCAAACCCGACATGGTTCAGCGTGTGCAGGCCGATCGTGCTCGAATCCGCGTCCCATTCGGGAGGCTTGACGCCCAGCAAAGGCCCCACCAGCCAGTGCATCGCCCCGTAAAACGCCAGGCCGAAACCGATCCCGGACACCAGCACGTCGTTGTCCTCATCTGTCGCCGCGGCATAGACGATCGCCGCGCCCGCGGAGAGCAGCAGATGCCCGCCCTGCACGATCGCCTGCTCGCCCGACGTCGCCAACCGATCCGCCGGGGAGTCGCCAGCCCGAGCTTGCGCGCGGTCGTCCGTTCGAGATCGACGAGTTCCGACGGTGTCCCGGTCGTCTTCTCGCCGCGCATCAGCAAAGCCGTGATCGCCAGCCCGGCAACGAGCCCACCGGCTACCGCGCCCATGGTCCGTCGGGTGCTCATGCGTCGTCTCCCCGGTCGTCGGGCAGGCTTTCCTCGCGGCCGGGCACCGACATGTCATAGGCATTGAGCAACAGCGAGACGAGGCAATAGCCGCCAACCAGATAGATCAGTTCGGCGGTGCGCTCTTCGCCGAATGCGGCAACCGCGCGCCGGTAGGTGGTTGCCGGGAGCTGGCGGCCGCCGGCCAGCGTGGCCGCGACGTCGTAGGCGGCGGCTTCTTCCTCGGTCAGGTCGGCAGGACGCTGGCCCGCCGCGATCGTCGCGACCTTTGCATCGCTCAAGCCGACGGCCGCCCCCACCCGCTCATGCGCGTACAGTTCGTACCGCGAATTGAACGCCGCGCCCGTGACGAGGATCGCAACCTCATGCGCGGGCTTGGGTAGCGTCGCGTTGTCGATCAGCGCCTTGGTATAGGTCCACGCGGCGCGACCAAAGGCGGGGAAGCGCAGCATCGGGGCGAATGGCCCAATCAGGGCGCCGTCGTCTCGGCGCGACACGAACCCCTTGAGATGCTCGGCGATGTAGGCGCCCATCTCGTCGTGCAACGGACGCAGCTCAGCGGGCATGTCCGCGGGCGGAAACGGCGCGGCGCGCATCAGCCCTGCCCCGCCCCGGCATCGCGCGCGACCGGCTCGTGATAGGGGCATCCGTTGGTGCGCGCACGGAAGTCGGCCGAATGGCGATACGTGTCCTTGCGGACGCGGTTGATGTTGCCCAGCGGGCGATGCGCGGCGATGCCGGTCCACACGCTGAAGCGGCTTTCCTCGTTGATGCGACGGATATGATCGTCGCTCCAGCTATCCTGTGCCGCCGCGCGCACCGTGCCGACGCGCAGGAACGGCGCATCCTGCTCGTCCCATTGCACGGTCGCGTCCTCGACCGGCTGCGCGTCGAGATCGCGGCATAGCTGGACCCGGAATTCCCATTCGAGATCCATGCCACGCACCTCGGCACGGACCTCCTCGCGGATCGCGTTCTCGCGCCCGTCGACGTCGATCTCCTTGCCGGTAAGCGCGATCATGTCCGGTGCGACCGGCGCCAAGCTGAACTTGGCGATATAGTCACCATACCGGAACGCGGTGGCGCTATAATAGGTATCGCCAAGCGGCTCCGAATTGGGCGCACCGCCAAGCGAGTTCAGTCCGCTCGGCAATTCGCCGCCGACCGCTTCGAGAGCATGCCGGACTCCGCGCAACACCGCGGAGGCAACCGTCTTGGTGCCCTCCAGTCGGTCCGTCGTTCTGGCGAGAAGCTTCAAATTGCCCAGGAACTTTTCCGCGGTCTTGGCCTGGAACACCGGGCCGTTGACCATGACGAAATCCTGCGCGCTGCCCTCGGCGCCCGGCAGTCGCTCACCCTCGACATCGAAGACCTTCATCGCCAGGCCGCGTGGCAGACTGATAACGTCGGGGAGGATATCGCCCGCGTTGGTCGAGAGACGGATCAGCACCTTGTGCGCACCCGGCGTGGCGAACAGTCCCTGCGCCAGCTCCGCGGGCAGGTTCGCATCGACCGTCAGTTCACCCTCGAGCAGTCCGTGCGACTTGGCATGGACCGACCGAACCGCATGGCCGTAATCCTCCGCGGTGCGCTCGAGGATGATATCGAACGCGTCGTTGAGCTTGGCGACGGTCGCCTGCTCGCCGTCCTGCTTCTGCTCGACGTCGGCGGTATAGCGGATCGGTCCGTTGACCATGTCTTTGCCTTTCAGTGATCATGATGACGATAGGACACGCCGGCATCGACGCGTCCTATCGGCCGGTCTTATCGGTTGGCCTCAGCGCTTGCGCGGGGCGCCGGCAAACGCTGCCTTCAGCCGTGCAACCGCCAGGTCGTTGGCGTCCTTCGCGCCGCGCACCACCTTCGCCATCCCGAAGAACTCATGCGTCACGCCGGGGAAGGTGCGCTGTTCGACCCGGTCCCCTGCCGAACGCATCGCCTGCGCCAGCGTCTCGCCGTCGGAGCGCAGGGGATCGATCTGCGCGTTGATGATCGTGGTCGGCGGCAGGCCACGCAGATCGGCGGCAACGAGGTTCAGCCGGGGATCCTGCGCATCGGCCTTGCTCGACTGATAGTAATAGCCAAACCACTGCAGCATTGCGGCGTTGAGCGGCTTGGCATTCGCGGAATCGCGGCGCGACGGCAACGACGCATCGTTGTTCGCGATCGGATAGACCGAAACGATGTGCAACGGCATCGTCAGGCGGTTGTTGCGCGCATAGATCGCGGTCGCGACCGCCAGATTGCCGCCAGCGCTTTCACCCGCGATCGCGATTTTCGCGGGATTGCCACCCCATGACGCGGCATTCGCCAACGTCCAGCGATACGCGGCGGCGGCATCGTCATGCTGCGCCGGGAATTTGAATTCTGGCGCGTGCCGATATTCGACCGATACCACGATCGCGTTGAGCGCCTTGGCCATCGCCCGCGGGGCTGCGTCATAGGTGTCGACGTCGGCGATCACCCAGCCACCGCCATGATAATAGACCAGTACCGGCAGGCGCGCTGCCCGCGCGCCATTTGCGGAAGGGGCGGTCGCGGGCTTGTAGATCCGGGCGAACTGCTTGGGATCGGCACCGTAGGGGATGTCCTGCGTCGTCACGCTCTGGTCGGGCGTGGTCGGCATGCCCTTGCTCGCCATCACGGCCTTGGCGCCGTCCGCTGCCGACGGCTGTTGGCGTGCCTCTGCCGGCGTGAGCGTCTCGATTGGCTTGCCGCCGAGTGCCGCGAGTGCATCGAGCACCTGTTGCATGTCGGGCGCGGCCTTTGCGGGCTGCGTCGCGGTTGCGGCGGGCGGTGGTGGTGGTGGTGGTGCGGAAATCGACCGCGGCGACTGCGCGATCGCGCCACCAGCGGTCAACACCAGCGACGATGCGAAGACGCCACGGGCGAGCGACTGCTTGAGGGAAAGGGTCATGGTGCCTCCTGTTATCTAGAGGCAGCAACCCCGGTCTTGACACAATGGTTGCGGTACGGAACCGGACACAGCCCCGATCCCTTTGAGGAGCGGGCCTTTTTCCGGGAAGCAACGATGACGTGGAATGTATTGGGAACCGCCGAACCCGATGTGTTGATCGAGCATATCCAACAGCGCGATACCAAGAACCTGTTGCTGCGCAGCCTGAGCGCCGACGACTTCGCGCTGCTCGCACCGCATTTGACCCGCGTGCCGTTTTCGATCGGCGACACCCTGTCGCATGCAGGGGATGTGATCGACAGCCTGTGCTTCCCGGAAGAGGGGATCGCCGGGGTGCTCGACGCGCTCGAAGGCGAGCATCGCTATGCCGTCGGGCTGATCGGTGCCGAAGGGTGCATCGGCTGGCCATTGCTGCTCGGCACGACACGATCGCCCTATGACGTGGTGATGCGGGCGGAACGCGGCGAGGCCTTGCGGATTTCGGCCGAGCGCTTCGTTACGCTCGCCGAGCAGAGCACTACGCTGCGCCTGTCGCTGTTGCGGTTCGTCAACGTCTTCATGATCCAGATGGGACGGACGATCGTCTCGTCGCTCGCGCATTCGATCGAGCGTCGCATGGCACGCTGGATCCTGCTGTATCACGATCGCGTCCGCGACGACGACATCTGCATGACCCATGAGGAGTTTCGACTGATGCTTGGCGTCCGTCGGAGCAGCATCACCGATGCGCTCCACCGGCTCGAGGAGGAACAGGCGATCCGGGCGGTCCGTGGCCGCGTGATCGTTCGCGACCGCGCCAAGTTGATGCTGCTCGCCGCGGACACCTATGGCCATGCGGAGGCCGAATATCGCCGCCTGCTGGGGGAATGAACCGGACTCAGTAGGTCGGCGCGCTGGTGTCGGCCAATGCCTGTCGCAAGGGCCATCCCTGCGACGCATCGTTCGCGATCAAATGGCGCACGGCGGTCTGCGAACCGACCTGATTATAGTGACCGGCATCGAAATATAGCAGCCCGCCGTCGGCGCTCTCGACGATACAGCGCCGTTGGGGGCACATCGCCTTGAGCGGCGAGAGATAGGTATATCCGATCGCCTTCGCCTGCGCCGCGAGTTCCCGATCGTTTTTCCACAGGCGCGGTTCGATGGTTCGTGCCAGCAGTCCCGGATCGCGTCGCCTGACGCTCTCCGCCATGATCCGGGGCACCGGCATGGAATATTCCGGGGTCGGCCCCATGACGATCAGCGCGATGCCCTTGCCCGCAAGCCGATCATGCAGCCGTTTCAGCGCGGGGATATCCAACCGGATCCAGCGCCAGATCACGAGCACCGCATCGGGCCGCGCGGTATCCAGGTCGCGGACCAGCACCTGGTGCATCAGGTCGTCGCACACGCGACCGGTCGGCCGCGGATCGAGCGGCATCTCACAGCCGAACACGACCGCAGTCTGGAAATGCACCTGTGGCAGCACCACCGATAATCCACGCCACATCATCGATGCATGGCTGTCTCCCACCAGCAGCCAATTGGGCTTGCCCTGTTCCCGCGCGAGACATGGGATCTTGTCGAAGTCGCCAACGCTGCTTTGATTGGTGAGAAAGCAGTTCGCCTTGGGCTTTGGCATCGATCCGGACTGCCCCCGGCGCTTGCTATGGCCAGAACCGTGGGGGAAAATCGTTCCGGCAGGCCGCTGGTCGCCAGGATACCGACCTGCAACAGCGCTGCGATGGCGATCAGCCCGCCGCACCATGCGCCCAGCCGGCGCGGTGCCATCTTGCCGCGAAAGGGACCTTCGATGAATTTCCAGGACGCAAATCCGAGGATCGCCGTCACGATCAGAACGATGACCGCGTCCCGTATCAGCAGTTTGCCGATCAGTCGGTGCTGGCGGTAGAGAACAATGACCGGCCAGTGCCAGAGATACAGCGAATAGGACGCCAGGCCGATATAGCGCGCCAGGAAAACGCTCAACGCGCGGTGCACCATCGTCGATGTGCCCTGACCGGTGATCAGAACCAGCGCCGCTCCCAGGCAGGCCGGCACGACGACCAGCCCCGGAAATCCGTGCTCGGGCCGTACCAGCAGGAGGGAGGCGGCGATCAGACCCAGCCCTGCCGCGGCGGAGGCCATGCGCGTCAGCGGCCGGGATGTCAGCCAGTCCCCCCGCATCTGCGATGCGAGGACGCCGACCATCAATTCCCACCACCGGCTAGGCAGAAGATAGAATGCCGCTGCGGCGTTCGTTCGTACATAGGCGATGCTCACCGCCAGCGAGAGCAGTGCCGTCGCCGTCATGATCGGCACCAGCCATCGTTTCCACCGGGAATGCGCGATCAGCAACGGCAGGAACGGAAATACCAGGTAGAATTGTTCTTCGACACCCAGCGACCAGGTATGCAGCAACGGCAAGGTCGCGCTGTCGGCCGCGAAATAGTCCGATGTGAAATAGAAGAATATGTTGCCGACACACGCCAGCGCCGCCAGCGCACTGGTCGCGAAACTCGCCAGCTCCTGGGGATAGAGCGGGATCGTCGAGACCAACGTGGTGGCGATGATCATCACCACGAACGCCGGCGCGATCCTGCGCAGGCGTCGCAGATAGAAATCGCCAAAGGTGAACCGCCGCGCCGCAACGCTGGCAAGGACGATCCCGCCGATCAGATATCCCGATATGACGAAGAAGATATCGACACCCAACCCGCCCGCCGGGAAGCGGGTCGGGAACAGATGATAAATGATGACCGCAATAACCGAGATCGCGCGCAGACCATCGATATCGCCACGATATGGCGTGCCATGCACCGGCGCAGTCGTCGCCTGGTCCGATCCTAGATCCGAACCGTCACGCTGTCCCGATCGTCCATGTACGACAAACGCCGCCCCCGCCTGCATATTTCTCTCCCCCGGCGGCGGGTTAGCAAACCATTTTCATATGGCAATACTATCGGGGTTGGCCATTCGCCCGGATCACGCGTGAACCGTCTCTTTTTCGTACAAATGCAAACCGACCGAACAGAAACCTCCATTTCGATGCAATTTGCTACAGCTTCTCGGGTTCAATCTGCCAAAAACCCAGCCCAATTTTACGCTGTATTTGCCAACGGCGAATCCATTGCATCGAGCGCTTCGGATATAAGCGCCGCGACGACCGTCCAGCCGAGCTGCTCCGCCTCGACCAGCGCATCTTCGAGATGTTCGCGAAGGCGTTGGTCGGGCTTGAGCGCGCGTTGCGGCATGCACTTTTCCAGTCGAGCAGGGTTCGGCTTTCAAAGCCTGGCATGGTCGCCACGGTAAGAGCCGACGACAGATCACGTCAATCGCTGCGCGCTGGTGTGACGAAAAGCCGTGCCGCATGGCACCGTCGGCGATCTGGATGGTTGTTCCAGAAAGCCATACCGGCTGGAGAGATGACCATGAAACTGACCGGAAAATTCGATACGCGCCGTGAAGCCGAGATGACCGTCGAGCGGCTGGTCCAGCAATTCAACATAGATCGTGCCAAGGTCCTGGTCGCCCCGGATGGCGCTGCGAACTCCGCGGGCACCGAAGATGCCGGCGCCGACGCCGCTGCTGGCACTTCAAGCCAAGAGACGCGGGATGATGCCGCATTGAACGGCAGGGTCGTGGTCACGGTCGACGTCGCTGATGACGCCACCGCCGACGAGGTGCGCTCCGCGTTTAACGAGTTCGACGCATCGGCGTAGTTTCGACCGATGGGTGATCAGAAGCGCGCGTAAAAGGCGTGTGAGTCGCGCGCTAATGGTCCCGCGTGTTCCGCGCATTGCTCGAGCAATGCGCGAGCATCGCCAAGTCCGTGACTAACGTAGCAGCGCGTCGCATAGCCGTCGATCAGCGTGTCTAACCCCATCTCGAAATCGTCTGAAAACCAGTCTTCGTTCATCGGGCCATAGTCCAATTCCGAAACACCGAATTTCTCGACGATCGCCGCCAAGACATTTTCGCTCGCCGGTTCGATATCGGACTTCTCGATGCGGGCGGGAATGGCATTGGCGGCACACACTATCAGCAACCCGAATACCAACGTGGTATGATAGGAATGAATGAAGCGATAGAGATCGGCGTCGTGCTGTGGCAAAGAGTTCGCCGTCCTACTGTCGAATGTAATCGACGGTATAAAGCCAAATTTCTTGTATATCGACCTCAGGGCAGCGTCTGCCTGTTGGAAAGTCGGTCCGCAACACTCCAGAAACACCTGCGTCAGGCAGATTTCCCCGACGAGATCCCAGTCCGCATCGCAGAACGTATAGGCCAGATCGTGATCCAGCGCGATCGCCACGTCGGGGAATATCGCACAATGTTCCGATCGGCGACGGCCAAAATCGGTTTCGAACATCGCCGAATGCGTCTTTGCATAAAGATCCGTCCTCGCCATCATCGAGGGGTGCGTAAATCGCGATAAAAGCGATGACCGGCATACAAGCTGTTCGGCAACGGCAACGTTCGTGACCCGCTCGTACAGCCACGTCGCTTCGTGATGCCGGAACGGGAGCCGCTCGACGGCGAAATATCCGGGCGACCGGATCAGTGCCTCGACCCGCGCCAGCATAGGCGAGCACACACCATAGCGTCGTGCGCACAATAGAATGATACCGAACCTGCTTGCCTCGGCTGGCCGCCGTTCCGCGTTGGCAATAAATGCCTCTGTACACACCTCATGCACCGCCCACGAAACGAACGCCACGACGCGGTCGCGAAGCTGCCCGGCGCGCGTGACGACCGATTCCGCCAGTTCGAAGAACAGCAGGATTTCGGAAATGACCTTCGATGCGCGCAACCCTTGGGATTGAAACGTGTCGGCGTCTATCGCGTCCAACTTGGCGACAAGCGGCCTGACCGACAAGAAGTACTTTACCAGTTCGATCGTGATGCGTTCGTCTTCGACGGTCTTATCAGCCATGACATTGCTCATATGTATAATGGCGTCTCGTCATGGCCATGATGCGACGACGAAACGCCATTATGTCCGTGACGCTCAATGCTGAGCGATCGTCTTTCCGATGGTCGACGGATTTGCGACCTTTTCCAGGCCGCCCTGAATTCCCGTAACCAGGAAATAGTGGGACCCACCGACGACATTCCAGTCGGCGACGACGTTCGGATCGTTCAGAACCGTCGACGATACACTGAGGGCGTCGCGCATCGATGTATCGAGATTGATGATCTTCCGATCGTGGAGCGAGTGGGCAAGTTCCGCGATCTGTTTCTGCGTTGGCATCATACTCTCCTTTTGGGCGATTCGCCCTGGGAGGAAAATACTCGTCCGAATGATATTATGAATGTCAGTATGCACTGAAACGGAGGCAAACTTTGTTATACGATAAATTCTGTTGACTGTTCCACTTTGCCCGCGACTGGACGCGGAGCAAGATCCCGCAGAGCATAGTGGCAATCATATCGATCCTGCCGCGTGAGTATGGTTGGTCTGCCACGAACAGCCTGGTTTGACGGTTTACGGCGCGCGCTGCCTGCGAATAGTCATGGTGCCACAAAATGCCGGGTGTAAAATATGGCCATGACGATACGCCTAATCTGCCTCGATGCCGACGACACGCTCTGGCACAACATGCGGCACTTCAATGCGGCCGAGGATGCGCTGCTGGAGATGCTGCGGCCGTTCGCCGACGCGCAGGTCGCCCGCCCGACGCTGGAAGCGTGCGAGGCGCGCAACCTGCCGCTCTACGGGTATGGTGCGAAAGGCTTCACGCTGTCGATGATCGAGACCGCGGTCGAGCTTTGCGGTGCCGATCTGAAACCGACGATGGTCGCGGATATCCTGGCGGCAGGCCGGTCGCTGCTTGCGCACCCGGTCGAGCTGTTCGACGGGATCGCGCAGACGCTGGAGGAATTGGCGGCTCGCGGTCGGCTCGTACTCGTCACCAAGGGCGACTTGCTGCATCAGGAAGCCAAACTTGCCGCGTCGGGTCTTGGCGATCGGTTTGCCGGTGTCGAGATTGTCAGCGACAAGACCGCCGATACCTTCACGCGACTGTTCGAGCGATATGCGGTGCTGCCTGCCGAGGCGGTAATGGCAGGGGATCTCGATGCGCTCCGACGTGCGTCCGGCGCTGGAGGCTGGGGCATGGGCGGCCTATGTTCCGCAGGACGGTGCCTGGGCGCATGAACATGCGACGCCCCCTGAGGACTCGGATCGTTTCGCGACGCTGGAGAGCCTCGCCGAACTGCCCGCGCTGATCGATCGCATCAATCGCTGTTGACCCTTCGGTCCGAGCAGGCGCCCTGATCAGAGCGCCTTCGGGTCGAGCGTCATCTGCTTGCCCTTCATCGTACCGCTGCGTTTGCCGCTTCCGACCAGATCCCAAACCTGCTTGGGCGAAGGCAGGGCGGTGAACGACGGAAAGACCGACGTCGTACCTTCGACATCCTCCAGCGACACCGCATACGTCCCGCTCTTGTCGACCTGGCCCATCAGCGAGGGATAGATGCTGACGACACGGCCGGCATCGTACAGCGCCATGACGTAGCCGCCGGTGCTCGCGTTCGACCGATAGACGCCGTATTCGGTGCTCGCGCTGCCGTCGCGACACCAGCTCGGATGCGCCACGGGCGGCGCCGACTTCTCTTCCGTTTTCGCCTTGGCGGCCATGGTGCTGGCCATCAGCGACATCAGCAGGTCGGCACCGTTCGGCTTGGCCTGTTTGGCCTTGGTGAAGGTCAGCGGCGTGGTGCACGGCGTGACTGGGGCGGCCGCGATGGTCGCCGTGGTAGCGGAGGGCGGCCAACGGACGGCCTTGATCACCTGTTGCAGGCTGGCGTCGAGCTGGTCTGCGGTCAACGTCTTCTCACTCATGCGAATGCTCACGATCCATTCGCCGACCGGCACGACCGCGAGGGCGGTGCTCCGATATGCGCCGCCGGGTGAGGCATAGACCTGGCGCAGGGACGTTGCCGTGCCACTGTTCGTCGCGGCGAAGGCGATCGGATCGGCGCTTGCCGGGGCGGCATGGCGGAAGATGTCGCGCGTTTCGAGTGCGGTCTGCGACCGATCGAACCACAACGCCACGTCGGGAATCGCCGGGTGGAAGAGGTAGATCGTCGCGAACACGCTCTTGTCCGCTACGTCATATTGCGCCGCCACGTCATGCTCGGTCTCGGTCGCGTCGGTCAGCGTCGTGCGCGAAAGTCCGGCCAGTTGCGGCATGAGGATCAGGCCGGTTTCGGCATGTTTCCAGCCCTTGTCGGCCGGCACACCCAGATCCCGCGCCGCGACCGGCGTTGCGATGACCAGCGCCACTATCAGCACCCACTTTTTCACGCGCATCCCCTTTTGCGCGATCATGTGCGAGCTTGGCTTCGTCGGCAAGCGTGTGTGGAGACGCTCCATTCAGACGATCCGGGGACCGAAGACGGACCAGCGGTGCGGGCCTTGAGCATCGAATTGCCGTGCTGATCCAGATTGGGCGACCACATTGCGATCGAGGCAATGCCGGGCGCGATCGCCATGATACCGCCAGATCGCCGTCGTTCATCCCGGCACCCGCCATCACCCGGTTCCTCCATATCGCCATGCGCAGGCGACGGGAAATTAGCCGACGTGCGAGACGGGAAGAACGGAACTTCGCGAGACGCCACTCGAACGGTATTTGGTGGAGCCGCAAGCTACTCATGAGCCGATTCCCTCTCCGGTTAGCTCTGCAGAGCGCAAGAACAGAAAGTGAACAATGAACCTTGTGATAGCCCAGTCCAAGGTTTAGGAACCCGCCAAACGCGAGCGATCGCGCAAACAAGGAAGGACGCGGCTCGAACCGCGCAGGAGGCGGATTGTGGTGACGGATGAGGATCGACGCTATTACGAGCGTCGCGCCGAATTGGAGCTTGAGATGGCTGCCGCGACGGAGGACCCGAACGCGTGTTCGAGCCACTATGCGCTCGCCAATCTTTACCTCGCACTCGTGTTCGAGAAGGACGTGCAGGACGCTTCGTAAAGGGAGATCGCCCTTTTAGGGCGGCCTGACCGGCATCACGCTGTCAACCGACGCGGTACCGGACAGTGAGCTTGCGATACCATCGCGATACCAAAACTCGGATTTACCGGGGCTCCGGGCGAAAGACCGCCGGGAATATCCAGGTACTGCAATAGGTTGTCGATGGTGCGCTTATAGGGCTCGAACCTGTGCCCCCCATTACGAGCGAAACCAATAGTCAGGCTTTCGAGCGTTTTGCAGAGGTCACACGCCTCGACGTACGCGAAGGAACCGCATAAACCGCTGCTGAAGACGGTCTGTACCGAAATCCAAGTGGCATCGAGCCCCGCAATCCCGGCACGCTTCCAGCGCCGGCAGATTGCCTGCCATCGACTTCCCTCGGGAGCCGACACAATGTCGAATTCACTGCCCCCCGCCCCCGTCCCCGTGCATCTTTTAGCACCAGCAATATTACTCGCTCGTTTAGCGAGATCACAACAGGCGTTCGCGACCGCGCACGCTCCACCTCACATCTTCGCCGGCACAGTAAGAACGCTGGCGGTGTCGAGGTTTCGCTTTGGCGTATGCACAACACGTTCCGAAACCGAACACAACGCGCGTCTACGCGTGGCCGAGGCGTTCGAGCGTGAGACCAAGCTACCGGGCAAGCGCAACGGGTGTCCTCGGCGGGATCGGCATCGATGTCCTTCGCCGCCTCCTTCGGTTTCGAAGCCACAAAGACGGCTGACTTGATCAGCACCATCAGTGGATAGCGGACAAGATCCAAAAGTCGCATGGCGGTCGTTCAGGCCGTTGCGCGCTTGAAGTCGTGCGATTTCCCCGCCCCGCGTACGCGCTATTGCTGATAGTGCAAATCTGCCAAGCGGTCACATAGAAACCCTGAAAGATCTAAGTATAAAAGAGCGCCTGCAGCTTGCGCAGTTTGATGCTTAACCAAGCCTCAAGGCCCCGAACCCAACGGGTTCAATCCAGCGACCGCGGGGAGGGTGCGGGCCCCGCCGTCCCGTGCATCCTAAGTAAGATCAGCAAGTTCGGTGCCCAACAAGCTCCAGTCCGCGTTGCTGTATCCAAATTTAGTCTTGATGGCGGCTACTCAAGAATGCTGAGCCGGAGTGCTTAGACGATGAAACTCATATGGCTCCGGGTGGCGACGTGTCTCGCCAACCTGTTTGCCGGAAGCTTACCCGTTACCCCCTCGGCTATATCGATACCCCCGCGAGGGGATAGCATGGATCACGCAAAAACAGCTCACACCGGTCGGACGAGCCTCGAACGCAAACTGCCGACGAACTCCTTCCGACGGCGGAGCGATACTAGCTTAGGGCGAATGGCGACGAGCATCGCGATATATCAGCGCAATGTATGATTTCGAAACGCGTTGATTGAGCGCGGTCCATAAATGCTGGATTCGGAAACAACTCGCCGTGACGACATCAATGAAACTCTGACGACAATGTAATATGCCAAGGTCCATTGAAATTGCGAATCAGAGCACGAATGTTTACATCGACATCAGGACGCATCGAGCTCACTTACGCGCGATCTTCGATATTCAGTCTACCCTCTTCGTCACGCCATCGACAATCGTATAATTATAATCTGATGGCTTGCAATGTCACACTTTTAAGTAGTTATTTTGATAAACCCTTATTACAATGCCATATTAATTTACATTTAAATGCTAGACATCAAGCACAGTACTGTGCAATCATGGTGATGCCACATTCCAATAATTGGTTGCCACTAATTATATTGCATCAAGAAATGACTGCTGCACGGGAGGCTTAGATGGAAAAAATCGAGACCGCGGACAAGTCTTTATTATCCCCTAACATGATATGCGTTTCACAGGATGCGACCAGTTCTACATTTAGCAACATGTCGGCTGGCCATTCTATTTTTGGAGCTTCCAGTTTTTTCAATTCTGTATTTCATCGTAGTAACTTTGAGGGCACGCAATTCAGTGCATGTGAATTCGACGGCGCCGTTATTGAGAATTGTTCATTTCGCGCTGTGCAATTGAAAAACTGCGATGTTGACGGCCTCGTTATTGAGGGGATCAATGTCGGCGCGCTTCTTAGACTTCTTCTTGTGAAATAGGAGACTGATATGTCGGCCGAAAAGCTCGATACCACGCCGTTCATCGGCGCAGCACACCGCCATGATTTGCTGGCACAACTCGCTGGAACACGTATTCGCGCATTCGATAGCGCGGTCAACGACGCCGTTGCGCGTGGGATAAGCGATGCCGGAGAGGTCAAACTCGACGGTAAGAATGGCGGCATGGATGGCATCGCTGTCAGCCTTGGCGGCATAGAGGTCGCCGACGAAACGGTATACTCTCCCTGGCAGCCTCCAAAATACCCCAAAGGCAAAGAAACCAAAGAAGGCAAGGAGTCCAAGGAATCAAAAGAGGGCAAGGAGTCTAAGGATTCCAAAGAGGCCGGCAAGGAAACTTCTGACGGGGGCAAGATGGCGGGAAGCGAGGTGTTCGATCCGTTCAGTCACTTCGGCGAGGTCGAGCGCCTAAACTGGTCGTTGATGAACCAAGTCGCGCAACAGCATACAACTGCCGTTCGGGGGTTCATTAGGAGTGTCCAAGTTTTCTGACGCCGAAGAAATGTACGACATTCCCGAAAATGCGGTGCTGATTGTCAGTGAACGGGGTGACAGCTTTGCCGATGCGCTGATGCGACCGATTACTGCATCAGGCCGTGTGCCGGTCCGTTTGGGCGCAACGGCCGCGGCGCGCAGCTTCACGATTATCGTGCAGGATGGAGACGCCATTGTCACACCTCAGATACCCATGGTGATCCGCATGCCACGTCTCTCGGGGATGCAAAGCGCCGATGCGCGGTTCTTGAAAGGCGAGGCATTGGCGGCGTTATGGGCAATCGCTGCGTTGACCACGGCGGCGGTATTGGGTCGTCCAGGGCCAATGGGGTTTGGCGGAGGCTGTAGTCTTTCGGCATCGGTGAACGAACTGCGTGGCGGCCTGCGGACCAATCGGATGGAAGTTTTTATGCAGGGGCTGACATGGCCACAAAGCGATACCGGCTGGTATTTCAAAACGCCCGACTCTGTGGAGCCACTGAACCATGAGCAGCGCGCCGCCTACCCCGGGCCGCAACGCGGGCGATATATACGGCCGGGCGAGCAATATGAATCCGTGCTGGTACTCGGACCGGACGCATGGTGCCGGGGCGGCGCGCGTATCGTCGGCCATGATCTCGCGCAGGACAGCATCAAGCTGGCCAATCAACTCGGGCTCGACATGGCACTCATCCTGTGGGCGCTATCGGAAGATCTGCGCGACCCGTGCTTGGCACGTATAACGCCCTGGCCGCACCGCGAAGACTTGGACTTCGCGTGGGATCCGTTTGTCGCAGCCGCGATTTCACATCTGACGCGATGATTACCGCGATCGGCCTAGCCACAGATCCTACTATTCAGCATTTCGTCGCAAAATGCGAAACGATCGGTGTCGAGGTGGAATTGGTCGATCTGCACGATTTGGCTCTGGCCGACTGGATGTTCCCGCTGCCCGGGCGGAACGCGATCTGGCGTTACGGCGAAACGGAGCACCAATTGTCCGCCGTCGGTCGTTATTATGTTCGTCCGATCGACCTGTCGTCGGTCGTCGCATCGAAACGAGACGCAATGTCCTGCCAGGCAATGGTACAGGCCCTGTGCGCTTGGCTGGAAACTATCGGCGAGGCGGTCGTGATCAACCGGCCAGGTCATTTTCAGGACAACGGATCGAAGCCACTCCACGAGGCATTGCTGGCACGCGCAGGTTTTCTCGTTCCCGCATCTCTGACCAGTTCGGACGCCGAAACCTTGTCTGCCTTTGCGAGAGCGCCGTCAGTGGTGAAGACCGTTTGCGGCGCGCGCGCGGATTGCTGGACTGTGACACCGAACGATTTCTGTACATTCCGTGCGGAAAGCGGCCCCGTTCACCTGCAGCGCAGGGTGGAGGGCGCGGACGTGCGCGCGCATGTAGTCGGCGATACCGTGCTCGCGCTGCGCATCGACAGTGACACAACCGATTATCGCATCGACAGTGATGCGAAATACTCCCCGATCACGCTTCCGCAGGCGCTGACCACACGCATGACGCGCACAGCACGCGACATGGGACTGATCTTCTCCGGCTGGGACTTCAAGATCGATGCGGATGGGCAATTCTGGTTGTTGGAGGCCAATCCGATGCCGGGCTATAATTCCTATGACAACCAGCTGGACGGCAGCATTACAGACGCCTTGGTAGCCCTCATGACAAAGGGCCAGCGATGATCGCCGCTGTTGACATGTTGGATGCGCAAAGCTGCCGCTCGGTGGTGGAGCGTATGGTTAGCAGCCGATGCAATTGGACCGACCGTAGCCCGCACGACGACGCGACCTTTTTTACATTCGGGCGTGCGAGCTATCTTGACGTGTGCCCGTCGGATGTTGATCCGCAATGTGCCTATTACGGTAAAGTCAGTGCCGCGAACGCCGAACTGAAGGCGATATTCGGTGATCTCTACGCATCGCTCCTCGATCGGTTGTCCGCTGAACTCCAGGATCAGGTTTTGATGGCTGAAGGGCTCGCCATTCCAGGATTTCACATCTTCCTCGGTAGTGGGATTATGGGTGCCGGGAAGGGCGGGCGACATTTCGATATCCAGTATGAACGCCTGCGCTTGCCGCCCGGCCCGATCGAGGGCGACCCTATATCGTTCACATTAGCCATCGAATTGCCGACCGGCGGCAGCGGACTCGATCTTTGGAATGTGACAGTGGCAGATTTCAACCGGGCGTTTAAGGCCGGTCGCGTCGCCACGCCCGACGACATGGCGCGCCGCCGGATTGTTGCCTATCATCCGTATTCGGTTGGCCGGCTGTTGATTCATCGCGGTCTATGGCTGCACAGAATTTCCTCGCCAAGCACGATCCATGCCGATGACCGCCGGATAACTTTGCAAGGGCATGGATTACACATCGCCGGGCGCTGGATGCTCTACTGGTGAGCAACCATCGAAGCTCGGTCTATCCCGCGCGGCGCGCGGTTGAGGCGATGCCGGCGCAGCCGGCGCTGGTGTTGCACGACGCTATACCAGAAGACGACGCGGCGGCCTTGCTCGCCTCCGCCATTGCCAGTGAGGCGTTGTACAGCGATGCGCAGACATTGTCGTCACATCTAAAACTGCACACCGGTCGTCATCGCAGTGCACGGATCCTAACACAAAATGGCGCGCATCGCGACTTGATAGCGTTGCTAGCCTTACAACACGGTAGTGCGCTTCGCTCGCACTTCGGCGATCGAATAGTAACGACCCCCGTCGAGGAGTCCGAATTCGCCGCGAGCGGAGCCGGCGACTGGTTCGGGCCGCATCGCGATGACGGCGCGGCCCCCGTTGCGAACCGCTCGTTGACGATCGTGCTATACCTTCATCGCTTCCCATGCCGTTTTTCGGGCGGAGAACTCGCGCTGCATGGTTTTCTCGATGCGGCGCGGCAGCGATTTGGCCCCGTTCAGATAATCGTACCGCGCCACAATGTTGCAGCAATATTCCCGTCGGACACACTTCACGAGATCCTGCCGGTGACTTTACCCACGGCGTGCTTTGCCGACCGGCGCTTCGCACTGACCTGCTGGATCTGAAAGAGTGCACGGTATTACCCGGGGTTATATTATTGCGGCGTTACCGCGCACGGGCAGCTTCCTGCTATGCGAGAAGCTGGCGGCGTTGGGTTCGATTGGTTATCCGCAAGAATATGGCTTGCTTGAGGACTGGGCGACGTGGTCCGACTATCATGGCTACGCCAGCCATCTCACCTATTTCTACGATTTTTTTCGCTTCTGCTCTACGCCAAACGGGGTATTCGGCTGCAAGCTGATGTGGACCCAGTTCGCAGCCCTGCGCCACCATATTAAACTCTATACCGGCATCGGAGGCCAGGGGCTGGAGCCGATCGAGGGAATGACGGGCCCGCTCAAGGTCGTATTCCTTGATCGGCGCGATATCGTTATGCAGGCGATATCCCTGGTGCGCGCAATGGAAACAAACGTCTGGTCCACCCATCACACGCTCCCGCCGCCGGCACTAGTCTATAGCCGCGTCGCGATTAACGATGCCATTCATATGATAGAGGAAAATCGCCGACAGTGGGAAGCACTCTTCACCCGCCATGCGGTCGACCCACTACGCTTGTTTTACGAAGACATAACACGGGGTGAGGCGTCAGCGATTTTTCCCTTTCTGGGAGTGAAGGTACCGGAACGAGTCCACGCCACGCACCTGAAGCAGCAAGCCAACGACTATTCATTGGCGTGGCGCGACCGCTTCGTGAAGGAGCGGGCCAGCGCGCTTTGACCGATGGCAGCAATTCGGCCGCATTTGCAGACCACCCGCACGACGGATTGTTGAATTTCCCGTAGAACTGTCCCCGCCTGAAGCGTCGCCGTTAGCTGCCGTCGGGTGTAAATGAGTGCCTGAACGAACAGCAGTTTGCCGAGGGTCCTGCCCGAAAGCTACCGGTCCGCTTTCCTTTCCATTCCAGCCATTCCGCTTCCGCCTACACCCGGACAGTCAGGCTGGCCATCGGGGCTTCCGGTAACCGCCATCCGTTAAGCGCCATCTTTCCCGTTTCTCCGTGTTCGATAAGCAATTTTGGGAAAGAGCAACTGGGAACAGAGTTCGGGAAAGGGAATGCTACCGTCGATATCGAAGAGAATGGCTTTGATCTGCATGAGTCCGGACCTGAAGTCGTGCATCCGCTGGTCGGAACACCGCAGCGCTCTTGAAGGCGTAACGGAAGAACGGCGTCGACTGAGTGCGATAGCGTCCTAACGGTCCACACTCCGAATTGACCCCGGCTTAGGCGATCTTGGCTAGGCTTCGTCGTTCAAGGGAACAATCGACAGCTTCTGTATCGCAAACGCAACGACATCTTTCTAACCATGCAGCTTCGCAAGTCATTGTTATGCGTAGTTTTTCGCGTCGTCTGAACACTTTAATTTAAGCATATCGATGTTGATACCAATCAATATGAAATATAAATGGCAGATATTCGGCTTCAGCAGGAACGATGATGCTGTCCGAATCGCTATACTCCCCAGAATACGCTCACGCTGACGGCGACGACGCATCTGCGTGGCAGCCGAAACTTCGCAGTGACAGTGCATAGTGTTGACGATGATCGGGCGGCATTTGCGCCATTGCCGAGTCATGTCTGATGAGCTGCCCTGTCGCGCGTGAGCATCATACTGCAATTCTATAACGGAGGCATTCTGATGCGCGCACTGGTTTGGCATGGAAAAGGCGATGTTCGGGTCGATACTGTTGCGGATCCCGAGATCAAGCATCCCCGCGATGCAATCATCAAGGTTACGGCCTGCGCGATCTGCGGGTCCGACCTTCATTTGCTCGATGGATATCAGCCGACGATGCAGGCGGGCGATATTCTCGGCCACGAGAACATGGGCGTCGTCGTCGCACTGGGCTCCGAAGTCACCAATCTGAAGATCGGCGACCGCGTCGTCGTGCCGTTCACGATCAGTTGCGGTGATTGCTTCTTCTGTCGCAAGGGGCTGTTCTCGGCCTGCGAGCGGACCAATCCGAACTCGGAGATGGCGATCAAGGCGATGGGCCATTCGCCCGCCGGCCTGTTCGGGTTCAGCCACATGCTGGGCGGCTATTGCGGTGGTCAGGCCGAGTATCTGCGCGTCCCGATGGCCGATATCGGTCCGGTCAAGGTGCCCGACAGCGTCACCGACGAGCAGGCGCTGTTCCTCTCCGACATCTTCCCGACCGGCTACATGGCCGCCGAGAATGCGCAGATCGAGCCTGGCGATACCGTGGCGATCTGGGGCTGTGGTCCGGTCGGCCAGTTTGCGATCTCGCTCGGCGCTGATGTTGGGCGCGGGCCGCGTGATCGCGATCGATGAGGTGTCCGAGCGTCTCGCCATGGCCGAGGCCGGCGGTGCGGAGACGATCAACTTCGCCGAAGTCGACAGCGTCTATGACGAACTCCAGTTCCGCACCAAGGGTCGCGGTCCGGACAGCTGCATCGATGCAGTCGGTGCCGAGGCGTCGGGTCATGGCGCGATGGACGCGGTGATCGACAAGGTGAAGGCGGCGACCTTCCTCGCGACCGACCGCGTGCACGTCCTGCGCGAGGCCATCATGAGCTGCCGGATGGGTGGCACGATCTCGATCCCCGGCGTCTATGTCGGGATGGGTGACAAGATCCCGATCGGCGCGATGATGAACAAGGGCCTGACGATCAAGACCGGCCAGACGCACGTCCAGGCCTATACCAAGCCGCTGCTCGCGCGGATCGAGGCGGGCGATATCGACCCGAGCTTCGTCGTGACGCACCCAGCCAGCCTCGAGGATGCGCCTGAGATGTACCAGAAGTTCCGCGACAAGCAGGACGGCGTCATCAAGGTCGTGCTGCGACCGTAACCCCTCCCGACCCGGTCCGCTCCTGTCGAGCGGATCGAGTCGGTCTGTTTTCGATCCGCTCCCTTCAGAAGGACGTCCCGATGAGTGACAAGGTTCAGACCCCCGTTCCCGGCAATTCGGCAAGCAAGGGCGCACCGGACGGCGCCTCGGACGCTCCCTGCGGCAACCATGGCGCAAACGTCCATGGCCGCAGCGAAGGCGGCGAGAGCGGCCGCGGATCCTACCCCAACCCGCATGCCGGCAAGACCGAGACGAACACCGGCTTCATGGCGCATGGCGGCCAGACCAACATCGCCTATTATGGCGACGGCTAAAACACGCCATGCTCGTATATTAGGCTTGCCGACGCGCAATTTAATAACTTCTGCTATTCTCGGCCGCACGGAGGCCAGCCCTTAATTCTGTAATGGAGCAACGCATGCTGTGACCGACCGGAACGTAGGCGGGAAACGGTTTGCGCCCGTAGTATCGAGCTTTGAGTGACGGCCAAGCGACCTTGACTAGGTAAAAATCACCTTGAAAGTCCGCCTGCCGCCCGAGGTTGTTGCGATCGACCAGGAACAGGATGCGCCGGGCATCGGCGTGCGCGAGCAGGCGATAGGCGAGCGTGGCGGCGGTGAAGGTCTTGCCCGCGCCCGTCGCCATCCGCACGAATGCGCGCGGCCGGTCGCTGCCGAGCGACGCCTCCAGCCCTTCGATCGCCTCGACCTGGCAGTCGCGCAGGTTCGTGGTGATCAGCGGCGGCATGTCGACGAGGCGCGCACGCAGCGACGATCCCGCCTTCAGCCACTCGTGCAGCGTTTCCGGCCGGTGGAAGGCAAAGACCCGACGCGAGCGGTGAAGGGGTCGACGCGATCCGAGAATAGGATCTCGGTCCCCGTCGCCTGATAATCGAAGCGAAACGGTGTGCTCCAGGCCGCCAGTATCTGCTGCGGCTGCGGCTGATAGCCCCGGGCTTGCTCGGTCACGCCGGACAACGTCGTGCCCGCCGGCTTGGCCTCGATCACGCCGCAAGCCTTGCCCGCGACGATCAGGAGATAGTCGCAGGGCCCGGTCGCCAGGGGGAACTCGCGCACCGCGACTCCCGGCGCGGCGAGACGGTTCATGTCGGCGCGGTCCTGCACCACCCATCCCGCCGCCGCGAGTTGCCCGTCGATGACCGCCCGGGCCCGTGCTTCCGGCGTGCTGTTCACGCCGCGGTCCTGGCCGAGCGGACTGGATTCTGCAACACGTTGCGGCGCAGACGGCAGGGTCGCTTCCTCACTCGCCGGACGCCGCAGACCCGAGCACGAGCATGCCGCTTTGCCGGGCAAGTCGCTCGCCCTTGATCGCTGCGGCGATCACGTCCGCCAGCAGGTCGCGCAGCTGGCTGCTGGTCGACTTGAAACCGACGGCACGGGCGGCGGCTTGCATGACCTGGTCGTCGGTCGCGCCGTAGTTGATCCGCACCACGTCGAGGATCGCGATTTCGAGTTCAGCCGGCGGCAGCGTGTCAGACTTTCGCAGCGAGGCTGAGCGAACCGTGCTGCGGTCTCGCACCTTTGGCGTCCGGCTCGGCAGGTCAAGAAAATCGTCTTTGTCGGTGATGCGGCCTTCGCGGACCGACACCGCGATCGCCGCTTCGACTGCCTCCTGAATACGGGGGCCGGCTCGCTTCAGTCCCCATGCGTCGCGAATACGATTGATGACTTCGCAAGCGTGGACGGGGCCCTCGATCCGCACGACCTCTTCCGCGAGCATTGACAACGCGCCACGCGGCGTCTCGTGAAGCTCGCCGAACAGATGCGAGGGTCGGGTGAGTTCGGCTTCTTCGTATAGGGTGTTCGAGGGCTGCACGTCGGGCGCCGCCAAGCCGACCTCGGTAAAGCCTTCGCGTTCTAGCGTCGTGATCTCGACGTTCACGGCACGCGTGGCCTTTCCGCCGGCGGCCTGGGAATCATGCTCGGCCTTGGCCGCCTCGATCCGTGCGATGACGAGGTCGATCTGTTCCTTGGGCCGCTGGAACCAGTCGGTGCTCCAGATGCGGTGGATCGTCCAGCCGTGGCTCTCGAGGACCGACTGACGAAGCCGATCGCGATCGCGGGCCGAGCGGGCGTCGTGATATGATGCGCCATCGCACTCGATGCCGATGAGATAGCGGCCGGGTCGGTCCGCATCGGACACCGCGAGATCGATGAAGAAGCCCGCGAGGCCAACCTGCCGGTGGACCTGATAGTCCTTGGCTTGCAGCGCCTTGGCGACCTGTTCCTCGAACACGCTGTCGTGATCGCGGCCGGTGCTCTCCGCCATGGTCATCTTGCCGGTGCGCGCGAAGTGGAGGAACAGCTTGAAGGCGAGTACGCCCTTGCGGGTCCCGGCGAAATCCGGGTCGATGTCCTCGTCCGACATCGAGGCGAACACCTCGCAGCGCTGCTTGGCGCGACTGATGAGGACGTTCAGCCGCCGTTCGCCGCCGTCCATGCCGAGCGGCCCGAACCTCATCGGCACGCGGCCGCCGGGGACGGTCGGTCCGTAGCCGACCGAGATGAAGATCACGTCGCGCTCGTCGCCCTGCACGTTTTCGAGGTTCTTGACGAAGAACGGCTCGGAATGGTGCATCTGGAAGAATGTCTCGACCTCCGCCGGAAGGCCGCGGCGGAGGATTTCGAGCTGATCCATGATCGCGCGGCGCTGAGCCGCTGAGAAGGCCGCAACGCCAAGCGAGAGTTCGGGATGATCGCGGGCGTGCGCGACGATCGCCTGCGCGACGACCTTCGCCTCGACCATGTTGGTCCGCGTCGCGCCGGCATCGAACACGCCTTGCGGAATGCGGTGGAAGCGCAGGCCCATGCCGGCTTCGGCTGTGTAGGGGCTGGGGACGATAAACAGCTTGTTCTCGTAGAACTGGCGGTTGCTGACCGCGATCAGCGACTGGTGCTTGCTACGGTAATGCCAGCGCAGCATCCGCATCGGCAGGCCGCGCGCGGTGAACAGGCCTAGGATGCTTTCGATGTCGGTGACGCGGGTGCCTGCATCGTCGTCATCGTCTGCGCCGCCGCCGGTCATCTTAGAGAAGAAGGCGGTGGGCGGCAGCTGCTTGGGATCGCCGACAACGACGACCTGCTTCGCGCGGGCGACCGCACCGAGCGCGTCGACCGGCTGGATCTGGCTCGCTTCGTCCATGACCAGCAGATCGAAGTCGAACAGGCCGGGCGCCAGGAACTGCGCCACGGACAAGGGGCTCATCATGAAGACCGGCTTCAACGCCTGCACCGCGGGCGCGGCCTTCTCCATGAGCTTGCGGATCGGCATGTGACCGCGCTTGCGGGCTATTTCCGCGCGCAGCACGCCGAGCGGACCGACCGCGCCGCCGTCCCGTGCGGGGACCGCCTGATGATGCGCCTTCACGACCTCGAAGCTCGCGGTCGCGATCCGCTGTCGATCCATGTCGGCGAACTCGCGCGCCAGCCGGCCATGCAACGTGCCGTCGAACGTGCCGAGGTCGGGATCAGCCTTGATCTGGTCGGCGTAGACCGCCTCGTAATAGGCCATCTCGAAGGCCGGCACGGCGCCGTCCGTTCCAAGGCGCCCGTCGGCGAGCCGCTTGACGACATCATCGCAGCCGAGCTTGGCGGTCCGCTCCGCGCGGTCACGATATGCCGTCCACTGGGTCAGGCGCTCGCCTGACTCGTGCCAGCGTTCCAGATGCGCGCGCAGATCGGCGAGTGGCGTAGCGGCGAACGTCTCGCGGCCGAGTGCGATGCCGAGATCGAGGCGAAGCTGTTCACTGATCGCGGTGAGGTCTTCGAGGAGGGCCTTGGCATTCGCTTCGACCAGAGTCGCATCCGCAGCAGGCTCCGCGCGATCGTCGATCCTGCTGCTGAGAAGGCGTATGTCGCTATTGGCCTGGATCCAGTCGGCGGTGGTGCGCAAAGCGCTCCAGTCTGACATGACCCCGCGCCATGCCGTTCCGAACGCCGCGGTGCCGACCTCTGCCAGTTCGACGATCGCCGCATCCTTGCGCTGAAGTTCGGCGAGGTCGTCGAGCAGTTGGCGGCGATCGTCGAGATCGGCGGGCGGGGAAACGAGCACGGCAGCACTGGAGGTATGGGCCGCATGCAGGCGTGTTACGACGGTCAGCAAGGCTTCGAGATCGGCACGGTCTGCCGCCAGTGCATCGCCGAACGCCAGCGACTGCGCGTCGCCCAGGCCGGACCACATGGTTGAGAGCGAAGGGACCAACTGCTCGATTAACGCCGTCGTTCGCGAAGCGCGCGTGCTGATCTCGCTGCGGTCGGGCCGGCGCGCGGCGATGATGCGGGGTTCGGCACCGAGCCCGCGGAGCGAGCGCATCCACTCGACCACGCTTAACAGCGGCGCCGACCTCGAGCGCTCGCCGCGCCATTCCGCCCCGAAGGCGGAGCGGGCAAAATCATTCTCCTGCTCGATCGTCCGCTTCGCGGCCTGTCCTTTCGCGAGCGCGTCGAGCAACGACAGAGTCTCGTCGAGCGGCGTCGTCGGCGACGTCAGTACCGATCGGACGAGCCGGTTCGTGCGCCGCCACTCTCCGCTGAATATCTTCATGAGGCCGCTACCGTGCGAAGCGAGCGTGACCCGCGCACCGGTCAGGTCCAGATCCCAGGCTGCATCGGTCAGCTTTCCGGTCGTCGCCGCGACCGCATCCTCATACGTGGAAACCGCATCGACGACATCGGCGGCGCGTTCGACGCCCGAGTTCCAGACGTCGGAGGCAAAGGCATCCGCGTCGGCATCGGGTGCATTGGCGACGCGCTCACCGATCGCGGCAAGCGTCCGGGCGTCGTCGACCGAATGGGGCGCATCACGGCCGATCGTCCGTGCCAGCGCGCCCGCCTCGGCCTGCAACCGGGGTAGCACTGTCGCCAGCGCACCGACCTCTTCAAAATCCGCGAGCGCGAACGTCGACGGCAGCGCGCGTAGGGCGGCGATCGCTTCCGACAGGTCGGTCGTCCAGCCGCGCTCGGTTACCGACGACGCAAGAAAGCCGCGGAGATAGGCGTTGCGCTGACCGGTCACGAGCAGCCGATCGATCTCGTCGAAGCGATGCTTCCAAACCGTGTCCGCGAGTGCAGCACCTTCGATCGCGGGCGCCTGGGCAACCCGGTTCGCCAGCACGACGAGGACACTGACATCGTCGAGCGATGACATCGGCGGCAGTTCCAGACGGGCCGCAAGCCTGCCCTGCGCACCGTCGAGTGCGACGAGCTTCTCGATCACCACCGAAAGCCGTTCCTCCAGCCGCTCGACCTCCGTCGACAGGATTGAGGACAAGCCGACCCCGCGCCACGCGTGCTCGCCTGGACGACCGATCAGGGTGATCCGTTCGGCAAGCTCCCCGATCACGTTGTGACGCTCGGCGAAACCATCGATGGACCAGGTTTCCGGCTCGACCAGCGTCAGATCGCCGGGCTTCTCACCGTCCAGCCGTAGCCGGCTCAATTGGCCGATGACCTGATACGGGGTCAGCCCGGATGCCGGATGCGGCGCGTGCATCCGCTGGACGTGACCGTTCAGACTGTCGCGCGCGATCGTCAGCCGGGCATGCAGGCTCCCGGCGTCCTGATGCTTCGGCGCGCCGAGTTCCCACGTCCGTCGCAACTCTTCGAGAACCGCGCGCTTATTGGCCTTGTTGCTGTGGAGTTCGAGACACGCGTCGCCGACGCCGGTCGCGTCGAGCCTGCGCTTGACCACTTCGAGCGCGGCCATCTTCTCCGCGACGAACAGCACGGTCTTGCCGTCGGCGATCGCAGACGCGATGATGTTGGCGATCGTCTGGCTCTTGCCCGTTCCCGGCGGCCCCTGGATGACCATGTCTCGACCGCGGCGTACCTCGTGCACCGCCAACGCTTGCGAGCTGTCGGCGTCGACGATGTGGAGCATCTCGGATGGCGGGATGAACGGATCGATATTGGCATCTTCGGGGATCATGCCCGCGCTGCCTTCGAATCCATCCGACAACAGCCCACGGACGAGCGCACGCTCGGTGATCTTGCCGCCGTTCGGCCAGGTCTGCGGATCGAGATCGCGGTACATCAGGAACTTGGCGAACGAGAAGAAGCCGAGCACGACGACGTCGGGCTGAACCTCCCAGCCGGGCTTCGACGACACGGCCTCGGCGACGTCCTTGAAATAGGCGACCGGATCGAAATCCTCACCGCCCTCGAACGTCGGCAGCCGGATGCCGTGCGCGCGGTCGAGGAAAGCCTCCAGCGACAGGTTGGACGCGTGATCCTCCTGCCGCATCCTCAGCTTGAATTTCTCGCCCGCATTGCCGCGCTCGAGTTGCACGGGCACGAGCACCAGCGGCGCGAACCGGATGTTCGCGGCGTTATTCGGATCGATCCACTTGAGCGCACCCAGCGTGAGATAGAGGATGTTGACACCCTGCTCCTCCTCCAGCGTGCGGGCATCGAAGTAGAGCTCGAGCAGGCGCTTTTGCAGGCCCTTGGGCGTCAGGCGGGTCTGGAGACGGGTGTCGACGTGACGCGAGTAGACACCGCGTTCGTCGGCGACGTCATCTTCGGGTTGCGCGAGATCGGCGATCTCGTCCGACTCTTCCGGCGGCACGTCTTCGCCGGTTTGCTCACCGGCGGGTGCCGCCTTGCCCGCGAGGAACGAGAAAGGGCGCGCCTCACCGACGAGCATGCGGAAAATCTCGCTGCTGATCTCGTCGACGACTTCGACCGCTTTCGCGCCTTTCGCCGCGCGCGGCATGTTGAGCAGACGGTTCCTCGCCGAGAGATCGAGCAGCTCGGTCCGCGCGCGATCCAGCTTTTCATCTATGGGAAGGTCGCTCTGGAATACCGAAACGGTCGGCTCGTCCTGCTCGATACTCGGTACTGTAGCCAATCTCCGCCCCCACTTCGCGATACTTGCGACAATAAGGCGCGAAAAGGGTCACCAAGTCTACCACAACCTGTTCAGCCGCGGATGGCTTCAGGGCCATTCTAACGCCGGCGATAGGCAGCACCCGGATTAGGCCTTTTCAAATTTTTCTAGGACGTCGATCGCTCGAGATCCGCAATCGCCATGTCAAAAAGACTGTGTGTGAGTTGCATACCATGCGGGGTGTCGGACAGTAGGTTACGGCCCGCGAGCGAATCGTGGGTCGAGGCGTCGAAACCTCATGGTCCAAACGGCCCGGTCGAGTGTTCGATCGGGGTGATAGTACGAGAGCAAAGGACCTTTGGGTCGAAACCTCCACTTTCAACGGTTGTCATGAATTTCGAGCTCCCGTCTTTGGAAGCCGCATCGTTCCTTGCAATGGGGTGCCGAGACCGACTTCGGCACGCACCTCGAAGGCGCGCGTGGAGTTCTGAACGCCAAGTTTGAGCGGAACATCCAGCGCGATGCGGAAAAGGCTCATGCACTTTCCCAAGCCGGGTGGCGAGTTTTGACGATTTGGGAGCGTGAAACTCGTACGCGCGAAACACTTTTAGCGCAGCTCAGCCGGGAGTTTCTCGACTGACACCATCCGCCATGCCCGATGCAGACTATGCCGCTAGCACGGTTTAAGGTGAGCCATTTCCCTAGCCAAAGCGTCCCAAGCAGGACCCGAACGACTGCCCATCCGAACGGCTTAAAACCGTCGAACCCGAGCTTCCCTTGTAAAAGGGCTATAAAGATAGTGACACTGCTACTTAAGGACTTCGCAAGTGACACGAGCGTTTATAGCGACTTAGCCGGAAAATTGCTACTTATGAAAAGCGGTTAGCGGAAAAAGTGCTACTTGGCACCTTCGCTGCCCCGACCCGACTGCGCCACAGGGCGACGCCACCGTGGCCATTACGGGCAGATCGGCGATGATCGGTCTGCTCTACGTCGTATGGTCGGATCTCATCAGTCCAGTCCACACAGACCCAGGAAGGCATCGTCGAACTCCACCTTGGCATACGCATCTGGGGACTGGCGTCGGTAGGTGTGGAGGAGAACGCCACATTCATCGATCGCGCGAACGAGCGCCGGCTGAGGCAGGCCCGGGAGCAGCAGGACGAGTCGATGGTCCCCAAGCCTCGGCAGAAGCCTTGGATAGAGCTGAAGCTGGCCCATCCCACCGTAGACATCCGCGGCCGAATTACCCGTCTTGATCTCGACTAGGAGGGCACCGGCGGGCGCGGCAATGACCGCGTCTACTTCGTAGCCTGCAGCGTGCCTCGGCTTGTCGATCAGGATGCCAGCCGAACGAAGGAGAAGGGCGAGCTGCTGCCACACCTCGCCCTGCAGCCGCCGCACCTCCTTTGCATCGACCGCGATCCTTGGCCCGACGGTGTAGCCTTCAGCCTGCTCGTCACGCCCAAGTCCCTCCACAGGCGCGGTGTCCGGCAGATCGCCATCGACCTCGGCGTCGCGCAGTCGCGCCAAGGCGCAGCGATCGACGAAGCGGCCGGTCGCATCCCTGATGTCCTCCGCATCGACGTCCAGCCGCGTGACAATGTGCCACTCCCGCTTCTTCCCGCTGGTATCGCCGTTCAGGACGGGGGTCGGTTCAAGGTTTGTGAGACGACGAAAGTCAACCTCCAGGATGTGCGGATTACCCGCGATGGGCGAATTGAGCCGCCCCTGCCTTATCAAGAAGGGCGCTCCCTGCTCGTTGACGGCGATTCCCGTGGTCACGTTAGCGTTGCCTGGTGTGTCGGCCTCGTTGATCTGCACGGCCCAGTAACCGCCCGTCGGGTCGGTCCCAAGCGCCGTCCGCTCGCCCAAACTTTCGCTACGGTTGTCAGCTTGGTTGCGGAAGACGATGCGTTGCTCGGGCAGGCGCCATAGTAGGCCGTCCCTTACGCCAGTCTCTATGAGCGCTCGACGCCATGTCTCGAATCCATGACCGACGACCTTCGGGTCCGAACTCATCGTCAACATCGAACCGCTCCTCCGCATGATCGAAGTGGATCGTGCCCGACGACCTACTCGGTCAGCAAGGGTCTCCTCAGAACGGAGCGCTTCGAAGACCTATCCGTCAGCCCCTGGACCCGCCCGGGGTCGTCTCCTCCCAGCTCTCGAAAGCGCTAGGAGGATCGCCGCCGCCTCGTCGACGCTCGTTGCCCGGACGAGGCGTCACGGCGCCCGCGGGCCGGACGTGGGCCAGCCGGCGGCAAGGACCAGTCGATCTCGGGAAGGCGTTCATCCCTCAGGAAAGCGTTGGCTGCGCTGAACGGCTTGCTTCCGTTGAACGGAACGTCCGTCGAGCCTTCGACCAACTTCCGGCTGGCGCAGGGGTGGTCCGAGAGTAGCACCTTGTGGTCGGTGCCGTCGAAGACCGACTTGAACTCGCCAGCCTTGCCTCCCCATAGAAGGATCACGGTCTTGCGTTCCCGCCGCGCCATGACGCCAAGCACGGCCCGAGTGAACCTCGGCCAGTCGAGGTCGCCATGCGCCCACGTGTAGCCGACGAGGTTGGTCAGCGCCGCGTTGAGAAGTAACACGCCCGACTTCGCCCACGGCTTCAGGTTTCCACTTTTCCTCCCGTTCCACCCAAGGTCTCGCCGAGCCTCGGCCAGGATCTTGGAGAGAGCGCTCGGCAGCTTGGCGTCGCGACGCACGCTGAAGGCCAAGCCATCGGCGTCACCGGGGTTAGGATACGGGTCCTGCCCGACTATGACGGCACTCACCTTATCCACCGATACGAGGTTCAGCGCCCTGAAGATGTCGGACCGGCAAGGCGCCACCCTCGCGTCGCCACTCTCCGCAGACAGTTCAGCCGCCTCCAGGGCGTTGGCTATCTCTGCCATGTATGGCTGATCGAATTCAGCCCTCAGGGCGTCACGCCACGACGGCTCCACTAGCAAAGAGAACAGCTGGTCCGTGGAAGATGGCGTAGTCACGGCGCCGAGGTGCGCGGACGCAGGCGTACGATCAAGCCCTCCATTCCATGGAGGGCCAAACATGGACCGGTATGCCATCAACGACGACATTGAACATGTCTTCATGCCTGGCCGATTCACGGGAGTTCCCGGGACGACGTAGCTGGACTAGCAGACGATAAGCATCTCGCTCCGGGGCGCTGATTTCAGGCTCGATATCAGCTGCCCCGTAGCGATCGTCGCCATGATGCTCGGAAGCCGCCTCGGTGACGCCGTTTCCGACTCCACCGGAGCGCAGAACTTCGCTTTACATAGCAGCGATGCCGACGCTCCGATTAGGCGGTGACCGGCATTGGCGCCAGACACGCTTCCAGCAGTTGCCGAAGATCAGGCGCTACTTCGTGACCAGGCACGATGCGATAGGAGTTCAGCAGCTTGTCGTCGTGACCATCGGCCTTCACGACGACCTTCAAGGCCGCCAAGAGCTTCTTACCCTTGACGGTTTCCGGCCGGGCGCCGCCGGCCGCATCCCACAGCGCGTCCGAACTCGGTGAACCGCCGTTGGGGAAGAGTTCCCAGTTGACCACCTTCCGCTTGGCGAAGAACGTGTCCTTTGCCTGCCCGACCTTGGCGGCCGCTGCGACACGCCAGCCTTCGGCGACAGCCTCATCTACACCATAGATGGCCACGAGGTGGGCGGCAGCGCAGAAGTAGGCCTCGACGTCGCATCCGGCCGTAACCCATGCAAACGCGCCGTCCGTCTTGAAGCGTTCGGCCCACGTAGTTGCCTCGTCCGGCGACATGAAGTCGCCGTCCCGGTGAATGATCGCCTTGATCTTGAGCTGTCCGTCCACGAGCAAGCCGTTCAGCAGCTTGTCCTTCGGCAGGTTCTCGATGCCGAAGCAGCGGCACACCGCGAGCTGCCGGGACAGTTCGGGCCATTGACGCAGGATCGCACGAAGCGCCGTGTCGTCCTCATCCTCGACGAAGAACAACGCGGACTTGTCGAGGCCTCCCCAACCTAGGAGGCGACGGATCGCCTCGCCGTCGTCCGTCTCGATCCGGCCGTCGTTCATCCATACCAGCTTGACCGCCGGCTTGCGCTCCGCGCGATGTGGGGGCTGTGCGTGGTCAAAATGATCTGGGTGTCCGTATCCGCCGCCGCGAGCTCAAGCGCCTCAATGAGCCTCTCCTGCTTGTCGGGATGCAGATGGGCATCAGGCTCGTCGATGAGCATGATCTTCGGCTCGAAGAGAATCAGATACGCGAAGATCTGGATGACCTGCAGCAGGCCGGTGGCCGCGGTCTCCAGCGGCCGGTTCTGATTGCCGAGGCCCGGAGACGTGTACGTGGCCGAGATGTGATAGTCTTCGCGCTCGTCGAACGACACGTCGACCTGAATGCCGGGATGCACGGTGCCGATGTAGGCGTTCAGCTGATCGAGCCGCGCCACGCCACCGTTTCCGTCGGTCTCGGTAACGCGTCGGCTGCGCAGGCTGAGCAGGATGTTCCTCAGCACGCCGCCGGCGTCGCCGCTAGCCGCCTGCCTGCGGAGGGACGGCTGCGCCAGGATGCTCTCGCGTTCGGACAGTCCGGCCAGGCCGGGTATGTAGGCGGTTATGAACTGGACGCGTTGCTTGTATGGCGTCACCGCCGCGCCGCCCTCCATGTAGGCGGTGATGCCGCCACGGTTGCGAGCCGCCCGGATCCTGACCGTCGCCTGCGAACGCTCCTCGCCGATCGGAACGTGACCGAAGATCACCTCCACCGGGGTCGAAGTCTTGTCCGTCTTGAGTTCGCTTTTGTGGGCGGTGCGCAGTGGCTCGCTACTCGGCAGGTAGTCGAGCCGCTCGAACGAGATCATCTCCGTGGTGTTCCGGTGGGCGATGTAGCTCGCCGAGCGTGCGGCCCAGTGAACCGCCTGCAGAACGGAGGATTTGCCCGAGCCGTTCGGGCCGACAAGGATTGTCACCTGCCCGAGCGGTATGACGGCGTCCTGCGTCGCCTTGAAGTTCCGGACGGTGATCGACTCCAGCCGGGTCCAACGTCTCGCCCGGGTGGAGCGGGTGTCGGTCACTCCGGTTGCCGGCTGCCCATCACCCATAGCTGCATCATAGGCGGGCTCAGGTATGTCGCTGACGAAGGCCACCGTGCTTGTGAGATCGCCTGCATCTTTGAGAATCTGAATCTCATCCCCGGTTGAGATAGCCGTGGCCGCGGCCTGATCGACAACCGGCTCGACCTCGTTGATTTCGAGTTCAGACGCCGACACGGTTTGCTCGTCATCGTTCAAGTCAGTGCCCCCTCTCGCCGAGGTTGTAGGATCGGAAGTCAACACCGCCAATAGGATATCCGTAGAAGCTCGGACCGCCGGCCTTCCGAAGAAGAGATCTGCGACATGGATCCGCTCGGACAGCAACCCCCGCAACTCCGTTTGAAGCCCGCCGCCCGTCCGGGTCCGCGAGCCAGCGGCCTTAATGGACTGATCGAGGCCGCCAACGTATTCGCTCAGGGTCAGGCAGCCGATCCGCTGAACTTCGTATATATCAGCTCAGGTGGACTGGGCGGCCGTATGACCCGCTCAACCGCGACCAAGTGGATCGTCCCGGGATTCACCTACTTGGGCATGAGATTCGTCAACGGGCAGACCCTTTTTCACCCCGGACCGAACGGCGAGACTGCCGGTGTCACCTTCATCGCGCCTCGGGACGGCGACTATCGGTTCGTCGGGAAGTTCCAGATCACAGCAAGGTGCGGCAATGGGATCATTGCGGAAGCAAATGGGATACGCGCGCCGCTTGTCGACGGGGATCTGCCGTTCTCGTTCACGAAGCGACTGTCGAGAGGCGAGACGGCATCGTTCGTCGTCGATCCCAATAGGGATGCGGGTTGTGACGAAACATCGATCGAACTCACCGTGGATCGACAATGATGCTCGGCAACGAGCCGAGCCGCCCACCTGCAGCAAATCAAAGGTATCCTGCACTTGGCCGGCTAGTTTCCGCACGGTCATTGGCCGGACCGATCGTGCCGAACCACCGTGCCCCCTCCGGGTCGCTGGTCAGGGTCGCCACGGCATCTCGATGTCGACCCGGCCGACGTCGAATGAAAGCCGCGTCGAACCCGCGACCTGCGCCGCCCGCTCGATCACGAAACCACCCGCGCGCAGAAGCGGATGATCCACGACCTCGACGAGCGGACGCCCGACGCATGCGACCGTGACGGTGGCGGGCAACGATCCCGCCAGCTTCAGATGCGCAGCACCCGCATGGGTCGACAGTTCGTAGCCATCGCTGCGCAGGACGATCTCGAGGGAGTCACCCAGGATGGACGCTTCGATCCACTCTCCCGGTGCTCCTTCCGAGATGATCGCGTCACCGACCAGCGGCGTCAGGGGATAGGTAGACGTGCCGGGGTTGGCGAACGACGGGGACGGGGCGACCCGGCGAAACAATGGCGGGGACTGCGGACGGCGCCGCACCTTGCGCACCATCGTGCTCCCCGGCCACCGGTGGCCGGGCCGGATCCGCTGCAGCGCGGACCCGACGTCAGACCCGGCCATGGCCAGCACGTCAGGCACGATCGCCGACATGGAGTGGACCGTAGCGACCAGGTAGGAGCGGAAGCTCGCAAGGCGCATAGTCTCGACCAAACGGTCGAGCATCAGACCCTCCTTGCGCGCCCGGGCTCCGGCCGCGTCGCGGGCGAGCGTCCGCTCGTCGGCGATGGTCAGTTCGGCCATGCTCATATCGGCGATCATGCTTCACCTCCCGGCGCATGCGACGCCACGATCAGGCCGAGGAGGTGCTGCGTGAGCACGTCCGATCCCCTGCGGTGGGCGAGTTCACCCCAGTCGTCCCAACGGTGCACGCGCGTCGCCAACCAGCCGAAGAAGTCGTCGCGGACCTCGGCATCCGTGAACGACGTCGACCACGAGACGCGAAGGGTCGGCATTCGCACGCCGGCGCCGGCCGCCATGCCGGTCAGCGTGACGAGATGCGTTCGCCCGACCTGTTCGCGTGCGAAGAGATGGCGGCGGCGACCGATGGCCTGCTCGAAGGAGCGAAGCGCGCGGTCGCGATCCTCGTGAGCCGAGCCTCGGCCTCGCGCCACAACCGCGTCGACGACTTCCGGCAGGGGCAGATCCTCCCATTCCGGCTCGCGCGTCGCCTGCAGCATCAGCATGACCGATCGACCCTCGGTGCTGAGCGGTGCCTCCAGGCAACTGACCGGACGCCCAAATCTGTCAGCGGTCTCCAGCAGGCCGATGCTGGAAAGCCAGCACATGTAGAATCGCCACATGGCCATATCGCCGTCGAACAGGTCATGCCTGCGCTCGATGGTTCCGGTCCACGGGTCGTCGATCGAGGTCAGTACGCGCAACAGCAGCTCGTGCTGCTCCGGGGCGAAATGGATGTCGGGGAAGTCCATCCGCCCGTTCCAGAACGCATCGCGGACGCTGCGGAAGGTGCGTCCCTGCTCATCCTCCAGCTTGGAGCCGTTTGCGCGCAGCCACCAGCCCCACGGCAGGTCCACGCCGGCACGGTTGCGATCCACCATGGTCAGCCCCCTTCCGCGGATCGAGGCCGATAGCCGGAAGCGGCGGACCCTCGCGCGGCTGGACCGGCTTCCCGTCGGCGATGGCGCGCAACTGGGCGGCGAGGTTCGTGACCTCCCGCACCACGTAGGCGTCGTCCCGATAGACCGCCGCGGTCTCGGCCGCCAGGAACGACCGGGGGCGACCATCGGGGATCGGGACCTGGTCGTAGAGGTGGTTGCAGTCGAAGCCGAACCACCAGACGTGCCCGCCGCTCTCGACGCGATACTCGCTTCCGTGCCTCAGCGGCTCCCACATCTTCGGCGTCACCGGCACGTGGCAGATGCGGCGGGACTCCATGACGAGGCCGCGCTGCGGCGACGGACCGTCCTCGTCGCAGATGCGCGAATAGGTCAGTCCGCCGTGCACCTCGATGCCGAGGTCCGGCGCGACGGCGTCCTGGTCCCATCCCCAAAGCGGATGCCCTTCGGGAACGCCGACGTAGCCGCTGAGGTACGCCTCCTTCCTGTCGCGAAGCATGATGCACTCGTACCCGCTGGCCGGATCCCGCCAGGCGACCTTATCGGCCTCGCCAAGCCACGGGCCGGTCCCGCGCGGTTTGGCGCCATCGACGAAATAGATCTCGGCTGCCGGGATCGTCATGTCGCTGGTCGCGTATGGGCGGTCGGTCACGAGGGTGACGCCGTGCTCGCGGGCGACGCTGCCGCCGTCGCCCGGCAATTTCGCCAAGGCTCGGGGCGACTCCAGGATGGGCGCCAGTGACGTGCCGGTTATCGGTGTCAGCGCCGAACTGTTGGACTTGGGTGACGCGCTCTTCTTCTTGCCGGGCATGATGTTCTCCTTCGATTTTGGTCCGGGGTGCGATCCTGCTCGCTCAGGCGAACCGTGTTCTCGGGGTGATGCGGACGAGTTCGGGACAGAGCGCCTTGGCGTTGGCCTCGACCGCGTAGACGTTGGCGGCGAGCCAGAACTGTTCGCCGACGAGGTCGTCGTCATCGACCTCCTTCGCCCACATCTTGATGTCGGCGAACCAGCGATAGCCACGGGCGCGCAACTGATCCTTGACGTCGAACGCGGCCCCGCGGGCACGGACCAGCCAGCTGGACCTGCCACCGCGCTCGATCATCTCAGCGAGCGCGGTGCGCCCTTCGGCGTCGCGTCCGCGCAGCATCTGGATCAGCGCGTCGACGTCCGAACTGGCGCGGTGGCCACAGTGGTAGAAGCCCGACTGCAGTAGCAGATACCCCAAGACGCGGCCGTCGAACCCGCGTGCGCGCCAGTCGACCTGGCGCATCGAGCAGCACCAGCTAAGGCCGCGCGCGTCCGGCAGGCGGTTCTCGATCCAGCGGCGGTCGAAGACCGAATTGTGCGCCACGACGAAGCTGGCCGACCTCAGCAGCCGGGTGGCGTCGTCGGTGTCGATCTCGCGACCCGCCACGTCGGCGTCGGTAAGCCCGGTGAGCGCGGTGATGTCGGGATGGAGCGGATCACCCGGATCCTCCCGCCATTCGAACGCCTCGTCGATGTCCGTGATGACGCCGTCAGCGTCGTACCGAAACCGGCGGATCGCCAGCTCGATGATCTTGCCCGTGGCCGGGTCGAGCCCGGTGGTCTCAACGTCCAGCGCGACGCCGACGTGACGACCGCGACCGACGCCGTCACCGGTCGGACCCTCGTGCAGGCGGAGCGGATGGAGGACGCGCGCGTCCCCGTTGCCGGCCGCGGGGCGGCCGACCTCGACTTGCAGATTCATGTCAGTCTCCCCGTGCTGAACAGCGCTGGGGTTGGATGGACGGTGCGATCTCGGTCAGCGATCGCCGGGCGATCTTGGCCGAAGTTGCACTCACACCGTCATCGCCAACCCGTCAGGCCTGGATCACCTGCTGGATGTCGACGGCGAAGGTGCGCGCCGCCGAGGACGCGCAGTCCTCGCCCATCTGCACGATCATCGCCGCCACGGGGCTCGGCACCAGAGCGATCACGAGCGGTGCCGAAGGATGGATGCCGAGGCGGATGTCCGCCGCATCGGCGAGGTCCGGGCCGAAGCGCCCGGCCAGACGCGCGCGCACCTCCGCCGCGCTCCGCGCCACCGAGGCGTGGAACGCCTGCAGCATCCGATTCTCGCGCGTCTCCGCGATGGTCGCGGTGAACAGGCGCAGGCGTGTCGAGCGGGCGACGGCGTCGCGGTCGCTCTGGCTCGATCCCCCGGCACCGGCACCGCCCCCGTAAAGGTAGTCGAACTCGCTCTCGTCGAAGTCGTCGTCCTCGCCGTCGCTCGCGAGCAGCGCGTCGACCGCGGATCGCTCGACATCCAGACCGAGCCCGAGACCGTGGACGAGGATGCCGCGCATGCAGGCGTCGCGGTCGCGACAGGCGTCGATGGCGGCGGCACCGTCGAACACGCGACGCGGCGAGAACATCCAGCTCATCGGATCGTGCCCGACCGCCTCGCGCTGGAACCGGCTCGCGGTCTCGGTCGCCACGAGGGCGACGCGGCCGATGGCGCGTCGCGTGGTCACGACCACCTCGTCGTCGTCGGCGTCGTCATCGAGCGGATCGGGGAACAGCGCTCCGATGCGTCCGATCGGTTTCTTTTCGAGGGCGGCGATACCTACTTCGGGTCCATGGCCGGCGTCGATGCGCTCGGCGGCAATCGCGTTCATATGTCACTCCATCGTCGCCGATGTCCGTCGGGCCGGCGGAGGCGAAAGGCGCCGGCGCCACCGAATATGGAACCGAAACAAAATAATACAACGCTTCGCGAATTATTGTAGCGTTAGCGCCGTGCTAACGATATGAGGGAGTGCTTTGCATGGGGGCGGCGCCCGCATAGAACCGTGGAGTGGAAAAGATGCATGCCCTTCAAGTCATGTCGGCGCTGTCGCAGGCGAGCCGGTTCGCGGCGTTCAGCGCGCTCGTCGATGCGCTGCCCCAGGGAATGGCGTCGAGCGACATCGCCACCGCCATCGGGACGACGCCGAACACGATGAGCGCCCACCTAGCCATCCTCGAACGAGCGGGCCTCGTCTCGTCGGAGAAGATCGGTCGAAGCGTGATCTACCGTGCCGAGACCGGTCCGGCCGAGGGGCTCAGCGAATTCCTGGACCACGCGTGTCGACGCGGCAGGACTGCGCGCGGGGACCATCCTGTGACCAAGCCGCGGTAGGCGATAGAAATGCTGGGGCGTGCCCAGACCTACCGTCCGGGCATCTGGGCCCGCATGTTCGGCGGCGGCGCCTGGAAACTGGCTCTCGATAGCCGACATGACGCTCGCATGATGCTTGGTGGTGACGAGATCGCGTGCCTAGACATCACCGCCATCGACACTTCGAAGGCGCTGCTTTGGCATACCGTTGAAATCAGGACGTCGTCACGGATTGAGGCGCTGACCGGTCTGACAGGCAATGCCGCTCGACGTCTTCGGGACGACCTGCTCGCATTCGTGAATGGTCACCTTGGCAGTCTGATCGATGACGACAAGGAGCAATTGCGCGAGGTCGACAGGATCGTTGGCGGCATGGTCGACGCCCATCGGCAGTATTTAGCGCAGTCCGACATCGGCCGCGCCATCGCCGCCGTGCCGGGAAACGCCGCGCGGGCCTTGTCCCATCCCCTGTTTGATGCTGCGCTGATCCCCGCCACGGTACGGCGCCATCTGCCGAATGCGATCGGCCTGCTCACCGATCCCGATGCGCGCACGAAGTACAACGAAGCGTTCGTCACCCATGAGCTAAACGCCTTCCGGCCTTTCTTCGATGGTCTCGGCGAATTCCCTCTTTCGGACGAGCAACGCGAGGCGTGCATTCGGCTTGAGGATAGCAATCTCCTCGTCGCGTCAGCCGGTTCAGGAAAATCGGCCACGATGGTGGGCAAGGTCGCCTACGTGCTGGAAAAGCAGTTGCACGAACCAGGCGAGATACTCGTCATGGCATTCGGCAAGCCGGCGGCCGAGGAACTCAAGGTGCGGATCGCCAAGCAACTTGGACTGGAGTCGGGCGATCTGAAATGCCGGGTCACCACCTTTCACGCGCTCGGGCTGAGCATCATAAAGGAAGTCGAAGGACGGCCCCCGCAGATGGTGAACTGGGTCGAGAGCGCGACTGGCGAGGCGCGCTTCGTCGATGGCATCATCAAGGATCTAGTCGAGAACGATGAGGAGTTCCGCAGGCTTTGGGTCGAGATCCTCCTATTGTACCCGAAAGCGCACATACCGCCGGCGGAATTCAAGACGCCCGAGGAATACCGCGACTACATGGCGGACAACAACGGCAAGCGCCCAAAGGCGATCGCGACCCTTTCGGGCGATTACGTGCAATCGCTGGAGGAAATGCGCATCGCCAACTGGCTATGGATGCACACCGTCGATTTCCAGTATGAGCGCCAGACCCAGACCATGGACGAGGATGGAAGCCCACGCTGGCTGAAACCGGATTTCTACTACCCGGCGACGGGCACCCTCCACGAGCACTTCGCCATCAACGCCAACGGTACGTCGCCGTTCGAGAACTACGTCGAGCATGCGAACCTGAAGCGCGCCGGATACGCCAGGATCGGTGCCGATCTCTTCGAAACCACTTCGGCGCAGGCAAGTGACGGCTCCCTGCTGGACCGGTTGCGCGACGAACTCGTCGATCGGGGGATCCAGTTGGCCGAAAGGTCGGCCGACGATACGCTGAGGGCGGCGGCCCCGCTCGTGCTGGCCCACTACCGTAAGATCATCGGTGTCTGCATCAAGCACATCCGCGCAAGCGACCTCACCCTGGACATGCTGCTGGAGAAGGCGAAGTCGCTGCACGACCGCAACCGCGCCGAGCGCTTCGCCAGGGTCATTACGAAGATCACGGACGCCTACACGCGCAGGCTGGATCAGCAGCGTCGCATCGACTTCGACTCAATGATCGGAGATGCCGTCAAAATGGTCGAGACCGGTCGCTACCGCAGCCCGTTCTCGCTCATTCTCGTCGACGAGTTCCAGGACATATCGGATCCCCGCGCCAAGCTGATCAAGGCGCTGAAGCATCAGAAACCGTTCACGAAGCTGTTCGCCGTCGGCGACGACTGGCAGTCGATCTACCGCTTCACCGGCTCCGACCTCACGATCTTCACCCAGTTCGAGACGAACTTCGGGGCGTCGTGGCAGGGGCGGCTCGAGCGCACGTACCGCTGCAACCAGATGCTGGCCGACGCGGCCGCGTCCTTCATCCAGCGGAACCCGGCGCAGCTGAAGAAGACGGTGCGGTCCTCGCGTCAGGCGATTCCGCGCTCGATCCGTGCGATCCCGGTCAAGGCGGGTAAGAACAAGTCAGCATTCGCCGATGCCTGCCATAGGGTTCTCGACCGCCTGGACACCTTCCTGTCGGGGAACGCCGAACAGTGGCGGCGCCACGATGGGGAGAAGCTGAAGGTGCTAGTGCTGTGGCGCTACAACCTGCTCAACCCGTTTCACGGTAATTCTCCAGAGTTCGCTAACATCGTCGTGACCGGCAAATCTTTCCACAGTTCGAAGGGCCTGGAAGCGGACTACACGATCCTGCTCGACGTTAGCGAGGGCGACTACGGGGTACCAAGCCGCATCGAGGACGACGAGCTGCTGAACCTCGTGATCCCACGCCCGGAGACGTTCGAGTACGCGGAAGAGCGACGACTGTTCTACGTCGCGCTGACCCGGGCCAGCCGCGGCACGTTCCTGCTCTACGATCGCGATCAGCCGTCCCGCTACATCGCGGAACTATGCGATCTCGCAGGTGACGACGTCCGGTTCGAGAGCGTCGATGGAACAAGGCTGTGGCAATGCCCGGTCTGCATAACAGGCGAACTGGCGGACCGGATAGACGAAGGGGTGCGACCGTGATCGGCTGCAGCGCGCACCCACCATGCCACTACGACCGACCAGGCACACCGGCCAGGCTGGGATAGTCGCGATAGCGCTCCAAACCGTGTGGTTCGAAATGCCACCGATCGACATTGCGCTAGTTCCGGCAGGACATCATGCTCCCGGACACTCCGAATGCAGCGCCAATCAGGGCCGGCAAACAACGAACCCGACGGCACCAATCTCGGCACACGACGAGAAGAAACCTGCAAGAAGCCAGTACAGCTGCACGAAGTGCGGCCTCGGCGCTCCGCCCGCTCTTACCGCCGCGAACGCGGCCTCCACATCCATCCGGCTGAGAGACGATGTCACGATGAGCACTCGCCGCTGGACGTCCGGTGCCCCAGTCGCGTCGGCGATCTTGGCGGCCACCTCGTCGCGCGTGCTGCCGCGAATCCGCTTCCGGATGTCCGTGACGACGCCGCCGTTCGCATATGCCGCGTCCCAACCGTCATGCTTCGACGTCATCCTGTCGCCCGCCATGCCCAGCCGTCCGAGGTTCTTGATCCCTTGCCCGACGGCATCGTGGAAGGCGGATGCGCTCAGGGACGGCGCGCCATGCTTGGCGTGGTAGAAGCTGATCGTCACCGGGGTGGTCGCGGTCGCCACCCCGATGAAGTCCGCCCACTCGTCGCCCAGGTCGTCGCAGACGAGGACGTCCTCCCGCGCGATCGTATCCACGACGGTCCGGAACACCGACCCCGGCGAGAATTGCGTCTGTCCGACCGCAAATCCTCCTTCTCGCTGGTCGTCGCGGCGAGTGCGGGCTCGGCGATCAAGTGGCGCATAAACGTGGTACCTCCACCGACGATGTCCTCGTCCCGGAACAACGATCCCTGGACGTAGGCCAGCGCGTGATCGCTGAAGAGTACCACGAACATGTCCTCGGCATCGATGTGGCGGACGATGGGGACCCGCTTCGGATCCTGGCCGACGCCGAACGACGCATCCTCCACGAAGACACCTGCCAGAAGCGGACGCTCCAGCCCCTGAGCGCGATCCTCGCCTTGTTGAACCTCAAGGCGCCCGCAACCACGCCAGCCTCATCGAGCAAGTCGTGATGACCTGGCGATGCCGCCGGCCGCACTTCAAAACTGCCAGCGAGGTCTGCGATGATCGCGTCCACATCGGCCCTGCCCAGTTCGTGCCATAGACCTCCGTTCTCACGTACGAGGCGGATGCGCTCGTCGCCCTCCCATATCGCATCGGCCAGAGCCATGGTGTCCACCGCGAAGTAGGTCGGCAGCACACCCGTCGCGATGCCGTCGAGGTCCGCGGGGCGCGCGAACCGGGTGATGAAGGCCGATGCGTCGGCGCCGTCCGCTAGGAGGTCGACGATGTCACGAACCCAGGCGATCGCGCCGACGAGATCCGCCTTCTCGGCACGCATCGCGATCCGGCCGGTACTGGGTGTCGCGGTGTAGCTCCCCATCGCGCCGCACACGGTAGTTCTGCGGGATGAATCGGCCGGTGCTGGCCGAGGCTATCGCGTTCTCGAGGTCTTGCGACTCGAGCGTCTTCGATCGCAACGCCAGCCTCGACGTCGTCATATTGCGGAGACTCAGGCGCTCGAATACCGCATCGTGCCGCGCGATGGCCGTCTCGACGCGCCGACGCCCGATGGGAGCGAGGTATGCCTTCCGGAACGCCGCCGTCGCATCGAGCCCCGACCTGAGGATCGCCACGGTGGTGCCGATCTCGACCATGAGAAGGAACCCGTGCACCCGGTCGACCTTGCCGCTGCCCTCATCCAGGAATGGCACCGGGCGGTCGTGGGCGAAGCAGAGCGCCGAATAGCGAGCGTCACCGTCCAGGTTCCGCTCAATGCGAAACACCGGCCGCGCAGCGTTTACGGCATCCGCAAGCAACTCATCGAACATCGCACGAACCGCCTTCTTGGTGATCCGCTTCACACGGCGGGAGAAGTAGGCGCCACGCGCCGAACGGAGCTGGTCGATCATGACCTATAGTCTGTCTGTGCCATCGAGGAATGGAACGGAAATTATGGCCAACGGTCAGACGCGAAGATCGTGGATCTGCGGCGTCACTGACCTTCGGCCCGGCGGACGGGTCGGCACTGCGATCAACGCCGATGAGCTGATGTCCTTTATATCTCGGCGCATCGAGTACAGCGGTGAACGGTCATGGTAGCGCTGGGAACCGCCGCCGGTGTCCCTCCACCATCTCCCGCAAGGCCAAAGGGGCGATCACCTCGACCGCATCACCCCATGCGTATAGGTGCCATGTCATCTCCAGATGACCCGATGCCATGAACCGCACTATCAGCGAGCCATCGGCCATCTCCTCAGTCGTCTGCGTCGGATGGAAGACGAACCGCCTGGCATGCGCGGCCGCGTCGGATGTGAACCGCCAGACCACCTCGCCGAACTCGTCCGCGCTCTCGTAGGAGCCGAAGCCCTTCTCGGCGTGGCGCTTCAGGCTGAACCCGGGATCGATCTCGCACATGCCATCGAGCAGGTCCGCACGCTGGATCTCCTCCACCCGGTAGTGCCGCAGGTTAGCCTGCGGACCCTTGGCGGTGTCGCGGGCGACGAGGTAGCGGCGCACCCCGAGAAGGAGACCGTGCGGCGCGACCACCCTCTCGTGCGGTTCGTCCTCGTCCCGTCGCCGATACATGATCCGTAGCAGGTTCGGCCCCTTCAGCGCCTCGTAGATCGCCTCGACCACCCCTTCATCCGCGGCGGGCCGCGGACCGGGACGCGCCGCATGGCCGAGCGCTTCGAGAACCGCCTCCGTATCGACGTCCAGCCGCGTCCCCTGCTCCGGGGGATCAACGCGCGGACCTTGCGTTCGAGACCGCGCGCATGCGCCGCCTCCTTCCTGAGCCCGGCCATATCGAGCTGGGCGATCGCCTCCGCGAGGGCGACAAGTTCGTCGGCCGACGGCGTCAGCAGCGGCGCGATGGCGCGCGCCGGGATAAGCCATCGTGCGCGACGATCCTCATCGACGCGGCGCTCGGTTTGCGGGAACGCGGCCTGCAAGGCGTCCGTCATCCGCTGAGCGGTTCGTTCCGAGCAGGCGAACTCCTCCTCGATCTCCATCAGCGACACACCCCGCCGCCGCGTCGCCATCATAGCCAGACGCAGCAGATCCTGACCCTTCGCGAACGACATGGCGACTCCACGACAGCTTCTGTCACCCCTATGTGCGCTGAATAGGCTCGAAGGGGAACGACCGATGCGACTGCAGGACGGCGAGATCAGGCTTTCGGCTTCGGACCTCATGCGGTTCAAGGGTTGCCGCCACGCGACCACGCTCGATCTCCGATACATGGAGTTCCGCGACATCACTCCCGCTGCCGATGGCGACGAGGCGGAACTGCTCCAGCGTCAGGGCGATGACCATGAGCTTGCCTTCCTCGCGGAGCTGAAGCGATCCGGCCGCTCGGTGGTCGAGGTGCCGAAGGACGGGATCCCGCTGGAACGGTCCGTGGAACTAACGCGCGAGGCACTGCTGGCCGGGCCAGACGTGGTGTTCCAGGGCGCGCTCCTCGGTGGCGCCTGGGGGGATACTCGGACTTCCTGGAACGGGTCGATCGCCCGTCCGGCCTCGGCCCGTTTTCATATGAGGTCGTCGACACGAAGCTGAAGCGCAAACCCGACCCCAAGCACGTCCTCCAGCTGGCCCTCTATTCGGACCTGATCGCCGCCGTGCAGGGCGCCCAACCCGAGGCGGCGCATCTGCAGCTGGGCGACGGCTCGCGCTTCACGGTGCGGCTCGCCGAGGTGTCCGCCTACGCGCGGCACGCCCGCACCGTGTTCGAGACATTCCTTCGCGAACGTCCCGTCACCCGGCCGGAACCGGTGTCGGCATGCGCGCTCTGCAGATGGAAGAACCACTGCCGAGAAGAATGGGACCGCAACGACAGCCTCGCGCTCGTGGCCGGCATAACAAAGATACAGCGCGCGAAGATCGAGGCGGCGGGCATCACGACGCTGACCGGACTCGCCAGCCATGCCGAAAGGATACCCAGGCTGGCGCCCGAGACGCAGGAACGCCTCCGCATCCAGGCACATCTACAGATGAAGCGTCGCGCCGGCGGACCGCCCGGCTTCCATCTGCGCGACTTCGTGCCAGGCAAGGGCTTCGGCCTGCTGCCCGAGCAGGATGACGGCGACATATTCTACGACATCGAGGGCGATCCCTACCACGAGGGCGGCCTCGAATACCTTCACGGCATCTGGTACCGCGAAGCAGGCGAGTGGACCTTCCGCGCCTTCTGGGCGCACGACCGCGAGGCGGAGGGGCGCGCCGTCGCCGAACTGCTCGACTTCCTCGTCGACCATCTCCGCCGCCACCCCCGGGCCCGTATCTACCACTACGCCAACTATGAGATCGCGGCGTTGCGCCGCCTCACGGCCGAGCACCGCGTCGGGGAGGCGGCGATGGATCAGCTCCAGCGCGAGCGGCGCTTCGTCGATCTGTTCAAGGTGGTGTCCGGCGCGCTGATCGCTTCGGAAAAGGGCTATTCGATCAAGGACCTCGAAGCGTTCTACATGGAGAAGCGCGACGCCGACGTCGCGACCGCTGGTGCCAGCGTCGTCTTCTACGAGAAGTGGCGGGAAACCGGCGACGACGACCTGCTCGCCAAGATCCACGACTACAATCGCACCGACTGCATCTCGACCCAGCTGCTGCGCGACTGGCTCGTCCGCGACGTCCGCCCGACGGATATGCCCTGGCCGCAGCTGGGTGACGTTCCCAACGCCGGCGCGCTGTCCAACGTCGATGCCGAGGACGCCGAGATCGAGGCGCTGCGCTTCCGCCTCGAACCCGTGCGGGCGCGCCTCGGCGACGCGGTCGCCGATCTGCTGCTCGACCTCAACTTCTTCCACAAGCGCGAGGACAAGCCAGCATGGTGGGCGATCTTCGATCGCCTGGCGCAGGAGAGCGAGGAACTGATCGACGACCTCGAATGCATCCAGGGGCTGGAGGCGATCGCACCGCCGGTTAAGGTCACGGCCAAGTCGTTCGAGCGGACCTACCGCTTCCCGCCGCAGGAGACGAAGCTGCGCTCGGGCAAGAAGCCTTGCATCAAGCCGGCGGCGATGCCCGAGGACATCGACCTGCGCTCGATCGATACCGACGCCAACACGCTGGTGCTGCGTCGTTCGACCTCCAAGGGGCCCTTGCCCGATCACCTGGACCTGATCCCGGCCAAACCGATCGCGAACGGCACCCTGCGCACCGCGATCGCCGCGGTCACCGACGCCATCATCGCCAACGACGTGCGGGCGCGACCGGTGGAGCAGCTGCTGTCCCAGGCCCAGCCCCGCTTCCTCGATGGCCCCCGGCCTGGCGGCGTGATCGATCCCGATGGCGATCTGCCAGCCCAGACCGCAGCAGCGATCGCGGCGATGGACGGAACGATCCTGGCGATCCAGGGGCCGCCCGGCACCGGCAAGACCTACGTCAGCGCACTTGCCATCGTGAACCTGGTTCGATCCGGTCGCCGCGTCGCCGTGTCGTCGAACAGCCACAAGGCGATCGGCAACTTGCTGGAGGCGGTCGCTGCACGTGCTGCAGCGGAAGGCATACCCTGCCGGATCGCCCAGAAATCGACCGGTGATGGCGACGAGGACACCCATCCGGGCATCGTCATGGTTTCGGACAACGACACGCCCGAGATCGCCGCCGCCCACGTCGTCGGCGCCACCGCGTGGCACTTCGCCCGATATCCCGCCCCCGAGTTCGATCATCTCATCGTCGACGAGGCGGGGCAGGTCTCGCTCGCCAACATCATGGCCATGTCTCGCGCCGCGCGGAACATCGTGCTCGTCGGTGACCCCATGCAGCTGCCGCAACCCCTCCAGGGTACGCATCCCGGTCGCAGCGGCGAATCATGCCTGGAATACCTCATCGACGGGCACCGCATCGTCCCGGGCGATCGCGGCATCTTCATGCCGATCAGCCGTCGCATGCATCCGGCGGTGTGCGGATACATCTCCGCAGCGGTCTACGAGGAAAGGCTGCAGTCCGACGAGGCAGCGGGGATGCAGACGCTGACCGCCCTCGACGGCATGTCTATGATCGGTGCCGGCGTCAGAACCATTACCCATACGGGACGATCGCAGGTCAGCCCCGAGGAGATCGAGGCCATTCGTGACCAGATCACCCGGATCCTCGGTGCGACCTATCGCGGTCGCGACGGCGTATCCCGCATCGTCCATCATTCCGACATCCTGGTCGTCGCGCCCTACAACGCGCAGGTCAACGCATTACGCGCGGCGCTGCCGCCCGCGGTCCGCGTCGGCACGGTCGATCGATTCCAAGGTCAGGAGGCGCCGGTGTGTCTCGTCTCCATGACCACCTCGAGCGGCGAGGAACTACCGCGCGACATCGCTTTCCTGTTCTCGCTCAATCGCATCAATGTCGCCGTTTCTCGCGCGCAGGCATCGGCGGTCGTCTTCGCCAGCCCACTGCTGCTCGAGACGCCGTGCCGGACTGTACAAGAGATGACGCTGGTCAACGCGTTGTGCCTGCTGCGCGAACATGGGGGCAATGCGTTCTGACTCGGGTCGCGGTTCGCCGCACCACCCCTCCCGACTCGATGATTGATAACCTCCAAATTCTGCCATGGCGGCTTGAACCGGGAAGCGTCCGACCGAACGCGCAGATGACGTCCATGGCGAAAGGCGAGATCATTCGTGTCATCGCACGAGTGGGTGACAGGTTCTGACATCCTTGCATGCGAATGTCACGATCGTGGATCGCATAGGAGATTCGGTCGTGAACCTGGGTGGCATCGAGCTTCGGCACATCGTGGACGTGGATGGACAACTGATCGGCATCGACGCCGAGATGATCAACGCGTCCTGTCTCCTTCGCCGGGCGGCCCGTGGCCACGACCGGCGCCTCTTCCTGCTGCGCGCCGGCGAGCGGATCCCTGTCATGCCGCACCAGCACATCCGTCTCAACGAGGAGGAGGTTCTGTTCTTCGAGACGATGCCGGCGCCGACGGTTCTTGCATACGCCGCGTCGCCCTTGCCCACCCGCCTGGCTGCATAAAGGACCGACGAGGATGAACTTCACCCACTACAATCTCGGCCACGTCGAGCGCGGCAGCGTCGTCGCCGTCACCCTGCAGGGCAGTGCCGCCAATGTGCGCCTGATGGATGGGTCCAACTTCAGCAACTACAAGGCCGGCCGGCAGCACCGCTACGTCGGCGGTCTGGCCAAGCAGTCGCCCGTCAGACTGCAGATTCCCAACTCCGGGACATGGCATGTCACGGTCGACATGCAGGGAATGCGCGGCTCCGTCAGGTCCAGCATCAACGTGATCCCCGCAGCAGCTCTGCGCCCGCTGCCGACCATCAACGAGGCGCCGCTGCGCAGCATCCCCACGCTCGTCCGGGACGCCGAGGAGGAACTCGCACCAACGCCGGAGGCACCGGACGGGCGTGTATTCGACGTCTTCATCTCGCACGCCTCGGAGGACAAAGACGAGATCGTACGGCCGCTCGCCAACGCGCTCCGTGATGCCGGCCTGTCCGTCTGGTACGACGAGTTCGAACTCAGGATCGGCGACAGCCTCCGGCGCAAGATCGATCGTGGGCTCGGCAGCAGCCGTTTCGGTGTGGTGGTGCTCTCCAAGTCGTTCTTCGGGAAGGGGTGGCCGGAATACGAACTCGATGGCCTGGTGACGAAGGCCGTCTCCGGTGATCAGGTGCTGCTGCCGATCTGGCACGACGTGACCAAGAAGCAGGTGATCGGCTTCTCCCCGTCTCTCGCGGACAAACTGGCGCGTAGCACGGCGACCCACACCGTCGAGGAGATCGCAGCCGAGATCGCCGACGTGGTCGGACCGTCGGGGGCCGCGTGAGTGCGATCCGCCGACATCCGGAGATCCTCCGTCGCCGGACTCACGGAACGGAGCGGCGACCGGGATCGATCGGCGCCTTGGTTGCCCGAACTATGGGTCCGGCGGCATGATGATCTACGATGATGTGGGAGAAGGCTGACATGGCACGAAACATCGTCATATTCTCGGACGGCACCGGTCAACGGGGCGGCGTGCTCGTCGACGAGCGTCGCAGCAACATCTACAAGCTGTATCGCGCGACCCGGGTCGCGCCCGACAGTTGCGTCAATCCCGCCGACCAGACCGCGTTCTACGATGCCGGCCTCGGAACCCTGCCCGGCGGCATCGACTCACCGGCTGCGCTCGCGCGATCGCTGTACAACCTAGCCAGCCAGGCGACCGGCATGGGGATCACGCGCAACATCGTAGAGTGCTACGCCGCACTCGTCCGCCTGTGGCGACCTGGCGACCGCATCTTCCTCTTCGGCTTCAGCCGCGGCGCATACACGATGCGGTGCCTGGGCGGCGTCCTGAAGCTGTGCGGAGTGCCGACGACCGGAGAGAAGGGCGCGCCGCTCAAGCGCGATGCATCTTCCGCGCTGAGGATCGCGAAGGAGGCGGTTGCCGTCTACAACTACACGAACTCGCGCCCGGAAAGTGATCGGACCGATCGGCAGAAGGAACTGCTCGGTCACCGCGCGCTATTGGCAGCGCGCTTTCGCAAAACCTACAACTCAGGCGGTTCGGAGGGCGGAGACGCCCGTCCCTGGTTCCTCGGCGTGTTCGACACCGTCGCGTCCTTGGCCAACCCGGTCGCCATCGCAATGCTGACGATGATCGCCTTGGTAATGGTCGCCGCATGCAGCGTCGTCGCATACTGGGTCACGGGCGAATACTGGCGGTGGTTCGGCATCATCACCGCCACGCTCACCGGCATCGGTCTCGGCTTCAACATCGCCTCCCGCTTCAAGGTCGCCTTCGGGCTGCCGGGCATCCGGTGGTGGCGGACGATCCATTTCGCCAGCGCACGGATGAAGATGTACGACACCGAACTGGACGAGAAGGTGCAGTATGCGCGGCACGCCTTGTCGATCGACGAGGCGCGTGCATCCTTCGCCCGCGTCCCGTGGGGCATCCCTGGTCAATGGCGGGGTGGCGACCCAGCGTGGTTCGAGCAGCTGTGGTTCGCTGGCAACCATTCCGACATCGGTGGCAGCTATCCAGAGGACGAGTCGCGCCTCTCCGACGTGGCGCTCGACTGGATGCTCGGAGCCGCCAGCGCGGTGGGCCTGAAGTACGATCCCACCGTCCTGCGCCTCCATCCCGATGCGCTCGGCATGCAGCATGACGAGACGCGAGGCATCGTCTTCCGCTTCGCAAGGAAGAAGCGGCGCACCTTGAAGACGAACGCGCCGCTGCATTCATCCGTTCTAGACCGCCTGGCGGCTGCCGAAGTGGATCAGTCCGGGCTGTCGGCGCCGTATCGCCCGGAAAACTTGCGCACCCACGACAAGGCGAAGGGCCATTACACCGTCAAGGATGTTCCGCATGCCCAGTGACACCATCGGATCATTCCGGTCGATCCTGTTCGCAACGATACTGGTCCTCGGACAGTGCCTGCCTGCGCGTCCGGCGCAAGCGCGGAACACCGGCGAACTCCATACCTTCCACTGCCTTCACGGCTGTCCGATCGGGGCGGCTGACATCGACGACATCGTTGTGCGTGAGATCTACACCCTCGCCTCCAACGACCTGACCAAGATGGCCGATTGGGTCGCCTACCGCGTGACGCCGGCCTCCATCGGCCCCTCGGGCGATCGCAAGTGGGTCGCGGATCCGTGGCTCGATCCCGACGAGGCACTCGAACCCGACGACTACGAGGGCGCACCAAGAGCGCTGGGTATCGACCGCGGTCATCAGGCGCCGCTCGCAGGTCAGTCGGGAACGCCCTTCGCGGCCGACACCAACATCCTGTCCAACATCACGCCGCAGGGTGCGGCGTTGAACCAAGGCGCGTGGCAGCGACTGGAGGCGCGGGAGAACGATCTCGCCCGCGCGGAGAACATCGCCGTCTATGTACTGACCGGGCCGCTGTTCGAACGCGTTGTCGCGCCGATGCCGAAGGCGGATGAGCGCCACCGCGTTCCGTCTGGTTACTGGAAGGTCCTGGTAACGCAGGACGGTCGAATGGCCGCCTTCATCATGGATACGGCCGCACCGCGTGCGCTCGACCATTGCGCCGCGCAGGTGGCGCTCGACGAAGTCGAACTGCGCTCTCGCCTCGGTCTATTCCCGAGGCTGGATAAGCGATCCTTCTCCAACTTGTCGCCGTATCTGGGGTGCCCAGCATGAGAACCGGCTCGCCGCGTATCATTTGTCGACCGTCCGCCCGGCGGTTCCGGGCCATGATCCTGCTGCCGGCGCTATTGACCGCGTCGTGCGCGACCACGCCGTCCGCCGACCTGAGCGGTTTCGGCCGGGCGGCGACGGGACTGCAGGCGGACGTGGGCACCACGTTCACCGAGGCGAACAGAATTGCACGCTCGGTCGAGGTCGATCGCTTCGTCCGGTCAGGCGCCATCGGCCTGTCGGAGCGTCGCTTCCTCCGGCCGTTCCACGCGAGGTCGCCGCCCGCTGGCGGGCGGCGCTTGGGGATCTTGCGCGCTACGGCAACCTGCTGGCGACGCTGACGGACGCTGGTCGCGGTGGCGTGCAGACCGACGCCTTCAGGCAACTGGGGGCGCAGCTGAACGCCAGCTCGACCGGAGCCGACCTTGATCCGGGGATCACCGCCGGCTTCGCGGCGCTGGCGGGCGCGCTGGTGGACATGAAGGCGCAGGCGAGTGCACGCGACATCCTGCGGCGGACGGACCCGGACGTACGCAAACTCCTCGCTGCCATGGCCGACGCCGTTGGTGCCGACGATGCGCAAGGTCTGCGCGGGACGGTGGCGTCGAACTGGACCGCGGCACTGTCCGCATACCAACGCACCTACTCGGTCGCTGCCACCGACAAGGCCGATGCGAGGCAGCGCCAGATCGTCGCCGACTATCTGACCGGCATCGACAGGCGCGACGCGCAGCTCGCCGCGCTGGCGTCTGGTCATCTTCCCGCTCGTTGACCCGAGATCTGCATTCCCGACCGTCGAGCGGACGATCGCAGTCGACCTCAAGCGTCAAGACGTGGCGTTCCGGGACGAGCGGCGCATGCTCGTGAGAAAGGCAGACGTATTCGGCATGTCGCTTAGGTCAAAACAGCGGCTGTCGGAGAGAAAGATGCGTGAAGAACGACATCTCGATGGCCGAAAGGTTCTGGCACGGCTACCGTTCTAATCGAGGCCCGCTACCGGGGAGCTGGAATGACTTCTTCGACACTGGGGCAATCACTGCCAAGCAGATACCTGGAGCTCGCCCGTGCGTGCAAGGCCGCCTATGCCGCACCCATTGCTCATCAGCACCTCAGCTTGGACGGACTCAAGTTCACCGGCCAGAAGATTGTTCACGGGAGCCTGGGACGCGGGTTCTGCCGCTTGTTCTCGAACGAGCAGCATGTCGTCATCGCGCTTCGAGGCACGCGCGAACGGATAGACTGGAAAATAGCAAATCTACGATGCCTCCCCGTCCCCATGCGAGGGCATAGCACATCAAGGTTTTTGCCCCGCTGGTTCACCAAGGCTTTCAGGATTGCCTCTACTTTGATGACAAGACCACCGACAAACCATCCCTCGACGCAATAATAGATCATATCGACGTGCTACTTGGAGTCGGTGGGGGCAACCGCCGGATCGTCGTCGCGGGACACTCTTTAGGAGGCGCGATGGCCATTCTGCTGACCCTGAAGATCGCGCTGCTGCGACCTGACCTGGCTTCCCGGATCGAGGAGGTCGTGACGTTCGGAGCGCCGGCCGTCGGCTTCGGGCGCTTCAAAAAGGCGGTCCGGCAGCTTGGCGTAAAGATCACCCGGATCGTGAATGGCGTCGATCTCGTCTCCTTCGCTCCGCCAGCCTTCTATCGACACGTCGGCGACGAAATCTGGCTCCGGGAAGATGGAGTCGAACAGCAACCCACTTGGCTGCGCCGCATCATCCTGGGCAGGTTCAACGTGACGCAGGCGCTTCGGGATCACGACATCAAGAGCTATATTAAACGGCTCGCGCGATCGCCGCAGCCCGCCGCATAGCCGATACGACCAACCGGGACACCCGTACGCGCGGTGCCACCCGCCACGTCCACCTTCTTTCCGGGACGGCGCCTCGGCATGATCGACACCACGCCATAAACCATCACCCCCGCTATTCGGACGTTCTGCCTGTCCATCGCGCCGTCGCGTCCAACCTTCATACGATGCAGAACCGACAACGACGCCGAGCCGTCCGTGTGCTTCGACAACGTCGCACGCAAGGTCGAACGGGCTGGAGGGACGAACGTCACCGGCTGGGCGATCTGGACCGTCCCGCGCCTCTACGTCGAAGCCGAGCACCACGGGGTGTGGTGCAACCGCCAGGGCGAGCTGTTCGACGTGACGCCGCAGCCGAACCGGCCGAAGCGGATGCTGTTCCTGCGCGACGACGCGGCGACCTACGACCCGACCTCTTTCCGGAGCAACGTGATGCACCCGGCGAGTGACAATCCGCTGGCCGTCGAGTTCGTCGAACTCGGCATGCGCCGCAACGCCATCCAGGACGCCTACCGCGAGGGCGGGAACAGGCTTGCCCTGTTCACGATCTCCGACCAGCGCGAGCTTGGCCTCATCACCCAGCGCCTTCAGCAGATCTGGAAGCAGGTCGTCGGCTGAAGCCCGTTGACGAAAGCGTCCGTCCCGGTCGACAACGTCGCCGCAGGCGCTGGACGGGGACAGCCAGCGACCGGTCTGAGGGGCTTACGCTGTTGGGACACGATGTAACCGCTGGCGACGGCTTGCTGGCCGTGACGCTGGGCATCCTGGTGGCCGCCGCCGTTGTGGCGTCTGGCAACGCGGATGCCCAGAAACGGCGCGCCACTCCGCGCTCGGCTGCACGGCCTACACCGAAGCCCGATCCCGTCAGCAACCTTATGGGCGCGATCGCACTCAACCAGTTGCGCGAAGGCGAGACGCTGTTTGCCGCGTGCGAACGGTCGAGCTTCAAGACGCTCGCCTGGGCGCTCGATGGCATGCGGTCTAGGATTGCCCTGGAGAAGGGTGAATACGAAACCGAAGCGGAGTTCGCGACCCGCCGCCGCAAGCTGGAGGACGTGCTGAACGGCGGAGCCCAGCTGGTCGTGTGCCAGCCGCTCGACGACAACGAGGACGCGCCGTTCCGCTACGATCCCGAGCGCGAGGTGTTCACGGGCACGTTCCTGACGCACCAGAACGTCTGGCGGGACGTCAAGCGCACCGGCAGCTACGTCTCGAAAACCCGCATGGGCGTGCGCGCCACGGTTCGATCCTCGGTTCAGCTCGAATACGATGTCGACTTGGGCTCCACCCTACGCAGCCAGCGGCCCGCCTGCCTGAAGGGCAGCTACCAGTTCGAATACACGGTTGCGATGCCACGCGCGGACGCACCGCTGCTGAAGGCGCGCGGCTACCTCGTCTTCACCGGAAGGCTGGTGGCACCGTTCATAGCCCGCGACGACACCGCCGGTTCGCCGACGCTGGACGATCCGACCGACGTCTACGAGCGGTCGTTCGCGGTGAACTTCGAGCCTGCCCAGGTGGCGGTCGCGGGACCGGCCGGTGCGCCTGCTTGGACGTGTCGGATCGCCGAGGGCGAATGATAGCCGCCACTCGGCGCACCACCGCGTCTCAACCCAGTTCTGGCAGCAGGACGCCGGCATCCTCCAGCACATCGTTTCCCAACACTGAGACGATGAAACCGAGGCCCGCCTCGGTCAGCGCCAGCGTCTCGGCGCCGACCGTCGGATCGGCAACCGTCGCCATGCCGCTGGACAGGATGTCGCGGCCGACGCCATTCTCGATTGCCATTGCGATGCCGTCCACGCTCATGAGGCGGGGGACGAGCGCCCCGGGCTGAAGCAGCACGTGGTTCGCGACCGCCGACGCGGCGAGCGCCGACGCCTGACGCGGACTCATGGCGAAGTCCGTCCGGTTCGCATGGAGCCGCTCCGGCTTGAACCGGCTTAGCGGCTTGACCGGCACCGACTTGACCTCACACAGCGTTCGGAACCAGAGGTTCGCCGCGCGCCGTTCCTCGTCCTCGGCCTCGCCCCACAGCGACTGCCGCCGACGCTCGCGCGACTCCTCAGACGGGTTCGATGCACCTTCACCACCATCCGTCTGGTTCGTCAGCGGACCCCGGCGCTGGTCGTGCCGACCGAACAGCGCGATGAGGTGTCGCTCGCGCGCATGTGCCTCCTGCTCGGTCGGGTACGAGCTATCGATGCAGTAACCCACCGCCTCACCACGGCGGTGCATCGCCCGAAGCAGATTCAGCTTGTGCGTCAGGCGGTCGGTGTTCCGGGCCTCCGCCTCGTGGTAGAAGCACCGGTGCCGCACACCCTTGCCGACGTAGAACGGCGTGCCGTCAGCGCGGCACAGGACATACACGTAGTGCGGTGCCGACCTCAGCAGCCGTTCACGCGCCGCCGCGACGTTCTCGACAAGGCCGTCCAGCAGTTCGGACCACGCAGTCACGGCTTCCACTCCTCCGACTAGCATGGCGTCTGACACCCCGGTGCGTCGCTACGCCCGCCGGTCTCCTCACCCAACCCTATTCGGCGTCTGGCGACCACAACGCTCTCCATGTCGTCATCGCAGGCGACGATTCGAACTCGATCTGAAACGCGCCATCGCCAATTCGGTCGTACATCCCTCGACCTGCCATGGTGACCGTGGCGCCGCCCGAAGCCATGCCGATGATCGTGACGACCGCGCCTGAGCCGATCCAGACGTCGGGTTCGGGCGTCGCGCGGGGGCGGACAATGCAGTAGTAGCGCAGCTCGGACGCCCGCGGTCCGTCATCCACCTCGGGCAACGCCTCTTCACGGCCTTCCTCGATTGCGAGGTCGAGCCCGTGGAATACCTCAAGACCACCATCGTCCAGAAGGACGACGACGTTGGCACCATCCAGGTGCCGCATGATCGAGGTGTCAAAACCTTCACATTCGGCGACGCTCATCAGTCTTCGCGGTTGCGTCCAGTGCGCATCATCGTGTCGGTAGCCGCGGCGGTGGACGATGGCACGACCCGCATGGGGATCAGCCCCGCCGGCATCGATCCATGCTTGGCCAAGTGGACGAACAACATGCGGACGGCCGCCTCGGTGGTCAGGCCCGCCCGGCCGAGCACCTCGGCAACCTGCGTCTCGAGGACCGGATCGACTGGAATGGAGATCATGCGTCCATCATAGACCGATCTCCTGCGGCGCGCAGCAACCTCATCTGCTCCCATTTCTCCGACATCAGCCACTCGCGCGCCTTCGGCCAGTCAGCGACCACGGGCCGCGGCCCCCGGCGTCCACCGCCGCGGCGATGAGGAACCCATGGTCGTCGTCGAAGAAGCCGAGCGCCCAGCCCGGGGCGACCTTCGTCCACGGACCGCCCGTCAGCCAGCGACAGCCGAACATCGGGATCGCGCAGAGCCGCGTCGCCAGATCATCGGCGAACCCACGGAGCATCTCCGCCCGGTCGATGGCCACGTACGTCATCCTGGTATCGGTCGACTTCGACGTGACGCCGAGCGTCATGTCCATCCACTCGATCCCGAGTCCGCCTCGGCCCCAGCGACGCGCCACGACGCGGCTGCGCTCACCTAGATTCACGAACCTCTGGACTTCGCCGCGAGGACCGAGCTCTTCCGGCATGTCCAGCCGCCCCGCCGTCAAGATCGTCCTGCACATCGCACCGTCACCCCATTGTCGACCATCGTCGGTGAGGTCGGCGGCCGCCGTCTCCCGTGCGATGGCGAAAGACCTACCGTCGATCAGGCTGCCCGCAGCCAGCGCATGTGGCTGTAGCCGCCGACCGACGCGAAGCCGCTGTGACGGAAGCAGACGGTCTCCCCGTCGCTTTGGAAGCATGCCCCGCCCTGGATCGGCGTTCGCCGGGCATCACCATTCTCGGCGCCGTCAGCTGCGCGTGTGGTCAGGCGTCGCGACGAGATCGCCACGATCTCCACACGGGCGCCCTGATGGGGCAGAACGCCGGCGATGTGTTCCAACACGTCGCCTGGACGAGCCTGCCGCGTGAATTCTGCGAAACTAAGCCGCGGTTGCAGCGATGGTGCATCCTGCAACGCCGCCGCGTGCAGTGACGGATCGATCTGGGTGCTGGTGTAGAGCGACACGTTGCGAAGTCCGTAATGCGGCTCCCAGTCGTGGCGCGTGAACCGTTTGAGTTCGGCATCGATGAGGCGCCGCGCGGCGGAGCCTTCCTCCCGAACCGACAGGTCGGCTGTGGAGTAGCCCAAGATTGAGACGGTCAGGCTGGAGTGATACCAATCACCGCCAAAGCGCATCGTCGCCTTCATGCCCGGGAACGTCTCCGCCAGATGCGCCTTGATGCGCTTCAGCAGGTCGGCCCTCTCTTCACCTTCGCGATAGAGGTCGCCGCGAAACTCATGCGCGGTGTGGATATCGGTCTTCAAGGGCTGGTCCCCGGTGGTGGAATCGAGACGGGCGTAAAGCGCATCCGTTGACGATCCGTTGCCGAGCGCCTCCGACCTGTGGTCACTACCATTCGCTGATCGGGCGATCCCGACGTGCGACCAGAATCTCGACCGTGCAGACCACATCCATTGATCGTGCCCGGCCTGTAACCGGGACGACTGACGCGGTCTCCCACCCGCCGGGCCATGCTTCGTTGAATGGGCACATGATTTAAGAACCACGCTTGGCTGAGCGTCCCGAACGGCTACCGGCAGGCTCCGTCTAGGGCCTGTGCCCGGCTTGGCGTCACGACGGCCGCCAACCGGCGGGCGATCGATCCGCAATCTGAGCGTCCACGACGCCGGAATGCGGCGGATGCCGGCATCCGCATAGGCGCCGCCTAGTCCGCCAAGCCGACGGAGAGACCGAGAGCCATCAGGCCGGACCTGCGGCCGCGGCCTACCGCGCCGATGCGACGACGCATCCGACATCACGATTGGAGTGGAAAAGATGGTAGAACCCGAGATCGCGGGCGGCATCGCCGTGTCTGCAACGGATGACCATTCGGCCGCACCGCCCCCGCGTCGGACGACGGCGACATCGATCTCTCCGGTGTCGACCCCATGCGTCGTGTCGAGGTCCGTCGGCGGATCGCCGTAGTGAGGTCGTTCGTCGCGCTCGCCGCACCCGACGACAACGATGTGCGACGTCACGCCGCGATGCTCGACCTCAGCATCAACCAATTCAAGGCGCTGGTACGCGCATGGCGGTCCCAGCCGTCCGCCGACAGCGTGGCCCAATCGGGACGGTCGAAGGGCAAGCCGCGTCCGGTCGGCCCGCGGCAGCTCGACGCGGAGGTGAAGGCGACCGCCGAGGCCGCCATCGCAGGGCTGAGCCCGACCGCGACCATCGCCCAGGCGACCGCGGCGGTCGCAGCCGCCTGTGAGGCGCGGGGTCTGGCCGCGCCCAAGGCGACGACGGTCTGGAAGATGATGATCGCGGCGCGGCAGATGCAGGTCGATCCCGCCGGATGCGGCGTGGTCGTCGTCGGCCGTTGCTGGATCCGGCTCCCCGTGCTCGACGGCGACGACCTCGTCACGCCCTCGGTCGCGCTCGTCGTTCGCGCCTACGACGCCGCGATAGTCGGGGCCTCGATGCGTTCCGATGCCGCCACTGACGCCGCACTGATCGCGCTCGCGCGCGGTCGATCAGATCTGAAGACCCTTGAGATCGACGAGCGCATGATCGGTTCCGATCCGGGCGCTGCGGGGGCGATCGGGCAAACGTCCCCTGCGTCGACGATCCGACGCCGGCTCTCGCGCGTCCTGGGCAACCGCATCGGCAAGGTGCAGCCCATCTACAAGGCCGGTGCGGAGAGGGGCCCCGAACGCCTGCTGCGCTCGCGCAAGGACCGGCCGCTATCGAAGGCGGACGCCGCCGCCGTCATCCGCGCCGCGATCGCCGCCCACAACGCAGAGCGTAGCATGGGTGGGGCCATCTGGATCGACTAACCGCCCGCCAGCGTGTTCAGTTCTGTTGCGATGCCCCCTAGCAGAGCCAATATGGGAAAAGCGCATCGGAGAAGACATGATGTACAGGATCGCCGCACCGCTTTTGGCTCTTGTTGCCGCAACACCTGTGTACGCACAGCTTGCTCCTGGCGTTCAAATGCCGCCAGAGATCGGCCAAGCCTACGGGCGGCTGGGCAAAGCGATGATGGCGCACGATGCAAATGGCGTCAGGACGGTCTGGGCTGATGACTTCGTGGTGAACTCGCCAAACAACACGGTCCTACAACGTGAGGAGGTCATCGCGGTGATGGAGCGTGATTTCCTCGACTACCGGGACTTTCGAAAGCACATCACCTTCGTCGGCGAGAAACCCGAGGTGACGATCGTCATGGGATACGACACGATGATCCCGATCAATGGACCAGGTGCAGGCAAGCAGGTCACGCGGCCATTCACGGACATCTGGGCGAAGCGTACGGGGGCTGGCAGCTTATCGCTCGTCAGGCGACGATCGCCTTTGCGCGTTGAACTGTTGGCTCCAGTCGATATGACTCGCCGTTCCACGCACGAGTGACTCGCAGGACCGCTCCCTGCCCGTGACTTCCGGTAACTGCCCGCCAGGTCTTGGTGGGCGCCCGACTTCGATCGGACATTCCCCCATTCCCTTAACTCCATGTCGACCAAGCCATTTTGGGAAAACGGTTTCGGGAACGGGTTTTGGGAAAACGGGCCTAATGGGAGCGGATCGACTGAGCCGTCGACATGGTCGTCTCACTGGCCGTTCCTTTACGGGAACGCCAATCAGGCTCTGGTTAGCTCAGTTTTGCGCGTGATAGTCCAATGCTCCAGTCGTTTGTAGACGATCACCTTGTCGCCGAGCAGATCTCCATGCCGGCGACAGAAAAGGTCGAGCTGATCGTGATCGCCGACCAGTTCGACACAGATCGTCAGATGCGGATCGGCAATTTCCGAGCCGTTCTCCCGGATCGATTCGTGATTGCTGAAGCCGTAATGGGTATTTTGCGCGACGGCGTTGATGATGCAGTCCGCCTTCGCGGTGCGAATCAGCTCACGATAGAGCGGCTTTGCCCCCAGAAGCGACGCGGGCCGATCTTGTCGGACGGTTTTAGATAGATGCGCAGCATCCCGACTTCGCGGTGATGGACAGTGAAACGGTTGGGCATGACGGGCTTTCGACAGGAAACAGGATCAGGCGCGCGTGCGCCGGCGAGAAGCGCGGTGCGTGCGGGCATCGCGCAGGGTCGCGTCGGGTGTGAGGTGTGCGGCAGGTACCTTTGGTACAGCGACGCGCTGCGACAGGTAGATGCCGTTGTGGCCTGAGCAGAGGTAGGCGACGAAGCACGCGACTGCGATCGGCACGGCATAGGTCGCGCCAAACAATTCGATCCCCATGAAGGTGCAGGCAAGCGGCGTGTTGGCTGCACCCGCGAACAGCGCGACGAAGCCGATCGCCGCGAACACCCCCGTCGGCACTCCAAATACGGGCGCGAGCGCATTGCCGAGCGCCGCGCCGATGAAGAACAGCGGGGTCACCTCCCCGCCTTTGAAGCCGGCACTTAGGGTGACGACGGTGAAAAGCAGCTTCAGCGCCCAGCTCCACGGGTACGTATTGGAGCCGAAGAAGCTGGCAATGGTCAGGCCACCCGGCGTTGCCGCCAGCGTGCCTAGGCCGAGATAATCTTGCGTGCCAAATAGCCAGACCAGCGCGATCACGGCCAAACCACCGATAACGGGTCGTAGTGGGCCATAGGGTATCACGCGCTTCAGCCATCCGCCGAGCGCATGGTTGGCCTCTGCAAAGGCCAGCCCGACCAATCCGAATACGACGCCCGCGAGGCTGGCTTTTGAGACGAGCGACGCGTCGACCGGCACCATCGCATCGACATGGTAGGCGCCGTGATGAATGCCCCAGGAAAGACAGGTCCAGTCACCCACCAGTGCCGCGACCAAGCATGGTACTAGCGCACGATACTCGACCCGGCCGATCGCCAGGACCTCCAGCGCGAAGACCGCGCCCGCGATCGGCGTCCCGAAGACCGCGCCAAAGCCCGCCGCGATTCCGGTCATCAGCAGGATGCGTGTCGCTTCCGCATCCAGCTTGAGTGCGCGGCCGAAGCCGCTGGAAAGGCTGCCGCCCAATTGCACGGCGGTGCCTTCACGCCCCGCCGATCCCCCGAACAGGTGCGTCACGACCGTGCCGAAGAAGATGAGCGGGGCCATGCGCAGCGGCACACCGCCCCCCGGTTCATGGATTTGCTCGACGATGAGGTTGTTACCGCCTTCGACCGAGCGCCCTGTCAGGTGGTAGAGCAGTCCGACCATGAACCCGCCGATCGGCAGCAGGTAGAGCAGCCAGGGAAAGGCAAAGCGAAGCCGGGTCACGGCATCGAGGCTCCACAAGAAGGCCGCGCAGAGCGTTCCCACCGTTGCGGCCATCGGGACCAGGATCAAAGCCCACCGCAGCACCGACATGGCATGGGTGCGGCGATCGCGAATGAACGCTGCCATGTTGAACTGGTCGTAGAGATTGCGAAATGTCGCGCGCACGATTCCTCCTTGCTGCCTTGCGGCGCTTGGTAGGAATCATCGGCCCTTGCGAGGGCGGTTCGGCCGAATGGCCCGGCGGAAATCCATCGCCGTGCCCGAGCATATGATGTCCGACGGCGACCTGGTCAACCAACCGCAGGGTTGCGAAGGGACCATATGTCTTGGTGAAGATCGATAAAATGACTGCACCCATGGAATAAACCCCGACGGGCGTCGTCTACGCTTTCGAGACTGATGCGCCGGAGGCTTATGCGTAGACGAAATTGGATGCTGGGTCTGACTGCTTCGGCCATGCTCACCGGCGCAGTCGCGGCCGCCCCCGCCGATGGCTACGCCAGCATGGTATCTGCCGCGATGGACCGGATGATGGCGGGCATGATGGTCAAGCCGTCCGGCGACGTCGACCGCGACTTCGTCGCAATGATGCTTCCGCATCACCAGGGCGCCATTGATATGGCGGTGGCAGAGCTGCGCTACGGCCATAACGAGCAGCTCAAGCGCATTGCGCAGGAGATCATCATCGATCAGCAGCAGGAGATCGCCGCCATGAAGTTGGCGATCGGTCAGCCGCTACCCCTTCGACGCCAGCCCCGACGCAGGGCGGCGACCACCACAGCCATATGGAGCACTGACATGATCCCGACCTTCCTGCGCTCGGCCGCCTTGCTGATGAGCGCCGCACCGGGCATTGCCATGGCCCAGCAGGCGCCGTGGAACGCCAAGGACGTGCCTGTCAGCCACCGCGACCGCGTCTATGCATCCGAACAATTCTCCAACACGGTGTCGGTGACGGACCCGGCCGACAACAGGTTGCTCGGCGTCATCAAGCTCGGCGATCCGCAGCCGATGAATTTTTCCCCGCTCTACAAGGGGCAGGTGCTGGTTCACGGCCTCGGCTTCTCGCCGGACGGGAAAACACTGGCGGTCGTGTCGATCGGATCCAACGCCGTGTCGTGGATCGACACCGCCACCAACACCGTCAAGCACACGACCTATGTCGGGCGCAGCCCGCATGAGGCGTTCTTCACGCCGGACGGCAAGGAGGTGTGGGTTACGGTACGCGGCGAGGATTACATCGCCGTGCTCGACCCCACGACGTACAAGGAGACCGGTCGCATCAAGACGCCCGGTGGTCCGGGCATGACGATCTTCTCTCCCGATGGCCGATACGGCTATGTCTGTTCCTCGTTCAATCCGGTGCTGGCCGTGTTCGATGTCTCGACCCACGCGCAGGTCGGACAGGTGGCGCAGCCGAGTCCGTTCTGTCCCAACATCGCCGCGACGCCGGACGGCAAGCAGGTGTGGTTCACGCTGAAGGACATCGGCAAGACGGTCGCATTCGATGCCAGGCCGCCTTTCGCGATCCTCAAGGTGCTGGATACCGGACCGATCACCAATCACGTCAACTTCGCCCGCACGGTCAGGGGACAGTTCGCCTATGTCACGGTGGGCGGGGAAAACGCGGTGAAGGTGTTCCGCACGTCCGACTTCGCGCTTGTCGCTACCATCCCGGTCGGCAAGATGCCGCACGGCGTCTGGCCATCGGGCGACGGCCGGCGCATCTATGTCGGGCTGGAGAATGCCGATGAACTTGCCGCGATCGACACCGCCGGCAACAAGGTCGTTGCCACCGTGCCGGTCGGACAGGCACCGCAGGCGATCGCCTATGTGCCGAACGCTATTCCGACAGGCCCCGGCACCGACAATCTCCAACCGCTCGGTACGGCAGGCAAGGCGGTGCATCTGAACATGGGGCCAGTTGGAGGCAATGGTGCGGCAAGCAGCATTACCCTCTTCGACCAGGGCATCATTCAGGTCGTGCAGAGTGCCGTTACCGGTTTGCAGCCCAAGAAGCCTTATATGCTCGTGCTCACCGCCAACGCGGACGGCAGCGGTGCGGTAGAGCCGCTTGCGAACTTCATGAGCAATCCGGCAGGTGCGGCGATCGTCAACGCATCGGGTCCGATCCGGCAGATCGTTCAGGGCAGTGCAGCGGCCCCCGGCGCTTTCTGGCGGTCGCCGAGGTAGTGAATGGCGCACCGGGCCGCATCGTGCAGGTGCAGCGCGACTGAGATGGACCCGCTTGCCGCCGCGATCGAGCCCCTGGTCCCCGGTCTGCGCCGTTATGCCCGGTCGTGGTTGCGCGATCGGGCGATGGCGGATGACGTGGTGCAGGATTGCCTTGAGCGCGCGGTCGGGCGCTGGCGGCAACGACGCGGGACGGAGGTTCGCCCCTGGATCTATGCGATCCTGCACAATCTGTTGGTCGACCATCAGCGGCAGCATAGCCGGCGAGGTACGGCGGTTCCGCTCCACCTCGTGGACGACGCTGCGCTCGGCCACCCGGCCGATCAGGACGCAGGCCTGCACCACCGAGACCTGTTGCGCGCACTTGATGCGTTGCCCGAGGAGCAGCGGACGGTGCTGCTCCTCATTTCCGTCGAAGGTCTGTCATATGGGGAAGTCGCTGCCGTCGTCGGCGTGCCGCTGGGAACGGTGATGTCGCGCATATCGCGGGGGCGCGACCGTCTGGCGACGCTCCTCCAGGAGGATGAACGGCCACGATTAAGGAGTATTCGATGACCAGCCCGATCGGAGAAGACGATCTGGCCGCGTGGATCGATGGCAGGCTGTCGCCCGAGCGGCAGCGTCTGGTCGACGCTTACCTTGAAGGCCAGCCGGACGTGCATGCCCGTTTGCGGGAGCAGGCGGAGCAGGCGCGAGCCCTTGCGTCCCTGTTCGCTCCCATCGCGGAGGAACCGATCCCGGCGACGATGCGCGTCGCAGCCATCAGGGGACGGCAACGCCAACCGCCTTGGCAACTCGCCATCGCCGCGTCGCTTCTGCTGGCGGTCGGATTTGGCGGTGGTTGGTCGAGCGCGCGGTGGAGCGGCGAACCCCACGCGGGCATCGCGGCGCTGGCCAATGAGGCGAGCGACAATTTCCGTGTCTATGCCGCCGACCGGATCCGACCGGCGGAAATCGGCCCCGACCAGCGCGCCATGCTGATCCGGTGGACCTCCAGCCGATTGGGTGAGCGCGTGACCATCCCGGACCTTAGCACAGCGGGTTACCGCTATGGCGGGGGCGATTGGTCGCGACGCCCCACGGCCCTGCGGCGCTGCTCCTCTATGATGGACCGCAAGCGTCGAAGCTCGCGGTGCTGACGAGGCCCATGCAAATCGACAAGAGCGCAAGCATGACCAGCACGTCCAGCGGGACCATGGGCCGGGTCACATGGGCGGTCGACGGGATCGGCTATAGTGTGGTGGGGGAGCGCCCCGCTGCCGAGCTGCATCCGATCGCCAACGAGGTCCGGCGCCAGGCCGATGCGGCGCTTGTGTCCTGATAGCGCGTGGCCGGTTCTCAGCGCGACAGGCACTGGGCGGACCAGCGGGATCACGGCTTGCGCTCGGCATCCTTCCGGTCGGCCTCTGCCGGAGTCAGCCTGGCCCGCTCGCGAATGCGACGTTCGAGCGGAGCGCCGACGAACAGTACGAGCATCGCAAGGCTCAACCCGCCGATGATGAGCGGCCACACCGCCAACCCTGCTGCCGCGCCGATCGTGGCTGTCACCCAGATGCACGCGGCGGTCGCCAGTCCAAGCACTTCCTGACCTTGGCCGACCCGCAGCACCGCACCGGCACCGATGAAACCGACGCCAGACAAAATGCCCTGCATCGCCCGCCCTGCGGCATCGGCGTTCACATTCGGCAAGCCACTGTGCACGATCGCCTGCACGGCGATGCAGCTCGCCAGACCGACGAGGCCCAGCGTCCGCAAGCCCATGATCTGCCGGTTCTCGCGCGAGCGTTCCCAGCCGAGCACCATCCCAGCCGCGGTCGCCACCACCAGCCGCCCGATCGCGTCGATCCAAAAGCCGAGGTCCGATGCCGCTGATGCTTCGATCATTCGACCAGCACGTGCACATGATGCCAGGCGGTGCACAGATAGCCGGCGAAGTTCCACATCGTATCCGGCCGCTCGGGCTGACCCTGTCCAGTCTCGTCGAAGGCGCGCACGACAAGGTGCTGGCGCCCCTTGACGAGCGTGGCGTCGAGGGTCCAGCGCCGCCAACCCCAGTGCGCCTCCGGATCATCGGTGAACGTCGCCTGTTGCCAGTCGCGACCACCGTTTATCGACACTTCGACCCGAGAGACGCGGCGATCATAGGCGATGGCATAGCCCTCGATCCGCACCTCCCCGGCCGGCAGGCTTTCGCCAGAGCCGGGCACGCAGATCGCGGCGTTGAGCGGCATGGCATTGATGGTCAGACCCTGGCTCCAGTCGACGGTGTCGCTCGTCACATCGGCAGGAAAGAGCTTGTAGTCGTGCGCCTGGATCGGTGCGTCGGATGGCGTGTCGCGCACCTCGATCCGTGTCAGCCATTTGGCGCTCCGCACCCCGGCATAGCCCGGCACCACCATGCGGAGCGGTGCGCCGTGTTCGGGCGTCAGCGGCTCGCCGTTCATCGCCCAGGCAATGAGGACGTCGGGTTGCCGCGCCTTGTCCATGGCGATCGAGACCCCGAACAATGCTTCCTCGCCTTCGACGTCCACCTCGTCCGCGCCGGTGAACGCCACAAACAGGTCGGACGCATCCGGCGCACCGACGGCATCCAGTAGGTCGGACAGTCGTACGCCGGTCCATTCCGCATTGCCGATCGCTCCCACGTCCCAGGGGTCGCCGGACGTTTTTGCGACCGGCTGGAGATCCGTGCGCCGGTTGCCGGCGCACTGGAGAACTGCCGTCACCGTCCGCGTGGCCAACGCGCTCTTCAATTCCTCCACCGAGAAGGAGCGTCTTTCCATGCTCATCCCGCTGACCTCGATCCGGTGATCGGCAGGCAGATCAGGCACCGCACCATGGCTGCGCACGTAGAACAGCGCCTGCGGCGTCAGGAACCGCTCGATCAGCGCGCCGGGCGTCGGCTCGGCGTTGTAGGGCTCGGATTTGCGCTCGATCATATCAGTCATGGACGAACCAACGCCGCAAGCGCGCGGATCGCTTCAAGTCTTCAAGACTATCGCAGACGAAGGATTACCGATCGTTCCGGTATCCAGATTGAAATAAACAGATCAAACGGTTGGTCGTATCGATCAGAGTGCGCGATATAAGCTGCATGACCTTGGAGCAGCTCAGAATCTTTGTCGGTGTCGCCGAGCGCGAACACGTCACCAAGGCAGCGGAGGCGCTGAACGTCACGCAGTCTGCTGCGTCCGGCGCGGTCGCGGCTCTGGAGGCGCGCTACGGGGTTCCTCTGTTTCACCGTGTCGGGCGTGGCATCCAGCTGACCGAAGCAGGCCGCGGCTTTCTGGAGGAAGCGCGCGCGGTGCTGGGGCGGGCAGCGCATGCCGAGACGATGCTGGCGGACTATGCCGGGCTTGCCCGTGGTTCGTTGCGGATCGTCGCAAGCCAGACGATCGCGAGCTACTGGTTGCCGGCAAAGCTCGCCGCCTTCCACGAACGCCACCCGCAGATCGCGGTCGAACTGGCGATCGACAACACCGAAGGTGCGGCAGCGCAGATCCTGAGCGGCGCGGCGGAGCTCGGTTTCGTCGAGGGCGAGGTGGACGAACCGGCGCTCGCCCTCTGGAATGTCGGGCGTGACCCGATGGTGCTGGTCGGCCGTGAGGACGCCGGGCGCGTCGACGAGGACTGGCTTCGCGCTGAACGCTGGATCGTCCGCGAGCAGGGTTCGGGCACGCGCTCGACCTTCGAGGACGTGCTGCGAACGCGCGGGTTTGATCCGGCCCAGCTGACGGTAGCGATGACGCTGCCGTCCAACGAGGCGGTGCGTACCGCGGTCGAGGCCGGTGCCGGCGTCGCCGTATTGTCGCGATTGGTCGTCGCTCGTGCGTTGAAGGCGGGCGATCTGGTCGAGCTGCCGCTGGGGCTGCCCGATCGCGCCTTCCACGCGCTGCGCCACAAGGAACGCTATCGCACCCGCGCGGCGGACGCGCTGACGGACCTTATCAAGGAGCAGGTCGCATGACTGCCAAAACACCTCCGGTCCTGACCGGCCTCAAGCCGCTCAGCCGGCTCGACCATCCGCGCGAGATGATCCGCCAGTTCACGCCCAACTGGTTCGCCGCGACCATGGGCACCGGCATCCTCGCTCTCGCGCTGCCGCAGGTGCCCGGCATCGGCCCCGCGCTCAAACCGATTGGCGAGGTGTTGTGGTTCTTCAACATCGCGCTCTTCATCCTGTTCGCCGGTCTCTATGGCGCGCGCTGGGCGATGTTCGGGCATGAGGCACGGCGCATCTTCGGCCACAACACCGTGTCGATGTTCATCGGGACCATTCCGATGGGCTTGGCGACGATCATCAACGGATGCCTCGCCTTCGGGATCGTGCGGTTCGGTAACGGCATCGTGCCGGTCGCACACGTCCTGTGGTGGATCGACGTCGCCATGTCGCTCGCCTGCGGCGTGTTGATCCCCTACCTGATGTTTACCCGCCACGAGCACAGCCTGGACGGCATGACCGCGGTATGGCTGCTGCCGGTCGTCGCAGCGGAAGTGGCGGGTGCCAGCGGCGGGCTGCTCGCGCCGCATCTGGTCGATCCCCACGCGCAGATCGTGACGCTCGCGACCTCGTATGTGCTGTGGGCCTATTCGGTGCCGGTCGCGTTTGGCATCCTCGCTATCCTGATCCTGCGCATGGCGCTCCACAAGCTCCCGCACGAGAGCATGGCGGCATCATCCTGGCTCGCGCTGGGGCCGATCGGCACCGGGGCGCTGGGTATGCTGGTGCTTGGGGCGGATGCGCCGGCGATCCTCGCGGCGCACGGGCTGGTCGATGTCGGTACCGTCGCGCAAGGGATCGGCGTCGTCGTCGGGCTCTGCCTGTGGGGTTTCGGCCTGTGGTGGCTGGCGCTCGCGACGCTCATCACCATCCGCTACTGGCGCGCCGGCGTCCCATTCAACCTTGGCTGGTGGGGCTATACCTTCCCGCTCGGCGTCTACACCGTCGCCACCTTCCGCCTCGGTACGACGCTGAACCTCGGCTTCTTCGGTATCGTCGGCACGGTGCTGACGATCGCGCTCGCGGCGATGTGGCTGCTGGTCGGTGCCAAGACGCTCGCCGGAGCATGGCGCGGCAACCTGTTCGTCTCGCCCTGCATCGCTACCCCGAACTGATCCACCCTGATGATCGGATCAGTCGGTCCGATCACTTGCAGAACGCCGCTTCGATCCGCCAGCGTGGCTGGCCACAGGAGAGCCTTGTCATGGACAATTTTGACGCCGCGCTGGCGAGTAAAACCAGCCGTCGCCGCTTTCTCAGGCGTACGGCGCTCGGCACCGCCGGCCTTGCCGCAGCACCTGCGCTGGCGCAGCAGCTCGTCGACCTGAAGCTGCCTGGCGGCAATGCCGAGCGGCCGATGACCAGCGCCTTTCCTGGCAAGGGCAGCATGATCCTTCAACGCATCCATCCTCCGCTGTTGGAGACGCCGATGGACGTGTTCGACAAGTCGGTGTTCACGCCCAACGACCAGTTCTTCGTTCGCTGGCACTGGGCCGACATTCCAACCTCGATCGACGTCGAGAGCTTCCGCCTCAACGTCTTCGGCCACGTCAACCGACCGCTGTCGATCAGCCTTGCCCAACTGCTGCGCCTGCCGCGGGTCGAGATGGCGGCGATCAACCAGTGTTCGGGCAACAGCCGTGGGCTGTTCCAGCCCCGGGTCGCCGGCGCGCAATGGGGCAACGGCGCGATGGGCAATGCCAAATGGCTCGGCGTGCGCCTGCGCGACGTGCTGAACCTCGCGGGGGTCAAGGCAGGCGCGGTACAGGTGCGCTTCGGCGCGCTCGATCAGCCGGTTGTGGCGGGCGCCCCTGACTTCGAGAAGGCGCTCGACATCGACCATGCCCGCGACGGCGAAGTGATGATCGCCTTCGGCATGAACGGCGAGCAGCTGCCGCTCCTCAACGGCTTTCCCTGCCGGCTGATCGTCCCGGGCTGGTATTCGACCTACTGGGTCAAGATGCTGAACGCGATCGAGGTGCTGCCCGGCCCTGACGACCAGTATTGGATGGCCAAGGCCTACAAGATACCGGCGACACCCGGCGCGAATGTCGCGCCCGGTGCCAAGGACTTCCCGACCGTGCCGATCAATCGCATGATCCCGCGCAGCTGGATGACCAGCCTGCCGGATGGCCAGGCGATCGCCTATGAAGCGTCCATCCCGGTTGGCGGGATCGCGATGGGCGGCGACTGCGGCGTCGCCAAGGTCGATGTCTCATCCGATGGTGGCCGCACCTGGTACAGGACGACGCTCGGAGCGGACGAGGGCAAGTATAGCTTCCGGCGCTGGGATGGTCGCGTGCCGCTTAGGCGCGGTCCCAACCCCATCATGGTGCGCTGCTGGAACGCCAACGGTGTCGCTCAGCCGATGAAGCCGATCTGGAACCCAGGCGGGTTCATGCGCGGCAATATCGAGACCACCACCATCATCGCGGCCTGAGGAGCGAGTAGCATGAAGACCCCGTCTCCCGGTATCATGGCCGCTGGCCTGATCGGCCTGACCGGCATTATCCTCGTCTCGATCGGGGCGCCGAGCAGCCGCAAGGCGCCTGCCCCGATCTCCGAGACATCCGAGCCGGCACCGCCCACCAGCGTCTCAGCCCGCGGCTTTTCGCTCGCCTCGACCAGCGTCGACCTGCCGGTCGACGAAGCGACCTATCCCGATGGTCCGCACGCCAACGTCATCAACGCCAACTGCACTTCGTGCCACTCGGCCAGCATGGCGCTGACCCAGCCATCGCTATCGGCGGATCAGTGGAAGGCGACCGTCACCAAGATGCGCAAGGTGTACAAGGCCCCGGTGGCCGAGAAGGACGTCGACGCGATCGTCGCCTATCTCATCGCTATGCCGAGCCAGAAGGCGGCACCCGCGACAGGCAAGGCGCAGGATCCCGACCCCAAGGCGGCTCCCGGTGTCTCAGGTGGAACAGGCTAACCGATCTACTTCCATAATCCCGAAATACCATCGTCTTAGAAAAGCCGTTGGGAGACGATCCGTAAAAGCAATACGTCCGTCAGGTGGTTTGTGGGACCGGATCAGCCCGTGCCTGTCCAAAGCGCGCATAGAGTGTTGGCAGCACGAATAGAGTCAGCAACGTTGCGGAGATCAAGCCGCCTATCACGACCGTAGCAAGCGGCTTTTGCACTTCCGCCCCCGCGCCGTGCCCGAGCGCCATTGGGACGAACCCCAAGGATGCAACGAGCGCTGTCATGGCGACGGGGCGGAAACGGGTCAGAGCACCCTCCCTCGCCGCCTGCGCCCGCGCCATACCCTGCCGCATCAACTCCTGAATCGAGCTAACCATCACCAGCCCGTTCAGCACAGCCACACCCGACAGCGCAATGAACCCGACAGCGGCCGAGATTGAGAACGGCATGCCGCGTAACACGAGCGCGAGAATGCCGCCCACCAGCGCCAGAGGAACGCCGGTAAACACCAGGGCCGCGTCGCGGACGCTGCCGAGAGCACCATAGAGCAGCAACATGATGACCGCGAAGCAGATCGGGACGACGATCGTCAGCCGCTCGCGCGCCGCAGCCAGATTCTGAAACTGACCACCCCACTGGAGGTAGGTGCCGGGAGGGAGCGTGACTTGCGCGTCGATCGCGGCCTGCGCGTCAGCCACCACGCCAGCAACGTCGCGACCGCGGACATTGGCCTGCACCACGACGCGGCGCTTGCCGTTCTCGCGGCTGATTTGGTTTGGACCATCCCCGACAGCAACGTCCGCGACGCTCCCCAGAGGGACGTAGGAGCCGTTGGGCGTAGGAATAGGTATCTGCCCGATCGCCTGTAGGTCAGCCCGTGCGGTTTCCGCCAGGCGGATCACGACCGGGAAGCGCCGATCGCCCTCGAAGATCATGCCCGCCTCACGACCGCCAATCGTCGCGGCAACGGTATCTTGCACGTCGCCGGCAGTGACACCAACACGCGCCATCGCATCGCGGTTCGGCCGAATATCGAGCAGCGGCAGGCCCTCGGTTTGCTCAACTTGCACATCAGCCGCACCACGGATCTTGCGGAGGACTGCCGCAATTTGATTGGCGGTCGCGTTCATCTGCCCGAAGTCATCCCCAAACACCTTGACCGCCAAGTCTCCACGGACGCCCGCGATCAGCTCGTTGAAGCGCATCTGGATAGGCTGCGTGATCTCGTAGCCATTGCCGGGAATGGTCTTGAGCTTCTTTTCAAGGCGCTCGACCAGCTCAGTCTTAGGCAGGCTGGGATCAGGCCATTCGTCGCGTGGCTTGAGGATCACGAACGTGTCCGTCGCATTGGGCGGCATCGGATCGGAGGCGATTTCGGACGTGCCGGTACGCGAGAACGCGAAGCGAATTTCCGGCTCGCGAGCGATCATCTTCTCGACTGCAAACTGCATCTTCTGGCTCTGATTGACAGAGGTGCCCGCAGGCCGCCACGCCTGAACAAGGATGTTGCCTTCATCAAGCTGAGGCAAAAACTCTTGGCCCAGCGTCGAGAAGGCCAGGACAGCTGCTACCACAGCCACAACCGCAGCGCCGATCGTTATGCTCGGGCGTCGCATGGCGGCATCCAGGCCGGGTTCGTAGCGCTGTTTCAGCACTGCGATGACCCGGCTTTCCTTCTCATCCACGCGTCCGCCAATCCATGCCGCGATGGCGGCAGGGACGAATGTCAGGGACAGGATGAAGGCGAACACGAGCGCGATGATGACGGTAAGCGCCATCGGCTCGAACATCTTGCCTTCGACGCCCGAGAAGGTGAGCAGCGGGGCATAGACAAGGATGATGATCGCCTGCCCGTACACCGATGGGCGGATCATTTCGCGCGCGGACGCGGCGACGATCGCAAGCCGCTCCTCTAGCGAAAGGCGTTCGCCCAGCTCGTGTTGGCGTTCCGCTAAGCGGCGCAGGGCATTTTCTACAATGATGACTGCGCCATCGACAATCAGGCCGAAATCGAGCGCGCCGAGGCTCATTAGATTGGCCGACACCCCGGCACGTAGCATGCCGGCGCTGGTCAGCAGCACCGTGACAGGAATAACCAGGGCCGCGATCAATGCCGCCCGGATATTGCCGAGCAGCAGGAACAGCACGACGATGACCAGCACCGCGCCCTCCGCAAGGTTGCGGCCGACAGTCGCGATCGTGGAGTTCACGAGGTTGGTGCGATCCAGCACCGGCTTCACGATGATATCGGCCGGAAGCGAGCGGCTGATTGTTTTCAGGCGATCGGACACAGCCGTGGCGACGGTGCGGCTATTCTCGCCGATGCGCATGACAGCTGTGCCGACCACGACCTCGTGACCGTTTTCGGAAGCGGAGCCGGTGCGAATGCCGTGGCCTGCTTTGACGGTCGCGACCTGATCGAGCGTGATGGGGACGTTTTCGCGGGTCGCCACGACCGTCCGCGCCAGTTCGTTCGCGGTTCGCACGCGCGCGTCGGAGCGGACGAAAAGGCCCGCGCCGTTACTGTCCACGATGCCCGCGCCGATGCTGCTATTGCTGCGCTCCAATGCGGTCGCGAGGTCCTGTATCGTGAGGCGCAGCGCGGCTAGGCGTTGAAGGTCGGGCATGACGAGATACTGGCGATCGAACCCCCAAGGGAGTCGATGCCGGCGACGCCGGCCGTACCCCGAAGTTGGGGAGCAACGATCCATTCCTGAACCGTATGCAGGTAAGTGGCCTTGTCATCTTCGCTGACCAAGTGCTCGCCTTCCGGCGTGATATAGCTGCCATCACGTTGCAGCCCCGGTTCCCCGTCGCGATGCCGGACCTTGTCCAACTCGCGAAGCTCGACCGTCCACATGAAAATATCGCCAAGGCCGGTAGCGATAGGCCCCATTTCCCCCATGATGCCTTGGGGTAGGCGTTCCTCCGCTGAACGCAGCCGTTCGGCCACCTGTTGGCGGGCAAAATAGATATCAGTGGCATCGGAAAATACGGCGGTAATTTGCGCAAAGCCGTTCCGGTTGAGCGAGCGCGTATATTCCAGACCCGGTATGCCAGCGAGCGAGGTTTCGATCGTAAATGATACTTGCCGCTCGATCTGATCGGGCGACAGAGAGGGGGCCATGACGTTGACCTGAACCTGATTGTTCGTGATGTCAGGGACGGCATCGATCGGAAGGCGTTGCAGCGCCAGAGCACCCACCAGGGCCGCGATCCCGGTGAAAAGCAGGACGAGCCAGCGGCGCTCGACCGCGAAAGTTACAAGACGGCCGATCATTGGATCAATCCATGTCCATTTCGCCGCCCTTGCCGAGTTCGGCTTTGAGCGTGAAGCTATTGGTGGTTGCGATACGCTCGCTGCCGGTCAGGCCAGAGGTGATGACGACCTGATCGCCGTTGCGACGCCCTGCCTGCACCGGAACGGCCTTGAAGCCGCTAGGCGTGCGCACGAACACGACCATCTTATTCTCTACCGATTGGACCGCCGTGGACGGCACAGTGATACTGTGATCCCCGATCGAGGGCAGCAGGATCGAGGCCGTGACGGGCTCCCCTACCCGCCAAGTGCCGCCCGCATTATCGAGGGAAGCGATAACCTGAACAAGCCGCGTGGTTTCATCGAGAGCGGGCGACACGAAGGTCACGCGACCTTCCTGCCTGCGGCCGGCCGAGGTGACTTCAACGCGTGTTCCAGGCTTTACCTTGCCGGCGTCAGCCGGTGAGAGTGACGCAGCGATGGTCACGCGCGAGAGGTTGGCGACCCGGTACAGCTCGCCGTCTGCCGCAACCGTCTGACCGAGCGTCGCCGATCGAGCAATGATCTGACCGGAAAGGGGCGAGCGGATCGCCACACGGTTCAGCGCACCCCCGCTCCCGCCTGTGGCCGAGAGCTGCTGTTGGGCGAGGCGGACCGCAATGTTGGCTTCGGTGGCAGCAGTTCGAGCGGCGATGAGATCCTGTTCCGGCGAGACGCGTTCAGCAAACAGACGTTGCTCACGGCGCAGGTTCGATTGTGCGAGCGCAGAGCGCGCGCGCGCGGCTTCAATCTCGGCGTTTAATGAGGCGGCCTCGCGACTTTCAATGATCGCAAGCGCATCGCCACGGCGCACCGATTGCCCGAGGTTACGGGTAAGGGAGACGACACGACCGCCGATCGTCGCGGATACGACCTGCACCCCTTGCGGATCACCCTGAACCAAGGCCGGCAGCTCGATTGCGCCGGCAACGCCGCCAATCGCAGGCCGACCAACTTCGATCCCGGCATCCGCGATTTGCTGGGCCGAAAGGCTTACGGCGTCTTTATCGGCAGGTTTGCCGGCTTCGCCTTTCTCGCCTTCGCCCTTTTCCATCCCTTCCATGCCGGCCATGTTGTCGGCCTTCTTTTCCCCGCCCCCGCCACAGGCAAGCAGCGTCAGGGGAAGCAGAGCGGATAGTACGACCCGCGCGCCGGTCTTCGTCATCATTGGTCCTTCGCCAGTTCGGGAGCGGCAGCGGTCAGCCGCTCAAGCCGGGCCTTTGCATCATAATAGGTCGCCAGCGCATCGATCGCGGCCGTGCGGGTTTCAGACAGGGTGCGTTCGGCGTCGAGAAGATCGAGTTGGCCGAACTTGCCTTCACGGTAGCCGATGCGGGCAATGCGCGCGGCTTCCGTCGCTGCTGCCAGGACCGGCCCACCCGTGGTTCTAGCGGTCGTCGCGGCATTTGCCACTTCCGCTTCCGCGCTGGCTATCGACTGCCCCGCATCCAGCTCAGCCGCGCGTCGCATCGCGTCCGCCTGATCGCGTTGCGCCCGCGCCTGAACGACCGACGCCCGGCCGTTGTTGAACAGTGGAAGCGGTATCGAGAGGCCGACGACCGCAGCCATATCGTTCGACGCATCGAGCCGGCGTGCGCCGGCATTGACGGTCACGTCGGGGATGCGTTGGGAGCGAGCAAGCCGCACTTGCGCATCTGCCGTCGTCACTGCGGCTCGCGCCGCAGACAATGCCAGCGTGCCGCCCGGACTGGCCGCGATCGAGGGGCCGTAACCTTGCACGCGATCGAACCAGGCAACGTCGAGCGGGCCGGTTACGGGCTGACCAATACGCCGGGCGAGATTGCCCCGCGCGACTTCCGTCAGGCGCTGCGCACGTTCAACCGCAGCTTCGGCATTGATGCGCAACACGTCGGCACGCTGTTGCTCTAGCGGCGATGCCCTGCCCGCGCGTACCCGAATGCCCGCCGCGCGGGCCGCCTCCCCGGCAATGCCGGCTTGCTCGCGCGCAGTCGTGATGCGACGCTCGGCTGCTACGGCTTCGATATACGCCTGTGTTACAGCGAGCCGAATATCGGCCGTAGCAATAACCAGGGCGAGCCGAGCTTGCTCCCCTTGTGCGTTGGCAACACCGACCCGCGCGGAACGCTTGCCGCCAAGCTCGATAGGTAGAGCAACACCGACTGTAGCTTCCGCGCTACGAAGACCGCGATATGCCCCCGAACCCCAAAATATTCCAGACCGCCATTCAGCGTAGGGTTAGGGCGCAGCCCCGCTACATCGCGCGCCGCACCTGTTGCCCGAACGCCGGCCTGCGCTGCTTCTAGCGACGGTGCTGACGCTTCCGCCAACGCCAGTATTTTTTCTAGCGTCAGTACCGGGGTGACCGTCGCTTCGGAACCGGTTTGCGATTGGGCGTGCGCTACGCACGGAACGACGGCGACGACCGCGATCAGGACGAAGGGCAACCGGTGCCGGACCTTCATAGGGTAAGTCATTATGACGACGGCCTTGCCGTTGATTGAGTTCGCGCCGCGCATTGCGGATAATTTCGTAGGCCGAATGCAGGAACAGGAGCGCGATGACGCCGGCAACGACCAGATCGGGCCAAGCCGCACCGGTCCAGCCAACAAGGGCGGCTGCGATGATCACCGCAACATTGGCAATCGCGTCGTTACGGCTGAACAACCAAATAGCGGTGACGTTCGCATCCCCTTCGCGAAATCGCGATAGAACTAGTGCAGCCGTCACGTTCACTATGAGCGCAACGATCCCGATAGCGCCCATCAATTCGGCTTCTGGCGCAATTGCATTCATCGCACGCCAAAGGGCGAAGGCGATGACACCTATCCCGAGCGCGCCAAGGAATATGCCCTGTGTAAGCGCAACCTGAGAACGGGCACGAGCGGTCCATCCCAGCGCAATCAATCCGAGGAGCGAGATGCTGCCGTCCCCGATGAAATCGAGGGCATCGGCCTTCAATGCCTGGCTGTCGGCAAGGAACCCCCCGACGATTTCAGCCAGACCAAAGCCCAGATTAAGCAGAACGACGATCCACAATGCGCGCCGATATGCGGGATCGCGCTCCGCTCGTTTGGTATCACCGGAACAACCGCATGAAGAGGATTCACTTGCACTCATATCGTGCCTCTACGATCTACAGTCACTGTAGGAGCAAGCGGTTTCTAGTGGAGTGGCAACGTGTTGATGATCGGCGATTTGGCAAAGCGGACAGGGACCAAAATCAACACCATCCGATTCTATGAGGAAATCGGCCTCATGCCCGAAGCGCTCCGCACGTCTGGAGGCCGTCGCACCTATGGAGAGGGGCAGGTTCGCCAGCTTGGCTTCATCCGCCATGCCCGGGAACTAGGATTTTCAGTAGATGAAATCCGATCGCTTATTGCCCTGTCTGCCGATCCCGATCAGGACTGCAACCAGGCCGGCGCCATCGCCCGTCGGCATCTCGCCAGCGTGGAGGATCGTATCACACGCCTTGTCGCGCTTCGCGACGCATTGAGTGCTGCAACACGATCCTGCGATGGCGGACGCATCGCCGACTGCCGGGTAATGGAAGCGATTACTGCCGTGCCCAACTAATGCCACGGTTGAACGAGGATAAATATTTCTCTCATGACGCGTGCGACGCGGCTTGGGATGCTTGGGTGTTCCCATTTTTTAATCGTTTACGGACGCGCTGGTAAGCGGCCCGTTCCATTCTTGGATAGCTATGTAGTCGATCAGTAGCCGTGGCGTGGCGGCGTATCGCAGCCGGCTAATAGATAGGGGCGGTTGCCCGCCCCTATCTAGCTTTTAGCCGTGCTTCATGCCGCCCTTGGCATGATCGCAGCAGTCAGCAGCCTTGGCTTTTGCGCCATCCTTGCAGCAGTCCGCACCGTCCTTGCAGCACGCCATGTCGGCGCAGCAATTGGCGACAGCGGCGAATGCGCCAGTCGACAGGGTGAGGGCGAAGGCAGCGCTGATGAGCTTGAACTTGGTCATGATATTCTCCGAAATTTACGTGTGATGGTGTTCGACGTCACACGGTTTGCGGAGGGGTGTGGCCGGAGCGTATGCCATGCCCAAAAGGCCGGTCTGTGGAGCCGGCCAAGGCGATAGACGGGAGGACGGAACCAGCCCGACATGCTCTACGGTTTCGCCGGCAACCGCAACGCACGGTATGGCGCAGGCCGACGCAGGGGCCTTTTTGATGGGAGCGCCTGCTGATTTGCTGGCGCAGTCCATCATAGCGGACGCAGCCGGAGGCGCGGCCATCGCCATCGTCTCGCAGAGCGGGCCAAGCCGGACCAGCAACATCACCGCCAGGACGAAAAACGCCATGGAATGCAATATCTTGGAGAGTGGGCGAGCCCGGCGTTTCATTGGATGCGTCTAGAAGCCCACTCAGTGATGCACAATGTCGAAGGTGGCAGAGGATGGCGCTAGGCTGGTTTTCCCTTTTATCTCAGATTCCCGATTCACCATCGTTTTCAAGAATGCTGGTCGAGGTCGGCACGCCGCAATGAGGAGTCACTCGCGCATAAAGTGGCGAGTCATATCGACTGGAGCCAACATTGAGCACGCAAGCGGGAGATATCCGACCGTCGCAACCTTACCCGGAACACGTGATGATCGAGACCCTGATCGGGTCCGCCTGACAGGGCCGATGTGCCACCTCCGGTTGAATAGCGAGTCAGGTCAATTCGAACCGCCCGCCAGCGTCCTCAGCGCGACGAGAAGATCGTCGGGCAGGGTCGCGTCGGGTGCCGGGGAAGCAGCGCACGACGATCCGCGTCGTGCTCGTCGAGCTGGACCGCGAGGAAGGCGTCCGCGTCCGCCGGATCGAGGCGGAGGCTGCGATCGGCGACCTTCGGCGCACGCGCGTCGTCCGGAACCGTCCGCCCGTACCACATGTCCAGACGGCCGAGGCGATCACCCACCGCCGGTTTCAGGTAACGCCCGAACCGCTTCGGGCTGGTCGACGGCTGCACCGGTGCCTTCACTCCGGCGGACGCCATCCGGGCCTGAAGCGCCACCCAGTGGTCGGCGTCCAGCCCCGCGACCAGCGCCATGCGCGCCACGGCCTCGACCCACGGCAGTCCGTCGAAGAGGCCGGCGTCGATCCGGCGCAGCGCGTCCCCCGCCGCGGCCGCATAGCCGGCCCGACTGTCCGAGACGTCGCCGAGCGCCGCCCCCAGCAGCAGCTGGCTGCCACGGTCGAGCACGGCGAACAGCGTGTAGGGCGAATCGTCCGGACGCAGCAGCGAGCACGCACCGCAGTCGAACTGGATCTCGTTGCCCAGCTGACCCTCGACCTCGCGGCGGCGGAGCTCGTCCTCGACCACGCGACGCAGCATGCTCGTACCGACCTTGCCCCCGCCCGCCTCCTCGAACGCCTGACCCAGGTCCATCGCCATCTGCCTCACGCTCCCGGTCGGCCACTTGCCGATCACCCGAGCCACGATCCGCTGGAGGGCAACCTCGCGGGGATCGGTGCGGCGGGATGACTTGGCGAAGGTTCCGAGCGAACTGAGCGACCTGGCTTCACGCCAGGCTTTGGCCATCTCGAAGAAGCGGTTCAGCGACACGCCGGCATCGGCCGCGGCCTGGGCGGGCGGGATGTCCCCCTCGCCGTCCTGCCATCGCGCGAGCGTCTTCAGGCGCTGCATCGCTTTGGCCCGGCGTTCCATCGACATCGCCGCCCACATGGCAACCTCGGCCGGGGGCGGCGGATCGCCGAGGAAGGGGATGAGCACCGTGTGGCCCGCATCGTCACCCGATTCGGAGGAGCCCGTCCCCGGTCCGGCCGAGCCGTCGTCATCGTCGCGCAGATCGTCATTCATGACCGCGTTCTAGCCGCTCACGAGAGGTCGCGCCACCTTTCTGCACATTTTTCGACTTTCGGCAGACGTTTTTGCACAAGTACCGATTGACACTCCTGGACGGCCCACCTAGTTGGCGGCCTCCACCCAGTCGAGGATTGTGCAAAAATGATTCGCCATCTCCAGAAAGAAGCCGACGTCGCCCGAGCCTCAACGTGGCGTCGGCGCCGACGCATTCAAGAGTCGGCGACCCGCCTGCCGTCGCACAAGCCAGGTCCGGTCGATTGGAACGATGTCGTTCGCCCCGTCCCTGAAGCGGTAGACCCGATGCCGCGAAGGCTTCCCGCGAAGAAGTCGCCCGCGAAGAAGTTGCTTGAGACCGTACCCGCCGCGGTCGCGGAGAACGTCCCCGTCATCCTGAAGCTCATCGAGCGCATTCCGTCCGGCACCGACCCGCTGCGCGACGTGGCGATCTTCAACATCCTCACCGGAATGGGCGGGAAGCCATCCGGGCCGATGACCGCGATGCTCGTCGGAGATCTCGCGGAACGCATCGCCAACGGTTCGATCCGCCTGGATCGCGGGGACGGCCACCGTCGGCGCAGGACAGGCGGATGGGAGGCTCCGCACCATTTCGAGGAGATGAAGACATATGTGATCGATCGCGTCCGCGAGGCGCGCCTAGAAGAACTGAACATCTGCGCCGCCAAGCCGTACGAGATGGTTTGCCTCCTGGCGCAGGCAATGCGCGTGCCGAACACCCTCCGCGACAACGATCGATATATCGACGCCGTGTGGACGGCGGGGCATGACGCGGTGTTGGGCCGCCGCCCGACCGCCCGCAGGCTCATGACAGTGCGCGAGGCGCTTTATCTCCGCGAAGTCACGCGGGCGCGACGCCGGTGGAACCGCGGCGTGAGTGGCCCGGTCCGCACGGCAGGTTCCCCAACGGAAACCTGAGCGAACGCCACCGCTCCGCCCGCCTGCAATCGACCTTCCGCGCCGAGCACGAGATCGATCGCCCAGCCCAGCCAAGCGCGGTCCAGCCCAGCCCAACCCGAAGGAACACGACCATGAAGACCATCCGCATGTCCGCTTCGATCGAGAACCGCAACGCCCGCAAGGCGATCACCGCCCTCGGTGGCAACCGTGGCCGGGGGTGAGGATCCCCAGGAAATGCAGATCGTGAGCGGCCGGCGCCTGCGTCGCGCAAACCGGTCGGGGAAAGCGCATATCGGCACCTTCATGCTCGAGGACGATGGCACGCTCCGTCACCTGCCCGTCAACCTGAAGGTCGACGTAGACCCGTACACCCGCCTGATCACAGCCTGGTACGTCGGCTGATCCGCTCGGGCCGCACCAGACGGGGCGGCCCGGCATCCTGGATAAGGATGTCGCACCCTCGGGACCTGCGTCCCCCGCGCCATACCTCCCTGCGGACGGCCGCCGCCGCAGACACCCACCGCCGCACACCCCCGCCAAGACGGAGAACGCAGTGCCACACCAGTCCGAGGTCTTCCCGAAGACGTTCCCCGATGAGGACGAGGGCGGCCGTCGTCTCACGTTCGTCGAGCACGGCTCCGACGCGGCGGCGGCGGCACGGATCGGCGCGCGCATCTACGTGGCGGACGACGGCGGCCCGATCCGCACAATCATGGGCGACGCCCACCGCCACTACACCGGGGAAGAGCATTCGGCGAAGACCGGGCTCTCCAACCCCTACGAAGGCGGCACGGAGCACGCCCTCATCGTCGACAGTGAACTGCGTCCTTCGGTCCTGGACTACCGGACGCAAGGGGCGCGCCTCCGCTACCCATATGGCGGCGGGCGGGCCGAGTGGATCATCGACCACCTGCGCCACGTGCGCGGTCCGGGTGGAGACCATGTGGAGGCAATCGAGTGCAAGCCCGACGTCTCCTACCTCGCCGACCCCGAGGAACGCGCCAAGCTGGAGGCCGCATTCCGCGTCGCCGCCGCGATCGGCTGGCGTCCGCGCGTCATGTACGAACGCCAGATCCGGGGCGGCGGCGAGCGGCAGATCAACTTCGGCCACATCTACGCCCATCAGACCGCGACAGTGCCCGGAGACCGCCTCGACGCCTTCGAGGAATTGGTCCTGCGCACCCCGGACACGACCTTCCGCGAGCTGCGCGAGGCGCTCGACCCCGATCGTCGTCGAGGGACGGCGATGGCGCACGCCCTGATCTGCCGCGGCCGCGTAGACGTCGACCTCGACCTCCACCTCCATGGCAAATTGCGCGTGCGGCTGCTGCCCGAACCCGCCTTCACCTCCCTGATCCGCTTCTGAGGCCCGCTGTGAGCACTCTGACCAGGATGATCGGCTCGCTGTTCGTCGCGGATGGGCGCGAGTGCGTCTATCGCGGTTCCGCGATCAACGGCCGACACATGGTCGGGGACGGCGCGGGCTGGATGTTCGAGATGCCCGATCCGGTCACCGGCATGCCGATGTGGCCGACGACGGCCCAGTTCATCGACGCCATGGCGACCAAGCGCCTCGTCCTGCGCTCGGACCCGCTCCAGAGCGCCGTGCGCAACCGTGCCCGGCGCAAGGAGATGACGCGGGAAGATCTCGTCAAGGCACAGACGAAGGACGGTTCGAAGAGGCTGCGCGACCGTTGGTTCACGCTTCGCGAGGACGCCATCAAGAAGTGGCACGCGGGCGACGGATGCGCTCTCAGCAAACGCGGCATCGATGCCTGGTTCGAGGACAATTACGACGTCGCGGCGCTGAAGGCGGAATATGGCCGCCTGCCCAGCGACACGACCTTTCGCACCTGGGTTCGCACCCGCGGCCTTCCGAACGACTACCGGCCCGCCGACTTCGCGTCGGAGAGCGGGCTTGGTCCGCGTCGCCGCAAGATCGACCCCGTCGTCCTCGCGATCATCAGACACTGGGCGCTGAGCTTTCACTCCAAGCCCAAGCAGTTCGTCAACACCTACTTCCGCAAGGCCAAGGACGACGTCGAGCGCTACGTGCTCGGCAAACCGCTGGAGATGTTCCAGTTCCAGGAGGCGCTCGCCAAGCCGGCGAAGAAGAAGAAGATGTGCACGCGGCGCATCTTCACCAACGAGGTCGGGAAGGCGAAGAGCGCCAAGGGTCTGGGCATCGCCTACAACCAGGCGGCGGCTCGACAGCGGTACGGCGGCGGTGGTGTGGCCCAGGAGCCGACGCGCTTCCTGGAATACGTCCAGATCGACGACACCCCGTTCCCGATGGTCTTCGTCATCGATGCGGTGCGCCGCTTTCCCGTGGGCGTTCCGACCGTCACCATCGCGCTCGACGTCTTCACGCGGGCGATCGTCGGATGGGACATCTCGTTCGATCCGCCCGGCCACGCGACGTACATGCGGACGCTGCTCAGCATCGCCACCCCGAAGCGGATTCCCGAGGGGTTCGAAACCTTTCCGGACCTGGCCGAAGTAGGCGGCAAGATCGTCGGTCACGCCGTCCTCGACCACGCAAAGCACCAGACCGCGCGTTCTGCCCAGGATGCGGGCGGCGACATCGGCCAGGCGGTCAGGGCCGCCGGCAGCAAGGAGCCGACCCACAAGCCGCACGTCGAAAGTTGCATCGGCACGCTCGAGAACATCCTGCGCGAGATGCTTCCGGGTGGCACCTGGGACATTCCGCTGATGCGGGAGTTCGATTACGATCCGTCAAAGCAGGCGATCGTGACAATCGAGCAGTTCCGGTCGATCTTCGCCATGGTCGTGGCGAAATACCACACCCACGATCACTCGGGTCATGGCGAGCGCCCGCCGCTCGACGTCTGGACTGAGCAGCGCAACGCCCACGGGCTCGACTGGGTCTACGACATCGATCAGTTCGAGCGCGCCATCGGCAACGTCTACTACCCCAGCTTCCGCGGCGCGGGCGCGGTGATCGAGGGCCTGAGCTACGGCGGCGACGACACCGACGAGCGCTACCCGTATTCCAACGTCGAGATCCTGCACCATCTGGCACTAGCCCGGGGTACGTCGTCGCAGACCAAGAAGCCGACCTACAAGAACGTCAAGATCAAGGTCGACCCGAACGACATCGGTCGCGCATGGCTTTTCGACGAGCATCTGGTCACCTACGTCCCGATCCCCTGCACGATGCGCCGTTACTCCGATGGACTGCCGCTCTGGCTGCATCTGAAGATCAAGGCCTTCGCCAAGGCGCGCGGCCTCGCGTTCGCCGAGGAGAACGACATGCTCTCCGTGCGCGAGAGGTTCGTCAAGGAGGTCGATGCCGTCCTTCCAGCCGCCGGGGTGGCCGATCGCCACGCGGCCGCCCGGCTCGCCGATTCCACCGAGGGACGCGCCTATCTGGGCGATTCCGTCGAGGTGCTGCGCGTCGCCGGATCGGTTTCGGGGATGGAGAGCAGGATCATGCACGACCTGCGGACCAACACCCGCGGCGACGCCACCCGGATCGCGCCGCGCTCGTCGAACCGTGGTGGCGCCAACGCTGGCGGAAAGCGCGATCGGCGCGGGACCCCGGCACCCAACCAGGACCAACCCGAGACCACCCCGGCCCAGCAGGAGAGGCAGGACCGGGAGGACGCCGCCTACCTCGCCCGCAGGCTGGACCCGGGCGGGTCGGACGCCGGCCACCAGTGGCAGGGCTACAAGTGAACGACAACGTGAAGGGAAGGACGACGATGACCGACGCCTCGAAGAAGAGTCAATCCGCATCCGACGCAGCCCTGCCGGACGCAGCACCCCCGCCGCCCCGTCGACGCACCCGCTCCAACACAATGCCATCAAAAAATGGCACTAGGAGTCGCGCGTCGAGTGCCGGGGTCATGCGGTGCGTAGAGCCGGACGAGAATGCCGTCGACGATTGCGTCACCGGCGAAGAGCCGACGCCGAACATGTCGTCGGATCTCACCTCCGTGTCGACGGAAGCGGCGCCGGCGCAACCGGCCTTGCCCGCGACTCCTGCGGTCCCGGTAACCGCTCCATCATCCCTGGCCCAGATCGCAGGAGAGGGCATGGCGGCGTTCGAGAACATCGTCCTGCCGACGCCGGCACAGGTCGAGTGCATCCGCCAGATGGACACGCTGCGCATCATGGGCCTGTCGCAGCCCGCCGGCCAGCAGCGCCGTGCGTTCCGCTACCTGAACCAGTCCGGCTCGGGGAAGAGCACGTGCGCCAAGCTGCTCAAGCGGCACGTCGAAGGCCAGCCTGGCAGGGATCCGCGGAAGAAGCCGATTCTCCACGTGACGCTGTCGACCACGGGAACGCCGAAAAGCCTGGCCACGTCGATCCTCAACGAGGTCGGTGACGGCTACTCCACCCGCGGCGAGGCGGAACTGCTGCTCGAGCGCGTCAAGACCGCGCTCAACGAGCTCGAGGTCGAGCTCCTCGTCATCGACGAGCTGAACCACTTCAAGCAGAAGCACCTCGCCGAGGACGCCGCGAACACCATCAAGAACATCCTGACCATGGGATGGGTGCCGATCGTCCTGATGGGCACGACGGACGCGCAGACGCTCTTCACCCGCAACCGTGAGCTCAAGAACCGTTGCCTCCCGCAGGTCGTCCTGCAGCCGTTCGTCCACACCGACGCGGGCAGTCGCGAGGTATGGACGCAGTTCCTCCACCAGATCGACCTGGAGCTGGTCGGTCGGGGTGTCATGAAGGAACTGTCCGGGCTGGGTGAGCCCACGCTGGCGAAGGACCTCTGCGAGGCGAGCAACGGCCTGATCGGCGAGTTCCACAACATCGTCCTAGCCGCGCTCGAGGCGACGCTGCTCGCGGGGGAGCGGTTCATCGGCCATGCCCGCCTCATGGCCGCCATCGACGCCTGGTGCATCCAGGACGGCACCATCGACCACAACCCGCTCCGCCTGCGCGTGGGCGGCTGACGCGATGCCCGGCCCCGTCCTCCTACGCGTCGCGCCGATCGCCGGCGAAAGCCTGATGAGCCTCGCCACGCGCGCCGCGGTCCGCAACGTCCTGCCCTCGTCGCACGTCATCCTCGAGCAGGTCGGGGCACCGCACGCGCAGAACCCAACCGCCGCAATCGCCCCTTCGCTGGACAGGGGCCTGCTCGCGCACATCCTCAGGGTGCCACTCGAGGAGGTGGTCGATCGCTATCACCCGTCCGCGAACGACCCGGGCTTCATCGAGTTCTTCGGCGCCGCCGTCCGCGTCGACGAGATGACGTTCCGGCGCCGCCGCTTCTCGCCGGCGAGCATCGGCATCAGCCCGCACGTCCGGGCGCTCTGGTCGCTGATGATGGTGCCGTGCTGCACGGAGACCTGGGAATACCTCGTCGATGCATGCACCTGCGGGACGGTGCAGGGTTGGCGGCAGGCGTGGAGCCTCCATCGCTGCGACCGCTGCAACACCCGGTTGGACAGGCAGCCGGCCGATGTGGTGGACGGTCCGCTGCGCGATGGGCTTGGCTTCCTCATCGGCCTGCTCGATCCGGACCGGGACCGCCGCGACGCCGCCCGCGCGATGCTGCCGCCCGCTCTCGCCGAATGGGACGGCGGCATGGCCTTCGAGCTCGCGCTGGCGCTGCTGCCGCTGTCCCCGACGGGGTATCGCCTGAAGCGCGGCGCGGCCATCCCGTCCGGTGACCGCAGCCGGTACGCGACCGCGGTGGCAGAGGCGGCGGGCCTCGTCCGCAGGTGGCCGGACTCCCTCGTCCCGGCTCTCCAGGCGGCGGTCGCGACCCGCTCGAGGTCGCGCGCCAATGTCCGTTATACCGGCACCGCGGACTACATCCCGGCGCTGGCCAGCGACATCCTGCCGCCGACCGTCCGCACCGCCATCGAGGACGCGTTGGCCCCAATCACGGCGGAATCCGGCGGGACGCCGGCCGGACAGATCGGGATGATGGACGCGGCGGCGCTGATGGGCCGGCCGCTCCAGGTCCTCGCGCCCGCGCGGCGCGACGGTCACCTGCAGACCCGCATCTGCATCCGCGCCAACCGCGTCTTTCCGACCCTCGATCGGGCGGAAGTGGACCACATCCACGACTTCGCCGCCAACCGCATCAGTGCGGAGAAGGTCTCGGATAGCCTCGACCTGCCGGCCTACGCCATCACCCAGATCGCAGACGCGCGCCGCATATCGGTCGCTGACCACCCCTACGTCATCGCCCACTACGTCGATCCGCAGCTGCACCGGGCGGAGTTCGCCCGCTTCAAGGCCACACTGCGGGCGGCGGCGCTCCCGATGGTCGTGGATCCAGAAGCCTCCGCCGCTGCGCCGGATGGCGGCACGCCTCTCGTCAGCCCAATCGCCGACCCGATCGCGCTCCACCGCGCCGCCCGCGCCATCGGTGGCGGCTTCAAGCCTTGGGGCGTCATCGTAGATCGCCTCCTGGTCGGCACGATCCCGTTCACCGCCACCGGGGATCGCATCGGCAGAATCGCGGTAAGTGCGAGGGACGCTTGTTCGTTGCGCACGCTGCCGTCCGCCCCGCCTACCATCCTGCCGCCGACATGCTCGCAGCGCGACGCCCTTGAGATCCTCAACCTGCCCGGCAAGCACGCCCACCTTCTGAAAGAGTTCGCCGACGCCGACGACGGCTGGGAAATGGATTGGGACAAGGTGCTGACGCTCGCGGCGACGCGCATCACCCTGACCGAACTGTGCGCGCGCACCGGGGTGAATGGCGTGAGGTTGGAGAAGCGGCTGGAGGAGGACGGTTGTCCGCGCCTTGATCGGTTCGGGTGGTGGCGGGATGAGGTGCTCGCCGCGATCTAGCTCAGGCTCCGGGACAGAGCGACGCCGCGATGCGCACGTGCCGCTCTTCTTGCCTCGACGCGCCAGCATCTGACAGCGTCAACCCGCGGCCGAGCGAAGTGAGCCTCTGCCGCGGCGGCCTATCACAGCGCCAGAGGGTCGGGCAGACTGCTGTCCGATAAACCAGAACAGGCTGCCCCCAATGGACGACAACACAATGCTTGATAACGAGGGTTCTCCCGATGTTCGGGAGCAGGCGCTCATCGAGCCGGTGTCGATCGACGACTTGGAAGCCGTTGATCTCAACGCGATCACAGCTGACGTCAGGCGCCTCGATCGCCACGTCCTGGTAGACCTGTTCCGATCCGAGTTGATGACCACCCTCGAGAACGCAGATCCGGTCCGCGAACGAGTTCTTCGACTGACGGCGAACCTGGTCGGGCTTCACCTTCGGGTCGAAGCGGAGGGCGATCCGTTCGGCGTGCAGTGGCAGAGCGCGACGCGGCGCACCGCCCTCCCGCACGACTTCAGTGGAGACCAGAGCGAGGTCCTAGCTACATACGCCCCCAGGATCCTGCATCCCACGCTCCGCGCCCGCTTCGCCGACATCGCCTACGAAACGGGCGTCCGCCGCGCCGGCCGCACGGCGATCGAGGCCTATTGCGAGATCGTCCACCGCCTCGCCGATGGCACGGCCGAGCACCAGTTCCCCGACATCGGCACGCGCGCCATGGACTGCGTCAAACCGCTCGAGCGCTGCTTCATGATCAACTCCCGGATCGCCAAGCGCTTCACCTACGTCGAACCGATGGAGGAGACGCTGCGCCTCGCGTTCCGGTACGCGATCGAGGAACGTGCCTTCTTCCCCCTCGCGCAGATCGGCAGGCGGGTGCTTCACACGAAGGTGATCCCGGCCGACGAGGTCGCCGGAGCGGTTGCCGATCTGGCCGGCAACGCACTACCTGAGGACTACCAGCTGGCCGTCAAGGAATGCTGGACGCTGGCAGCCGAGGCCTTCTCACAGGCCGGTGACGTCGATGGCAGCCGCGACGCATCGATCAACGCGATCGAGCAGACGCTCGCGATGGCGGATACCGTCTCGCAGAGCTCCGCGAAGGCGCACTGGGTCAAGGAGGCGCTCCGCGAGTTCCGAGGACTGGGTGACGCCAAGGACCGCGTCACGAAATTACGAAGGCGTCTTCGCGAGCTGCAGGACCAGGCCATGGATGAGGTCCATGGCATCGAGATGCCGCTCGACGGGATCGCGGAGGTGCGCGATCGCACCTACGAGCAGTTCAACGCACTCGGACTATCGGATGCGCTCCGCGACATCGCCGGCTTCTCGGCTCCGGACGACGTGGGGGCGCTCAAGTCCGCGGTTCTGCAACAGGCCCGTGACTTCCCCCTCTCCAACCTGTTCGCATCGAGCTACGCCGATAGCGAAGGCCGCGAGATAGCCAGGGGCCCGTCACTCGACTTCGCGGACGAGCCGACCGAAGCCTGGTATAAGGAGCATGGCATCAGGCATCTCGAGATCGTGCGCCGCTTCCGCGTGCATGGGAACATCGAGCCGGCCCGCCGTTCCGTAGTGGAGCGCTTTTCCATCAACGAGCAGCACATGCTCCCCATCGTCCAGCTGAGCGGTCTCATCCCGGCGGGACATCATCACATATTCTCGATCGGGTTCGCCCGGCTATGGCAGGGTGATTACGTCACGGCGGGACATCTGCTCTTCCCCCAGGTCGAGAACTCGCTCCGCCATCTTCTCAAGTTGCACGGGCACGACTCTTCGAAGATCGAGGAGGACGGCATCGAGGGAGATCGTTCGCTCAGCGTGCTGCTCACGACCTTCCGGCGCCAGCTGGAAGCAATACTGGGCGAGAAGCTCGTCTGGGAGATGGACAGCCTCCTGAACTTCCGGCCGGGACCGGCGCTTCGAAACGAGCTTGCCCACGGCAAGATGCATTGGAACCGCTTCTTCAGCGATGAGGCGATAATGGCCTGCTGGCTAATCTACCTTCTCGTCATCTTACCGATCAGTCCTCATTGGGAGACTCATGTTGCTCCAGCATTGAGATCGATGTCATCTTCATCGCAGATTTGAAAGCGAGCGACTCCATATGGCATGTCGCCTTTACATCATCGGTAACGGCTTCGACCTCCACCACGGCATTCCATCCGCTTATGGCGAGTTCGCCAAATATCTGCGTGACGCTGATCCCACCGTCTATAGACTGGTGGACGAACACTTCTCAGTCGACGCTGCTTTCTGGGCAGAGTTTGAGACTCGATTGGCCGAGTTTGATGCCGACAACGCCATCGACTACGCCTCGCAGTTCCTCGACGACGAGGGGCACGGCGACTTCCAATACGAACTGGAGCAGATAGCCACCGGCCTGTCATCCGGCCTGCGTGGAAGATTTGCAGAATGGATCCGCGGCCTCCACATCCCGACGCTGCTGGAGGTCGACCGACCACTCGTCATCGATCGGTCCGCGATCTTCCTCAGCTTCAACTACACCACGACGCTGGAGCGGGTCTATGACGTGCCCCGCTCGAACATTCTCCACATCCACGGATACGCTGGCGACCCAACAGACTCGTTGATCCTCGGTCACGGTTGGGAACGTAGGCCCGAGGACAGTCTGAACTTTGCTCCGGTCGGCCCCGACGAAGATTGGCGGGTCCGCGATGGAATCGAATACGTGGATGGCTATTTTTCCGACACCTTCAAACCTACCGCCAAGCTGATCGAGCGGAATGCTCTATTCTTCGATAGCCTCTCGACGATCACCGACATCATAATCATGGGTCATGGTCTTGCCGAGGTCGATGAGGCCTACATTGAGGCGATCATGGAGCGGGTTGATCTAGCCACCACCCGTTGGACGATCAGCGTCTACGGCGATATGCAGGAACGGATGGCCCGCTTCGGAGCGTATGGGCTGCGGCCCGACCTCGTGCGATACCTTCCGCTCGACCAGTTCGACTAGGCGCCAGCGTCGTCCACGCGATCGTCAACCGGACGGTCCCGCACCCGACGCCACAACTCGCTTCCTGAGAAGGATCGAACGACGCGACCGGCATCGTTGATCGAGAAGTCGGCCTGGGCATAGACCTGACGCATGGCCGAGAAGAACATGGTCGAGTTCACGGCCGCGACCATCCGCTCGTCCACCACGCTCGATCCTGCGCCATCCTCGAAACTGCCGATCAGGGCGAGGTCGTGGCTGATGGGGAAGACGAGGGTCGTCTCGCTGCATCCCAGCCCGACACCGTAGGGACCACGGTTCATCGCCTCGTCGTTCCAGCGCAGCGAGAACGGGCGATCGGACGTCACGAAGCCGGCAGAACCCGGTGGCGCGATCAGTAACGTCCACTTCCGAGCCTCCAGCACCGGCAGGATCTCGGGCCAGAGCGCGATCTCCTGCTCGATGAGCGTCTCGCGAGCGGCCGTCGCAACAATGCCCCCGCTCTCCACGATCGCCCGCATCTCCTCATACGGGACCGGATCGCCGATCAGTTCGGCACCCGCCTGACGGGTCACCGCCTCCCAGCGCTCCGGAGTCGCCACCATGTTGCGCATCATCATGGAGCCCATGTCACTGATCAGCCTCCCGCGTTGACCGCGGAAGGACGGGTTCGAAAGCGCGATGCGGGCGATAAGCACTAGGACAAAGGAGAAGTCCTCGCGATCGTCGATAGAGCGTGAGGCGATGATGCGCCGGAAAGCCTGATCCGCATCCCCCTCGAACTTCGCAAGCTGGCTTTCCACGACGTTCGGGTCCTGGCCTTCGATATCGACCCGGTTGTAGTCGCGCTTGGCGGCCACGTTCCGAGGGCGGGTGACGAAGTTCTTCCGATCCTTCAGATCGAAGACGACGAGCTTGCCGTCCTTGGACCGCGGCTTGGCGAAGCCCTTCAGGTAGAATTGCGGGACGAAGTGGTGGTTGCGCGCACCTCCATCAGTGTCATTCGTCATCGGCTCAGGTCCCACACCCCGGAGCGGCAAGCCGGCGGATCGTCAGCATGATAGGACGCCCGACGGCAACGGGACATACCTGCCTAGCAACCGGGCTGGGCAACTGCCGCCGGTTGGACGCCGCAAACTTCGCCTAAGTAGCAAAAGCGAAGGCGCTAAGTAGCAATGTCAGGTAGGGTGGTGCCGCTTACAGGACTCGAACCTGTGACCCCCGCATTACGAAGACTCGGATGAACGACTAACTCCCCCAAATACCGTCGAATTTTATAGGGGTTTCACCCTGTATGACACTGACAGTGCTCACAATCTGTCCCGTCAAATTCCAACGATACGACGGAATGACAACCCGCTGAGCGGGCTTCACAATCGGCGGACAGACAACCTCGTTGTCTCATGTTCCCGTCGGCCGGACGGTCATCATATCAACCAACGGAGATATGATGATGACGGTACTTTCCTCACTGACAATGGTGGCGTCGGATCGAGCAGCAATGCGGGTCAGAGGAATTGGATCGATGCGGCAGAAGCTGATCGATCGAATTGGCGACCAGATCGAATTGGCAAAGGCTACCGAGGCCGGTCAGTCGTTCCAGCGGGTCAAATATCGCCGAGTCCGTGACATCGAGAGCGAACAAGTTTCCGAGTCCGTCGTGAAAACCCGTGTTCGTCCGTGGTGGACGGCAGATCCAGACGGTGACGTGACCCCCGTTTTTTCCTCCAGTTGGAGCTAGAGTCCGACCCCGGAAAGGGACGGACAGATGAAGCGGAAGCAGTTTTCGGAAGAGCAGATCATCGGCATCCTGAAGGAGGCCGAGGCGGGCGCGGTAGTGACGGACCTGTGCCGGCGGCACGGGATGTCGAGCGCGACGTATTACGCGTGGAAGGCCAAGTTCGGAGGGCTGGAGGTGTCCGACGCGAAGCGGCTGCGAGCGCTCGAGGAGGAGAACGCCCGGCTCAAGCGGCTGCTGGCGGATACGATGCTCGACAACGCGGGTCTGAAGGACCTGCTGTCAAAAAATGGTGACGCCTGCCGCGAAGCGGGAAGCGGTCGCGCATCTCCAGACGGCGCTGGGGATGAGCGAGCGGCGGGCGTGTGCTGTCGTCGGAGCGGATCGCAAGAGCATGCGGTACCGCTCGTGCCGGGGAGATGATGGCGACCTGCGGTCGCGATTGCGTGAGCTGGCGCAGCAGCGCCGGCGGTTCGGCTATCGGCGGCTGCACATCCTGCTGCGCCGGGACGGCATCACGATCAACCGCAAGAAGACCCAGCGGCTCTACCGCGAAGAGGGTTTGACGGTGCGTCGTCGCAAGGGACGCAAGCGTGCTGTCGGCGCGCGGGCGCCGGCCCCCGTGCTGGCGCTGCCCAACCAGCGCTGGAGCCTGGACTTCGTGCATGACCAGATGGCCACGGGGCGGCGGTTCCGCATCCTCAACATCGTCGACGACGTGACACGCGAGTGCTTGCGGGCGGTGCTCGACACCTCGATCTCGGGCAAGCGCGTGGTACGCGAACTCGCTAATCTGATCGCCGAGCGCGGTGCGCCCAAGATGATCGTCAGCGACAACGGGACCGAACTGACCTCGAACGCGGTGCTCGCGTGGTCGGGCGATGCCGGCGTCGAGTGGCACTATATCGCCCCGGGCAAGCCGACGCAGAACGGGTTCGTCGAGAGCTTCAACGGTCGCATGCGCGACGAGTTGCTGAACGAGACGCTGTTCTTCACCATCCGCCAGGCGCGCGCGATCCTCGCGCGCTGGGTCGACGACTACAACACTGAGCGGCCGCACTCCTCGCTCGGCTACGCCACACCAGCGGCCTTCGCCGCCGAACTCGAAAAGCAACGGGCGGGTTTAAACCCGCCCGTTGCTTCACCCGCGCTCCTGCGCGACAACAACGGTCGGTCTCTGGTTGCCGCTGGATGAAAAACGGGGGTCACGTCAACGGCTCGATCCTGCTGTGGATCAAATACGGAAATACGAACCTGGAATTGGCGAAGGGTAAGCCGGCCATTCGGATCACGAACCGGGACCAGCTTATTCCCACATTGGAGACGGTTCTGGAGGCGGTCAGGGCTGGAGAGCTCGACAAGCAAATTGAGGTCGCCGTAGCGGCGTTCAAAACACGCTTCTCAAAATAAGGCAGGCGGGGAGTGGCACCCGTCGCTCCCTTCCACATACATCGTTGACCGCGTCGATATGAAGGGTCAGTCATCACAGGTAGCAGGCAATCTTCTCTCCGTTCGGAATCGCAAATGCCCAATCTTTACAGCCGCCTCTTCACCTATCGTGAGCGGCCGGATCGAAGCCCACTTGAGGACTTTCTCACGGAGGGACTTGCAGATCTGCTAAACCGATTTCCCGAGGCTGTCGCTCGAAACGCCGCTCTCTTTCTGCTTTCGAATAACTTCCAGGCAATCGAAAATTTGAAAGCACGATGGCCGGTGGGCGCTAAGGTGGCTTGGACGACGCAAAAGATTGTCGATGGCGGACGAGTTCTCGATCTATTACTCGAAATCGACGGCACGCCCGTCATGGTCGTTGAGAATAAGATCGGCGCGGGTTTTCAGATCCACCAATCCGATTCACAACAGGACGCGGCCCCTGGCGGACAGCATCAACTTGCCACCTACGGACGCTGGCTAGAACGAGAGGCAGATGTAGACTGGGGAGGCGCATTAGTTCTCCTCACGCACTGGACGCCGGCTCCAGCTGATTTCGTACGCAGCGCTGAAACTTATGGAGCACGATATCGTAGCGTGATCCGATGGGCAGAGCTCTCACGCTGGCTCGAACGATGCGCGGCGAACGCTGAACACGAGGACACGGACTGGGGACGCCTCTCGAACGAATTAGTGTTTTTTCTTAAGGAGCGGAAAATGGATAGCGAATTAGCAACAGGGCACGATCTCGCCGCACTTCGGATTTACTTGGCGTCAGCAGATAGGGTGCGAAATTCGGTGGAGAGCATGTGGGAAGGCGCAAGATCCCTCTGGCGTCCAATATGCCAACAAACAGCGGTACCACTTGAGGTTTCGACGGCCTATGGTTGCGTTTGGAAGTACCGGTACCTATCCCGGTCGGACCTACGGAACAGTTACTTGGCTATTGGTATCAGATATCCGGATATTGGCAGTTACTCGGCCAGTTTTTCGCCCGACGGCGGACCATATTTGTTTGTCGAGTTGGGTTCTGACGATGGAGCCCCTGCGTTAAACAGTCTGGTGTTACCTAGCAGCTGGATAGTGGAGGAGGAAATGCGATTGGCGACGCTTCCATTAGGCGATTTGCCGTCGGACCCGGAGCTACAGGTTGCGGAAGGAGAAAAGTGGGTTCGGGATCGCTTAAACGAGGCGGCAAGCGCACTTTCTTAAATTCGATAATTTCTCCAGGGGCGCTCAGGTTCCTCGACAACCAGATCGTAGACGAATTGGGCAGTCCCTAGACCCGCATTAAAAGCGACTAAAGGGAGGGGTGTCCCCTCCCTTTACCAGCGTCCATTTCAATCAACCGGCGGAGAAAAGCCCTCTGTCAGATTGATCGATGACAGGGTTGGCCGCTCCCCGGCAGGCACCCTCGTTTTGGTCACCACGTCGTTAGACTGGGCGATGTTTCCAACTGTCTTTTCCACATTCCCTGTTGAATAGTTGATGCTTAAATTTTCGTAATCTCCGGTCCCACGCTCTTGGTTGACAGAGTCATATCCGATCAGCTGGAATTCCGAGTTCTGATATCTAAACGTAAAGGTTTCATTCGAGTTAGCAGTAGCGGTTCCTTCGACGTAGATCTGCAATGCCTTATTCTTGATAGTAATTGGATTATCGTTTGCCAGTGGATCCCTTCCGTCTTCAACGATAGGCAAAAACGTATCCGTGTTGGCAACCACCGATTTCGTACCATCAGCTTTTCCAAAGACGATCAGCAACCGGCGCGGGCCATCAACGGTGTTACCGGCGCGTTTGAGAATGATGACCTGATCCGGAACGCCGTCAGCGTTCAAATCGCCGCCGGCAGACCATTGGGTAGCCCATCCCTCCGGAACTACCGACGATGGTTCGAGCTGAGCTATCACCGCTGAGGTGTTGGTAGTCGCCGACGTATTCAAGACAGGCGGTGCGGCATCGTCGGATGTGTTGTCGGCTCTCGACGAATTTGAGCACGCCGACGCTGCCAAGACGAACGCCAAAGCGGTCAGATTGGATTTTAGCATTCACATTTCTCCTGTTCGATTGTCAGGATCAGGGGACAGCGATGCAGATGCAACAGGAATTTGACACGAATGGGGGACAGACGATAACCGGGACTTGCAGCCATGTCGGTGCATGGATTTGGTCCAACTCCTGGGTGAAAACGTGCGACGGCTCCGGAAGGAGCGCGGGCTATCACAGGAGGAGCTGGCGTTTCGAGCGGGGATGAAACGCAGCTATCTCAGCGATCTCGAGCGTGGAACGAGAAACCCTACCGTACGCGCTGTAGGCAGATTGGCACAGGCTTTGACGACAACCCCAGATCACCTGTTGCATAGAGATTTTTAGCCGTACAAACTCGGTCCCTACGGGGGGACATTATGAAACTACACGTTACACTATTCGGACTAATGGCCATGGCGATGCCAACGGGTTCGCAAGCCCAAGCATGGCGCGATTGTATCCCAAATTCGATCGGTCCTGGTGGCTGTGATAGCATTGGGCCTGGTGGCGGCAAATCGATCGGCCCGGGTGGCGGTCTATCGATCGGGCCTGACGGCGGGCAATCGATCGGTCCACGCGGCGGCCAGTCAATCGGCCCCGATGGTGGAAGATCGATAGGTCCCGGAGGTGGATTGAGCATCAACAGAGACCGTCGTTACGGACTCAACCCGAATACGGGTCGGCCTTACAAAAACGATGGAACGCAAGAAGATTGAGCACGGTATCTCGGCTGACCTTCACTACCGGCTTAGGTTTGGGGTCGCTGAGATTTGAGATTATTATTTCAATACATTGACTTAGAGGGTGAAAACCAACCCGCGAAAGTAGTTCCGAACCGGTACTAAATCTACCTCATGCTTTGCAGCACGTCGACGTTCATCTCGGCGGTCAGGTGCTTCGCATAGAAGCGATCGATCATCTCGACGCTGGTGCGAGCGTTCCTAGCAAGTGTGAGCAGGCACATGTCCTTGCCCTTTATGAGCCGGAACATGATCGCAGAATGACGAAGCGAGTACAGCGTGCGCGTCTCGCCCGACGTAGATTGGTACAGGTCGGCTGACCGCAGAACGACGCGCAGCTGACGACCGATCAACCGGAGGACGAAATCACGGTTCTGGTATTTCGGCATGAACACAAAATCGTCCGGCTTGCCGAACCCAGCGTCTTTCCCTGCCTTCAGCAGCGTTTCGTAAATAGGCACGGCGTTCGGCATTGAGACAACCGGTGTGTTGACGGTTTTGCTAAAATCGGTCGAAATCCGGAGGTACTGGGTTTCCCTCGTTCGGACGATCTCAACGTGTCGGTGGCGGAGCTGCTTGGCGTCGGAGGGACGCAGGAACGTGTTGACCGAGAACGTGCAGAACCGGCGCAGCTCGTCGGTGATCCGATATCCGTAGACCTTCGTTTCGAGATCCTCGTGGCGTTTGCACTCCTTCAGCAGAGACTGATATTCCGTGAGGGAGAACCACCCCCTCACCTTCTGCTTCAGGCTGACTTTGGGCATCAACGGAACGTGATCGATCGCACCGGCACGAGCGGCGGCTTGAAGAGTCTTACTAACGAGGACGAGGATCATCTTGATCGTCGCTGACGACAGATCCTTGTCCCGAAGCTCTTCAACGAATTCGTCCAAGACGACGGTCTTGATCCGGCGAACGTCGAGGTCGCCAAGCGGTTCTTCGCAATGGCATCGTAGAATGCGACGTTGATCGAGCGCTAAACGGGGGTTCTTCTCTCCGCGAGCAACTCTACGTTCGTCGGCGGCGATCACGTCCTCAGCGAACCGGCGGAACGAGTTATCACCTCGTACAGCCTTTGCGGCCGGCGTCAGCCTGTCCGATATAGCCTGTGCGTCGATCCGAGCCTTCCCGATATCGTCGGTCTTGAGCGACCGCGCGACCTGGCGGCCATCGTGGCGATAGCGGGCGTAGTAGAAGGGTGATCCGACTGCTTGGGTCAGCGTAACATTTCCGATCCTTTCCGTGAGCATGAGTGAGTTTCTCCGTGTGGTAAGCGCCGGACGACGTTTTTGACCGTCTCGGCATAAAACCGGCCTCCCTTCTTCGTGGGGATACCGAGCGTGTTGAGCTGGCGAGCAATCGCCGAATATGACTGTCCCTCGTCCACCAGCGGCTGGACAACGGACGCAAGCGAATGGGCATGGTCTATGGCTTGCTGGCGATGCTTGATCGCGAGGACCGATGCGTTGGCACCGAGGCGGACACCGCGCTTCTTCGCTTCAGCAAGAGCAAGGCAGGTTCGCTCGGATATCATGCGGCGCTCTTCCTGAGCGAGAGCAGCGAATATGTGGAGCTGGAAATCAGAGGCGTGCGGCATGTCGGCTACGACCAACCCGACACCCTGCTCCATGATCCCGGCGATGAAGCTGACTTTGCGGGAAAACCGATCGAGCTTGGCGATCAGCACTTTCGCTCCGAGACGTTTGGCGGCGGCGATAGCTTGCCACAGCACGGCCCGCGTGTCCGACTTCCCGGACTGGACCTCTACATAGTCCCCTAGAACCTGGTCATTGTCACCGATAAATCCGTCGACCAGCGACTTTTGTGCGGCCAGACCTAACCCTGACCGTCCCTGCGCGGCGGTCGATACTCGATAGTAGGCAACATACCGTGTCATTCGCTGGCTCCGTCAAAGGCAAACCTTGGTTTGTCGTGGACGGGTCCTTGATTGTTTCCATAATTTAAACAGTGTCTGGTACGACAATCAAGAATCTCGCAGACCGCGAAATATCTAAGTCAAGCAATCAGAAAACCGACTAATATATCAACCATTTTTCACAAATTTTATAGCTCGAGCGAATAACCAAATGAAGAACGATACCATAAGGAAAATAACAACGAAGATAGGATACGTTATAACTCTGTATAGGTTATAATCGGACTGTCGTTTATCGACTTCCTCGTTAATCGATGATTGTAGTTTATCGAGTTGCTTTTGCTCGTTACCGCTCAAGCGGTAAGTAACGGGCCCACCCCAATTTTCTCCGTAGCAATTAGAAACATACTCTCCGGGCACGCCCGTAAAGTTAAGGTTATTGCAAAAGAGGTTTAATTCTGAATTTAAAACCGCGGATTTGGTTGTAGAATCTGTTCCCAAATGGACGATTGCGCTCTGCCCCGCTAGCGACTGCATAGCTAACGCTGCGGACGCAGGACTTCCGTTAAATGGAAACGCACTTACGACCAAAGCATTTCCGAACGCTCGTCCTGATGCTTGGATAACATTTTGAAGAAACGCCTCTCCATCATATTTTCCGATATTTACCTCAAACCACCGAGGGTATTCACTTTTTACCGATTTATGAAGTGAACTATCGGGATCGCCAACCTCTCTACAGTTTTCTATTCCGAAGAATGGCGCACAGGTGATGTATGCATATTTCTCATATGGAAAGATCAATAGGGTAGATAGATAACCGAATAATAATAGAGGAATTAGCAAAACAATCAAAAGCCGCTTGAATTTACCTAGTGCCATGCCAACCTCGAAATATCTTAATACATAATGCTGTCATCGTTATTAGAATTTTTAACAGATCGCCAGCGGTAAGACAAAGTCTATAGTCAGCTCACCACGAGGAGTGACCTCAACCGTGACAAACTAATTCGACGCTGTCCGTTTTTCGCTATCGGACCGGCGGCGTCCCATGCTTGAGCGCCGGGCGCATCGTACACAATCTCAGCTTCTTCGGGACTGACGACTTTAAGAACGACCAAGCGATCGCATGTCGAATACATCGAGATGCTCTTGCCAGCTGTCATCTTGATTTGGACATCGCCTGCGGCATCGAAGGCGTCGTGAGCGGGCTGGGAGGGCGGATATAACGTCAGCCCTAGAGCCTCTGCAGCTACGACTTCGCCTATTGACCCCACGAGGTGACCATCGGGGGTAAATGGCCGACCGGGGTACAAAGCAGCCAACTCTTCGGTAGCTCGGTAAATTGCTGCGACGGGTGCTGGAAGCTTGACCCGCCTATTCACCGATGATGAACCGATCAAGCGTCGGACCGACTGGCGTCGCATCGAAAGGCACCATTTCGACGATTTCGCCAGCTGCTGTAATCCGATCGAGCTCAGCCCGATTCCCCCATTTCGCAAACTTTTTACATCGGCGGCATTCGACGCGAAATGCGTTATGGGTTTCAAGCGATTGCTCGATCCACCTTGTCCCCTCTCCGCAGGTGCAGCGCATTTGCATTCCAAACCCCTAAAGCTACGAGCGATCGGTGAAGCCGTATCGCGATTGAACCGCAGCGCAAAGGGATCAAAGTGACGGTCCGATGTTGACGAAGCTCGGCGGTGCATGCGCCTATCGGATGACAATCACAGTCGCTTGATCTCGCTTTAAACGATCTACCGAGGGCATGCGTGTTATTGAACCCTGCTCAAATATTTCAACAGACCGGAACGATGCAGCCTGCAACGCGCGGATCAGCTCGGCCTTCGTCTTTGGCCCAACGGTCTTCGACAGCATGCTCACGATCCACACTGATCAAACGACGAGAACGGCTTTACCCGACCTCCTGCACCGACCGACCACGTACGAGGCGAATCCGCTGGTGGCACCGATGCTCGCCCTTCAACCGCGACCTTCAACCGCTCATCGATCGATCGCTGGGTTTCCAGCTTTGCAGGCAGCTTGGATCCAACATGCAGGACCCGTTGACGCATCATTTCCGAAAGTACCTGCGTTCGCGTTTTACCCGATAGCAGGCAGACGCGGTCGAACGATTCCAAAAGCGTTTTGGACGCCCGGAAATTGACGAGTGTGTGTAAAGTGCTGTTATTCATCGATTTTGCCTCAGCTGTAAGTACCGGGTACTTATGCCCTGACGCACCATTGAGACTTATAATTGTGTCTCGTACCGCCTTCTCTCGTACGTACGGATCATGCGAGTTATGTCCTCATCACCAGTTCTGCCCTCGGCTGCACGCATCCCACGTAACGCGGATTCAAACACAGCATCATCCGCAGTGCGTTTCAGAATTTCTAACCCAACGTCGCAATAAATTGCGTGAACACGAGCATTGTTTGAAAATTTCTCTACGGCCAAGGCCGCTTGTGATTCTGCCTTCCGCAGAATCACCAATCGGTCCTCAGGCATGATGCCAGGGGTGTAAATGGCCCTCGCGAGCAGAAGTGAGACCTGATAGCGGGTGACCGGACCGTCAGATCCGATGTCGTTTTTAAAAACGCGAATTTCGGTATCAGCTAGATCAAATTTTTCGAGCGCTATGAGGTTACGAATCAAGCGATGGCGTGGAACGGACTCGCCGGGTGCAATGGAGATGAGCTGTCGCAATAGCTTATTTTGCACGTCCTTGTCCGGTATGCTCGGCAAACCGGTATCGATGTTACATATCTCTCGGATCGTGCTGCGCTCGATTTCATATGTCGGCGAGATATTTTCGATAACGCGTTCGAACAGTTCCAGCATCGCAGCAGGGTCGGCATACTTGTACTTCGCAATTATGCTTGCGATGACTCCGTGACGAACCTTCCAGCCGAACACGCCGAAACGAGTAGATACGTCATATTCGCTGATTACATCGACCAGGTTTTTCAGGGCCACCTCGACCATATCCGCCGCGACGTTCGTTAAGCGGATCACAAGCTGTCGATGAACACGGATTCCCGCATGCTCCATCGCTGCGACAAGGCGGTAGATCTCTTGGTCGGCAACCGAAAGCTGAGCATATTCGCGCAAGATGATGTCATCGAATTTTTCGGTTGCGAAGATGTTTCTTATGCAAACGAAAGCATCAGCTTCACATCGATCTTCCAACCTTCGCCTTTTCTCTTGGAACGAAAAACCGGCGAACGTACCTTCGACAAGGGGGCTGATATCATTTGACGAAGAGACGAGCGCTATGAGGCGGTCAATTTCCTGCGAATTCAGCTTGGATAACGTATGCTCAACGCCGCGCTTGGTCAAAATGGCGCTCTTCGAACGAAACTGCCAATGCGATCGCGGGGCAACGAGCAATATCCGTAACCTACCAAGACCCTTACCGGTCAAAATCTCGACCAGTTTATTTACAGACGATAAGTGAAATTGAGCTTCATCGATTATTAAAAGCCCCTCCAAGCTTTTCGCTTCGAGCCTTTCCGCAGCTTGAACCCATTCCTCTACCGAAAGGGGAAGTCTAATTTGTGCTCCCAACACGCCCAACCAAGCCCCTCCAGATGAACAGCAACTTGCCGTGCCGCGGTTGTCTTGCCGACCCCGCTAGCCCCGATAATCGTAGCAAATTGATTTGTTGATGTTGTGAACGAACCAATTACGGAGTTAGAAACGGTCCGCGCGAAGGTCAAATCCGCTGAGACATCCGCATATGACGCGGCCCATCCGTTGAACATCGCACTTGGATTTGCCTTAAGCGCAGATATTGAATGTTTAATATCGACCGTAGTTGCGCTCAGTACTTTGGACTGCTGTACCGGATCGTTGGCTGTCGAGTAAGCCGCGGCGGTCGACGGCCCGATGCGCGCCAGCGCCTCGGAAAACTCATCTATACCCCCAAAACTGACGCGCACCCCTCTACTCTCGAACAGGCGAGCACGGTTTTCGTCTCGTTGATATAAAAGAAGGTATATCTGTCCCCCAGCGCCACCCATTTTCGCTTGGAGCCCTAACACCCGGTCGACGACGGACTTTATATCGATATCTGATAGAGAGTAACCGACGATAACAAGGTCGGCACCCGCCATATCTGACGCTAATCGCGTGAAAAGAAAATCACGATACTCGACAGCTTTATCGTAGTCACCTTGAGTTAGGATCATCCGGCTCTTATGGCCATCGACCACATCATGGTTCAGAGTGCCATGAATCTTGTAAATAGGCTGTGCATCGGGAATGCTTGTTTTGGAGAAGTCGTAATTTGTTGTTATGACCTTGAAAGCCACATTTCGAATCGTATGCGCGCGCTCAAGTAACTCGTCGTAGTTCGTCGTATATATCCCCTTCCAGCTGTAGGCAGGAATGTTCAGCAGTCCCCCAGTTGGGGCGGGCTTCGGGAATTGTGCTCTAACAAATTGTATGAGCTGCGATCTGTCTGCGTTTAATTCGGCGAGTTCTGCAACTTCGGATAAATTAAAACCAGCGCTGTCGATCGAGAACTTGTCAGCAATGGCGTTCGTCAGGTCTGCGGCGCTGGGCGATCCGGAGGGGATGGAGGAACCAGCTCCAAAAATAAAACGGTTTTCAACGGGTCAAGGTTCTGCGCCAACCGGTCCAGTTCAATCGTCAATTTCAGTCCCCACCCCGTACAACCGGTCGAACACGCCCCATAATCACGGCGCCGTCAAGATTGGCTTGAGATGAGGGTTAGCTTTGCTCGGCTGGTCAGCTTACGTTGACGCGCAGAGCGGGCGCGAAGTGGATGCTCTCCAGACTGCCAGAACCGTGTCGGGGCGTGTCAAACGTCAACCCGATATGCGTCACCGAATGGTCCGATATCATTCCGGGTATCGCCCAGAACGCGTCCGACGGTAGGTAGGCCAGTACCGAACAGCCGCGCTTACGAAGCGATATCGAGAACGGACCGAGCGCGCCCACGGTCTCTTCCTCGGTACCGGCTGAGAATGATCGCGACGAACGCAAAGCGATCTCGATCGACTGTCCGGCATAGCGGTCGTACGGCTTCGATGCAGACTCCACCCTACCTAAAATGTCGACGACCGCTTCGTCAGTCGATCCTTCGGTCGGGGTGTGGCGTTGTGGGAAGTAGGTTCGCTCAACCGTCTCGATCAACACCGTCATTTCGCCGGTCGTTACGGCCTTCGGATTCGAGCTAACCATCGGTCAATCCAGTCCTCAACATCGATCGGTCGAATTGCTGTTACTGGACAACGATCGTTTGAACCGCCGTCCGCACTTGATGGAATATGGGGACCCGAAATTCGAGTAAACGCTTCGCAACGCTCAGCGAACAGCGGCAGCAATTCGCGGTAGAGAATGATGAGCCGATCGTCGTCACCGTGACGGGATGCTCTTGCAGCGAAAAATAGCTCGTTCCTGATCAGCGTCAGGCTCGATCGGTCTCCCGAGCCGGCAGCGGCCGCAGATGCGTCGAACGAGCCGAAATAATCGTATCCGTTGAACGTCATCGCAAATGCAAAAATCGCGGAAGCGTCGTCTGGGTTGGGAAGGTCGGCCAGGCACATGTTGAATCCTCTTACCGTCCCTGGGTCCGTGATTGACGACGACGAGGCAACGGGAGAAAAACTCATACAATGGTACGCTAACTACCAAGCCACAGGCGCATCAATCCCGGACGACCATGGGATTGGACAAAAATTCAAGAAGCACAGATTGCAATTTCTGATGGCTTACCGAAGGGGAAGCCTTCGACGGAGGCCTGATAATGACTGCAAATTACCTTCAGCAGCAGATGAACGAGATCATTGCGTGGGAAGCGCAAGAACCGTGGATGATTACAACCGCATTGAATTATGCGCTTTCGCCGCTCGCTTGGGCGGCAAGAATCGTGGTTCCCGACGTTGCCATTAGTGGAATGATGACAGGGGCCGATTGGATCGCTGGGCTTACAGCTCGGGAAAGTTGGGTTTTGGCTGAGGCTGGTACATCAACTCTCGCTGAGGTCAAACAGCTTCCACTACAGCAACAAGACGCTATGGCGGATTCAGTACATAATTGGTCAATTGCACAAGCGAGCGCCGAGGGAGCACTAACTGGTACGTTTGGCTTGCCCGGGATAGCGGCGGACATCCCCGCTATCATCACTATCGCCTTTCGTACGATTCGCCAAGTCGCGCTCTGCTATGGCTTCCCGATCGATGGGGACACAGAGTATGAGTTCGCGGTCAGTGTCTTAGGTCTCGCTGGGGCAACCTCTAACAAGGACAAACTCGCTTCTCTTGCCTTCCTTCAAGCCATGAAGACCATGATTGGAAATTCGACCATTAAACAAATGGGTACCAAGGCAGCTAGCACGAAGATTTCTCAAGAAGCCGTCTTTCTATCGCTAAAGCACGTTGCCAAGCAGCTTGGGTATAATCTTACCAAAAAGAAGGCACTTCAAGTCATCCCTGCTATTGGCGGAGTTGTTGGCGGAACCTCAAATGGCGCTTTCATTCGATCTGTAGGGTGGGCAGCGCGGCGTGCTTACCAGCGGCGACTATTAGAAGAACGGGGTGAGCAGATTGTAGCTGGCCCGCAACAGCCCTGATGAAACGGGACGTGTCATACCCTTCCGATTTACCAATATCGCTCAGAACCATCTTCCGTTCTAACCTGGTAGTCGCTGTACTGCTAATCTCCGGGTAATCACCGGATGACAGCGGCTCCAAAACGACGTTAAGTATCGATAGCCGAGGGCTAAACAGGGGATGACTGATGAAGTTAAAGGGGTTCGTGGGCGGAGCTTTGCTCACGATGGTAGCCGCGCAGGCCGATGCGGCAACGATCTGGCAAAAGGTCGAGACTGGCATGACGCGGGCGCAGGTTGAGGCAATTTATCCCAAAGGTGGTGATGTCGATTACCGAGAGAAGGTCGTTCACTTCGATCATGTCGTGGTGACGGGTAAATGCAAAGCCGACGCAGACGTAACGTTCGACGACGGGGGCATCGTATCGGGCGTGAACCTTAGCGGCAACGGGTCTCTTGGCGGCCGGTGTGCGGATGACGTTCTAACAGCTCTATCGAGCAAATACGGACAGCCCAGCGTCGCAAGCGGCAAGGAGGGTTCGATCCTTCAACGCAAGGGTACCGTTTACGTTTGGAACCGTGGCGACGGCTTAACGATGCGGTTCAAAAATTACGGTGACGGTGCCTTCGGTGGTGGCGGCCTTGGTCGGAAGTCATGGGAACTTCGCTATAGTGCAGCTGGTGAGGCTATTGGGCTATAGGGATCGAATTTTCGCATGCTGACAAGCGGCGCATTTGTATTCGGAGGAGTGCTGTTAATCGGCAGCGCTCCTTCGATACACCAGCTTCAATACCCAGCCGTACTTGGGGCAGTTGCGCTTTCTAGGTGTGTGACGCCCTAATAGTCCAATCGTCGAGCGTGTGTCTTAATATTCGGCATATTAATCGGGAGAAAGCTATGGCCGATACCAGCGGCGAGCTCGCGGTTGGAGAGGCATCCTACGAACGGGTGATCGGGTACCTCGATACTTTGAGCTCATTCTTCACTGGTGGCCACGATCTCGACGGAGACAGCTACAAGGCGATGCGCGACGACATGATCCGAAACGCAGAATATGGCGGACTCGCTCCGACCCTCTTTCGCCGAAATAGAGACACCAGCAGCCTCTGGTCTTTTGCCAAAGGCGTCGACCCATCCTGGGAACCGCGCCGGCAATATTTGCGAAATGAATTCGAGCCGTTGCTTCAACATCTGGAGCGCCTCAATCCGCCACCTCAAGCTGTACCCCCTCTTACGACAGCAGTGCCTGGACGGGCGTCCAAAGTGCGGGGCAACGAGTAAAAGCCGTGAAGACGCTGATCCCTGTCGCGCAGTCCGCGATCGGAATACTTATAAAGATCCTTGAGCAACCGTCGTCGAATGGCGGTTCACCACTGGACGAGGTTGAAGGTGCGTTACGACACCTAAAGCAGCTACATACGGCACTAGGGGCCGTGCTCGACGCGGCCGACAGCGGCCAGCTCATGGCCTCCGGCGCCGAAGGTCTGATGATCGAGGCCTCACGCTATGCTCGTCGAGCGGCCAAGGCTCTCAAGCACGATCCCTTGCCATATGCCACGGCGGCGACGGTACTGGGTTTGATGACCGCCTGCGGGTTCCCAACCATCGGCGGGTTTCTCGTCTCGGTAGCATTGAGTGTCAAAAAAGGTGTGGTCTAAGACCCATGCAGGCGAACGTGCCTTGGGCGGAATGGCCGTAATGGGCAGGAGAGCGGACATTCGCGTTATCCGAGATCGGGGTCCGCTATAATTAGAAGCGGACCCATGTCGGACAAATCAGGCAGGAAAATGAATTCCGCACAATTTGTTGCCGTCGGGGTCACGAAAATAGGCCAGCTCGATGGTGCCCATGGAGGCAGTTTCGCGCGGTCCGGGCGGAGCTTCGATCGATGTCCCGCCAGCGGCAACGGCGGTATCGTGAAGCTGCTTCACCTGTTCGGGCGAGTCGCAGGAAAAGGCGACGGTGCTGCCGTTGGCGACGCTTGCCGCTTCGTCGTTGATCGGCTGGCTGACGATAAAGTTAGTTCCGTCGCCGTTATTGTAGATCAGACGTGTATGGCCGCTGTCGGCGATATTTCGCGTCCCTTCCCCTGCACCCAAGGTGCCGAGCACCGTGTCGTAGAAGCGCTTGGACCGTTCAATGTCATTGGATCCGACCATGGTGTGAAAAAGCACAGGCACTCTCCTGAAGGCTGATCGACTTCCGATCGCTATTAGCAGTCTCATCTAGCCGGCGGGTAACCTGCAGTCACCCCGGCCCGTGGAATGTCCGCTATTGGGCGAAAGCGGTCATTGCGATCGATATAAAAACCGACGAACCCCGATCGGAACGGCAATCCCGGAAATAACCCGTTTTAAACCGCCGTCAGCGACCGATCTGATTCCGAAACGCCAGATCCCACGAATGACGGTCAATCGACGTTCTAATCCGTTTTTTTGAACGACATTCGAAAACGAAACCTGCTCAATCAAAAAATAGAAACGATCGAACAATCTATGTAGATCTATATGCATTCTGCATCGTATCTAACAATAAACGAATAATTCTAAATATTATTTAAGTGTCCTCAATCATACGAATATCCCGTTTTATACCTGTCGGACATATTGAAGACCCGCTGATATTTCAACTCTCTGACATTCTGAAACCGACTTCGTCGGATGACTGCGTCATCGTTCCTATAAATTCATATTTGATAATTTATCACAGAAGTATGTAAAAGTTTTTAGATGCGTTTTAGACACACCTATTAATCAAGGTCCGAAAGCGTTTTCGAACCAAGAGGTGTAGGTCAACGAGGGCAAGGGTCTCGAAGGGGTGTATACCCGTCAGTCGGGATTGTGGTAATTCGGCCAATCTACAGCATCGCTATAGTTGGGCTTGTCACGGAACTTGCTGATGTAATTGATCCATCCGATATCGGCCTGAGGCTGGATATCGATTTGACCGTGGCCCCATTGCGTACGGAGCCAAGTGTCCCGAACGAGGTTCGAGAAGTCGGATTGCAGATCGGCCCGAGGGCAGTCGATCATAACGTGGTAGTGGAGCCGCTTACCATTCCCACCCTCGATAACGGGGATGAGGGGAACACGCTTTCCGTAGCGGTCCGCTGGCTTGCCTAGGAGCTTTCGGCTCAGAACACTGTGGAAGTGACCGAGGTTCTGGGAGGCTTTGCCTTCATCCAGATAGGCCATCGTCGAACGATACCCATTAGCAACCGGCATACCCTGCTTCATCGTCAGCGTCACAGCATGGGGTGCATGCCAGTGATCGATCCGAGCAAAATCTCGGAACGCTGCTTGATGGGAAAGGGTTTGGGCTCGGTTCATGGTCCTCGGGTGTTGGTTGGGTAAAGAGAAAGTAGGGTTTGGTTATTTATACGGATACCGAGACGTTTTGTAACGTCCCGGCAACTATATTTTCAATGATACACGAACATGTCGACGGCAGGTTTTTGCTGGTGAGTGGTGCTTTGATCGACGCATTTCAGCTTCTTCTTCCCGTGATAGACGTCAGTGACCATCGGAAACCCGTCGTGAGAGACGATGCCGAAGTTCAATTTCTGATAATTCAGAGATCCAGGGGATGGGAGCTCGTACTCGAAGTGCCCGACTTCGTCGGTTTTCGTTACGAGGATAGCTCTGGATGGCAGGCGCTCTTGATCAAACCAGTTGGCAGCGTCACAAGACGATGTGAAAGGAACGATCTTCTTCAATGTCTTCGTCATACTACGGAGAGCAATGTCAGTGATGTTGATCAGGTTTGGTTCGAACGCTTCCATCGTCGAGACAGAAAAGCCCTGCTCCACAAGGATACCGTAATCTCGATGATCAAGAGCCGAGCCAAGATTAAAACCGAGCTGGTCACCGTGCTCGAAGGGTAGCAAACCTTCGTTGGACTCAACCTTCTCCATAAGAGCATCGGCCATAAAGTCACGAAGGGTCGAATCCTTACGCTGAGCCCACTCCGTTCCTGGTCCGACCGGAACATCATAGACGCTGATTCGAGAAATGCGTCCCGACACGATGAGACGGTTTGAATACACGGCTTCAATAGGCAACGGCATATGAGTAAAATTGAACTGATTTAGATTCATGGTTGTATTATCCTTTGTTTATAATCGGTTTTTATTGAGTTTTAACGGCTGCCGGGAACGATAACGGCGATTGGCATATCGTCGTCCATTGGACGATGACAGCAATGTACCAGTGGGACGTTCACGCCGTTGTAGCTGACGCCGTCGAGTACACGGAGTTCACCCCAGCTCTTGAAGCGCATCGCCAAGCGGCTGACATCGAATTCACCGGCAATTTCGAGGCCATAGATCTGGTGGATGAGCAGTCCCTTACGAGCCATCAAATACGAGGCCGAGGGATTAATACCGACCGTCTCGACGTCGATGATCGAACTTCTCAACGAGCGATGGGTAACCTTTCGGCTGAAGAGGGTCGGCGACTCCTCTGGATCAACGTCGATCTTCATCCCGTCGTCGAATACGGGCCCGAGTACGTGCATGAGACTGTCAAAGTCACTCCACTTACGAGCAACGCTATTATTAGCTATCTGATCACCATTGGCATCGACATTCATATCGCCGTTCTTGGAGATTAGAAAATCACCGAGTTCAAAATGATCGAGGTGAGACCAGGTGTTTGCAATTAGCGGATCTAGCTCGCCAATCACCATCTCTCCTCCAATTCCACCAATCTGAATCGAATATCGGTTCAACGGGAGCGCCAACGGAGGACGTGAGTATGGGGTCTTTTTGTTATTAAAGATGTGGGTACTGGTAGTCGTCATATTTAATACTCGTTTTGGTGGTTAGGAGGAAAACCCTCTTCATCTCTATGCCAAAACTGTACTTAAAAAGCAAGAAAATAGGCCTGAAAGGGGTTGACACGGACAAGATTTTAACAAGCGATATCAATGGCTTGGCAAGGCCCTGAAGAATAGTTTCGTTTGCTCGAAATGTGCCTACAAAGACACGCTTTTGGACCGCTGTACGGGCCTGTCGGACCCTGTTCGGAAACCGGTGAGGGCGACGCTACAGCAGCTAATCGAGCCACTAGGAACGCAAAAAGGCCGCCCGTGAGGACAGCCTATTCGAACCTGATTTTGAAGGTGGTGCCGCTTACAGGACTCGAACCTGTGACCCCCGCATTACGAATGCGATGCTCTACCAGCTGAGCTAAAGCGGCCCGATGCCGGACGTATCCGGTCGAGGTGGCGGCAACTACCAGCGGTTTTGCGGGCTGACAAGCGGTTTGCGAGTTTACCCGGTGTTTACCAAGCGCGGTGCACAAGCAGGGCGACGATACGGGGATCTTTGGGCATGACGACGGCACGCAGCGTAGAGCACGGACGCGCAGCGGGCGCAGATATACTGGCGTTCGCAGGACCGTCGGATCGGACGACGGCGGATGCTGGTGGTTCGACCGATGCGGACGTCAACGACATCATGTTCGATCTTGGTGGCGACGAGCGGCGCATGCACGTGCGCGCGTATAATCACTGGGTGTCGCTGCTCGACGGACGCCCCTATCCGTCGATCGCGAACCTCGAGCCCGAGACGATCACCGATTTCGGCCCGCACAGCGTGCTGCTCGATTTCAGCCACGGGATGGGCGACCCGAAGATCGCGTATCTCGGCCGTGCCCTGCGCGAGGAATGCGGGCTGGAAGGGCCGATCGCGACGATCGCCGACGTGCCCAGCCGCTCGCTGCTGTCGCGGCTGACCGATCATTATCTCCAGATCATCGCCAATCGCGCGCCGATCGGCTTCGAGGCGGAATTCGTCAGCAGCCGGGGGCGGACGACGCTGTATCGCGGCATTCTCATGCCGTTCGCGTCGGGTGGGGTGACGATCGATTTCATCTACGGCGTGATCAACTGGAAGGAACTCGCCGACGCCGATCTGCAGGCGACGCTGTCGGCGGAGCTCGATGCGGCGGTTCAGAGCAATTCCCGCGTCGCGGGGGCGGCCGCGCAGGTCTGGGCCGATGGTCCGAGTGGCGGCTTCGATGTCATGCCTGCCGAGCCGGCGCCCGTGGAGGCGCTGGTGCTCGATGATCCGTTGCCGGCCGAGTATGTGGTAGCTGGTCCACTTGGCGAGCAACTGGCGATGGCGCGCGAGAGTGCGGCGCAGGTCCGGGCTGCCGAAGCGCGTAGTCGGGCGGCGCTCCACCGGACGCTGGGTCGGGCGCATGATCTTGCGGTGTCGGCCGAACACGACGACGGCGATTTCGCCGCATTGTCCAAGGCCGCCTGCCTGCCAGGCCAGGCCGACGTGATGATGCAGATCGTTACGCTGGTCTTCGGCGCGACTTTCGAGGCGGCGCGGCTGGAGACGTTCGCGGAGGTGTTGCGGCATGCCCAGCGGCATCAGGTGCCGGCGGGCGGTTTCGCAAGCTTTCTCGGCGGGTTCGACGGCGATCTTGCGTCGATCGCAGCCGCCGAACGGTCCCCATCTTAGGTGCGCCGCAGCATAACTCTTCGCAGCTGCCACAAGGGTTGAGATAGGCGAATAGCGGGCGCATAGGCCCTGACCTATGGCTAACCAATCGCTGAAAACGCTCACCGAAACCCTTGCGGGACGGTTGACCGAACGGGCCCTTCCGGGCGAACTCAAGGACTTCGGTGCGAGCGAGGTGGCGCAGGCCGCGGCGTTCGTCGCTGCCACCGCCGCGCACCGCGACGACGGCGCGCCGGCGATCGCGATCGAGCCGATCAGCGCGGACGATACGCGGCGGCGCATGCGGCTCGCGATCGTCAACGACGACATGCCGTTCCTGGTCGATTCGATCGCCGCGGCGATCGGCGCGCAGGATATCGCGGTCGACCGCATCATCCACCCCGTTGTCCGCACGACGCGGACGCCCGACGGCACGCTGCATGCGATCGACGCGGACGGCCAAGGCGCGGGCCGGCCCGAATCGATGATCTACCTGGAGATGGAGCGCGCCGACGCACGCGACCGTCGCGGGCTGATCGAGGATCTGACCGCAGTGCTGGCCGACGTCCGTGCGGCGGTGACCGACTGGCGCGCGATGCAGGCGGCGCTCGACGACGATATCGCGACGCTGCCCGAGGGCGAGGGCGCTGCGCTGCTGCAGTGGTTCCTGGGCGGGCATCTGACGTTGCTAGGACACCAGATCTGGCACCGTGACGGGAGCGGCCACGCCGCGCTCGGTATCGCGCGCAACGAACATCGCGTACCGATCCTCGCCGAGGCGTCGCGCGCGCTTGCGATCAAGTGGTTCGAGGCGGGCAACGACGCGCCGCTGCTGCTGAAGTCGAACCTGATCTCGACCGTCCACCGCGCCGTACCGCTCGACCTCGTCGTGGTACCGGTGATGGAGGGCGCGACGGTAGCGGGGCTGTCGATCTACAGTGGCCTGTGGACCAGCGCCGCGCTCGCCGCGATGCCGCGCGATGTGCCGGTGTTGCGCACGCGGCTTGCGGCGATGAAGGCGAAGTTCGGGTTCGATCCGCGTGGTCATGCCGGCAAGGCGTTGACGCATGCGTTCACCGCGCTTCCACACGATCTGGTCATCGCGTTCGCGCCGGATGCGCTGGAAGATCTGGCGCTGACCGCGATGAGCATCGCGGATCGGCCGCGGCCGGCGCTCGTGCTCGTCGAGTCCGCGCTTGGGCGTCATTTGTTCGGATTCGTCTGGTTGCCGCGCGACGACGTTACCACCAGCCGCCGCGTCGCGATTGGCGACATGCTGGCGGAGGCGGCGAATGCGAGCATCCTCAACTGGTCGATCGCGCTCGAGGACGGCGAGGTCGCGATGATCCGCTACACGCTCGATCTGCGCGGCGATGGCCGGATGCCGGACGTCGCGCCGCTCGCGCTCCGGTTGCAGCGGATGGTGCGCGGCTGGGTGTCGGACGTCGAGGCGGCGCTCGTCGAGACGTTGCCGCCGCCGCGGGCCGCACGGCTTGCGCTCAAATGGGCGGCGGCGTTCCCGCAGAACTACCGCAACCTCAGCACGCCCGCCGAGGCCGCCGAGGATATCCAGCGGATCGCCGCGCTGGCCGATCCGGAAGCCCGCGGTGTGCGCCTCGTTCCGGGTGAAGCCGGTGCCGATCCACAGCTCAAGATCTACAAGCTCGGCGGCGCGTTGCCGCTGTCGGACGCGGTCCCGGTGCTGGAGAATTTCGGCTTCCGCGTGATCGGCGAACTGCCGACGCGGCTGCGCGACGACAGCGTGCCGTTCGTGCATGACTTCGTGCTGGAGGCGAATGCCGCCGCGCAGCAAAGCGACGCCCTCGTGCTCGAAGGCGCGATCGCTGCGGTGCTGGAGGGCGCGGCCGAGAACGATGCGTTCAATCGGCTGATCGTCGAACTGGGGATGCGTCCCGAGGCGATTGTGCTGTTCCGCGCGTGGTTCCGGTATCTGCGTCAGGCCGGGCTCCCGTACGGGCTGACCACCGTGGTCGACGCGTTGCGACGTGCGCCGAAGGTCGCCGCGGCATTGATCGCGCGTTTTACTGCGGTCCATCATCCGGAGCACCCGGGCAACGCGATCGAGGCGGACCAAGCGATCGAAGTCGGGCTCGATGCGGTCACCGCGATCGACGACGATCGCATCCTGCGCGCGTATCGCAACCTGATTGCGGCGACGCTGCGGACCAACGCGTTCACGCCGGCCGCATCGGAAGCGCTCGCGTTCAAGCTGGACAGCCATCTGATCCCCGGTCTCCCCGCTCCCGTGCCGTGGCGCGAAGTGTGGGTTTACTCGCCTCGTGTCGAAGGCATCCACCTCCGCGCTGGTCCGGTCGCACGTGGCGGCCTGCGCTGGTCTGACCGTCGCGACGATTTCCGCACCGAGATCCTCGGGCTGATGAAGGCGCAGCGCGTCAAGAACGCGGTCATCGTGCCGACCGGCGCGAAGGGCGGCTTCTATCCCAAGCAACTCCCTGCCCCGTCGAACCGCGACGCGTGGCTGGCCGAAGGCACCGAGAGCTACCGGATCTTTATCCGCACGCTGCTGTCGATCACCGACAACATCGTCGAGGGCAAGGTCGTGCATCCGGACGGCGTGACGATCCTCGACGGCGAGGACCCATATTTCGTGGTCGCCGCCGACAAGGGGACCGCGACGTTCAGCGACGTGGCGAACGCGCTCGCACTCGAACGCGGCTACTGGCTGGGCGACGCGTTCGCCTCGGGTGGTTCGGTCGGGTACGATCACAAGGCGATGGGGATCACCGCCAAGGGCGCTTGGCTCAGCGTCCAGCGGCACTTCGCCGAGCGCGGCCTCGACGTGCAGAGCGAGAGCATCACCGTCGTCGGCTGCGGCGACATGTCGGGCGACGTGTTCGGCAACGGCATGCTGTTGTCGAAGACGCTGAAGGTCATCGCGGCGTTCGATCACCGCCACATCTTCCTCGATCCCGATCCCGATCCCGCGGCCAGCTGGGACGAGCGCAACCGGATGTTCGCGCTGCCGCGGTCGAGCTGGGCGGACTACGACGCGAGCCTGATCTCGAAGGGCGGCGGCGTGTTCGCGCGCACCGCCAAGATCGTGAAGCTGTCGCCGCAGGTGCAGGCCGCGCTCGGCATAACCGCGAGCGAGATGGAGCCGGGCGCGCTGATCTCGGCGATCCTCAAGGCGCCGGCCGATCTGCTCTGGTTCGGCGGCATCGGCACCTATGTGAAGGCCGCGTCCGAGGCGAACGTCGCGGTCGGCGATCCGGCCAACGACCGGCTGCGCGTCAACGCCGAGGACCTCCGCGTGATCGCGATCGGCGAAGGCGCGAATTTGGGCGTCACGCAGGCCGCACGCATCGCGTTCTCTGCGCGTGGCGGGCGGATCAATACCGACTTCATTGACAATTCGGCGGGCGTCGACTGCTCCGATAACGAGGTCAATATCAAGATCGCGCTCAACCGCGAAATGATCGAGGGGCGACTGGAGTACGAGGACCGCAACACGCTGCTCGCCAGCATGACCGACGACGTCGCGCATCTGGTGCTGGAGGACAACCGCCTCCAGACGCTCGCGCTGTCGATCGCGGAAGCGGACGGCGCGGTAGCGATGCCGAGCTATGTCCGCGTGATCGAAATCTTCGAAGGCGCCGGGCGGCTCGATCGTGCGGTCGAGGGGCTCGCGTCGAACGACATCCTGCTGCGTCGTGGACAGGATGGTCTCGGCCTCACGCGGCCTGAGCTCGCCGTCCTGCTGGCGACCGCCAAGCTCGGGTTGCAGGATGCGATCGAGCATGGCGACATCGCCAAGGACGATGCGCTCAAGCCCGACCTGCACGCTGCCTTCCCTGCGGCGATGCGCGAGCGCTTTGCGACGGCGATCGACGAGCACCGGCTGCGGCCCGAGATCGTCGCGACCAAGCTCGCCAACCGGATCGTCAACCGATTGGGCATTCTCTACCCGTTCGAACTGGCGGAAGAGGAAGGCGCGGCGATGGGCGATATCGCGGCGATGTTCGTCGTCGCCGAGCGCCTGTTCGACCTGCCCGCCTTGTGGGCGGAGATCGAAACGGCTGTCATGCCAGAGGCCGCACGGATCGCGTTGTTCGACGAGGTGGCGGTCGCGACCCGCTCGCAGATCGCCGACCTGTTGCGCGTATCGGCGCCGGGAACGGCACCGGGCGACGTGCTCGCACGGCTGGCCAAGGGCATCACGCAGCTCGACAGCCAGACCGCGGCGTTGCTGCTCGAAGAGGCGAGTGCGCAGAGCAGCCGCATCGCCAGCCAGCTCGAGGCGGTCGGTGCGCCGGGCGATCTGGTGCGCAAGGTGGTCCGCCTGTTCGAGATGGACGGCGCGGTCGGTCTGGCCGATCTCGGCGAGCGGATGACGCTCGACGAGGCGGTCCTCACGCGCGCGTTCACGCACCTCGGGCAGGCGCTCGGGCTGGATTGGGCGCAGGCGAATGCGGCGCGGATCAGCCCGACCGATCCGTGGGAGCGCCTGCTGATCGCCGGTCTGGCGCGCGATTTCCAGCAGTTGCGGCTGGAGTTCCTGGCGCGGCGTGGTGCGCAGGATCCGCAGGGTGCGGTGGACGCCTGGCTGACGGCAAACGCTACGCGGGTGGCGCAGTTCAAGGCGGTCATCGACCGCGCGCGCCATGCGGCCGTCCCGAATGCGGCGATGCTCGCGCAGATCGCCGGGCAAGCGCGGGTGCTGCTGGGGCGGTAACACTTAACCCTCTCCCTTCAGGGGAGAGGGAGGGGCCCGCGCGAAGCGTGGGAGGGTGAGGGCACGCCAGCCAAAGCACGTGCCCTCACCCTCCCGTCGCAAATGCTCCTCCTTCCCTCTCCCCAGCGGGGCGAGGGAAAACTTACGCAGCCCGACGCGCCGCCAGTTCCGCCTTCCATCCTCTCGCGCGCCACCACATGATCACCCCGGTCACCGCCAGCACCGCCGGCAGAATCCCGCCGATGAAGATGATCGCCTGCCACAGCGCCCCCATGTCGGTGCCATCGTGGATCCGCCGCATCCACCGCCCCACACCGCCCTGAGGCCGCGCCGGCGCCGCGGTCGCGCCGCCGGTATCGTCGGCGATCTTCACCCCGACCGGCGTCCCCCCGCGCGCGAACGTCACGGTCCAGTCCGCGCTGAGATCGGTCGGCCACGCAACACTCCGCAACGGTGCGCCACCCGCCAGCGCCCGCGCCTTGCCGATCGCCACGTCGAGCGGCTGGGCGGGTTTCGCGAGCGGTTTCGCGCGCATCATCGCCCCGCGATCGGGACCGCCTTTAGGCCGCGAAGCCTCGCCGGTGAGCGTGCCGAAGAATTGCGGGAACGAGATCCACGCGCCGGTCAGCGACAGCACGAACAGCGGCAGCGCGATCCAGAAGCCGAACAGATGGTGCAGGTTCGTATCAACGTTGCGATGCCGCCGATACCGCAGCCCGCGCGTCCACTTGCCGATCGTCGGCCACCACAGCCACAGTCCGGTAAAGCACGACACCATCATCGTCACCCCGATCCAGCCGACGATCGACCGACCGACCCCCGGCAATTGCAGGCTGCCGTGGAGCACATGCAGGAACCGCACGAGTCCGCCATTCGAGGGCGACACCTCCAGCACGCGCGCGGTCGGCGGATCGAGATACACCATCGTCCGCTGCGGTGGCCCCGGCCGCTTGGGCGCACTCCCCGCCGCCGCTGCCGCAATCACGACCGGGCCGCCATCCTCGGGCATCGTCAGCTGCGCGATCCTCTCGCCGTGCGTAAGCCGGGCCGCTGCCGCCGCGACATAGGTATCCGGGCTGAGCACTGTCGTTCCCGACACCGCATAGCGGCTCGGATCGACGATCCGGTCGAGCGCATCATGCCACACCAGCGCCGCGCCGCTCAGCGACAGCGGAATGATCAGGATCGCCAGGATCAGCCCGATCCACTTGTGGACCTGAAACCAGGCCCGTCGCATCGCCAGTTTACTCATCGAATATTCCCCCGTTCGTGGAGCGTGGCATGGCGGGCGTAGCCAAGTCCATCCATCCCCTTTCCGTCATGCGTGCTCAAACATCCGCCCAGCGGCGCAGCAGATTGTGGTACACCCCCGTCAACCGCACCGTCGCCGGATCGCCGTGCCCCTGCGCGGCTGCGACCGCCTGCACGCCTTGATCGAGGTCGAACAGGATCCGCCGTGCGCCATCGTCGCGGACGATCGACTGCAACCAGAAGAACGAAGCGACGCGCACGCCCCGCGTCACCGGCTCGACGCGGTGCAGGCTGGAGGCGGGATAGACCACCATGTGGCCAGCGGGCAGCTTGACCGATTGCGGGCCGAACTGGTCCTCGATCACCAGTTCGCCGCCATCGTACGTCTCCGGTTCGGCCAGGAACAGCGTCGCCGACAGGTCGCTGCGGATCCGGAAGTCGGAGCCGCGCTTGATCCGGATGGCATTATCGACGTGCAGCCCGAAATCCTGGCCGCCGGCATAGCGGTTGAACAGCGGCGGGAAGACTTTCAGCGGCAGCGCGGCGGCGACGAACAGCGCGGAGCGGCCGAGCGCGTCGAGGATGATCCCCCCGGCCTCGCGCGCCGCGGCGGAGTCCTCGGGCAGTTGCTCGTTGCGCTTGGCGAGCGCGGATTGCGGGCCTGAGGTGGCGTTGCCGTCGATCCACGCGGCCGCGTCGATCAGCGCTCGGACGCGCGTCACGTCAGCCGGCTCGAGCACGTCGGGAATGGCGATCAGCATGCCGCCGCCTCCCGCAATGCCGCCACGCCGGACGTCCGGAACGCCGGGATATCGCTCGCTTCCAGCCACGCTTCGGCCTTGGCGAGGAACGCCGCGTTGCCCCGTGCGCCCGCCTGTCTCAGCCAACCAAGTGCCATTTCGATCTCCCCCGCCGCGCCAAGCATGCGCGCGTGATTGAAGCAGCCGCGGAAATCGCCGCCTTCCGCCGCAGTCGCATAGCATGCCGCGGCACGCGTCATGTCGCGCTCGCAAGCCCAACCGTCTTCCGCGAAACTGCCGACGAAGTTGATCGCCTTCGCACTGGCGAGCCCCGAGTGCATTGCCGCGACCTTCTCCAGCAACGCCAGCGCAGCCGGCTTGTCCTCGGCAACGCCCTCGCCCAGCGCAAGCAACGTCGCGTAATTGTACATCGCCCAATCGAGCCCACGCGCCGCCGCGACGCGGTAGCATTCCGCCGCGCGCGTCTTATCGATCCGCGTGCCCCAGCCGAGATCGTAGCAACGCCCGACCATGTTGAGCGCCATCACGTGATGCTGCGCTGCCGCCTTGGTAAACCAGCCCAGCGCAGCGACCGGGTCCACCGCAACGCCAACTCCGTCGAGCAACATCTGCCCATACACCGCCTGCGCCTCGGCAACGCCCGCGTCCGCTGCCTCGCGCACGAACGCCGCGCGCTCCTGCGGACTTCCAGAGAGACGCGCGGCGATGGCGTCGGGGGTGAGGGTGTCGATCGCCGTCATATCGTCCTCAGAAACGCAGGTTCACCGTGCCGAAGATCGTGCGACCGGCGGCGAGCGTGGCGTAGTGGCTGGCATAGGTCTGCGAGAAGTAGGTCTTGTTCGTCAAATTCTGCGCGTTGACGCTGAGGTCGACATTGTCGGTCAGCTTGTAGCTCGCGCGCGCATCGAAGCGCCAGTAATCGGGCGTGCTGCGTGTCAGGACCTTGGTCGCCGGGTTGACCGATACGACGCCGGCGACAGTCTGCGTCGCGGTGCGGTTGTCGGCATAGCCACCGATCTGGTCGTCCATGTACAAGGCCGTGCCGCCGATCTGTAGCCGCTTGGTCACGGTGACGTTGGTCGTCGCGGTGAAGCTGTTCTTCGCGGTCTGCGGGACCTGCTTGCCGGTGTTGACCGACACGACGCCGATCGTCCGGGCCGGCTGCACGCCGGGGAGCGCGGCGGCGGTCAGCGTCGTGAAGCCGCCGTCGATGATCTTCGGATCGAGATGCGTGAACCCGCCGAACACAGTCCAGCCTGGCAGGATCGTCCCACTGACGTTGAACTCGACGCCACGGATCCGCGTCTCGCCGATGAACGAAGCGGTGTTGTTGTCGTCGAGCACGCGCGCATTGGCGATGTCGGTCTGGAACACCGCCGCGCCGAGCTGGAGCTTCTCGGCAAACAGGCTGGCCTTGGCGCCGACCTCGTACGACTTTGTCTTTTGCGGCTTTAGCAGATTGAGCACGGCTGCGGTGATCGCATTGTCCTCGCGGCCTTCGCCGAGCAGACTGTTGGGCGGCGTCGCGGCGGTCGCATAGCTTGCATACAGGCTGGTCTCGGGCGTCGGCTTGAACACGAGGCCGGCCTGCCAGTTGAACAGGTTGTCGACGCGCTTGATCCGGGTCTGCTGGGCACCCGGCAGGATGACGGTCGACTGAAACCGATCGTAGCGTGCGCCGAGGTTGAGGATCAGCGCCGGCATCAGCGTGATCGAATCAAACGCATAGACTGCCTTGGTGTTCGCGTCGTTCTGCGTCTCAGCGGACGTTGCGCCCTTCACGATCGGCGTCGGAGTGGTCGACGTGTCGCTCGTGTAATTGACCCACGGCGCATAGGGGTTTGGATTGAACAAGCTGACGCAATAGGAGCGCGCGATCGTCGCGGTGTTGCAACGTGGCGAGATCGTCGATCCGTTCGCCGACACGAACGCACCGCGCCTCGTCTTTTCCCACGAGATTTCGGTGCCGAGCGAGAAGCTGTGCTCGATACCGCCGGTATTGAACTTCCCGTACAGGTCGGTCTGGTCGACGATACTCTCGCTATAGCCGTAGCGCGTGTTGCCGCGAGTCCAGACATAGCCGCCATTGGTCACGTTCGCGCCGGTGTTGGTCGCGGTCGTGCCATAGACATTGCCCTGGCTGTCGTCGGGCAGAGTGAAGATATAGCTCTGGTCGCTGTGCGTGTAGCGCGCGGTGTTGCGCAGCGTGATGCCGCCGAAATCATGCTCGACGCGGAGCGTCGCTTGATTGGTGGTCGCATCGCGGAAATCGCGCGCGGCCAGCCCGTAGAAGTTCTTCCGCGAGACGTAGCCGGTCTGGCCGCTGGCGGTCGTCACGGTGCCGAGCGCAGGCTGGGTCGTGACGTTGCCGGTGCCGGGATGATTATTGATCGTGTAGAGATACGGGATGCCGCTGTCGGGCAGTTCGCTGCTCTCCATGTGATAGAAGCTGGCGGTCAGCCGGGTCGGCGTGCCGAGCCCGACCGCGAACGATGGCGCGATGCCCCAGCGCTTCTGCCAGATCGCATCGCGCCCGGCGACGTCCTGATCGTGCCACATCCCCTCGATGCGGAACGCGGCGGTGTCCGAGACCTTGAGGTTCACGTCGCCGGTGATGCGCTTGTAGTCCGCCTCGCCGTAGCTGGCGCTGAGCGATCCGAAATTGTCGAGCTGCGGCAGCCGCGACAGGATGTTGATCGTGCCGCCAGCCGAGCCGCGCCCGCCGAGCGTCGAATCCGAGCCGCGGACGATCTGCACCGAATCGACCGCGAACACTTCACGCGTCTGCGCGGCGAGATCGCGGACGCCGTCGACATAGATGCTGCCCTGGCTGTCGAAACCGCGGATGAACGGGCGGTCGCCGATCGGATTGCCGCCCTCCGCTGCGCCGAAGGTGATGCCGGGCACGGTGCGCAGCGCATCGGCGAGGCTGTTCGACCCGGTCTGCTCGATAACTTCCTTCGGCAGGACGATCACCGAGCGCGGCGTGTTCACCAGCGGCGCGACCTGCTTGGGACCTTCGTCGTGCAGGCGCTGGCCGTTGACGAGGATCTCCTCGCGCTGCTGCGCATCGGTTACCGGCGCGGCCGACTTGTCGGCATCCGCGGCATAGGCCGGCGCAGTCGCGAAGGCGCCGACGCACGACAAAGCGAGAAAGGCCGGCACAGAGGACGAGCGCGGCAACGATGCACGCGGCGAAGGTAGCGACATAGACAAACCCCTTTGTTCTGAGGGGCTCGCTATTGAGAGTCGTTCGCACTGTCAACGCTAATGCGAGTAGTTCTCAACCTGGATTATCGAACAGCCATGTTCTTAACGCGCTAGCAAGATTGGGCGGATCGTCCGCAACAATGCGAATCGCGTCGATCTCGGCGACGAGCGCTGACAGGGGCAAGGCAAGACGCGTCGCATCGGCTTCGAGCGCCCGCCAGAAGACGGGTTCGAGGCTGATCGAGGTCTGGTGGCCGGCGATCGTGATCGAGCGCTTGACGGGCCCGTGGAACCCGCCCGCGGGCGCTTCGATCACTGGTCGGTCACTCGGTGTCGAACAGCGAAGCCAGCTGTTCGATGATCGTGCCGCCAAGCTGTTCGACATCCATGATCGTCACGGCCCGCGCGTAATAGCGGGTGACGTCGTGACCGATGCCGATCGCGACCAGTTCGACCGGCGACTTGCTCTCGATCCAGCCTATCACCTGGCGCAGATGCCGCTCGAGATACGATCCCGAGTTCACGCTGAGCGTCGAATCGTCGACCGGCGCGCCGTCGCTGATCACCATCAGGATACGACGTTCCTCGGGCCGAGCGACCAGCCGCGCGTGCGCCCACATCAGCGCCTCGCCGTCGATATTCTCCTTCAGCAACCCCTCGCGCATCATGAGGCCCAGCGAGTTGCGCGCGCGCCGCCACGGCTCGTCCGCACGCTTGTAGACGATATGGCGGATGTCGTTGAGGCGCCCCGGCTGCGGCGGCCGCCCGGCGGCGAGCCACGTCTCGCGGCTCTGCCCTCCCTTCCACGCGCGAGTCGTGAACCCGAGAATCTCGGTCTTCACACCGCAGCGCTCCAGCGTGCGCGCGAGGATGTCCGCGCTGATCGCCGCGATCGAGATCGGACGACCGCGCATCGATCCCGAATTGTCGATCAGCAGCGTCACGACGGTGTCACGGAAGTCGGTCTCCCGCTCGGCCTTGTAGCTCAGCGACAGAGTCGGGTTGACGATCACGCGCGCGAGACGCGCCGCGTCGAGGATACCCTCCTCCTGATCGAAATCCCACGACCGCGACTGCTGCGCCATCAACCGCCGCTGGAGCCGGTTTGCGAGCTTCGACACGGTCGATTGCAGGTGCACGAGCTGCTGGTCGAGATAGCCACGCAGCCTTGCGAGTTCGTCGGCGTCACACAGCTCGGTGGCGGCGATGACCTCGTCGAACTGCGTCGTCCACGGCTTGTAGTCGAACGCGCCGCCCATGTCCGCGAAGGGACGGTTCGGGCGGACCGGCTGCATGCCTTCCTCGCCGTCGTCGCTTGGCTCGCCGTCGATGTCGTCCATCGACTCGTCGCTCTGCTCCTGGCCGTCGCTTTCCTCGTTCTGCTGCTCGGACTGTTCGCCGCGCGCCTCGACTTCGCCCTGGCCGTCCTCGCCCTGGTCGTCGCCTTCGTCGCCCTCGTCCTGCTGCTGCTCGTCGGTGCCCTCGTCCTCGGAGCCGCCCTCGTCGCTCTCCTCGGGGACCTGATCGCCTTCGACCAGCTCGAGCTCTTGCAGCATCTTCCGCGCTAAGCCCTGGAACGCCTTCTGGTCGTCGAGCGCATAGGCCAGCGCATCGAGATCGGTCTTGCTCTCGATCCACTCGCGGACCAGCGCGAGGCCCGGCGCGGCGATCGCGGGCGATTCCTGCCCGGTCAGCCGCTCGCGCACCATGAGGCCAAGCGCGGTCGACAGCGGCACCTCGTCACGGTTGCGCGCGCGCGTGATCGGGTCGGCGCGCAGACGGACGTCGAGCGCGCGCTCGAGGTTCTCGGTGATGCCGGCATATCCAAGCGAGCCGAGCGCCTCGACCCGTGCAGTCTCGACGGAATCAAACACCGCACGCGCCACCGCATCGACCGGCGCCGCACGATTATGCAGCGCGATGTCGTGATGCTTCAACCTAAGTGCAAAGCCGTCCGCGAACCCACGCGCCTCCGCGACCTGCTCCAGCGGCAGGGCGCGAGCGGGCATCGGCACTTTGATGTGCTTGCCCGACTGCGTCGGCGCGTCCGCGGTGAAGGCGAGTTCGACCTCCGGCTCCTCCGCGATCGCGCGCGCGGTGCCGGCGAGGACCGCCTTGAAGCGATCGAGAGGGGTTTCGTTGGCCAAAGGCTCAGGCCTTACCCACCACGCTCTCGGGCAGGTCCTTACCGAACACGCGCTGGTAATATTCGGCGACCAGCGGCCGCTCCGCTTCGTCGCACTTGTTGAGGAACGACAGGCGGAACGCAAAGCCGACGTCGCCAAAGATCAGCGCGTTCTGCGCCCAGGTGATCACCGTGCGCGGGCTCATCACGGTCGAGATGTCGCCGTTGACGAAGCCCTTGCGGGTCATGTCGGCGACGCGAACCATGTTCTCGACGACCTTCTTGCCGTCGGGCTTGTCGTATTCGCCGGACTTGGCGAGGACGATCTGCGCCTCGACCTTGGCCGGCAGATAGTTCAGCGTGACGACGATGTTCCAGCGGTCCATCTGGCCCTGGTTGATCTGCTGCGTGCCGTGATACAGCCCGCTCGTATCGCCGAGGCCGACCGTGTTGGCGGTCGCGAACAGGCGGAACCACGGGTTCGGACGGATCACGCGGTTCTGGTCGAGCAGCGTCAGCTTGCCCTCGGTCTCCAGCACGCGCTGGATCACGAACATCACGTCCGGGCGGCCGGCGTCATATTCGTCGAACACTAGCGCGGTCGGCGTCTGCAACGCCCAGGGCAGCAGCCCTTCGCGGAACTCGGTGATCTGCTGGCCGTCCTTCAGCACGATCGCGTCGCGGCCGATCAGGTCGATGCGGCTGATATGCGCGTCGAGGTTGATGCGGATGCACGGCCATTTCAGGCGCGCCGCGACCTGCTCGATATGCGTCGACTTGCCGGTGCCGTGATAGCCCTGGACCATCACGCGACGGTTATGCGCAAACCCCGCCAGCACGGCGAGCGTGGTGTCGGCATCGAACACGTACGCCGGATCGAGATCGGGCACGCGCTCGTCGGCTTCGGAAAACGCCGGCACTTCCATGTCGGAATCGATCCCGAACATCTCGCGCACCTTCACCATGCGGTCGGGTGCGTCGAGGATCGTGGTCTCGCGGCTATCGGGCTGGGTATTCGGGATATCGGTCATGTTGGCCTCGTGTTCCCGACCGCTCTAGGACAAGCGAGGGGCGTTACTCAACCGCGACCTTATCCGGTAGCGGAAAGAGTGTGACGAACCGCTCGGCGAGCGCACGGTTCCCGGTGATCTGCAATGTGCCCGCGGCTTCCGCATCGCGAAAGGGCCTTGCGCCATAGACGAGCGATGCGATCGTCATCGGATCGCCGTCGAACGTAACGTCCGCTGCCGACGGGTCGGCGCGCACGACATGGATCCAGTCGCCATCGACCCGGCCGACGAACCCCTCGCCGCCCAGCCGAAAACCGACGACCGCGGTCCAGCCATCGGCACGCTGCCGCGAGAACATCGTCCGGAACGACAGCATCAGCGAGGCCGCGCTGAGCGGTAGGGTGGGATCATGCGCAGGCGACCGCGCCGCCCATCGACCGAGTTCGCGGATCGAGGTCTCGCTCTCATACCCCCAGGGCGTCAGTTCGTAGACCTGCACGCTGGCCGGCGACGGGAGCGTGCGTCGGATCAGGATGCCGGCGCGCGCCAGTCCCGCCAGCCGCTGCGTCAGGACATTCGCACTTATGCCGCCGAGGTCAGCCTTCAGTTCGCCGAACCGGCGCGGACCGAACATCAGTTCGCGCACGACCAGCAGCGACCAGCGCTCGCCGACCAGTTCGAGCGCCATCGCCGTACCGCACGCATCATCATACCATCGCTTCGGTGAGATCTTGGTTACATTTTCTAACTTCATAGTTGTTTTAGATAACCATTGCGCGCATGCATTGCAAACACCGGTGCGAAACCGAGTCGAACTAGGAGAGCAGCCGTGAGCAAGGCCATATTCTTGAACCTGCCGGTCGCCGACGTCGCGGCCGCGACCGCATTCTACGCAGCGATCGGGTTCGAGCGGAACGCGATGTTCTCGAACGAGCAGGGATCGGCGATGGCATGGTCCGACACGATTTCCGTGATGCTACTCGATCGCGCCTTTTATTCGACCTTCACGTCCAAGCAGATCATCGACGCGAAGACGACCAGCGGCGTGCTGCTGGCCCTGTCGTTCGACAGCCAAGCCGAGGTCGATGCGATTACGGAAGCGGCCCTGGCGGCGGGCGGACGCGAATTGCACGACCCCGAGGACATGGGCTTCATGTACAGCCGCGCCTTCGAGGACCTCGACGGGCATGGCTGGGGACCGTTCTTCATGGATATAACCGCCGCGGCAGCGACGATGGGCGGATCCCAGTCGACCTGACCCGGGGGAACTGCGGCGTGACCCGAACGCCGACGCGTCAGGCGAACGCCGCTGCGCCCTTCAGGTGCTGGTAGGCCGCGATCACCTTTTGCAGGTCGGCCTCGTGCGCGCGGTCGCCGCCGTTGCGGTCGGGATGGAAGCGCCGCACGAGTTCGCTGTAGCGTTTGCGCAGTTGCGTGCGGTCGGTATCGGTCCCCAATCCGAGCACGCGCAACGAGCGCCGCTCGCCGTCGGATAGCACGCGACCGTCTTTCCGGGCTGCCGCCATCCGCTCGCCGAACCGCGCGCCGATCGCATCGATCGGGTCCGCGAAGTCCGCCCATTTCGGCGGGGTGTCGCCGCCGCCATGCGCGAACGCGCGCGTCTCACGCTCCCAGCCCGCCATCGGTCGCTGGGCGTGGTGGATCTCGTCCGCGGTCATCCCGTCGAAGAAATTATAGCCGGAGTTGAACGCGCGGACATGCTCCAGGCAGAACCAGCGGAACTGCGGCGGGCCGCCGTCGCTCGGGCCCTCCAGCGGGGGTGCACGGAATTCGCCAGGCTCCTCGCAGTCGCGCCACATGCAGACGCGACCCGTCCCTTCCACGCGGCCGTGAAACCGTGGGCTGGGGCGTTCCTTACGCTCTTTTCGATCGTCGTCCGCCACCGGCTCCCCGCGCTTCCAAAACGGGCTATATAGGGAGCATGACAGACCTCGCCACCGGCTCCGTACAGGACCAGATCACCGCCCGCCTCACCGCGACCCTCGCCCCGACGCACCTGACCGTCGTCAACGAGAGCGGGCTCCATGCCGGCCACATGGGCGACGACGGCACCGGCGAGACGCATTTTCGCGTCGAGGTGGAAACCCCGAAGTTCGAAAGCCTTAATCGCGTCGCGCGCCAACGCCTCGTGAACCAGGCGCTCGCCGAACTGTTGAGCACGAAGATCCACGCGCTTGCTATCAAGGCCCGCGCACCCGGGGAAATCTGATGGCGTACAAGCTCTGGTACTGGCCCTCCATCCAGGGGCGCGGCGAGTTCGTCCGGCTCGCACTTGAAGGCGCCGAGATCGCGTATGAGGATTGCGCGCGTGGCGTAGGCGAAGAGGGTTTGCTCGCCGATCTGAACGCCCGCACCGGACGGACGCCGTTCGCGCCGCCGTATCTGGAGCTCGACGGCCTGGTGATCGCGCAGGTCGCCAACATCCTGATGTATCTCGGCGAGCGCCACGGTCTCGCGCCGTCGACCATGGCGGACCGGCTGTGGCTCAACCAACTCCAACTGACGATCGCCGACCTCGTCGCGGAGGTCCACAACGTCCACCATCCGGTCGCGATGATGGACTATTACGACGACCAGAAGCCCGAAGCCGCGCGGGCGGCGAAACAGTTCCGCGAGGAACGGCTGCCGAAGTATCTCGGTCATTTGGAGGATGCGGCGCAGGCCAATCCGGGAGACTGGCTGATCGATCACAAGTGGAGCTATGCCGACACCTCGCTGTTCCAGGTGATCGAAGGGCTGCGGTACATGTTCCCGAAGCGGATGAAGACGCTCGAACCCGACCACCCGAACCTCGTCCGCATCCACGATCAGGTCGCGGGACTGCCGGGCATCAAGGCGTATCTGAAAAGCGACCGGCGCTTGGCGTTCAACACCGACGGCATCTTCCGCGCCTATCCGGAACTCGACGCGGTATGAGACTTGGCAGCGTTCTAACACTCAGCACCTCGCCAACCAACACCTCCCCGGCGAAGGCCGGGGTCCAGTTGAGGGTCAGGGGTAACGATGGGCAGCCCATCGCCATATCGACCTTTCCAACTGGACCCCGGCCTTCGCCGGGGTGGTGCACCGGGTTATGAGGACCCCACGCCCAGCAGCGCGCATCCTCCTTGTCGACGGCCAGGATCGCGTATTGATGTTCCGTTTCACACCCACCGACCGTCCGCCGCTCTGGTGCACGCCGGGCGGCGCAGTCGATCCGGGCGAGAGCTACGCCGCCGCCGCCCGCCGCGAACTGTGGGAAGAAGTCGGCCTCGACATCGACTGCGGCCCCGAGGTCGCGCAACGCACCATCGACTTCCTGACCTTCGAAGGCGTCGAGGTCACCGCCGACGAACGCTATTTCCGGATCGATGTCGACACCTGCGACGTGAAGGCGGGCAATCTCACCGAACAGGAGAAGCAACTGCTCGTCGGTCACCGCTGGTTTTCCCGAAACGACATCGCGGGCTTCCACGAAACGCTCTATCCCGCAGACCTGGTCGAACTTCTCGACGCCACGGAACCTGCCAAGGGATAACGCGCATGCTCGATGATTTCGTCCTCCAGACCATCCTGCCGTCGACGCACGATCTTGGCGGTTTCAAGGTCCATCGTACGCTGCCGAACAAGGAACGAACGATGGTCGGCCCGTTCCTGTTCTTCGACCAGATGGGCCCCGCGCATCTCGAGATCGGCCAGGGCATCGACGTGCGCCCGCATCCGCATATCAACCTGTCGACCGTCACATATTTGTTCGACGGCGCGATCGACCACCGCGATCTCGCTCGGCACGCAGGCGCGGATCGAGCCCGGCGCGGTCAATTTGATGACCGCGGGTCACGGCATCGTCCATTCAGAACGCTCGCCCGGCGACGAGCGTGCCGAAGGGCCGAACCTGTCGGGCATCCAGACCTGGCTGGCGATGCCCGAGGCGGTCGAGGAGATCGACCCCGCGTTCGAGCACGTCACCAAGGCGCAGCTGCCGACGATCGAGGCGCACGGCGCGCGCTCGCGGATCATCATGGGGAGCCTCTGGGGCCAGACCGCGCCGACGACGACCTATTCGGGCACGATCTACGCCGACATCGCGCTCGACCCGGGCGCGAGCGTGCCGATCGACGCAGCTGCCGAGGAGCGCGCGATCTACCTCGCAATGGGCGAGGCGACGCTGGAAGGCGTGAAGCTGGAGCCGCAAGTGCTGTACGTCCTGCGCCCCGGCATTTCCGCGACGCTGCGGTCCGCGCATGGCGGCCGCGCGATGCTGTGCGGCGGCGACGCGTTCACGACGCCGCGCCACGTCTGGTGGAACTTCGTCAGCTCGAACCGGGATCGCATCGAACAGGCGAAACGCGACTGGAATGCGGGCAACTTCCCGAAAGTGCCCGGCGACGACAAGGAATGGATCGAGATCCCGGCGATCCCGAAGACGGTTAGCTATCCCTGATCTCTCCCCTCCCGCAAGCGGGAGGGGGTAGGGGTGGGCACGCGCCATCGCGGAGCACTCCGTTTGAAACTAGCCGCGAGCCCACCCCCAACCCCTCCCGCGAGCGGGAGGGGAGTAGAAGGCGTATCTCCCCTCCCGCTTGCGGGAGGGGTCGGGGAGGGCATGATCCAGGCGCAGCGCGACGGGTAGGCCCTCCCTAACCCCTCCCGCAAGCGGGAGGGGAATGATGTCGAACCTGCAACGCATCGCGCTATCCACTGGCGTCGAACTCGACGTGGCGATCACCGGCGACCCGGCGAACCCGCCCGTTATCCTCCTCCACGGCTTCCCAGAATCCCACCGCACCTGGCGCGCCATCGCTCCGGACCTCGCCCGCGACCACTACGTCGTCGCCCCCGATCAACGCGGCTTCGCGCGCTCCTCCAAACCCGACGGCATCGACAACTACACCCCCGACAAGATCGTCGCAGACCTGATCGCGCTCGCCGATCACCTCGACATCGACCGTTTCACGCTGGTCGGCCACGACTGGGGCGGCGCGGTCGCCTGGATGGCCGCGCTGCGCCACCCCGAGCGCATCGCGAAGCTGGTGATCATCAACGCGCCGCACCCGCTCGTCTTCCAACGGACGATGTTCGACGACCTCGAACAGCGCGCCGCCAGCCAGTATATCCGCGCCTTCCGCAACCCCGATCTCGAAAAGCACATCGAGTCGATTGGCCTAGAAACCTTCTTCGACACGAGTTTCTCGAAACACGCCGATCTTGCCGCGATGGCGGAGGACAAGGCCGCCTATCTCGACGAATGGGGCCAGCCCGGCGCGATCACCGCGATGCTCAACTGGTACCGCGCGAGCGCGATCGTCGTCCCCGCGATGGACGAAACGCCGCCGCGCCCCGCGTTTCTCGACGCGCCGTTTTCGCCGACCAGAATGCCGGTGCTGGTGATCTGGGGTATGCAGGACAGAGCGTTGCTCCCAAGCCAGCTCGACCTCGCCGGCTATGTCCCCGACCTGACGATCGAGAAGATCGATGCGGGCCATTTCGTACCTTGGCAGAAACCCGACGCGGTGATCGCCGCAATGCGCCGCTGGGGAATCTAAGCGCCCTCTCGATCCTCCCCCGCCAGGGGAGGTGGCGCCGAAGGTGACGGAGGGGGAGGACACGAAACAGGGGTACAGCCCCACCCCCACCCGTCATCCCGGCAAAAGCTGGGATCTCATGGTGGCGGGTGCTGCGACCCGAATGGGGAGATCCCAGCTTTCGTTGGGATGACGGATGGGGCGGGGACGGGACTGGCAGAGCATTTACGCGGGCGTCGAACGGCGTGAGCTATGTCGTGAAGTGAACAGCGCACGAACCTTCGCCACCTGTCTAAATCCTGACGACCACATTCGGCGATCGTTCAGCGGCACGGGAGCAAAACCCCCGCCATGCCGTTGGTTCGGCACCGAACACAGGAGAGCAGTCATGCGTAAGATGATCCTCGCGGCCGTCGCCGCCGCCACCCTCGTCCCCACCTTCGCCACCGCACAAAGCTACGGCGAAGTCCGCCGCGACCAGCGTGAAATCCGCGAAAGCCAGCGCGATCTCCAGCGGGCACGCCGCTACGGTGACCGCGGCGACGTCCGCGAAGCCCGCCAGGAATTGCGCGAAGACCGCCGCGAAGCGCGTGAGGACTGGCGCGACTATCGCCGCACGCACGGCAACGTCTATCGCCGCCCCGCCTATGTCGGCCCGCGCGGCTATCGCTATCGCCCGGTGACCGTCGGCTACCGTTTCGCGCCAAACTATTACGGTCGCCAGTATTGGATCAACGACTACCAGACGTACCGCCTGCCCCGTCCGGGCTACGGCTATCAGCGCTGGGTCCGCTACGGCCGCGACGTCGTCCTGGTCGACACCCGCTCGGGTCGCGTCGTGCAGGTCAACAACGGCTTCTTCTACTGAGCTTGGCAGGCCCGGGGAAAATCCCGGGCCTTCCGGTTCCCCCGCGCAGGCGGGGGCCCAGGATCACAAACGCTATCGCGCGTTACCTTGGGCTCCCGCTTCCGCGGGAGAACAGCGAAATAAGTCAGCTCAGTCCTTCTCGTACGCCCCGCGCCGCATGACGTACTCCCGCGTCTCATACGGCGCCGAGAGCCCTTCGACCCAAGCGCCATGCGCATGCGTCAGCGCGACCAGTTCCATCGCCCGCTCGCCGGGCCAACCGCGGACACGAACTTCGTGGCGGTGCAGGTCGCGGTTAGGCTCCATCATGACCCAGCCGAGCGGCCGCTCCGCCGTAGCCCTAGCGCCCGCCATCTCCATCGCGACCCGGATCCGTTCGCGGGATGTCGGCGGCAGATACTGCCACACCACCGAATGCATCAGCACGCGCGTGACGCCCTCGGGTTGCGGCAAGGCCAATTGCGCCTCGACCCAGTCCGCCGCATCGCCTTCGACCAGATCGACGCCGCCCTCGCGCACCATGGCGATCGCCGTAGCGAGCCGCGTTTGCCGCTCGACCGCATCGACCCAGACATACGCCTCGAGCCGCGCCGCCGCGACGGGATCGGCGACGTCGACCGGCTGGATATCGACGCCGCGCGTCGGCTCGATCTCGACCGGAGCGCTCGGCGGCGGCGCGCCCCGCCACTCTGGGCGGATCATCACAGGCGATGCCGATGGCCCGACCGTCACGCCGCCGAGATCGAACCGATAGCGATCGATCAGCAGGTTGAGCCCCGCGCTCGATCCGATCTCCAGCACCTCGAACCGCGGCCCGTACCGCTCGGCAAGGTTCAATATGCCGGTCATCATCCCCGCGGACCGCGCAGCCTCGTTGGTCTGCGGCGGCCCATCGAGCCACGGAAGCAACGCCGCATCGTGCGCGACGAGCGTGGCTTTCAAAATGGCCGTGACGCGCGCCGGGTCGGTCTCCGCGCCGGAAAACACGGTCGAGAGCGCGGGATCGACGCCCGACCGATGCAGCGCATGCAACCCGCCGACCAACCGCAACGCCAGCGCATCCGCGACCGGCTCGCCCGCCCAGTCGAGCACCCGCCGCCCCGTCTCGCTGTCCCGATCGAGCGACTCCGCCAGCGCGCTGCAAACCCGCGCCGTGATCGGCGCATCCATCGCGGCGCAATAGCCCGCCTGAATTCCGAACGCGGAGCAACTTGCCATTACATTTGCCATACGCACGTTGTTGCACCCGCCATGCCCCCCGTAAAGCCCGGCACGTGCCAGATTCTACCCACCCTCCCAGATCATCATCGCGGTCCCCAAGGGACGCATCCTCGCCGAGGCCCTGCCGTTGCTCGCGCGCGCCGGGGTGCATCCTGAGGCGTCGTTCTCCGACGAGAACTCACGCGCGTTGCGGTTCGCGACCAACGATCCGGCGATCTCGCTGATCCGGGTGCGCGCGTTCGACGTCGCCACCTTCGTCGCGCACGGTGCAGCGCAACTGGGGATCGTCGGGTCGGACGTGATCGCGGAGTTCGGCTATTCCGAGCTCTACGCGCCGGTCGATCTGGGTATCGGGCATTGCCGGCTGTCGGTCGCCGAACCTGCCGAGATGGCCGCACAGGACGACCCGCGCGGCTGGAGCCATGTCCGTGTCGCGACCAAATATCCGCATGTGACGGCCGCGCATTTCGCCAGCCGTGGCGTGCAGGCGGAGTGCGTGAAGCTCAACGGCGCGATGGAACTGGCGCCGACCTTGGGATTGGCGCCGCGGATCGTCGATCTCGTGTCTTCGGGGCGGACGTTGCTGGAGAACGGACTGGTGGAGGTCGAGACGATCATGGAGGTAACGAGCCGCCTGGTGGTTAACCGTGCCGCGATGAAGACGCGCAGCCGGGTGGTGCCGCTGGTCGAGGCATTCCGCCGTGCGGTCGAAGCGCAGGAGATCGCGGCATGAGCGCTAACCTTCTGCTCCCCTCCCGCTTGCGGGAGGGGTCGGGGAGGGCACGCCCGCCCCGATCGCACCGTGCGAGGCTATGTCATTCCTTCCCCTGACCCCTCCCGCAAGCGAGAGGGGAATGTGATCCGCCTCTCCACATCCGACTCGGACTTCGCGACGCGCTTCACCGCGCTGGTCGAGGACCGCCGTGAATCCGACGCTGGCGTCACGCAGGACGTCGCCGCGATCATCGCGTCGGTCCGCCGCGATGGCGAAACCGCGGTCCGCGATCTTACGCAGAAGCACGACCGCCACGATCTGGAAGCCACTGGCTGGCAGATCGACCCCGCCCACTGCAAGGCCGCGTTCGACGCACTCGATCCGGACCTCCGCGCCGCGCTCGAACTCGCCGCAACTCGCATCCGCGCGTATCACGAGAAACAGCGCCCGCTCGACAGCGACTCGGTTGACTCCGCCGGCGTCCGGCTCGGCGCGCGCTGGTTACCGGTAGATGCAGCCGGCATCTACGTCCCCGGCGGCCGTGCCGCCTATCCCTCGTCGCTGCTGATGAACGCGATCCCCGCTAAGGTCGCGGGGGTAGGGCGCCTGACGATGGTCACGCCGACCCCAGATGGCCAGATCAACCCACTCGTTCTCGCTGCCGCGCATCTCGCCGGCGTCGATGAAGTGTGGCGCGTCGGTGGCGCTCAGGCGGTTGCGGCGCTTGCATACGGCGCGGGCCGGATCGAGCCGGTCGACGTGATCACCGGCCCCGGCAACGCCTGGGTCGCCGAAGCCAAGCGCCAGGTCTACGGCGTCGTCGGCATCGACATGGTCGCTGGCCCGAGCGAAATCGTCGTCGTCGCCGATGCGCTCAACGACCCCGAATGGACCGCCGCCGACCTGCTCAGCCAGGCCGAGCACGACGTGACCACGCAGTCGATCCTGTTCACCGACGATACGGCCTTCGCCGACAAGGTGGCGGATGCCGTCGACCGCCAGTTGCGCGATCTCGCCACCGAAGCGGTCGCGCGCGTCGCGTGGGACACCAACGGTGCGGTCATCGTCGTCGACACACTGGCCGACGCGATCCCGCTGGTCGACCGACTCGCCGCCGAACATCTCCAGCTGGCAATCCCCGACCCGCAAGGATTCTTCGACGGCATCCGCCATGCCGGCTCGGTGTTCCTCGGCCGCTACACGCCAGAGGCGATCGGCGATTACGTCGCCGGCCCCAACCACGTCCTCCCCACGGGTCGCCGGGCGCGGTTTGCCAGCGGACTGTCGGTGCTCGACTTCATGAAACGCACCAGCTTCCTGGCGTTGGACGAAGCGGCCTTGCGCGAACTCGGCCCCGCCACCGTCGCGCTGGCCAACGCCGAGGGTTTGCCGGCACACGCAAAATCAGTGGCTTTGCGGTTGCGGCTCAACAGTTAGATTGTTCGCGCAGAGGCGCAGAGAGCGCGGAGGTGTTGCGCGCGGCGTAGCCGCTACGATCTCCTCATTGAACCGTGATGGGAGGGCCGCTCCGCGGCGAGCGATACACCTCCGCGCTCTCTGCGCCTCTGCGCGAACCATTCTTCCTCACCAACGCGCGCGAAACGCAAAGGGCTGACACACAGCCCCCCGCGCCTACAGGCAACCGCTTATGACTCGAACCGCCCCCCGCACCAAGGCGCGTGCCGCCGCTCGCCTCGCCGCCGTCCAGGCGACCTACCAGCACGAGATGGAGGGCACCGCGATGCCCGTCCTGCTCAACGAATTCCACCAGCACCGGCTCGGCGCGACGATCGAAGACGTCGAATATGCCGAGGCCGATGTCGATTTCTTCGACGACCTGGTGACCGGTGCGAACGCACGCGCCGGCGAGATCGACGTGCTGATCGAGGGTAAGCTCGCCAAGGGCTGGACGCTCGCGCGGCTCGACAAGCCGATGAAGGCGATCATCCGCGTCGGGACGTATGAACTGCTTGCGCGCAAGGATGTACCGGTGGCCGCGGTAATCAGCGAATATGTCGACGTCGCGCATGCGTTCTACGACAAGCGGGAGTCGGGGTTCGTGAACGGGTTGCTCGACGGGATCGCGAAAGAGGTGCGTGCCTAAATCCTCCCTGGCACGGGGAGGGGGACCATGCGCGGCATGGTGGAGGGGGCTTCCGCAAGCGTACCGGTGGTTGAGCGTTACGGACCTTCTTTCGCGGCCGGAAGACACCCCGCTGGCGTAACGCTCGCGGCACGCCCCTCCACCCTCCGCTTTGCGGACGGTTCCCCTCCCCGTTCCGGGGAGGATTTGTGTGACCGAAGCTGAACTCATTGCTGCCTTACGCCGGCTCCCACTGCATCCTGCCGCGCGAGGCCTCAACGACGACACCGCGCTGCTCGATGCGGGCCCGCTCGTCGTTACTACCGACACGCTGGTCGAAGGCGTCCACTTCCTCCCAACCGACCCCGTGCAGGACGTCGCGTGGAAGCTGGTCGCGACCAACCTCTCCGACCTCGCCGCGAAGGGGGCCAAGCCCGAAGGTATCCTCCTCAACTACTCGCTCGGTGACGACGCGTGGGACCGCGCTTTCCTCGGGGGGCTCGCCGACGTCCTGACGACCTTCGACACGCGGATCATCGGTGGCGACACCGTCACGCTCCCCACGAACGCCCCGCGCGTCCTGACAGTCACCGCATTCGGCAGCGACGCCGCCGCCCCTGCCCGCAACGGCGCGCTAGGAGGCGACGCACTTTACGTCACCGGCACGATTGGCGACGCGGGTGCGGGGCTCGCGATCGCGCTCGGCGCGGATGGCCCTGCCGAGCTTCTCGCCGCGTACCGCCGCCCGCAGCCGCGACTCACCGACGGCCGCATCGTCGCGCCGCACGTCCACGCGATGATGGACGTGTCCGACGGTCTGCTTATCGACGCATCCCGCATGGCGCTCGCCAGCAACCTCGCCGTCAGTATCGACCTCGCGCGCATTCCGCTTTCCGACGCCTATCGCGCGTTCTCCGGCGACCGCCTCGCCGCGGCCACAACGGGAGACGACTACCAACTCCTTTTGCTGCACCGCAAGATTTCGTCACCGACGCCGCTCGGATCGGCACGTTCTCGACCGGCTCGGGGCTTACCCTCCACGACTCCGGTAAACCTGTCCCGCTACCGCCAAGTCTAGGCTACGAGCACAGCCCCCTAGGATAACTTGCGCAATGCCCGTGCACTGATAGGTTCCTTAGATCGGGACTCGGCAAAGTCGGGACCGGAGAGGACCTGACAAGAGGGATAGCGCCGTATGACGACCATCTATTTGGCCATGATCTGCGGCGTCATCGCCGTCCTATATGGTTTCGTCACCAGTCGACAGGTGCTCGCAGCCTCCCCCGGCAACGCAAAGATGCAGGACATCGCCGCCGCCATCCAGGAGGGTGCGAAGGCCTATCTTGGGCGGCAATACACCACGATCGCGATCGTTGGAATCATCGTCGCGGCGATTCTCCTCTTCACGCTCGGCATGATCTCGACGATCGGCTTCGTCATCGGCGCGGTGCTGTCGGGCGTCGCCGGCTATGTCGGCATGAACATCTCGGTCCGCGCCAACGTGCGCACCGCCGAGGCCGCGCGCACGTCGTTGCAGGCCGGGCTGACGCTGGCGTTCCGGTCGGGCGCGGTGACCGGCATGCTCGTGGCAGGCCTCGGCTTGCTCGCGATCAGCGCGTTCTTCTGGTACCTCACCGGTCCGGCAGGTCACGCGCCCAACGACCGGATCATCGTCGAGGCACTGACCGCGCTCGCGTTCGGCGCATCGCTGATCTCGATCTTCGCGCGGCTCGGCGGCGGCATCTTCACCAAGGCGGCGGACGTCGGCGCGGATCTGGTCGGCAAGGTCGAGGCGGGCATCCCGGAGGACGACCCCCGTAACCCGGCCGTGATCGCAGACAACGTCGGCGACAACGTCGGCGACTGCGCGGGCATGGCCGCCGATCTGTTCGAGACCTACGTCGTCACGCTCGGCGTCACGATGATCTCGATCGCGCTGCTGATCCAGGCGAGTGGCGCCGAGCTGATGCGGCTGATGACTCTGCCGTTGCTCGTCGGCGGCGTGTGCATCGTCACCTCAATCATCGGCACCTACATGGTGCGGCTCGGTGGCGGCAGCATCATGGGCGCGCTCTACAAGGGCTTCTTCACCTCGACGATCCTGTCGATCCCGGCGATCTACCTCGCCACCCAGTATGTGCTCGGCGACCTCCACCGCGTGATCGGCGGCGCGGGGTTCCTCGATCCCGCGAGCGACGATCTCACCACGCAGGCCGCACCGTCGCTGACGCAGAGCTTCACCGGCATGGATCTGTTCTGGTCAATGATGATCGGGCTCGTCGTCACCGGGCTGATCGTGTGGATCACCGAGTACTACACCGGCACCAACCACCGCCCGGTCCAGTCGATCGCCAAGGCGTCCGAAACCGGCCACGGCACCAACGTCATCCAGGGCCTCGCGATCAGTCTCGAATCCACCGCGCTGCCGACGCTGGTCATCGTCGTCGCGGTGATCGTCGCGTATCAGCTCGCCGGAATCATCGGCATCGCGTTTGCGGCAACGGCGATGCTTGCGCAGGCCGGCATGGTCGTCGCGCTCGACGCGTATGGCCCCGTCACCGACAACGCAGGCGGCATTGCCGAGATGGCGGGGCTGCCCGATGATGTTCGCCAGCGCACCGACGCGCTAGACGCGGTCGGCAATACTACCAAGGCAGTGACCAAGGGCTATGCGATCGGCTCGGCCGGGCTTGCCGCACTGGTGCTGTTCGGAGCCTACACGACCGATCTTGCGACGTACTTCCCCGACGTCACGGTCGATTTCAGCTTATCCAACCCGTACGTTATCGTCGGCCTGCTGCTCGGCGCGCTGCTTCCGTATCTGTTCGGCGCGTTCGGGATGACCGCGGTCGGTCGCGCGGCCGGTGCGGTCGTCGAGGAAGTCCGCGAGCAGTTCCGCAACAACCCCGGCATCATGCTCGGCACCAGCCGCCCCGACTACGCACGGACGGTTGATCTCGTCACCAAGGCGGCGATCCGCGAGATGATCGTGCCCTCGCTGCTGCCCGTCCTCTCACCGCTCGCAGTGTATTTCATCATTACCGCGGTCGCGGGCCAGGCCGCCGGTTTTGCCTCGCTTGGCGCGATGCTGCTGGGCGTGATCGTCTCGGGGCTGTTCGTCGCGATCTCGATGACGAGCGGTGGCGGCGCATGGGACAACGCCAAGAAATACATCGAAGACGGCCATCACGGCGGCAAGGGCTCCGAGGCGCACAAGGCGGCGATCACCGGTGATACGGTCGGCGACCCCTACAAGGACACTGCCGGCCCCGCAGTGAACCCGATGATCAAGATCACCAACATCGTCGCGCTGCTGCTGCTCGCGGCGCTGGCTGGCGGCGGAGGCTGAGGCGGAAGCCGCAGCAAGCGCGACCGGCCGGCGGGGGCCCGACGCCCCCGACCGGCGGCGCGGCTTTGCCGCGTCGCCCTTCGTACTATTACCGCCGACCGCGCTAATCGGTGGCGAAGCCAGCTGATCCGTTTCGGAGCAGTCGCCTACGGAACATTCGCGGATTGGCTCAGGATCGCACCCACCTCCGGATGACGACCGACTGATTGCACTTAGTCTGCGACCGGATGAACACCCCGGTCGCAGCCTCTTCCAACGTCCTTTCTTCGACGGACATAGACGCGTTCATCGCGCGCTGGAGAGCCAACGAAGGCGGGGCCGAGCGCGCCAACTTCCCCTTTTCCTCACCGAACTCTGCCGGCTGATCGGCGTGCCGGTGCCCGATCCCGCCGACGCGACGCACGATCGCAACGACTATGTGTTCGAGCGCGCCGTGCGACTGGAGGATCTGGGCGGTTTCCAGCGCAACGGCCGAATCGACCTGTATCGCCGCGGCTGCTTCGTCCTCGAAGCCAAGCAGAGCCGCGAACGCGGTGGACTCAAGGAAGTCGCCAGCCCCGAACAGGCCTTGCTTCCGGGGCTGCCGCCCCCGACGATGCCGACCGTCGCGGCCGGCGCAGTGCGCATCGCAGCTGGGACGTGCTGATGCGCAACGCCCGCGAGCAGGCCGAACAATATGCTCGCGCCCTCCCGACCGATCACGGCTGGCCGCCATTCATCCTGGTCTGCGACGTCGGCCACGCGATCGAATTGTTCGCGGACTTCTCGGGCCAGGGCAAGGCGTACCGGCAATTCCCCGACCGCGCCGGCTTTCGCCTGTATCTCGACGATTTGCGCGATCCGGCGATCCGCGATCGCCTGCGGAAAATTTGGCTCGATCCGCACGCGCTCGACCCTGCCCGCCACGCCGCGATCGTCACCCGAGACATCGCCCGGCGCCTGGCCGAAGTGAGCAAACGGCTGGAGGATCGTGGCCATGCGCCCGAGCCGGTCGCGCATTTCCTGATGCGCTGCCTGTTCACGATGTTCGCGCAGCGCGCCGACCTGCTCGATCGCGGCAGTTTCACGCAGATGCTGATCGACGCGCGCGACGATCCGTCGAGCTTCGCGCCGATGCTGGAGGATCTGTGGAGCGCGATGAATACCGGCGGGTATTCGCTGGCAATGCGGCGCACGGTGCGGCGCTTCAACGGCGGGCTGTTTGCCGAACGCAGCGCGATCCCGCTGCAACGCGAGGAGATCGGCGAACTGCTCGAAGCGTCGCGTCACGACTGGACCGAAGTCGAGCCCGCGATCTTCGGCACGCTGCTCGAACAGGCGCTCGATCCGGTCGAACGGCGGCGGCTCGGTGCGCACTACACACCGCGCGCCTATGTCGAGCGGCTGGTGATCGCGACGATCATCGAGCCGCTGCAGCGCGAATGGGAGACGCAGGTGCTCGGCACGGTCGAGCGCGAGCGGTTGTCGCGTCCCGCCGTGGCGATCCGGGCAGTGCATGATTTCCACGAACGTCTCGTCGCGACGACGGTGCTCGACCCCGCCTGTGGTACCGGCAACTTCCTCTACGTCGCGCTCGAACTGATGAAGCGGCTGGAGGGCGACGTGCTCGAAGTGCTCGCCGATCTCGGTGGCCAGGAAGCGCTCGCGCTGGAGACCGCCACCGTTCATCCGCGCCACTTCCTCGGGATCGAGCTGAACCCGCGCGCGGCGGCGATCGCCGAGCTCGTGCTGTGGCTAGGCTATCTCCAGTGGCAATTGCGCAATCGCCGGACGATCGCCGACCCGGTGCTGGAGAAGCTCGACAATATCGCGACGATGGACGCCGTCCTCGCGCATGACCGTGTCGCCGAAGACGGCACGCTGACCAATCCGCGCCGCCCCGATTGGCCGGATGCGGAGTATATCGTCGGCAATCCGCCCTTTATCGGCAAGGGTGCGGCGATGCGCAGCGCGTTTGGCGAACGCTATCTGACGGCGCTGTGGACGGCGCATCCGCAGATCAACCGATCGGCCGATTTCGTGATGTATTGGTGGGATCGCGCCGCCGAACGCCTGACCGAGACCGGTACGCGGCTAAAGCGGTTCGGCTTCGTCACGACGAACTCGATCACGCAGGAATTCAGCCGGCGCGTCATCACGAAACGGCTCGCAGCCCAAGTGCCGATCGGTATCGTGCTCGCGATCCCCGACCACCCTTGGACCAAGGCGACCACCGACGCCGCGGCAGTGCGGATCGCGATGACCGTGGTCGAACGCGGCGTGCCGGTCGGTCAGCGTCTCCAGATCGTCGCGGAACACGGGCTCGATACCGACGCCCCGATGCTCGGCTTCGCGGCCACGAGCGGCAGGATCAACGCAGACCTTTCGATCGGTGCAAACGCGGCAGCGGCGTTCGCGCTCGTCGCCAATGACGGGCTGTCGTGCAACGGCATGATGCTGGCAGCCCGCGGGTTCGTCCTGACGGCGGCAGAAGCGCACCATCTGCTCGCGATCTCGCCCCCTGCGGCGACCGGAATAATCAAGCCCTATGTCGGCGGCGCGGATCTTGTTCGTCATCTCAGTAACCGATGGATCATCGATGCCTATGGTCATGACGAGACCGCTCTGCGCACGATATTCCCGGCCATTTACCAGCATCTGCTGATGACCGTGAAACCGGTGCGCGATACCAATCGGCGCACAGCCTTCAAGGATCGGTGGTGGATCTTCGGCGAACCGCGCCGCACGTTCCGTCCCGCGCTGCACGACCTGTCGCGCTACATCGGCACGACCGAGACGGCCAAGCACCGCATCCTGCAATTTCTGCCTGCGACGACGACGCCCGACCACATGGTCGTCTGCTTTGCGCTGGACGACGGGTTCTCGCTGGGCGTGCTCTCGTCGCGCGCGCATCTGCAATGGACCTATGCCAATTGCGGGCTGATCGGCGTCGCGCGGTTCGAGCAGGGGCATCGCTACACCAAGTCGCGGATTGCCGATCCGTTTCCGTTTCCCGATGCGACGCCCGATCAACGCGCGGTGATCGGCGATCTTGCGGAGGAACTCGATACCGCGCGCAAGGACGTGCTCGACACGCAGCCCGACCTGACGATGACCGGACTCTACAATTTGCTCGCACGACTTCGCTCCGGAGTCGCGTTCGATCCCGTTGCACAGGATCAGCGCCAACGCGGTCGCATCGATATCCTCGCGCAACTCCACGACCGCATCGATACGGCCGTCGCCACTGCGTACGGCTGGCCCGCCGACCTTAGCGACACCGACATCGTCGCGCGCCTGGTCGCGCTCAACGCCGAGCGTCACGCCGAAGAAAAGGCGGGCCGCGTTCGCTGGCTACGCCCCGACTACCAGATCGCGCGCGCCGGGCTTACCGCGCTGCCACTACCCCGCGCGCGGAGCAGATCGAGGCGGACCTACCCGCCGCGCCACTTCGCAAACCGCAGTTCCCGCGCGATGCGATCGGCCAGACTGCAGCCGTCCTCGCCGATCTGCGCGGTGGCGCCGGGCTGACCAGCGACGAGATCGCACGCCGGTATGCGCAAGGCCAGAAGGTTCGCCCGCGGATCGCCGCTACGCTCGCCGCGCTGGCCCGGCTTGGCCATGTCGCTGTCGATGGCGATCGCCACACGCTTCGCCGCGCCGCTTGAGAACTCGGGGTTATCGTCCTGCCCATTGCCGAATCGTCATTTTCCCCCATATTGACGTGGCAGGCATAAGGCGGCGTCCGCGAGTAATATCGCGAGCGTCGTGCGTTGCGCGTCCAGCTTTCCTTTTTGCGAACCTGCGGTAAGGGCGCTCGTCCCGAAATTCCCCAATTCAGAGATTATATTTGGCCAAGGAAGAACTGCTCGAGATGCGCGGCCGCGTGGTGGAACTCCTCCCCAACGCGATGTTCCGGGTTCAGCTCGAAAACGACCACGAGATTCTCGGTCACACCGCCGGCAAGATGCGCAAGAACCGCATCCGCGTGCTGGTCGGCGATGAGGTGCTGTGCGAACTCACGCCGTACGATCTGACCAAGGGTCGCATCACCTACCGCTTCAAATAAGCGCCGCGCGCCGTTCGCGCGGTCGCGTAGCCCAAGCATCGAGGCACCTGTGCTGGTTCTAGCCTCCTCCTCGCCCCGCCGCCGCGATCTGCTCGCGCGGCTCGGCGTCGTACCGTCGCGCGTGGCCTCTCCCGATATCGACGAAACGCCGCGTAAGGCCGAGCCGCCACGTGCCTATGCGCTCCGCCTCGCGGTGGAAAAAGCCAGTGCGGTCGCGCGCGCCGAGGGCGAGATCGTGCTCGCTGGCGACACGACGATCGCGATCGGCAGCCGCATCCTGCCGCCTGCCGACACGCTGGAGATCCAGCGCGACCTGCTCGGCAAGCTGTCGGGCCGGCGTCATCACTGCCTCTCCGCGGTCTGCGTGATCGACGCGACCGGCAAGGTGCGCACGCGCATCGCCGACACGATCGTCGCGTTCAAGCCGCTGTCGCCTGCCGAAATCGACGACTATCTCGCGTGCGGCGAAGGGCTGGGCAAGGCCGGCGGCTACGCGATCCAGGGCCGTGCCGAGGCATTCGTGCGCTTCCTGTCGGGTAGCCATTCGGGTGTCGTCGGTCTGCCGCTGTTCGAAACGCGTGCGTTGCTGAAAACGGCTGGCGTCGCGCTTGCCTGAAACCGGGCCTGAATGGCTCTACGAAGCCGGCATCGGCGAAGCGCGCGCTGCGCTGGTGGACGATGATCAGATTCTCGAAGCCGCGATCGAGTTGGACGACAGCACCGCGCTGAAGGTCGGCCTCGTCGCCCGCGCGCGTTTGGTCGAATTGCTTCCGGGTCGTCGTGGTCGCGTCACGCTCGATGGCGGCGAGGCGCTGATCAACTATCTCCCCCGGCATCACACAGGGCGCGAGCTTGACCGTCGAGATCGTCCGCGAGGCGCTCCCCGAGGCCGGCCGCGCGAAGCTCGCCAAGGCGGTTCCGAGCGACCTGCCTCCCTGCCCCGCGCCGACGCTGTACGAGCGCCTCATGGCGACCGGTCTGCCCGTTCACAGCCCCCGGGCGCACGAACCTGATGCGCTTGAGGCGGCAGGCTGGTCCGAGCTGCTCGACGAGGCCATGAGTGGCGAGATCGTCTTCCCGCTCGGTGCGCTGCGGCTTTCGCCGACGCCAGCGATGACGCTGTTCGACGTCGACGGCGCGGCACCGCTAGATACGCTCGCGGTCACCGCCGCACATGTCGTGGCGCGCGCGATTCGCCGACACGGTATCGGCGGCTCGATCGGCATCGATTTCCCGACCCTCGCCGGCAAGGCGCAACGCAGCGCCGTTGCCGCCGCGATCGACGAATCACTGCCGCAACCGTTCGAGCGCACAGCGATGAACGGCTTCGGCTTCCTCCAGATCGTCCGCCCCCGCCCGCGCGCGTCGATCCCCGAGATCCTCCGCGCCGATCCGGTCGGCGCCGCGGCCCGCGCGGCGATCCGCACGCTCGAACGCACACCGCCCACCGCCTCACGCCGCCACACCTTGCCCGCAGCAGTCCACACGCGTTTGATGACGCGCCCCGACTGGCTCGCGGAACTTGCGCGCCGCACCGGCGTCGTTCACGAACTGGAGAGCGCCCGATGACAACCGTCAAATGCCCGATCTGCGACCAGCCCGCAGTCCTCGACTACAAGCCGTTCTGTTCGAGCCGCCACCGCGACCGTGACCTGTTGCAGTGGCTCGGCGAAGGGTATCACATTCCCGGCCGCGCAATCTCGCAAACGGGGCTGGACAGCGCCGAAGACCCCGACTAAACGCGCCCTTCCGATCGCAAGGTCGGATGCTTCTCCGGTCCCAGACCGGACGTGCCCGGATAGCTCAGTTGGTAGAGCATGCGACTGAAAATCGCAGTGTCGGCGGTTCGACCCCGTCTCCGGGCACCATTTTCCCTTATCGGTCGAGACGTCCAACATCCTTGCCGGGCAAAGCCTGAACTCAAGGCTGATGCGCGGCAGCGAGATATGAGTCCGGCGTGGGGTTCATTGAAACGGGTGGTCTCGCAACGCTCTGTAATCATGACGTCCGACGAGCTTTTTCAGCGGCTCGATCAAGAGGCCCTGACACTATCGGCGGGAGAAGCTGATAGTTTTCGACGTTCAGCAGCCCAGAGTCATGCCTCCCCTGGCATGCGTTACCGAACTCGAGACTGGCGAGGCTGTGCAACGCTCACGATGTCGTTACCCAAGCGGCAATGCGCTAGGTTCGGGCTTGCAAGCCAATAACCCTCGATTACCAAAAGCTATATGAGGATACCCTCGGCCCCGGCGGCCAGCCTCTAAGTGTGTATTCACTGTAGAAAACTGGAGCGGGCGAAGGGATTCGAACCCTCGACCCCAACCTTGGCAAGGTTGTGCTCTACCCCTGAGCTACGCCCGCTCTGGCGCCTATGTCTCCGGTCTGAAGCGACACGGTGACTGGGTGAGGCGCGCTGTTAGCCCGAGGTTTCGAGATCGGCAAGCGCCTTTTCGATATTATAGCGAAATTCGCCAAATTTATTGTGCGCCGCACCAACCGATCAGTCGATGCGAGATTCCGCTTGGCGACTCCCCTGTAGAACATTACAAGAACAATTGTGAACGAGTCGTCCGCCCTGATTGCCCGCCTGAAGCGGATCGCCACGACCGGTATACCGGCTCAGGGGGATGATCGTGCAGACGATGCGTGGCTGACGGGCGGTTTGGCGAAGGCGCAGTTGCACGAGATTTTCGCCACCGTGGACGACTCGGCCAGCGGCGCAGGGTTCGCGGTTGCGTCAGTTCTGGCGGCTCGGGCGGCGCCGGTGATGTGGTTGCGGACCGAGGCGAGCGAACGCCAAGGCGGCCGGCTACATGCGACCGGGCTGGTCGAGATGGGTCTCGACGTGTCGTCGCTGGTGCTTGGGCTGGTCGAGGACGAAACGGATTTACTGCGCGGCGCCGCCGACGCCGCGCGGTGCCACGGGCTTGGTACGCTGCTGATCGAGTCCTGGGGACGTGCACCGAAGATCGACCTGACCGCGACGCGGCGGCTGATGCTGGCCGCCGAAGCCTCGGGCGTGACGATCCTCAGCCTGCGCATCGGTGCAGACCCGGTGCCGAGCGCGGCGGCGTCACGCTGGCAGGTTGCGGCGTGTCGATCGCGACCGCTGGAGGCCGACGCACCGGGCAAACCTACCTTCGACATCGAATTGCTGCGTCGACGCGGAGGCCAAGCCGGGCTTCGCTGGCGTGTGGAGTGGGACCGTGACGCGTACATCTTCGACCAAACCGCCTTCGCCTCTGGTGATCCCGCGGCGCTACCTGGCGCTGGTATTCCCGTGGCTGCCGATCGAGCGGCTGCGGACGATGCGGCCGCATCTGTTCGTCGGACGGGCTGATACGCCGATCGCGTTCGTCGAGACGGTGTCGGGCGGCGTCAGGCTGAAGGCGCTCGACCGAGAAGCTATGAGGGCAGGACTTGTTCCGGGGCTGACGTTAGCAGATGCCCGCGCGCGCGTCCCTGAGCTGGAGGTGTACGATCATGACGCGCATGCCGATCACGAATGGCTCGAGCGACTCGCCGACGGGTGCCAGCGCTATACGCCGTCGGTCGCGCTCGACGAACCCGATGGGCTGATCCTCGACATCGCCGGGTGCGTGCACGAGTTCGAGGGCGAGCGTCGCCTCGCCGCCGATCTCGAGGAGCGCCTCGCGCGGCGGGGGCTGCTGGTGCGCCATGCGTTCGGCGACACGCCCGACACCGCGCGCGCGCTGGCCCGGTATGCGGGGGCACCTGCCCCCGATGAAAAGCGCGCGGTGAAGCGGTTGCCAGTGGCTGCACTGGGGCTCGACGAGGATGCGACCACCGCCTTGTCGCGCGCGGGGCTGAAGACGGTCGGCGATGTGATGGCGCGGCCGCTGGCGACGATCGCGGCGCGGTTCGGCGAGGAGGCGGCGATGATGATTCGCCGGCTCGACGGGTCGGTGAAGGGGCCGATCGTCGCGCGCCGCACCGTGCCGAAAATCGGTGTCGAACGGCGTTTCGCCGAACCGATCGCGCGGACCGAATATGCGCTGGAGATGCTGGCAGACCTGGCGGGCGAAGCGGCGGGTCAACTCGCCGAGCGCCACGAAGGCGGTCGCCGCTGGGAGGCGCGCCTGTTTCGCGCCGACGGTCTGGTCCAACGGTTGCGGATCGAGACTGGCCAGCCGACACGCGACGTGGCCCTGCTGATGCGGCTGTTCCGCGAGCGGATCGACAGCCTCGCCGATCCGCTCGATCCGGGATTCGGCTATGATTTGGTCCGGCTCGATGTCGCGCTGGCCGAGAAACTCGATGCCTCGCAATTGAAGCTCGAAGGCGGTGAGGCGCAAAAAGGAGAAGTCGCGCAACTCGTCGACCAGCTCGGCACGCGGCTGGGCCGGACGCGCGTCCGCCGGTTCTCGGCGCGCGACAGTCATATTCCCGAACAGGCCGAGCTGATGCTGCCTGCCGCCGAGGCCCCTGCCCCGACGCCGTGGATCGCGCCCGAAACGGGCGAGCCGCCGCTCCGCCCGATCTATCTTTTCGACCCGCCGCAGCCGATCGAATCGATGATGGCCGAGGTGCCCGACGGCCCGCCGCACCGCTTCCGCTGGCGCCGTACCGTGCATGACGTGGCGCATAGCGAGGGCCCAGAGCGGATCGCGGGCGAATGGTGGCGGCGGCAGGACATTCCGACGCGCGATTACTACCGTATCGAGGACCGCCGCGGCCGACGCTTCTGGATCTTCCGCCACGGCCTGTATTCCGAGATGGAGGCGCCGCGCTGGTACCTCCACGGCGTTTTCGCATGAAAGCGCCCGCGTCATGACCGGGTTCGCCGAACTCATCGCCGCGACCAATTTCTCGTTCCTTGATGGGGCAAGCGATGCGGGCGCGATGGTCGGTCGCGCGGTGCAGCTGGAGCTTGGCGGGATCGGGATCGCCGATCGCAACACTGTCGGCGGCGTGGTCCGCGCGCACCAGGCGCTGAAAAAGGCACGCGACGGTCTGCTCGGCATGGCGATGCCACCGCTCGACTTCCGGCTGGTGGTCGGTGCGCGGCTGGTGTTCGAGGACGGCACCCCCGACATCGTTGCGTATCCTGCGACCCGTCGTGGCTGGGGGCGGCTAACGCGGCTGCTGACGGTCGGTAACCGGCGTGCCGAAAAGGGTGGCTGCATCCTCGGGCTCGGTGACCTGATCGCGCATCATGCCGACATGATGCTGGTGGTGATGCCTAAGAGCAGCGCGCGGGGCGCGACGCCGGTGTCGCCGCTGCCGGACGGCGATGCCCTGCCCGAACGGAGAGAGCGCGATCTGGCGACGGTCCTTAGCGCGGTCAGGCGACTGGGCGCGGATGCGGTCTGGCTCGGCGTGACGATGCCGCGCGGCGGTCGCGATCGGCGGCGACTGGCGCGGCTTGGTCGGATTGCCGATGCGGCAGGCGTTCCCGTGCTCGCGACGACCGACGCGCTCTATGCCTATCCCGACGACCGCGATCTGCACGACGTCGTCACCTGCATCCGCGAGCGCACGACGATCCACAAGGCCGGGCGGTTGCTCGCCGCGAACGGCGAACGGCATTTGAAACCCGAGACCGAGATCGCCCGGCTGTTCCGCGATCGCCCCGATGCGGTGGCGCAGAGTGCACGCCTGTTGTCGCGGATCGCGTTCTCGCTCGACGATCTGAAATACGAATATCCGCACGAACCTGTACCGGAAGGTTGGACGGCGCAGGATTGGCTCGAACATCATGTCTGGCAGCTCGCGCTGGAACGCTACGATTACCGCGTGCCGGAGAAGATGCGGGCGCTGCTCCACGAAGAATTCGCCCTGATTCGCGAGCGAAAATACGCCTATTACTTCCTGACCGTGCACGACATCGTCCGGTTTGCGCGCGCGCAAGATCCCCCGATCCTTTGCCAGGGACGCGGCTCGGCAGCCAACTCGGTCGTCTGCTTCCTGCTCGGCGTCACCTCGGTCGATCCGATGAAATACGACCTGCTGTTCTCGCGGTTCGTATCGAGCGAGCGCGACGAGCCGCCGGACATCGATGTCGATTTCGAGCATGAGCGGCGCGAGGAAGTGATGCAGTACATCTACCGTCGCTATGGTCGCGACCGCGCCGCGATCGCCGCGACCGTCATCCATTACCGGCCCAAGAGCACCGTGCGCGAGGTCGGCAAGGCGCTTGGACTGACCGAGGACGTGACGCAGCGGCTGACGAGCACGGTGTGGGGCAGTTTCTCGAGCCGGTTCCAGGAACAGCGCTTTGCCGAGACCGGCTTCGACATCGACAATCCGGAGATCGCGCGGCTGCGCGAGATGGTCGACCGGCTGCTCGAATTTCCGCGCCATCTGTCGCAACATGTCGGCGGGTTCGTGCTCACCCAGGGACGGCTCGACGAGATGGTGCCGATCCATAACGGTGCGATGGAGGACCGCACCTTCATCGAATGGGACAAGGACGATATCGACGCGCTCGGGCTGATGAAGGTCGATATCCTCGCGCTCGGGATGCTGACGTGCATCCGAAAGGCGTTCGACCTGATGCGCGAGCATGGTCACGGCGATCACAAGCTCGATACGATTGCAGTCGCTGAGGACGACCGGGTCTATAACATGCTGTGCAAGGGTGACAGCATCGGTGTGTTTCAGGTCGAGAGCCGCGCGCAGATCAACATGCTGCCGCGGTTGCGTCCGCGCATGCTGTACGATCTGGTCGTGCAGGTCGCGATCGTCCGGCCGGGGCCGATCGAAGGCGACATGGTGCACCCATATCTCCGGCGGCGCAGCGGCAAGGAGGTGGCCGAATATCCTTCGCCCGATCCGAAGTTCGGGCCGCCCGACGAACTCAAGCAACTGCTTCGCTTCACCTACGGCGTGCCGCTGTTCCAGGAACAGGCGATGAAGCTGGCGATCGTCGCGGCGGGGTTCACGCCGAACGAAGCGAACCAGTTGCGGAAAGCGATGGCGACGTTCCGCAAGGTCGGCGGCATGGATAATTTCCAGGCTAAGCTCATCGGCGGGATGGTCGGCCGCGGGTATGAGCGCGAGTTCGCTGAGCGCTGTTTTAAGCAGATCGAGGGGTTTGGGTCGTACGGCTTTCCCGAGAGCCATGCGCTGTCGTTTGCGCGACTGGTGTACGTGTCGTCGTGGATCAAATGCTTCCATCCGGCGGTGTTCTGCTGCGCGTTGCTCAATTCGCAGCCGATGGGGTTTTATGCGCCGGCGCAGCTGGTGCGCGATGCGGTCGAGCATGGGGTGACCGTGCTGCCGGTCGATGTGAATGCGAGTGGTTGGGATAACTCGCTTGAGTCCTCCCCGGTACGGGGAGGGGGACCGCGCGAAGCGGGGTGGAGGGGGCTTCAGCGGACGAGTCGCTTGCGGCTGCCACTTTTCCAAGCGCGTCGTCTGCGGCGCGCCCCTCCACCATCCTGCGGATGGTCCCCCTCCCCGTGCCGGGGAGGATTTGCGTCTCGGCTTTCGGCAGGTGGATGGGTTTCGACAGGACTGGGCCGACGAGATCGTCCGCGTCCGGACCACGCCGTTCGCCAGCATCGAGGACCTCGCGCGGCGGGCGAACCTGCCACAGCGCGCGATGAACCTGCTCGCCGACGCCGACGCGTTCCGATCGATCGCCAAGGAGCGCCGCGAGGCGTTGTGGGACGTCCGCAGGACACCGCCAAAGCAGCTTGCGCTGTTCGCTGCCGCGGACGTGCCTGAACTCGGCCAGGAACCCGATGCGCATCTGCCGGCGATGCCGCTCTCCGAACAGGTGGCAGCGGATTACCAGACGACGCGGTTGTCGCTGAAGGCGCATCCGATGAGCTTTCTCCGCGAACGGTTCGCGGCCGAAGGTATCCTGTCGAGTGCGCAGGCCAACGCTACCAAGGACGGGCGGCGCGCGAAGGTCGCGGGGGTGGTGCTGGTCCGTCAGCGGCCGGGCAAAGGCAATGCGATCTTCGTGACGATCGAGGACGAGACCGGCGTCACCAACGGACTGATGTGGGCACGCGATTTCGAGGCGAACCGCCGCGCGGTGATGGCGTCGCGGCTGATGGTGCTGGAGGGCGTGATCCAGCGCAGCGAGGAAGGCGTCACGCACCTTATGACCGCACGAGTGCAGGATCGCACCGAGATGCTGCGGCTGTTGTCGGAGGATCACGCGCTGGAGCCGCCGCTCGCGCGTGTCGACGAGGTGATCCGTCCGGTCCTTACACGTAGTCCGGATGCCCGCGCACATCACCCGCGCGCGACGCATCCCCGGGATGTGCGCGTGCTGCCGAAGTCGCGCGACTTTCATTGATTCCAATCCGGTCACGGCTGCCGGTCACATCACGGATGCGGATCCCGTTTCGAATCTTACACCCGTCACCCCAGCGAAAGCTGGGGTATTTCACGTGGCACGCGACCGGCGCCTCACGGGGATACCCCAGCTTTCGCTGGGGTGACGGGTTTGAGGGCGACGGGTTTGAGGGGGACGGACCGATGGTGATGTACCGACGGTAACCGACCAAGGATCGACGGACCGTTTCAACGGCGGCGGCGGCGCGTGGAATTTCGACTACGATGCTCTACAGGGTGGCTCCAAAGGTGGCATTCGCCGCCGCCGCCCCCAAATAGCGCGCTAGAACCACACGGGAGTTGAACTTGGCCACGCTTGGAATGTCCCCCGCGGAGAAGGACGCCGTCGAGGCGTTCCGTCGCGACGTCGTCGAACCGTCGATGACGAAGCTCGTGATCATCGATTTCTGGGCGGAATGGTGCGGGCCGTGCAAGGCGCTGACGCCAACGCTGGAGAAGGTCGCCGCCGATTATGCCGACAAGGGCGTCGTGCTGGCGAAGGTCGATACCGACAAGAACCAGTTCATCGCCGCGCAATTCCAGATCAAGTCGATCCCGACCGTCTATGCGATGTTCCAGGGCCAGCTGGTCGCCGACATGACCAGCGCGCGGACTGAATCTCAGCTGCGCGTGCTGCTCGACCAGCTGCTCAAGCAGCTGCCGATCGAGGCCGGGCCGGCGGATGCCGCGCCCGACGTCGAGCCCTTGATCGCGGTGGGCGAAGAGGCGCTCGCTGCGGGTGACGGCGAGCGTGCGCTCGGGATTTTCCGCGAGATCGCCGAGATCGCGCCCGAGCATCCGCAGGTCCATGCCGGCTTCGTCCGCGCGCTGGTCGCGACCGGGCAGCTCGACGAGGCGAGCGATTGGCTGGCGAACCTCGATCCGGCGATCGCCAAGGATCCCGCGATTATCCGCGCGCAAGCTGCCCTCGCGCTCGCGCAGTCGGCCCCGCCGGTCGCGGACCTGTCGCCGCTGCTGGCCGCGGTCGAGGCGAACCCCGACGACCTGCACGCGCGGTTTGCGCTCGCCAACGGCCAGATGGCGGCGAACGACCGTGATGCCGCCGCGGACACGTTCCTCGGCATCATTGCCACCGAGCGTGACTGGAACGAGGGCGCGGCGCGGACGCAACTGCTGAAATTGTTCGAAGTCGTCGGGCTCGAAGACCCGTGGGTGTCTGGACAGCGGCGGCGTCTATCTGCGATCCTGTTCGGATGACCACCGAGTCGCCTCCTCGCGCCACCACCCGGCTGTCGATCTTCCCGTTGCCGGGAGCGCTGCTGTTCCCCGGCATGCACCTGCCGCTGCACATGTTCGAGCCGCGCTATCGGGCGATGATCAGTGACGCGATGGCACGTGATCGGCGGATCGGCATGATCCAGCCGCGCGGCGGACCGCACGACGACGCGGACGCGCTGTACGACATCGGCTGTGTCGGCAAGATCGCCGAGGTCGAGGCGCTCGACGACGGTCGTTACAACGTCGTGCTCGAGGGCATCGCGTTGTTCCGGATCGTCCGCGAGTTGGATGTGACGACCGCGTTCAGACAGGTCGAAGCGGAATTGCTGCCGTTGATCGAGGACGACGCGCTGTCGCTTGGACGGCGCTCATCGCTGGAAATGGAGTCGCGCCGGTTCGCCGACATGCAGGGCTATGCGGTCGATTGGGATGCAGTCGGACGGCTAGACGACGAAAGCCTGGTCAACGGCATCGCCCAGATCGCGCCGTTCGACGCGGCCGCGAAACAGGCGTTGCTGGAAGCGCCGAATATCGAGCATCGCGCGGAATTGATCATCCAGCTGATGCAGTTTTTCGGCCGGCACGACGGAGACGAATCGGTGACGTTGCAGTGAGCACGCTCGATCCTTGGCTGCTCGAACGCTTGGTCTGCCCGATGACGCGGACGCCGCTGCGCTATGACGAAGCGGCGCAGGAGTTGATTTCGGACACCGCGGGCTTGGCCTATCCGATCAAAGACGGCGTCCCTGTGATGCTTGTCGAGGAAGCGCGGCAACTTGGCGGACGCGTAGCGGATTGATGCCATCGACCGACCGCCGCCTTTGGACTCTCGGCGCGGTTTGGGGACTTGGGCTTGTCGGATCGGGCTGGGCGCCGTTCGACCGCGCGACGTGGTGGATGGAGGTCGCACCCGTCCTGGTCGCCTTTCCGATACTGATCGCCCTACGCCGCCGGTTCGTTTTCACAGACCTGGCACTGCTGCTGATCGCGCTGCACGGCCTCGTCCTGATGCTGGGCGGTGCCTATACCTACGCCCGCGTACCGATCGGTTTCACGGTGCAGGACATGCTGCATCTCAAGCGCAATCCCTATGATCGTTTCGGGCATCTGATGCAGGGATTCGTCCCCGCCATAGCCTTACGCGAAGTGCTCGTGCGGACCGGCAGCATCGCGTCGCGCCGCCTGCTGACCATCACGGTGCTCTGTTACTGCCTGTCCATCAGCGCGCTATACGAACTGACCGAGTTCGGGGCGGCCGTTGCGCTCGGTCAGGGTGCTGACGCGTTTCTGGGGACGCAAGGCGATCCCTGGGATACGCAATGGGACATGCTGATGTGCCTGATCGGCGCGGGTCTCGCGTTGATCCTGCTGTCCCGCGTTCACGATCGGCAGATCGCGCGTCTCACACGGTAAGCCCTTGCAGCAGTTTCGGCAGGTCGCCGCTTTCGCCGCGTGCTTCCGCCATAAAGCGGTCCTTGAGGGGCGGGATCGCGTTGACCGCGCTGATGCCGAACCGGCGGACGGCGCTGGCGGTCTTGCCGGGGAGACCGAACAGGCGGGTGAGCGTGTCGGTGGCGGCGGCGGTCATGAACGTGTCGAGCCCGCGCCAGCGCTGGTAGCGCGCGAGCAACGCGGCGTCGCCGAGGTCGAGGCCGAGGCGCTTGCCCTCGACCAGCACTTCGACGAGCGTCGCGACGTCGCGGAAGCCGAGGTTGAGGCCCTGTCCGGCGATCGGGTGGATGCCGTGGCCGGCGTCGCCGACCAGCGCGAGCCGCGTGTCGGTGATGCGGGCGGCGTGGTGAAAGCCGAGCGGATAGGACGAGCGCGGCGTGGCCATCGACAGCTTGCCGAGGAAGCCGCCCATGCTCTTTTCCGCTTCGGCAAGGAACGCGCGGTCGCCGAGCTTGAGCATGCCGGGGGCGTTCTTCGCATCGACCGTCCAGACGATCGCGGAGCGGTGGCCGTCGGCATCGTCGGGGAGTGGGAGCAGCGCGAACGGGCCGCTCGAATAGAAGATCTCGTATGCAACATCGCCATGCGGCAGTTCATGGTGGAACGCGCCGATGATCGCGGTGTGCTCGTAGGACCAGCGCGCGATGGTGATCCCGGCAGCCTCGCGCGTCGGTGAGTTGCGACCCTCGGCGGCGATCATCAGAGGTGCGCGGATCGTGTCACCCGAGTCCAGCGTGACGGTAACGCCCGATTCGGCGCGATCGACCGACGTGGCGCGGGTCTGCATGCGCAGATCGACATGCGGCGCGGCGGTCGCGGCGGCGAACAGTGTGCGGCGGAGCAGCTTGTTCTCGTACATCGTCCCAAGCGCACCATCGTCGGCGTCGGGGACGAAATCGAGGGCGCCCGGCTCCAGCCCGTCGCTGACGCGAATCTGGCGAATCGCACAGCCCTGGCCCGCGAGTGTCGCGCCGATGCCGATCGCGTCGAGCATCCGGTGGCTCGCGCTCGCCACCGCGGAGGCGCGGCCGTCGAAGCCCGGCGCTAGCGTCACCGCGGGGTCGGCGGGGTCGATCACGATCGTCGAGATGCCGTGCACGCCGAGCGCCACGGCGAGCGTCGCGCCGACCAGCCCGCCACCGAGGATGATTACATCTGTGTCCATGACGCCGCTTTATCCCGCCAGCCGGTCGCTGCCAACGACGATCCGGGCGCAGCTTAACCCGTGTTGTCGCGTGGTTACCTTGACGTTGAGCCTGCCGAGGGCGATGCATTTCTGCATTATACTGCAACTGGAGAATACGGGTCATGGCCAGCCGCGCGCAGCCAGCCTTGTGGCGTGAGACGGTGAAGGCGGGTGCCGTCCGCAGCGGCGCGTTGATCGCGGCGATCGCGTTGTTCGTCGGCACGCTGCTGATGGCGCTGGCGCTGGCAAGCTATCACCCGAGCGATGCTGCGCTCAACACCGCGTCGGGCGCCTATCCCGACAATCTGGTGGGACCGCCGGGCGCATGGTTCGCCGATATCGCGCTGACGCTGTTCGGGCCGGCGGTCGCGCTGCTGCTGCCGATCGGGCCGATCCTCGGGATGCGGCTGTGGCGCGATCTGCCGCTGGGGCATTGGCTGCGGATGGTGCGCGGGGCTGCGATCGGCGTCGCGCTGATGGCGAGCGCGCTCGCGTTCGTATCCGGATCGTCGGTGCTGGCGCTGCCCGCCGGCTGGGGTGGCGTGATCGGCTTGTCCGTCGCGAGCGTCGTGCATTGGGGGCTGAGCTTCATCGGCCAGCCGGTCGCCGAACTCTGGTCCGCCCGCGCGGTCGGTCTGGTCGCGGCGGTCGCGGGCGCGATCGTCTGGGGCAAGAGCATCGAGATCGATCTTGGCGAGCGCAAATGGCGCTTTCCCCGCCGCAATCGCACCGAGGCGCTGGGCTATGACGGCTTTGCGGAAATCGACGAGGATAACGACGAGCCGCTGACGCTGACGCGCAAGCCGGTCGAGCCGCGCGCAATCGCCGAGCCCGATCCGCGCCCTGCGCCTGTCATCGCCGACCGCCAGAACGCACCGTCGCAGGCGAAACCCAAGGAGCGCCAGTCGTCGCTCGACTTGCGCGACAATTTCACGCTGCCGAGCCTCGACCTGCTGACGCCATCGCCGCCGAGCCAGGGCAATGTGATCGACAAGGCCGGGCTGGAACGCAATGCGCGGCTGCTCGAAAACGTGCTCGACGACTTCAAGGTGACGGGGTCGATCATCGAGGTGCGGCCGGGGCCGGTCGTGACGATGTACGAGCTCGAGCCCGCCCCCGGCGTCAAGGCGAGCCGGGTGATCGCGCTGGCCGACGATATCGCCCGCAACATGTCCGCCATCTCGGCACGCGTCGCGGTGATCCCGGGGCGCAACGTCATCGGCATCGAGCTGCCGAATGCGCGGCGCGAGGCGGTGTCGTTGCACGAACTCGTCGGCAGCCAGACGTTCGAGGACCAGTCGGCGCAGCTGCCGATCATCCTGGGGAAGAACATCGCGGGCGATTCGGTGATCGCCGATCTCGCGCCGATGCCGCATCTGCTGGTCGCGGGCACGACGGGCTCGGGCAAGTCGGTCGGGCTGAACAGCATGATTCTGTCGCTGCTGTACAAGCTGACGCCGAACCAGTGCCGGATGATCATGATCGATCCGAAGATGCTCGAACTGAGCATGTACGACGACATTCCGCATCTGCTGTCGCCGGTCGTGACCGATCCCGCCAAGGCGGTGCGCGCGCTGAAATGGGCGGTCGAGACGATGGAGGATCGCTATCGCCAGATGTCCTCCGTCGGTGTGCGCAGCCTCGCCGGGTTCAACGATAAGGTGCGTGGTGCGAAGGCCAAGGGGCAGCCGCTCGGGCGCAAGGTGCAGACGGGGTATCACCCCGACACCGGCGCGCCGATGTATGAGGAGGAGAAGCTCGAATACGACGTGCTGCCGCAGATCGTGGTGATCGTCGACGAGCTCGCCGACCTGATGATGACCGCGGGCAAGGAGGTCGAATTCCTCATCCAGCGACTCGCGCAGAAGGCCCGCGCGGCGGGCATCCACCTGATCATGGCAACGCAGCGGCCGTCGGTCGACGTCATCACCGGCGTCATCAAGGCCAATCTGCCGACCCGGATCAGCTTCCACGTCACGTCGAAGATCGATTCGCGCACCATCCTCGGCGAACAGGGCGCGGAGCAGCTGCTGGGCAAGGGCGACATGCTCTACATGCCCGGCGGCAAGGGTATCGTCCGCGTGCACGGTCCGTTCGTGACCGACGACGAAGTGCGGCTGGTGGCGGATCACTGGCGCTCGCAGGGGCTGCCGGATTACATCTCCTCCGTGACCGAGGAGCCCGAGGAGAGCTTCGCGCTGGAGGGCTCACCGACCGGGGAGGATTCGGCGGAGGACCAGCAATATCGCCAGGCGATCCAGCTGGTGTGCGAATCGCAGAAGGCGTCGACCTCTTGGCTGCAGCGCCAGTTGCGGATCGGATATAATTCCGCGGCGCGGTTGATCGAGCGCATGGAGAAGGACGGCATCGTTGGCCGCCCGGATCATGTCGGGCGGCGCGAAGTGCTCCGCGATACCGAAGGGCATGCGATCTAGCGCTGGAAAACCGACACCAGCCGTCCTTCGAGAAACCTTCTGTTCCCTCGCGAACGCGGGGTCCAGGAGCCACGAACGATGTCGTTTGGAACCCTGGGCTCCCGCCTTCGCGGGAGAACTAGGAGGGGGCGCCCGCCACCAACTTTCCCGCGCGGACAAGGGTTTCGAACCACCGGCGCCCGGTATACGGAGCTGATACAGGTTACGAATAACAGGTGGGCGTGATGGGGTATCGGCGGTTGTGTGCGGGGGCATTGGCGCTTGCCGTGTCCGGGCAGGTTTCGGCACAGGATATCCCAAAGCAGACTCCGGGCAGTACCAACACAGATACCCAGCACCGCCCCCGTTCGGGTGTCCGCCGTGACAGCGATCTGTCGCCGTCCGCGCTGACCGCGGATACGCAGCGCACCCCGCCGCCCGGCCTGTTCGCGGACTGGTTCGACATCCGCAAACGCCTAGCGGCCCGCGGGATCGGCGTCAGCGCGCGCTATGCGTCGGAAAGCGGGTATAATTTCGCAGGCGGCGACCGGAAACTGTTGCGCGAGACCGGCCAGTTCGACGTCGGCGTGCTGCTCGATCTCGACAAGGTCGTCGGTCTCAAGGGCGGCGCGTTCCAGGCGACCGTCACCTATCGCCGCGGTCGCGATCTCGGCGCGGACGCCAATCTGGGCGTGCTGCAACAGGTGCAAGAGGTGTACGGCCGTGGCCAGACGCTGCGCCTGACGCAATTCTGGTACGAGCAAACGCTCGGCGAAAAGCTCGAACTGAAGATCGGTCGCACCAACCCAGGCGAGGATTTCGCGGTCTTCTCCTGCTATTTCCAGAACCTCAGTTTCTGCGGCGCACAGCCGGGCAATCTGGTCGGCGATTACTGGCAGAACTGGCCGGTCGGGCAATGGGGCGCGCGGCTGCGCTACGACGTCAACGACCACCTCACGCTCAAGACCGCCGCCTACGAGGTGAACCCCCGCAATCTCGAAAAGGACTTCGTGATCGGCCGGTTCCACGGCGCGACGGGCGCGCTGATCCCCGTCGAAGCCGAATGGCATCGCGGCGATAACGACGGCCGGGTCGGCGCATACAAGGTCGGCGGCTGGCTCAACACGTCGAACGGCGACGACGTGTTCTACGACGTGAACCGCCAGCCGATCGCGATCACCGGAATGGCGCCGCTCCGCCACGACGCGCGCTACGGCGTGTATTTCAATCTCCAGCAGCAGATCACCGGCACCTCGAAGGACGGCAAGTCGGTGACCGGGCTCAGCGTTTTCCTCAACGCGACGCAGGCCGATCGCGCGACCTCGACCACCGACAACCAGGTCGCCGCGGGGCTGTTCTACAAGGGGCTGGTGCCGTGGCGACCGGGCGACATCCTCGGCTTCGGCGTCGCGCGGACCAACGTGAACGGGCGCGTTGCGAAGGGGCAGGAACTCGATCCGACGCGACCAGCGGTACAGGATGCGGAGTATGCGTCGGAAATCTACTACAGCGTCCACCCGACGCGGTGGCTCGAATTGCGGCCGAACGTGCAGTTCATCCACAATCCTGGCGGGGTGCATGACGCGAACGACGTCGGCGTGCTCGGGATGAAGGCTGCGATCACGCTGTAACGGACGATCGACTTTACATGCCGTCGGCCCTCCGCCCCCGTCATCCTGACGAAAGTCAGGATCCCGAGTAACACCCGCTGCCCTGCTTGATCCTGGGTCCTGACTTTCGTCAGGATGACGGATGCGGTTGTGTGGTGGCCGCAGATCGAATTCAGTGGCGGTTCAAGCGCGGGCGGGCAATCGTCCGCGTTCCAAGGAGATTATGATGTTCAATTCCCGCCCCGCGGTGATCGCGACGATCGCCGCTCTCTCGGTTGCCGCCATACCCGCGCCAATCGCCGCGCAGGCTACCGGCGATCTGGCCGCGGTGCAGAAGCATCTGCAGTCCGTCGAGACGATGACCGCCAGTTTCTCGCAGGCGGATCGCAACGGCAAGGTCCTGACCGGCGTGCTGACGCTGAAAAAGCCCGGCAAGCTGCGCTTCCAGTACGAGAAGGGCGTGCCGATCCTGATCGTCGCGGAGGGCGGCGCGCTGACCTTCATCGATTATTCGGTGAAGCAGGTGCAGCGCTGGCCGATCAAGAACTCGCCGCTGGGCGTGCTGCTCGATCCGACCCGCGACATCACGCGCTATGCCAAACTCGTTCCTGGGTATGATCCGCGGATTGTGTCGGTCGAGGCGAACGATCCGAAGCACCCCGAATATGGCCGGATCACGCTGGTGTTCGTGCGCAACGCGGGCGCGCCGGGCGGACTGATGCTGCAGGGTTGGGTCGCGCTCGACAGCCAGAACAACCGGACAACGATCCGGCTGACCAACCAGAAATTCGGCGTGGCCGTCAGCGACAACACCTTCCGCTGGAACGACCCACGCACCGTGGGTGGAAGAAAGTAACAAAACTTTCTGGCCATTCATGCCAGCGACAGGTTTCGCGCCCTAAGGAGTGGCTCGCGGATGTGAGGCATTCGGGATTTTTCCCCTGTTGCCCGGATGGTTTCCCCACAGTCTGCCTGCGTGACGAACGCTGAGTTGGCCCTCGCTCCATGCCCCCGGAGCGAGGGTCTTTCGCGTAGAACGGCAGGCAAAAGATTTGCCTGCCTCGCTCAAGCGCGGCCGACGGGCTCACTCTTCTCAGGGCCCGGTCAACGACAGCGACTTTGCCGATGGCGCCTTCTCCCTTCTTCCGAAGCCTCCAGACGCTTCCTTGTCCCCACTCCCCGCAGCGCTACATCGCGGCCGTGAAGATCGTCTCTTGGAACATCAACTCGGTCCGTTTCCGGATCGCCATCGTCGAACAGTTTCTGCGCGACGAGCAGCCCGACATCCTGTGCCTGCAGGAGACCAAAGTGATCGACGGCGACTTCCCGTTGGCGGCATTCCGCGCGCTCGGCTACGAACACATCGTCCTGCACGGCCAGCGCATGCACCACGGCGTCGCGATCCTCAGCCGCGTGCCGATCGTCGAGGACGACCGATTCGACTGGCAGGCGAACAGCGAGGCGCGCCATATCGGCGTCCGGCTGGAAAACGGCGTGCGGCTCGAAAACGTCTACGTCCCAGCCGGCGGCGACGTGCCTGATCGCGACGTGAACCCGAAATTCGGCCAGAAGCTCGACTTCATCGAGCGCATGACGACTTGGTCGGAAACGCTGGCAGGCCCCACCATTCTCGTCGGCGATTTCAACATCGCCCCGCTCGAATCAGACGTCTGGAGCCACAAGCAGCTGCTCGATGTCGTCAGCCACACGCCGATCGAGGTCGAAGCACTAGGCAAGTTGCAGGCGGCGGGCGACTGGGTCGATCTCGGCCGCCGCTTCCACCCTGCCCCCGCGCGTCTGTTCACCTGGTGGAGCTACCGCGCGAAGGATTGGGAAGCATCGGATCGCGGGCGGCGGCTCGATCACATGTGGGCGACGGGTGCCGCCGCCGAGGCCGCGGTGTCGCATCATGTCTATGAGCGATGCCGGAGCTGGCTGAAACCGTCCGACCACGTGCCGATCATGACCGAGTTCGCGTTTTGAGTGATCCGCGCGCCGCCGCCCGCGCGGTCGATGCGCTCAGGCGCGGTTGGCCGATCGCGATCGACGGGCTGGTGCTGCTCGCAGTCGAGACGGCGGATGCGGACCGGTTGGCCGCGTTCGATCCGGCCGCGAATGGCGGCGTGCTGATCTCGTCGGGGCGCGCTGCGACGCTGAAGCTCGCGAACCAACTGGCCGCCGCCGATCCGACCGAGCCGGTGCTGGTCGATCGGGCGCCGTGGATCGATTTCGCCGCCGCGACCGCGTTGGCGGATCCGCAATTCGATCTGGCGACTCCCATGAAGGGGCCGTTCCAGACGGTCGCGCTGACCGATCCAGACGCGGCGGCGGCGGCGTTGCGGCTCGCGCGGATTGCCGGGTTGTTACCCGCTTTCTTCCTCGGCACCGGCGAGCCCGAGGTTCGGATCGCGCGCGCGGACATAGAAGCGCACGAGGACGCGACACGACTGACGCTCGCGGCCCGTGCGCGCCTCCCGGTCGCGGGCGCGGAGGATGCGGAGATCGTCGCGTTCCGCTCGCCTGAGAGCGCGGACGAGCATATCGCGCTGCTGATCGGCCAGCCCAACGGCCAGCCGCCGCTGGTCCGGCTGCATAGCGAATGCCTGACGGGCGATGTGCTGGGCAGCCTCAAATGCGATTGCGGGCCACAACTGCACGCCGCGATCCACGCGATCCGGGATAGTGGCTGGGGTATCCTGCTCTATCTGCGGCAGGAAGGGCGCGGGATCGGGCTGGTCAACAAGCTTCGCGCTTACGCGTTGCAGGACCAGGGGTACGACACGGTCGACGCGAACACGCGGCTCGGCTTTGCGGTCGATGCGCGGGACTTCGGGGTAGCCGCGAGGATGCTGACTCTGCTCGGGCAGCGTGACATTCGGTTGCTGACGAACAACCCGGCGAAGGTGGGTGGGCTTGAAGCGGCGGGCGTGACGGTGATCGAGCGGGTGCCGCATTTCCTGCCGGCAAACCCGCACAACGCGCAGTATCTCGCGACCAAGCGCGACCGCACGGGGCATCAGTTCTGACCGAGATTCCTCCCTCGCGCCGTTTGATCGTGGTGTTCGGTGCAGCCGTTCGTCCCGATGGCAGTCCGAGCCCGACGCTTGCGCGGCGGATCGCGTTCGCGGCAGCGGCGGCGGCGCGGTATGTCGATGCCGACCTGTTCTGCTCGGGCGCGAAGGGTGCGCATGGGCCGTCCGAGGCGTTGGTGATGGCGGAAATGCTCGCCGAGACGGTCGACCGATCGCGGATCTATCTCGACGAGGCGAGCGTGGATACGTTGCAGAGCGTGGTCGCGGCGACGGCTTTCGCCCGCGCCGGCGCGTATGCGCAGTGCATGATCTGCACCGATGGCTATCACCAGCCGCGCATCCGCATGCTGTTCGCGATGCTCGGCATGTCCGCGAGCGTGATCCACGTGCCGCATGGCGGGAGCCGGCGATACCAGCTCAAGATGCGGACGCGGGAGGCGGCGGCGATCCCGTATGATCTGGTGGCAGGCGTGGGCGCGATCTGGCGGCGGAAGCGAGATTAGCGACGCGTTGAGTTTACGTATTCCTCGCGCGAGCACCTCCCCGGCGAAGGCCGGGGTCCAGTTGGGAAGGCCGATGTAACGAAGGTCCGTCCCACGTTATTCCCGTTCCGCAACTGGACCCCGGCCTTCGCCGGGGAGGTGTAGTCATCGGAGCGGGATACCGGCTGGCTTGTCCCTGACTTTAAGAACCGGGATCTAGCCTATCCTAGCAACCGCGCGACGTCGTCGAAGCTCTCCGCCAGCGCATCGACGCCGATTGCCTTCAGACGGGCGCCATGCTCGGCATTACAATGCGATCCCGCCGACAGACCGATGACATAGCCCCCCGACGCCACCGCGCCGGTCGCACCCACCGGCGAGTCTTCGAGGATCGCCGTCCGCGCGATATCCACGCCCAGTTTCCGTGCGCCGAACAGGTACAGATCCGGCGCAGGCTTGCCATTCGTCACATGCTCGCGGCCGCTGTAGAGATGGTCGCCGAACGCGTCGCGCAGGCCGATATGCTCCAGATGCCGCGCGATCCAGGTGACCGGGCTCGACGAGACGATCGCCTTGGGTAGATCGGCGGGGAGCGACCGGACGAACGCCACCGCGCCCTCGATCGCGTCGACACCTGCCGCCATCACGCGCGCATCTTCGGCTTTGCGCGCGGCGTAGAAATCGTCGGGGAGCGGCCGGTCGATCCAGCGCTCGATCGCATCGATGAACTGCGGCCCGGCAAGCCCCATAAAGTTCGCCATCGACTCGTCGGGAGTCGTTGGGTGCCCAGCGGCGGTCAGCCACTCCGCAATGTGGCGGTTTCCGACCGCTTCGCTGTCGATCAGCACGCCGTCGAAGTCGAACAGCAGTGCGTCGAACCGGACCACAATGCTCATGCGCCCGTCCCCCGAGCGCCGAACAGCGCGCTGCCGATCCGGACGTGAGTCGCGCCGATCGTCACCGCGGTCTCGAAGTCGTCGGACATGCCCATGCTGAGGCCGGTCAGCCCGTGATCGCGTGCGAGCTTGGCGAGCAACGCGAAATAAGGCGCCGGCTCGATATCGGCGGGCGGCAGGCACATCAGCCCGGCTATCGGCAAGCCGGCAGCGCGCGCCTGCTCCACCAGCGCTGGGAGATCGGCGATCGCACAGCCCCCTTTTGCGGTTCGTCGCCGATGTTGACCTGGAGGAAACAGTCCGGACGACGGTCGCTCGTCTCCATCGCCTTCCCCAGCGCAGTGACCAGCGACGGGCGATCGACCGCATGGATGCAATCGAACAGCGCCACGGCTTCGGCGGCCTTGTTCGACTGAAGCTGGCCGATCAGGTGCAGTTCGACATCGGGATACTTCTCGCGCAACGCTGGCCACTTCTCTGAGGCTTCCTGAACGCGGTTCTCGCCGAACACGCGCTGGCCTTCGACGAGCAGCGGTTCGATCGCCGTGGCCGGGTGCGTCTTGGAGACCGCGATCAGCGTCACATCGGCGGCGCGGCGATCGGCGATCTCGGCGGCCTTGGCGATCCGGGTGCGGATGGATGCGAGCGGCGTGGTGTCGTCAGCTATCATGTCGCGCGCTATAGGCAGCGGTGTGCCCCGCCGTAACCCCATTCCCACACGCTGGCTGATGACCGACGAGCGGATGAGTGACGCTTTATGGCCGGCGCTGAGACGGTTGCCGCCCGGATCGGGCGTGGTGTTTCGGCATTATGCAACGCCAGCGGGCGAGCGACGGGAATTGCTACGGCGGGTTCTACGACTGGCGCAGGCGCGGCGATTGATCGTCGTCGTCGCGGGGGTGTCTTCGATGCGGGCGGACGGCGTGCATGGTCGGGCGAGGACGCGCGGCATCAGGACCTGGCCGGCGCATACGCGTGCCGAAGCGCTCGCCGGGCAGCGCGCCAAGGCGGACGCGCTGTTCGTGTCGCCGGTCTATGCCACACGGTCGCATGCAGAGGCGGCTGGGCTGGGTCCGGCGCGGGCGATGCGGATCGCCCGCGGGGTTGGAGTACCGGTGATCGCGTTGGGTGGAATGGACGCGCTGCGGTGGCGGCGGATCCAGCGATTCGGGTTTCACGGCTGGGCTGCAATCGATGCGTGGCTCCGCTAGTCCTGCGCGCTCCCGCTATTGGGGCAAGACACCCCCACCCCGTCATCCCAGCGAAAGCTGGGATCTCGTCCCTGAGGCTAGCGTCATCTGTTTCGAGAGAGACCCTAGCGTTTGCTAGGGTGACGAATTGTGGAAGGTGCTCGAATCGTCTGGGTTCAGATCAGCCTCATCATTCCTACGACCAAGCGGCCGCGGCCCCGTTCCCTCTCCCAACGGGAGAGGCAGAGATGCCAGAGGCGACGATGGTTGAGAACGAGTAAGCAGGTTTACGCCGCAACCACGGCAAATCCTGCCAAACCTTAGAAGCGGAAGGCAGTGCCCAGATACACGGCTTGGCTATCGCGGCGATCGTCGTCGACCTTTACGAAGCGCTCGCGGTCCGAACGGTAACGCACGCCGGCGGTGACCGCGAGGCTACGCGTCAACGCGTACGAACCACCCAGATCGACCGAGTAGCTCGGCGCATCCTCGACGAGTCGCGGTGCATTCGCCAGCGGACGATCCGCCGCCGCCTTCACCGTGCCGCTGAACCGCTTGGCGCTGTAGCTTACCGCCAGATCGGCGGCTTCGCGACTACCCGGCAGACCGCCGAGATCGAGCTTGTTCACGTCGCCGGAAATCGCGAACCGCTTCCAGCCCACCGACATGCCGAGATTGTACGCGATCGGTGCGATCCCGACGGTCGGCGTGGTCGATGCGAGGCTAGCCGTGTTCGCGATGCCGCGGTTGGTCTGCGCACGGACCGCGACAGTCACCGCGCGATTATCCTGGCGCGTTTCGGCCGGCGTAAAACGGAAGCTGCCGGCGTCGAAGCCACCGCGCGCGAACATCGCAGCAAGGCGGGGGTCGGCGGCGGCTGGCGTGAACGATCCGATACCGCGAACCGCAGCGACGTTATGCTTGGCAATCCGGGCGGGCTGTTCGCTGGCGCCGAAGGCGGGCGCGACGATCGCGGCGGTGGCGACAAGCGCCCCGGCAACCACCCCGAATATTCCCCCACGCGTCATCACAACGAATCTGTCCTTCGAATCCCGTAATCGGATCCTGTTAAACAGCATCTAACATGAATTGATCCACAGCAAAGGCCGCAGAACCGCGCATTCCCACCCTTCGTCGCCGAATTGTCGGACAGTGTTGCAATCAGCACACATGTCGCCGCGTTAGCGCTACCGAATCGGGCATATCGAAAGGGGATCGGCCGTTCGACGCCCCGCCTCTCACGCATGCGGGCGTCTGCTTGCGGGCGCGCGAGCACGCCTGTAGAGCAAGGGCTGATTTTCTTGCCAGGATGATGCCCATGTTCCGCCGCTCGCGTATCGCAGTCGTGCTGTTTGCCCTGCCTCTCGTCGCTTGCGGCGGCGGTACCGCACGTCCCAAGGCGGATCTCGCCGCATCGAAGATCACGACGATCGGCGTCAACAGCTACCTCTGGCGCGCGAGCCTCGACACACTGGGCTTTATGCCGCTGCTCCAGACTGACTCGAATGGCGGCGTGATCGTCACCGACTGGTACATCAACCCACAGACGCCGACCGAGCGCATGAAGGTGACCGTGTCGATCCTCGACCAGGATCTGCGCGCCGATGCGCTGCGCGTCGCAGCGCTCCGTGAAGTCAACCGTAACGGCCAGTGGGTGTCTTCGCCGGTCCAGGCCGCGACCACGCAGAAGCTTGAGGACATCATCCTGACCAAGGCCCGCGACCTGCGCCGCGCCTCGATCGCGGGCTGAGGACTGATATAATGGCGTCGCGTTTCAATGCGTTGAAGGCGGACGCGGCGTGGCAGAAGGTCTGGGACGAGCGCAAGACGTTCGCCGCGGACGACCTGTCGACCAAGCCGCGCTCGTATGTGCTCGAGATGTTCCCCTATCCGTCGGGGCGCATCCACATGGGGCATGTCCGGAACTACACGATGGGCGACGTGCTCGCGCGGTTCCGTCGGATGAAGGGCATGGAAGTGCTCCATCCGATGGGCTGGGACGCGTTCGGCATGCCCGCCGAAAACGCGGCGATGGAAAAGGGCGTGCATCCGGGCAACTGGACGCGCGCCAACATCGCGACGATGAAGGCGCAGCTGAAGCGCCTCGGTTTTGCGCTCGACTGGACGCGCGAGCTGGCGACCTGCGAGCCCGAATATTATGGGCATGAGCAGGCGCTGTTCCTCGACCTGTTCGCGGCTGGCTTGGTCTATCGCAAGGAATCAGCGGTCAACTGGGATCCGGTCGACATGACCGTGCTCGCCAACGAGCAGGTGATCGACGGCCGCGGCTGGCGCTCGGGCGCGCTGGTCGAGCGGCGGAAGCTGTCGCAGTGGTTCCTGAAGATCACAGACTTCGCCGACGAGCTGGTCGACGGGTTGGGCGCGCTCGAGCATTGGCCCGACAAGGTCAAGCTGATGCAGGAAAACTGGATCGGCCGCAGCCAGGGCCTGCAGTTCAAGTTCGACCTCACTGCTCCCCTCCCGCTCGCGGGAGGGGTCGGGGAGGGCCTGACACGGACGCGGCGGCAGCGTCCGAGGATGCCTCCTCCCCTGACCCCTCGCGCAGGCGGAAGGGGAATAGAGAGCGTTGAGGTCTTCACCACCCGTCCCGACACGATGTTCGGCTCCAGCTTCGTCGCGGTCGCCGCCGATCACCCGATCGCGCGCGCCATCGCCGAAACGAACCCCGACGCCGCGGCCTTCATCGAACTCTGCAAGCGAGGCGGCACCACTGCGGCGGAACTCGACACGCAGGAAAAGCTCGGCTTCGACACCGGCATCCGCGCGGTGCATCCGCTCGACAAATCCTGGCACCTCCCGGTCTACATCGCGAACTTCGTGCTGATGGAATACGGCACCGGCGCGGTTTTCGGCGTCCCCGCGCACGACCAGCGCGATCTCGATTTCGCACGCAAATACGACCTGCCCGTCAAGCGCGTCGTCAGCGAAGGCGATGACGAGGCCCCCGTGTTCGCCGGCGACACCGCCTGGACCGGCGCCGGCACCATCGTGAACTCGCACTTCCTCGATGAGCTCGACATCGAGGACGCAAAGCGCGTCGTGATCGAGCGTGCCGAGGGCGAAGGCTGGGGCAAGGGCACGACCGTGTTCCGCCTGCGCGACTGGGGCGTCAGCCGCCAGCGTTACTGGGGCACGCCGATCCCGATCATCCACTGCGACGCATGCGGCGCGGTGCCGGTGCCCAAGGACCAGCTGCCGATCGTGCTGCCCGAGGACGTCAGCTTCGACATCCCCGGCAACCCGCTCGATCGCCATCCGACCTGGAAGTACGTCCCCTGCCCGTCCTGCGGTGCGAACGCGCGGCGCGAGACCGACACGCTCGACACGTTCGTCGATTCGTCGTGGTATTTCATACGCTTCGCCAGCCAGCCGGACGCCAAGCCGTTCGACCGGACGGGCGCGGAGAAGTGGCTGCCGGTCAACCAGTATATCGGCGGCGTCGAGCATGCGATCCTGCATCTGCTCTACGCCCGCTTCTGGACGCGCGCGCTGAAGCATATCGGCATGCTCGACATCGCCGAGCCGTTCGCCGGGCTGTTCACCCAAGGCATGGTCACGCACGAGACCTATAGCCGAGGCGACGCCGGCGACGCGCAGCCGGAGGCCGACACCGACGACGACGATTCGAGCGACGCACCGGTGAAGACGAAGTGGCTGTCTCCCGACGAGGTCCGCAAGACCGATGCAGGGTATATCGAGATCGCGACTGGCGGCCCGGTGACGGTCGGTCGCGTGACGAAGATGTCGAAGTCGAAGAAGAACACCGTCGATCCCGAGCCGATCGTCGACCAGTACGGCGCCGACGCGGTGCGCTGGTTCGTGCTCTCCGACTCGCCCCCGAGCGCGATCTGCCTTGGAGCGAATCCGGCATCGAAGGCGCCTGGCGGTTCGTCCAGCGTCTCTGGCGGCTGATCGAGTCCGATGACGCGGCGAAAGCCGAGGGCGAAGACATTGCATTGCGGAAGCTGTGCCACCGCACGACCGTAGGTATCGAGAGCGATATCAATGCCTTGCAGTTCAACAAGGCAGTCGCGCGGCTGTATTCGTTGTGCAGCGCGATCGAGAAGGCACCGCCCTCCGCCGATCGCGACCAGGCGGTCCGCACTTTGCTGCTGCTCGTCAGCCCGATGGTCCCGCATGTCGCCGAGGAAGCCTGGGCGACCGCGGGCAATGACGGCCTGATCGCCGATGCAGCGTGGCCGATCGTCGATCCGGCGATGCTGGTCGACGACGAGGTCACGATCGCGGTGCAGGTCAACGGCAAGCTGCGCGACACGCTCGTCTTCCCCAAGGGCGCACCGAAGGACGAGGTCGAAGCCGCCGCGCTCGCCTCCGAAAAGATCGTCCGCCTGCTCGAGGGCAAGCCGCCCCGGAAAGTGATCGTCGTGCCCGACCGTCTCGTGAACATCGTCGCATGAAGCGCCTAGCGATCCTCGGCGCGCTCGCGCTGGCCCCGGCGCTGTCAGGCTGCGGCCTGCATCCGCTCTACGCGGGTGGCAGCAGCGGCCCGGTCGCGGGTGCGCTCGGCCAAGTCGAGATCGCGCCGATCGCGGGCAAGAACGGCTGGCTGTTGGCCACCGCGCTGCGCGATCGCCTGCCCTCGAACGGTGCACCGGCGCTCTACCGGATCGACATCCGCCTCGACGACGCGATCAGCGGTCTCGGCGTCCGCACCGACGACAGCGTCTCGCGCGAACGCCGCACGTTGCGCGCGCGCTATCAGCTCGTCCGGATCGGCGACAACTCGGTGTTGCTCGACGCGACCGCCGGCTCCGACGCCGGCATCGACGTCGTCCGCTCCGAATATGCGACGATCGCGGCGGAGAACACCGCGCTCGAACGCCTGTCGCAGATCGTCGCCGACCAGATCGTCGCGCGCATTGCGCTGTATGCGCGCAATACGCCTGCGGTCGCAGCGGCGCAGGCCACTACGCCCGCCAAGTGAAGGCCAGCGCAGGCCAGATCCGCGGTGCGCTGGCCAAGCCGGGCGGCGACATCCGCCTGTACCTGCTCCACGGCCCCGACGAGGCCGGCGCGAGCGACCTCGCCCGCGTGCTCGCCAAGGCGATGGGCGCGGATGCCGAACGCGTCGATCTCGACGGCTCGACGCTCAAGAGCGATCCCGGCCGGCTGACCGACGAGGCCGCGTCGCTGTCGCTGTTTGCGGGCGCAAGGTTCGTCCGCGTCGCCTCGGCCGGCGAGGAAAGTCTCGAAGCGTTCACCAACCTGCTCGCGGCCGAACGCGTCGGCAACCCGGTCGTCGCGATCGCCCCGACCGTCAAATCCACCGCCAAGATCGTCAAGCTCGCGATCGACTCCCCACGCGCGATGGCATTCGCCTGCTACGCCCCAACCGCGCAGGACGCCGAACGCCTTGCCACCACGATCGCCAACGAGAACGGCCTCCGCCCCGCCCCCGGCGTCGCCCGCCGCCTCGTGGATACGACCGGAGGCGACCGCGCCGTCATTTCGCGCGAGATCGAGAAGCTTGCGTTGTATCTCGACGCCGCCCCCGATCGCCCCGCGGACCTCGATCACCACGCACTCGATGCGGTAGGCGCAGACCTCGGCGATGCGGAGATGAGCCGTGCGATCGATGCCGTGATCGAAGGCCGAGTCGACGATCTCGGCGCCGAACTCGCGGTGCTCGAAGAAGCCGGCACGTCGCCGATCCCCTGGCTCCGCCAACTCGTCCGCCGCCTGATCGCGCTCGCCGACATGCGCGGCGAAGTCGACCGCGGCGAATCGGTCGACGCGGTCATGAAACGCCACCGCGTGTTCTTCAAGGAAGAGGCCAGCACCGCGCGGTCCTTGCGCCGCTGGTCACCGGTAATGCTCGCCACCGCAATCCAGCGCGTCCGGACCGCCGAGCGCGCGATCATGGCGTCGGGAAATGCCGGCGGTGTGGTGGCGGAAGCTGCAGTGGTGGCGCTATCCCAAGCGATCGCGCGGCGAAACTAACGCGCAACCGCGTCTGCAACCGCATTCGCGTCTGGTTCTGTGTCTGCCTCCGCTTGCGCTTCCCTCTTCCCGCCCCCACCTTCCGTCATCCCGGCGCACGCCGGGACCCATGGACAGGGTGCGATCACTAACGAAGCGGACCGTAACCGTGGGTCCCGGCTTCCGCCGGTATGACGGAGAGTATTGGTCCACCCTCTCCCCTCCACGCTCCCCTATCCCCGTTCGTCCTGAGCGAAGTCGAAGGATGGTCCGGTACGCAGGTGCTTCGACTTCGCTCAGTACGAACGGGCGGGGTGCGATTGGATCAGGCCGGCGACTTAGATCGCCCCGCCCGTCAACCGCTGGCAAACCATATCAAGCTGGTCGAGCGTCGAGTAATTCAACGTCAAAGTCCCCCCAGTCTCGGTATGCGCGACCCGCACCTGCAACCCCAACAAGTCCGCCAACTGCCGCTCCAACGCAGCAATATCCGCATCCGGCACCCGAGGCTCGGACGAACCACCACCGCCGCCACGGCTCCGCCCAGGCTTCGCGTCCCGCGCCAGCTTCTCGGTCTCGCGCACCGACAGCCCCCGCGACACGACCTGATCCGCCAGCGACTCCACATCCGGCGACCCCAGCAACGCCCGAGCATGCCCCATCGACAGCGATCCATCGACAACCTGCGACTGCACCTGCGCCGGCAACTCCAGCAGCCGCAGCAGGTTCGCGACATGACTGCGCGACTTGTGGACGATCTTGGCGAGCACCTCCTGCGTATGCCCATACTCGCCCGCCAGCCGCTGATACGCCTGCGCCTCTTCGATCGCGTTGAGATCCTCGCGCTGGATGTTCTCGATCAGCGCGATCTCGAGCGTCTCGGCGTCGTCGAAGTCGCGGACGACGACCGGCACCTCGTGCAGCCGCGCACGCTGCGCCGCCCGCCAGCGCCGCTCGCCCGCGACGATCTGGAAATCATGCCCATGCGGCCGCACCACGATCGGCTGGATCAATCCGCGCGACGCGATCGACGCGGCCAGCTCGTCGAGCATCGCCTCGTCGAAATGCCGCCGCGGCTGATCGGGATGCGGCGACAGCGAACTGACCGGCAGCATCCGCACACCTGACGATTGCTGCGCCGCACCATCGGCCGACACCGGCGTCTCGCGCGCCATCTCGCCGAGCAGCGCGTTGAGGCCCCTGCCCAGCCCCGGCCGGCCGCGTTTGTTACCGTCGCTCATGCCGCAACCTGCGCAGTTGCCGGAAGCCGCCCGATAAGCTCACGCGCCAGCGCAATATACGCCTGCGACCCCGAACACCGGTGATCGTAAATCAGCGCCGGCAACCCGTGGCTCGGCGCCTCCGACAGCCGCACGTTGCGCGGGATCACCGTCTCGAAGACCACTTTCCCCAGCACAGCGCGAACATCCGCCGAGACCTGATCGGTCAACCGGTTCCGGCGATCGAACATTGTCAGCGCCACGCCCAAAATCGACAGGCCTGGATTGAACCGCTGGCGGATCCGCTCGACCGTACTCAACAACTGCGACAACCCTTCAAGCGCGAAAAACTCGCATTGCAGCGGCACCAGCAGCGAATCCGCCGCGACCATCGCGTTGATCGTCAGCAGCCCCAGCGATGGCGGGCAATCGATCAGCGCGATATCCCAAGGACCCTGCGCCGCCTTTACCGCGCGATCGAGCCGGTGCGTGCGCGCATCGAAATCGACCAGCTCGATCTCCGCCCCCGACAGGTCGACCGTCGCCGGCACGATATCGAGCCGCGGCACGCGCGTATGCACCACCGCTTCCTCGATCGACGTCTCGCCGACCAACACGTCGTAACTCGACCGCTCGCGTTGCGAATGACCGATGCCGAGCCCGGTCGATGCGTTGCCCTGCGGATCAAGATCGACCAGCAGCACGCGCATCCCCGTGGCGGCCAGCGCGGTCGCGAGGTTGATGGCGCTGGTGGTCTTGCCCACCCCACCCTTTTGATTGGCGACCGCGATGGTGATCATCGCGCGCCTACCCGATCCAGAACCACGATCGACGACTCCGGGTTCGTGACGCTCTGTTCCACGTGGAACATAAACCGCCAATGCTGCTTGAGCGCGGCCAGCTCCTCCTCGTCAAAACGCCCCCGAGGAAGCAACCACCGCGTCTCCGTTGTGGCGCAGTGCGCCGCGCCACGCAAAAGGTTTTGCAACGATGCGACCGCGCGAGCGGAAATGATCGAAGCGTCGGCCGTGGCATTCTCGACCTTCGACGCGTGAACGCGGACCTGCTCCCCGAGCCCAAGCCGGGCAACACAGAGCTGGAGGAAGTCCGCACGCCGTCGCCGGGGCTCGACCAGATCGACCGGCCCCTCGCGTACGAGCGCGACGACCATGCCAGGAAATCCCCCGCCAGTGCCGATATCGAGCCAGCGCTTCGACGAGCTGCCCGCCCCTGCAATCGCAACCAACTGAAGCGAGATCCACCACGTGCCGATCCCAGATCGTCGGGATTGTCGACGGTGCGATCAAATTCTGGTGCGGCGCTTCCTCGACGACCATCGCCACGAACGCGTTCAAGCGCTCGGTCGCTGCCGCCCCGAACCGCTCGGTCGTCCAGCTCTGTGCATCGTCTTCGGTCATGCTGGCACTCGTTTCGTATACAATAATACCGCGGACAACGCCGCCGGGGTGATCCCCCGCACCCGCGCCGCTGCCGCCAGCGAGGTCGGCCGCGCCGCGCTCAGGCGATCGATCATCTCGTTCGAAAGGCCAGGCACGCGGTCATAGGCAAGGTCCTCCGGCAAACGAATCGCCTCGTCGGCCCGCAACCGCGCGACCTCCTGCGCCTGCCGCTCGATATACGGAGCGTAGCGCGCGTCCTCTAACACTTCGTCAACGACCGCCGTCGGGATGCCTGTCGCTGCGTCCGGCGCGACATGCGCGAGCTTGACGCCCTCAAACCGGAGCCAGTCGAACGCCGTCCGCCGCGCACCATCCCGACCGATCGCTACCCCCTGATCCGCCACCTCGGTCGCGGTCCGCTCACAGTTGAGCGCCGACCGGAAGCGGGTGCGATCCGCTACCAGTGCATGCTGATGCGCTAGCCGTTCGGGTCCAAGACACCCAGCCGCCTCCGCAATCCCCCCAGCCGCGTCTCGGCGTTATCCGCGCGCAAAGACAGCCGGAACTCAGCGCGTGCGGTCAGCATCCGATACGGCTCGGTCACCCCTTGTAGCGTGAGGTCGTCGATCATCACCCCGAGATAGCTCGACGCGCGATCCAGGATCACCGGCGCCAGATCGCAAGCATACGCCGCGGCATTGAGCCCAGCGACGAGCCCCTGCCCCGCCGCTTCCTCATACCCGGTCGTGCCGTTGATCTGCCCCGCGCAGAACACCCCCTCGATCGCTCCCAGCGCAAGCCGCGTATCGAGCGCCCGCGGATCGATATAATCATACTCGACCGCATAGCCGGGCATGGTCATCGTCACGCGCTCGAGCCCAGGAATGCTAGCCAGCATCGCCGCCTGAACCTCGACCGGCAGCGAGGTCGACAGCCCGTTCGGATAGACGGTCGCATCGTCGAGGCCTTCGGGTTCGAGGAAAACCTGATGCCCGTCGCGGTCGCCAAATCGATAAACCTTGTCCTCGATCGACGGACAGTAACGCGGCCCCGCCGCCTCGATCGCGCCGGTGAACAGCGGCGACTGATGAAACGCCTCGCGGATGATCGCATGCGTCCGATCGGTCGTCCGGGTGATGGCGCACGCGATTTGCGGAAGCGGACGAGCGCGAGTCATCGGCGACATTGTCCAAGGATCGGGGTCGGACGGCTGCTCGGCAAGCGCGCCCCAATCGACCGTCCGCGCGTCGAGCCGCGGTGGCGTCCCCGTCTTCAGGCGCGCCATCGGCAGGTCCCGCGCGCGCAACTGGTCCGCAAGTGGCTTGGCGGCCCGCTCGCCGATCCGGCCCCCTTCCTCGCGATCGTCACCCCGGAAGATACGTCCGCCCAGGAACGTGCCCGTCGCCAGCACGACCGCTCGTGCCGCCACGATCGAGCCATTCGCCAGCATGACACCCGCCACGCGATCGCCGTCGAAATGCAACGCTGTCGCCTCTCCCTCGACGATCGAAAGCTCCTCGGTGGCCGCAAGCATCGCCTGGATCGCACCGGAATAGAGACGCCGATCGGCCTGGATCCGAGGCCCCTGCACCGCCGATCCCTTGCTCCGATTGAGCATCCGGTAATGGATTGCGGCAGCATCGGCCGCGCGCCCGATCAGCCCGTCGAACGCATCGACCTCGCGAACCATGTGCCCCTTACCGAGCCCACCGATCGCCGGATTGCACGACATCGCGCCAATATGCGCAGCGTCGAACGACACGAGCGCGGTACGCGCGCCCTCCGCGCCGCCGCGGCTGCGGCTTCGGTTCCGGCATGGCCACCGCCAACCACCACTACATCGAACATGTCACGGCCGTAGAACGCCATGACCGACGCGTCAAAGATGTTCCACGTGGAACATCACTTCCCAATGCAGAATCGTCCGAACAGCGCGTCGAGCATCTCCCCGGTCGCGTCGAGCCCAAGAATGCCAGCAAGGATCGCGCGGGCCTGTCGAAGGTGTTCCGCGACGATAAGCGCATCGGAGCTTCGATACCGAAGAGCCTCGGCTGCCGCAGCGCACTGCCGACGCTGATGCTGTTTCAATGCGATCTCATCATCGCGGGGCAGCATCGCAATCGCTCGCCGATGCAGTTCACCCCAAAGGGCATCAAGCGATCCCAGGTCGTTTTGCGAGACCGCCAAAGTCCGACCAGACGGCAACCCTCCCCGCCCCGGCAGATCGGCGCGCGCATGAATCCAGATCGCATCGGCGCGGGGCGGCGCGGTATCGGCCAGCCACATCACGATGTCCGCTGCGGCGAGCGCACCTTCCGCACGGGTGACGCCGATCGCCTCGATCGGGTCGAGCGTGTCGATCAAGCCCGCGGTATCGGTCAGCACATAGGCGACACCGTTCCGCGTAACGGGCACGTCGATCCGGTCGCGCGTCGTTCCCGAGATCGGCGAGACGATCGCCGCGTCCCGTTCGCCGAGCAGGTTGAGCAACGTCGACTTGCCGCTGTTCGGCGGACCACCAATGACGACCCGCAGCCCATCCTTCAGCCGCTCGACCGGCGGTGCGTCGACCACCGCCTCGATGTGCGCGGCAAGTGCGTCGATCTCGGAAACAATCGCATCGAACGCCGCAGTATCGCTTGCGACATCGTCCTCGTCGGCGAAGTCGAGCATAGCCTCGACCCGCGCGGACAGCATCGCGACCGAGTCCATCCAGCCGCGAACCGCCTGGCTTACCCGCCCCTCCGCCGCCGTCATCGCCGCGACGCGCTGGCTTTCGGTTTCAGCTTCGAGAAGGTCGGCGAGCCCCTCGGCCTCGGTCAGGTCGATGCGGCCATTGGTCAGTGCGCGACGCGTGAACTCGCCCGGCTCGGCATGGCGCAAGCCAGGTATTCCCGACAATACACGTTCGACCGCCGCGATCACCGCGCGACCACCGTGGCAGTGAAACTCGACCAAGTCTTCGCCGGTCGCCGTCGCGGGCCCCGGAAACACGATGACCAACGCGCGATCGAGCAACGCCCCATCGGTGTCCCGCAGTCCCCGGAGGCTGGCATAGCGCGGCACCGGCAAAGGTCCCGCCAGAGCCTCGGCCGCAGCAAACGCCTGGGGCCCGCTCACCCGAACCACGGCAATCGCCGCTGGCGGCCGCCCGCTCGATACCGCAAAAATCGTTTTCACGGGAAACTCAGCCGCTTTTCGTCGCGCTGTCGAACAGGCGCTTCCACATCGCCATCCCTGCCTCGCCCATCGGCTGCCAACCGCGCATCATCGATTCGAGCATCTCGGGTTTCATCTGGCCGTCCGGAATGGCTTCCATCATCATCGCGATATAGCGGTCGTGGATCGGCGTCAGGTCGGGCAGCCCGACCGCGCGCCGTGCTTCCTCGGGCGTGCATTCGATCTCGATATTCATCTTCATGTGACGCACCCTCGATGACGCTTGAGCGGTCCATCGCGGCGCTGCATAGCGGGGGAATGTATGCGCGCGATGCCGCCTCGATCGCAACGCCTATCGGTCTGGTCCGCGTGACCGGCACCGGGGACCGGATCGATGCGATCGATATTGGCGTGGAGGATGGTTCAACCAGCGACACCCCCGCGATCCTCGAAGCACTCCGCCAGATCGACGCGTATTTCACCGGACGGCTGACCGAGTTCGACCTGCCCCTCGCGCTCTCCCCTACCCCGCGCGGTGCCGACCTTCGCCAGGCGATCGTCGACATCGCCTACGGCACGACCGCCAGCTATGGCGAGCTCGCCAGGGCGATCGGCTCCAGCCCGCGCGCGATCGGCCAGGCCTGCGCGCACAATCCTTTTCCGATCATCGTCCCCTGCCACCGAATCCTTGGAGCCGGCGGAGCGCTTGGTGCGTACTCCGCGGGGAAGGCCCAATCACCAAATCCCGACTGCTCGACCATGAGCGGCCGCCAGGAGGACTGCTATGACGAACACTACCAAGATCGCCACGCTCGCGGGCGATGGCGAATTCACCGCGTATCGCGCGACGCCGGCAGGCACGCCGAAAGCCGCGATCGTCGTGATCCAGGAGATCTTCGGCGTGAACGCAGGGATCCGCCGCAAGTGCGATACGCTCGCCGAGGCCGGCTATCTCGCGATTGCCCCCGACCTGTTCTGGCGCCTCGAGCCCGGCATCGAACTCGATCCGGACATCAAGCCCGAGTTCGACCGTGCGCTCGAACTGATGGGCCAGTTCGACCAAGACAAGGGTATCGCCGATATCGAGGCGAGCATCCGCGCCGTCCGCAGCGAACTCGGTGCCAATGATTCTGGGAACGCCAAGGTCGGCGTGGTCGGCTACTGCCTCGGCGGGCGCCTGGCGTTCATGACCGCAGCACGGACCGACGTCGATGCGAGCGTCGGCTATTACGGCGTCGGGATCGACGGCCTGCTCGGCGAAAAGCACGCGATCGCACACCCGGTGCTGTTGCACGTGCCGGAGGAGGATCACTTCGTCGATAAGGATGCGCAGGCAGCGATGCACGCCGGGCTCGACGATCACCCCAAGGTGACGATCTACGATTACGCGGGCGAGGATCACGGCTTCGCGACCGAGTTCGGCGAGCGTCGCTCGGATGCGTCGGCCAAGCTGGCGGACGAGCGGACGGCGAAGTTCTTCGCGGAGAATCTGGGCTGATCCCCTCTCCCCGTCACCCCGGACTTGTTCCGGGGTCCACGGTCCCGCGAACTCACTACTATCGAGCATGCGGAACGGTAGATGCCGGAACGAGCCCGGCATGACGGGGTGCTGACGACAGACAAAAAAAGGCCTCGCCGGACGATCCCGACGAGGCCTTTTCCTTATCCCAACTGCCCCCGCGATCAGCGCAGCAGCGAGATGATCCCGAGCGTCTCGCCGGTGCCGACCCAGCCCTCGTAGATCATCTTCAGCGCGACCACGAGGATCACCGCGAGGCCGATATACGCGATCCAGCGATACTTGTTGATGACGCGTGCGATGTAGTTCGCCGCCAGACCCATCATCGCGACCGACAGCAGCAGGCCGATGACGAGGATGCCGGGATGCTCGCGCGCCGCGCCGGCGACCGCCAGGACGTTGTCGAGGCTCATCGAGACGTCGGCGACGGCAACGGCCCAGGCCGCGCTCGCAAAGCCCTTCGAGGAGCGGATACCCGAGCGCTCGTCGCCCTCGATCTCCTCCGAGCCCGCATTCTCCGCGCCCTCGCGGATTTCGCGCCAGAACTTCCAGCTGACCCAAAGCAGCAGCAGCCCGCCTGCGAAGATCAGCCCGACGATGCCCATCAGCCACGTGACGATCAACGCGAAGAAGATGCGCAGCACCAGCGCCGCGCCGATACCGATCAGGATGACCTTCTTGCGTTGGTCGGCGGGCAATCCGGCAGCGAGTGCACCGACGACGATCGCGTTGTCGCCCGCGAGGACGAGGTCGATCATCAGGACCGATCCGAATGCGGCCAGCGCCTTCGGGTCGCCGAGGTTGGAGAAGTCGGCGACGATATGCTGCCAGATTTCCAGCGGCGAGCCAGGGCCCGCGGTGCTCGATGCGGCGGCGGCCAGCATGGCGATGATACTCAAGATGTCAGCTCCCGGTGACGTGGCCACGCCGCGGGCGGAGTGGCGGTTTTCATAGTGATTAATAGCAAAGCGGCACGCGAAAGCCATGCTCTCGCGTGCCGTCTTGGGTGTTCTTGGCGGACATGGGCAAAGCCCATGTCGTCGGTCGGAGCTTACGCCCCGCCGGCCGAACCGGTGCGAGTCCTGCGCCAGCTTGGCGCAGGCCGCACTCGGTTATTGATTCATGGAATCGAAGAAATTCTCGTTGGTCTTCGAATCCTTCATCTTGTCGAGCAGGAACTCCATCGCGTCGATCGTGCCCATCTGCATCAGGATGCGGCGCAGGACCCACATCTTGCTGAGCTTGGCCTTGTCGACCAGCAGCTCTTCCTTGCGGGTACCCGACTTGCCGACGTCGAGCGCCGGGAAGATGCGCTTGTCCGCGACCTTGCGATCCAGCACGATTTCCGAGTTGCCGGTGCCCTTGAACTCCTCGAAGATCACCTCGTCCATGCGGCTGCCGGTATCGATCAGCGCAGTCGCGATGATCGAGAGCGAACCGCCCTCCTCGATGTTGCGCGCGGCGCCGAAGAAGCGCTTCGGACGCTGCAGCGCGTTCGCGTCGACACCACCGGTCAGGACCTTGCCCGACGACGGCACGACGGTGTTGTAGGCACGACCCAGACGCGTGATCGAGTCGAGCAGGATCACCACGTCCTTCTTGTGCTCGACCAGGCGCTTGGCCTTTTCGATCACCATTTCAGCGACTTGCACGTGGCGCTGCGCGGGTTCGTCGAAGGTCGAGCTGACGACCTCGCCCTTCACGCTGCGCTGCATGTCGGTGACTTCCTCAGGCCGCTCGTCGATGAGTAGGACGATCAGGAACACCTCGGGGTGGTTGTCGGTGATCGCCTTGGCCATGTTCTGCAACATGACCGTCTTGCCGACGCGCGGCGGGGCGACGATCAGCGTGCGCTGGCCCTTGCCCTGTGGCGAGACGATGTCGATCACGCGCGCCGACTTGTCCTTGACGGTCGGGTCGGCGGGATCGAGCGTCAGCTTGCTCTCGGGATAGAGCGGCGTGAGGTTGTCGAAATTGACGCGGTGACGGACGACGTCGGGGTCGTCGAAATTGACCGCGGTCAGCTTCACCAGCGAGAAATAGCGTTCGCCGTCCTTCGGCCCACGGATCTCGCCCTCGACCGTGTCACCGGTGCGCAGGCCGAACTTCCGGACCTGGTTCGGCGAGATGTAGATGTCGTCCGGGCCGGCGAGATAGTTTGATTCCGGCGAGCGCAGGAAGCCGAAGCCGTCGGGCAGCACTTCGATCGTGCCGAGCCCCATGATCTGGTCGCCATTGTCCGCCTGGACCTTCAGGATCGCGAACAGCAGGTCCTGCTTGCGCAGCGTCGAGGCGCTCTCGACCCCCAGTTCCTCGGCCAGCTGGACCAGCTCGGCAGGCTTCTTCTTTTTCAGGTCTTTGAGATGCATGGGGATTTCCGGATAGCAATCAACGGGAGAACGCTCGGTCGACGGTGCGCTTGGGAAGCGGAACTGGGCGAGACGAGTCTGGCAAGACACGACCGGGCAGGACGCCAGGAGGCCGTGTTAGGAGAAGGTGTTAGAATTGGGGGCGGGTTAGTCAAGCAGGAGTGCGTACCCCGCCCCAGCCGTCATCCTGGGCTCGACCCAGGATCCAGAGCCACAAGCGATATCGTCTGCCGCTCTGGATCCTGGATCAAGTCCAGGATGACGTTGGACTCAGAACGGCTTAACGATCACCAGCACGACGATCAGCGTCACCGCCAGCGCAGGCACCTCGTTCAGCATCCGCAACTGCTTCCCCGCCAGTGTCGGCTTCCCCGCGGCGAGCTTCTTCGCATAGCCGACCGCCCAGCCGTGATAGCCCGACAGCAGCAGCACCAGCACCAGCTTCAGGTGCAGCCACCCCAGCCCCGGCGCGCCGTCCGCCAGCCCGAGGTTCAGCGCCAGCGCGATCCCCAGTACCCAGACGACGATCATCGCCGGCGTCAGGATGATGTGGCGGATCTTGCTCTCGCGATCGACCCAGTTCGCCGCCTCGGTCGTGTTGCCCGCCGCCAGCGCCTCCTGATGATACACGAGATAGCGCGGCAGCATGAACAGCCCCGCCATCCAGAAGATCACGAAGATCAGATGCGCCGCCTTCACCCAGTCATATGCAGCGCCGAGAAAACCGCTCATGTCGTGCTCCTTACGCGGGCGATCAGCTGCTCGACATGCGCGATGGGTGTGTCGGGGAGGATGCCGTGGCCGAGGTTGAAGACGTGCGGACGCTCGACGAACGCCGCGAGGATCCGGTCGATCGCCACATCGAGATCCGCCCCGCCCGCGATCAGCGCCAATGGATCGAGATTGCCTTGGACGGGCATGTCCGCCGGCAACGACGCATGCGCCCAGACCGGATCGACCGTCTCGTCCAGCCCGATCGCATCGACGCCGGTCTCGCGTGCATAGGCGGGCAGCTTGCCCCTGCCCCCTTCGGAAAGCCGATGATCGGCACGCCGGGGCAGCGCGCATGCAGGCGCTCGACGATCGACGCGGTCGGCGCGATCACCCAACGCTCGAACTGCGCAGGCGATAGCGACCCCGACCAGCTGTCGAACAGCTGGACCACGTCGACGCCCGCCTCGACCTGCCGCGCGAGATACTCGACGGTGTTGTCTGCGATAGCATCGATGATCGCACCGAACGCCTCGGGGTCGCGATACGCGAAACGCCGCGTCTCGGACTGATCCTTGCTCCCCTTCCCCGCCACCATATAGGTCGCGACCGTCCAGGGAGACCCAGCAAAGCCCAGGAACGTCGTCTCGGGTGGCAAGGCAGCGGCGACCTTCGCAACCGTGCCGTAGACCGGCTCCAGCCGCCCCATCACCGGTTGCAACCGATCGAGCGCATGGTCGACCAGCGCCGGCTCGAGCCGAGGCCCCTCGCCGACCCCGAAGCTCAAATCCTGCCCGAGCGCCCACGGAATCATCAGGATGTCGGAGAACAGGATCGATCCGTCGAACCCGAACCGGCGGATCGGCTGAAGCGTCACCTCGGCGGCTGCGTCGGGATCGGTCGCGAGCGCGAGGAAGCCACCCTTCTCCGCGCGGAGTTCGCGATACTCGGGGAGATACCGTCCCGCCTGCCGCATGAGCCACAGCGGCGGGACGGCCTGACGCTCTCCGCGAAGGGTCGCCAGGAGCGGCTTGAAGGACGGCGAATGGGAGGTCGGATCGGTCAGCGGAGCACCCTTCTTCTACTATAAGAAGATTCTAGAAATAGGTTGTTGCAGTGGTTGGGCGGTTGAACCCGGGACTTATGCGGTGATCCCGGAAATGCCAACAGCTTGACCCCTCGGCACGCCCACAAACGCGCTGATTCGATTCAAGGCTCCCCGTTACCCACAGCCTGTGGATAAATTCCGCCCCTGTGCGCGGGCGTGTGGATAGAATGGGTGTTATCCACGGCACACCGGTCGCTTGGCGGGGGGATGAGTTACGCTAGCCCTTCTCCCCATGTTATCCACAGATCCACGCCCAGGGGCCCCGTCGCTGGGGACAAAATGCCGATGATCCGGCTCCACCTTCATCTGCTGTCGGACTCGACCGGCGAGACGCTGGAGAACATCGCGAAGGCGGCGCTGGCGCAATATGACGACGTCGAGACGGTCCGCCATTTCTGGCCAATGGTGCGGACCGAAGCGCATCTCGAACGCATCCTCCAGGAGATCGCGCAGAACCCGGGGCTGGTGGTGTTTACGCTGGTGAACCCCGCAACCCGGCGGATTCTCGAGCAGCGATGCCTGGCGCTGGGGTTGCCTGCGGTGGCACCGCTCGACCCGGTCAACGATGCATTGTCAGGGTTGCTGGGGCAGCAGGCGAAGGCGCGGCCGGGGCGCCAGCATGTGCTCGACGCCGCCTATTTCGCGCGCGTCGATGCGATCCAGTGGACGATCGCGCATGACGACGGGATCGCGTGGGAGGAATGGGAGGAGGCCGATATTCTACTCGCGGGCGTGTCGCGCTCGTCGAAGACGCCGACCTCGATCTATCTCGCCAACCGCGGCTACAAGACCGCCAACATCCCGATCGTCGTCGAGAGCCCGCCGCCGAAAATTCTCTATAGCCTGAAGACCCCGCTGATCGTTGGCCTCACGACCAGCGCCGACCGGTTGATCCAGGTGCGCCGCAACCGGTTGCTGTCGCTCAACCAGCAACCCGACACATCCTATGTCGAGGAGGAAGCGGTGATGCGCGAACTGGCCTTTGCGCGGCGCATGTTCGCCGACAATGGCTGGCCGGTGATCGACGTCACTAGGCGTTCGATCGAGGAAACCGCGGCGGCGATCATTGCGCTGTGCAACCAGCGGCGGACCGACGCCGTAACGCCGGAGGAAGCATGAGCCTGATCCTCGCCTCGCAGAGCGCCTCGCGTCGCGCGATGCTGACCGCCGCGGGTGTGCCGTTCGACGCGACCTTCGCCGGCGTTGACGAGGATGCGGCGAAGGCGGCGCTGCGCGACCTGTCGCCGCGCGATCTTGCCGATGCCTTGGCCGAACTGAAGGCGCTCAAGGTTTCCGCTCGGATGCCGGGGTATCTGGTGCTCGGCAGCGACTCGCTGGTTGCGTTGGAGGATGGCAGCATTCTCGACAAGCCGGTCGACCGCGCCGATGCGGCGGCACACCTGCGGCTGATGTCCGGCAAGCGTCATGACCTTTGGAGCGCCGCGGTCATCGCCGAGAACGGCCAGGCGGTGTGGCGTCACGTCGAGCGAGCGAAGATGCACGTCCGCCCGCTGTCGGACGCGTTCATCGAGACGTATCTCGACGCGGAATGGCCTGCGATCTCGGGGTGCGTCGGTTGCTACCGCATCGAAGGCCCCGGTGCGCAGTTGTTTGCCAAAATCGAGGGCAGCCAGTTCACGGTCCTCGGCATGCCGCTGCTCAACGTTCTCGATTTCCTCCGCGTGCGTGGTGAGTTGCCGGCTTAACCCCCGTCATGCCGGGCTCGTTCCGGCATCCACGGTTCCTCAAAATCGAGAGACGTGAGTTCGCGGCAGGGTGGACCCCGGAACAAGTCCGGGGTGACGGAGTGGTTTTGACCCGACCTCAGCCTCCATCCGTCACCCCAGCGAGAGCTGGGGTTATCCCGCGGGGCAGATGTCGATCGCCAAATGGAGAGATCCCAGCTTTCGCTGGGATGACGGAGAGAGCGTGGTGTGCCTATTTATGCGAATACAACGACTAAACCGAGTTCACCGGAGCCCCGAATGACCCGCCCCTATGCAGAAGTGATCGGCGATCCGATCGCACAGTCGAAATCGCCACTGATCCACGGCTTCTGGCTCGACGCGCTCGGGATCGACGCGGAATACCGCCACAAGCTCGTGACCACTGAAGACCTCCCCGCATATTTCGCCGAGCGCAAAGCCGACCCGGCCTGGCGCGGGTGCAACATCACGATGCCGCACAAGATCGCCGCGCTCGACCACGTCTCCGACCCCGGTAACGTCCGCGGGACGATCGGCGCGATCAACACCGTGTTCCGCAACCAAGCTGGCGACTGCATCGGCACCAACACCGACGCCGCCGGATTCTGGGCGCCGATCGACGATCTCGATATTGCCCGCCAGCCTGTCACGGTGATCGGTGCCGGCGGCGCCGCCCGCGCGATCCTGTTCGCGCTGTCGCGGATGGGCGTCGGCCCCGTCACCATTCTCAACCGCAATCCGCTGAAGGGTGCGGCATTGCTCTCGGCGTTCGGGCTCAAGGGGCAGGCGCTGCCGATCGGTCCTGCCGCCCCGCCCTCGCGGCTGCTCGTCAACGCCAGCGTGCTCGGGATGGCGGGTCAGCCGCCGCTCGATATCGATCTCGGCGCACTGGAACCGGACTCGCTGGTGTACGACATCGTCTATTCCCCGCTCGAAACCGGCCTCCTGAAAGCGGCACGCGCGCGCGATCTCGAAACCGTTGATGGTCTGGAGATGCTGATCGGCCAAGCCGCGGTCGCGTTCGAGATATTGTTCCACGTGGAACCACCGCGCGATCGCGACGACGAACTCCGGGCGCTGCTGATCAAATGATTATTGGCCTCACCGGCTCGATCGGCATGGGCAAATCCGCGGTCGCCGCGATGTTCGCGGACGAAGGCGTCCCGGTGTTCGACGCCGACGCCACCGTCCACCGGTTGCAGGGCATTGGCGGTCGATTGGTCCCCGTGATCGAAACCGCCTTCCCCGGCACCACCGGCAACGGCGCAGTCGATCGAGCGAAACTCGGGGCGGCGGTGTTCGGCGATGACGCTGCGATCAAGCGACTCGAATCGATCGTCCATCCCGCCGTCGGCGAAGAACGCGCCGCCTTCCTCGCAAAGCACGCCGGCAAGCGAGTCGTTTTCGACGTCCCCCTGCTGTTCGAGACCGGCGGCGACCGCAACGTCGATGTGATCGTCGTCGTCTCCGCCGCCCCCGACGTCCAGCGCGCCCGCGTCCTCGCCCGCCCCGGCATGACCGCGGAGAAGTTCGCCGCGATCCTCGCCCGCCAGACCCCCGACGCCGACAAACGCGCCCGCGCGGATTACGTCATCAACACCGACACCAGCTTCGACGCAACGCGCGCGCAAGTCCGGGCGGTGCTTGCATCCTTGGAAATCTGAGCCGATACCATCGGGATGCGTGAGATCGTCTTCGATACCGAAACCACCGGCCTCAGTTTTTCCGGCGGCGACCGCATGGTCGAAATCGGCTGCGTCGAGATGTTCAACCGGGTCGAGACCGGGCGCACCTTCCACGCCTATTACCACCCCGAACGCGACATGCCGGTCGAGGCGTTCAACGTCCACGGGCTCAGCCAGGCGTTCCTTTCCGACAAGCCCAAGTTCGCCGACGCGGTCGAGGTTTTGCTGGAATTCGTCGGCGACGCGCCGATGATCGCGCATAATGCCGGCTTCGACTTCTCGTTCCTCAACGGCGAGCTGACCAAGTGCGGGCGCCAGATCATCCACATGAAGCGGATGGTCGACACGCTGCAGATCGCGCGCAGCCGCCACCCCGGCGCCAAGCATTCGCTCGACGCACTCTGCTCGCGCTTCGGAATCGATCGCAGCCACCGCGTCCTGCACGGCGCGCTGCTCGACGCGCAGTTGTTGGCGCAGGTCTATGTCGAGCTGATGGGCGGTCGCCAGATCGGCCTCGGCCTGCTCGGCGATAGCGGCAGCAACGCTGCGACTCCGATCGTCGCACAGGCGCCTCGGGTCGTTCGCCCAGTCCGCGTTTTCGCGGTGAGCGAGGAGACCTTGCGGCCCATGCTGCGTTTATGAAGGGGATCAAGGATCCGATCTGGGGGGCCGTGGCGTCCGGATGACGCTGGCAGGGTGGAGCCAATAGGACCGCCCGAGACTGTAACGCCGACAAGGAGACGACAATGGATATCCGGATTTCTGGTCATCAGGTTGACACTGGCGAAGCACTCAACAGCCACGTGGAAGACCGACTCCAGGGTATCGCCGACAAGTATTTCTCGCGCGCCATCTCGGCGGAAGTCACGTTCGGCAAGGGCCCGCACGACGCCGGCTTCAAATGCGACATCGTCTCGCACGTGATGAAGGGCCTCGTGATCAAGGGCCACGGTGACGCCTATGACGCGCGCGCCGCATTCGATGCCGCCGCTGCCAAGATCGAGACTCAGCTCCGCCGCTACATGCGCCGCCTGAAGGATCGCCATGCGGGCGAAGCGGTCGCGATCGCCGAGAGCAATGGCTACGACAATGCCGGCTACACGCTGTTCCAGGAAAGCATCGAGGAAGACGATGTCGCGGACGCACCACTGATCATCGCCGAAACGCGCGTCGATATCCCGGAGGCCAGCGTGTCCGACGCGGTGATGATGCTCGATCTGCGCAACACCGCCGCGCTGCTGTTCATGAATGCGGGCACCGGCGCGCACAATATGGTCTATCGTCGCGGCGATGGCACGATCGGTTGGGTCGAGCCACAGCGAGCAGCGGCCACCCCGGCCCAATAAAGAAGGGTCCATAAAGGCGCGGGTCTCAAGGCCGCGCCTTTACGCCCCCGCGCAACCCGCTAAGGCGGACGCGCGCGGGGCGCTTGAGACATTGAACACAATGACCGATTTTAGTGACATGCTGCGTCCCGACGCAGTGCAGACGGGCGTGATCGCCAAAAACAAGAAGGCAGTGTTCCAGCATCTCGCCACGGTTGCGTCTGAGATACTCGATGCGGACCCCAAGATGATCGCCGATCGGCTGGCTGCGCGCGAGAAGCTCGGCTCGACCGGGTTCGGCGGCGGCGTCGCGATCCCGCACGCCAAGCTCGAAGGGCTCGGACAGGTAACGGGCGTGTTCGCGCGGTTGGCAGAGCCGGTCGACTTCCAGGCGGTCGACGATCTCCCCGTCGATCTCGTCTTCATGCTGCTCTCCCCCACCGATGCCGGCGCGGTCCACCTGAAGGCGCTCGCGCGCGTCTCGCGACGCCTGCGCGACAAGGCGTTCCTCGAGAAACTGCGCGGCGGCGGTTCGCCCGACGCGGTCTATGCGCTGTTCACCGCCGACGAGGTCCGCGATGCAGCCTGAGGCCGCCCCCGCGTCCATCCCCGCCCCCGTCATCCTGACGAAAGTCAGGACCCAGGGTTACAGCGGGATGGCGTTTGTGGCTCTGGGTCCTGACTTTCGTCAGGATGACGGTTATTGCCTGTTCGCGAGCGACGCGAATGTCTGACACGCCAAACACAGCAGGCGCAGACGCGCATTTCCGCGCACTGGAGTCGCTCTACGCGCAAGCCCCCATCAACCGCTTCTTCGACTCCTCGCTGGAAATCCCCGAAGCTGGCGTCGCGCGCATCCATTTCACGATCGACGAGCGCCACTACCACGCCGGCGGCGCCGCGCACGGCACGAGCTATTTCAAGATGCTCGACGACGCCGCTTTCTACGCCTGCAACAGCTTGGTCACCGACCGCTTCCTACTCACCACCGCCTTCAACCTGCTCCTCACGCGCCCGCTGAAGATCGGCCCGGTGATCGCCGAAGGACGCTGGATCAGCGGCAAGCGACGCGTGTTCGTCGCGGACGCCCGGCTGATCGATGCTGACGGCGAAGAAGCGGCAAGAGGCACCGGCACCTTCATGCGCTCGCGGATCGCGCTCGCCGGCCTCCCCGGATACCGCAGCGCAGCATGAGCGGTCGTCTCCCCAGCGGAGTCCTCGTCAGCGCGCTGCTGCGGCGCGTCAACGACGCCGGCGGTTTCGGCGCCGTGATGGCGAAAGGCGATCCGCAAGGCGGCGCGATCCTGGTCATCGCGGTCGACAAGGGCGCCCCTCCCCGCCTGCTCGAACGCGGCATCGGACCCGACGGACGGACCGCGCTGATCGACTCCACTCCGCTCGAAGACCTAGACGGATATTGGCGTCGCCGCCGCGCAAGCGACCCGGATCTCTGGGTAATCGAGGTGGACATCGCATCGGCGGAACGGTTCGCCGCTGAAACGATCCTCGACGATTGACTCGAAAGCCCCCCAATAGAGGGGAATTGCAACATTGATTGGCGTTGTGCTGGGACGGGTGCGATCCGGATCAGTTACGCAGTCGGGGGATGCCTGGACGATCGGCTCGTACGATTGCTTCCGCGGTCCAACCGCATCTGAATAAGTTTGAATGACGATTCTTCAGCGGGCTGCGACCATCGCAGCCATGACATTCTCTCTCGCCGGCCTGCTCGGCAACAGCGCACCCGGTCAGGCGACTGGTCTCGATCGTTCCACGGTCAATCTTACGGCTCTCGCAAATCTAAACGCCCTCTCCCCGCAGAATGTTCCGCAGATCGCTCCCGCCGCAGCCACCGTTGCAGCAGTCGAGCCGGTCGCTGCTGCCGAGGAAGAAGAATTCGACACGCTCGCCCAGGCCGTTGCCGCGCAGGATAGCGCCGCCGCCGACGAAGCGCTCCAGTGCCTTGCCGGCGCAATCTATTTCGAATCGAAGGGCGAGCCGCTCACCGGCCAGCTCGCGGTCGCCGAAGTCATCATCAACCGCGCCAAGTCGGGTCGTTTCCCGACCAACGTCTGCGGCGTCGTCAAGCAGCGCGGCCAGTTCAGCTTCGTTCGCGGCGGCCAGATCCCCAATATCAATGCTGGCGCCGCCTATCGCACTGCGATCGCGGTTGCCAAGGTCGCGCTCGCCAGCGCGTGGAACAGCCCGGCAGACAAGGCGCTGTACTTCAACACGCCCGATCGCCGCCCATCGGTTCGCGCGATCAAGGTCGCCTCGATCGGCAACCACGTCTTCTATCGCTGAGAGCATCCGTCTCAAGCAACCTCCTACCCCTTGCCCTTCACCCCGTTCGCCCTGAGCGAAGTCGAAGGGTGCGCCCCGAACGCAGGTGCTTCGACTTCGCTCAGCACGAACGGGATAGGGAAGGCGATTTGGCTAGACGTTTTTCCTGAGATCCGGACCGCAATCCGTGAATGAGCTTGCCTCGTTCGCGGATTGTTCTATTTCCGGGGCATGCTCGATATGCCGCCGGACTCCTGCATCGACGAACCGGGATCGCCGCTTTGCGCTGCTGACGTGGCGCGCGGCGTGATCCGGATGTTGCTGCGTCACGACCTCACTGCGATGACCGAAGTCCCGCTCGACGGCGGCCGTCGTGCCGACCTGATGGCAGTCGATGCACGCGGGCAGATCGTCATCGTCGAGATCAAGGTATCGCGTGCCGACCTGCTCGGCGACGGCAAGTGGCCCGATTATCTTGGGCATTGCGACCGGTATTTCTGGGCTGTCCCGGCGGGGTTCGATGTCGGGCCGCTGCATGGATCAGCCTTTCTGCCCGAGCGGACTGGGATCATCGTTGCGGATCGCTACGACGCGGCGATCGTCCGCGAGGCGCATACCACCCCCTCCCCGCGCATATTCGTAAGCGCGGGACGCTGGCGTTTGCCCGGCGTGCGGCGCGACGATTGATCGCGCAGATGGACCCGGATGCGGACGGGTTGGCGTTCTAGGCTCATAATCCTCCCCTATGAGGGGAGGTGGCAGCTCGCAGGGCTGACGGCGAGGTAACGCGCCATCGAGAGCGTGACACCGTCCGTCTGACAAGAGCCAGCCACCTCCCTGCCAGGGGAGGATCGACGATTAGAACTTCGGGCCGGAAACCGCCTTCTTCACCTTCTTCGGCGCGTCGACCAGCAGCTTCGACACTATTGGATTACGCCCGTCTTGCTTGGCGTAATCGCGCGCCGACATGCCGGCCATGATATCCGCCTGATCGGGATCCGCTCCCTCGGTCAGCAACGTCCGGATCATCCCGACGTCGCGGCGCTGTACCGCGCGGATCAGCGGCGTTTCGCCGGCCGAGTTCGCCAGGTTCGGGTTCGCCCCTGCCGCAGTCAGGATCGGGATCATGCCCGTCTGCCCCAGCGTCACCGCGAGCAGCAGCGGCGTGTTGCCCTTGCCGTCGCGCAGGTTCGCATCCGCGCCCTTCTGCAGCAGGAAGCGCAGATACACTTCGTCCCCGCGCTTGATGACGATGTGGAGCGCGCCCTCCCCGCTCGTCACGTCGCGCGTGTTGATGATGTTGCTGCCGGGCTTGCCGAGCATCTCCAGCACCTCGTTGTTCTTCGCATCGCGTACCGCGGACAGGAACTTGTACCCCTCCGACTGACCCTGCGCGAACGCGGGCGCCGCGACGCAGGTGAGCGCAGGCGTCAGAAGGGTAGCAGCGAGGATCAGGCGAATACGCATCGAGAAACTTCCTTGGTTCGTCCTGGATATGGGGCAACGCTTGCGCCGCAGTAGCGAACAGATCAAGGCTGGAGGCATCATGAACACCCGTTTCATCCTCTCCGCGCTCGCCCTGCCGGTCTTGGCGCTATCTGCGTGCAACGCGTCCGCTCCCCTGCCAAACCGCCGCTCGAAGGCGCGCGGATTGGCGGCGCCTTCACGCTGACCGACCAGAACGGGCAGTCGGTCACCGAGCGCAACTTCGCAGGCAAATACCGGATCATGTATTTCGGTTACACCTTCTGTCCCGATGTGTGTCCAACGGATGTCCAGGCGATCGGCGCAGCGGTAAAAAGCTGGAATCGAGCGACCCCGCGCTCGCCGCGAAGATCGTGCCGGTGTTCGTGACGGTCGATCCGGCGCGCGATACGCCTGCGGTGCTCAAGCAGTTCGTCTCGGCGTTTCACCCGCGGATGGTCGGTTTGACCGGTACCGACGACCAGATCGCCAAGATCAAGACCGAGTATGCTGTGTATTCGAGCAAGGGCGACCCATCGCCGGGTGGCGGCTACCTCGTAAACCACTCGCGCCAGGCCTATTTGATGAGCCCGGACGGCAAGCCCCTCGCTTTGCTGCCGCAGGAACAAGGGCCCGACGCGGTGGTGACGGAAATCAAGCGCTGGGCCCGATGAGCGCGCGCTTCTGGGAAGACACGCCGATCGACCAGCTCGATCGCGGCCAGTGGGAAGCATTGTGCGACGGTTGCGGCAAATGCTGCATCCACAAGCTCGAGGACGAGGATACCGGCGAGCTCGTCGCGACCAATGTCTCGTGCCGCCTGCTCGATCGCCGCAGCGGGCAATGCTCCGATTACCGCCACCGTCACGCCTATGTTCCCGAGTGCGTTCGGCTGACGACGGGCAACGTCCGCGGGATCGACTGGCTGCCATCGACCTGCGCGTACCGCCTACGCGCGGCGGGCGAGCAATTGCCCGAATGGCATTACCTCGTCTGTGGCGACCGCGAGGCCGTCCACCGCGCCAAGCAATCGGTCCGCGGCTGGACGATCAGCGAGGACGAGGCCGGTGAGCTCGAATATCACGTGATCGATCGCGAGCTTTAAGACGGTGATCGAAGGCCTGGAGATCGTCCGCCACCCGCGAGCCCGCCGCGCGCGACTGTCGATCGATCCCGCGAGCGGCCGGGCAAAGCTCGTCCTGCCCAAACGCGCGGCGCTGAAGCAGGCACTGGCCTGGGCGGAGGACAAGGCGGGCTGGATCGCCGAACAGCGCGCCTTGCTCCCCTCACCGCGTCCGTTCGTGCCCGGTGCGGTCCTCACCGTCGCTGACGAACCGCTGACGATCGAATGGACCCTCGGAAGCCGCCGCACCGTCGTTCGCGAAGGCTCGGTGCTGTCGCTGTCAGGCCCGCCTGAAACAATCCCGCGGCGCGTCGAAGCCTGGCTGAAACGCACCGCGCTCGCAGTGCTGGAAACCGAAACCGCCGAATATGCCGCCAAGGCGAAGGTCAGCGTCGCGCAGGTCGCGGTCGGCGATGCCAAGGGCCGCTGGGGCAGTTGCGCGTCGAGCGGCGTCATCCGCTACAGCTGGCGGCTGATCCTTGCGCCAAGCTGGGTCCGCCGCGCCACCGTCGCGCACGAGGTCGCGCACCGCGTCCACATGAACCACGCACCGGTGTTCCACGCGCTGGTCGAGCAGCTCTACGGCGAAGACCCGACGCCCGCGCGCGTCTGGCTACGCACGCACGGCGCGGAGCTTCACTGGTTTGGACGGTCTTCCTGAGGGCGCTCGCTCTGGAAACGCTGCGTCTGGACCTGATCGCGCGGCACGTCGCGGGTTAGCGGCTGGCGTCCTGCCGGTTGCTCCTGACGCGGCCGCTCACGCCCGGTGACGCGATCGATCCAGTCCTGGTTCAACTGCTGCGGCGGTGCCGCCGGCGTTTCAGGCTGGTCCGCATCCGGGCGCGGGATCGTGTCGCCGGTCTGTGCATCGGTTGGGACGGGCGCCGCGTCCTGCTCGATTGGATTGCCGTCTGCGTCGACCGCCATCTGGCCGTTGTCGGGCTGGCCGAAATAGCTCTGCTCGTCGGGTTCGAGCTGCCATTCGGGCAACGTCACCTGCGTATCGAACTGTTCGATCGGACGGCTTGCGGTCGCAGGTTTCATGAACGCCGCCCAGGCCTTGGCTGGCGCGGTGCCGCCGTGCAGGCCGGCAATCGGCTTGGCATCGTCACGCCCCATCCACACGCCCGTCGTGATCCCGCTCGAGAAGCCCAGGAACCAGCCATCCTTCGACGCGGTGGTCGTGCCGGTCTTGCCCGCGACCGGCCGACCGATCTGCGCGGCGCGGCCGGTGCCGGTGTTGACCGCGGTCTGCAACAGGTCGGTCATCTCGGCGGCGACATAGGGTGCGACCAGCACATGGCTGCGGTCGACCTCGTGCGTGTAGATCGTCTGGCCGTTCGCGGTGACGCGCGTGATCCCGTACGGCGTCACCGCGACGCCCTTGTTGGCGACGGACGCGAACGCGCGCGTCATGTCGATCACGCGGACCTCCGAGGTGCCCAGCACCATCGAAGGATGCACGTTGACCGGGGTGGTGATCCCGAACCGGCGCGCCATGTCGGCGACCGTGTTGAATCCGACCTCCTGGCCGAGTTTCGCCGCCACCGTGTTGAGCGAATAGGCGAATGCGGTGCGCAAGCTGACCGCGCCGGAATTGCGGCGGGAATCGTTGCGCGGGCTCCAGCCCTGAATCGTGACGGGTTCGTCGACGATCGAGTCCTCCGGCTTGTGGCCCGCCTCGAGTGCGGCGAGGTAGACGAACAGCTTGAACGACGAGCCCGGCTGGCGGACCGCCTGCGTCGCGCGGTTGTAGATCGACGAAACATAATCCTTGCCGCCGACCATCGCGCGTACTTCGCCGCCACGGTCGAGTGCCACCAGCGCGCCTTGCGCTCCGGGTGGTGCATTCGCCCGGATCGCGTCATCGGCCTGGCGCTGCATCGTCAGGTCGAGCGTGGTCCAGACTTCGAGCGGTTCGGTCGTCTCGTCGATCAGCGTATCGAGCTGTGGCAGCGCCCAGTCGGTAAAGTAACGGACGCTGTTCTGCTTGGGCTCCGGTGCAAGCTTAAGCCCGCTGACATCGGCATCGGCGGCCTGCTCGGCGGTAATTGCGCCCGTCTCGCGCATCGTCTCCAGCACAACACCCGCGCGGCCCACCGCAGCTTCGGCATCGGCGGTCGGCGAGTAATTCGATGGTGCCTTCACGAGGCCTGCAATCACCGCAGCTTCGGCAAGGCTTAGATGGTCCGCGCCGTGGCCGAAGAATTTTCGGCTAGCGGCATCGATTCCGTAGGCACCTCCGCCATAGTACACCTTGTTCAGATAGAGTTCGAGGATCTGGTCCTTGCTGAACTTCCATTCGAGCGCAAACGCCAGGATCGCCTCGCGGAATTTTCGTCCGAACTTCTTCTGATTGTTGAGGAAGACAGTGCGCGCAAGCTGCTGCGTGATCGTCGATCCGCCTTGCGTCCAGTGGCCGCGATCGTACCGCACCTTCACCGACCGCGCGACGCCGACCGGATCGATGCCGATATGCGAGCGAAAGCGGCGGTCCTCGACCGACACGGTCGCGTCGCGCATCACCTGCGGAATCTGCGAATAGGGCAGCCATTCGCCGAAACTCGGCCCCATCGACACGATCACCGTGCCATCGGCGGCATGGACGCGGATCATCTGGCCGTTGGGCGACGATTTGAGGCTGTCGAAGCTCGGCAGCTGCGACATCGCGACATACACCGCGATCGCCAGCGCGCCGAGCGCGAGCAGGCCTACCCATATGCAAACCTGAAGAAAGACGACCAACCGCCGACGCCAGCGTGACGCCGGGGTAGACGGGGGCCGACGGGACGGTGAAGCAGAACGCGTACTGGCCATGTGGCCGCAGAATTACGCGTTCCGTTGCTGCCCTACAAGCGCGATCAGGCCGCAGCGTTCGCTTTGCGTGGTCGGAATTCGAGCGACAGCGAATTCATGCAATAGCGCTGGCCGGTCGGTGGCGGCCCATCGGGGAAAACATGGCCCATATGGCTGTCGCAACGTGCACACCGCGTTTCGATGCGCGTCATGCCGTGGCTGCGATCGGCGTGATCGGTGACGGCGTCGGGGCCGATCGGCCTCGTAAAGCTCGGCCAGCCCGAACCGGAATCATATTTGTCGGCACTGTCGAACAACTCGTTGCTGCACGCCGCGCACCGGTAGATTCCGTCGGCCTTGTTGTCGTTGAGCGCCCCTGCGAACGCACGCTCGGTGCCGGCCTCGCGCAGCACGTGATATTGTTCTGGCGTGAGCCGCTTGCGCCACTCGGCCTCGGAAAGATTTAGCTGGTCCATGACTATGCATCTCGTGCTGGCGGGACGGATTTCAAGACTGGCTCATTCTGGTTGCGTTGGCGATGACCTGGATCAGTGAGGGGCGCAGCAACGGTAGCAGCCACGTCGCGCGTTCGCTCTCGGCGATATGGCGGACGATGCTGGCGATACCGATAGGGCGAGCCAGGCGGCGGGCGAAGTCGGCCTGCCAGATGACCCCTGCTTCGGAGCCGCCTTTTGCGTAGGCGGCGGATGCCGCGACTCCGCTGGCGAGCGCGATCCCCATGCCTTCGCCGGCGAGCGAGGGGATGACGCCGGCCTGATCACCGAGCCGGAACACCGCGTCGACGCCGGTACGTTGGCGCCAGCCATAGGGGACATTGGCGATCGCATCGATCGAGGCATTGGGGGGATCAGCGCGACCCATTCACCAAGTGCGGGCATCTCGCGGCCGAGCGCTTCGAGCAGTTGTGTGGGGGATCCGGCGGCCTGAAGCCGCGAGCGGTGTACCGCCATGCACAGGTTCGCGGTGCCGTCCTCCTGCATTGCCAGTCCTGCATAGCCGCGGTCGAACAGATGCAACTCGATGCTGCCCGCGAGCGATTGGGCCAGAGCCGGTGAGGGGGTGACGCGTACCCGTATTCCCAGGGTCGGATCATCGCCGCGCGCCTCCTCGGGGCGGGCCATGCCGCGAACGTCGTGTTTGCCGCTCGCGAGGAACAGCGCGTCGGTCGCGATCGTCGCACCATCGGCGAGGCGCACGGTCGTGCCATCGATCTCGCGGACGGTGACACCGCGCTCGATCGGCGTTCCAAGCCGCTTGGCTTCGGCCAGTAGGACGGTATCGAGGCGGTGGCGTGATACCGAGACTGCCGGGTGGGGCAGGGCAGCTTCCGCGCGGCGGTTGCCTGCAAAGATACGTGCGCGCGTCACGCGCTGCGGATTGAGCGTATCGGGATCGATCTCGAGCCCGGCCAGCGTCTCGAGCGTCCGCCAGCTCAGGAACCCGCCGCAGATCGCATCGCCCGTCTCACGCGATCGCTCGATAAGCAGGTGCGGTCGCCCAGCGCGCGCGAGGCCAATCGCAGTCGCGGCCCCGGCGAGCCCGCCGCCGACTATCAGCGCAGGCGTTCGACGCATAACCGGAACGGAAAGATGCGGCGGACCTTCGCCTGGGTGACGCCGGCTTCCGCGAGCAACGGTGGCCATTCGTCGGGACGATAGCTGCGCGCGATCGACAGTGTGCCGTCATGCCGGACGATCGGGTGCCAGCGCGCGAGCGTGGCCAGGATCGGGAACCCCCAGTGTGCGAACCCGTGGCGGAGGAGATCGTTGACGAACCACCCCGCGGTCGCGTGGCGCTCCATGAACCGTAAAAACGCGACGAGCTGGTCGTGCGTCATGTGATGCGCGACGAGACTGCTGACGATCACGTCCCAAGGTTCGTCGGCGAGATCGGCATAGTCGCCCGTGACATAACGGATATCGCCGCCGTGCACGCGCGCCGCCTGCTCGCTGCGCGGGTTGAGATCAACGCCGACGAGATCAGCCTCGATGCCTTTCGCCTTTGCCCAGCGCGCGATCCGCCGCAGCATATCGCCGTCACCGAAACCCACATCGAGCAACCGGAATCGTGTCCGCCCTTTGATCGCCCGATCGAGGAAATCGAGCGTCGGTCGGCGCGCCATCGTCACGGTGTTCACGGTCGCTAAATCGCCGACCACATCGGCATAAGTCGCTGCGTCGAGATCGTCGGCGTCCATCAGCTCTTCGGCCTGGCTGCGAACGGCTAGGCTGGATGATGCGAGGCTCATACCGCGCTCCGGAACCCGAAGCCCTCCGCCGCCAGGCCCGGCCCGAACGCCAGCGCGACGCCGCGCCCGATCGGCGGCCCGGCCAGGAGGCGTTCGAACACGAACATCAACGTCGCCGACGACATATTGCCATTGTCCGCCAACACCTGACGCGACGCCGCCAGCGCCTCAGGGTTCAGATGCATCGCATGCTCGACCGCGTCTAGGATCGATCGCCCGCCGGCATGGACCGCCCAGCCGTCGATCGTCTCGGGCGGCTGGCCGTCGCTGACGATCGTTCGGAATGCGGCATCCGCGAGCGCGGTCGCGATCCGCGCGGGCACCTCGCCCGACAGATGCATTGCGAACCCCGCATCGGTGACGTCCCAGCGGATCAGCGTTTCGGTATCGGGCAGCGCGGCGGCGAACGGCGTGCCGAGTTCGATCCCGGTCGCGTCCGCAGTGACCAGCGCGGCCGCGGCGCCGTCGCCGAACTGGAGCATCGCCAGCAACGGCTCGATGTCGTTGGCAGGTTGGAGATGCAGCGTCGAGAGTTCGACCGTCACGACGAGTACGCGCGCCTTGGGCTCGGAGCGGACGATGTGACGCGCGTTACGCAGCGCAACGACCGCCGCGTAGCATCCCATGAAGCCGATCAGCAGCCGTTCGACGCTGGGCGACAGCCCAAGCCGGCGCGCGATGATCTGGTCGATGCCGGGCGCGACGAAGCCGGTGCAGCTCGCCACCACCAGATGCGTAATGCCCTCGACGGCGATCTGCTTGCGCAACGCCTCGATCGCGCGGATCGCCAGAGCGGGCGCATGCTCGGCGTACAGCGTCATTCTTGCAGCCGTGCCGGGATGTGGTTCGGTTGCGTAAAAACCAGCATCGTCGACTGGCGAGCCGCCATCCGCGGTCGGCGGCAAGACCGACCAGCGATGCGCGATACCCGACCGTGAGGCCATCCGGTCGAACACCTTGGTCGATCGCGCACCGGTCCGCTCGCGCGCCCAGGCGATGAACGCTGCGTGGATGTCATGATCGGGAACAGCGGTCCCGACAGCGTTTAAATACGCAGGCAGTTGCTGAGAGGTGTCGGTTGGTGGAGCGGGCATGGAAACGGGTACGACGTCCTTTCATCCACGTGCGAGGACACGTGGGTCGAACACTCAACGCACGGTCGACGAACATAGACGTCGCGGCGGCCGACAATCCGCATGCTTCCCCGAAAACAACTCGCGTCGCAATCCGTCATGTTCATCTGAAAAGTCGTAAACGGCGAATTGCCGCAGCCACCACCGTCACGCCAGATCGCATGGTCAGTCGCAGCCGACGCTTTCGAGATGGTCGTGTCCGACCCCGTATTTTTCCTCGACCAGCGCCATCGCGAAACCAACATAGGCCGCGATTGCATGGTCCTCAGACGCTTCCAGCGCAGCGCACGCCTCTTGCAGTAGCGCATATATTCGAGTCGCGGCCATCAATGGATCCCCTTGCAAGCTGATGTCCTCAAACACAGGTGGTTTCAGGCATCCTATCGCGGTGGATCGAAAGTATACCATAGTATTGATGGCGGATAGGTGTGTGAATTGCGCCAAATCAATACAGATAAAACCACAATGGTTAGTTAGATTCAATCTATTGCACCCACAATGGCGCGCATACCCCGGTCAAATGTGAAAATATCGCTTCAATGTGTAGGGTTATACCGGAAACAGTCCATTTTTGCATGGAAACTGCCGATAATCCTGTCATGTTGACGTGGAGTTTGCGCTGACAATGGTCCCGCGGTGCTACCCGCTGAAAAGGACGGCAAAGGCGGTGCGACCCGTCCGATGTACCGGATCAATGGGTCGATTACCTCGTTGAAGACGGACAAGGGAGTGTTTGGTGAAGAACGAGTCGGTAGTTGATTTGATCAAGGATCTGACCGCCAAGCTTTCGGCGGTCGCTGAAGAATTCAACGGCCGCGTTGCCCATGCTGCGGATCCGGAACCAGTCGGTGCCGAGCCCAGTGAGACGGAACTCGTAGCGCACGCCGAGGCGGTGCTTGCCGATCGACGGCTGCGACGTCGTTTCCTACCCCGAGCTATTTCACGAGCCAGCCTGGGATATGTTGCTCGCCCTGTTCGTATCGCGGGATGAACGCCAGCCGATGAACATCAAGGCGCTGGTCAGCATGTCCGATGCGCCGGTTACCACGTCCCAGCGCTGGATCGAACATCTGCACAAGCTGAAGCTGATCGATCGGGTAATCGACCCTACAGATCGGCGACGTGTCGAAATTTCGCTGAGCCATAGTGGCGACCAGGCGATGCGCGGTTATCTTCGCGCGCTGCGTCGCCGCTGATCCGGGCATTTTGATAGGCCTATTTCGACTTTATATCGGAATAGAGACAAAAACGTAGCAGATCGGGTCGATTGATCCTGACTGATTTATCATAACCGATTTAGTCGCAAATATGTCAAGTTTGCTCATAAAACATACCGTTACGATTTCGTAGCATTTGATTAAGGCCAGGTGCTTGATCTGTTCCCCATCAAAGGGTGGGGAACACATTGCGCGCAGGCGTCATCTTGAAGATACGGGCAAATACAAGTCGGACCCGTGCGAGCGTCGCTGCGCTCTTCGTGATCGTCATGATCGCGACCGGCTTCGCTATGGCCGCCGCCCCGTCCGCCGCACGCGCGGAAAGCCTGGCGGGCACCGTGATCTTCAACACCGCTAATCTTCGGTACGATATGGACGGTGGCACCCGGTCCGTCACCTCGAACACGGTCACGCTGATCGTCGCCGAACGGCTCGACACCCGCCTGGTGCGCGAAGGGCAGGGCGTGATCACGGTTGCGTCGCCGCCCGCACTGCCCACGATCATCCCGTTCGTCCTGACCAATGCCGACAATGGGACCGAATCGTTCGTGCTGGCGACCAGCATCTCGTCCCCAGCGATGACGTTGCGCACGCTGGCGATCGATGCCGATGGCAACGGACGCTATGATCCTGCCATCGACCTCCCACCGGTCGACGCGACGGTACCGGCGCTTGCGCCGGGCCAGTCGATCACGGTGTTCGCGGTCCTGGTCGGGACCGCGGAACAGTCCGTCGCCGATGCCACACTGACCATGACCGCGCGGGCGCTGACCGGGTCGGGTGTGCCAGGAAGTGGCTATGCCGGTCGCGGCGACGGTGGCGGCGACGCGGTCGTCGGGCCGACCGGTGCCACTGCCAGCGTGGTCGTCCCACTGGCCAGCGCACGTGCCGGTCCTGCGTTGATCAAGAGCCAGTCGGTGCGCGCCGCCGATGGATCGCAGAACGCGGTTCGCGATTCGGTCATCACCTATACGCTCGAGGCGCGCTTCACCGATGCCGTCACCGGCGCGCGGATCGCGGATCCAATCCCGGCGGGCACGGTTTTCGTCCCCGGCAGCCTGACGCTCGATGGCGCGCTGCTGAGCGACGCCGCGGACGGCGACGCAGGCCGCTTCGATGCGACCGGCGGCGCACCGGCTGATGGCGCGCAAGGTCCGGGCATCGCCGTCGCGCTCGGGCAGGTCGCCGCGGCGTCCGTCCACACCGTCCAGTTCAAAGCCAAGATACAATGAGGAGCATAGTCATGATCACGCGTCCGATGATTGCCGCCGTCCTGGCGGCCACCGCTGCCGCCGCCTCCGCGGCCGCAGGGCCGTTGCAGGTCACCAGCAGTATCCTGGTCGAAAGCCGCGCCGCAGCCGCCGACGGCACCACGCGGATCGCGCTGGTGAAACCGTCGAAGGTGACGCCGGGCGACAAGGTCATCTTCGTACTCGCCTATCGCAACACCGGTACGCAGCCACTGAGCAACGTGGTGCTCGACAATCCGTTGCCGCGGCAGATCGCCTATCGCTCGGCCAATCCCGGCTCGCCGGCACCCGACGTGTCGGTCGACGGCAAGACTTTCGGTTCGCTCGCCACGCTGCGCGTCCGCAGCCTCGACGGCAGCACGCGCCCGGCGAGCCCCAACGATGTCACCAGCGTCCGGTGGCGCCTCGCAAGCCCGTTAGCGGCCGGTTCGCAAGGTCAGTTCGCGTTCCAGGCCGTCCTGAAATGAGTGCGCCTCCGTCGACCCAGCTCTCGCAATCTACACAGAAGGAATAATTCGGAATGTACGCAAAAGGGGTAATTCGCACGCTGATGGCCGGAACGGCTGCGGTCGTGTCGCTTGGTATCGCGACCAATACAGCCAGTGCGCAGGCACCGGGGCCCGCCGGCACTGCCGCCGGCACGTCGGTCACCAACACTGCGCAGGCCAGCTACTCGGTCAACGGCGTCCAGCAGTCGGCGACGTCGAACACGACGAGCTTCGTGGTCGATCGCAAGGTCAACCTGACCGTGATCGCGAACCAGCCGAACAACACACAGGTGGCGATCGGCCAGACCGCGGCGGTTACGACGTTCAAGGTCACCAACAACACCAACGGCACGCAGGATTTCCTGTTGTCGTCGAGCCAGACGCCGATCACGAACCTGTTCACCGGCGACAATTTCGACGTGACCAATATCCACATCTACGTCGATTCGAACGGCAACGGCACCTATGACGCCGGGACCGATACCGTGACCTACATCAACGAGCTCGGTGCCGATCAGTCGGCGGTCGTCTTCATCGTCGCCGACATTCCCAACAACCAGGCTAACGCGCTTGCCGGCATCACGCTGATCGCACAGGTCGCGGCGGGTGGTGATACAGCCGCGCAGGGCTTGCCGCTGGCGGCCAGCGTCGCCCCGAACGACGATGCTGTCGTCGATGTGGTCTTTGCCGACAACGACTCCGATGGCCTTGGCGGCGACGTTGCGCTGAACGGGCAGGGCCGCGCGTCGCTCGGCTACGAAATCACCACGCGCAATGTCGCTTTGAGCGTCGCCAAGTCGCAACTGGTGCTGAACGATCCGGTCAACCTTGCCCTTTCGCCAAAAGCTATCCCGGGCGCGGTCGTGCAATATTGCCTGATCGTCAACAACGGCACGGTCGGCACGCCGGCGTCCAACGTCGTGCTGACCGACGTCATCCCGGCCAACACCACCTATGTCACGAACTCGCTCTCGATCGGTGCGATCGCGCTCGGGAATACGTGCCTGCTGACGGGGATCGTCGGCGGCGTCCCGTTGGCGGACGACGGATCGGTGACCGTGCCGGTGCTCAACTATACCGGCTCGTTCAACACGAACACGAAGACGGTGAATGCGACGATCCCGGTTCTGCTCGGCGGGACATCGGTCGCAGCGACGTTCCGCGTGACGATCAACTAAGCCCACACCCTCGCACCCGAAAGGACCGACCGATCCCGGCACGCGTGAAGGACGCGTGCCGGGAGCGGACCCTTGATGCCCAGCTTCCGCCGCCTTTTGCGCCTGTGCGCCCTATTCCTGACGCTGATCGGGCTTGTCATCGGTATCCTGCCGGCAAGCGCCCAGACGCGTATCCAGAATACCGCGACGCTGTCGTTCGACAACGCGGCCAGCGACTCTGGCGTGCGTACGATCCCGTCCAACACGGTCGCGCTCGACGTGAACCGCGCCAAGCGTCCGACGACGCTCACCTTTCGCCTGCCGCCGCCGAATTACGAGCTGACCGGCGCCAAGTGCCAGACCGCGCCATCGCTCCTGTTCACGCCGTCGCCGATCGACGCTGCGACCTATGCCGCATCGCCCTGGGTCGCCGCGGTCGACATCTACGCGGACATGATCCTCGTGCTCGACAACCAGGCCGGCAACCACGATCCCGACCTGCGCGAGACGTCGGTCATCGATGTCGACGTCGGCACGATCCACACGACGCTGACCTTGACCGAAACCGCCGTCGACAGCGGGATCTTCGCCGGCGGCATCCCCGCCAGCGCGACCGGCAAGCATCCCGAACTCGCCGCGTGCGACATTCGCAACCAGCGCGGCGCGACGATCAAGCTCAGCTTTTCCGAAGACGGCTACAGCCTCGCTTCGATGGCGGCGCTGCTGATCGACCCGGCCGGCTACACCTTCGATTCGCGGACCGGCGCGCTGATCGACGGCACGACCGTGTCGCTGGTCGACGAGACAGGCCAGCCCGCGACCGTGTTCGGGGACGACGGCGTCAGCCGCTATCCTTCCACCGTCGTCACCGGCGAAGCGGTCACCGACGCCGGCGGCCGCGTCTATCCTGGCGAGACCGGGCGCTATCGTTTCCCGCTGACGGCGCCGGGGCGCTATTTCATCAAGGTCGCGCCACCCGGTACCTATACCGCGCCCTCCACCGTCGACCGCGCCACGCTGGCAGCGCTCAAGGACCCGCAGGGCAGGCCGTTCATTCTCAACGACACGAGTTTCGGCGGCTCGCTGACGCTGTCGACACCCGAGCCGTTCTCCGCCGACATCCCTCTGGACAGCCCCGGCGCGGGCACGCTGCTGCTGACCAAAGTCGCCTCCGTGCGCGAGGCGTCGCCGGGCGATTTCGTCCAGTATCTGCTGCGGATCACCAACCGTGACTCTGTCCCGGCCCGCGGGCTCCATGTCGCCGACACGCTGCCCCGCGGCCTGCGCTACGAACGTAATTCCGCGCGCGGCGGGGACGAGCCGACCGTGTCGAGCGATGGCCGCAGCCTCGATTTCGTCATCCCGGTGCTCGCCGCCGGTGCCTCGACCGAACTGAAATACGTCGTCAGCATCGCGCCGGGCGCCCCGACCGGCGAAGCGCTCAATCGTGCGCGCGTCGCCGGGCAGGGCACCATCACCAGCAACGAAGCCGCGGCGTCCGTGCGTCTACGCCCGCTGCTGTTCACCGACGCGATGACGATCATCGGCCGCGTCACCGAAGGGAATTGCGGCGATCCCGTCGACAAGCGCAGGGGCGTGGCCGGCATTCGCCTGCTGATGGAGGACGGCACGTTCGTCGCCACCGACCGCGACGGGCTGTACCATTTCGAGGGCGTCCGCGCTGGGCGTCACGTCGTCCAGATCGACACGTCGAGCATCCCCGCGACGCACGCGCCGGTCGCCTGCGATATCGACACGCGCCAGGCGAACAGCCCGATCTCGCGCTTCGTCGAGGGCGCCAATGATGGTGGGGGCGGGTTGCTGAAGCGCGTCGACTTCCAGCTGAAGCCGACCGGCAAGGCCAAGGCGGCGGATGCCGGCCTTCCCGTCGCGGTCGCGGATGCCGCTGTCGCTGCGGGGAGCCGCGACTGGCTGACGGGCGAACAGGCGGCCGGCATCGACTGGCTGTTCCCGAGCGCCGACCATAATCCCCGCGCGCCGATCGTCCGCGCGGTCATCAAGCACATGCCGGGTCAGCGCGTCGCGCTCACGATCAACGGCAAGCAGGTCGAGCCGCTCGCGTTCGACGGCACCGACACGCGCGATGGCACCGATATCGCGGTATCGCGCTGGACCGGTATCCCGTTGACCGACGGCGACAATCGCCTCGATGCGCGCATTCTTGCCGCCGACGGTAGCGTCGTGAAGACCCTCCAGCGCGTCGTGCATTATGCCGGCGCCGGCGTCCGTGCGGTGTTCGACGCGGCCAGCAGCCGGCTTGTCGCCGATGGCCTGACCCGCCCGCTGGTCGCGGTCCGCGTCACCGACAAGACCGGTCGCCCGGTCCGCGCCGGCACGCTCGTCCCGTTCACCGTCGACCAGCCCTATACCGCCGCGGTCGAGGCCGAGCTCGAACAGGGGCGCCAGCTTGCCGGCCGCGAACGCTCGTCCACCACCGCGCAGGTGGTCGGTGACGACGGGTTGGCCTTCATCGCCCTCCAGCCGACCACGCAGGCCGGCGCGGTTCACGTCGTCGTCTCGCTGACCGAGGATAAGGTCGTCCACGCCAACGAGGTTCGCGCCTGGCTCGCAGCGTCCGCCAAGGACTGGGTCGTGGTCGGGTTCGGCGCAGGCTCGCTTGGCTACGACATGCTCAGCAAGCGCCAATCGGGCCTGCCGCGGTCGCAGCGCAACAGCGTCGTCACCGACGGCCAGCTCGCTTTCTACGCCAAGGGTCGCGTCAAGGGCTCATGGCTGGCGACGATCGCCTATGACAGCGATCGCAAATACGATCCCGACCGCGGGCTGCTCGGCACGATCGACCCCGACCGCTATTACACCGTCTATGGCGACGGTTCGCGCCAGGGCTATGATGCGACAACCCGCCGCAAGCTGTACCTGCGGCTCGAGCGTCGCGAATTCTATGCGCTGTTTGGCGATTTCGAGACCGGTTTCACCGACGCGCAGCTGACCCGCTACAGCCGTACGCTCAACGGCGTGAAGGCGGCGTACGAGGGCAAGCGGGTGCGCGCGACCGGGTTCGCGGCGAACACCGACACGCTGTATTCGCGCGACGAGATCCAGGGCAACGGCCTGAGCGGGCCATACCGGCTGTCGGGGCGCAACATCGTCCCGAACAGCGACAAATTGCGGCTCGAGACGCGCGACCGCTTCCGCTCCGAGCTGATCGTCTCGAGCACCGAACTGACCCGCCACATCGACTACGACATCGATACGTCGATGGGCACGGTCCGCTTCCGCCAGCCGATCCTCAGCCGCGACGGCAATTTGAACCCGATCTTCATCGTCGCGGATTACGAGGTCGAGGGCGGCAAGTCGTCGAAGCTCGCCGCCGCTGGGCGCGTTGCGACCAAGCTGGCCGATGGCCGGGTCGAGGTCGGCGTCGCGGTCATCCGCGACGAGACCGTCGGCAAGGCCACCGTGCTCGGCGCCGATATCAAGGCGCGCGTGACCGCCACCACCGAACTGCGCGGCGAGATCGCCAAGGGTGGGCGGCAGGGGCTGGGGCAGGGGCTCGCCTATCTCGCCGAGGTCGATCATCATGGGACGAAGCTCGACCTGCTCGCGTATGCACGTCAGCAGGATACCGCGTTCGGCGTTGGCCAGCAGAACCTTGTCGAAGCGGGTACGCGCAAATTCGGGCTCGATGGTCGCCTGCGGCTGACCGACCGGATCAGCCTGACGGGGGTCGCCTGGCACCAGCAGCAACTCGACAGCGCGGGGACGCGGACCGCCGCGGACGTCCGCCTCGAATATCGGCGCAACACGGGCACGATCTTCGTCGGCGGCCAGTATGCGGCGGATCGCGGCATCGACGGCAAGGACCGCGACAGCCGGCTGCTCACGCTCGGCGGCAGCCAGGCGCTGTTCGGCGACACGCTGACGGTGACCGGTCAGACGCAGTTTGCGCCCGGCGGCGACAGCGACAGTGTCGACTTCCCGGTGCGCCACCAGATCCAGCTCGCCTACCGGATCAAGCCCGGCATCCGCCTGATCGGCGGGTATGAGATCGCCAATGGCGACGGCTATGTCGCGCATACCAAGCAGTTCGGCGTCGACGTCGCGCCTTGGACCGGTGCCAAGCTGATGAGCACGCTCAACCAGCAGGCGATCGGCGAGAACGGCGCGCGGACCTATGCGCAATACGGCCTCAGCCAGTCGGTGCCGCTCGGCAAGCACTGGACGGTCGACGGCACGCTCGATGCCAGCAACACGCTGAACGGCAAGATTCCCGACGGTGCGGTGGTCAATGCGTTCCAGCCGGTCACCTCGGGCGGTTATGTCGGGCAGGACCAGACCAACGGCGATTACGCTGCGATGACGCTGGGCGCGACCTATCGCCAGGCACGCTGGTCGGTGAACGGGCGGCTCGAATACCGCAATGCCGACAGCGGCGATCGCTGGGGGATCACCACCAACTTCCTGCGCACGCTGGGGCAGGGCAAGACGCTCGCGTCGAGCATCAAGGCGTACACGATCACCGACAAGAGCGGCGCGGTCGCGACCTATGCCACCGCCGATCTGGCGCTTGCGTTCCGCCCGCTCGACAGCCGCTGGTCGGTGCTCGAACGGCTCGAGCTGCGGCATGAGAGCGCGGATGCGGGGTTTACCGACTCCAATGCCCTCGGCGTACCCGCCTATGGCGGCGGCGATCAGGTGACGTCGCGGATCATCAACAACCTCGCGGTGAACTATCGCACCGGTCCGGAAGGGCTCGGCCACGGCACCGAGGCGACGCTGTATTACGGCGCGAAATACGTCGCGGGACGGTTCGCCGACGACACCTATGACGGGTATATCGACGTCACCGGGTTCGAGCTGCGCCAGGATGTCGGCACGCGGTTCGATATCGGCGTGAGCGGATCGGCACAGCATGCCTGGTCGCGCGGCGCCTGGTCGTGGAGCGGCGGCCCATCGGTCGGCGTATCGCCCGCGCAGAACACGTGGATCACCGCAGGCTACAACGTGTCCGGCTACCGCGACCGCGATTTCGAGGACGACCGCTACACGCGGCAGGGGCCGTACGTGACGATGCGGTTGAAATTCGACCAAGCGACGATCGGTGGCGCAACGCGCGCGCTGTTCGGCGGGCGGGGATAATACAGGGAGAGAGACCTATGCCGACGCCGAACCAACCCGTCCCAATGCCGCTGCCGCGCGACTTCACCGATCACGGCCCATGCGTCGAGGATCTCGCACGAGCATTCGCGATGCAGGACGCAGGGACGAGCGAGGCGTTGATCGAGACGCTGGCGACGCAGGCGATTCGCCAATGGCGGCTCGACGATGCGACGTTCTGGCAGCGGGTGAAATTCCAGGCGCGGATGATCCGGGCGAAGCAGGGGTCGTGGAGTTCGGACGAGCGGCACTGACCTGCTCCTCTCCCGCTTGCGGGAGGGGAATGTTGCCCGCCTATTTCTCGTCGGTGGTCAGCTTCACCTTGTTGGGGAGCTTCTTCCCCTTGGTCCGGCGCGAGGGCAGCTGGACCGGGTTCTTCTTTTCCACTGCGCAAACGTCATCGGGCCTTCGGGCGTGTCGATGATCGTGTCGTCGATCGAACTCATGCAAATTCCTCCAAGCAAGCCAACGCACACGCGCAGCAAGGGGGCCCTCGAAGGGGGTATTTACTCTCGTCAGAAAAAATGGTGCGGCCAAGAAGACTCGAACTTCCACGGGCTTTCGCCCACAACGACCTCAACGTTGCGCGTCTACCAGTTCCGCCATGGCCGCCCATGAAACATCACCGGGCGGACCCGGCATCTGGTAGGCGAGCGCCACTAGCAAGGGTTTGAACGCTACGCAACGGCCTTTGCGAAAAACCGTTCGTCCGGTACCGCAAACGATGCCCCGCATCCTTTTTCAACCGATACCAGAGCCGAAACGCGGCGCGTGCTCGCGTTGGCGTGGCCGGTGATGCTGACCAGCCTCAATTGGACGATCCTGCACGTCACCGACGTGATCGTCGTCGGGCTGGTCGGCGCGCACGAGGTGGCGGCGCTCGGCGCGAGCCGCTCGCTGACGTTCATCGCGATCGTCACCGGGCTTGCGTGGCTGTCGGGCGTCCTCGTGCATACCGCACGTGCCGATGGGGCGGGGGACCTGCCACGTACCGGGCAGGTGCTCCGCGAAGGGCTGGTGTTGGGGTTACTGCTCGGGCTCGTCGTAGGAGTCGTCATGTTCGTCTTCGCGGACGCGATGCTCGCCGGGATCGGTGTCGCGCCTGCGCTGGTCGAGCCGGCCGGGCGGGTCGTGCGGGTGATGGCGTTCACCTATCCGCCGCAGCTGATGATCGTCGCCGCCAGCTTCTTCCTGGAGGGCGTCAGCCGACCGCGGCGTGTCGCGGTGGTGAACTTGTCGATACTGCCGCTCAATGCGGTGCTGGCCTGGGCGATGTCGGGCGGCCATCTCGGGCTGCCGCCAATGGGAGCGGTTGGCGCAGCGACGGCGACCGCGATCGCGTCGGGGCTGGGGGCGGTCGGGATGATCGCGGCGGCGTTGACCCTGCCGCGCGCGAAGGAGCGCGGAGTTCGGCGAATCGACCTCGCGGCATGGCGCGGAGTGCCGGCCGGCATCGCCGCACTCGCGGTGTTCGGAATCGTCCCCGCCGTCGCGTCCGGCCTCGAACTTGCCGGCTTCTCGATCCTGATCGCGCTGTCGACGCAGTTCGGCGACAATGTCGCGCATGCGTTCCAGATCGTGTTCTCGGTTCACAACGTCACGTTCGGGTTGGCACTCGGCCTCGGCTCCGCTTGTGGTGTCCGCGTCGGCAATGCAGTCGGTGAGGGTAATCCCAAAGCGGGCATCTCCCGTGCGCTGATCGCGACCGGGCTGTCGATGCTCGCGCTCGGCCTGTGCGGCATCGTCCTGATCGTTGCGCGCGGGCCGATCGTCGCGGCGTTTCCGGCCGACCTCGCCACGCATACTGTCGCGCTGGCGATGCTACCGGTCTGGGCGCCGTTCATCCTGTTCGACGGCGCGCAAGTGGTGCTGGTCTACGCGCTCCGCTCGCTCGGCGATCAGGTCGTCGCGGGCGTGAACAGCATCGTCGCGTATTTCGTCGTCACCGGCGGCGCGGGCTGGTGGATGGTGTACGCCGGTGTCGGCCCGATGGCGCTGGTCTACGCCTCTGGCCTTGGCATGCTGACCGCCGCGATCCTGCACGGCGGCCGCTTCTGGATCGTAAGCCGACGATTGCGGCGCTGACTCGATCCTCCCCTGACGGGGAGGGCTGACTTGATCCTCCCCGTCAGGGGAGGATCGTAGAGCTAGCGCGTCGCCTCACCCGCGAAGCTCAGTTCGAGCCGCTTCGAGTTGGGCGGCACGTTCAGCGTCGCCGAGTTGAAATCAACGGCACCGCCCGGTGCCAGCGTCCGCTGCTGCGGCGTGATCGTCCAGCTATACACCAGCCGTCCCTGCGCATCGCGGAGTTCGGCGCGGATATCGGGGACGCGCTGGCGCTGGTCCGACGGATTGGTCACCTGGCCGCTGACCGCGAACAGCTCCGAGCCGTTCTCCAGCTCGCGTCGCTCGATCGGATTGTCACGCAGCCGCAACGGCGTCTCTGCGCTGCCAAGCCCGAATCCCAGCTTGGCCACCACGCCCGGCGCGCCGAGATAAACGATCGATCCGACCGCGATCAGCATCAACAGCCCGGCCAGGACCGCGGCGACGGTCCACCACCGGGCCGTATTGCGCCGAGGCTTCAGCGGTGGCGTATACGGGGGCTGCTCGACGACCGACGTATAATCCGGGACGATGAATTCGGGAGGCGCAAAGGCTGGTTCCGGCGCGATCTGGGTTGGGGCCGGGGGCGCAGCGGAAAACGGTGTGAACCTCTCGACCGGGTCCGGCGTCCGCATCAGCGGCGCGAGCGGCGGCGGCACGGGCGCGAGCGGCGTCGCGGCCGGGATTTCTAGCGCATCCTCGATCACCGGTGCGGGCGCCTGGAACCAGCTATGTCGACAATTGGCGCAGCGCACGGTGCGTCCCTCGCCGCCGATCGCGCTGTCGGGGACCAGATAGCGCGTGCTGCACTCGGGACATTGGAGGATCATGGAGACGCTTCACCAGCGGCCGCCGGAGCGCGACCGTTCATGTTCCGAATAAGCACGCTGCCCGTCTATGTGGCAAGCTTGAAGCGGCGCGCGCTTTCATGCGAAAGCGCCAATACGGGCATTGGCACGGGCATCAAGCGGGCGAGAGCGGGCGCAACCACGTCATGGCGAATATCGTCCAATTCGAAAATGTCGGGCTGCGATACGGCTTGGGTCCGGACGCAGGCCCCGAGACGTTGTCGGACCTCAGCTTCACGCTGCGCAGTGGTGCATTCTATTTCCTCACCGGCGCGAGCGGTGCCGGCAAGACCTCGTTGCTGAAGCTGCTGTACCTCGCACAACGCCCAACGCGCGGCGTGATCCGGCTGTTCGGCGAGGATGCGGTGGTGTTGTCGCGCGACCGGCTGCCAGGGTTCCGGCGGCGGATCGGCGTGGTGTTCCAGGATTTTCGGCTGGTCCCGCACCTGTCGACCTGGGACAATATCGCGCTGCCTTTGCGCGTGGCGGGGATGCCCGAGGCCGATATCGAGCAACCGGTGCGCGAGATGCTCACCTGGGTAGGACTCGGCGACCGGGCGGATGCACGACCGGCGACCTTGTCGGGTGGCGAGCAACAGCGGGTCGCGATCGCGCGCGCGGTGATCGCTCGCCCCGAGATCCTGGTGGCGGACGAGCCGACCGGCAATGTCGACCCCGACATGGCGGAGCGGCTGCTGCATCTGTTCGAATCGCTCAACAAGCTCGGCACCACGGTGGTGGTCGCGACGCACGACTTCCATCTGCTGGGGCGGATTCCGGGCGCGCAGATGATGCGACTCGATCGCGGGCGGCTGCTCGATCCGACGGGCGCGCTCCGCTATCCGCCGACACGGCCCGAATGATGAGCCGCGCCACCAAAGCCCGGTCGTCGGCCGAACGCCGCGTGCTCGACGAAGCGGGCGGGCTACGCGCGATGACGTGGGTGATGGCGATCATGCTGTTCCTGACGATGCTCGCGGCGGCACTGGGACTTGCGACCGCGGGGGCTGCGCGGCTGCTCGATCGGCAGTTGGCGGGGCGGTTGACGGTGCAGGTCGTCGATGGCGATCCGGTCCGCCGTGACGTCGCCGCCGCCCGTGTCCTTGCTGCCTTGCGGACGATGCCGGCGGTGGCGACGGCGACGCCGGTCGATCGCGCGGAGCTGACACGGTTGCTGCAACCCTGGCTTGGCTCCGACGGCGCCGATCCGCAATTGCCCGTGCCGGCGATGATCGACGTCGACCTTGCCGACCATGACGAGGCCGCCGCGTCGCGCGTTGCGGCCACGGTCCGGCGTCTGAATTCAAGTGTCCGCGTCGACCGGCACGAAAGCTGGATGTCGCCGGTCAACGACGTGATGCGCACGCTGACGTTCCTCGCGCTGGCGCTGGTCCTGCTGATGGCGAGCGCGACCGCCGCGGTGGTGGTACTCGCCGCCCGTGCGGGGCTCCAGACGCATCGCGCCACGATCGCGGTGATGCACATGCTCGGCTCGACCGATCTTCAGGTCGCGCGGCTGTTCCAGCGGCGGATCGCACTCGACGCGACGATCGGTGGCGTCGGTGGGGGTGTCGTGGCGTTGCTGGTGGTCGCGTTCATCGGCATCCGGCTGCATGGGCTCGGCTCGGACCTGCTCGGCGGGGTGACGCTTGGCGGGGTCGACTGGGTGGTGCTCGCGCTGTTGCCCGTCGCGTTCGTCGTCCTCGCCACGCTCGCCGCGCGCGTCACGATCGTCCGTGCGCTGAGGCACATCCTGTGATCGTCCGGTTGTTCGGCATCATGGCGCTCGCCTGGGCGTTCGGCTTTGCGCTGTTCATGCTGATGCTGCCCAAGCCCCTGAACGGCTTCACCTCGGATGCAATCGTCGTGCCGACCGGCGGAGCGGGCCGGATCGATCGCGGGATCGCGTTGCTGCGCGATCACCAAGCGAAGCGGATGCTGGTGACGGGCGTCGCGCCGGGGGTGCGGCCGATCGATCTCGCTCTCGAATACCGGACGTCGCCCGCGCTGTTCGCGTGCTGCATCGATCTAGGCGCGGACGCGGTCGATACGCGGTCGAATGCCGAGGAGACCGCGCAGTGGGTGCGCGTGCACAAATACCGGTCGGTGCGGTTGGTGACGTCGGACTGGCATGTGGCGCGGGCGCGGATGGAGCTTTCGGCGGCGCTCGACAAGAATGTCGTGATCCTCGGCGATGGCGTGCCGGGTACGCCGCGGCTCGGGACCTTGGTCAACGAATACAACAAGTTGATCCTTCGCCGGATCGCGTTGTGGATTGGATTTGGCGGATGATTTGGTTGCGCAACTGGGCGTTCATGCTCATTTTCTACATGATCTCGGTACCGATCGTGGTGACCGTGCCGATTTCCGCTCTGTTCGGATCGCGGGCCGTGATCGTGCATTCGACGATCTGGACGCGCTTCCATCGCTGGTGCGCACGGGTGATTCTCGGCGTGCATATCCGGATCGAAGGGACTCGGCCGACCGAGCCCGCTTTCTATGCGTGCAAGCATCAGGCGATGTTCGAGACGCTCGAGTTGCAGGCGCTGCTCGACGGCCCTGCGATCGTGCTGAAGCGCGAACTGGCGGATATCCCGGCCTGGGGTTGGGCGGCGCGGCGCTACGGCGCGATCGTGGTCGACCGCGAGGCGTCGGCGACGGCGATGCGCAGCATGATGCGCGAGGCGACCGCGGCGAAGGCGACGGGGCGCTCGATTCTGATTTTTCCGGAAGGGACGCGGGTGTCGCCGGGCGAGCATCCGCCGCTCAAGCCAGGGTTTGCCGGGCTGTACCGTGCGCTGAAAATGCCGACCGTGCCGATCGCCTGCGACAGCGGGCTGGTGTGGCCGAAAAAGGGGCCGAAGCTGCCGGGGGTGATTACGTTCCGGTTCGGCGAGGTGGTGCCGCCGGGCCTGCCGCGTGAGGAGGCGGAGCAGCGAGTCCATGCGGCGATGAACGCGCTGGATTAGGTCGGTGATGCGACCCCCACCAGTTCACCACCCCGGCGGAGGCCGGGGCCCAATTGGGGGACCTCTTTGACGTGCGTTGTGCGTCGTTACTCCGGCCTCACCAATTGGGCCCCGGCTTCCGCCGGGGTGGTAAAGTTCGGGGAAGCAAGCGCCTCTTCAGCCGTGCGTGCGGCCGAAATCCTGCACGTCGTCGTCTTGGCCCTGCTCCACGATACTCCGCCGGATCGCCCGTGTCCGCGTGAACAGGTCATGTAGCGCGTCCCCATCACCCCAGCGGATCGCGCGCTGGAGATGGCTCAGATCCTCCGAGAAGCGTTGCAACATCTCCAGCACCGCCTCGCGGTTGTTGAGGAAGATGTCGCGCCACATCGTCGGGTCCGACGCTGCGATCCGCGTGAAATCGCGGAACCCGCCGGCGGAATATTTGATGACCTCCGACTGGGTCACTTCCTCGAGATCGCCAGCCGTGCCGACGATCGTATAGGCGATCAGATGTGGCAGATGGCTAGTGACGGCGAGGACGCGGTCGTGATGCTCGGGCGCCATCGTCTCGACCTGCGCACCAAGCCTACGCCAGAATTCGGACACGCGCTCGACCGCGACCGGGTCGGCACCTTCGGGGGCGTGAGGATGCACCAACGGTGGCGGAACAGCGTCGCGAAACCGGCTTCGGGGCCTGAGCGCTCGGTGCCGGCCACCGGGTGCGCGGGGACGATGGTCGCGTTTGGCAGCGCCTCGGTAAGCGCGCGAACGATCTCGGCCTTGCAACTGCCGACGTCGCTGACGACCGCGTCGGCGGGAAGTTCGGCCGCGAACTCGCGGGCGACATCGCCCATGATTCCGACGGGGACGCACAGGATCACGAGGTCGGCGTCGATCACTGCCGCCCCCGCCGAGTCCGCAACGTCGTCGCAGAACTGCAACCGGTCGGCCGCCTCGCGCACGTTCGCGTCGGCGTCGTAGCCGGTGACTCGGACCGTCGGCATCGTTTCCCGTACCGCGCGCGCCACCGACGAGCCGATCAGTCCCAGCCCGATAATGGTGACACGCGCGAACGGCAGCATCAGGCGGCTTCGACTAGGTTGCGCAGCGCCGCGGTGACGCCGCGCGTTTCCTCTTCGGTGCCGATCGTGATGCGCAGCGCGTTGGGCAGGCCTTGGCCGGGCAGCCAGCGGACGATGTAGCCCGCCTTCATCAGCCCGTGATAGGCGGCATCGGCGGTCAGCTTGCCCTCGAACAGCACGAGCACAAAGTTCGCCTTCGATGGCACGCAGCGCAGGCCCGCATTGCCCATCTGCCCGACCTGCTCGACGAACCACCCGCGCCAGGTATCGTTATGCGCGCGCGTCGCGTCGACGAACGCGGTGTCGCCGATCGCGGCGACCGCGGCCGCTTGCCCCGCGGTGGTGACGTTGAACGGTGCGCGGATGCGGTGCATCGCGTCGATGATCGGCGCGCAGGCATAGCCCCAGCCGATCCGCTCGGCGGCGAGGCCGTGGATCTTCGAGAAGGTCCGCGTGACGAGCACGTTCGCCTCGGTCATCGCGAGTGCCAAGCCCGCATCGTCTTCTTCCGGCGACAGATATTCGGCATAGGCCTGGTCGAGCACGAGCAGCACCGACTTCGGCAGCCCTGCATGCAGCCGCGCGATTTCCGCCCGCGGCGTGAACGTACCGGTCGGGTTGTTCGGATTGGCGACGAACACCACGCGGGTACGCTCGGTGACGGCGGCGAGGATCGCGTCGACGTCGGTCGCATAGTCGCGATCGTCGACGATGACGGGTTCCGCCCCCACCCGGCGCGTCGCGATCTCGTACACCGCGAAACCGTAGCGGACGTGGATGATCTCGTCGCCGGGACCTGCATAGGCGCCCGCGACCAGATGGAGGATCTCGTCGGAGCCCGTGCCGTAGATCACACGCGCCGGATCGAGGTCGTAATGCGCCGCCAGCGCCTCGCGCAGCGCGGTCGCGCCGGCGTCGGGATAGCGTTCCAGCGTCCGGTCGGCGGCGTCGAACGCGGCCTTCGCGGCGGGGCTGGTGCCGAGCGGGTTTTCGTTCGACGACAGCTTGATCACCGTGCGGCCATCATCGGTCGTCGAGCGGCCGGGCGTGTACGGCGCGATCCCCATGATCCAGGGCTTCGGCGCGGGTGCGGGCATGATGTTTGTCATGGTCGCGGGACATAGCGGGCGCGGTGCCGCGGTGGCAAATCTTTGTGCGCGAGGGGCGTGTCGATCACGGCACTTCACGATCCTCCCCCGCCAGGGGGAGGTGGCGCGAAGCGACGGAGGGGGAGGGCGACGCAACAGCTGTGTTCCTGTCCTCCCCCTCCGTCTGGCAAGGGCCAGCCACCTTCCCCCTGCGGGGGAGGATTGAGGACGCAGCGCTGGCATGTTCGCGGGCGCTTATGGTAGCGCGCGGCATGCTCGACACGCCTGCCATCGACCCCAGCATCGGCCACGACACCGACCAGCGCTTCGGCCTTGCGCGGCGCGTCACGTTGCCGGGGCCGCTGCGGCTCGATGGCGGCGTGCTGCTGTCGCCGGTCGATATCGCCTACGAGACCTACGGTACGCTCAACGCCGATGCCTCGAACGCCGTCCTGATCTGCCACGCGCTGACCGGCGACCAGCATGTTGCCTCCAACCATCCCCGCACCGGCAAGCCGGGCTGGTGGACCCGCATGGTCGGCAAGGGCAAGCCGATCGACCCTGCGCGCCACTTCGTCGTCTGCGCGAACGTGCTGGGCAGCTGCATGGGCACGTCCGGCCCGGCGACGATCAATCCGGCCACCGGACGGCCCTGGGCGATGGGGTTTCCGGTCATCACGATCCGCGACATGGTGCGCGCGCAGGCGATGTTGCTCGACCATCTCGGCATCGACGTGCTTCACGCGGTGGTCGGCGGATCGATGGGCGGGATGCAGGCACTGAGCTGGCCCGCGACTTTCCCCGAGCGCGTGAAGGCGTGCGTCGTGATCGCCTCGACCGCACGGCATACCGCGCAGAACATCGCGTTTCACGAGGTCGGCCGGCAGGCGGTGATGGCCGATCCGAACTGGCGCGGGGGCGAGTATCACGACGACGACGCGCCGACCGCCGGGCTCGCGGTGGCGCGGATGGCAGCGCACATCACCTATCTGTCCGAAGCCGGGCTGACCGAGAAATTCGGGCGTCGGCTGCAAGCACGCGATGCGAAATCATTCGGGTTCGACGCGGATTTTCAGGTCGAGAGCTATCTGCGGCACCAGGGCCTCGCCTTCACTGACCGGTTCGACGCGAACTCGTATCTCTACATCACGCGGGCGATGGATTATTTCGATCTCGCTGAGGAGCATGGCGGGATGCTCGCCAACGCGTTCCGCGCGACCAAGGCGCGGTTCTGCCTCGTCAGTTTTGACACCGACTGGCTCTACCCGACCGCCGAATCCCGCGCGATCGTCCAAGCCTTGAACGCTGCGGGCGCGCCGGTGAGCTTCGTCGAGCTGTCGAGTCCCTACGGCCATGATGCGTTCCTGCTGGAGGCCCCCGATCTCAACCGGGTCGTCGACGGCTTCTTGAGGGCGGGGCGATGACGATCCTCCTTTCGGACGACGTGGACAAGCTGCAGGTCGACCGCATCCATGGCTGGCTCGCGAGCAGCTATTGGTCGCCGGGGATCGAGCGCGACCTGGTCGCGCGCGCGATCGCCGGGTCGCATTGTCTCGGCGCGTACGAGAACGACCAGCAGGTCGGCTTCGCGCGGATGATTACCGATCACGCCACCTTCGCGTGGCTGGCGGACGTTTGGGTCGACGAATCCGTGCGCGGGCAGGGGCTTGGGCGGCGGCTGGTGAGCTGGTTCCTGGAGCATCCGTCGTTTGCCGGGTTGCGCAGGTTCGGCCTCGTCACCGCCGACGCGCACGGCTTGTACGCGGACCTTGGTTTTCATCCGCTCGTCCGCGCCGATCGCTACATGGAGAGGCTCGCGCCGGGCCTCGCCGAGCAATTGCGGAGCGCGCCATGACGTCCCCCGAGACATTGCGGACCGATCTTGCCGTCATTGCCGAGAACGTCGAGCAGGGTAGTCGGGTGCTCGACATTGGCTGCGGCGACGGCGCGCTCATGGCCGCACTCCGCGATACCCGCGACGTCGATGCACGCGGGTTGGAGATCGATGCGCGCAACGTGGCGTCGGCGGTTGCCCGCGGACTGTCGGTAATCCAGGGCGATGCGGACATCGACCTTGCCGGCTATCCCGACGCGAGCTTCGATTACGCGATCCTCAGCCAGACGCTGCAGACCGCACGCGCGCCTGATCTCGTGCTCGATCATCTGCTGAGGATCGGCCGACGCGCGTTCGTGAGCTTCCCGAATTTTGCGCACTGGCGCGTGCGGTTGTCGCTGCTTTGGGGCGGGCGGATGCCGGTGACGCGGCAATTGCCCGAGAGCTGGTACGACACGCCGAACATCCACCACGTCACGATCGACGATTTCCGTGCTTTCGTGAAAGCACGCGGGATCACCGTCGAGGACGCCTGGTTCCTCTCGGGCGAAAAGCGCACCGGCGCGGGGGGCGCCAACCTGTTCGCCGAGCACGCGGTGTTTCTGCTGCGACGGTAATCGTTTGCAGGAATTTGTGGGAATCAGGCCATATCGGGACAAGCGGTTGATCTAAATCACCGATTTGGCGGAACCGATCAGCGGGCGACTGGTTACTTCGCCGATGACCAAGACCGCCCTCATTGTCGAAGACGAAATCTTCGTCGCGCTCGACCTCGAGAGAATCCTCATGGATGCCGGCTACGGCGTCGCGGGGATCGCGGCGGATCGCGACAGCGCGATCGCGGCGGCACCGGGGTGCAACTTCGCGTTCGTCGACATCAATCTACGCGACGGACCGACCGGGCCCGAGATCGCCAAGCGTATGGCGCAGGATTACGGCGTCAAGGTCGTGTTCGTGACCGCCAACCCCGCGCAGATCGGCGATGCGGAGTGCCTTGGGTACATCCGCAAGCCGTTCAGCGACGCGGCGATCCTGGCCGCGGCCGCGCTGGCCTGCAACGACGATCCGATCGCCCATGACGACGTCATTCGCGTAGTCAGCGGCTGAACGCAGCCTTCGGGATCGTCAGGTCGACGATCAGGCCATCGTCGTTCCAAATCCGGTTCACGCTTCCGCCGAGCTGACGCACGGCGCTCATTTCTATCAACTGCGTACCAAAACCTGCCGGCGTCGTCGGCTTGGCGACGGACGGGCCACCCTGTTCGCACCAGTTCAAGCTCACCGTGTCGTCGTTCGCCGTGACGGCGATCCGAACCGTGCCGAGTTCGGTCGCAAGCGCGCCGTACTTCGTCGCGTTGGTGGCCAGTTCGTGGAACAGCAAGGCGAGCGGCGTGGCCGAGCGATCGTCGATCGTCACGTCGTCGCCGGTGACGCTGAGGCGTGCACCGTCGATCCGCTGATACGGTTCGAACAATTCCTGCAACAGGCCGTGCAGACTGTTCTGCGCGGCGGCCGGACGCGAGTTCGCGCTGTGCGGGCGGACGAAGTCGTGCGCGCGGCCAAGAGCGTTGATCCGGTGGCGCAGGTCGGTCGCGATACCCGCGAACTCGGGTTTTCCCCGCGCGGAGAACGCGATCAGCCCGGCGATCACCGCGAAGATGTTCTTGATGCGGTGGCTCAGCTCCTGGCTGATGATCTCGCGCTCTTCATAGGCGAGCTTCTGTTCGTGGATGTCGGTGCACGTCCCGAACCAGCGCTGGATCGCGCCGCTTTCGTTGCGAACCGGCAGCGCACGGCCGAGCACCCACCGATACGTGCCGTCGAAATGCCGCAGCCGGTATTCGATGTTGTACGGCTCGCCGGTGTCGAGCGACTGGCGCCAGACGGCCCAGGCGCGGTCCTGATCGTCGGGGTGGAACATGTCGTTCCAGCCTTCGCCGTCGGTTGTCCCGACGGGCGTGCCGGTAAATTCGTACCAGCGCGCGTTGAAATAATCGTGGAAGCCGTCGGGGAGCGTCGACCACACCATCTGCGGCATGGTGTCGGCGAGTGTCCGGAACCGCAGGTCGCTCGCCTCGAGCGTCCGCCGCGCCTCGGCTTCGGCAAACGCCTGTTCGCGCGCGGTACGGCGGTCGTCGAGCCGCCCCATCGCCGCCTTGGCGAGCAGAGTCAGGCCGTCGCGCTGGAACCGGGTCAGCCCCTCGCGCGGATCGGGCGCCAGTACGCACAGCGCACCGAGTGGTACGCCTTCGCTCGAGACCAGCGGCGCACCGGCATAGAAACGCACATAGGGTTCGCCCGTCACCAGCGCATTGTCGGTAAAGCGCGGGTCCGTGCGCGCGTCGGGCACCTCCATGACTTCATGATGGTGCATCGCGTGTGCACAAAACGACATGCTGCGCGGCGTCTGTTCGAGATCGGTGCCGGTGCGCGAGAGGAACCGCTGATATTCCTCCTCGACCAGGCTCAGCAACGCGACCGGCGCGTCGCACAATTCGGCCGCGAACGACACGATATCGTCCAGCTGGCCTTTCGCGCGGGCACCGGCGACGTCGTAGGCCGAGATCACGCGGGAGCGCTCGGCCTCGTCGAACGTGGCGGTCGTAGGAACGGAATACAGCGTCGTCATCGAGCTTAGAACGGCACGTCGTCGTCGAGATCGTCGGAAAAGCCGCCGGTCTGGCCGAAGCTGCCACCGCGTGCCCCGCCGCCACCGCTACCGCCACCCGAAGGCGCGCTGCCGCCACGACCGCCGCCGCCGCCGTAACCACCGCCACCACCCGACGAACCACCGCCGAAGTCGTTGCCGCCACCGCCGCCGGCCCAGTCGTCGCCACCGCCGCGGCTACCACCCCCGCCGCCTGCACCACCGCCTGCACCACCGTTCGGGCCGTCGAGCATCGTCAGCACGCTGTTGAAGCCCTGCAGCACGATCTCGGTCGAATACTTGTCCTGGCCCTGCGCGTCCTGCCACTTCCGGGTCTGGAGCGCGCCCTCGATATAAACCTTCGAGCCCTTGCGGAGGTACTTCTCCGCGACGTTCGCGAGACCCTCGTTGAAGATCGCGACCGAATGCCATTCGGTCTTTTCCTTGCGCTCGCCCGACATCTTGTCCTTCCAGGACTCCGACGTCGCGATGCGCAGGTTGACGACCTTGCCGCCGTTCTGGAACGCCTTGCTCTCCGGGTCGCGACCCAGATTGCCGACGATGATGACCTTGTTGACGCTGCCTGCCATGATGCCCCTCAGAGGCCGGCGAACACCGCCAGCCAGTATGTAATGCCAGCCATGATGTAGGCGGCGGCGAACAAATAGCCAACCATGAAGGCGGGCCATTTCCACCCATTGGTTTCGCGGCGGGTGACGGCGATGGTCGAAATGCACTGCGGCGCGAACACGAACCACATCAGGAAGGCGAGCGCGGTCGGCAGGCTCCAGCGGCCGCGCAGGTTCTCGATCATCGCCTTGCCGCCCTGGTTGCTGGCGGGATCGTCGATCGCATAGACCGTGCCGATCGCCGCGACCGCAACCTCGCGCGCGGCCATCGCCGGGATCAGCGCGAGGACGATATCGCGGTTGAAGCCGATCGGCGCGAAGACCGGCGCGATGCCGTTGGCGATCCGCCCGGCGACCGAATAATCGACTGCCGAGATTTTCGGTGCGCCGGCGGGCTGTTCGGGCGGCTTGGGGAAGCTCAGCAGCACCCACAGGATGATCGTCGAGGTCAGGATGATCCCGCCGGCGCGCTTTAGAAAGATCTGTGCGCGGCTCCACAGGCCGATGCCGACGTCGCGCCATTGCGGCCACTGGTACTTCGGCATCTCCATCATGAAGCCCGACGACACGCCCTTGGTCACCGTCCGGCGCAGCACCAGCGCAGCGACGAACGCACCGACGATGCCCATCACGTACAGGCCGAGCATCACCAGCCCCTGCAACCCGACGAACGGCAGGATCTTCGTGTTGGGGATGAACGCGCCGATGATCAGCGTGTAGACCGGCAGGCGCGCGGAGCACGTCATCAGCGGCGCGATCAGGATCGTCGTCAGCCGGTCCTTCTCGTCGTCGATCGTCCGCGTCGCCATGATGCCGGGAATCGCGCAGGCGAAACTCGACAGCAGCGGAATGAACGCGCGGCCGGAGAGCCCGACGCTCGCCATCACTCGGTCCATCAGGAACGCCGCGCGGACCATGTAGCCGCTGGCTTCGAGGACGAGGATGAAGAGGAACAGGATCAGGATCTGCGGCAGGAACACGATCACCGCGCCGACGCCTTTGATCACGCCGTCGACCAATAGCGAGCGGAGCAGCGAATCGGGCATTTCGGCGGTCAGGAAGCCCTGCAACGCGGTGAAGCCCGCATCGATCGCGTCCATGAACGGCTGCGCCCAACTGAACACCGCCTGGAACATCAGGAACATGATCGCGAGCAGCAGGATCGGCCCGGCGACGGGATGCAGCGCGACCGCGTCGAGCATGTGCGTCCAGCGACGGACCTGCGTCTCGGATACGGTCGCCGACGTGGCGATCGCGCGCGCGCGGCGCTGGAGCGTGACGATGTCGTCCTGGACGCTGCCGTCCGATTTACGGAGGCGCATCGGGCCGTTGATTACGATGCCCGAGAGCGCCGCCTTCAACTCGTCGAGGCCACGCTTGCGCACCGCGACGGTCGGGATCACCGGCACGCCGAGTTCGCGTTCGAGCACTTTCGGGTCCAGCTTCAGCCCGTCGCGCTCCGCCAGATCGACCATGTTGAGCGCGATCACGACCGGCAGGCCGAGCGCGATCAGCTGGAGCGTGAAGCGGAGGTGGTTGTCGAGATTGGCGGCATCGACGACGACGACCAGCGCGTCGGGCAGGCGCTCGCCGTCCTGCGTGCCGGTGACGACGTCGCGCGTGACGCGCTCGTCGGGGAGGATGGCTCGAGGCTGTACGCGCCGGGCAGGTCGACCAGCTCTACGGGCCGGCCGTCGTCGAGCATCAGCCGTCCGACCTTCCGCTCGACCGTGACGCCGGGATAATTGCCGACCTTCTGGCGCGCACCCGTGAGCGCGTTGAACAGCGCGCTCTTGCCGGCATTGGGATTGCCGACCAGCGCAACCAGCGGTGCTGCATTCATTTTATGGGATTATTCAGCCGCGGCAGGCGTCGGCGACACGTGGATCGCGCCGGCAACCGCACGGCGGAGCGCAACCGTCATCCGGCCGATGCGGCAGGCGATCGGACCTTGGCCCAGAGTCGCGCGGTGGAGGACCTCGACATCGACACCCTCGTCGAAGCCTAGTTCGCGGAGGCGACGCGCCTCGGGATCGGCAAGTCGCGCCCATTCGATCGCGGCAACGATGCCATGCTGCTTGCGAGGCAGCGTTTCGAGGCTGACGGAACGATCGGGGCGAGTGTCCATGATGCGACTGATTATCAGTAACGTCCGGGGAAGGGAAGCCCTAACCGTCGTGGGTTACGACCGCCTCGACGTCTCGGCATCCGGATGAAAGTTAGGATACAGAGACACTTAGCCAAGTATTGGTGGCTTCAGGCAGTCGGATAGCGCAGGCGGCCAACGAATCGCGACAGGCTGAAACCGTGTTCGGTACGCTTGAGGAACCCGGCCTTGGCCTTCTCGAACTGCATGATCCCATTGATCCGGCGACCGAGGAACGCCCGCGTTTCAGCGAGGCCCTCGCTCTCGTCGTCGAGAAACACCGTGATCGTCGACGCATACACGCCGAGCAGGATCGTCCGCTTGGTGTAATAATTATAGTCCGTCGCGACATCGCCGGCTGCACGCCAGATCGTGTCAACCGTCCGCCAGCCGAGCCGCGTAGCCTTCGCAAGATTCTGCGGAAGCGCGAGGATCGCCAGCGCGCGCCGCAGCGATTCGCGATCGATCGACGTTGCGTCGAGCCGCGCCTCGACCAGCGCGGTGATCTTCTCGCGTACCTTCATGACCGCCAACCGCTCGGGCGGCACTGCGGCGAGCATGACGGCGTCGATATGCGCGAACCACGCGTCGATCATGTCGACCGGGCCGTCCTTGAACGCGAGCGCGGCGATGTCGGTGTCGATCCCCTCGGCCTGCGCAGCCATGTCGCGCGCGGCGTCGCTCCAGCCGTCGAACGCCGCGTTGGCGGCGATGCCGGGCGCCAGCAGGGCGCGGATTTCGTCGAGCGTAAGGTCCTGGGTCATACCGTCTCCTGCCGTCCAAAATCAGGCGTATCAAGCGCGTCTTCAAGAGGTAATGCGGGGAGGGCCCTGACGCACGAGCACCAGCGCGACCGCGACCATCACGACGCCGACCAGATCCGCCGTCCCGAGCCGCTCGCCATACACCAGCCAGCCGACCAGCCCCGCCACCACCGGCTGGATCAGCAGCGCGATCCCGATCACCAGCGGCGTGAAACGGCCGAGCGCATAGATCATCAGCCCCTGGCCGAGCACCTGGCTGCACAAAGCGAGCCCGATCAGCGGCCCCCAGTGCGTCGGCAGCACGCGTTCGCCCATCGCCAGCGCGAACACCAGCAGCGGCACGATCCCCGCCAGCGTCGACAAGGTCAGCGCGGAAACCGGGGCGAGCGTCGCCCGGGCGCGCGCCATCAGGATGAAATAGACGGTGTAGAGCAGCCCCGCGAGCAGGCAGAACAGATCGCCCGCGAGGTTCTTCGCATCGAGCTGGTACGACCGCCCGAGCAGCAATGCGCCGCCTGCCGCCGCCAGCGCCAGCGCGAACCCTTGCGTCCGCGTCGGCCAGCTTCGTACGATCAGGAAGCCGTAGATCGGAAAGATCAGCGTCGCGACGTTGCCGAACAGCGTCGCGTTGGCGAGCGTGGTGCGCAGGATCCCGAGATGCCAGGTGCCGAGATCGGCCGCGAAGCACACCCCGCCCGCGAGCAGCCCCACCCACAATTTCCACCCGAGCCGGACCGGTCGCGCGCCCTGCTGGACCGCGAGCACGACCAGGAACGGCACCGCCAGCGTCAGCCGCCAGAACCCCGCGGCCACCGGCCCGACCTCGGTCGCGCGCACGAACCACGGCCCGAACGCCAGCGCGACGTTCGCGACCAGGAGCGCCGCAAAGGCGATAAGTCCCGGCGCAGCAACACTTTGCGCAACCGGCGTCAAACCGTGCGGCGTATCGGGCACGCTAGATAATCTTTGCGGGTCGGGGCGATGCATGCCGCCCTGTAGCCTCCTATCTTCCGCCCGTCAGGCCAATAAGGAGCCCCCATGCCTAGCCTTTTCGATCCGATTACCCTTGGTGCCGTCGAAGCGCCGAACCGCATCATCATGGCGCCGCTCACCCGCGGGCGTGCCGACAGGGATGCGGTGCCGACCGACATCATGGTCGAGTATTACACGCAGCGTGCGAGCGCCGGCCTGATCATCTCGGAAGCCACCGGCATCAGTCGCGAAGGTCTTGGCTGGCCGTTCGCGCCGGGTCTGTGGACCGATGCGCAGGTCGCCGCCTGGAAGCCCGTCACCGACTCGGTCCATGCCGCTGGTGGCCGGATCGTCGCACAGCTGTGGCACATGGGTCGCCAGGGCCATTCGTCGGTGTACGAGACGCAGCCCGTGTCGTCGTCGGCAACCGCGACCGAAGGCCAGGCGCATACGTTCGAGGGCAAGAAGGACTTCGAGGTCGCGCGTCCGCTCGAGACCAACGAGATCCCGCGCCTGCTGGCCGACTACGAGCTGGCGACCAGGAACGCACTCGCGGCCGGCTTTGACGGCGTGCAGATTCACGCGGCGAACGGCTATCTGATCGACCAGTTCCTGCGCGACAACGCCAACTTCCGCACCGACGAGTACGGCGGCTCGATCGAGAACCGCGTCCGCCTGCTCCGCGAAGTCGCCGAGCGCGTGATCTCGGTCGCAGGAGCTGACCGCACCAGCGTCCGCCTGTCGCCGAACGGTGATTCTGCAGGGTGTCGACGACAGCAACCCCGAGCCGCTGTTCACCGCCGCCGCCAAGGCGCTATCCGACCTCGGCATCGCGTTCCTCGAACTGCGCGAGCCCGGCCCCGACGGCACGTTCGGCAAGACCGATGTGCCAAAGCTCAGCCCGGCGATCCGGAAAGTGTTCAAGGGCGTGCTGATCGTGAACTCGGATTACGATACGCTGGAAAAGGCGCAGGCTGAGCTCGACACGGGTGATGCCGATGCGATCAGCTTCGGTCGTCCGTTCATCGCGAACCCCGACTTGCCCGAGCGTTTGCGCACCGGCGCGCCGCTCGCAAAGGACGATGCGAAGACGTGGTACAGCCAGGGCCCCGAGGGCTATATCGACTACCCTGCGCTGGAAACTGCGAACGCGTAACCCGTCCGCTCCAAGTCGCGGCCTTGCTTGGCCGCCTTGCTCCGCCAACTTACTAAGGCACCTTACTCCGACAGCCTTCCCAAAACCGTCACCCCAGCGAAAGCTGGGGTATCCCTCGTGGTTCGCGACGTTCGCCCCACGGCGAGATCCCAGCTTTCGCTGGGATGACGGGGGTGACGGCGAGGGGGCGGATGGTCGGGTGACGACGTGGAGCCCCTAGTCACCGGTGCTGCCCTCGCCTAGCAGCGCGCCTCCGCGTCGTACGGCGCACCGGTGACGACAGGATATGCAATGACCAACGGCTGGCCGAGCGGCGGCAGGGGAACGGGCCCGCTCATGCCCGGCACCGCCGACCGGGTCGCAAAGCGGGCGGAGGAGCGCGCCAACGGCCGCGAGCAGCGCGCGAAGGAGCGGCTGGCCGCGTCCGAACAGCGATCCGAATCGCGAGCCGCCCAGCGTGACCTCCAGTCCCAGGAGCGCGAACGCGCCCGCGAAAGCCGGCGGATCGAGGAGGATCAGCGGATCAAAGCGCGGCTCGATGCGCCGCCGACCAACGACGTCGAGGCGCTGAAGATCTCCAAACGCCGCCGTTCGGGCGCGCTCGCGCGTAGTGGCGCGGAGTCAAAGACCGACCGCGACACGCGCAGCTACAAGACGATCGTAGATACTGCCAGAATCCGCACGCTCGCCGATCGAGGCGCGTCCTTGTCGGGGCTCGCTGGCGCGTTCGGCATCACGGTCGAAGAGGTCGAGGCGGCGTTGCTCGAGACCGCACCGCAGGACTGAAAGCCCGTCAGGCGGCGTGGCCGTCGCCCGCAAGCCACGCCTTCGCCTCGTCGATATCGAGGAAGGTCCGGCAGTTCTCGGCCTTGAGATAGCGTTCGGTCTGGAGCTTGGCGAGATGCGAGGCGACCACCGCCGCGATCGGCGCGGACGTCACCTTGAGCGCCTTGGGCATCATCGCCTCCAGCGCATCGACCACCTTCAACGGCTGGATCGCCGCCTTGCGCAGGTCGGCGAGCACGACGAACCGGCCGTGATACAGGCGAGCAGCGGTGCCCCGCGCGAGCAGCTCGGCGGAGAATGCCGCAGTCGTCGCTAGCGACCAGAACCCTTCGGTAACAATGGTGAGCGTCTTGGTCGGAACGTCGAAGGTAATCGTGTACATACTGATCTTCGTTAAGCGCCGCATCTTAACGATATGCTGTCGTGCGGTTCAATCGGTGCCCGGCAGGTCGACGTGGAGCCGGCGAAAGCGTGCCTCGATCAGGCTGTACGCGCCGAACAGCGCCAGACCGATCCCGGTCAGCATGAGCAGCCACTTGCCGCCCGGTTGCGATTGTAGTCGTTCCAAAGCCTCCGCCACGCCGCCTGCGTCGCTGGCATGCGCGGTCCAGGCGGCGAGGCCAAACAGCCCTGCGACGATCAGGAACACGAGCGCGCGCGCGCCGTAGCCGATCCTTCCCATCGTGCAGACATAGCCGGGGGCGGGGGCATCGCCGCGCAAGTCGTGGATGAAGTCGCCGCGCCACGCCTTCTGCGCCTGCTGGAATGCGGCGACGAGGATCCCGATCGCGACCGCGCCGACCAGGATACGGCCGGCGGGCTGGTCGAGCAGCAACGCGGTCCAGTCGCGTGCGCTCTCGTCGCCAGGCGAGACGGCAATCTTGCCCTTGCCCAGATCGAGTGCGAGCCGGGTCGCAGTCCAGGCGAGTATCAAGTGCGCGATGCCGCTGACAACATGGCCGATCCGCCTGAGACTTCCCTTGGCATCGCGGGTGATCTGCTCCGGGTTCGCTGCGGCTTCGGTCAACCGCCAGATCGCGTAGCCGAGCAGCCCCGCCGCGACGATCGCCAGCAGTACGGGGCCGAGCGGCCCGCCCGCCATCGATCCGATCGCACCCTGGTTGTCGGCGATCTCGCCACCGTGCAGCGCCGCATCGATCGCGAACCATCCGACGAGGATATAGACCACCCCGCGCGCGGCAAAGCCGAGCTTGGCGAGCAGCGTCGCATTCGCATCCGAAATCATGATCGCCCCTTTGTTACGGGGGCATAACGGCGCGGGGGTCGCGACGTTCCTGCGGTGGGGCGGCGGAGAGTGCGGCGTCGGCCGCTATCCTAGGATTTGTCTCCCCGCGAGGGCGGGGATCCAGATTGGGCTCCCGCCTTCGCGGGAGAACAAGGAAGGGCATCGTGCCGCACGACGCCACTCAAACGATCCTCCCCCTGGCGGGGGAGGATCGCAGACGCGGCGTTCGCGAAGAGAATTACGAGGGACAACGCTGAGTACCACGCTCATCCTTAGTCAGGGGAAGGGTGACGTTGAGGTTATTCCGGAGGTTTGTCGGGTGCGGGGCTTTCTAGCTTTGCATCATCCAGCGTCCTGTCCATCCGAGCCTTCACAGCCGCTTCCGCTGCCTTCTCCGCGGTCGTCCGTCCAAACACCCGCCGGTTCTGGTTCGCGCGCACCGCGGCATCGGCCCGAGCCCGCTGCTTCCGTGCAAGCCGCAGGTTGATCACCTCACCCACGCATGTCTCACGCGAGGAAGCGGTCCTTCAGCGCCAGCATCGCCAGCGCCGCGTTTGCGGCACCGCCGCCCTTGTCGCCCTCGGTCGGACGTGCGCGCGTTAGCGCTTGAGCCTCGTTCTCGGTGGTCAGGATGCCGTTGCCGATCGCCAGGCCGTCCATCGTAAGCTGCATGATCCCGCGTGCGCTCTCGCCCGCGACGATCTCGAAATGATAGGTCTCGCCGCGGATCACGACGCCCAGCGCGACATACGCGTCGAACGTCTCGCTCTCGGCCGCCAGCGCGATCGCGCCGGGGACTTCGAGCGCGCCGGGCACCGTGATCGTCTCGTGCGTGTGGCCGGCGGCTTCGATCGCGGCCTTCGCGCCCTCGATCAGCAGGTCGTTGAGGTGATCGTAGAACCGGGCTTCGACGATGAGGAGATGCGCCATCAGTTGCTCTTTTCGGTGTTCAGGGACGCGATCGGGCGCTCGCCGACGATCGACAGGCCGTAGCCGTCGAGGCCGACCAGCGTGTGGTGCGTGTTGGTGATCAGCACCATGTCGTGGACGCCGAGTTCGGTCAGGATCATCGCGCCGACGCCGTAGTCGCGCAGCTCCTCCATGTCCGGGGTGATCTCCGCGCCGGCCTTCTTCATCACCGCCGAGGTGAAGGTGTTGCTGCGCGGACGGTTGATCACGACGATCACGCCGGCGCCTTCGTCGGCAATCATCTGCATTGAGCGCGCGAGGATACGGCCACGATCGCCCGATTCGCCGAAGATGTCCGCGAAGGGCGACAGCGCGTGCATGCGGACGAGCGTCGGCTTGGCCGGGTCGATCTTGCCCTTGACCAGCGCGACCTGCTCGGTGCCGGTCGCCTTGTTCCAGAACGTCAGCGCGCTCCAGTCGCCACCCCATTCGGAGGTGAACTTGGCCTCGGCACGCTTCTCGACGAGGTGATCGTGGCGGCGGCGATAGGCGATCAGGTCGCGGATCGTGCCGATCTTGACGTTGTGGAACTGCGCGAAGGTGACGAGGTCGTCCATCCGCGCCATCGTGCCGTCCTCGTTCATGATCTCGCAGATCACCCCGAGGGGTTGAGCCCGGCGAGCCGCGCGACGTCGACCGCCGCCTCGGTATGGCCGGCGCGGATCAGCACGCCGCCGTCGCGCGCCACCAGCGGGAAGACGTGGCCGGGGGTGACGATGTCCGGCTTGCCCTTGGTCGCATCGACCGCCACCGCGATAGTGCGCGCACGATCGGCGGCCGAGATGCCGGTGGTAACGCCTTCGAGCGCCTCGATCGAAACGGTGAACGCGGTCTCGTGCCGGGTGCCGTTGTTGCGGCTCATCAGTTCGAGCCCGAGTTCCTCGGTGCGGTCGCGGGTCAGCGCGAGGCAGATCAGGCCACGGCCATATTTGGCCATGAAGTTGATCTTCTCCGGCGTCGCCATCTGCGCGGGGATGACGAGGTCGCCCTCGTTCTCGCGATCCTCGTCGTCGACCAGGATGAACATCCTGCCATTGCGCGCCTCGTCGATGATCTCTTCGGGGCTCGACAGATAGCCGTGCTTCAGACGGGCAAGCTCAGCGGGCAGAGGCACGGTAATGCTCCATTCTTTGGAGGTAGCGGGCGAGGACGTCGATCTCGATGTTGACCGACTGTTCCACGTGGATCGTCCCGAGCGTGGTGACGCTCCAGGTATGCGGGATGATGTTGAGGCCGAACTCGACCTCTCCATCGATGTCCTGAACGGTGTTCACGGTGAGCGAGACGCCGTCGACGGTGACCGAACCCTTGGGCGCGATGAACGGCGCGATGTCGGCGCCGGCACGGATCGTGACGCGGTGCGAGCCGCCTTCCTCACTGACCGCGACGACGGTGCCGAGGCCGTCGACATGCCCCGTGACGATGTGACCGCCGAGTTCGTCGCCGAGCTTCATCGCGCGTTCGAGGTTGAACTTCCGGCCTTCGGTCCACTGGTCCTCGGCGGTGCGGCTGATCGTCTCGCCGGAGACGTCGACCGCGAACCAGCTGGGGCCTTTATCGACGACAGTCAGGCAGACGCCCGAGCAGGAGATCGACGCGCCGAGATCGACGGTGGCGGTATCATAGGCGGTCGCGACGACGACGCGCGTATCGCCTGGTGACTCCACGCGCGTAACGGTGCCTATATCGGTGACGATTCCGGTGAACATTATGCCTCGTTTCGTTCGCGCTCGTAGACCTCGAGCCTGTCCATGCCAAGTTGCCGCGCATCGACGACCGCCCAGCGACCATGCGCTTCGGTCAGGTCGGTGAGGCCGATGTCGCGGAGTGCGTGTTTGCCGCCGCCGATCAGGATCGGTGCACGGTAGAGGAGGATACGGTCGACCAAGTCCGTGGACAGGAACGCCGACGCTACGGCCGCGCCGCCTTCGACGAGGATGTGGTCGGTATTGGGGAGGGTGGCGATGTCGGAAGGGGAGGGGATGACGGTCCAATTTGCGTGGCCATCTGCTCCAACTCCTCGCTCCACGATCATTCCGTCTGCAATCGTTATTTTGTCACCCGCCCCAATTCCGTCACCCCAGCGAAAGCTGGGGTCTCCCCGTGAGGCTCCGTCGTGGCCGGCAACGGGGATATTCCAGCTTTCGCTGGAATGACGGGGGAAGGGGAGGGGGAAACGGTAAGCTTGGTCGACAGGAGTACGCGCTTCGGCGCGCGCTCTTCCAAGCCCGGCAATCGCACGTCGAGTCGCGGTGCGTCGGCCTCGTACGTGCCGCGCCCGACGAGAATCGCTTCGTGCCGACTCCGTTCGATATGGGCGTGCGCCCGCGCCTCCGGGCCGGTGATCCAGCGACTCGATCCGTCCGCCATCGCGATACAGCCGTCGAGCGAGGTGGCCAGCTTCAAGGTGACATGGGGGCGGCCAAGCGCCTGCCGCGTCAGGAAGCCGGCCATCGAACGGCGGGCCTCGTCCGAGCGAATGCCGCGCGTGACGATGATGCCTGCTGCCCGAAGCCGCGCGAACCCCCGGCCGGCCGTTCGAGCGTCGGGATCCTCAAGCGCTGCGACGACTCGCGCCACGCCAGCCTCGATCAGCAAGTCGCTGCAGGCCGGCCCGCGTGACGATCGATGCGCGCAGGGCTCGAGCGTGACGTAGGCGGTGGCGCCTCGCGCTTTCGCACCAGCCTCAGCCAGCGCCATCGCCTCGGCATGCGGACGCCCGCCCGCCTGCGTCCAGCCGCGCCCGACGACGCGACCGTCGCGCACGATCACGCAGCCGACATTGGGATTGGGCGCCGTCCTGCCGCGACCGCGCTCGGCGAGCGCCAACGCGGCGCCTATCCAGCGCGAGTCGGTCAGATCCCCATCGCCTTCAGCTTGTCGTCGAGTCGCTTGAACGAGGCGCGCTGCGCATCCTCGCGGGCCTTCTGCTCGGCGAGCGCCTTGGCCTTGATCGGCGCGTCGATCTTTTGCTGCGCGACGATCTGCGCGTCGGTGCGATCCGCGGGCCATTGCTCGACATAGATGATCTTCGGGCGATATTCCTTCTCGACGTACGAATCCTTCATGAACGCGTAGATCAGGAAGCTGGTGACGCCGAGCGCGGCCACGAGAAAGATGAGTTCGTACGGCCGGCGCTGGCTGAGGAAAAGCCGCAGGTCGCGATAGGCGACGATCGGCGTGAAGCGACTGAAAAAGCCCATGCGCGCCAAGATAGGGGGACGGAGCCGGCTAGGCCAGCCCCGCACCTCTCAAGCTTTAGTTCTGAAGCACGAAGGTCAGCGCCATCGATCGCCACGCCTCTACCGGGACGCCGTCGCGCGTCGCCGGCTTGAACCGCCACTTCGCCAGCGCCCGCTCCAGCGTCGCGCGGTAGAAGGTGTCGGTCGTCGCGCTGACCCGCTCGACCTGTTTCACCCGGCCGTCGGTGCCGACGAGCACGCGGACGACGACGCGACCCTCGCGTTCGGCGCGGCGTTCCTCGGATGGATAGCTCGGCTGGAAATCGGCGGCGTAGCGTGGGTCGATGCCCGGCTGGACGAACACGGGGGCAGGCTTTGGCGGATCGACCGTGACGGTGCCTGTTCCGGTGCCTTCGATGCCGATCGGCAGCGTGTAGGGGAGCGGATCGGGGGCGACCGTGAAGCCGTCGGTTTGCGGTATCTGCACTATTGTGATCGGCGCATCAGGACGTGGGGCGGGACGCGGTTGCTGGCGGATCAGCGGGTCGGCGGGCGGCACCGGTTCGGGTGGCGGCGGCGGAGTGTACGGCACATAGGTTATGAGCGGTTTGTCGGGCACGAACGGCAGCACGTTAGGCGCCGCGAAGAACAAGGCTCCGATCACCGCGCAGTTGATAGCCAGCGCGACGCCGAGGCTCCCGGGATTGAATCCGCCCGTCCGGTTTGGTCGATCCGCGTACATGGTCCGTCTCCCCTGTTTCTCCTTGAGGATGGCGGCGAGATAGGTACCGCCGTTTGGGATGGTACATCATTACATTTCAGAGGCAAGGGGGTTGGGGGGGCGAGGCGGGTGCTTTCGAATCGGCGTCTGATCGGCGCCAGTGACGTCCGCGACACGACGGACACGACGGACACGACGGACAGGTCTGACGTGCGGGTTCGGCCAGTTGGGCAGCACCTATCGTCGATACATCCACCACCCCGGCGGAGGCCGGGGCCCAGTTGGGGGACGTTGCTAACTGAAGCCGGCGCTTCGTTACTGCGACCTTTCCAACTGGGCCCCGGCCTTCGCCGGGGTGGTGCTTGGGAAGGGGTGGGGCTTCCCTATCGCGACGAGGGATGATCCGATTCGCTCGGATCGACCGCCGGCCCGCCCTTCTTGTTCTCCCGCGAAGGCGGGAGCCCAGACTGGACTCCCGCCTTCGCGGGAGAACATGCTTTTACGGGTCGAACTTTGTCGGTGACCGCGAGATCACCGCGCTGCGAGTCGCTCCAAAGCCCGCTCGCGCCCGATCAACGGCAGCAAGGCCGCCATGTCCGGCCCATGATCGCGCCCGGTCAGCGCACGGCGCAACGGCAGGAACAGCGCCTTGCCCTTCCGCTCGGTCTCCGCCTTCAGCCGCGCAGTCAGCGCGTGCCAAGGGTCGCTCGACCAATCGATCTCCCCCGCCGCTGTCAGCGCCTGATCGAGATACTCGGCCTCCACGTCGCCCTCGACCACGATCGGTCCCTCGATCACCCTCCACCAATCCGCCGCATCCGCCAGCGTCACGAGGTTCGGCCGCACCGCCTCCCAGGCCGCCACATTCATCCCCTCGGGCAACCGCTCAGCCACCGCTTCGAACGGCAGCGCGTGTAAAATCCGCGCGTTCAGCGCCGACAATTCCGCCTCGTCGAACCGCGCTGGCGCGCGCCCGAACCGCGCAAAGTCGAAGCCCGCGATCAGCGGCGCGGCGTCGGCGATCGGCTCGACCGGGTCGCTCGTCCCGATCCGCGCCAGCAGCGCGCGCACCGCCTGCGGTTCGATCCCGACCTCGCGGAAATGATCGACGCCGAGCGAGCCAAGCCGCTTCGACAGCTTGCCCTCCGCACCTGTCAGCAACGCCTCATGCGCAAACCGTGGGGGCCTGACACCGAGCGCGGCGAACATCTGCAATTGGAGCGCGGTGTTCGACACGTGATCCTCGCCGCGCACGACGTGCGTCACGCCCATCTCGGCATCGTCGATCGCCGAGGGCAGCATATACAGCCAGGACCCATCCGCGCGCCGGATGACCGGATCGCTCATCGTCTTCGCCTCGAAATGCGCCACGCCGCGGATCAAATCGTCCCACGCGATCGCCGAGTCGTGATCGAGCTTGAACCGCCAGTGCGGTTTCACGCCGTCCGCCTCCAGCTTAGCGCGGGCCTCCTCGGTCAACGCCAACGCTGCGCGATCGTAGATCGGCGGCAACCCGCGCCCGGCCTGGATTTTCCGCTTCAGGTCGAGCTCCTGCGTCGTCTCGTACGCCGGATACACATGCCCGCTCGCGACCAGGTCCGCGAACCGCGCCTCGTACAACGCGAACCGTGCAGACTGCCGCTCCTCCGCATGGGGCGTCATCCCGAGCCAGTCGAGATCGGCGCGGATCGCATCGACGAAACGCTCTTCGCTGCGTTCCGGATCGGTATCGTCGATCCTGAGCACGAACTTGCCGCCATTGGCCCGCGCGAACATCCAGTTGTGGAGCGCGGTGCGGATGTTGCCGACATGCAGGCGGCCGGTGGGCGAGGGGGCGAAACGAGTGATCACGGTCATCCCGCCGCTGTACGGAGCGGCGCGGCGACGGGCAAACCCTTCCACCAACGGAAAGCTGCGCCTAAGGGGTGCGGAATATCGAGCGGGAAATAGCTTCATGAAACTGATGACCGGCAATTCGAACCTGCCGCTGGCGCAGGAAATCTCCGCCTATCTCGAGATTCCGCTGACCGACGTCAGCGTGCGGCGGTTCGCGGACGAGGAGGTGTTCGTCGAGATCAACGAGAATGTCCGCGGCGAGGACGTGTTCGTGATCCAGTCCACCGGCTATCCCGCCAACGACAACCTCATGGAATTGCTGATCATGATCGACGCGCTCAAGCGTGCGTCGGCGCGGCGAATTACCGCGGTTATCCCGTACATGGGGTACGCGAGGCAGGACCGGAAGCCGGGTCCGCGCACGCCGATCTCGGCCAAGCTGGTTGCCAACCTGATCACCGTCGCCGGTGCCAACCGCGTCCTGTCGGTCGACCTGCATGCCGGCCAGATCCAGGGGTTCTTCGATATCCCGACCGACAATCTCTACGCGGCGCCGGTGATGTCGGCGGACATCCTCGCGCGGTTCAAGGGCAAGAATCTGATGGTCGTGTCGCCCGACGTCGGCGGCGTGGTGCGTGCGCGTGTGCTCGCCAAGCGGCTCGACAACGCGCCGCTCGCGATCGTCGACAAGCGCCGCGAGCGCGCGGGCGAGTCGGAGGTGATGAACATCATCGGCGAGGTCGAGGGGCGCTTCTGCATCCTGATCGACGATATCGTCGATTCGGCGGGGACGCTGTGCAACGCGGCGGCGGCGCTAAAGGAAGCGGGTGCCGAGGACGTGGTCGCTTATGTCACGCACGGCGTGCTGTCGGGCGGTGCGGTGGCGCGAGTCGAAGGCTCGGAGCTGCGCGAATTGGTAATCACCGACTCGATCGGCAACCACGACGTCATCAAGGGCGCGCATGGCAAAATCCGCCATCTCCAGATCGCGCCGCTGCTCGGCGAGGCGATCAAGCGGATCGCGGACGAGACGAGCGTGTCGAGTTTGTTCGACTGAAGACGGACGCAGGCGCGGCAATGTCCGCGCCGGTGCTCGATAGCGAGCAGCGTCCGGATCGGCCGGCGGTTCGGGAACACCGAACCGACCGACGACGGCTTTGCCGACGTCCCTAGCTGTTTTCCTGCGGACGCGGAATTCAGGGTAACCAAAGCCGGGGCGGAGTAATCCTGGGCTCCTGCGTTCGCAGGAGAACAAGCTAGCGTCCTATCGCTGGCTCAGCGCAACGATGTGATCGAACACCGCAGGGTGCAGCGGCTTGGCGAATGCGCAGCCATATTTGAACTTGTCACGCCACGCGACCACCGCCTCCAGCGCCGCCAGACCCGGCAGGGTCAGCCACACCACGGTCCCCGGCCACAACGTAAAGCTAGTCTCCGCGCGAAATCCCGAAAGCGACAGGTCGGTCACCTCGATTTCGAATCGCGTCTGGCCCCGATCGCGCAGGTGCGCGCGCATCTTGACGGCCTTGCGTAGCGCCTGGCGGAGTTCCTCGCCCTTCGGTTCGGCGGGAGGGATGGGGACGGGCTGTGTCATGTCCGGGACACTGCTCCCCAAGTGGTTACTATTCTCCAAACGCCCTACGATTCGGCAGCTTGGGATGCAGCCGCCCGTGACCGGGCCGGCGCGCGAATCCCCGCACGCGATCGCCGCTTGAGTTCGGCCTTCAGATCCTCGGGCTTGGGTGCAACCAGAAAGCCGAAGCTGACATTGCCCTCCTTCGTCTCGACGACGTGGTGGAGCCGGTGCGCCTGGACGATCCGCTTCATGTATTTCGACTTGGGCAGATACCGGGTCGGAATGCGCTGGTGCACGATCACGTCATGGAACCCGAAATAGATCGCGCCATAGGCCGCGATTCCCGCGCCGATCCACGCGAACCCCGGCCACCAGCCGAGCTGCACGCCGCCGAGCAGCAGCACGAACGACGGCACCGCGAAGATCGCCGCGTAGAGGTCGTTCAATTCCCAATTGCCATGGCGCGCACGGTGGTGGCTTTCATGCAGGAACCAGCCGAAGCCATGCATCACCCAGCGGTGCGCGGCATAGGCGAACGCCTCCATGCCGATCACGGTCCGAGGAACAGCAGGATGCCGAGCCAGATCGCCATGCCCTGCATATAGGGGCGGTAAGGCGCGACGGCGAAAGGCGAATTGTCCCAAGAAAACCAGATCAACTCAGCCCGATACGCGTCTATTGAGAACGAGACGCAAGTGCATATGCCTTAAGGGTGGATTTGCTGGCCGCCCTGTGCTTTACGCCCAACCAATTCCCGAGTTTCCTAAAAATTGCGTGGAGCCTTCCCGATGAACATCCATGAATACCAGGCCAAGGAACTGCTGGCCAAGTTCGGCGTCCCCGTGCCTGCCGGTTTCGCGGCACTGACCGTCGAGGAGGCCGTCGAGGCCTCGAAGAAGCTTCCCGGACCGCTCTATGTCGTCAAGGCGCAGATCCACGCCGGCGGCCGCGGCAAGGGCAAGTTCGTCGAATTGGGCCCAGATGCCAAGGGCGGCGTCCGCCTCGCCAAGACCGAGGACGAGGTTCGCGCGGCCGCGACCGACATGCTCGGCAACACGCTCGTCACGATCCAGACGGGTGACGCGGGCAAGCAGGTCAACCGCCTGTACGTCACCGACGGCGTCGACATCGACAAGGAATTCTACCTCGCGCTGACGCTCAACCGCACCACCGGCCGGGTGATGATGGTCGTCTCGACCGAAGGTGGCATGGACATCGAGGCGGTCGCGCACGACACGCCCGAGAAGATCCAGTCGATCGACATCGACCAGGCGACCGGCTTCATGCCGCATCACGGCCGTGCCGTCGCTGCCGCGCTGAAGCTGACCGGCGATCTCGCCAAGCAGGCCGCGAACACCGCGTCGAAGCTGTATGATGCGTTCATGGGCACCGATGCCGAGCAGATCGAGATCAACCCGCTCGCAGTCACCAACGACGGCAAGCTGATGGTGCTCGACGCGAAGGTCGCGTTCGACGGCAACGCGCTGTTCCGCCACAAGGACCTGCTCGAACTGCGCGACGAGACCGAGGAAGATCCCGCCGAGCTCGAGGCGTCGAAGTACGACCTCGCCTACATCAAGCTCGATGGCGACATCGGCTGCATGGTCAACGGCGCCGGCCTCGCGATGGCGACGATGGACATCATCAAGCTCAACGGCATGTTCCCGGCCAACTTCCTCGACGTCGGCGGCGGCGCCAACAAGGAGAAGGTGACGGCGGCGTTCAAGATCATCCTCGCGGATCCGAACGTGAAGGGCATCCTCGTCAACATCTTCGGCGGCATCATGAAGTGCGACATCATCGCCGACGGCATCGTCGCCGCGGCGAAGGAAGTGAACCTCTCGGTGCCGCTCGTCGTCCGTCTCGAAGGCACGAATGTCGAGAAGGGCAAGGAGATCCTCGCGAACTCCGGCCTCGCGATCGTCCCGGCAAACGACCTTGGCGATGCCGCGAAGAAGATCGTCGCAGAGGTGCAGAAGGTCGCGGCTTAACCGCTGTCGACGACGCATACTGATTCTGCGAAAAGAGGGGCTCGGACGGAAACGTCCGGGCCCTTTTTCGTTGATGTCGCACACTGTTCGGCAGGTGGTCCGATCGGCATCTCGCCGTGACGCTACGGCATAGCGATGTTTCCATACCGGACTTGCGAAAATGACGCGAAACCGCCATCTGTCCGGCCAACGCCGCCGGGTAACCAGCGGGCGAAACGAATAGATTCACCTTGGAAGGAACCCCGATGAAGGTGCTGGTGCCGGTCAAGCGCGTGCTTGACTACAACGTGAAGCCCCGCGTGAAGGCGGACGGAACGGGCGTCGATCTGGCGAACGTCAAGATGAGCATGAACCCGTTCGACGAGATCGCGGTCGAGGAAGCAATCCGCCTCAAGGACAAGGGCGTGACCGAGATCGTCGTCGTCTCGATCGGCGAGCAGAAATCGCAGGAAACGCTCCGCACCGCGCTCGCGATGGGTGCCGACCGTGCGATCCTCGTCGTCAGCGAGACCAAGGTCGAGCCGTTGGGCGTCGCCAAGATCCTCGCCAAGATCGTCGAGGAAGAAAAGCCCGACCTCGTGATCCTCGGCAAGCAGGCGATCGACGACGATAACAACCAGACCGGACAGATGCTCGCCGGCCTCCTCAACTGGGGCCAGGGCACGTTCGCGTCGAAGGTCGAGATCGCCGACGGCTCGGTCAACGTGACGCGCGAAGTCGATGGCGGTGCCGAGACGGACACGCTGAAGCTGCCCGCGATCATCACCACAGATCTTCGCCTCAACGAGCCGCGCTATGCCTCGCTGCCTAACATCATGAAGGCGAAGTCGAAGCCGATGGCGCAGAAGACGCCGGCCGATTTCGGCGTCGACGTGACGCCGCGCCTGACCACGCTGAAGGTGGTCGAGCCCGCCAAGCGCTCGGCCGGGATCAAGGTCGCCGATGTCGACGCGCTGGTCGGCAAGCTCAAGGAAATGGGAGTCGCCAAGTGAAGACGCTCGTCTGGGTCGAACATGACGGTCAGGCCGTCAAGGATGCCACGCTGTCGGCGGTTACGGCCGCCTCGCAGCTCGGTGAAGTCCATCTGCTGGTCGTCGGCCAGGGCGTCGACGGCGTTGCTGCCGCGGCCGCAAAGATCGCCGGCGTCGGCAAGGTGCATGTCGCCGACGACACCGCGTTCGCGCATGCGCTCGCCGAGAACGTCGCGCCGCTGATCGTCGAGCTGATGGCCAGCCACGATGCGTTCGTCGCGCCGTCGACCACGCACGGCAAGAACATCGCCCCGCGCGTGGCAGCCCTGCTCGATGTCATGCAGATCAGCGACATCCTGTCGGTCGAGAGCGAAGACACGTTCACGCGGCCGATCTACGCGGGCAACGCGATCGCGACGGTGCAGTCGAGCGACGCGAAGAAGGTCATCACGGTCCGCGGCACGGCGTTCGCCAAGGCTGCGACCGAGGGTGGCTCGGGCGAGATCGAAGCGGTCGCGTCGACCGGCGACAAGGGTCTGTCGACCTTCGCCGGCTCGGAGATCGCCAAGAACGAGCGTCCCGAACTGACCAGCGCGAAGATCATCGTCTCGGGCGGCCGTGCGCTGGCTTCGAGCGAGCAGTTCCATGCGACGATCGATCCGCTCGCGGACAAGCTAGGCGCCGGTGTCGGTGCCTCGCGCGCCGCGGTCGACGCAGGCTACGCGCCGAACGACTATCAGGTCGGCCAGACCGGCAAGATCGTCGCGCCGGAAGTGTATGTCGCGGTCGGCATCTCGGGCGCGATCCAGCATCTCGCAGGGATGAAGGACTCGAAGGTCATCATCGCGATCAACAAGGACGAGGATGCGCCGATCTTCCAGGTCGCGGACATCGGCTTGGTCGGCGATCTGTTCAAGATCGTGCCGGAGTTGACGGCGAAGCTGTAGGCAACGCCGCTGCGCAAGGCGAAGCCAAGCGCAACAGCAAGCCCGGCCGGCGGCGCTCCAGCGCCGACCGACGACGCGGGATTTACTCCCGCGGCGCGTGCCAAGAACGGGCGGTGTGACTTGGTCGCGCCGCCCGTTCTAGTGTCTGCCGAACGTACAGGTCTGCCGACGCCGAACCGATACGCGACAAAATGAGGTCTATTCGCACCCAAGCAAGCACTACCCCGGCGGAGGCCGGGGCCCAGTTGGGCGACGTCGCTCATGGAGCGTAGCGCTTCGTTACAGCAACCTTTCCACCTGGACCCCGGCCTTCGCCGGGGAGGTGCTGGTGAGATCGGCAGGCTCTGCGTCGAAAACCAAGCGCGCCAGTCGAAGTCTATACCCTGCCGCCTACCAACGAACCCCGGAAGGGCGGACCTTCTGATCGCGATGGTTCCCGCCGCCAGCCAGTTGCCGCCTCCCACACGCCTCCCCAATTACCCAGCATGTACGGCGCCCACTCGAACCCGCGCGACCGCCTGATATCCGCGGCTAGCGCGGCGCTACTCTGCGCCGTCATCGGCTATGCACTGGTCCTGGGTCTCGGCGTGAGCATCCCCGGCGCAATCCCCGACGCACCGAAAACCTTCGCCGTCGGTCCCACGCCACCACCGCCGCCGCCCGAAAAGATCGTCCCCCGCCCCGCGAAAAGCCATCGCCCCGAAGGCGCAGCGTCCCCTGCGAACCTGCGCTCCAAGGCGACCGAAGTCGTCGTCCCCAAACCGATCGTGCCGCCGATCGCGCCGCCACCACCGGTCATCGCCGCGCTCAAGCCCGGCCCCGGCAGCGACGCCACCACCGGCGCCGCGCCCGTCCCCGGACCAGGCACCGGGGCAGGGGGAGAAGGCAACGGCACGGGCAGCGGCCGGTTCGGGAATGGCGGCGGCGACGGTGGCGCCGAAACCCCGCCCCGCCTTCTCAAAGGCCGCTTCAAGAACAAGGATTTCCCCAACGCGGAGGCGGTGATCGGCGCGGGCGGGATCGTCGGTGTGCGCTACACCGTCGAGACCGATGGCAGCGTCACGCACTGCATGGTCACGCGCTCCAGCGGAAACGGCGTGCTCGATGCGACCACGTGCCGCCTGATCGAACTGCGTTTTCGCTACCGCCCCTGGCTCGATGCTGCGGGGAAACCGGTCCGCTCGACCGTCGTCCACAACCAGGAATGGGTGAACCAGCTCGATCCGCCGTCACGCGGTAACTGATGCCTACCGCCCCAGCCGCCCCCACTGAGAACCCGCGCCACGGCTGGCGAAACGGCCATCAACCCCCGCCCCAGAGCGACCGTGGCGCCGAGCACCAGCAACGGCTGGACCAGCAGATACGCCGGATACGGCCCTGCTCCCAACGCGCCGGTCGCCAGCCCGATCACCGGCCCGAACAGCCACAACAGCACTAGATGATCGCAGAACGCCAGAAAGCCGTAGCGCTCGGTTGTCCTCAACCGGTCCGCGACACCACTTCCCGCCAGCGCCCAGGCGACCCGCCAGAACAGCACTGCCGACGCCAATCGAAACAATATGTCGAACGCTGCCATCGCATGCGGATGCGCGTCGAAGAAAACGTTCCCCAGCAGCGCGGTCCAGAGTCGCGGCGCGATCAGCACCACGAACGGCAGTGCGCAAAGGGCGACCGGCCACCCCGCCACCCGTTCCGCCACGCCAAACCGCCGCGCCGCGATCCCGGCGGTAAAGAACAGTAGGATCTGCGGCCGCAACAGCAGCGGGACGTGCACCCCGGACACGCTACACGCGACCACGATCAGAGCAACCAGCGCCAGCCAGATACTCGACGCGCGCACCAGCAACGGCGCGAGCATCATGCACACGAAAAGATCGCGTAAGAACGGCATCTGCACGTTGATGTCGTTGGCGTGGACGAGCGGCACGAGTTCGTTCAGCGTCCAGCCGATGCTTGACGGCGTCGGCGCTTTCAGGTCGCCGAACGTTGCCGCCGCCCCGACCAGCACAATCGCGATCGCATTCCACAGGACCATCGGGAGCAGGATCGTCCGCGCCTTGCCGAGCAGGAACGCGCCATAGCCCTGTCGCGTCGCGGTCGAGACCACCAGCCAGCCGGAAATCATCCCGAGCAGCGGCACCGCACTACGCCCGAACATCTCGCTCAGCACGGTACGAAGAACCGCTTGCCAACTGAACGCGATCGCCGCCAGTTCCTCCGCGGTCCGCCCCGTCCAGGCGTGGACATAGACGATTCCCATGATCCCGATCAGCCGCGCGATCGCGATCGCGGTGGAGAGGCGGGGATCCGCCTTGCGCGCCGGTTCGGCCGTTACCGTGTCCACTTCCGCCCCTCTTCTCACGTTCGGCGAGCGCCTTAGCCGGCTTGTCGCACGCGAACACCTCCTTCAGGATGGAGCGGACGCCACGGGGGACCAAGACATGATCGCCGCATTCCTGCTGTTGGCCGCGCAGGCGAGCCCGGACGCTGCCGTATCACGGCGAGTCGAGCGGGTGCTGGAGCGGAGTCCAGTGATCGACGGGCATAACGATCTCGCTTGGGAAATCCGCAATCTGCAGGACGCGAAGGTCGAGTCTGTCGACCTTTCCGTCGACACTGCGCGGCTGCCAAACCCGCTCCAGACCGATATTCCTCGTCTGCGCAAAGGTCACGTCGGCGGTCAGTTCTGGTCGGTCTACATCCCCGCCGATGCGCCCGCCCCGGTCACGATGACGCTGGAGGAGATCGACATCGTCCGCCGTTTCGTCGCCGCGAACCCGGCGACGTTCGAACTCGCCACCACTGCCGCGGATATCCGACGGATCGAGAAGGCGGGGCGCATCGCGTCGCTGATCGGCGTCGAGGGCGGGCACCAGATCGATGGGCGGCTGTCGGTGCTGCGCCAATATCGCGCGCTCGGCGTCGCCTATATGACGCTGACTCACGGCAAGAGCCTGAACTGGGCGGACAGCTCGACCGACGCACCGCGCGCGAACGGGCTCAGCGAATTTGGACGGCAGGTGGTCGCCGAGATGAACCGCATCGGCATGATCGTCGATGTGTCGCATGTCTCCGCCGCGACGATGGCGGCTGCGCTCGCTGCGACCAAGGCGCCGGTGATCGCCTCCCATTCCAGCGCGCGCGCGATTGCCGACGCGCCGCGCAACATTCCCGACGACCTGCTCCGCGCGATCGGCGCGAACGGGGGCGTGGTGATGGTGAACTTCTACCCGTCGTTCCTGTCGGCCGACTGGCGGGCGTGGGACATCGCGCGCTCGGCCTATGCAAAGTCGGTCGGCGTGCCGGCGAACGTCTACGGCGCCAAATCGCCCGCGCCTCTCGTGACGTGGGACGCCTCGCATCCGGAGCCGCAGGTCACCGCCGCGACCGTCGCCGATCATGTCGAGCACATCGCGAAGATCGCCGGTCACGATCATGTCGGGATCGGCGGCGATTTCGACGGGATTCAGGGGACGGGGCCGATCGGCTTGAAGGGCGTCGACGGCTACCCGCTGCTGTTCGCGGAACTGGCGCGGCGGGGGTGGAGCGATGGCGATCTGGCGAAACTGTCCGGCGGCAACGTCCTCCGCGTCATGGAGCGGGTCGAAGCGGTCGCGAAGGGAATGGTGGGTATGCCGCCGGTAGATGCGACGGACGTGGCGTCGCGGTAGAAGGGGCGAGTGCTCGTTGCTCGAGTTTCGACCAAACCCGCCAGATCCCGTCACCCCAGCGAAAGCTGGGGTATTCCTCCGTATCAGATGACGTGGGTCAAACGATGATATCCCAGCTTTCGCTGGTATGACGGAATGGTCGGGATGACGGATGGAGGGATGTCACGGATCCGGCATCCGCTGCGCCGCAGGAGGCTCCACCACGAGCGGCGGCACCGTGCGCAGCACCAGCCCGATCACCAACGCCGCCACGCCGAGCAACAGGCAGAACGCCGTCACCCCCGGCCACCCGGCATGCGTCCACGCGAACCCGCCGGCCGATCCCAGTACGCTCGACCCCATGTAATAGAAGAAAAGATAGAACGCCGCCGCCTGCCCGCGCGAACCCTGCGCGCGCCTGCCGACCCAGGCGCTTGCGATCGAATGCGCGCCGAAGAAGCCGACCGTCACGACCGCGATCCCCGCGATCACCAGCACGAGCGGCGTCATCGCGGTCAGCGCGACGCCGACGATCAGCAGAACGACGGGGATCCAGAAGACCTTCCGTCGCCCGAGTCGTCCGGCGAGCGTCCCGAACTTCGCCGAACTCACCGAGCCCAGCACGTAGAGCAGGAACACGCCGCCGACCGCCGCCTGGCTGAGGCCGTAGGGCGGGCTCATCAACCGGAAGCCTGCGTAATTATAGATTGTGACGAACACGCCCATCAGCAGGAACGCCTCGAGATAGAGCAGCGGCATTGCGCGATCGGTGAACAGCGATCCGGCACTCCGCAGCAGCGCCCCCGGCCGTCCCACGCTCGGCGTGAAATTGCGCGAGGGTGGCGCGAGCCGGCGAAACGCCTCAGCCATCGCGAGGCCGGCGATGCCGACCGCGGCCAGCGCCCAGCGCCAGCCTTCGAGATCGGCGACGATGCTCACGACCAGCCGCCCGGCCATCCCGCCGAGCGCGCTGCCCGCGATATACAGCCCCATCGCCGCACCGACCGAGCCCGCATCAACCTCCTCTGCGACATAGGCCATCGCCACCGCCGGCACGCCTGCGAGCGCAACACCAGTCAGGAAGCGCAACACGAGCAACCCGCTCCACCCCGGCACGACCGCCGCCGCCAGCGTCAGCGCCCCCGCCGCGAACATCGCCGCGATCATCAGCGGACGCCGGCCGACGCGGTCGGACACGAACCCGGCAAACAGGATGCCGATCGCCAAGGGCCCGGTCGCTAATGACACCGCGAGCGACGCGCCCTCCGCGGTCAGCCCAAACTGCGCGGCGAAAAGCGGCAGCAATGGCTGCACCGAATACAGCAGCGAGAAGGTCGAGAACCCCGCGAACAACATCGCCAGCGTCAGCCGACGGTAGGCGGGCGTGCCCAGCGCAATCGGCGCTTCAGAAGCCACGCAGGAAACTCGCGACGTTGTGGCCGAGCGCGTCGACTGCGTATCCGCCTTCCATGACGATGACGGTCGGCCACCCGCGGGCCGCGATGTCAGCGGCCAACACCGCATAGTCGGGCGTGGTCAGCTTGAAATGCGAGATCGGATCGCCCTCCCACGTGTCCGCGCCGAAGCTGACGACGAGCAGGCCGGGATCGAACGCGGCGATCGCGTCGAGCGCTGTGGTCTGCGCGGCCCGGAACGCGTCGATTTGCGTGCCTTGCGGGAGGGGCAGGTTCAGCGTCGTACCAAGTCCGTTGGCTTCGCCGGTTTCCTCTGCGTGGCCCCAGTAAAAGGGATAGTCGGTCTTCGGATCGGCATGGACCGAGGCGTAGAACACGTCGCCTCTCGTGTAGAAGATATCCTGCGTGCCGTTGCCGTGGTGATAGTCGATATCGAGAATCGCGACGCGCGCGACACCGGCGTCGAGCGCGGCTTGGGCGGCGATCGCGGCGGTGTTGAGGTGGCAGTATCCACCGCAATAATCCGCGCCGGCGTGATGGCCGGGCGGGCGGCAGAGCGCGAACGCGGTGCGGTCGCCGTCGAGGACCGCGTGCGTCGCGGCGAGCGCGGACTGGGCGCTGCCATAGGAGGCGGCCCAGGTCTGCGGGGTGATCGGCGTGGTCGCGTCGAAGCTATGCGCGCCGATGAGCGCGTCGATGCGGGTGAGGTCGAGCGGCCGGCGACCACGGATCGGGAAGGTGTAGGGGATCGCGTCGCCCTCGCGTCCGGCTTCGCGCCACAGTCGCGCCGCGTCCTTTAGGAACGCGACGTATGGCGCGGGGTGGACGGCTAGGATCGGCGCCTCGCCGCGATCTTCCGGCGCCTCGACCGGACCGAGCGCGCGCAGGATCGCATCGACGCGCGCGGGAGCCTCCGCATAGGCCGTGAATGCGCCGTTGTGCAGTTCCCAGACTGGTGCGTGGGTCCGCTGGGACTCGTCGAAGAACAGTCGCATCGTTGCTCCTTGGTGAGCGGTCACGGGGGAAGAACCGACCGATCGCCCTATGGGTCCTACCGGGTCGCGCGCGTTCGGCAAATTCGAGCGCCTAGAACAGCGCCAGTTGCCGATCGTCGTCGCCGTTCAGCAGCCAGCGGCCGATCACATCGTGGCGCGTCCGGCCGACATAACTGTGGACCAGTACGAATGCGTCCGCGGCCCAGCCGATCGGCGCGATGGTTTGCGTGAACGGCGCGCCGTCGCGGTAGCCGAGCGTCATGTGCGGGCTGAACTGATAGCCTGCGCGGGCGCGTAGCCCTGCCGCCTCGCGTGCCACCGCAATCCGTTGATGCAGTGCGGCGAGCGAGGCGTTCTTGTGGCGCGGACGCAGTGCGATGGAGCGATCGCTACCAACCGCGGTGTCGAACTGGAGGGCGAACGGTGCTGCCTCGACCGCATCGCCGATCGCCTTCAGGTCGCGTTCCAACGCGGTCGAGACGCGGTCGCAGTCGTCGAGAATGTCGATCGTGACATGAAGATGCTCGGGGCGCAGCTTGTCTCCGTCGGTTTCGAACCACACCGCTGCGGCAGTAATCTGGCGCGCAAGCGGCAGTGGTGGGCGGATCGCGAAGAACAGGCGATGACGGGCGATCGGTCGATGAAACATGCCGGATTTCGAATCGGAGGAGGCGGGCTTGTTGCTAATATGTTCCACTGCTTTCGTCTAGCCGGCGCGCGAGATCGGATGCCTCAAACACCACCCCGGCGAAGGCCGGGGCCCAATTGGAAAGGTCAGAGTAACGACACGTTGCGCTCCGTTAAGCGCGTATCCCAATTGGGCCCCGGCCTCCGCCGGGGTGGATCTGTCTGCCCGAGCAGCCTTACCGAGCCAACGCTTCCGCAATCAGCTTCCGCGAGTTCTCCACCCCGTACAACGCGATGAAGCTGCCCATCCGCGGGCCCTGCTCGGACCCAAGCAACGTCTCGTACAGCGCCTTGAACCAGTCGCGAAGGTTTTCGAACCCGCCGGTCTTGCCGATTTCGTAGACGATGTTCTGGATGTCTTCCGCGCTCGCCTCCGCCGGCAACGCGGCGAGTTCCGCATCGAGCCGCTCCAGCGCCGCGACCTCCACACCCTCGGGCGCGCGGCGCTTCAGCGTCGGCGCGACGAAATCGCGGCTATACGCCAGCGCATAGCCGATCAGTCGGTCGAGCTCGGGGTATTTCGCCGCCGACGCATCGGGCACGTAATTGGCCAGATAGCCCCAGACCTGCTCCTTGCTCGCATCGCCCATCACGCCGACGAGGTTGAGCAGCAGCCCGAACGTCACCGGCAGCTCGCCCGTCGGCAGCTTGCCGTCGTGAATATGGTGCACCGGGTTGCCGAGCTTCTGCTTCAGGTCCTGGCCCGCATAATTGCCGCGGAATTGCCAATATTCGTCCACCGCGCGAGGAATCACGCCCATGTGGAGCGACTTCGCCTTCTTCGGCTCGCGATACGCGTAGAACGCCAGTGATTCCTCGGGGCCATAGGTCAGCCACTGCTCGAGGCTGAGCCCGTTGCCCTTCGACTTCGAGATCTTCTCGCCATTCTCGTCGAGGAACATCTCGTAGTTGAAGCCTTCGGGCGGGCGCCCGCCGAGCACGCGCGCGATCTTCGACGACTGCGTCACCGAATCGATCAGGTCCTTGCCCGCCATCTCGTAATCGACGCCGAGCGCAACCCAGCGCATCGCCCAGTCGACCTTCCACTGCAGCTTGGCCTTGCCGCCGAGCACGCTCTGCTCGATCCGCTGGCCCTCATCCTCGAACGCGATCAGGCCCGTCTCCGCATCGATCACCTCGATCGGCACTTGCAGCACGATGCCGCTGGTCGGCGAGATCGGCAGCACCGGCGAATAGGTCGCGCGACGCTCGGCCCGCAGCGTCGGGAGCATCACGTCTTGGATGCCCTGGAAGTGGCGAAGCACACCCTTCAGCGCCTCGTCGAAACGCCCGCCGGTGTAATATTCGGTCGACGACGCGAACTCGTAGTCGAAGCCATAGCGGTCGAGAAAGTCGCGCAGGATCGCGTTGTTGTGTGCGGCAAAGCTGGAATGCGTGCCGAACGGATCGGGGATCTGCGTCAGCGGCTTGCCGAGATGCTCGCGCAGCATGTCGCCGTTGGGGACGTTGTCCGGGACTTTCCGGAGACCGTCCATATCGTCCGAGAACGCGATCAGCCGAGTCGGCGTATCGCTCAGCGCGTGGAAGGCGTTGCGCACCATTGTCGTGCGCAACACCTCGTTGAACGTGCCGATATGCGGCAGGCCCGACGGTCCGTAGCCCGTCTCGAACAGCACCGGATCGCCCGACTTGCCGTTCGGATACCGCTTAAGAAGCTTACGCGCCTCCTCGTACGGCCAGGCTTTGGACTCGAGGGCGGCGGTGCGGATGTCATCGGTCATAGCGTTCGGCGATTAGCGCCTGCGCCCGTGTCCGTCACCCCACCGCCGCGTGCGTCTTAGCGGCAACGATCCTTCGCGGTGATCGTCCGGTCGACCGCACGGCCACCGAGCGCACCCGCTGCTCCGCCGGCGAGCGTGCCGAGCAAGCCGCCGCCGACCGCATTGCCAAGCACCGCACCGCCGACGCCGCCTGCGACAAGACCGGTCGTGCCGCTCGAATGGCGGCAACGCTTTGCGCGGTAACGACGGTCATGGCCGCGATACTCACGCTTCGAGCGTGCTTCGGCCTTGCCCGTAGGGATCACGGCGGCGGCCGGGATTGCGAGCGAGAGCGCGCTCAGCGCCATAAGAAACTTCCGCATGATGATCGTCCCTGTTGATGTAGGTAAAGGCCAGTATCGATAAGTGCGCAACGCATTTGAACCGTACCGGTTGCGTAACGGCGAATTTGGATAAGTTCGCGTATCGATGCCCGTCCCGTCATCCCAGCAAAAGCTGGGATACCCCCGTGGGTATCGCAGCACTCGCCCCATGAATATCCCGGCTTTCGCTGGGATGACGGGCGGGGACGGGGCATCCCCGATCGGGGTCCTGCGCACCGCTGACCATATCCCCTTCCACAAAAGGTTGCCCTTTCGTTCTCGTTGCAGCAAGGTCGCGGAGTGCTTCGCTATCCCGCCCTCCACGCCAGCCACGCCGGCATCTGGATCGCGAACGCCGAGGGTGCGCGTCCGATCGGGCGGGGCGAGGCGATTCGGATCGCCGCCGACACGCCGGTCATCATGCTCAACGCGCCGCTGGTCGGGCAGCGACTCGGGTATCCCGATCTGTCGGGGCTCGATCTGCTCGAACTCTACGCGTTCCTTCGCCCGGCGCAGTTCGCGGTGCCGACGCCGAAGGGGATCGCGCGGGTTACCGGGCTCGATGTGCCGAGCGAGGATGCGGCGGTCGCGCCGTTCCTGCTGCGCGCTGCCGAAGCGATGCTGGCGCTCACCGATGGCGACTGGCCCGAGCGCGAAGGTGCCTGGACCGCGGCGCAGTCGCTGTTTCGCCTGCGCTGGCCGTGGGCGCCGGTCGTCGCCGAGCGGCTGAAGAAACCCGCGGTCAACGAACGCTGGCTGTTCTCGTCGCTCCCCGAATGGGAGGAGCACGCGCCGCGACCCGCCCCGCGCACGGTCACGATCGAGCCGGGCGATGCGGAGGCGCGGCTCGTCGACCTTACCGGCCACGGTGCCGAGGAACGCCCCGGCCAGCGCGCCTATGCCGGCGCAGCCACCGCTGCGTTCGCGCCGCGCGCGATGCGCGACACGCCGAACCTCGTCCTTGCCGAGGCGGGGACCGGAATCGGCAAGACGCTCGGCTATCTCGCGCCCGCCTCGCTCTGGGCGGAAAAGGCCGGCGGTGCGGTGTGGATCTCGACCTATACCAAGACGCTGCAACGCCAGTTGGGGCAGGAAACCGCACGCCTTTATCCCGACGCGGCGATCCGGAAAGCCAAGGTCGTTACGCGGAAAGGTCGCGAGAATTATCTCTGCCTGCTGAACCTGGAGGACGCGCTGCAAGGCGGGTTCGCAGGCCGCGCGGCGATCCTCGCACACCTCGTCGCGCGCTGGGCGGCGTACAGCGCGGACGGCGACATGGTCGGCGGCGACCTGCCCGGCTGGCTGCCGACGCTGTTTCGCCGCAATGGTTCAACTGCACTGACCGACCGGCGCGGCGAGTGCGTCTATGCCGGCTGCCCGCACTACCGGAAATGCTTCATCGAGCGCGCCGCCCGTGCCTCGTCCGACGCCGACATCGTCATCGCCAACCACGCGCTGGTGATGGTCAACGCCGCCAGAGGGCGCGAACTCGCGACCCGGCCGACGCGCTACGTGTTCGACGAGGGGCATCACATCTTCGACGCGGCCGATTCGATGTTCGCGACCGCGCTGACCGGTGCGGAGACGATCGAACTGCGCCGCTGGATCCTTGGCCCCGAATCGAGCGGTCGCGGGCGGCGGCGGGGCTTGCCGCACGCCTGTCCGATCTCGCCAGCTATGACGAACAGGGCGCGCGGGCGATCAGCGATGCGGTCACCGCGGCGGGCGCGCTCGCGTCCGACGGCTGGCTGCAACGCCTCGGCGAAGGCGCCCCGTTCGGGCCGATCGAAACGCTGCTCGCCGCCGTCCGCGGGCTTACCTACGCGCGAGCCGAGCAACCGGGCGACGCGGGGTACGGCCTGGAGACCGAACTGGCCGAACCCGACGCGACGCTGATCGAGGCCGCGGCGCCTGCCGCCGCCGCGCTCGACGCACTCGTCCGCCCGCTCGTAACGCTCGGCCGCCGGCTTGAAGCCGTGCTCGCCGAAGCGCCCGACTGGATGGACGCGCCCGCCCGCGCACGAGTCGAAGGCGCGATCGCCTCGATAGGCTGGCGGGCGGAGACGGTGGCGTCGTGGCTGTCGGTGCTCGCGCGCGTCGGGGGACCGGTCGATGGCGATTTCGTCGATTGGCTTGCGGTCGACCGCATCGAAGGCCGCGAATTCGATATCGGGCTGCATCGCCACTGGCTCGACCCGACGCGACCCTTCGCCGAGATCGTGTTGAAACCGGCGCATGGTGCACTGGTTACCTCTGCAACGCTGACCGGCGGCGGCGATTGGGAGGTGGCCGAAGCCCGCACCGGCGCCCCGCATCTGCTCCGCCCCGCCGCCCGGTTCGAGGCGAAGAGCCCGTTCGATTACACGCGTCAGGCCGAAGTCCTGATCGTCACCGACGTGAAGCGCGGCGACATCGGCGCGCTGGCCAACGCCTATGCGCAACTGATCGTCGCCAGCCGCGGCGGGACGCTCGGGCTGTTCACCGCTATCCGACGGTTGCGCGGCGTGCATGGCCGCATCGCCGATCGACTCGCGCGCGAAGGCCTGCCGCTCCACGCGCAACATGTCGATCCTATCGATACCGGTACCTTGGTCGATATTTTTCGCGATGATCCGGGCGCGAGCCTGCTCGGCACCGATGCACTCCGAGACGGCGTCGACGTGCCCGGTGAGTCGCTGCGACTCGTGGTGATGGAGGGCGTCCCGTGGGCGAAACCCTCGGTGCTGCACGCGGCGCGGCGCCTGGCCGGTGGAGGCTCGGCGTATGACGACCGGCTCGTCCGCGCGCGGCTCGCGCAAGCATTCGGCCGGTTGATCCGCCGCGCCGACGATTCGGGCGTGTTCGTGATGCTGTCCGCGGCAATGCCGTCGCGGCTGCTCAGTGCGTTCCCGCCGGGCGTGCCGATCGCCCGCGTCACGCTCGAAGAAGCGGTGGCCCGAGTCGCGAGCCGGCTTTCCTCACGGGCCCCGGTAGGGCATGAAAGCCGCCAACCCGCTTGAGGATTGCCATGAAGACGTTGACGCTGTTGCGCCACGCCAAGTCCGGCTGGGACGATCCGGTTGCGCGCGATTTCGACCGCCCGCTCAACGCCAAGGGTAAGCGCGCCGCGGCGATGGTCGGTCGGCATATGCGATCACTGGGATTGGCGTTCGATCATGCGATTGCCTCGCCCGCGGTGCGCGTGTCGGAGACGCTGGAGCAGATCGAATCGGGCTATGGTCGGACGATCGCGCCGACGCTGGACCGTCGCGTGTATCTTGCGTCGGCAGCGACGTTGCTCGACGTGGTGCACGGCTTTCCGGCCGACGCCGAGAGCGCGCTATTGATCGGGCATAATCCGGGGTTGGAAGATCTCGTCCTGATGCTGGTGGCGGACGGGGCCGACCCGCTGCGCGATGCGGTCGAGGACAAATATCCGACCGCCAGCATCGCCGAGCTCCAGTTTGAAGGGGATTGGGCGGATATCACGACGGCCACCGCCCGCCTGACCCGCTTCATTCGCCCCCGCGATCTCGATCCGACTTTAGGCCCCGACGCGGATTGACCACGCGGGGCTGAAACCGGCGGTCTATTTGCCTTGTGCCCGCCAGCGCTGAATCGTCCTGCCGATGATCTGGTCTTCACCGCCGACGTCGCGCCAGAGTTCGGAAAAGAGTGGGTCGCCCGACGCCGGACGTTTTGATTCCTCAAGCCCGTCGAAGCTCACGCGGATCGGGATCGTCACGCCTTCGCCGCAGATGATGCACTCGCGATTGCGCAACGCCGGAATCGAATCCAGGAAGCCGCGCGCGCCTTCGGGCATCGCCGCGCGGACGAACGCCTGATCGCGGTCGTTGTTGAGGCGCATCGCGATGATCGTGCCGCACTGCGACAGCACGCCTTCCGCCAGATCCGACGGGCGCTGCGTGATGAGGCCGAGCGACACGCCGTACTTACGGCCTTCCTTCGCGATCCGGCCGAGGATGCGACCGACCGCACTGCTCGTCTCCTGGCCGGCGGGGATGTAGCGATGCGCCTCTTCGCAGACGAGCAGGATCGGGCGCTGCGGTTCGTTGCGCGACCAGATCGCAAAGTCGAACGTCATCCGCGCAAGGACCGCGACCACCACGGACGTGATGTCCGACGGCACACCCGAGACGTCGATGATCGAGATCGGCTTGCCGTCGCCGGGCAGGCGGAAGATCCGGCTTAGGAAACTCGCCATCGTGTCCGCGACGAGCATCCCCGAGAACATGAAGCCATAGCGCGGGTCCGCCTTGATCTCGTCGATCTTGGTTTTCAGGCGTAGATACGGCGCGGTGTCGCCGGCGCGGTCCATCTTGCCCATTTCAGCGCTGATGATCGTCGTCAGGTCGCTGAGCAGATAGGGAATGGGCGCATCGACCGTCAGCTTGGCGATCTCCTGACCGAGACGGCTCTTGGCTTTGGCGGCGAGCAGGCATTTGGCGAGGATGTCCGCATCGAACTGCCGCGCGGACCCGCTGCTGGTGAGGAAAACCTCGCAATGCTCCTCGAAGTTCATCAGCCAATAGGGCATTTGCAAATTCGAGACGTCGTACAGCGCACCGTTCGATTTGAACGCAGCCGCATATTCGCCATGCGGATCGATCATCACGATATGGCCCTGCGGCGCGAGTTCGCAGATTCGGTGGAGGATCAAGGCGGCACTGGTCGACTTGCCGGTACCGGTCGATCCGACAAGCGCGAAATGCTTGCCGAGCATCGCGTCGACATAGAGCGCGGCGGGGATGTCGCTGGTCGGATACACCGTGCCGACGGTGATGTTGGCGCGATCCTCGGCGGCATAGACCTGTTGCAGGTCCGACGTGGTGATCGGGTACACCTCGGCGCCGGGCATCGGATACCGCGTCACACCGCGACGGAACCGATAGAGCTTGCCGGTCAGGCGTTCCTCGTCGCCCTCACCGAGAAAGTCGATGTCGGCGGCGATGCAGGTGCCGGCATTGTCTTCGAGCTTGAGCGACCGGATGTTGGCGACCAGCCACGTCGTGCCAACGCGCATCTTCACCTGACCGCCGACCTGACCTGCGGCCGCGACAACGGGGTCGCGATCGTCGCACAGCGCACCGATCGACGCGCGGTCGAGCAACACACGGCTGCTCGATCCAGCGATCGCGAAGACGACGCCGATCGGGGCAGGCGGTACCATGCCGACGGAACCACTGGTCGGCGATGGCGCGCGCAGGAAGGCATCGGGTCCCGGCATTTCACTCATTCTGGCAAGATCCCCAGTCATTTACCCAATGTCTTGCACGCAAGACCGTAAACATCCGGTGAGGATGGTGAAGGAACGCTAAACCCTTCGCGCGATCCAGCCCGCCGCCCAACCAAGAAAGACCGAGAGGGCAACCGCGACCAGACCATAGACGACCGACGAGCGATCCGCGGCGCGAGCGACGAAGCGTTCGAAGCCGGATTTGCGGATGTCGATGTCGCGCACGGCGGCTGCCAGCACGCGTCCGTCGCGGATCAGGAACGTCTCCGCGGTGAAGCGGCCGACCGGTACGCGCGCCGGGATCGAGACGCGCGCCCGGTATAGCACGCCGTCGGTGATCTCGACCGCCCGTGGCGCCTCGTAATAGAGGCCGGCACGTCGTTTCAGGTCGACGAGGCCCTTCTGGAAGCGGTCCTGCGTGTCGGCGGGGGCGCTGGAGGCGGGCGACAATTGTAGGCTGTCGAGCCCAAGTTCGTAGATCGCGCGCGTCCGATCGTCGACGAGGCGGTCGATCGGCTTGGATGAGGCGATCGCGTAGAAGCTCGGTGCGGACCGGTAGCGCAGCCTTGACGCGTTGACCCAGATTCCGGCGACCTTCTCCTTCTCGCGCATCAGGATCGACTGGGTCGGCCCCTTCACGACGACGACGACGTCGGTCGGTTGCTCGCCGGTTGGCAGGCGGCCACCGGGATAGAGAATCGCCCCGAACAGGAGGAGTTCTGCACCGGTGAAGCTGTAGGCGATCTCGATATTGCGCTGCGATACGTCCGGGACGAGCACGGGCTTCGCCTGCGCCATCAGCAGCGGCGCGAACGCCAGAATTGGCCACTTTCTCAAGACAGCGTGACCGAGAAGATCTCCTCGGGCCGCCAGACCAGCCCGAGCAGGATGCGCGCGCCGACCAGCAACACCATCACCGCAAGCGCGAGGCGGAGATATTCGGGGCGGAACTTGGTCGCGAACCGCGCACCGATCTGCGCGCCGACGACCGAGCCGAGCAGCAACAGCCCGGCGAGGACGATATCGACCGCCTTGGTGGTCGTTGCATGGACCATCGTCGCGACCGCGGTCACGAACAGCGTCTGAAACAAGGAGGTGCCGACCACGACGGAGGTCGCCATGCCGAGCAGGTAGATCATCGCGGGGACCAGGATAAAGCCGCCGCCGATGCCAAGCAGGATGGTCAGGATGCCGGTAAAGAAGCCGAGCAGGAGCGGCGCGAGCGGCGAGATGTACAGCCCCGAGGCGTAGAACCGCGTGCGGAGCGGAAGCGCGGCGACGAGCGGGTGATGGCGGCGTTTGCGCGCCTTCGGCGGACGCCCGGTGCGCGCGCGACCGATCGTGCCGATCGACTCCTTCGCCATCAGGCCGCCGATCGAGCCGAGCATGAGAACGTAGACGATCGCGATCACCGTATCGATCTGCCCGCTTTGCTGGAGCAGCCGGAACAGCCACGCACCGAAGAATGAACCGAGGATACCGCCTGCGACCAGCACCCCGCCCATCTTGGTATCGACGCCCTTGCGCCGAAAATGCGCGAACACGCCGGACACGCTCGCGCCGGTCACCTGGCTTGCGGACGAGGCGGCGGCGACGGTCGGCGGGATGCCGTAGACGATCAGCAGCGGCGTCGTCAGGAACCCGCCACCCACCCCGAACATGCCCGACAACAGCCCGACGCCCCCGCCGAGCAGGATGATGACCAGCGCGTTGACCGACAGGTTGGCGACGGGGAGATACAGATCCACGTTAGCAGCGTTACACCGGATTGCGCGCGCGGGGCTAGGCTGGACTGGGCACCGATCCCGGTGTTTGGACACGGGATCAGAAGTCGCTGCCGATCGACAGCGCCGGTCCCGAGCCGGGACGCGCGCCGCCCGCGATCCGCTCGCGCCAGTCGAGCGTCAGGCGGAGCGATTTATGCGCGATCGGCAGCGTGGCGACGACCGATGGTCCGATGTCGAAACGTTCGGCAGCCCGTTGCGCGCTCGCCCATGTGCCGATGCCGATATCGAGACGGGCCGTCGCGACGGTGCCGAGCGGATGGGTCAGCCGAGCCGAGGCATCGACGAACGTCTGGAGCCCGTCGCGGGCGATCGCACCGGCCTGCCCGTATGTTTCAAGACGGACACCGGGGACGATATCGGCAGGACCATAGCCGCCGAGCACGCCGATCGTCGGTCCGTTGCGGCCACCATCGAGAACGAAACGGTGCTCGACGATCAGGCGGATCGGCATCCTCGTCGGTTGCCACTCGATTCCAACCGCGGCTTCGCGTCCGCGGCCCTCAAGCGGGGCGGCGACCCGAGCCGACAGTGCGAACCGGCGGGCAGCGTCGATCGCGTAGGTTATCCGCAGCCCCGCCTGCGAAGCGCCGAGCTGGCCGCCGGAGACGGTACCGGCCGAGCCCCCGCGTACCAGCAGCCATGCACTACCGTTCAGCCGACTCGCGCCGCGAACCACGAACGGCGCTAACAGGAAAGGCGGTGCGTCGGTTCGGCCGGGAGGTTGCTGCCCGAAAGACTGGGCGGCGATGTGGTCCAGCGACCAGGTTTCCGGCAAGCCGGATACCCTAGGGGGCAGCGCGACATCCGTACGCGGTTTCGCCCGGAAAACGATGGCGGGCGGGGCGGGCGTCACGACGGTATCGCTCAACGGCGGGATGACGAATGCGATCTGGCGCGGACCGGGGAATACGGCGGCGGCGGGAAATACCGTCGCGGCGGCGGGCGGTACCAGTATCTTCGTTAAGGTTGGGCGGATGGGCAAGGGTTGACGGGGCTCGATCTCAGACAACAGTACCGCAATCCTGACCAACACCCAGCCACCCAGCGTCAGCGCGAGGAATCGCAACGGCCGCCCGCCGGTCATCCCGGTGCTGGAACGCTCGGTCCGAACCCGTGGCATGCGCTGATCGACGCTGCGGGGGCGTCGGGAAATTCATGACGGGTCTTGTCCCATACCGGCGCTGCGCCCCGCAGCATGGCGATGTAGCGCGCCACCGCGCAGGGCGCGACGAGCAACGAGACGCAGTTGCCGACGATGAAGCGGGGAAGCGCCCAAAAGGCTTCGCCAACGCCGTAGCTGCGACCCGTAAACACCATCCGTGATCCCAGCCGCCACGCCAGCAGGACGGCGTTGGCGATGAACAGCCAGAGCGCGATCGGATGGGACCGGTCAAGCGCTGGCGTTGCCTGACCCGCAAAGTGATGCGCCGCCATCGACAATGCCCAGGCGAGCATTCCGACATAGGCGACCGCGAGAATGACGACGGCGAGCGGTGCCCGCCGATCACGCATTCGCATCCAGTGGTCGGCAAAGGCGCGGGCCTCGCCCAGCCGGTCCGATCCCAGCCGGCTAGCGCGATGCCGTTCATCCACCGTGTCTTCTGGCGGACCGACTCGCGGATCGTGCCGGGGAAATAGGCGCGCACGGCGACGACTGCACCGACATCGTCCGCTGCTACCCGCGCGAAGATACAGCGCGCGCCAAGCTCCGCCAGCCGCAAGCCGAGTTCATAATCTTCGGTTAGACTGGTCGCGTCGAACGGATTGCCGCCGCGCGCGAACGCGATCCTGGCAAGCATGTCGGGTGCGATCGCGCAGCCGGTGCCGGCAAGCGGCATTCCCGCCCCCAAAGCCGTCCTGACGACGATCTGCTTGGCGTGCGACTCGGCAAACTCGTCGGCATAGTGTCCCGACACCAGCCGAGCCCCGTGATGGACGAGCGGGAGGACCGGCAATTGCACCACGTCGTACCGATCGATCAGGCAATCGAAGACACGCAGTTCCTGCGGATGCACGACATACTCGGCATCGTGCAGCACGATCGCCTTGGTATGTCGGTGCTCACGGGCATCGTCGCGGCCGAGCGCATGCCACACCGTATTGAGGCAATCCGCCTTGGTCGTGGGACCGTCGCGCGGCCCGATCACGATCCTGACGCGGGCATCATGCTCGGCGATCGCGGCAACGGCATCGATCGTGCCCCGATCATTCGGATAGACACCGACATAGATCCGGTAATCGTCATGGCGATAGCGATCCAGCGCGGTCGACAGCATGCCGCCGATCACCGACACCTCGTCCCATGCCGCCACGAACACTGCGATCGCGCCGATGCATCGTGGCGGCGGCAGAGTCGCGAGCGTCAGCCGGGGACGCGCGCCATGCCGAATCCGACGGACGATGAAAACGAGATCGACCAGCAGGTCGTCGATGCCGCCAAGAAAAAGCCCGCCTCCGGCAAACAGCAAACTTTCCCGCGCCAAGCCGTCGATGATCCAGAACGACTCGAGCATGGCGTACCCCCGACGACGAGGTACAGCAGCATATGTCCGTTTCGGATTCAGTCCGATCCGAAACGGATGTTTGGCGGTCTCCGCGGCGCAAGTGATGGCGCTGAGTCACTCAAAATATGCAGGTTTGGGCGGGGCCTGCGAACCATCGTCATCGCGAGGCGTTACGTCCGCGATCCCACCCCCTTTCGGGATCGGCGCCGATCCACTCCCGGCCCGGCCGTACCGATGCGTAGCAGGCGGTACGGCCAAACCGGTGGGACTCAGCCTTGATTACGGACGATCGCGCCCACCACCGCCGGTGTTGCCGCCATTGCCACCGCCGCCGCCGGCACCCGCAGCGCCGACCGTACCGATGTTTCCGAACAGATCCTGGAAGAAGCCGCGTTCGCGACCCAGCGTCGGCGTGGTCTTGCCGTACGGCTTGACCGAGGCAACCTGATCGAGCCCGCCGCGACGGATCGCGGTGACGGTCCCCTTCTGGTCGAAGCTGATCTGCAGCGTGATCTGCGCGTTGGGCCGCGGATTGCGGAACGCCAGGTTGCGGCTGTCGCGTGCGAGATAATACCAATCTCCCTGGTCGAACTGACCCGCGAGCGTCGGCTTGCCGAGCGTCTGGAGCACCGACTGACGGTTATCCACGCCGGGCTGGACCGAGTTGACCAGGTCGGTGTCGACGACATACCCCTGATGCGAGCGCAACTGGGTGCAGCCCGCGCTGGCAAGCGTAACGACCGCAAGCGCGGCGGCGAGACCCGTACGGGCGGAAAACACGCTCATATAAACTCCCAACCGGGGCACGCGAAAACACGTGACGGTTGCGATGCGATTGCATCGGCCGCCGATCGCCTCGATATGCGAGGATGCGCGGGCAAACAAGTCGGTGCGCGGTCGATGGGCGAAGGACGACGGATTGAGCTGGTTGGGAAGACTGCTCGGCGAGAAGCCGGACGAAGCGCTGCCGCTGTATACCGCGGTCGTGACGCGGGCGCGTGCCGAGCATTGGTATCGGGACGGTGCGGTGCCGGACACCGTCGACGGCCGGTTCGACATGATCGCGACTCTGCTTGCGGTCGTCATGCTACGGCTCGAGGCGGAACCCGCCGGTGGCGAGCCCGCGGCGCGCCTTGCCGAACGCTTTGTCGACGACATGGACGGCCAATTGCGTGAAATCGGGATCGGCGACATCATCGTCGGCAAGCATATCGGCAAGATGATGAGCATGCTCGGCGGTCGACTCGGCGCATACCGTAATGGACTGGCGGCTGGAGATATTACGCCAGCGCTGCTGCGAAACCTGTATCGAGGGGTGGCGCCGGCCGATGCCGCGCTGGCGCATGTGCGGACGTCGCTGATGGCGTTTCATGCCGCGCTAGAAAATACGCCAATGATGAAGCTGCTCGCAGGAGAGCTACCGTGACGCCTGGTATGAACAAGGCTGAATTCAGCCGCCCCGAACGCCTCGACACGATCGGCGAGCGTGAGCGGATCGTCGAGATCGTCGCCAACGAGGACGAGCGTGCCGCGCTGGCGAAGCGCTTCGCGATGGTATCGATCGCGCGACTCGAGGCACGGTTCGGGATCAAGCGGACCGACAGCGGCATCGTCGTGAAGGGGCGCGTCACCGGGGCTGCGGTGCAGGCGTGCTCGGTTACCGACGAGCCGCTTGATACCAGGATCGACGAACCGGTCGCGCTGCTGTTCGTGGAACAGCTGGTGGCGGAAGGCGACGAGGTCGAACTGTCCGACGATGCGCTCGACACGGTGGCGATCGAGGGGGGCGCGATCGATCTGGGCGAAGCGGCGGCCGACACGCTGGCACTGGCGATCGATCCGTTCCCGCGCGGACCCAATGCGGCGGCGGCGCTGGCGGCAGCGGGGGTGATCAGCGAGGACGAGTTTCGCCCCGCCAACGCGTTCGCGGATCTCAAGGCGAAGATGGCGGGCAAAGCTTAGGCGCGATTTGCGGATACTCCCCCGCCAGGGGGAGATGGCTGGCGCGTGGCAGACGGAGGGGTGGCAAGCACGACCCCGTGTTTCGTATCCGCCCCTCCGCCACTGTCGGCGGCATCTCCTCTGGCGGGGTAGGATTGACGGGTTGCCGTCAGGTCCCCGTCCGCACCGCTAGCAGCGCCGCCACCTTCGCCCGGAACGCGCGCAGGCTCGCGCCCGACAGTTGCGCGACGCTGGCGAACGACACGCTGCGCGGATTGATCGCGGCGCCGTTTTTCCATACCTCCCAGTGGAGATGCGGGCCGGTCGACATGCCCGTCGATCCGACATAGCCGATAACTTGTCCCTGCCGCACGCGTGTCCCTGACGACACTGCGATCCGGCTCATATGACCATAGCCGCTCGCCATGCCGCCGCCATGCATCAGCTTTACGAAGTTACCATAGCCGCCGGTCCGTCCCGCGAACGCGACGATGCCGTCGGTCATGGCATGGATCGGCGCACCATAGGGCGCGCCGATGTCGAGGCCCTTGTGCATGCGGGTGAAGCCCAGCAGCGGATGCATTCGCAAGCCGAAGTTCGAGGTGATGCGCCCCGATACGGGCAAGCCGGACACGGCGCGCCGCTCGGTCTGGCCGTTCGCGTCGAACCAGCCATCGGTCCGCGGCGGGGCGTCGGCATCGCCGTCGCCACCACCATCGGCATCCGCGCCGCCCGGCCCGAAGCGGACGAGTTGCACCTTGTGCCGCCCCTGATCGATCCCGGCGAACAGCAGGTCGCCGATCCGCGTCTCGCCGGTCGCAGCGCGCTGGCGCTGGATTATCAGGTCGAAACTGTCCGCCGAGCCGACGTCGCGACCGATCGACACGCGCGTAGCAATAGCCTTGATGTACGATTCGACGGCCTTGGCCGGCACCCCGGCGGCGCGCATCGATCGGTACAGGCTCGATCCGACGAGCCCCTGGATCCGCAGTGGCGTCGCGTCGATCGCAATCGGCTTGCGGTGCATCGCCAACCCGGTCGCGGTGCGCGCCAGAGCCAGCCCCAGATCGAACCGGGCGCGGAAGTCGAGCGCTTCGAGCGGTCGGGTAACGGTGCGATCAGGGCGTCGACCAAGCGTCAGCGCGATTCGTGTTCCCGCGGCGATGTCGTCGAGGGGTACCGCCTGCGCGACCAGGGCGGCGGCGGCATCGGCATCGGGACGACCGACCCCCGCGCGCATCAGGACGCGATCGAGCCGGTCGCCCTGGCCGAGTGTCGCGGAGAGCTCGACCGTCGGCCGTTCGGGGACCTCGGCAAGCGGTGCGACAAGGTCGTTGGCGGCCATGCGTCGGCCGGTCGCTGCCCCCTGACCGATCGCGGTAATGCCCTGTGCGCGGGCCTCGTCCCATTCCGCGCCGGCAAGCGGTGGCGGCACCGCACCGACCAGCGGTTTGATCCCCGGCGACAACCCCCAGCTTGCTGCGCACAATGCCGTGCACGTCGCCAACCCGCGCCACCAGTCGAGGCTGCCGATCCGCGCGCCCAGGTCCGGAACCCATTCGATCCGTGTTGCCGCACCGCGCAAAATGTCGACGGGCGACTCGCGCGGCGTCAGTGTTGCCGATGACGGCATGCGCAAGACAGGGCCCCGCGTCACCGCGACGCCGGCCAGTTCATACCGCTGATCGTCCCGTAGAAACACGCGCGCTGCCTTGATGGTTGAAGGGGTAGTCGAGGAGGTCGTCGAACCGGGGCGCCGACAAGGAATCGCCGACCAGGATCGCCGCACAGTGCACGGATGACAGTCCTCTGCCGTAAAATATGCTAAAGTCGACTTAAACGGCGCTATTCCGGTGGCACGTCGCGATGAAGCGGTGGCGCGTCGCGTCGAACACGCAGGTGATCCGCCCGGCGCCGAGTGGCGTCCGGCGACCCCGCTTTAGTCGAGCAACAGGAACGCAGTGATCGTCAGGCGTCCTTGCAGCGGATCCTCGCTCAGCACGGTGTCCGGTGCGATCACGCCACTGTGCAGCGATGCGCTGCGATAGATCACGGCCCGGTTATAGCGAGCCTCGACCTGCGCGATCTGCTCGAACAAGGGGGTCGAGCCGGCGATATAGGATGGCTTGGGCAGGCCGTCGCGCGCCAGCTCGGCGTTGAGGCGCGCATAATAGTCCGGTGCGTGCGCGGCATCGACCGTTTCGGTACCCGTCGCACGGTGTCGATAGAATGCGGTTCCGTCGCGCCGTTCGGGACTGAGATAGTGCACCAGCGCGATGCGACCAGGATCGACCGCATCGACATGCGGCAGCTGCTGCGCCAGCGTGAGTCGATCGGCCGGTATGGTCACCATCGCATAGCTCGCGTCGATCGTCGCGAACCCGGCATTGTGATAGAATATTCCTGACAACACCGCCGTCAGCGCGGGTCGGATCGCAGCCAGATAACCCGCCGGCAGCGGCGCGCGCAGCCCGGGATAATGGTTGCGACCCTGCTCGAACGCATGCGTGGCGGCATGGGTACGCAGCGCATCGGGATCAGGATGAAAACCATCGATGATCGCGAGCGGCTGATCCTGCATGCCGATCTGACGCGCCGAAATCTCGGGGCGGATCATCTGTCGCGCCTGTGTGGTACGATCGCGACAGTCGAAACAGGGTAGTGCGACACGATAGTGGTGGCTGTTCCCACCGCGAGGCCGCTACGCCGGGTGAGGACGCGCTTCAGGCGCTGTGTTCTGCTCGATGGCGCTTGGCTCATGCCGCTGGATAGCGGAGCGGTTGCTGCGGAGCTACCCGATCGGCCCGTTACCGATTGATTTCGCGATCCTTGTTGCCGTCGGGATCGGCGTGCGTATGTTGCCTGTAACAGACGAACCGGGGTGGCGCTTGCACATGATGTCGAAATTTACCGTTCTGGCCGGCGTATCGCTCGCGGCCTTCCTGGTTCCCGCCGCACAGGCGCAGCAGCAGCAGACGCCCGCAGCGCGCCCTGCTCCGGTCGCCGATTTGGTCAAGTCGGTTGATATTCCGTACCAGCAGTTCACGCTGAAGAACGGCCTGCGCGTTGTCGTCCATACCGATCGCAAGGCGCCCGTCGTGGCGGTCAGCGTCTGGTATAACGTCGGGTCGAAGTTCGAGCCGAAGGGCAAGACCGGCTTCGCGCATCTGTTCGAGCATCTGATGTTCAACGGCTCCGAGAACGCACCCGGCGATTTCTTCGAGCCGTTGAAACAGGTCGGCGCCACCGACTTCAACGGCACCACCTATTTCGATCGCACCAATTATTTCGAGACGGTGCCGACCGCGGCGCTCGACCGCGCGCTGTTCCTCGAATCCGACCGGATGGGTTATCTGACCGGCGCGATCACGCAGGGCGTGCTCGACGAGCAGCGCGGCGTCGTCCAGAACGAAAAGCGCCAGGGCGACAACCAGCCCTACGGCCTGACCCAGTACAAGATCACCGAAGGGCTGTTCTCGGTGGATCACCCTTACGGCCACACCACGATCGGCTCGATGGCGGATCTCGATGCGGCGTCGCTGCAGACCGTGAAGGACTGGTTCAAGGATCATTACGGCCCGAACAACGCGGTACTAGTGCTCGCCGGCGACGTCGATGCGGCAACCGCCAAAACGCTCGCGGAGAAGTATTTCGGCGGCATCCCCAAGGGCCCCGAGAGCATCGTCCCGCCCGCGCCGATCCCGACCCTGCCCGCGCCGGTCAGCGAGACGATCAAGGACCGCGTCGCCGCGGTGATGATCAGCCGCAACTGGGTGGTACCCGGCCTGAACGACAAGGACGGCACCGCGCTGGACGTCGCGGCGGGCGTCCTCGGCGGTCTCGCCAGCAGCCGGTTCGATACCGCGCTGGTCAAGAAGGAGAAGCTGGTCACGCGGATTTCCGCCGAGAACAGCAGCTTCAGCCAGCTCGGCATGTTCGAGATCCAGGCGATCGTCCGCGAGGGCGTCGACCCCGCGCTGGTAACCAAGCGGATCGACGAGATCCTCGCGGACTTCCTCAAGAACGGCCCGACCGCCGACGAGGTCAGCCGCGTCGCGACAACGACGGCGGCGCGCAAGATGGAGGGGCTTGAATCGGTCGGCGGGTTCGGCGGCAAGGCGGTGACGCTCGCCGAGGGTGCGCTGTATTCGAACGATCCGGGCTTCTACAAGAAACAGCTGCTCCAGCTTGCAGCGGAAACACCCGCTAGCGTCCGTGCGGCGGCGGCGAAGTGGCTGTCGCGTCCGGCCTATTCGCTGACCGTCGTGCCCGGCGCGCGCGATGCCTATGCCAATGCGGTCGTGCCGCCCAAGGCCGATGTGGTGCCCGCGCCCGAAGCGCCGCCAAAGGGCACGCGTGGCGCCTTGCCGGCGGTCGGTACGGTGGCGGGGCTGAGCTTCCCGAAGGTCGAGCGCACCCGTCTGAGCAACGGTATCGAGCTGGTCTACGCGCAGCGCGACGCGGTGCCGGTGACGCAGGCGGTGCTGAGCTTTGATGCCGGCGTCGCGGCCGACGTGCCCACCAAGCTTGGCACGCAGAAGCTGACGCTGTCGATGATGGACGAGGGCACCGCGACGCGCGATTCGCTCGCGCTGGCGGAAGCCAAGGAGCGTCTGGGGGCGGATATCGGTTCGGGCGCATCGAACGACCGGACCTTCCTGTCGCTCCAGGTGCCGAGTGCGAACCTCGCACCCGCGGTCGACCTGTTCGCGGACATCGCGCAGAATCCGGCGTTCGCCGATGCCGAGGTCGCGCGCGTCAAGAACCAGCAATTGGCGCAGATCGCGCAGGAACTGACCAGCCCGCAGGGGCTGGCGACGCGCGTGCTGCCGAAGCTGCTCGGGCCGACATCGCCCTATGCCAAGGCGCAGGGCAGTGGCGATCCGAAGGCGGTGGCGGCGCTGACGCGTGCCGATCTGGTCGCGTTCCAGCAGGCGTGGCTGCGGCCGGACAAGGCGAAGATCTTCGTCGTCAGCGATCGTCCGCTCGGCGAGGTGAAGGCGGCGCTCGATGCGCGGTTCGGGACGTGGCGGCCGACAGGTGCGGCGGGCGTGAAGCAGTTCCCGGCGAGCGTGACGCCGTCCGCGCCGAAGATTGTGTTGATCGACCGGCCCGACAGCCCGCAGTCGCTGATCGTCGCCGGCGTGCCGACCGGGCTCAAGGGCACGCAGGACCTGCTGCCGATCGCGACCGCAAACGATGCGCTCGGCGGCAGCTTCCTTGGTCGCGTCAACATGGACCTGCGCGAGACCAGGCATTGGTCGTACGGCGTGTCGGGGCGCTTCCAGCAGAACGAGCAGGCCGCGCCCTATGTCCTGTCGGCGCCGGTGCAGGCGGACCAGACCGGCCCCTCGATCGCGGCACTGCGCGGCGACATCGGCGCGTTCCTCGGCAAGGAGCCGATGACGCAGGTCGAGTTCGACCGTGCGATCAACGGCGCGATCCGTTCGCTGTCGGGCAATTTCGAGACGTCCGACGCGGTGCTCAGCGCAATGCAGCAGAACGACCTGCTGAAGCGGCCCGACGATTACTACGCGACGATCACGCAGCGATACCAGGGACTTAACCTGCCGCAACTCAACACTGCGATCCAGCAGGCGCTCGATCCGAAGAAGACGATCTGGGTCGTGGTCGGCGATGCGAAGACGGTGCGACCGCAGCTTGACAGCATCGGTTTGCCGGTCGAGGTCATCCCCGCGGCGTCGGTTGCCGGCGCCAAATAATTGCAGAGCCCGGGCGTTCCGGGCGGTGCTTCAGGAGAGAGAATAATGGCAAACGTCGATGGCAGCTGGGATTGCGTGGTCAAATCGCCGTTGGGCGACCAGAAGATGACGCTGACCGTCAACAGCGCCGGCAGCACCTTCACCGGTGCGGTGTCGGGCGCGATGGGCGGCATGGATGTCACCGGCGAGGTCGATGGCGACACGATCACCTGGAAGCAGAGCATGACCGTGCCGATGCCAATGACGCTCGACTGCAAGGCGACCGTTGAGGATGACGTCCTCAAGGGCAGCGTCGCAGCCGGCGCGTTCGGCAGCTTCCCGCTGACCGGTACGCGGACCGCGTAACGGAGTAGTCGAAAGAGCGTGGCACCAGACCCTCCCGAGGCCCCGTCATCCCAGCGAAAGCTAGGATCTCACCGAGCGGCCACCGGCACCCGCCAAGCGGGAGACCCCAGCGTCCGCTGGGGTGACGGTCTTGGGCGAGTATCGTTATCCACCGCGACATCGTCATCCCAGCGAAAGCTAGGATCTCACCGAGCGGCCACTGGCACCCGCCAAGCGGAAGACCCCAGCGTTCGCTGGAGTAACGATATTTGGCGGAGGGTGATCACGCGATCGATTCGCTAGCTACCATGGGAGGGGCTCGTATTTCCGCACGGAAAGGCGAGCCTTTTTCTTTTCGGTCCGGGAGGGAAGGAAGAAGAACATGAAATCGATGACCCGTCTGCTCACAGCCTGCGCGCTTGCTACGCTTGCCGTCGCTACAACCACCCCCGCGACCGCACAGAATTACGACGAGCGCCCCGCCAAGATGGCACCGCGCGACGTCGGCTACGATTACGTTCGCAAAGTCGTCGAGATCCCGATGCGCGATGGGGTGAAGCTGCACACCGTCATCATCGTGCCCAAGGGCGCGAAGGACGCGGGCATCCTGATGACGCGCACGCCCTATGACGCCGACGGCCAAACCAAGGTCGACAGCGGCACTTATGCGGGAATTCTGCAGAACGGCGACGGCGCGGCCGACGTGATCGCCGCGGCGGGCTATATCCGCGTGATCCAGGACGTCCGCGGGATGCACGGATCACAGGGCATCTACATGATGAACCCCGCGCGCGCCGGAACGCCGCAAAACCCGACCAAGACCGACGATTCGACCGACACCTACGACACGATCGACTGGCTGGTGAAGCACGTCCCCGAATCGAACGGGCGCGTCGGTATCAGCGGGATAAGCTATGACGGCTTCCTGCCGCTGATGGCGCTGATCAACCCGCATCCGGCGCTGAAGGTCTCGGTGCCGATGAACCCGATGGTCGACGGCTGGCGCGGCGACGACTGGTTCCACAACGGCGCGTTCCGCGAGGGCATGATGCCCTACGTGCTCGGCCAGGAGGCGACCAAGGACGCCGGCACGCCGTGGATCACCGACACCGCCGACGACTACGACTATTACCTCAAGGGCGGCTCGGCGGGTGCGATCGGTAAGGCGCAGGGGCTCGAACAGCTCGGCTTCTGGCGCAAGATCACGCAGCATCCTGCCTATGACTCGTTCTGGTCCACGCAGGCGATGGACACCGTGCTCGCCGGCCAGCCGCTGAAGGTCCCGACGCTGATCGTCGGGGGGCTGTGGGATCAGGAGGACATCTACGGCGCGCCCGCGGTCTATCGCGCACTCGAGCCCAAGGATACCGCCAACGAAATGGTCTATCTATCGATGGGGCCCTGGTATCACGGCCAGGAGGTGCGCGACGGCAGTGCGCTGGGCGCGATCAAATGGGATGCCGACACCGCCAAATGGTGGCGCTGGCACGTGCTCGCGCCGTTCCTCGCGCATTATCTGAAGAGCGACCAGCCGGCGATGGACGTCGCGCCCGTGACGATGTTCCAGTCTGGCCGCAACGAGTGGCAGAAGCTCCAGAGCTGGCCAACCGCCGCGACTGCGGGCACCCCGCTCTACCTCAAGCCCGGCGGCGCGCTCGGCTTCCAGGCCACCGGCGGCGCGGCGACGACGGCGGACTATATCTCCGACCCGGCCGCGCCCGTCAGCTACCGCGTGCGTCCGACGCTGCCGACCTATGCGAGCGGATCGACCTGGAAACAGTGGCTGGTCGATGACCAGCGCGCGGTCTCCGGCCGTCCCGACGTGCTTACCTTCACCACCGACGCGCTGACCACACCGACGACGATCGCCGGTGTTCCGGAAGTGAACCTGACCGCGGCGACCAGCGGCACCGACAGCGACTGGGTGGTGAAGCTGATCGACGTGTATCCAGACGTCTATCCCGGTGACAAGGCGATGGCGGGGTATCAATTGTCGGTCGCGATGGACATCTTCCGCGGCCGGTATCGCGAGGATCTGGCCGTCGCCAAGCCGATCGCGGCGAACGTACCGCTCAAGTACAAGTTCGCGTTGCCGACCACCAACCATGTGTTCCTGCCGGGGCACAAGATCATGGTGCAGGTGCAGTCGAGCTGGTTCCCACTCTACGATCGTAACCCGCAGACCTTCGTCCCGAACATCTTCTTTGCGCAACCCAAGGATTACGTGAAGGCGACGCAGAAGATCACCGTCGCGGGCCCCGACGAAAGCTATATCAGCTTGCCACTGGTACGCTGAAAGTCCTGCATCACCCCGGACGCGATCCGGGGTGATGTAAGAAATGACTATCTTGCATATATTGGCGTTTGCTCGCGTAACTGGTTCTTAGGAGGCGGTGGGTCATAGATCTGTCGCACAACAGACCGGATCGCCGATGAAACGCCTCCCCTGATCGCGCCGAACCCGCCGCGGCTGAGCGAGCACCTTGATGCGCTGCGTCGGGTCGAGGCATCGGGGGTGTTCAGCAACAACGGTCCGGAGGTTCGCGCGTTCGAGGCCGGGGTGACCGAAAAGCTGTTCGGCGGCCACGGTGCATGCCTCGCGGTCGGCAACGCCACGCTCGGGCTGATGCTCGCAATCCGCCACGCGTCGGGGATGCGGACGGGCGGTCTGAACCCGAAACAGGGCACGCTGGCACTGATGCCCGCGCTCACCTTCGCCGCGACCGCGCAGGCGGCGGCGTGGGCCGGGCTGACGCCGCTGGTCTGCGATATCGATCCTGACGATTGGGGTGCCTGCGCGCTGGAAGAGGAGCGGCTTCTCCAGCGACACGGTGAGCGGATCGGCGTGGTCGTGCCCTATGCGACCTTCGGCAACGCGATCGACCTCGACCGCTACGTGCATTTCCAGCGGCGCTACGGCGTCGGTGTGGTGGTCGATGCGGCCTCGTCGCTCGGCACGCTCGACGATGCGGGAGTTGGCTTTGGCGCCCGTGCGCCGTTCGCCGTCGTGCACTCGATGCATGCAACCAAGACGTTCGCGGTGGGGGAGGGCGGGTTGATCCACAGCGGCGACGTCGACCTGATCGCGACATTGCGGTCGATGGGCAATTTCGGCTTCGAGGGTAGCCGCAATGCGACGCTGCCCGGGATCAACGCCAAGCTGCCCGAGGTCACCGCGATCATCGCGCAGGCCAAGCTGGCCGAGATCGATGCGATTGCCGGGCATCGTGCGGAACTGGACGATACCTACCGCGCGACGCTGCCCGATTTCCAGTTCCAGGCGGTATCGGGCCGCCGCCGCGCGATGCAGTTCATGCCTGTCCTGCTCCCCGAGCATATCGCGCACCACCGCGACGCGATCGTCGAGAGCATCGAGGCGGACGGCGTTGGCTGCGGTCGATATTTCAGCCCGCATCTCGGCGAACAGCCGTGGTTTCAGGCGACCGCGATGATCGAGCCGACGCCGGTTGCGGACAGGATCGCGGGGCGGATGCTGTCGTTGCCGATTACCGATGCGATGACTGTCGACGATGCGCGGCGGGCGGCAACCGCGCTGGCATCGGCGTGCGCGGCGATCATCCAGCCGCTCGACCGACGGGCGTCGGTACGCGGCCCCGGCGGTGCGATCGCGTCGGTCATCGTCGTCGGCGGTGGCCCTGCGGGGACGGCGATGCTGACCTCGGCGACGAAGCGCGGCCTGCTACCCGATCTGGCCGCGTCGGGGCTGATGGTGATCGAGCGCAGCAATGCGATCGGTGGCGGGCGGCTTGGGCGCTACGCGATCACCTCCGATTCGACCGCGCAGACTTTCCTGACCGCGGTGCGCGACAATGTGCATCCCGAACTCGCGCGGCTGGTCGATCACCCCGCCGGGCGTGCGGTCGCGGCGCATGAGGGTGCGCTAGGCGTACCGCTGACCGAGGTCGGGCCGCTGTTGCGTGCGACCGGCGATCGCTTGACGGATATCGTCCGCGAGAATGGTGGCACCGTGCTGACCGGGCACGAGGCACTGGGCGCGAAACGGGTCGGCGACGGCTTATGGAGCGTACAGGTCCGCCGGCTGGCCGACGGGCATGTCTTCGATCAACTCGCGCGCAACGTCGTCGTCGCGACCGGCGGTCACCAGCCGCTCGACCGGCTTGCCACGCAACGCGTCGCAGGGGCCAGCCTGGTCGATCTTGCGAGCGGACGGCTGCTCCAGTCGGACGACGTGCTGACCGTCGGCGGGTTCGAGAAGGTCGCCGATATCCTGACCGGCAAGCGCAACCCGAAGATCGCGGTGATCGGCGGGTCGACCAGCGCGCTGACGACGATCGCGCTACTGCTGAAGAGTCAGCCGACGCTGCCGCTGGGGGCGGGGGCCATCACGCTGCTGCACCGCCGTCCGCTCCGCCCCTTCTATCATTCGGTCGAAGCGGCGCACGCCGAAGGGTTCACCGATTTCGGCCCCGACGACGTCTGCCCGGTCTCGGGGTTCGTCTACCGTCTTGCAGGATTTCGCCTCGAGGCGCGCGACCTGGTGCTTAGGATGCTCCGCATCGACGGTCGTGCGCCCGATCCCCGCGTGACGTTGCACCGCATAGCCGGCGATGGCGATGGCGGCGGCGACGGCGACGAAGACGCGCGCGCAGTCGTCGAACAGGCGGATCTGGTGATCGCGGCGCTCGGTTATCGACCGATCGCACTGCCGATCGTCGACCGCGACGGCCTGCCGATATCGTTGGCGGCGCATGACGGCAAACCAATGGTCGATCGCCATTGCCGGATCGTCGATGCCGACGAAGCGCCGATTTCGGGACTGTACGGGCTTGGGCTTGCTGCCGGGTTCGTGCCGTGGGGGCCGCTTGGTGGGGAACGTAGTTTTTCGGGGCAGGCGAATGGCTTGTGGTTATGGCAGAACGATGTGGGCCTCATGATCGTCGATCAGGTGATGACATCGAAGGTAATGGCAGCAGCGTGAGTTCGACGGGAATGCAGAGCGACATTCGGCAGGATCCGACCGTCGATGCGCGCGCGAGCGTACCGGTGATCAGCGTCGTCATGGCGGCGTACAACGGTGCAGGGTTGATCGAGGAGACGCTCGCCAGTCTCACGGCGCAAACGTTCGGGGATTTCGAAGTGATCGTGGTCGACGACTGCTCGACCGACGACACGCGCGAGGTGATACGAGCCTGGCCCGATCCGCGCGTGCGACTGGTCGTGATGGCGAAGAACGGCGGCCCGGTGAAGGCGCGCAATCGTGGGTTTGCGGAGGCGCGTGGGCGCTATATCGCCGCGCTCGACCATGACGATATCTGCCGCCCCGATCGCTTCGCGCGCCAGGTGGCGTATCTCGACTCGCATCCGGACACGGTATTGCTGGGCACCGCCGCCGAGTTGTTGACCGAAGGCGTGGTCGGTCCGTCCAGCTATGCACCGACCACCACGCCCGCGCTGGTCGCGTGGCTGACCTGCATCGAGAATCCGCTGGTCTGGTCGTCGACGATGATGCGGACCGAGGTGGCCCGGCGGCTCGATCCTGTGACCCGACCGGAACTCCTCTATGCCGAGGATTTCGACCTGTATCAGCGGATCCAGCACTTCGGCGCGATCGCGCGGCTGGACGAGGCTCTGGTGCTGTACCGCGTCCATCCCGGCGGCGTGTCGAAGCGGTTCGTCGACATCATGGAGGCGGCGTCCGTGCGCGTGCTGACCGAACGCTATGCGCGGTTGTTCGACGAACGCGCCGCGCGGGTCGCAGGTCTGATCGTCCAGCACAGCATGGCCAAGCGCCCCGTCCCCGATCGCGCCGCGCTGGCGACGTTGGGGAGCGCGCTGAGCGTAATCCAGGCGGATTTTCTCGCGACGCACGCCTGCTCGGCCCACGATATCCGCCTGATCCGCTGGGAGACGGCGCGACGCTGGGGCGACATTGGCCGCGCGGGGTTGCGCGCGGGGACGGTGCGGCTGGGCGACGTGCTGGCGGTACGACCCGATCATCTCGGGCTTGGCTATGCCGGGCTCGAGGCGCTGCTGTGGTCGGGATTTATCGGCGGCGTACGCCGCGCGCGTCGGCGAATGGAGCAGAGTCGGATGGCACAGACCGCTGGGTAGGTGGCGGGGCAGGGCCGCGCCGCGCCGCGCGATGGGGTAACGACGAGCATATCCGCCAGAGAAATTGCCACTTCACCCATCACCGTCACCCCAGCGAAGGCGGGAGTATTTCACGAGGTGGGTGACGCCCGCAAAACGGGGATATCTCCGCTTTCGCTTGGATGTCGGGTCTGGGGTGCGCGATGTCGCCTCACAATTCCGTCACTCCAGCGGAAACTGGGGTATTTCACGAGGCGGATGACGCCCGTCAAATCGGAATATCCCAGCTTTCGCTGGGATAACGGCTCAGACCTTCGCCGCGTAGATCATCCGGCCGGCACCAAGCCGCGCGAACACCTGGTCGAGATCGCGCTCGCCGACCGCGAAGCAGCCCTGGCTGCGACCGAGCATGCCGTGGCTCTCGATCATGTCCTTGTTCGCGTACCATGCCGAATGCACGACGATGGCGCGATCGAGCGCGTTGTCGTTGGTCGGATCGAGGCCGATCAGACGCTGCGAGCGGCCATGCTTGCCGACATAATAATCGTCGGTGACGAACGCGCCCTCGGACGAGGCGTTCGAGCCGAAGCGGTTCGAGAAGCGCTCCAGATATCCGGTATGCGCCGGATCCGAGCCGCTGCCGTGCGCGACCAGCAACGAGGTACTGCGTCCGCTGGCGAGATCGATGAAGTGGAACCGCGGCTTGCCCGACGGTGCCGCGAAATCGGCGATCGCGATCCGGTCGTGATGCTGGATGCGGCTACCGTGACGGCTCAGCGATGCCATCGCCTGGCGCAGCAGATCGGGCCGGACCACCCGCGGCGAGGTGACCGCGACCGTGGTCCGCGGCAGCGGTGGCTGCGTCATAGGCTTCAGATCGCGCGCAGTCAGCGCCCGCGAAAGATGTGGCGTAGCGGATACCGCCCCCGGTACCGCAAGTGCCCCCGCCAAAACCAAACCGTTCTTCAGAAGCGCGCGTCGTTCGCGCACAAGACCTTCGTCGTGCATCGATTTTCCCGTAATTGCCCCAGTTCCCGTGACCGAACGTATAGCCGATTTTCGGTGAATATTCTGCAACCATTTCCACTGGTTGTGGGTCCGTTCCCTCGAACTACCCCGGCTTGGGGTCGCTTCGTCGACTCAGCGGCGCGACGGCACGTTCTGGAGAATCGTGCGTTGGACGCAATATCGAGACTCGGAGAGCTACGAAGAGATGAGCAGGATCGTGCAGTCTGCTACGGCAATGGGGTTGATGTTCGCGCTGTTCGCGGGTCAACCCGTGTGGGCCGCATCGGCCGCCGCGATCGCGGCGATGCCGATTGAGCAGGCCGCGACCGAGCTCTCGCCGAACCAATTCGTCTGGAAGGACAACGGCTCTAGCGAGCCGGTCAGCATCGTCATTAGTCTGCTGGAGCAGCGTGCGTTCGTCTATCGAGGCGCGACGATGATTGCGGCGACTACGATCTCCAGCGGCAAGGATGGCAAGGATACCCCGCTCGGCACGTATCCGATCCTGCAGAAGAACGCGGTTCATAAGTCGAGCCTGTACGATGACGCATCGATGCCGTTCATGCAGCGCCTGACCTGGGACGGGATTGCAATCCACGCGGGCCGGAATCCGGGCTTCCCCGCGTCGCACGGGTGCATCCGCGTACCACTCGGCTTTGCGAAGCAATTGTTCGGGGTCACGACGCTAGGGACGACAGTGACGGTAACGGATGATTTCGAGGGTGGCGTGGCCCCTGAGCCGCCGGTTGCGGATCAGGAGACCGCGATCGCCAATTTGCGCCAGTCGGTTTCGCTGAGTCAGTAAACGACCCCACGCCGTCATCCTGACGAAAGTCAGGATCCAGAGTAATAGGCCTCGACGCTAGTGACTCTGGATCCTGACTTTCGTCAGGATGACGGATGCTGGGCGATCGGGAGCCCCAGCTCGACCAATCGCGCACGGAAATCCGCTGCGTTCGTAAACAGCACCGATTCAATCCCGAGCGCTCGCGCCGCCGCCACATTCGCCGCGTTGTCGTCGACAAACACCGCGTCTGCCGCCGCCAACCCGAACCGCGCCAACGCCAGCCGATAGATCGCCGCATCCGGCTTCACCATCTTCTCTTCGCCCGACACGACCACGTCGCGGAACCTGTCGAACAGATGGGCTTCACGCGCGCGGAAGGGTGGCCAGAACTCGTGGCTGAAGTTCGTGATCGCGAACAGCGGTACGCCGGCCGCGTCCAGCTCCTCGACGATCTCGTGCATCCCAGCGATTCGCGCACCGATGCTCTCGTTGAATCGCGGCCCCCAGGCGGCAATCAGCGCGGCATGCTGCGGATACAACGCAGCCAGCTCCGCCGAGGTATCGGCGAAGTCGCGGCCAGCATCGTGCTGGAAATGCCAGTCGACCGTCACGACATCACGCAGGAACGCGTCGAGCGCCCGATCGTCATCGATCAGGCGCTCGTACAGGATCCGCGGATCCCAGTCGTAAAGAACACGACCGACGTCAAAAATGACGGCGGTAACCAGGAGTTTAGCCCTGGCGTGCCTTGAAGCGACGGTTGGTCTTGTTGATGACGTAGGTACGGCCACGACGACGGATCACGCGGTTATCGCGGTGACGATCCTTGAGCGACTTCAGGGAATTGCGGATCTTCATGATCGATTCGCTTCTTTTCAAATCTAGGTGTGCGGAAAGACGGGATCGCCTAATGGCGGGGTGTGTCCAAGTCAAGCAACGGACACGCTCCTACCATCCGGGAACCCACTCGGCTGGTCGGAGCGTTACTATAGCGCAACATTCTAAGGAAGTCCCGATGGCGGTTCGTTCGATCCTGGTCCTGGCGCTGGCAAGCGCATCCCTCACCGCGTGCGCGACTGGCCCGTCGCTGCCCCCGACCGAGGTGCTGCGCTATCATCTCGGCGAGCCGATCGACCGCGGGACGATCGCCGTGCAGCCGCTCACCGGCGGCGGCCCCGCCAGCCTCGAGTTCAAGACCTACGCCGCCGCCGTACAGGGCGAGTTGCTCAAGGCGGGTTACAGCGTGCCGACGCCGGGCGCTAAGCCGCTACTGGTCGCGACCGTCGGCTTCACGCGCACCACCCAGGCTGGCCCACCAAAGCGGTCGCCGATCAGCATCGGCCTCGGCGGCGGCGGCTTTAGCGGCGGTCGTGGCGGTGGCGGCGTCGGTCTCGGCGGCGGGGTCGGCTTCCCGATCGGCGGCGGCGGGAGCACCGCGATCCTCGTCTCAGAGCTATCGGTGACTATCAAGCGCACCGCGGACCAGTCGCCTGTCTGGGAAGGTCGCGCACAGTCGTTCGCCGACGCCCGCAAGGAGGACGCACGGACCGATATCCAGGCCACCAAGCTGGCGCAGGCCTTGTTCATGGGGTTCCCCGGCGAGTCCGGCCGCACTATTCAGGTGAAATGAACGACAAGCCCATGAGTCCCGCCGCTACTCCCGTTACCATCAACGCAGCCTTCGATGGCGGCAACATCCGTGTTGTCGCCATCGACGAGGATCGAGATCGACCTGGAGATCGTCACCGATTTCCAGTCCGACTTTTTCCAATGGTTCTATTTTCGGGTGGCGGGCACGGCCGGGCGGATACTGACCTACCGCATTCTCAATGCGGGCAAGTCGGCCTATCCGTTCGGCTGGCCGGGCTACAAGACGCGCGCCAGCACCGATCGCCAAGCGTGGCGGATGATCGAGACGCGCTATGAAAATGGCGTACTGGAGTTCGACTTTACCGCGGACACCGATCTCGCCTGGTTCGCCTATTTCGCGCCGTACACGATGGAGATGCACGAGGCGCTAGTGGCCCGCACCGCGTTGCTGCCGGGCGTCACGCACCGTGAACTCGGCCAGTCGCTCGACGGTCAGGCGATCGATTGCTTCACGATCGGGTCGGGGCCCAAGCTGGTCTGGATCTACGGACGCCAGCATCCCGGCGAATCGATGACCGAATGGTGGATGGAAGGCGCGCTGGAGCGGCTGACCGATCCGGCCGATCCGATCACTGCCGCGCTACTGGCTAAGGCGACCTTCAACGTCGTCCCCAACATGAACCCCGATGGGACGCGCCGGGGTCACCTTCGTACCAACGCGGTCGGGGTGAACCTCAACCGCGAATGGCACACGCCCAGCCCTGAGAAGAGCCCCGAAGTCCTGTGCGTACGTAACGCGATGGACCAGACCGGCGTGGACGTCGCAATGGATATCCACGGCGACGAGGCAATCCCAGCGAATTTCATCGCAGGTTTCGAAGGCATCCCGTCCTGGACCGACGCGCACGGCGAGAAATTCTACGAATACGGCCGGCGGCTCGCGGCGCACACGCCCGATTTCCAGACCGAAAAGGGCTATCCCAAGTCCGCGCCCGGCACCGCGAACCTGTCGATGTCGACCAACCAGCTCGCCGAGCGCTTCGGTGCCGTGTCGATGACGCTGGAAATGCCGTTCAAGGATCACGATGCCAATGCCGATCCCGAGTTCGGCTGGTCGCCCGAGCGGTCGAAACAGCTCGCGCATGCGATGCTAGAGACACTTGCCGCCATGATCGACGAAATCTGACCCGATAACAACGGCTTGGCACGGTCCGGAGGCTTGGGTTCAACCGCTGCGAACCGTGCGTGGGCCTAACCTTATCCTAACCTTTGAACGCTTCCGTTCAGTCCCGTCATCGCAGGAGCCCGAATGCCGACCCTAGTCCTAATCCGCCACGGCCAGTCCACCTGGAACCTCGAGAACCGCTTCACCGGCTGGTGGGACGTCGACATGACCGCCAAGGGCGAGGCCGAGGCCAAGGCGGCAGGCGAGCTGATGGCCACCAAGGGCCTCGACTTCGACCAGACCTTCGTCAGCCTCCAAACGCGGGCGATCAAGACGCTCAACATCGCACTGGAGGCGATGGGCCGGCTCTGGCTCCCGGTCGAGAAGGACTGGCGCCTGAACGAGCGGCACTACGGCGGACTCACCGGCCTCGACAAGGCGGAGACCGCGGCCAAGCACGGCGACGCGCAGGTCCACATCTGGCGCCGCAGCTTCGACGTCCCGCCCCCGGTCTTGGAGGAGGACAGCAAGTTCGACCTGTCCAGTGACCGCCGCTACGCCGGCATCGCCATCCCCAAGACGGAAAGCCTCAAGGACACCATCGCCCGCGTCCTCCCCTATTGGGACGAGCGGATCGCCCCCGCGCTCAAGGACGGCCAGCGCATCCTGATCTCCGCGCACGGCAATTCGCTCCGCGCGCTGGTCAAGCACCTGTCGAACATCCCCGACGACGAGATCACCAGCCTTGAGATCCCGACCGGCCAGCCGATCGTCTACGAACTCGACGCCGACCTGAACGCGACGGACCGCTACTACCTAAGCGAGCGCTGAGCTCCGTCCGAAAGTGACACCACCCCGGCGAAGGCCGGGGCTCAATTGGAAAGGTGGCAGTACCGGAGCGCCGCCATCGGTTAGCTCTGTTTCCCAATTGGGCCCCGGCCTCCGCCGGGGAGGTGCGGTTTTGCGCGGCCTACCTCCGCCTACCAATACCGTTGCCCTAGCGCCCGCCCATCGCTAGGCACGGCGCTCCTTTGATCTGGGGACGGAAATGGCTCTAGTCGGCATCATCATGGGCAGCACCTCCGATTGGGAGACGATGCGCCACGCCGCCGAGACGCTCGACGCGCTCGACGTCGCCTACGAGACCAAGGTCGTCTCCGCGCACCGCACGCCGCAGCGCCTCTATGACTATGCGACCACCGCCGCCGATCGCGGCCTGAAAGTCGTGATTGCCGGCGCCGGCGGCGCGGCGCACCTCCCCGGCATGGCCGCCTCGATGACGCACCTTCCGGTGCTCGGCGTGCCGGTCGAATCGAAGGCGCTGAAAGGCATGGATAGCCTGCTCTCGATCGTCCAGATGCCCGGCGGAATCCCGGTCGGCACGCTCGCGATCGGCAAGCCCGGCGCGATCAACGCAGGCCTGCTCGCCGCCGCGATCCTCGCCACCTCCGACGACGCGCTCGCCGAGCGCCTCAAAGCATGGCGCGCAGCACAGACCGACGCCGTCGCCACCGACCCCGTTTGAAGACGATAGCCTGAAAGACGCTAAAATGACGCCGCTTCCCCCGGATCGACCATCGGCATCCTTGGCGGAGGCCAGCTCGGCCGGATGCTCGCGACCGCCGCGGCGCAACTCGGCTATCACACGCACGTCCTCGCGCCCGACCAGGAGAGCGTCGCCGCACAGTCCGCCTCGACCATGACGCGCGCCGACTATCACAACCGCATCGTGCTCGCCGACTTCGCCGACGCCTGCGACGTCATCACCTACGAGTTCGAGAATATCGCAGTCGAGCCCGTGGAATGGCTCGCAGACCGCGTCCCCGTTCACCCGAGCCCCCGCGCGCTCCGCGTCGCTCAGGAGCGGATCGGCGAAAAACGCTTCGTGGAGAGCGTCGGCGGCCGCCCGGCACCTTGGGCTGCGGTCGACAGCCTCGAAAGCCTGCAGGCAGGCCTGAAGGCGATCGGTACCCCCGCCATCCTCAAGACCGCGCGCTTCGGCTATGACGGCAAGGGTCAGGTCAAGATCGACACGCCCGCCGCGGCGCAAGCCGCGTGGGACGCGATCGGCGGGCCGGCAGTGCTGGAAGCTTTCGTGCCGTTCGAACACGAGTTCTCGATCCTGATCGCCCGCGGCCTCGACGGCAGCATCGCGCGCTACGATTCGCCACTCAACGTCCACCGCGACGCGATACTCCGCCACTCGTCCGTCCCCGCGCCCGCCGCCGTGCTGGCCCAAGCCGACGAAGCTGCAGCGCTGGCACAGCGGATCGCGGCCGAACTCGACTATGTCGGCATATTGGCGTGCGAGTTCTTCGTCGGTGCGGACGGCCCGGTGTTCAACGAGATGGCGCCCCGCGTACACAATTCCGGCCACTGGACGATCGAAGGCGCCGAATGCTCGCAATTCGAAAACCACATTCGCGCGATCTGCGGCTTGCCGCTGGGTGCGACGACCTTGACGGGGCGTGAGGCGACGATGGAAAACCTGATCGGCGACGATGCGGACCGCTGGGCAGCGTTGCTGGCTGAGTCCGGCGCCCACCTGCATCTGTATGGCAAGGGCACCGCGCGGCCAGGGCGTAAGATGGGCCACGTCACGCGGATCACTCGCTGACGGTTGATGCTGCCCGCGGAGCAATAGGCACCTTGGCGCACCGCGCGACTTATCGAAGGAAAAGCAGAATTTATTACAGAAGTGGCGGAGACGGAGGGATTCGAACCCTCGGTACCAGTAAACCCGGTACGGCGGTTTAGCAAACCGCTGGTTTCAGCCACTCACCCACGTCTCCGGCTGCAGCAGATGCGGGGCTATAGCGAGGGTCGGCGTACTGAGCAACGGCTGTAATGGCGGTTTGCGCGAATTCCGCCGGTTTGGTGGGTGCGGGCGACAAACGCGTCGCTCATCCCGTATTGGCCCGACTTCGCCCGATTTCGACACGTACTTGGCGCTCGTTCATTGCACGGCAAGGCACGCGTCGGTTAACCTACCGTTGGCAGGGTGCCTTGATAGTGTGGGGATCGATCGACATGCGTAGCTTCTGGCTTGGCCTTGGCGCCTTAGCGGCGGCCCTCTGTGGGGGCACCGTGTCGGCGCAGGTCCGCACGATCGATCCAAACCAGGCGATCGATGGCGACCTTTCCGCGCAGGCATATTCCACGCCATCACGCGGCCAGGCGGCGACGCAGCCGTCGCGCCCGACCTATGTGGAGCCCCTGTTCAGGCAGGTCCTACTCCTACGCCTCCCCCGCCTGCTAGCCAGCAGGCCCCGGAAACGCGCGCCGAAGCGACGATGCAGGCCGCCGACACCTACGAGCGCGATGATCTGCTGGCGGCCGGTGAAGGCGTGTTCGGCAAAGGGGCGGCCGGACTTGGTGGGCTGCTTGAAAAGATACTGAAGGACCAAGGTCAGCCCAACGCTTATATCGCCGGGCGCGAGGCCTCGGGAGCGTTCATTCTCGGCGTGCGGTACGGCTCGGGTATCATGAGCCACAAGGTCGAGGGCCAGCAGCCGGTCTATTGGACCGGGCCCTCGGTGGGCTTCGATGTCGGCGGCGACGCCAACAAGGTCTTCGTGCTCGTCTACAATCTTTATGACACGGAAGAGCTCTACAAGCGGTTTCCCGCGGTCGAAGGACGCCTCTATCTCGTGGGGGGTTCGCTGCGACCTACCTTCGCCGTGGCAACGTCGTCTTGATTCCGATCCGGCTAGGCGTTGGCTGGCGCGCAGGCGTGAACGTCGGGTATATGAATCTCACGCACAAGAGCCGTTGGCTGCCGTTCTGATGCGGTCGGTATCGCCGGCAACGTAAACCCGCAACGTAAAGAGTGTGGTTGGCGCCGGCGGAATCGAGCATCTGCAGATTAACGGTGGCGCCTTTTTCGGGAGTTACCGAATAGGCATATCCGTATTGAACAGGTCCCGGCGCGCCGTGTCAGTAGTTCGCGAGGTGCAGATCGGACAGATTAGGGCTGGTGCGCGGCGATCTCATGCGGCCGCGTCGACCTGATAGCGCCAAGAGTTCAGTAAGTGTCACGTGAACCGCTCGGATTCCATCTGGTCGCAGACTTAGGCCAATCAAAAACGGTGCGCTAAGCGCGAAATCTGAATTTTCCAAACGCATTTGGAAAATGGTGCCCGGAAGAGGACTCGAACCTCCACGACCTTGCGATCGCCAGCACCTGAAGCTGGTGCGTCTACCAATTCCGCCATCCGGGCACGGGGTAGGAGGGCGCCTCTAGGGGAGGGTCGCGATGCTTGTCAACACGCCTCTTGCTGGGGCAAGGGGTTATTCGCGAATGAGCAGGCAAAACAAAGTGGACGGACGGGCGATGAACGACAAACTGGTGACGCTGATCGGAGGTGGCGGTTTCGTCGGCCGCTATGTCGCACAGGCGCTGCTAGCGACGGGCGCACGCGTCCGCATCGCGCAGCGCGATCCGCGGCAAGCGTTCTTCCTGAAACCGCTCGGTGGGCTCGGCCAGACGCAGTTCGTCGGTGCCGATGTCACCAAGCCCGAGACGATCGCGCATGCGGTGCACGGCTCGGACGTGGTGGTGAACCTGGTCGGCGTGCTGGCGGGCGATTTTCAGCGGATCCAGGCGCTTGGTGCGCAGGCGGTCGCGCAGGCTGCGGCGAAGGCTGGCGTTGGCGCGCTGGTGCATGTGTCGGCGATCGGCGCGGATCCGGAGTCTGCGTCGGCGTACGGCAAGTCGAAGGGGCAGGGCGAGGCGGCGGTGCTTGAGGCATTCCCCAACGCGACGATCCTGCGGCCGTCGATCGTGTTCGGCCAGGAAGACCAGTTCGTGAACCGCTTCGCCGGGATGATCGCCAAGGCGCCGGTCGTTCCCGTGCTGCGCGCGGGTGCGAAGTTCCAGCCCGTGTTCGTCGGCAATGTCGCTGATGCAGTGGTTGCAGCCGCGTCCGATCCCGAGACGTTCGGCGGCAAGACCTTCGAGCTCGGCGGCCCCGACATCATCACGATGGGCAATCTGATCCGCTGGATCGCAAAGACGATCGGCCGCGATCCCTCGATCGTCGAGTTGCCCGACTTTGCGGGTGCGCTGATCGCCAAGGCTGGCTTCCTGCCGGGCGCGCCGATCACCAAGGACCAGTGGACGATGTTGCAGAGCGACAACATCGTCACCGGAATCGACGGTCTGGCGGCGTTCGGGATCGAGGCGACGCCGCTGTCGACCGTCGCGCCGGGCTGGCTGGTGCGTTTTCGCAAGGCCGGGCGGTTCGGTCGTCGCGCCGAAACGCGTGCGGATACGAGGACGGCCTGATCTTTCGCGCTAAGAGCGTGCTGACCGACCGACCCTGACCTACCGCGCCGGAGCTTCCGCTTGACCGAACTTCTCACCGTCATCCTGCTCGGCATCGTCGAGGGGATCACCGAATTCCTGCCCGTCTCCTCGACCGGGCATCTGATCCTCGCGACGCGGTTGCTCGGTTATGACGCGGGGCGCTGGGAGGTGTTCAACGTCGTCATCCAGCTCGGCGCGATCCTCGCGATCGTCGTGCTGTACTGGCGGACGTTCTGGGCGGTTGGCATGGGGCTCATCCGCCGCGAGCCCAAATCCTGGCTGTTCCTGCGCAACCTTGTGGTCGCGTTCATCCCGGCGGCGGTGATCGGGTTGGCGTTGCATAAATATATCGAGGCGCTGCTCGGCAACGCCGAGGTCGTCGCGATCGCGCTGATCGTCGGCGGCTTCGCGATCCTCGCGGTCGAGCGGTTCGCGCCACGCAGCGACATCAGCGGTGTTGCGGACATCCCGTTGAAGACGGTGATCGGCATCGGCTTCTTGCAGTGCCTGGCGATGATCCCGGGCGTGAGCCGGTCGGGCGCGACCATCCTCGGCGCGCTGGCGCTGGGTGTCGAGCGGCGCACCGCCGCGGAGTTCAGCTTCTTCCTCGCGATCCCGACGATGCTGGGGGCGAGCGCGCTCGAACTGTTGAAGAACCGCGATGCGATCGCGAGCGGCGGCGGTGTCGGGCTGGGTGCGATCGCGATCGGCGCTGCGGTGTCGTTCGTCGTCGCGCTGCTGGTGGTGAAGTGGTTCGTCGGGATCGTCACCAAGCACGGGTTCGTGCCATTCGCATTGTACCGCGTGGTCGCCGGCTCCGCCGCGCTGATCTGGCTGCTGAGCAAGTAAGACCGTAACGGGCCTAATAAGGTTTGATGCGATTGATTATCAGAAAATCAGCTGGTGTTTGAGCTTTTATAGGGCATACATGCTTACATAAATGCAGTTTTAGCCGTGACAAGCCTTCCGCAGCGCAATAACGCGGCTGTCGGAGGCATGTATGGCGAACGATTCGATGCTAAAGTTTGTCGCGCGGGAGCAATCCTACCCGGACAAGCGTACCGCGGACGAGCGACAGGAAGATTTCCGCGAGATCGCGCAGCGATACGCGGTCGAGCCCGCCGAGGAGCAGGCCGGACGCTGTTCGCAGTGCGGCGTGCCCTATTGTTCGGTCCATTGCCCGCTGCACAATCACATCCCCGACTGGCTCCGGCTGACCGCGGAAGGGCGACTGCGCGAGGCGTACGAGCTCAGCAACGCGACCTCGACGATGCCCGAGATCTGCGGACGCATATGCCCGCAGGACCGGCTATGCGAAGGCAATTGCGTCATCGAATTCACCGGGCACGGCGCGGTCACGATCGGCTCGGTCGAGAAGTTCATCACCGACACCGCTTGGGAAAATGGCTGGGTCGAACCGCTGATCCCCGGCAAGTCGCGCGGCCAGTCGGTCGGCGTGATCGGTGCGGGGCCGGCAGGTCTGACCGCGGCGGAATATCTGCGCGGGCATGGCTATGATGTGCACGTCTATGACCGCTACGACCGCGCGGGCGGATTGCTCACCTACGGCATCCCCGGCTTCAAGCTCGAAAAGCCGATCGTCATGCGCCGCGTCGAACGACTGAAGGCCGCCGGTATCGTCTTCCACGAAGGCTTTGCGGTCGGTCACGATGCGAGCCTCGACGATCTCCGCCAGCGTCACGATGCGATCCTGATCGCGACCGGCGTGTACAAGGCACGCGCGATGGACCTGCCCGGCGGCGGATCGAACGGCGTGGTCGCCGCGCTCGACTTCCTCGTCGCCTCGAACCGCAAGGGCTTCGGCGACGCCGTCCCCGCATTCGACGACGGCAGCCTCAACGCGGAGGGCAAGGACGTCGTCGTGATCGGCGGCGGCGACACCGCGATGGACTGCGTCCGTACCGCGATCCGCCAGGGCGCCAAGTCGGTGAAGTGCCTCTACCGTCGTGACCGCGCCAACATGCCCGGTTCGCAGCGCGAAGTCGCCAATGCCGAAGAGGAGGGCGTCGAGTTCGTCTGGCTGTCGGGCCCGCAGAGCTTCGATGGCGGTGACACCGTGTCGAGCGTCAAGGTGCGTAAGATGCGTCTCGGTGCGCCCGATGCAAGCGGCCGGCGTGCACCCGAACCCGATCCCGCCGGCGACTATTCGGTCGATGCGGATCTGGTGATCAAGGCGCTCGGCTTTGATGCCGAGGACCTGCCGACGCTGTTCGCGACTCCCGAACTCGGCGTGAGCCGCTGGGGCACCGTGCTGGTCGATGGCAAGACGCTGATGACCTCGCTCGACGGCGTGTTCGCAGCAGGTGACATCGTCCGCGGCGCGAGCCTCGTCGTCTGGGCGATCCGCGACGGCCGCGACGTCGCCGCGACAATGTACAAATGGCTGAAGGCCAAGGCTGCCAACGCGAAGGTCGCAGCATGATGCGCCGGTATCTTGGCGCGATGCTGCTGACATCGGCGGTTCTCTCGTCGGTAGCGCACGCGCAGGCTGCTCCCGCGGCCACGACGGCGGTCGAACCGACGCGTCTCGCGGCGGCACACGACCTGCTCGACATTCTCATGCCGCCCGCGACCCGCGCGCAGATGGTCGAGAGCATGATGACACCGATGCTCGCCAATCTGCGACAGGGCATGATGCAGAACCCGGATTTCGCCAAGGCGATGAACGGCGATCCACGGGTGAAGGCGCTGTTCGACACGTTCATGGCGCGCCAACAGACGCAAACCATGACGATGATGCGCGACGGGTTGCCTCGCATGTCCGACGCGATGGCGCGTGCCTATGCGCGACGCTTCGATGTCGCCCAGATGCGCGAGATCAAGACGTTCTTCCAGTCGCCGACCGGCCGGCTCTACATGCAGCAATCCTACACGATCATGGCCGACCCCGATGTCGGCGCTTGGCAGCGAGCGATGATGGCGAACTCGATGACCGGCGTGCAGACGAACGTGGCCGACTTCGCCAAACAGATCGCCGCGCTCGAACCGAAGAAGAAGTGACGATGACCAAGATGGACACCGCTCATATGGACACCGCCCACATGGACGCGGAACGCGCCCGTCTCGCCGAGCACGGCATGTACCGCCCCGAATTCGAGGGCGACGCGTGCGGCGTAGGTCTCGTCGCCGCCACCGATGGCCGTGCGTCGCGGCGTGTCGTGCAGTCGGCGGTCGATGCGTTGAAGGCCGTGTGGCACCGCGGCGCGGTCGATGCGGATGGCAAGACCGGCGATGGCGCGGGGCTGCATATCGACCTGCCGCTGCGCTTCTTCGACGATGCGGTCGCTGCCTCTGGCCACAAGGTACGCCCGAACCGGTTGGCCGTCGGCATGATCTTCTTGCCGCGCACCGATCTTGGCGCGCAGGAGGATTGCCGGACGATCGTCGAGAGCGCGATCATCGAGGCGGGCTACACCATCTATGGCTGGCGGCAGGTGCCCGTCGATGTGTCGGTAATCGGCCAGAAGGCGCAGGCGACGCGCCCCGAGATCGAGCAGATCATGATCGCCGGGCCCTTGCCCGAGGAGCAGGACGCCGCCGAGTTCGAGAAGACGCTGTACCTCGTCCGCCGCCGGATCGAGAAGCGCGTGATCGCGGCGCAGATCCAGGGTTTCTACATCTGCTCGCTGTCGTGCCGCTCGATCATCTACAAGGGGCTGTTCCTCGCCGAATCGCTGTCGGTCTTCTACCCGGACCTGTGCGACCAGCGCTTCGAGAGCCGCGTCGCGATCTTCCATCAGCGTTATTCGACCAACACCTTTCCGCAATGGTGGCTGGCGCAACCGTTCCGCTGCCTCGCGCACAACGGCGAGATCAACACGATCCGCGGCAACAAGAACTGGATGCTCAGCCACGAAATCCGGATGGCGAGCCTCGCGTTCGGCGACAATTCGGAGGACATCAAGCCGGTGATCCCCGCCGGCGCGTCCGACACCGCCGCATTGGACGCCGTGTTCGAGGCGATCTGCCGCTCGGGCCGCGATGCGCCGACCGCCAAGCTGATGCTCGTGCCCGAAGCCGCCAGCCCGGACATGCCGCCTGAACATACCGCGATGTACCAGTATCTCGCGAGCGTGATGGAGCCGTGGGACGGCCCCGCCGCGCTGGCGATGACCGATGGTCGCTGGGCGGTCGCGGGCATGGACCGCAACGCGCTACGTCCACTCCGCTACACGCTAACGTCGGACGGCTTGCTGATCGTCGGTTCCGAGAGCGGCATGGTCGTCGTTCCCGAATCGACGATCGTCGCCAAGGGTCGGCTCGGGCCGGGCGAGATGATCGCGGTCGACCTCGACGAAGGTCGCCTGCTCCAGGATCGCGAAGTGAAGGATCGTATCTCGGGCGAGGCGGATTATGCCGCGATGATCGGCGAATTCCACACGCTCGCCGACCTGCCCTCGGTCGAGGACGCGATCGTCCGCTATGATCGCGCCGAACTCGCGCGCCGCCAGGTCGCGGCGGGCCAGACGATGGAGGACATGGAACTGATCCTGTCGCCGATGGTCGAATCCGCCAAGGAAGCGATCGGGTCGATGGGCGACGACACGCCGCTCGCGGTCATCTCGGACAAGCCGCGGCTGATCAGCCAGTTCTTCCGCCAGAACTTCTCACAGGTCACCAACCCGCCGATCGACCCGTTGCGCGAGCGCCACGTGATGTCGCTCAAGACGCGGTTCGGCAATCTCGCCAACATCCTCGACGTCCGCGACCAGCGCGAGCGCGTGTTGGTGCTCGATTCGCCGGTGCTGACGGGCGAGCATTGGTCGCGGCTGAAGGCGCATTTCGGTAATGCCGTCGCCGAGATCGACTGCACGTTCGACGTCGGCGGCGCCCCCGAGAAGCTCCGCGCGGCGATCCAGCGGATCCGCAACGAGGCGGAGCAGGCCGTTCGCCAGGGCAAGAGCGAGATCTTCCTCACCGACGAGGCGATCAGCGAGGACCGCGTCGGTATCGCCGGCGTGCTCGCGGTCGCCGCCGTCCACACGCACCTCGTTCGCCGCGGCCTGCGCTCCTATGCGTCGATCAACGTCCGCTCGGCCGAGTGCCTCGACACGCATTATTACGCCGTGCTGATCGGCGTCGGCGCGACCACCGTGAACGCCTATCTCGCCGAAGCCGCGATCGTCGATCGCCAGTCGCGCGGGCTGTTCGGTGATCTCGACCTCGCCGAATGCCTCCGCCGCCACCGCGTCGCGGTCGAGGAGGGGCTGCTCAAGATCATGTCGAAGATGGGCATCGCGGTCATCTCGTCGTACCGCGGCGGCTATAATTTCGAGGCGGTCGGCCTGTCACGCAGCCTGGTCAACGACCTGTTCCCCGGCATGCCCGCGAAGATCAGCGGCGAGGGTTATGCGTCGTTGCACGTCAACGCGACCGACCGCCACGAAGCCGCATTCGACCCGGCGGTCGCGACGCTGCCGATCGGCGGCTTCTATCGCCAGCGCCATACCGGCGAGACACACGCCTATTCCGCGCAGCTGATGCATCTGCTCCAGACCGCGGTCGCGACCGACAGCTATACGAGCTACCTGCAATTCTCGCGCGGCGTGTCCGACCTGCCGCCCGTGTACCTGCGCGATCTGCTCCAGTTCAACTTCCCTGCGGAGGGCGTGCCGGTCGACCAGGTCGAGGCGATCACCGAGATCCGCAAGCGCTTCGTGACGCCGGGCATGTCGCTCGGCGCGCTGTCACCGGAGGCGCACGAGACGCTGGCGATCGCGATGAACCGGATCGGCGCCAAGGCCGTGTCGGGCGAGGGCGGCGAGGACAAGTCGCGCTTCGTGCCCTACGCGAACGGCGACAACGCCAACTCGTCGATCAAGCAGGTCGCGTCCGGCCGGTTCGGCGTGACGGCGGAATATCTGAACGCGTGCGAGGAGATCGAGGTCAAGGTCGCGCAGGGCGCCAAGCCCGGCGAGGGCGGCCAGTTGCCCGGCTTCAAGGTCACCGAGTTCATCGCCAAGCTGCGCCATGCGACGCCCGGCGTGACGCTGATCTCGCCACCGCCGCACCACGACATCTACTCGATCGAGGATCTCGCGCAGCTCATCTACGACCTGAAGCAGATCAACCCGCGCGCCCGCGTCTGCGTGAAGCTCGTCTCGTCGGCGGGTATCGGCACGGTCGCGGCAGGTGTGGCGAAGGCGCATGCCGACGTGATCCTGATCGCCGGCCACGTCGGCGGCACCGGCGCGTCGCCGCAGACGTCGATCAAATATGCCGGCACGCCGTGGGAAATGGGCCTGTCGGAGGTCAATCAGGTGCTGACGCTCAACGGCCTGCGTGGTCGCGTGCGGCTGCGCACCGATGGCGGGCTGAAGACCGGGCGCGACATCGTCATCGCCGCGATCCTTGGCGCGGAAGAGTTCGGGATCGGCACGCTGTCGCTGGTCGCGATGGGCTGCATCATGGTGCGGCAATGCCATTCGAACACGTGCCCGGTCGGCATCTGCACGCAGAACGAAGCGCTCCGCCAGAAGTTCGTTGGCACGCCCGAGAAGGTCATCAACCTGATGACCTTCATCGCCGAGGAGGTGCGTGACATCCTCGCGCGGCTCGGCGTGAAGAGCCTCGACGACGTGATCGGCCGCACCGAGCTGCTGCGGCAGGTCAGCCGCGGCGCGGAGCATCTCGACGATCTCGATCTCAACCCGATCCTGGCCAAGGTCGATGCGGACGATTCACAGCGCCGGTTCAGCCTGTCGACCTTCCGCAATGAAGTCCCCGACAGCCTCGACGCGCAGATCATCAAGGATGCGGCGGCAGTGTTCTCGCGCGGCGAGAAGATGCAGCTGACCTATTCGGTGCGCAACACGCACCGCGCGGTCGGCACGCGACTGTCGAGCGAGATCACGCGGAAGTTCGGCATGTCGACGCTGGCGGACAACCACGTGACGATCCGATTGCGCGGGTCGGCGGGGCAGTCGCTCGGCGCGTTCCTGTGCAAGGGCATCACTTTGGAAGTGTTCGGCGATTCGAACGATTACGTCGGCAAGGGGTTGTCCGGCGGCACGATCATCGTTCGCCCGGCGGTGAGTTCGCCTTTGGCGTCGCAGGACAACACGATCATCGGCAACACCGTGCTCTATGGTGCGACATCGGGCCGGCTGTTCGCGGCAGGGCAGGCGGGCGAGCGCTTCGCGGTCCGTAATTCGGGCGCGAGCGTCGTAGTCGAGGGCTGCGGTGCGAACGGGTGCGAGTACATGACCAACGGCATCGCCGTGGTGCTGGGCGCGGTCGGCGCGAACTTCGGCGCGGGCATGACCGGCGGGATGGCGTTCGTCTACGATCCCGACGGCGTGTTCGCGAAGCGCGCCAACCCGGAGAACATCACCTGGGATCGCGTGAAGTCACTCCACTGGGCCGACGTCTTGCTCGACCTGGTCCGCGATCATGCCGACCACACCGACAGCAAATGGTCGAAAGGCCTGCTGGAAGATTGGGACCGCGTGGCTCCCCATTTCTGGCAGATCATCCCGAAAGAAATGCTGACGCGCTTGTCGCACCCGCTGGATGACAGCGCAGAACTGGTGGCGGCGGAGTAGAGCGGCGCCACACAAACACCACCCCGGCGAAGGCCGGGGACCAGTTGGGGAACGTAACTAACGAAGAACGGCGCTTCGTTACTGCGGCCTTTCCAATTGGGCCCCGGCCTCCGCCGGGGTGGTACCTCCTGATGAAGTTACCGACTGCCCTCTTGTTCTCCCGCGAAGGCGGGAGCCCAGTCTGGATCCCCGCCTTCGCGGGGAAACAGTCTTTGGGCACCGCGTGCGTTAATCCCAACCCGCGCTAGTGACACACACGCCCCGCCCCGCCTAAACGATGAGCATGTGGCAGCTTTATCAATTCCCCCTGTGTCCCTTCTCGCGAAAGGTGCGCCTGCTGCTGGGCGAGAAGGGGGTCGGCTACGAACTGGTGCGCGAATCGCCCTGGGATCGCCGCGACGAGTTCATGGACATGAACCCCGCCGGCCAGACCCCGGTGATGGTCGACGCGTCGCGCGGCGTCGCGCCGCTGATCGATTCGATGGCGATCTGCGAATTCTTCGAGGAAACCGTCGAGAAGGCGGCGATGATCAACGGCACCGCGACCAACCGCGCCGAGATCCGCCGGCTGGTCACGTGGTTCGACACGCATTTCTACCGCGACGTCACCGGCCCCCTGCTCCACGAACGCATGGTCAAGCGCCTCGCGCACCGCACCGCGCCCGACGCGAAGGGCCTGCGCGAGGCGATGAAGGCAGCTGTCGGGCATCTCGACTATATGGATTACCTGCTCGATCACCGGAACTGGCTCGGCGGCGCGACGATGAGCCTCGCTGATCTAGCGGCTGCCGCGCAAATTTCGGTGACCGATTATCTCGGCGGGATCGACTGGAAGGGCCACGACCAGACCGCACGCTGGTATCGCGGCTTCAAGAGCCGCCCGAGCTTTCGCCCGCTGCTGTCCGAACGGATGGAGCTGATCTCACCCCCGGCGCACTACGACAATGTCGATTTCTGAGCAGATCGCGTTCGCTGACTTCGAGAAGGTCGACATCCGCGTCGGCACGATCGTCGAGGCCGAACCCTTCCCCGAAGCGCGTAAACCCGCGATCAAACTTCGCATCGATTTCGGCGACGAGATCGGGGTGAAGCGCTCGTCCGCCCAGATCACCGAGCATTATACGCCGGAGACTCTGGTCGGCCGTCAGGTCGCCGCGGTGGTCAACTTCCCGCCGCGCCAGATCGGCCCGATGATGTCCGAAGTCCTGACGCTCGGATTCCCCGATGCGGACGGCAAGGTAGTGCTGATTACGCCGACCGGACCAGTCCCGAACGGCGGCCGGCTATTCTAAACAATAATCCTCCCCCTTGCGGGGGAGGATCCGCAGAACCCCAGCGCTTACTGACGCAGGTCGTTCTGCGTGATCGGCACGATCTTCACCTCGACGCGACGGTTCGCGGCCCGCCCGGCATCGGTGTCGTTCGACGCGATCGGCTGCGTTTCGCCGTAGCCGCGCGTACCGATGCGCGCAGTCTGCACGCCGTGGCCCGCCAGATAGTCCGCGACCGACCGCGCGCGGCGCTCGGACAGCGTCTGGTTATACGCGTCGCTGCCGGTCGAATCGGTATGGCCGTACACGTCGATGTACGTCTGGTTGTACTGCGACAGCGTGTCCGCAACCTGGTCGAGCGTCCGCTGGAACTGCGGCTGCACGTTGGCGCTGTCATACGCGAAGGTGATGCCCGACGGGATGTTGAGCACCAGATCGTCGCCCTGGCGGATCACCTGCACGTCGGTCCCGGCAGTGCGCGCGCGCAGGTCGCGCTCCTGCTTGTCCATGTATGCGCCGATGCCCGCACCCGCGAGACCGCCAATGCCGGCGCCGAGCAGCTTCTCGGTCCGGTCGTGCCGTCCACCGACGACGTCGCCGAGCAGATAGCCGCCGAGTGCGCCGCCGATGCCGCCCAGGGCGGTCTTCGAGATGGTTTGGCGACCGGTCTCCGGATCGGTGGTGCAGCCGCTGGTGGCGATCAGTGCGGCCAGTGCGGCGCCTGCGAACATCTTGGTTTTCATAGATAATCTCCCTGGGACATGATGAGGACGGCGTTATGCCCGTTACGGCCGATAACCCAGTGTCGCGACGATTGTTCCGCCTGCGCACTGAACCGAGCCTGACCATCTTGGCGGCGTAATGTCGAGCATGTGCAAGGACGGTTGTGCGACGGGCCGTTGTCCTGCAAAGAGGCGGCGAGCCAATGGCACCGCTTCCCCCTTCCCCTGGATCGACGTCGCGATCATCCTCGCGCTCGTCGCGTTGAACGGCGTGTTCGCGATGAGCGAACTCGCGATCGTCTCCGCACGCAAAGCGCGGCTCGAGGCGATGGCGCGCCAAGGCAAGAAGGGCGCGCGCGCCGCACTCGTGCTCGCCGCCGACCCGGGCAAGTTCCTCTCGACCGTCCAGATCGGCATCACGCTGATCGGCATCCTCGCGGGTGCCTATTCCGGCTCCAGCCTGGGCATGCCGACCGCGGCGCGGTTGCAGGCCTGGGGGCTGTCCGCCTCGACCGCGGAGACCGCCGGGTTCGCGATCGTCATCGGTCTGACCACTTACGCGTCGCTGATCATCGGCGAGCTGGTGCCCAAGCAGTTCGCGCTGCGGGCGCCCGAGGCAATCGCGTCGTTCATGGCGCCGGTGATGCGCTGGCTCGCGATCGGCACCGCGCCAATCGTGCTGGTGCTCGATTCGACCAGCGCGCTGATCTTCAAGCTGCTCCGCCTCAACCGTGAATCTGAAGAGCACGTCACCGCCGAAGAGCTCCACATGATCGTCGCCGAGGCGTCGAAGTCTGGGATCATCGAGGAGCATGAGCGCTCGATCATCTCGGGCGTCGTCCGCCTCGCGGATCGCCCGGTGCGCGAAGTGATGACGCCGCGTACCGAGATCGACTGGCTCGACTGCGACTGGGGCCCCGACGAGATCCGCGAGACGCTGCTCGCATCGCAGCACACGCGGCTGCCGGTGGGCGAAGGTTCGATCGACGCGGTCAAGGGCGTCGTCCAGGCGCGCGACATCGCCGCGGCGCTGTTCCGCGGCGAGCCGATCGACCTGCGCGCGTTGATGCGGAAAGCGCCCGTCGTGATCGACCAGATCGACGCGATGGACGCGCTGCTCGCGCTGCGCGAAGCCGAAGTGCCAATGGCGCTGATCCACGACGAATACGGACATTTCGAAGGCATCGTCACGCCGGCGGATCTGCTCGCGGCGATCGCCGGCGAGTTCAAGTCGGACTCGGATCCGGACGATGCGCCTTCGGTCGTCGTGCGTGACGATGGCTCGTTGCTGGTGGCGGGGACGATGGCGGCGGATTCGCTCGCCGATCGCCTTGGCATCGACCTGCCTGAAGATCGTGATTACGCCACCGTTGCGGGGTTGGCGCTGTCGGTGTTCCGCCATCTGCCGGGTGAGGGCGAGAGCTTTGTCGAGCAGGGCTGGAAGTTCGAGATCGTCGATCTGGATGGGCGGCGCATCGACAAGTTGCTGGTGAGCGAAGTCTGAGGACTCCGCCGGGCGTGGGTGCTTGGGCGAAGTTCAGATGCAAAACCGGCGTACAGATACTTCTGATCCGCTCCGCTCCGGCTGGCGAGACTTCCTAACAACCGTCATCCCAGCGAAAGCTGGGATCTCCCCGTTTTGCGCGCGACGGATCCCAATTGGAAAACCCCAGCGTACGCTGGGGTGACGGGCTTTTGTGGTGACGGAGTACGGTACCTGAGGGGCGGATTGATGGTTTTCTCGCCGCCTGCTCGGTTCGCAGACCGTCCTTATTCCCTTCCGTTCGTCCTGAGTAGCTGCTGAGCTTGTCGAAGCGGCGTATCGAAGGATGGGTGGGCGCTCGGAACCCATGCTTCGATACGAGCCCTCGATACGCTCCTGACGGAGCTACTCGGTCTCTACTCAGCACGAACGGAGAAGGGCGGCCGATATCGTGGTCTTGGTCCGCGCGCAGATATCTACTCAGCACGAACAGAAAGGGGATGGTAAGCCTCTGCTCTCGTTTACGGGCAGAATCTCGGCCTCGGTCTTTGCGTTGACGGCTGGAGCCGCAACCGCGGGGTCAACTCCGGGTTCACCAACGGCAGGCGCGCTGGAACTCTCCGCCGGTACTTCCGAAACCGGCTTAGCCCCGGCTCCAGGTCGCTCGGTACGAACGGCACGACACTTGGCGGTGGCCCGGACATGCCCGCAGGATCACCCTCGACGCGGCCGTGGAGGTGGTCGATCTCCGCCTGCCGCCGGTTCAGGTAGAACGACCGCGTCGCCGCGTACGGATCGGGCGAATTGTCGTGCAGATCCTTCAACGTCTGGTCGAACTCGGACCTGTGATCGAGCGCGCCGAGGATACCCGCCGGCACCGTGTACGACGTGCTGGTGAACGGATGACCGACGCCGACCGGCAGGATCAGGCGATCGACCGCGCCGCCCAACAGGTCGCGGATCGTCGTCGGCCCGACGATCGGCAGGAACAGGAACGGGCCGTTCTTGACTCCGTAATAGCCGAGCGTGTTCGCAAACCCGTTCGAGCGTCGCGGCAAATGGAACGGCTTGCGCTTGGCCATGTCGAGCACGCCGGCGACGCCGATCGTCGTGTTGATCGCGAACCGCCCGACCGTTTCCGCCGCCTTGCCCGGCTTGAACTGGAGCAGGAAGTTCAGGAAGACGATCGGCTCGCGCAGATTGTAGAGGAAATTGTGGATGCCGCGCCGGATCGGGCTCGGCACGTTGTTCTTGTAGGTTCGCGCGACCGGCCCGATCACGGCGTCGTCGACCTTCTGCGTCACCGCGAACGACTCGGCGTTGACCGCGCGCAGCGGATCTCCCGCGGTCTCCTTGCGGCCTGTGACGACGATGTCCTTGGGAATGTCGTTGCTAGTCCGTTGGGCAGGGGTCCCCAACGGAGCGGGGCCGACCGGCGGAATGTCCTGCGTCGGCAGCCCCTGGGGGAGGATCTCGAACGCAGGAAGCGATGCGGTCAGGGCAAGCGGCGAAACCGCTATCGACGCGGCCGCCGGGAAGTCACTCGCGAAAGGCGACAGCATCGCGCCGGGTAGCGCCGCACTCGCAGCATCGCCGGGTAACGATATCGGCGCGGCCGTCACGTGAACGGGGGCAGCCGTCAACAGCATTGCGCTCATCGTTACCAGCATGTGCACTCATCGCCCTGTTATCCGCCGCTCTCCTACATCGAGATGCGGCGCGCCCGACATGCCCGTCGGCGCGCGTGGAGCATAGAGCCAATCGTCATTTCCGCCGAGGGTCGCGGTTAGCTGATCAGGCCCGCGGCACACCTTCGATGCGTTGTCATTAGTTCCAGCGCTTGGCTCACAGCTTGCCGAACACCGCCTCGAACCCGGCCTTGTCGCCCGCCGCGAGTAGCCGCGCCTGCTCGATCCAGCGATCGCGTCCCATCCGTCCGGTGAAGTTGCCGAGTTGCGCGTCGATCCGCTGCGCCTCGCTCTCCGACAGCGCCGCCATTTGGCCGATCGTTGCAACGCCGAGCGCGCCGAGCTGCGCGGCGACCTTCGGGCCGAGTCCCTTCAATTGCGTGACGGGGTCGTCTGCATAGGATGGCGTTGGCTGTGTCGACTCGATGGGTGTGGGCGCTGGCGCGATCGGGGCGGGTTCGAGGGGTGTCGGCGGCGCTATTTCGGTTGCTGGGCTGGCGTCCAGCGGCGCGGCGGCGGCGATCGGTTCGTCCGCCAGACGATCGGGTATTGGCGCTAGGTCAGAGTCGGGCGTGTCGGCGATCGGCGCAGGCGCAGTACGAACCGCGGGCGTGCGCTCGGGTTGGGGCTGGATCGGGGTCTGGGCCTGGACCGGGGGCTGGGGCGGCGTAACCGGGGCGACCGTCTGCGCCTGTACCTGGGACTGCGAGGCCGTGCGCGTTTCGGGTTCAGCGTCGATCGGCGCGGGGGGAACGCCGGCTTCCTTGGCGTTGGCGATCACGTCGTGCGTGGCCTTGGTGCGGCTGCGCTTGGCCCGGATGCCCCAGATCAGGCCGATCACGACGAGGATCGCCACCACGGCGATGATCGTGAAGTGGATCGCGGTCAGCGTGGCGATGCCGTCGGGCAGCAGGCTGAGACCTGAGGCGGAAGTCGCGGAAGTTTCGTTCATGCTCATACTCGTAGCGTCACGCGGGGAGGCGGCGAGAGGTAATTGGTTAGCTAGTCATGTCCGATCCTCCCCCGCCAGGGGGGGCACCGCAGGTGACGGAGGGGAGGTCACGGAACAGGGGTTTCGCCTGCCTCCCCCTCCGTCTGGCAAGCGCCAGCCACCTCCCCCTGGCGGGGGAGGATAAGGACTGGATTACGCGCCGCGCGCGATCTCGCGCCAGCCGATGTCGCGGCGGTAGAAGCCTTCCGCGAAATCGATCGCCTCGACCGCGCGGTAGGCGCTCGCCTGCGCCGTCGCGACGTCGTCGCCGGTCGCGGTCACCGCGAGCACGCGCCCGCCAGATGCGACCAGGCCGCCGTCCTCGAGCCGCGTGCCCGCATGGAACACCGTGCCGCCCGCCGCCCGTGCCGAATCCAGTCCGACGATCGACCCGCCCGCCTTGGGCGTCCCCGGATAGCCGTCCGCTGCCATCACCACGGTCAGCGCGGTCTCGTCGCTGAACTTCGCCGCCGGCATCTCGCGGAGCCGCCCTTCCGCGGTCGCCAGCATCGTCGCGAGCAGGTCGCCCTGGAACCGCATCATCAGCACCTGCGTCTCGGGATCGCCAAACCGGGCGTTATATTCGATCAGCTTGGGTCCCTGCGGCGTCAGCATCAGCCCAGCGTACAGCACGCCCGAGAACGGCATGCCCTCCGCCGCCATAGCCGCCACGGTCGGCGCGACGATCTCGTCGATCGCGCGCTTCTCAAGCGCCGGCGTCAGCACGAGCGCAGGGCTGTACGCGCCCATCCCGCCGGTGTTCGGCCCGGTATCGCCCTCGCCGACGCGCTTGTGATCCTGCGCGGAGCCGAACGGCATCAGCGACACGCCGTCGGTCAGCACGAACAGGCTCGCCTCCTCGCCTTCGAGGAACTCCTCGATCACCGCCTCGGCTTCCCCGTCGGCGAACAGCGCGTCGAGCGCGGCATCGGCTTCGGCCGCGCTGAAGGCGATGACGACGCCCTTGCCCGCGGCGAGACCGTCCGCCTTGATAACGACCGGCAGCGAGAAGGTGCGGGCGAGCGCGGCATCCGCTTCTTCGCGCGTTTTCACACGGACATAGCCCGCGGTCGGAATCCCGGCGCGCAGGCACAGATCCTTGGTGAAGCCCTTCGACCCTTCCAGTTGCGCGGCAGCCTTCGAAGGCCCGAACACCGGAATGTCCGCGGCACGCAAGCTATCGGCCAGCCCATCGACCAGCGGCGCCTCCGGCCCGATCACGACCAGCCCGACGTCATGCTCGCGCACAAACGCCGTAACCGCCGCGTGATCCGTCGCATCCAGCGGCACGAGCGTCGCAACGCGTGCGATCCCGGGGTTGCCCGGCGCGGCATACAGCGTATCGAGGCCGCGAGATTGCACCAGCTTCCACGCGAGCGCATGTTCGCGACCCCCGAGCCCAGCAGCAGGACGTTCATGCCCGATCCCTTTTCCGATGATGTGTCCAGCGACATGGGGCGGCTGGTAGCCGAGCCGGTCGCCGGCGACAACGCACTCGCCATGTCGGTCGGCGAACTCGCGTTCAAGCTGAAGCGGATGGTCGAGGGCGAATTCGGCCATGTCCGCCTGCGCGGCGAGATCTCGGGCTGGAAGCGCGTCGCGTCCGGGCATTGCTACATGTCGCTCAAGGACGACCAGGCGGTGATCGACGGCGTCATCTGGAAGGGCAATGCGTCGAGCCTCGCCTTCGTCCCGCAGGACGGTATCGAGGTGATCGCGACCGGCAAGCTCACCACCTATCCCGGCCGCTCGAAATACCAGATCGTCATCGAGCGGATGGAGCTGGCGGGCGCCGGCGCGCTGATGGCGCTACTGGAGAAGCTGAAGGCGAAGCTCGCAGGCGAAGGGCTGTTCGACGGCGCGCGCAAAAAACGCCTGCCGTTCATGCCGAAGGTGATCGGCGTCGTCACCTCGGGCACCGGCGCAGTGATCCGCGACATCCTCCACCGGCTCGAGGATCGCTGCCCGACCCACGTCATCGTCTGGCCGGTCAAGGTGCAGGGCGAGGGTTCCGCCGCCGAGATCGCCGCCGCCGTCCGCGGTTTCGACGCGCTTGTCCCCGGCGGTCCGGTGCCGCGCCCCGATCTCGTCATCGTCGCGCGCGGCGGGGGCTCGGTCGAGGATTTGTGGTCGTTCAACGAGGAGGTCGTCGTGCGTGCGGTCGCCGCCTGCACGATCCCGATCATCTCCGCGGTCGGCCACGAGACCGACACGACCTTGTGCGACTTCGCTGCCGATCTCCGCGCGCCGACGCCGACCGCGGCGGCCGAGATCGCGGTGCCCGTGCTCGCCGACCTGCGGCTGACGATCGATAGCCACCGCAACCGCACCGAACGCTGCGCGCGCCGCCATGTCGAGCGCGGCCGCGAACGGCTCGATGCGCTGGCACGGTTGCTGCCCAAGCGCGACCAACTGCTCGGGCCACAGCGCCAGCGCGCGGACGATTTCGGCCAGCGGCTCGACCGCGGGCTGGAGCGTCGCCTGACCCTCGCGCGCGGCAGCCTCGATCGCTCGGGGGCAGCACTTCGTCCCGCGACCCTCGAACGCAAACTCGAAGCGAAACGTGCGCAGCTCGATGCGACGTGGCGCCTCGTCCAGTCGCTCAACCCTGACGCGATCCTCGACCGTGGCTATGCCCGCGTCACCGCCCGACCCGGCGGCGAGACACTTGCCTCCGCCACGTCGGCGCGTGACGCGGGGACGCTGATGCTCCACTTCCGTGACGGCGTGGTCGATGCGGTCACCGACACCGGCCTTGAGCGCCCCGCCGCCAAAACCTATGCTGCTCCCAAGGCGAAGGCCGCGCCCGATGCGACGCCGCGCCAGCCCACCCTGCTGTAAAGAAGAGCCTCGCAATGCTGATGTCCAACTCCGACCGCGCCGCGCGCCTGCATTATATGGCAAACGGATTCCGCGTCCTCAGCCCCGGTGACCACGTCGCCTGCGCCACCACCGGCCACCGCATCGCGCTGGAAGACCTGCGCTATTGGAGCGTCGCCCGCCAGGAAGCCTACGCCACCGCGGCGTCTGCCAGCGAAGCGATGGCGCCGCGATGATCCGGGCGGCGGTGCTCGTCCTGCTGGCCGCGACCAGCGCCACCGCCCAGCAAGCGCCGCCGCCAACTACCGCAACTGCGAGCCCCTTTCGCTGGACCGGCACGCTCAGCCAGGGCGGACTGATCCTCGGGACCGCCCCCGCCGGAACGCGCACCGTCATGCTGAACGGCACGCCGATCGCGCTGGCCCCCGACGGCCGCTTCCTCGCCGGCTTCGACCGCGACGCCGGCCCGCAAGCGATGCTGAGCGCGACACTTGCCGACGGTCGCACGATCCAGCAATCGCTGACGATCGCACCCCGAAGCTGGGACATCTCGCGGCTGTCCACCCTGCCCAAATATCCCGTCCCCGAGGCAGAATTCGCGCGCATCCGTCCTGGCGAGCTCGCGCAGATCGTCGATGCACGGAAGATTTCCGCCTCCTCCGATGGCTGGCGAGGGGCATTTGCGTGGCCGGTGACAGGGCGGATCTCGACGCTGTTCGGCTCGCAGCGCATCTACCGCAACGGCGAGGCGGGATTCTATCATTCGGGGATCGACATCGCGCGCGAGACGGGGACCGTGGTGCGCGCGCCGGCGGCCGGCGTCGTGATCTTCGCGGCCGACCATCCCTTCACGCTGGAGGGCAACCTGCTGATGCTCGACCACGGCATGGGTCTCAACAGCGCGTTCCTGCATCTGTCGCGGATCGACGTGAAGGTCGGCGATCGCGTGAACAGGGGCCAGCCGATCGGCGCGGTCGGCATGTCCGGCCGCGCGACCGGCCCGCATCTCCACTGGAGCCTGCGCTGGAACGACGCCAAGCTCGATCCGCTGCTGCTCGCCGGGCCGATGCCCGGCGGCTAGCGTTGCAGGCCGGGGGGATCGGCGGATAGAAATCGCCGCGCCGCCACGGCGGATCGACCGGTTCCTCCGGATCGCGTTCGGCAAAGTTCACATAGCCGAAGAACGTCGCGATCAGCCGTTCGCTCGCGTCGAGGATCGGCCTGCGCCCATGCATGAAGCGCGTATTGTCGAGCATCAGCACATCGCCGGCCTGCCAGGCGACCGCGGCGCTGACGCTGTCGCCCGCCGCCTTGATCGCCTGCAGCCACGGCTCGGGTACCGGATAGCCGTCGTCGAGCAGCGGAAAATCGGGGCGGTTGTTGTTGAACCGCGCGAACAGCAGGAAATTGCCGAACGCCGGCGCTTCGATGAACATCGGCCGGTGCAGTGCGGGCCGCGTGAAGATCCGCAACACCTGTCCCTCGATCCGCCGGAACGAGTAAGGGCAGGACGGCGGCGGCGCGGCCAGCATAGCGTCGCTCGGATCGGGATCGCCCAGCCAGAAGTCGAGCAATTCGGGCCAGGTCGGCTTGATATACAGCAGCCGTCGATCCTCGAGCAGGCGGCGCAGCGCGTCGGGCAGCGCGTTCACCAGCGCGACACCGTCGCACACCAGCGTTTCTCCACCACGCGACGGCGGCGACAGGCAGGCGAAGAACGCCGCGTCGGGCTTCCACGGTTCGCGCGACAATTCGGGGTGCAGTGAAAACGCGCCGGTCCCGCCATCAACGGTGTGGATGTTGAATTCAGGCTCGATCGGTCGCCGCCCCGGGCTCTCGTTCATCACCGAGGTCGAGCAGAACTTGCCCGCGAACCGCCGGAACTGCGCGGCATCGGCGCCGAACCCGCGCACCAGCAGCGCGCCGTGCGTCTTGTAGAGCGCGACGATCTGCGCCGGGTCGATATCGAGGATCCCGGCTTCGTCTGCGGGTTCGACCAGCACATAGGGGCGGCCGGGCTCGGGAGCGTGGATCTTTGGCATGGCCGGGCAGGGATAGCGGCAATCCGGCAGCGGAGCTATACCCGCGACGATGACCCTGACGCTGGCCGATCTCTACGCTTCGCCCGATCATTATCTGCATTCGTTCGACGGCGACACCGCCGTGTTCGTGCCGATGGACCGGGCCGCCTATCACCGGTCGATCTTCCTCGATGCGCGGATCTCGCCGGCCGAGGACGGTGCGCTACGGGTGCCCGTTGCGGCATTGATCGAAAGCATTCCGGCGTCTTTGCCGACCGGCTGGATCATGCATGTCGCGCATTGCGGATCGACGCTGCTCGCACGTGCGCTAGATGACGCCGACGCGAACCTCGTGTTGCGCGAGCCTCAGGCGTTGCGCCAACTCGCCTTCGGCCCACCCGATGGACGACTGGCGCTGACGACCGCGATGCTGTCGAAACGCTACCGCCCGGACTTGCCAACGATCGTCAAGGGCAACGTCCCGACCAACTTCCTGCTCCCCGGATCAGCGCGGCAACGCCCGGCGCGCCGATGATCTTTCTGTATCTGCCGTTGCGCGAGTATCTGTTTGCCATCCTGCGCAGCGACAATCATCGGACGTGGCTCCGCAATGTCACGACGCAGCTCGGCAAGCATGTCGGCGGGGCAATCGGCGCGCTGCACAATGCTTCCGATGCCCAGCGCGCGGCTGCGCTGTGGCTCGCCCAGATGCAACTATACGCCGACGCGGCGGGGGTCATGGTGAACGCGCGCAGCCTGGATGCAGAGACGTTCTTCGCGGATCCGACCACCGCCCTGACCGCGGCGGCGGCGCATTTCGGCGTACCGCTGTCACCGCGCGAGATCGAAGCCCGTGTCGGGGGGCGCTGTTCGCGACCTATTCGAAGAACCCGGCACAATCGTTCGGAAACGCCGATCGCTTGGCGCGTCGTAACGATATCGAGGCCGAGCTCTCCGTCGATCTCGACGAAGCCGAACGCTGGATCGCCGCGCGCGAGACAGAAGCCTCGTCCGCACTGGCGACGCTGCGAGCTATTCCGCTCGCCGTTTGACCGTCGGGTACGTGATCGCGGCGGTGTTCAGCGCACCCGAATGCCACGCACGCTGCGCTCGCCGTTGATCGCGATGAAGTAGTTGCCCATCGCACCCTGACGGATACGGACCTTGGCGCCGGCCTTTGGCGGGAACGACATCGGATCGGTTGTCATCCAGACCGCCTCGCTGTCCGCCAGCCGGAGCTCGATCCGGCCATTCTCCATCGGTCGTGCACTCGCGATCGTAGTGTTCAGCTCGGTGAAGTCGTCGGTCTTGGGGCCGTCGTCGCGGTCGCCGCCACCGAACAGCGGAATATGGGGCACCGAAAAACCGAACAGCGATTTCCGCGCCTTGCGGATATCCTGGCGGTCTACGATCGTGACGTCCTTCGCCTTGACCGCGGTTTCGATCGCAGCCGCCGCCGAGTCGAAACAGGCAAGCCTTGATTCGGCACTGGAAATCGCGCGGCAATGCGACAGCGATTCCATGACCTTACCGCTCGACATCTCCTGTGCCGCGCCTTCGCGGCTGCAGCATATCAAGGCGATCGACGCCATTAGAATCCGTCCGGTCATCCCGCTTTCCCCGCAATTTTCCTCGCCTTCACGCTATGCCGATCCTGCTGGGTCGACAAGTCGAGCGAAGGGGAGTGTGGCGCGCTTGCTACAATCCGCAATAATATGTCGCTAGTGTTACGGCGCCGTTGGCGAACCGTCGCAATTCGATTACGCAACGCAACATCTAACCGGCAAACGTCGGAAGATGGTCCGGACAACGGATCATGAAAGGGGACTTTTCATGCTTGCTCCATATCGTTCGCGCTTGTTGGCTTCGACCTTGCTGGTCGGCGCCGTGATCGCTGCCAATCCCGCCTTCGCGCAGGACGCCAATCCCGCCAGCCAGCCCAAGACGGGCATCCAGAGCACCGACGCCGCGGCCCCCGCCGCTGGCATTTCGAGCCAGGAATCGGCGCCTCCCGCAGACGCGAGCAGCACGGGCGAAGTCGTCGTCACCGGTACGTTGATCCGTAACCCGAACCTGATTTCGTCTAGCCCGGTTGCAGTGATCGGCCAGGAAGAGATCGCGCTGCGTCAGTCGGGCAACGCCGAGTCGCTGATCCGCGATCTTCCGGGCGTCGTCGCGTCGATCGGCCAGAACGTCAACAACGGCAACGGCGGTGCGTCGTTCGTCGATCTTCGCGGTCTCGGCAACTTCCGCAACGTCGTCCTGCTCGACGGCACGCGTATCGTCCCATCGAGCACGGTCGGTCGCGTCGATCTGAACAACATCCCGCTGGCCCTGATCGAGCGTGTCGACACGCTGACCGGCGGCGCGGCAACGACCTATGGCGCCGACGCGGTGTCGGGTGTCGTCAACTTTATCACCCGCTCCGATTTCTCGGGCATGGAGCTTAACCTCTCCAAGGGCATCACCGAAAAGGGCGATGGCGCGTCGACCCGTGCGGACCTGACCATCGGCGGCAACTTCGCTGATGACAAGGGCAACGCAGTGCTCTCGATCGGCTACCAGAAGTCGGACCCGATCTATCAGGGTTCGCGTCGCATCTCGTTCAACAACTACACATCGACCTCGGGTGGTCGTGGTGGTTCGGGCACGACGGTTCCAGGCCGCTTCACGGTTGGCAGCGCACAGAATGCGCTCGTGCCGGAGACCGGTACGTTGCGTCCGTATGTGGCCTCGCGCGACGGCTTCAACTTCAATCCGTACAACGTGTTCCAGACGCCGTTCAAGCGCTACAACCTGTACGCTGCCGCGCATTACGATGTCGCCGACAACGTCCAAGTCTACACGCGCGGTATGTTCTCGAAGAACACCGTCAACACGGTGATTGCACCGTCGGGTCTGTTCGGCACGTCCGCACTCATCCCGCTCAGCAATCCGTATCTGCCGGCAACGGCGCGCGCGCAATTCTGCGCTGCCAACCCGGCATATTCGTTCCCGGGCGGTGGTACGCCTGTTTTGATCAACCGTCAGCTGACGGCGGCCGAGTGCACCGCAGCGGCATCGGCGACGAGCCTCTCTGACCCGAACTTCCGCGCGATCACGACGACGATCGGTCGTCGCAGCACCGAAGTCGGTCCGCGTCTCTCGCAGTTCGTCACGCAGATCTTCGATTACCACGCTGGCGCCAAGATCGGGATCACGAACTCGATCAACCTCGATGTGTCGGGCGGCTATGGTGAGTCGGAGAACCGCCAGACGCAGTCGGGTTACGTGCTGGCGTCGCGTGCGCGCACGGCATTGTTCGCGACCAACACGACGAGCTGCCTCGCGGCTTCACCTGCGGTCACGACCGTTAATGCGAGCGGTCAAACGGTTGTCCTCGCCGCCGGCGGTGCGGGCACCAACGCAGGCAGCGGTTGCGTTCCGCTCAACATCTTCGGTGCGGACGGTTCGATCACGCCCAACCAGATTGGGTATCTGACGGCAGACAGCACGACCCGTCAGTTCGCGTCGCTGGCCCAGGCCCGCGCGCTGCGGACCGGCGATTTCGGTTTCTCGTCGCCATTGGCGAGTGAGCCGGTCGGCTTCGCTGCCGGGACCGAGTATCGCAAGTACAAGGGCTCGCAGAGCGCCGATACGCTGTCGCAGACCGCGGGTGAGCTCGGCGGCGCCGGTGGTGCAGTCCTGAACTTCAACGGCGGTTATGAAGTCGTCGAAGGCTATGGCGAGTTGATCGCGCCGCTGATCGCGGATCGTCCGTTCTTCCGCAGCCTGACGGTCGAAGCTGGCGTGCGCTATTCGGACTACAAGGTGTTCGCGGATAACAACCCGAGCTACAACACGACCACCTACAAGGGCGGCGGTAGCTGGGAGCCGTTTGATGGCCTGAAGATGCGCGGCAACTATCAGCGTGCGGTTCGTGCGCCGAACATCGCCGAGCTGTTCTCGCCATCGAGCGTCGGGTTGACCAACCTGGCGCAGGATCCGTGCCGCACGACGGCAACGTATGCTGGGCCTGCAACGAACGCCAACCTGGCAGCAGTCTGCCTTGGGCAGGGTGCTCCGGCAGCCTCGATCGGCCTGATCCGGAACCCGACTGCAGGACAGCCGGCGGCAACGTTCTCCGGCAGCCTGGCACTGCGTCCGGAAACTTCGGACTCCTACACGTTCGGCGTCGTCATCCAGCCGAAGCACTTCATTCCGGGTCTGTCGATCACGGTCGATTACTATAACATCAGCATCCGCAATGCGATTTCGCAGCCATTGCCTGGTGACGCGATCGATGCATGCTTCGGTCAGGGCGTCGCAGCCGGTGGCGCCGTCAACGTCAACGCAGCCAGCGCTTCGAACCCGCTCTGCACGGTGATCCGTCGCAACCCGGTCACGGGTGCTCTCGATGGCGATCCTGCAACGACGGGCGGTCTGAACTTCACGCCGTCGAACCAGGGTCGTATCCTGACCGACGGTATCGATCTCGGTGCGAACTATCGCCGCGATCTCGGCTTCACGAAGCTGAACCTCAGCTTCCAGGGCAACTGGACGAACCGCTCGAAGTTCAAGGCAACGCCGATCTCGCAGTATCGCGAGTGCGTCGGGCTCTACAGCAGCAACTGCGGTTCGCCGGGTTCGGCAGGTCCAAGCTCCGCAGCAGGTTCGCTCCAGCCCGCGTTCACGTGGAACCAGCGTACCACGCTGACCTTCGGTCCTGCGGACATCTCGCTCCTGTGGCGTCACGTTGGCAGCATGAAGGTCGAAGACGGCGTCACCGCCTTCGCCGGTACGATCGGCTCGGGCGCTCTCGCTGGCGAGGTCGTCGATTTTAGCAAGATCAAGGCGTATAACTACCTCGATCTGGCGACCCGCATCGGCGTTGGCGACAACCTCGACTTTACGGTCACCGTCACCAACCTGCTCGACAAGGCGCCTCCGATCGTCGGTGGCACGATCGGTTCGACGTCGTTCAACAGCGGCAACACGTTCCCGTCGACCTATGACGCGATCGGTCGCCGCTTCCAGTTCGGCGCACGCATGAAGTTCTGATCGGATCGCACCGATCGTCTGAAGAAGGGGCGGGCTTCGGCCAGCCCCTTTTTTGTGCGTTTCCCGGGTCTTCGCCCTGCTCTCCGTTCAGGCGTCGAACCCAAAGCGTTCGACCCAGGGCGCGAGGATCGGCAGCACCGGTGCGAGGTTGTCGGCATAACGCCGCCATTGCCCCCGTCCGTCGAACAGACCGCGGCGCACCTGCGTCGCGCTGGCGGTGCGCACGCCACGCGTCTGCGCGGTGCGATCGAATTTGCGGAAGTCCTCGGTCCAGGGCAGGTCGAGGAACGCGGCGAGATGGCGCACGGTCGCCTCGAAGTCGGTCACCAGCCGGTCGTACCGGACCTCGTGAAACGCCAGCGGCAGGCGGTCGCGGCACAATTCGGTCAACTGCATCAGCGCATCGTAATGGCGCGCGGTTTCCGCCAGATCGCTGAACGCCCACGCGGCGGTGCTCGGGGTGAAGTTGATCCGGTAGCAGCTGAGCACGATGTCGCGTGGATCGCGGCGCATGATCAGGATCTTGGCGTCGGGAAATAGTCGCGCGATGATCGGCAGCTTGATCCCGTTGAACGGGTTCATGTCGACGAAGGTCTTGCCGACGACGCTGCCCGCCATCGCCGTCACCCGCCGCCAATAGGCCGCGCGCAACGCGTTGATCGTCGCGAGGTCGAGCGTATCGAGCGACGGCATCGTCCCGTCGTTCGCGACCAGCACTTCGTCGGTGTCGACCAGCGTATCGCGTTCCTCGAGCGCGACGACGTCGGGTGCGCTCGCCAGCACGTTCTCGACCAATGTCGTGCCGGACCGCGGATAGCCGAGCAGGAACACGTGTCGCGCCGCCGCACCGGCAACCGCACCCTCGACGATCGCGCGGGGGGCGGGGGGCGTATCGCGAACCTGTGCCGCGATCGTCTCGATAAAGCTGCGATGCGAGGGGCGGTCCGCAGTCGGTGACAATTGTGCAGTGTAGATCGACCGGAAATTCGTCTGCGCGCGACCATAGGCGGCAAACGCGTCCCGCGTCCGATCCTGCCGGTCGAGCGCATCGCCGAGCAGCGTGAAGGCGCGGGTGCGATCATCGCCCTTCACCGCGGTCTTGAGCAAGGCGGTCATCCGCGCTTCCGCTGCCGTCCCGTCGCGCGCTTCGATGTCGATCGTCGCCAGTGCGCACAACGCGGTCGGCTCGCGCGGGTCGATCGCCAGGGCTCGATCGGCGAGCTGGCGCCCGGTTGCCGCATCGCCGTCCTTCGCGGCCCCGTCCGCGAGCTTGGCCAACGCCGGTGCCAGCATCGGATCGAGCGCCAGCGCCTGCGCGTAACTGACCTTCGCGTCCGCCCAGGATCGCAATGCATCGTAGACATAGCCGCGCTCGAGCCACGTCGCTGCGTGAAACGGCGCAACTGCAAGCGCCTGGTCGAGCACCGCTGCAGCCTCGTCGAGCAAACCTTCCTTGCGCAGTACCGCGCCGATCGCGCCGAGGATCAGCGGATCCCCCGGCGCCAGCGTAAGCGCCTGCCGGAGCAGGCGATGCGCGCCCGCGTAATCGCCCGACTCTTCGCGCTGCCACGCGGCGAGATTGAGCAGCATCGGGTCGACATCGCCCCGCGCTAGCGCGGTTTCGGCCAATTTTGCAGCCTGCGCGATCGCATTGCCCGCTAGTGCGCGGTCGATCTTCGCACGCAATACCGGATCGCGCGCGGTGGTCGGTTTGCGGCTTCCCGTCTGTCGCATTTTTAGCCTTTTCGAAATGACGTCTGATCTGCCACAAGTCTTGGGGGTACCGCCCCCAGGTATGCAAGGGACTCGACCATGATGCGTTTCTTCGTCGCCGCGGCGTTGCTGATGCCGATCGCCGCCAGTGCCGTAGCTTCACCGCCGCAGAAGGACGTCGGTGAAAAATCCGCCGATCCAGCGTCGAAGACGATCTGCAAGAGATTTATCAGGACCGGATCGCTGGTCGATGGCTACCGGATCTGCAAGACCAAACGTGAATGGGAGCGCGACCGCGATCTGCTGCGGCAATCAAGCGGGGGTTCGGCCTGCAAGGACGTGTCGATGGGGCAGCCCTGCGGTTGACGTCGATCGCGCTCAAGTCCCCGAGCGTCTGACCTCCGCGTTCACCTTCAGCCGGCCGCCATGGCGAATAGCGCGCTGGGCGGGGTGATCGCTACGCCGGCGGTGGCCGCAACCGCCTGCGCCCAGACGAGCACCTTTTCGATCTCGTCGGCATGCGTGTCGGCGGCGTCGCGGTGCTCCTCGGCACGATCCGCGATCCTGAAATCCGCTTGGAGCTTGGAATGGCGCGTGAACGCCGGACCCGTCACGATCTCGTGCAGACCCGCATCATCCAGATCGAGGCCGAACAGCGTCGCCAATCGGCGCATCGTCCCAACTGGATCGCCCGTTAGGCTCTCACTGTCGAGCGTTCTTACCCGCTCCGCCCCGAACCGTTCGACCAGCCGCGCAAACAGCATCTGTTGCGCGAGCCAGCCAACCGCGGCGACCTGGAGGTCGGTCAGGCCGAGATAGTCGCGTGGCGCAAAGCCGAGATCGACCAGCTTGTCGTCGAGCAATCCGAGCAGCAGCACGCGCACCCAAAGTCGCCCGTCGATACCTTTCTTGGCGACCGATCCGAGATACGTCCGCAACGGCGCGTAGAGTAGTAGCGCACGCGACTCCGGACGCAGCGTCAAGATCGGCGCGGCGAGCGCGTTGATCGCATTCGACGGCTTTACGATCACCGCCTCGCCCGGTGCGAACGGCCGCGCCAGCAGGGTGAGTACATCGTCGAGTACGGTCGCCATGTCGGGGCCCTTATCGCCGCGACGCCGCCAGCCGATCAGATCGTTGAGGATCGTCGGCTCCTTCAGTCCCATCGCCCAACCGGGCCGGTCGAACGCCCGCGCGACCAGTGTCGAACAGCAGAAGGCCGAGTGGAACACGAAATGGAGCGGGGCGGTCGGCGGCGCCGCAGCGATGATCGCACGGCGTGGTAAAACCAGCGGGTCCAGGTCGTCGGGCAGATGTTCCTCAGTCAGGAAAATCGATGTGCGATGCACGGCGCGGGAGACCGGCAGAAGGTGGACGGCATCCTGGACGGGGTCATAGCGGTGCGCCAGCCATTCGGCATCGTATGCGGTCGCGGTTACCGCTGCTGCAAGCGTTGGAAACTGCGGGGATGTTGGACTGACCATATAGCCCAACTGCGCGACGAAACGGTCGCTTGTCCACCCGTGCAATCGCGGTAAGCTTGGTCGCGATTTTGGGGGCACGGGCGGGCATGAATCAAATTGGGGGCCATAGGGAGATCGAGACTCTTCTGGGTGCGGCGAGGCAGGCGCAACGGGCGGGAAATGCCGATGAGGCGGCGCGGTTATGTCGCCTTGTATTGGCGACGGCCGGCGATCATCCGCTTGCGCTCAATATCCTGGGACGACAGGCTTTGGCGCGTGCTGCACCGATCGAAGCTGCCGCCTTGTTCCGGCGGGCGATCGCCGCCGATCCGGTTGCGCCCGAACTGCACATCAATCTGGCTACGGCGATGCGCGAGAGTGGCAACGACGACGGCGAGCAAGCCGCGTTGGAAGGCGCGCTGGCGATCGACCAGCGGCATTTCATGGCGTTGGTACGGCTTGCCGAATTGTTCGAGCGACGCGGTGAAGACGATCGTGCCACCGAACGCTGGAGCGGGGTCCTGGCGATGTCGGTGCTGCTCGAAGACCGCACGCCCGCGATCGATACGATGCTGGCACACGCGCATGCCTTCGTCGCGCGACAGCAGGCGGCGTTTGCCGAGGCGGTCGACACTGGCCTTGCCCGGTTGCGCGACGGCATTGCACCCGGCGACCGGCGGCGTGTCGACAGGTGCATCGACGCGTTGATCGGGCGGCGGCGGATATACACGAACATCTGTTCCGGCCTGCACGTCCCGTTCCTACCCGCCGATGAGTTCTTTGATCGCGCGCATTTTCCGTGGCTCGCGCAGATCGAAGCGCAGACCGACATCATCCGTACCGAAATGGAGGCGCTACTGGCGGCGGATTCACCCGGCATCCAGCCTTATGTAGTGATGCAGCCAGGCACGCCCGAGAACAAATGGTCGGCGCTCGACAACCGGCTCGACTGGGGTGCGTTCCACCTGTGGAAAAACGGCGTTCGTGACGATGCCGCCTGCGCGCGCTGTCCGCAGACCGCCGCTGCGATCGAGGCACTGCCGCTCGCCGACTTGCCCGCCCGCGCACCCTCCGTTTTCTTTTCACTGCTGCGACCCGGCACGCGCCTTCCCGCGCATACCGGCGTCAGCAACGTTCGCGCGATCATCCATCTGCCGCTGATCGTACCCGACAAATGCGGGTTCCGGGTCGGCGGTGAGACGCGCGAATGGCGGGTCGGCGAGGCGTGGGCGTTTGACGACACGATCGAACACGAGGCGTGGAACCGTTCCGATCAACTGCGTGCGATCCTAATCTTCGATGTCTGGAACCCGTATCTCACCGAGGTGGAGCGCGACGTCCTGCGCGCGTTCTTCCCTGTAGCAGACGCGAACGGCTATGATCTTCGCGCGCAGATCGGCGACTGAGCGAGAGCGGCGTTGGTAACGCCGCTCTCGCCCCGCTTAGGCGATCTGGAGCACCAGCTTGCCGTCGCCTTCGTCGACCTTGACGGTCGAGCCGTCCTTCACCTCGCCGCGCAGGATCATGTCGGCGAGCGGGTCTTGGAGATAGCGCTGCACCGCACGCTTCAACGGCCGTGCGCCGTACACCGGATCATAGCCGACGCGTCCGAGCCATGCTCTCGCGGCATCCGTCAGGTCGAGGACGATCTTGCGGTCGGCGAGCAGTTTGTCGACGCGGGATACCTGGATGTCGACGATCGGTGCCATGTGCGACTGGCCGAGGCGGTGGAACAGGATCACCTCGTCGAGCCGGTTGAGGAATTCCGGCCGGAAATGCGACCGGACGATCTCCATCACCTGCGGCTCGACCGACGACACGTCGTCGCCCTCCGCCATGTTCGCTAGATACTGGCTGCCGAGGTTCGACGTCAGGATGATCAGCGTATTGCTGAAATCCACCGTGCGCCCTTGGCCGTCGGTCAGCCGCCCGTCGTCGAGCACCTGCAACAGCACGTTGAACACGTCGCCATGCGCCTTCTCGACCTCGTCGAACAGAATGACCTGGTACGGACGCCTGCGCACCGCCTCGGTCAGCACGCCGCCCTCCTCATACCCGACATAGCCGGGAGGCGCACCAATCAGCCGCGCGACCGCGTGCTTCTCCATGAACTCGCTCATGTCGATGCGGACCATCGCGCTGGGATCGTCGAACAGGAACTCTGCCAGCGCCTTGGTCAGCTCGGTCTTGCCGACGCCGGTCGGTCCGAGAAACAGGAACGAGCCGAGCGGCCGGTTCGGATCCTGCAACCCCGCACGCGCACGCCGGACCGCGGTCGACACGGCTTTCACCGCATGCGCTTGGCCGATCACGCGCTTGCCGATCGTCGCCTCCATCGCGAGCAGCTTGTCGCGCTCTCCCTGCAGCATCCGCTCGACCGGGATACCGGTCCAGCGGCTGACGACGCCGGCGATATCGTCCGCGGTCACCTCCTCGCGCAACATCGCACCCTTGGTCGCCCCCGCCGCCTCGTCGAGCTGGCGCTGCAAGCCTGGAATCGTGCCGTACGAAAGCTCGCCCGCTTTCGCGAGATCGCCAGACCGCTGCGCCTGTTCCAGCTCGAGCCGCGCGGCATCGAGCTGTTCCTTCAGGCGCGCCTCGGCATTAATTTTGTCCTTCTCGCCCTTCCAGCGCGTCGTCAGTTCGGCGGATTGCTCCTCCAGATTGACGAGTTCGCCTTCCAGCGTGTCGAGGCGGTCGACCGACGCGTCATCGGTCTCGCGCTTCAACGCCTCGCGTTCGATCTTGAGCTGAATGATCCGCCGGTCGAGATTCTCGAGCGCTTCGGGCTTCGATTCGACTTCCATGCGGATCCGCGACGCGGCCTCGTCCATCAGGTCGATCGCCTTGTCGGGGAGGAAGCGGTCGGTGATGTAGCGGTTCGACAGCGTCGAGGCGGCGACGATCGCGCCGTCGGTGATCCGCACGCCGTGGTGGAGCTCGTACTTCTCCTTCAGCCCGCGCAGGATCGAGATCGTGTCCTCGACGGTCGGTTCGCCGACCATGACGGGCTGGAACCGCCGCTGCAACGCCGGGTCCTTCTCGACATATTTGCGGTACTCGTCGAGCGTGGTCGCGCCGACGCAGTGCAACTCGCCGCGCGCGAGGGCCGGCTTGAGCAGGTTGCCCGCGTCCATCGCGCCCTCGGATTTACCCGCGCCGATCAGCTGGTGCATCTCGTCGATGAACAGGATGACGTCGCCCTCGGCGGCCTTCACCTCGTCGAGCACGCCTTTCAGCCGCTCCTCGAACTCGCCGCGATATTTCGCACCCGCGATCAGCGAGCCCATGTCGAGTGACATCAGCCGGCGATCTTTCAGCGTATCGGGCACGTCGCCATTGGCGATGCGAAGGGCCAGCCCTTCCGCGATCGCGGTCTTGCCGACGCCGGGTTCGCCGATCAGCGCAGGGTTGTTCTTAGTCCGGCGGGCGAGGATCTGGATGGTGCGGCGGATCTCCTCGTCGCGACCGATGACGGGGTCGAGCTTGCCGTCGCGCGCCGCCTGCGTCAGGTCGCGCGCGAATTTCTTAAGCGCATCATAGCGGTCCTCGGCGCCCGCGGTGTCGGCGGTACGGCCCTGGCGGACGGCGTTGATCGCGGTGTTGAGCCCCTCGGGCGTCACGCCGCCGGCCTTCAACGCCTTGCCCGCGGCGGTGTTGAGCGAGAGCGCGAGCGCAACCAGCAGCCGCTCGACGGTAACGAAACTGTCGCCCGCCTTGCTCGCGATCTGCTCGGCCTGGTCGAGCACGCGCACCGCGTCGTTGTCGATCCCCGGCGTGGTCTGCGCGCCCGAGCCGGACACGACGGGAATTTTGGCCAGCGCGAGATCGGTTTCCGAGGTCGCGCGCTTGGCGTCGCCGCCCGCGGCCGCAATCAGCCCTGCGGCCATGCCCTGCTCGTCCTCCAGCAGTGCCTTCAACAGATGTTCGGGCGCGATCCGCTGATGGTTCATGCGGATCGCGACGGTCTGCGCGGATTGCAGGAAGCCCTTCGCGCGGTCGGTGAATTTGTCGATGTTCATGACGAATTCCTGTGGGATGGTTCGGTATCTGGCCAAAAGATGGTGTTGCATTTGAGCAACACAAGAGCTTTCGGGAGATGCTAGCACGTGCCATCAGAACCGATACATAAAACCGGAGCGGCCTACCCTGGAGGCGTGCCGTGCTTACGTGGCGACAAGGTCGGGGTAAGCCAGGAACGCTAAAAACGCTCGCGCGAGCGGCATTTCTGCCGGTGGCGGGCTCCAAATGCCGAGCTTACGAGCATGAGGTGGCAAGGTGACGGTTCTCTCCGCAGGGTGCTCGTCGAGCGCCCGCTGCGGGAGCGAAGTCAAAAAACTGGTGCTGCCGGTGAGGATTGAACTCACGACCTCAGCCTTACCAAGGATGCGCTCTACCACTGAGCTACGGCAGCACTCGTCGGCATCGCTGCCGGCGGAGTGGGGCTAAGAGACGAGGGCGGCGCGGTTGTCAAGCTATCGTGCGGCGATGTAGGGCGGATTTATGGATGACCGGGATAGAAAGGCGGCCGAAAAGGCGGAGCGCATGGCCGCCGCCTTGCGGGAAAACCTGCGACGGCGGAAGGCGCAGGCGCGTGCGGTAAGCGCCGCGCCCGCGACTGGTGACGAGCCGGTCAAGTAAGGGCTGCGCATTTTCCGGCGAGCCAGGCGCGATCCTCCGCGTCGGTCATTTCGGGGGTCAGGACCGCCAGCACCTGCGCGTGATAGTCGTCGACCCATTGGCGCTCTGCCGCGGTCAGCAGCGCTGGCTCGATCAGTGTGCGCTCGATCGGGCAGAAGGTGAGCGTTTCGAAACCGAGCATTGCGCGGTCGGCGCCGGGGATCTCGCGCGGTTCCATCAGGATGAGGTTCTCGATGCGGATGCCGTATTCGCCGGCCTTGTAATAGCCGGGCTCGTTGGAGAGCATCATGCCGGCGCGCAGCGGCTCCATCGCCGCGCCGCCGGGGTAGTTTGGCGAGGCGATCCGCTGCGGGCCTTCGTGGACCGCGAGATACGCACCGACACCGTGGCCGGTGCCGTGGCCGAAATCGAGGCCGGCTTCCCAGAGCGGACGGCGGGCGAAGGCGTCGATCTGGCCGCCCATCGTGCCGTCGGGGAAAACCGCGGTGGCGATGCCGATATGCCCCTTGAGGACACGCGTGAAACGGTCGCGCATCTCTTCGGTCGGTTCGCCGATCGGCATGACGCGGGTGACGTCGGTGGTGCCGTCCGCATATTGGCCGCCGGAATCGATCAAATAGAGCTGGCCGGGTTCGATCGGGGCGCTCGATTCTTCCGTGACGTGGTAGTGCGGGATCGCACCGTGCGGGCCGGTGGCGGAGATCGTGTCGAACGAGGTGTCCTTCAGGACGCCGGTCTGTTCGCGGAAGGCGAGCAGCCTGGCGGCGGCGCTGAGTTCGGTCTGGCCGCCTTTCACGCATTCGCTCTCGACCCAGCGGAGGAAGCGCGCGAGTGCGGCGCCGTCGCGGGCGGAGGCGGCGCGGTGGCCGGCGATCTCGACCGGGTTCTTGATGGCTTTTGCGAGGACGACTGGGTCGCGCAGGGGGAGGATCTTGGCGCCGCCGGCCTGGAGTGCCTGCGTGATCGCCGCGACTGCTCGCTCAGGGTCGGCGGCGACGCGCTTGCCGGCATAGGTGGCGAGGGTCGCGGCGAAGGCGGCGCGGTCGTGGAGGCGGACCGCGTTGCCGAGATGTTGACGGACGGTGTCGTCGAGCTTGTCTGGGGCGACGAACAGGTCGGTGGTGCCGTCCGCGCCGACGATCGCGTAGGATAGCGCTACGGGGGTGTGGTCGACGTCGTCGCCGCGGATGTTGAGCGCCCAGGCGATGGAGTCGAGTGCGGTGAGGACGACCGCGTCCGCGTTCTGTTCGGAGAGCCAGTCGGCGATCTTGGCACGCTTTTCGGCGGAGGAGGCGCCGGTGAACTGGTCGGGCTGGACGGTCAGCTTGGCGGGGGAGGGGGCGGGGCGGTCGGTCCAGATCGCGTCGATGGGGTTGGTGTCGACCGCTACCAGCGTCGCGTTGCGGTCGGCGAGGGCTGTGGAGGCTTCCGCGACCCAAATTCCGGTGTGGAGCCACGGGTCGTAGCCGATCCGGCCGCCTTCTGGGGCGTGCTTAGCGAGCCAGGCGGCGGGGCTGGTCTGGGGGACGTCGGCGTAGTCCCACTGCGCGCCGTCGACCTGTTCGCGGACCTGGATCGTGTAGCGGCCGTCGGTGAAGATCGCCGCGCGGTCGGCGAGGACGACCGCGGTGCCGGCCGAGCCGCCGAAGCCGGTGAGCCAGCCGAGGCGCTGCGCATAGCCGCCGACATATTCGCTCATGTGTTCATCGGTGAGCGGGATGACGAAACCGTCGAGATTATCGGTGGTTAGCTGGGCGCGGAGGGCCGCGAGGCGGTCGGCTATGCGGGCGGTCGAAGTCATCGGTTCGGTCTCTCGTCAAAAGTGAAGTATAGAAAGTGCAGACGCTGGCGAGGTTTCAATACTTGCCCCTGGTGGGCGTGGGGGACGGGCGCGACGGTATGGGTATGGGCGCGGATTGGCGGTCATGGTTCATGCCGGGCGTTGTGACAGAATGCAGATGTGTAGGACAGCGGGTGCGGGCGGGGCTCAACATCGTTGCTGTGTCTACGGCGAACTTTCGTCACCTCCCCGGCGGAGGCCGGGGCCCAGTTGGGGGATGTCGCTAACTAAGCGCAGCGCGTCGTTACTTCGACCTTTCCAACTGGGCCCCGGCCTTCGCCGGGGTGGTGTTCTTAGCTGCTATCGTACGTTTCCGGTTCTTGTTCTCCCGCGAAGGCGGGAGCCCAGACTGGGTCCCCGCCTTCGCGGGGAAACACGTTTGGTGCACGGTCGCTCGCACCAATCGCACCACCCCGGCGGAGGCCGGGGCCCAATTGGGGGGCGATGGTAACGGAGGACTTTGCGCCGTTACTTCGACCTTTCCAGTTGGGCCCCGGCCTTCGCCGGGGTGGTGGGGTGGGGTGGGGATCGGTTCTCTCCGATGCCACGGCGTTTGGCTTCCACACCGGGCACGGCTAACACACCGGGATGACCACGCCCCCATCGCCGAACAGCGCTCGCACAGCTTCACCACGCATGGCGTGACGATCGAGGATCCCTATGCGTGGCTGAAGGACCCGAACTATCCGGAAGTCGATGACGCCGACGTGCTCGCGTATCTCGCTGCCGAGAATGTGTATTTCGAAGAGCAGATGGCGCCGCATACCGCGCTGGTCGACACGATCTACGAAGAGATGAAGGCGCGCATCAAGGAGGATGAATCCTCGGTGCCGCAGAAGGATGGCGATTGGCTCTACTGGACCGCGTACGAGACCGGCGGGCAGTACAAGAAATGGTGGCGGCAGCCTGTTGCGGGCGGTGACGACGAGCTGTTGCTCGACGAGCCGGCGCTGGCGGAGGGGCACGAGTATTTCCGGCTTGGGGCGTTCTCGGTCAGCAATGACGGGCGGTATCTCGCCTATGCGATCGACGACAACGGCAGCGAGCGGTTCGAGGTTCGGGTCAAGGACCTGGATACCGGCGAGCATCTGCCCGACGTGATTCCGGGGATGCTCAGCGAGATCGTTTGGACCGCGGACGATGCGGGCTTTTTGTACGGGCTGGCGAACGAGCAGTGGCGGACGGACAATGCGCGGTTCCACCGGTTGGGGACGCCGATCTCCGAGGACGTCGTGCTGTTCCACGAGGAAGACGAGGGCTTCCGCGTCGGGGTCGGCGAGACGAGTTCGCGCAAGTGGATCGTGATTGCGACCAGCGATCATGTGACGAGCGAACTGTATCTGCTGCCGGCGCATGAGCCTCTGGCGGTGCCGATCCTCGTTTCGGCGCGGAAGGTGGGCCGCGAATATGACGTGGACGAGCATGATGGGACGCTGTTCATCCACACCAACGACGTCGATCCGAATTTCCGGCTTTGTACCGCGCTGGTCGAGGAGCCGGATGCGTGGAGCGAGCTGATCCCGGCCTCGCCGCATTTCTATATGACCGGCGTGGAGTGTTATCAGGACTTCTTCGTGGTCGATGGGCGCGAGGACGGGCTCGATCAGATTGCGATCCATCGATACGAGACGCCGACCGAGGGCAAGCGGATCGATTTTCCCGAGGCGAGCTATGTCGCCGGGCTGGGGGACAATCCCGAATACGACATGACCGTATTGCGGCTTGGGTATGAGTCGATGGTCACGCCGGGGACGGTGTACGACTATGACGTCGATACCGGTGAGCGGACGATGCTCAAGGTGCAGGAGATCCCGAGCGGCTATGACGCCGCGAAATATGCGACCGAGCGGCTCAAGATCGTCGCGCGGGACGGGACGGAGATTCCGGTGTCGATCGTCTATCCGGCCGGGTTCGTGCGCGACGGGTCGGCGCCGTTGTTCCTTTATGCATATGGGGCGTACGGCTATGCGATCCCGCCGGGCTTCTCGACGGGGCGGATGAGCTTGCTCGATCGCGGGTTCGCCTATGCGATCGCGCATATCCGTGGTGGCGATGACCTGGGCCAGCAATGGTATCTCGATGGCAAGCTGGAGAAGCGCGCGAACACGTTCAACGATTTCGTCGATGTGGCCAAGGCGCTGGTCGACGCGCAGTGGACGTCGGCAGGGAAGATCGCGATTGCCGGGCGGTCTGCGGGTGGCGAACTGATGGGGGCGGTGGTCAACTCCGATCCCGAACTCTGGGGCGCGGTGATCGCGGACGTGCCGTTCGTAGACGTGCTGAACACGATGCTCGACGAGAGCTTGCCGCTGACGCCGGGCGAGTGGCCGGAGTGGGGGAACCCGATCGAGGACGAGGCTGCGTTCAAGCTGATCCGGTCGTATTCGCCGTACGACAACGTGAAGGCGCAGGCTTATCCGCCGATGTTCATCAGCGGCGGGTTGAACGATCCGCGCGTGACCTATTGGGAGCCGGCGAAGTGGGCGGCGAAGCTGCGGTTGATGAAGACCGACGACAATGTGTTGCTCCTCAAGACCAACATGGGCGCGGGGCATGGCGGCAAGTCGGGGCGGTTCGAATCGCTCCGCGAGGGCGCGGAGGAGCATGCGTTCGTGCTGTGGCAGCTGGGCGTGGCGGGGTGAGCCGGTTCACGCTCTCGATCACGGCGCAGGACGCGGATATCGACGAGCTTGGGCATGTGAACAATGCGGTCTGGGTGCAGTGGATCCAGGCCATCGCGACTGCGCACTGGGTGGCTGTGGCGCCGGCCGAACATAAGCTGGCGTATGTGTGGGTCGTGACGCGGCATGAGATCGATTACCGCGGGAGTGTCGTCGCTGGGGAGACCGTGACGGGCGAGACTTGGGTCGAGGGGGCGCCGAAGGGGCTCGGTTTGACCGGCATGTGCGGTTTGTTGGGGGTGATGGGAAGGTGAAGCTGCAGGCGGTGACGACCTGGGCTTTGCTGGATCGGGGGACCGGGCGGTTGATGCGGGTGCGCGAGGATGTGGCGGCGCCGTTTTATCCTCCCCGGAACGGGGAGGGGGACCGCGACGCGTAGCGGCGTGGTGGAGGGGAGCGCCGCAAGCGTTACGGCTGTTTCGGAGCGATACCGGGCGCTGCTATCGGGTAAGGCGTGTCTCACGGCTGGTACTTTTGTCGCACGCCCCCTCCACCAGCTTCGCTGGTCCCCCTCCCCGTTCCGGGGAGGATTAGCCGCTGTTGCGCAGGGCGGTGGCGATGGCGTTGATGGATAGGAGGATGCCTTCGCCTATCCGCGGGTCGTCCTCGCCGGCGCGGCGGCGTTTGATCAGTTCGATCTGGAGGAGGTTAAGCGGCTCGATATAGGGCAGGCGGAGGCGGATCGAGGCGTCTAGGGCGGGGTGCTTTTCTAGCAGGCGGGACTGGCCTGTTACCGCGAGCAGGCCGTCGTGGGTCTGGTGCCAGCCGTCGCGGATCGTGGTGAAGATCTCGCGGAGCTTGTCGTCCTCGACGAGCCCGGCATAGCGCTCGGCGATGCCGATGTCGGACTTGGCGAGCACCATCTCGAGGTTCGCCAGCGCGGAGGCGAAGAGCGGCCAGCCTTGCGCCATGTCCTTCAGCAGCGCCTTGTCCTCGAAATCGGCGATCGCACGGCCGACCCCGTACCAGCCGGGGAGCATGACGCGCGCCTGCGCCCAGCTGAACACCCAGGGGATCGCGCGGAGATCCTCGATCCGGTCGGACTTGGTGCGGCTGGCGGGGCGGCTGCCGATCTTGAGCCCGGCGATCTCGGCGATCGGCGTCATCTGGCGGAAGAAGGTGCGGAAGCCCTCCGTGCCATAAACCAAGTCGCGGTAGCTGTGGAACGCGGTGTCGCTGAGCGTGTCCATCGCCGCGGAGAAGCTGGCGTTGTCGGCGTTGGAGAGGCGTTCGGGTTCGAGGCTTGCGAGCAGCGTGGCCGACGCGATCGCCTCGAGATTGGTCATCGCGGCGTCGCGCGTGCCGTATTTGGCGGCGATGACTTCGCCTTGCTCGGTGATGCGGATGCGGCCCTGGACGGTGCCCGAGGGCTGTGCGCGGATCGCGCGGAACGCCGAGCCGCCGCCCCGCCCGACCGCGCCGCCGCGGCCGTGGAACAGCTGCATGCCGACGCCTGCCGCGGCGAAGACGGGTTTGAGTGCGGTCGAGGCTTTCGACAGCTGCCAGGTGGAGGTGAGGTAGCCGCCGTCCTTGTTGCTGTCGGAATAGCCGATCATCACTTCCTGATGGCCGCGCGCCTTGGAGATCGTCGCGATCTCGGGGAGCGCGAACCACGCGGTCATGACGGCGGGGGCGGCTTCGAGATCGCCGATCGTCTCGAACAGCGGGACGGCCATGATCGCTGCCGTGGGGGTTGCGCCGGGGCGGTAGAGGCCGACTTCCTTGAGCAGGAGGTTCACCTCGAGCAGGTCGCTGACCGACTGCGCCATCGAGACGATGTAGTTGGTGATGCACGCGGGGCCGTAGGCGGCGTGCGCGTCGGCGGCTGCCTGGACGATCGCGAGTTCGCCGGCGGTTTCGTCGGAATATTCGGCGAAGCGCGAGGTGAGGGGGCGGGCGTTGGCGAGTTCGCGGCGGAGCAGCGCGACGCGGGCGTCTTCGTCGAGCGCGAGGTAATCGTCCTCGACGCCGGCGACCTTGAGCAGTTCGGCGACGACGCGTTCGTGGACGGCGCTGTTCTGGCGAAGGTCCAAGGTGGCGAGGTGGAAGCCGAACGTCTCGACGCCGCGGATCAGCCGGCCGAGCGCGCCGCCGGTCTTGAGCGCGATGCCGAGGCCGTGCGCGAGCGTGACGAGGTCGGCGCGGAAGTCGGCGGGGTTGGCATAGGGCTCGCCAGCGAGACGGCCGGGGCGGGGGCGTGCTTGCCGGTGAGCGCGTCGTGCGTCGCGGACAGGCGGGCGTAGATGCCGGAGAGCGCGCGGCGATAGGGCTCGTCGCTGCGGCTGGCGGCATCGTCGCCGCTGGCGTCGGCGAGCGCCTGCACCGCGGCGTCGGCGGGGGCGTGTTCGGTCGAGATCGAGAGCTCGGCGCCGAGTGCGTGCACCGCGTCGCAATAATAACCGAGCACAGCCTCGCTCGCCTTCGACAGCGCGGTCTTGAGCGAGTCCGCGGTGACATAGGGGTTACCGTCGCGGTCACCGCCGATCCAGCTGCCGGGGCGCAGGAAACTGGGCGTGCGTTCGCCGAGCGCGCGGTCCCAGCGCTGGTAGAGCGCGGGAAGCGCGGGGAGGAACACGTCGCGCAGATAGCTGAGCGCGGTGTCGACCTCGTCGGTGACGTAGAGGCGGTCGCGGCGCAGGACGCGGGTTTGCCAGAGCAGCGCGATCTGGCGGAGGATCGCGTCGTCGACGCTGTCGCCGTCGGGCGTGGTGTCGCGGCCGAGATCGCGCAACGCCATCAGCTCGGCGATGCGGTTGCGGTGGTCGATCATGCTTTTGCGCCGCACTTCGGTCGGGTGCGCGGTGAGCACGGGGGCGATCAGCGCGTGATCGAGCAGGCTCCGGATTTGAGTTCGGTCGATGCCTTCGGATTCGAGCTGGGCGATCGCGGAGGCGAGATCGGCGCCGTCTTCCGCGGCGATGCCCTGGCGGTCTTCGGCGAGGTTGGCGAGCATCGAGAACAGCATGAAGCCGCGGACGAAATCGAGCGTCTCGTCGAGGCTGAGCTTTTCGAGGCTGAGATCGACCGCGCGATCGTCGCCGGGCTTGCCTTCGGAGGCATCGCGGTGGCGCTCGACGGAGGCCTTGCGGATCGTCTCGGTGGCCGCGAACAGCCGCTCGCCGCCATAGGCGCGGATGACGTCGCCGAGCAGTTTGCCGAGGAAGCGGATGTCGGAGTTGTTCGCGATTGCGGGGAGGCTAGCCATGGCGCCTTGCTGCGCTGCGGCAGGGTTCAGGTCAACCGGGAATGGGGTATGATAGAGGTGAAATCGAATGCGGGGCGAGGGCGTGGTGTAATATTATTGTCCCTGGATATCCCGAGCGCGAGTCTTATGCTGCCATTCCCTATTCCGTCATCCCAGCAAAAGCTGGGATCTCCTCGTGTGGCGGGTTCCGCGCATCACGAGGGATACCCCAGCTTTCGCTGGGGTGACGGATTTGGGGCTGGAGTGACGGATGTGTGTCGGGCGGGGCGGGACCGGATTTGAGGATGGCGCAAGGGATGCCGCCCGGCGTTCAGCGCTTCCGCGACTCCGCGCGTTCTTCCGAGGTGACGGTGCCGTCTCGGTTGAGGTCCATCCTGTCGAACCAGGCTAGCGTGCCTTCGCTCCACTCGATCGCGGTGATGACGCCGTCCTTGTTGCGGTCGAACGCCTTGATGCGCGCGTTCGGTGCGGGGAGTTCGTCCTTGGTTATGCGGTCGTCGGCGTTGCGGTCTAGCGTGCGGAAACGGCGTTCCATGCTGGCGCCGAAATCTAGGCGCGACGTTACCGAGGGGGCACGAAGCCTACCGCGTTGGCATCGGCCTGCGCGCGCTGCTCGTCCTTGTTGCCGCACGCGGACACAAAAGTCCCGTCGCGGCAAGCGCCGCCACCAGTTTCACCTGCATAGTATCTCCCGTCGTCTTGAAAGCCGTTACGCTTCCAGTTCAACGTCCCAATAGAGCCAGTCGTGCCATGTGTCGTGCAGGTAGTTGGGGGAAGCTGCGGCCATGTTCCTGCAAGTGCCAGTTGGTCGGCCGGATCGCCTCGATGTGCAGCGGCATCGCTGCCTGTTTGGGGGTGCGGCCGCCCTTCTTGAGGTTGCAGGGCGAGCAGGCGGTGACGACGTTCTCCCACGTGGTACGACCGCCTTGCGCACGCGGCACGACATGGTCGAAGGTGAGATCGCGCAGCTTGCCGCAATACTGGCAGGTGAACTTGTCGCGCAGGAACAGGTTGAAGCGGGTGAAGGCGGGAAATTGCGACGGTCGGACGAACTGCTTGAGCGCGATCACCGAGGGCAGCTTCAGCGCGAAATTGGCGCTGCGCACTTCGCGTTCATAGGTGGCGACGATGTCGACACGATCGAGGAAGACAGCCTTGACCGCGGTTTGCCACGGCCAGACGCTGAGCGGATAGTAGGAAAGCGGCGTATAATCGGCATTGAGCACGAGCGCCGGACAACCATCCGGATGACGCATCAGATCGGGGTGAAACACGGCTCCTCCCACTCAGGCTTCGCAGAGCGCCCTATGGACGATAGCGATGACGGCAGCATGACAGCACGGCGCGTAGCGGTCGGTCAAGCGCGGTGAGTGTCGTGACGCGGTTCGCGCCGAGCCCGACCGGGCGGCTGCATCTGGGCCACGCGGCGTCGGCGATCCGCGCGCACGACTTTGCGCGCGAGCGGGGCGGGCGGTTCGTGCTGCGGATCGAGGATATCGATGGGACGCGGAGTCGGCCGGAGTTCGTCGATGGGATTCTCGAGGATCTGGCGTGGCTTGGGTTGCGATGGGACGAGCTCGTGTTTCAGTCGGAGCGGCTGGCGACGTACGACGCGGCGATGGAAGGGTTGAAGGCGCGCGCGCTCGTGTATCCGTGTTTCTGTACGCGGGCGGAAATCGCGGCGAGTGCCTCTGCGCCGCAGGGGGAGGTCGGTCCGGTCTATCCGGGGATTTGTCGGGGGCTTTCGGCGGCGGAGGTTGCGGCGCGGACGGGGGCGTGTTGCTGGCGGTTGGATATGGCGAAGGCGGTGGCGGAGGTCGGCGCAGTGTCGTGGCATGACGCGACGGTCGGGGCGGTGGTTGCGGCTCCGATGGTGCAGGGCGACGTCGTGCTGGCGCGGAAGGATGCGCCGGCGAGCTATCACCTGGCGGTGACGCTCGACGATGCCGCGCAGGGGGTAACGGACGTGGTGCGCGGGGTGGATTTGTTTGCGGCGACGCACGTGCACCGGGTGTTGCAGGCGCTGCTGGGGTTGTCGGTGCCGCGCTATCATCATCATCCGCTGGTGGTGGATGCGGCGGGGCGGCGGTTGGCCAAGCGGGATGGGGCGTTGTCGTTGGCGGAAATGCGGGCGGCGGGGGAGGATGGGGCGGTGTTGGCGGCTCGGGTGCGGAGTGGGGGTGATCGCGGCCTGCTAAGCGAAAGCCAAGTGAGCGCCTGAACTGAGTGGTGCCGATACCCCCGAACACGGTGCGGCCGCAACGCCGCGCACCTGCACTTCCTTGTTCTCCCGCGAAGGCGGGAGCCCAGTCTGGGTCTCCGCCTTCGCGGGGAAACATGGTGGCAGCGCGGCGGCTCCAATGTTGTACCACCCCGGCGGAGGCCGGGGCCCAATTGGGGGACGGTGCTGGCGTAACGCATCGCTCCGTTACCTCTGCTTTCCCAATTGGGCCCCGGCCTCCGCCGGGGTGGTGCTTTACAGCTCGATCCCCAGTCTCGGCGCTGCCCAGGTCATCGCCGCGTACAGCGCGATCGTCAGCACGCAGCCCGCCACCAGCGACACCCAGAACGGGACACCATGTCGCAACAGCGCGGGGATCAGCAGGAACATTGGCAGCGATGGCAGCACGTACCAGAAGGTCGCGCCCGCGTGCGCCGCCATGGTTCGGGGATCGGGTTTGTCGTGCCAGAGCCAGATCATGCCGAGCACCGAGACAAGCGGCAGCGATGCGACGAGCGCACCGAAACCGGGATAGCGCTTGGCCAGTTCCGATGCGGCGGCGATCAGGATACCGGAAATCAGGGCTTTGAGCGCGAGATAGAGCATGCGCCATGTGCGCCGTCCGCGCGGCATTCCGCAACGGTGTTGGCACCATGAGGCTTGCGGGCAACATGGGTCATTTCCCGGCATCGGGTACGCCATTGCTACCCCGCCGGTGCGCGCTTACACTCGGGTCATGAACACATTCCTCGTCATCCTCCTGATCGCGGCAATGATCGCGACCGTCGTGGCTCTGGTGCGGGGCGTCGTGTCGTTCCTGCAAGAGGGCACGGCGCAGGTCCGCGACGGCAGTGGACCGAGTGCCGCGTCGCTGAAATCGAATCGGATGATGCAGCAGCGGATCTTCTTCCAGGCGCTGGCGATCCTGATCGTGGTGGTGATCTTGTTCGCGGCGGGGCGGAACTAAGGGAACTGCAATTGGGGCTACGTCGCTCGCACTCTGCCGTCATTCCAGCGGAAGCTGGAATCTCGTTGTTGGGTGGGCGTCGCGAACCACGAGGGATACCCCAGCTTTCGCTGGGGTGACGGGTGCTGTGGGGCGCCGGATTCGGGTGCTGTGGCGCGCTGGATTCGGGGGCTGTGGGGATACAGGATTTCTTCGTTGGGTCCCGACTTCGTCGTCGGGTGGCGACGTTAGCGTTGGGTGATGGGGCCTCACCGCGTTTCAATCTGGAAGATTCATGGTCAAGCTGAACAAGATCTACACGCGGACGGGGGATGACGGCACGACGGGGCTCGTCGATGGATCGCGCGTATCGAAATCGAGCGCGCTGATGCAGGCGATCGGCGATGTCGACGAGGCTAACTCGGCGATCGGCTTGGCGATGATCGCGCTGGGCGACCAGCCGATGGCGGCGGCGCTGACCCGGATCCAGAACGACCTGTTCGATCTCGGCGCGGATCTGGCAACTCCAGCCGGCACGGACGAGGGTGGCGGTGATCCGTTCGCACCGTCCGAGATGGTGTTGCGGATCGTGCCGTCGCAGGTCAAGCGGCTCGAGCGCGAGATCGACGCGCTGAACGCGCACCTCGCACCGTTGCGCAGTTTCATCCTGCCGGGGGATCGGCGGAAGCCGCCGCACTGCACCTGGCACGCGCGATCAGCCGTCGCGCGGAGCGATCCGCCGTCGGTGCGAGCGTGACGCAGCCGCTCAATCCGGCCGCATTAGCGTATGTTAACCGGCTTTCGGATTTCCTGTTCGTAGCATCGCGGGCGGTGAACCAAAACGGCGCCGGAGACGTTCTTTGGCGACCGGGGGCCACGCGCGACTAGGCGCGTATCGTCGCTCGCGTTCCAACGTCGCTTCGCTCGACGTAGAACTGAGGAGAGATAGATGCCCAATCCCGTTCGTCCCGACCGCGAAGGCCTGCCGGAAACGTCCCCGTTGGCCGAGCGGTTTGCCGCCGTCCGCGACCTGACGCTCGCGCTCGCGGCGCCGCTGTCGGATGCGGATGCGACGGTGCAGTCGATGCCCGATGCGTCGCCGACCAAGTGGCACATGGCGCATACGACGTGGTTCTTCGAGACGTTCGTGTTGCGCGATCATGTCGCCGGCTATGTGCTGCACGACGAGCGCTTCCCGTTTTTGTTCAATAGCTATTACGAGGCCGAGGGGCGGCGTCACGCGCGCGATCGTCGCGGGATGGTGACGCGGCCGTCGATCGACGAGGTGCGGGCGTATCGCGCGCATGTCGATGCTGCGTTGCTGGAGGCACTGCCGGATTTGCCGGAGGAGGCGCGAGACTTGGTGGCGCTCGGGTGCCATCATGAAGAGCAGCACCAGGAATTGTTGGTAACCGACATCCTTCACATGTTTTCGGAGAACCCGCTTAAGCCGGCGATGTGGCCGGCGGCGCGGAAGGTCCCGGTCGCAATGCCAGGGCCGATCGGCTGGATCGCGCATGAGGGCGGGATCGTCGAGGTCGGGCATGACGGCGAGGGCTTCGCGTTCGATTGCGAGGGCCCGCGTCACGCCGCCTTGCTGGTGCCGCATGCGATCGCGGACCGGACCGTTACGAACGGCGAATGGGCGGCGTTCATTGCCGATGGCGGCTATACCGAGGCGCGGCACTGGCTGGCGGATGGCTGGGCGTGGGTGAAGGCCGAGGGCATCGTCGCGCCGCTCTATTGGGAGCAGGGTGAGGCGGGCTGGACGCGGTTCGGGCTCGATGGTCGGCGCGCGATCGATCCGGCGGCGCCGGTGACGCATGTCAGCTTTTTCGAGGCGGATGCCTATGCGAGCTGGGCCGGCGCGCGGTTGCCGACCGAGTTCGAATGGGAGGCGGCGGCGGCCTCGCACGACGCGAACGGGGGCAACCAGATGGATGTCGCCGGACCGGTTGAGCCTCGGCCCTCCGCGGGCGGACCGGCGTTCTTCGGCGACGTCTGGGAATGGACCGGCAGCGCGTATCGGCCTTATCCCGGGTTCGTGACGGCGGCGGGCGCGGTCGGCGAATACAATGGAAAGTTCATGAGTTCGCAGTTCATCATGCGCGGCGGGAGCTGTGCGACGCCGCGCGGCCATGCGCGGGCGAGCTACCGCAATTTCTTCTATCCGCATCAACGGTGGCAGTTCACCGGCGTGCGCCTCGCGAAAGATATCTGATGTTGAAGCCTGAGATCGAGGACGGCCAGCAGACGTTGGCCGATCCGCAGTTCCGTGCGGACGTGCTGGACGGGCTCGCTCGGCGGCCGCGGGCAATTCCGGCGCGGTGGTTCTACGATCGGCGCGGCTCGGAGCTGTTCGAGAAGATCACCGACCTGCCCGAATATTATCCAACGCGGACCGAGCGGGCGATCCTGGAGACCGCGTGTCCGGAGGTGGCGACGCTGGCCGGCGAAGGTCGTGCGGTCGTTGAGTTCGGGTCGGGATCTTCGACCAAGACGCCGATCCTGCTCGATGCCGTCGCGCCGTCAGTCTACGTGCCGATCGATATTTCGGGCGATTTCCTGCGTGAATCGTCGAAGGTGCTGGGCGAGCAGTTCCCGGACCTTCTCGTGCTGCCGTTCGAGGCCGATTTCATGCGGCCGCTGAGCTTGCCCAAGACGATCGCCGACACGCCGAAGCTCGGATTCTTTCCGGGGTCGACGATCGGCAACATGATCCCGCTGATGGCGGTCGACCTGTTGCGCGCGATGCGGACGTCGCTTGGCGTCGGCGCGATGCTGTTGATCGGGATGGACCGGATCAAGGGGGAGGACGTGCTCGTCCCGGCGTATGACGATGCGCAGGGCGTGACGGCGGCGTTCAACCTCAATCTGCTCGAGCGGATCAACCGTGAGCTGGACGGCGACATTCCGGTCGACGCGTTCCGCCACAAGGCGGTGTGGAACGACGATCGCGCGCGGATCGAGATGCATCTGGAGGCGGTGCGCGACGTCACGTTTACCGTCGATGGGCGGACATTCGAAATGTCTGCAAGTGACTCTATCCACACGGAAAACTCGCATAAATATGGCGAGCGGGATGCACGGATCCTGTTGCGGTCGGGTGGGTGGACGCCGGTGGCGGCTTGGACCGATCCTGAGGGGCTGTTCGGGGTGTATCTGGCCGAGGCTCAGGTGGAGCGGCCCGCGCCCTGAGCGGCGCGCAGTCGGCGGTGATCAGCGGAACGTCAGCATCGCTCAATTGCGGACATTTGCGGTGTTGTGCATATTAGCGCTTTGGGTGCGCCGCCGATGAGTGGATCTCAAATTTTTGTCGTCGTCTTTGCTGCCGTGTCGATTGGCGTGAGTTTGGTTGCGAGATGGCACGTCAGCAAGATATCCGGCCTTAAGGGAAAGCCGTTTTGGATTGCCGGTTCCCTGGTCGGATTTGGGGGCTTTACTACCAGTCTCAGCTTGCCGGGCGATCTCTATATCAGTTTCGGGCTGCAAATCCCCGTGGTCATGCTTTTGACGAAGGCGAGCGCTGGAACGGTCATCAAGGCTATGTTTCCGTTCATTGCCGTTGTGGCGCTCGCGAAATGCCATTGGCCGAAGATTACTCCCGGGATTTGAAAGGTGGCCATTCCGCTTACTTCCCATTCGAACCATTGCCGTCGTGCGAGAAGCAAGCGGTTGTGCGTGCGGTGGGGTCTCTAGCTGGGCAGTGCCGTTGCCGAGCTTGTCGTTCGAACGAGTGGTGCCTTGTTTGGCAATGCCCCATCCCGACCCGACCCGGAAGGGAGAGGGTTAGCGCGCCACCGTCGCGCGCCAGGTCGTGATGTAGTCGATGTTGCCGCGGCATTCGCCCATTTCGGATTGCTCGGACAGGCGCAGGCGGGTGCCGTCCCAGACGAAGCTCTGGTGCACGCCGCAGTCGCCCAGGCCGCGGCCCTTGGCGTAGCTGGTTAGGATGCCGTTCTCGAAACTGCCGTTGACGACGCTCTTGACCGGCGTGGCGGAGTTGGCGCCGGTTTCCTCGAAGCCGGAGGGGGCGTCGGTCTGGGCCGGCGTGATCGTGGCGCCGTCGATGATGAAGAGCGCGCCGATCAGATTGTACGCGCCGGTTGAGCAGGGGAGGATCGCGAGTGACTTGCCGCCGCCTAGCGCGTGAACTTCGGGGGCGAACTGGGTCGGGTCGGCGCCATCGGGGAAGTTGCCGATATCGCACGACCCGCGTTTGCGCATCGTCGCGATCTGCGCGGCGGTGAGCTTGGCGGCGGCGCCCGAGGGCGCGATCGCGGCGATGACGGGGAGGGCGGGCGTCGGCGCGCGCGAGGCGGCGGGGCCTCTGGCGACGACCGCGTCGACGGTGCCCGCCCGGCCCTGTTGCGCGTCGATGTAGCGGAGCGCGGCGGCGGCGCCTTTCAGCGAGAGCGTGGCGAGCGTGGCGCCGTTCGCGTCGAGGATTTTCAGCGACTGGGCGTTGGCGATCGCGGCGGCGAGGGCGGCGGCGTCGCGCAGGGCTATGGGCTTGCCGTCGACCGTGAAGCTGGCGGGCGGGCGCTTGGTGGCGGCCTGATCGTTGCGGGTCTCGATCGCCAGCGAGACCTTGCCGCCGCCGTTCGCGACCGGGCCGGGCTCTCGGGTGAGGTTGAGCGTGAGATTGTCCTGGCCGATGCTCGCGTCGGGGAGGAGCGAGCCGAGCGTGCAACGCAGGGCGTTGTCGCAGCCTACGGTCCAGTCGGTGAAGGTCTTCGTGGCGCCGGGCTTGGGCGGCGCGTGCGTGTCGGTCGGCTGTGGTGCCGTCGGGGCTGCGGGAGCGGGCTTGGTCTTGGCCTCGGGCGCGGAGTCGGCCTTGGGCTGCGGCGTGGGCTGGCTCGGCGAACAGGCCGTCATCAGCGGCAGCATGACGAGGGGGCCAGGAGGGGCGTGAGGGCGGAAAAGATCGGTTTGCACAGCATACTTGCAGCCTAGCGCGCTGGCAGCGCGGGGAAAAGCGGCTAGGGAGGGGGCAACAAATCAGGAGAGTGATGTGCAGACGATCGGTGTGATTGGTGCAGGGCAGATGGGCGCGGGGATCGCGCAGGTTTCGGCGCAGGCGGGGTACCGCGTGCTGCTGGCCGACGTGTCGCTGGAGGCGGCGACCAAGGGCAAGGCGGGGATCGCGAAGGCGCTCGGCCGGCTGGTCGAGAAGGAGAAGATCGCGGGCGAGGCGCGTGATGCGGCGCTCGCGCTGATCGAGCCGGTCGCGAGTGTCGCGGACATGGGCGACTGTGCGATCGTGGTCGAGGCGGCGACCGAGCGTGAGGCGGTGAAGCGTCAGATCTTCGCCGAGGTCGGCAAGGTGCTGGGGCCGGACGCGATCCTGGCGTCGAACACGTCGTCGATCCCGATCACGCGCCTCGCTCAGGCGGCGCCCGATGCGGCGCGGTTCATGGGCGTGCATTTCTTCAACCCGGTGCCGGTGATGCGGCCGATCGAGCTGATCCGCGGCCTCGCGACCTCGGACGCGACGGTGGCGGCGGTGGAGGCGTTTGCGGAGAAACTCGGCAAGCAGGTGGTGCATGCCAACGACGCGCCGGGCTTCATCGTCAACCGCGTGCTAATGCCGATGATCAACGAGGCGTGCTTCGCGCTGGGCGAGGGCGTGGCGAGCGTGCGCGACATCGATCTGGCGTGCCAGTTGGGGCTGAACCATCCGATGGGACCGCTGACGCTGGCGGACTTCATCGGGCTGGATACGTGCCTGGAGATCACGCGCGTGCTGTTCGAGGGGACGGGCGATCCGAAGTTCCGGCCGGCGCCGGTGCTGGTTAAGTATGTCGAGGCTGGGTGGTTCGGGCGGAAGACTGGCCGCGGGTTTTATGATTATTCGGGCGCGGAGCCTGTGCCTACTCGGTGAGGGGTGGCGCAGCCGTTTCGGAGGGAGCGGCTGCGGACTGCTGCATTGAAGTGCGTTAGCCGCCATACAAGTTACGCTCATAACTATGGTGAAGCGGGAGTTATTTGACATAGCCGTGGCGGGGCCAGTCCCCCAGTATGGGATCGGTTTTAACTGTGGCAAACGCTTCGCTGCCCATGCATTCAAAACCTGCGTAATCTGGAAAGCCGAACGAGCGAACAGAGAACAATTTTATGGTTTCGCCACTTCCTTCTGGGAAGGAGTATCGCAGGCCGACAATCAGCCATGCAAGGCCGCTCGGATATCCATCGCTGAAGTCCCACGGGACGAACGTTTCGATGTAGAGGGGTTGGGTTCGGCCTGGGAATACCGTCAGCCCTGCATCACGCTCCTCATGAAGTTTAGCGGCGACCGCATCGGCACAATTCTGGAGGGCTTGATCTCGAGCGGCGAGATTGAATGAAAGCAGATCACCATCCTTCGGTGCATAAAATAGGCATTGCACCTGTTCTCGAACATCTATGGCGGGAGCGACGCCAGCGTTGAGGGGCCTTACTTCTAATTGGAGAGAGTAGCCCTTGCGGTCGTAGTTGACGCACACGCCGCGCAATTTGACGTCGACGTCGAGCCAAGGTCGATTGGCATCATGAGCCGCATTGGCGCTTCGTTTATTTTCGTAGGCAGCTTTCTTAGCGAAATATGCAGCTGCGATAGCTGCTGCCATGGTTATTGCCGCGAGCGCGATTCCAAAGCCTGCGAAATACACGGTCCACCAAGAGGCGTCCGCTGACGACTTCGCTGCATCGGCAGCTTTCCACTGAGCGCATAGGGCTGCAACATCCGAATTTTTAGTCTTATAGCAGGGATCGGATGAATAGCCCGAGAACGGTGTGAAGCTTGCCACAGGTATAGCGCGTGACTTCGGAACCGGTGAGGAGTTGGCTTGCGTTGAGGGACTTTGGTTGGCGCAGAAGAGAAGCCAGCCGACCATGACGATTACGAATTTTCGCGTGAGCATGCGCCGAGCATTTCGTAATTTAGCGAGTGAGGCAATTAGCATTTTACGTCTGATAGAGTTTCATCAGTCGGTCGGCTTTCGGCTAAATCCGCGAAAAGAGGCTGCAACTGAGTGAGTGACCTCTTTTGGGCGTTATCTACCGGTATGTAGGCGCTGTATTTTTGCGATCTTGGTCGCTAAGTCGCGCGGCGGGATCGTTCGTTTGTACAAGCGGTGATATGATACAGTCGACGCAATCAGCGTAAAGGTTCAGTGATGAGCGGCAGCACGACGATGACGATCCGGGTGACGTCGGCGCTCAAGGCGCGGCTCGGGCGGTTGGCGCAGGATACGCAGCAGAGTCCGTCGGATCTCGCGGCGCTGGCGGTGTCGGGGTATGTCGATCGTGAGCTTGCCGTCGTGGCCGGTATTCGACGTGGGCTCGATGACGTCGAAGCTGGTCGGGTGATCGGGCATGACGATGCCATGCGCGCGCTGCATGCGGCGATCGACAAGGTTGGCGACAAGGCGGGTGGTTGACCCGGACCGTCGTCTGGTCTCGCGATGCACTGGACGATCTGGTGGCGCAACTCGCCTATATTGCAGCGGATAACCCTGATGCCGCACGCCGGGTTGCAGCGCGGATCGGTGATGCGGGCGCGGCGCTCGGAGCGATCCCGACCGGGCGTCCGGGGCGGGTTGGCGGTACTTTCGAGAAATCGGTGACGGGGCTGGCGTACGTGATTGCCTATGCGATCACGGTGCATGGCGATCGGGAGGACATATCAATCCTCCATGTGATCCATACTGCGCGGGATTGGCCGGTCGAGGCATGGCCTGAAGACTAGAGAGCAGAGATTTAACCAGATCGGTTAAACGGCTTGACATCGTTACGCTCGTTTGGTACATAACGGGAACGCTGAAGAATTGCGGGTCGGGCTGGTGGCTCGGGCGGAGAGAGGCCGGGACGGTCGGGGTGGGAGCCTCGAGTGTCGCCGGCCTTTTCGCGTTCTGGCGGACCTTGTTGTCGGGAGAGCGGGGATGGTGCGGTTGGTGGCGGCGGATAATCGGATCGTGCAGTGCGCCGCGGTGCGCAAGGATGGGTGGACCAAGGCGCGGCGCGAGGGGTTCTTCGCGATGCTGAGCGCGACGTGCAACGTGCGGGCTTCGGCAGCGGCGATGGGGATGACCGATTGCGGCGCCTATTATCTGCGGCGGCGCGATCCGGTGTTTGCGGCGCAGTGGCAGGAGGCGCTGGCGGAGGGCTATGGGCGGCTCGAACAGGCGCTGATGGCGCTGGCGCTGGAGGGGATCGATCCTGCGCCTGCGATCGAGGCGGGGATCGAAGAGGTGCGGGCGGCGACGTGCGGCGGGACGAAGACCGAGGGCTTCGGAGCGGAGCGGCGGCGGGCGGACGCGGCGGCTCGGGCGGCTGACGGGGGCGGGGATGCGGTGGTTCCCGGTGCCGGGCGCCGGGCCGGGGGTGCAGCGCATGTGGGCGTTGGCGATAGGGTGATCGTGGGATCGCTGGGCGGTACGTCGGGGATCAAGCCGGTGATTACCAGCGTCGATCTGGCGCTGCGGTTGCTGGCGCGGAACACGGACCGGGTTGCGGGTACGGCGGGCGGGCGGGGGCGCAAGGCTCGGGCTTCGGCGGAGGAGACCGATGCGGCGCTGATCAAGCAGCTCGATGCGCTGGCGCGGCGGATCGCGGTGTCGGAGGCCAAGCGGGTCGGGGACAAGTTGGTCGAACATGGGGTCGGTGAGCATGGCGCTATCGAGCAGGGCGCCATCGAGCAGGGTGGCGCTGAGCAGGGCGTCGCGTCCGAAGCGCTGCCGGAATGAGCGGGGACGAGGCGGCGCCGGCGCGCGATCCGGTGGCGGAGCTGGCGATGTTGCCGCGGACGCGGGCGGACTGGGTGCTGGGGATGCTGACCACGGCGCAGCGGCGGGAGCTGCATGATCGGTGGGAGGTATGGGCACATCCGGGGCAGCATCTCGGCGCGCGCACGCGGGCTGGTGCGGCGGCGGATGACGGGCGGATCTGGGTGATCCTGGCGGGGCGCGGGTTTGGCAAGACGCGCGCGGGGGCGGAGTGGGTCAGCCAGGTGGCGCGGGACAACCCTGGCGCCCGCATCGCGCTGGTCGGGGCGACCATCGAGGACGTTCGGCGGGTGATGATCGAGGGGGAGAGCGGGTTGCTCGCCGTCGCGCGCGATGACGAGGATCTGGTGTGGCGGGCTGGCTCGGGCGAGCTGCGGTTTGCGAATGGGGCGTTGGCGTTCGCCTATTCGGCGGAGGCGCCCGAGGCGTTGCGCGGGCCGGAGCATCTGGCGGCGTGGTGCGACGAGGTGGCCAAGTGGCGCAACGGGGATGCGACGTGGGACAATCTGATGATGGGGCTGCGGCTGGGCGACCTGCCGCGGATCGTGGTGACGACGACGCCTCGCCCGGTGGCACTACTGCGGCGGATTCTGGCGTTGCCGGGGGTGGTGCGGTCGCAGGGGCGGACGCGCGATAACGTGCATCTGCCGGTGAGTTTCGTCGAGGCGGTGACCGCGACCTATGCGGGGACGCGGTTGGGACGGCAGGAGCTTCATGGCGAGCTGATCGAGGATGTCGCGGGGGCTTTGTGGACGCGGGAACTGGTGGAGTCTCGGCGGGTGGCGTTTGCGCCGGCGGTGACGCGGGTCGTGGTGGGGGTGGATCCGCCGGCCGGGAGTGTGTCCGGGGGCCGGGGGATGCTTGCGGGATCGTTGCGGTGGCGCTTGGGAGCGATGGGTTCGGGTATGTGCTGGAGGATGCGAGCGTTTGCGGGGCCAGTCCGGAGGGCTGGGCTCGGGCGGTGGCCGAGTGTGCGGCGCGGCATGGCGCGGACCGGGTGATCGCGGAGGCCAACCAGGGGGAAGATGGTGGGCAGCGTGCTGGCCGGCGCGGACCAGGCGATGCCGGTGAAGCTGGTGCATGCGTCGCTTGGGAAGGTGGCGCGGGCGGAGCCGGTGGCGGCTTTGTATGAGGCTGGGCGGGCTTGGCATGTGGGGGCGTTTCCGGACCTGGAGGATGAGCTTTGCGGGCTGATCGCGGGGGGCGGGTATGAGGGGCCGGGACGGTCGCCGGATCGGGCCGATGCTCTTGTCTGGGCTATGACCGAGGTGATGCTGGGGCCGCGGGCGCGGGTTTCTGTGCGGGTGCTTTAGGTTTGTCCTGATCCTCCCCTGGCAGGGGAGGTGGCAGCCCTTGGGCTGGCGGAGGGGTGTCGCGCTATCGAGGGGGTGTCACCCCTCCGTCTGGCAAGCGCCAGCCACCTCCCCTTGCAGGGGAGGATCAAGCGTATGGGAGATCGTCCATGAAATTGTTCGGGTGGAAATCCGGGCGCGATGAGTCGCGGCCGGTGTTGTCGCGTGCGCTGAGCGCGCCGGGGTTTCAGGGGGCGTTTGGCGATGTGCCGTACTCGTATGAGGCGCAGGTGCGGGCGGGGTATCTGGGGAATACGATCGTCCAGCGGGCGGTGAAGCTGGTGGCGGAGTGCGTCGGGTCGGCGCCTTTGCTTGGGTCGGATCCGGCTTTGGTGGCGCTCGTGACGGCGCGGTCGGGGGGCAGGCGCTGGTCGAGACGGTGGCGGCGCAGATGCTGCTCCACGGGAATGCGTATGTGCAGGTGTTGCGCGACGTCGATGGGGGGCGGCGGAGTTGTTTGCTTTGCGGCCCGAGCGGGTGGCGGTCGAGGCGGATGCTAGCGGGTGGCCGGCGGCTTACCGGTATCGGGTCGGGGAGCGGGTTACGCGGCTGCATGCGGATCCGGTTCGGCCCGAGGTGATCCACCTGAAGAGCTTCAATCCGGTCGATGACCATTATGGGCTAGGGTGCCTGGGGGCGGCGTCGGGCGCGGTGGCGATCCACAATGCGGCGGCGCGGTGGAACAAGGCTTTGCTCGACAATGCGGCGCGGCCTTCGGGGGCGCTGATGTATGATCCGAAAGATGGCGCGGTGTTGTCGACCGAGCAGTTCGTGCGGTTGCGGGGCGAGCTGGAGGCGTCGTTCTCGGGGGCGGGGAATGCCGGGCGGCCGATGCTGCTGGAGGGGGGCCTCAGGTGGCAGGCGTTGAGTCTGTCGCCCGCCGACATGGATTTCGTGGGCACGAAGGCGGCGGCGGCGCGGGAGATCGCGCTGGCGTTCGGGGTGCCGCCGATGCTGCTCGGGCTGCCGGGGGACAATTCCTACGCGAATTACCGCGAGGCTAACCGGGCGCTTTGGCGGCTGGGGGTGCTGCCGTTGGCGTCTTCGGTGCTGACGGGGATCGCGCAGGGGTTGAGCGGGTGGTTCGAGGGGGCGGCGTTGACGGTCGATCTCGATCGGGTGCCGGCGCTGGTCGAGGATCGCGAGCGGCTCTGGGGGATGGTGAGTGAGGCTTCGTTTCTTAGCGATGCGGAGAAGCGGGCGCTGCTCGATATCGAGGAGACTGTCTGATGGATGGGGCGGTGTTGGCGCAGTTGATGCGGCAGGGGGCGGAGCGGGGGTGGACCTCGTTACGCTGCGGGCGATCGTCGAGGAGGCTGGGGAGTTGGGGGCGGCTCGGGCTTTGGCGCGGGTGGCTTTGAGCGACGAGCGGGCTCGGGAGGACGTGGCGGAATTGCGGGAACTGCTGGCGGCTTGGCGGGATGCGAAGCGGTCGGTTTGGAAGGCGGTTGTGGGGTGGATCGCGCGGTTGGCGATGGCGCTGATGTTGGCGGGGCTGGCGGTTAAGCTGGGGTTTGCCGCGTGGTTGAAGTGAGTGTCGCGTTCGCGGGGTATGCGGCGGTGTTCGATGTTGTCGATCGGGCTGGGGATGTGGTGCGGCGGGGGCTTTCGCTGGGGCTGGGGTGGTGCCGTTGTTGTGGCAGCATCGGGGGGTGGCGGTTGGAACGCTGACGTCCGTTTTTGAGGATGCGCGGGGGTTGCGGGTCGAGGGGGTGGTTGCGGATCCGGAGCTGGCTCGGTTGGTGCGGGGTGGGGCGGTGGCTGGGTTGTCGGTTGGGTATCGGGCGACCTCCGTTCGGCAGGGGGTTCGGCGGGAGTTGCTGTCGGTCGATCTGGTCGAGGTTAGTCTGGTGGCGGTGCCAATGCAGGTTTTGGCGCGGGTTGAGGTACTCCGTCATCCTGACGAAAGTCAGGATCCAGAGCCGTGAGCGACGGTGTTCGGTACCCTGGGTCCTGACTTTCGTCAGGATGACGGGAGAAGTTTCATGAGGCGTCCTGCGGGGCGCCTTTTTCGTTTCGGGTGAGGAGATGGGCATGAGTGTTGTTGACCGGCCGGTTTTGGAGGGGGCGGCGCCTCTTGGGGTGAGTGCGGCGTTTGCGGGGTTCGTTCGGACTGGCGCGACGCTGGAGATGAAGGCGTTTACCGGGGTGACGGGGGACTCTGGCGGGTTTGCGGTGCCGCGCGAGATCGATGCGCAGATCGATACGTTGCTGAAGGCGGTGTCGCCGATCCGGTCGATCGCCAATGTCGTCAAGGTGGGGTCCGCCGGGTACCGGAAGCTGGTGACGACCGGCGGTACGCCGTCCGGGTGGGCGGCGGAGAATACCGCGAGACCCGAGACGGCTTCGCCGGTGTTCGTCGAGATCGCTCCGCCTACGGGGGAGCTGTATGCGAATCCCTCGGCTAGCCAGGCGATGCTCGACGATGCGGCTTTCGATGTCGAGGAGTGGCTCGCGGGCGAGATCGCGATGGAGTTCGCGAAGGCCGAGGGGGCGGCGTTCGTGTCCGGGTCGGGGGTTTCGCGGCCGAAGGGGTTTCTGACGTCTGCTACCGCGGCGACTGCCGATGGCGTGCGAGCTTTCGGGACTTTGCAGTATCTGGCTAGCGGTACGGCTGGGGACTTTTCGGCGAGTCCGCAGGAGCGGTTGATCGATCTGGTTCAGTCTCTGCGCGGGCCGTATCGGCAGGGGGCGAGCTTCGTCATGAATGCCGCCACGTTGGCGCGGATCCGGAAGTTCAAGACGAGCGATGGGGCGTTCGTCTGGGCACCGTCGCTGGCGGCGGGGGTGCCGGCGACGTTGCTCGGCTATCCGGTGGTCGAGGCCGAGGACATGCCGGATATCGCGGTGAATACGCTGGCGATCGCGTTCGGGAATTTCCGCGCGGGGTATATCATCGCGGAGCGGACCGAGACCGGGATCCTGCGCGATCCGTATTCGAACAAGCCGTTCGTGAACTTCTACGCGACCAAGCGGGTCGGTGGGTGCGTGACGAATTCCGAGGCGATCAAGCTGATGAAGTTCTCGGTGGCTTGAGTTTCGGCGGGAGGGGTTTGGGACGAGGGGTGCTCGTCCCAAACCCCTCTCCCTCCCACGTGCAAGGGCATGCGGGCCCCTCCCTCTCCCCGGAGGGGCGAGGGAAGTTTTGGAGACATCTTATGACGGGGTCGGCGATTTCTGCCGGGGTGATCGCTGAGGTGGTCGTCGCGGCTAGGGCTTTGTTGCGGGTGGAGAGCGGGGAGGACGTTGTGCTGGCGCGGTTGGCGCAGACGGCTTTGCTGCTGGCGGAGGCTTTCCTGGGGGCGGCGGTAATCGGGCGGCCGTTCGAGGATGTGGTGACCAGTGCGGCGGGGTGGCGGCGACTGGTGGTGGCGCCAGTAAGTGCGATTGCCGGGTTTACCGGGTTGCCCGCTGACGGCGCGCCGTTCGTGTTGGCGGTCGGGGCGTATGCGGTCGATATCGATGCGGATGGGGTGGGGTGGGTGCGTGTCCTGGCCGCGGGGTCTGCCGGACGGGTTGCGGTCGCGTATTCGGCTGGGCTCGCGCTGAGTTTCGAGGCGGTGCCCGCCCCGATCGCGCAGGGGGTGGCGATGCTGGTCGCGCACCTGTTCGATCACCGCGAGAGCGATGTGGCGCCGCCGGCGGCGGTGGCGGCTTTGTGGCGGCCTTATCGGCGGATGCGGCTTGGCCTTGAGGTGTACCCCGGAGCTTTGGCGTGAGTGGGCGGGTGGTTTTGCAGGCGGCTGTCGTCGCTCGGCTGAACGCGGTGCTGGACGTTAGCGTTTTCGATGCGCCGCCGGTGCGGGGTGGGCTGCCTTATGCGGTGGTCGACGAGCCGGTGCTGTCGGATTGGAGCACGAAGACCTGGGTTGGGCGGGAGGGGCGCGTTCTTTTGATTCTGTTCGATGGGGGAGAGCGGCCGGTTCGGGTGCGCGCTCTGCTGGCGGCGGCGGAGGACGGGTTGGAGCTTCTTGATCCAGTGCTTGGGGAGGGGTGGCGGGTGGTTCGGTTGGCGCTGGTGCGGTCTCGCGTGCTGCGGGTCGGGGATCGGTGGCGGGGGACGTCGGAGTTTCTGGTGCGGATGTACCGCGAGAACTGAGGGAGATCGACATGGCGGTGGAGAAGGGGAGTGCGTTCCTGCTGAAGGTGGGGAACGGGGCGGCGACCGTCGTGTACGCGACCGTGGCGGGGCTGCGGACGACGCAGATGTCGGTGAATGGGGAGGCTATCGTTGTCACCACCAAGGATTCCGGGGGTGGCGGCAGTTGCTGTCTGGGGCCGGGGTTCGGAGTGTTTCTGTCTCGGGAGCTGGGGTTTTTACGGGGTCTGTCGCCGAGTTGCGGGTGAAGGCTAGCGCGCTGTCGGGGGTGCTCGATGATTATCGGCTGGCGTTCGAGGGGGCGATACGATGACGGGGAAGTTCCTGGTGTCTCGGCTGGATTACGCCGGGGATTTCAATGGGGAGCGGTCTTATACGCTTAGCCTGGAGAGTTCCGGGGCTGTTGTGGTGGGGTGATCTCCCTCGTCCCTTTGGGGAGAGGGAAGGAGGAGCCGCTTGGCGATGGGAGGGTGAGGGGTGGTTGGGATTTATGTCCTTAGCCTCACTCCCCTCTCCCTCCCCGCGCAAGGGCGCGCGGGCCCCTCCCTCTCCCCGGAGGGGCGAGGGACTTTCAGGAGAATTCTTATGGGTGATTTGGCCAATGCGGTTCGGGGGAGGCTTCTCTTCGGGTCGCTGGGGAGACGCTTGTGCTGCGGCCTAGCTTTGCGGCTTTGGTCGCAGCCGAAAATGAGCTTGGGCCTTTGTTTGCGCTGGTAGAGCGCGCGGCCGGCGGGGAACTCGGGATTGGCGAGATGGTGGGGCTGTTCTGGCATTGTCTTCGCGAGTGTCCCGAGGGGGTTACTCGGGAGCGGTTGGGGGAGGCTGTGGTCGAGGCTGGGCTGGCGGCGGTGACGCCGGTTCTGCGGGTGCTGTTGCGGCAGATTCTGGCGGGGAAGTGACGTTCGCGGACAGCGCTGGGCGGTTGGCTGGCTTTGCGGGCGCGGTGTTGGGGTGGGCGCCGGAGGTGTTCTGGCGGGCTACGCCGGGGGAGTTGGCGGGAGTTGTGGGGGCTTTGGTGGGCGACGTTGCGGCGCCGCCGGATGCTTCGACGATCGCGCGGTTGAGGGGGCTTTTCCTGATGGATGATTTCGAGACGGCGATAGCCTCTGGGCTGGTGAGCGTGCGGGCGGATACGAACGGGTTCTCGCGTGATGTCGAGGCTATGCGGGGGAGCTTGAGGGTGTGCTCGGGAGCGGGGCGGAGCGGGCGGCGCTGCGGGTCGAGGCGGGGCTGTTGCGCGCGGTTCGGTCGGGGAAATTGGGGTTCGAGGAGCTGAAGGGGGTCGCGCTGTCGGCGCTGGATGCGATTGCTTCGGCGGCTTTGAAGGCTGGCGTGCAGTCGGTGTTGAGTGGTGGGGGTTTGAGTGGGGCGCTCGCTGGGCTGGTTGGTGGGTTGCCTGGGCGGGCGACCGGCGGGCCGGTGTCTCCGGGGCGGGCTTATGTCGTGGGGGAGCGGGGGGCGGAGGTGTTCGTGCCTACTTCCAGCGGGCGGGTCGAGGCTGGCGCACCGGGGGGCGTGCGCGAGGTGAGGGTGGCGATCACGGTGAATGCTGCCGCGGGGAGTGCGCCGGGGGTGCTGGCGCAGTCGAGCCGGCAGGTGGCTCGGGCGGTCAAGGCGGCTTTGGCGGTGGAGTGAACTTGTCCCTCTCCCCGCCGGGGAGAGGGAAGGAGGAGCCGCAGGCGACGGGAGGGTGAGGGGTGGTTGGGATTTGGGTTCTAGCCTCACGCCCCTCTCCCTCCCACGCGCAAGGGCGCGCGGGCCCCTCCCTCTCCCCGGAGGGGCGAGGGAAAGTTGGAGGATCTTATGGCGCATTGGCTTTGCTCGGGGCGGACTGTGCAGGTCGAGGGGCTATTGTCCCGGTTCGATCCTCGGTTCTGGACGGTGGATTTTCCGCGGCCGATGATGGCGTCCGTCGTGACCACCGGCCCCGCGTCGCTGCGGGTGGATGCGGTGTTTTATAAGGCGGACGATCTGGCCGGGGTGATCTGGGAGGCGGTCGATCGCTTCGATCATCCTCTGCTGAAGTACGAGACGTCGCGGGATTTTCGGGACTGTCGGCTGCGGTTTCGGTGGCAGTCTGCGGGCGTGATGGCGCTGGACGCTATCAATGGCCCGACGTTGACGATCGAGGGGCGGGATGCGGCTGGGGTGGCTCGGGCCTGGTATGTGCAGTTGTGGAATTATGCGGTGGGGACGCCGGAGGATGCGGTCGTCTCGCTTGATTTCGGGGCGATGGTGGGCGGGTTTGAGCTGCCCGAGGATGCGGATCCCGTTTGGGCGGGGGATATCGACCGGATGTTCGTGTCGGTGGTGCCGCCGGACTATACCGAGGTCGACGTGGCTTTGATCGTGCCGCGCGAGGGGTGGGTCGAGTGGACCGATCTCGTCTGCGAGGGGCCGGGGTCGGTGCTGGCGATCGGCGATGTCGTGGTGCCCGAACACGGGGTGCGGATCGCTGGCGGGTATGACGACAGCTATAACCTGACGCCGGCGCGGCTGCTGCGGAATGCGCTGCATCTCGGGTACCGCGGGAGCATCGTGCAGTATGTGGGGATGAGCCATTATTTCCGGCTCGAGCGGGCAGGAGGCGGGTTTTACGTGTCGCTGGCCGGGGGCGTGCTGAACGCGGCGTGTGCGGCGTGGCATCGGGATTTTGCGGCGCGGGCGAAGGCGCTTGGCTTCGATGTCATCTGGTCGCTGAGTTACGAGCTGTTCGATGCGCATTGCTGGAACGACTGGAAGCAGCGCGCCGCCGATGGGTCGCCGGCGCTGACCGGGTGGGCGCCGCCGTCCACGCTGTTGTCGCCGGCGCATGGTGGCGCGATGGGGTATCTGCAGGCGGTGGCGCGGGCGTTCATGGGGATCGCCGTGGCGGCGGGGTTGGCGGCGAAGTTCCAGGTGGGCGAGCCGTGGTGGTGGGTGATGCCCGATGGGCGGCCGTGTCTTTATGACGCGAGTGCAGTGGCGGCGTTTGCGCCGGTGGCGATGGCGAGCATTCGGGGGGCGAAGACGGCGGCGCAGGTGGTGACGCTGGAGGCCGCGGGGGCGTGTCTGGCGGCGTCTACCGCGGCGCTGGTGGCGGCGGCGAAGGCTCAGGCGCCGGGGTGCGTGTCGCATCTGTTGACCTATCTGCCGACCGTGCTGGATGCGGCGGCGCCCGAGGCCAAGCGCGCGAACATGCCGGTGGGGTGGGCGAGTCCGGCGTTCGATGTGCTGCAGCTCGAGGATTACGACTGGGTGACGGCGGGGATTCCGCGTCGTCCGCGCAAGGGCTGGCGGTCGTTTCGGCGCGGCTCGGCTATCCTGCGGACCGGCAGCATTATCTGTCGGGGTTCGTGTTGCGGCCTGACCAAGCGGCGGAGTGGGGGCTGATCGAGGCGGCCGCGGACGTGGCTCGGGGGCGGGGGTGGCAGAGACGTTTCTCTGGGCGCTGCCGCAGGTGATGCGGGATGGGTTCGTGCATTTCGACACCGAACAGGAGGATGCCGTGGACGCGTTCGATGACGTGCTGTTCCCGTTGGCGCTGGGGCGCGAGGCGGAAGTGGCGCCGGGGTTTTCCACCGCGATCCTGACGAGTTCGGGCGGGCGGGAGGCGCGCAATGCGGCGTGGGCGGAGGCTCGGACGTCGTATGATGTCGGGCCGGGGCTTCGGAGCGAGGCGGATATCGGGGTGCTGCTCGCGTTCTTCCGGGCGCGGATGGGCGCGGCTCGGGGGTTTCGGTTGCGGGATCCTTTCGATTTTGAGGCGGTGGGCGAGGTCGTTGGGGTTGGGGACGGCGTGGCTCGGCGGTTTGCCTTGATGAAATCTTACGGGGCGGCGGAGCGGCGGATTACTCGGCCGGTTGCTGGAAGCGTTTCGGTGGCTGTGGGGGGCGTTGGGACTTCGGCGTTTTCCGTGGAGGCTGGGGGTGGGTGGTGCTGGATGTGGCGCCTGCTCTTGGGGCGGCGGTGACGGCGGGGTTTGCGTTCGATGTGCCGGTGCGGTTTGCCGAGGATCGGTTGAGCGTGGCGCGGGCTACGTTTCTGGCTGGGGTGGCGGCGAGTGTGCCGCTGGTCGAGGTGCGCGAGGCTTAGAGAGCTGTCTGATCCTCCCCTGTGAGGGGAGGTGTCGCGCAGCGACGGAGGGGTGTCGCCCCTATCGAGAGCGGGTCACCCCTCCGTCAGCGCTGCGCGATGCCACCTCCCCTTGCAGGGGAGGAATTCAATTCGGAGGAGACGCCCATGTTTCTGGATGCCGAGCTGGCGACGATCGCGCTGTGTTGGCGGATCGAGCGGCGGGATGGGGTGGCGGTGGGGCTGACCGCGCATGATCGGGATCTGGTGGTGGGCGGGCTGGTGCACCGGGCGGCGCCGGGGATGACGCCGTCGGCGATCCAGCGCGCGGATGGGCTGGAGGCGGATACGATGGATGTGGCGGGGGCTTTGACCTCGGCCGCTATCGGGGAACGCGATTTGCTGGCGGGGCGCTGGGATGGGGCTCGGGTGGTGCTGTTCGCGGTCGACTGGACCGATCCGGTCTCGCGGGTGGAGCTGGGCGAGGGGATCATCGGGGCGGTCGAGCTGGGGGATGACGGGTTCACCGCCGAGCTGCGGGGGGCGAGTGCGGCGCTGGATCGGGCGGTGGTCGAGGAGACGTCGCCGGAGTGTCGCGCGGAGCTCGGGGACCGGCGGTGTCGGGTGGCGATGGCGGGGCGGCGGCGGTTTGCTCGGGTCGTGGCGTGCGAGGGGGCGGTGGTGACGCTGGACTCGAGTGCGGAGGGGCTTGGGGGTGGTCTGTTGCGCTGGTTCGGGGGCGCGAATTGTGGGTTGGAGAGTGCTGTGGCGCGGGGCGTCGGGGTGGCGGTTACGTTGCGGGCGGTGCCGGCTTTCGTGGTCGAAGTCGGTGCGCTCGTCGAGGTGGTGGAGGGGTGTGACAAGAGTCTGGCTACCTGTGCCGGGCGGTTCGGGAATGCGGTGAATTTTCGCGGGGAGCCGTTCCTGCCGGGGATCGATCTGCTCACCCGGTATCCCGGGGCTTGAGCGCCATCGCGGCGGCTGCCGTTGCGGCGGTGGGGACGCGGTTTCGGTTGCATGGGCGGGGGCTGGACGGGCTCGATTGTGTTGGGCTGGTGGCTTTGGCGCTGCGGGCCGGCGGGTATGCTGGCGAGGTTCCGACCGGGTATTCTTTGCGCGGGGGCGATCTTGGCGTGCTCGATCGGGTGCTGGTGCGGGTTGCCGAGGCTGAGCCGGGCGACGTGCTGCTGATGGCGGCGGGGCCGGGGCAGATTCATCTGGGGATCAGGACGGCGGGCGGGTTCGTGCATGCGGATGCGGGACTGCGGCGCGTGGTGGAGCGGTCGGGGATGCCGCCTTGGCCGGTGCTCGGTGTTTGGCGGATGGGGGTGTGACATGGCGACCTTGGTATTGACCGCGGTGGGGAGCGCGGTGGGCGGACCGATCGGTGGCGCGATCGGCGCGTTGATCGGGCAGTCGGTCGATCATGCGCTGTTCGGCACGCGCAAGGAGGGGCCGCGGCTGACCGAGCTGGCGGTGCAGACTTCGTCCTATGGCAGCCAGATCCCGAAGCTGTTCGGGACGATGCGGGTGGCGGGGACGGTGATCTGGGCGACCGACCTGATCGAGAGTCGGTCCTCGTCGCGCAGCGGCAAGGGGCAGCCTAGCGTCTCGACCTATTCCTATGCGGCATCGTTTGCGGTGCTGTTGTCGGCGCGGGCGGTGCTGGGGGTGGGGCGGATCTGGGCGGAGGGCAAGCTGCTGCGCGGGGCGGCGGGGGATTTCAAGACGAGCACCGGGTTCCGGCTGCATTTGGGGAGCGAGGATCAGCTGGCGGATCCGTTGATCGCGTCGGCGGAGGGGGCGGGGACTCCGGCGTATCGGGGCGCGGCGTACGCGGTGTTCGAGATGCTGGAACTGGCGGATTTCGGGAATCGGGTTCCTTCGCTGACGTTCGAGGTGATTGCCGACGGGGGTGGTGCTGGTGTCGACGATCGCGACGGCGCTTGCTGGCGAGGTGTCGGGGACGGCGGCGCTGGCGGTGGGCGGGTTTGCGGCGTCGGGCGGGAGCGTTCGCGCGGTGCTGGAGATGCTGGGGCAGGCTGGCGGGGCCTGGTTCGCGCCTTCTGGGGCTGGGTTGGTCATGCGGGACTCGGCAGGGGCGACCGTCGCGCTAGCCGATGAGGGGTTTGCGGTGTCGGGGAAGGGCGTGCGGCGCGCGCGCGCGCGGTGGCGGCGATCGAGACCGTGCCGCGGACGGTGACTGTCGGCTATCACGACGCGGCGCGGGATTACCAGGCGGGTCTGCAGCGCGCGCGGCGACCGGGAGCTGGCGTGCGCGACTTGTCGGTCGAGGTGCCGGCGGTGCTCGAGGCTGGCGCGGCGAAGACGGTGGCGGAGGCGATGCTCGCACGCGCCGAGGCCGGGCGGGTGCGGCGGACGGTGGCGGCCGGGTTCGGGGCGATGGCGATCGCGCCGGGCGCTTGCGTGACGATTTCGGGCGAGGGCGGCGTCTGGCGGGTGGCCGACGTCAGCATTGAGGGAATGGTCACGACGCTGGGGCTGGTACCGCTGGTCGCGGCGTCGCTGCCGGCTAGCGCAACGAGCGGGCGGGTGTCGGGGGCGGTCGATGCAGTCGTCGGCGCGACGATCCTGCGCGCGTTCGAGGTCCCTGGATTGGAGGACACGCCGTTGACCGCGCCGCGGATGACCGTGGTGGCGGCAGGGGCGGGCGCGGCGTGGCGGCAGGCGGCTCTGCTCTACAGCGTCGATGATGGGGTGAGTTGGGTGGCGGCCGGAGCGACGGCTGCGCCTGCGGTGCTGGGGACTATCGCGGTCGTAGCGTCGGGGGCGCCAGCGACTTTGGTGGATCGTCGGGGGCGTTCGAGGTCGTGCTGGCGCATGCGGACATGGAACTTGGCGATGCGGATGCGGCGGCGCTCGATCGTGGGGTCAATCTGGCGCTGATTGGCGACGAACTCGTCCAGTTCGGGCGGGCGGAACCGCTGGGCGGCGCGCGGTGGCGGTTGAGCGGGTTGCTTCGGGGGCGGCGGGGGAGCGAGGCTGCAGGTGGCGCGCAAATGATCGGCGACCGGTTCGTGCTGCTTCAGGCGGAGGCGGCGCGGACGTTCGACCTGCCGCTGTCGGTGCTCGGTCGCGAGATGCGCGTGATGGCGTCGGGGGTGGGCGACGCCACCCCGGTCGAGACGCGGTGCGTGATGCGGGGGGCGTCGGTGGTGCCGCCGTCGCCGGTGCATCTGCGCTGCTTTGCCGAAGCGGACGGGAGCGCGACGGTGAAGTGGACTCGGCGCAGCAGGGCGGGGTGGCGCTGGATCGACGGCGTCGACGCGCCGCTGTCCGAGGAGGTCGAGGCGTACCAGGTGACGGTCACCGCCGGGGGAACCGCACGCGAGGTCGAGATGGCCGTCCCGTTCGTGGCGGTGACCGCGGCCGAGCGTGCCGCCTCTGCCAGCGTGGCGGTCCGGCAGCGCGGCATCTTCGGCGAGTCGCTGGCGGCGGACCTGATCGTACCGGCCTGAAATCGAACGGGCCTGAAATCGAACGGGTTTGAAAAACCGAACGGGCCTGAAAATCGAACGGGGGAACGAATGATGAGTGACGACATCACAGCGCGACTGGCATTGCCTTTGCTGCAGCCGGGACAGGCGCAGAAGGAAACGACGCATAACGAGGCGCTCGCGCTGCTCGACCTGGCGGTGCAGGCGAGCGTGCTGGCGGTGGGAACCAATGCGCCGCCGGTGGCGCCGGTGGCGGGCAGCGCGTGGATTGTGGGTGCCGCGCCGACCGGTGGCTGGGCCGGGCAGGCGCGGGCGATCGCGGGGTGGACGAGCGGCGGGTGGCGGTTCGTCGTAGCGCGCGAAGGGATGACGGTGTGGAGCATCGCCGATGGCCAATATGCGCGGTTCGGCGGCGGGGCCTGGACGATCGGGGTGCTGGCAGGGTCGCGCGTCTCGATCGGTGGAGTCGACGTGGTCGGCGCGCGTCGGGCGGCGATTCCCGATCCGACTGGCGGCACCGTCGTCGACAGTCAGGCGCGGGCGGCAATTATCGCCATATTGGGCTGTTTACGCGGCCACGGGTTGATTGGGGCCTGAAACACCCCAAAAACTGTGTCGTTCCGGCAACACCTCTAACTTTTGTGAACTTGCGTGGAAACAAGCCCGAGGATAGGGAGTTTGCGATGTCCGTGTGACACTCATGAAAGGGGATTAGTATGCGGAAGCTTGCCGTCGTTCTGGCACTCGCCTCCACCGCACTCGCCACTCCCGCCCTCGCCCGCGATAAGTCGTGGTACGTAGGCGTCGAAGGCGGTGCGATGATCGTTGAAGACATCGACTATGATATCGGCGCATTGAACAATGCCGGTTCGGTCGATCATGACTATGGTTACGATGTCGACGCCGTAATGGGCTACGACTTTGGCGGTTTCCGCCTCGAAACCGAAGTCGGCTACCGTAAGGCAACCGTGGACGGCTACTCGTCGACCACGACCACGCCTACGTTCGGTGCAACCGGTGTACGCGGTAACGCGGGTGCAGGTAGCTATGACTACGCTGGCGGTTCGTCGTCGGCTCTCAGCTTCATGCTGAACGGCCTTCTGGACTTCGGTCCGGACGATGGCATCCAGGGCTTTGTCGGCGGTGGTGTTGGTGTTGCTCGCGTCAAGGCGCAGTATGCACTCAACAACAACGGCGATTTCCTGAACGACTCGGACACCGTGTTCGCGTATCAGGGCCTGGCCGGTATCCGCGCACCGCTGACCGACCACATCGACGCGACGCTGAAGTATCGTTTCTTCAACGCCGAGAACGTCAAGCTGGTCGACGTTTCGAACCGCGTGTTCGACGGTCGCTATCGTTCGCACAGCATCCTTGGTGGTGTGACGTACAACTTCGGCGAGCCTGCTGCTCCGCCGCCGCCGCCGCCGCCGCCGCCGCCGCCTCCCCCGCCTCCCCGCCGCCGCCGGCGCCGGTCGAAGTGGTCTGCTCGCCTGGTCCGTTCATCGTGTTCTTCGAATGGGACAAGTCGGACATCACGCCAGAGGCAGCGTCGATCCTCGACAACGCGATCACGCAGTACCAGTCGTGCGGCAACGCACAGGTCATGCTCGCAGGTCACGCGGACAAGTCGGGTTCGGCTTCGTACAACGTCGGTCTGTCGCAGCGCCGCGCAGATGGTGTGAAGGCATATCTGTCTTCGCATGCCATCCCGGACAGCGTCATCTCGACGGAAGCATTCGGCGAGAGCCGTCCGCGCGTCGAGACCGCCGATGGCGTTCGCGAAGTGCAGAACCGTCGCGTGGAAGTCACCTACGGTCCGGGTTCGGGCCAGTAAGACTTTCGCCAACCGGCTCTCGGGTCGGTGACGGAATGAAGATCGGGGAGGTCGGCGTAAGCCGGCCTCCCTTTTCTTTTGTCTTTTGCGCATGGCGGATTGTTCGCGGGAACTGCGGCTTGGGCTGACGTCGATTTTGTTCGCGCGGAGGCGCGGAGGCGCGGAGAGTAAGAGCGGAGATCGCTCGTTCGGGGCTAAGGTTGTCCGCGAATGCGGCTTTCGATGATCGGCTTCGCCAAGGCGCGGCGATGGCGGAAAGCGCTGCCTCACCCTCTTCTTACTCTCCGCGGCTCCGCGTCTCCGCGCGAACAAAATCAACGTTTGGACCGTTCGCGACGGCGGTGTTTGGCGGAACGTCGATGTATTCACGCGAAGGCACAAAGGCGCGAAGAGGGTTCGCGTGTAGCGGCGTTGATCGCTCTCTCACGTGATTTTCAGTGCTGCCGCGGGTGCGGGAGGCGGAGCGCTTTGGCTGGGGCCGACATCTTCGCGCCTTCGTGCCTTCGCGTGAACACATCTATCGACGCTTCACCACGACGGATCGCGGTTGTAGTGCAACGGGCCTAGCGAGGAGATGCAGATGAAACCGCTGATTGGCCGTGATACGCAGCTGTGCATGTCGCTGTCGGCGCGGCCGGGGAATTTCGGGACGCGGTTCCATAATCGGCTGTACGAACTGACCGGGCTGGATTTCGTCTACAAGTCGTTCTCGACCACCGACCTGGACGCGGCGGTCGGCGGGATCCGGGCGCTGGGGATCCGCGGGTGTGCGATCTCTATGCCGTTCAAGGAGGCGGTGATCCCGCTGCTCGACGGGCTGGCGCAGACCGCGAGCGCGATCGACAGCGTCAATACGATCGTCAACGATGACGGGGTGCTTACCGGGCACAACACCGATTATGGCGCGGTGGTGGATCTGGTCGCGGACCTGGATCGGGCGATGCCGTTCGTCGTCCAGGGCTCGGGCGGGATGGCGAAGGCGGTCGCGGCGGCGCTGAGCGACAGCGGGTTCCGCGACGGGGCGATCGTCGCGCGGAACGATCGGGCGGGGCGCGCGCTGGCGGATCTCTATGGGTATCGCTGGGCGGCGGTTGCCGAGGGGCAGGTTCCGTTGCTGATTAACGTCACGCCGCTGGGGATGACCGGAGCGGATGCCGAGGCGCTGGCGTTTCCGGCGGCAATGATTGCGGCCTGCGAGGTGGCGTTCGACGTGGTGCAGTACCCGATCGAGACGCCGTTCCTGCGCGCGGCGGCCGCGGCGGGGAACCGCTGCGTCACCGGCGCGGATGTCGCGACGTTGCAGGCGGTGCAGCAGTTCGTGCTGTATACCGGGGTGACGCCCGATGCGGCGCAGGTGGCGGATGCGGGCGCCTGGGCGCGCGCCAACTCTTGAGTGCCGGAGCCAGTAATCCTCCCCCGCAAGGGGGAGATGGCTGGCCCTTGCCAGACGGAGGGGAGGCTGGCGCCACGCATGTTTCGTGTCCTCCCCCTCCGTCACCTTCGGTGCCACCTCCCCCTGGCGGGGGAGGATCGTGGGGGGCTCGTTAGGGCGTTTCTACCAGTGCAGCGGCTAGCCAGGGTGGCGTCAGCGCGTCGCCGAGCGACTCGACGCGGCGGTGTTCGACCATCAGGGCGAGGTCGGGGTAGGTGACCCGCGTGCGGGCGCTTGGTTCGGTGAAGGGGGCGACGACGAGGCGGCGGTTGACCTTGGAGCGGTGGTGCATCCGCGCGGTGTTCTCCTGGCCGACGTAACACCCCTTGGTGAAGCTGACGCCGTTCAGCTCGCGCGCGTTGCATTCGAGCCAGAGCGTCTCGCCATTGCCGAGTTCGGCGATGCCTTCGGTGACGCCGAGCGACAGGCGGTGTTCGTGCCAGCCGCTCGCGGGATCGCTCGCGGGGGCGAGCCAGCGGTGGCCGAGTGCCGCGAGGCGCGGGTCGGGGACGCCCTGGTTTCTGGTCGGGGACCAGTGGACCTTGGCGTCGTCGGGCTGGAGCGTGATCGCGCGACGCAGGCGGTAGAGCGTCAGGCGCTTCGTCAACGCTTCGGCTTGCGCGGCCTCGACGTCGATCAGCACGTCGTCGCCATCGGCCCAGAGGATGAAGTCGAACAGCACTTTTCCCTGCGGCGACAGGAGTGCCGACCAGGCGGGGGCGTCGGGCGTGAGCAACGCGGTGTCGGACGTCACCAGCCCTTGCAGGAAGCCGCGAACGTCTTCGCCGGCGACGCGGATCACGCTGCGGTCTGCCAGCATCGTGGGGGGCATCGTTGTGGGGGTGGGCTGGTCCATCTTTACCACCTAGTGCGCGTGGGGCGATTTCCAAGCGCGGCTGGATTTGACGCGGGGGGCGGCTGGCATCTCCGCGCGTGCGCCGATAGGAGGGCGGCATGACCGAGCGCCTCACGATCCGCCGCCCCGATGACTGGCACGTCCACCTGCGCGATGGCGCGATGCTGGAGGCGGTGGCGGGGCATACCGCGCGGCAGTTCGCGCGCGCGATCATTATGCCCAACCTGACGCCGCCGGTGACCTCGATCGAGGCCGCAAAGGCCTATCGCGAGCGGATCATGGCGGCAGTGGGCGAGGGGGCGAATTTCACGCCGCTGATGACGTGCTATCTCACCGACGGCACCGATCCGACCGAGCTCGAGCGCGGCTATGCCGAGGGCGTGTTCACCGCGTGCAAGCTGTATCCTGCGCATGCGACGACCAATTCGGCGCACGGCGTCACCGATATCCGCGCGCTGACGGGCGTGCTCGAGACGTTGCAGCGGATCGGCATGCCGCTGCTGATCCACGGCGAGGTGACCGACAAGTCGATCGACATCTTCGACCGCGAGGCGGTGTTCGTCGAGCGCGTGCTGACGCCGCTGGTGCGCGACTATCCGGGGCTCAAGATCGTGCTGGAGCATATCACGACCGCGGAGGCGGCGGCGTTCGTGGCCGAGGCGGATCATCCGATCGGCGCGACGATCACGCCGCAGCATCTGCTGATCAACCGCAACGCGCTGTTCGATGGGGGGCTCAGGCCGCACGCCTATTGCTTGCCGGTGCTGAAGCGCGAGACGCATCGGCTTGCGGTGCGCGCGGCGGCGGTGTCGGGATCGCCGCGGTTCTTCCTCGGGACCGACAGCGCGCCGCATGTCGTCGGGGCGAAGGAGTCCGGGTGCGGGTGCGCGGGAATATTCAATGCGCCGTTCGCGCTGGAGGCGTATGCGCGCGTGTTCGACGAGGAGGGCGCGCTCGACAAGTTCGAGGGGTTCGCGTCCGAGCATGGCGCGGGGTTCTATGGGTTGCCGCTGAACGAGGGGACCGTGACGTTGATGCGCGGCGATGCCGAGGTGCCGGCGTCGATCGGATCGGGGGAAACGGCGGTGGTGCCGTTCCTGGCGGGGACCAATGTCGGGTGGCGGTTCGAGGGGTAGGGCGCCTTGTTTGGAAAATAGCGTCGTCCCACACCCGTCATCCTGACGAAAGTCAGGACCCAGGGTAACGAGCGCTATCGTTTTTAGCTGCGGGTTCTGACTTTCGTCAGGATGACGGGGCGGTCAGCCGGTCGAGCCACAACCGCGCTTCCTTCTGTTCGCCGACCGCGCTGGCGCTGACCGGGCCGCGGGCGGCGAAGAAGTCGGCGTGGAGCGCGAAGGGTTCGAGCATCAGCCGCTGGCGCATCGCGGCGATGTCATCGCCCATCTCGGTGAGTGCGTCGATCGTCGGTGCGATCGCGGCGCGGACACGGCGGTCCGGCGTGCGGTCGAACAGGCCGAGCGATCCGGCGGCGGTCTTTTCCAGCGCCGCAATCAAGGTTGCGCGATAGTCGGTTTCGAGATCCTCGCGCTGGGCGTCGAGGCGGGCGAGGCGGTCGGGTTTTGCCATGGTCCCGGCGTAGCGTGTCGGCTGGGATGGTCAACGCGCGCCAGCCTCGACCCGACCGACTCTGCGGGGCGTCCGGCGACGCAATTGCGCGCAGGTCATTGCGCACGCCCGCTTTACCCCGATGTTGTCGGCCATGAGCGACGATGTCTCCGCTGGCGTGACCGCGGTCCTCGGCCCGACCAACACGGGCAAGACGCACCTCGCGATCGAGCGGATGTGCGCGCATTCCAGCGGCATGATCGGCTTTCCGCTGCGCTTGCTCGCGCGTGAGGTCTATGACCGCGTCGTCGCGATCAAGGGCGCGAACCGCGTGGCGCTGGTCACCGGCGAAGAGAAGATCGTGCCGCCCGATGCGCGCTGGTTCCTGTGTACCGCCGAGTCGATGCCCGATCGCGACGTCGCGTTCGTCGGGTTGGACGAGGCGCAGCTCGGGGCGGATCCCGAGCGCGGGCATGTCTTTACCGATCGCCTGATGCGCGCGCGCGGGCGCGAGGAGACGATGATCCTCGGCTCCGAGGCGCTGCGGCCGATGATCAAGAAACTCGTTCCCGGCGCCGAGATCGTCAATCGGCCGCGCTTCTCGACGCTGACCTATGCGGGCGCGAAGAAGATCAGCCGGTTGCCCAAGCGCTCGGCGATCGTCGCGTTCTCGGCGGAGGAGGTCTACGCGGTCGCCGAGATGCTCAGGCGCCTGCGTGGCGGTGCGGCCGTCGTCATGGGCGCGCTCAGCCCTCGGACCCGCAATGCGCAGGTGGCGATGTTCCAGGCGGGCGAGGTCGATTACCTGGTCGCGACCGACGCGATCGGGATGGGGCTCAACATGGACGTCGCGCATGTCGCGTTCGCGAGCCTCAACAAGTTCGATGGCAAGCGGCAGCGTCGCCTGACGGTGGCGGAGATGGCGCAGATCGCGGGTCGTGCGGGGCGGCATCAGCGCGATGGCACGTTTGGCGCGCTGTCCGATGATGGTCCCGGCGCGTTCCTGCCCGAGGAAGTGCTGGCGATCGAGGAGCACCGGTTTCCGCGGCTCGAGAACCTGTATTGGCGGCAGGGCGAGCCTGACTTTTCCAGCATCGATGCGCTGGTGGCGAGCCTGGAGGCGCGGCCTCCTGCGGGTGTTCTGCGCGCCGCGCCTCAGGCGCTCGACCTAGGTGTGTTGAAGCGGTTGGCGGAGGAGGGTTGGGTGCGCGAGCGGGCGCGGCATCCGGCGATGGTTGCGCGGTTGTGGGCGGCGTGTGGCTTGCCCGATTTTCGGAAAGTCGGGCTCGATCCGCATGCGCGGTTCGTGTCGCGGGTGTTCGGGCATCTGAGCGAGGGGCGCGGGCATATCCCGCACCAGTGGTTCGCGGACGAGATCGCGCGGCTAGATACGGTGGCGGGCGACGTGCCGGTGATCGCGGGGCGGATCGCGGCGACGCGGATATGGGCGTATATCGCACAGCGGGCGGACTGGCTGGCCGAGCCGACGCTTTGGGCCGCGCGGACGGCGGCGCTGGAGGAGCGGTTGTCGGATGCGCTGCACGCCAGCCTGACGCAGCGGTTCGTCGACAAGCGTACGACTGCGTTGATGCGCCAGATCGGCGCGGATGCGGGCGCGTTGCCGGTGGTGATCGGTCCCGAAGGCGAGGTGATGGTCGAGGATCATCCGATCGGTCGCCTCGACGGGTTCCGGTTCACGGTGGCGGCGGATGCGCGGGCGAGCGACAAAAGGTTGCTGCTGGCGGCTGCGGAAAAACGGCTGACCGGTGAGCGGTCTCGGCGCGGGCAATCGCTGGTCGACGCGCCGGACGTCGATATCGCGCTCGACGATGCGGCGCAGGTTATCTGGGCGGGGCACGCGGTGGCTCGGCTGGCGGCGGGGCCGTCGTTCGCGCGGCCGAAGCTGATCCTCGATCGCTCGCTCGATTGCCTCGACAAGGCAGCGCGGGAGCGGATTGAAGCGCGGCTGTCGCTGTGGCTCGGGGCGATGCTCAAGCGGCGGATCACGGTGCTGGTCCATCTCGCTGAGGTGAGCCGCGATCCCAACGCGACGCCGGCGTTGCGCGCGGTCGCCAGTGCGATCGAGGCGGCCGGCGGGATCCTGCCGCGGCTGCCGATGCGGCTGGCGCTCGACGCGATCGATCCCGACGAGCGCAAGCGCTTGCGCAAGGTTGGCATCACGGTCGGTGCGCTTGATCTGTTCGATGCACGATTGCTCAAGCCCGAGTCGGCGCGCTGGCGGCGCATCCTCGCAGCAGCCCGCGGTGTGACAATCACCGCCCCGCGCGAGGGCGCTACGGTGCTGGCGCGTGGCAGCGAAGGGGCGGTTCTCGAGGCAGGGTTCCGTCCGCTCGGGCTTCAGGCGGTGCGCGTCGACCTGATCGAGCGCATTGCCCGCGCCGCGCACGACTCGCGGCAGGGGCGGACGCCGTTCGCGCCCGATCCGGCGCTGGCGACCTCGATCGGCGTCGATGCGGCGTCGCTGGAGCGGTTGATGGCCGAACTCGGGTTCAAGGCGCTGGCGGGGAGACTCCGCGCTGGGTCTGGCGGGGGCGGCCGCCGGCTCGCGCCGTGGCGCCGACGCCGATCGATCCTTCGCGGCAGAACGCCTTTGCCGGACTTGCCGCACTGGTCCGCCATGGTTGAAGGCGCGATGCGGATCGATCGGTTCCTGTGGTTCGTGCGGCTCGCGAAAACGCGCAGCGCCGCGCAGACGATTGCAGAGAAGGGGCATCTGCGGATCGACGGACGGCCGATCGATCGTGCGCATTGCCCGGTGCGGGTTGGGAATGTGCTGACGTTTGCGGTGGAGGAGCGGGTTCGGGTGATCCGGGTCGAGGCTTTGCCGGCGCGGCGGGGGCCGGCGCTTGAGGCGCAAGGGTGCTATCAGGATTTGATTGCTGGGAAGACGCCTGCCGGTGCGGTGCGCGATCCGGCTTCCGAGTGAACTAGCCGTATCGACAGCCGCGATCGTTAAATCGAACGACGCCGTCACAGCGACCTCCGTCATCCTGACGAAAGTCAGGACCCAGAGCCACGAGACGCTGCCCTTGGTATCCTGGGTCCTGACTTTCGTCAGGATGACGGAGGGTGTTGGGCAGGGCGTGATCGGAACGACAAAGCCTGATAACGTCTCGCAGAAGGCTTGCTATGATTGACGCGACGGGCGTGCGCGCATAGTCGCTGGCGCGTTCGTCGCCGGGAAGGAATCCGGCCCAGGAGTTCTGCAATGACCTACGTCGTCACCGATGCCTGCATCCGCTGCAAGTACATGGACTGCGTGGAAGTGTGCCCGGTCGACTGCTTCTACGAAGGCGAGAACATGCTGGTGATCAATCCCAGCGAGTGCATCGACTGCGGCGTGTGCGAGCCCGAATGCCCCGCCGAAGCGATCCTGCCCGATACGGAAAGTGGCCTCGAGCAGTGGCTTGAGCTGAACACGACGTTCTCGGCGCAATGGCCCAACGTCACGCGTAACGACAATCAGACGCCGCCGGATGCCGACGCGATGAAGGGTGTCGAGGGCAAGTTCGACAAGTATTTCTCGCCCGAACCCGGCGCAGGCGACTGATAAGAGGCGGCGAATCCCGAAAGGGTAAGCCGCCTGGCACGTTCGGCTGGTAATTTTGTTGCAAAGCTGCTAGAAGAGTCCGCGACGGGCGCGATGATCTACGTCATCCGCTTGACGTGTAGACCTATCCCTCCCCCGATGCAGCAGCGACGAGTCCTTCGTCGAGGCGTCGCGTGGAGGCCTGATCCGGAAAGGCCCCAAATGGCTGCCAAGGCACTGTCCTTCGATGTCGGTGATTTCGTCGTTTATCCCAAGCACGGGGTCGGCCGTGTGATCGAGCTCCAGCGCTCGGAAATCGCCGGCATGACACTGGAACTCTACGTCCTCCGGTTCGAGAAGGAGCGCATGACGCTCCGCGTGCCGACCAACAAGGCCGAAAGCGTCGGCATGCGCAAGCTGTCGTCCGACAAGACGATGCGCGAGGCGATGGACACGCTCAAGGGTAAGCCCAAGGTCAAGCGCACCATGTGGTCGCGCCGCGCGCAGGAATATGAGGCGAAGATCAATTCGGGCGACCTCGTGTCGATCGCCGAAGTGGTCCGCGATCTGTTCCGTGCCGACGACCAGCCCGAGCAGAGCTATTCCGAGCGCCAGATCTTCGAAGGCGCGACCAGCCGCCTCGCGCGCGAACTGGCAGCGATGGAAGAGCTCGACGAGCCCAAGGCGCAGGAGAAGATTCTCGACATCCTCCGCGCTGCGGCGGCGATCTATAACAAGGACAAGGTGCCGGCTTAACTACCGGGTACTTTGCCGAGACGAAAGGGCGGTCCCGCGGGGCCGCCCTTTTTCGTTTGCAGGGAACTCAACGATCCTCCCCCGCAAGGGGGAGGTGGCACCGCAGGTGACGGAGGGGAGGACACGGAACCTACGTTGCCCTTACCTCCCCCTCCGTCTGGCAAGCGCCAGCCACCTCCCCCTGGCGGGGGAGGATTGCAGCGCACCTCTCCCACCACCCCGGCGAAGGCCGGGGCCCAATTGGAAAGGTTGGAGTGACGGAGCACGGCCTTAAGTTGGCGACGTCTCCCAATTGGGCCGCGGCCTTCGCCGGGGTGGTGCAAGTGGGGGTGGGCAAGTATTGCAAGTATCCATTGCGATATGCGCCGCTCGTTCCGCTAATCTGAACGTAACCTTGCTACAGATCAAGAAAGCGACCGGCAGTCTCGTTACGCCTCAAATCCAGTCGCAGGCTCCATCGCTGGCCAACTCTCGCCGCACGGAGCGAACGTCTCGCCGGATATCGATTGTTATTCCATCGACTCTCCGCTGACTGACGCCATCCATGTTTGGAAAGGTTAAGTCTATGCGTACGAATCTCCCGAAATACCCGACGGTCGCCCTGATCCTCATCGCCGGTATCGGCCTTAGCGGTTGCGCCACGAAGGGCTTCGTCCGCGAGCAGATCGCCGTGGTCAACACGCGCATCGACGGCCTAGATGGGCAGTTGCGCACGGTCGAGGGCACCTCCGGCCAGGCACTTGCCCAGGCTCAGGCGGCTGCCGGCCAGTCGCAGCAGAACGGCCAGCGCATCGACCAGCTGACCGGTCGTGTCGACGGCATCGACCAGCAGGTCCAGATGCAGGCCAAGCAGCGCCAGCGCAAGCCGCGCGGCTAAGTCTATCTTCGCACGCGCTTGCATCGACGGACGGCCCTGTTGGACACGCCCATTTTGATCCCGGGCATCTTGATCCCGGGCTTCAGGTCCACGGGGCTGTTTCGTCGCGTTCGCCAGATGGCGGCGATCGCAGGGTTGTCGCTGGCGCTGGTTGCACCAGCGTCGGCGGCGCCGACGAAGGCTGCGGCGGGTGCGACCAAGGCACGCAAGGCCAAGGTTCCGGCGCGTTCGCGGACCAAGAGCAAGGCCAAGGCCGTGGCCGTGGTGGCGCCGCCATTGCTGCTCCCCGCAGTCCGAACCGGCGAGTCGCATGCTCGCGTGGATCGCGGCCGAGCATGACAATAAGGGCCTGCCCTATGTCGTGATCGACAAGCCGGCTGCGTTGCTGCTCCTGTTCAGCGCGAAGGGTGAGTTTCTCGGCCAGACGCCGGTATTGCTCGGCGTCGGGATCGGGGACGATTCGTCTCCCGGGGTCGGTGCGAAGAACCTTGCCGACATCGGGCCTGCCGAGCGGACCACACCGGCAGGACGCTTTGTCAGCAAATTCGGGCGTGCCTTCGGTCACCAGCGCGTGATCTGGGTCGATTATGCCAATTCGGTCGCGCTGCATGCGGTGATCACCACGCATAAGAGCGAGCACCGCGTCGAGCGGCTGCAATCGCCGACTCCCGACGACAACCGGATCAGTTTCGGCTGCATCAACGTCGGCACCAAATTCTATACCGGCAAGCTCACGCCGCTGTTCCAGAAGAAGGGCGGGGTCGTCTATATCCTGCCCGACACCAAATCGCTCGACGACGTCTTCCCCCGGGTGCGCCTGCTGCCCTATGTCAGCGCTGCCGCCGCCAGCTAGAATGCCCGGCGCGAAGGGACCGTCATGATTTTGCTGATGCTTGCACTCGCCGCCGCGGATCGCCCTGCCGAGCGACCTGCCAGTCGGCCGGTGGTGGTGAGTTCGCTCACGACCCAGCAGCTACTGGAATATTGCCAGGGCAAGGACGGCGATCCGACCGCCAATTTCTGTACCGGCTATATCCTCGGCGAATTCGACGCGCTGTCGGCGTCGGGCGACATCTGCCCGCTGCCGGCCCGCGCCTCGAACATCGAGGTCGCGGCGACGGTGCGGAAGTATCTGCGCGCACGAGCCAAGAAGACGGGCACCGGCGCGCCGTCCTTCGTCGTCCGCGATGCGCTGCGCGACGCCTACCCCTGCAAGAGGCGCTGAGGGCTGGGATTCCTCCCCCGCCAGGGGGAGGTGGCTGGCACTTGCCAGACGGAGGGGGCGGAAAGGGTAACCCCTGTTCCGTGCCCTCCCCTCCGTCATCTTCGGCGACACCTCCCCCTGGCGGGGGAGGATACTAGGGAGCTCACATCTGCCGCCCGTGTAATTTCGCTTTGCAGCCTCTGCGATCAGGTGTATTGCTTGAACAATACACAGGAGGATGCGATGAACTTTCTTGCGCTCGGGCTGATCATACCTCTCGCCGCCTGCTCGTTCAGCTGGAACGGCGACAGCGAGGGATCCGGGGTCGCCGCGTCGGGAGCGGGCACGACCCGCACCTTCCAGGTCACCGGTTTCGACCAGATCGACCTGCGCGGTTCGGACGATGTCGACGTCCGCGTCGGTACCGGCTTCTCGGTCCGCGCCGAGGGGCCGAGCGAGCAGCTCGACCGGCTCCGGATCGAACGCGACGGCGCGACGCTCGACATCGGCCGCAAGAACGGGACGGGCTTCGGCTGGAGCAAGGGGGCGAACGTCAAGGTGTACGTCACGCTGCCGCGGCTGACCGAGGCGAACGTCTCCGGCTCCGGCAACATGGCGGTGGACCGCGTCGAGGGTAGCGGCTTCGAGGGCGGCATCGCAGGGTCGGGCAATCTGACGATCGCCGCGGTGCAGGTGGAATCGGCGAAATTCTCGATCGCGGGCTCGGGCACCGCGCGCGCCAGCGGATCCGCACGCGATCTGAGCGTGGAGATCGCGGGTTCGGGCAATGTCGAGGCATCGAGGCTCCAGGCGAAGTCGGCCAAGGTCGAGATCGCCGGATCGGGCAGCGTCCGCGCGGTCGTCGACGGTCCGGCCAAGGTCGACATGATGGGCTCGGGCGACGTCGATCTCGGGCCGAAATCGCGCTGCACGATTTCGAAGATGGGCTCGGGGAGCGTCAGCTGCGGGCGCTGAGTCGCGTTGTTCGACTTGCGCGGGGGCGGTGAAGCGGCGACGATAGGCCCATGAGATACCTGCTCGCACCGCTGCTGCTCCTGTCCTCGCCGGCGTTCGCGCAAGGATCCGCGGCGAGCCGGACGGTCTCGGTCGGCAGCTTCGATCGGGTCCGTGTCGAGGGGCCGTTCGAGGTGCGGGTCACGATCGGCTCGCCCCGCGCGACGATCACCGGCGATTCCCGCACGACCGAAAGCGTGGCGGTCCGCGTCGATGGCACCACGCTGTCGGTACGCAAAGGCACCGGCGGCTGGGGCGAACAGCCGCGCAAGGGGGGCTCGGGCCCGATCGTGATCACTTTGTCGACGCCCGGGCTGACCTCGGCCAGCGTCGAGGCCGGCGGGCGGCTGACGATCGCGAAGATGCGCGGGATGCGCGTCGACGTGACGGTCAGCGGGAACGGGAGCCTGGCGCTGGCGGCGGCGGATACCGATCAATTGAACGCGACGGTGATCGGCACCGGCCAAATGACGCTCGCGGGCAGGGCCGCCCGGGCGAGACTGGTGACGAGCGGGCCGGGCGCGATCGACGCGTCGGCGCTGGTGGTCAACGACCTGACCGTCCACCTCGACGGCGTCGGCGAGACGAAGGCGGCGGCGCGCTATACGGCGCAGGTGACGAACAGCGGGCTGGGAAGCGTGACGGTCGCCGGTAATGCAAAATGCCGGGTGGATGCAGCGGCTGGCGGGCCGGTGGTGTGTGGGAAGGCTGGGATGTCTGCTCCGTAAAGGAGGCTATGCTCTCCAAATCGGATAAGAGGATGAACCCGTACTCTGCCTGACGTCCGTCACCCCAGCGAAAGCTGGGGTATTTCACGGGGCGCGCAACGCTCGCCGAACGGGGAGATCCCAGCTTTCGCTGGGATGACAGGGGCGACCGCTCACCCTCAGATCAGCGCCAATTCCGCCAGCTTCGTCATCAACGCCGGCGGCATCACGTCGAGTCCGGTCGCGTCGCCGCCGAGATCGAGCGGCGCATCCGCGTCCTCCAGATACCGCCACCCCTGGTGCGCGCGCTTGGGACGGGCCTGGACCAGCACCAGTTTGGGATCGATGTGGATCGCGACGCGGCCGCCTTCCGCCTCACCAAAGCCGAGGATCGGCGAGCGGGCGATCAGCTGGTGCTTGAGGATCCAGAACATCGAGCCTTGCCCTGCCACCTCCTCGTGGCGTTTCGGCAGATAGCGCGTGGTCAAAAACACCGGCCCTTCCTCGCCGCGCAGGCGGAGCCGCTCGGCGAGATGGTCGACGCTTTCCGCGCCGAACGCGACTTTGGTGAGGTGGAGCGGCATGGCGTTGGAAATGGGCCTTAAAACCGGCCGATCAACCGTGCAGGCCCCAAAGACTCGCCAGCCCGAGGAACGAGAAGAACCCCATCGTATCGGTCATCGTCGTCACGAACACCGCCGACGACACCGCCGGATCGATCCGGAACTTGTCGAGCGTCACGGGCACGAGCACGCCGCTGAGCCCCGCGGTCAGATTGTTGGTCAGCATCGCTGCGGCGATCACGATCGACAGATTGACGTTGTGGAAGATCACATACGTCCCGCACCCGATCAGCGCCCCCAGCATCACGCCATTGGCGGCGGCGATGCGGAACTCGCGCCCGATCATCCGCGCGGTGTTCGAGCTCGTCAGCTGGTTGGTCGCCAGCGCGCGCACCACCACCGCCAGCGTCTGCGTGCCAGCATTGCCACCCATCCCCGAGACGATCGGCATCAGCACCGCGAGCAGTGCAAAGCTCGCGATCGTCCCCTGGAACAGCCCGACGACCGACGACGCGACCATCGCGGTGCCGAGATTGACCACCAGCCACGTGAACCGAGTTCGCACGGTCAGCCGGATCGGCTCGTTGATGTCGCCATCGCCTGCACCGGCGAGCCGGAGCGTATCCTCGCCCGCCTCTTCGGAGATGATGTGGACGATGTCGTCGACCGTGATCATCCCGACCAGCCGGCCGCCATGATCGACCACCGCCGCCGAGATCAGCGCGTATTTCTGGAAGCGCAGCGCGACCTCCTCCTGATCCATGTCGACCGGGATCAGCGTCTGCTCGCGCTTCATCACGTCGGCGATCGCGATCCCGCGCGGGGTGCGCAGCATCCACGACAGCTGGCACGTGCCGATCGGCTTGTGCGCGGGGTCGACGACGAAGATTTCCCAGAAATCGGTCGTCAGTTCCTCATGCCCGCGCAGGTAATCGATCGCGTCGCCGACGGTCCAATGCTCAGGGACAGCGATCAGCTCGCGCTGCATCAGGCGGCCGGCGGATTCCTCGGCGTAGCTCAGCGCCTCCTCGATCGCCGCGCGATCGTCCGGATCGAGCGCGCGCAGCACCGCGCGCTGCTCATCCTCGTCCATGTCCTCGATGATCGCGACCGCGTCGTCGGTATCGAGTTCGGACGCGAGATCGGCGACCTGGTGCGGCTCGAGCGCGTCGATCAGATCCTCGCGGACATAATCGTTCATCTCGGCGAACACGTCGCCGCCGAGCAGATCGGTAACCGCACGTGCGAGGGCCGCGCGATCCTCCTGCGGGGTCAGCTCGAAAAGATCGGCGATGTCGGCCGGGTGCAGCGGCTCGACCAGGGCGCGCGCCGCCTCGTCGTTGCCGTTCTCTACCGCATCGAGCACCGCCCGGACGAATTCGGGGCGCAAATGGTCGTCGCGATCGAGTTGAGTCTCGGGCGCGGTATCGGTTTCGGGCTCGGGAAGCTCGAGTTCGCTCATGGCTGCCTCCCTTAAAAGATGGTCGGTTGGGCCCTAACGCGACGCGTGCGCATTTGCCAGTCGGAGTGCGGCTCCCTATCTGCCGCGCATCAATTCAGGAGAACATGAATGGCCGACACCCCAGAAACGCTCACGCTGACCCTCGAGGGCGGCGACGTCACGATCAAGTTCCGCCCCGATCTCGCGCCCAAGCACGTCGAGCGGATCGCCGAGCTGGCGAACGAAGGCTTTTACGACGGCGTGCCGTTCCACCGCGTGATCCCGGGCTTCATGGCGCAGGGCGGTGATGGTGGTCGCGGCGACGGCACCGGCGGCTCGAGCAAGCCCAACCTCAAGGCGGAGTTCTCGGCCGAGCCGCATGTCCGCGGCGTGTGCTCGATGGCGCGTACCAACCAGCCCGACACCGCGAACTCGCAATTCTTCATCGTGTTCGACGACGCCCGCTTCCTCGACAAGCAATACACCGTCTGGGGCGAAGTCACCGACGGCATGGACCTGATCGACGCGCTGCCGAAGGGCGAGCCGCCGAAGACGCCGGGCAAGATCGTGAAGGCACGCGCAAACTGAAGACTGCACCGGCGCAGCCCAACTGCGCCGGAGACAGTCGAAGTCGGCCGGCGGAGCAAAGCTCCGTCCGACGGCGCGGCTTAGCCGCGACGCGCTTCGGGTTCGACGTAGCGTCGCGGCACCACCTACCCCACCTCACCCGTCATCCCAGCGAAAGCTGGGATCTCCCGGTTCGAGCCTCGCCGCTTCCCAACAGGGATACCCCAGCTTTCGCTGGGGTGACGGACAGGGGGCATGGGACAGCAGCGAATAAGCCGCGCTACGTGAGCTAAATCCCCTTCCGCCTGCGGGAGGGGCTAGGGGAGGGCGCGACGTACGCACTGGCGTCCGGTCGGTGAGGCACGCCCCTCCCCGACCCCTCCCGCAAGCGGGAGGGGAGTAGCGGTTAGACTTCCGCTACGGTCTTGATCAGCCAGTCGTGGAACAGCTTCACCGGCTTGCTCTGCAACGCCCGCGGGCGGCAGACGAACCAGTAGCTGTACGGGCTCTCGACCTCGATATCGAACAGCCGCACCAGCCGCGGATCGTTCGCATCCTGGAAATGGCTTGCGTGCATGAACGCCACGCCCAAGCCCTGCGCGGCGGCCTCCAGCATCAGCGCGCCCGAATCGAAATGATCGATCGCCAACGGCTCGATATCGTCGAGCCCCGCCGAATGCCGCCATGCGGTGAACGTATCCGGCATGTCGCGGTGGACCAGAGCGGTCAGTGTCGCGAGCTGTTCGGGGCGCGTAACCGGATCGGCGCGGTCGAGCAGGCTGCGTGCACCGATCACATACACCGAATTGCGATCGAGCCGCCGCGCGTAAAACGCTGGATCGATCTCGCGCGACAGGGCGATCACCGCGTCGAGCCCGTCGCCGAGCCGCGAGACCAGATGCGCCGCGGTATCGATGTCGAGATGCAGTTCGGGATGCGTCGTGCGCAACTCGCCGAGCCGTGGAAACAGCTTCTGCGACGCGTAGAGCGGCAGGATGCCGAGCCGCAGCCGCAGCACCTCGGTCGTGCTGGTCAGCGACTCGACCGCGTCGGACAGCGAGTCGAGCACCGGGGCGATCTGTGCCAGCAGTCGCTCGCCATCCGCATTCAGCACCATCGCCTGATGCCTGCGCGCGAACAAAGGCTTGGCGATGAATCGCTCCAGACTCTGCACGCGCCGGCTGAGCGCAGGCGCCGACAGCGCCAGATCCTCGGCCGCGGCCTTGATCGACCCCAGCCGCGCGACCTGCACGAACGCCTCGATAGCCCCCAGTGGCGGCAGCCTGCGCATGATTCCTCTTTCGACTCGACGCGTGTGACAAAGACCGCAGGACGCATTCAGCCATACGATTGCAGTTAGCGCAATCGTAGCTGATCCCTTCGCACTTGCAACATGAACCGTCTCGCCGCAAAAAGACCTCGCCTTTCAGGCATCCTCTCCTAAAAACTTTCATGGGCTGGCCTTTATTGGCCGGCCCTTTTTTTGTGCGTTTTCCATCCGGGAAGGCGATTTCAAGGCCTCGAACCATCGGAACCGGCGCCCTATCTCAGGCGCTACGAGTTCGAATGGAGTCGACATGCCCGACAGCGAAATCCCCACGCGGAAAATCCAGGTCGCCAATGCGCGTCCCGAGGATAGTGGCCGCGGCCTCGCGCATCTGCCGCGCGCGCTGATGGCGACGCTCGGCATTGGCGAAGGCGACGTGATCGAGATCCTCGGCAAGCAGAACACGCCCGCGCGCGCCGTTGGGCCGTATCCCGAGGACGAAGGTCTCGACATCCTCCGCATCGACGGCCTTCAGCGTGCAAACGCTGGCGTTGGCTCGGGCGATTTCGTCGAAGTGCGCAAGGCCGAGTCGAAGCCAGCGACCCGCGTCGTCTTCGCGCCGGCGCAACAGAACCTCCGTCTCCAGGGTTCGACCAACGCACTCAAGCGCACCTTCCTCGGCCGGCCGATCTGCCAGGGCGATATCGTCGCGACCGCAGGGCATCAGCGGGTCGGCAACATGCCGCCCAACGTCCAACAGTTCATGAACGCGCCGGCGTACGCGCTCCAAGAGATCCGTCTCGCCGTGATCGCCGCCAGCCCCAAGGGCGTGGTGCACATCGACGAGAATACCGAGATCGAACTGCGCTCCGAGTATGAGGAGCCGCAGGCCGCGCGGCGTGCCGACGTCACGTATGACGACATCGGCGGCATGGCGCAGACCATCGACCAGTTGCGCGAGATGGTCGAGCTGCCGCTCCGCTACCCCGAACTGTTCCAGCGGCTCGGGGTCGATCCACCCAAGGGCGTGTTGCTGCATGGCCCTCCCGGCACCGGCAAGACGCGTCTCGCACGCGCCGTTGCCAATGAGTCCGACGCGCAGTTCTTCCTGATCAACGGCCCCGAGATCATGGGCTCCGCCTATGGCGAGTCGGAGTCACGCCTCCGCGAGGTGTTCGAGGAAGCGGCTAAGGCAGCGCCTTCGATCGTGTTTATCGACGAGATCGATTCGATCGCGCCGAAGCGTGGTCAGGTGTCTGGTGAGGCCGAAAAGCGTCTCGTCGCGCAGTTGCTGACGCTGATGGACGGCATCGAATCGCGTGCGAACCTCGTCGTGATCGCGGCCACCAACCGTCCCGAGGCGATCGACGAGGCGCTGCGTCGTCCCGGCCGGTTCGATCGCGAGATCGTCGTCGGCGTGCCGGACGAACGTGGCCGTCGCGAGATCCTCGGTATCCACACGCGTGGCATGCCGCTCGGCGATCGTGTCGATCTCGATGAATTGTCACGCACCACCTACGGCTTCGTCGGCGCCGATCTCGCCGCGCTGACCCGCGAGGCGGCGATCGAGGCGGTACGTCGGATCATGCCCAAGCTCAATCTTGAGGAGCGGACCATCCCGCCAGAGGTGCTCGACGAATTGTCGGTCACGCGCGAGGATTTCCTGGGAGCACTCAAGCGCGTCCAGCCGTCGGCGATGCGCGAAGTGATGGTGCAGGCGCCGACCGTGCGATGGGCCGATGTCGGCGGCCTCGACGATGCGCAGATGCGGCTCAAGGAGGGCGTCGAACTCCCGCTCAAGAACCCCGACGCGTTCCGCCGTCTCGGCATCCGTCCGGCCAAGGGCTTCCTGCTCTACGGGCCGCCGGGGACCGGCAAGACGTTGCTGGCGAAGGCGGTCGCGCGCGAGGCGGAGGCGAACTTCATCGCCACCAAATCGTCCGACCTGCTCAGCAAATGGTACGGCGAGAGCGAACAGCAGATCGCCCGCCTGTTCCAGCGCGCCCGTCAGGTCGCACCGTGCGTGATCTTCATCGACGAACTCGATTCGCTGGTGCCGGCACGTGGCAGCGGCGCGGGCGAGCCGCAGGTGACCGAACGCGTGGTGAACACGATCCTCGCCGAGATGGACGGGCTGGAGGAACTGCAGTCGGTCGTCGTGATCGGCGCGACCAATCGGCCCAACCTGATCGACCCGGCGTTGCTGCGCCCGGGCCGGTTCGACGAGCTTGTCTATGTTGGTGTTCCTGACAAGGCCGGGCGTCGCCGCATCCTCGGCATCCAGACGCAGAAGATGCCGCTGGCGTCCGACGTCGATCTCGATCGTCTCGCGGACCGAACCGACCGTTTCTCGGGTGCAGACCTGGAGGACGTCGTCCGCCGCGCCGGCCTGGTGGCGTTGCGCCGTTCGATCGATTCGACCGACGTGACGATGGCCGACTTCGAGGGCGCGCTGAAGGAGTCGCGCGCCAGCGTGACACCTGAGACCGAACGCGAATACGAACAGATGGCTGCTCGTCTGAAGCAGGACGCCACTGCGATCCAGCCAATCGGTTTCGCCTTTCCCGTGAAAAGTGCGGAATGACTAGCGCCCCCTCCCGGCGGAGGGGGCTACCCATCGGCGATCCGTGTCTGCGCTGCTATACGTTGACATTACCTCATCCGGCTCCGATGTAACTTCCATGTACGCTCCTGCGACACATAAGCGTTTCCGCGACCATTCCGGGCAACTCGCCGCACGTGGGTAGCCCGAGCTCGCTGCTATAGGCCGTTCGAGTTCGGGCTTTATTCGATCTGACCTTTGGGCCGTGCTCTGCACGCCCATGATCTCGAGTAAACGGAAACCACATCATGTCAGACTCGGCCTCGAAATTCGGCGATCATCCGTCGGTGCGCCAGGATATAGACGATCACGCTCGTTCGCCTCGGCCCTTCTTGCGGATGCGGCCAAGGCATTTCTTTTCCAACAAGTTCGACATGGATATCGTCGAAGACTATTCGGAAGCAGATGCGGACGAGCATTCCGTGCAGCGGCCGAAATGGCTGAACCGACTTATCCAGATGAACTTGTTGTTGATGATTCTGCTGATCGGCGTGCCGGTGCTTTTATACTGCATCATGGTTTCCGCGAAATAGCGGCCTGTTGCGAGGCGGCAGACCGGGACACGAGCGCTGCCTGAGCGAGTGGAGGGCGCACGCATAACGATGACGCGTGCGCCCAAATACGTTTCGGGCCGATCCGTTCTAACTGTCCCTGGCATCCTTCAGCGACACCCAGGCATAGGCGATCATCACGACGCATGCCGCGCCCGCGACCAGATAGGGCAGCGAATGTTGCGCCTCGTATAATCCGACGCCGATCGACGGGCCCAGCACGAAGCTGGCGCCGTTAATCGACGTCACCTTGCCCGCGACCGAGCCTTGCGCGTTGGCGCCGACGGCGAGCGACGAGCCTGCGGTGAAGCCGGGGCGCGTGAAGCCGAAGCCGAGGCTCGCCAGCGCATAGGCGGTGGCGATCGTGTAGAGCGATGTCGCGATACCGGTCAGCGCGGTGCCCGCCGCCGCCAGCACGAGCCCGGTCAGCACGAGTTGCCGCGGGGTCATGTTGAGACGCGGGATGATGCCCCATTGTGCGAGCAGTGCGGCGCCGGCGCCCATCATCAGGACGATGCCGGTCGGCTCCAGCGCGAGGGCAGGGGCGAGGTGGAGGCGGTCGATTACGAGGAAACCGATCGCCTGCCCCGTCATCGCCTGCGCGTGCCCCATCACCAGTCCGGCTATCATCCACGCGCGGATGCGGGGGTCGGTGTAGCCGACATGCTCGACATGCGATCCGGTGGCGGCGGCGACCGACGCGCCGGTCGGGGCGCCGCCGATCGAGGGATAGGCCGAACTCGCGCCGTGCGTCTCGTGTGGCGCGACGATCTTGTCGTCGGGCAGCATCCGTCGCACCGTGATCCACACCGCGACGCCGAACACCGCGAACAGGAAGGCAGGACCGGCCAGCCCGATCTCGACTCCGCCGATCGAGCCGAGGATCAGATATGGTGCGATCGCCGGCCCCAATATCGTACCGAGCCCGAACGCGGAGGCGAGCAATGTCAGCGCCTTGGTCCGTTCCTCGCGCGTTGTCTCGCCGGCGACGAGCGCCTGTACCGCCGGCGGGGCAGCGGCACCGAACGTCCCGTAGATCAGCCGGCCACCGATGAAGCACAGGAACGCGGTCGTGCCGCCGATCCAGGCGTTGATCCCGGCGAGCAGGAACACGCCGCACAATGTCAGCGAGACGCTGAACCCGCCGACGCCGAGCAGGATCATCGCGCGCCGGCCGTGCTTGTCCGACCGATTCGCCCAGAACGGCGCGGCGATCACCCATAGCAGCGCCGAGACCGAGAACGCCGCCGCCACCGCGCTGTCGGCGACGCCGAGCGAGCGACCTAGCGCGGGCAGTACCGATTGCAGCGCGGTGTTGCCCGCCGCGATCGTCAGCATCACGAGAAACATCAGCGCGAAGCGGCGGTCGATCTTCGGGCCTTCGGGCGCCCCGCCACTCGTCGAGCCGATCATGGTCGTGCCCACTGATACGCGCGCTCGATCCGCGCAACCGTCACCGAATAGCGGTCGTACCAGAGCGCTCGGCCCCGATCACGAATCGCCGCATGTTCGGGATGATCGCGCCACGCGATCGCGGCGGCGTCGTCCGCCCAGTAGCTGACGGTGATTCCCATGCCGTCCGTCTCGCGCGCGCTGTCGGCCCCGCGATAGCCGGGTTGCGCGACGGCAAGCGCATCCATCGCCGCCGCAGCCGTGGCATAACCGTTCATGTCCGCGCCGTTACGAAACGACACGAAAATGACCGCCACCTCTCCTGTTCGATCATCGTGCATGGCCCGTGCTTAAGCGATGCCGCGGGCTTGGCAACGGCGTTGGCCGATCGCCGGAACCACTTGTCGCCGCACGACTTCCACTTCGGTTCGTCGTCGCATGCAACCCGCGGCCCTTGAAACGCGTTCGGAATTCGTGCGACGGGAGGGGCAAAGCTCCGCCACCGTGCGGGACCCCTGATCGTAAGGAACACGATGCCCAGTTCGACCACCGCCACCCGGCGTGCACGCAGCCGCCCTGCCGGCGTGCCGTCCCCGTGGCAGATGTTCTTTTCCGGTTTCCTGAAACATCCGGTCATGGTCGGATCGATCGTGCCGTCGTCGGACAAGCTGATTCGGAAAATGCTCGGTCCAGTCGATTGGGCGAACTGCAAGCTGTTCGTCGAATATGGCCCCGGCGTCGGTACCTTCTGCCGCCCGATCCTCGACCGGATGGCGGCGGATGCCAAGCTGGTGGTGATCGATACGAACCCCGAGTTCATCCAGTATCTGCGCCACACGATCACCGACCCGCGCTTCTTCGCGGTGCTGGGGTCGGCGGACGAGGTCGAGACGATCGTCGCGGATCACGGCTTCGAGAAGGCGGATTACGTGCTGTCCGGGCTGCCGTTCTCGACGCTGCCCCCCGGTGTCGGCCCGGCGATCGCGACCGCGACGCACTCGGTTCTGCGCACCGGTGGCGCATTCCTGGTCTATCAGTTCTCGCCCAAGGTGAAGGACTTCCTGACCCCGCATTTCACGTCGATCGATCACGATATGGAGTGGTGGAATGTGCCCCCGGCGCAGCTGTATTGGGCGTGGAAGGACTGACGCAGGCGCGGCGACGTCCGCGCCGGTGCGCAAAGCGATAGCGGAGCGCAGCGTCAGGCCCGGCCGGCGGGTCGGCTAAGCCGAACCCGTCCGACGGCGGCTTTGCCGTCGGCGCTGAATTAGCTGCAGACGCACCAAGAATGCACTGTTCGTCCCGGCCCCTCACAAACTCCGTCACCCCAGCGAAAGCTGGGGTATCCTGGTTCGAGCCCCAGTATGCTTCAACGGGGATACCCCAGCTTTCGCTGGGGTGACGGGTTGGCAGGTGGGCGTGACCGTCGATCAGACGACGGGTAATGGTTGAGCACGTCAATCAGACGCCTCCCTATTCGTCGATTCCGAAGTTCAGTCCGCGCGACAAACTCGGGTCGACCACCGCGACCACGAAATACGCGCCGAGCTGCTTGATCCGCTGCAGCCAGCCGGTGTTCGCCTGGTACAGCGCCTTGGTCACCTCGGTCGACTTCGCGACCTCGCCGTCGATATAGCCGCGAACATGGCCTGCGAACGCCGCATCCTCGATCCGCAGCATCAGCTCGAGATTGATGAACAGGCTGCGCATGTCGAAGTTCGCCGAGCCGATATGGACCGCGTCGTCGATCACGTAGAGCTTCGTGTGCAGCTTGGTCGGCTGATACTCGAACAACCGCACGCCCTTGCGCAACAACCCCGCATAGGTGAACCGCGCGGCGGCGATCGTCGCGTTGTTGTCCGATTTACTCGCGGTGACGATCCGCACGTCGGCCTGCCGCCGTCCGGCCTTGTCGAGCCGCCGCAGCAGGGCGGGGCTAGGCGTGAAATACCCTGCGATGATGTCGATACGGCGCCCGGCGCGCATGTCGTCGCGGACCGCACGTGCCCAAGGCGACAGCTTGCGCGTTGGGCCGCCGATCAGCCACCGGGTCGCGCCCTTGGTTTCGCTCCAATGCGACAGCGCCGCGTTGAGCCGACGCAGCTTGTTCTTGGGCTCGTGGATCCAGTCCTTCAGCGCGTCGAAATAGCCGGCGAGCCGCCCTGCTGCCGGTCCCTCGACCAGCAGGCCGAGATCGCGCCAGGCCTGCTCGGCGGCGGTGCCGAAATAATCGTCCTCGATATTGAAGCCGCCGATGATGATCCGCGCTTCGTCGGCGAGCGCGAGCTTCTGATGGTTGCGCAGGAGATAGCGGCGACCGAACCTTGCGGAGAAGCGGCATACGGAGATGTTGGCGGCTTCGAGCGGTTCGAAGAACGCGTGCGGCGCATCGTCGCTGCCGAAGCCGTCGACGATCAGCGCGACCTCGACGCCGCGCTTGGCGGCGGCGATGAGCGCTGCGTTGACGCGCTTCCCGGACTCGTCGTCGGCATAGATGTAATACAGCACGCGGAGAGTCCGCTCGGCGCCGTCGATCAGCGCGAGCACCGCGTCGAGGCGGCGGGGGCCGGTGTCGAGCAGCGTCATCTGGTTGCCGTCGACGGTGAAAGTCGGCTGGTCTGCGGGATCGTCCATGGCGTGCGTGATGGACACCGGGCGCTCGGGTGGCAACCCGATGGCGGGCTCGATGATGCGGGGCGGCGCATTTCTTGACTTTGCAGGTCATCGCCCGTAGGCGACGCATTCTCATTCTATCGTTGTTACGAAGGAAGCCGCATGGCGCGCGTTACCGTCGAGGATTGTGTCGACAAGATCCCCAACCGGTTCGACCTGGTGTTGTTCGCGGCCCAGCGTGCGCGCCAGATCTCGGGCGGCGCCGAACTGACGCTCGACCGCGACCGCGACAAGAACCCGGTCGTCGCGCTCCGCGAGATCGCCGACGAGAACGTCAAGCCGGCGCATCTCAAGGAACAGGTCATCCAGGGCCTGCAGAAGGTTCGCGTCGACGACGACGACGAGGTCGACGCCGTCGGCAGCCTGGCCGCGTCGGCCGAGGCACTGCGTCTGACGGCCGCAGCGCCGCCGCGGAACCAGAATCTGGGTGCGGATTACGAGGGTTGAGGCAGCAGGATTAGCGAAAGCTAATCCGCGTCTCGGCCGAAACCCCGGCCGGCGGGCATAGCCCGACCGACGACGCGGCTTTGCCGCGGCGCGTGAAACAGAAAGAAGCCCGCAGACCCAAAAGGTCCGCGGGCTTTTTCTTTACCCTCTCCCTGAAGGGGAGAGGGAAGGGGCCCGCGGCCCTTGCCGTGGGAAGGGTGAGGGCACGGGTGACGTAGACGGCCCGTTCGTCATTCCCGCGGAGGCGGGAACCCATATTGGCTGGCCTAGAAAAATCGCGGGCGCCTGAGTATATGGATCCCCACCTGCGCGGGGATGACCATGACGTGCGTTGCGGGGTAAGCTCAGACCAAGCGAACCACCCAGCGCCCTTGTTCTCCCGCGAAGGCGGGAGCCCAGTCTGGATCCCCGCCTTCGCGGGGAAACATGCTTGCTAACGTCGCGCTCGCGTATCACCCAAAGGCAGGGCGCCACGGCAAAGCCGCGTCGTCAGTCGTTGCTGCGTAACGCTGGCCGGGCTTTCGACTGGTCCGAAATAGCTACGCTATTTCGGGTCTCGGCCCTTAAACCCCTGCGCTACCACGAACCACTCGACCGACCCCTTGCGGCTCGCCGGCGGCTTGGCATGCTTCACCGTCTTGAAGTTCCGCTTCATCTCCGCGACCAGCTCCGAATCGGCGCCGCCCGCGAACACCTTCGACACGAACGTGCCACCCGGCTCGAGCACCTCGCAGGCAAAGTGCAGCGCGGTTTCCACCAATGCCATCGTCCGCAGCGCATCGGTCTGCGGATGCCCGACGGTGTTCGCCGCCATATCCGACAGCACCAGATCCGGTGCGCCGCCCAGCGCCTCGATCAGCTTGCCGGGGGCTGCGTCGTCGAGGAAATCCATCTCGAAGATCGTCACGCCCTCGATCGGATCGACCGGGAGCAAATCGATGCCCACGACCGTCGCCTTGGGGATCCGCCGCCGGATCACCTGCGCCCAGCCGCCCGGCGCGAGGCCGAGATCGACCACGCGCTTCGAGCCGCGGATCAACTCGAACCGCTCGTCGAGCTCGATCAGCTTGTACGCGGCTCGGCTGCGATACCCGTCGGCCTTGGCGCGCTTCACATACGGATCGTTCAGCTGCCGCTCGAGCCAGCGCGTCGACTGCGCGGTCCGTTTCCGCGCAGTGAGGACGCGGACGTGCCCGCCGGAACCGCCCCGGCTCATGCTGCGACCCCCGTGGCTTTGCCGGGTTTGGGCGAACCCATCAGTCCGCGCAAAATACCCTCGCGAATGCCGCGGTCGGCGATGCCGAGCCGTTCGGCGGGCCACAAATCCATGATCGTCTCCAGAATGGCACAGCCCGCGACCACCAGGTCGGCGCGCTCGTTGCCGATGCACGGCAGCTTGGCGCGCTCCGTGATCGACATATGGGAAAGGTCGGCGCTGATTTTCCGCATCGCGGAGGCCGGCACGATCAGCCCGTCGACCACCGAGCGGTCGTAGTGGCTGAGCCCGAGATGCACGCTGCCGAGCGTCGTCACCGTGCCGCTGGTGCCAAGCAGCCGTGGCCGTTCGATATGCCGGGGCAGGCGGCTGGCAAACCCCGCGAAGCTGTCGGCGACCACCTGACGCATCCGCGCATAGGCAGCCCGGCGACCGTCCTCGCCTTCGCCACCACCGGCATGCTCGGTCAGCGACACCACGCCCCACGGCGCCGAATGCCAGTCGAGCACGGTCGGGATCGGCGTCGATGTGTCCACCAGCACGAGCTCGGTCGACCCGCCGCCGATGTCGAACACGAGCGCGGGGTCTTCTCCCGGCTCGATCAGCGCGTGGCAGCCGAGCACCGCCAGCCGCGCCTCTTCCTCGGCGGAAATGATGTCGAGATGGATCCCCGTCTCGGCCAGTGCGCGTGCGATAAACGCGGGGCCGTTCGACGCCTGCCGACACGCCTCCGTCGCGACCGACCGCGCCAGCGTGACGTTGCGGCGCTGAAGCTTTTCCGAACACACGCGCAAGGCGGCGATAGTCCGCTCGATCGCCGCATCGCTCAGCTTGCCGGTCGACGCCAGGCCCTCGCCGAGCCGGACGATTCGCGAGAACGCATCGATTACCGCAAAGCCGCCAGCCTGCGGTCGCGCGATCAATAGTCTGCAATTGTTGGTGCCGAGATCCAGCGCGGCAAACGCCTGCGCATCGGCCCACCGCCCTCGACCGGGCCGGGTCGCCGCCGGACGGGCAGGAGAGCCCTGCCGGAACGGCATTCGGGTGGAAACATCCCCCATCGCCGCAAAACTCGCTATCTATATCTGCCGCTGCGGGAAAATACCCGCCCGGTGCTTGACGACGAATGTAGCGCGGCGGCGCGATTACGCAAGCGAACTGGCGGATCGGCATCATCTTGGCGTTGACAGCGCGAAACTGCCCGCCTAGATCGCGCCCTCGCTGATGCCCCGTCGTCTAATGGTAAGACTGCGGTTTCTGATACCGCCTATTGAGGTTCGAATCCTCACGGGGCATCCAGCGCTTCCTAAATTTCCTGCAGGAATTGCAGCATCATCGTCAGGGCTTCGTCGGTCAGGCCGAGCGAACGTTGCGGCCATGCGGCGGTGTGCGGCCAGCACGTGATCAACCCGCGATGCTCGAGTGTCAGCAGCCAGCGTCGGATCGTCACTTCGGACAGCCCGGTGGCGGCCTGCACCGCGTCGATCGTCAGCGGTGTGCCCTCTTCGTACGCGACGAACAGCCCAAGCAATATATCCCATGCGGGATCCTGGAACAGCGCCCGAGCCGACGCGAATGCGGCCGATCGGGCGCGTTGCTGATGAAGCAGGGCGCGGGCGCGGTCGAGTTCGGTCGGCGATGGCGGCTCGATACCCGATCCAGCCCCGTTACCCGGGGGTGTCGCCGGGGGGAGCGTCACCAAGCGGCATCTGTGGTGGCGTACCCTCCTGCGGTAAGGTGTCGGGCAAGGGGTGGTGCGCTGGGTAACGCAAACGAAGGGGGTCGCTCATCGGCGTCGATCCATATTTTGAAGTCGGTGTCGGTGTCGGTGTAGATTCGGCGGTCAGGGCGATCTTGACGCGCTGGACCAGTCCGGATCGCAGCCATGCGACCATCGTCGCCGGCGGTGGCGTTCGGTGCCGACCACCAACAGAGCCAGCATCGGATAAGCGATCTTGCTGATCGCTGCGGCGTACATCCAGGGCACAAGGTCCGGGTCGTATGCGCGGACGCCGTGCACCGCGATCGCGAGCAGGTGCAGCGCGCTGATCCAGATCGGCCAGTACCGGTTCGCGAACAGCGCCACCGCGACCAATCCGGCCAGCAGCGCCAGGTCGATCGATAGCAATGCGGTATCGACCGACCGGAACGCGGGCCGCGCGGTGAACGCCAGCAGACTCGACAGGATCGCGGCGAGCAGGAACGCCGCCGCAACGATCCGTTCGGGGAGCCCACCATGGCGAAACGCGAACCAGCATGTCGCCAGCGCAACCGCGTAATAGACCAGGACGTGGATCACGGGGCGCGACCGAGTTCGAGGTCAGGCCGCCGCGGCGACGATCGAGAGATGGCTGATGTCCGCACCGGTGAAGAATGCCTGATCCGGTTTGGGCAGGCCATCGCCGAAACCGACGAACTTGCCGATCCGTTCGGCGCTGCGATGCGCGGCGATCACATGACCCTGTGCCTGAGCGATCGCCGCCATGGCGCCGCCAAGTTCCTGGACGACGGGTTGGGCGATCCGCGGCGTGACGCCGGCGCTGCCGCCGAACGTCGTCGTGGCAACCGCGAGGTGCGAGCAAATTGCAAAGGCCTCGGTCAATTGGGCTTCGAGCCGGTTCAGCAGGGTGCCGATATCGGTGGCGGTCTGCGTCAGCTGAGTGTCCATGCAAGTATCCGCCGATGGCGGCCTTCTCGATCGGTTAGCCGGACACGTGCCCTAGCCGTTCGATCAGCTCGGCGAGCACGTTGAGACCACTCGCAAGCATGCCGAAGCCCACCGCGAGGATCACTGCGATAGCCGGTATCCAGAGCAAGCGTGCCGCGACCGGAAGGTCGTTGCTGCGTTGTCCTGTACGCCTGATCGGAAGCAGTCCCGCGAACGATGGCCTTTGGGGTGCACCGGTATCGGGGGCCACCCGGTGCGTACCGGAGTCTTGGCTCACCCGGTCCGCACCGGCATCTTGGAAAGCTTCCGGTTCGACAACCGGCTGAGCGATCTGTGGCATCGATGCCGCGGGAGCCGCCACCCATGAAGATTGCCCCCGGATTGTCCGGGGCCCGGCGCCCTTGGGTCCGACAGCGGATCAATACGTTCGTGCCGTGCCAGCATGCGGGCCGCATCGCCGCGATCGGTCGCGCCGAGAATCCGGACCGCGTCGGCGATGTAGCCGTCGACGGTGCCTGGCGCGATACCGAGTTCCGCGGCGATCTGCTTGGTCTTGCGCAACGCAGCCACGCCGCGCAGCACGTCGCGGTGCCGGTTCGACAGACGATCGATGCGGGGTTCTTCCATCTCATCCCCCTTCACCGGGCTGGCGGCATAACAGACCGAGCATGCCCCTAAAGGGTTAACGGTCGGGCAAGCAACCACCTGCGCATTCGCGGCCGATGGCGGCACTTCGAAAGGACACCCGCGACAAGGCTCGGCTCATCGCATTTGAACCATTCTCTATCCGACTTGCACATTTTTCGCTCAATCATGCGTTAGGATGCACGTGCCGGCTCGCCATCAACCTTTGGCTCGTCACCAAGGCGGGTCGGCACAAATCCCAACTCTTTCAAATGCTACGACGCCTCGGCGATCAGCTTGGCTGCCTCGGGCATGTTCCATTCATAGCCGCCGGTCATCCGCCAGACTTCCTTGCCTGCCGAATCGTAGAGGATCGTGGTCGGCAGGTTCGCCTGATAAGCGAGGCTGAGACCGAGCTTCGGGTCGAGATAGGGCTTCAGCGTTGAAAAACTCTTCGCAGCGAAGAACGGCTTCACCTTCTCCGCGCCCTGCAAGTCCTGGCTGACCGCGATCACCTGGACCTTGCCCGCGAGCGACTTCGCCGCGGCATCGAGCGTCGGCATCTCCGCGACGCACGGCGCGCACCAGGTCGCCCACATGTTGAGCAGCAGCGGCTTGCCCTTGAACGCGGCGAGCGTGACCGATTTGCCGTCGGGGGCGGTGAAGGCAACCGTCGGTCCGGTCTCGCCCTTGTGGCTGCGGTCGAGCTTTTCGGTGCTGGTGGCAGGACCGGTGGCTTCGTCGGGCGCGGGGGCGGACGTAACCTCGTCAGCGGAGACGGTGTTCGCGGCGACGACGTTCGCTTGCTCCGGCGCGGGCGATTTCCTATCGCAGCCGGCGACCAGCAGGCCCATTCCCACCAGACAGACGATTGGGCGCGAAGTGAACACAGGACGCAAGACCATGGACGGTTCCAATTCGATGTGGGGTGGGCGGTTCGCCGAGGGGCCAGCCGCGGTCATGCGCGAGATAAACGCCTCCATTCCCTTCGACAAGCGGCTCTGGCAGCAGGATATTGCCGGCTCCAAGGCGCATGTCGCGATGCTCGGCAAGCAGGGTATCGTCTCGGCGCAGGACGCGGCGACGATCTCGGCGGGGCTCGACACGGTTGCGGCGCACTATGCCGAACACGGCGTCGAGGAGGATCTGGTCCTCGAAGACATTCATATGCAGACCGAGGCGCGGCTAGCCGATGCGATCGGGCCGGTTGCGGGTCGCCTCCATACCGCGCGCTCGCGCAACGATCAGGTCGCGACCGACTTCCGCCTCTGGGTGCGCGACGCGATCGACCAGGCGCTGGCGGCGCTCGCGGGGTTTCAGGCGGCACTCCTGAATCGCGCGGAAGATCATGCGGCGAGCGTGATGCCAGGCTTCACGCACTTGCAGTCCGCGCAGCCGGTGACGCTCGGACATCATCTGATGGCGTATCACGCGATGATCTCGCGCGACGTCGGGCGGTTTGCCGATGCGCGCGCAAGAATGAACCGGTCGCCGCTTGGCTCGGCCGCGCTTGCTGGCACCGGTTTTCCGATCGACCGCGAGATGACCGCCGCCGCGCTCGGCTTCGACGGGCCGATGACCAATTCGCTCGACGGCGTCAGCGACCGCGATTTCGCGATCGAGTATCTGACCGCCGCGACGCAGACCTCGCTGCATTTGTCGCGGCTCGCCGAGGAGTTCGTGCTGTGGGCGTCGCAGCCGTTCGGGTTCGTCGCGCTCAGCGATCAATGGTCGACGGGCAGTTCGATCATGCCGCAGAAGCGCAACCCCGACGCGGCCGAACTGGTGCGCGGGCATGCCGGGCGGATCCTCGGCTGCATGACCGCGCTGATGGTGACGATGAAGGGCCTGCCGCTCGCCTATTCGAAGGACATGCAGGACGACAAGCCACCGGTGTTCGAGGCGCACGACCTGCTCGCGCTGTCGATCGCGGCGATGACCGGCATGGTCGAGAGCGCGACGTTCCGCACTGACCGGATGCGCGGGCTGGCGGAGAGCGGCTTCGCGACCGCGACCGATCTCGCCGACTGGCTGGTGCGTGAGGCGGGGCTGCCGTTCCGCGAGGCGCATCATGTCACCGGGCGTGCGGTCAAGCTGGCGGAGGAGCGCAAGGTCGCGCTCGATGCGCTGCCGATCGACGACCTGAAGGCAATCGATGCGCGGATCGACGAACGCGTGTACGGCGTGCTCTCGGTCGATGCGTCGGTCGCCAGCCGGACCAGCTTCGGGGGCACCGCGCCGGACAATGTGCGCGCGGCGATCCGGGCTGCGCGGGGAGATATTGCATGAAACGGCTTCTGGGATTGGCGGGACTGGTGCTGGCCCTTACGGGCTGCGGTGCGGCGGACGGCTTGGTGCCGGCGGAGGGCAAGACGCTCCCGGTCGCGCCTTACGGTGCGAAGACCCCGCCGACCGCGGCGCAGCTGCTCGCGCCGACCACGCAGCAACGCCCGCAGCGCAGCGACGAGCTGCTCACCCAATCCGACGAGCGCCGCAGCGACGAGTTCGACCTGCCGCCGCCAAATTGAAGACCTGAGCCATGGACCATTTCGCTTATCGTGACGGTGTGATGCACGCCGAAGACGTCGCCCTGCCGGCGATCGCCGAGGCCGTCGGTACCCCCGTCTACGTCTATTCGACCGCCACCTTCCGCCGCCACGCGCAGGTATTTCGCGATGCGCTGAAGCCTGCGGGGCGCGTGCATCTGGCCTATGCGATCAAGGCGAACCCCAACGTCGCAGTGCTCCGCGTGCTGGCCGACGAAGGCTATGGTGCCGATGTCGTTTCCGCGGGCGAGATGCAGCGCGCGCTGGCGGCGGGGATCCCGGCGTCGGACATCGTGTTCTCGGGCGTCGGCAAGACGCGGCGCGAACTGGCGCAGGCGCTCGACGCCGGGATCGGCCAGTTCAATCTGGAGCTGGAGGAGGAGGGCGAAGTCCTTGCCGCGCTGGCGCATGCTCGCGGCGAACGCGCGCCGGCGGTGTTGCGGGTGAACCCCGACGTCGATGCCGGCACGCACGCGAAAATCTCGACCGGGCGTAAGGAGAACAAGTTCGGCGTCGCGATCGATCAGGCGGTGGCGATGTTCGATCGGCTGTCGAAGCATGACGGGCTCGACCTTCGCGGCGTGGCGATCCACATCGGCAGCCAGCTCGCCGATCTCGCACCGTTGGAAGCCGCCTATGCGCGCATCGGCGAGCTGGTCGCGGAACTGCGCGCCGCGGGGCATACGATCAGCCGCGTCGATCTCGGCGGCGGTCTCGGCGTGCCCTACAAGCCCGATGACGTGCTGCCGAGCCCGGCCGACTACGGCGCGATGGTTGCGCGCGCGACCGCCGAATGGGACGTCGAACTGATGTTTGAGCCAGGGCGCGTGATTGCGGGCAATGCCGGCGTGCTGCTGACCGAAGTGATCTGGGTGAAGCCCGGCGTGGTCAATCCGTACGTGATCGTCGACGCGGCGATGAACGACCTCGCGCGCGTCGCGATGTATGACGCGTATCACGATTTCGTCGCGGTCGAGCCGACCGGCGAGCGGATGATGGCGAACATCGCCGGGCCGGTATGCGAGACCGGTGACACCTTCGCGATGGGCCGCGATATCGACGCGGTGAAGTCAGGCGATCTCGGCATCTTCCGCACTGCCGGCGCGTACGGGGCGACGATGGCGTCGACCTATAACAGCCGCGCGCTGGTGCCCGAGGTGCTGGTCGACGGCGACCGGTTCGCAGTGGTCGCGGATCGCATTCATCCGGAAACGATCCTGGCCGCCGAGCGCGTGCCGGAATGGCTCAAGCGGTGACATCGCCCGCTCCGCTACAGAGCCTGCCGCTGTTCGTGAGGCTAGCGGGGCGCCCGGTGATCCTGCTGGGCGAGGGCGAGGCGGCGGATGCGAAGCGGCGGTTGCTCGATAGGGCTGGGGCCGATGTGGTCGACGAGAATGCGGCGGCGTCTCTAGCGATCGTCGCGATCGACGACGAGGACGAGGCGCTGGCGGCAGTCGCGCGGCTGAAGGCGCGCGGGATCCTGGTCAATGCGGTCGACCGGTCGGCGCTGTGCGATTTCACGTTGCCGGCGATCGTCGACCGCGCACCGGTGCTGATCGCGATCGGCACTAGCGGCGTATCGGCCGGGCTGGCGGCGGCGTTGCGTCAGCGTCTGGAGGCGATCGTGCCCGCCGATCTCGGCAAACTTGCGCTCGCGTTGCAGGCGGCGCGTGGCGCGTTGCGGAAGCGCTGGCCTGATATGGGCGAGCGCCGCCGGGCATTAGCGACCGCGATGGCGGCGGGCGGGATGCTCGATCCGTTGTCACCGACGCACGACGTCGCTGCATGGCTGGTGCCGACGGACGCGCCCGCTGCGGTGCGTGACGTGGCGATTACCCTCGTCCTGCTGTCTGACGATCCCGAGGATTTGACGTTGCGCCAGGCGCGGGCGCTCGCCAGCGCCGACCGGGTCTATCACGGCCCCGACGTGCCCGCGGCGATCCTCGACCGTGCACGTGCCGACGCCGCGCGGTATTGCGCGGCGATGCCGGTGGATCCGGGCACGGGCCTCACCGTCACGATCGAGATGGCGCGATGAGCGGTTTCGGCTTCCGCATCACCAACGGCGAAGCGACGCGCGTTGGCGTGAAGGAGGCGCTCGACTGTACCGCCGACCTCGTATGGGTCCATCTGTCGACCACCGCCGAGCATGCCCAGACATGGCTACGCGACGAGGCCAAGCTGCTCGATTACGTCGTCGACGCACTGACTGCGACCGAGACGCGGCCGCGGTGCGAAGCGGTCGGCGAGGGCGCGTTCCTCAATTTGCGCGGGCGCTCGCATGAGGAGCTCGACACCTCCGACATGCTCGCCTCGGTGCGGACCTGGGCGGTAAAGGGGCGCGTCTTCTCGGTCACGCGGAAGCCTTTGATCGCGGTCGGCGAGGTCGAAAAGATGGTCGAGCGCGGCGAAATCCGCGATCCGGGCGACCTGATCGCCGCGTTTGCGACCGCGATCACCGCCGATCTCGATCCCGACGTGGCGACGCTCGGCGACGAGCTCGACGATTGCGAGGAACAGCTCGACGCCAACCGCGTGTTCGAACTGCGCCGCACCGTCAGCAAGGTCCGCGTGGCGGCGATCGGCTATAAACGATTCCTCAGCCCGCAACGCGCGGCGCTGGAGAAACTGGCGGCGTTGCCCGGCGACTGGCTCGCCGACGACGACCGGCTGCATCTGGCGGCGGCGGCGGATCGCGCCGCGCGGATGGCGGAGGAACTGGAGTCGATCCGCGAACGCGCGGCGCTGGTCCACGAGACGCTGACCGATCTGCGCGCGGAGCAGATCGACAACCGCTCGCTGATCATCTCGATCGCGGCGATGGTGTTCCTGCCGCTGACGTTCCTGACCGGCCTGTACGGCATGAACGTGAAAGGCCTGCCCTATGCCGAGGAACCATGGGCGTTCGATGCGATCGCCGCGGCCTGCCTCGTGATCGCGGTGGGCGTCATCGGGTATTTCTCCGCCCGCCACTGGTTCAAGAGGTAACGCCTACGTGGCGCTGGCAGTCCGCCAGGCTTGGGCGATCTCGTCGAGCATGTCCGCGGAATCGCGGAACGGCTTGGGGTCATGGCCGAGCGAGGCGTTGATGACGGTCTTCCGCGCGCCGCCATACAGCCGCGCCAGCGTCTCAGAAATCTGGCCGCCCTTCTCGAAATCGAGGCCGGCCTCCAGCGCGAACAGGATCGCGGTGGCACGCGTGATGCGCTCGCTCTTGACCGCGAACTTGCGCTTTTCACACGCCCAGGCGGCTGCCCTCAACGCCGCGACCAGCTCCTTGTACAGCAGCTGCACCAGCGCCGGGCCGTCCGCGGTCGCAGTGTGGCCGACCGCGTCGATCTGGCGATAGGTCGCGAACGGGTCGCGCGTGAGGGTGGAGGCGTAGGTCACGAGCTCTTGTTCCACTGGGCGATCTGGCCGGTAAGAAACGTCTGCGTCGACTTATACGCCGACACGCGCGAGTTCATGCTGGCATATTGCTGCGTCAGGCGGGTCGTCAGCTGTGCCGACTGGTCGGTCACCTTGTCCTGCTGTTTGGTCACATCGGACTGCGCCGCCGTATAGCGCACGGTCGAGGCGCCGAGCCCGGTCAGCGTGCTGGTGGCGCTGGTCGTCAGCGCGGTCAGCGTCGCCGAAAGGCCGAGCGCATTGGTGCCCGACGGTGCGAACATAGATTCGATGGTGTCGGGATAGGCCGCGAGTTGCTTCGCGAGCAGCGTGGAATCGACCCGCAGGGTGCCGTCCGTATTGGTCGCGACGCCGAGTTCGGCCAACGTCCGCGGGAGACCGGCGGTCGCGCCGCCAACCAATGGCTTCGAGGTCAACGCCTTCAGCGAGCTCAACAACGACTTGGCGGCAGGGTCGGCGCGGAGATTGCCGGTGATCGGATCGGTCTGTTCGGTGATCGTCTTCAGGACCTCGTTATAGGTCGTGACGACATCGTTGACCGCCTGCGTCAGCGCATCGGTCGGCGCCGTGCTGGTCAGCGAGACGGGGACGGTCGACACGCCGCTCAACTGCAATGTTACGCCGGAAACCAGATCGCTGACGGTGTTGCTCGGCCGTTCGACGTCGATCCCGTCGACGGTGAGCTTGGCGTTCTGTGCGGTCGATACCAGACTGGTCTTGGTCGCAGTGCTGCCACCGATGTCGAGCGCATTGCCGGTGGCGCCCTTCAGCGTGAACGCGTTGGCGCTGCCGGTTGCGCCCTTGACCGACAGATACGCGCCGCCCTGCGCATCGGTGACGACCGAGGCGGTGACGCCGCTCTTCGACGCGTTGATCCCCGCCGCGATCGCGTCGATGCTGCCGTCGCCGATATTGATCGCGACGTTTGCGCCCCCGCCGACGTTGAGCGTCAGCGCGCCGGTGCCGAGCGATGCGGTGCGATTGGCGGCGGCGACGGGGTTCGTCGTCCGCGCGACCTGGCCGGTGGCGAGGCGCGTGACGGTGACGCTGGCCGACAGCCCCGACAGTTTCGCGCCCGACTGTGCGGTGGCGGACAGGATTGCGGCGTTCGAGCTGGTTGGTTGGGTCTGCAAGCTGCCGCCCTTCACCAGATTGGCGAGTGCGGTGGAGAAGCCGGTCATCGTGCTCTTGAGCGACGCGACGCCCGAAATCTGCGCCGTAAGCGTGTCGGATTTGGATTTCAGCGTTGCCGAACGGGCGGCAAACTGCGCTTCGACCAGCGATGTGACCAGCGTCCCGGTGTCGACGCCCGACCCTGCGCTGAGCCCCGTCAGGAGCGCCTGCGTCGCGGTGTTGATCGCGGTCTGTGCCGCGGACGCGGTGGACGTTGGGGTGGGTGTCCCCGTCGTGCTGGTGGTCGATGTTACCATGGCGAAATTCCTGCACGTGCGCGCTCTTCTATAAGAACGACCGTTTGGCGGCGATGTTTAGGCCTGTTTCATGCCGTTTTCGTCGAAGCGGGCGTCCTTCGGTACGGTGACGAACGGCTGGACCCCGCCGGCCGTACCGCCCGCCGCCGCGTTCAGCCCGAATACGAAAGCGAGCACCGTCGCGATCGCCATGTACAGGTCGTCGCGGACCTCCTGGTTTTCCTTGCTGGTGTAATAGATCGCACGCGCCAGCATCGGATATTCGAGGACGGGTACCCGGCCTTCTGCGGCAAGTTCGCGGATCGCGAGCGCGGTGGCGCCGCGCCCCTTGGCGACCACCACCGGCACCTGATCCTTGCCGCGATCGTAGCGCAGCGCGACGGCGAAATGCGTCGGGTTGGTCAGCACGACATGCGCCTCCGCGACCGATTTGCGCAGGCCCCCGCTCGCCATCGCGCGCATCTTCGCCCGCATCTGGCCCTTCGCCTCGCCATTGCCCTCGGTCGACTTGTGCTCGTCCTTGATCTCCTGTTTCGACATCCGCATCTTGCCCAGCCGGCGGATGATCTGGATCGGCAGGTCGATGCCGGCGATCGCGCACAGCCCGAAGGCCATCGCGATCAGGATACCCTTGAAGATCCCGCCGAGCGTCGACAGCGCCTGGTTGAGATCGGCGGAGGAGGCGAGGCCCATCGTCGAATGCGCCGCGTTCCACAGCATCCAGCCGCCAATCGTGCCGAGCAGGATCACCTTCAGCAGTGACTTGCCGAGTTCGATCCAGCCGTTCGCACCGAAGATGCGCTTGAGCCCGGCTGCCGGATTGACGCGGCTGTATTTGGGCGCGAGCAGGCCGCCGTTGAAGCCGAGCGAGCCTAGCCCCGCCTGGCTCAGGATCGCGGCGCCGATGCTGACGATGAACAGCGTGATGAGCGAGGGCGCGAGCTTGCCGCCGGCTTCCATCAGCGGCCGCCACGGCGAGAAGTCCTCGACGTCCGCATGCGTGAACTGGAAGCTGGAGCTCATGATCGCCTTGCACGCGGTGATCAGAGTCGGGCCGGCATAGATCAGCCAGGCGACACCGGCGAGCATGCTGAGCGCTGTGGCGAAGTCGCGCGACTTGAGGATGTCGCCCTTCTCGACCGCATCCTTCTTGCGCTTGGCGGTTGGTGCTTCGGTTTTTCGCCCGAATCCTCGGACATCAGCCGAGCACCAGGTTTTCGGTGGCGGCGAGGCCTTCGCGGACGATCACGAGCATGTAGTCGCCCATCGTGGGGAACGCGATCGCGAGCGTGACGACGCCGACCGCGAGGCTGGCGGGGAGGCCGACCGCGAACAGGTTGAGCGAGGGCGCAGCGCGACTCAGCATGCCGACGACGATGTTGAGGCAGAGCAGCAGGAAACCGACCGGCAACGCGAGCAACAGCCCGGCGAGGAACGCATAACCCCCGAAAAACGCGATCGCCTTCAGTCGCTCGACGCCGATCCACGCGGCACCGGGGAGCACGTCGTAGCTCTTCACGAGCAGGTCGATTAAAATCAGGTGGCCGTCGACCGACAGGAACAGCAGCGTCAGCATGATCGAGAAGAACTGGCCAAGGGCAGGGAGGACTTGCCGTTCTGAGGGTCGATCGAGGAGGCGAAGCCGAGCCCCATCGCGCCTCCGATGACTTCGGCCGCGATCATCGGCGCGGCGAACGCGATCTGGAGGACGAAGCCGAGTGCGAGCCCGACCAGGGCTTCGGCGGCGGCGGAGAGGATCGTGGTGACGGCGAAGATGTTCTGTGGCGGGACAATCGGGTGGGCGGCGAGCACGAGGAACCCGATCGCGCCCGACAAGGTGACGCGCACGGTGAGCGGGACCGACACGGAGCCGAACACGGGTGCGGCGATGAACGTCGCGCCAATGCGGATCATCACGAACACCAGCGCCCAGAGTTGCGGCTCGATCGAGAGGCCGAAGCCTAGCACTGTAAAATCCCCTCCCGCTCGCGGGAGGGGTTAGGGAGGGCGCGACGTACGTACTGGCGTCCGGCTGGTGAGGCACGCCCCTCCCCGACCCCTCCCGCAGGCGGAAGGGGAGCAGCAAGTGCGCTCATTTTACCAAATCCGGAATGCGCTCGAAGATCCCGATCGTGAAATCGCTCAGCAACCCCAGGATCAGGCTCCCGAAGATCAGGATCGACACGGCGACCACGACCAGCTTCGGCACGAACGACAGCGTCTGCTCGTTGATCGACGTCGCCGCCTGGATCATCCCGAGGATCAGCCCCGCCAGCAGCGCCGGGATCAGGATCGGCGCACTGGCGAGCGCCAGCACCCACATCGTCTGGTTCGCGACGGTCAGGAAATATTGCGCGTCCATGCTCTCAGGTCGCGAACGAGTTGGCGAGGCTGCCCATCGTCAGTGCCCACCCGTCGACCAGCACGAACAGCAGCAGCTTGAACGGCATCGAGATGATCGTCGGGCTCAGCATCGCCATGCCGAGCGACATCAGCACGGTCGCGACGACGAGATCGATCACGATGAACGGCAGGAAGATCAGGAAGCCGATCTGGAACGCGGTCTTCAGTTCCGACGTGACGAACGCGGGGAGCAGTACCGAGAACGGGATGTCGGTCGGCGTCGCGTACGGCCCGGATTTCGCGATCTGCGCGAACATCGTGACGTCCTTGATCCGCGTCTGTTTGACCATGAACGCGTGCAAGGGCACGCCGGCGGTCGTGATCATCTGCGTGCCGGCGAGCTGTCCGGCGGCATAGGGCTGAATCGCGGTCGTGTTGATCTGGCTGATCGTCGGCGCCATGATGAAGAAGCTGAGGAACAGCGACAGCCCGAGCAGCACCTGGTTCGGCGGCGTCTGCTGGAGCCCCAGCGCCTGGCGCAGGATCGCGAGCACGATGATGATCCGCGTGAAGCTGGTCATCATCAGCAGGATGCCCGGCAGGACCGTGAGCAGCCCCATGATGATGAGGACTTGCAGCGACAGCGACAGCGAGCCGCTCTGGCCGGTATTGCCTGCGGCCTGGCCGCCGAGCTGGCCGAGCGCGCGATCGACCGCGTCGCCGACGGCGGGGTTGGTTGGGGCGGGGACGCCCTGCGCGAAGGCGGGCATTGCGAGGAACAGGGCCAAGAGAACCGCGAGGCCTATCCACAGCCACGCGTTCGCGCGCTTGGCTCCTGGATTCCCGCGTACGCGGGAAAACGGTTTGGCGGAGGATGCGGCGAACAGGGCAGGGCCCGAGCCTTTCCGCGTCACCGTCGGACGAGCGACCGCGCTCATGCGTCGACCTTGTCGATCAGGTGCACGCCGCCGCGGCCGACCGAGACGAGCAGCCGGCGGCCCTCGAAATCGATCACCGCGAGACGCAGGCCTGGCGAGATCATCATCGTTTCCTTGACGCCGATCAGCCGCGTCGAGGGCTTGCCCGGGATCCGACTCTCGAACTTGCGCCACAGATACAGGCACCCGAACATCAGGCCGCACACGAGTGGCAGCAGGATCACGAGCTTGAGGATATAGGTCCAGAGCATCGGAATCAGCCGCGCTTGTCGGGGCTGACGAGCTCGGTCATCCGCACGCCAAAGCGTTCGCCGACCGTCACCACTTCGCCGCGCCCGATCAGCGTGCCGTTGACGAATACGTCGAGCAGTTCGTTGGCCTGACGGTCGAGCTCGATCACGCTGGATTCGCCGAGCGCGAGCAGTTCGCGCAAGGTCAGGCTGGTCGAACCGATCTCGACGGTCAACTTGACATCAACATCCTGGAGCAGCCGGAAATTGGCGGCGACGGCAGCATCTACGGGGAAGCCTCCGGTCATGTCGTTCATGCTGCAAATCCTTCGTCGAAACGGGTAATCGAGGTGAGCTGGATGGCGGCGAAGCCGTTCGATGTGCCGACCGTGCCGCAGCCGAGCCGGTTGTTGCCGACCATCACCGGCACGTCGCCCGAGATAGTGATCGGGATCACGTCGCCGGGCTTCAGGTCCATCAGCATCGTCAGCTTGACGACCGGCTCGGCGAGCACCGAGCGGATCGGGAAGCGCACGTTCATCGCGGCCCGCGTCAGCTCGGTGCGCCAGGCCGGATCGGGCTCGGCCGACTTGCCGACGACCTTCGCGGTCAGCGACGGCGCGTGCGGCTTCAGCGCGGAGACGGGGTAGACGAGATCGAGGAACACCGGCTTGGCGGCCCCCGCGGCAATGCCGAAGCGCGTGACGATCATCGCGTCCTCGCCGTCGAGATCGGCGATCATCGCCGGGTTCACCTCGACGCGGGTCGGCAGGAAGTCGAACCGCGCCATCGGCTCCCACGCGGTCTTCAGCGGCGCGGCGATCATCTGGCCGATCCGCGCAACCATTGCTTCCGCGGCGGGCGAGAACTCGGTCGGCAGCGTGTGCGGCGCGGCACCGGTGCCGCCGAAGAACATGTCGAGCATCTCGAGCACGAACTTGCCGTCCATGATGCACAAGGCCTGCGCCATCCCCGGCGTCATGATCAGCGGCAGCCACGCGGTCAGCGCATCGCTGCGCTCCGCGCGGTAGTCGGTGAAGCGCTGGACCACCAACGGCTCGGCCCAGCAGCGGACCTCCTGGCGCAGCAGCGGCTCGAACACCCCGCGCAAACCGCGCGCGAACCGTGCCGAGAGATGCTGGAGCGAATGCAGGTCGCCGAACGGATTGAGCTTGGCCCCGCCGAGCACGCCCTGATGCAGCACGCCGTCCTTGGGCGCGCCGGAGCGATCCCGGTCGCGCCGTTCGCGCGTCTTTGCTGAGCCCTCGTTAACCATGCCTCACTGAACAACGAAACTGGTAAAGTAAACGTTACCGATGCCGCCGAAGCCTTCCTTCTGCTTGAGCGTATCGTTGATCGCTTTGGCCAATCGGACCTGCAACTGGCGCTTGCCGTCGCTGCTCATCACCTGCTCCTCGGTGGTGTCGCCGAGCGCCATCAGGATCGCCGAACGGACCGCGATGTCGTTGGTCTTGAGGTTGGTGATGACGGTGTCGTCGTACGGTGTGGCGACCGCGATGCCGACCTGGACGAAGTGCGCCGAGTCCTGGAGATTCGAGGTGAATTCCTTCTCCATCGGATAATAGGTCGAGGCGTATTTGTCGCCGCCCTCGCCCGCGGGCGGCTTCATGCCGTGGTTTTCAGGCGCGGCCTCCTCGCCGCCGCCATGACCACCGCTCTCTTCGCCACCCTCACCGGCATGCTTCTGCTCGCTCTTGGGAACCAGCTTGGGCTTGCCGTCGTCGACTTCGGCATGGCCGCCGCCAAGCAGCCCGGCGTTCGACGCATAGACGCCCGCGCCGACGCCGCCGCCGACCAGTACCAGCAGCGCAACGCCGCCGATCAGGATCGTCTTCATCTTGCCCTTCTTCTTCGGGGCGGCGTCTGAAGTTTCTTTTTGTCGCTCATGTCAGGGTCCTTCGGGTCAAGCGATTCGGGTGTCGTCGGCGGCGTCCGCGATCATCGCGGCCGTCGTCGTCGTGCGATTCGGAATCTGTGATGGGGTGGGCGCGCGCTGCTGGCCGGAGCCGGCATTGCCGTCACCGAGCGCGCCTTGGCCAAGCTTAAGTCCGCGCGCTTCGGCCAGCTCGGCGAGGCGCGGTTGTGCGTCGGCCAGCAGCGTCCGGGTCGCGGCCTGCTCGGCGTTGAAATGGACGTGGACGGTGTCGCCATCCTTGCGCATCGAGACGTTGATCGCGCCGAGCGCGTCGGGGATCAGACGGATCCGCGTATCGGTCGCATCGGCGGCGTCGCGCAAGATCTCGATGCGCTCGATCATCGCGTGCGGCCAGCGCTCCTGCCGCATGTCGAGCGGGGCTTGTTGCGCCTCGGCGGTCTTGATCGCAGGCGCCGATATAGGTGCTCCGGCAGCGACCGATGGCGCGGTCGGATCGGGCGTGTCGCGCTCGTCGCGCGCCTTGGTGGCGGCCTGGATCGCGGCGCCGAATACCTGGCTGGCGGACGCGACGGTGCCCGGTTGCGGCTGGATCGCGGCAGGCTGCGCGAGCGTTAGCGCCACCGGGGTCGTCGCGTCGGTCGCGACCCAGCGCGGCGTGGCCGGCGCGGTGTCGGCGTCTGGTGCTGGCAGCGACGATTGCGCGGTCGAACCGGGTTCGCTCGCAAGACCAAGTGGGGGACTCACGCTCGAGATTTGTGGTGCGACGGGCACGGTCCCCGCTAGCGCCACGATCTGCAACGGCGGAGCCGCGACGGGCGTGGTGATGACCGGGGTGGCGGGCGTCAGGGCGACCGGCGTGACCTCTCGCGGAGAGATCTGGCTACGGTCGACGACTCCCACCGCAGGTTGCGGCGAGGCTGTGGCGACGGGTAGGGCGCTGGGCTGTGCGACTGGGCGTAGCGCGATCGGGATTTGCAGAAGTGCGGGTGGCGCGACGGGCGTGGTGATGACCGGGGTGGCGGGCGTCAGGGCGACCGGCGTGACCTCTCGCGGAGAGATCTGGCTACGGTCGACGACTCCCACCGCAGGTTGTGGCGAGGCTGTGGCGACGGGTAGGGCGCTGGGCTGTGCGACTGGGCGTAGCGCGATCGGATTTTGCAGAAGTGCGGGTGGCGCGACGGGGATCGCTGTTGGCACAGCCCGTTCGGCCTGTGCGAGCTTCGTCGCGCTGCGGGATTGCCGGGGGCCGGGGTGATCGACGTCGTGAGGTCCGGTTCCGCCGCCACGAGAGGCTTTGCGTCTGCCGCACCGGTAGCGCTGGGTTTCGCGCCAACAATCGCCGATCCGGCGGGGGCGACGGCGTTCTCGGCCACGATCATCTTGGCGGCTTCGGGGGCGGCGAAGGTGCGGGGGACGCGACGAGCGGGATGTCCGGGTTTGCCTGCGCAAGGGGAGGAGCGAGCGTGGGCTGCGCGATCATGGGCTGATCGGGCAGGGCCGGTTGATCGGCGAGTGTCGCGTCGGCGGTGTCGTCCGACGGGGTCGTCGGGGTGTCGTTCTTGGCCTTGCCGCCGCGGGGCGCGATCGCGAACGCCGCGGGACGCGCCGCATTGGGGCTCGGACGCGGAGCGATGGTGCGTTTGACGATGTCAGGCGTCGCGGGCTCCGGAGTTGCCGGGATTATTGGCTGTACGAGCGTTGGCGATGTCGGGCGCAGACCTGCCGCAAGCGGTTCGGCGAGGAGGGTGACGATCGCCGGGACGATCGGCTGTGCGGCCTCCGTCACGATCGGGGTCGGCAAGGTGTTGCCGGTCGCGGCGGCGTCCTGCCGGACGATCGTGCCGGCCGACAGCGCCGGGATCGCGATGATCGGAGCCGGCGTCGTCGGCGCACCCTCCACGGCAGCGTCGTCGTTCGCCTGCGCGAAGGAACCCGCGAAATCGCCCGGCGTCGGACCATTTGGCACGGTCGTCGACCGCGCCTGGGCCGGCAGCATGGGAGAAAGAGTCGCGGTCTGGATCATGCAGGATACTCGTTCGGGTGGCGGCACGGCACCGCTCGGCTCCCGCTCAGCAAGGATCGTGCCGAACCCTTCGGAAGGCGGGCGATTCCTCCATCGCGCGGATCGCCTTCAGCACAGCATCGGCGTCGGCGCGTGCGAGCAGCTTCTCGACCGCGGTCTGATCGCGCTTGGCGGCGCGCGTCGCTTCCGCGGCGCGGTCGAGATGGTGTTCGGCCGCCTGCATGCGCTCGACTGCGGCGTCGGCGGATTTCTGCAGGCGTTCGCGGTAATGCGCGGCGGCGCCCAGCGACACCGCGACCTGCGTCTCGTGGACCGGCGCGACCGCTTCGACGAGCAGCGCGATACGCCCGGACAAGAGTTGTTCGCTGGCGAACTTGTCGTGTGCGCGGGCTTCGTCGGCGCGGGTCAGCCCGAGCTGGAGCGTGCGGACGCGGTGGATGCGCGCGAGGGTCTTGCCGCGCTTGTCCATCTCAGCCGCCGAACACGCCGGTCAGCTCGGCGACGGCGTCGTTCAGCGAAACGGTCTCGTCGGCATCCTGGCGGATATATTCCATGACCGCCGGGTGGCAGGCGATCGCCGCGTCGATCGCCGGATCGGCGCCGTGACGGTAGGCGCCCATCAGCACGAGATCGCGGTTTTCCTCATAGGTCGCGAGGTGGCGACGCAAGGTCCGTGCAGCCTTGGCATGCGGTGCGTCGACGATATCGGTCATGACACGGCTGACCGACGGGCCGATGTCGATCGCCGGATACACGCCGCGCTCGGCGAGCTGGCGGTTGAGGACGATATGGCCGTCGAGGATCGAGCGGGCCGAGTCGACCACCGGGTCGTTGCCGTCATCGCCGTCCGCCAGCACGGTGTAGATCGCGGTGATCGATCCGCCGGTGTGGACGTCGACGCCTGCGCGCTCGATCAGGTTCGGCAGCATCGCGATGGCACTCGGGGGATAGCCGCGCGCGGACGCGGGTTCGCCGAGCGCGAGGCCGATCTCGCGGCCGGCATGGGCGACGCGGGTCAGCGAATCCATGATCAGCAGGACCTTCTTGCCCTCGTCGCGGAAGGATTCGGCGATCGCATGGGCCCGGAGCGCGCCACGGATGCGAAGGACCGGCGAGTGGTTGGCAGGGACTGCGACGACGACCGAACGTTTCCGCGCTGCGCCTGCGACTTTGGTTTCCAGGAAGTCGGCGACTTCGCGTGAGCGCTCGCCGATCAGGCCGATGACGATGACGTCGGCTTGCGCGGCACGGACGATCATGCCGAGCAGCACCGACTTGCCGACGCCCGAGCCCGCCATGATGCCGACGCGCTGGCCCTGGCCGATCGTCAGCAGGCCGTTGATCGCGCGAACGCCGACGTCGAGCGGTTCGAGTACGCGGCCACGGTCGAGGGGCGACTGAAGCTTGCCGGCGAGCGGCCAGCGACCGGCGCCGCGGATCGGACCGAGCCCGTCGATCGGCTTGCCGGCGCCGTCGACGACGCGACCGAGCAATGCCGCACCGACTTCGGCTTCGCCCGGCGCGCCGATCGGCTTGACCGGCGCCCGTGGGAGGAGCGCGGCGGCACCGCCAAGGTTCATCATCAAGGTGCGGCCGTTGCGGAAGCCGATGACCTCGGCCTCGACGCTCGCCGCGCCCTCGCCGACCTGGCAGACAGTGCCGACCGGCAATGTCAGTCCGACCGCTTCCATCAGGAGCCCGTCGAACGAGGCTAGGCGACCGGAGACCTTTGGCTTGGCGACAAAATCGGCGTTGGAGAGGGTTTCAAGATAATCGGCGGTGAAGCGGTTCAGCATTTGGGCACCGGCACGCGGTCGATCGCGTGCGCCAACTGGTCGAGCCAGAGCTCAGGGCCGTCCTCGACGATCGTCGATGCGCTTTCGAGCACGAAGCTGCCGCGTGCAACGCCCGGATCGCCCGCGGCGAAGATCGATTTGGGCAACCGGCCTTCGAGCAATGCGACGTCTTCCGGGTGGACGCGGAGCAGCGCGGATTCGGCGGAGTCGGACAGGAGTTCGGCGGCAGTCTCGATCCGACCGGCGAGCACGTCGGGCGCGATGCCGACTTCGCCGACCAGCTTCGACACGAGGAAGAGTACCGTCTGGCGGAGCTGCGCCGCAACGCGGTCACGGTCGATCCGGTCGTTGCCGAGCGCGCTGGCGAGATCGCCGAGCAGTGCGCCGTCCCGTGCAGCCGTTTCCTGTGCGGCCGCGGCCGCAGCGGCAAGGCCCTCTGCATAGCCGGCGGCATGTGCGTCGGCGAGCGGATCGATGAACGACGATTCGGTGACCGGATCGAGCGGATCCCAGCCGGCGGTCGGGTTCACGTCCTTGTCCGCGGGGCTGAAATGCTTCGGGGCGCTCGGCTCCGTCGTGAAGTTCGGGGACGCGAAGGTAGCCGGACGCACCGTCGCGCGCTCGCGGATATCCGCGGCGGCAAAGCCGGACGGCGGTGCGAACGCGCTGGCCAGAATATTCGCGGTCGTCGTGTGGCGCGACGCGAAGCCCGCCGTGAACCCGTTAGACATAATCGTCCTCGCCCCCGCCCATCTGGATCGTGCCGTCCTTCGCGAGCCCGCGTGCGATCGCGATCATCGCCTTTTGCGCTTCGAGCACCTCGGCAAGCTTCATCGGCCCGCGTGCCTCCATCTCGTCGCGGATACCGTCGGCGGCGCGCGCCGACATGCAGCCGAGGAAGCGGTTGCGGATCGTCTCGTCGACGCCCTTCAAGGACTTGGTCAGGATCTCGCTGTCGACGTTGCGGATCAACGTGCCCAGATTCTTGTCGTCGAGATCGAGCAGATTGTCGAAGATGAACATCGCTTCCTCGATCGCCTTCGCCACTTCGCGGTCGATCTTGAACAGCTTCGGCATGACGCGCTGTTCGGTGGCTTTTCGTGCTCCCGACAGGATCTTGGCGGCCTCCCTCGTGCCACCCAACGTAACGCCGGCGCCGCCGGGCGCGGAAGCGGTGCGGTTGGCGAGCAAGGTGCGCAGCGTATCGACCGCCTCGGGCGTGATCGGCCCGAGCCGCGCGATGCGGTGGAGGATGTCGGGCTGGACCGCATCCGGCAGCAGCTCGAGCACCTGGCCGCCAATCGACGCGTCGAGGTTGGCGATCAGGACGGCGGCGATCTGTGGATGTTCCTTTTCGATCATCGCGGCGATCTCGGGCGCGTCGAGCCAGTCGAGCAGCTCGAGTTCGCAGGCGGCTTCGGCCGGGGTGATCCGCGCGAGCACGCTCTCGGCCTTTTCGCGACCGAGCGCGCGGTTCATCACCGCCTCGATCTGCGGGCGCGGGTCGAAGCCGATCGCGGTGCGCTCGCGTGCGTGGCCGACGAAATCGTCGAGCACGTCCTCGACTTCCTGCTCGGACACGTCGGCGACCTTGAACATCGCCGCGCCCAGCTGACGCACTTCCTCGGGGTCGAGCTTCTGGAGGATGGCGGCGGCCTCCTCCTCGCCGACCAGCATCATCAGCACCGCGGCGCGCTCGACGCCGGTGTAGGTACGGATGGCGACGTCGCTCACTTCGCGTCCGCCTTGATCATGTCGCGCACGGCGAGCGCGGCGCGCGTGGGATTGTCGCGGGTGAAGCCGCGGACCGCGCCGATCCGGTCGTCATAGCCACGCGTGTTCTCGAGCTGGTCGAGGCTGACCGGGGCGGCGACACCGATCCCGGTCACGCCACCCTCGCCATCGACGCCGCCGATCGGCTGGCCGAGCGCGGGGCGCGACGTGGCTTCGTCCCGCTTTTTCATGAGCGCCTTGGCGATCGGGCGGACGCCGAGCAGCAAGACCAGCAGCGCGATCAGGATCGCGGTGCCGTTGCGCGCGAGCACCGGCAGCCAGGCGTTGTCGTACCAGGCGGGACCAGCGGCGGCATCCGTCGCGCCGGCGAATTTGCGGCTGATAACCGTGACGTTGTCGTTGCGTGCCTGGTCGAAGCCGACCGCGCTCTTCACGAGATCGGTGATCTGGTTGATCTCCATCGCGGTGCGGCGGGTCTTGTCGGGATCGCGGAGGAGGACGGCGACCGACAGGCGCTTCACGCCGCCGGGCGTGGCGCGTGTGACCGAGACTTCGCGGCCGAGGTCATACGCGCGCTGATACTGGTCCGACTGCTTCATCGCATCGGGCGCGGGGCCACCGGCAACCGGCTGTGCGGCGGGCGTACCAGGATTGCCGGTCGCAGCTTGCGGCGTCGACAAGGTGCTGGCGGCGGGAGGCGTGTTGCTCAGTGCGCCGGGGATACCGCCGGGGGCAGCGCCTGCGCCGTCCTTCTGGTTGCCGGTCCAGTTGCCCGTCTCGGCGCGCAGCACGCCCTGCTTCTCATAGCTTTCACGAGTCGCCTGGCTCTCGTCGAGATTGACGTCGGCCTGCACCTCGGCGGTGAAGTTGCCCGCGCCGACCAGCGGCGTGAGCAATGCGATCAGCTGGGTGCGATACTTGTCCTCGATGCGGCGCTGGATATCGATCCGCGCGTCGCTCGCCGCACCCGCGCCGTCGTTGCCGCCAGCCTTGGTGAGCAGTGCGCCCATCTGGTCGACGATCGTCACGGCCTCGGGCTTCATTCCCGGCACCGACGAGGCGACGAGGTTGATGATCGAGCTGACCTGCGCATCGCTCAGCGAGCGGCCGCCCTGCAATTTCAGGATGACCGACGCAGACGGCGAGGCATTGTCCCGGACGAACACCGACGCTTCGGGCATCGCGAGATGCACGCGCGCCTCGGCGACGGCGTCGATCTCCTCGATCGACTTCGCCATCTCGGATTCGCGGGCCTGGCGGAGGCGTTCGCCTTCGACCGCGCGCGAAACGCCCATCGGCAACTGGTCGAGGATCGCGTAGCCGCCCGGTGCTGCTTTCGGCAGGCCCTGGCCCGCGAGCAGCATCTTGGCGCGGCTGTAATCCTCCTCGCCGACGGTCAGCGCGCCGGTGCCTTCGTCGATATGGCTCTTGATGTTGGCCGTCGTCAGCGCGGACGTAACCGCGGCCTTGTCCGAATCGGGCAGGCCGCTGAACAGCGTCTTCTGCGTCGGCGTCGACAGGCTCATCCACGCGAGTGCGGCGGCGGCGATCAAGCCGACCATCAGCGCCATCGGCAGCGAACGGCGGACCGCGGGCTGCGCAAACGCGCCCTTGATCTGCTGGAGGGGATTGGCGAACCGTTCGGTGCCGCCGGATGATGTGGGGATGAGTGCGGTGCTCATGTCAGACCGGCATGCTCATGATATCCTTGTAGGCGGACAGCAGCTTGTTGCGGACCTGCAACGTCGCCTCGAACCCGACCGACGCCTGCTGGCGGGCGAGCATCACTTTCGCGATGTCGACCGTCTCGCCGCGCTCATAGCTTTCGCTGAGCTTGGCGGCCTGGGTCTGGCCGTCGTTGACGCTCTTCAGCGCGGTTTCCATCGAGTCGGCAAAGCTGGTCGGCTTGACCTGCTCGGTCGGCGTGACGTTGCCCGCCGCGCCAGCGCGCGAAAGCGCCTGGTTGCGTTCGAGGATCTGCGAGCGCAGCGCCATGACGCGGTCGACGCTCATCGCGCCGCCGCCAATGCCCGAGACGCCGCTCATGCCGAGGCGGCCCAGTTATGGACACTGCCGATATCGTCACCCTGCTGGCGCGCCTTGGCGAGGCGATAGCGCAGCGTGCGTTCGGAGATACCGAGGCGCTTGGCAGTCTCGATCCGGCTGCCGTTGCACGCCCTCAGCGTCTCGCGGATCGCGGCGAATTCGCTCATCTGGACGATGTTGCCCAGAGTCCCGGGGGCGTCTCGGGTTCCGATGGTGCCGTGACAGGCGCGAGCGGCGCCACGGCGACCGTGCGCTGGAACGTCATCGTCACCGGGCGATCGAACACGATGTGGTTCGCCTCGATCGTGTCACCGCCGCAGAACAGCAGCGCGCGCTGGATCACGTTCTCCAGCTCGCGGACGTTGCCCGGCCAGTCGTGCAGCATCAGCAGCTCGATCGCCGCATGGCTCGGCCAGGGAATGACATTGCGGCTGCCGGCGTGACGCAGGATCAGCGTCGCGGCGAGCGCGGGAATGTCCTGCGGGCGCTCGGCCAGCGACTTGGTCGCGAGCGGGAACACGGCAAGGCGGTAATAGAGATCGGCGCGGAACCGACCGGCAGCGACTTCGGCGTGAAGATCGCGGTTGGCGCAGGCGATGACGCGCACGTCGATCGGCTGCGGCACCGAGGCGCCGAGCGGCACGACCTCGCGCTCCTGCAACACGCGGAGCAACTTGGCCTGCAACTGCAGCGGCATCTCGGCGATCTCGTCCAGCAGGATCGTGCCGCCATTGGCCGCGCGGAAGAACCCGTCGCCGCCGCTGGAGGCGCCGGTGAATGCGCCCTTCTGGTGACCGAACAGCAGCGCTTCGAGCATCGATTCGGGGAGCGCGGCGCAGTTGATCGCGATGAACGGCTTGTCCTTCCGCGCGGAGCCATTGTGGATGGCGCGGGCGAGCACTTCCTTGCCGGTGCCGGTCGGGCCGTTGATCAGCACGGTGATGTCGGCGGCGGCGACGCGCTCCGCGAGGGCGAGCAGCGCGAGCGACTCGGGGTCTGCGGCAGTCGGCATTTCCGGGCCACCGATCAGGGCACGGGCGAAGCCGTTGCCGACCGCGGTATCCTCGGCGGCAAAGCTGATCCGCGCCGGTGCGCCAGCGCGCGACGGGGTGACTTCGCGGCCTTCGCAGCCGATCACGACGGTGCGGGCAGGGGCGGTGATACCCTCGCCATCCGCGACGAGGAACAGATCGTTCGGGCCGGGTTGGATGGTGGCGAACGAGCCCACGCCGAAACCCTGCGCGCGCAGCGACGAGACGAGCGCGTATTTCCGCGAAGTGACTGCGGCTGATGGAAAAATCGAACGCATGGTGTTCCCCCTGGACGATTCGTCGATTGGGGCATTGGTGGTAAACTTGTGGTTAAACGCTGCCGTCTGCCGGCAAATTTTATCCGGGCGCGTTCGCGCGGACACACGGGCTCACCTGCACGCGCGCGTCCTGCCTGCGAGCACGCGTCCCGCCTACGTGCGAGGCGATCCGAACGCGGTCGTGGCCTGCAATTTTTTTCTAAAGCCCGCTTCGACCCGGCCGTTACTCACTCTGACGGCACGGGACTTCGCCATGGGGGCGGCGCGGATCGTCTGAACATTCACGGAGATTTCGCAATGACTGTCATCGGTACCAACATCTCGGCCATGCGCGCCGCGAACGCTTCGAACGCCGCCAGCATGGCGCTGTCGACCTCGATGGAGCGCCTGTCGACCGGCAAGAGCATCAACTCGGCCAAGGACAACGCAGCCGGCATGGCGATCAAGACGTCGATGACGTCGCAGATCAAGGGCATGAACCAGGGCATCCGCAACGCCAATGACGGCATCTCGATGGCGCAGACCGCTGAAGGCGCGCTCGACGAGGTCACCAACAACCTGCAGCGTATGCGCGAACTCGAAGTCCAGAAGGGCAACGGCACGTATTCCGCCAGCGACATCCTGAACATCAAGGCCGAGCAGGACGCGCTGTCGACCCAGATCACCAACGTCCTGACGAACACTAAGTTCAACGGCGTGGCGCTGTTCGACGGTTCGGCGGGTACCGGCGGCACGGTGAAGATCCAGGCCGGTGCGAATTCGACCGACGCGATCGATCTCGCTCTCGGCGGCGACCTCAAGGCTGCGGGCACAGGCCTCGGCACGGTCGTGACGGCAACCGGTTCGGCCGGCACGCTCTCCGACTATGACACGGCGATCTCGAACGTCTCGAACCGTCGTGCGAACCTCGGTGCGGCGCAGAACCAGCTCCAGTCGGCAGTCAACAACCTGACCTCCAACTCGACCAACCTGTCGGACGCCAAGAGCCGGATCGAAGACACCGACTTCTCGTCGGAAACGACCGCACTCGCCAAGGCGCAGATCCTGAGCCAGGCATCGACGGCGATGCTCAGCCAGGCGAACCAGAGCCAGCAGAGCGTCCTGAAGCTGCTTCAGTAATCCGAGCCCCGGCATCGGCATCGCCCCCAAAGGATGACGATGCCGATCGGATCCGCCGCCCCGTCGTTCAGGCGGTACGAAACCCCGATGGCGCAGGCCGTCGGGGTTTTTAGGGTTTTGCGCCAAAACGCCGAAGCGATGTCGCCAGCGCGGCCGCCGACGCGCTACACATGCGGCATGACCATCAGAATCGGTATTGGCGGCTGGACCTACGAGCCGTGGCGCGGGACCTTCTATCCCGAGAAATGGCCGCAGAAGCGCGAACTCGACTATGCGGCCGGTCACGTCACCGCGATCGAGATCAACGGCACCTATTATGGCAGCCAGAAGCCCGCGACGTTCGCCGCCTGGGCCAAGGCGGTGCCCGACGGGTTCGTCTTCTCGCTCAAGGCCTCGCGCTATTGCACCAATAGCAAGGTGCTCGCGGAGGCGGGGGAGTCGATCGCCAGGTTCACCGGGCAGGGGATCGTCGAACTTGGCGACCGGCTCGGACCGATCCTGTGGCAGTTCATGGCGACCAAGACTTTCGATGCGGACGATTTCGCCGCGTTCCTGAAACTGTTGCCCGATCGGCAGGACGGCGTCGCGTTGCGTCATGCGGTCCAGGTCCGGCATGAGAGTTTCGCGGTGCCCGAATTCGTCGCGATGTGCCGCGATGCGGGGGTCGCGATCGTGTTCGCGCAATCCGCCGAATACCCGGCGATCGCCGACATCACCGGCGATTTCGTCTATGCGCGGCTGGAGGATGCGGAGGAGCGCTTCGTCGCCGGCTACGCCCCGACCGCGCTCGACGACTGGGCCAGCAAAGCGAAGATCTGGGCTGCTGGTGGCAGACCGCAGGGGCTACCCTATGTCGAGGATGCCACGCCGCCGAACCAGCCCCGTGAGACGTTTATGTTCTTCATCAACGGTGCGAAGGTGCGTGCTCCCCAGGCCGCAATGGCGTTGATCGCGCGCATCACGGCCTGACCATCAGTCGAACGCTTCGCCGGCCTAGGGTGAAACCGACCGGATCGCGGTCAGCACATGCGCGAGCAGGCCATCGGCGTCGTGACGGATATTATGCCCCCCGGCATCCCGACCTTCCGCGCGTTCGGCGTCGTCAGCAGCGGACACAGGCTGTCGGTTTCCTCCACCCCATAGATGCACGTGACCGGCGCCCAGGTCAGCTGGTTCCCCGTCGTCACCCCCATGCTGTCGGGGGTGCCATGATCGTAGAGCAGGCTGGACGGATCGGCGCGGTAGAACACTGTGTCCCCCGGCAGGATCAGCACGATCGCGGCAACGCGGGGGCGCAAGGCCGCCGGCAGGTTGGCGAGACCGGTCTGGACGATATCCGCGCCGTAGGACTGCCCCATTACCACGATCCGCTTCGCGCCGGTCCGCGCCAGCGCGGTACGGATGCCCTCCGCGATGATCGCATCGAGCTCGGCGCGCGTGACATGATGTGCGAACAGCGCGGGCGTGGTGATCCCGACGACCGGGATGCCGTGCTCGGTCAGCCCCCGCGACGTCGATGCGCCGAGCAGGAAGCGCAGCCCCATGTCGCCCGAAAAATTGACCACCGCGATTGGCGGCGGTCCGGACGCGTGCACGCCGAGCGCCGGATACACATGCACCGGATCGCGGTCGAAATAGCCGGCGAGGTAGACGAACAGCACGACGATCCCCGAGATGATCCCGGTGACCCAGGCGCCACGGCGGACGCGCCGTGCCACGACCGTGCGGGAATGCTTCGTCATGTTCACCGGACCATTCTTATGCGTATTACGATCGGGCGGCGATAGGCCGCCCTCCCATGCGCTTTCATGACGCGCGGATTACGTGATCATCCGTTTGAGCGTCTCGATCCGATCGGCCTCCGCCGCGGGCTTGTCCGTCCTGATCCGCGCGATCCGCGGGAAACGCATCGCCACGCCCGATTTGTGACGTTTCGAATCGTGGAGCGAATCGAACGCGATCTCCAGCACCAGCGTCTTCTCGACCTCGCGGACCGGGCCGAAACGGTTCTGCGTATGATTGCGGACGAAGCTGTCGAGCATTTTCAGCTCTTCATCCGTAATCCCGGAATACGCTTTGCCGACGGGCAGCAGCTCGCCGTCCTCGGTCCAGCAGCCGAACGTGTAGTCCGAATAATAGGACGAGCGTCGCCCCGAGCCTCGCTGCGCGTACATCATGACGCAGTCGGCGGTCAGCGGATCGCGCTTCCATTTGTACCAGAGCCCGGCGCGGCGCCCGCCGACATAGGGCGAGTCGCGACGCTTGAGCATCACGCCCTCGATTGCGGCATCGCGCGAGGTTGCGCGGATTGCTTCCAGCGCGGTGAAGTCCTGCGCTACTATGACCGCACTCAGGTCGAACCGCTCGGGATCGAGTTGCGGCATGAATGCTTCTAGCCGCGCGCGCCGTTCGGTCCACGACAGCGTGCGCAGATCCTCCTCGCCATCGATCAACAGGTCATAGAGCCTGACGAACGCGGGGTACTCTGCCAGCATCTTCGCCGACACGGTCTTGCGCCCGAGCCTTTGCTGCAACGCATTGAAGCTCGCCGCACCGCCGCCATCCTCCAGCGTGCCGCCCTGATGCTCGCCCTTCACCAGCAGTTCGCCGTCGACCGTCCCCGGCGTCCGGAATGCGGCGGCGATCTCGGGGAAGCTGCCGGTCACGTCGTCACCGGTGCGGCTATAGAGTCGTGTTTCGCCCGCGACATGGACGATCTGCACACGGATGCCGTCCCATTTCCACTCGGCCGCATAGTCGGCGAGATCGACACGCAGATCCTCCAGTCCGTGCGCGAGCATGAACGGCCGGAACACGGGCACGTCGGCCGGCGTCGGCTGCTCGCCCGTGCCCTCGGCCCAGGCGAACAGGCTTGGATACGGCGCGTCGAGGCCGTGCCAGACCTCCTCGACCGCATCGACATCGAGCCCGAACGCATCGGCGAGCGCGGTCTTCGCCAGCCGCGCAGACACGCCGATCCGCAGCGCGCCGGTCGCCATCTTGAGCAGCGCGAACCGTTCCTCGGCATCGGATCGGTCGAGCATGTCCGCCAACGCGGCCGGGGCATCGGCACGCGACAGCGCTGCCAACCGCTCGACGACATCGGTGATCGACAGCGGCGTCGGATCGACTGGCACCGTCGGTTCGGGCCAGAGCAGCGCGACGGTTTCCGCGGTATCGCCGACATAATCGCGGCTCATCCGGAACAGCACCGGATCGACGCGTTCCTCGATCAGTCCGCGGATCACCGCCGACTTCACGCCCTTGAGATCGAGATCGCCGGTCAACGCCGCCATCGCCCAGCCGCGATCGGGGTCGGGCGTCGCGCGCAGATAATCCGCGATCAGTTTCAGCTTCGCGTTGCGCGACCGGGTGTAGGTGAGCGAGATCAAGCAGGGCGGCGAAAGCGTGCATCGTCGGTAAACGCACCTGCCGCCCGAACGGATGCAGAAGCGAAACGACCGCCGCCGGATGGGGCCGACGACGGTCGTTTTTGCGCTCTGAGGCTTACTGGTCAGCCGATCGTCGACGGTAGATGTCCTAACGATCCTCCCCCGCCAGGGGGAGGTGGCTGGCGCTTGCCAGACGGAGGGGAGGTAGACGAAACCTCTGCTCCGTGTCCCCCCTCCGTCGCTTCGCGCCACCTCCCCCTGGCGGGGGAGGATCGTGAGGTCCGCGTGATTCAGCCCTTGCGGCTGGCCTCGAACAGGAACCAGGCGCGCTCTTCGGCGTGGTCGGTCCATTCATCGACGATGCCACTCGTCGCATTGTCCCTGGCCGCGTCGGCGGCGTCCTTGACGATCCGGAACTGCTCGACGAGCTTCAGATTGTCCTCGCGCAGTTCGGCGAGCATCTCGGTCGGGCCAACGAACGCCATGTCGTTGTCGGCGATCGTCTGGTGGCGCGAGATGTCGCCGATCGAGCGCAGCGTCGTGTTGCCCGTCTTCCGCACGCGCTCGGCGATCGCGTCGGTCACGCCGATGATCTGCGCGGACTGGTCGTCGAGCAGCAAATGGTAGTCGCGGAAGTGCGGCCCCGACATGTGCCAGTGGAAGTTCTTGGTCTTGAGATACAGCGCATAGCAATCCGCGAGCGCGGCGTTCAGCGCATCAGCGACCGACTTGGTACTGTTGCTCGGCAGGTCGGTCGGCGTGTCGAGGGCGGGGTTGATGTCGGCCATGTTTAGCTCCGGTTTTGAAGATCGTTGCGTAAACGATCCGAACGCGAAAATGCTCCTCCCGTCAAACGAGCCGGAGCGCACCCAGCGCGAGGACGAGGCCGAAGATCACGAACACGATGCCGATGGCGATACGGACCGGCCTGAGCGGAAGTTTCAGCCATGCGGTCTCCCCCATTAAGGCTGCGGGGACGATCACCACCAGCGAGCCGATCGTCGCGCCGATCGCGGCGAGCGCTGGGACGGGGGTGCGCGCGGCGAGCGTCAGGACGATGAACTGCACGCCGTCGCCGAACGCGAGAATGAAGAGGCCGAGTGCGGTGGTGGCGAGCGCGCCGATCTTCCAGCCGGTCAGCCGCTCGGGCGCCTTGGCGGGAAAGAACGACCCGCCGCCCTGCAACAGCAGCGCGAGCGCGAGCATGAGCTGCTGTGCGTTGGGCGCGAGCTTCGGCCCGATGACCGCGCCCAGCGTCGCCGCCAGGCCGCTCGCCGCGAGCAAGGCTACCGTGGCCATCAGGATCACCAGTCCCGGCTTCGCGTACCGGTCCGACAGGATCGCCGCGAGCCACGCGGTGCGGTCGCCGACCTGCGCCAGCGCGGCGGCGACGAGGGCCGCCATCAAGGCGTCCATGGATTATCCCGCAAGACGCACCGAACAGGCGGCGGCGAAGGCGTGGCACGCCTGGACGTCCTGCCGTTCGCAGCCGACCGCATCGCGCAGGATCGCCAGCCAGCCATGGACCAGCGCGCCGTGCTCGCCACGTGACAGCGCCGAATCGACGAAGTGCGCGACGGTGACGGCGGGGTTGAGGCCGTTGCTATGCGCGATCACACGGATCGCATCGATCTCGGTGGCGATGTCGCACGGGCGGGAATAGGGCGCTCGGACGTCGATCGCGGCGATTCGCGCGGCGAGATCGGCCTTCACCGCGATCATGGCGTCGATTCGTCCTATGTCCGCGGGTACCATCTCGGTGAGTCGTAGCGCCTGCCCCATGATCCCGCTCCTTTTTATCTGACGATATGATGCGCTTGCGGTGGTGAATAGCGGGTTAAATGCGGCGTCGTGGCGGATGCAGGGGCCGTAAAGCTTGACTTCGCTGCTCACGTCCGCCATGCGCCGCCCCTGATGGAGCGGCGGCGCGAGTTCGCCGCTTTCGCATTTTCAAGCCATAGGAATTGGGCTCATGGCCAAGCCGACCACCGTAAAGATCAAGCTGCTCAGCACCGCTGACACCGGCTTCTTCTACGTCACCAAGAAGAATCCCCGTACCAAGACGGAGAAGCTCTCCTTCTCGAAGTACGATCCCGTCGTGCGCAAGCATGTCGAGTTCAAGGAAGCCAAGATCAAGTAATCGGGTTGGCGGTGCAAGCCGCCGACTGATTGCGACGATCCGGAAAGCCGCGGGTAACTCCGCGGCTTTTGGCGTTTGTGTCCGGAACGTCCGTCATCCCAGCGAAAGCTGGGATCTCCCGCCGCGAGTGTGCGCTCGAAACGGGGAGACCCCAGCTGTCGCTGGGGTGACGATGTGGGGGCGTGCGCCCGGCCCCCCCGTTCGTCCTGAGTAGCCATCGAGTAGTCGCCGCAGGCGGCGTATCGAGAGGGCGTATCGAAGGACAGGTTGGCGCGGGGAGGCCATGCTTCGATACGCGCCCTCGATACGCTCCTGGCGGAGCTACTCGGTCTCTACTCAGCACGAACGGGGGTGGGGGTAGGCACTAAATTATGGGTTGAGGCGGTAAGGCGGGTCGAGGCGAACGGCGCGTTTCCGCTCCCGCCTCAGACCAGCGCCCCCACCGCATCCATGAACCGCGCCAGACTGATCGGCTTCGACACATACGAATCCGCGCCCGCCGCCCGGATCCGTTCCTCGTCCTCGCGCCCGGCATACGCCGTTACCGCCATCACCGGGATCGCGCGCAACTCCTCGTCCGCCTTCAGTTCGAGAATGATCTCGTAGCCGGTGACGTGCGGCATCTGGATGTCCATGATGATCAGGTCGGGTACGAAATCGCGCGCGCGCGCAACGGCTTCGCGGCCGTCGCGCACGGGTTCGACGGCGAACTGGTGCGCGCGCAGCAAATCGCAGAATAGTTTGAGGTTCAGTTCGTTGTCCTCGACAACGAGCACCTTCTTTGTCACCGCCGCACCTTATCCGGAAAGAGGGCACGATAGGCAATGCGCGACCGCGATTCAAACGAAGACGCCGAAGCGCTCGCCCTGCGCGCGCTGGTATGGACGCTGGTCGAGCCCGACCGCGCGATGCGGCTGTTGTCGGTCACCGGCCTCGAGCCGCACGATCTCCGCGCAAGGGCGAGTGACCCGACCGTGCTGTCGGCGGCGCTCGGCTTTCTCGAAAACCACGAGCCGGATCTGATTGCGTGCGCCGAATCGCTCGGTGTGAAGCCCGAGGCGCTGGTCCGCGCGCATGCCAGACTGGACCAAGGAGATTTCGAAGCATGAGGCCGTTGTTGATCAGCGATTGCGACGAAGTGCTGCTGCATATGGTCAAGCATTTCGGCGTCTGGCTCGACGAGCGCCACGATATCGACTTTGCGATCCAGCACGGCGATTTCTCGACCGCGATGACGCGGCGTGACGGTGGCCCGCCGCCGTCGCGCGAGGACATGTGGGCAATGCTCGGCGAGTTCTTCCCCGCCGAGATGCATCGCCAGACGCTGGTCCCGCATGCGGTCGAGGCGCTCGAGCGGCTGGCGCAGGTCGCGGACATCGTCATCCTCACCAACCTCCAGGACGAATGCCGCCAGCCGCGGATCGAGCAGCTTGCCAAGTTCGGCATCGCCCACCGCGTCGAGTGCAATCAGGGCGGCAAGGGCACGCCGGTGTCGCGACTGGTTGAGGAATATGGGTCGCCTGTAACGGTGTTCGTTGACGATCTGGCGGTGCATCACGAGTCGGTCGCGAAGCACGCCCCGGGGGTGCACCGGTTGCACATGGTCTCGGAGCCGACGTTGGCGGTGAATGTGCCGAAAGCGCCCGAAGCGCATGCGCGGATCGACGACTGGCGCGAGGCGGCGGACTGGATCGCCGCGCGGTTCGAAGCGGGTGTGCCGGCGAACGCCTGATTCCTCTATCCTCCCCTGCAAGGGGAGGTGGCGCGAAGCGACGGAGGGGTGACGCGCTATCGAGGGCGGGTCACCCCTCCGTCAGCGCTGCGCGCCGCCACCTCCCGTTGCAGGGGAGGATAGGGGTTGGGCGTGCCCACGCACTTGACCCATCCCCCACCGCTGTGGTGATACCTCCGCCATGACCGATCGTATCGACCGCAAGCTCGAAGAGCTGGGCCTCACCCTTCCCCAGGCTGCCGCGCCCGTCGCCGCCTATGTCCCGACCGTGCTGGCGAACGGCATGCTCCACATCTCGGGCCAGTTGCCGTTCAAGGACGGTGCCTTGGTCAAGGGCCGCGTGGGAGACGACGTCTCGATCGAAGACGCGCAGGACGCCGCCCAGCTGTGCGGGCTCATGCTGGTCGCGCAGATGAAGGCGGCGCTCGGGACGCTTGGCCGCGTCGAGCGGATCGTGAAGCTCGGTGTATTCGTCAACTCGACCGGAGACTTCACCGACCAGGCCAAGGTCGCCAACGGCGCCTCCGAGCTGATGGTCGCGCTTTTCGGCGATAGCGGCAAGCACGCGCGCTCGGCCGTTGGCGTTGCCGTCCTCCCGCTCGGTGCTGCTGTCGAGATCGACGCGATCGTGCAGGTTTCCGCCTGACCTCCTTGGAGGCGTGCCCTCGCGTCTCTACCTAAGGCAGTGATGAATTCGGTCACTGCTCGCATCGCCCAAGGCGTCACCTCGATCGCGGCCGAGGACTGGGAAGCGTGCTCCGGCACCGCCAACCCGTTCGTCGGCCACGCCTTCCTCTCCGCACTCGAAACATCGCGCAGCGTCGGCGGCCGCTCCGGCTGGCAGGCGCTGCCGGTCGTGGTCGACGGCCCCGACGGCAAACCGGCGGGAATCGCGCCCGCCTACGCCAAGAGCCACAGTCAGGGCGAATACGTCTTCGACCAGGGCTGGGCCGACGCGTGGGAACGGGCAGGGGGCAATATTATCCCAAGCTTCAGATCGCCGCGCCGTTCAGCCCGGTGCCGGGCCCGCGCCTCCTCCTTCGCGACCGCGAGCAGGCCCCCGCGCTGATCGCCGCTCTGGAGGCGGTGACCGACCAGAGCGGGCTGTCCTCCGCGCACGCGACCTTCATCGATCCGGGCGAGGTGGCGCTGTTCGAGGCGGCGGGCTGGCTGATCCGGCAGGGCACGCAGTTCCACTGGAAGAACGACGGCTATGCCAGCTTTGACGATTTCCTCGCCGTGCTCGCCAGCCGCAAGCGGAAAGCGATCCGCAAGGAACGCGCCGCCGCGGTAGAAGGCCTGACGATCCGTCACCTCACCGGCGCCGAGATCACCCCCGCGCACTGGGACGCGTTCTGGGTCTTCTATCAGGACACGGGCGCGCGAAAATGGGGGCAGCCCTATCTGACGCGCGCGTTCTTCGACCAGATCGGCGAGACGATGGGCGACCAGATCCTGCTGATCCTTGCCGAGCGCGACGGCCTCCCTATCGCCGGCGCCCTCAACCTGATCGGGGAGGACACGCTTTACGGCCGCTATTGGGGCGCGACCGAGGAGGTGCCGTTCCTCCATTTCGAGGTCTGCTATTACCAGGCGATCGACGCCGCCATCGCTCGGGGGCTGCAGACCGTCGAGGCCGGCGCGCAGGGCGAACACAAGCTCGCGCGCGGCTATGCGCCCGTCGCGACCTATTCCGCACACTACATCCCCGACCCAAGCTTCCGCCGCGCGATCGCCGACTATCTCGTCCGCGAACGCGAGGCGGTCGCCGAGCAGCAGGAGTATCTCGGCGAGCTTACTCCGTTCCGGCGGGGCGAACCGCAGGCTTGTTGACGCGGTACAACAGGCTGGTTCCATCGCGGCGGATCAGCGTCAGGTCGCGGACCAGCGCCGGATCGAACTTCTGCGGGTGGATCAGCCACATATAATCGAACGCATCGCGCGGGAATTTCGCGAGCGCCATCGAGATTGGCCGCCAGAACTGGCCGCGGCATTTGACGTCGCTCACCACCTCCGACGGATCATGCGCAAAGCCCTTCGCCGCCGCATAGTTGGTCGTCAGCAACTGTGCGCCCGCCATCGACCATTGGTCGTTGGTAAACGCCAGCCGCCGCTCCAGCAGCAGCGCCGGCACATGCTCGAGCCGCGAATACGCCCAGTCGTCGCGACACCGCCGCCCGACGAACGACACCACGCGAGACCGCTCGGGCACGGTATCGATCGCCGCGATCGCCTGGTCGTAGCTGCGATCGTACATCAGATAGCTGACCGTCGTCCCCGCCAGCCGCACCCCGAAGAACGCAAACCCCAGCACCGCGAGCACCGCCGCCCCACGCAACGACAGCCCATGCCGCGGCCGCAGCGCGATCACCGCGATCGCCAGCACGAACGGGGCAAGCCGCATGTCCGCATAGGCCGACCCGAACACGATCCGCGGCAACAGCACGTACACCGCCGCCAGGAACAGCGCCGACAGCCCCAGGTTGCGCGAATATTCGATCGTCTGGTCGCGCACGCCCCGGAACAGGATCACGAACAGCACCGTCACCGACGCGATGTCGAACGCCATCCACCGATCGCGCAGGACCATCGTGATCCAGTTCATCTTCCAGCGCCAGTTGAACCAGTCCTGCGTCTTGCCGCCGACATGATCGCCCGAGCGCCACACCACCATCATCACCATCGGCAGTGCGAGCGGCAGGCAGTTGAGCCCGGCCTGGACGAACGCCCTGAACCAGCCATGCGCCCAGCTTTTGGGATCGCTGTCGCGGCGGATGTCATGCTGGCGGATCAGCTCGGCGGAGAAGGCGAGCACGCCCAGCACGCCCCAGCCGAACGTATGGCACAGCCACAACAGGCACGAGACGGGGATGAAGATCGCGGTGCGCAGCTTGGTGCGCCCGAGCCGCCCCATCCGCAGCCACAGCGCGAACAGGTTGAGCGCGAGCGCCATCGCGAGCGCGAAATTCACGAATCCGAACTGGAACGGGTAGCTGTAGGCGAGCGGCAACGCGAACAACGCAGTCGCGGGGATTCGCCCATGCACCTCGCGCGCGATCCACAACAGCCCGGTCACGGTCAGCGCCGGGATCGTCATCACGATCAGCTTCACCGCAAGCTGCAACCCGAAGATCGGTGCGAGCGGTTCGATCAGCAGGTCGATCCCGAGGTTGCCGATCATCTGCCAGTGGAAGTTATACCACTGGGAAAGCCAGGGATTGTCGCCGATCGCCAATTGGACACGGTAACGCCCCATATGCCCAGGCAGGTCGACCAGCGGCGGGATTTCCGGCCACAGCAACGGTATCATCGACGCGAGCGCCACCGCGACGACAAAGCCGCGCGTCTGCCACCAGTGCAGCGTTTCCCCCTGAGTAATCATATCGTCCGACCCTAGGGGCGGACGGGCGCTCCAGACAAGGGTGCGCGCGACGAGTTGTTCACGCGCCATGCAAGAACCGGCGATCCGGCGATCGGGACGGGGGTGAGCCACGCGAACCGCTCGCCGCGTTCGAGACGTGCCCAAAGGCCGCGGGGTGCCTCATCTCGATAGATATCCATTTCGAACAGGCCCGGGCAGGCGACGAGATACCCGGCATGGCTGGCGACGATCGTCGCGCGCGCCGTCTCGGGAGCGCCCATAAACGCCGCCATCACGGTGTGCAGCGCGGCGCTGTTGCGATGATAGCCGCCGGCGATCGCACGGTGGCGAGTGGTGGCGATGATCTCGGGCGAGACGTCGATCGGTGCAAACAGGATCTCGGGTGGCAGTTGTGCAAGAGCGCGAACGTCGGCAGCGCCGTCACAGGATACGCGCGCGCCTGGCACGGCATGGTGCGTGGAAGGCTGCGCAGGCAGCGCTGCGAACACCGCGCCGACGAGAAGATCGGGCGAGACCGCGATCAGCGCGCCGGCGGTGGCGAGCGTTCGCAGGATCACCGGGCCGATCTGCCGCGCGCGCTCCAGCATCGCCAGCAGCAGCCACGCCCCGCCTGGTATCGCGAGCGCATTGGCCGTAGCCCCCGCGCGCATCACGAACAGGGTCAGGACAAAGCCGGCGCCCAAGATTGCGAGCAGGATCGTCCAGCGTGTGCGGAGCGCCCCGGTGCTGCGCGACCAGGCGGCGATCGATCCGACCAGCCCGACGACGGGAAAGCCGATCGTCATCAACGCCCATGCCGGCTCCTGTTGCCAGATCGGCATGCCCTCCGCTACGTTCAGGTACCAGAGCCGGTAGACGAGCGGATCGAGCGTCGCGAACGGTCCGCGCAGGCAAGCGGGCGCGAGGATCAGGAGCGCCGCGATCGTAACCGCGCCGCCTCCGACGAGCGCGGCAAGCCGGACCAGCAAGGCCTGGGTGCCGACGAACGTCACCGCAACGAGCGACAGCGCGGCGACACCGAGCACTGCCAGCCAAGCCGGCGACATCGCATCGCAGACCGGTGCGAACAGGCCGGGTCCACGGGTCGCGACGTGCAGCGCGAGCGCGGCGGCGAAGAAGGTCGCGGCGAGCGCGCGCAGCACGTCTCGGCGTTCGGGCTGCCATGCCCAGGCGAGTGCCGCGACCGCGGTGATCGCAACCGCGATCGGGAGTCCCTCCAGCGAGATCGTGACGAGCGTCGCCAGCGCCAGTCCGGCCAGCACGCCGTTTCGCGTCGTTGCGCGGCCCAACAACAGAGTCGTCGCCGCCATCGCGAGCACCACTTGCCAGCCATGATGGTCGATCCGCAACGGCCGCATCTGATAGACGATCGGGATCGACAGCGGCGCGAGCAGCAGCGCGAGCTTGGCGCGTTCGACATCGCTTACGCGCCGCGTCAGGTTGGCGGCGAGCGCCATCAGCGCGAGCAGCGTAACGAGCGGGACGACGGTCATCGCGATCCGGTTGGCGGCGTTGGTCGAGAAAAACGGATCGAGCACCAGCATCGCCGCGGCGATCGGAAGGTCGACGAGGCGCGACCAGTGCATCGCGAAGTCGCCGCCGTTAAGCCGGTGCTGGCCGACGTCCCACCAGCTCTGCCCGCCAAGCCAGTCGCGCACTTCGAGCAGCCGCATCGCATCGTCGGGATCGGGGAAGCGCAGCGTCGCGATAGCACCCGCGAACGCGAGGCAAAGCACGATCGCCGCGAGCGTCCAACCGCCGAGGACGGTCGGCCAGAGGCGCGTGCGCGGCGGGTCAGCTTTGAGGATTGCTATCGCGTCCGTCATGCCGTGTTCGTTCCAATGATCACCAGCGCACCCAGCCCTGCATCATTTCTACCCCGGCGGAGGCCGGGGCCCAATTGGGGAACGTCGCTAATGAAGGGCATCGCGCCGCTACGACCATCTTTCCAAATGGGCCCCGGCCTTCGCCGGGGTGGGGGCTACTGAAGCGATGCTCACATTCAGCTTACTGCCTAACAAGAAGCAAGTAACCATCCATCCATCCACCGCTTCCATCACGCCGCCTTGAGCCGCTCCGGCACCTCACGCACACTCGACAAGGCCGCGGCGATCCCCGCCTGTTCGCCCTCGTTGCCCGCCTCGTGATATTCCGCGTCCTCGTTGACGCTCCAGATGTCGTGCACGCGAGCACCCGCCTGGATATTCCGCACGGTCAGCATCGCGGTCATCATCGCGTGATCCTGGTTGTTGTAGCGGTGCATCCCGTTGCGCCCGACGCAGTGCAAGGTCGGATGCCGCGCCTCGATCTCCTCGCGCAACGCATCGACATTGTCGCGGTACTCCTCGTCGTACACGGGGTACGCCTTCTCCTGCCGCACCACCGCGCCACCGGTGACGTGGGCGGGATCGCACAGCCCGAGGATCGCCATCTCCTTCGTCGCCAGCGCGATCAGGTCGGCATCGCTCGACGCCCATAGCCCGTCGCCCTCGAAGCAGAAATATTCGAGCCCGACGCAGGCGATGTCCGGATCGGGCACCATCTCGGGCGACCAGCTGCGGAAATTCTGGACGCGACCGACCTTCACCTTCGAATCGTGGATGTAGATCCAGTTATCGGGGAACAGGTCGGGCGACTTGATCATCAGCGCCACCGTCAGGAAATCGCGGTACCTGAGCGCGCTCGCTTGCGGCAACGTCGTCGGCAACGGGTGCAGGCGCCCCGCCAGCTCGCGCATCGGCGCGCTGCTGATCACGTGCCCCGCATCGATCGTGACGGTCGCGCCGTCGCGATCGGTCGCGGTAACGCGCCAGCGACCGGTCGAATCCTCGGCAAGCTGCTTCAGCGCATGCCCCATCAGGATCGTATTGCGGTGGCCGAGCACCTTGTCGCGCGCCGCATCCCACATCATCCCCGGCCCGAGCCGCGGATAGCGGAAGCTCTCCAGCAGCGTCTTGGTCTGCATCCCGTCGTTTGGCTTCTTGTTGAGCCCGAGCGAGCGCTTCAGCCCATCGATCACCGCCCCGCCGAGGCTCAGTCCCTTGATGCGCTGGGCGGCCCAATCCGCCGACATCGTGTCGCACGGCATGCCCCAGACCTTCTCGGTATAGGTCTTGAAGAAGATCGAATACAGCTTGTGGCCGAACTGGTTGACGACCCAATCCTCGAAGCTGCGCACGTTGGGATTGGGACGCAACTTGGCCTTGGCATAGCTCGCCATGCACAGCGTCGAGCGCCAGATGCCAAGATTGCCGAGCGCTTCGAACGCGCGCAGCGGATAGCTGTAGAATTTGCCCTCGTAATAGATCCGGCTCATCCGCGGGCGCTCGATGAAATCGTCGGGCAGGATCTCGTTCCAGAGATCGACCACCGGCTGCGACTTCGAGAAGAACCGGTGCCCGCCGATATCGAATCGGAAGCCCTGATGCTCGACGGTCCGGCTGATCCCGCCGACGTACACCGGATCCTTCTCGATCACGGTGACGGAATAGCCAGCCTTGCCAAGCAGATAGGCCGCGGTGAGGCCAGCGGGGCCGGCGCCAATGATCGCAACGTCGACAGGTGTGTTCGGCATCCAGGCATTCCCCACAAGATGCTCGATCTATGGGGGAAGATGCCTAAGGCGTGGTTAACGGGGCGGGGCGTTGAGGGATTGAACGGAAGTGCCCACGCCAAGTGCACCTCCCCGGCGGAGGCCGGGGACCAGATGGAAAGGTCTCGGTAACGGCGCGCCGACCTTCGTTAGCGGCGTCCCCCAACTGGGCCCCGGCCTTCGCCGGGGAGGTGTAATCGTGGCAGGGTTTACCGGTCGCGCTTCGCAAGCAACCGCAGCCGCAGCGCGTTGAGCTTGATGAAGCCCTCGGCGTCGCGCTGATCATAGGCGCCCTGGTCGTCCTCGAACGTGACGACCTTTTCCGAATACAGCGAGTTCGGCGATTTCCGGCCGACCACGTACACGCCGCCCTTGTAGAGCTTCAGGCGGACGGTGCCCGACACCTTCTCCTGGCTGTGGTCGATCGCGGCCTGGAGCATCTCGCGCTCGGGGCTGAACCAGAAGCCGTTGTAGAGCAGCTCGGCATAGCGCGGCGCGAGCTCGTCCTTCAGATGCGCGGCGCCGCGGTCGAGCGTCAGCTGCTCGATGCCGCGGTGCGCGAGGTGATAGATCGTGCCGCCAGGAGTCTCGTACATGCCGCGGCTCTTCATGCCGACGAAGCGGTTCTCGACGAGGTCGAGCCGGCCGATCCCGTGGCGGCGGCCATAGTCGTTGAGCGTCGACAGCAACGTCGCCGGGCTCATGCCCTCGCCGTTGATCGCGACGCCGTCGCCGCGCTCGAAATCGATCGTGATGTATTCCGGCGCGTCGGGCGCGTCCTCGGGGTTCACGGTGCGCGAATAGACGTAATCCGGGACCTCGTCCCACGGGTTCTCGAGGACCTTACCCTCCGACGACGTGTGCAGCATGTTCGCATCGGTCGAGAAGGGCGACTCGCCGCGCTTGTCCTTGCTGACCGGGATCTGATGCTGCTCGGCGAACTCGATCAGCTTGGTGCGGCTGGTCAAATCCCATTCGCGCCATGGTGCGATGACCTTGATGTCGGGCGACAACGCGTAATAGCCGAGCTCGAAGCGGACCTGGTCGTTGCCCTTGCCGGTCGCGCCATGGCTGACCGCGTCGGCGCCGACCATCTTGGCGATCTCAATCTGGCGCTTGGCGATCAGCGGCCGGGCGATCGAGGTGCCGAGCAGGTACAGCCCCTCGTACAGCGCGTTCGAGCGCATCATCGGAAAGACGTAGTCGCGGACGAACTCCTCGCGCAGGTCGTCGACGAAGATATGCTCGGGCTTGACGCCCATCATCTCGGCCTTGGCGCGCGCGGGCTCGAGTTCCTCGCCTTGGCCGAGATCGGCGGTGAAGGTCACGACTTCGCAGTTATACGTCTGCTGGAGCCACTTCAGGATCACGCTCGTGTCCAGGCCACCGGAATAGGCCAATACGACGCGGTTGATCTGATCGGTCACGGGCAGGATCCTTCGGGCAATATCCAATGCGGCGCCCCTATGCGTTGAGTGGCCCTCATGCAACCGCGCGCATTCATGGCGCGTACAACCAAACCGGTCTATTCGCGCCTCGCATCCTCTGGAGTTTAATCACCGTGCTACGCCAAAGCCTCACCCTCTTCGTCCTCGCCGGCCTTGCGACGCCAGCGCTCGCGCAGGAAACCCGCGCGTCCGCCTCGGCCAAGTTCAAGACCGAGTTCGCTGCGTCGGACACGAACAAGGACGGTGTCCTCACGCGCGCGGAAGTGCAGGCGCGGATCGGCAACATGAAGGTTGGCGGACAGGGACGTCCGGACCCGGTCCACGCCAAGCGCCTCGCCGACCTGTGGTTCACCAGCGCGGACAAGAACAAGGACGGCAAGGTCACGCAAGGAGAGGCGCAGGCGCTGCTCGCGGCGACGTTCGCGAAGTACGATGCCAACAAGGACGGCAAGATCGGCGGCGACGAGCGCGCTGCCGCGAAGGCCGACGTGCAGGGCCGCGCTGACGCCCACCCGATGATTGCCAAAAGTCCGTTCGTCCTGAGTAGGGGCTGAGCGAAGCCGAAGACCCGTATCGAAGGACATTGCCCCGGGCGAATCCTTCGATACGCCGCTTCGACAAGCTCAGCAGCTACTCAGGACGAACGGACTTAGTCCCGCAACGCCCGCTCGCCCTCGATCATGTAGTCGCGCGTGAGCGGCAGCGTCATCCGGCTCTTCGAAAGCTGGATCTGGTAATTGACCATGCCGCCAGTGCGGAACGCCGCCGCGGCGCCCGCCAGATAGAACGTCCACATCCGATAGAACCGCTCGTCGTACAACGCGACGATCGCGTCCTTCGCCGCCACCGTCCGGTCGTACCATTGGTCGATGGTCAGCGCGTAATGGACGCGCAACACTTCGATGTCGGTGGGGAACATCCGCAGCCCCTCATACCCCTTCACGATCTCCGACAGCGCAGGGTTGTACCCGCCCGGGAAGATGTACTTGGTCGTGAAGGTGTCAGTGACGCCCGGCCCGCCCATCCGGCCGATCGTATGCAGCAGCATCACGCCCTCCTGGGTCAGCAGGTCGCGGCACTTGCGGAAGAACGCCTTGTAGTGCGCCGGGCCGACATGCTCGAACATGCCGACCGACACGATCCGGTCGAAACTGCCGGTCAGCGCGCGGTAGTCGATCAGCTCGAACTTCACCTTGTCGGCGACGCCGGCCTCCTCCGCACGACGGCGGGCGACCTTCAACTGCTCTTCGGACAACGTCACGCCGAGCACCTCGGCGCCGGTCTTCGCGTGCAGGTACAGCGCCATCCCACCCCAGCCGCAGCCGATGTCGAGCACGCGCATCCCGGGCTGGATCGCCAGCTTGGCGGCGATATGCGCCTTCTTGTCGGACTGCGCCTGCTCCAGACTGTTGCCCGGATCGGTGAAATACGCGCACGAATATTGCCGGTCCGCATCGAGGAACAGGTCGTACAACCGGTCGGACAGGTCGTAGTGATGCGCGACGTTCTTTTTAGACCGGCGCGCCATGTTCACGCGGTCGACGCGGTGCACGACCTTGTCGAGCAGCTTGATCGGCAGCGAGGGATTGAGCCCGCCACCACGCTCCCACGGGCTGTTGCCCTTGAGCAGATTGACCAGATCGCGAATATCGCCGCGCTCGATCACGAGGCGGCCGTCCATGAACGCCTCCGCCGCGCCGAGTGCGGGGTGGCGGACGATCGCCCCTGCGACTCCCGGCTGGGTCAGCCGGATCGTGACCGGGTTATAGGCGGGGTCGGGCTTGCCAAAATGCTTGGTGGTGCCGTCCGCGTGGATGAGCGTGAGTTCGCCGGTTTTAACCTGCCGGGCCAGGAAACGATCGAAAAGTGCCATGAGGCGTTAGCTAATGACTGGTACGGAATTGCGCCACCCCCGCGGTGGTTCAGATCCCCGCGTACCAGTCGTAATCGACGTTATCTTCCCAATAGCCGCCCTTGCCCTTGCCGATTCCTTCGAGGCTGGCGACCGCGTCGATCGCAGTGACGTATTTGGCGTGCTTGTAGCCGAGCTGCCGTTCGACACGCAGCCGGACGGGCGCGCCATGCGCGACGTCGAGCACCTGATCGTTGAGCGCCCAGGCGAGGATGGTCTGCGGGTGGAACGCGTCGACCAGATCGACCGACTCGTAATAATTCGCGCCGCGGTACAGGTCGGCGCAGGTGAAGACGATGTAGCGCGCGGTGCGCTTCAGGCCGGCGGCGTCGAGCAGCGCGCCAAGCTTCGGTCCCTGCCATTTGCCGATCGCGCTCCAACCCTCGACGCAGTCGTGCCGCGTGATCTGCGCGCGCGCGGGCATCTGGCGAAGCTGCGGCAAGCTGACCGACAGCGGCCGATCGACCAGCCCACCGACCTTGAGCCGATAATCCGCGAAGTTGTTGGCGACCATCGCGGTATAGTCCGCCGTCCCCGGATTGCTCGTGCCGTTCGACCGGAAGATCGGCGACATCTGCGCCGGGCTGAACTCTGGCGCGAGCGCGTTGCGGTTGGTCAGCGCACGTTGCAGCCCGCGGTTCATGTCCTCGCCCATAAACAGGATTTTCCGCGCCTCGGGGTTCGCGGCGATCTTATCGCAGCCGGTCAGCAGCGCGCCTGCACCAATGGTCGCGCCTACAATTAGCGAGCGGCGGGTAATCAGCGAGCTCATGCGACGTCCTCCGACGTGTGCTTCGGAACATGCCAGCGCCCGGTGATCATCGACCGTACCTCGTTCCAAGTCCCCGCAAGGATCACCAGTGCGAGATGCGCGATGATGAACAGCACCAGCCCGGTCGCGGCGATGAAGTGGATCGACCGCGCCGACTGCCGCCCGCCAAACACCTCCAGCAGCCACGGCCATGCCGCATCCATCCCCGGCGACATCGTCAGCCCGGTCAGGATCATCACCGGGATCAGCACGAAGATCGTCGCCACGTAGGACAGCTTCTGGAGGATGTTGTACGCGCCCGGCCGCTTTGGATCGTGGAAGCGGAAAGCGAGATGCTCCTTCACGTCGTGCCCGACCTCGCGCGGCGACAGCTCGGCGGCGCGGACGCGGAGATCGCGCTGGAAATGCTTGTTGATCAGGCTGACGATCATGAACCCGAGCAGCGCGAACGCGAGCACCAGTGCGAACAACAGATGCCAGCGGCGCGAGATCGCGAGGTTGTAGCTCGCCGGGATGGTCAGCAGGTTCAGCAACGTCACCAGCCAGCTCGGCCACTGATCTAGCGTCGTCCACGCGGTGTCGAAGTTCGCGCCGTATCGTCCCCAGTACAGCCGCGGATGCGCCTTGAGGATGCCGATCCCGCTGCCGATCATGATGAACATCGTCACCACCGTCACCCAGTGCCATATGCGCGTCGCGAGCCGATGGCGCTTGATGATCGGGGTGCTGATAGTCGGGGCAGTGGGATCGTTCATGCTCGACCTTCGCTATAGGCAGTCGGACCGTGACATAGCAGGAATAAGTGTATGACCGAATGGCATTCTTACGAGCCCGCGGACGGCCATCGCCTGCCGCACGATCCGCTGAACGCGATCGTCGCGCCGCGGCCGATCGGCTGGGTCAGCACGATGTCCGCAGATGGTGTGGCGAACCTCGCGCCCTATTCGTTCTTCAACCTGTTCAACTACGCGCCGCCGATCATCGGCTTCTCGTCGATGGGCTGGAAGGACAGCGTCGCCAATATCGAGGCGACCGGCGAGTTCGTCTGGAACCTGGTGTCGCGCGACCTCAGCGAGGCGATGAACACCACCGCCGCGAACGTCGCCGCCGACGTCGACGAGTTCGCGCTCGCCAAGCTGGAGATGGCAGCGTCGACTACGGTGAAGCCACCGCGCGTTGCGGCATCGCGCGCGCAGTTCGAGTGCAAGCTGACGCAACTGATCCGACTTGAGACCAAGAAAGGCCGCGAGCTCGACCAATGGCTGGTGCTCGGCGAAGCCGTCGCGATCCACATCGACTCAGGCATGCTGGAGGACGGGGTCTATCAGACGGCGCGCGCGCGGCCGATCCTGCGCGGCGGCGGCCCCGCGGATTACTTCGAGATCACCGAGGACGCACTGTTCCAGATGCGCCGGCCGGGCTGAACCCCAAGTCCGTCATCACCCCAAAGTCCGTCATCCCAGCGAAAGCTGGGATATCCCGGTAACGGAGCGCGCCCTTGCCGCACGAGACCCCAGCTTCCGCTGGAGTGACGGCTTCTTTAGGAAATGTGTAACGGCCAACCAAGCGTGTTCACGCGCGAAGGCGGGTGCCCAGACTGGGTCCCCGCCTTCGCGGGGAACATCTTAGTTCAGGCGTATGCTCTGTAAAAAAACACGACCGTCGTCGTCGCCGTCACCAGCAGCGTCCACCCGCGGATCACCCCATCCGGCAGCTTCCGCCCGAACCGTGCGCCGAAATACCCGCCGACCACGCCACCCGCCATCATCGGCAGGCACAATGTCCACGCCACCATGCCGGTCGCCGCGAACACGATCGTCGCGGCGGCGTTCGCGGTCGCCAGCATCAGCGTGCGCGGCGCAGCGAGCTTGGCGGGCGATGCGCCGGACAATAATCCCCAGGCGGCGGTCAGCATCATCCCGACGCCGCCCCCGAAATAGCCGCCATAGATCCCCAGCAACGTCTGCGCGGCGATCAGCGAGCGCGACCCGATCGCAACGCGTGCATGCAGCCAGGTCGAGGCGGGCTTGCCGAACGCGATCGCCAGCGTCGCCATCAGCAGCAGCCACGGCACGATCACGTCGAACGCGGTCGCCGGGGTAAAGAACAACAGCAGGCTGCCGACCAGCCCGCCGACGAACGTTATTCCCGCCAACGTGCGGATACCGACGCCGCCGACCGGCCCGAGATCCGCCCGATAGGCCCACGCGCTGGCCATCGCCGCCGGCTGCACCGCGACGTTGCTGGTCGCGTTGGCGATCGGCGAGGGCAGGCCGAGCGCGATCAGCGACGGCATCGTCGCGAAGCTGCCGCCGCCCGCCAGCGCGTTCATCGCGCCGCCCAGCATCCCCGCACCCGCCGCCAATCCCAGCGAAGCCAGATCAGACAAAGGCGGCATCAGTCTCGGCGGCGGCCTCGCGATCGATCTGCGCGCGGCTCTTCTTCTCCGACGCGGTCTTCAGCTGGCCGCACGCCGCATCGATGTCGCGTCCGCGCGGCGTCCGCACCGGCGCCGAAATCCCGGCGCCAAAGACGATGCTGGAGAACGACTTGATCCGCTCGGGCGTCGAACACTCGTATTGCGCGCCCGGCCAAGGGTTGAACGGAATCAGGTTCACCTTCGCCGGCAGCTCGTACTTCCGCAGCAACCGCACCAGCTCGCGCGCATCGTCGTCGGAGTCGTTCTTGTCCTTGAGCATCACGTACTCGAACGTGATCCGGCGCGCGTTGTTCGTGCCCGGATAGTCCGCGCACGCCTGCAGCAATTCCTCGATGCCGTATTTCCGGTTGAGCGGCACGATCTCGTCGCGCACTTCCTTGGTCACGGCGTGCAGCGACACGGCCAAATTCACGCCGATCTCGGCCCCCGCACGCGCCATCATCGGCACTACGCCGCTGGTCGACAACGTGATCCGGCGGCGGCTGAGCGCGAGGCCCGCGCCGTCCATCACCAGCTTCAACGCATCGCGGACATTCTCGAAATTATAGAGCGGCTCGCCCATCCCCATCATCACGATGTTGGTGAGCATGCGGCCCTCGGGCTGGCTCGGCCATTCGCCCAGCGAGTCACGTGCGAGCATCACCTGCCCGACGATCTCCGCGGGCGTCAGGTTACGCACCAGCCGCATCGTGCCGGTGTGGCAGAAGGTGCAGTTGAGCGTGCAGCCGACCTGGCTCGACACGCACAGCGTGCCGCGATCCGCGTCGGGGATGAACACCATCTCGTAATCCTGCGCGTCATCCGACCGCAGCAGCCATTTCCGCGTACCGTCGGTCGACACCTGCGCCTCGACCACGTTGGGCCGGCTGATCACGAAGCGCTGCTCAAGCCACGGGTGCATCGTCTTCGAGATGTCGGTCATCGCCGAGAACTCGGTCGCGCCGCGATTGTAGATCCAGTGCCACAGTTGCTTGGCGCGCAGCTTGGCCTGCTTCTCCTCGAGCTGCGACGTCTCCAGCGCCATCCGCAGATCGGCGAGCGACAGCCCGAGCAGGTCGATCCGCCCATCGCTGCGCGGCACGAAGCTGCGGGGAACGGGCACGGGATCGATGTGCCCCGGAATAGGCATGAGGTTCGCGGCGGTCTGCATGACGCGGCCCGTAGCGGAATTTTCGTGATTTTTCTACTGGCTGCGAGAAGTGGGTAGAGTCACCCTGCCGTCACCCAAGAGTGAGGAACCACCCCGGCGAAGGCCGGGGCCCAGTTGGGGGACGAAGATGGTGACGCTTAGCCCGTAGTTACGACCACCTTTCCAACTGAACCCCGGCCTCCGCCGGGGTGATGCCATCGGATTACGGTGCGCTCCGCAAATCGTCACCCCCGCTACATGCCAGCACAGCCGCATCGATCGCTGTCGCCGCCCCGGACAGCGCATACACATCCGCAAACGGCCGCCCCCCGACGCCGACCGCCTCGACACTCATGCTCCGTCCCGACCGCATCGCCGCCACGATCGCCCGATCGCTCGGCGCATCGCTCGCCCACGCATCCAGCCCGTTCGCCACCAGCTCGAATCGACGCTCGCCAACCGTCAGCGTCACCCCCGCCGACCGATCTCGCTCCCGACTGAGCCGCACATACAAAGACGCGCGCAAACCCCGCTTCGGCCACGTCGCCACGCTCGCAAACCCGGACGAGCGCCCCCCGCCATCACCGGCCGAGCAATCGCGTAACACCGCGGGGGCGAGGCATCGCGAAACGCCCCCAGCCCTTGTAGACGCCGATCGTGTCGCGCGCCGATGCCGGAACCGCGATCGCGAGGATCAGCAGAGCCGCCAATCTCACGCTGGAGCGAAACCGGTGCCGAGATGCGGGACGGTCGCGCAGCCGTTCTCAACCAGCGTCACCGATCCCTGCGGCAGGCCTCTCGCAACCGGCGCGCCCAGCAGCGGATCCACCGGCGCGCCCGTCATCACGCCCAGCATCACCCGGCTGGAAATGCCGTGCATGATCACCAGGCGGTCGCCCGGATCCTCCGCCGTATCGGCCAGCCATCCGCTCACGCGCGCTGCGATCTGCGGATAGGTTTCGCCGTCGGGCGCGGGCTTGAGCGTACCACCGGGCAGCATCACCGGCCCGACCTCGTCGATTACGTCGGCATAATAGCGCCCGCCCCACGACCCCATGTCGATCTCGACCAACCGGGCATCGGTCCGCGCGTCGTGCCAATCCAGCTCCAGATGCTCGCAGATCACCGCCAGCGTTTGCAAAGCCCGCCCGGTCGGCGACGCCCACAAGGACAACTTCGGCTTCAACCCCAGCAGCCCACGCAAAGCCCGCCCAAGCTCGTCCGCCTGCGCGAATCCGGCGCGAGTCAGCGGCGTATGCGCCGCATCCCCCTGCAACCGATGCGCCGCATTGAACACGGTTTCGCCGTGCCGCGCGACGAAATCGCGACCCTTGCGAAGCGCTGGAGTATCGCTTGAACGGGCGTCCGCTTCACCCTGCCGTTGGCTTGGAATCATGGCCCGCGTTTCAACCCCCTGTGGCGCAAAAGCAACGGATTTCCGCGTTTATCTGGGGTTCATGCAACGCCTCGCCGACTGGTCCATTGGAGCGGTCCGCCCCGCGTAATGGGGTGCCAGTTCAGTAAGGAGTAACCCCAATGCGTACGCTTATCGCCGTCTCGCTGCTCGCAACGACAGCCGTCGCGGCACCCGCCCTCGCGCAGACCAACCCGACCTTCACCGGCCCCCGCGTCGAGGCCACGCTCGGCTACGACCACACTGGCGCCGGCAGCAGCGTGTCCAACAACAACGGACGCGACGACCAGAAGATCGACGGCCTGCTGTACGGCGGCGGCATCGGCTACGATATCGCGACCTCGGACAACATCGTGCTCGGCGCCGAAGCCGAGCTGACCGGCTCGACCGCAAAGAGCGACCGCAACGATTACACCAGCGACTTCGGCTATGGCCGCGTCAAGCAGGGCCGCGACATCTATGTCGGCGCGCGCGCAGGTTATGTCGTCGCACCGACGACGATGTTGTACGTCAAGGGCGGCTATACTAACTCGAAGCTCGAAGTGCTCGCGGGCAGCACCAGCCAGACCACCGACAATAACTTCAAGCTCGACGGCTGGCGCGTCGGCGCGGGCGCCGAGCACGCGATGGGCCCGAACAGCTACGCCAAGCTCGAATACCGCTATTCGAACTATGAGCGCGGCAACATCGACTATGCGACCGGCGGCACCAGCAGCCGCTTCGACGTCGACACGGATCGTCATCAGGTGGTCGCCAGCTACGGCTTCCGTTTCTGATCGGAACGGCGCGCGGGTTTTAACGCGACGTTTACCGTGATCAAAGAAGGGTCGGCGCGCTTGCTCCGACCCTTTGTTGTTGGGTAAGCCATTAGCGGATTGCCCCCAGCCCCGAGTCCGGCTGTGGAGGCCGGGGGAATTTTGATGAAGGCGACGATCGAACGCGCAACGCTCCTCAAGGGGCTGAGCCATGTCCAGTCCGTGGTGGAGCGGCGCAACACCATCCCCATCCTGTCGAACGTGCTGATCGAGGCGACTGCCGAGGGCACGCTCAAGCTGATGGCGACCGATCTTGATCTCCAGATCAACGAATCGATCGCAGCGGCGGTCGACCAGCCCGGCGCGACCACCGTGTCCGCGCACACGCTGTTCGACATCGCCCGCAAGCTTCCCGAGGGTAGCCAGGTCCAGCTCGCCGCGTCGGAAGGCCGGATGAGCATCGTCGCAGGCCGCGCTCGCTTCTCGCTTGGCACGCTGCCGCGCGACGATTTCCCGGTGATCGCCGAGGGCGAACTGCCGACCCAGTTCGAACTGCCCGCCGAGACGCTCAAGCAGATCATCGACAAGACGCGCTTTGCGATCTCGACCGAAGAGACGCGCTATTATCTCAACGGCATCTTCCTCCACGTGGCCGACGGCGACAGCTCGAACCCGGTGCTGAAGGCCGCCGCGACCGACGGCCACCGCCTCGCCCGCGTCACGCTGCCGCGTCCAGAAGGCGCCGAATCGATGCCCGACGTGATCGTGCCGCGCAAATGCATCGGCGAGTTGCGCAAACTGCTCGACGAGGTCGACGGCTCGGTCGGCGTCTCGCTGTCGCCCACCAAGATCCGCTTCGACCTGGGGCAGGCGATCCTGACCTCGAAGCTGATCGACGGCACCTTCCCCGACTACAGCCGCGTGATCCCGACCGGCAACGACAAGATCCTCAAGATCGATCCGAAGAGCTTCATGGAAGGCGTCGACCGCGTCTCCACGATCGCGACGGAGAAAACGCGTGCGGTGAAGATGGCGCTCGACCGCGACAAGATCACTTTGTCGGTGACCTCGCCCGAAAACGGCACCGCCGCGGAGGAAGTCCCCGGCGATTACGTCGCGCTGCCGTTCGAGATCGGCTTCAACAGCCGCTATCTGATGGACATCCTCGCGCAGATCGACGGCGACATGGTCGAGGTCCACCTCGCCGACGCCGCCGCCCCGACTCTGATCCGCGAGAACGACAAGTCGCCTGCGCTGTACGTGCTGATGCCGATGCGGGTGTGATTCGGTCTGCCTGTCGCGTCGTGGTATAGCGGGGCGACAGGCAGGAGCCGGATCATGGACTCGATCAATATCGCCGACCTCAAGGACGAACTAGGCACGCTGATCAACCGGCTCGAAGCCGGTGAGGCCGTGCAAATCACGCGCGACGGTCAACCGTTTGCCCGCGTTACTCCCGAAGCACCGCCGTTGCCGCGCCGCAAGCCCATCGACGTCGACTCTCTAGAGGCGTTGGCGAAGTCGCTGCCTTACGATCCGACATCTGCACGTGACCTTGTCCGGCAGATGCGTGACGACTCGCGGTATTGAGGCTTTACTGCGACACCGCGGTGATGGTGTCGGCCTTCACCGCCGAGGCGCACAGCGAGGATGTACGGGCGTGGCTCTCGCGACAGACTGACGGTCTGGTGATCAGCCATTGGGTCGTCACCGAGTTTTCCGGGGCGCTCGCGATGAAACGGCGAATGGGCGTCATCGATACCGTTGGCTGGAACGGCGTGATGAAGGCGTGGCAACGGTTTTGCGCCGGAGAACTGAGCGTCGAGCCCGTAACCGCAGCCGATTTCGAGCGTGCGGCGACGCTGATGGATCGCGGTGATTTGAAGCTGCGCTCCGGCGATGCGCTTCATCTCGCGATCGTCGTGGGTCGCGGCTGGTCATTGGCGACACTCGATCACGATCTCGCGCAAGCGGCCGGGCAAATGCGCGTCGAAGTAGATACTGTCCTCAATTGACTCCTCTCCCGCCACTCAATACTAACAGCAATGTCAGTAAGGAGTCGACTCGATGGCGAAGCTTCCTCCGTTTCCCGGTACGACCGGTCGTCGCGATTGGCGTACGGCGTTCGATGCGATCAAGAAACTGCTCGCGAACGGCGACGACACGACGCAGGTGTTCCGGATCATGCGCGCGCTGAACGTCGGCAATGCGCCGATGAATTACGCACGGTTGATCGCCACCGAGCAGGGCGGCCGGATCGCCTATGACCGCGTCGAACTGGCGCAACGTTTCTCCGACCCCGCGTTCGTCGCGAGCTTCGCGCCCGGCACGGTGGGGGCGGCGTATCGGAATTTCCTCGAAACGACGGGCTATTCCGCGGACGGGTTGGTCGAGGTCTCGCGGCTCGAGCCGTCCGAGGACGATCTGGCGCATCCCTATGCGTGGTTCGGCCGGCGGGTGCGCGACACGCACGACATCTGGCACGTGCTGACCGGCTACAAGGCGGACGAAAGCATGGGCGAGGCGGCGCTCGTCGCGTTCAGCTACGCGCAGGTCGGCGGGCTCGGCTGGGCGCTGATTGGCTCCGCGGCGGCATTGAAGAGCATACGCGTCACCGGCAGCAAGCTGTTCGCGAAGGCAGTCTGGGAAGGCTATCGCAACGGACGCAAAGCAAAGTGGATTTCGGGCGAGGATTATCTGCACCTCCTCCACGAACCGCTCGACGCGGCGCGCGCGCGGCTCGGGATCGTCACGCCGGTCGCCTATCTGCGGGCACAGCGCGAACTCGGCCCCGAACTCGCCTCGTATCTCAGCATGCAGAAGGCGAAGCTCGAACCGGTGATCGTGCCCGAGCGGATCGCCGCCTGAGGCAAAGGCTGACGGCGCGCGAAAATTGCCGCTAAGGGCGGTGCGATGCTGTCGCGCCTCGTCCTCACCGATTTCCGCAACCATGCCGACCTGACGCTCCAGCCGGGGCCGGGGTTCGTGGTGTTGACCGGCGAGAATGGCGCAGGGAAGACGAATATCCTCGAAGCTGTGTCGCTGCTCGCACCCGGCCGCGGACTTCGCCGCGCCGCGCTGGGCGAGATGGCGCGGCAGGGCGGGGCGGGAGGCTTCGGTGTCGCGGCGACACTTTCTCCCGAGCACGCAACAGAATTCCCCTCCCGCTCGCGGCAGGGGTTAGGGGAGGGCGCGACGTACGTACTGGCGTCCGGTGCCGAGGAGAACGCGCCCCTCCCCGACCCCTCCCGCCAGCGGGAGGGGAGTCAGAGCCGGAAGGGGGAATACACGCGCACGCCGAAGTCGACGTCGCGACCGGCACGCTAGCCTCGGCCCCGGAACGCCGCATCGTCCGCGTCCAGGGCGCCACCACCACCGCGAACGCGCTCGCCGAGTGGCTCACGATCCTGTGGCTCACCCCGGCGATGGACCGCCTGTTCGTCGCCCCCGCCGGCGAACGCCGCGGCTTCCTCGACCGCCTCACGCTCGCACTCGCCCCGAGCCACGCCCACCACGCCGCCCGCTACGACGCCGCGATGCGCGCGCGAAACCGCCTGCTCGCCGACGAAGGCCGTCCCGACGGCGACTGGCTCTCGGCGCTCGAAGCGCAGATGGCCGAGCACGGCGCCGCCGTAGATGCGGCCCGGCGTGAGACCGTCACCCTGCTCGGCACGAGGCTCGCGAATCAGGACGACAGCCCATTTCCCCGCGCCGGCCTCACGCTCGAAGGCTGGGCCGGCGACACCGCGCGCCTGCAAGCCGACCTCGCCCAGGGCCGCGCGCGTGATGCCGCTGCCGGGCGCACGCTCGGCGGACCCCACCGCGTCGACCTGATCGTCACCCATCTCGACAAGGAACGCGCGGCCTCTCTCGCCTCGACCGGCGAGCAGAAGGCGCTCCTGCTCGGCATCGTCCTGGCGCATGCCGATCTCGTCGCCGAGCGAACCGGCCAGCCCCCCGTCCTGCTTCTCGACGAGGTTGCCGCGCACCTCGACCCATCCCGCCGCGCGGCGCTATTCGCCCGGCTCGCAGGCCGCAGCCAAGTGTGGATGACGGGCACCGAAGACGCGCTGTTCGACGCGATCGGCGGTCAGGCAACGCGCATCGCGGTCGGGCGTTAGGCTGAACGCGCGCTGTCGAGCAGGCTCACCGCGCGTTCAAGCGGGCGCGGGCAAAGCTCCGTCCATCGAAGATACGGAGAGACGATGATGACCCGGAAATTCACGCGCGCAGCCCTTGGCGTCCTGATGGTTGCAGCAACCACCGCCCCTGTTTTCGCGCAGGTCCGTGACGGAGGACGGCCCGAGGGGCGCTACGATATGAGCCGCGCGCCATGGTTGCGCCCCGGCTATCGTCTGGAAGGCGCCGGCGTTCCGGTGCTCTTCCCCGAACTGCGCAATACGCGGCGCGGCATTGCGTTCGTGATGCCGAACTTCGATGCGAACGGCGATGGCCGGATCAGCCCGCGGGAAGCCGACGACGCCAACCGCGAATTTGCGCGCATTGCAGGCCCCCGCCGCGACCGCTTCGACTGGGATGCATACGGCCGTGACCCTGGCGGCTATCGTGGCGACCGTGGCGGTACGACGATCGTCGAGACCACCACGACTTGGGACCGCGTCGCGATGCGCAACTACGGCTTCCGCCAGACCCCGCGCGGCGCGACGCTGACGCTGCAGGAGGACGTGCTGTTCCGCACCGACAGCGACGTGCTGCGTCCCGGCGCGATCGAGAAGCTGCGTCCGCTCGCGCGCTATCTGCGCGGTAACCCCGGCGTGCGCGTGTCGATCGATGGGTTTACGGACTCGCGTGGTACCGACGCGCACAACCAGGACCTGTCTGAGCGGCGCGCGGCGAGCGTCCGCCAGGCGTTCGACGACATGGACGTGGTGCGCGCGCGGTTCAGCGTCGTCGGTCACGGCGAGAACCAGCCCGTCGCGACCAACGCAACGCCGGCCGGCATGCGCCTGAACCGCCGCGTCGAAGTGACCCTGCTAGGCCAGCGCGCCGACCGCTTTTGAAGCTGGTCTCCCTCGCCCCTCCGGGGAGAGGGAAGGGGCCCGCCGCGCTTGCGGTGGGAAGGGAGAGGGGAGTGAGGCTCGGGCGCGCACCCAACTCCCCCTTACCCTCCCGTCGCCTGCGGCTCCTCCCTCCCTCCCTCCCCCAGAGGGAGGGGGACAAGCCTGACCAACCTGTACCACCCCGGCGAAAGCCGGGGCCCAATTGGGGGACATTGCTGACTGAGCGCAGTTCGTCGTTACTGCGACCTTTCCAATTGGACCCCGGCCTTCGCCGGGGCGGTGCTACCTTCGCCGGCGCGGTGCTAGGGTGCGCGCTGTCCTACAAAGCCCACCCCTGTCACCATTCCCGCATGGCGATTCCCCCTCGAAACCGACTCGCCCGACCCTCGAAGTGCACACGCGCCGCAAAACGCGCCCAGCGTCTGCACCTCGTGCACTTCCGGCGCGGCACGCCTCGCCCCTACAGGCCATTTCGCTTCCGTTTCGGCCCTCGAATGCCTATATACTCGGCATGGCATCCAACCCCGAAACCAACAATCCCAACCTCCCGAACATGGGCGACTACGGCGCGGACTCGATCAAGGTCCTGAAGGGCCTCGACGCGGTCCGCAAACGCCCCGGCATGTACATCGGCGACACCGACGACGGCTCGGGCCTCCACCACATGGTATTCGAGGTCAGCGACAACGCGATCGACGAGGCGCTGGCGGGGCATTGCGACCGGATCGACATCGTACTCAACGCCGACGGATCGGTCTCCGTCACCGACAACGGTCGCGGCATCCCGACCGGCATCCACACCGAGGAAGGCGTGTCCGCAGCAGAGGTCATCATGACCCAGCTCCACGCCGGCGGTAAGTTCGAGAACACCAACGACGAGAATGCGTACAAGGTCTCGGGCGGCCTGCACGGCGTCGGCGTCTCGGTCGTCAACGCGCTCAGCGAATGGCTCGACCTGACGATCTGGCGCAACGGCGAGGAGCATTACATGCGCTTCGCATTCGGCGATGCGGTCGCGCCATTGAAGGTCGTCGGCCCCGCCACCGAGGGCCAGAAGGGCACGCGCGTCACCTTCTTCCCATCGCCCGCCACCTTCAAGATCACCGATTTCGACTTCGACAAGCTCGAGCATCGCTATCGTGAGCTCGCCTTCCTCAACTCGGGCGTACGCCTGTTCCTCTCCGATGCCCGGCACGAGGAGATGAAGACCGTCGAGCTCTATTACGAGGGCGGGATCGCTGCGTTCGTGAAGTATCTCGATCGCGCCAAGGTGCCGTTGATGCCCGAGCCGGTCGCGATCAGCGGCACGCGCGACGACGTGACGATGGACGTCGCGCTCCAGTGGAACGACTCGTATTACGAGAACGTCCTCGCCTTCACGAACAACATCCCCCAGCGCGACGGCGGCACACACATGGCCGCATTCCGCGCCGCGCTGACCCGCACGCTCAACAACTACGCCGAGAAGAGCGGCATGTTGAAGAAGGAAAAGGTCCAGCTCACCGGCGAGGACATGCGCGAAGGCCTGACCGCGATCGTCTCGGTCAAGCTGCCCGATCCCAAGTTCAGCAGCCAGACCAAGGACAAGCTCGTCTCGTCCGAAGTCCGCCAGCCCTTGGAAAGCCTGATGGCCGACAAGATGGCCGAGTGGCTCGAGGAAAACCCCGCGCACGGCAAGGCGATCGTCGCCAAGATCATCGACGCGGCCGCCGCCCGCGAAGCCGCCAAGCGCGCCCGCGAACTGACGCGCCGCAAGGGCGTGATGGACATCGCATCGCTGCCCGGCAAGCTCGCCGACTGCCAGGAGCGCGATCCCGCCAAGTCCGAGCTGTTCCTGGTCGAGGGTGACTCGGCAGGCGGCTCGGCAAAGCAGGGCCGCGATCGCCATTTCCAGGCGATCCTTCCGTTGCGCGGCAAGATCCTTAACACCGAGCGCGCGCGCGAGGATCGCATGTTGTCGAGCCGCGAGATCGGCACGCTCATCACCGCGATGGGCACTGGCATCCGCGACGACTTCAACGCGGACAAGCTGCGCTACCACAAGATCGTCATCATGACCGACGCAGACGTCGACGGCGCGCATATCCGCACGCTGCTGCTGACGCTGTTCTACCGTCACATGCCCAAGATCATCGAGGGCGGGTATCTCTACATCGCCCAGCCGCCGCTGTATAAGGCGACCAAGGGCCGGTCCGAGGTCTACCTCAAGGACGACGCGGCGCTCGACGAATATCTGGTCGATGCGGGCGTCAATACGATGGTGCTCGACGGCCCAGGCGGCGGTCGTTCGGGGCGCGATCTGAAGGATCTGGTCGATCACGCGCGCCGGATGCGGACGCTGATGCGCTACGTTCCGAAGCGCTACGATGCCGGGATGATCGAGGCGCTGGCACTCGGCGGCGTGTTCGATCCGGAGGCGTCGGTCGAGGATCGCACCTCGCGTCTGGAGATCGTAACGCGTCGTCTGGAACTCGACGACGGCGATGCCCGCTGGACCGCGGTGTTGACCGAAGACGGCGGCATCCACTTCCAGCGCGCATGGCGCGGGGTCACCGACCACCACATCATCGAGGCGAGCTTCCTGGTGTCGGCCGAGGCGCGCAAGCTTCACGCGTTGTCGGGCGAGCATGCCGAGAGCTACGCCCACACCTCGAACCTCGTCCCCGCCAGCAAGGCCTCGCAGGCCGAAGAGCCCGAGGTTGAGGAGGGCGCGGAGGCCGGCGCCGGCGTGATCGGCTCGGTCACGGCCGTCGCCGCACGCGGCTCGACTCAGGTTTCGCGTCCGAGCCATCTGCTCGACGCGATCCTGACCGCGGGGCGGAAAGGTCTCGCGATCCAGCGCTACAAAGGTCTTGGCGAGATGAACGCCGAGCAGCTCTGGGAAACCACGCTCGACCCGTCGGTCCGCTCGATGCTCCGCGTCACCGCGGTCAATGCCGAGAGCGCGAACGAGATCTTCACGCAGCTCATGGGCGAAGTCGTCGAACCGCGCCGCGAGTTCATCCAGGACAACGCGCTCAACGTCGCCAACCTCGACGTCTAAGGGCGGAACATCGAACGTCCAACCGCGCTTAACGGCCATCTATCTAGGAGCGTAGAACATGGCCGAAGACCGGTTGGACATCGATGTGAAGACTCTCGAGGACAATAGCGACCTGCGCCAGGTCGAGTTCGAGGGCGAAGTCAGCGAAGAACGCTATCAGTTCGCGGTGCAGTATGATGTGCTCGAGGCGCTGAGCACGGTAGCGCCCGAGGGTGATGCGGTGGCGATCTTCAAACAGCATCTCGACGAGATCGCCGACCTCGGCGTCGTCGCGCTGGCCCGCGATCCCGACCAGGAGATCGTCGTGATCAGCGAGAACGATCTCGACTGACGGCAACGCTTGACGTGGCGGTCGTCGCGCTCGCCTTGCGGGCGTGGCGGCCCCGCCAGAAGCGGATCGCCGTGATAACCAGCGCCGCGACCGCGACCAGGATCGCGACGCCGACCAGCTTCTGCTTTGGCATGACCTTGTCGACCAGCTCGATCAGCCCGTCGCCGAACACATAGCCTATCCCCGTGAACAACACGCCCCACACCAGCGCAGAGATCGCGTTGAGCACCACGAAGGTGCGCGCGGGGATATGCGAGGTACCGATCGCGATCGGGCTGATCGTGCGCAGTCCGTACAAGAATCGGAAGCCGAGGATGAACACCGTCGGATGTCGATCGAGCGTGTCGAGCGCCTTGGCGAAAGCGGGCTTTTCGGCGATCCGGCGGACCCGCTTGGTATCGCGATAACGGCGGCCGGCGAAGAAGAAGAGCTGATCCGCGAAGAACGATCCGGTCACCGCGGCGGCGGCGCTGCCGACCAGCGATACCAGATGCTGGTGCGCGAGCAGGCCGCCGGTGACGACGCTGGTTTCACCCTCGAACGCTGCGCCGAGGAAGATCGCGGCAAGGCCGTACTGCGAAATGAAGCTTTCGATCGACATTCGCCGCCCTTGCCGGACCGCACGGGGTTTGGCCAGCCGTGCTTATCGGCCCAGATAGTGCATCTTGCCGATCGGCACGCCGCGCATCCGTAAAAGCGCGTAGGCCGTTGTAATGTGGAAATAGAAATTGGGCAGGACGAAGCCGAGCACGTAGCTTTTGCCGGTGAAGTCGATGCTGCCACCCGGCGTGACGAGCGTGACCGGGGCGTCCTCCTTGCCGTCGATCGCTGCGCGGGGAACGGTGTCGAGAAACGCGAGCGTCGCGGCAATCCGCTGCTGGAGCGCGACGAAGCTGGCTTCGTCGTCCGCCATGGCGAGATTGGGGATGTCGCCGATCCGCACCATCGCGCCCTTTGCGGTGTCGCTCGCGCGCTGCACCTGCGCGGTCGGCGGCGTCATGTCGGCGGTCAGCCGGGTGTCGAGCATGTCCGCCTCCGCGATGCCGTGGTCACGCGCGAACGTCTCGCCGACGGTCAGGATCGTCGACAGGCTGGCAAAACCGCGGCGAAAGGCGGGGACGGTGAGGTCGTAGAGGCTGGTCATGCGAGAAGGCTAGGCGCGCTCTGCAGGCGGGTCGAGCAGGAACGTCGCCAGTGCGCTCCAGGCGGGGTGCTTGGCCGCGATGCCGACGGTGTGGAGCGGACTGCTCGATGGGAGCGCGACGATCTCGGGGCCAGCGACTTCGCGGCCAAGGAGCTTCATGCCTTGCTTGAGCGCGGTGCCGCCGTTGAACGCGATCGCGCGGAGATGCGGCAGGGTGGCGATCAGCGCGGGGAGGTCGTTGCCTTCGATATCGACGATCGCCGCATCGGTGCTGCCTGCGCGGCGGGCCGAACCGATGACATCCCACAGCGCAACGCGGGCCTCGCGTAACGCGTCGAGCCGGTCGTCATAGTCCAGCACGGCGAGGTCGCGACCGACGACGGGCGACATCAGCTGCCAGAACTGGTTCTGCGGATGTGCGTAATAGCGCTGCGCCGCAAGCGAGCGATCCCCTGGCAGGCTGCCGAGGACGAGCAGGCGCGCATCGGGTGCTGCGATCGGGGGAAGGAGTGCTTGAGGGACATGGGATGTCTTTAGTGAAGATAGCTTTCCGTTCGACAACCCCCATCCGTCATCCTGACGAAAGTCAGGACCCAGAGCCGCGAAAGTCACCGTTCGTAACCCTGGGTCCTGACTTTCGTCAGGATGACGAGGCGAGGCGCTGCGGATCGCTATCGCATCTGTCCATCTCGTCTTTGATCCCGCAGGCAAATCGATCCGTCACCAAACCCCGGTGATTGCGCATAATCCCGCAAGCGTCCTATCACACGCGCATGAAGATCATGCTCTCCGCCAGCCTCGCCGTGCTCGCCTTTGCGAGTGCCCCCGCCGCCGCCCGGCAACTCACCATCGACGACGTGACGATGCTCAGCCGCGTCGGCGCGCCGACCGCGTCGCAGGACGGGCACTGGCTCGTCTGGGCACAACGCGAGACCGATCTCGCCGCGGACAAGGGACGCTACGACCTCTGGCGTCTCGATCTGAGCACGCAGGGCGCGACGCCGGTAAAGCTGCTCGCCGATCCGCAGGTCAACGAGAACGACCCGCAGATCGTCGGCAACACGGTGTATTTCACCTCGGACAAGGGCGGCGAAGATGCGGTCTGGTCGGTGCCCGTAACGGGCGGCACACCGCGCAAGCTGACCAGCTTCAAAGGCGGGTTCAGCGGCTTTAAGGTCGCGCCGACCGGCGACAAGCTGCTCGTCTGGGCGGATCGCAAGCCAGGCGCGCCGAGCTTGGAGCCGGCGATGGTGAAGAAGGATCCGAACGCGGGCGCCGGTCGCACCTACGACCAGCTGTTCGTACGGCATTGGGATACGTGGGCGGATGGCACGCGATCGCAGCTGTTCGTCTTGCCGCTGACCGCGACCGGCGCGCCCGGCAACGGCGTCGCGATCGTCGGCGCGCTGGTCGGCGATACGCCCTCGAAGCCCAACGGCGGCGGCGAGGAAATCTCGTGGAGCCCCGACGGCCGCACCGTCTATTTCGCGATGCGTGAGGCTGGCCGGATCGAGGCGCTGTCGACCAACCTCGACATCTTCTCGGCGCCCGCGGACGGTTCGGCTGCACCGGTCAACCTGACCGCGGCGAACAAGGCGACTGATAACCTGCCGACGGTATCGCCCGATGGCCGCACGCTCGCGTTCTTCGCGATGCGGCGGCCGGGGTTCGAGGCGGATCGCCAGGTACTGACGCTGCGCGATATTGCCAGCGGCAAGACGGTGTCGCTGACCGAGCGCTGGGACCGCTCGGTCGGTTCGATCGCGTGGGCGCCCGATTCGAAGTCGCTCTACGTGACGGCGGACGACACGCAGGAGACGCCGCTGTTTCGCGTCGATGCGACCACCGGTGCGGTCACGCGGCTGACTCAGGAGGGTCATGTCAGCGCGGTCGCGATTACCCCGCGCGGTCCCGTGGTAGCGATCGACAGCCTCACCGCACCCGCCGATTTCTACCGCGTCGCAGGCGCCGGTGCGCCGCAGCGTCTGACCCAGGTCAACGCGACGAAGCTTGCCGGGATCGACATGCCGACCGTCACGCGGTTCAACTTCAAGGGCGCGAACGCGGACACCGTCTGGGGCTATGCGGTGAAGCCGTACGGTTCCGCGAGGAAAGTGCCGATCGCGTACATGGTCCATGGCGGCCCGCAGGGATCGAGTAACAACAGCTGGTCGTATCGCTGGAACCCCGCGGTGTTCGCCGGCGCAGGCTACGGCCTGGTCGCGGTCGATTTCCATGGGTCGACCGGCTACGGCCAGGGCTTCACCGATGCGATCAGCAACAACTGGGGCGGCTGGCCGCTCGAGGATCTGCAAAAGGGTCTGAAGGCCGCGACCGACAAGTTCGCGTGGCTCGATGCCGACAATGCGTGTGCGCTCGGCGCGTCGTACGGCGGCTACATGATGAACTGGATCGAGGGGCAGTGGCCCGATCGCTTCAAGTGCATCGTCCAGCATGACGGCGTGTTCGACGCGCGCGCGATGGCATATGAAACCGAGGAGCTCTGGTTCGACGAATGGGAGCATGGCGGGAAGGCTTATTACGAGGACCCGCAGGCGTTCGAGAAATGGAACCCGGTCAATTACGTCGCCAAGTGGAAGACGCCGATGCTGGTGATCACCGGCGAGAAGGATTTCCGCATTCCGTACACGCAGGGGCTGGCGACGTTCACCGCGCTCCAGCGGCGCGGGATCCCGTCGCGGTTGCTGGTCAATCCGGGCGAGAACCACTGGGTGCTGAAGCCGAAGAACTCGCGGCAATGGTATGGCGAGGTGCTCGGCTGGATGGATAAGTGGACGGCGAAATAATTTCGCCATGTCGTCATGCCGGAGCCCTTCCGGCATGACGACACGAGCTCACCTCAGCCACCGCTCCCCAGCACGTTGATGGTGAACGCCAGCACGCCGATGTTGAACACGAACGCCGCCATGCACTGGCCGAGCGCCGCCTTGCGCACCCGCCGCGAGGTGATCTGCACGTCGGAGGTCTGGAACGTCATCCCCAGCGTGAACGCGAAATAGGCGAAGTCCCAGTAATCGGGCTCGTCGCAACTCGGGAAATCGAGGCCCTTGGCGTCCTTCCCATCCGGATCGTCGACATAATAAAGATGCGCGTAGTGCAGCGTGTAGATCATGTTCGAGAACAGCCACGCGAGCGCCAGCGTCGCGATCGTCAGCGCGATCCCGACCGCGTCGTTCTTGCCCTGCAGTTCCTTGGCGACCGCGACCAGGATGACGAGCATGATCATACCGCTGAACCCGAGCAGCACCGCGCGATTGGCGTCGTTCTCTTCCGCCGCGCGGCGCATCCGTGCCGCGGTGGCGTTGCGGAATAGCGTCGAAACTGCGATCAGAAACACGACCGCAGCGACGTCGAACGCCGCCATCGTCCCCCGGCCCAGCCCGATACGTGGAATCAGCACGGCGAGACCGATCGCGAACACCAGTACGAACAGGATGAAGCGCGGCGGGGCAACGCGTTGGCCTAGGCCCCAATATCTGGCTTTGCTGGTCATGCCACAGCGCTAGCGCTTCGTGGGCACGTCGCCTAGATACGCGCGCATCATGGCCAAGACAGAAACCCCGCGCCGCATTCGTGGCACCCAGGACATTTTCGGCGACGAGCAGCGCCGGTTCGCGCACGTCCTGTCGACGTTCGAACGGGTGCGCGCATTGTATTGCTTCCAGCGCGTCGATATCCCGGTGTTCGAATCCACGGCCGTGTTCGCGCGCTCGCTCGGCGAGACGACCGATGTCGTGTCGAAGGAGATGTACACATTCGAGGATCGCGGCGGGGACTCGCTCACGCTCCGCCCCGAGTTCACCGCCGGCATCGCGCGCGCCTATCTGACCGAAGGCTGGCAGCAGTTCGCACCGCTGAAGCTAACCACCAGCGGTCCTGTGTTCCGCTACGAGCGTCCGCAAAAGGGGCGCTTCCGGCAGTTCCACCAGATCGACGCCGAGGTGATCGGTGCCGCGGAACCGGCAGCGGACGTCGAACTGCTCGTGCTCGCGGATCAGTTGCTGCGTGAACTCGGCATTTCCGACGGCGTGACGCTCCAGCTCAACACGCTCGGCGACGCGGCTACGCGCGACGCGTGGCGCGAAGCGCTGGTGGCGCATTTCGAGGCGCATCGCGGCGAACTGTCCGAGGACAGCCTGACCCGGCTCGAGAAGAACCCGATGCGAATCCTCGACTCGAAGGACCCGCGCGACCGCCCGATCGCCGACAGTGCGCCGGATATCGACGCGTATCTGACGCCCGAGGCGCGTGCGTTCTTCGAGGCGGTGACCGCCGGGCTCGATGCGGCGGGTGTCGCGTGGGAGCGCAACGCGCGGCTGGTGCGGGGCCTCGATTATTATCGCCACACCGCGTTCGAGTTCGTGACCGACCGGTTGGGCTCGCAGGGAACTGTGCTCGCGGGCGGCCGGTACGACGGGTTGATCGGCTCGCTCGGCGGGCCGGAGACGGCGGGCGTGGGTTGGGCTGCTGGTGTCGAGCGGCTGGCTATGTTGCTGGATGAACCGGCTGAGCAGCGCGCCCAAGTCATCGTCGTTGCAGAGGACGACGACTCAAGTCTCGATGCGATCGCCCTGATTTCCGACCTCAGGCGAAATGGAGTGTCCGGAGATATGGTTGCTTCCGGTTCGCCGAAAAAACGCTTCGACAAGGCCGTCAAGGCAGTCCCACAGGCAATCGTGAGCGTTCGTCGTGCCGACGGCGAAGTCGTTCGAAAGTTGAAGATGCTCGGGTCTGAAGCCGAAGCGCTTGAGGCCCAATTGAAGACGCTGCTGTCGTGATGGCTCATCCGCAAATCCTCCCCGGCACGGGGAGGTGGCAGTGCGCGGCACTGACGGAGGGGGCTTCCACGTCGCGCAACACCTGGGGCCCGCCCCCTCCACCCCCTTCGGACGGTCCCCCTCCCCGTGCCGGGGAGGATTTGATGACCCAGATATCCCCCGACCGCATCCGCGCGATCGAGGCGCGGCGTGACGAGTTGCAGGCCCTGATGTCGACCGGCGATCTCCCCTCCGACCGCTTCGTCGCGGTGTCGAAGGAATATGCCGAGCTCGAACCTGTCGCCCAGGCCGCCACCGAAGTGCGGCGACTACGGCAGGAGGCGGAGAGCCTCGCGTTCATGGCCGAGGATGCCGACGACGAACTGCGCGCGATGGCGTCGGACGAGCTGCACGAGAACCGCACGCTGCTCGAAACCGCGGACCGCAAACTCGCGCTCGCGCTGTTGCCGCGCGACTCAGCCGACGATCGCTCGGCGATGCTCGAGGTCCGCGCCGGCACCGGTGGCGACGAGGCGGCGCTGTTCGCGGGCGACCTGTTCCGCATGTACCAGCGCTATGCCGAGTCGCAGGGCTGGCGGGTCGAGATGATCTCGGGCTCGTCGTCTGATGCGGGCGGCTTCAAGGAAGTCGTCGCGAGCGTCACCGGCCAGGGCGTGTTCGCCAAATTGAAGTTCGAGAGCGGCGTCCACCGCGTTCAGCGCGTGCCCACAACCGAAGCGGGCGGCCGGATCCACACTTCGGCGGCGACCGTCGCGGTGCTGCCCGAGGCGGAGGAGGTCGACGTCAAGATCGACGACAAGGACCTGCGCATCGACGTCTATCGCTCGTCGGGGCCGGGCGGGCAGTCGGTTAATACCACCGACAGCGCCGTACGTATTGTCCACATCCCGACCGGGCTGACGGTGATCCAGCAGGACGAGAAGTCGCAGCACAAGAACAAGGCCAAGGCCCTCCGCGTGCTCCGGACGCGGCTGTACGAGGCGGAACGCGACCGGCTGCATGCCGAGCGGGCAGGCGCGCGGAAGTCGATGGTCGGCTCGGGCGATCGTTCGGAACGGATCCGGACGTACAATTTCCCGCAAGGTCGCGTGACCGATCACCGCATCAACCTAACGCTGCACCGCCTGCCGGAGATCGTCGCGGGGGAAATGGACGAACTGATCGGCGCGCTGATCGCGCAGGACGAAGCGGACCGCCTGGCACAGCTGGATGGCTGAGCCCTCCTACTTCCCCCTCCCGCAAGCGGGAGGGGGCCGGGGTGGGCTCGCGGCCGGTTCCAGAGGGGCGTTGAGCTTGGGTCTTTCGACCTATCGCAACCGGTGTGTCCGCGGTGAGCGCGTGCCCACCCCCAACCCCCTCCCGCAAGCGGGCGGGGGGTAAGTTTGGCGATCGCCACCGCCGCTGCGCGCCTCACCTTCTCCGCCACCCCCGCCTCGACGCGGAACTCCTGATGGCGCACGCGCTCGGCGTCGAGCGCAACGCGATCCTCCTCGATCCGGATCGCTACACCGTCCCCGAGAGCTTCGCCGCGCTCGTCGAACGCCGGCTCAGCCACGAGCCGATCGCCTACATCACGGGCACCCGCGGCTTCTGGTCGATCGACCTCGCCGTCGGCCCCGGCGCGCTCGTTCCCCGCGCCGACAGCGAAACGCTCCTCATCGCCGCGCAAAAACACTTTGCCGGCCAAGCGCCCACGACGGTGCTCGACCTCGGCACCGGCCCCGGCACGCTACTCCTCGCAGCGCTCGATGAATGGCCCGCCCAAGGCCTCGGCGTCGACTATTCCCCGCAAGCGCTCGACTACGCCCGCGCCAACGCCGTCACCCTCGGCATGACCGACCGCGCCCGCTTCATCCGAGGGAGCTGGGCCAGCGCGATCGCCGGCCAGTTCGACCTGATCCTCGCCAACCCGCCCTATATAGCCACCGACGAGCAGCTCCCGGCCGAAGTCCATGACCACGAACCGCACGCCGCGCTGTTCGCCGGCCGCGACGGTCTCGACGACTACCGCATCCTTGCCGAGCAACTCCCCGCACTGATCGCCCCCGGTGGCGCGGCCGTCATCGAGATCGGATCGACGCAAGCCACCTCCGTCACCGCACTCCTCAAAGCGCAGAGTTTGCACGTCGCGCTCCACCACGACTATGGAAACAACCCCCGCGCGCTGGTCGCGACGACAGGAATACGGCGCTAACCGGCAGTTTTCGCTTGTAGTATGGCCTTTCCGCCCGCTATCACGCGGGCAGGGGCACGCACTCTCGACGATTGGTCGGCTTAGAGCGATGACCCGCATCTTTCGCTTTGAGGTCGCTGCAGTCCGGCGGCCCTGGCAAGTTCGACGCACCGATCTCGTCTAGATCGTCGGTGCGCGACGGGGGTTTGCACCGCATTTCGGAGCACGACCAGATTTTGGTTCGACGACTGAGGACACAAGCTTGATCAACAACCGGCAAGCCGGCCGCCGTCGCGGTCGTGGCAACAATAATAATGGCGGCGGCGGTAGTGGTGGCGGTCAACGCCAGGGTGGCGGCGGTGGCGGCCAGGGTGGTCGCGATACCGGCAACCGCATCGACAGCCGCGCGCGCGGCAACGCGAGTCAGCTGTACGAGAAGTACAAGAACCTCGCGCGCGACGCGCAGCAGCAGGGCGACCGCGTCAACATCGAATATTACCTCCAGTTCGCGGACCATTATTTCCGCGTCCTGAGCGAAACCCGCGCCCGCTTCGAAGAGAGCCAGCCGCAGGCGCAGCAGCAGCCGCGTCGCCAGCAGCCGTTCGATCTCGACGGCGACGACGATTACGGCGACGAGGGCGAACCGATCCGCTCGGGCGAGCAGCAGGGGCAGGCTTCGGCTGAGCAGCAGAATGGCGGCCAGAACGGCCAGTACCAGAGCGCGCCCCGCCAGAATCGCGACACGCAGAACCGCGAAGATCGTCCGCAGCGCGACGACCGGCCGCAGCGCGAAGAGCGCCCGCGGTACGAGAACACCCGTTATGAAGGCCAGCGTAACGAAGGTCAGCGTAACGAGGGCCAGCGTAACGAGGGCCAGTCGCGCAACGACGGTCAGCGCGAAGACCGCGTTCGTGGCGAAGGCCAGCGCAACCAGCGCAACGCTCCCCGCGATACGCAGCAGCGCGACGAGCGTAGCGGCGAAGAGCAGGGTCAGGCGCGCGAGGCACAGGCCCGTGAGAACCAGGCCCGTGAGAACCAATCGCGCGAGACCCAGCCCCGCGACGAGCAGGTCCGCGAGCCCCGCTCCGACTACCGCGATGCGCCGCAGCGTGAGACGATCCGTCGCACGCCGCGCACCAGCGTCCAGGTCGCCAACGCCAACCAGGATTCGGAAGCCGACGCGGTCCGTTCGGTAACTGAAGCCCCGGAGCAGGCTGCCCAGCCGATCGAAGCCGTCGAGACGACGACGCCTGTCGCCGCGGCCACCGAGGAGCAGCCCCGCCGTCGCGGTCGCCCGCGCCGCGATCGCAGCCTCGACGCACCCGTTGCGACCGAAGATGCAGCACCGACCGCATTCGATGCGGACCGCCTGCCGCCATCGCTCGGCATCTCGGCCATAACGCCGGCGCCAACGCCGGCGACCGAAGCGACCGCTACCGATGCGGCGCCGGAAGAAAAGCCCCGCCGTCGCCGCGTTCGTGCGGTACCGGACGAGGTCGCAGGCTGAAGCCGTCATCCCGGACTGATCCGGGGCATAGCTGAGACCTGAAAGGGCCGGTGCCGCGTCACGCGACACCGGCCTTTGTCATGTTCGACGTCTGATCGACGTCATGATCGGCGTGCGCTCAATCGATCCGCGCGACATCCTCGTCATGCCCGCTTCCCGAACTCAGGAACGCGAGTCCCATCAGCAGCCCGGCCATCATCACCGATCCGCCGACCCCGCCGATCACGGCCAGCATCGTCACCAGATGCAGCGGCCCCTGCAGATGCGCCATCGCCGCAATCACCGCCGCGACGCAGATCGCCGCCGCCAGCACCATCCACGCCATGATCGCGCGAAACCGCGCCCATGCGAACGCCGCATAATGCGGGTCGTCCAACCCGGCCGGTGGTTCAGGCAGTCGATCGGTCATCGCTTCACATTGCCGCGCAAACATGGTTTCCTCAAGTCAGGCGCACCAGACGCATATGAGGAGAGGCGAAGATGACGATCGCGGCGATCCTGAAGGACCGAAAGGGCGGCATAGAGTCGCTCCACCCGGACTCCACTGTGGCGGAGGCGGTGGCGCTGCTCGCAGAGAAGCGGATCGGCGCGGCACCGGTGCTCGATGGCGACCGGGTGGTCGGCATATTCTCCGAACGCGATGTCATCCACTGCCTGCAATCGGACGGGGCCGCGGCGCTGGACCGGCGGATCGCCGATGTGATGACTACCGCGGTGAAGTCGGTCGGGCCGAACGAGTCCGCGATCGGCGCGCTGTCGCTGATGACTCAGCGCCGCATCCGCCATCTGCCGGTGATCGACGGCGACACGCTGGTCGGCTTCGTCTCGATCGGCGACCTGGTCAAATACCGCATCGACCGGATCGAAGCCGATGCCGCAGCGATGCGCGAATACATTCAGTCCGCCTAGATCAGGGGGCTAAACCAGGGGGCTAAACTAGGCAGCGACAGGTTGCTTCCGCACCACGGCGATCAGTTCGCGCATCGTCGCCCGCGCAAAGATCAGCATCGACGCCGCATAGACCGCTGCGCCGATAGCCACGAGGACCAACAGCCGCCAATGCGCGTCGAGCGGCGGCAGGCCGCGATCCACCAGCCCGACGATCAGCGCCATCGCGATCGCCGCCAGCGCCGGTGATGCGACCGCCCGCGCCACGTCTCGCGCGCGCACCCCGATTACCGGCAGCGTCCGCCATGCGCTGATCGCCAGGTAGAGCGGATACGCCGTTATCCACGCGATGCCCATGCCGGTAGGGCCCCATTGTACGCCGACTAGAAACGCCGTGGTCAGGATCATTGCACCAACCGCGCCGTTCTGGACGCCGATCCCCGGACGGCCGCGCGCGTCGGACGCCGGCGTGAACAACACCTGCAACGTCATGAACGGCATCGCCAGCGCGAGCAGGTGGACGATGGGCGCCGTCTCGCGCCATTTGTCGCCCAGCACGGTCAGCACCAGCGGCTCGGCGGTGGCGGCCAGCCCCATGTAGAATGGCATCGCGACGATCATCACCATCCGCACCCCCTTCACGAACGCGCGCCCGATCGCGTCGGGATCGGCTTGCATCCGCGCATAGGCGGAGAAGGCGACCTCGTTCAGCGGCGGCACGAATTTCGAGACGAAGATCTGCGTGAGGAACAGGCTGGTCGTATAGATGCCGAGCATGTGCGGCGAAAAGCTCCGCCCGGCGATGAACACGTCGGTCTGGCTCTGCAGGAACCAGAACAGCTGCCCCGCCGCCATAACCCCGCCATAGCGCGCGATCGTCCCCGCGCCGCGAAAGTCAAAGCTCGGCCAGACCAGCGACCGCGCGCTCCACGTCATCATCGCGCCGCGCACGCTAAACAGCACGATCGGCGCCAGTACCAAAGTCCATACCCCGAGACCATAGAGCGCACCGCCGAGCGCCGCACTGGCCGAGGCGATCGACGCGGTGATGTTAGCCTTGGCCTGGTGACGGAAATCCATCGCCCGCGAGAGCAGCGCATACGGGAGCGCGATGAAGGGGGTCGTCAGATAGAGCAGCGCCTGGACGCGGAGCATGTCGCCGACGATCGGCTGGCGATAATAGGCGGAGGCGAGTGGTGCGAGTGAGAGCTGCGCGACGGCAAGCCCGATGTTCAAAACGATCAGCATCCCGAACAGCTGCCGGACTTCGCGCTCGCTGATCTCCTTTTGCTGGATCAGCCCGCTCGCCAAGCCATAGCCGTTGAGCATCGCCATGAAGGTGAGAACCACCTGGCACATCGCGAACAGGCCGTAATCGGCAGGCGCCAAGATGCGGATAACCAGGAAGGTCGCGCACCACTGCACCATCTGCGCGACGATTTGGCTGCCCGATCGCCATATGAGCGCGCTGCGGACCTGCCCGGCGAGCGAGGTTGGTCCGGAGGGCGCGCCCGGCGCGTCCGAGGACCCGGGCGCCGACAGGGTCTCGGGCACGTTCGCCGGCGGGGGGCAGGGATCGCGGTATCCATCGTATCGGGCATGTAGCGATATGGGCCTTCACAAGCGCTTAAGGCGAGGCCCTAAGGACGGATGGTGCGTGCCACAGGACGCGGGGGCATCCTTTGGCGATCTCCGGCGGCGGAATGAAGTGCAGTTACAAGCGCTTCGTCAGCACCGGCAGGGGGTGTGGGGCGTCATAAACGCGCCAACTCGAGAAAATTGCCACAAATGTGAAAGATTGTGTTTGACGCGAATCGGAACCCCGCTTAGAGGGGTGTCACCGCAGCGGAGTGCCTTAGTGGTTACCGCGGTGGTCGCAAAAAACCAGATGCTGCAAGCTTTCTCGGAAGGGAGGGTTATGCGAGTGTCGGTATTTTTGTCGGCTGTTTGACATTGTAGGTTAAGATGAAGGGACATGTGGGCGGCGGCTTGCGGTTCTCGGGGTCCTCAAGGCTTCGGGGTATCGTTTAAAGCTAAGTCGTTCTCATATGTCCTTCACATATTCCATATGTAATGGACGGTCGTTTTGGTGTTCGCACCGGGGCGGTCGTCTGAATGATATTGTGCAGAGCGGCTCCTTGAGATGAGCTGGTTGATCGTGGAATTCCACTGCGATTGGCTGGTGACATAAACTTGAGAGTTTGATCATGGCTCAGAATGAACGCTGGCGGCATGCCTAACACATGCAAGTCGAACGAAGGCTTCGGCCTTAGTGGCGCACGGGTGCGTAACGCGTGGGAATCTGCCCCTTGGTTCGGAATAACAGTTGGAAACGACTGCTAATACCGGATGATGACGTAAGT